>NZ_RKRF01000006.1 GCF_003843875.1 Aquisalibacillus elongatus | reverse complement strand
GGCAGAGAGGTCACACCTGTTCCCATACCGAACACAGCAGTTAAGCTCTCTAGCGCCGATGGTAATTGGGGTGTTTCCCCTGTGAGAGTAGGACGTCGCTGGACAATTGTTACGGAGGATTAGCTCAGCTGGGAGAGCACTTGCCTTACAAGCAAGGGGTCGGTGGTTCGAGCCCGCCATCCTCCACCATTTATGCCGGCCTAGCTCAATCTGGCAGAGCAACTGACTTGTAATCAGTAGGTTGGGGGTTCGAGTCCCTCGGCCGGCACCATTTAAATAACAGCTTCGAAGAAGCGTTGATTTAACAAACGTTTTTGAGCCATTAGCTCAGTTGGCAGAGCATCTGACTTTTAATCAGAGGGTCGGAGGTTCGAATCCTCCATGGCTCATCACTCTTGCGGGTGTGGCGGAATTGGCAGACGCGCTAGACTTAGGATCTAGTGTCTTACGACGTGGGGGTTCGACTCCCTCCACCCGCACCATTAATTGAATATGCGGAAGTAGTTCAGTGGTAGAACACCACCTTGCCAAGGTGGGGGTCGCGGGTTCGAATCCCGTCTTCCGCTCCATTTAAACAGTGCTGCCGGGGTGGCGGAATTGGCAGACGCACAGGACTTAAAATCCTGCGGTAGGTCTTCTACCGTGCCGGTTCGAATCCGGCCCTCGGCACCATTTAAATGCGCCCGTAGCTCAATTGGATAGAGCGTCTGACTACGGATCAGAAGGTTAGGGGTTCGACTCCTCTCGGGCGCACCATATAACGGGAAGTAGCTCAGCTTGGTAGAGCACTTGGTTTGGGACCAAGGGGTCGCAGGTTCGAATCCTGTCTTCCCGACTCTTAAATGTGGGGCCTTAGCTCAGCTGGGAGAGCGCCTGCTTTGCACGCAGGAGGTCAGCGGTTCGATCCCGCTAGGCTCCACCATTATTTTTGTTTTAACCATTGACTTACCTTGGTTAAAATGATATATTAATAAAGTCGCTTTTTTGAGGCGGCAACACATCTCATTAAAACAATTTAAATAAGTTGTTGACGCATTAATTTGCGAGATGTTATGATT
>NZ_RKRF01000005.1 GCF_003843875.1 Aquisalibacillus elongatus | reverse complement strand
GAACCTTGAAAACTAAACAAAATAGCCTGTCGTCAATTCACATGTTTCGCATTTGATTGGGCGAAACATGAACGACGATTTATGAAGCCAATCAAACATCTATTTATGGAGAGTTTGATCCTGGCTCAGGACGAACGCTGGCGGCGTGCCTAATACATGCAAGTCGAGCGCGGGAAGCAGACGGAATCCTTCGGGAGGATGTCTGTGGAACGAGCGGCGGACGGGTGAGTAACACGTGGGCAACCTGCCTGTAAGACTGGGATAACTCCGGGAAACCGGGGCTAATACCGGGTAATTCATCGGATCGCATGATCCGTTGTTGAAAGATGGCTTTTGCTATCACTTACAGATGGGCCCGCGGCGCATTAGTTAGTTGGTGGGGTAATGGCCTACCAAGGCGACGATGCGTAGCCGACCTGAGAGGGTGATCGGCCACACTGGGACTGAGACACGGCCCAGACTCCTACGGGAGGCAGCAGTAGGGAATCATCCGCAATGGACGAAAGTCTGACGGTGCAACGCCGCGTGAGTGAGGAAGGTCTTCGGATCGTAAAACTCTGTTGTTAGGGAAGAACACGTTCCGTTTGAATAAGGCGGAGCCTTGACGGTACCTAACCAGAAAGCCACGGCTAACTACGTGCCAGCAGCCGCGGTAATACGTAGGTGGCAAGCGTTGTCCGGAATTATTGGGCGTAAAGCGCGCGCAGGCGGTTCCTTAAGTCTGATGTGAAAGCCCATGGCTCAACCATGGAGGGTCATTGGAAACTGGGGAACTTGAGGACAGAAGAGGAGAGCGGAATTCCACGTGTAGCGGTGAAATGCGTAGATATGTGGAGGAACACCAGTGGCGAAGGCGGCTCTCTGGTCTGTGCCTGACGCTGAGGCGCGAAAGCGTGGGGAGCGAACAGGATTAGATACCCTGGTAGTCCACGCCGTAAACGATGAGTGCTAGGTGTTAGGGGTTTCCACCCTTAGTGCTGCAGTTAACGCAATAAGCACTCCGCCTGGGGAGTACGGCCGCAAGGCTGAAACTCAAAGGAATTGACGGGGGCCCGCACAAGCGGTGGAGCATGTGGTTTAATTCGACGCAACGCGAAGAACCTTACCAGGTCTTGACATCCTCGGACCACCCTAGAGATAGGGTCTTCCCTTCGGGGACCGAGTGACAGGTGGTGCATGGTTGTCGTCAGCTCGTGTCGTGAGATGTTGGGTTAAGTCCCGCAACGAGCGCAACCCTTGATCTTAGTTGCCAGCATT
>NZ_RKRF01000004.1 GCF_003843875.1 Aquisalibacillus elongatus | reverse complement strand
GGTACTGCACCCCAAAAGTTAGAGTAAAAATCTAACTTTTGGGGTGTTTTCATATGGCAAAATATAGTGATAGTTTTAAATTAAAAATTGTTAAGGAATATTTAGAAGGCCCGATGGGCTATCGTTTATTGGCTAAAAAATATAACGTTCCAGATAAGGCACAGATCAGAATATGGGTAAATGCTTACAAGGCATTTGGTGAGGATGGGTTACGTAAAAAGCGTTCTAAAACTGTTTATCCTGTTCAATTTAAGCTAGATGTATTAAACTTTATAAGACAAACGGGCACTTCTTATAAAGACACAGCCATAGAATTTAAACTGCGTAATCCATCTCTAATTGCGAACTGGATGCGAACTTTTCTTATTGAAGGAATAGAAGGGCTCAAAGAAAAACCGAAAGGACGGGCTCCTATGTCTGGAAAGAGAAAAACGAAACAATCAAAGCAAGAAAAGGCAATGTCGCGTGAGGAACAATTAGAACGTGAAAATGAACTCCTTCGACTAGAAAATGCTTATTTAAAAAAGTTAAAAGCTTTTCAGGAGAACCCGAATGCCTACCTCGAAAAGCACAAGCAGCGTTGGCATTCGAACTCAAAGAAGAAGGGTTCAAATTAAGAAATGTGTTAGTAGTAGTAGGCATACCAGAAGCAACTTATCATTATCACATTCATCAATTGAAGAAGGAAGATCCTGATAAAGAACTGAAAGAAATTATTAGAGAATTGTTTCAAAAACATGGACAGAGATACGGTTATCGTCGTATTCATTTAGAATTAAGAGCTAAAGGCTATCAAATAAATCATAAGAAAGTACAACGAATCATGAGAGAGCTCAGATTAAAGTGTGAAAAGTTCACACGTAAATCTCGTTACAAATCTTATAAAGGAACTGTCGGTAAGGTAGCGAAAAATCGTTTAAATCGACGATTTAACACGTCTATACCTCTACAAAAGCTAGTTACAGACGTTACTGAATTTAAGTGTGCTGGAAATGAGAAACTTTACTTGAGTCCCATTTTAGATTTATATAATGGCGAAATCGTCTCTTACGGTATGTCTAGGAAACCAACATTAGATTTTGTGATTCAACCACTTAATCAAGCAATAGAGATTATCACTAATAAAGCAGAGTATCGAACTACCATACATTCAGATCAAGGATGGCAGTACCAACATAGAAAATGGGTCAACACATTAAAGACAAACAAGATTTTTCAAAGTATGTCTAGGAAAGCGACATGTGCAGATAATGCCACAATGGAGAATTTCTTTGGAATTATGAAACAAGAAATGTATTACGGTGAGGCATTAATGTCTTATGAGGAACTAAAACAAAAAATTGAGGAATTCATTTATTACTACAATAACGAACGCATTAAATTAAAATTGGCTGGTTTATGTCCAGTTAAATACCGAACTCAAACCAGCCAATCAGCTGCATAATTAAAACTCTAACTTTTTGGGG
>NZ_RKRF01000003.1 GCF_003843875.1 Aquisalibacillus elongatus | reverse complement strand
CACCTTCAAAACTAAATACGAACTGCCAAAGACGAATACGTCTTTTCTTGCGAAGTTAAGTCCTCGATCGATTAGTATCCGTCAGCTCCACGTGTCACCACGCTTCCACCTCGGACCTATCAACCTCATCGTCTCTGAGGGATCTTACTCGCTCGAAGCGATGGGAAATCTCATCTTGAGGGGGGCTTCATGCTTAGATGCTTTCAGCACTTATCCCTGCCACACGTAGCTACCCAGCAGTGCTCCTGGTGGAACAACTGGTACACCAGCGGTGTGTCCATCCCGGTCCTCTCGTACTAAGGACAGCGCCTCTCAGATTTCCAACGCCCACGACGGATAGGGACCGAACTGTCTCACGACGTTCTGAACCCAGCTCGCGTACCGCTTTAATGGGCGAACAGCCCAACCCTTGGGACCGACTACAGCCCCAGGATGCGATGAGCCGACATCGAGGTGCCAAACCTCCCCGTCGATGTGAACTCTTGGGGGAGATAAGCCTGTTATCCCCGGGGTAGCTTTTATCCGTTGAGCGACGGCCCTTCCATGCGGAACCGCCGGATCACTAAGCCCGACTTTCGTCCCTGCTCGACTTGTAGGTCTCGCAGTCAAGCTCCCTTCTGCCTTTACACTCTGCGAATGATTTCCAACCATTCTGAGGGAACCTTTGGGCGCCTCCGTTACCTTTTGGGAGGCGACCGCCCCAGTCAAACTGCCCACCTGACACTGTCTCCGGACCGGATCACGGTCCTGGGTTAGAATGTCCGTACAGCCAGGGTGGTATCCCACGGGTGCCTCCACCGAAGCTAGCGCTCCGGTTTCCAAGGCTCCCACCTATCCTGTACAAGCTGTACCAACATTCAATATCAGGCTACAGTAAAGCTCCACGGGGTCTTTCCGTCCTGTCGCGGGTAATGCGCATCTTCACGCATAGTATAATTTCACCGGGTCTCTCGTTGAGACAGTGCCCAAGTCGTTGCACCTTTCGTGCGGGTCGGAACTTACCCGACAAGGAATTTCGCTACCTTAGGACCGTTATAGTTACGGCCGCCGTTTACTGGGGCTTCGGTTCAACGCTTCGCCCATAGGGCTAACGCATCCCCTTAACCTTCCAGCACCGGGCAGGTGTCAGCCCCTATACTTCGCCTTACGGCTTCGCAGAGACCTGTGTTTTTGATAAACAGTCGCTTGGGCCTTTTCACTGCGGCTTGCTAGGTCGTAACCTAGACAAGCACCCCTTCTCCCGAAGTTACGGGGTCATTTTGCCGAGTTCCTTAACGAGAGTTCTCCCGATCACCTTAGGATACTCTCCTCGCCTACCTGTGTCGGTTTGCGGTACGGGCACCTTTTTCCTTGCTAGAGGCTTTTCTTGGCAGTGTGACATCAGGGACTTCGGTACTTAAATTCCCTCCCCATCACAGCTCAAGCGTCCGGTGGACGGATTTGCCTATCCACCACTCTCGCTGCTTGGGCGCGCTCATCCAATGACGCGCTTCCCTTAGCCTCCTGCGTTCCCCCATCACTCAATCGGAAAAGAGGTGGTACAGGAATCTCAACCTGTTGGCCATCGCCTACGCCTTTCGGCCTCGGCTTAGGTCCCGACTAACCCTGAGCGGACGAGCCTTCCTCAGGAAACCTTAGGCATACGGTGAAGAAGATTCTCACTTCTTTTTCGCTACTCATACCGGCATTCTC
>NZ_RKRF01000002.1:0-37500 GCF_003843875.1 Aquisalibacillus elongatus | reverse complement strand
AAGGTTCCCATACATAAAGACATGAATCATTTAGAACATTCGAGATTAAAACAGTTAGCCTTGTCTGCAGGTGAAGACTTTGAATTAGTTGGAACTTGTTCGAAGGGTGACTGGAAGCTTGTGAGGTCTCTTTGTGAAAAAGATGATATTAAAGTTACGGAGATTGGAAAAGTCATAAATCGTGGAGAAGAACCTTCTGTTTATTTAAACGAATTCGGTGAAAAATTAAGTCTTGATCAATCGGGTTATCAACACGGAAACTCTTAATAGGTGATGTAAATGTATCATATAAAAACAGATAGTGAAGAACAAACACAAACAGTGGCTGAACGACTTGCTCAGTATTTAAACCCTAAAGATGTGATTACATTAGATGGGGATTTAGGTGCGGGCAAAACTACATTTACGAAAGGTTTAGCCAAAGGGTTAGGTGTCAAACGTACGGTAAATAGCCCAACCTATACAATTATTAAAGAGTATAAGGGTACAGTGCCTTTTTATCATATGGATGTATACCGTCTAGAAGATTCGGATGAAGATATAGGCTTTGATGAATACTTTAATGGCGACGGTATTAGCGTGGTTGAATGGTCATCTTTTATACAAGAATTTTTGCCAGAAGAACGGCTAGAGGTTACCATTCATAAAACATCTGAAAGTGAACGAGAATTTGTATTAAACCCTATTGGAAAGCGTTTTGAGAAGATTTGTGAGGAGCTTATTAATGAGTAATGTGTTATGTATCGACACGTCTAATCAGCCGATGAGTGTGGCAGTTTATAAAGACAATCAATTAGCTGTTGAATTAACAGTTAATATAAAACGAAATCATTCAATTCAGCTTATGCCTGCGGTTCGTGATTTAATGAAGCAGGCGGAATTAAAACCAAATGAATTAACGGAGATTGTGGTAGGAGAAGGCCCAGGTTCTTTTACAGGCATACGTATTGGTATGACGACAGCTAAATCATTAGCTTGGACGTTGAATATTCCAATTAAAACTGTTTCAAGTTTGGAGTTAGTAGCAGGCAGTATGTTGTATCAAAAAGGCTTCGTGTGTCCTTTTTTTGATGCGAGAAGGGGAAACGTCTTTACTGGACTCTATGAAACCAATTATGGAGACATAGACTGTTTAGAAGAAGATGGTCACACAGATATGGAGAGTTGGTTATCACATCTGAAAGAGTTAGAACAACCGATCACTTTTGTAAGCCCTAATGGTGATGATTTTCATTCTATGATTAATAGTTATTTAAGAGATCAAGCTATTATTCTTGATCAAGCTATGAGTTTACCAAGAGCAAGTCTGCTTTATCCAATCAGTCAGACCAAAGAAGAATCACCGGTACATTTAGTAAAGCCAAATTACCAACGTATGACACAAGCAGAAGCGAATTGGATTAAGCAACATAAGGATGAGTCTACGAATGAGTGAAGTGAAACAAGACATTCGAGTGAGGCAAATGCGAATAGAAGATTTACCGAGTGTTATTGTGATTGAAAATGAATCTTTTCGTACACCTTGGAAAAAGCGGGAATTCCTATATGATTTAATGAAAAATCAATTTTCACGTTATCTCGTGATCGAACGTGATTCAAAAATTGTCGGTTATTGTGGCATTTGGATTGTGTTAGAGGTAGCTCAGATCACTAATATCGCGATTTCACCAGAGGAACGCGGTCATCAACTAGGGAAGACATTATTTGAAGAAGCTTTGAATTTATCGAAAGAACAAGGAGCGACTGAGCTTACTTTAGAAGTTAGAGAGTCCAACACAGTTGCACAAAAAATGTATGAACTTTTTGGGCTTAAAGTAGTTGGTAAACGTGAAGGATACTATCAAGATGATGGTGAAGACGCATTAGTTATGTGGGTGAAATTATGAGTGAGACAAATGAAATCATTTTAGCAATTGAAACAAGTTGTGATGAAACGGCTGTGGCGGTTGTACAAGGTGGCCGAAAGCTTTTATCTAATGTTGTCGCAACACAAATGGATATTCATGAAAAGTATGGCGGTGTTGTCCCAGAGATCGCTTCTCGTCATCATATTGAACAAATGACGGTTGTGATGGAGCAGGCGCTAGATGAAGCGAGTTTAACAGTTGACGATTTAGATGCAGTTGCGGTTACTGAAGGGCCTGGTTTAGTCGGCGCCCTACTCATTGGGGTGAATGCAGCTAAAGCGATAGCGTTTGCAAATGATCTACCGCTAATCGGGGTGCATCATATCGCAGGTCATATATATGCTAATCGCTTAATGCAAGAGTTCGAATTCCCATTATTATCATTAGTTGTATCTGGCGGTCACACTGAATTAATTTACATGAAGCAACATGGTGATTATGAAGTGATCGGTGAAACACGTGATGATGCTGCGGGTGAAGCTTATGATAAGGTCGCAAAAGCCCTAAACTTACCGTATCCAGGAGGTCCCGTGCTAGACAAGTTAGCACAGGAAGGTGAGGACCTTTACCAATTTCCTAGAGCCTGGTTAGAAGATGGGTCATATGATTTTAGTTTTAGTGGCTTAAAAACAGCTGTTATTAACAAATTAAATCAGATGAAACAAAAAGGTGAAAACTACCGAGTTGAGGATATCGCAGCTTCGTTTCAGGCGAGTGTGATTGAGGTTTTAACTGAAAAAACGTTTAAAGCTACAAACGACTTAGGTGTGAAGCAGCTGATTGTCGCAGGTGGCGTATCGGCTAATAAAGGTTTAAGAGAAGCCTTACACCAAAAATTCGACAATAGGGATATTGATTTGATGATTCCACCTTTATATTTATGCACAGATAATGCAGCTATGATTGGAGCAACGGCATCGATTCATTATCATCAAGGTGAATTTAAAGATTTATCATTAAATGCAAATCCTGGACTCATGTTAGGATAAAAAATCCACAGCCATTTATGTTGGCTGTGGATTTTTTGTGATTAACTGCTTGATAGTAAGTGTTCAGGTGTGGACACACCTTGTGGATAAATACAACGAAAACTGTGGATAAAGTGGATAACTCTGTTGAAAACCTATAAAATAAGGTTTATAACTGTGAATAACTTGTTAATAGGTTTCTAATTCTTGTTGAAGCTCTTCCCATTCTTCCATTAACGCCTCAATGGCCCCTTCACTTTCTTTAATTTGTGCATTTATTTCTTGAAGCTTCGTATAGTCGTTCACATTGTTAGGGTCGTATAGTTGCGGTTCAGCTTCTTCAATTGTTTGTTCGTGTTCGACTATTTGTTCTTCAATCGTTTGGATGCGCCGTTCTACTTTGCGTTTTTCACGTTGATTTTCTTTATTGATTTGATGCGTCTTCTTCGGTTTTGATTCCTCTTGTTTGGCCATTTCCATCTCACGAATTTCAGCTTCTTCTTCAAGCTTTTCGATATAATAGTCATAATCCCCGATAAACATCCTCGAGCCTTGCTCACTTAATTCAAGCACATGTGTGGATAAACGGTTGATAAAGTAACGGTCGTGTGATACGAAGATAATCGTACCAGGAAAATCCGCCAATGCTGCTTCTAACACTTCTTTACTGTCTAAATCTAAATGGTTGGTCGGTTCGTCCATGATTAAGACATTTGACTTTTGCAGCATAAGTTTAGCCAATAGGACACGAGCTTTCTCGCCTCCGCTTAACATACCGATTGTTTTTAATACATCATCGCCTGTAAATAAGAAATTACCAAGAACGGTTCGAATGTCTTTTTCATTCATATGTGGATAGTCATCCCATAACTCTTGCAAGGCCGTTTTACGATTATTTAAAGTCGATTGTTCCTGATCATAATAGCCAAATTCCACATTCGTACCATACTGGATATCACCTTCGACAAAGCCGATGCGGTGTAACAAAGCCTTTAGTAACGTTGATTTACCAATACCATTCGGCCCGACAATGGCAACTCGGTCACCACGATTTACTCTAAACGACACATCTTGGAAAACGTCTTCATCTAAAGCACCGTACTTAGCAGATAATTGATTCACCTTTAAGACATCGTTACCACTTTTTCGGTTAATACCAAACGAAAACTTCGCCGATTGATCGTCTAAGTCTGGCTTGTCCATTTTTTCCATCTTCTCAAGTTTCTTACGACGTGATTTCGCTTGTTTACTTGTGGAATCACGAGCGATATTCTTTTGAACGTATTCTTCAAGCTTTTTAATTTCTTCTTGTTGCCTCTCGTAACGCTTTAACTCAAGTTCGTACTCTTCGACGCGTTTTTTAAGAAAATAGCTATAATTGCCGTGATACTTTTTAACGGATTGAAAAGCGATATCATATACCGTATGGACGACTTCGTCTAGGAAATAACGGTCGTGTGATACCATCACAACTGCACCCGGATAACTCTTAAGGTATCCTTCCAACCAGCGTAATGTTTGAATATCTAAGTGGTTCGTCGGCTCATCTAAAATTAAAACATCGGGCTTTGATAAAAGAAGTTTACCTAACGCGAGTCGTGTTTTTTGACCGCCACTGAGTTCTTGAATTGGTGTTTGAAAATCAAAATGGCCAAAGCTTAGCCCTTGCAAGACGGACTCTATATCAGCTTCGTACTGAAAACCCCCACGTTGCTCAAAATCATACTGTTTCTGATCATAAGTGGTGAGTAATTGTTCGTAACGCTTCTGATCATTTAAAATGTCAGGATCAGCCATCTTTTGCTCAAGGTTTCTTAACTCTTTTTCAACCTGTATAAGTGGTTGATAGACTTTAAGCATCTCACTCCAAATACTTTCTTCTGAGTCTAAACCCGTATGTTGATCTAAATACCCGATCGTGGCGTCTTTCGGTTTAAAGATTTCACCTGCATCATACGGCATTTGACCGGACATGATTTTAAGTAACGTCGATTTGCCGGCTCCATTACGCCCGACAATCGCGATACGGTCATCATGATGTACTTCTAATTTAATTTTCGATAGAATAAGGTCAGCACCAAAATATTTATCTAAATTGTTGAGTTGTAAGACAATCATTGTTTTCACCTCGACGTGCACTAGTGTACCTATTTTATCATGATTAAGCAATGAACCATATTAAAGGAGACCTAAATATGTCTGAGGAAAAAATTCCACAAGCAACTGCAAGACGATTGCCATTATATTATAGACATTTAAATATATTACATAATCAAGGGAAGACCCGAATTTCATCCCGCGAATTAAGTGAGTCGATTAAAATTGATTCTGCAACAATCAGGAAGGATTTTTCGTACTTTGGCGAGCTAGGTAGAAAAGGGTACGGCTATGATATTGCGCATCTGATTCAGTTTTTTAGAAAACTATTAGATCAGGATGAGGTCGCTCGCGTCGCTTTAATCGGTGTAGGGAACCTAGGAACTGCACTACTCCACTATAACTTTATGAAAAAAGGTAATACTCATATCGAAATGGCTTTTGATACTAACGCTCATAAAGTAGGGACGAAAAAAGGTGACGTTCCCATCTATCATATCGATGATTTAGAAAAAGAATTAAAAGAGCGAGATATAAAAGTAGCCATTTTAACGGTACCAGCTAGAGTGTCGCAAGAAGTAACCGATCAGTTAATTAAACTTGGAATTGAAGGAATCCTGAACTTTACCCCTTCAAGACTAACGGTACCAGACCATGTCCGTGTTCATCACATTGACTTATCAATCGAACTACAAACCCTTGTCTATTTTTTAAAACAGGATTAAAATAACCTTTCCTTTTTACAAAAAACGCGGTAAAATAGTTCGTGAGTCGAAGTATTTGTAACGGAGGATAACATGGGGAAATTTGATCAAAAGTGGCTAGTCGTATTATCAGTTTTAACCGGTACGTTTACCGTTATTTTAAATAATAGTATGTTAAACCCTGTATTACCAGAATTGCAGCGCGTGTTTGACACGGATGCTGTTGGTATCAGTTGGATATTGACGATCTTTATGATCGCGATGGGCATGACGATGCCGGTAACAGGGTTTTTAGGTGACAGATTTGGAAAGAAGAAAATTTATATTATAGGACTGACGTTATTTGCGTTTGGTTCACTTCTAGGTGCCTTTTCTCAATGGTTAAGCATGGTGATTATAGCGCGAGCGATACAAGGGATTGCTGGCGGCTTAATGATGCCGAATGCGATGGCGTTGATTTTTCAAGCCTTTCCACGAAATGAACGTGGGTATGCAGTCGGCATATACGGTGTTGCAGCGATGGTTGCGCCAGCCATTGGACCGACGATTGGTGGGGTAATTGCTGAGAATTTCGACTGGTACTTTTTATTTTTGTTTAATTTACCATTCGCATTTTTAGGGATCTTTTTCTCAACGAAGTATTTAATTACAACAAAACCAGATCCGTCGCGTATTTTTGACTGGAAAGGTTTTGTCATTATCACAGCTGGCGTTGGAGCGGTTCTTTACGTGTTAGGTCAAGGACGTAATGTTGAAGATGCTCTAACCGTTATGAATTTTAGTATTATTGCCATTGGGATCATCTTAATCTACACGTTTATCAAATATGAATTAAAACAAGACGCACCGTTACTGGAATTATCCGTATTCAAAGTCAAAACGTATCGATATTCGATTATTGCAACGTCGGCTGCATCGATTGGTTTATTTTCGAATTTATTTTTACTGCCCTACCTAATTCAGGATGGCTATGGTTTAAGCATGGTGCAGACAGGGTTAATATTCATTCCGAGTGCTTTAGCCAGTGGAGCGTTTATGACAATTGGCGGTCGTATATTGGATAAGAAAGGACCGAAACTGGTCGTTCCAACAGGTTTAATTATATTAACTTTTGCTTGCCTGATGTTTGGCTTTGTTGATTTGACAACATCTTTTTGGATTTTAATACTGATTAATATTGTGCACGGTATTGGATTAGGTCTTGGTAATATGCCTGCTACAACAGCGGGGATGAACATGATTCCAGATCATTTAGTGGCACAAGGGTCTGCGATGAATAACTTGATTAGACAAATGTCTTCATCATTAGGCATTGTCATTTTCTCGGTTTATTTTGAACTACGCAGAGGCCAATATATGTTAATGGATCAAATGTCACAAAATGAAGCAACACTAGAGGCGATTAATGAGGCATTTATTCTGGCAGCAATCATCGTATCGATTAGCATACCGTTTGCTTATAAGATGAAAGGCATTCAAGAAGTAGAAAAGGAATGATCCGCGGATCATTCCTTTTTGTTATCGTTTAATTTTTTGGCGTAATATCTCGCCATCATTCGAATGGCTACGCCAATATTTAAGGCTGCTATGACCGTAAATATAATCGTAGCGGCATTCCAAATCGTTTCATCTGCACTTTGTAAAGCCAAGTACATAAATCCTATTCCAATTAGGAAGTACATCGTGGCTAGAAAAACTGGTGATGCTTTCATGTATTATCCTCCAATAAAAAACATAGCTGCGTTTTGGTATTGCTCGAGTTGACGTTCTAAATCCTCCACATCAATTAATACATTCATGGTCACAACAATGGCATTCATAGCCATATGAACCAAAATCGGTACAATAATGCGTTTCGTCTTAACGTAAAGGTAAGCAAAAACAAGGCCCATCGCTAAATATGTTAAGAAAAATGTGAAGTCTAAATGTAAGATACTAAATACGACTGATGATAAAACGGCTGCAAAGAAAAAGTTTATTTTCTTATACAATTGCCCAAAAATAATTTTTCTAAAGATAATTTCCTCTAATAATGGAGCAAAAATAATTGGAAGTATAATGAAATAAATATTTTGTTCTATAATCTCCATGATCTGAGCTGTATTCTCGGAACCTTCTGTTGGATCAATTCCTAATAAACTAATATTAATGAGGCTTGCAATGTACTGTGCCATAAAAGCAAGAAAGACACCTAGGATTGACCAAAGAACCATCTTTCCGTATGCCGGCCCACTTCGCATCTCGTTTCTCTCAGGCATAAGAAGTTTGATGATAAAGAGTGTCGCTATAAACATTCCCAAAATAGTGGAATAGACCATAGCGTCATTTTCAGATAGATCTAGCATAAAATAACCAATTGGAACACCTACTGCAGGAAAAAGTTGTGCCCCTATGTATATTAAGATGATATACCAGTAACGTCTTGGCAAAAAAATCGTCCCCTTTTTCATTTCTATCATGATTAGTTGTCTCTTTAGTTTTATTCTATACTAATATAAAAAATGAAACAAAAATTTTATCTATATGACTTGCAAAAGAATTCAAGATTCATTATTATAATAATTGGAATTAGCACTCACTGATGTTAAGTGCTAATAATCATCTTCAACATAAAATTTGGAGGAGGTTTTTGTCGTGTTAAAACCACTAGGAGATCGCGTCATTGTAGAAGTTGTTGAGCAAGAAGAAACAACTTCAAGCGGGATCGTATTACCGGATTCTGCAAAAGAAAAACCACAGGAAGGAAAGGTCGTTGCTGTTGGTTCAGGCCGTGTAACGGATAACGGCGAGAAAGTTGAACTAGAAGTAAAAGAAGGCGATCAAGTCATCTATTCTAAGTTCGCTGGAACAGAAGTAAAACAAGGTGACAAAGAATACTTAGTACTACGTGAGAGTGACATTTTAGCAGTAGTAGAATAATTGAATGAAACATAAGGAGGGCATTTAAAAATGGCTAAAGAAATCAAGTTTAGTGAAGAAGGTCGCCGTGCGATGCTACGCGGTGTAGATACACTAGCTGATGCAGTAAAAGTAACATTAGGACCAAAAGGACGTAATGTTGTTTTAGATAAGAAATTCGGTTCACCACTTATTACAAACGATGGTGTGACAATTGCAAAAGAGATCGAGTTAGAAGACCATTTCGAAAACATGGGTGCACAACTCGTTTCAGAGGTTGCTTCTAAAACAAACGACGTTGCTGGTGACGGTACAACGACTGCAACTGTTTTAGCTCAAGCTATGATTCGTGAAGGTCTTAAAAACGTAACATCTGGTGCAAATCCAGTGGGCCTTCGTCGTGGAATTGAACAGTCAGTAGAAGTAGCAACTGAAGAATTACGCTCCATTTCTGAGCCAATCGAAGGCAAAGAATCGATTGCTCAAGTAGCTTCAATTTCCTCTGCTGACAATGAAGTTGGTCAGCTAATCGCTGAAGCTATGGAACGTGTTGGTAACGATGGTGTTATCACAATCGAAGAATCAAAAGGCTTCAACACGGAATTAGAAGTCGTTGAAGGTATGCAATTCGACCGTGGCTATGCTTCTCCATATATGGTGACAGACCAAGATAAAATGGAAGCTGTACTAGAAGATCCATATATTCTAATTACTGATAAGAAAATCACGAACATTCAAGAAGTCCTTCCAGTATTAGAGCAAGTGGTTCAACAAAGTAAACCAATCTTAATCATCTCTGAAGATGTTGAAGGTGAAGCACTTGCAACATTAGTTGTGAATAAGCTTCGTGGAACATTTAATGCCGTAGCTGTTAAAGCTCCAGGCTTTGGTGACCGTCGTAAAGCAATGCTTGAAGACATCGCTGTTCTAACAGGCGCAGAAGTGATCACAGAAGACTTAGGTCTAGATCTTAAGAGCGCTACAATCGATCAATTAGGTCGTGCTTCTAAAGTTGTTGTTACAAAAGAAAACACAACAATTGTAGAAGGTGCTGGCGATTCTGATAAGCTTGTAGCACGCGTAAACCAAATTCGCTCACAATTAGAAGAAACAACTTCTGATTTTGACAAAGAAAAATTACAAGAACGCCTTGCAAAACTAGCTGGCGGTGTAGCAGTGATTAAAGTCGGTGCTGCAACTGAAACAGAATTAAAAGAACGTAAACTACGTATCGAAGACGCCCTAAACTCGACTCGCGCTGCAGTAGAAGAGGGTATCGTATCAGGTGGTGGAACATCACTGGTTAACATCTACAAGAAAGTAGCTGAACTAAACCTTGAAGGCGACGAAGCAACTGGTCAAAGCATCGTACTACGCGCACTAGAAGAACCAGTTCGCCAAATCGTTCACAACGCTGGCCTAGACGGATCCATCATCGTTGAACGTCTAAAACACGAAGACATCGGCGTTGGCTTCAACGCAGCTACAAGCGAGTGGGTCAACATGATCGAAGCAGGCATCGTCGACCCAACCAAAGTAACACGCTCAGCCCTACAAAACGCAGCATCCGTAGCCGCAATGTTCCTAACAACAGAAGCGGTTGTCGCAGACCACCCAGACGAAAACGACGGTGGCGCACCAGACATGAGCGGCATGGGCGGCGGTATGCCGGGCATGATGTAGTTAAGCTAAACCAATGGCTGGTTTATAGGGATTTTATCCTTCGGTCGGTCATATAAGTAACAATTAAGTAACATTTTTTGATGTAGTGTCTCGAGATGCTACAAAATTAAACCTTCAAACTGATCTCAACTTGGCATTCACAAAAAACAAGAGGATTATATGTATAAAACATCTTACTCACTCTTGTGAGAGAGAAGAAAAGCGGACTCATCTTCTATTTGAGTCCGCTTTCTCTTTATACACATTGCGTAGTAGACTAAATACTGTGCAACAACGATAGGAATAACTTTGGTGAAATTAGAACAGCAACCTGTTAATTTCTGGTATGAATTTAGTAAGAAGATTTCTATATAGTGAAAGTTTTCACAAAAACTAATGGGGGAAGGTTAGTTGAAGAAGGATCTACAGCTCTTATTCAATATTCGGGACATATTGTGCAGTAACCTTTTACGTATTAATGTAGATTCAAAGCAGGAAACAGATTTGAAGGATAAGAACTTTATTCTCATCCTTTTTAGGTTGAAATATAAAGAAAGTATTGTAGCAAAATTTGATATAGCAATAGGTAAATGAGTTAATATCTCTTTGCTTTTTTTTATTCTTAAATTAAAAGTTGAGTGTTGACCTCACCACTCACATCATTTATACTGAGTGCAGTAGCTATTACTCATATATATTAAGGAGGTCCTTAAAATTAGAATACAATTCTATCCAAACCATGAATTAGAAAAAAGACTTACTAACGAAGCTGAACAGCTAGGCGTGAGCGTTAGTATCTTAGTTAATGATGTGTTAAACAAGCATTATGGATTAATTCCAGCTACATCCTTGTCAAATTCAGAGTTAAGAAAAGTTATTTTTGAAGAAGTATCGGAATTCGTAAAAGCTCAACATAATGGAAGAGAAGAATTTGATTTAAACAAAGCATCAAGAACATATAGGGATATAGATATGGTGTATTCTGGAAAACCTAGTGCGATAAAAGCACAGATTGGTAAGGAATTCAATAACAATTATGTTGGCCGAGTCAAACCATTTGTTAACGTAAAACAAGTTAGGCTACCTAATGGAAAACCTAAAAAGACTATTAAGAATCGGGCAGCAATATATGCAATAGATGAATCTGCTATAGCAGATGAATAGTATATAGACTTATGTGCTAAACTGCTCCACTTTCCAAGCAATTGAAGATTTAGCAATGGTAGAAATGGCTGTATTATTGAGGTTTATATATCAGAAGAGATTGTTTACTATGAATAGGCTTGTCAAGGAAAGTACTTACAATAATGGGTTTTACCTAAAAGTAGGGAAGAATCGTAAACAAATGGAGGCTATAGTTCAACTAGCAGTTAATTCTTAATTCGGTCATTTGATGTATAGTACAACCATACTATGTATTTAACGATACCTTTTGTACTAACTGTTAGATTAAGGGATGGCCTTAGTATAAAATGAGTATTAAATTACTGTTCAATTCAATACTCATTTATATTACATAATTATTGTTTGAAATAAATGACTGAAATACTTAAGTTAACCTACACTTTTATTACTTCGAATAAACTTGTTTCTTTCATTAAGTTACTAAACTTTATCGATGCATCTTTTTGCATTTCATCAGTCACATGCAAATAAATTTGTCTTGTAGTCTGTTCATCTTGATGTCCTAATCGATGCATGATTATTTCAAGGTTTACGCCTGCTTGTGCAAGTAAAGAAGTATGGGTATGTCTCAAGCTATGCGGGTTTAGTGTTGTTTTCAGCCCACTTAATTTTAAAAGACGTTTCATTCTGTCTCGTATCCTTTTCAATGTTAGAGGGTAACCGGGGTGTGAGGTGATATTTATGAAAATAAAATTTTCTTTATAGAATGCATTTCCAAAATGAGATTTAAACATATGATAAAATTCTCTTTGTTTGTTAAGTAAATGAACAACTGTTTCGTCACAGTCAATTTTCCTTACAGAAGACAAAGTTTTAGGAGTACCTAAAGAGTATTCAGCCGTATTGTTATTAGGATTATAATAAGTTTTGGTAATGGAGATCTGTTTAGATTTAAAATCTATGTCTGACCATTTTAGCGCACACAGTTCCCCAATTCTTATTCCAGTGTATGCAAGTAAAGTAAATATTTCATTATCTTGATCTAACCCATATTCTTTTGAAGTTTTTAAGAAATTTTTTAATTCTTCTTTTTCCATAAATAGTGGAAGATCTTCCTGTTCAAGGTCTGTTATAGTTTTTCTTTTCTTTGGGACGGTGCAGTTCCTCGTTGGATCTTCTCTTATTAATTTCAATTCCATAGCTTTCTTAAATATCATTCGCCCAGTTCTATGTGCGCCTTCTATAGTATTGGTGGCAAAATCCCTCTCGAATAAACCATTTAATGCGTCTTGGTATTGTTTAGGTGTTACATTTTTTAATTTTAGTTTAGAAAGGTAATCCAACAATCTATTCAATTCGTGTGTTCTTACACGTACAGTGTTATCCTTTACCTGATTATTATTTTTGTAAAGTTTTAACCACTCCATTGAGAATTCTTCAAACGTTATATTTGATTCTTCAGTATATGAGCCTTCACTCAATTCTCTAACTAGTTTTGCAGCAGCTTCTTCAGCCATTTTTTTAGTTTTAAATCCACTTTTTTTCTTTTGTTTCCGTCTTCCTGATTTAGGATCAATTCCTATATCAATAATAAAAGCCCATTTAGCATTACATTTACATCTTCCAACACACTTACAATATGGTTTATGAAAGTGTCCCTTCACGTTACTTCACCTCAATATTCCTTCGAATTTGTACAACTTTACCAATAATTTTAAACTCATCTGAATCACTGAAAACTATTGGTTCGAAATAATGGTTGTTTGCAGAAGATAGGATTATATAGTTATTTTGATAAGTAACTCTCCGTACCATTGGGGCTGACTGATAATCTTCTACAACATAGAGTCCTTCTTCATATGCGTCAGTCTTAGATTTACATACAAGTGTATCCCCTTCAAAGATACTTTCTCCTACTAAACTGTCATCTTGTACTAAGAATGCAAATCCCTCTGAGTCTCCTAATAAATTTCTTTCAACAATAATATACTCTTTGCTTTTGTTATTACTGTTATTAATGTAACTTATGATCTGAAAGAATTGTTCTGAGTTATTGTTTTCATTGAAATTATGTTCATTTACAGGATTAGTTAATGAACTGAAGTCTTGTTGTATGCTTATTCCCATTTTGTTAAGTTCTGATATTAAATGACTGTACAGTTCTGATTTTTTATTGGTTTCTTCCATTTGATGTATTAATGTTGATATCTCCTCGAACGTAACGTCACTCTCATTAAGAGGTATATTATTAACTTCTAATATAGATTTAATTGTACTTTTTTTGTTTTGTTGCCATAGTTGCTTTAGTGCAATTTTAATATTTTGGTCTATACTTTGTTCAAAGTCTGCTAAATCTTTATTGTCTTTCCATTGGGTATAATCATTGCCATCGATTAATCCTGCATGGTTCAATAATTCAGAATATGAGACGCCTTTAAGATGATTTGCAATTAATTTTAATGTATTTTTGTTTGGAATCCTTTCACCACTTTCAGCTCTTGAAAGAGTGGCGTTACTAATCCCCGACTTTTCTGAGAATGCTCTTTGGCTTTTAAAACCAGATTCCTTTCTTAAATAAGCTAAATATTTTCCAAAATCTTCACTATTCATTTTTATCACCTCGCTAATTATTGTAACACTTTTAACAATTTATTATAAGTGTTAATTTTTTGTTGACTTAATTTATCGGAAAATGTAACATTTTAATCAACATTTAATTAGTGTTACATAATTAGAGAGGAGGTGAACCGTTATGAACGTAAGTGATTTACCTGAGATTTTAACAGCTCAAGATATAGCGGATTATTTAGTTATCTCTCGTAGAAGAGTTTATGAGTTATTTCAAATATCTGTGGAAAAAGGAGGAATCAGAAATTTTGATATTGGAAACACCAAAAGAGTAAAAAAGGAAGATCTACTCCAATGGATTGAAACTCAGATTAATAATAAGGGGCATAAAGTGTCTTAATTGTCTTATTTACTTATCAGATGGTCTTTAACAGTAATATAGAAGATGTCATTTATGAAAAGCCATTACTTAATTAGGAGGTATTAAGATGGACTTGATATGGGATAAACCCAAACCAATAGTAGTTTATAACCTTCCTGAATATCCAATTGATGTATTCCCAAAATGGATAAAAGACACGGTTATAATGTTGTCACGATCGCTACATGTTCGAGAAGACATGATAGCAAACTCTATATTAGGGGCGCTCTCAGCATCTTTGTTAGGGAAATATTATTTTCATTACAATGCAACTAATTGGAGATTAGGATTAAATCTATTTGTTATTAGCGCATTATACCCAGGCGCAAAGAAGGATGCTGTTCAGAAGATAATATTTAAAGTTCTATTAGATGAACAAGAACGATTATTAAAGAAAGACCATGAAAACTCTAGTGAAAAATTGTCTTTAATACACGTAAAAAAACATAAATATGAAAGGTTAATCAAACGGAAGGGTGCTGAAAATGATGGAGAGGCATCTAGAACCCTGAAAGAAATCCAAGCGTTACAAGCCGAACTAGATCAAAAATACTTTATTATCTCAGGAGACGTAACAAATGAGAGAATGATAGAGTTAGTTAAAAATAACGGTGAATCATTAACCGTGGCCACTGCAGAAGCGACTGAACTTATTGACCATATGCTCGGAAGATACAGCTCTGAAGGAAGTATCGATTTTATATTGAAGGCATGGGAAGGGGCTCCATATACAAAAAATCGTTCAACAAGAGAGGATTTAATGCTAAAACACCCCTTGATTAATTTGAATCTACTAACACAACCAAGTGAATTAGCAAAGTTTCATAAAATGGCTCATAGAGGTTTACTACAACGATTTTTAGTAGTTTTACCTGAAAAGTATCCGCTTAATAAGATCAGCCTCTCTCAAAAGGTAGACAAAAACGTAATAGATACTTTTCATAACAATATTAGGTGCCTCTATGAGACGAATAATGTCAATAAAGAGATAACTGTTAGTGAAGAGGCTGAACATGAGTTTAATGAATTGAAAATGAACATTCTAAAGAAGCAATATGGGGATGTAGATCAGTTAACGGAAGAGTGGTTAGCGAAAGTGTTCTCTAATTTAATAAAAGTAACAACTTTAATTAAATTATCTGATACCTTAATAAACAATAAAGCTGATTCAATTACACTTAATAAAGTAGATATAAATAAAATGGAGATATTGTTTAATTATTATTACACACATTTTCAACACATTAATGGAAAGCTAAATAACTCCAAGGATGTTCTAGAGAGTAAGCTTCCTTTTTTCTTTAGGAGATTATTAGAAGTTGATGCAAAAAAAGGGAAGAAGGGAGTAATCACTTTAACGGATATTACAAATTACATCAAGAAGTTTAATGGACTTGAAAGAAATCAAATGCTTCAACGTTTAGAAGAGCACAATTTAATTCAAATTAACTTAATCGGTAAAAAAAGAGAGATTCATTTTAATCCCGAGATTAAAAAAATGCCCTTAAACAAGGCGTTAGACCTCGTTAAGGACACAAATAGATAAATATATAAGTTAATTAAATTATAGATGAACTCACTACCACTGTAAAGATAATTGAGTGTTTAATAAAAATATGAATTTTATCAGAAATTGTATACACCCTCAAGCACTAATATATATAGGTTTTGAGGATATAGAAATGATATTTTGTATACAAAGTAAAATTGAAAAAAACTAATAACTACATTGTATACAATTATCAATAAAAATATCCTCAATTCCTTTAATAACAAGAGGTAGAGAATTACAAGATTGTTTACAACAGGATAACAGGAGGGGCGATATATGAAGGCACAACAAAAACGTTGCGGCCTCTCATTTGGATGATCCATGTATACGTATGTGATTGAACCAATGAACAATCAGTAAGATAGAGCTCAACCTTGATTTTTCGTTGACCAAAAGCCTGACCGACCAGTTGATCATCTTTAATTTGTGTACAAAAAGGCGGAAACAACTATGGAAATATCTTTTCACGATGTCCAAGACATATCGTATTATCATTCGATTTAATTCTTTGAATAATGCCTGATAAAATACTTTAAATTCCACTTAAAATTATGCCTTCTTCAAAAGTGAATTTTAAGATTGTTTTTTAGCATATTTTTAAGTGTGAAAAATTGCTTTGAATTAGCTTTATAGCAACGTTTTTGTGATTATATTTGAATGGGGAAATATGAAAAATTTGAAAAGAAGTGAAGGGCTAGGATTACGAAAAACTGTTTTTTTGTAACCGCACCCTGAACAGTCTGCTATATAAAATTACATTTCTAGGGGGGAATAAAATGAACCTAACTGAAACTGATCATTTTGAAAAACTAGATAAAAAACGACTATCGATTCTAGAAGACTTGGTAAGATATAGAGCTTTAACGACCACCCAAATAAAACAGCGTTACTTCGGGGGTAAGGGATACCATATAAATAATGTCCTACTCGGATTAAGAAAGAAAGGCTATATCAAATCACGAATCTTAAAGGGGAGTCGAGAAGGCAAAAAAGGATACTCTTACCATCGAATTACAAATAAGGGGATAGAACTACTATTAGATCATGGTAAGGAGTTGAATGTTATAGATGTAAAAGATCTCTATCTTCGTCCAACGCAGCTAAAATATGTTTTAGTAGCTAATGACATTATGATGATGTTGAGTAATTACGGTTGGAAAGCCAACGATAGTCGTGATGTGAAACAGAAGTATAAGATTGATAGACGATCTAACATTTTAGGTGAATTAGAATCACCTGATGGAAAACAATTTGGTTTTTATGTTTTTGAACACAATTCAGATATGAGAACGATAGCACGTATTCAAAGTGAATTGAAAAGTAATTTAGGAAAAATAAAAAACTATTTATTCTTCACAAAAGGACAACAATCATTTGAAAAATTTCTGCAATATGGCCATAAAACAAATCTAGCCACAGGAAATGATTTAAAATTAATTTCATTAAAAATGGGAGTGGAACTATTATCTAAATTCCCTACGGAACAAAGTTGGGTTGATAAATTAGCTGAAATTTATGGATTCAAAGTGTTATCAATGGACATTCCTGATGATGAAGAACATCAATCATTCCCAATACTTATTGAATATAAGGGCGAAACCATGTATCTAGCTGATATGAGCTACAGTGATCTATCTCTAACAAGAAAATTGAACACTTATTTAAACTCAGGTTATCGCTGGGAGAAAAGACGTGTCTTTGTAACTTATATGATGGATAAATCTATTGAGTTGATTGGTGAAGATGCCCGGACTATTACGCACGAGCAGCAAATTAGTATAGAAGATTATAATGAGATTAAAGGTGAGTAGCATTTAGTCAGTCGTATTTTTTGAAAATTTTTATTTTATTTACAATTAATCTTTTATTATGTAATATATACTTATAAAATTATATATTAGGTGAGTGCCAGTGTGTATAAATTTTAGGTTATTAAAAAAGTTTAATAGTTTAAATTTCCAAACACAGGGGCAGTCTAATCAAAAAATTGAACAGTTTACTGTTCAAAAAGACCAATTCTATAAAAATTGGTCTTTTTTTTTATAGATAAATACTTTGTTTGAGAGGAGGTGTAGGAAATGGATAGTAAAGAAAAGTACTTAAAATCTTTTGAGGAATTTGAGGAAAAACAAAACCAAGAACCCATTGAATTAAAAGAGTCCGAGTTTGTGGACTTAAAGGAACTAATCAATGGACTGACCTATAGCACTGTAGAAATATATGATTCGATCAGAGATAGGGAAATGAGATTGGTCAGTGACGGTAATCGTTGTGAACTGTCATTGCGTTCAGAATTTATCCCCTTGCAAACATTAGTGATTAAAAATATTGTATTCACTCCAAAACAAAAGGGGATTGGTAGTAAGGTCTTATCTTGGTTGATTAACTACTCGGTTAGCAAAGGGTTTGATAGAATTGTCCTTGAAAATGTCAATACAGATGAAGGTTTAAACTTTGCAAAATCCAAGGGTTTCACTAAATGTTATAACCCCTCATCTGAGTTTTTCCCCATACTCAATGATGAATTAATGGGAGATTATCAATTAGAGCTCTAATGTTGTAACTTAAGTCATTAAGGAGGAGGTTGAAAATATGTTATGGACTGCGTTCGCTCTTTCAATATTGGCATTAGTGATATCTATGTACACATTAAAACTAGTCAAACAGAATCATAAGAATGAGGGGTAGGCATGAAAAGTAATGAGAGTAACCTTTCTGAGCTTGCCGTTCGTGGATTTTAAATCTGATTAAGGAAAAGGAATAGGCAGTATACATGAATTAGCTAGGAGGACGGGTGTAGGCAATAAACCTTGAATGAAACCATGCAAAGGTAGACGAGGAATTCTAGTATTAAGACAATATTTCAAATTGCTCATGGTTTTGGACTTCGCTTGGCAGAATTTCATGAAGATCCAGTTTTTGAAAGAAGCCAAGATAAAAGACGGTAAGCTCATATAAAATCCGTGCTAAATAAATAGCACGGATTTTGTTTGCACTGAGACAATATACTTCACACCTATAATGTATTTATTTACTTAGATAATAAGATAATTATCACAGCAATTCATATGTGGTAATGATATATTTACGATGAAGTGTTTCTTATCTTCTGCAAGTTAAAATTATGTCTAGGCTAGGAGGTATTTGTAAAATTTTGTAGAAATGAAGTAAGGTAGAAATATATTATAGGTTTTATGGCTTATTTTAACCATAATTGTGGGAGAGAGAAAAATGAAAAACATACTTTTGTTGATTACTATCTTAATAGGAATGGGAATGCTTTTGCCACAATCTATGTTTGCAGAAGAAGAAAACTTACCTGAGTGTACGATAACGATTGAATCAGCTAAACATGATGACCAAAACAAGGCTATTGCAACTAAACCTTGTGGTGATGAAGTGAGAGGTTTTTATGCGTCTAATGTTGACTCATTCTTACTTACAGGTGCATCTACAGGTCATGTTAAAGAAAACGGAGAAAAACATACAATTTATTTAGTAAATGATGATCACCCTAAAGCTATATTAACGGTTTATATTAAACGTAATCATGATAAAGAAGAAGATACCGAAGAAAAACAAGATGATTCTGACAATACAAAAGATGAAACAGATAATGATTCAAGTGATGAAAACACAAAAGATGAAACAGATGATGATTCAAATAAGGAACACACAAAAGAAAAAACAGATGATGACGAATCATCAAAGAAAACAGAAGAAGAAAACAAACAGGATGACTCCAATAATCAAGATCATGTAGAACAAGATAGTTCTTCACAAGAACAAAACAACACTTCTGATAACAATAAAAGTGAGCAAAATAAAGAACATGAAGAAGAACAAAATGTTCAAGAACCTAAGCAACAAGAAAAACAAGGTAAAGAAAGCAAGTCATCCGAAGAAAAACCAAAAGAAGAAACTGAAAAAAATGATGAAAATTCAAAAGAACATCAATACATTAATGAACATAACTATCAGCATTTAGGGGTTGACTCGACTTCTAATAATCTAAAGCAATACGTTTTATCTAAAAGTATTATTGATTCAATGTTTGGGCAGTCACTAAGTGTTTACCTTTTAAATAGTGGAGTTATAGGCACGCTGGCATTTACTTATTGGTGGTACTTGAGCAAATGAAGTCCCCATAATAGATAGGTCTATCAATCTGCAGGATAGTCCCTTTTAAATAAGTAACATAGCTTTATTGTGATTACCTTCTTGACCTAATAAGAGTGCTTTTTGAGATTCCAGTTAAATCTTCTACCTGTTTATAGGAGTGATTATTTAATAGCTCTAAAGCGTGATTGATTTGTGATTTGCTATATTTTTTGGGGCGTCCTTCTCTAAAGTTTCCTTTGAGTTTGGCAATTGCTTTACCTTCTTGTGTTCGTTCGACGATTAAATCTCTTTCAAATTCCGCGAAAGCATTCATAATATTAAAAATTAATCTACCAGTGGGTGTGTCCTCAATAAGCCCCATATTTAACACATGGACTCTAACCCCTTTTTGAAATAGCTCTTTTATAATTCGAATTCCATCTTCAGTGGACCTTGCGAAACGGTCTAATTTAGTAATGACTAACATATCATTTTCTTTTAGTTGAGCCAAAAGTTCTTGAAAAACAGGGCGATCTGCTTTCGTTTCAGTGAAGTTCTCCCGATATATTATGTCGCAGCCTTCAGACTCTAATTGGTTCACCTGAGACTCTAAATCTTGATTTATAGTAGATACTCTAGCATAACCATATTTCATATTTACACCACCTAATTTTGAATATAAGATATGACACTCTATTAAGCTTGATATTACAACAACACTAAAACGGTGTCAAAACTTTTGGGTTTTGAAACCGAAGAATTCTTTTTCCAGTTAAACCGTATTATTTCTAGTAGTTTATTTGTAGTTTGAATACATTTTTGTGCTTAGATAATACCATTAAAAACTCTTAAATGATGGATATCCTTCATCAATTGAGGTTATGATAGTAGATTAAATCAATTGTCATGTTTTAATGGGATTTTTTGCTATGTTTTTAGTGTTAGCGTAAAATAGAGAAAAATGGTCTGTAGAATACATAATTATAAGTTTGGGTGTGCTAAATATGGAGCAACTTATTGAATATGAAAGTTTGAGTGCTAAAAAAGAGTTAGATGAAGATAGTGAATTTTATTTAGATACATTAAACAAGGCACTAGAAGACGAAGATAATAAAAATATTGCAATTACAGGGGGATATGGAGCCGGAAAGACTACAATTATTGATTCTTACTTCGAGGAAAACAAAAATAAAAAATCAAAAATGATGCGAGTCTCAATTGCTACGTTTCAACCTAATGAAGAAAGTTCAAATTCATCTGATAACATATTAGAACAACAAATCTTACAACAAATGTTTTTGCAAGTTAACCCAAACAAAATACCTAAATCAAACTTCACCAAATTAAGTGACTTATCATTTTGGAGACTTTTTGTTTGTTTATTTTATTTCCTTTTTACCGTTGTATTTACGGTTTTAATGGTAAGTAATGGTTGGTTTAATCAATTTTTCTCATCACTTAATTTTTTAGGACTGCTGCTGTTAATTCCGCTCATTGTATTAAATGGGTTTTCTGTTTTTTTACTACTCCATTTCTTTAAAAAAATAGGTGTAAGTAAATTTGGCTTTGCTAGCACAAATTTCGAAGTGAATTTTGAGGATGGGAGTACGGTGTTTAACCATTATTTAGATGAAATTATTTATCTATTTAATAAGACTGATTTTCAATATATTATATTTGAAGATTTAGATCGGTTTCAAAGCATCGAAATCTTCGAAAAACTGCGTAGTTTGAATATAGCTTTGAATAGGTCGGCTCAGTTAAAAGATAGAGATATAAAGTTCATTTATGCATTAAAAGATGATGTTTTTACGGGAAAAGATGAAACGGAATCAATATATAATAGAACTAAATTTTTTGATTTTATTATACCGACTGTGAAAGTAATGCATAGTTCCAACGCAGAGTCTATACTCCTAAATAAATTAGACAACTTTTTGCCAAATAAGGTTGATAAAGTATCTAATGACAATATTAATAGACAGCAGCTAAGTAGAATATTGATAGAAGATGTTGCCTTATTTATCAATGATATGCGAACTCTAATTAATATCTGTAATGAATTTGAGATTTTCCGTATGAGGCTTCAAAAATCAAGTGTCACTTATGATCACTTGTTTGCATTTATAGTTTATAAGAATATTTATCCAAAAGACTACTCAGACCTCCTTGAAAACAAAGGTTTAGTCTTTGAGGTATTTAATAATAAAGAGAAAATAGCAAAATTTTTAGAAGGAAGGATCAATGAATTAAATAATATATCTATAAATGGATTGGGCAGCATAATCACAGAAAAAGATGATTTAGCGATGTTATTTACGAGAAAGAGAAACATCACTAATCAGAAAATAGTCAAAAATTCTGTACCTTTGATTTCTATACCAAATGTACAAGGTACGAATTATGCTTCTAATGGTAAAAGAGTGTTGGATTATCTTATTAATAAAGGTATTGAAGGCGAATTTTATATATATAGAAATGGAAACCCTATAAAACAATACTCTAATTTTGAGGAGTTCGTTACTATAAATTCCGTTAATTATTTAGAGTTATATAAGGACTTTGATAAGAAGTATGAAAATAAAGCAGATGAAATCAGAGACCAAGTTAGTGAACTACAAAAAACGATAAAATATGTTAGAACAAAGTCAATTTCTAGATTAATTAAAGAAGATGAAATTGATTTACACGTCGATCTTTCAAATAATAAACTTCTATATTTTCTTATTAGAAATAATTGGTTGAATGAATCTTATGAAGATTACCTTACTGTATTTCGAGAAGGGTCATTAAGCAAGAAGGATAATGAATTTATTCAATCTGTCAAATTAGGTTATGATGAAAATAAATTATTTCAAGATCTCAAAAATGAAAGTAAAGTTGCTGGAAAAATTAGGGTCGATGATATAAATGGTAGATCCGTGTTAAACACAAAATTAATAGTGCACTTATTGGAAAATGATAATGATATTAATCGTGAAAAATTAAAACAAATTTTTCGAATTGCCTTTAGTGATTTAGTTATACATTTTGATGAATTAATGGAATTACTGAAGGATTTAAAAGAAACAATTTCAGATGAAAATCTCTTATCGAAATTTTTGAATCTCTCAAAGATAGTTGAAATAGATATCTGGGATGCTGTAAATGGAGCAGATAAATCAAATGATCAAAAAGATGACTATGTCATGATTCTTTTGAAATATTATGATGTTAGACACCTGATTGATAACAGTTTCTTACATTTAAGCGAATATATTTCAAACGATTTTGATGTGAAGAAACTCACTAATTCTAAGGATATCATTCTTTCTATCGAAAAATTGGAAGCGAAGTTTACATCTATATCAGAAATCGAAGAAGAGACTATTTTGGAGTATGTAATTCATGTAAATGCGTTTCAAATTAATCTAGTCAATTTGAGAAAAATTTTCGGCGTAAATGATATTTCAATAGAGTTAATCCAGAGTGATGAACGAATTTATGATTATTGTTTAGCAGATGAAAATATAGAAGCGTTTATAGATGTATTGATACAACAAGAAGAATATAATGAAAAAGAAGTTATTTTTGTTAACTTCGTTGGGCAACTCATTGATAATGATAAACATTCTGATACCTCTTTAATAGGTTCAATGATTCGTAAATGGTCAGGTATGATAAGTGATTTATCCAAAATTGATTCACTAGAATTGATAATGCAACTTTATATTGAACGAAAAATCCAGTTAACATGGAATAATTTAGAGTATTGTAGTTATATTTTTACCCTTTATGAAGAAGAATTTGATATTGAGACTCTTCTATCAACAGAACGATCTTGGAAGAAATTAATAGAAAATAGCACTGAAGAAGTACAAGAGGCTTTTAAGCAGGATGAAAAGTATAATAACTTTTTAATTCCTATATTAAAGCTCAAACCAGTTAACCATTTATATATTAAGAAATTTATCAAGCAGTTAATGTTTCCAGTTGAATTAGAAGACAAAACAGATATAGATGTTGACGTGCTGGATCTTTTAATTAAAAATCAAAAACTTTATTGGAATAGGAAGATCTATAATTCAATACAATCAAAGCAACTTAAAGAAATGTTTGTTTATGATTGTTTTGATACTGCCCAAAATGAACTTGAAGATATGATTGAAGAAGAAGAATTAGTATGGTCGTTAAGATTGTTTAATTCAATTGTTAAAATTGATGGATTAAGATCGAGCTTGATACAACAGTATATTCGTGACAATCTGTCCAAGATAAATTATCAAGATTTTAAATCAATTTCCGATAATTATAAACTAGAGTTTGATAACACTTTGATAAAAACACTTGTGGAACAAAATAAAGGTGAAATATTGATTTTATACTTAGTAGAACAGTGGAGAAGAGGCATTGTTGATGGTGTATCGGACGTTGTTCAAGATCTTAATATAAATTGGAGCGAAGAGCTTCTTAATGAATTTCGAAAAGATGATGTTGAAGTAGCTGTAGACTATTTATTAAACCATATAGATAAAGTGTATGAAGTCAATATGGATCAAAAGTTATTTAACACTTTTGTTGAAAAAGCTAATGATATTGAAATCGTAATAGAACTGATAAATAAATATCAAAACAAATTAGTGATAAACGAACGAATTTCAGATAAACTTTATGAGTTTCAATTAAGTAATCCAGAAATAGTGTTTGACTTACTAAATCAAAACGCAGTGATAGATACAGTCACCTTATTACCTTTGGAGGCATCGGCTGAATTTTTACATCAATATCTTGTTATAAAGAACCTTAATCGTAGAAGCGTATTTGAATTATTGTCTAAATTAGATGAACCATTTAGTTTGATAAAAGTGAATGGAAGGCGAATTAAAATTGAAGCAAAGCACCCTGAAGTCAAAAACTTATTGGATTACCTTGAATCTAATAAGTTAAATGTAGTATCGTCAGTCAAATCAATTGAGGACGGATATGTTGTAAATAATAAAAGGAAATAAGGTAAATTTTACGGTGAAATATTGTTTTTAACTTTGACACTTATAGATATAATTCAAGATCAACTTTATGTATCAATTGAGAATAGATAATTGAGCAGTTATTTAAATAGCAAACTCAAAAGATGTAAAAGCTTAACCATGTTTTAAGGTTAGGCTTTTTATTTTAAGATGTATCATAAGCTGGTCCTAATTATCAAATATTACATTCATATGTAAATTTGATACAATTAAGTTAGATGAATTACATTAGGGAGAGTGATAATATGCCTGCAAAAGCAGATATTGATTTTCAAAAAGACTTATTTGATGCTGCGACCAATATGAGAGGATCAGTAGCGCCAGCTGATTATAAACATTATGTCTTACCGCTTATTTTCTTACGCTATTTATCAAATAAATATGAGCAACGTCGAGAAGAGTTAGACGAACTTGTTAAAGACCCAAACAGTGATTGGTATTCACCAGATGAAGAGATGCAAAAAGTTATTAAAGAAGACCCAGATATGTACATGGCAGAAAACGTGTACGTTGTTCCTGAAGAATCTCGTTGGTCTTACATATTAAAACATGCAAAACAACCTAACATTAAAGAGATTCTGGACAATGCGATGAAACGTTTAGAAGAAGAAAACCCGGATTTAGAGGGTATGCTTCCGCGTATATTTCAAGGTAGTAACCTCCCAGCAGAAAATGTTTCTGGTCTAATTGAGATCTTTTCGCGTGATGTATTTAGCGCTAACGATGAAAGAAGTGTAGATGTACTAGGACGTGTGTATGAATACTTTATTTCTGAGTTTGCTTCAACAGAAGGCCAACGCGGGGGAGAGTTCTATACACCGTATTCTGTTGTATCACTACTAGTAAGAATGCTTGAACCGATTAAAGGTACAGTTTTTGACCCTGCTTGTGGTTCTGGTGGTATGTTTATTCAATCAGAAGAATATTCCCCACGTCGTCATGAGTTATCTTTTTATGGGCAAGAGAACGTTACAACCACAGCACGTCTAGGGAAAATGAATGTGCTTCTACATGGATTAAATGCAGACATGCGTTTAGGAAATTCATTACTTGATGATCAATTTCCAGACTTAAAAGCAGATTATGTAATTGCTAATCCACCATTCAACCAAGACAGTTGGGGAGCAGACCGAATTTCTAATGATGATCCTAGGTTAATTGGACCAGTTACAGACTCTAATGCAAACTACATGTGGATGCAGCATTTCTTTTCTCATTTAAGTGAAGAGGGATCAGCAGGATTTGTTATGGCAAATGGAGCAATGACAACGAATCAAAAAGGAGAAAAGCCAGTTCGTGAATGGTTTATTGATAATGGGTATATTGATTGTGTCGTGACTTTACCAGAAAAATTATTCCTTTCCACGGGAATCCCTGTTTGCTTATTTTTCTTAAGTAAAAATCGTGACGGAAAAGGAGAATACCGTGAACGTCATAATGAGATTCTGTTTATAGATGCTAGACAAAAAGGGTCTTCTGTAAGTCGACGTCAAAAAGCCCTATCAGAAGAAGAAATTGATGAGATTGCTGATGTCTATCATAAGTTCAAATTTGATGAAGAACCAATTGAGGATGTAGCAGGATTCTGTAAGGTATCTACACTAAACGCAGTTAAAGAAAATGACTATAAGTTAACGCCTGGGATCTACGTTGGTACAGAAGAAGTAGAAGGTGATGGCATCCCGTTTGAAGAGAAAATGGAAGAGTTAAGAACAAGACTTCTCAAACAGTTTGAAGAATCTGATCGCCTCCAAGAGAAAATCAAGAAAGATTTGGAGGGGTTAATATGATTAAAGGAAGTATTGAGGAATTAATTAGTGTTAATCCTAAGGTGAAATTAGAAAAAGGACAGGAATATCCATTTATTAGTATGGATATTGTTCAACCTTACTATAAACCCGTTTATCCTCTTGAGAAAAGAGAATTTAAGTCAGGTGGTAGTAAGTTTGAGGAAGGGGATACACTTTTCGCAAGAATCACCCCATGCTTGGAGAATGGAAAAACTGCTCAAGTAAAAGGGTTGGAAAACAGAAAAGGTTTTGGTTCCACTGAATTCTTTGTTCTTAGAGGTAAAGAAGGTATTACAAATAATGAGTTTGTATACTATTTAACTATAGATAAAGACTTCAGAAAAAGTGCAGAGAAGCTAATGACAGGGACTTCTGGAAGACAACGAGTAGATAAACAACAATTTTTAAAGCAAATTATCGAAATTCCCAATATAGATGAGCAAGTCAAAATTTCATCTATATTGAAAGGTCTCGATGATAAAATCGAACTCAACAATAAAATGAACCAAACCTTAGAGGAAATGGCCATGACCCTTTACAAAAATTGGTTTGTTGATTTTGGTCCTTTTAAAGATGGTGAATTTGTGGATTCTGAACTGGGTCGAATTCCAAAGGGTTGGGAAGTTGTAAGTCTTAAAGATGTGGTCACAACAAAATATGGTTATACCGCGAGTGCGAGTGATGAAAAAGTTGGTCCTCATTTCTTAAGAATAACCGATATTCAAGATAATTTTATCTCATGGAAAGATGTACCTTATTGTGAGATAGATGAAGATAACTTTAATAAATATAGACTTCAAAAAGGTGATGTTGTTATTGCTAGAACAGGTAATTCAACCGGCACAGTAGGCTATATTAATTCATTTGTTAATGCTGTATATGCATCATTTTTAGTAAGACTTAAACCAAAAACAAGAGATTTAAGCACTCATTTTCTGTACCTTTTAACAGTGTCGAGCGATTATCAAAACTACTTGCTTGGTGCAGCTTCGGGAACTACAAGAAAAGGTGCTAACGCAAAGTTGATGACTGAATATAAATTAGTGTTACCCCCTGGAAATGTTATGGAAGATTTTCATTCTAGTGTAGATAGCTTATTAGAACAAATAGAATTAAATTTAATGGAAAACACCGTGCTAACTAAGGTGCGTGATCTTGTTTTACCAAAACTACTATCAGGAGAAATCGATTTATCTGAAGCAGACGAGCATGTAAGAGAAATCACTCAGTAACAAAAGAGGAGGGATGTATGTATATGGGTAAGTTAGCTGAATCGGATTTTGAAGAGACGACGATTGAACGACTAGAACAACTTGATTATGAATACCGTCATGGACAGGAGCTTTACCAAAATGGTGAGCGTGAACGCAATCAGGAGGTAGCACTCCATGGACGTTTAGAAGCTTTTCTTCAAAGGACGTATCCAATGATTCCGTATGAAGAGCTTAGTCGATTGGTGTCTCGTTTTGTCTTAAATGAAGGTATTGGTTGGGAGGACCGTAATTTCTTTTTCCACCAACAGATGACAAAAGGGATTGAGTTTGATTACGAGGTTGATGGAGAAGAACGTTTTCAACATGTTTATCCAATTAATTGGAACGAACCAGAAGAAAATGATTTTTTAGTAGTTAATCAATTATCTATTAAAGGTAGAGACTCTCGCCGTCCAGATATGATTGTTTATATTAATGGTCTTCCTATGGTTGTGTTTGAGCTCAAAAACCCTAATGATGAAAATGCAACAGTGCATGATGCTTATACACAAATTCGTAACTATACCCATGACATCTCTCAACTCTTTGAGTATAATGCTTTTACGGTCGTATCAGATGGGATCGAAACGAAACACGGTATGCCAAGTGCAGACTATGATTTCTTTGCTTCATGGAAAACGATTAATGGTGTAGATGTTGATAATAATCTAGCCAATACGATGCGAACGCTAGTAGAAGGGTTATTTCCAAAAGACCGCCTATTAAACTATATTCGAAACTTTATCTTATTCCTAGATAAAGGGGATAGATATATAAAAGTCGGAGCGAAGTATCACCAATTCTTTGGTGTGAATTTTGCTGTAGAAGAAACAGTAAGAGCAACAAGTCCAGATGGTGATCGTAAAATTGGTGTCATGTATCATACGACAGGGTCAGGTAAGTCGATTAGTATGTTATTTTACTCAGCTATTCTTTCAAAACACCATGAGTTGGATAACCCAACTATTGTCGTTCAAGTTGATCGTACAGACTTGGATGAACAATTACATGATACGTTTTCAGAAGGTTATAGTTTAATAGGGCACATCCATCACGCAAAAAAGTCTGATGAACTTCGTGATATTTTGAAAGCTGAAGGTGGCCAAATTGCCTTCTCAACAATTGAGAAATTCCGTTTAAAAGAAGGGGAAGCAAAGCACCCAGTCCTTTCTGAACGAAGTAATATTATTGTAATTAGCGATGAGGCTCACCGTACACAAAGTGGGTTTGACGGTGGTTATGCTGCGCAGTTGCGTCATGCCCTACCTAATGCTTCATTTGTTGGGTTTACCGGAACACCTGTTAAACTTCTAGGGAATAATACTGAGGAAATCTTTGGCCACGTCATCCACCGTTATGATATGGCCCAAGCGGTACAAGATAAAGCTGTTTTACCGCTTTATTATGAGTCGCGTATGATACCACTTGATTATGATGGTGCAGATATTGATCGTGAGTTTTCTAATCTTGTTTCAGATGTTGGATTGGAAGATGAAGAATCTAACAATTATAAAGTGAAATGGGCAGCACTTGAGAAAGTAGTTGGGACACAAAAACGTTTAAGTAAGTTATCAGATAGTGTGTTAGACCATTTCAATAAAGCAGCTGATCCATACCAAAAAGGTATGATTGTCTGTATGAGCCGAGATATTGCAGTTAAACTTTATAATGAAATGAATAAACGAGATGACTGCCCTGAAGTTGAAGTGATTATGACGGGTAACATTTCAAAAGATCCAGAAAGCTGGCGACAAGTTAATCCAGGAAGTAAGTATGCTCACATTAAGACAAAAGAAGAACAAGAGGAAGTAAAAGCAAGATTAAAAGACACAGAAGATCCACTTAAACTAGTAATTGTTGTCTCAATGTGGCTAACAGGATTTGATGCACCAAACTTATCATTCTTATATGTTGATAAACCAATGAAAGGTCACAATTTAATCCAAGCGATTGCACGTGTTAACCGTGTATTCCCAGGCAAAGAAGGTGGATTAATTGTAGACTTTATTGGTATTGCAACGTCATTAAAAGAAGCAACAAACCAATATACAGGGGACAATGCTACAAATGACATGGATATTGATGTGTCAAAAGCTATAGAGGTCTTTCATGATAAGTTAAATGCCGTTCGTCAGCTAGTGGGTGATGTCAGTCATAAAGATGATTGGAGAAAGTTGTCCAAGATAGAGCGTGAGAACTATATTGGTGATCTAGTCAATGATCAACTTAACAAAGACCCTGAGTCATTTGTAGAAGCGTGTGTTAATTTAGAGAAAGCACATAAACTAATACGCCATTTAAATGAAATTCTTCCATACTCTGATGAAGTTACGTTATATCAGATGGTTAGAATTCAAATTAGAAAATATCTTGTATCGACAAGTAATAAGCGTGAGAAAAATGAAACGGTAGAAGAGCGCTTAAACAATATGATTGATGAACACCTTGAATCAAAAGAGCCGGTCGATATTTATCAAGTCGCTGGCATTGAAAAGCCAGATATCAGTATATTAGATGAATCGTTCTTAAATGATTTAGAAGAAAAACAAGAACATGAAGACCTTCGAATAAAACTGTTAAAGAAGTTATTAGAGGACCATATTAAAGTGAATTTCAAACCGAATAGTCCGAAAGAGAAAGAGATGAAAGAACTTCTTGAGAAAACACTTCATGATTACCACAACCGTATCATCCAAGCTGCAGATGTAGTAAGAATGATGGTTGATATGAAGAAGGAAGTTGACCAAGAAATCGACTTCAGAAAAGAATTAGGTCTTTCAGATGATGAAGCTGAATTCTATAAAGCTATAACAGCCCAAGAGATGGATGCTTTTGATAATGAGTTCTTAGCTGACCTTGTACACAAAGTAGTAAAAGAATTAAAAAAGAACCTATCACAAGACTGGCTAAGTGATCACCGCAAAAACATTTACGCAAAAGTCAGTATAGCTGTTAAGAAAGTTTTAATGGATGAAGGTATTAAAGGACAGCAAATGATGTTTTTATCAAAAGCCATTATGAAACAAGCAGAAGAACAATACAAAGATTGGCCAAGAGAGGCGTAAATGTGGCTAGTGAAATAAAAAGATGAGAATTGAAAGTGTATAAACACACCACCTGAATTCCAATGGCCAATTGCATGGAAAGTGTTAAAATATTTAAGAGATGCTTTAGAGTTCTGTATTGTTAATAAGTTTGCCCGCCAGCATTTTGTTTTTTGACTCACAAATGACTCACTTCTTATTAAATTGAGTTAAATTCAGTTTAATTTGAATTGGGACAAATCCCTTTATACCAGTATTTTTTAAACCATATTAAACTGAGTTAAATTTAGTAATTAGGTGATTAATAAATTATGGATACTGCCAAGTTAATAATCTCAATAATTCCAATTTTAATCTTTGCAATTAGATTTTTTTACAAGGTTATGAATATTACTGAAGTAGATAGAATATTAATACCCAAAAATGATTTTGATTGGATTAATATAGGTGAAGAAGTAATTATTACTTTAATAATAGTAGGGTCGTTAGGTGTTTTTTCTTTTTCACTCTCAGAAAGTATAAATTATAATTCAAGCTTTGTATATCAAGTTTTAGTCATAATATTAAAAATGATTGGTACAACAATATTAATCGCTAGTCTGTATTCATTATTACCTAGAAATGAATTTATTAAAAGTATTATTAAGTTTTCAATAATTATTTTTTATGTTTCAATTAACACACTATTAGCTACATTGTTATTCATTTTATTTAGCAACGGTTATTTAATTTATAATTTAATAGTCATTGCATTAGGGTTGTGTTTTTTATATTTCTTCTTTCTAAAATTTATTAAATTTATAATAAATTATTTCAGATTAACCTATAATACTGTAAATTATCAGTTAACTATAATAACCCAAAATCTTAATGAAACTTTAGAAAAATTATATTTTAAGTATACCTATAACGAAAATTACCAAATATTTTCAACATCACCCCAAAAAAATGAAAGCACCTTCTATGTATTGAATATAGGTAGTAATGTAATATATAAGTATAAAGCCATATATAATAACTTTAGTGAAAATTATTACGAGAACAATATAATAGTAAATAATTTTAGTATCAATCAACATACTCATAATTATTTCTTTATAGGTTATATATTAGTATTTATAATTTATTATTAATTATTTGTTATAAATAAACATATATATCAATCACTAATTGCGCCAGGACACAAGTAAACGCTGTTATAATAGTGAATAACCAAAAGTAATAACTCCCTCCGAGGGAACTACAAGACGAGAAATTACAATCGGAAAGGTAAAAATAAACGATATCTACTAATTAAGACATTTAAGATGTGATCCTCAACATAATTGTTACCTTATAAATAAATACATCATAAAAACAATGAGAATAAGTAACATAAAAGTAACGCAATCCAGTCAAATGTCATTAAAAACGGGTTTATAATGTGACTTGGTTAAAATGATAAAACCTATTATGGCGCACTTTTGGCATATACCAGTCACAATGTTACTTTATAATATAAAATGCCGGGCATGATGTAGAATGATTTTAAAACCCCTTGTATATCAAGGGGTTTTGCTATTTTTAAGGGTATTATATTTGAAAAAATCACATAAAAATCACATTTTATAACCTTTTAATTTTTTCTAGCTGTTTTTGATAAACCGATCTTACTTTTTCAGATGCATCTAATTTCATTCGCTCGGTCACATGAGTACAAATTTTTAATGTTGTTTGTGGATCTTCATGGCCAACACGTTTCATAATGGTTTTTAGATCAACTTTAGCTTCTGCAAGCATACTGATATGTGTGTGTCTGAAAATGTGAGGCGTCGCTTTTTTTGGATACCTGTCAATTGGATTAAGCGTTTCATTCTTGAACCACTAAATCTTGGTACTTGCGGATAACCGTTTTTATGACAGAATAAAAAATCTTCATCATGGTAGTCATCATACCAGTAACGATATTTAAAACGATTCTTTTTATTTTCATGAACAAGGTTTTGTAACAGATCCATAATCTCTGGCTCCATATCGATTAGTCGAATAGAACCCTCGGTCTTAGGTGGAGTTAGTTCATAATCACGCATATTATTGTTTTCATTGTACATGTTTTTTGAAATATCAATAGTTCGTTCTTCAAAGTCTAAATCACTCATTTTTAACGCAAGTAATTCTCCAGTGCGCATACCTGAAAAAGCTAAAGTATAGAATATTTCTTTATCTAACTCTAACCCTGCAGCATCTACCGTATCTAAAAACTCGTCTAATTCCTCAGTAGTTAAAAATTTCTCTGATATATTATCTTGTTTAATTTCTTCAACTTTTTTAGCCTTTTTAGGTACCACAATATCGCGGGCTGGATTATCTTTAAGCAAGTTAGCCTTAACGGCATACTTAAAAATCATATTGGCGCAATTGTTTATACCTAGAGAAGTGTTTCGTGCGTAGTCTTTAGCAATATTATTAATTACACTTTGATAGAAGCGATAATTAATGTCACTAAGAGGTTGTTTAGCCATGTATCTATTCAAAACATTAATTTCTTTTTGTCGAACGCGAATAGAACTTTTCTTTTTACCTGTTGCATCGTAAACCTCTAACCACTCATTAGCAAGTTCATTAAACGTCATTCGTTTAGCACGTTGAATATCTACTTCATCGAATGTTATTTGTCTTAAAGTTTCCTCCACACGCTTTTTAGCCTCACCCTTTGTTTTGCCTCGTCGTGATATTTGTTTACGTTTTCCTGTGTTGTATCTGGTGGACCATCTTCGACACAAACCCAACGCTCTTTTCCATTTTGAAGTTGAACTTTTCTGCAGTACATTATCTAGCCCCCTTTACTGGTATTATAGATAAATATGAGCTTGTAAAATGGTAGAATTTTTTTGATTTCGATAAATACGATCTAATCGTTCAGTGACTAATTCTTTTCGAACTTTAAAATTATCTGCCAAAGTTTCAATAATGAATTCATTCGTAAAATCATAGGTTTTAATCATATGAGCGGGAAGGGAAGCATATAAGGTGAAATGTCTAGCATCTCGTTCTTGAAGCTCTCTAAATGCTTCAGGCATCATGGTCTGTCTGCCACTGTGTCTTAGAATGTGGCATAATTCATGAAAAAATTGTTCGCGTTGAATTTCGACTCGTTCCCGTGAATCAATAACGATACCTTTATAACGTCCAAAAACATCATATCTTGCTGTCATGGGTTTTCTATGAAGGAAGATACCGTGTTTTAGAGAAATTTGATTAATATTCATATCTTGTGATGTCATGATCTTATTGTGTATGTACCAATTTGTAATCCAATCTTCTAATGCGCTAGTATAGTAATCTATCATTAACATCACCTCTACAACATTATACCGAACATATGTTTCATTTTTCAAATGTATAAGTTGCGTCATAAATTAACAACGTAAAATATAAATCTCATATATTTTTGATTTGTATTGTTAAAAATTTCTATATTATTTGGTGATAATGGATGTTCTACCAAAAAATATATGTTAAAATTAGGAAGAATACAAAACGAAATTAGCTTGGTAAATAACCTATTAAGGAGGAGTTATGTATGTCGGGTGTGGGTATCCCCGGGTTGATAATTACTTTGCTATTGTTAGCATTAATTATTGGTGCTGTATGGTTAATAATTCGTATGATAAAAAATTAGTTAAATCTATGTCTTTTTTAAAACAGTTATTGTGATTGATTGAATAAGCAAAGGGGAGTCCCAAAAAAGACTCCCCTTTTATTATGCCAATTATATATTTATAAATTTTATGGAGTTGCTAAAGTTACTGAACCAGACGGATAAGTAACTGTTGCAATTGCTTGAGCAGAAGCGTATGCAACCCAAGCATCATAATTTACTTCACCATCAGCTTTACAAAATTCATAGGTGTTACAGCTACTAGAAATCGCATCATCATAAACCAAACCGATGTAGGTTCCACCTGAACCTATGGGACCAAAGGCCACATGCCTAATTTCTACATCAATTCTATTAATATCTCTCCCATCTACTCCTACGCCGTAGGCAGTAATTTCACCACCATAACTTTGATTTACGATGTTCTGTATATCTTGCCACATATCTCCTGCGACCCAAACGCCAATTGTGCCATTATTATTGTATTTTGATTCACTAATATATTCTTGTAACTGAGCACCTTTTGACTCTACTTTAAAGTCTGAACTTGTTTTGTTTTCTCCTAAATAAGATTCAATAAGCTTTTGGTCATTTTTCGATAGTTTTTCTCCAATATCGTACTTATCCGCAATCTTCATTACTTTCTCTGTAATTTCAGCTTCAGTTAAGCTATTATTATTAAGATATGTACTAGCAAATAATGTTGTCGGAACTGATGTAATAATTAACACGATTGATACAATTAATAGAATCCTTTTCATAGATATTCCTCCTTGATTTTTTAATCGTACATCAATGGACTTTAACAAATCATTTAAATGAATACTCACCTCTAATGGAGAAGGGGGATATGTCATCAAAGGATTTAGTAATTTACTATTTAGATCGAATAGCAAGTATCGATCAGGATGGTATAGGTTTAAACTCAATCCTTGAAATTAATCCCGACTCAATCTTTATTGCTGAATCATTAGATTATGAAAGAAGAGTAAAAGGTAGCCGAGGTCCTTTACATGGAATTCCAGTATTATTGAAAGATAATATAGAAACTGCTGATTCTATGCATACAAGTGCAGGTACCTTAGCTTTAGAGAATAACATCAGTTCAAAAGATGCCTTTATAGTTGAAAGGTTACGTAAAGCAGGTGCAGTTATTTTAGGAAAGACAAACATGACAGAGTTAGCAAATGGTATGGCTAGTGATATGTGGGCTGGATATAGTTCAAGAGGTGGTCAGGTTTTAAACCCTTATAGTGATGACCCTACTCTTTTTGTTGGAGGCTCGAGTTCGGGTTCTGCTGTAGCTGTTGCAGCTAATTTTACGGTGTTATCAGTAGGAACTGAAACGGACGCTTCTATTTTGAGTCCAGCTATACAAAATTCTGTAGTAGGAATAAAACCAACAGTTGGATTAGTCAGTCGGTCAGGAATCATTCCTTTTACCTATTCTCAAGACACTGCAGGACCTTTTGCCAGAACAGTTACAGATGCGGCAATACTACTTGAAACACTAATAGGGGTTGATCCAGATGATGCTGCCACACATAAGTCTATTGATAGGAGTGAAATAGATTATTCCAATTGCTTAGATAAGTTGGGCTTAAAAGGAGCCAGAATAGGTGTTTTTAGAGATGCTTCAGATGAATTTTATCATTCAGAAGAATACCACGATAGTTTATTTTTACAAGCAATTAATAACTTAAATGATCAAGAAGCTAATATCATAGATAATATCGAAATACCCTCGTTCAACAGAGAATGGAAAATGGGAGTTGGTTTATATGAGCTGAAACACAGCTTAGATAATTACCTTTCAAAACTACCTCCACAAGCACCTGTGCATTCAATTTCCCAATTGATTCAGTTTAATAAGGAAATAGAAGAAAGGGCTTTGAAATATGGACAAAATAAACTGGAGCAAAGAGAGGAGTTTCAAAATACTTTACGAAATCCAGAGTACCTAAAAGCAAAAATTGAGGATTTATATTTCTCTCAAGATAAAGGGATTGATTACACATTAAATAAATATAATCTAGATGCAATATTATTCCCTTCTTATGTAGGATCAACTATATGTGCAAAAGCAGGATATCCCTCAATTGCAGTACCAGTTGGTTATATGGAAAGCGGAAGACCTTTTGGAGTAACTTTTGTTGGAACAGCATATAGTGAAGAAACATTAATTAAGATTGCTTATGCTTTTGAACAGACAACCAAATCGAGAAAAGTCCCCAAAATTAATAACGTAGAAACTTTATAAATTTTTGTCTTTTTAATACTGGTATGATGTTTAGTGAAATATATTTAAGTCTTTTAATAGAATTATAAAGACTTATTTGAATGGGAACGTTACTTATCAACATTAAGAAATAATCCTTTCAGACTTTATCAATTCAAAATAACTGATACTTGTATACCCCATGTTTTATTAGTTACTTTGTGAAGAATTGTACTTTAAGTAATGGGGGCAATAGTTTAAGAAAGCAATCATGATAAGTAAAATACAAAGGGGAAATAAAATGAAAAGTTCATTTTTATATAATATTACTGAGTCATATAACAAGAAAGCAGTTGAAAGAAATTCATCTAATATACCCGACTGGAAGGTTAAACAAAGAGAAATTTTTTTGAATCGTATACATAATGAAAGTTATAGTAACTTATTAGAAATTGGAGCAGGAACAGGGAAAGATAGTCTTTATTTCAAAGAGCAAGGATTAAATACATTCAGTACCGATATTTCATCTGAAATGATTAAGTTGTG
>NZ_RKRF01000001.1 GCF_003843875.1 Aquisalibacillus elongatus | reverse complement strand
TGGCTTCATAAATCGTCGTTCATGTTTCGCCCAATCAAATGCGAAACATGTGAATTGACGACAGGCTATTTTGTTTAGTTTTCAAGGTTCGAATGATTAAATGGTGGGCCTGAGTGGACTTGAACCACCGACCTCACGCTTATCAGGCGTGCGCTCTGACCAACTGAGCTACAGGCCCATTTAATGGAGCGGGTGATGGGAATCGAACCCACGACATCAGCTTGGAAGGCTGAGGTTTTACCACTAAACTACACCCGCATATAATTTTTGAAGTTGTACATTGTTCTGCTGAACAAATAACATCATATTATATGAAATAAAGCTACTAAATGTTTCGCAATAAATATATTAAACTGTATTTAAGAAAAACACAACCCTAAAATTTTGGAAATTATTAAGATTGCTACGCGCCCGAGAGGAGTCGAACCCCTAACCTTCTGATCCGTAGTCAGACGCTCTATCCAATTGAGCTACGGGCGCCAATGGCGACAAGTTTCATAATATCAAATTCAAAGACATAATGCAATAGATTTATTTGATATGCGGCCGAGAGGATTTGAACCTCCACGGGGTAACCCCCACTAGGCCCTCAACCTAGCGCGTCTGCCGTTCCGCCACGACCGCAAATGGTGAGCCATGGAGGATTCGAACCTCCGACCCTCTGATTAAAAGTCAGATGCTCTGCCAACTGAGCTAATGGCTCTTATAATGTTAATAAAAGTTCGTCAGATGCTCGTCACGTTGCAAGTTAAATCGACGACGCCCGCGCTCCTCGCAGAAACCTACAAAGAAGTATAATCAATGATGTTTACGGTTTTGCTCTGCCAACTGAGCTAATGGCTCTTAGTATAATTAAAAACATCGATTCCTCTTCCATTATTGTAAGCTTACTCATCGAAGCCTACACCTCACGGCAAAGCCTGTTTTTAAGCAATAAAAAAAGACGTTTTTCAATCGTCTATATTACATAACGATATCTCTTAATTTTTAAGAAAAAATGGCTGGGCCAGCTGGATTCGAACCAGCGCATGACGGTACCAAAAACCGTTGCCTTACCGCTTGGCTATGGCCCAATATGAATGGCGGTCCGGACGGGACTCGAACCCGCGACCTCCTGCGTGACAGGCAGGCATTCTAACCAGCTGAACTACCGGACCTTATAACAAAAATAAATGACCCGTACGGGATTCGAACCCGTGTTACCGCCGTGAAAGGGCGGTGTCTTAACCTCTTGACCAACGGGCCATTTTAAAAATGGCGGAGAAGGAGGGATTCGAACCCTCGCGCCGCTCACGCGACCTACTCCCTTAGCAGGGGAGCCCCTTCGGCCACTTGGGTACTTCTCCATGGCTCCAGCGGCAGGATTCGAACCTGCGACCAATCGGTTAACAGCCGATTGCTCTACCACTGAGCTACGCTGGAATATTAGTTTGGATTTTTAGTCGCATACCCAATGAAATGACTTGTTCATTAACTTGCGACGTTAAATATCATATAACATCTTTGGATGACTGTCAATCAGTATAAACAAACTTTTTAGTAAAAAAATCATACCTTTAACAACCAAATTTTTTGGCGTTCAATTAACGCTGCGAGATAAAATTTATCATGTTTAGCAACTTGAAGTCAAGACAATCTCAAGATTTCAATGAATTTGTTTTAACTGACCGTTACACCTCCCACAACGATACCTTTTAAGATCTATCCTTCGCTTGCGTTTGTATTGTTGCCCACAATTTTGGCATTCATATATGAGTCTTGGTTTCTTTTCTTCTGACGGAAGGATCTTGCAAAATCTTGGTGCACCTGTCTCTTTAAGTAAGCTTCTAAAATCTTTACTGCGGTGGTGATAAGGTTTCCCTTCAATGTGAAGGTGGTAATGCGCCAGTTCATGTTTAATAATCCCGATCAGTTCATCATAACCTAATTCCGTTAAATACTTTGGATTTATTTCAATAACTTGTGAATGAGGAATATAACGCCCACCTGTTGTCCGAAGCCTTTTATTAAATCTGGCATCCCCAATAAAAGGTTTATCAAAATACTTTTTAGATACTTCTTTTATTAAGATTAGTAACTCTTGATCCATCAATAGTTCTCCTACTCCTTTATAAAAACAGATATACCTAACAACCGTTAATGCTAGGTATATCTTGGTATATATTTCATGAGCAAATTTGGTTTTCATGCATATACTATCAATAAAATTAGGTGATTAAAGGTGATGGTTATGCCTAAATGGTTTAAACGCCAAATGTTAAATGCATATGCTAATAAAGATGTTCGCCAAATTCGTATCCTAAATCAATGTTGGTTCTTTTACCATAGTAAAAACTTTGACATGCAACAGGAATCATGAGTGTGCTGGAATCATCGTTAAGGCAATCCGTTCTCTGTTGAGGTCCACTTCATCAACCCAAACAGTCACAATATCTCCAACTGCTACGACATCTAACGGATTTTTCACGAATCGATTAGCAAGCTTCGAGATATGAACAAGCCCATCCTGTTTAACCCCAACATCGACGAACGCTCCAAAGTCGACGACATTTCGGACTGTCCCTTGTAACTCCATTCCTTCTTTTAAATCTTCCATGGACATTACATTCATTTTTAACAATGGTTTCGGTAATTCATCACGAGGGTCCCGATTTGGTTTCTTAAGATCCGCTACAATATCTTCTAGCGTCAGAACCCCTACATCTAATCCTTCTGATAATCCTTGCAGACTTTCTTGGTTTAACGTCTCAATTAATTGATCTGTTCCAATATCTTCTGTTGTTAATTCCATCTGATTTAGAAGCTGCTTGGTTGTATCGTAGCTTTCAGGGTGAATAGACGTACGATCCAATGGTTCATTACTTTCTAAAACCCTTAAAAATCCAATGGCTTGCTCATAAGTTTTATCTCCTAATCGAGGTACTTTCTTAATGGCCGTTCGACTTGTAAACTTCCCGTTTTCTTCACGATATTTCACAATGTTCCCTGCGACGGTTTTATTTAAGCCAGAAATATATTGCAACAATGAAGCTGAAGCTGTATTGACATTAACGCCTACTTGGTTAACAGCGGTCTCTACAACAAACTGAAGTGACTCGCTTAGCTTTTTCTGACTAACATCATGCTGGTATTGGCCAACACCGATTGACTTCGGGTCTATTTTCACTAATTCGCTTAACGGATCTTGGACACGTCGAGCAATTGAGACTGCGCTTCTTTCCTCTACCTGTAATTCTGGGAATTCTTCTCGAGCTAGTTTCGATGCAGAATACACACTTGCCCCTGCTTCATTAACGATTAAATAGGCAACGTCTAAGTTATGTTTTTGAATTAATTCAGCAATAAATTGCTCGGTCTCTCTTGAAGCTGTACCATTTCCAATGGCAATCAATTCAACCGGATACGACTGTAGTACCTCTAATACTTTCTTCTCTGCACCAACCGTGTCTTTCTTAGGCGCAGTAGGATAAATAACATCGACTTCTTTCATATGACCTGTTTCATCAACAACGGATAATTTACAGCCTGTTCGATAGGCTGGATCCACCCCTAAGATCATCTTTCCTTTTAATGGTGGTTGTAACAACAGGTTTTTTAAGTTCTTTGCAAAAATATCAATCGCATGATCTTCTGCTTCATCCGTCATTGCCGTTCTAATCTCTCGCTCAATCGAAGGTTGAATCAAACGTTTATAACTATCTTCAATCGCTTGTTTTAAAAAGGCCGTCTCCTCTATGTCTTGCTTCTTAACAATGGACTTATTTAAATAGTCCAATATTTGATCAGCGGGTGGCTCAATGGAGACTTTCAGAACTTTCTCTTTTTCGCCACGATTAACCGCTAACACTCTGTGGTGGGCCATTTTTGAAACAGGTTCACTGTATTCATAATACATTTGATATATTTGCTTCTCGTCTTCAGCATTTTTCTTTTTCTCCGTCAAAACTGAGCCTTTAGAAAACGTCACGGAACGAATTTTTTCTCTAAATTTCGCTTCATCCGATATCCATTCGGCAATTATATCGTTAGCTAATGCTAATGCATCATCAGTTGTTTGAACCTCATGTTCTTCTGATAAGTATTTATTAGCTTCTTCATCTAAGTTAATGCCTTCTTGTTTCCAAATTAACTCAGCTAACGGTTCAATTCCTTTTTCCTTCGCGATGGTCGCACGGGTGCGACGTTTTTGTTTATACGGACGATACAAATCTTCAACACGTTGTAATTTTCCTGCGCTTTGAATATCTTGCTTTAGTTCATCCGTCAGTTTCCCTTGTTCGTCAATTAGACGAATAACTTCTTCTTTTCGATTTTGCAATTGTAATTGATAATCATAAGTTTCTTTAATCGATTGGATTTGTGTTTCATCTAACCCATTTGTTTGTTCTTTTCGGTAACGTGCAATAAATGGAATCGTATTCCCTTCATCAATCAGACCAATAACTTTCGATACAATTGATGAAGAGATTTTCACTTGTTTTGATACAAATTGAATCAAATCTGTATGTACTTCTGACAAAATATTTCCTCCTCATCAGTCACTTAGGACAAACTCACCTTCTTATTGTACCAAAAATCCACATCCATTAAAAAAAGCCTCAACGTCCTTCTTAATTTTTAACGTTGAAGCTTTCATTCTATAAATTTCATCGCAATTAACGTCGTATCATCATCCATTGATAACGTCTCTTGAAGTGAGTACCATTCAATGGTCAATGACATTGAGCGATGACTATAAAATTCATTTGTTAATTGTCGCTCATTCACGCCGTCTGAGAACATAAAAAAGACAGTTCCTGGTTTTAATTCACCATGATGGACTTTTGCATTTAATGGAACACCTGATAAATAACCGGAAACTGGGATGTTTCGTCTCTTTTTGCCTTCGACAGGCACCACTATAATCCCAATATTACCGAACGATATATAAGAATATCTATCTTTTGAATAATCTACTTTCAATAAGCCTATAACACAACCACGCTTCTCATTTGAGAAGAACACTTCGTTACACTTATCTAACAACGTATCTAAAGGCTCGTGAAGATTTTGACGGACCACTTCTATAACGGCCTCTGAAGAAGTTTTTGCAACTTCCCCACTGCCTAAGCCATCAGCTAAGACACATATAAAGAAGTCTTCTAACTCGATATAAAAATAACTATCACCTGAGTAGTAGTTACCTTTTTTTGCTTGATCAAACGTCGCGACTTCCATACGGTCTTTACTTTCGGTCAAAACAGTACCTCCAAATCTTCTTCAGACAAGGACTCTCTTAATTTACGAAGTGCTCGCCTTTGAAGCCTGGATACGTGCATTTGCGATAAGTCTAACTTCTCACCTGTTTCTTTTTGGCTTAGGTTTTCAAAAAACGTACATTTCAGAATATCTTGTTCCCGGTCAGAGAGAATTGGTAATAGTTTCTCGACTAACAGTTTATAATCTGTTTGTTCATACCCATCATCTTCAGATCCGACAATGTCTAAAATTGTCACTGTACTTCCATCAGAATCCGCTTCAATAGAACGGTCTGCAGACAAGGCATTGTAACTTTGTCCCATTTCCATAGCTTCTAATACTTCTTCTTGGGAAACGTCAAGGTAAGCTGCGATTTGTTCAACAGAAGGAGCATCTTGATTTTCGGTCGTTAGTTCTTCGTTTGCTTTTTTAATTTTTGGACCTAATTCTTTAATGCGACGTGGAACATGAACACTCCACGTTTTATCTCGGATATAACGTTTGATTTCACCGATCATGGTCGGGATCGCAAATGATTCAAATGATTTACCATAGGTTTCATCATAACGTCGGACTGCGGCGATCAATCCAACCATCCCTACTTGAACTAAATCTTCATGAATAGAGGAATTTTTCGAGTATTTTTTAGCAATTGAGTGTACTAGGTTTTCGTATTTTAAAACTATTCTTTCCTGAATAAGTTCATCGTCTGGAGATTGTCTGAGTTGGTTTATTAGTTCGTAGATTTCATCTTCATTATTGTGTGGTTGAGATTTGGTCGTCATTTTGCCCCACCTCATTTTCTTGCAAGTACTTAGTCATTACAACAATTACACCGTAGTTATTGTTAATCTCTACTTTGTCCATTAGGGCATCAATTAAGAAAAGACCGAAACCTCCTTCTTTCATGTTGTCTATTGGCATATCACGATCATATGGTCCAATATCTTCTTTAATTTTATCTAAATCAAAGCTATCGCCATAATCTGCTACCATGACTTCCAGGCGGTCTTCATAGAGTGCAAAACCAACTGTAACTTCACCTTGATCGTCTTCGAAATAGGCATGTTTAACAGCATTAGTAATAGCCTCCGATAGAGCTACTTTTAAATCTTCTATATCTTCATAAGAGAAGCCCATTCGATTGGCTACACCTGAGATTGTTAACCTTAGAACTCCGACGTATTCTGGTTTCGCCGGTAACTTCATTTCTACAAAATCAAATGGCTTAGTCATTACATACCACCTCTAATTGTGTTTTCAATATCCATAACCTCATTTAATCCAGTAATATTAAAGAGGCGATATACGTTATCCTGCAAGTTCACTAATTTAAACGTACTGTTTAGTTCATTAGACGTCTTTAATCCGCTAATAAAAACGCCTAAACCCGTACTATCCATGTAGTTAACTTTTTCTAAGTCAATTTTTACTTCCGTTCCGTCCTCATTTAATAAATCTAATAAACGTTCCTTTAATTCAGGTGCGGTATAAGCATCAACTTCACCAGATAATTTAAGCACGTAGACGCCATCTTCTTGATAGCCTTCAATATGCAAATTCATACAATCTCCCCCTATTAGTCGCTAATTCTTGTGTACCCGAAATAAAGAAGATTAAACATGTACTATGAATTTCTTTTTAAAATTAACAAGGTAAAATCATCTCTTAACTTGAAATCTTGCAAACGTTCAAGATATTTATAAACATTATCGACAATATTTTGTGCACTTTGCTCCTTATACTGGTCAATCACTTCAAGCACTTCTTCACGCTCAATAAAACGATCGCCGCTTCGACATTCCGTTACACCATCAGTTAGTAGAACAATCATATCCCCTTGCTGAATATGTGTCACGTATTGATTATACTTTGTGTCTTTTTTTACACCGAGTAAAAGCCCTTTAGCATCAATTTCTTCAAATGCTTGTATTTGTGAACGATAAATAAAACCTGGTTCATGGCCTGCTGTTGCGTAATAAAACTCATGTTTGTTTATATCATATAACCCGTAAAACATTGTGACAAACATACCAGACTCAACATTTCGTTCCACCACTCTATTAAGGAGTTCTAAAATGATTTTTGGATACATTCGGTCTTCAGGGAAACTTTCCATCGCATATTTAATCATTGACATAAAAAAAGCAGCTGGTATGCCTTTACCAATGACATCCGCAATCGCTGTACCAATGTTACCTTCATCATCTTGAACAAAATGATAATAGTCACCATTCATTAATTTCGCAGGAACTGATTTCGCACCAATATCAATGTTCTCAACTTTAGGAACATCGGTACTAAGCAATGTGTTTTGCATATTAGCTGCAACATCAATTTCCGTTTTCAATTCAAGCTGCTTCTCCCTTAATTCCTCAGTTTGTTGATAGTTAACGCTATAACTAATCATGGTTTGAATTAAGAATTGAAAAGAAGCCTTAACTCGCTCATCTAAGTTTGGAAACAATTCAACAAGGGCTTTGTAGTGCTCTTCAATAATTTTATCTGGTGATACGTTATGTTGAATTGATGCCTTACTATATTGCTCCGCTTGATACAGAGAAGCTTCATCCATCGTGTTTATATACTGCTCGAGCAATTCTTTGTAGTTATTTATATTCTGCCTTGTTGAGCTCAAGCTTCATCACCTCACTTACCTTAACCACATCACAACTGTTACAGTCGTTCCGTTTTCATTTGAAACAATATCAAAATCATCCATTAATCTCTTAACTCCTGGCAGACCAGCGCCTAGCCCTCCAGAAGTTGAGTAACCGTCTTCTAATACTTTACTAATTTGATCAATACCAGGGCCGTTATCCTTCGCAATAATTTTTAAGCCGACAGGTGTATCACCTTGTACTTCTTCGAAAGATACTTCGCCTTGTCCAGCGTACAAATAAATATTTCTGGCTAACTCAGATATTGCTGTTGCAATACGGGCCTGGTCGACTGTACTAAACCCCAAATCTTTAGCCATATTTCGGCCTGATTGTCTGGCACCTACGATATCCCACTCTTTATAAATTGGTACAGTAGTTAAGGCCCCTTTCATCACTTCTCCTCCAATTCTTGCTTAAGCTTTACTAAGCCTTGTTCAAGATCAAGGGCAGTTTGGACATTCTTCAAGTGAATACCAAGGTCGATTAACGTCATCGAAACAGCTGGTTGAATACCAGTAAAGACAACCTTCGCCCCCATGAGTTCAGCCATAGAAACAACATCTCCTAAAACTTTAGCAATAAAAGAGTCAATAATTTCAACTGATGTTAAATCAACCACAACCCCCGTTGCACCTGATTCATGAATTTTATTTAATAAATCTTCTTGAAATTGCATCGCCGTTTGGTCATCTAATTCTATTTGAACGGATACTAATAAATAGTCTTGTAATTTTAAAATAGGGATCCTCATTTTGTTCACTCCTTATCAATTGACTGAATAATATCGTCAACTACTTTGTCGTCATGATCGTTCGTCTTAATAACTTGTCGATCGGTCATTTCTAATGCTTTTTCAAACCCACGTTTTAGAGTGCTCTTCGTTGGGAATTTATCTAAATCAATTCCAAGATTGACGATCGTTTGCGCAATTTCAGGGCGAATACCAACCAGGATACACGTTGCACCAATTAATCGAACTGCTTCAGCTGCTTGAATAATATGGTGAGCAACCATTGTATCAACCACCGGCACCCCAGTAATATCGATTAAAACTACGTCTGCTCGGTTCTTGATAACACCATCTAATAAGTTCTCCATAATTAGTTTTGCACGGTCCGTATCAATAGTGCCAACTAATGGCATGATGGTCACACCATCCATGACAGGAATCAACGGTGCTGATAGCTCTTGTAGCGCAACCTTTTGAAGTGAAATAATGTTAGACCAATTAGACGAATAAGCATCGATTAGCTCGTTTTTAATCGGATCAACCCACTGGTTAACATCATCCATTACTTGCAGGAACGTTTCTGGGTCATGACGGTCGATTTTTTCGATAAGCGTACGAATGCAAATACTTCTAAACGATTGCATTCCACCAGTTAAATAACCTAATGGCCACCCTAAGTTAACGATTCGCTCTGAGAACTGTTCGATACTCTCTCGTGAAGAGTCATTTTTCAGCTTGTCAAAGATCATGTTTACAAATTCACGGTTAACTTGTTCGATCATTTCATCAGAAATAGTGGATTTGTATTCCTTGAGTTTACTGTCTTCAAGCTCGTTCATCCATCTATGTATGATGTCATTACTGTGCGCTAATAAGATATCTTGATACTCCGGATTCATTTCTATTTACCCCCAAATATAATAGAAGTCTTAGTATAAATTTAACACTATTCGTAAAAATTCGCTATATTTTTCAGATTAACGGCGTAAATTGTAAATAAAACTTAATTTACACAAAAATATAAGAACCTAGTGTTATCATTAACACTAGGTTCTCTAATTATAAATCCATTAATCCTAAACTGATTTGTAATGCTTCGTCTACTTGCTTCATCAAATGTTCATCTAGCGTTGTAATCTTATCTGTTAAACGCTGCTTGTCAATCGTTCGAATTTGTTCCAATAAGACGACTGAATCACGTTCAAACTTATACTTACTGGAATCAATCTCAACATGAGTAGGCAGTTTTGCCTTTTGAATCTGGGCTGTAATAGCAGCCACAATGACTGTTGGACTAAAACGATTACCGATATTATTTTGTATGATGAGTACTGGGCGAACACCGCCTTGTTCAGATCCTACCACTGGAGTCAGATCCGCATAATAGACGTCGCCACGTTTTACGTACAAATTAATTACACCCCACTCACTAAGCGCTCTAGAGTGGTTTCAGCCTCCTCTTCGGCTTCAAATGCTTCAGATGCTATTCCTAAGTTGATATTCTTCATTTCAACATAACCACGGCGCATCTTGTCTTTAATCTTACGTTTCTTTTCTTCTTGAACATAAGTGTTGACCGCTTGCATGATTAGTGTTTCACGATCTAACTCTTCGCTATTCTCTACTAGGCTGTCACATTCACTTAGTAATGATTCAGGAAGCCTTAATACAATTTCCTTCGAAGATTCAGACATTCATTACACCCCCAGCAATTTTCGCGCAGCAAATCTAACTTATATCATAGCATTCTTCTCCATGATTCGTAAAGAAAAAATGGAAAAAAGTCGCTTTAAAACGGGAATTTGTTAACTTTTGTCATTAAAAAGTACTTAAGTTATATAAAATCTAGGAATTCGTTGGCCCAAAATGCAAGGTATTTCATAGTTAATCGTCTCTAAATGTTCCGCCGCATCATCCATTGAGACAAAAGCATTCTGGTCTTCACCTATTAGAGTCACCTTAGTTCCTAGTTCATAAGGTCGATTAAGTTTTATCATAGATTGATCCATGCAAATCCGTCCGACAATAGGACATTTATTACCGTCTACTAATGCACTGAAATCTTGAAGTTTACGAATCCACCCATCACCATAGCCAATTGGAATCGTACCAATCCACTCTTCATCCTGTGCTTTATATGTGGCTCCGTAACTGATGGCATCACCTTTATGAACTTTTTTAACATGAATTAATCGACTATATAGACTGAATGCTGGTTTTAATTTAATAGGCTGTTCTCCTTTAACAGTAGGAGATGGATACAAGCCATACATGCTTATCCCGAAGCGTACACCATCATACATATCATCTGGAAATCTCATTGCGGCGGCTGAATTTCCAATATGCACGGTAAGGTCATCTGGGAGGTGTGGCTTCACTTGCTTTAACCACTGCTTAAATGCTCCGAGCTGTTGTTGATAATATAGCAAGTCGGATTCATCTGCCGTTGCAAAATGTGTGAAAACACCTGTGATTTTAATACTAGTGTTATCACACGCTCTAATTACATCATATGCTTCTTCCACACTTCTTATACCTATTCGTCCCATTCCAGTATCAACTTTGAGGTGGATTGAAAGAGGCTCACCCTTCAAATAAGATTTAGCCTGATTAACCCATTCCGTTTGAAAGGCCGTTAAGGTAATATTATTTTGAGCTGCTAATCGAACATATTGAGGGGCAGTCCAACCCATGACTAGAATCGGGACTTCCGGAAAATGTTCGCGTAATCTGAGGGCTTCATCAAATACCGCGACTGCTAATCGTGATGCGCCTGCGTTTAAGGCCGCTTCAGCTACCTCTTTTTCTCCATGGCCATAAGCATCTGCTTTAACAACTGCAAATACTTCCTTGTTATTTAAATGATTTTTCATTTCTACGACATTATGCTTAATAGCTTGTAAGTCTATTTCGGCCCAAGTGTCTCGATGATATGCAGATTTATTCATACCTAAACCCTCTTCTATTTCGTATTATCTATAATTTTATTATCTTAGTTCGTCGATTTAATTGTCAATAAAACGGCCGTTGGAAAAATAATGATAACAGTCTTACACTGAGTTGCTGTATTGTGATCCGCTACCGGCGGACGCTTTCCGCGGGCACGGCCTCAACTTCCCAAAGCTCACTATCATTTCGGTACATTGAGGATGTTCGGCTAAGTTCGCAACGTCCTGCGCCTGCGATTACTCGGCGCAAACTATTTCAAGGATGCTAAACAAGTAGTATTTGTTGCAACGCCGAACTGACCCACATCCTGTGGCCCCTCGGCGCGTGCTGTTCCCGCGACGAACTGGACGTTCTAGTGTCGGCGTTGGCCACAGGACGTGGCCGCATTTAGCCGACCTGGAGTCGCCGCCTCTCGCTCCTCACAATACAACAACGAAATATACCTCTACTCAAATAAAACAAAAAAATTACCCATAATATATTGGATATTACGGGTAATTGGGTTCGTAATGTCATTTTATTTCATCGCTTGGGTTTGAACCGACTTTGCGACTTCAACCATCTCAGCGACTGTTAACGAATCACTTGCTAACACAAAACTCATTCCATCTTGCTGCCACTCAAGGGTGTTATTTGTTAAATGACCCGTTGTGAATCCTAAATCAACCATTTCACCTTTTGCATATACCGGCACTTCAACTGAGGTAGGGAACCCAGCATTATACATTTCCTGCATCAATGTGAAATGCTTGTCACCTTCATAACTTAAAATCGATCGCTCGCCACCATCAAACGAAATCACTTCTTCGTTTGTAAACTCAACACCTTCAGGTAAATTCGTTGGATAATAAACTGACATTGACTGTTCTTCTAACTCTGACATCGTTGGGACACTAATCGTGCCTTCAGCCAGGTTTCTTTCCGTGTCAAATTCATCTTCAGTCATTTCAGCATTCATCTCAAATTCTGTGAAATCTACTTTTACCATTGTCTCGTTTTGAGAGTTCAACACACGAACATGTGCTGGTTCATGGGTTTTCTTATGGAAGTAGATCTTTTGAGTCGGTAACTGTTGATTACCTTTATAGTTCGTTTTTACCGTAAACTCATAGAAATTCTCTGTGCTTTTAAATTCACGATCAGAGTCATTATTAATATCTGATACTAATGAATTTAATAAATATGGTTGGCTGTGCTGCTTCGGCCAATCGTTTTGGAACTTGTAACTTTTGTTGATGGAAGGAGTTAATACAAAAACACCTTCGTCATTTCTTAAGATAACTTGGTTCCCTTTTTCGTCCAGCTCATTCTCTAAAATGACTTTATAGTAATCATCTTTCTTATGCCAGACTTGTACATCAAATTTTTGTGGTTCTTCACCTGTTTCTATCTCCATTTCTGCAGTTGCTTTGAAGCTCTGCATGTCCTCCACTTTTTTGTTCAGTGAATTGACAACATCATCAGCCGTATTTTCCCCACATGCCGCAAGCAGCCCTACCATTGACAAGAGTAAAATGAAGAGCACTAGTTTTCCTTTCATTCAGACAACTCCTTCGCCTCATAATCGTTACTTATTCTTTGGAACAAGCGATCTATTCGTGTTGCGGTGACAATGTGCACATTGGATCATTTGTTACCCCGCAATACACTATATGAGACGACTTGTCTTAATATGCAGACTAGCTGTTAGAGAAAATTATTTTTCAATGATAACTTGAGCAATGGCATAATCACGACTATGTGAGATGGATACGTGAGTTTTTTGTTGTGCCTCACCATTTATATATAGTTGTGGTTTCCCAAAATTATCTGTGAAAATTTCTATTGAATGAAATGATATATGTTTTCCAATTCCAGTTCCTATCGCTTTACTATATGCCTCTTTTGCTGCAAAACGACCAGCTAGAAACTCTATACGCCTTTTAAGGTTGGAGTACTGTTCAAATCGGCCATACTCCTTTGGTGATAACACTCTTTTTGCAAATTTGCCTTTATGTAAAATGAGATTCTCGATTCGTTCTAGTTCTATTAAGTCAATACCATTGCCGACGATCACGATATTTTCACCAACTTTCGATTCTTTAATTGAAACTTTAAAAAAAGATTAGTATTCTTAAGAAAAGCGATTTTTACAAGGAAAGGGCGACGTTTATGTTTTTTATTCGAACCGAGAGTTTTCAACAGTTTTTAAAATTTTATCCTGTTGTCTCTACCATTGTCGCCATACACTTAATCTTATATATCCTTACATCTATTTCGATTGATTTAGAAAGAATGCTATCAGGGATTAATTTTTTTATTGCAGACGGCGAATACTGGCGGCTCGTTACACCCATTTTCGTTCACTTATCTTTACCACATGTTTTATTTAATAGTTTCAGTTTGATATTATTTGGACCAGCGCTCGAGAGCATGCTAGGCAAATTTAAATTCATTTTAACATATCTAACGATTGGCATTTTAGCGAATGTAGCCTACTTTTATCTTGGAAGTGACTTAGTTCAACACGCTGGAGCGTCCGGAGCTATTTATGGATTATTTGGCTTATATGGCTATATGATTTTTGCCAGACGAGATTTAATTGATTCGCAAAGTGTACAGATTGTCGTTGTATTTATTATCATAGGATTACTTACTTCATTTGGACCTGGTATTAACTTTATTGCTCACATATTTGGATTTATTATAGGAGTGGCATTAGGACCTATTATTATTGATCGAATTCGTCCAAACTACTAATAAAGACACTAGAGGTGAACAGAAGATGGAGCAGAAACAAATCACACCATATATTGCAGTTTTCATCGGCGTCCTAGCCGTCTCAACATCCGCTATTTTAGTTCGACTAGCTGATGCTCCTTCTTCCATTATAGCCAATTATCGTTTATTATTAGCCGTTTTGATCATGCTGCCACTTGTTCTCATTAAATACCGGCATGAGATGACGATGATTTCCAAACGAGATTGGCTCTTATCAGCAACCTCCGGTGTATTTTTAGCCTTTCATTTTATCCTATGGTTTGAATCATTGAACCACACTTCAGTGGCGAGCTCGGTTGTATTAGTAACGACACAGCCAGTCTGGGCTTTTATTGGTGGCTATTTATTTTTTAAAGAAAAATTCACAATTGGTGCTGTCATTAGTTTATTAATTGCGTTAACGGGTAGTGTGATCATCAGTTGGGGAGATTTTCAAATTAGTGGCATGGCCCTCTTTGGTAATTTCTTAGCCTTACTAGGAGCCATTGCTGTAACCGGATACCTTTTATTTGGACAAAATGTTCGCCAACGACTTTCATTAATTACCTATACTTTCGTCGTTTATGGCTTCAGTGCAATAACCCTTATTATTTATAATTTAATTTTGAACGAACCATTTTTCGGGTATGAAACAGATACGTGGCTTTATTTCTTCGCACTGGCGGTTATTCCTACTTTCTTTGGTCATTCTTTATTCAACTGGGCCATTAAATGGATCAGTGCATCGACCATTACAATGGGGATTTTATTCGAGCCAGTCGGAGCATCAATTTTAGCTTACTTTATATTAGATGAATTAGTAACTTGGCCACAGTTTTTAGGCGGTTCCATTGTCATCTTTGGCTTAATACTGTTTATTTTTAGCACCTCTATGAAAAAACAAGTCAAAGTTATTGATGATGAGACATAGATTTTATTAACTAAATAACCCTAAATAGTATAAGAAGAGGTGAGGATTGTGGGATTTCAAATTATGGTAGACGGAGGCGCTGACCTTCCGAAGGAGTTCGTTGAGAAGTTCAATATTAAAATAGTACCTCTCAACATCCATTTTGACGATCAAGAATATAAAGCTGGCTTAGACTTAGATATTAATGAATTTTATGAAAAGATGGCTCGAACTGAAGAGCTACCAAAAACATCAGCATCAAGTCCAAACGATTTTTATCATGCCTTTAAAGAGGTGGATGCTGACAAACCGATTCTCATGCTGGCATTGACGAAAAACTTAAGTGCGACTTATCAAAATGCTGTACTTGGTAAAGAGATGCTACTTGATGAAGAGCCAGAGCGCACGATTGAAATTATTAATACGAAAACCGCTTCATCAGGCATATACTTATTAGCAAATGAAGTCATTAAGATGAAACTCCAAAATACGGAGTTTCAGGACATCGTTGAACAAATTAAACGTGACGTAGAAAAAACAACTACATTATTTTCGCTTAAAACGGTTGAAAATTTAATTAAAGGCGGCCGTTTAGACAAAATGCGTGGCGCCATCGCCAAAACACTAAATATTAAGTTGCTAATGAAAGCCTCTGAAGAAGGTACTATTGAAGTAACTGAAAAAGTCCGTGGCGAGAAAAAAGCACTTCGACGATTAGTAGAACAAATCGGAGAGTATTCCAAATCATTAGAAGGTAAAACCATTACCCTTGCACACAGTAACTGTGAGGAAAAAGCTAAAAAAGTCTTAGCCTCAATCAAAGAAACATATAACCCTAAAGAAGAATTACTCGTTGAAATGGGTCCACTCATCGCAACACACGCTGGCGAAGGCGGACTTGTCATATCATTTCTCGAAGATTAAAGTAAATCCGCGGTTAATCAAATTTAACCGCGGATTTTTTATGATTTATCCATGATAATCTTCATATCTCGGTGCTGGCGAGAAAATTGCTAGCAGCATCGCAGTTAATGGGAAGATGAGCATCACTAATAAGATCTCACCGAAGCCATTAAACCATTCGTAAAAATAGCCAAAAGGAAGTGGCCCTAAAGCCGAACCTACGACCATCGTGGATTGTGCGATACTTTTTATACTACCTAAATGTACTCGACCAAAGTAGTTTGGCCATACGATATTGAGTACAATTCGCTCAAAACCGTGAGCCAGACCCCAAATGACACCATAAATAATGGCGCCCGTTGCACTAGAAGCAAAATACAACCACGAAATCGCAACGACATGAATGAGGAACGTGACTGCTAAAATATAATTCACTTTAAAACGATCGACTAAGTAACCTGACACAAAGGTAACGGGGAACCCGATAATCGCCATTAAAGACAGAACAAGCGCGGCAATTTCCAATGATAACCCCTTATTATCCGCAATAGACACTAGATGGAAAGTAATCCCCGTGTTCGTCATAGCCGGAACACTAACACAAAATAAAATCACCCAAAATGCTCGAGTTTTCATTGCCTCTTTTAATGTCCAACTCACTTCTTGATCTTCTTTTACATCTTCCGACTCACTAGAAGGTTCAGGAACATCAACTTGTTCACCTTTTGCTCGCCTTGTTTTAATTAAGAAAAATAATGATACTAGTAATGCCGCTAAAACAATTAATCTAACATAAATGTTAGGTATCCAATCGAAACGTTCAGTTAGCGTCTCATGTATAGGTGGAATTAACGTTAGTAATATTAAAGCATTTAGACTTACTAATAGGAATACTGGTAATCTCGACGAGGAACGCGTTTTAGGCCTTCCTTTAGCTCGTCCATCAATTACTTCCCCGACATCTTCTGGTTTATTCCGCACAAACAGAATAACCAATGGGATGAAGATGACTAATAACGCTACCCCCCAGAATACCCATGTCATACGCCAGCTAATTTGTTGAACTAAAAAGGCATTTAATGGCGGGAAAAGTGATGCCGCGGCGAAACCACCCACAGCCATGACACTAAACGCTCGTCCTCTCTTTTCCAAAAACCACTGTGGAACTAACGTATTCGGAACAAGCGTCATCGAACCTTGCCCAAAAATTCGTAGCATAAAAAATCCGAAGAACATCATAACAGGACCCGTGATCATGGCATTCCAAAATGTCGCAAATGCTAGCCCTAGACCAACGACGACCATCATAACACGCTGTCCATATATGTCGGTTAACTTACCTATCGTAAATAAAAGAAAACCTGCAATTAATGTTGCAATAGAATATAAATTCGAAACCGTTGAAGGTGATAGGTTAAATTCCTCCATATAGATTTCAGTAAACATGGATATAGCAAAGGTTTGACCAGGCCCTGAGAAGAATAATCCTAAGGACGCAATTGCAGCAATGACCCAACCATAATAAAACGATGTCTGTGTTAACTTGTTGAACATATTGATCCTTCTTTCCGTCGCTCTTTTATCACAATGTTTTTCATTTTAACACAATTTTGGAATATAACTCTATCCAAATTTTTAATTAACCAAAAAAAGTCTTTCCGACACTAAATCGGAAAGACTTAGAATTTCATCCCTTTCACAAAATCGTTCAATGTTTTTACCACCGGTCCTATTTGTGAGGCAGTTTTCATAAATTGATTCGCGGTTGCGATCACTTTATCGATATCCACTTCACCTTGGTCATCTTGAAAGTACTCCACAAATGGCGATAAATGTTGTGGTAAGGATGGTTGGCCTTGTTGTTCAGGCACTTCGAAAAATAATGGTTGTTGGCTGTTAGAAAAGTGGTTTTGATACTGATCGATTGGATACATCGGATAATAATATGGTGGATAATAATGATTCATCGGGAATTGATTCTCTGGATCCCATCGATGATGTTCCATAAATAACACCCCCTACAACATCTTATGAAGAAGAAATTACAAAGGGTGTTTGTCTAATCATATTAAATATTTAATTCTTGTTTAATTCGGTCCACTAGTAATCCTTGAAAAATCTGCTCACCGATAAAAACAGTTGGTGTCGCATAAATGCCCTGATCTTGTAATTCTTGTAGATACTGTTGATTCTCATTGACATTTCGTTCTTCGTAAGCCACATTCCATTCATCTAAATAATTTTTCAATATTTGAGATTTAGAACATTGATCGCTTGTATAAATAATAACTTTGTGATCCATCAAAGCTGTTCACCTCATAAAAGCAGTTTTCATAGTTCTTAATTCCCAAAAACGAAAGAAGTTAAACTTATTTTTTTAATTTTTCTGCTTGTAAGCCGAGTTTTTTAACGAGTTTAATAGCTTGCTTTTTCTCTTGCTCAGTTAGGCCCGACATAATATCATCAAGCTCCTTCCAATGCTCTGGAAAGATTTCGTTTAACAAATCGCGTCCTTCACCCGTAATTTCTGCATAAGTAACGCGACGGTCATGTTCAGCTCGCACTCGTTTAATATAGCCTTTTTTCTCCAAATTATTAATCACATATGTAATGCTGCCACTCGTTAATAAAATCCGTTCACCGATTTTTTGCAGTGGCTGCCTGCCACGATGATACAATAATTCCAAAGTAGCAAACTCAGTTGGATTCAATCCATACCTTACCATATCTTCTTGAGCCAAATCAGAAATCGTACGGGTTGCTTTGGAAAGAACAACAAATAATTTTAGTGACGGGTCTTCTCTTCGTTTTTGATAAATTTCTTCATCCATCATACTCAACCTTTCTCATATCTTAAGACAATTATACGGCTAGTTAATAAGAGCGTCAAAACAGTTTTCAAACGGCCTTGATTTTGGCATAATAGACTTGCCTTTAAGGAGGGACAGTATGATTAAAGATACAGGTGAACGCGTCATTCCTAAGATGATGGATTCGTTAAATCCATTGTTATTAGAACACATAGCACGTTATCAATTTTCATTAAACTATTTACATGGAAGAGTATTAGACTTATCTTGCGGTGCCGGTTACGGGACACACATGATTGCTAAGCGTCGAAAAAAACAAGTAAACGAAGTTGTTGGTTTAGATTTAGACCCAGAGATCATTCAATATGCCAAACATGAATACTATCATCCGAACTCTAAATATGAAGTTGCGGATGCGACCGACCCTAACCTAATCGATACGTATGGTACATTTGATTGCATCGTTAGTTTCGAGACGATTGAACATATAGAAGACGAACAAGCACTTCTCGATAACTATAAACGTCTGTTAAAACCAAATGGTCTACTAATTGTATCGACGCCTTTTGGTAAAGGGCGTGGCGAGCCATGCGGAAACCCATTCCACGTCCATCAATTAACGCAAGACGAATTTAGAGAACTGTTTGTAGATGACTATCATCAAGTTGAGTTTTTCTATCAAAACGGTGTGGTTATGGAAAACACACAACGTGAAGGTGTACGCTATCCACTAGGGATTGCGGTATGTCAAAAAGGAGAAGATTAAAATTCTTCTCCTACAACCATCTTTAACTTAACAGGAATGACATGAATATCTACTGGAGTTTGCATATAAACTTCACCATCCGTATCTACATCTTTAGGTTCACTTGTTTCAACATGCACCTTTTTTGCCTGCAAATGTCGTATTTGCGATTCTTGATTCCCATCGTAAATATAATTTAACGAAAACCACTCTCTAATCATTTGTAAGTTCGATTCCTTTACGACAAATACATCTAACAAGCCATCTTGAACTGAAATATCAGGTAGCGGAAATTGATGGGTACCTACGTAAAATCCATTCATTACAAGTACCATCTCCGCCTCTTCCTCTATCTCCTCACCATCGACTTCTAAATAAAACGGTTGTGATTGACTCTGCTGAAATTGTTGGATTGCACTAACAAAATAACTCAACCGCCCAAAGGAGCTTTTCAATTGTGGGTCAATATTCTCAGACGCTTCAGTAATTAACCCCACGCCTGCAAAATTTACATAATACCTGCCATTAACATAAGCTAAATCTACATTTCGAATTTTGTTAGACATAATCGTTTGTGCTGCTTTTTTTAAGTTCTGAGGAATTGAAATAGATCTTGAAAAGTCATTACACGTCCCGCCTGGCAAAACCGCTAATGGTGGAGGGGCATCCATTTTTCCAAGCTCATTGATCGCTAAATGTACTGTCCCATCTCCACCGTAGATGATTATAAGACTGAAATGAGTTGCTTCCTGACACATTTCCTGAAACTCTTCTTTAGAAAAAGTTTGGCGGATTGTTAACTTTTGAATGTTAGGCTCTAAAATCGGGACAACCTGTTGCATGACTTGTTGTTTTTCATCCATGCTTTTCTCGCCATTTATTAATAATAAAACTTTCTCATACACCATCCAACCACCCCTGTTATTGTTATTTTACCTCCATTTTGACTCTCTCAAACCTTATAAGACCTATTTACTAGATCATCATCTATTTGCTACATCTTATTTTTATTTTGATTTTAGGCATGTTTTGCAATAGTCGCCATATGGGTATATTAAGACTAACCAATTTTAATAAGGAGAGATTCTAATGGGATTAATACTATTCCTCATTGTAGGTGGTTTAATCGGTTGGATTGCCGGCTTAATGCTTGGTGGTGTGCCAGGTGGCATAATCGGTAACATCGTTGCAGGTGTCGTAGGTGCTTGGATTGGCGAATCGATTTTCGGCCAATTCGGACCAGAAATGATGGGCATTTATATACTTCCAGCTATTCTCGGTGCACTAATTTTTGTTGCAATCTTAAGCGTCATACTAAAAATGATTAGATAAACAGTTGAGGCTGGCCAAACGATAGGTCAGCCCTTTTTTTATCCCCACAACCATGCATATCAATTGAATTTTTGTAATAAATATCAAACAATTAAAGCATAAACATAGATTAGAAAGGTGTCTTTTTATGCCAATAGAACTTAGCGTACTAGATCAATCACCATTATTAGAAGGCCATAATGAACAAGAAGCTTTAGCACAAACGATTCAATTAGCGAAACACGTCGATGACTTAGGCTATAAACGATTTTGGATGAGTGAACACCACAGCACAAAAAGTTTAGCCGGTTCTGCACCGGAGATTTTAGTTTCTGCTGTTGCAGCACATACGAATCAAATTAGGGTAGGAACTGGCGGAGTATTACTCCCACACTACACGCCTTACAAAGTCGCAGAAACGTTTCGAGTTTTAGAAGGGCTATATCCAGAACGAATTGATTTAGGAGTAGGGCGAGCTCCTGGCGGTATGCCTGGGGTCAATTATGCTCTGAATCGAGGGCAGTATCCTGATGTCCAAAGCTATCCAACACAGGTGTCTCATTTAATTGATTATTTAACCGGAAACTCACCTGAAGGGTATCACGTCAAAGCATCGCCGCTCAGCGAGACGACGCCACCTGTCTTCATGTTAGGTTCAAGTGGTGGAAGTGCTTCAGTTGCGGGTCAGCTTGGTACAGGCTACACGTTCGCTCAGTTTATTAACGGCGACGGTCACCCAGCCGCTATTGAACGTTATTACAACAGTTTTATCCCATCACCACTTATGGAAGAGCCTCATGCAAGCGTGGCAGTTTTCGCCGTAGTTGGTGATACTGAGGAAGAGGCTGAATTTCTAGCCTCAAGTTTAGACTATAGTTTACTTACCTTAGCACAAGGTAAACCAAGACATTATTTCCCTAGTCCGGAAGAAGCAAGTCAATATAAATATAATATGTATGAGGAAGAAGCCGTACGAGATAATCGTAAACGGATGATTGTCGGCGATGTCGAGAGTGTTAAACAACAAATAGAACATATAGCAGAAACGTTTAACGTTCAAGAAGTAATGGTCAATTGTATTGTCAGTCCTTTTGAACGTCGATTGGATTCTTATACGAAACTTGCTAAAGCCTTTAATATGTAAGGAGTGTTTTGGATGATTGCTTTTGATCATTTAGTGATTTTCTCAAGTGACCCTAAGCGGCACCAGGAGATTTTTTCTGCCTCTCACAAGCAAGTCGGATTGCCAGGTGGTAAGCACGAGCATTGGGGGACCTTTAATCATTTAGCTTTTTATAACAATAATGCGTATGTTGAATGGTTAGGGATTTATAATCTCAATACTGCAAGAGCATCTGATAACCCTCTTATTCAGCACACTGTCCATACGTATGACCAAGGTTTGGAAGGGCCGATTCAGTTTGCATTACGTATAGATGATATCGCTCAATACCAAAAGCATTTTGACGAACAAGGTATTGAGTATGTTGGGCCTTTCCCTGGTGAGCGCACGCGTCCAGATGGTTCTGTTTTAAAATGGAAAATGCTTTTTCCTAAGTATGAGTTTAATCAAGAGCCGCTACCATTTTTAATAGAATGGGACGGTCCAGGCAATGTTCCGACTGACTCACAGGATATTAATAAAAGTGATTTTAATCATGTAACAATTTATTCTGATGATCCGGAATCATTTGCCCACCGTCTACAATATGTTTATCAACTAAATGATTTAAAGCAATCTGAAGACAATCAATGGCAACTAGAGAACGGCAAATTGTTTGTAAAACCAGGCCAAGGCCTAGAAGCGCGATTTAAGTTTAATTTAATTAAGTTTAAAACGATGTAATCGAACTAACAGGTTCCTTTGAATGCAATTCATATAAAGCAAATTAGATAAGGACTTAGATTTTTTCTAAGTCCTTTTTGAGTGGAAAACTTTATTAAGTTAATGGCAATCCCAATTATAGATCACGTTTGAAAAGTTTAAGTTTAGTAAGTCCTCTTTCTTGATAAAAAAGTTAGCTATACCACTGTCTCCCCACATAATGCCTTTATCAAAGTCACTATCTATTTGGAGTAATAAAATATCTTGTCCAACATAACTTTTTTCATAATCCCTAGGGTCACTTTGTGTGAAATAAGGATATCCACCAACCTTATGTCCATCCCCTAAGAATGTATCGTTATAAACTTCCCAAAGTTCTTTTTCACCTTCACCATCACTCACTTGAACTGATAAATCCACACTATCACCTAGCAACTCATCAATTTTAAAATCTGCGATAGATACTGGTTCATATTCGATGTTAAATATTAATGATAATTCGTGTTGCATCGGAAAGTATTCAGTATCAAGGTCATCCAAGTATGAGAAGTCAGAAACTAATAATGACTTATCTTTCTCTATCTTGTCATGAAATAATACTTTGAAATTTTTCTGATTTGTCATATTATCAAATTCAATACCCATCACATCGTCTTCGGCTGAGATAAAGAACTGTAATATTCCTTCCTTGGGCATATTATCTAATAGTGGAATTTCTTCAAAATTCAACTGAGCTAACAATTTCATAGGTCTATCCCTAGCATCCTTTGGGTGTTCCATTGTCTTGGGTAAGTATGGATAGCCTGCAAACTTACTTTGATAGATATCCGTTTTTATTTTTGATGTAGAAATTTTAACGACAGGTTTTACCGTGCTTTCAATTTGACTTCGATAGATTTCTAATTCTTTCGGTAAAGTTAATTTTGGAGTATCACTCATATTTAACCGCCACCTTAACGTGATTTAATTTACTAAACAATTTTAATCTTTGAAGAAACCTAAAGCACCAACGAAAAAGCCAAAAATAACAAAGCCAAATTCAATTAAGATAATCATAGTATTTTTAGGTAGATTAGGTTCAATTAATAAAATGCCACCCGTTAAAATAAACAAAAGTCCAAGGATCATAATTTCAGTGCTACTTTTTTTTGATAAAATCCCCTTTAAAGAAAAACTTAAAACAATTACAATGACAGCAATAATTAGAAACAATCCCCATAATGTCATTAATTTGCCTCTCCTCTTATTAATTTTCTTCTTGAGTGCGCACTTTAACTTATTTTACCACATAAATTTTTTAGTTACTTAAAAATTCTATCAATTTAAAACCCTTCATTTTAATCTACAATTTCATATTTAAAGACTTCTTTTTAAATTATTTCCAGTTCCGAAATATTCTTTAACCGAAGTATTTCATGTGATATAATATGAGTTATAATTTTATGAAAATTTTGAAGCTAATTAGGAGGTCAACCTATGAGTCAAACAACTTACCCAGTCGTATGGGATTTAAATGTCTTTTTTAAAGGTGGAAGTGAGTCACCGGAATTTCGTCAGCATTTAGATCAGACGAAAGAACGCGTGCGTACATACGCAGAACGTACATCCAATTTCAAAACACCAACGACAGCATCAGACGTCGGCCAAGTCGCTGAACTATTAGATGAGACAGCGGACATTGTTCAACATATGGGACAAGCAGGAGCCTTTGTGAGCTGCTTAGAAGCTCAAGATATGAGTGATCATAAAGCAAGCGCATTACGTAGTGAAATTACAGAATTAAGTGCTCTATATGGTTCTGCATTTAATGTTTTGAAACAAAAACTAGCCCAAACTGAAGAAAGCGTTTGGAACGAATTATTAAAAGATAATCGATTAGCTGAAGTAGAATTCGTCTTAAACGAATGGCGTACACAAGCTCAAGAACAGCTTTCTGAAGATGAAGAAGCACTCATTTCAGCATTATCTGTTGATGGGTATCATGCTTGGGGCCAGATGTACAACACGATTGTGGGTCAAATGACTGTCAACGTTAATGGTGAAGAGTTATCGGTTGGACAAGCCAATAATCTTTTATCCCACGAAGACCCAAACGTGCGTCAAGAAGCTTACGAAAAACTAGAAGCCGCTTGGAAAGAAAAAGAATCGCTATTTGCGAAAACGTTAAATCACTTAGCAGGGTTCCGTTTAAACGTTTATAAAAAGCGCGGTTGGGACAATGTGTTAAAAGAACCACTTTCCATTAACCGCATGAAACAAGAAACACTTGATGCAATGTGGGGTGCGATTTCGAAAAACAAAGATCCATTTGTTAACTATCTAAACCGCAAAGCTGAACTTTTAGGCAAAGATAAGTTGGAGTGGTATGATTTAGCCGCACCAACACAGAAAAATAAGAAAAAGCTTTCTTACGATGAAGGTGCTGAGTTTATTCTAAAGCATTTTGATAAATTCAGTCCGAAAATGGCAAGCTTTGCAAAGACGGCTTTTGAAGATGCCTGGATTGAAGCTGAAGATCGCCCTGGTAAACGTCCAGGTGGTTTCTGTACTGGTTTTCCATTAAACCAGCAGTCACGTATTTTTATGACGTACAGTGGCTCCATGTCTAACGTTGCGACATTAGCTCACGAACTTGGCCATGCGTTTCACTCGTATGCGCTTAAAGATGTTCACCCGCTAAACCGTCGTTATGCGATGAACGTTGCTGAGACAGCGTCGACATTTGCAGAGATGATTGTCGCAGATGCATCTGTCAAGCAAGCTTCTTCAGATGAAGAAAAAGTTGCTTTACTTGAAGACAAATTACAACGAAGTGTTGCTTTCTTTATGAACATTCATTCTCGTTTCCTATTCGAGACACGTTTTTATGAAGAACGTAAAAATGGATTTGTACCCGCAAGCCGCTTAAATGAGTTAACAGACGAAGCACAGCGTGAGGCTTATCGTGATACGGTTAACACAACTAGCCCAAGCTACTGGTCGAATAAACTACACTTCCATATTACGGGTGTACCGTTCTATAACTTCCCGTACACATTCGGCTACCTGTTCTCATTAAGCATTTATGCGAAAGCACTTGAAGAAGGAACGAGCTATGAGAATAAATACATTGCTTTACTACAAGATACAGCTGTCATGACAGTTGAAGATCTAGCAATGAAGCATTTAGGTGAAGATATTACGCAAGAATCATTCTGGGAAAAAGGAATCCAGCTTTGTAAAAATGATGTAGAAGAATATTTATCACTTACGAAATAATAAAGACAAAGGGTTGATCCAAATAGTTGGATCAACCCTTTTTTAACAGTATTAAGCAGTAATTTTATAGTATTAAGCACTAAATGAAATTATTAAACACTAATCAACATTCTTTTCATAATACACAAAAGGCTCTTTATAATAGCCGTGTGGCTCAGATGCGACATATGAATAACCTGCTTTTTCAAACAAACGTAGCGCAGCTTTATTGGATCCATTCGTATCTGTTCTTAGAGAGGGTACTCCTATTTGTTTTGCCAACTCATCTGCATATTGATAAAAAGCGAGTCCTATACCTTTATGACGAGAGTCTGGATCAACAGCCAAGCGTTTCATACAAAGATAAGGTTTTTTAGAAATTTTCCAAGGAATCTCATCATATTCATGGTGTCCTTCATCGCTTATACAGGCTGCACCATGAATTTTCCCACCTTGCTCAAAGACATATAACTGTCCATTATGTAAATCCGCTTCATAATGCTCTTTTGTCGGATACGTATCATCCCACTGATCGTTTCCTTCTTGTTTCATTTTCTGTTTAGCTCGTTCAACTAAATCAACTATTTGATCTAAATCCGTTAGTTTACCTCCACGAATCATGTTGTCACCTCTTTCTATTTGTAAAATTTTAATCGAATTAAATTGGGTAATCAAATGATTGACATTCAAATATATATTTGAATATAATATACTCAAACGAACATTTGAATGAAAGAGGTTAAAAAATGAAACTTCCTAATTGTACGTCCGCTGTGACGGAAGAGGAATTGCAACATGTCTATACATCCCTTAACGAAGTTCCGATTAAATCGGTTAGTCAATTGTTTAAAGTTTTAAGCGATGAAACACGCATTAAAATCGCTCATTCCCTTACGATACAAGAAGAATTGTGCGTATGTGATGTAGCTGCGATCACCGATACATCAGTTGCTAGCGCTTCTCATCATTTACGTACGTTAAAAAAACACGGTTTAGCCAAAATAAGAAAAGATGGCAAAAACGTTTATTATTCGCTCGATGACCATCACGTCCATGACTTAATTAAAGTTGCAATCGAGCACCAGGAGGAACTGGAGGAATAAACTATGTCCGATACAGAGCAAAGTTTTTACGTTCAAGGCATGTCTTGTGCCAACTGCGCGAAAACATTCGAAAGCAATGTTAAAGAAATTTCGACGGTCAAAAATGCCGACGTTAATTTCGGTGCTTCAAAAATCACGGTCGAAGGCTCAGCAACAATTGAAGAGCTCGAACGTGCTGGTTCGTTTGAAAATTTAAAAGTGACCCAAGAATTTGAAGAAACTCCGAGAAAAACACTTTGGGGTTATGTTAAAGAAAACGGAAATGTCGTTGGCTCGTTAATCTTATTAGCGCTAGGGATTGGTCTTTTCTTCCAACTTGGAGAAGAGCATCCTGTGACAATCGGTTCTTTTATTGCCTCGATCGTCATTGGAGGGCACCGCCTCTTCATAGCAGGTTTTCAAAACCCCATTAAATTACGATTTGATATGAAAACGCTGATGACGATTGCAGTTATTGGTGCAGCACTAATCGGTGAATGGATTGAAGGTGCCGCTGTTGTGATCTTATTTGCGATTAGTGAAGCCCTTGAGTCTTATAGTATGGATAAAGCCCGAAACTCCATTAAATCATTGATGGGCATTGCGCCGAAAACCGCATTTGTTATGCGTCACGGTGAAAAGCAAGAAGTTCACGTCGATGATATTCAAGTTAACGATATCGTGATTGTTAAACCAGGTGAGAAAATTCCGGTTGACGGTGTTGTCGCTAAGGGTGAATCGTCCATTAATCAGGCAGCCATTACAGGTGAGTCTGTTCCAGTTTATAAAGCGATCAACGATGACGTTTTCGCTGGTACGTTAAACGAAGAAGGTTATCTAGAAATCAAAGTCACGAAACTTGTTAAGGACACTACGTTAGCTAAAATTATTCACCTAGTAGAAGAAGCTCAAAACGAAAAGGCACCTGCTCAACAATTTGTAGACCGTTTCGCACAATATTATACGCCTTTGATTATGCTAATGGCGCTAGGCGTTGCAACCTTGCCTCCATTATTATTGGGTGCAAGTTTTGAGGTTTGGCTATATCAAGGTTTAGCTGTATTAGTTGTTGGCTGTCCTTGTGCCCTAGTCGTGTCAACACCTGTCGCAATCGTGACGGCTATCGGAAGTGCTGCACGAAATGGTGTGTTAGTCAAAGGTGGCGCCTACCTTGAAACGTTGGGCAATATTAATGCCATTGCCTTTGATAAAACAGGAACGATTACACAAGGAAGACCTGTAGTGCAACGTTATCAAAACTTATCTCTGCTCAGTGATCATGAATGGTTTTCCATCGCGAGCAGTCTTGAACAACAATCTCAGCACCCGCTTGCTCAGGCAGTCATTCATTATGCCGAACAATTTGACCTATCTTCTTATGAAGTCAAGGATTTTCAATCTGTAACCGGCAAAGGCATCGTCGGAACGATTAACGGCTCACGCTATCAAATAGGGAGTCCAGACATGTTTAATCTTGGTCCTTCAACGCAACATGAAGTAGAGGCGTTACAAGAACAGGGTCACACGGTCGTATTGATGAGTGAAAATGATCAAATCATAGGCTTAATTGCCATTGCCGATGCAGTTCGTGACATGTCTAAGGATATGGTAGGCGAATTGCACAAATTAGGCATGGACCATTCCATCTTATTAACAGGTGACAATGCGAAAACAGCTCGCTCAATCTCTGAGCAAGTTGGCATCAAAGAATATTTATCACAATTGCTGCCAAAAGATAAACAAACTGAAATTAAACAACTCAGTCAAAAATACGGGAAGGTTGCCATGGTCGGTGATGGCGTCAATGACGCACCAGCCCTCGCAACAGCTGATGTCGGGATCGCCATGGGCAGTGCTGGTACCGACACAGCACTCGAAACCGCAGACATTGCCTTAATGGGAGACGACTTAAACAAACTACCATTTACCGTTCGTCTAAGTCGCCGCACCCTAAACATTATTAAACAAAACATTGGCTTTGCCTTAGGCTTAAAAGTCCTCGCCCTTTTACTTGTCATCCCGGGATGGCTAACATTATGGATCGCTATCTTAGCAGATATGGGCGCGACATTGCTTGTAACACTGAATGCACTAAGGCTTATTAAAAATAAAGAAAATAATTAACTAAAAAGCAGTTCAACTCTGATTGAACTGCTTTTTATAATATTCATAATATTTTGTGATAAAATAGACTAAAAATGTTAATTAAAGGGAGTCATTATGCTATACACATTTTTAATTGTTTTAGGTTCATTAATATTAGGATTTTTACTCTATCAAGTTCCGTTAATCCAACAGGTCTTTTCACACAGCGACCTATCTGGCATGTTTCAATTAGCTAACTTTATTATTTTAATTGTTATCTTATATTTATTATTGAAAGATCGGACTGACTATTAAGGAAGGTGTTCGGCATTGAGAAAAAGGTGGATAATCTTAATCATACTCGTCATCTTAATTGGAGCGACTTTTATTTTTGTCAATCAAGCAAATCAAACGACATATGGTAATGAAATATCAACTCTAGTAAATGAAGACGACATTCAAGAGATCGAGATTGAAGATATACGAAACAACAAGCAATTCCGCACTAACGACCAACAGGTGATTCATGATATTATAACTAAACCCTCTGATATGCAACTACAAAAAGTAAATAACCCTCCAAAATTCGATTACACCATAGGTATTAAAACTAGCAATTCAGAGACATATTTCATAATGTTAGGAGAAAACCGATTACAAATTGCAGGTGGGTATCACCATGAAGTTGATCAGGTCAATGAACTTTATGACATAATCCAAAGTTCAAGTTATGATTGGGAGCCATTAGAATAAATGTTTGAAATAAATTAACCAACTAGTTCTAGCTAGTTGGTTAATTTTTTGTTCTCTACGTTCCCTAAGTTTCTTCCTTACTTATTTCAAAAAATTGGTACAATTAAATTATACTGATAAATTTTTTGAGAGATTTTTACTTATTCTTCGTTATATAGGATAAGAAACGCTTTTTCCATGCATGGAATTTTTGTAAAAGGGGTTTGAAGAAATGGAGATTACTGAGAAGAATTTCATTAAACAATTGAAAAAGCAAAACGAACAAGCTCTGGAGTACATTGTGGATCAATACCTTCCATTAATTAAAGGGATTACCTACAAAGTACTCTCTCCTATCAACCAGCAATCGTTACTCGATGAATGTATAAATGATATTTTCTTATCTATTTGGAACAACTCTAAAAAGTTTAAGGGGCAAAAGGTTGATTTTGAGAAATGGATTTGTGCCATTGCTAAGTTTAAAGCTGTCGATTTTTACAGAAAGGCTTCTAATAATCAAGATATTCCTGTTGAACAAATCAACCATTCGCATAGCCAATCTCCTGAGGATTCATATGTTGAAATGGAAAATAATCAAGATTTAATAAATTTACTCAATCAATTAAAGCCAATCGATAAAGAAATTTTAATTCGTAAATATTACTTTGATGAAAGTTCAAAAGAGATTGCCCAAGCTTTAGATTTATCCATAACGTCCGTGGACAATCGCATATATCGAGGTAAAAAGAAGTTATCCGGAGAAATTAATAAGTTCGAATTAGGAGGGAATGTTCTATGAAAAATGTTTATGATCTCCTCAATCATATCGACATCAATATAAATGAAATTGATGAAATCGAGGCTAGTGAATTAGAAAAAAGAAGACTTAAAAATTCTCTTAGACAACAAATTCAACAACAGCGTAAAAGCTTTAAATGGAAAAAACAGATAGTAGCCATAGCTATGACATTTAGCTTATTATTTTTAGGGGTATCTTTAACCTCTCAAGCTATAGACATACCTGGGTTTAGTAATGTTTTTAGTTTTTTTATGGGTGAAGAAGCCGAGGATTACCAGGAAAACGCCACAGACGTTAATCAAGTAGCTTATAGCAGTGGTATTGAATTTACCATTGATGAAATCGTTTATGACGGAAGAACAGCATTTTTAACCTTTCAAATACAAAGTGAAAAAGAATTAGGTCCTAACCCAAAAATTGTGGGAGAACCAGGATTTTTACATTACGGAGGACTAATGGACTTAAACATAACTAGATTAACTAAGAACACATATGTTGGTATGGCTACACTGTCACACTCTCAAAATTATATAGATGAGTCATATATTGTTTGGGAGCCTTATAGCGTGACTCTGGACCATCAGAATAACATTCATGGAGATTGGTACTTCAAGATCCCTATAAAAACTACTGATAATAATATCATGGATTTAGATCATCAATTAGAAACAGAAAATGTAGAAGTAAATATGGATCAATTAGTACAGACACCAATGAATTCCATATTATATTTCGATTATAGTATTAAAGATGACACCTTTGAGCAATGGGATTTTAAAATTATGAATTTCACGGTTTATGATAATTTAGGAAACGAGTATGAATGGGAAAATAAGATTGACCGAGGTGATAAAAACCGATCTTACATTGGCATGTTAGATAAAAATCCAGAAGCAACAAAATTAATCATTAAACCTACACTTCAACTCTCAATGGCTGATAACAACAATGAAGATGGTAGTATGTCACGCTCAATAAACAGTGATGAACCGCAAGAGGTTATTGAACTAGAAGAAATAACGATTGACTTAGATTAAATAATAATGGTCAGCGCAATCATTTAGCGCTGACCTTTTGTTTGATATGATCTACCAATGCCTGCATTTCCTCTTCTGTTCCAATAGAAATTCGGATATAGTCTTCTAAGTTATCAAAATATCTAATGTAAATCTTAGAGTTTTTAAGTTTTTCATAAAGTTCACGAGCTTGGATTTCAGTCGGTTTACAAAAAAGAAAATTGGCACTAGAAGGTAAGACTTCAAACCCTTTTTGTTGAAGCTCATATCGGGTCCACTCTCTTGTATTTACAACTCGTTCAATTACTTCACTATAATAGCCATCATCCTGCAACGCCGCTTCAGCCCCAGCTAATGTGACACGATTAATCGTGTAAGAGTTAAACGAATTTTTAATACGTTCAAGCCCTTCAATGAGTTCTGGACTCCCAATTGCATATCCTAGTCGTATGCCGGCGAGGGCGTGTGATTTCGATAACGTGCGCGTAATGAGGACGTTTGGGTATTTTTTCGTTAAAGGAGCAGCTGTTTCCGCGCCAAAAGCGACATACGCTTCGTCGATGATGACGACTTGGTTCGGGTTGCCTTGAATCACCTTTTCGATATCATTTAAAGAAAGTGCGAGACCTGTTGGTGCATTGGGGTTCGGAAAGATCACGCCACCAATGGAATTACACATACCGTCAACATTTATAGAAAAATCGTCGTTCAATGGAACCGTTTGATATGGAATGTCATACAACTTGGCATACACGGGGTAAAAACTATACGTAATGTCTGGAAACTTAATCGCTTCATTGTGCTCGAAAAACGCTTGAAACGCAAAGGCTAATACTTCATCAGAACCATTCCCGACAAATACGTTTTTGGGCGCCACACCCTCTCGATTAGCAATGACGTTTTTCAACGTATCGACGGTTGGGCTTGGGTATTTACGCAAATCATCTCCGATTTCATTTTGCATAGCCTCCAACGCTTTAGGCGATGGCGGATAAGGATTTTCGTTCGTATTTAACTTAATAACATCCGTCTCCTTAGGCTGTTCCCCTGGCACGTAAGGCTTCGTCTTTCGAACCGTGCTGCTCCAGAACTTACTCATGATTAGTCCCCTTTCACTCGTTTTGTTAACTCCTCTTTCACGCGCTCGATTGGCAAGTCTTTCTCCGCTAATAACACTAAAATATGATAAGTGAGGTCTGCGATTTCCATGGCTAAGTTTTCATCGTCATTGTTTTTTGCACCGATGATCACTTCACTCGCTTCTTCGCCAACCTTCTTTAAAATTTTATCCACGCCTTCATCGAATAAATAATTCGTATAAGAGCCTTCTTTAGGATATTCACGACGATCTAAAATCGACTCAAATATTTGATGCACGACTTCACGCTTAAATGACGGCTCTTCACCGATGTCAAAGTCTCTATAAAAACAGCTCTTCTCTCCTGTGTGACAAGCGGGCCCTTTTGGTTCCACTTGAAGCAATATCGTATCTTCATCGCAATCGTAGCTTATTTGTTTCACTGTTTGGGTATTGCCAGAAGTTGCTCCTTTATTCCAAAGTTCTTGTCTGCTCCGGCTATAAAACCAAGATGTTTTCGTTTCTTTTGTCTTCTGTAATGCTTCATCGTTCATATACGCGAGCATGAGCACGTCGCCTGTTTTATAATCCTGCACAATAGCTGGAATTAAACCGTCTTCGTTAAAATTCATATGATCACCCTAACCTTATTGGTAAATCCTCATTCGATAAAAATTGTTTTAAGTCTTGAATCTCAATTTCTCCAAAGTGGAAAACGGACGCTGCTAGAGCTGCATCTGCTCCATTTTTTAACACATCTAGAAAATGTTCGTTTTTTCCTGCGCCACCCGAGGCTACAACAGGCACATTGACTGTTTGTGCTAATTGCCCGGTCACCTCAACGTCATAACCTGTTTTAACACCATCAGCATTCATAACGTTTAGTACAATCTCACCTGCGCCACGCTGAACACCTTCACGAGCCCACTCAAACAGTTCAAGCCCTGTATCTTTTCTGCCACCTTGGACAAATACGTTCCACTGACCATTTACAAACTTCGTATCAATGGATAACACAACACATTGATCACCGAATCGCTCAGATGCTAGATTAATTAAACCCGGGTTTCGCACAGCGGCACTGTTGACCGACACTTTATCGGCACCAGCCTTAAGAACGGTTCGAAAATCATCAACCGTCGCAATGCCCCCTCCAACGGTAAATGGAATATGCACTTCCTCTGCAACACGCTCGACGACATCTAAAAAGATCGACCGCTTCTCATGCGAAGCTGTAATATCATAAAACACCAATTCATCTGCCCCTAGTTCACTATATTGCTTCCCTAAAACCACTGGGTCATCGACATCTTGGATATTTTGAAATTGAGTCCCTTTTACGACTCGCCCATCACGAACGTCGAGACATGGAATAATTCGTTTGGCTAACATTAAACTTCCTCCATCACGGCTTTAAGGTCAATTTTTCCTTCGTACAAGGCCTTTCCGATGATAGCGCCGTAGATTCCCATTCCGCTCAGAGCTTGAATATCATCTAGACTTGTGACACCGCCTGATGCAATGACATCTATGGACGTTGCATCATTCATATAATTTAACTCGCTCAAGTTTGGGCCTTGAAGCATGCCGTCTTTTGATATGTCTGTATAAACGATCGTTTGAACACCTGCTGACTCTAGCTCTTTTACGAAATCTAACGCCCTTAAAGTCGATGTTTCCATCCAGCCATCTGTTGCAACATAACCATCTCTAGCATCTATTGAAACCACGACCTGACTTCCAAACTTAGCCACAGACCGTTTAACAAAGTCAGGTTCCTTTACAGCAGCCGTTCCTAAAATAACTCGTTCAACACCAATGTCTAATAACGCTTTAATCCGTTCCTCTGACCGAATGCCTCCACCAACCTGAATGGGCACGTCAACTTCGTCGGCAATCGTTTGTATGACTTTTAAATTATTAGATGAATCACCTTTAGCAGCATCTAAATCGACTATGTGTAAATACGTTGCGCCTTCGCGTATCCACCGTTTCGCCATTTCAACTGGGTTGCCGTACTGAGTTTCCTGATCATAATCGCCTTGAAGTAATCGGACGCTTTGTTGATTTCGAATATCAATTGCTGGAAATATGTTCACGACTCACCATCTCCCCGAAGTTTTTCAATAATTGCATACCGACTTTTGAACTTTTCTCTGGATGAAATTGCATTCCCACAACATGGTCGCGCAATACAGCCGATGTAAAACGCTGACCATAATCTGTTTTAAACAACACGTCTTGTTCGTTATTCGCTTTAGCAAAAAAGGAATGAACGAAATAGACATAATCACCGTCTTGAATGCCACGCACCATGGGATGATTTTTGTAGTGATTCTCTGTTTCTAGCTGATTCCATCCCATATGAGGAACTTTTAAATCCGTATTAAATCGAACAATTTCTCCTGGAATTATACCTAACCCTTCATGTTCACCGTGCTCATAACTTTTATCAAATAACAACTGCATGCCTAAACAAATGCCAAGTAATGGTTTACCATTGGCAACTTCCTCAACGATTTTTTGATCAAAACCCTTCTCACGCAAACGGTCCATCGCATGGCCAAAAGCGCCTACACCAGGTAAAATCATGCCATTCGCTCGGCTTAAATCATCAGGTTGATTCGTTATAAAAGACTCTAATTCTAAAAGATTTAGTGCGTGTTTGACGTTTCGTAAATTACCCGCTCCATAATCAATAATGGCAATCATCTATAACGTCCCTTTCGTCGATGGCACTTGACCATTCGGATCTACTACGGTGACTGCTTCATTTAGCACGCGACCAAACCCTTTGAAAATAGATTCAATGATGTGGTGACTGTTCCGTCCGTGAATCAATTTAACATGCAACGTGATACCCGCTTGATTCACGAATGCTCTAAAAAATTCTTCCACTAACTCGGTATCAAACGATCCTACTTTTTCAGGTAATCCTTCTACATCAAAAACTAAATAAGGTCTATTAGAAACATCTACCGATACTAAACTTAACGACTCATCCATCGGCGTAAAATCTGATGCATATCGTTTAATCCCTTTTTTATCACCTAAGGCTTCTTTGAACACTTGCCCTAACACAATCCCAACGTCTTCAACGGTATGATGAAAATCGACATCTAAATCACCAGCAGCGTTCACCTTAAGCTCAAATGCTCCGTGAGCCGCAAATAGCGTCAACATATGATTAAAGAAACCAACTCCTGTATCGATCTCAGTTTGATTCAGACCATCAATATTTAGTGTTAAATTAATTTTTGTTTCTGTTGTTTCTCGATTAATCGTTGCTTCACGCATTAGATCATCACTCCTTACTCAAACCGTTTACGAATGGAAGCCGCATGTCCGTCAAGACCTTCTTCCTCCGCAAATCGTTGAATGTTTTGTTCCACTTGGCTTAACGCTTCCCGATCATAATAAATGACACTCGCCTTTTTCATAAAATCGTAGACTCCTAGCGGTGATGAAAACTTAGCAGTTCCATTCGTCGGAAGCGTGTGATTAGGACCAGCCCAATAATCGCCTAACGGTTCAGGGGAATAATCTCCTAAAAATATAGCTCCAGCGTTTTGAACACTGCCTAATCGTTCGAATGGATTTTCGACCATTAATTCTAAATGTTCAGGGGCTAATTCATTAATCAGTTCAAAACCAACGTCTAGATCTGACACAACATATATCGCGCTTTGATGTTGAATTGACTGCTGTAAAATTTGTTTTCGTTTGCGCTCTTCCAATTGACGATCAACTTCAAGTTGAGTTTGAATCGCTATTTCATGTGAAGTCGTAACTAAAATGGCAGAAGCTAATTCATCGTGTTCAGCTTGAGCTAAGAGGTCAGCTGCGACATATTCTGGATTCGCAGTGTCATCAGCTAAAATACAAACCTCGCTAGGACCTGCGATCATATCAATCCCGACATCTCCAAATACGTATTTTTTTGCGCGTGCCACATAAGCATTTCCGGGACCCGTAATCTTATCAACAGGCTTCAAATTCTCTGTACCATAAGCAAGTGTCGCAATGCCGTGGGCACCGCCTACTTTTAGAATCTGTGTGGCACCTGCAATCCTTGCTGCCACAATCGTCATCGGATTGACGCTCCCATCTTGACCTGCAGGAGTCGTAACGACAATGTCTTTCACTCCAGCAACTTTTGCCGGAAGGATATTCATTAACACTGTTGATGGGTAAGCGGCTTTTCCACCTGGGACATAAACGCCTACGCGCTCAATCGGTGTCACTTGTTGACCGAGCCAAATGCCTTGCTTCTGGTGTTCATACCAAGATTGTTCTTTTTGAAGTCGGTGATACGATTCTATGTTGTCTTTTGCTTCCTCAAGAATGTTTACCATCTCATCTGATACTGACTGAAATGCCCGCCCAATTTCCTCCTCACTAACGAAAAGAGAATCTAGCTCTGCTTGATCCAGTTCCTTTATATATTGAAATACAGCTGACTCTCCTTCTTGTTTGATCGTCTCAACGATTGTTTTAACTCGCTCGTCTATGACACGTAAATCCTGGTTTTCACGGTCTTTTTTCGATGTTTTTATGGATGGAATATCTGCTCTTTCCACTCCCGTGATTTGCATGTTTTTCACCCCTGCCTTACAGCAATAACTTCTTTTACTTCTTCGATTAGTGGTTTCAATGCTTGATTTTTCGTTTTAAAACTAGCTTTATTCGCAACTAGCCTTGCACTTATATCATGCATATTCTCAAGAATCTCTAGGCCGTTTTCATCTAAAGTTCGTCCCGTTTCAACAATATCGACAATGACATCTGATAATCCGACTAACGGTGCGAGTTCTACTGATCCGTTTAACTTAATCGTTTCAATTTGCTTCCCTTGATCGCTGAAATATTGTGATGCCACTTTGGGGTACTTTGTCGCAACTGATAATTTAACGGCCTGATTTATATCAAAATGAGTAGGGCCAGCTACTGCAAAGCGGCACTTCCCAAATCCTAAATCGACAATTTCAAAAACGTCTGCATTCGTTTCTAAAAGTGTATCTTTTCCTGCAATCCCAAGGTCAGCAGCACCATTTTCAACATACGTTGTCACGTCTAAAGCTTTAACTAAGATCACTTCGAAGTTTTCACAATCACTAGGGATAATTAATTTTCGACTATCCTCGTAAAAAGCTGAAAAACGAATGCCCATGGTTTCAAACAACTGAATGCTCTTTTCAGCTAGACGACCTTTTGTCAGTGCAATTTTAATTTTTTCCATACATATGACCTACCTTGTCAATTAAATCTTCGGTGGACTCAAAAGGCGTGTGTTCATCGCGTAGTTGAATTAATTTTTGATCTAGATCGACGTTTAGTTCGGTTTCGTAACTAAATAAATTGACAACCATACCAGCTTGCCTAAGCTGTCGAGCTACTTGAAAGGCCTCGATTGTTTTTTCGCTATGCACTCCTACTTGAATGGTTTCGTGTTTTAAAAAATGATGTTGTTTCTCAAGGACATCAATTAACTGGTCAATATAGACCCCAAAACCTATCGCATCCATTGGCAACCCGAATTCTTCAGTTAAGCGATCATAACGTCCACCTTGGATAATGGAGCGGCCGAAGCCATGAACGTACCCTTGGAACATCAGTCCAGTGTAATAATTAAGGTTATTAACTAGACCGAGATCAACTGAAATATAGTCTGCTAAATTCAATTCTTCTAATTGTTGAACCACCCACTCAAGCTCATAGATCGCTTCACGCATGTCATCGTTTAGTGCTAAAGATTTAGCTTCGTTGACAACACTTAAAGGGTTTCCAAATAAATCCGTCAGACGCATCAAAACGTTTTTGGATTTCTTATCAATCTTGTATTTGCCTAAAACTTGTTCTAACTCTGATTCGTTTTTCTGCTCTAGTTTCTCCTGAATTAGTCTCTCATCAGCAGGTGTTAAGTTCATCGTTTTCAATAATGACTGAAAAAATTTAGCCTGACCTAAATCAATCTGAAACCGCTCAACTCCAATTGCTTGTAACGATTCAATGGCTAATACAATCATTTCTACATCGACGTAAGCATCTTTCTCTTTAAAACACTCAACCCCTAGTTGAGTAAAAGACCGCGAAAACACGTCGGACTCACCATTTTGCATTCTAAATATATTCGTAACATATGATAGCCTTTCAAACGGCTTTTTATCAGCTGAACTGGCGACCATTCTGGCAATCGGAATAGTCGCATCAGGCCTCAACACTAAAATTTTCCCATCGTGATCGATTAATTTAATCATTTGATCTGTATCTAATGTATTCGGCATGCTCATGAACAAATCATAATATTCAAATGTTGGTGTTTGAATGGGTTTAAACCCGTATAATTTTGTGAGTTGATTGATTTGGCCTATGACATATTCTTTTTTTTCGTAGTCGTTAGAGTAAAGATCTGACACTCCTTGAGGCAATTGTTTGTCGAATGGCATAATCAACTTCCTTTATCTCTCTATTTGTTTATCACTTTATCAGATTAAAGATAATGTTTATTTTAATGGGTGTACAGAATCCTGTCAAGGTATTAGAATGAGATTTAAAGATTTGCAGAAAGGAAGAATCACATGCACGACAATCACATGCACTCAACATTTTCAGCGGACTGTGAAGCACGAATGGAAGACATGGCTGAGGCTGCAATCAAACGCGGGTTAACATCGATTACGTTAACCGATCATATCGATTATGATTACCCAGACCCAACGATTGAATTTGATGTAGACTTAGAGGCGTATGAAAAAGTTTTTCAAGACGTCAAACAACAATATGCTGATCGATTGACCATTCATAAAGGAATTGAATTAGGGATTCAGCCACATTTAGTAGATTCATATAAAACATTAACTGAATCCAATCACTTCGACTTTATTATTTTATCGATGCATACGACTGATCGTAAGGATTTACACTCTGGTAAGCTTTTCGAGGATTACACAATTGATGAGGCATACGAAAAATACTATACAGAATTACTTGATTGCGTAAAAGATTATGATGCCTTCAGTATTTTAGGTCATCTAGATCTCGTCACCCGCTACAAATACGAAGAAGGCGTGCACCACTTCCATGAGGTCATAGAAGAGATTTTCAAAACCATCATCCCACGCGGACAAGGCATTGAAATTAACACATCAGGCTACAAATACAATATGAACCGATTATTACCAAGCAAAGATATCTTACAGCTTTATTATGATATGGGCGGCGAGATTATTACCGTAGGATCAGACGCTCACAAACCTGTGCGCGTTGGCGACCGGATTGATGAAGCTTATAATTTGTTAAAAGATATTGGATTCAAGTATGTCTCGACTTTCAAAGATCGCAAGCCGGTTTTTCATAAACTATAAATAGAGAATAAATCTGCAAGTTTAGATAATAAAGTTAGTTTGAGCAATTCCCTTATCGGAAATTGCTCTTTTTTAGACACAAAAAAGAGCATCAAATTGAGTTACAATTCAATGCTCTGACAACATTTTAATGTTCAATTTTCCCTAATCCATAAGCCACTAACAACCCAATGATTAAGAAAATCATACTGAGTACATTCATCATCATATCAGTATCAAATCCCGGAAAAATAACGAATAACGATCCAATGACTAAGCCGATAATTAAAGCATAAGTTTGATAGTAAAATTTATGGAACAGATAGCGCAAAATCTTACTCATAATGAGTAAACCAAACGCAATCCCCAAACCAAGTGGAATCAGTGCTTCAAATACAAATTCGTGAATGGCATGGGAAAATGTCGGATACATTCCAACTAAAACTAATAGCATCGACCCGCTAATTCCTGGTAAAATCATAGCTGTGCTGGCGAGCCATCCTGATAAAAACAGAATAAGGTAAGTCGTTGGATCAAAAGTTGTAATAGCATCACCTACTGGATCTTGTTCTAAGAAAAACATGGACCCAACGAGTAATATGGCCACAACTAATAATACATAATGTGTTCTTTCAAATGTTTCCTTGTAATTCGACTTCCGGGCTAGGAATGGAATGACTCCGGCAATTAATCCTAAAAATAAAAATGAGACCTGATCCGGATAATGTTTTAACGCCCAATTAATAACCCCCGTCAAGCTCCACATGGCAAATAAAATACCAACAGCAAGCGGAATTAAAAATGCAAGGCTTTGTTTCCATCTTTTTGTAAAAACATCATTGATTGATTCAATAAATCGTTCGTAAATACCGAGGATAACGGCGATCGTACCGCCACTGACACCTGGGACAATATCGCTCGCTCCCATAAGAAGACCGCGGTATAGGTTTCTCCATTCAATCATTCATATTTCCCCATTTCCTGTTTCGTTCTCTACTACATTATACTAGACAAGCTCTTTATATTATAACAAAATTTGAGGAATATTTGATTTCGGGTGACGGATAATTTCCGGGTCTGTTTGATAAACAGATTGCAACGTTTCTCTTGCAATGATTTGTTCACTCGTTCCGATATTCACAATTTCACCTTGGTTCATCAACACTAACTCATCACAAAATTGTGCAGCTAAATTCAAGTCGTGTAACACCATAAGCACCGTTAGACCTTCGCGTTTTTGCCAACTCTGAACTAAATTTAAGATTTGGCGTTGATGACCGATATCTAAGAACGTCGTTGGCTCATCTAAAATGAGTAACTGCGGATGCTGAACCATGGCTTTCGCGATTGCGACTCGCTGACGTTCACCACCGCTAAGCGTATCCAACATTTGGTCGCGAAACTCGGAAAGACCTGTTGTTTCAAGGACGTCTTCAACCAATTCATGATCTTTTTTTCCTTCTCGTTGAAAAAAACCTAAATGCGGATAGCGCCCCATCAATACAGCATCGTACACCGTAATAGGATAAGGTGCCAGCCCGTCTTGGGATAAAACCGCAATATGTTGCGCTAACTTTTTGACTGACCATTTTTGAACGTCTTCTCCGAAAAAATGAATACAACCACTGCTCGGTTTCTCTAAAGCTGAGATTAACTTGACTAAAGTTGACTTCCCAGCACCGTTTGGGCCAATTAATCCTATGCTTTTTCCTTTATCAAGAGAAAAACTCACATCATGAACAATTTGCTTATCTCCGATCGTTTTACTTACCTGTTGTAATTCAAGCATTTAAAGCCCTCCTGTATAGGCTGTGAATTAGAAAAAACCGCGCTTTGCTCGACGTAATAAATATCCGAAAAATGGCGCTCCGAGAAATGCTGTAATGACACCCAATGGTAACTCTCTAGGGGCCATAATCGTTCTCGCAAAAGCATCGGCTCCAACTAAAAAGATCGCGCCGCCAATAATGGATAAAGGTAAAATCACTCGATAATCTGCTCCAAATAGCAACCTTATAATATGTGGGACGACTAACCCAACAAAACCGATTGCACCAGAGACAGAAACAGCAGCACCTGTAATAATCGAAGCTAACACTAATAAAATGAACCGTGTCCGCTGTACTGAAACCCCACTGTGGTGCGCTGCTTCTTCACCAAGCCCTAACATATTTAATTCTTTTATAAAGAACAATGACACAATACTGATCACAATCATAATCGGGAAAATCATTTGATTATAATCCCATTCAGTTAAAGCTAAGCTTCCCATCATCCAAAACACAATCGTCTGCAACTTTTCATTTGAAAGTGCTAAGACTAATGACAAACAAGCACCGACAAATGATTGCACGACCACTCCTGCCAAAATAATCGTCTCAAGTCGCACCTTTTGATTAACTCTAGACAAATAGTAGACAATGAGTAAACTAAGAAAACCAAATAGAAAGGCGACAGCAGGAAGCGTAAAGCTACCTAGCCACCATACGTTAACACCCAATACGATCACTAATGCCGCACCAAAAGAAGCTCCGGAAGAAACCCCTAAAATAAACGGATCAGCTAAAGGGTTCCGGAGCACACCTTGGTATAGAGCGCCAGCTAAAGCTAGCGCTGCTCCTACCATTGCACCTAGTATGACACGCGGCAGTCGTAAATCCCAAACAATCGTTTCAATATTGGATTCCCAACTAACATCAATCCATGAGGAAACACCAGGAATTTTTGAAAAGATAATTTGCCACACGAGTTGCCAACTAATATTAGCTGCCCCTAATGTTACTGATAAGCTCATAACAGCAAGCAGCATAACAATAAAAACAGGAATCCATACCCATAAAACATGAGATGTCTTATTCACAATTCAACGTCCTTTATTCCATTAGATCAGGGTATAACGTTTCAGCCAGTTCTTTTAAACCATCTGCTAGACGTGGTCCCGGACGAGTTAGAAGATCACTGTGTAAATCATAGACCTGTTCTTCCTGAATAGCTGTGACACCTTGCCAATTGTCACGTGCTAACACTTGATCTACAGCGTCTTCCGTATGATAGCCATAAGTCGTAATAATGACATCCGGGTCTTTTTCTAACACCACTTCTTCACTGACTTGTGGCCAACCTTCTTGGTCACCAATAATATTGACTCCACCTGCTAACTCGATTACCTCATCAATAAATGAACCTTCACCACCTGAGAATAGCTCTGGTCCTACCTCGACCCACACTCGCTTCTTCTCTTCTTCTGTTAGGTCACTCACGCCAGTAGTAACGTCATCAATAGTCGTTTGCATGTCATCAATGACATTTTCCGCTTCACCTGTATGACCGGTTGCCTGCCCGACTAACTTTATATCTTCATAAACTTGATCTATGCTTTGAGCACCTAATACTAATACATCCAGCCCTGCATTTCGAAGGGCGTCAATGTCATCAGCATTATTCAAATCAGCCACGACTAAATCGGGATCTAGTGAAACAATTTTTTCAATATTAAGCTGCTGATCACCGACTTTTTCAACCTCTGAAACTTCCTCTGGATAGTTTGCCCACTGTGAGACTCCGACAACCTTGTCTCCAGCATCAACGGCATAAACGATTTCAGTTGCACTTGGGAGAACAGATACGATCGTCTCCGGTTCTTCTTCAATCGTCACTTCTGTATCCGTCTTATCCGTTAAAGTGACGGACTCAAATCCTTCTTCCCCTTGTTCTCCATCTTCCTCAACAGTTTGATCATCTTCGGGATTGGTAGTTTCCTCTTCTCCTTGATCACCTTGGCATGCTGTTAACCCGACAGCAAGGATTACTCCTAGTAACAATAGCCATAATTTCTTCTGCATATTAATCTTCCTTTCTCCATAAAAAATGCCTCCGTTCTCCCCGGAATTAGGAAAACGAAGGCACCCTGCCATACTACGATCACATATCTATCATAGCCGTTCCTTTAACCCCGAAGGAAAACGAGCTAAAACGATTAGGCAGGTCTCCTGGCTTAGGGTCTTAGCTTCTAACCCCTTCCCATCTATTGGACAGTGGTTGATTAGTTGCTACCCATACACAGTGGCGGGACCGCGTCGGATTTTCACCGAACTTCCCTTTTAAGTAAACACCGAAATGTTTACACCCCATCATTCTAGTATTTTATTTTCTATATTTATCTTAATCGTTGAAAATTGATAAGTCAATCTAACACTCTATTATATTATTCAAAATAATGATAAAATTTGACTAAGAAAGTGGGGATGCAAGATGGATCTTGGTTCTATCATACAATTTTACCGAACAAAACAAGGATTAACGCAAAAAGATCTTGCAAATGGTGTGTGCTCTGTTTCCTATTTAAGTAAAATTGAAAGCGGTGCATTGGTTCCTAAGTCAGATACGATTGAACTATTATTCAATCGACTCAACATGGATTATGAAAAGTTAACATCATATGATGAACAAACCATTCAGAGGCAAATTGATCAATTATATAAACAAATTACGTTTGATTACTTAGAACAAGCTAAAGAAATTGTCGATGAATTAAATGATATTATAACGCCTTTTCATGAGATCCATACACAGAACTATTTTGAGCTTATGCATTTTTACTACTTAATTAAGACGAATCCGACGGAGAAATTTAAAGTTAATTTTCAAGACTTATTAAGGTTAGAGACAGAATTTACTGAGCGCAAGCTATTTTATTTTTACAAAATAGTAGGGTTCTATTATAACTGTCACTTAAATGCCAAACAGGCTAACCATTACTTTCACTTAGCAAAAGATATTTTAGAAGACCATAACTTAAGAGATCCTGAGATTTATTATTTACTTGCCCTATCTTACATGGGAATGAACAAGCCTATTTATTCAAATTATTACGTCGGCATTGCCCTTGAGCAATACGCTAACGATTTACTTTATCGAAAAGTAACCGACTGCTATCACTTATTTGGGATTAATTATTTAAACTTAGAAGCATACGACATATCGAAATCCTATTTTAACCAAGTGTTAAAGTCAAAACCAATGGGCGATTCACCAAAAGTACGTTCCCGAGCAACACATAATTTGGCGATCCTTTATTATCGACAAGGAGACTTAGACTACGCATTAGAATTATTATTTGAAGCCTTAAATAACCATGACTATTTATATGATACAGCCCATACAACTTTAATCATTGCAAAGGTTTTCATCGAACAAGGCAAGCATGACAAAGCTCAAGAATACGTTACAAAAGGTGAAGAATTATTACAAGGTACTAATTTTACAAAGGTTCGCCATCGCTTTTATATTTTAAAACATCAACTTCAAAAGCGAACACATGAACAAGATTTTATCGACAGATGTGTAAACGTGATCCTGCCACACTATAAAACGATAGGTGAAAACGGATTAATGAAAGAATTACTACAATTACTTGCAGAAGTCTATACGGAAAAAGAAGAATATCTCAAAGCAATTGACTATTACAAGCAACTAAATGAATTAAAAATATAAATGAGGTGACAAAATGGAAGAAAAAACAGTTTTTGTACATAGGGAAGGGCCTGTAACAACGATTAAACTAAACCGCGAAGACCATTTAAATGCAATGGATGTTGAGCTACTTAATGAATTAGCTGAAGTGTTAGAAGAAGTTCAAAATGATGAATCCAATATTGTGGTTTTAACTGGCAAAGGCAAAGCATTTTCAGCAGGTGGCGACATGAAGACGATGCTGCAATCCTCTGACCCAAAAGCATTTGAGGATGTTATGCAAAAGATTAAGCGTGTTAGTACATTGTTTTTCACCATGCCAAAAATTACAATCTCTGCGTTAAATGGTGCTGCTGCAGGCCTAGGTTTAAGCATTGCTTTGGCAGCGGATTACGTCATTGCGAAAGAAGATGCAAAAGTTGCAATGAACTTCATAGGAATAGGGCTCATCCCAGATGGTGGCGGGCATTTTTATATGGAGCAACGTGTCGGCTCTGTTAAAGCTAAGCAACTTATTTGGGAAGGCCAAATGATGACAGCAAAAGAAGCGAAGCCACTAGGCTTGGTGGATGTCGTTTGTGAAAACCTTGATTCAACATTAAGTGGTTATTTAACAAAATTATCTCAAGCACCACTATTAGCGATGATTGAATCTAAAAAAATTATTAACAACGAACAGTTGCCGCACTTAGAAGAGATTTTAGATCAAGAGACGAAAGGACAAGCTAAAATGCGCCAAACTGAAGATCATAAAGAAGGCGTTGATGCGTTCTTAAACAAGCGAAAACCTGAGTTTAAAGGCGAATAAACACTAAGTAACTCCTGCGGGATTACCCGCAGGAGTTACTTTTTAATAATCAGTCAAACTAAAATCATCGCCATTTTTAATATCTTCACTCATTTTTAAGTATTGATGAAACACGCCAGCAAGCTCCTGAATCCGCTTTAAAATATCCTCATCGATTAACTCATTTTGATGCGAGAAATGATTGGTATGCGTATAAATGTAATTTGGCGTCATTAAACACCTGAAGTAATCCAAAATTGGCTTCAGTTGATGTTCAACCACCAAATGATGCTGATAAGTACCGCCATTACCCAAAATTGCAACTGGCTTATACCGCATAGCTTTTGGGGAAATCAAATCAAACATATTTTTCAAAACACCTGGAATGGATCTCTGAAAAATGGGTGATACGATCACATACCCATCAGCCTCTTCAATCGCTTCAATTAGGTTTTGAGTATCTTCATTGTAAGCCTCTTTAGGGCGCCCATCGGCAAACTCCATTTGATAATCTTCAAGATATAAGTTTTGTAGCTCGTGGCTCGGTATATATTCTATTAATTGTTTTTTTACCTCATTAAGTAAGACTTTCGTTTTCTCACCAACAATTGTGCCGTTGATTAATAGAACTCTCACGATGATATCTCCTTCCTAAGATAACTGTATCTATATCTATTTTATTGCACTGCCAATACCTTTGTGTGTATCTCTATGACTAGTTATTAGAAGTATACAACTTTGCAATAACCCTTCGTCAACTATTTAAGATAGCATAGAAACTTAAATAACTCGATAACTCTTCCTCAATACCGCAATCACAGGATTGATGCAATATGAATATAAACTCATTTTTAATTTGAGACTTTTGTAATGATAATGTCATGTTCCTGTACAAGCGTTGTAATTGACTTGAGACATTCAGCTGATATACTACACAAGGGTTGAAAGAAGAGCATTTCTTTTTAACCACTACTTTAGACACAAATTATATGGAGGGTACGACATGAAACGTGCATTATTTAGTGTGACGGCAACACTTGTCTTGCTGGGCATACTAATGATGTTTAGTTCTCCATTGAACGCATCTCAGATTCATAGTTCAACATTAGAAACTCAATTAGGAGCAAAAGAACATCATGTTCAATTTCTATCAACATCAGAAAGTAATTTAAAACCAAAAGGTGAAATTACATTGATTGAGCCAGAACCAAAACAAGCTCAATCAAGTGAAAATAAACAACAAGAAGAACAAGAAATTCAGCAAGTCAGTGAGACAAGCCAGGAAGGCGAGACTATGTATGTCAAAGCTACAGCTTACACTGCATACTGTGATGGATGCAGCGGAACAACCAGAACAGGTATTGATTTAAGAGCTAATCCAGACAGGAAAGTTATTGCAGTTGACCCGAATGTCATCCCATTAGGTTCCAAAGTATGGGTTGAAGGTTATGGTACAGCTATCGCAGGCGACACTGGTTCCGCCATTAAAGGCAATCGAATTGATATCTTTATGCCAAACGAAGCTGACGCCCTTAGATTTGGCGTTAGACAAGTACGAATTCGTGTAATAGAGTAATTAAACCAAAAATCTCCCCTCATCTAGGTACTGCACCCCAAAAGTTAGAGTAAAAATCTAACTTTTGGGGTGTTTTCATATGGCAAAATATAGTGATAGTTTTAAATTAAAAATTGTTAA
>NZ_RKRF01000015.1 GCF_003843875.1 Aquisalibacillus elongatus | reverse complement strand
TTGATTGGCTTCATAAATCGTCGTTCATGTTTCGCCCAATCAAATGCGAAACATGTGAATTGACGACAGGCTATTTTGTTTAGTTTTCAAGGTTCAAATTGTGGTGTCGCCTTTTGACGACGAAATTAAATTTACCACAGCAACCATCAGTTGTCAATAAGTTTTGAGTAACTTTTTAAAACGTTTTGATGTGTTGTTTATGACGTCTTGTTGCGACGACAAAATTTATATTATCACAGGGGTTTATCTATGACAATACTTGATTTTTATTTTTTTGAATTACAAATTTTGAAACAATTAATGCTTGTATTTAGGCAATATAAAAGCCAGGTTCAACAACCTGACCCTTTCATTCATTTAACGTTGGGAAAGTTTTTCTTTGGTGTGTAGTGTAAGCATGAAGTGTGACTAGCCATTCGTTTAAATATGTTAAATAAAGTCGTATATCGTTCTTTAATTGCTTCTCTTACTTGTCCATCGATATGGTCATAGTTGAAATCGTAAATAAGTTCATCCATTTCTCGTTTCAATAAGTACTCTAATTCCCTCTGTTCTTGCTCGTTAATTAACAATCCTAGCACCAATATTCACATCCCTACGAATTTCTCATTCTATCGAAAAAGGTTTCAACATATATATTAACGACTAGTATTCATAAATATAAGTCAATCACTACTTTCTTATACATAATTGCTGAAAATATAGTGAAAAGGTTGGATGTATATGTTTTTTGCCTTAAATTGGACAAGATGGAAGAAGTGGATGTTTATTGGCCTCGCTGGCGTCATTATTTATTTATCCTTTCATCTATCTTCATCATACGTCTTAAACCCAAATGTAGAGGGACAGGCGTCAGGCGGGATTATTAAAAGCCTAAAGGACGAAAAAGAAATTTCAATCACCATTAATGTCGCATGGGGAGACGACGTAATCATTGACATTCTAGAGGTATTGAAGGAGGAAAAAGTCAAAGCAACTTTCTTTGTTAATGGTGAGTGGGCTTTAAGAAATGAAGAAATTGCAAAATTAATTATAGAGGAAAATCATGAAGTCGGTTTATTAGGATTTTATCAAGATCATTACGAAGATCTAACGTTTGATGAAATTACGGAGGATATAAAGAATGGTGAGTCAACGTTAGAGAGGTTAAATTACGAGCCTTTAACACTCGTCAGGCCACCTGAAAATAAATACAACGAATCCGTTGTCAACCACATCAATGATTTAGGATACCGGACGGTTTTTTGGAGTCACTTCGCTAATATTAAACAAAGCACGGACCCTAAACAAAAAGGTGGAAACATATCAAATCAAATGTCAAATGGTGATATTATTTTATTTAAAGCACAGGACAACCTAACAGCAACACCTGAAGTTATCAAACACCTTATTGAACAGAAACGCCAAGATGGGTATAAATTTGTGACTATTACAGAACTTCTATCTCCAGCGAAAATTAAACTTAATCCCTTAAATTAAAAGTAACAAACTTTAAAACATAAGAAAGGGACTTAGATTTATCCAAGTCCCTTCCTAATGAATTCTTTCTACCCTAAATTAAGATGTTTCGTCAATTATTTTCTCTATATATTCAAATGCTTCTTCTTTCTTAATGTTATCTAAGTTAATGTCAAGTCGATACTTCACATCATCAAAAAATGTTATGGCAATTAGTTCGTTATAAGCGCTTCTTTCTTGGTAATAAACATCATGATTGTTCAATTCTTCAACTTCATAGTCGCCTATATCCGGACCAACAAAGGATTCAATTTCTTCACGATTGATTGTTATTTCAAAGTTTACCGTGCCATCATAAGGCCCATAGATATACTCCATATTGAGTGAGTCTTCTTCACTTTCGATTTCCTCATCAGTTGCGACTATTTCTTTTTCTCCCTCAATAGAAGAAAAGCCTAAACTTGCTTTATATACTTGGTCATCGCCTTTATCATTAAGTTTTGTGTGCACTAAAGTATGATCTTCGGGGTCAATTATTTTCATGTCTATCCCTAGTTCATCTTTGATTTCTTCTTGTATATCTTGATACTCATCTTCAGATTGCTCAGTACATCCAATTAATATAATTAATGTAATTAAAATAAAACTTCTAATACTTGATTTCAAACCAAATCCCCCGTAGTTTTACTAAATTGATTTTGTCGAACTATTTCAACCTTATTTAAATTTTAACATATTTTTCTATTTGTTATAAAATTCAGACTATATTCAAGTTTAAAAAAAGCATGGATTCAATTATCAATCCATGCTTTAACTCAAGTAAATAGCTCTATTTCATCTAATTCTTTTCTTTTTCTGATGGACCTTCATTAAATCCTACAATACGATGTAATGTTAAGACTTGATAAGTGTTACATGCTAATAGTGGCACGACCATCAACATCACCCACTCATAACTGCCTTCTCTAAGTGCAGGTATCCACTCTACAGATGTAACGACGACCATAAAGAATAAAGCTGGCAAAAATGCCCGTGGGTGTGAATCTTTTGCCTTCACTTTCGCTACAGCATAAGAATAAATGAGTAACAAAGCTGCTACTAATATATACGACCAAATGTTACCAGGGTCGTCTGCACGTGTATATCTAAAATAAACTAAATCAAATAGTACAATGAGTATAAGTAATATTTGGACATGCTTCCAGAAGAACCCGAAAAAGCCTCGTCCAAACTGATGTATCGTTAAGTATGCAAAAAAGCCCATTTGACTAATCACACTATAAACTAGACCCCAGCCTAAAAACCAAAATAAGGCACCAGTAATATTCCAAAGGTCAAATGGATCTAAATATGGTGTATATGCATCGGTTTGTACAAAGAAACTAGTGATAATTGTTGTCACAGCTCCGATTAATAAAGCTGTTGAGAAAAATTTCAACCACTTTCGTATCGTCACGACCATTTCCCCCTAAACGTATGCTTACTTTACGTATTTTATCATTTATTGCCTATTTTTGCTTGGTTCAAATGTGTATATTTTTTCACAGCATTCTAATATTAACAAGTAAAGAGGGTGTTTAAATTAAGGGGTAATTATAAATGAGACGAATTCAGCTAGTTTTACTAGTGTTTTTAATATTAACTGCCTGTAATCAAGGCGGTAGTAGCGATAGCCAACAAAGCCCTGAGTATGAATCCACCAAAAAAATGGTCGTCGATATCTTAAAAACGGATGATGGCAAAAAAGCTGTTCAGGATATTTTGACAGAAGAACAAATGAAACAACAATTGGTCATCAATTCTGATGTTGTTAAACAATCGGTTGAAAAGTTAGTTGACAGTGACAAAGGAAAAGAATTTTGGAAAAAGTTATTTGAAGACCCTTCATTTGTACAAGCCTATGTTAAGGCTACCGAAGAATCAGATAAGGAATTAATGAAAGGGTTAATGAATGATTCAACTTACCAAGCGCAAATGATTCAACTTTTTCAAAATGAAGATATGCAGAAAATGATTCAATCCGCATTAAAAAGTCAAGCTTTCAAAGAACACCTTGAAGAAACCATTCAAGAAACACTAAACAGTCCGTTATTTAAAGCTCAAATGACTGAAGTGCTGCTTAAAGCAGCTGAGGAAGCTAAACAATCTCAAGAAGGAAATGAGCAACAACAGCAGCAACAAAGTGGTAGTTCCGGCGGCCAAGAAGAAAGTGGTGGTGGTAGTAGTGGAAGTGGTGGCGGGGGCGGAGGCTAAAATATAAAAAGCTGCCGATTTAATCGGCAGCTTTATTATTTACTTCGTTCTTTTCATTAATTTATTTGCCATATTCAAGAACATCTTCCCTGTAGGGTGATCTTCTTGATAGACACCTGGTGCAAATGTATCTTGTTCATCGTAGGGTTGTTGTAATGGCAGACGGCCTAAAATATCCGTATCTAGCACTTCTGCTAATTTATCACCGCCACCTTCACCAAAGACATATTCTTTCTGTCCAGTTAGAGTGCTTTCGAAATATGCCATGTTCTCCACAATACCGACAATTTCATGATCTGCTTTAAATGCCATTTGACCAGCACGTGCAGCAACAAATGCCGCGGTTGGATGTGGTGTCGTAACGATGACTTGTTTATGAGATGGTAATAACTCTTGTACATCAAGGGCAATGTCACCTGTTCCAGGTGGTAAGTCTAATAATAAATAGTCAAGGTCGCCCCATTCCACTTCTTTAAAGAAGCTTGTTAACATTTTACCTAGCATAGGACCTCTCCAAATGATCGGTGAATTATCTTCAACGAAAAAGCCCATGGAAATAATCTGAACACCGAAACGCTCAACAGGTATGATTTTCTCACCGCGAACTTGCGGGCGATTTTCAATCCCCATCATGTCCGGCACACTAAAACCATAAATATCAGCATCGACAATGCCTACTTTTTTACCTAAACGAGCTAATGCAACAGCTAAGTTTACTGTTACTGTTGATTTTCCTACGCCACCTTTACCACTTGCAATCGAGATAAACGTCGTACCAGTTTGGCCAATTAGATTTGCTTCTTGCTCTTGATTGGCGGCTTGCACATATTCATCACGCTTTTCATCTGGTAACTGAGTGAAACGAAGCCCTACCGTTTGGACTCCTTCTTTTTTTAGCATTCCGACAATTTCTTGTTGTAGTTGCATTTGCTCACCAGAGTTTGGTTCTGCTAAAGCAATCTTAATACTAACATGGTTCTTATCCTCTTTAATCTTTATATTTTCAATTGCATCCGTTTCCTCGAATGTCTTATGTATATGAGGGTCTTGTACCGGATTAAGCAATTCTCTTATGCGATCTTCGTTAATCACGCTTACACCATCCTTTAGCTGTGCGAATTTTATATGAAAGAAAACTCGTCACGAAGACGAGCTTTTCAACTTCCACAGCTAGTATAACATAAATCTTTTTACTTCTCAGTTATCTTGATAATCAACATTATGATCATCTTGTACATACTCAATGATTCCCTGATAAACCGCAAATGCTAATTCCCGTTGGTATTCGTCTGTCAGGAGCTTTTGTCTTTCCTCAGCGTTAGATAAAAATCCTAATTCCACTAGAGCTCCGGTTGTTTCTGCGCGTTTTAAGATAAAAATATTTGATGTCGAAAATGCTTTGCGATTCGTTTCAGTTGCCTCACGAATTCGTTCTTGAATGGCCAATGCTAATGCTTGATTTTCATCACCGGAGTAATAAAATGTTTGTCCACCCCTCCATCGTTCATCCATTAGTGAATTTAAGTGTAAGCTGATTAACAAATCTGCATTCCGATCTTGTATAAACTCGACTCTTCTTCTAATATCATATGCTTTCCGCTTAGAATATCCTTTCATATCTTGAGGTGCTAAGTCCTTATCTGTATCCCTTGTTAAATGGACTTCCGCACCAGCTTGTACAAGGTAATCCCTTAAATAAAGGGTGGTATTCAACACAATTGATTTTTCTTTAACATCACCATAATCCGCACCACCATCAACTCCACCATGACCAGGGTCTAATACGATAACTTGTCCGGCTAATGGCATTGTGACATGACCGGGAATTAAGGTGTTCGGAGATGGGTATTTAATTAAATAGATCAATAAACATACGGCTAACAGCCATAACACCACAGATAATCCCTTTTTCATCGTAATCCCCCTCGTCTAACTATATGGACAAGGGCGCTAAAATATGAAGACAAAATAAAAATCCTACTGAAAACTCAGTAGGATTAGCGTTGATTACTTTTTGGATCAAAGGCATCTCGTAAACCATCACCAATAAAGTTAATAGCCAAAACAGTTATAAAAATGGCTACACCAGGTGGTATCCAAGTATACCAATGCTGCCTTAGGATTCTTACACTTAAAGCTTCGTTTAACATATTACCCCAAGTTGGTGTTGGTGGGTTAATACCCATTCCGATAAAACTTAAACCTGCTTCAGCAATGATGACAACCGCAATCATTAACGTTGCATTTACGACAATAGGTCCAATGGTATTTGGGATCATATGTCTAAAAATGATTCTTGAGTTAGAAGCACCAATTGATTTAGCCCCGATTACAAATTCTTGTTCTCTTAAAGATAAGAAGGAACCCCTTATAATACGTGTTAAGTTAGGCCAACTCAAGATCGATAGGATTAGAATGAATAACGGAATTGAAACATTATTCAAAATCGCCATCAGTGTTAATGCAAATACTAAGAATGGCAAGGCTAACACTAAGTCCGTAAACCTCATTAATATACTATCAACTTTTCCACCATAATAACCCGCTAATGAACCAAATAAAATTCCAATTACGAGTGTTACAAACATGGTACTAAAACCTACAGCCAATGAAATTCTCGATCCATACAATAACCTTGCCCAGTTATCCTGACCAGAGCTATTTGTCCCAAGAATATGTTCATCACTTGGCGGTCGCTCAATCATAGCTGTGTTCGTTTGCTCAGGATCATGGTCTGTCCATAACGGCGCTGAAATAGACATGAATAATATGATAATCATAGTAATGACACCTAGAACGGCAAGTTTATTTTTCATAAAACGCCTTAAGGCTAGTTGATAAGGGCTTTTACTTTTCTCTTCTGGAGCACCACTATATTCCGGGTCGTTTTTTGGTGTTTTCAACGTTTCGATTTCCATGTTATTCACCTCAATCGTAGCGAATTCTCGGGTCTACAACACTGTAGAATATGTCTGCCAACAAGTTACCAACCAATATGAAGACACCAAAGATTAATGTTAATGCCATAACAATTGGGTAATCACGGTTGATGACAGCATCTAAGAATAAGGTGCCGAGTCCCGGATAGTTGAATATTCGCTCTGTAATAACGGCTCCCCCAACAAGGACACCGAATTCAAAGCCCATTAATGTGATAATCGGGATTAAAGCATTACGCAATGTATGCTTATATAATACAACCCGATCTGTCATACCTTTTGCCTTCGCCGTTCGAATGTAGTCACTACCTAATACGTCTATTACTTCAGAACGCATATAACGCATATATGTAGCTGTACTTGCTAAACCTAGTGTAATACCAGGTAAAATCATGTGATGAATTCGATCAAAAAACTCCTTCATTCCAGAAACATCAGATCCACTCACTGTTCCTTGTGGCGGGAACCAACCTAATTTTATCGCTAAGAAATAAATAGCTAAAAGACCAAAGAAGAAGTTTGGTATCGCTAAACCAACAAAACCAAACCCAGTTCCAAAATAATCTAATATGGAATAAGGATTTCTAGCAGAATAAACGCCAATAGGAATTGCTACAATTAACGTAAAGAATAAAGCTACTAATCCTAAGTAGACGGTATTCCAAAATCGAGCTGATATTAAATCCATAACTGGACGGGAGTTGTACACAATCGACTCCCCAAAATCCCCTTGTACCGCATTTCCAATCCAGCGGGCATATTGAACAGGTATTGAATCGTTAAGTCCTAGTTCATCTCTTCGATCTTCATATACTTCTGGGTCAATTGTTGGATCAAGCATCGTTGAAAATGGATCACCAGGGGCTGCTTTAGCTAAGCCAAATACTATGACAGATAAAGCAAAAAGCATCGGTATGAAAATGAGTAATCTTCTAATGATATATTTATACATACTATTCCTCCCTGTTCAAAAAAAGGGGGTGGGTACGCGATTAATACCGCATACCCACTAAATATTTAGTCTTACATTCAATCTATCTTCCGATTATTGTGCGTCTTCAACCCACCATAAGTGTGGATCGTTGATGAAGCCCATTGGTAATGGATCTACACCGTTTAAACGCTCGTTATATGCATAGATCTTGTTTTGTGCATATAAGATAACAGCTGGTAAGTCAGTAGCGAATAGCTCTTGCCACTCTTGATAAGTTTGAGTACGGAACTCCTGATCAAATGCATCCGGTGTTTGAAGAGCCTTGTTAATTAGCTCATCAGATTCCGGATTGTTCCAACGAGAGATATTGTACTGCGCTTCGATGTTCCATAGACCAGTTGGGTCTGGGTCACCACTACCTAATGACCAACCGATTAGGTAAAGGTCTAGACCATCAAGTGCTTCTTCTGAATCATTAAAGATAATGTCGTTAGAGTATGCTGACATTTCTCTAGGATTACGTAGTTCGACTTTAATACCAACTTTTTCTAAGTCATCTTTGATAACTGGAGCTGAATCTTCACGGATTTTATTACCAGTTGGATATTCTAAGTCAAGAACCCACTCTTCTCCATCTGGATTTTCACGGAAACCATCATCGTTTACATCTACATATCCTGCTTCATCTAATAATGCCTCAGCTTCTTCAGTGCTGTATTCATACTGAGGAACCTCATCTGTATAAGCCCAGAACTGTTGTGCGATCGGTGCATTAATAACGCTTCCTCGGCCGCGTAACAGACCTTCTACCATACCTTGACGGTTAATCGCATAAGCGATTGCTTGACGTACTTTTTGATCTGCTACATCTGGATTTTCCACCCAGTTGTCTGGGTTAATTGTTCCTGCCTCAGCATCCTCTGCTGTACGATAGTTCATCTTGAAGCCCATTAACTGATAACCGAAATCAGTCTGCTCGATCATTTCAACATTTTCATATCCATCAACCATTTCGTAGTCTGCCGCTGGTACACCGTTAGGGTCAGCTACAAAGTCAATATCACCTGACTCAAGTAAGCTTGTGATAACTGACTGATCTACAATGTCCCATTTGATACTTTCAAGATACGGAGTACCTTGCCAGTAGTCATCGTGACGAGTTAGAACATACTCTTCACGTTCAACCATTTCTGTGAACTTAAATGGCCCTGTACCGATTACTTCACCTGCATCTAATGTTGCTGGGTGACTAGGCTGTTCTTCAATCGGAATGTCTCCGAATACGTGCTCAGGAATAATTGGGTAGCTTGCATAATAAACTGGGTTTACGTTTGGCTCAGCAAAGTGGAACTTCACTGTGTATTCATCAACCATTTCTACCCCTTCAAAAGTATCAGCTTCACCAGAAGAGAACTCTTCATAACCTACAAGTGGTTGAACAAAGGTCGTACGAATACCACCTGCTTCAGTGTAACCTGGTGATGCAATTGCCGTGTAAGTGTAAATGACGTCTTCAGCGTTAAATTCTTCTCCATCATGCCAAGTGACGCCTTCACGTAAATACATTGTTAATTCCGTCTGATCATCATTGGCTTCCCAATCTTCAGCTAACTGAGGAATGAATTCTAGGTTATCATTCTGTCCAGCTAGACTTTCGTGTGTAAAGTCTAGAATGTTAGCCTCATAAGCTTCTGAGTAGAAAATAGGGTTAAAGATACCATCAGGAGCAGTATCCATCGCACCAACTAATTCTCCACCAGAAACTGGTCCTTCTTCTTCCTCTTCTTCCTCATTATTTTCATCTTCATTGTTATCATCTTGTTGTTCCTGTTCGTCTTCATCATCAGGATCGTCTCCGCCTTCGTCACTATTACAAGCAACTAATAGAAAGGCAAATAGTGTTAATACAACTAAAAGATACCAAAACTTTTTGTTTAACAAACTTAATCCCCCCTTAAAATATTAGAAAAAACATAGAAACACTTAAATCTTCCTCTTTCATCACCCCCCATAATTTATGTAACCTTCACTGCTCTTCATCATATAAGTGACACGCAACGTAATGCCCATCACCCATATGTTGTAGCTCAGGTCTTACCTCTGCGCATTTATCATGTGCCATTGGACAACGAGTTCTAAACGCGCACCCACTTGGTGGATTAGATGGGCTTGGTAGGTCCCCTTCTAATTTGACTTTCTCCTTCTCTAAATCAACATCCGTATCTGGAATTGCCGATAATAGAGCCTGTGTATACGGGTGAAGTGGTTCTTTATAAATGGCATGCTTTGGTGCAATTTCTGCTAATCTTCCTAAGTACATAACCCCTACGCGATCACTAATATGTTTAACAACACTTAAATCATGTGAGATAAATAAATAAGTTAATCCCAAATCTTCTTGTAAGTCGGACATTAGATTTAATACTTGAGCTTGAATTGATACGTCTAACGCCGATACGGCTTCATCTGCAATTACAAACTTTGGATTATTAGCTAACGCACGCGCAATACTAATTCTTTGGCGTTGCCCTCCCGAGAACTCATGAGGGTATTTCAACCTGTCGCTCGCTCTTAGTCCAACTTTTTCAAGCAAGTAATTTATGCGTTTTTTTCGTTCCTTCTTACCCATATCAGTTTGAATAATCATCGGTTCTTCGATTAATTGTTCAACACTCATTTTTGAGTTCAAAGATGCAAAAGGATCTTGGAATACAATCTGCATTTCTTTTCTAAAAGGCCGCATTTTTTTATGACTTAAATGAGTGATATCGTGATCTTCAAAAAGGACTTTTCCTTCCGTCGGCTCTAATAGTCTTAGAATCATTCGACCTAATGTTGACTTTCCGGAACCAGACTCCCCAACAATACCAAGCGTCTCCCCTTGCTTAACATCGAATGTAACACCATCAACAGCTTTCACATTTCCAACTGTACGTTTCAAAATGCCGCCTTTTATTGGAAAGTACTTTTTTAAATCTTCTACTTTTAAAATCGTTTCTTGATCGGTTTGTACCGTTTGTTTTTCTTCAACAGTCGCCATGATTTGCCTCCTTAATCCTCTGTATATAAGTAGCAGCGTACTGCATGTTCATGATCTAAATCTATTAGTTCAGGATTGGACTCAAAGCACTTATCCATTGCGTGTGGACACCGGCTTGAAAAACGACATCCAGTTGGGAATTTGTGTGCTGGTGGCACCATTCCACGAATTGTACCTAATCGTTCCAAGTCATTGTGTACACTTGGTAAACTCTCTAGAAGACCCTCTGTATAAGGATGTTTTGGATCCTTAAATAAGTTACGCTTTGGTGACTGCTCTACAATTTGTCCGCCATACATAACGAGTACGCGATCAGCATACTCAGCTACTACCCCTAAATCATGCGTAATCAGCAACAAGCCCATCTCGAGCTTTTCTTTCATATCTGACATTAAATCTAAAATTTGAGCTTGTATCGTTACATCTAATGCTGTTGTGGGCTCATCCGCAATTAATAGCTTCGGGTCACATGAAATGGCAATCGCAATCATTGCACGTTGTCTCATACCACCAGATAGTTGGTGTGGATACTCATCAACTGTATCTTCTGCGCGCGGAAATCCTACTAACTTCAGTAAATCAATTGCTCGACGTTTTGCTTGTTTTCGGTTCATCTTTTTATGTTTTCTTAATACTTCAGTTATTTGATTTCCGATCGTATAAACTGGATTTAACGCTGTCATAGGCTCTTGGAAAATCATCGCCATATCATTACCACGAATTTTAGTCATCTCTCTGTTGGATAGATTTAATAAGTTTCTGCCTAATAGACTAATTTCACCGTCAACAATTTTTCCCGGTTTATTAATCAATTGCATAATTGATAGCGACGTAATACTTTTTCCACTTCCTGATTCACCAACTATGGCAACTGTCTCCCCAGCTTTTACGGTTAAGTCTACGTCATCTACCGCTTTAGCTACCTGATCGTCATCCAGGTAAAAATACGTTTTTAAGTCTTTTACTTCTAACACTGTCTCGTTTGTCACCTAGCAACACCCCAACTTGTATAATCAGAACAAAATATGTACTAACAAAAAATAACTCTTAAAAAATATGCTTCGTTGTTTTAAAATATTAACGAGATTTTTAAGATATTTAGACTATGAATTAATATAAACAGACTTTTGTAATTTTTTCAATATTTTAAATATGACTAATTTTGTGAATTTTTGTCGAACATGATTGAAATTTGTCGAAAATGTCATTTTTTCTATAAAAAATTCAATATAGTTCGGGAACCGAATATTACAGTAGTTGAATATTTAGTATACAGAAGTATATTAGAATAATAATATTGACAAATAGATAAATCTTTTTTAAAGTAGTAGAAATATATTTTGAAGGGAGAAATTTAAAGCGATGATTCAATAATCTTACTTTATAGTTCGAATCAAATAGCAGTTAAATTTTGGCTGAAATTCTGCCTTACTGCCTATCTATGGTTCTTTTGAGTAGGATTATTGTGTACTCCTTTAAATGACAGCTCTATTCTAGGGTTCTCCGTTACCAATTTTCGGTTGGTCTGTTTAAACGTACGCATATCCCCTATCTCAGAAGCGAGATAGGGGATATTTATGTTTAGGAGATGATTATTTGAAAGGTAATATTATAATTAAAAGTTTATGTTTTAAATATATATCAATGATAAATCCAATGTTCCAAGACGTTAATTTAAACATACATGAAAGTTGGAAACTAGGTCTCGTCGGTCGAAACGGAAGAGGTAAAACGACCTTCTTAAAGATTCTAATGGACCAGTTAGACTATGAAGGATCTATACATTCGAATCTAGAATTTGAATATTTTCCCATTTATCCAGAGAAAGACTTAACAACTCTAGATGTTTTACTAGAACGTAATCCATTGGTTGAAATTTGGGAAATTGAACGAGAGCTGAATTATATGGAGCTATCACATGACATTCTTTATCGTAATTTCAATCAACTAAGCGGAGGAGAGCAAACCAAGATTCTACTAATCGAGTTATTTTTAGACGACCAGGCATTTCCGTTAATTGACGAGCCGACGAATAATTTAGATCTGCATGGAAGACAAATGGTTGGCCAATACTTAAATAACAAAACAGGTTACATTGTAGTGAGCCATGATGAATATTTTCTTAACCAGTTTGTCGATCATATTTTAGCTATAAACAAAGAATCAATCGACCTTATAGCTGGAGATGTTGACACTTGGAAAACCGAAAAGGAACGTGCTGACCGATTAACAAAGGAGAAAAACGAGAAACTCAAAGGAGAAATCAAGCGTCTAGATCAAGTTTCAAGACAAGTTAACAATTGGGGATTACAAAGAGAAAACAGCACAAAAGATTCTTCAGAACGACGATTAGCTGCCAAACAAATGAAAAGAGCTAAAGCCATTAGGAAAAGAACCGAGGAAAAAGTTATTGAAAAAGAAGAGCTCATTGATAATATTGAAGAAGTTTCTAAACTTAAATTTAACGTAGTAAGGCCTCAAAAACAGATCCTCTCTTTTCGTGAGTTTTCTATTTTAAGAGGTGGCGTTCCTTTGTTTTCTCCTATCAACGTTGATCTCTATCCATCTGAAAGATTATTTATTGAAGGGCACAATGGCGTTGGAAAGTCGACCTTATTAAATTTTATTATAGGTGAAGAGAAACTAGAGACCATTGGAGAATATGACATTAAACTCCCGGAACAACAGTCGGTTTTACACCAGAAAAACCAAGGTCGGGTAGATTTACATTCGTATTTACAGTCGATGACGTCTAAGGAAGAAAAAGAGGAATACCTATATCTATTGCATCAACTAGGTATGAGCCGAAAACTTTTCTCAAGTCCTCAAGGGAAACAATGGAGCTCTGGTGAAAAGAAAAAGATGTTATTAGCAAAAGCCCTTTTGAATCATCATCAACTATTCATCTGGGATGAGGTGACCAACAGTCTCGACCTTTTTGTCATTTATCAGTTGATAGATGCTATAAACGACTATCAACCAACTATGATCAGCGTCGATCATAATGAACACTATGTTGATGCTGTTGCGACAAAGAAGGTTTTATTAGACCCTTATAATAAATAGCAAATAATAAACCCACTCTCATAAATCTTGTTAAGAGAGTGGGTTTATTTAGGCTATTAACGCTTAGAGAACTGTGGTGCACGACGAGCGCCTTTAAGACCGTATTTCTTACGCTCTTATATCAACCAAATTTAACACAATTTAATAAAAAGTGAGTCATTTGTGAGTCAAAAAATAAGAGAAATTTCCTTCTTATTGTAAATCAGGTCTGTTATTTGAATGTGTTGTCCGTGCAAAAAGATGCCTTCTTAATAAAAAAAGCACTTGATTGCTAAATACGTTTTAAACCTAATATCCCAGGTATAAAATTAGAACCTAGATAAAAAATATTAGGCATCAATAGAGAAAGGAGATTATCTTTATGGATTTAAACTTAATTTGGCAAACATTTCTTATCTTTGCTATGGGAACGATTATTTTAAGAATAGGCGGAAGAAAAACAATCTCTCAAATGACTATTCCCCAAACGGTTATGATGATTGCCATCGGCACATTACTTATTCAACCCGTATCTGGCCGGGGGCTTTGGACGACTTTTGGAATTGCTGGGTTATTAGTGCTTTTTCTAATTATAGCTGAATTTATCCAATTAAAATTTGACAATACAGAAACAGTACTATCTGGTAAAGCTGTACCTGTTATTGAAAATGGCAATTTAATTGAGAACAACTTAAAAAAACATAGATTAACTGTTGATAAATTAGAAGAACGATTACGGAACGCAGGCGTTTCTAATATTCATGATGTTCAATATGCTACATTAGAATCTAATGGACAATTAGGCTATACTTTAAAATTGGAAAAACAACCTGCCACAAAAGAAGATATCCAAAACCTGATTAAGTTCATTCAAAATGGACAACGATTAGAACCCAATAATCAATCACAAGATAATATTTTCACTGAAACGTTAAAGAATAATGCTGATGACACACCTAAACATTTACAATAGGTTCTGTTTAAACGATTATCTATAGGTCATAAACCCTAATGGTAAGGTATTATGTTTTGGAGCCAAAAATTTAAATACAAGGTTTGCTTGAATTTTGAATCTGGTGCAGAGCCATACGAAGTTCAAAATCGACTCGGTCATGAAAGCATTCAAACCACTTATAATATATACTTATGTAACGAATAAATCCAGAGAAAAAACTGCCCAAAAATTCCTAAATTATATGACAAACGATTAAATGTGAGTCATTTGTGAGTCAAAAACTAAAAATATAAAAAACCTCTCTTTTTCCAAAATAGAAAAGAGAGGCTTTGGATCCTTGTGTGACAAGAATTTTAACGCTTAGAGAACTGTGGTGCACGACGAGCGCCTTTAAGACCGTATTTCTTACGCTCTTTCGCACGAGGATCACGAGTTAGGAATCCAGCGCGCTTTAATGTTGGGCGATAGTCAGGGTCTGCTTCTAATAGTGCGCGAGCAACACCTAGACGGATCGCTCCTGCTTGACCTGTATATCCACCACCGTTAACGTTTGCTAGAACATCATAGTTACCAATAGTTTCAGTTGATTCTAATGGCTGGTTGATGACTAAGCGTAACGTTTCATGTGGGAAGTACTCTTGTGCATCTACATCATTTACAATAATTTTTCCGCTTCCAGGAACTAGACGCACACGAGCTACCGAGCTCTTACGACGACCTGTTCCGTAGTATTGTACTTGTGCCAAAGTCTTTACCTCCTTTTACTTACCCGCGAAGTTCGTAAACTTCTGGATTTTGTGCTTGATGTTTGTGTTCAGGTCCACGATAAACGTGAAGTTTTTTACCCATTTTACGACCTAGCTTGTTTTTCGGTAGCATTCCTTTAACAGCTAGTTCAAGCATTTGTTCAGGGTAGTTTTGGCGCATAACGTTTGCGCTGCGTGCCTTTAAACCACCAGGGTAGTTTGAATGGCGGTAATACATTTTATCTGTTAATTTTTTACCTGTTAATTGTACTTTATCAGCATTCACGATAATTACGTGATCACCAGTATCAACGTGTGGTGTGTAAGTTGGTTTATGCTTGCCGCGAAGAAGTGTTGCAACTTCTGTAGCTAGACGACCTAGCGTTTGTCCTTCGGCATCAACCACATACCATTTACGCTCAACGTTGTTTTCATTAGCCATGAAAGTTGTGCGCATTTGCTTTCCCTCCTATATCAATCGATTCTATCGAACATATTTTTATCTTCATCACGAGTAGTTCCGGGGCTATTCGTGGTTATGATAAAATGCCATAGAATATATTATAATATCTATGGCATGAATGTCAAGATAAATCAGCTTTATTTAGCTGTAAATTTTATCATTTTACATTTGATGTTGTGATTCGCTCACGGCGGACGCTTTCCGCGGGCACGGCCTCAACTTCCCAAAGCTCACTGTCGTTTCGCTACACTGAAGATGTTCGGCTAAGTTCGCAACGTCCTGTTGCAACGCCGAACTGACCCACATCCTGTGGCCCCTCGGCTCGTGCTGTTCCCACTGGAGTCGCCGCCTTCGCTCATCACAATACAAACCAATCTTAAGAATTAGTTCAAAACCACACTTGCTCGTTGTGTTTTGGCTGCTTCAACTGTATGTTTGAGTAACATAGAAATTGTGACAGGGCCAACTCCACCAGGAACAGGTGTAATAGCTGACGATTTAGGATAACATGTTTCGTAATCACAGTCACCTATATTTCCTGGATTATAGCCGGCATCTAATACAATCGCTCCTTCTTTCAACCATTCGCCCTTAATAAACTTCGGACGGCCGACAGCTGCAATAATGATGTCTGCCTGACTGATTACCTCAGGTAAATTTTCTGTTTTTGAATGACTAATCGTCACCGTCGCATTTCGGTTAAGGAGCATCATGGACACAGGTTTTCCTAAAATCGGGCTACGGCCAACAACCACCGCGTGCTTACCTTCAATGGATAAGTTATAATGATCAATTATTTGTAAAATAGCGGCAGGTGTACAACATGGGTATGCGCCCAGTTGAAACGTTGTTGCCCCAAAACCGTGTGCAGTTACGCCATCGACATCTTTTTCTAACGCAATTGTATCAAAAGCTTTACGTTCATCAATATGACTTGGTACGGGATGTTGTAGCAAAATACCGTGCACACTGGCGTCTTCATTTAACTGCTTAATGACATTAAGCAGTTCTTCTGTCGTCGTTTCTTCTGGTAGAAAAACTCGCTCAGATTCCATTCCTAACTTATGACATGTATTAGCTTTCATTTGGACGTATGTCTTAGATGCTTCATCGTCTCCGACTAAAATGGTGGCTAATTTAGGCGTTATCTCCGCTTCTTTTAACCGTTCAACTTCCACTCTCAGTTCGTTTTTGATTGACTGAGCAACCTTTTTTCCGTCTAGAATTATTGGATTCATGGTTTAACCTCCTAATAATTGAAGAGTGATCCACTCTCCGCCCAGACGACCGGCATGATTCACATACAGTTCCACCATGGTCAATTCCATTTAAGTCGTCAGTCACTGTATGTGCTAAAATGATGTGATTGAATGTGCTCGCTTGGCGATATCTTTTCGATAAAAAGTGTGTGCAGAATCAAATGATTTCATATCAGCGTAGACACGCTCTTTGGCTTCCTCCAGCTTTTCATGTTGCGCTGCAACAAGTAATAAACGTCCACCATTCGTTTTCCACTGTCCATCTTCAAACTTAGTCCCAGCGTGAAATAGCAGATTGTCACTCGATTGTACTTGAAGACCTTGAATGGGCTGACCTTTTTCATAAGCGCCCGGATATCCCTTGGATGCTAACACAACTCCTACGGCAAATTTGTTAGACCACAACAAATTCACTGGTTCTTCAGCCATGACATGTTCTATTACTTCGACTAAATCATTTTCTAGCCTAGGCAGTACAACTTGTGCTTCTGGGTCGCCAAGCCGTGCGTTAAATTCGATGACTTTCGGTCCATTGTTTGTTTTTATTAAGCCTGCATATAACACCCCTTGAAAAGGGCGTCCTTCTTGAACTAACGCTTCAGCTGTTGGCTTCAACACTTGCTCAACGGACTCTCGTTTAATGTTTTCTGACAGTTGAGGAACCGGTGAATAAGCTCCCATGCCGCCTGTATTCGGCCCTTCATCTTGATCGAATGCCCGCTTATGGTCTTGTGACAATTCCATAGGATAAACCCTCATTCCATTAACAAAAGCCATTAGCGAGAATTCTTCGCCTTCTAAAAATTCCTCAATCACAATCGTCTGACTCGCCTCGCCAAAACGCCCGTCTAACATATCAACAATCGCTTGATCAGCTTCTTGAATGGTTTTGGCGATTACAACGCCTTTTCCAGCTGCTAATCCATCTGCCTTAATCACAATGGGTACACCTACTTGCCTGACATAAGATTGAGCCGGTTCAACATCATCAAATACGTCATATCGAGCTGTTGGAATCCCATACCGGCTCATTAGCTGTTTGGCATACTGTTTACGACCTTCTATTTCAGCCGCTTTTTGCGTCGGCCCGAATATGTTAAGCCCTTCAGCTTGAAAACGGTCTACGATTCCATCCATTAATGGCGCTTCCGGACCTACAATCGTTAAAGCGATGTCTGTTTTTTTCACAAATGAGATCAATCCATTTATATCATCTTCGTCGATTACGATTGTTTTCGCTACATCCTTCATGCCATCATTACCCGGTGCAACGTATACCTCACTAACTTGATCACTCTGCTTCAACTTCCACGCTAAAACATGCTCACGTCCTCCACGTCCAATGACTAATACGTTCATAAGGACCTCCTAATGCTTAAAATGTCTTGCGCCCGTTAACACCATTGTGATGCCATACTCATTACACTTCTGAATCGAGTCTTCATCTCGAATCGATCCACCCGGTTGAATAATCGCCCGGACTCCTGCTTGGTGTGCGACTTCAACTGTATCGGGCATTGGGAAAAAGGCATCTGATGCCATGATCGCACCATGTGCGTGATCACTTGCTTGTTCGATCGCAATTTTAGCTGCTCCGACACGATTCATTTGCCCAGCACCAACGCCGATGCTTTGCTCTCCTTTTGCTAAAACAATCGCATTCGATTTCACGTGTTTAATCACGTTCCAAGCAAACTTTAAGTCAGACCACTCTTCATCGGTCGGCTCTCGCTCCGTTACGACTTCTAAATCAGATTCTAGGAGCAGATGGCGATCTTCATCTTGAATCAAAACACCCCCACTGACGGTTTTCAATTGTTCTTCAGGCTCATTTAAATAGATTGGCATTTCTAATAATCGAATGTTTTTCTTTTTAGTTAATTGATTAAGGGCATCTTCTGTATAGCTTGGTGCTATGATAATTTCTAAGAAAATTGAACTTAACGCCTCAGCGAGTGTTTGATCCACAGGACGATTCACCGCTACAATGCCGCCAAAGATGGACACTGGGTCTCCCTCATAAGCGCGCTCGTATGCTTCTAGAATATTCTGACCTACGCCAACACCGCATGGGTTCATATGTTTGACAGCGACCGCCGCTGGCTGTTTGAAGTCTTTGACAATCGTTAACGCTGCATCAGCATCTTGAATATTGTTATAAGATAATTCTTTTCCATGTAATTGACGCGCCTCAGTAATAGACGAAGCAGATGCAAATGGTTTTTTATAAAACGCAGCTTCTTGATGAGGGTTTTCTCCGTAGCGTAACGTTTGCTTTAATTCATACGTGACGGTTTTAGTCTCAGGATAAGCTTCATCTGTCTGTTCCGTTAAATACTCAGCCACTAAGGCATCATAGTGTGCGGTATGCCTGAACACTTTAGCCGCTAAGTCCCGCTTCAACTCTAATGATGGCACGCCTTCTTCTAAAGCTTCAATTACTTTAGAATAATCATTAGGGTCGACTATTACCGTGACATCCTGATGGTTTTTAGCAGCAGATCTTAACATCGTCGGCCCACCGATATCGATGTTTTCAATCGCTTCATCGAATAACACGTCTTCTTTTGCAATCGTTTCCTTAAATGGGTAAAGGTTCACGACGACATAATCAATCGGTTGAATATCTAACTCATTTAGTTCTGCTTGATGTTGTTCATTGTTCCTCTTAGCTAACAATCCACCGTGTACATTCGGATGTAAGGTTTTTACTCGACCATCTAAAATTTCAGGAAAGTTTGTCACTTCAGAAATGCTTGTGACAGGAACACCCGCTTCTTCTAGCACTTTCTTCGTCCCACCAGTTGAAATTAATTCAATCCCGTGGTCGACAAAAGCTTTAGCAAGTTCTAATAATCCTGTTTTATCAGATACGCTCAGTAAGGCTCGTTTTGACAAATAACTCATCCTTTCTTACCATTTGTTCAATCGTTTCTGGGTATAATCGGTGTTCGATTTTTTGTATTTTTTCTTTCAACGTGTCATATGTATCTGCCGGCTCGATCGGAATAGACTCTTGTGAAATAATCGGACCTGTATCCATTCCTTCATCTACGTAATGAATCGTCACGCCGGTTTGACTCGCACCTACGTCTATTGCGTTCTCGATCGCATGTAGACCTGGAAATAACGGTAATAGCGATGGATGAATATTGATAATTCGGTTCTGATAAGGCTGTAGTAGCGTTTCACCTACTAATCGCATATATCCGGCTAATACGACGAGGTCCACTCGATGTCGGATAAGCAAGGCTAGAATATCGGCTTCATACGACCGTTTATCTGGATAATGAGAAGGTTCGTAAACTTGAGCTTCTATTCCTAGCTGTTCAGCTCTATTTAAAGCATAAGCTTCAGGTCGATCAGAGAAAAGCAACACGACTTCATAAGCATCACTCCACACAGAAGCTTTTGCGATGGCTTCAAAGTTAGAACCACTCCCTGAGGCAAATATGGCAATTCGTTTCATATTCGTTCCCCCTCTACTAACTGAATCCCATCTTGATTAGTGACTTCTCCAATGACGTAAGCTTCATCAAGTAATGTCATGATCTGATCCACATCTTGAGAATCAACCGCTAAGACCATACCAATCCCCATGTTAAAAACTCGGTATAAATCGTCCTTCTCTAATTGGCCATGTTCTTGTAAAAAAGGGAAGATTTTTGGTGTGGGATATACATTCGTATGTATGGTCGCGCCTACTCCATCTGGTAACATGCGTGGAATATTTTCATAAAAACCGCCCCCTGTAATATGAGCCGCACCCTTAATTAATCCTTTTAATGCGATTATGTCTTTAACATAAATCATCGTTGGCGTTAACAGTTCTTCACCTAACGTTTGATTAAAAGGCGAATAAACTTTGTTAAGGTCGAGCTGTTGATCGTAAATGATTTTTCGAACGAGCGAAAAACCATTGCTATGGACACCTGATGATGGAAGTCCGATTAGCTTGTCACCGGATTTGATTTGGTCATTTGTGATGAGCTCACTTTTTTCACACGCGCCTACGGCAAAACCAGCGACATCATACTCATCTTCATCATACAACCCTGGCATCTCAGCTGTTTCACCACCAATTAGCCCACACCCTGCTTCTTCACACCCATCGGCAATTCCTTTAACAATGGATTCAATGACATCAGGACGAGAAACCCCTATTCCAATATAGTCCAGAAAATAAAGTGGCTCAGCGCCTTGAACGACGATATCATTGACACACATAGCAACGGCATCCATTCCAATAGTGTCATGACGGTCTAATTCAAAAGCCAATTTTAGTTTAGTTCCAACGCCATCAGTGCCAGAAATTAAGACAGGTTCTTTTAAGTTAAGATGGGACAAATCAAACATACCACCGAAACTGCCGAAGGACCCCATAACGCCCGTTCGGTGAGTTCGCTTAACATGAGATGACATACGTTCAACTGCTTCATAACCCGCTTCTAAATTGACACCTGACTCTTGATAAGCTTTTGACATTAAGACCTCGCTCCTATCATCTGCTCTTTTTGATGAGGTGGAATCGATTGATCATACAAATCTGTTGGATAATTCCCTGTAAAACATGCTAAACAGTGGCCACAATTCGGGCTTTGATCTTGTCTGTCGACCGCCTCGATCATAGAATCAATCGGTAGAAATGAGATAGAATCAGCTCCTATTTTCTCTCCTATTTCTTCAACGGTGTGATTGGCTGCAATTAACTCACCACTCGTTGACGTATCGATTCCGTAAAAACAAGGGTGCGTAATCGGGGGTGAACTGATGCGAACGTGAACTTCCTTTGCGCCCGCTTCTTTTAACATACGAACAATTCGTTTCGACGTTGTGCCTCTTACAATAGAATCATCCACCATAACAACGCGCTTTCCTTCTACAATCTTTCTCACAGCTGATAGCTTCATCTGAACGCCACGCTCCCGTAGCTCCTGAGATGGCTGAATAAACGTTCTTCCAACGTATCGATTTTTAATTAACCCAAGCTCATACGGAATATTTGAGGCCTCGGCATAACCAATTGCAGCTGAAATACTAGAATCAGGCACACCCGTAACAACATCCGCTTCAACGGGTGCAACACTAGCTAACGTTTTACCTAAACGTTTACGAACACTGTGAATGTTATCCCCATCTACATTGCTATCCGGTCGTGCGAAGTAGACATATTCCATCGTACAAATCGACCGGTCTTTAGGCTGTTGAAATCGATCAACATGAACGCCTTCTTCGTTTATGACTAATAACTCTCCAGGTTTAACTTCTCTTAAATATTCAGCTCCTACAACGTCAAATGCACACGTTTCAGAAGCAAGAGCATAAGCATCTCCGACTTTTCCAAGCGAGAGTGGCCGCATACCTCTTGGGTCTAGCGCGGCGATTAACTGGTGTTCATCTAACATGACCATCGCAAAAGCACCTTCTAACTCATTTAACGCATGTTTGACTCGGTCAATAATAGGCTTTTTTCCTTGTCGCTTAATTAAATGCGCAATCACTTCAGTATCTGATGTGGTTTGAAAAATGCTTCCGGTCTCTTCTAATTCCTGACGAAGCTTGGATGCGTTCACTAAATTACCGTTATGAGCCAGAGCTAAGGAACCCGTACTTGACCTAAAATATAACGGCTGAATATTTTCATACGTCTTGCCTCCAGCCGTCGAATAACGAACATGACCAATAGCTGAGTGCCCTACTAAACGGCTGAGTTGTTCTTCATCTAACACGTCTGTGACTAAGCCTTCACCTTTTGACTGTTTCAGTTCTTCTCCATCAGATACGACAACACCAGCCCCTTCTTGACCTCTGTGTTGCAGAGCATGTAGTCCGTAATAAGTCATGTGGCCCGCCTGCGTGTGACCGAATACGCCAAAGATCCCGCACTCTTCATTTAAGCCTTTGATTTCACCAAACATGGAATAGCTCCTTTCCACCTATCGATTAACTGATCTACCTTTTGCTGAATAATCGTCTCGCCGTTAAACTGAATGTTGAACCTTCCATTATTCGTAACGACACCGACTCGCGTTGCGTCTACGTTAGCTTCAAACTCACTCACGTCTTCAGGTTTAACAGTTACAATAAAACGCGATTGAGTTTCGCTAAATAGCTCCACAAAGTTCTTACCTCGTAATCCAACGTTCATGCCAAAATTGGTTGTCATAACTTTTTCAGCAAGAGCAACAGCCAACCCGCCTTCTGAGACATCATGAGCGGATGCGACTAATCCATTTTGAATAGCTTTAAGCAAGTTTTGCTGTCTTGTTTTTTCCTGCATAATATCTAGTTCAGGAGCTTCTCCTTCGTATGATCCTTGTAATAGTTTTTGCACTTCACTACCACCAACTTCATGCGTTGTCTCGCCGATCACATATACGAGATCGCCTGGTTCTTTTACATGAAGAGTTGTAATGTGATCTAGCTGATGGATCAACCCAACCATACCAATGACCGGTGTCGGGAATACACTTTGACCATTCGTTTCGTTATAAAGTGAGACATTACCACTAATGACAGGCGTTTGTAACGTCTCACAAGCGTTCGCCATACCGTCTGTTGCCTGTTCCATCATCCAAAATACCTCAGGATTATCTGGATTTCCAAAATTTAAGCAATCTGTAATGGCAACTGGATCAGCTCCGGAGCAGACAATATTACGTGCGGCTTCTGCTACCGCTATTTGGCCACCTTGGTAAGGGTCCAGGTGTAAATATCTTGAGTTACAATCGGTCGTCATCGCAATCGCTTTGTCTGTCCCTTTCACTCTTATAATCGCGGCATCGGAACCTGGCTGAACCACCGTATTCGTCTGAACTTGATAATCATATTGTCGGTATACCCATTCCTTACTCGCAATCGTTGGCTGTTGCAAAAGTTTAATCAAAACATCTTCAGGATCCTCAATACGAAGTGGTTGAGTGTTTGTATTAAATGACGGTTTTTCAGACGGTAAATCATAAACGGGTGCATCTTCTGCTAGTGCATCAACTGGGACATCCGTTACAACGTCACCTTGATGGATTAAACGGAAACGATGATCGTCTGTTACCTGGCCAACTTCAACCGCATTCAAATCGTACTGAGACACCACCTCTTTGATCTCATCTTCACGACCTTGTTGAACGACGACTAACATACGCTCTTGCGATTCAGATAACATCATTTCATAAGGAGTCATGCCCGTTTCACGCTGCGGGGCTAAATCTAAATTAAGCTCTATACCGGTTCCAGCCTTACTGGCCATCTCACTAGCTGATGACGTTAACCCTGCTGCTCCCATGTCTTGTATACCAATAAGAGCGTCACTTTTGATAATGTCTAGCGTTGCTTCGATTAACAATTTCTCCATAAACGGATCACCGACTTGAACGGCTGGGCGGTCTTCTGCTGATTCATCTGTTAATTCTTCAGATGCAAACGTTGCACCATGAATGCCGTCTCGACCTGTTGCTGACCCTATGTACATCACTGTGTTGCCAATTCCTTTTGCCTGACCGACTTGTATATCTTCATGCTTCATTAAGCCGACACACATGGCGTTAACTAAAGGATTTCCCTTGTAACAATCATCAAACTGAATCTCACCACCGACCGTTGGGATGCCAACACAATTACCGTATCCCGCTATTCCTGCCACTACTTCTTCAAACAAGTACTTCGTTCGCGGATGGTCCAATTCACCGAAGCGAAGGGAATTTAATAGCGCCACTGGACGAGCTCCCATTGAAAACACATCACGGATAATCCCACCAACACCTGTTGCCGCCCCTTGATAAGGCTCTATGGCCGATGGGTGATTATGACTTTCAATTTTAAACGCAACCGCTAATTCATCACCGATATCAATGATTCCGGCACCTTCACCAGGACCTTGTAGTACACGTGCGCCCTGAGTCGGGAACTTACTTAGGAGTGGCTTAGATTTTTTATAACTACAATGCTCACTCCACATCACAGAAAAAATTCCTGTTTCAGTATAATTTGGTGTTCTCTCAATTAATTGCTCGATTCGTTCGAACTCTGCATCCGTTAGCCCCATGTCAACATAAAGCTTCTGTTCCTTAATCTCACTTGGACTTGGCTCAAGAAGTAATGGCATGTGTCTCCCTCCAATTCACTAAGATTGATCGAAATAGCTTTAATCCATCGTCTGTTCCGAGAATCTCCTCTACGGCTCTCTCTGGGTGTGGCATCATGCCTAACACATTGCCCTCCTTATTCACGATTCCTGCAATATCTGCTTTAGAGCCGTTAGGATTATCAGCATAGCGGAACACAATTTGATCATGCGCTTCGAGATCCTTTAATGTCTCATCATCACAATCATAGTTTCCTTCAGCGTGAGCAATCGGCAATTCAATACGCTCAAACTGTTCATATTCACTCGTGAAGATCGTTTCACTTTGTTCAACGATGAGCGGTGTGGTATCGCACACGAATTTCAACTCATGATTCCGTTTCATCGCACCATTTAGCAAACCCGCTTCAAGTAAAATTTGAAACCCATTGCACACGCCTAAAACTGGCTTGCCTTCTGAAGCAAAATCTTTAATTGCATTAACTATTGGACTTACACTAGCAATGGCTCCGGACCGTAAATAATCGCCATAGGAAAAACCGCCTGGTAACAGCACCGCATCAAATTGTGATAGATCACTAGAATGATGGGAAACATACTCTACTTCCTCACCTAAAACACCTTGGATGGCATAAAACATGTCTGAATCGCAATTCGAACCCGGAAATACGACGACGGCAAACTTCATACCGAGATGACCTCCTCTGTTTCGTAGCGATAGTCCTCAATGACCGGATTCGCTAGCAATTGTTCGCACATCTCTTGGATTTGGTGATCCGTTGCCTCATCTTCATTCAAATAGAATTCCATGTACTTACCGACCCTCATGTCACGCACACCTTGAAAATTTTTCGCTTGTAATGCCTGCTCAATTGCCTTTCCTTGTGGGTCTAGCACCCCTTCTTTTAACGTGACGTACACTTTGACCTTAATCATGAGCCCCAACTCCCTTTAAGCGATTTAATATCGTGCGATACGCCTCATCCACCTGACCTAAATCCTGCCTAAAAACATCTTTATCTAGCTTTTCATTAGTGTGTCGATCCCACAGCCGGCAAGTATCTGGCGAAATCTCATCTGCTAACAACAAATTGCCGTTGCTATCTTCACCGAACTCTAGCTTGAAATCTATTATTTTTATGTCACAACGACCGAACTCTTCTAACAAAATATCATTCACTTTAAGCGCTAGATCTTTCAACTGTTGTATCTCTTCTTCTGTCACTAGATTTAACAGTTTAATATGATCTTCATTAATCAGCGGGTCGCCAAGGTCATCATCTTTGTAGTAAAACTCAACGATTGGAAACATTAATGCCTTGCCTTCCTCAAACCCTAACCGCTTAGATAAGCTTCCAGCTGCCACATTACGAACGACAACTTCAATCGGTATAATGTCAGTATGTTTTACGAGTTGCTCTGTCTCACCAAGTTGCTTTACCCAATGGTTGCAAACGCCCGCTTCATTCAAGCGTTCAAATAATAAAGAAGTAATTTGATTATTTAAAGTCCCTTTGCCGTGTTGATCTGATTTTTTCTCTCCGTTAAAGGCGGTTAAATCATCTTTATACTCGACAATCAACTCATCTGGGGTGTTTGATTCATACAAACGTTTCGCTTTTCCTTCGTAACGTAATGGACCTTTTTGCAACTTCAGAAGCCTCCTTAATTTAAACCGACCTTCTCAAAAATAGCGTCGACATTTTTCAAATGATAAGTAGGGTCAAAACAATCATCTAATTCGCTTTCTGATAGCTGTTCTTGAATCTCTGGGTGTTGTCTGACTAATTCAGGGAACGACGTTTGTTCCTCCCATGCTTGCATCGCTAGTGGCTGCACGAGATCGTATGCTTTCTCACGCGATAGTCCTTTATCAATTAAAGACAATAAAACGCGTTGCGAGAAAATCAAGCCGAATGTCCGGTCCATATTGCGTTTCATATTGTCTTCATAAACCGTCAGTTTCTCGATAATCGTTGAAAAACGATTGAGCATATAATTTACCGCAATGGTCGCATCTGGTAAAATGACGCGTTCAGCTGAAGAATGCGAAATATCACGTTCGTGCCATAGCGGAACATTTTCGTATGCCGTCGTCATGTAACCTCGTACGACACGCGCCATCCCAGCCATATTTTCTGATCCAATCGGGTTTCGTTTGTGCGGCATAGCGGAAGAACCTTTTTGGCCTTTAGCGAAAAACTCTTCTACTTCACGCGTTTCACTCTTTTGCAGTCCACGAACTTCAACCGCCATTTTTTCAATTGACGTTGCGATCAAGGCTAATGTCGATACATAATGCGCATGTCGATCACGTTGTAAGGTTTGAGTTGAGATCGGTGCCGGTTTTAAGCCAAGGTTTTCACAGACATATTGCTCGATGAACGGATCGATATTCGCATACGTCCCGACTGCTCCCGACATTTTTCCATACCCAATCGTCTCTGCTGCTGCATCAAAACGTTCTAAGTTTCGATTCATTTCTTCATAAAATAAGGCCATTTTGAGCCCAAACGTGGTCGGCTCAGCGTGAACACCATGCGTACGCCCCATCATGACCGTATATTTATGTTCTTTCGCCTTCTCTTTTAAAACATCAATGAAACGCAATAAGTCTTTGCGAATTAGATCATTTGCCTGTTTAATTAAATAGCCAAGTGCCGTATCGACCACATCGGTTGACGTGAGCCCGTAATGCACCCACTTCTTCTCATCACCAAGCGTCTCAGACACGGCGCGTGTGAATGCTACGACATCGTGACGCGTTTCAGCTTCAATTTCTTTAATTCGATTCACATCAAACGATGCGTTTTTACGAATGGCTTGAGCATCTTCCTTTGGGATCACCCCTAACTCAGCCCACGCTTCACAAGCTAGTATCTCAACTTCTAACCAGGCCTGATATTTATTTTCTTCTGTCCAAATTTGACCCATTTCTTCTCGTGTATAACGTTCAATCATTATGACTGCCTCCATATCTCTAAATCTCTAGTTTGTTGTAATAAGCCTTTTGTATGGTATCCTAGGAAATTGACATGACCCATTTTACGTTTTGGTTTCACTTCTGATTTGCCATATAAGTGTAGTTTAGCATTTGAAACATCTGGAATACGCAACACTACTTCCTGCAAATGTTCACCTAATACATTCATCATGACGACCGATGTGTTTAGCTTCGGCTTTCCTAATGGTGTACCAATTAACGCCCTTATATGTTGTTCAAATTGATTAGTTTCACAAGCATCAATCGTATAATGGCCGGAATTATGTGGTCTAGGTGCTACTTCATTAATGTAAATGTCTCCTTCTTGCGTCAAAAACATTTCGACCCCAAGCGTCCCTACCATATCCATCGACTCTGCCAATTGTTCAGCCGCTTTTTTCGCCTTATCTTGAATGGTAGGTACCACTCTTGCTGGAACAATTGATTGTAATAATATATGGTTAACATGTATATTCTCCGCAACTGGAAAGGATCTCACCTCACCAAGGGTGTTCCTATTAACGATGACGGATAGTTCTTTTTCAAACGGTAAAAATTGTTCTAAAATACAAGGACCTTTTTCTAAAACTTCAATCGCTTGAGCTAAATCTAATTCTTCGTATAATATTTGCTGACCTTTACCGTCATAGCCGCCGCGTCTAGTTTTTAACACGCAAGGATACCCTATCGATTGCGTTGCGCGTTTTAACTCATCGATGTTTTCAACAAGCTCATATGTAACCACTTTAGCTCCGCTTTCTTCAATCGCCTTTTTCTCAAAAGCACGGTCTTGAGAAATTCGGATTAACTCACTTCCTTGTGGTACATAACCATGCTCAACTAAATACTCACACACACCGACATCAATGCTTTCAAATTCATAAGTGACGACGTCGGATTCTTGTAATAACTTTTTGGCTGCTTCTAAATCATTGTAAGCTGCAGTAATCTCAACATCAGCCACTTGCCCTGTTGGTGAGTTTGGCGTTGGGTCTAAAACAGCTATTCGATACCCCATCTGTTTCGCAGAAATCGCCATCATGCGCCCTAATTGGCCACCGCCTATAATTCCAATTGTTTGACCTGGATCAATACGTTTTACCATGTTTGTAACTCCTCATTTGATTGATGGACCTTTTCTTCCATTTGATGCTGTTTATCGAGTAAACGTAGGTGAAGATCTTCATCAAATACCGCTAATTGTCTGGCTGCTAAGAGACCTGCATTGGTAGCACCTGAACTCCCAATCGCAACAGTTGCTACCGGGACGCCGCCTGGCATTTGAACGATGGATAACAACGAGTCTAGACCTTTTAACGCTTTGGATTGTACTGGAACACCAATCACAGGCAGTGATGTTTTCGATGCTACCATCCCTGGTAGATGGGCAGCCCCACCAGCTCCCGCAATGATGACCTTTAACCCTCTTTCTTTTGCGTTTTCAGCGTAATGAAACATTTTATCCGGGGTTCTGTGTGCAGAGACTACTTCTTTTTCATACGGAATGTCTAGCTCATCTAGTACATGACATGCATGCTTCATTGTCTCCCAATCTGATGTACTTCCCATAATGATACCTATTTGTGGTTTCATCCAATCCCTCCTCAAAACAAAACAGACTGCTTCCCCATGAGGAAAGCAGTCTGGACATACGTATCCCTAATAAACGTCATAAGTTCAGAATACTTCCCTCATAGTCCAGTTGTTTACGGCAACCGGGTAGAGACTTTTGGGCCATATTCCCAATATTATATGAGGGTTTATTATTTGACTGTTCGTTTTTACAATTACATTATAACACCTTAAAATGATTCATCAACCACTTTTTAATAAATTCCGAAATTAAATTAAAATATCAACCTGAATGTTCGGATTTTACTCATAATCGACTTGTTTCAAATACAAACCATAACCAGGTGCTGTTAAACCAAGCACTCGACGATCTAAGGTGCCAAAGGCTTCCTGTATACAGGCTTTATCCTTTTTCCCTAATCCAATATGAATTAATGTCCCGACAATGATCCGAACCATATGCGTTAGGAAACCATCTCCTGTGACATCAAAATAAATTCGATTGTCCTGCTTCTGCACTTCAATTCGTTCAATCGTCCGGATTTTATCCCCTTTGACATTCGTTTTAGACGCAGCAAATGCTGTAAAATCATGTGTACCCTTAATTAGTTCAGCCGCTTCTTTCATTCTTTCCACATCAACGGAATGTGGGATATGCCACTCATAATTCCGTCTAAATGGATCATGCTCTTTTTGATTCAACACGATATAACGATACGTTTTTCGCGTTGAGTCTTTTCTTGCATGAAACTGAGCGGTAACCTTTTGTGCAGATTTTACACGAATATCTTTCGGTAGTAAAGTCGTTAAAGCATGTTTCCAAGTAGGTTCATCTAATTGTAGCGCTGTATCGAAATGAATGACTTGATCCAATGCATGTACGCCAGAATCTGTTCGACCGGATGAATGAATGCGTACATCCGATTGGTGCATTTTTTTAAGTGCTTTTTCAATTTCGAGTTGTACCGTGCGCTGATTCACCTGGACCTGAAAACCCGCGAAATATGTCCCATCATATTCAATTCGAAGCATGATTCTTTCCATGTAAATCCCCTCATGTTCCTGTCATAAAAAAGACAGCAAAAACTGTTATAACAAATAAACCAATTATATAATCTAGCCCTGTAAATTTTAATTCACGAAATTTCGTTCTGTTATATGCCCCTTGGTAACCTCTTGCATCCATCGCAACCGCTAAATCTTCAGCACGTCTAAAAGCATTTATAAATAGCGGAATAAATAGAGGCAGAACAGCCTTGGCGCGATCCTTCAATGTTCCCGTTTTAAAATCTAACCCCCGTGAAGCTTGGGCCTTTGTAATTTTGTCCATTTCCTGCATCAAGGTTGGTATAAAACGTAGTGAGATTGACATCATCATTGCAAGTTCATGTACAGGTAACTTTAACTTTTTAAACGGACCCAATAAAGTCTCAACAGCATCCGTAATCGCAATTGGTGTTGTCGTTAACGTTAACACCGTTGTCATTAAAATTAATAAAAAGAAACGCAATGATATTTCTATTGCTTTTATAATCGCTCCATCGTATAAACCGAATCCTAGAACAGATATAAACATATCACCTTGTCTGGTGAAAATTAGGTGCAAAATAAACGTGAACACCATAATCCACCATACAGGTTTCAAGCCTTTAGCAATAAACTTAAACGGAATTTGGATTAAATAAGTACTCAGAAATGCTAAAGCTAGCAAAATCCCGTATCCTAACGCAGAGTCAGCGGCAAAGATAACAATCACATAACTAAAGACAATGATTAATTTTGTTCTCGGGTCTAGTTGGTGTATCCATGATATTTTAGGAACGTATTGACCAATGATGAATGAATTCACGACTTCTCACCTACTTTGATGATCTCATCGGCTAATTCTATTGCACTTTGGTCGTTATAGTTAATGCTTACACCTATTTGGTCTTTGAGTTCATCTAGAAATTTAAGCACACTCGGCTTGTTTAAACTCGTTTGAGCTAGAAGTTCTTTGTTCCTAAATAACGCTTTAGGTGCCGCTGGACCCATTAACTTACCCTCATGAAATACAATAACGTTGTCTGCGTAAGTTAACACTTCTGTCATATCATGTGTGATCCAAACAACCGTCATTTGTTTTTCTACTTGCAAGGACTTAAATAAGTTCATAATTTGTTGCTTTCCAGCTGGATCAAGACCTGCTGTAGGTTCATCTAATATTAAGACCTTGGGCTCTAACACTAACACACTCGCGATGGCCACTCGACGTTTTTGGCCGCCACTGAGTTCAAATGGCGATTTTTCTAGCACTTCATTTGGAAGCCCTACCATATTGAAGATTTCATTTAATCGACTGTCTGATACTTCTAGACCAAAATTACGAGGCCCAAATAACAACTCTTGCCTCACGTTTTCCTCAAATAATTGATGCTCTGGATATTGAAACACCATTCCAACCTGTTGGCGCAACTTTTTAATTGACTTTAAGCCGTCTTGAGTTATCGTGAAGTCTCCAACCTCAACACTGCCCTCGGTTGGATAATAGAGTCCATTCACATGTTGGATAAACGTCGATTTACCTGAACCTGTTTGTCCAATAACTGCCGTCATCGTGCCTGAAGAGATAGAGGTGCTAACGTTATGTAAGGCATGATGTTCAAAGGGTGTTCCTTTTTGATATGTAAAACTTACTTGGTTGAATGATATGTCCATATTTGATTCACCAATTCTTCTTCATTTTTCGGCAAGTATTTGATTGGGTAGCCTCTCTCTTTTAAGGCAACCGTTAACTCTAATAAAAACGGCAACTCTAACCCGAATTCTTTGATTCTTTCACTTTGACTAAGCGAACCGTTAAACCCTATTTCTCCATCATTTAATATTATCACTCGATCTGCCCAAGCCGCTTCTTGCACATCATGTGTGATCATCACTGTTGTTATATGTTGTTGCTTGCGAATTTGTTGTATCGTCTCAAGTAACTGTAGTTTACCTGTTGGATCTAACATTGTCGTCGCTTCATCTAACACAATCACATTCGGTCTCATCGCTAAAATGCCAGCGATAGCTAAGCGCTGTTTCTGCCCACCAGACAAATGAAATGGCTCGGTCAGATGCATATCCGGTAACCCCAACAAACGCAGGGATTCATCAGCTCTTTCCTTCATCTGTTCACGTGGTAGACCGATATTTTCTAACCCAAATACGACATCATCTATAACCGATGTTCCGACAAACTGATTCTCTGGATTTTGAAAAACCATCCCAACGTGTCGTCGAATATCCCAAACAGACTCTTCGTTCAATTCAAGGCCATTAATTCGAATATCCCCATAAGTTGGTGTAAGTAAGCCATTCATATGTTTCGCTAAAGTAGACTTTCCTGATCCATTCCGTCCCAAGATCGCCACCCATTCACCTTCATGAATTGAGAAATTGATATGTTTTAAGGCATAATCTGACTGGTTCGGATAATGATATGAAACATCGTTAAATTCAATCACGAATTTTGTCCCCTTTTGTATTTCCACGGAAATAGAATCAAGGTTTATTTTATCATATATAGCTACCGATTGTTAAACCACCAATAATTAAAGTTGACAATTAGTTGAGAGAAAGTTTTTAAGGTTTTCTATCGGATTTACGTCTCCAACTACCGGAATGTGCTCATTAACTACCGGATTCAGAGGCTCTACTAGCGGATTAGAAAATTAAATCATAAAAAAAGGGAACAGTCCCATCGCGTGGAATCTGAACCCCCTTCCTTTGAATGAATCATTCAATTAGTCAACTAATTCAATAATCACCGTTTTTGCTCCGTCACCTTTACGTTCACCAAGCTTTAAGATGCGAGTGTAACCGCCTTGGCGTTCTTCGAAACGAGGAGCAATATCAGAGAATAATTTTTGTAAAGCATTCTGTGAACCTTCTTCATCAACTTCCACATCGCGTAAGTAAGAAGCTGCTTGACGGCGAGCATGAAGGTCACCGCGCTTACCTAACGTAATCAGCTTTTCTACAACTGGGCGAAGCGTTTTAGCTTTAGCTTCAGTTGTTTCAAGACGTTCATGAACGATTAAGTCTGTTGCAAGATTACGTAGAAGCGCCTGACGTTGTTCAGTTGTACGGCCTAACTTCGTTTTTGCCATTCTCAAAACCTCCTTTGTCGGAAAATCTAGCGTTGCAGATGATTAGTCGTCTTTACGCAGTCCTAGGTTTAAGTCATTCAATTTATGCTTAACCTCATCTAGTGATTTACGTCCAAGGTTACGAACTTTCATCATGTCTTCTTCGGATTTTTGTGTTAGTTCATGTACCGTATTAATGCCGGCACGTTTTAGACAGTTGTAAGAGCGAACAGATAGATCTAACTCTTCAATTGTCATTTCTAACACTTTTTCCTTTTGGTCTTCTTCTTTTTCAACCATAATCTCCGCTTGTTGTGCTTCATCCGTCAGACTAACAAACACATTTAAGTGTTCTGTGAAAATCTTCGCACCTAAAGAAATAGCATCTTCAGGACGAATGCTTCCATCAGTCGTGACGTCGAGAGTCAATTTATCAAAATTTGTAACTTGCCCGATGCGTGTGTTTTCAACTTGATACGTTACACGTTGAACTGGTGTGAAGATTGAATCTATAGGGATAACACCTATTGGCTGTTCATCATGTTTGTTGGCTTCAGCTGGGCGGTAACCGCGTCCGCGCTCAGCAAAAATCTTCATGTTTAATTTACCGTTTCCTGAAATCGTTGCAATTTTCAAGTCGGGGTTTAATATTTCAACATCGCTATCGTGTTGAATGTCACGAGCAAATACTTCCCCTTCTCCTTGAGCATTTAATTCTAATGTCTTTTGATCATCAGAGTAAATTTTTAATGCAAGCTGCTTTAAGTTCATGACTACAGTAGTTACGTCTTCAACGACATAATCCAATGTAGAGAACTCGTGTAAAGCACCTTCAATTTGTACTGATGTGACTGCTGCTCCTGGAAGCGAGGATAGTAAGATACGACGCAAGGAGTTACCTACTGTTGTACCATAACCGCGCTCTAACGGTTCGATGACAAACTTTCCGAACGTAGTATCTTCATTAATTTCAATTGTTTCCACTTTCGGTTTTTCAATTTCAATCATTCACAAAACCCTCCTTCAAAACGTCGAAACTCGACGATACGAGCCGTATCCCCGAAAATTCCTCAAGCAGGAAACCCATGTGTATCATGGGAGGAACCTGCACTACCGTGTAAACCTTATTATACTATCATATCCCATTATAGACAGGGTGACAAATTATATACCTAATTAAACACGACGACGTTTTGGTGGGCGGCAACCATTGTGTGGTACAGGTGTCACATCAATAATTGACGTGATTTCTAGACCTGCAGCCTGTAACGAACGAATCGCTGCTTCACGGCCAGCTCCTGGACCTTTAACAGCTACTTCGATGGATTGCATGCCGCTCTCTTGTGCTGTTTTCGCCGCAACTTCTGATGCCATCTGTGCTGCGAAAGGTGTTGACTTACGAGAACCTCTGAAGCCTAAAGCTCCAGCACTGCTCCAAGCTAGTGCATTACCATTAGTGTCTGTGATCGTTACGATTGTGTTGTTAAAAGTAGAGCGAATGTGCGCAACGCCAGACTCTATATTCTTTTTCACACGACGCTTTCTGCGCGCCTGTTGTTGTTTACCCTTACGAGCCATGATTTAGCTTACCTCCTTTAAATCTTTATTTTCTCTTGTTCGCAACTGTACGACGTGGGCCTTTACGTGTACGAGAGTTGTTCTTTGTCTTCTGTCCACGTGTTGGTAGGCCACGACGGTGACGAATACCTCTGTAACTACCGATTTCGATTAAACGCTTAATGTTTAAAGATGTTTCACGACGAAGGTCACCCTCAACCGTGTATTTATCTATCTCTTTACGGATGCTTGATAGTTCATCTTCTGTAAGATCACGTACACGTGTCTCAACAGATACACCAGCATCTTCAACAATTTGTTTTGCTCTTGATTTTCCGATACCGTAAATATACGTTAACGCAATAGAAATACGTTTTTCACGTGGAATATCAATACCTGCAATACGTGCCATCTGTTAAACGCACCTCCTTTAATTATCCTTGTTTTTGCTTGTGTTTAGGGTTTTCGCAAATTACCATTACTCGGCCATTACGACGAATTACCTTACATTTTTCACACATCTTTTTGACTGAAGGTCTTACTTTCATTGTTCTTACCTCCTTTTAGATCGGAGTTGTATTACTTATAACGATACGTGATTCGACCTCTTGATAGGTCATACGGTGACATCTCAACGGTCACTTTATCACCAGGTAGAATACGGATGAAATGCATACGTATTTTACCAGAAACATGAGCTAAAATCTCATGTCCGTTTTCTAATTTTACTTTAAACATTGCGTTCGGTAATGTTTCGAGGACTGTGCCTTCCATTTCAATTACATCATCTTTCGCCATAGAGAGAATCTCCCTTCTTCCAATCTGCTAACTGCTCGTTAACAAACTTTGATATTGCGAAGCGAAGTTTACCATTGGTTACGCGACCAGTTTCTAAAATGCTATTTTCAACTTCCGGAGAAATATAGTCTAATAAATCGACATGATGAATGTTTTTGCGTTTTGGTCGATCAAATTTACGTTTATCGCCATCAGCCAATAAAACAAATGATTCATCAACCACATCGACGATCACCGCATATTGATCGGCCTCGCGCCCACGATTGATTCTTACTAATTGACCTATCCTGGGACTACTCGACTCACTATCCAATCATCATCACCTTCACTTAAACTTTCGTTAAAATTTCGTAACCATCATCAGTTACAGCGATTGTATGCTCAAAGTGTGCACAGTTGCTTCCGTCTTCAGTCACAACTGTCCAGTTATCACTTAATGTCCGAACATAACGTTCCCCTAAATTAACCATAGGTTCAATGGCTAATACCATACCTTTTTTCATTCTTGGACCTTTGTTTGCTGGTCCAAAATTGGAGATATGAGGATCTTCATGAAGGTCTTGCCCTATTCCATGTCCTCCGTACTCTCTTACGATTGTATAGCCAAATGGTTCTACATATTGTTGTATAGCGTGAGAAATATCAGACAAACGGTTTCCAGGTATAACCTGATTTAATCCTTCAAAAAGCGATTGCTCTGTTACATCAAGAAGTTTCTGTGTATCTTCGTCGATGTCTCCAACCGGATAAGTCCAGGCTGAATCTCCATGATAGCCTTGATAATTAGCACCAATATCGATGCTTATAATATCTCCATCATTTAACGCTCGATCACTTGGAATTCCATGTACTAATTCCTCGTTAACTGAAACACAAATGCTACCGCTAAAGCCATTATAGCCTTTAAACGAAGGTGTAGCATCCATGCTACGGATAAATTGATCAGCAACTTGGTCAAGCTCTTTCGTGGTTACACCTGGTTTAATGTGCTTTTGAAGCTCTTGATGTGTGAGTGCAACAATTTTACCTGCCTGTCGCATTAATTCAATTTCTCTTGGCGTTTTATTAATTATCATTAAACAAGGCCTCCGATTTTATCATCGATCTCTTGGAAAACAACATCGATATCTTGATCGCCATCCACCTCAACTAAGTAACCTTTATCATCATAGAAGTCTAGTAGAGGCTTCATCTGTTCAGAGTTAACGCTCAAACGGTTTTTGACTGTTTCAGGCTGATCATCTTCGCGTTGGATTAACTGTGCCCCATCATTGTCACAGACCCCATCTTGTTTTGGAGGATTGAATTCAACGTGGTAGGTCGCACCGCACTCAGGGCAAATACGACGTCCTGTTAAACGATCCACTAACTTTTCTTCGGGTACGTTGACATGAAGGACATAATCCAATTTTGTATTTAAATCTCCTAATAAGGACTCTAATGCTTCTGCTTGTGCTACCGTACGAGGGAAGCCATCTAATAAGAAGCCTTTTTCACAATCAGGTTTGCTTAGGCGTTCCTTTACAATCCCAATTGTGACCTCATCCGGTACAAGTGCGCCGTCATCCATATAGGACTTTGCTTTTTTTCCAAGTTCTGTTCCTTCTTTAATCGCAGAACGGAACATATCTCCAGTTGAGATATGAGGGATTTCATACTTTTCTACGATTTTCTCTGCTTGGGTTCCCTTACCAGCACCTGGTAAGCCCATTAAAATCAGATTCATAACTTTCCCCTCGCTCTCATCATAACATCTAGGGTGTTATTTAATGAAACCTCTGTAATGACGTTTCACTAATTGACTTTCAAGCTGCTTCATCGTATTTAACGCAACACCTACTACGATTAGTAAGCTGGTACCACCGATTTGAACGGCCGTTGGTAGGCTTGCGATACTTCCTAAAATAATTGGGAAGATCGAAACAACAGCTAAGAATAATGCCCCAACAAACGTTAGGCGATAAATGACACGAGTTAAATAAGTTTCTGTATTTTTACCTGGACGAATTCCAGGGACATATCCGCCTTGCTTCTGCAGATTTTCAGCCATTTGTTCAGGGTTAACTTGAACAAATGTATAGAAGTAAGTGAATGCAATAATTAACGCTACGTATAATGTCATACCAACTGGTTGGGTATAATCAAAAATATACGCAATCGTTGATGCCACTTGACCTTCAAAGAAATTAGAGATTGTCTGAGGTGCAATAATAAATGAAATTGCAAAGATAATTGGAATAACCCCTGCTGCATTTACCTTAAGTGGTAAATGAGTGGATTGACCTCCAACTGGTGAACGGTTAACCGTTCGTTTAGCATACTGAATCGGAATTTTACGTAATGCCTGTTGGATGAAGATAACACCAACAATAACTGCAATTACGACTAAGCCGATGATGCCTATTATAGCTAGATTGATGAATAACTGATCACCAGCACCATCAATATACGTAGAATACAATTGGTTTACCGCAGTTGGAATTCCAGCTACGATACCAGCGAAGATTAGAATGGAGATACCATTTCCAACTCCGTATTCTGTAATTTGTTCACCAAGCCACATTAAGAATGTCGTACCACCTGTTAAAACAATAGCAATGACTAAGAACTTAAACCAGCTTGGATCCTGAATTAAAGCACCATCTGTCATAAAGTTAAAACCGATGGACATACCAATTGCTTGGATGAATGCTAAGACCACTGTTCCGTAACGTGTGAATTGAGCTAACTTACGACGCCCTACTTCCCCTTGTTTTCTCCACTCAGTAAATTTAGGCACAACATCCATTTGCAATAATTGCATGATAATGGCTGCTGTAATGTATGGGAAAATTCCCATAGCGAAGACGGAATATTGACTTAATGCGCCTCCGCCAAAAGTATCAATGAAGCCAAACGCGTTCATTTCGTTCATGACTTCAATGGCCTGACCGTCCGTAAATGGAACGGGAATAAAAGAACCAATTCGAAAAACTACAAGAATTGCAAGGGTAAATAGAATTTTGCGTCTAATGTCAGCAACACGGAACATGTTTGCAAAAGTACTAAACATTAGATCACCTCAGTTTGACCGCCCGCCGCTTCAATTGCTTCTTTAGCAGAAGCAGAGAACTTTTGAGCTTTTACTGTTAATTTCTTTTCTAGATTACCGTTACCTAGCACTTTAACACCAGCTTTCACTTTGCTGATCGCACCAGATTCTAGTAAAAGTTCTGGGGTTACTTCTGTACCATCTTCAAAACGGTTTAAAGTTTCTAGATTAACAATAGTATACTCTTTACGGTTGATGTTTGTAAATCCACGTTTCGGTAAACGTTGGAATAATGGCATTTGACCACCCTCGAATCCTGGACGGTTATTACCGCCAGAACGAGCTTTTTGACCTTTATGACCGCGGCCTGAAGTTTTCCCGTTACCAGATGCCATTCCACGTCCTACGCGGTTACGATCTTTACCAGACCCTTTTAGTTCGTGAAGTTTCATGTTGAGCACCTCCTCTTTAACGATCTATTTAAATTACGCGTCTTTTACTGAAACGAGGTGTGACACTTTGTCAACCATTCCTCGGATAGCAGGTGTATCTTCAACGATCACCGATTGACGAATTTTTTTAAGTCCTAATGCGTTAACTGTATCTCGTTGATCTTGGCTTCTGCCAATCACACTACGAGTGAGGGTAACCTCTAATTTATTAGCCATGTGTTTTCCCTCCTTATCCTAACAATTCCTCAACAGACTTACCGCGAAGTTTTGCAACTTGCTCTGCTGTTTTTAGATTAGCTAATCCTGAAATTGTCGCACGAACCATGTTAATTGGAGTATTTGAGCCTAGTGATTTTGATAGAATGTCACCAACACCAGCTAGTTCTAATACTGCACGAACTGGTCCACCTGCGATGATTCCTGTACCTTCTGAAGCTGGTTTTAATAAGATGTTTCCAGCTCCGAATTCACCATGAATTTGGTGTGGGATTGTTGTACCTACGATTGGTACACGGACTAGGTTTTTCTTACCGTCCTCAACTGCTTTACGAATCGCTTCCGGTACCTCTTGTGCTTTACCAGTACCAAAGCCAACGTGTCCGTTTCTGTCACCTACTACGACTAAAGCTGTAAAACGGAAACGACGGCCACCTTTTACAACCTTAGCTACGCGGTTAACTGTAACTACGCGTTCTTCAATGTCTAATTTACTCGCATCAATTTGTGTACGCATTCTTTTCCCTCCTTTATCAGTCAATTAAAATTCTAAGCCAGTTTCACGTGCAGCTTCAGCTAAAGCCTTCACTCGACCGTGATAGAGGTAACCTCCGCGGTCAAAAATTACTGAACTGTAGCCTTGATCTACTGCTCGCTTAGCTAATAATTCGCCTACTTGTGTAGCAGCCTCAACGTTACCAGTGTTTTCACCTTTGAATTCAGAGTCAACTGTAGATGCGCTAGCTACTGTTTGGCCATTTATATCATCGATTAACTGAGCGTAAATGTGTTTGTTCGAACGATAAACATTTAAGCGTGGGCGTTCAGCTGTACCTTTTAGAGTACGACGAACGCGTCTATGACGCTTTTTACGAACGGCATTTTTATCTGCTTTCGTAATCATTCAGGTCACTCCTTTCTGTCTTTTAACGGATATTATTTAGCAGTCTTACCTTCTTTACGACGTACATGCTCGCCTTCGTAACGAATACCTTTACCTTTGTAAGGTTCAGGTGTACGAATCGCGCGAATGTTCGCAGCAACTGCTCCTACTTTTTCTTTGTCAATTCCTTTAACAACGATCTTAGTGTTAGAAGGAGTTTCAATATCGATACCTTCAACTGGTTCGATTTCAACTGGGTGAGAGTAACCAGCGTTAACAACTAATTTGTTACCCTGCATTTGCGCACGGTAACCAACACCTTGAATTTCAAGGGACTTTTCAAAGCCTTTTGTAACACCTTCAACCATGTTAGCGATTAGGCTTCTAGTTGTACCGTGTAATTCGCGGTATTCTTTATTATCATTTGGGCGCTCAACTGAAAGCACTTGATCTTCAACGTTAATCTTCATGTCTTCATGAAGCGTACGAGTTAATTCGCCCTTTGGACCTTTAACTGTCAAAGTATTTCCGTCAAAGTTTAATTCAACATCATTTGGAATTTCTAACGTTTTTAATCCTACACGTGACATACCTTACACCTCCTGACTTTCGAGTATTACCAAACGTAAGCTACAACTTCGCCGCCTACTGCTTGTTGACGTGCTTCTTTATCCGTTAAAACACCTTTAGAAGTGGATACAACAGCGATTCCTAAGCCGTTTAGAACTTTAGGGACCTCTTCTGCTTTTGCATACACACGACGTCCAGGTTTACTAATACGTTTAATGCCTGAGATAACACGCTCGTTATCTGCACCATATTTTAAGAATAGACGTAAAACGCCTTGTTTATTGTCTTCGATAAATTCATAATCGCGGATATAACCTTCACGTTTAAGAATATCAACGATATCTCTTTTTAGTTTAGAAGCTGGAACTTCTAACTGATCATGACGAACCATGTTCGCATTGCGAATTCTTGTTAGCATATCTGCAATTGGATCTGACATCATTTGTACTTTACCTCCTTCCCAATTAACGGGTTTACCAGCTTGCTTTTTTAACGCCTGGAATTTGTCCTTCGTACGCTAGTTCACGGAAACAAATTCGGCATAATTTAAACTTGCGAATTACGGAATGCGGACGACCGCAACGTTCACAACGTGTATATTCACGCACTTTAAACTTTTGTTTGCGTTTTTGTTTTGCGATCATTGACTTTTTAGCCACAATTTTCCCTCCTTAATCAGTAAGTTACTGTCTGAAAGGCATACCAAACTGACCTAATAGTTCACGAGCCTCTTCATCAGTATCTGCAGTCGTTACAACTACGATATCCATACCACGTACTTTACTTACTTTATCGTAATTAATTTCCGGGAAAATCAATTGTTCTTTGATACCTAAAGTATAGTTACCACGACCATCAAAAGCTTTAGGTGAAATACCACGGAAGTCACGTACACGAGGTAGTGAAACAGCGATTAATTTCTGTAAGAAATCGTACATGCGCTCACCACGAAGTGTAACTTTCGCACCGATTGGCATTCCTTCACGTAAACGGAAACCAGCGATTGATTTCTTAGCTTTTGTGACGGTTGGTTTTTGACCGGAAATTAACGTTAATTCTTCAACAGCATTTTCTAGCGCCTTCGCGTTTTGAACAGCGTCACCAACACCCATGTTGATAACGATCTTTTCAACTTCTGGCGCTTGCATTACTGAACTGTAGTTAAACTTTTCAACTAAACTTGGAACAACTTCTTCATTGTACTTTTTCTTTAGTTCGTTCATCTTGTAGACCTCCTTTCAACGCAACACTATTTATCTAAAGGTTCACCTGATTTTTTAGCGATACGGACTTTCTTTCCGTCACGCTCTTCGTAACCGACACGAGTAGGTTCACCTGTTTTCGGATCGATAGGCAATACATTAGAAACATGAATTGGCGCTTCTTGGTTCAAGATTCCACCCTGTGGATTTTCTTGTGAAGGCTTTGCGTGTTTTTTCATATAGTTAACACCTTCAACCAAAACGCGTTCACTTTTCGGATCAGTCTCTAAGATCGTGCCTTCTTTACCTTTATCTTTACCAGTGACTACTTTAACTTTATCGCCTTTCTTTACATGCATGAATCGTGCACCTCCTTGCAAGGCATTGTTTTGTTTATACTTTAAAACGCCTGACATCATCGAAGGTTTAAAGTATAAGTGCGAGTTGAACCTCTAAGATTCCCTTCGAGGTTAACACTTAAGGGCGTTTATTATAAAACTTCTGGAGCTAGAGATACGATCTTCATAAATTGTCTTTCACGTAATTCACGCGCTACTGGACCAAAGATACGTGTTCCTCTCGGGCTTTTATCATCTCGAACGATTACTGCTGCGTTTTCATCGAAACGAATATATGAACCGTCTTTACGGCGTGCGCCACTTTTAGAACGTACAATAACAGCTTTAACAATTTCGCCTTTTTTGACAACGCCGCCTGGTGTTGCTTGTTTAACTGAAGCAACAACAACGTCACCAATGTTTGCTGTTTTACGTCCTGAACCGCCTAAGACTTTGATTGTTGAAACTTCACGAGCACCTGAGTTATCAGCAATTTTTAGACGAGATTCTTGTTGGATCATAGGATTTGTTACCTCCCTTCGGATTCATTCCGAGCGATTATATAATGACAGCTTCTTCTACAACTTCTACTAGACGGAAACGTTTCGTAGCTGATAATGGACGAGTTTCCATAATGCTAACGAGATCGCCTTTCTTAGCTTGGTTGTTTTCATCATGAGTTTTAAATTTCTTTGAATACTTAACACGCTTACCATAAAGCGGGTGGAATTTGTAAGTTTCTACTAGAACGGTAATGGTTTTATCCATCTTGTCAGAAATCACACGTCCTGTATAAACCTTACGATTATTACGTTCACTCATTCGAGGTTGACCTCCTCTCATTTATCGATTATTGATGCCGACTTCTCTTTCACGAATAACTGTTTTCATGCGAGCAATTGATTTTCTAACTTCACGGATACGTACCGTGTTTTCAAGTTGACCAGTTGCTAGCTGAAAGCGTAAGTTAAACAACTCTTCTTTTAAAGACTTGATTTTTTGTTCGATTTCGGCAGTGGTTAGTTCTCTGATTTCATTAGCTTTCATTGCTATCACCACCAATTTCTTCGCGTTTTACGAACTTCGTTTTCACTGGAAGTTTGTGAGAAGCTAAACGTAATGCTTCACGAGCCACCTCTTCGTTAACTCCAGCTACTTCGAATAAGATTTTTCCTTGCTTAGTAACTGCTACCCAGCCTTCTGGAGAACCTTTACCGGAACCCATACGAACTTCTAGAGGCTTTGCAGTTTTAGGTTTATCTGGAAAGATTTTAATCCAAACTTTACCGCCACGTTTCATGTAACGAGTCATTGCAATACGAGCTGCCTCGATTTGGCGGCTTGTAATCCATGCGCCTTCAAGTGCTTGAAGACCGAACTCACCATGAGATACTTGCGTTCCACCTTTGGCACGACCTTTTAGGCTACCACGGTGCTGTCTACGAAATTTTACACGTTTAGGCATTAACATACTGCGAATCCCCCTTCCTTATTGGTTATCATTTTTGGTTGGAAGGACTTCACCACGATAGATCCACACTTTAATTCCTAGCTTACCGTACGTTGTATCAGCTTCAGCTGTACCGTAATCGATATCTGCACGTAGTGTGTGAAGTGGTACTGTTCCTTCGTTATATTGTTCCGCACGAGCAATATCTGCACCGCCTAGACGTCCAGATACTTGCGTTTTAACACCTTTTGCGCCTGAGCGCATTGCACGTTGAATCGCTTGTTTCTGCACACGACGGAAAGAAACACGATTCTCTAATTGACGAGCGATATTATCTGCAACTAGTGTTGCGTCTAATTCAGGCTTTTTCACTTCAACGATGTTGATGTGAACTCGTTTGCCAGTTAATTGACTTAATCTAGTACGTAGAGCTTCTACTTCTGATCCACCTTTACCAATGACCATTCCTGGCTTAGCTGTGTGGATTGAAATATTTATACGGTTTGCAGCACGTTCAATTTCGATTGAAGAGACTGCAGAATCCTTTAAGCGTTCTTCAATATAGTTACGAACTTCAATATCTTCGTGTAGAAGGTCAGCGTATTCTTTCTCAGCATACCATTTAGATTCCCAGTCACGAATGACGCCAATACGAAGACCTTTAGGATTGATTTTTTGACCCACTGATTATCCCTCCTTCTTTTCTGATACCACAACTGTAATGTGGCTAGTACGTTTGTTGATCGCTGTTGCACGACCTTGTGCACGTGGGCGGAAACGTTTAAGTGTTACGCCTTCATTCACAAATGCTTCTGAAATATATAAGTTTTCTGCGTCTAGTTCATAATTGTGCTCAGCATTCGCAACTGCTGACTTTAAAACCTTTTCAACCAGCGGTGATGCTGCACGGTTTGTATGAGCAAGAATTGCGTATGCCTCGCCAACTTCTTTTCCTCGAATTAAATCAACGACTAAACGAGCTTTACGAGGAGCAATACGAACTGTTTTAGCTACTGCTTTAGCTTGTTGCATCATGCTAACCTCCTCTCAATTAGCGATTTGTTTTCTTATCGTCACCGGAATGACCTTTAAACGTACGAGTTGGCGCAAACTCACCTAGTTTGTGTCCAACCATGTCTTCCGTAATATAAACGGGAACGTGTTTGCGGCCGTCGTAAACTGCTATAGTATTTCCTACAAAGTTAGGGAAAATAGTAGAACGACGTGACCATGTTTTAATGACGGACTTTTTATTTCCTTCGTTATTTTGTTCGACTTTCTTCATCAAATGATCATCCACGAAAGGTCCCTTTTTTAAACTACGACCCATGAATAAACCTCCTTCCGTCTTTAAGCCGTTCGACTGAGCGACTGTGGTTTTTCAGACTTATTTTTTCTTCTTCTTACGACGACGAACGATATATTTGTCTGATTGTTTATTACGCTTACGAGTTTTAAGTCCAAGCGTAGGTTTACCCCATGGTGACATAGGAGATGGCATACCGATTGGTGCACGACCTTCACCACCACCGTGTGGGTGATCGCTTGGGTTCATAACAGAACCACGTACTGTTGGACGGATACCTTTCCAACGAGAGCGTCCTGCTTTACCTACTCTTACTAGTTCGTGTTCGATGTTACCAACTTGGCCGATTGTTGCACGGCAAGTTCCTAAAATCATACGAGTTTCGCCTGAAGATAGACGTACTAAAACGTACTTTTCTTCTTTACCTAAGATTTGTGCTTGAGAACCTGCTGAACGTACTAACTGACCTCCACGGCCTGGTTTAAGCTCAATGTTGTGGACAGTAGTACCAACTGGCATTTTGTTCAACGGTAACGCGTTACCAGTTTTAATGTCAGCACCTTCACCTGAAATAATCTCTTGACCTACTTTTAGGCCTTTAGGTGCTAGGATATAACGCTTTTCACCGTCTGAATAGTTGATTAACGCGATGTTTGCTGAGCGGTTTGGATCGTATTCGATCGTAGCAACGCGACCAGGTATTCCATCTTTATCACGTTTAAAGTCAATAACACGGTATTGGCGTTTGTGTCCTCCACCTTGATGACGAACAGTTAATTTCCCTTGGTTATTACGACCAGCACGTTTTTTAACTGGTTCAAGTAGGGATTTTTCTGGCGTTGTAGTCGTAATTTCATCATAAGTTAATGTTGACATGTTACGACGGCCATTACTGGTTGGTTTATACTTTTTGATCGCCATCTTTTTTCCCTCCTTTTAAATTATATTTTTTATCCGACTTACACACCTTCAAAGAAATCTAGTTCTTTACTGTCAGGTGTTAACGTAACGATAGCTTTTTTACGATCTGGGCGGCGTCCTTCGTAACGTCCCATTCTTCTTGTTTTGCCTTGAAGATTGATCGTATTTACTTTATCTACTTTAACTCCAAAAATAGTTTCAACGGCATGCTTAATTTCCGTTTTGTTCGCTTTTTTCGCGACTTCAAACGTATATTTATTCTCAGCCATTAAATCTGCAGAGTTTTCTGTAATGACCGGGCGCTTAATGATATCTCTTGGTTCTGTCATTATGCAAGCACCTCCCCTGCTTTTTCAGCTGCTTCCTTCGTGATAAACAGCTTGTCATACTTCAGTAATTCTAATACGTTAATTTGTTCTACAGTTTGAACATGCACGCCTTGTAGATTGTTAGCAGAACGTTCGATTACTTCGTCTTTTTCTGCTGTAACAATTAAAGCTTTTTCGTTCACATCAAAACTGTTTAGTAATTGAACAACTTCTTTCGTTTTAGGAGCTTCAATGCTTAAGTCTTCTAGTACTACGATTTCTTCGTTTTGTACTTTAGAAGATAAAGCTGAGCGAAGCGCTAAACGACGTACCTTCTTAGGTAACTTGTAGCTGTAGCTACGAGGTGTTGGACCAAATACTGTTCCACCACCTACCCATTGAGGTGAACGGATTGACCCTTGACGAGCACGACCCGTACCTTTTTGGCGCCATGGTTTACGGCCACCACCTGCTACCTCAGAGCGATTTTTCGCTTTGTGAGTACCTTGGCGTAGTGACGCTTGCTGCATAACAACAGCATCTTTTAATACTGTTTCGTTTGGTTCAATACCAAAAACTCCATCAGTAAGCTCTACATCGCCTACCTGAGAGCCACCTTGATTGTATAGTGCTACTTTAGGCATGACATATCCTCCCTTCGTTTAATATTTAGTTAGCCTTAACCGCACTTGTAATTTCAACAAATGATTTCTTCGCACCAGGTACATTACCTTTAACGAGAATCACGTTGTTTTCTGTATCTACTTTTACAACTTCTAGGTTCTGAATCGTAACTGTCTTACCACCCATTTGACCTGGTAGTTTCATACCTTTGAATACGCGCATTGGATCAATTACACCAATCGCACCAGGTTCACGTTTTGAGTGAGAACCGTGAGTTTTTGGACCACTTGATTGATTATGACGTTTGATATTACCTTGGAAACCTTTACCTTTTGAAGTTCCTGTAACATCAATTGCTTCTCCAGCTTCAAATACATCCACGCTTAATTCTTGACCTAATTCATAATTGTCAAGATTAACGTCACGGATTTCGCGAATGAAGCGCTTAGGGTTAGTTTCAGCCTTTTCTGCGTGGCCTTTTTCCGGTTTCTTCGCATTCGATTCTTTTTTGTCCGCAAAACCTAGTTGGATAGCTTCGTAGCCATCGTTTTCAGCTGTTTTCTTTTGAAGAACGACATTGCCTTCAGCTTGAATAACTGTAACAGGTACCAATTCGCCGTTTTCAGAGAACAGTTGAGTCATACCGATTTTACGTCCTAAGATTCCTTTCGCCATCCGTTACACCTCCTAAAAATGATTTATAGTTTAATTTCAATATCAACACCAGATGGTAGGTCTAATCTCATTAGTGAGTCAACCGTTTGTGGTGTTGGGCTCAGAATGTCAATCAAACGCTTGTGTGTGCGCATTTCGAATTGTTCACGAGCATCTTTGTACTTGTGAACCGCACGTAAGATTGTGTAAACAGAGCGCTCAGTTGGCAATGGGATCGGACCAGAAACTTCTGCTCCAGAACGTTTTGCCGTTTCTACGATTTTCTCCGCTGATTGATCAAGCACACGGTGATCGTAAGCTTTTAAGCGGATACGGATTTTTTCTTTTGCCATTACTTTCCCTCCTTTTCGTCTATCTTACAACAGACATACTCCATGAAAATTTCCTCCACACTCGCCATGGCAAAGGGGCCGGGTGTGTCAGCAACCTTTCACTTCATCGCCTTTGTTATGACTGCAACATTAAACATTATACCGAATTTAACTGTGTTTCGCAAGGAAATTCGCAATGTTTCTTCGCAATCACCTTAGTTATTATACTAAGGTTTAGAGCACCTTTCAACCAATAGGATAAAATTCAGAAAAATTGTTGTAATAGATTAGGTATAAGGTACAATTTTCACTGAATTTCGTGGTTACAAGTTTTAATTTAACATGCGTGTGATATAATAAATTGTAATCATTTGTAGAGTAAAGAGAGGGGTACTAACGTTGACAGATTTTGCAATGTCGGACAAAGATTCTACTATTGAAAATACCATTCAATCTAACGGATCTACATTTAAAAGAATATTAATTAAAACACATGTAATCATGAAAGAAGATGATATTGTTGAAGTCGTGGATCGTTATACAAGAGACTTATTAGAACCAAACGATATTGTCTTCATTAGTGAGAAAGCCACAGCCGCTGCTCAAGGACGAGCTATCCCATTAGAAGAGATTAAACCTGGTTTACTAGCAAAGTTCTTATCAAATTTTGTTATAAAAACTAAACATGGAATTGGTCCTGGTATGCCTGAGACTATGCAAATGTATATTCAAGAGGCTGGTTGGTTCCGAATTTTATTTGCTGCTTTAATAGGTGGTTTTTGTAAGGTCGTATTGAAGAAAAAAGGGGTTTTCTATACGATTGCAGGCAGAAAAGCTAAATCTATAGATGGTCCAACACCCGATACCATTCCTCCATACAATAAATACGTTGTCTTATCTCCGGAGGATCCTGATAAGATAGCAAAGGATGTATCTAAGAAAATTGGAGCAAAAGTAGCTATTGTAGATATTAACGATTTAGAACAAGAAGTTTTAGGATATTCAGACCCTTCTATGGAAGCCCTTGATATGCCAGATATACTAAGAGATAATCCAATTGGACAAGGAAGTCAACGAACTCCTTTAGGCATTATTAGAAAAGAAGAAACTGAGTAATATAATTTAAAGAATCCGTACTATGTTTAAACATAGTGCGGATTTTAATTTGTCCTTAAAGCTTATCAAAAAAAGGATTGCCGAATTCGGCAATCCTTTTTATTTGAACCTTAACGGTTATTATTCAATAATCTCAGAAACAACGCCAGCGCCTACAGTACGGCCACCTTCACGGATTGAGAATTTAGTACCTTCTTCAATCGCAACTGTTGTGATTAGTTGAACGTCCATTTCAACGTTGTCACCAGGCATAACCATTTCTACACCGTCTGGTAACTGAATAACACCAGTTACGTCAGTTGTACGGAAGTAGAACTGTGGACGATAGTTAGTGAAGAATGGAGTATGACGTCCACCTTCGTCTTTAGATAGTACATAAACCTCAGCTTTGAAATGAGTGTGAGGTGTGATTGAACCAGGCTTAGCTAATACCTGACCACGCTTGATCTCTTCACGAGAAACACCACGTAGTAGTGCACCAATGTTGTCACCAGCTTCAGCATAGTCAAGAAGCTTACGGAACATTTCAACACCAGTAACTGTTGTTTTGCTTGAATTTTCAGCAAGACCGATGATGTCAACTTCGTCACCAACTGATACTTGACCACGCTCAACACGGCCAGTAGCAACTGTACCACGGCCAGTGATTGAGAATACGTCTTCAACTGGCATCATGAATGGTTTGTCAGTGTCACGGTCTGGAGTTGGAATGTAATCGTCAACTGCATCCATTAGTTCATAGATTGCGTTAACATATTGCTCTTCACCTTCAAGAGCCATTAGAGCAGAACCTTTTACAACTGGTACGTCATCACCAGGGAAATCATACTCGCTTAATAGATCGCGAACTTCCATTTCTACTAGTTCTAGTAATTCTTCGTCGTCTACCATGTCGCACTTGTTTAAGAATACAACAATTGCTGGTACACCAACCTGACGAGAAAGTAGGATGTGTTCACGAGTCTGAGGCATTGGGCCGTCAGCTGCAGATACAACTAGGATTGCACCGTCCATTTGTGCTGCACCAGTGATCATGTTTTTAACATAGTCAGCGTGACCTGGGCAGTCAACGTGTGCATAGTGACGAGTTTCAGTTTCGTACTCAACGTGAGCTGTAGAAATTGTGATTCCACGCTCTTTCTCTTCAGGAGCACCGTCGATTTGGTCATAAGCCATCGCAGTACCTTTACCTGATTTTTGATGAAGTACAGTCGTGATTGCTGCAGTTAAAGTAGTTTTACCGTGGTCAACGTGTCCAATAGTACCAATGTTGACGTGGGATTTGGAACGGTCAAATTTTTCTTTTGACATTTATATTTCCTCCTTAGATATAAAATTTATGTTTTATTTGTTCAGTCACCTACTAATATAGCATTAGAAGGTGACTGTTTACAATAATTGTTGCTAGTGGATTAATTAAGCTCCACCATGTTTCTTAACAATCTCATCTGAAATACTCTTTGGTACTTCTTCATAATGACTGAAGTGCATTGTGTACGTACCACGACCTTGCGTGTTTGAACGTAATGCAGTTGCATAACCAAACATTTCTGCAAGTGGAACAAATGCACTTACAACAGATGCATTACCACGTGATCCCATTCCTTCTACACGGCCACGACGTGATGTAACATCACCCATGATATCGCCCATGTATTCTTCAGGAACTACGATTTCTACTTTCATCATTGGTTCAAGTAGAACTGGTTTACACTTGTTTTTAGCTTCTTTAAGAGCCATTGATGCGGCAACTTTAAAGGCTGTTTCGTTAGAGTCAACATCGTGGTAAGAACCATCGTATAATGTTGCTTTAACATCGACTAATGGATAGCCGGCAACAACACCGTTTTCCATTGCCTCTCCAATACCTTGTTCAACTGAAGGGATGTATTCCTTAGGAACAACACCACCAACGATTTTGTTTACGAATTCATAGCCAGCACCTTCTTCGTTTGGTTCAAATTTAACCCAAACGTGACCGTATTGTCCACGACCACCAGACTGACGTACGAATTTACCTTCAACTTCCGCACTTCCACGGAAAGTCTCACGATAAGCAACTTGTGGAGCACCTACGTTTGCATCAACTTTAAACTCACGCTTTAGACGGTCAACGATAACGTCTAGGTGTAACTCACCCATACCGTGGATGATCGTTTGACCAGTCTCTTCGTTCGTTTCAGTTCTGAATGTTGGGTCCTCTTCTGCAAGTTTACCTAACGCAATGGCCATTTTATCTTGGTCAGATTTAGATCTTGGCTCGATTGCTACAGCAATTACTGGATCAGGGAAATCCATTGATTCAAGAATAACTAAGCTTTTCTCATCACAAAGTGTATCCCCTGTTGCTGTACTTTTTAAGCCAACACCGCCAGCAATGTCACCAGCATAAACCATGTCAACTTCTTCACGGTGATTAGCGTGCATTTGAAGAATACGACCTACACGTTCACGCTTATCTTTTGTTGAATTCTTGACATAAGAACCACTGCTTAGTGTACCTGAGTACACACGGAAGAATGTTAACTTACCAACATAAGGGTCCGTCATAACTTTAAATGCTAATGCAGAGAATGGCTCGTTGTCGTCAGACTTACGAACAATCTCTTCTTCTGTACCAGGAACAATACCTTCAATTGGAGGTACGTCTAATGGTGATGGAAGATAGTCTACAACAGCATCTAATAGTAACTGAACACCTTTGTTCTTAAATGCTGAACCACACATAACAGGATAGAATTCAACGTCACATGTAGCTTTACGAATCGCAGCTTTAAGTTCATCTAGTTCGAAGTCTTCACCTTCAAGATACTTCATCATTAGATCTTCATCTAGTTCAGCAATAGCTTCTACTAGACGGCCACGGTATTCTTCAGCTTGATCTTTGTAATCATCAGGAATCTCAGTAGCTTTTGCACGAGTTCCTAAATCATCTTCATAGAAGTAAGCCTTCATTTCAACTAAATCAATGATACCTTCGAATTGGTCTTCAGCACCAATTGGTAGTTGAATAGGGTGCGCGTTAGCACCTAGGCGATCTTCTAAAGTACCTACGGAGTATATGAAGTCTGCTCCTACTTTATCCATTTTGTTTATGAAAACAATACGTGGAACCCCGTAAGTAGTTGCTTGTCGCCAAACAGTTTCAGTTTGTGGTTCAACACCTGACTGTGCGTCTAGCAACGCAACAGAACCATCAAGTACACGTAAAGAACGTTCAACTTCAACTGTGAAGTCTACGTGTCCTGGTGTATCGATGATGTTAATACGATGGTCATCCCATTGAGCTGTTGTTGCAGCAGAAGTGATCGTGATACCACGTTCTTGCTCCTGCTCCATCCAGTCCATTTGAGATGCACCTTCGTGAGTTTCTCCCAGCTTATGAATTCTTCCTGTATAGAACAGGATACGCTCAGTAGCTGTTGTTTTACCGGCATCGATGTGAGCCATGATCCCGATATTACGATACTTGTCTAAGGAGAACTCTCTAGGCATATTCATTTCTCCTTCCTATATTAGAGCTAAATTGTATGATTAATATAATATTACCAACGATAGTGAGCAAACGCTTTGTTCGCTTCTGCCATCTTGTGCATTTCTTCACGGCGTTTAACCGCTGCACCAGTATTATTTGCTGCATCTAGAATTTCATTAGCTAAACGTTCTTCCATCGTTTTTTCTCCGCGTAATCTTGCGTAGTTAACGATGAAACGTAAACCTAATGCCTGACGACGCTCAGGACGTACCTCAACTGGTACTTGGTAGTTTGAACCACCAACACGTCTAGCACGTACTTCAAGTACAGGCATAACGTTTTTCATAGCTTCTTCAAAAACATCCATTGGTTCTTGCCCGCTACGTTCTTTAACTAAATCGAACGCATTATATAGAATTCTTTGTGCAACACCTTTTTTACCGTCAACCATGATTTGATTGATTAAACGCGTTACAAGCTTAGAATTATGAATCGGGTCAGGTAAAACATCTCTCTTAGGAACTGCTCCTTTACGTGGCATAAATAGTTCCTCCTTTCTACGTGGTTTTATCTATTTAGCGTTTATTTCTTTGGCTTTTTAGCACCATATTTAGAACGGCTTTGTTTACGACCTTCAACACCAGCTGTATCTAGTGCACCACGAACAATGTGATAACGCACACCTGGTAAGTCCTTAACACGTCCACCGCGAATTAGTACAACACTGTGTTCTTGTAGGTTGTGACCAATTCCAGGGATATAAGCCGTAACTTCGATCGCATTAGATAAACGCACACGAGCGTATTTACGAAGTGCTGAGTTCGGCTTCTTAGGTGTCATGGTTGCGACACGTGTGCAAACACCACGCTTTTGCGGAGAAGGATTATCAGTATACTTCTTTTTATAAGAGTTAAATCCTTTATTTAAAGCTGGTGAGTCAGACTTTCTGCCTCTTGTTTTACGACCTTTACGTACTAATTGGTTTATAGTAGGCATGTTGTTTCCTCCCTTCTTAATCACTGTTTCTAATTCCACACATCCAGGTGGTTCATTAATGGGCAAAAAATAAACTCAACACACATAGTGTATAAGTTTATTTATTTATTGCCACTGCAGCTGCTCCGACGTCGATCCCGCTTGCTTCGCCTAATTTTTTCATAGATTCTACAAACGTTATCGGTACATCATAGTCATTTGCTGCTTTTAAAACTTTATCTGTTATACGTCGCTCGGCATTTTCTGCCACAACGACTTCAAGCGCATCTCCATGTTTAATGGATTTTATCACTTGTTTAGCTCCAATAATTATACTTTGATTAGCCTGTGCTACTTTTTCATAAGACATTAGCTATCCTCCAAAGTAACAGGGTTAAATGAAGCACCTTGAATATATTATCATTGACCCCATACGTTGTCAATAAAAATTATAAACAAGATTCAAGGTGCTTCCACCTATTATGCTTCTGTTGTAACTTCTTCTACTTCTTCTGCTTCAATAACTTCTTTATCAGCTTCTAGATTACGATATTTAGCTAAGCCAGTACCAGCTGGAACTAACTTACCAATAATAACATTCTCTTTCAGTCCTAGTAGTTCATCATACTTACCTTTAATCGCCGCATCCGTTAACACTCGTGTTGTTTCTTGGAATGAAGCTGCAGATAAGAATGAGTCTGTTTCAAGGGAAGCTTTTGTAATACCAAGGATAATTGGTTTTGCAATAGCTGGCTGCTTGCCTTCTTGTAAGACTTGACGGTTCGCTTCTCTAAACTGGTTAACATCAAGTAGTGATCCTGGAATTACATCAGTATCTCCAGATTCAATAACACGTACTTTGTTTAACATTTGACGAACCATTACTTCAACGTGTTTGTCACTAATTTCAACACCTTGCATGCGGTATACTTTTTGTACTTCTTTTAGTAAGTACTCTTCTACCCCTTGAAGTCCTTGTGATTTTAGAAGTTCTTTCGGGTCAACAGAACCTTCAGTTAGTGATTGACCTGCAATGACTTCATCGCCTTCTTTAACTTTCAATCTAGCATTGTAAGGTGTTGTGTAATTACGACTTTCAACCGCACCTTGAACGACAATTTCTTTCTTATCTTTAACATCTTTAATCTCAAACACTGTACCCTCGATTTCACTGATTACAGCCTGACCTTTAGGGTTACGTGCCTCAAAGATCTCTTGGATACGTGGTAAACCTTGTGTGATGTCATCTCCGGCAACACCACCTGTGTGGAACGTACGCATTGTAAGCTGAGTACCAGGCTCACCAATTGATTGCGCTGCGATAATACCAACAGCTTCGCCTGATTCGACACGATCACCTGTTGCCATGTTACGGCCATAACATTTAACACAAGCACCGTGATGAGTGTTACATGTAAAGACAGAGCGTATAACAACTGATTCAACACCAGCATCTACGATTTCTTTGGCGATATCCTCTGTGAGTAATTCATTACGTTCAGCTAAGATTTTGCCTGATTCTGGGTGTTGAACTTTTCTAAACACCGTACGACCAACTAAGCGGTCATACAATGGCACAATTGTTTCGTTACCTTCTGTTAAAGCTGAAACAGTCATACCGCGATCAGTTCCGCAATCGTGTTCACGAATGATGACATCTTGTGCGACGTCAACTAAACGACGAGTTAAGTAACCTGAATCGGCTGTCTTAAGCGCCGTATCCGCTAGACCTTTACGAGCACCGTGTGTCGAGATGAAGTACTCTAATACGGTTAAGCCTTCACGGAAGCTTGATTTAATCGGTAGTTCAATAATTTGACCAGATGGGTTCGCCATTAGACCACGCATACCTGCTAACTGTGTAAAGTTAGATGCGTTACCACGGGCACCCGAATCACTCATCATAAAGATTGGATTTAAGGAGTCTAATGAAACCATTAGTTTTTCTTGAATTTGATCTTTAGCTTCCGTCCATGTTGCAATGACGCGATCGTATCTTTCTTCGTCTGTGATTAGACCACGACGGAATTGCTTCATGACTTTATCAATTTTACCTTGCGCTTCATCAAGGTATTGTTGTTTTTCAGATAAGACAACGATGTCTGATACACCTATTGTAATACCAGCTTTTGTTGAGTACTTAAAGCCTAAATCCTTCATCTTATCAAGCATCTTGGATGTTTCGGAAATCTTATAGTGTTTAAAGACTGCAGCGATAATATCGCCTAAGATTCCTTTCTTAAATGGCTTAATAAGTTCACGATTTTGTAGTTCTTCTTTTATGTCTGTTGCTGGCTCAACAAAATACTCATCAGGTGTACGGACCTCTAAGTTACTTGATGTCGGCTCATTCATGTAAGGGAATGAGTTCGGTAGCATGTTGTTGAAAATTAGCTTACCAATCGTTGTAACGAGAACTTTTTGATTTTGTTCCTCAGTAAAGTGAGGATTATTTAATGACCTAGCGTCAATTCCTACACGGCTGTGTAAATGTACATAACCGTTGTCATAAGCTAATATTGCTTCTTCGTAGGTAGAGAACAAACGGCCTTCACCAAGTGCATTTTCTCGTTCTAGAGTTAGGTAATAGTTACCTAATACCATGTCTTGTGATGGTGTTACAACTGGCTTACCATCCTTAGGGTTAAGAATGTTTTGAGCGGCAAGCATTAACACACGTGCTTCTGCTTGAGCTTCTGGTGATAATGGAACGTGTACCGCCATTTGGTCACCATCAAAGTCCGCGTTATATGCTGTACATACTAATGGGTGTAAGCGAATCGCACGACCTTCGACTAACACAGGTTCGAACGCCTGAATACCTAAACGGTGTAACGTTGGCGCACGGTTTAATAGTACCGGGTGCTCCTTAATGACATCTTCAAGAACATCCCAAATTTCTGGGCGTAAACGTTCAATGCTACGTTTAGCTGATTTAATGTTATGAGCTAAACCGCGCTCAACTAATTCGCGCATGACGAACGGTTTGAACAGTTCGATCGCCATCTCTTTCGGAAGTCCACACTGATACATTTTTAAATTCGGTCCAACAACGATAACGGAACGACCTGAATAGTCAACACGTTTACCTAGTAGGTTTTGGCGGAAACGACCTTGCTTACCTTTCAACATATGAGAAAGGGATTTTAATGGACGGTTTCCTGGGCCAGTAACTGGACGGCCACGGCGACCGTTATCAATCAACGCATCGACTGATTCTTGAAGCATACGTTTTTCGTTTTGAACAATAATCGTAGGTGCGCCTAAGTCTAACAAACGTTTTAAACGGTTGTTACGATTGATAACTCGGCGATATAAATCGTTTAAGTCAGACGTTGCAAAACGCCCACCATCTAATTGAACCATCGGGCGAAGTTCTGGTGGAATAATCGGTAATACATCCATAATCATCCAGTCTGGATTGTTTCCAGAGTTACGGAATGATTCCAGTACTTCTAATCGCTTAATCGCACGTGTGCGGCGTTGGCCTTGTGCGGTTTTAAGCTCTTCTTTTAGCTCAAATACTTCACGATCTAAATCAACATCTTGAAGTAATTTGCGGATTGCTTCAGCACCCATATCGGCTTTGAATGTGTTTCCGTATTTTTCATAATAAGCACGGAACTCTTTCTCTGTTAGAAGTTGCTTCTTCTCTAACGGTGTATCGCCCGGGTCTGTCACAATGTATGAAGCGAAATAAATCACTTCTTCTAGTGCTCTAGGGGATAAATCTAGAACTAATCCCATACGACTTGGGATCCCTTTGAAATACCAAATGTGAGAGACAGGGGCAGCAAGTTCAATGTGCCCCATGCGCTCACGACGTACTTTTGCTTTTGTTACTTCAACACCACAACGGTCACAAACGACACCTTTATAACGGACACGTTTGTACTTACCGCAGTGACATTCCCAATCCTTAGTAGGACCAAAAATACGTTCACAGAATAAACCATCTTTTTCAGGCTTTAACGTACGATAGTTAATCGTCTCTGGCTTCTTAACTTCTCCAAATGACCATGAACGGATTTTATCCGGTGAAGCTAAACCAATTTTCATAAACTCAAATCTGTTTACATCGATCAAGGAGCCTACCTCCCTTATATTTTCAACGAATTGTATTATGCGCTATATTCGTTTATTCACTAACGCTTTGATCTTCTGATTGTTCCATGGAGACATTTAATTCTCCTGACTGGTCTTCTTCTTCGAGATCTCTCATATCAATCTCATCGCGTTCCTGAGTTAACATTTTGACATCCATACCAAGACTTTGAAGCTCTTTAATCAAGACTCGGAACGATTCAGGAACTCCTGGTTCAGGTAAGTTTTCACCTTTTACGATGGCTTCATAAGTCTTCACTCGACCTACAACGTCATCTGATTTAACCGTCAAGATCTCTTGTAGTGTATATGCAGCACCATAAGCTTCAAGAGCCCAAACTTCCATCTCACCAAAACGCTGGCCACCGAATTGTGCTTTACCGCCAAGCGGTTGTTGCGTTACGAGTGAGTATGGTCCAGTTGAACGAGCGTGTAACTTGTCGTCTACCATGTGCTCTAGCTTAATCATATACATAACACCAACAGATACACGGTTGTCAAAGGCATCACCTGAGCGGCCATCATAAAGAACAGATTTTCCATCACGTGCTAAGCCAGCTTCAAGGACCGTCTCCCAAACGTCTTCTTCTCTGGCACCGTCGAAAACTGGAGACGCAACGCGAATTCCCATTTCTCTAGCCGCCATACCTAAGTGTAATTCTAATACCTGCCCGATGTTCATACGAGACGGTACACCTAGTGGATTTAACATGACATCTACAGGTGTTCCATCTGGTAAGTATGGCATATCTTCTTCCGGTAAAATACGTGAGATAACACCTTTGTTACCGTGACGACCTGCCATTTTATCCCCTTCAGAGATTTTACGTTTCTGTACGATGTAAACACGTACTAATTTATTAACACCCGGAGATAGCTCATCACCATCTTCACGGTTGAAGGTTTTTACATCAAGGACGATTCCGCCACCACCGTGTGGCACACGTAGTGAGGTATCTCTTACTTCACGTGCTTTTTCACCAAAAATAGCGTGTAATAAGCGCTCTTCAGCTGATAATTCAGTCATACCTTTCGGCGTAACCTTACCTACTAATAAGTCGCCATCTGTTACTTCAGCACCAACACGAATAATTCCCTCTTCATCTAAGTTCTTAAGTGCATCTTCGCTCACGTTTGGAATATCACGTGTGATTTCTTCTGGCCCTAACTTCGTGTCACGAGCCTCAGTTTCGAAATCTTCAATGTGAATAGATGTGAATACATCTTCTTTCACCATGCGCTCACTCATAATAACGGCGTCCTCATAGTTATAACCATCCCATGTCATAAACGCTACAAGCGCGTTACGGCCAAGGGCTAATTCACCTTTGTCCATTGACGGGCCATCAGCTAAAATTTCACCTTTTTGAACACGGTCACCTTTGGACACGATCGGTGTTTGGTTATAGCAAGTTCCTTGGTTTGAACGAACAAATTTAGCTAAACGGTATTTGTCTAAGTCACCTTTAACCTCTTTGCCGTCCACTTCTTCAATACGACGAATGTGAACTTCTTTCGCTTCAACCTTCTCAACGATTCCGCCTTGTTTTGCAACTACAGCTGCACCTGAATCTTTACCTGAAACATACTCCATTCCTGTTCCCACAAACGGCGATTCCGGCTCTAATAAAGGTACTGCTTGACGCTGCATGTTCGCACCCATTAAGGCACGGTTAGAGTCATCGTTTTCTAAGAACGGAATACAAGCTGTCGCAGCTGATACAACCTGCTTCGGTGAAACGTCCATATAATCGATTTGCTCACGTGGAACTGCGGTGTTTTCACCACGGAAACGTGCGATAACTTCTTCGTCTGCAAAAGTACTGTCTTCGGTTAGACGAGCGTTTGCCTGAGCAACAACATAGTTATCTTCTTCATCTGCCGTTAAGTAATCAACTTTCTCAGTAACTTTTCCTGTTTCGTGATCTACACGGCGATATGGCGTTTCAATAAATCCAAACTCATTAACTTTTGCAAAGCTAGATAACGAGTTAATTAACCCGATGTTCGGACCTTCTGGTGTTTCAATCGGACACATACGACCATAGTGTGAGTAGTGTACGTCACGCACTTCAAAGCCTGCACGTTCACGTGTCAAACCACCAGGTCCTAATGCAGATAAACGACGTTTGTGCGTTAACTCTGCTAACGGATTCGTTTGATACATGAACTGTGATAATTGCGAGCTACCAAAGAATTCTTTAATAGAAGCAATCACAGGACGAATATTAATTAACTGTTGTGGCGTAATAGACTCCGTATCTTGAATGGACATTCTTTCGCGAACAACACGTTCCATACGAGAAAGACCAATACGGAATTGGTTTTGTAGTAATTCACCAACAGAACGAAGGCGACGGTTACCTAAATGATCGATATCATCTGTGTTACCTACAGTGTGTAATAGGTTAAAGAAATAACTGATAGACGAAATGATATCTGCCGGTGTAATGTTCTTAACTTGATCACTGACATTACCATTACTAATAACGTTTAACGTTTTTTCGCCCTCAGGGTCTGTAGGGTCAACAATTTTAATTGATTGTACCTTAATTGGATCTTCTAATACACCATCTTGTGGCTCTAAGATCTTCTCACCGACAGAATCTTCCTCGGCTTCAAAATAAGGAATGATTTTATCTAATAAGCGGCGGTTTAATTTGTCGCCTTTTCGAGCTATAACTTCACCAGTCTCTTCATCAGCAATCGTTTCAGCTAACGTCTGGTTAAGTAGTCGATTTTTAAAATGGAGTTTTTTGTTCATTTTATAGCGACCAACGCGCGCTAAGTCATAACGTTTCGGATCAAAGAAACGTGAATATAACAAGCTTCTAGCGTTATCCGCTGTTGGGGGTTCTCCCGGGCGTAATCTTTCATATATTTCAATTAAAGCTTTTTCGCTGTCTTCTGTGTTGTCTTTCTCAAGCGTATTACGTAAGTACTCATTATCACCGATTAAATCAACGATTTCATCGTCAGAGCTAAAACCTAAAGCTCTTAATAATACAGTGAGTGGTAGTTTACGCGTACGGTCAATACGTACGTGCACAACATCTTTAGCATCAGTTTCAAATTCTAACCAAGCACCACGGTTCGGAATAACCGTTGCGGTATGACCTTTTTTACCATTTTTATCTACTTTGTTATTAAAGTAAACGCTTGGTGATCTGACTAACTGAGATACAATGACACGTTCAGCACCATTAATTACAAAGGTACCTGTATCGGTCATTAATGGGAAGTCTCCCATAAATACTTCCTGTTCTTTAACTTCGCCCGTTTCTTTATTCAACAAGCGAACTTTGACACGTAAGGGCGCGTTGTAAGTGACGTCACGCTCTTTCGCTTCATCTACAGGATATTTTGGCTCACCCAGGCTATAGTCTACAAATTCTAGAGATAAATTCCCGGTGAAATCCTCGATTGGTGAAATGTCTTCAAACATTTCTTTCAAACCATCTCTTAAAAACCATTCATAAGATTTGGTTTGAATTTCGATTAGATTAGGAAGATCGTGCACTTCACTAATCCTTGCATAACTTCTACGTTGGCGGTGTCGACCATATTGAACTAGTTGACCTGTCAACTGCTTCACCCCTCAAACAACCAGATTTAATAGAGAGAAACAAGGATCGCTTGTTTCGGCATCAGTGGTTTCCCACTAACAATTAAACAAAAAATGGTTCGACAAAAAAGCATGCCGAACTTGCTTGAACAACTCCTATTTTAAAAGAAACTCAAGCATTTTTTATATTTACATCCGTGTCATTTTCACGAATGTTTGATATAATCTTAATAAATCAACATAAAAGATTGAGTTTGTCAGAGTTAATACCCCACTTCGGAATCAATTACATAATACATTTATCGGTATTAGTCGTAATAATTATACGTGTTTTAAACTTTTTCGAAAAAAGTTCTTGACAAACAAACGTATATATTGGCATTTTTTAATATTATCATACCGGTATATCCGAGTCAAACTTTTTACCACGCAGGATAAAATACCCCTTATCGCGTTTTACGACATCAACTTGTCCAAAAACATTTTTGATTTTTCCCTTTAAAGATGGAGCCCCTTGCTTCTTTTGTACAACAACCCATAATTCGCCACCTTCTAGCAATAATTCATAGCTATCTTCCACCATTTGGTGAACCACTGTTTTACCTGCACGAAAAGGCGGGTTTGTTATAACAGTAGCAAACCGTTGATTAGATACACTCTCAATTCCATCGCTTTGCAATACACGAGCGTTCTCTACAGCGTTAACCTCACAATTCTTCTTAGACAGTTCAACAGCGCGTTCATTGATATCAACCATTAAAATCTCACGATCCCGATATTGTTTAGCGAGCCCAATTCCAATAGGGCCATATCCGCAACCTAGGTCTAACAAATCGCCTTCTACTTCAGGAAGTTCAAAAGCATGGAGCAAGACGTTTGTGCCATAATCTAATTGTTTTTTTGAAAACACGCCTTCATCTGTATGAAATGTAAAGGTTGAAGAAAGTATTGATGTTTGAAATTGTGAAGGGTTACTTTTGCTTGTAGGGTTCTTGGAATAATAGTGTTCAGTCAATGTACGAGCACCTCTTTATAGGTAAAATCATGACATGTTATGAGACTTTACAGGGGAAATAATTTAAACAAACATAAGCTCGCTGATCATTCAGCGAGCTTTTTGTTTGTGCATTATTTTAATTCGATTTTAGCGCCAACTTCTTCAAGCTTCTCTTTCATTTCGTCAGCTTCTTCTTTAGCAACTGCTTCTTTGATAGTTGCAGGAGCGCCATCAACTAATTCTTTTGCGTCTTTTAAGCCAAGGCCTGTAAGTTCGCGAACAGCCTTAACAACTTTAATCTTAGAATCGCCTGCGTCTTCTAGTACAACATCAAATTCAGTTTGCTCTTCAGCAGCTTCGCCACCTGCAGCAGCACCCGCAGCCGCAACTGGTGCAGCAGCTGTTACGCCGAATTCTTCCTCAATAGCTTTTACTAAATCATTTAATTCTAATACTGACATTTCTTTAATAGCATCAATAATTTGCTCTTTAGTCATGATAAGATCCTCCTTAATATTTTTTAATTTATCCGACTATGACGCTTTACGCGCTCTCTTCTTCTTTTTGTTCTGCAACTGCTTTTGTAACATAAGCGAAGTCGCGAACTGGAGCTTGTAATACGCTGAGTAGCATAGAAACAAGTCCTTCGTATGAAGGTAGCTCTGAAAGTTCTTTAACTTGATCAAGTGTAGCAATTTCGCCTTCAATCACGCCACCTTTAATTTCTAAAGCTTCATGATCTTTTGCGAATTCACCGATGATTTTTGCTGGAGCTACTGCGTCTTCTTCACAGAAAGCAAGAGCAGTTGGACCAACTAGTAATTCGTTTAATCCTTCGAAACCTGCTTTTTCTGTTGCGAAGCGTGTCATTGTGTTTTTATAAACTCTGAAGTCCACGCCCGCATCACGTAGTTGTTGACGTAGTTCAGTTACTTCATCAACATTTAGACCACGATAATCAACAAGAACTGTTGTTTTACTATTTTCTAGTTTTTGTGCAATTTCGTCGACCTGTTGCTTTTTCAGTTCAAGTACATTGCTCATCGTTCCACCTCCTAGTCGTTGGTTAATCCCAATCATACCGTACGGTGTTCATAAAAAATGCCCCCATGTAGACATGGAGGCACTAATATCGCAATCGTACACAATTGTACGAAACATTCGAAATCTGGCACCTCGGCAGGAAAGATTTAAGCAGCGAACTGCTCCTACTGTCTACGGTATAATAAAAGTCATTTAATTTTCAACAAACGCAATTATATAAAATAGATTGACCTTTGTCAATACTTTTTATTATTTGCCCATATAAGGTGAAACATCGACCTTAACACCAGGGCCCATTGTAGAAGAAACAGAAGAGTTTCTCATATATTTACCTTTTGATGATTGAGGCTTCGCTTTCACTAACGTGTCTGCAAGAGCATCGAAGTTTTCTACTAACTTCTGATCATCAAAAGAGATTTTACCAATTGGCACATGGATGTTACCCGCTTTATCTACACGGTATTCAACCTTACCTGCTTTAATTTCTTGAACAGCTTTTTCAATTTCAAAAGTAACTGTTCCAGTTTTAGGGTTCGGCATTAAACCTTTAGGTCCTAATACACGGCCAAGTTTACCAACTTGCGCCATCATGTCAGGAGTTGCGACAACGACATCAAAGTCGAACCAACCTTGGTTGATTTTGTTGATGTACTCTTCATCTCCTACATAATCTGCACCAGCTGCTTCAGCTTCTTTCGCTTTATCTCCTTTAGCGAAAACTAAAACACGCTGAGTTTTACCAGTTCCGTGTGGTAGAACCATTGCGCCACGGATTTGTTGGTCTGCTTTCTTAGGGTCAACTCCTAAACGGAAAGCAGCTTCAACTGTTTCATCAAAATTAGCTGTTGAAGCTTTTTTAACTACCTCAATGGCTTCGTTAATTTCATAAGCTTTATTGCGATCAACAAGCTTTAACGCTTCTTGATACTTTTTACGTTTCTTCGGCATTTCAAATCCTCCTCATTGTGGTTTTAACGGTTTGACCTCCCACTAAAGAAAACTCGTTTGATACGAGCCTTTAGGCGAAGACAGAGGCGTAGTTGTTTGGGTTGCTTTGCTAATCCGAAATACGTGACTTCGCTACCGGCGGACGCTTTCCACGGGCACGGCCTCAACTTCCCAAAGCTCACTATCGTTTCGCTTTGCGTGATTTTCGGCTCGTGCTGTTCCCGTTGGAGTCGCCGCCTTGCGCTCGTCACTTCTCGCAAAAGCAAGACAAGACCATTTATTACTAAAACTTTGCTTCATTCACTACGACGAGCTCGCCTCTATGCTTTTGATTTATAGGTTTTCCGAAATATAAATCAAATATAAATCAAATATTAAAATGGCGTAACAAAGGTTGCGAATTACTTCGCAACCCTCCGCCTTCAATCCAGTTAAACTGGATTAGTCTTCAATATCAAGTCCCATACTGCGTGCAGTACCTTCGACCATACGCATCGCTGAATCAACATCAGTAGCGTTTAAATCAGGCATTTTTGTTTCAGCAATTTCGCGAACTTGTTCGCGTTTAACAGAACCTACTTTATTAACGTGAGGCTCACCAGAACCTGATTCAATACCAGCTGCTTTTTTAAGTAACACAGCAGCAGGTGGAGTTTTCGTTACGAATGTAAATGAACGGTCTTCATAAACCGAAATTTCAACGGGAATAATCGTACCTGCTTGTTCTTGTGTTTGCGCATTAAATTCCTTACAGAATCCCATGATGTTGATACCAGCTTGACCTAATGCAGGACCAACTGGTGGCGCCGGGTTAGCTTTACCAGCAGGAATCTGAAGTTTTATAACGTTAATTACTTTTTTAGCCACGAGACACACCTCCTTAAAGTCCGTGATGTGGTAAATGGGGATCTTCCCCTCCCACTCAATATTTCTATAAATGTATCTTATTCAGACCATAAGAAACATAGAAATTTTAGCATATATCTACTTGAGTTGGCAAGGGATATCCTATAATTTTTCGATTTGGGTAAAATCTAGTTCGACTGGCGTTTCACGCCCGAACATATTCACGTGAACTTTGACCTTTTGTTTATCCATATCGATGTTTTCAACCGTTCCTGTAAAATTAGCAAACGGACCATCTGTCACGCTAACTGTTTCTTTTAAGTCAAAGTCAAAGTCTTGAACTTCATCTTTAACGCCCATTTGTTTCAAGATTCGTTCAGCTTCTTCTGGGAATAAAGGTGTTGGTTTTGCCCCTTGTCCTGTTGAGCCAACGAACCCGGTAACGCCGGGTGTATTACGAACAACAAACCATGAATCGTCTGTCATAATCATTTCAGCCAATACATAACCCGGGAAAACCTTTTTCATGGATGTTTTACGTTTGCCATTTTTAATTTCTGTTTCCTCTTCTTCAGGCACGATGACACGGAAAATTTTATCTTCCATCCCCATCGTTTCAATCCGTTTTTCTAAATTCAGTTTGACCCTGTTTTCATAACCAGAGTAAGTGTGTACAACATACCAATTCTTTTCCATTGTATTAGGTTTAAAAACCTTCCCTCCTAATCTTACTAATCGTTGTACTTTGTTTTTGTTTAGGCAACAAAGCTCAACGATCATAAACATAATATAAAGCAGGTGTTTTCACGTTTTTTGGGTAAATTAAAAAACCCGGCTAATGCGGGTTTTTCTCTTCTATCATTATATCACATTTCACATTTTATATAATTCCAAAATAAATTACAACCACTCTAAAATTTGTGTTATCCCTAAGTCAACAACTGTGAAGAAAACAGATATGGCTAACACAGTCAAAATAACAATAATCGTATATTTTGTTAATTCGTTTCCTTTAGGCCAACTGACCTTTTGCATTTCACGATTAACATCTTTCAAGAATTTAAACACTGCATGTCCCCCTTAACACCTAAGCATAGCATCTATTTTGTTTCACGATGTAATGTGTGCTGGGCACATCGTTTGCAATACTTTTTGGTCTCGATTCGTTCAGAACTGTGTTGTTTCTTTTCGGTTGCATAGTTACGTCCATTACAAACCGTACATGCTAGCACAACTTTTTTACGCATGACAATCCTCTTTCTCTTTTATCACTTTCAATAATGTACCACGTTCTAAAAAGCGTGTCAATGGTATTTAGTAGGTGAGTTCACTGACTGAAAGGTGACGCTCTAACTTACGCTTCACTCGTTGTAAGGCATTGTCAATTGATTTCACATGGCGGTTTAGTTGAAGTGAAATTTCTTGGTAGGATTGCCCGTCCAAATAAAGGTGGAGAACTTCTCGTTCCAACTCACTGAGCAACTCCTCCATTTTCCCTTCCATATCAACGTATTTTTCTCGGTCTACCATTAGCTTTTCAGGATCTGACGTATCATGTTCTGCAATCACATCTAACAGAGTACGGTCAGACTCTTCATCGTAAATAGGCTTGTCTAACGATACATAGGAGTTTAGAGGTATGTGCTTTTGTCGAGTCGCCGTTTTGATTGCCGTGATAATTTGTCTCGTCACGCACAGTTCAGCAAATGCTTTAAAGGACGACAACTTGTCCGATTGAAAATCACGAATAGCCTTATACAAGCCAATCATACCTTCTTGTACGATATCCTCTCGATCCGCTCCAATGAGAAAATATGTACGAGCCTTAGCCCGCACAAAGCTCCTGTACTTATTAATTAAATAATCCAGAGCTTGTACCTCTCCTTCATGCACGTACTTGACGACTTCTTCGTCCTCCAGCTCTGACCAACTTCTCTGTCTATTCTGATCTTCGTTGTGACTCATGTCAGATCCCCCCAACAGCCGACGCTGAAATATACCGTTATTATACAGGAATTGTGAATTTTCAGTCAACTGCTATGGAATTATTTGTCGCCTCGTCGCCATTTTTCAAACTGTTTTAAAACATCATCACTTAAGGGGATCCTTGATTTTGGTTGATAAACTTGGTGTTCTTCAACGTCTTGCTTAATTTCTGAATGAATATCACGAACTTCAAGCAACAACTCTCTTGCGGATTTACGTAAAGCACCTTTCGAGAAAATCGTCCATTGTTCCGTAAAATCCGATGTTGCTACATAAACTTTCGTCCGTACATTCATGACTTCTTTAACCAGCTTTTCGATTCGTTCATCAGCGGTTTCATTTTCTTTAGTAAAAATAATTTCCAAACGGTGTTCTGTTTTCCTATTTTCTGTACCTTTAACATCGTAGGCATCAAATACAATAATGACTTGATAGCCTGTATAAGCTTGATATTCAGCCATCATTTCAATTAACTTGGCGCGCGCTTCTTCAAGTTGGTAATCTTTTAAGTCACGTAACTCAGGCCAATCGCCAATCATGTTGTAACCATCTACTACTAAAACAATCATCGCGATCACCCAACGGGAAACCGGTTACGATAAACTTCATACATAAGAAGACTTGCAGACACAGAGGCATTTAATGATGTAACCTTCCCTCGCATTGGCAGACGAATGAGCCAATCACAGTTTTTCAACACTAAGCGACTAATGCCTTTTCCTTCACTTCCAACTACTAACGCAAGCGGCATATCATAGTCAATTTCACGGTAATCATGCTCTCCTTTTGCATCTGTACCAACAACCCAAATCCCTTCTTGTTTAAGACGCTCGATGGTCTGATTCATGTTCGTTACTCTAGCGACTGGTATATATTCGATGGCACCCGTTGATGCTTTAGCAACCGTTTGGGTTAGTTGAACGGAACGGCGTTTTGGAATAATGATGCCATGAGCACCAACAGCATCGGCCGTACGCATAATAGAGCCTAAGTTTCTTGGGTCTTCTAATTCATCTAACAGTAAAAAGAAAGGAGCTTCTTGCTTCTCATTTGCTTTAGCCAATAGGTCATCTATTTCCGCGTATTCATAAGCCGCGACTGAGGCTGCTACTCCTTGGTGGTGGTTACCTACTTGATCTAATTTTTGTTTTGGGACCTTTTGAACTAATACGTCATGTTGTTTCGCAAGTTTCATAATTGGAGATTGCGCGCGCGACTCCATAGATTCAAGAATGAGAATTTTATTAATTGGACGCCCAGACTTAAGGGCTTCACTCACAGGGTTCTTTCCCATAATCCATTCTTCTTGCATTACGACCCTCTCCTTTCTTCTAAATCTTGTATAGCATAAGTGACTAGTTCATCTAACCTGTCATATTGATCACTAAAATACAAATAGCCAAGTAATGCTTCAAAAGCGGTACTTAGTCGATAAGTTTGTCCATCAGTACTTTTCGGGATGTTGCTCTTCGCATTTCGCCCTCGTCTTACCACGGCTTGTTCTTCATCGGTCAATAACTCAGCTTCTTGTAACCGCATTAAAGCATAGGCTTGGGCATCAGCTGAGACAAAGGATACGGCTTGGTCGTGTAACTTCTGTGGCTTTACTTCACCTTGCCGTATCACATATTCTCTGACATACTGTTCATAAACCGCATCTCCCATATAAGCGAGTGCCAGGCTTTTCATTTGTTTGACATCTTTTGTTGAACTCATACCCTTTTCCATCTCGTTCCTTGAGGCGTATCTTCTAAAATAATACCTCGCTCTTTCAACTCATCTCTAATCTCATCCGCTCGACTAAAGTTGCGGTCTTTTCTCGCTTGATTACGTTCCTCAATTAACTGATCAATTTCATTATCTTCATCAATTTCAACAGCCTCTATCGAGAACCCTAACACTGTAGTTAATTCTTCAAACGTATCAGCAAATAAGTCAATAACGTCAGTTGATGTCTGCTTTTGTTGTGTATAAATATTGGCTTCTTTCGCTAGTTCAAATAAAACGGAAATCGCATTAGCGGTATTAAAATCATCACTCATTTCATTAATGAAGCGTTGTTTTAAATCTTTAACCTTCTCTTTCCATTCTTCATTATCATCAGCTAAGTTTAAGCTTGCCGTTTTTCGGTGCTGCAGGTTTTGATAAGCCGTTTTTAATCGCTCGTAACTATTTTTAGCTTCAGATAATAATTCATCACTAAAGTTAATCGGATTTCGGTAGTGGACGCTTAACATGAAGAAACGAACCACATTCGGATCATGCTTTTCAACTAGATCATGAACTAGGATGAAGTTACCGAGAGACTTAGACATTTTTTCATTTTCGATTTGGATGTAGCCATTGTGTAGCCAGTAATTCGCAAATGTCGTATCATTATGGCTTTCAGATTGAGCAATTTCATTTTCATGGTGTGGAAACGATAAATCCTGGCCACCTGCATGTATGTCGATCGTCTCGCCTAAATACTTTTTCGCCATAGCTGAGCATTCAATGTGCCAACCTGGACGACCTTTACCCCAAGGACTATCCCAAGCGATTTCACCAGGTTTCGCTTCTTTCCATAAAGCGAAATCAATCGGATCTTCTTTCTTTTCACCTACTTGAATACGAGCACCCGACCTTAACTCATCAATCGACTGGTGTGACAGTTTACCATACTCACCGAATGAGCGGGTCTTAAAATAAACATCACCATCCGCTTCGTATGCATATCCTTTGTCTATCAATTGCTCAATAAATTCGATAATGTCATCCATCGTTTCTGTCACTCTTGGATGATGCACTGCTTCTTTAACATTTAATTTTGCAACATCTTCTTTGTATGCTTGTATGAAACGCTCTGCTATATTCGGCACTTCATCATTCAATTCATTAGCGGCCTTAATAAGCTTATCATCCACATCAGTAAAGTTTAGAACGTAGATCACATCATAGCCACGGTACTCTAGAAAACGACGAACGGTATCAAACACAATGGCTGGTCTCGCATTTCCGACATGAATGTAGTTGTAAACAGTCGGACCACAAACATACATCTTGACCTTTCCGTCTTCAATCGTTTCGAAATCTTCTTTTTGCCTTGTTAGTGTATTATAAAGCTTGATCGTCATCTCGGTTTTCCACTCCTCTCAAACGGCTAAGTTCTTTTTGTAAATCTTCAATCCTTGATTCTAATAAATCACATTTTTCCGCTACTGGATCAGGTAGTTTATGGTGTTCTAAGTCTTTATGTTCTTTTTTCACTTTGACACCATTTTGGACGACCACTTGACCAGGGATACCTACCACTGTAGAATTATCAGGCACATCTTTTAAAACAACGGATCCTGCGCCGATTTTTCCCCACTCACCAATGGTAATGGAGCCTAATACCTTAGCTCCTGCAGCTACTAATACATTATCCTTTAATGTCGGGTGGCGTTTTCCACCTTCTTTTCCAGTACCACCTAAGGTTACCCCTTGATAAATCGTACAGTTATCACCAATTTCGCACGTCTCGCCGATTACAACACCCATTCCATGATCGATGAAAAACCGTCGACCGATTTTGGCTGCTGGATGAATTTCAATCCCCGTTAAGAAACGACTGAATTGAGATATAACCCGGGCAAGAAAATAAAGTTTTCGTTTATAAAAACCGTGAGCTACACGGTGAGCCCAAACGGCATGAACGCCGGAATAAGTTAGCATGACTTCAAATCGATTTCTTGCAGCTGGATCCTGACCAAAAACGACATCTAAGTCTTCTTTTAGCAGTTTAAAAAACTTAATCATGTTTACCCCTCCTCTGACTTCGTATTTAGGGTCAAACGCGAGAATAATATAAAAAAACGCCTCCGCCTACCTAGGTAGACAGAGACGCTTGAACGCGGTCCCACTCTGCTTAGAGGATCATCCTCTCACTTCAAGCTGTTAACGAGCGCTACCCGCTTCACCGTACTTCTCGTTCGGGCGAAGACTCTGAGGTGCATTTCAAAACCCTGCCTAAAAGCTACTCTCAGCTGCGTAGCTCTCTCTGTGATTAGACTAAGGTTTCTACTTCTCCTCATCAACGTTTTAGTATATATATTTTATTATATACGAATTTAGCTATTTGTTACGAATGATTTAACTCGCCAACAATTTTATTTAAACGATTAATAACTGTGCGCTGCCCTAATAAGTGAATGGCGTTCGGTAGTTCCGGCCCATGTTGTTGCCCTGTTACAGCTACACGAATTGGCATGAAGAGCTTTTTACCCTTAATGCCAGTTGTTTTTTGTGTTGATTTAATTGCAGCTTTAATATTCTCTGGTGTGAACTCTTCCATCTGACTGATTTCAATTTGGAAATGGCTTAGCATGTTCGGAACATGATCTTGTTTTAACACTTCCATTTCACCTTCGCCATATTCGATTTCCTCTTTAAAGAACAACTCTGTTAGCTCGACAATTTCTGCTCCGTAATTCAACTGTTCTTTATATAAAGAAATCAATTCTTCAACCCATTTGCGATCTTCACCTGAAACATTCTCATCTACTTTACCAGCTTCAACTAAATGCGGAATGGTTAAGTCAATCACACGCTCCAGTGAGCTTGACTTAATATATTGGTTATTCATCCACTTAAGTTTGCCTGTATCAAAGACAGCTGGTGATGTTGAAAGACGCTCTGGGTCAAATATCTCAATGAATTCATCTTTAGAAAATAGTTCTTCTTCTCCTTTTGGAGACCAGCCTAATAGTGCAATAAAGTTAAATAGTGCTTCCGGTAAATAGCCAAGTTCTTCATATTGTTCAATAAACTGAATAATTGCCTCATCACGCTTACTTAACTTCTTACGTTGTTCATTAACGATTAACGTCATATGTGCAAACGTCGGTACTTCCCAATCAAATGCACGATAGATCATCATTTGTTTTGGTGTATTTGAAATATGGTCTTCACCACGAAGAACGTGTGTAATTTTCATTAAGTGATCGTCGACAGCAACGGCAAAGTTATAAGTCGGCGTACCATCTTTTTTCATAATGACCCAGTCACCAAAATCACTGGATTCAAACGTGATGTCACCTTTTACAATATCCTGAAACTGATACGTGTCTTTGTCTGGCACACGAACGCGAACAGACGGCTTACGACCTTCTGCTTCAAACGCCTTTATTTGATCCTCTGTTAATTCACGGTGAGCACCTGAATACATTGGAACCTGGCCTTTAGCACGCTGCTCTTCACGCTCAGCTTCTAATTCTTCTTCCGTCATATAACATTTATAAGCTAAACCACGATCTAATAACTCATTCGCGTATTTCTGGTAAATATCTAAACGATCCATTTGGCGATATGGACCATAGTCTCCTCCGACATCAACACTTTCATCCCAATCGATGCCTAACCACTTAAGGTATTTAAGCTGGCTTAAGTCGCCACCTTCAACATTACGTTTTTGATCTGTATCTTCAATACGAATAATAAACTCACCATCCGTACTTCTGGCAAATAAATAGTTAAATAATGCTGTCCTAGCATTTCCGATATGCAAATGACCTGTCGGACTCGGTGCATAACGAACACGTACTTTTTGATCTGTCATGAAAAAAGCTCCTTTCCGTTCTTAACAATTATATTGTACACCTATTATGACTTACGTTGTATTAAAATTGTTGCCTGTGCTGCGATGCCTTCTTTACGACCTGTGAAACCTAGTTTTTCAGTTGTTGTCGCTTTTACATTAACTAATGAAACGTCCGCATCTAGCAATTTAGCAACTTGATATCTGATTTCATCAATGTATGGCGCCATTTTAGGGGCTTGTGCAATAACAGTACAATCCACATTACCTAATTCATAGCCTTGATCTTGCACCATTTTCCATACATCTGTTAACAATTCCTTTGAATCAAAATCTTTATACGTTGGGTCCGTGTCTGGAAAATGCTTACCTATATCACCTTCGCCAATGGCTCCTAATGCTGCATCAGCAATGGTATGTAATAAAACGTCCGCATCTGAGTGGCCTTTAAGCCCTTTTTCATAAGGAATTTCAATGCCTCCGATGATACAAGGACGCCCTTCAACTAATTGATGCACATCAAAACCTTGTCCAATTCGGAACAATGATTGCGCCTCCTTATCTTCTGACCTATTTATTTGTAGCATATTTTGAGCTTTTTGTATATCCTCAGGATTTGTAATTTTGAAATTTTGGTGATTGCCATAAACTACTTTTGGTTGCAGGTTTAAATATTCTAACAGTGCAACGTCATCAGTTGCATACAGCTGTTTTTCAAAAGCATTTTCGTGTGCCTTTTTTAGCCATTCATATGTAAAAGCCTGTGGTGTTTGTGCAGCTACAAGCTTACTTCGGTCTAGTGTCGTCACGCGACCATTATTGATTTGTTTGACTGTGTCTGTTACCGGAACACCTAAGAAGGCCGCTCCATTTATTTTAGTGGCTTCATACAATTGATGGAGCTCTGTTTCTGTAACAAACGGTCTTGCTCCATCATGAACAAACGTCACCATTTCATCATCTAGACTTAAAAAGCCTTGTCTAACACTGTCTTGTCGTTCTTGACCACCTTCCACAAATTTTTTAACCTTTGTGAATTTCCCCCTCAATAAATCTTGCATAAGATCTAATTCATTGGGGTGAACGACGACATATATTGACTGACACCATGTATCTTGTTCAAACACTTGTAATGTATGTTCAATGATCGTTCGATTATCTATTTGAATTAATTGTTTGTTTTTACCGGCTTTCATTCGCTTGCCTTGACCAGCTGCAAGGACGATCACTTGATATTCAGACATTAGAACCTCCTGGAACTGAGCGTAAGTCTTTACAAAACAAAAGGTTGACACTGCCATTCATTGTTTACGATCAAATGGTTAGCATCAACCTTTATTTTACTCATAATTATTGAGCTTTCTCAAGTGCTTTTGGCTTAGCAAAAATCATTCTGCCAGCAGACGTTTGTAAAACACTTGTGACAATGACATCAATCGTATCTCCAATAAAACCTTTACCGTCTTCAACGACAATCATCGTACCGTCATCTAAATATGCCACACCTTGTTTTTCCTCTTTGCCGGCTTTAATGACTTGAACATCCATTTCTTCACCAGGTAGCACAATCGGTTTAACCGCATTTGCTAAATCGTTAATATTTAATACGGTGACATTCTGAAACTCAGAAACTTTGTTTAAATTATAATCGTTAGTTACAAGAACACCGTCTAATAGTTTCGTCAGCTTAACTAACTTACTATCGACCTCTGAAATATCATCAAAGTCACCTTCATAGATTTGCACATCGATTTGTGATTCTTTTTGAAGTCGATTTAAAATATCAAGTCCTCGACGACCACGGTTACGCTTTAAGACATCTGAAGAATCCGCAATATGCTGTAACTCTTCTAATACGAAGTGCGGAATAACAATCGTTCCTTCTAAAAACTTCGTATCACAAATATCAGCGATTCGACCATCGATTATGACACTCGTATCTAATATTTTCGGTTTTATAGAAGAGGATTTAACGTCCTCAAGCTCATCTTTCGGCTTTGATTCTTTTTTCGGCACATTAATTAAACCGAGAAATTCATTACGACGCTTAAACCCAACTTGGAACCCTAAATAACCTAAAATAACTGTAATAAACACCGGTAACACATCAGATACAATTGGAATCCCCATATCTTGAAGATAGGTATTTACTAAAAATGCAATGATTAAACCAACAATAAGTCCTAAACTTCCAAACAATAAATCTGCTACTGGCGCTTTCACTAGTTTCTCTTCTATGATTTTTAGAAAATCAACGATATAATCCACTAGCCAAAATGACATAATAAAAAATATAATAGCACCTAATATCAATCCTACATACGGATATAAAGCCTTTTCACCAACATCCCAAACGCTTAAAAGATCTGGAAAATATAAAAAACCTAAAGTTCCACCAGCGATTATAAACAATAATTGCAAAATTTTATTCAACAATTGTTCTCACCTCCTAAACCTAGCTTTACCAACTTTCAAAAAATCCATAACTAACGGCTTTGCTTTTACTAAATTTTAACACGCACAGAACATGTCGTCAAAATAAAATAATATATTAGTTTAACACCAAAATTACTTTATGTCAATTGTGTTACAAATAATAATTGTTATAAATATTCATATTTTGTACACATATTACTCTAATCCAGCCTTAAGCGCGTCGTGTACTGAATCTACGCCAATGAGTTCGATCCCGTCTGGTGCTTTAAACCCCGATAAATTTTTATTCGGTAAGATAATTCGCTTAAACCCAAGTTTACTAGCTTCTTGAACCCGTTGTTCAATTCTAGCGACACGTCTTACTTCACCTGTTAGACCTACTTCACCGATAAATACATCGTCTGGTTTTGTCGCCTGATCTCGGAAACTTGAGGCAATACTTATTGCTACCGCTAAATCAATGGCAGGTTCATCTAATTTTACACCACCAGCAACTTTAACGTAGGCATCTTGATTTTGAAGCAGAAGCCCAGCTCTTTTTTCCAATACGGCCATGAGTAATGGTACCCGGTTGTGGTCTAGTCCCGTTGCCATTCGTCTTGAATTACCAAATTGCGTAGGTGAAATTAACGCCTGTATTTCTACTAACATCGGTCTTGTGCCTTCCATAGACGCCACAACCGTTGATCCTGCAACACCTTGTGAGCGTTCCTCTAAAAAGATTTCAGAAGGATTACTGACCTCAACTAACCCTTCTTCTTTCATCTCAAAAATCCCCATTTCGTGCGTGCTTCCAAAACGGTTTTTTACACCTCGAACAATTCTAAACGTATGATGTTGTTCACCCTCAAAGTACAAGACTGAATCGACCATATGTTCAAGTAATCTAGGCCCGGCAATGGAACCTTCCTTCGTCACATGACCAACAATAAAAATTGGTATTCCTTTTGTTTTCGCTAACTTCATTAGTGTGCCGGTGCACTCCCGGACTTGTGAGACAGAGCCTGGTGCAGACGTGACACCTTCATGATAGATTGTTTGAATCGAGTCAATGACAACAAATGAAGGCTCCATTTCTTCAACAGCATCTATAATGTCATCTATATTCGTTTCAGCCATAATATATAGCTTGTCTTCACTAATATTTAAACGATCGGCTCGTAATTTTGTTTGTTTTTCTGATTCTTCTCCCGAGACGTATAACACTTCTAGGCTTTTCGCTGCTAGTTGTGATGATACTTGTAAGAGTAAGGTTGATTTACCAATACCCGGGTCACCACCGATTAAAACAAGAGACCCTGGGACAATCCCGCCACCTAATACGCGGTTAAATTCATCCATATAGGTCGTAATACGTTTTTCTTCTTGAGATGTGATGTTATTAATGGCGCTTGGTTTGCTCTTCCGTTTTGATGTCACCGAGCTGGCTGCTTGGTTCTGCCCTTTTGAGGCAGGTCTAATTTTCTCTTCAACCATCGTATTCCATTGCTGACAACCTGGACATTTCCCCAACCATTTAGGTGATTCAGTCCCGCACTCCTGACAAAAGAAAACGACTTTTGTTTTTGCCATAAGGTTACCTCTCCTTGTCTAAATCTTAGTCTCTCTGCATAAACAAAGCAGCCGGCGAATGATCACCGGCTGCTTGCATCTTACTCAGAAGTTTCTAATTCTTTTACTGAAGCCACATAAAATTCGCCGTCGTCATTTACATCTATTTCTACCGTTTGACCTGCTTTAACATTACCTTTTAATAACTCTTCTGACAAGAAGTCTTCTACGTTTTTCTGAATGGAACGTCTTAAAGGACGAGCACCGTACTCTAAGTCCATTCCTTCATCTGTAATTTGATCGATGGCTTTCTCAGATAACGTAAAGGAAATCTCAGAGTCAGATAAACGGTCTTGTAATTGTTTTATCATTAGTCGAACAATTTCTTTAATGTGTTTCTGTTCAAGTGAATGGAACACAATGGTTTCATCAAGTCGGTTTAAGAACTCTGGACGGAAGGCTTTCTTAAGCTCTTCCATAATCTTAGATTTCATTTCTTTATAATCTTTTTGATTATCATCCATAGTAAAACCAACGTATTTCTGACGACGTAACTCATGTGCCCCAACGTTCGATGTCATAATGAGTACTGTATTACGGAAATCAACGACTCGACCTTTAGAGTCTGTTAAGCGTCCGTCTTCTAATACTTGTAGTAAAATATTAAAGACATCCGGATGCGCCTTTTCAATTTCATCTAATAAGATGACGGAATAAGGTTTAGTTCGAACTTTTTCTGTTAATTGGCCACCTTCGTCATAACCAACATATCCTGGAGGTGAACCAACTAAGCGTGACGTCGAGTGTTTTTCCATGTACTCAGACATATCAATTCGAATCATCGCATCTTCATCACCGAACATTGACGTGGCTAACGCACGTGCAAGTTCTGTTTTACCAACACCTGTTGGACCTAAGAAGATAAATGAACCAATTGGACGCTTCGGATCTTTAAGTCCTGCACGCGCACGGCGAATAGCTTTTGAGACTGCTTTAACTGCTTCATCCTGACCAATCACACGGTCGTGTAGCGTTTCTTCAAGATTTAATAGACGATCTGTTTCATCTTTAGCTAATTTAGAAACTGGAACTCCAGTCCATGTTGATACTACGTGTGTAATATCATCAATGGTGACTTCGGAGTTTTCTTGACCTTGCTTTTCTTTCCATTGGTTTTTCGTTTGATCTAATTCATCTTTCAATTTCTGTTCTTTATCACGTAAAGAAGCTGCTTTTTCAAACTCTTGGCTTTGTACGGCTGCATCTTTTTCTTTTTTCACTTCTTCAAGCTTTTGCTCTAACTCTTTTAAATTAGGTGGTGCCGTGTAATTACGTAAACGCACACGAGATCCCGCTTCATCAATTAAATCTATGGCCTTATCTGGTAAGAAACGGTCCGTGATATAACGATCAGATAACCTAACGGCGGCATCGATTGCTTCATCTGAGATTGTTACACGATGGTGCGCTTCATAACTATCGCGTAATCCTTCTAAAATGCTTTTAGATTCTTCTTTTGTAGGTTCATCCACTTGAATGGGTTGGAAACGACGCTCAAGAGCGGCGTCTTTTTCAATGTATTTACGATATTCATCTAGTGTGGTTGCACCAATACATTGCAAGTCACCACGTGCTAAAGCTGGTTTTAAAATATTCGATGCATCAATAGCACCTTCTGCACCACCAGCACCAATAAGTGTATGAAGCTCATCGATAAATAAGATAATGTTTCGAGCTTGGCGAATTTCTTCCATCACTTTCTTCAAACGATCTTCAAATTCACCTCGGTATTTCGTACCCGCAACAACGGTACCCATATCGAGTGTCATAACACGTTTATCGCGTAAAATTTCAGGCACTTCATTGTTAACAATTTGTTGTGCTAAACCTTCTGCGATAGCAGTCTTACCTACACCGGGCTCACCGATTAGAACCGGGTTATTTTTACGGCGACGGCTTAAGACTTGAATGACACGTTCAATTTCTTTACTACGTCCAATCACTGGGTCAATGCCACCATCACGTGCCACTGATGTTAGATCACGTGCTAATGAGTCTAACGTCGGCGTATTCGCATTACTGGGTTGCTTTTGACCGCCACGTTGATTTGAAGTCGATTCATTACTGCCGAGTAACTGAAGCACTTGCTGACGTGCTTTATTTAAGCTTATTCCTAAGTTATTAAAGACACGTGCAGCAACACCTTCTCCTTCGCGAATTAACCCAAGTAAAATGTGTTCTGTGCCAACATAAGAATGGCTTAACTTACGTGCTTCATCCATAGAAAGCTCTATCACTTTCTTAGCGCGTGGAGTGTAATGTATCTGTTGTGATGTATTTTGACCACGACCGATTAGTTGCTCAACTTCCTGTTGAATTTGGTCTGCTGTTACATTTAAGGATTGTAAGGCTTTCGCTGCAATACCTTCTCCTTCTTTCACTAAACCAAGTAAAATATGCTCTGTTCCTATATTGTTATGCCCTAAGCGAATTGCTTCTTCTTGCGAAAGGGCTAATACTTTTTGAGCTCGTTCTGTAAACCTTCCAAACATCATAGCGTTTGACCTCCTTTTAATTTTCTAATTGCAATCTTTCCCTAATTAAATTTGCTCGAAAAACATCACGTTCATTAGGGCCTAATGTTTTCTTTGCATATTGTTGTAAAAATGCTGGCTGTGTTAAGACCATAAGTTCATTTAAAATCGTTTTTGAAACGTTTTTAATTAAACCTAAATCAATGCCTAGTCTTACATCTGATAAACATTTGGCTGCTTCTTTGGATTGTATAATTCGACAGTTAGATAAAATACCGTAGGATCTAAAAATCCTATCTTCTAACTGTATTCCCAATTGCTCCATAATCCAATCACGCGCACGTCGTTCATTTTCAATAACTTGTTGTACAACACTTTTTAAGTCTTCTACAATATCTTCTTCAGATTTGCCTAACGTAATTTGATTCGAGATCTGATATAGCTGACCTAAAGCCTCACTACCTTCACCATAAATGCCTCTTACAACTAACCCGAGCTTATTGATCTCAGGTATGAGATTATTCATTTGGTTTGTCATCGATAGCGCGGGTAAATGCATCATGACGGATGCCCTTAACCCAGTACCGACATTTGTCGGACAGCTAGTCAAATAACCTCTATTCTCATCAAACGCATAATGAATTTTATCTTCAAACCAATTATCCAATTCTTGAGCTTTCTCTAATGCTTTGGTTAGTTCAAATCCTGGATAATATAGTTGAATTCTTAAATGATCTTCCTCATTGACCATCACAGATGCTTGCTCATTTTTTGAAATTAAAGCAGCTCCCGTTTGGTCTTTATCACTCAATTCCGGACTGATTAAATGTTTTTCAACTAAAACGCGTTTTTCAATCGGTTTTAAATTGTTCATTTTAACTAGTTGAAATTGTTTAAAGTCTTCATAGGATTGTTGATCAAATTCTTGTTCCATGTACTCTAATACTTTAGTTAAGGCGTCTTCTTGACCGCTTGTCGGAAACGGAACCTGCTCAAAATTCCGAGCCAACCTAATCCGACTACTCAAGACAATATCATTGTCGACACCCTCAGTGTTTAACCAAGGACTGATTGCATCATTAATAAAGTTCTGTAATGACATTATGCATCACCGCCCTTGTTTTCATTTAAATCTTCCTTCAACTGACGAATCTCATCACGGACTTGTGCAGCCTCTTCAAATGCTTCGTCATGGATTAACTGTTGAAGATTATTCTGTAATTGTTCTAATTCGCGTTGTTTATGAAGGTTTCCTCCGATACGTTTCGGAATCTTTCCGACATGTTTCGTATTTCCACTATGAACACGCCTAAAAATAGGGTTTAAATAAGATTCAAAAGCAAGATAACAATGACTGCATCCAAACTTACCACGGTTTCTAAATTCCTGGTAAGTAGTTCCGCAACGATCACACGTTAATCGATGCGTTGTTTGAACAGACTGTTTTTGATTAACGTTCTGATCAAACGGAAACATACTCGTTAATAACTGATGAATGGATAAATTATCGTTAGAAAAATTCATGTAGCCTTCTTGTTCAGCACACTGTTCACAAAGGTGGATTTCAGTTTTTTGGCCATTGATCACTTGTGTATAATGAACAGTTGCTTCGCGTTCTTGACAACGTTGGCAATTCATTATTCCACCCCTCCATTAATCATAAATTTTAATGGTCATTAAGAACTCTCTGAAAATCTTAGCCCTTAATTCATCTCGCATGGGTAAAGGTAAAGATAAAATATCCCTATGCATAATTTTAGACATTAACTTTGCTTCTCTGCCTGTTATGATACCCTCTTCCCATAAGCGTTCAATATAATCTATGCTTGATTGTTGAGTTAATTGTTTCCCACTCAGCATAAGGATTTCATCGACTAATTCCTTCTTTGACTTCGGTCGGATACGCATAATTCGAATATATCCGCCTCCGCCTCGTTTGCTTTCTACAAAGTATCCTTTTTCAACAGTAAACCTTGTATTAATAACATAGTTAATTTGCGAAGGTACACATTCGAAACGATCGGCGATTTCACTTCGTTTGATTTCTACAACATCACTATTACTCGATTGAATAACCTCCTTGAGGTAAGATTCAATAATATCAGATATATTTCTCAATCGCCCATCCCTCCCTCTGCATTCGAAATGTCAAAAGGTCAAAGAAATAATTTTGACTTTGACTATCTTTGACTATACTTTTATTATACTCACAATTTAGTTTGTTGCAAATCATTTTGCTTAAAACTCTTTTTGTTTCCTTTACTATATGGTTTAACCTTATTTACCAATAACTACACGTATAAAAAAACTTTCATGGGGCTCCCCATGAAAGTTTTAACGTTCATAAATATAGGTGACATGTTCAATTTTGCTAACTTCATCTAAAATATCATTGCGATCAAATTCTTGATTTTTCTCAAGCTCAATATAAATGTTCCTCTGATCTAAACTTTCACTTTCAATCTCGAGTCGTTTAATCACTAACGAGTAATGGTCAAAGATATTGAAAATTGTCGCTATATGCACTTCTTTACTCGCAATTAAATGAATGAAGTTTTCAGATTTACCTTTTGTAAATAATCGTTCCCATGAGTTTAAGAAGATTAGACTTAATAACACAACAGTCGTAACCAAAATTGCTAAGGAATACATCCCTGCCCCAATAACTAAGCCAATTCCAGCAACAGTCCAAATAGAGGCTGCCGTAGTTAAACCTCGAATAGTGACACCGTGTACCATAATCGTTCCTGCACCTAGAAAACCTATCCCACTTATAACGTATGAGGGAATTCTGGCAGGATCAAATCGAATATTATCATAATTATCAATTAAGTGATCAAAACCGTAAATGGATAAAAGCATCATCAGACAAGAACCTACACCTACTAATATATGAGTTCTAAAACCTGCAGAGTGTTTTTTAAGTTCACGCTCAAAACCAATTAACCCACATAAAATGGTCGCTAATAATATTCGAATAAGCATAACATCAAAATCGTCACCTAAAAATTCACTTACTTGATCCATACCTATCCCCCTCCCTTTTTAAATCATATAATGACCTTATATTATAAATGATTGATTTTAAAGATTAATGTTATTAATTATACCAATGCTTCTATGTTACTTAAATAATGGATTATTCTAATTGATAGTAAGAGTGATTTGTGGCTGCTTAAATTAATGTGTTGAGTGCTAAAAAATGAAACTCTCATTAGAATAGGCTACAAAAAAACCAAGAAGATTAGTCTTCTTGGTTGTAATTTGCCCGGCAGCGTCCTACTCTCACAGGGGAAACACCCCAATTACCATCGGCGCTAGAGAGCTTAACTGCTGTGTTCGGCATGGGAACAGGTGTGA
>NZ_RKRF01000014.1 GCF_003843875.1 Aquisalibacillus elongatus | reverse complement strand
AATTAAAATTGGCTGGTTTATGTCCAGTTAAATACCGAACTCAAACCAGCCAATCAGCTGCATAATTAAAACTCTAACTTTTTGGGGTCACCACCAAGTTTTACTTGCGGGTGGTTTTTTTCGTCAAAAGGTCTGAAAATAAATTTTTTACAAACTTTACGACAAGTTTCGCACTCAAAAGTTCTCAAAAACGGTCTGAACGAATAAAATAAGGGTCTAAACGAGCCAAAAATGGTTCTGGATACTATAAGAACGAACAAAAAACTCCCGGTTGAATTTCAACCGGGAGTTTTAACTTAGCAATTATTCAGCTGGCTCTAGATCTTCTAGAGAGTCGATGTCCATATATTCTGGAACTACGGCACCAATTTTAGCACCTTCTAGGTTTGCACCTAGGTCTACCATTTGGTCGCCATACTCTTCAAATTGGCTTCCGTGAGTTGCAGGTAACCAAGCTGCTACCATACCGTCAGCTTCACCTTCAGCAACTGCTTGCCACATAAATGAGTTATCAACTGGAGTAATCTCTACTTCATAGCCTAAGTCTCTTAGAACTGTTGCAACAACGTTTGTAGAAGCAACTTCAGAGTCCCACTCAACATAAACTAATTTTAGTGATTCACCATCAACAGCTTCTACGCCGTCAGTCCACTCACTTACTTTCTCTTCGTTTTCTGCTACCCAATCAGCAGCAGCGTCTGCTGGCTCTGCACCATCAGAAACGTCTAACATAACAGCGTTCATGTCTTCTACTGTCCAGTTAAAGTTATCTAATACTTGATAAGCTTCCGGTTGGTCGCCTTCTAGCCCTTCACGAACCATTGTTTTGATAACTTCTTCTTCACCATAAACACCTTCAGGATCTTTCAAGTATTTAAGGTCATACTTAGCGAACTTCCAGTGTGGAGTCCAACCAGTTACAATGATTGGCTCTTCATTTTCAATAGCATCACCTAAAGCTGTTGCCATTGCACCACTTGAAGTTGGTGTAACTTCCCACCCCGCTAAGTTGTCATAAGTTTCAGTTGCATCAATTGATGCGTTAACAACACCTGAACCAGACTCGATACCTGTAATTTCATAACCTAACTGCTCACTTACAGACTCTTCAGAGTCGCCTTCAGAACCGTCTCCGGAGCCGCCGCAAGCTGCAGTAATTAGCGTTAATGATAAACCAGCTGCTAATCCTACTTTTTTCCAAGTACTTTTGAACATAATTAATTTACCCCTTTCCTTTTTAAATATATATATGGAACTCTCAGCTAGTAGCTGAGAGGAGCCAACTATGCATTTTTATTAACCAATTGTGTAAATCGGTCAATTAAGATCGCTAATACAACAATCGCTGTACCAGCAACGAAACCTGGTCCAACATCAGCGTTTTGTAGTGCTGATAATACGTCACGACCGAGACCTTTTGCACCGATCATTGACGCAATAACAACCATTGATAGTGATAACATAACGGTTTGGTTAATACCAGCCATAATCGTTGCTTTAGCCATTGGTAGTTCAACTTTTAATAACTTTTGTATACCAGTTGTACCAAAAGCGTCAGCTGCTTCTACTAATTCTGTTGAAACTTGACGAATACCTAAGTTCGTAAAACGAACAACCGGTGGTGTCGCGAAAATGAATGACGCGAAAATTCCCGGTACCATACCGATACTAAAGAATGCTACGGCTGGGATTAAATATACGAACGCTGGCATTGTCTGCATGAAGTCTAATATTGGTGTAATAATGTTTTGAGCCCAGTTACTCTTAGACATCAAGATTCCAACTGGAACCCCAACAATAACTGAAATTAAACTAGCAAACAACACTAACGTAAATGTATAGCATAACGGTTCCCACAATCCTTGGTTTTGGATAAATAGTAACCCAATAACCGTGAAAACAGTTAAACCAATTTTCTTCCCTGTTAAGAAGAATGCCAATACCGCAATTACTAGAATCATAATTAATGGCGGTACACTAGTTAATAAACTTGCGAACCAATCTAGGAAATCTGGTACATTTTCTTTAATTGGTTCGAATATCCAGGCAAAAGTTTCTTTTATCCAGTCAACTGCCTTTTCAACACCTTCGGACATTGGAACTTTTGGTAAATCAAGGCTATTCAACATCTTCTGTCACTCCATTTCCATTTGCCAATGCTGCGATCACTGCACCACGGACAATAATGCCGCGCAGTTTTCCTTCTTCAACAACAGCAACTGGCACAGGTGAATCATGAATTAAATCAAAAATTTCTTGAATTGACGTATCTTTCTCTACTTTTGGAACATCTGTCTGTAGAATATCTCTTAAATCTGACTTACCTTCTTTACGCGCAGCAGATACATCGTCTGCATTAACATAACCTTGTAGATTACGAGAACGGTCAGTCACAAAGATACTAGATAAACCTTGCTCTCTAATGCGCTCTAACGCAACACGAGGACCGTGTTTATCAATATCGACTGTTTCTGGTCGTTTCATAATTTTCTCTGCCGTTAATACTTTCGAACGATCTACATCCTCAACGAACTTCTCAACATAATCGTTAGCAGGATTAATTAGAATTTCTTCAGGCGATCCAATTTGAACAATTGAACCGTCTTTCATAAGTGCAATTCGATCACCAATTCTTAATGCTTCATCTAGATCGTGTGTAATAAAGATGATCGTTTTCTGCATCTTTTCTTGTAAATCTAACAATTCGTCTTGCATATCTTTACGAATTAGTGGGTCTAACGCAGAAAAAGCCTCGTCCATAAGTAACACTTCAGGATCGTTAGCAAGCGCACGCGCCAAACCTACACGCTGTTGCATACCTCCTGAAAGTTGGCTAGGTAATTGCTCTGAAAAACTTCCTAATCCAACTAGATCTAAAGCTTCACTTGCCTTCTCAGAACGTTCTTCTTTATTAATACCTTGAATTTCTAAACCGAACTCCGCATTTTCTAAAACGGAACGGAAAGGGAATAAAGCGAACTTCTGAAAGACCATACTCATTTTTTCACGACGAACGGACCTTAATGAGTTCTTATCCATTGTTGCAAGATTTTCGCCATCAATTTCTACATTACCTTCAGTTGGTTCAATCAATCTATTTAGTAAGCGGACTAGCGTTGATTTACCACTTCCAGATAAGCCCATGATTACGAAAACTTCGCCTTCTTCAACTTCAAAGCTTGCACGGTTAACCCCTACCGTACAACCAGTTTTCTCTAGGATATCTTCTTTTAAATATCCTTGATCCAGTAAAGATTGTGCTTCTTTTACTTTCTTACCAAAAATCTTGGATAAATTTTCAACTTTGATTACTGGCACTAACTTTCACCTCTCTCATACTTTTAATCTACCACTTTTTTCCTACGCACAAACCGTTATGTAAAACGAAATCACTTTTTCTACTATAATAGACTATCGTTTAGAATTCAAATTTCCTATACCGACAAATCAGTTCATATAGACTGTACAGTTTCAACTTTATAAACTTTACGCCATCGATTAAGGGTTTTTTCTTTGAAATACTCGATTTTTCTTGGTGATTTGTGAGTTTCACTTATTTTTAAAGTAGGTTATGGTAGAAAAAAGGACTTCGTCGGAAGGAGGCTTTTAACTTTTTATAATGAATACAACAACATCTAACATCGAACACGTTAATCATTTAATGATCTCTGAGTTCTCCAAAACACTTGAAATGTTCGCCCTAAACAAAACCGAATCTCAACTTTTTGTAACGATGTTTCTAAATGAGGAGCCTATGACACTTGATGAAATGAAAGAGTCCTTAGGAAAAAGTAAGACAGCTATGAGTACTGCTTCTAGAACTTTATTAGATTACAATTTAATTGAGCGTGTTTTCAAAAAAGGTGCACGCAGAGATTTATATCAGGCTAAAAAGGACTTATATGAGAAGTTTATGAAAACATATGTTAATCGCTGGTTAGAAGCATTAGACCAACAGATCACGAGCCTTGAAACGATTCGAACAGAGTTAAATCAGCAAGACAACCGCGAAGTTAATATGTCTAACAAAATTAATGAAGCGATTAAATTTCACCGTTCATTAGAAGATGTATTTGAACAAATCAGTAAATATGACCAATAGTTGGAAGAGTTGGCACGGCATCAGTGCCAACTCTTATTTCATATAGAATTATGTTAAAATTAAGTTATAGAAAAATAATCAGGGAGTCGATTAGGTGAATAATAATCAAACTTATTCGTGGCAAGAAGCGCTTTTATATTCCCATAAGATGGCACAATTAACGAAAGCCATTTGGAAATCATTAGAGAAGGATTGGCAAGAATGGGTAAAACCGTTTGACCTCAACCTGAATGAACACCATGTTCTATGGATTACGTATCATTTACGTGGCGCTACTATTTCTGAGATTTCTAAGTTTGGCGTCATGCACGTTTCGACAGCGTTTAATTTTTCAAAAAAGCTTGAACAAAGAGGACTCATCACCTTTTCAAAAAAAGAAGATGACAAACGAAGCACTTATGTTAAGTTAACAGATGAGGGCGTTCGATTGTTTGAACAAACAATGGATGCTCATGACCCCGAGCGAAACAGTGTTATGAAGGCATCTTTGCCATTAAAGAATATTTACGGTAGTTTTCCTGAATTTCAAGAACTAGAGTCAATTGTGAAGCATTTATATGGAGATGAATATTTAGAGATTTTAGACCGTTCTATAGAGAGTTTAAAAGACGAAACTTAACACCCTCTAATGACTGTCGTCATGGGACTTCAAAACCCATTTAAATTTCTTAAAAAAATTTACTCAAAAAGGGTTGAAATTTTCCTCCAATGAGCGTATTATTCGTTGAGAGTTATTATAAAACTAATACTCAATAAATCGAATATACTGCTATGAAGGAGGCCCTATTATGACTTGCTGGAAATCTATTAACGTAATGAAAGAAATTGGTTATAATAGGTTAGTTATTTTGTCTACATTGCTAGGCATTACAACTCTACTATTTATGTATGTCCCTTTTTCAATTATCTATCAAGGTGTTACAATTAAAACACCTAGCATATATATGGTTTTGAGTAGTTTAATTTTACTACCATTACTTCACAAAATGGCACATGCAATACCATTACTATTTACTGATCGAGAATTCCAATTTCGTTGGAGTTTCAAATATAAATATTTCCCTATATTAAAAATTAAGATTAAGTCGAGTTTATCTAAAAAGACATCTATTATTACGATGCTAGCACCAACTCTCTTAATCACAATGCCATTAATGGTTGCATTAATTGGATTCCCAATGTATTTTCCAATTATTATTCTTTGCCTATCAATTAATATAGGCATATCATTGCCTGATTGGATTGCTTTAGCTTATTTTGTTAGGGCTCCGAAGAATAGCATCATAGAAAAATCCAAAGAAAACTATGATATACTAATCAAGTCACCTTAATTTTTTAGGAGGAGATACTTTGCTATTTGTTTATGTTCCTTTTGCTTTATTTGTATTATATGCTTTTAATTCACTAGCACAACGCTTTTGTGAAAAATCTGAGCTATCCTCAGAAAAAAGCAGCAAAGTATTTAGAACAATAAATGTTTCAATGCTAATATTGCTTATTTCTTCTTATTACGAAGTCAATTATTTATAAAAGTATAAAATTCCACTCCCCCCTCAACATTTAAGGGGGAGTTTTTTATTTTAAAAAATCTTTTAGATTTCGTTCTTCATTCTTAATATACTCTAAACAAAAACACTCTGAAGACTGTATGATCTCCAGAGTGAATAGTTGTTACTCTTATAGCCCATTTCAGTTAAACCCTAGTACCAAGCAGCACCTACAATAATTAATAAGATAAACAACACGACGATTAACGCAAACCCTTCGCCATAATAACCTTTGCCACTCATTCAACTCACCTCCTTGGTTATTTAACTACAGTATTTTATGTGCTTTATTTTCCATTCGTTTAGGCGTTTTCAGAAAAATATATAGAACACTCTTGTCCAATTGTGATATATTTATGTGTAGAACATTACATATCTTTAGGGGGAAATACTTATATGAAGAAAGTTTTATTAATCTTGTTAGCACTTGGACTAGCAGTCTTAGCTGCTTGTACTGATGATGAAAGTAATCAAGAGGACGAGCAAGAAGACAATCAAGAAGTAGTAGCAGAAACAGCTGCTGGAGATATTACAAAAGATGAGTTTTATGAGGAGTTAAAAGAACTCCACGGTGAAAAGGTTCTACAAAGTATGGTTACTAGAAAAGTCCTCAACAATGAGCTCGATGAAGATCATCAAGTAACCTTAGAAGAAATTGATGAAGAAATTCAAGAAACAAAAGATCAGCTAGGCCAACAATTTAATCAGGTTCTTCAACAACAAGGAATTAGTAACGAAAAAGAATTACGTTACACACTATTATTAAGTAAGATTCAATATCAGTTAGCTGCTCAAGACATCGAGATTCCAGAAGAAGAAATCAAGAATCGTTATGAACGTCTACAAACTGAAATTCGTGCACGACACATATTAGTCGATGAAGAAGAAACGGCTCAAGAAGTCATTGATCTTTACAACGAAGGAACGGATTTTGAAGAATTAGTAAGTGAATATTCAACTGATAGTGGTTCTGCTAGTAACGGTGGGGATCTCGACTACTTTTCAGCAGGTGATATGGTTAAACCATTTGAAGATGCAGCATATGCTTTAGAAGTAGGAGAAATCAGCGAACCAGTTCAATCTGATTTTGGTTGGCACGTTATTTTGATTGAAGATAAACGCGATGCTGACATTGATTCTTATGAAGAAATGAAAGATTCCATTGAAGAGGAAATGACAATGAAACAAGTCGATCAAGCTGCATTAAGAGAAAAAGTACAAGAGAAGTTAGACCAAGCTGAGATTGACATTCAAATCGAAGAATTCGAAAATCTATTCGAAACGACTAGTAATAGCTAAAAATAAGCTGGCATCTCGCCAGCTTATTTTTTATCTCCCTTATCTGCAATCATTTGTTTTAACTGTTGTTTAACTTGACCAATTTGTTTCATAAATCTGCGTGTCTCATCAGTTGATAGTTGATGTTGCCCGTAACGAACATCACGATAAATCTGTATTACTTCATCATCAATTAAATGATGAATCTTATATCGTTCTAACCAATCATGAATCGATTCATCGACATATCTACCAAGTCCGTTATTAATCGACCACTTTTCTAATTTGAAAAATGCTTTGCGAACTTCATTTTCAGGAGGCTTGGCCTTTGTTCTCCACTTCCAAAATTTTCGTTGTTCGGTTCTACTGGACTCTACATCGTACTCGTCATCATCTTTCGTTATATTGATATTTTGCATTAAATTTTTTCGGAATTTATATAGAAGAACAATAATAAAGATGACCACAAGCACGATAAAACCATAAAGCAAATGTTCACTCGTAATAATCGTCTCTCCTGCTTCATTGGGCACAAATGATTCCTCTTCTTCTCTACTACCTTCTTCTTGTTGGATGACCTCTTCCGATTCCGAATCAGTCTCAATATTCTCAATCCACTCAAAAAAAGGCGATAGTAAGAAGATGAAACTATTTAATAAAAAACTTGTAACGACATTATAAATGGTGCGAAATAGAGGGAATAACGCAAATATTAACGCTGCACTACCAAACGTAACAAACCCTACACTAATGACGGTATATAATTTCTTTTTAAAGCCAGTACCTTTCTCCTGACTTAAGTTATGGATCATTTTCCCTAAATACATCAAGAGTAATTGAGTTAAAAATAAATAAACAATGATGTTAACTTGATGCAGACCTCCATAAATACCTGAAACATAACCTATAAATACCGCTACTGACGCAAGACCTACAAACACTTTTTCACTTTCCATCTCTGGTTCCGCTTCGTGCCTTATTAATCGGTAGACAGCTAACCCACTCATCATAACGGCAATCGTTATACTAATATTCAGTAATAAGGCGATTAAAATCAAAATCGGAGCTAGAATCAAATAATGACCAAATCTGAGAGTCGATTGAAACCATAGTCTCAATCCCCAAAAACAGCCAACAGATATTAAAAGCCAAATAATATAGCTGACCGTATTAATCTCACTACTATACACCATTTGATAAGCATGAATGATAATAATGAACCCTAATAAATCGACAGCTACCTTTTGGATCAAGTTTACATTATGACCCATACTGTTCGCCTCCCTTCTTCTCGACAGGGAGTAGCTCTGAGACGCCTTCAACCGTTTCAACATGATAAACACGATGACCTTGTCGTCTCCACAAATTCAATACTTGTTCATGTTGTGCTTCTAGTGTCCCTAGATGAATCACGTAAGGTGGCTTATACTGTTGATTAACATGTGCTAATGTTTGGTCGTATGGTGCTGTTAAACCTAGTGGATTGACTCTTGCTAATAGTTCTAATGCTCTCATTAAATGATTATGGCCCTCGCCTTGAGGTAAATGTATGTAAGGTACTCCTTTTCGACCACGTACATTAATATAAATTTCAAATGGGATCTGGTTTTCGGTTGCATAGCGACAGAGATAAGCTAGATGTTCTAATAGATACTCTATTTTTCCGATCACACCGCCGTGATAAGGGACCTTAACGTTCACAACAAAGCACCAAGATAATTGATTCACCTTCTCAACGACCTTCGTTTGAAGTTGATCTTTTTTTGCTGTTGCCTTCCAATGAATTCGATTAAAGGGGTCACCACTAACATAGTCTCGCGTACCGTATTGTAATAAAGGTTGTTCATAAATTGAATGTTGTGCTTGTTGGTCCCCGTTATTCCTTGGTTCTAATAATTGAATCCCTTTAACTTCTGTAAGCGATGGGTACACAATAACTTCTTGTTTATAGAAACGGTTATAAATCAGATCAATTTCGCCGAACCCTAACAAGTTTGGAACAACAATCTTTATAGATCGAACCTTCCCAACACCTCTTGATTTTGCTATGACAGGTAAGGTTACCTTTTTGCTTTCAAAACTTAACAAGGTTAAAGGTAATTCGACAGTTTCATTATTCGTCGATTTCGAACTGCTACTAATGTTAGACTCTAAAACGAGATCATACGTCACCACAATTTTAGCATTAATGATAGGTAATATACCTCTTTGCTTAAACCACAAATAAAGCTCTGCTTGATCACCAGGATAACACCTGACAATACGTTCTGGATTTTCAATTACCAAATAATCATCTACATGTTTGTCGTAGAACTGACTAAACACATGTAACAAAATTAAAAAAATACCACATAGCATTAAAACCGGGAACTGGCCAATTGATTCAAACAAACTAAAAATAATAAAGAAAGCACCTGGAAGTGTTAACCATAAATAAAGGTTCGAACTTCTAATTCTTTTCTTAAACATTAGCGTTCGACTCCGATTTCAACCGGTACTTCTACTGTACTCAAAATCTCCTCCATTACTTCAAGCTGATTATTCTTCGTAGCTGCTTCTAACGTTAGAACGAGGCGGTGAGATAAAACGTAAGGAGCCATTTCTTTAATATCTTCTGGCGTGACATAATCACGACCATTAATCGCTGCACGAGCTTGAACGGATCTCATTAACGCCAAGGTTCCCCGCGGACTTACCCCAACTTGTGTTAAATTGCTCTCTCTAGTTGCACGAACGACTGATAATAAATATTTTTCTAGTTCATCAGATAAATAGATGTCTTTAACTTCATGTTGATACTGGAATAATTGTTCTTTAGTAATGCTTGATGTAAGTTCATCTAATGGATTTGATTGTTTATGCGTGTGCATGATTTCTTGTTCTTGTTCAAATGTTGGATACCCCATATCAATTTTCATAAAAAAACGATCCATTTGAGCCTCAGGTAATTCAAATGTACCTTGTTGTGATTCAATTGGATTTTGAGTCGCAATCACCATATACGGCGGTTCAATTGGCACAGTTGTACCATCAATGGTCACTTGCTTTTCTTCCATAACTTCTAATAAAGCAGATTGAGTTCGTGGGGTTGCACGGTTAATCTCATCCGCTAATAAAACGTTTGTCACAACAGGTCCTAGACGTAATTCGAATTGCTGATCTTTAGGATTAAAAAAGTGTATACCTGTAATATCAGATGGTAGAACATCTGGTGTGAACTGAATTCGTTTAAACTCCCCCTCAATCGACTTAGCAATACTTTTAGATAACATCGTTTTACCTGTACCAGGGACACTTTCTAATAAAACATGTCCTTCGTTTACGAGAGCGTTTGAAATCAATTCAACGGTATCACCTTGACCAATGATTACACTCCCCACTTTACTTTTTATATCATTCACAAACTCTTGTAAACTCATAATCCTCTCCCCCTGTTTCTTTATTCAATCGTCGGTTTATAAAAAGAACGGTTCTCTAATGGGTAAATACGGTCAGTAAACTCACCAGGTTTCACTTTTTCTAATGAACGGTCCAACATATTCATTTTGGCATCCATTAAATCAATTAAGTGAAGGACTTCAGCTTCCCGTATTTGAGGTGGTTTTGGACTTCCCCACTCTGCTTTACCATGATGCGATAAAATCATATGTTTAAGAAGTAATACTTCTTCACCTTCAATTCCCAGTTCGTTGGCAGCCAACTCGACTTCATCAATCATGATCGTAATATGACCTAATAATTTACCTTCCAATGTGTAACTAGGAGACATTGGACTCGATAACTCCTGAACCTTACCGATATCATGTAAAATAATACCCGCATACAATAAATCTGTATTAAGTGTCGGATACAATTCCGATAACTGTTTTCCTAGTTTCAGCATTGACACAATGTGATGTGCTAACCCAGCTGCATACTCATGATGATTTTTCGTAGCTGCCGGATAAGTGAACAATTCATGCTCATATTTTTTAATAAAATAACGAATGATTCGTTGTACATTTGGATTTCGCATTTCAAAGATTGTTTTTGTCATATATTCTTGAAGTTCTTCAACAGGAACGGGTGCTTTTTCCATAAAATCTTCCGGATGTATACCATCAGCAGCTGTTGCTAATCTGATTTGGCGGATGTTTAATTGAGGTTTTCCTCGAAACTGTCTTATATCCCCTTGAACATGGACGACACTTTCTGGTGTGATGACCTCTTCATCATCTTTCATGACCTCCCAAAGCTTGGCGTCGATTTCCCCGGAACGATCGCGAAATATGATAGTTAAAAATGGCTTACCATTACTGGCAACACCTTTATCAGCAGACTTAATTAAAAGATATCCTTCAAATTGTTCCCCTACAGAGACATGGGCGATTCCCTGACTCATTTTAATCTCTCCCCTTTAACTTACATTTAATTGAAGCATCTCGCCTTCTAGATGTTCTAAATCTTTTTCATAGCAAGTAAAATAAAGCATTTGTTGGTCGTGCGACAGTCTTCTTAACTGGTCTAAAACTTGTTCTTTTCGGTTTTCATCAAAGTGGACAAAAGCATCATCTAATATAAACGGCACATTAATTAAGCGTTTTAGCGAGTCGTTTAGCGCAAATCGAAGTGAAATATAGAGCTGATCCGCCGTTCCTTCTGACAACTGGTTTAAATTAAACCAATCACCATTAACATGTTGAACTAAAATTGTCTCATCTTGAGTAAACGACAAGTTTTGATAATGTCCGTCTGTTAATTTGTCAAAATATTTCTTCGTTTGTTCCATAATATCAGGTAAATACACATTTTGGTACCTGTATTTTGTATCTCGTATAAATCCTTGAGCTGTTTTAGACACTGCCCATTTTTTGGCTAACTCATAAATTTCCTCTTCAAGTTGTGATCGTTCGTGAACTAAGTCGGATAAAATGCCGTCTTCTTCGAGATTTTTAATTTGGGCTCTTTTTTCTGATAGTTTTTGCCTATGATTTTCCAGCGTTTGTTCAGTGGTACTCTGCTGATTTTGTTTATCCGATAACCATGCCTCTAATTCATCCCAATCGTAACTTTTCTTAAGAATTTGATCTGTTTTCTCTTGAAAAATTTCATAAATTAATTGATATGTTTGATCCAATTGCTCGTTTAAATTTAAATACTCTTCGTAATGCTGCAACTGACGTCTAAACTCATTTTCATTATCAACTGAGGCCTGCCTATACAATTGATTCAATGATTGTTCATATGGTTCTTGAGCAGCCTTGATCTGCTTGAGTTCCTGATGGTAGTCTTCAATCCATTGTTGTTTTTGTTCGATTTCTCTTTGCCATTTTTCTTCTTGTTCTAATCGGTCTTGCATAACGTTAGAGAGTATATCTAATTGGTCTGAACTCGTATTAGGTTCATACAATGTGTAGAGCTCTTTTAACTGTTGCTCATCATGATGCAGTATTTCTTTCTGTGAGTCTAGCTCTATTTCCTTTTGTATAAGTTGTTCTGAAACTGATTTACCTTGTAACAATTGCTCGTGGACATTGGGCCAGAAATAAAGCTCATATTGTGATAAAAACGGGAATTTCTCAATTTCTTGATCAATTTGTTTTTCAAGTTCTGATAGTTGTTCCTTTGTGTGATCTAAATCTGTTTTAATATCTGACCTATTCGATTCAATCACATAAATACGCTTTACAATTTCGTCTAATTTGTTTTGATCTTGTTTTTGCTTATTTAACTTCTGTTTTACCGTCATTAACTGTTGTTCATCATAACTATTTGCTTCTTCTTGACCATGACTCATATTGTTTAATTTTTGCTGCTGCTTTTGAATCAACATAATTGAGATTATTGATACGATTAACCCAAATGCGCCTAGTCCATAACTAACTCCTGAGGTAAATCCGTTAAAAACACCGTTTATAATAAAGGCTAAGATCAAGGTTACTGGTATCCCCACTTTTGCCATATTAAAAAATTGTTTCACATGGCTTAAGGAATTTTGTTGATGTCTAAGTTGATCTCTAAATTGCTCTTTCAGCAGCTCTTTTTGTTCGGATAATCTAAGGTCATCTAGACGTTCTTGTAGTTTTTCTTCTTCAGTTTCACTTAACATTTGCTGTTGAAGTTCTTCTTTCTGTTGCTCTTCTTGATTTAGCTCCTCTTGCTTCGCTCGATATTGTTTATTAAGAGAGCTCACCTTACTTTGAAGGTCTTCCCATTGGTTTGCAATGCGTCGCCACGTTTCTTTTGTATAGTGGCCAAGTGATAACTCTTTCATCTCTTCTGCTTCAAATGTTAACCCTAGATCGTCCTGAATTTTATTAAACTCAAACGTCAGCTGTTGCTGTTCTTTCTTTAGTTTTTCAACATTTGATTGTGCACGTTGCACTCGATTTAGTAGTTCTTTACATTCTGTTAAATTTATTGACCAATTTTCATACTGGCTTTTAGTTTTTAGGTCAGTCAATTGATTTTCTAAATTCTGGATCGTTGAGGTTAAAACATTATGTTCTTTATCGAATGATTGACGTTTTTCCATTAATTCTTCAAAACGTTTTCGACCGTCTCGTGGAAAGTTATAGACAAATTTCAGTTTTTGAATTTTATTTTGTAGTAATTGATAATTAACGATTGAAGACTTTGACTGAAGTAGTTTTTCATGATGCCTTATATCTTGTAAAAGCTGTTGTTCGTCTACCTTAAGCTGTTCTATCTGTTTTTCTAAACCGGTAACCTCTTGATATAAGGTGTGATGCTCATGCTCACGTTCATTTGCTTCAGAAATACGCGTATCTAATTGTTTTAATTCAGTTAATTTTTGATTCAACTCTGGTTTTTTACCCTGTTTTTTAAATAAATCATCAGAATGATTGTCCAGCTTAGATTCCAGTTCAGAAATACGCTCAGAACCAGTTAGTCCAATGTTAAACAATAATTTTCCGATATCATCTGTTTGATACTGACGAATCGTTTGTAAGTCACGGTCCTGAAATGAAAAAATGGACTCTAGCAAGAAACGGTCTAACCCTTTTAACAGTTGTTTCACACGGTCTTCATTAGACACCTCACCTTGCTTATAAACAACTCTGTGTCCATTTTGTTTATGAGAAAATCGCTCAAACGTCCATTCTTCTCCATCTTCCTCTAGAACAACCCGTCCACCCAATTGTCCATCCAGCTTTGATCGATATCGCTCCCGCTCATCAGCCTTTAAGCCAAAAAATACATATGTTAAAAACATTCTAAGCGTTGACTTACCGGATTCGTTTGGCCCATAAAAGGTATTGAGACCATTTGTTAAATGCAATTTCTTTTGATTCCATTTTCCAAATGACACAAGATCCAACTCTTTAATCCGCATCTTCTCACCCATTTCTTAAAAGTTCGTGTAAAATCATTTGTTCGGCTTCTTGTTTGACTTCTTCTTGAAAACGTTCTTGGTCAAACGCTGTATGTCGCCTGAAAATTTTGTGTTTTAATAAATCTTCAAGATAATCATCTAGATCTTCTGTTTGCTTAATGGTTTGTAACACTTCAGATACAAAGAGGTTTGTTTTGGATAGGTCTTCCGAGATGATTTGAGGTTCTTGAACGTTTAATTCGCTGAACCATATCCAATAAGGTTCATCCTCTTCCTCTTCGTTCAAAACGGATAACACATCTTCTATTTGTTCTGAATCTAGAGTTAGTTCACTTGCTTCATTCAAATGAACCTGCATCCGCACCACGTATTTTTGGTGTTCCTGCCTTAAGGTCTTTTTTACACTTTGAAGTTTTTCGATTAGATCATCTATTAAATGAACATTATCCAAAGCAATTTCTTCTTCAGTAAATACGACTTCTTGTAGAGAATAAAAGTTGAGGTCAGTCTGATGATCTGAGAGTTCTACTAAATAACAACCCTTCTCACCAGTTTCTTTCATATGACGCCCCTGTATATTCCCTGGATAGACTGCGTAAGGTTCATCCATAATCCATTCACGTTTATGAATATGACCTAAAGCCCAATAATTCGCATCGACTTTTTTTAGGTCTCCTAGTGAGAACGGGGCATATACAGCGTGTTCATCCTGACCTTGTAAGCTGCCGTGTAAGGTAGCAATATGATAAGGTGCATCACTCGTTTTGCGATAATTCTCGACCATACGCTCTTTTACTGATTGGCTATAGTAGCTAAACCCGCTAATTTCAGCAACTCTCTCTCCGTCTTTTTCAAAAACGGCGTTAGTCACTTCGTGTGAGGGAAAGACATATGTATTTTCTGGAAAAGTTAAATTAACTTTATCTTGCATCATATAATCATGGTTGCCATAACTGATATAAACTTTGATGCCTTGTTGATTCAAACGTTCTAATCCTTTTTTTAATTGCAAAGAAGATTTAATTGATGTTGACTCTTGGTCAAATAGATCCCCAACGATTAAGAGGAGGTCAACATTTAAATCAATAGCTAAATCAATTAAGCGATTGAAGGCTGTCATCGTACTCGTCTTAATATCTTGAAAAATACGATCTGGCAAACCTTTCAATCCTTTATATGGGCTATCTAAGTGCAGGTCAGCACTATGTATAAATCGAATATTTTTCCCCATATTTAAACCTCCAAAATTTGTTATATCTCTATTTTACCAAATCCAAAACACGAATGCACGTTCGGTTTATATTCAGACATAATTCCTTTACTATTTACAAAAATCAAAAAAATCCATATAGTTAAATTAGATAGATTGAAGGGGGATTAATCATGAAAACATACTTTCTAACAGTTTATTCTAAAAAAGGTGAAGCCATATTAAATGAGCAAATTGAAGCTAATGGTGATGATGAAGCGAAAACAATAGGCACTGAGAAGCTTAAGGAACAAAATTTTGAAGAAGAAACGCATCGCTTAGTGTCACCAGATGCACGACTATTACTGTTTCATCGATAATATAGAAAAACCCGAGTCCGCTGACTCGGGTTTCGCTTTATTGTTGGCCTTCGCCTTCTTCACCATAAAGCTCTTCTAATGGCTTTGTGATGACTTTACTAATGTCAGAAATTAAATTGTTTAAGCGCTGTTCTTCTTCCATTAGTTTTGAGATATCTTCCTGTTGTTGGACAAGTTCAACAACTTGTTTCGCTTGGTTTACTTCTTCTTCCGTAATTTCTTCACCTTGCATTTGTTTTTGTTGAAGGTTAAGCTGTGTTTCACGGAAATCATCAAACATCTTCTTCGTTTGAGGGTCGTTCATTACTTTGTCGTAAGCTTGTTTTAAATCTTGAAATTCATCACTGTTTCTTAGACCTTTTTCAAGGTCATAAGCTAAATCATAAATATTAGCCACAATATACCTCCTAATAGTTCATTACTTACCCACTGTACCAAAGAATAGACTTGCTGTATAGTCATATCCTCAGGCGATTAGTATTACGATTACTCCTTGAATCAATCCAATCATTCCACCGAGAAAAGCACCTAAATATGTAATCATATTCATTTCTCGTTTTGTAATTTCTAACACCAACCGTTCGATTCTAGACACATCAAACGACTCGACTTCTTTCTTCACTAAATCATATAAATCAAGTTGTTTTAATAAAACTGGCATTTGTTTTGATAACTGGAGCAGTAACTGCTTAACAAGGTTAGGTACCCATGTTCGTTTAATATTGCTTATATAATCAGACATTAACTCACCAATAGGATTATTAGCTACAGATGTTATATCAAGTTCATTCAGAAGAATATCTGATACTTGATCTTCTATAGCTGGATTGCCTAGATTCATTCGAATTTCATCAAGGTTCTGGCCTTTCAATTTTTCCCATTCTTTTCGAATTAAGTTCTCGACAGAGTGTTTTGTCTCATCTGAATTTAGAAACATTGTTATGGCTGGGGTAATCTTCTCAGCTAAGCCGTCTTCACCTAGATAAGATGAAACCATATTGCCTAAAAAGCCTTGTGTTTGCAAAAACTTCGAAGCACTATCTGATATCTTCTGTTTGCCTTCTTCACTCAATAAAAAGCCTTCTATTTGCGTTAATACATAATCCGATAACTCTGGTAAGTTTCGCTCAATATTTTGCGCGACGTCATGCGGAAGAATGTCCTCTAAGCTTTGGTTTTTATATTGTTCGTAGAGCTGGTGCAGCTTTTTCGAGATAAACTGATCTACTTCTTGTTCAACTTGATTAAGTTCAAAGTTAGGATTTATCTTTTGCAACAATTCAATTGTCGTTAACTTGCGGTCAACAACATCATCAATTTGACGATTTATCATGCTGACCATTTGTTGTTGAAATTGTGGATCAACTACCTTTCGTTCCAACGAGTCACTCGTCACAAGATAATCCGTTACGACTTTTCCGAGCTGCGCTGCAAGTTCTTCACGTCGTTTCGGAATTAACCCCGGGGTAAAAGGAAGTCGCCATTTTCCAATGTAGACTGGCTCATAAGGTCTGAACAACATTTTAATTGCTAAATAGTTGGTCATCCCCCCGATTAATGCACCTATAAGAACCATCATGATTATGATAAATGCTACGTTCATATTTTCACCCTTTTTGTGCGTGTATTCCTATATATTTTTATCATGAATACCGATTTATTACCAGTATTGACGAATTATTCAGTGCGCAAACTATAAACAAACGAAAGGAGGTTGTGATATTGGCCAAACCGGGAAATCGAGACGAAGATAGCCGTAGCAAGTATGACCTTGATGTGGACCGAATGCTTAATGAAGGTTTAGCCGGTGGATATGTAAGGCCAACTTATAGTCAAGTACAAATTGGCGAAACCCATGAAATTCGCAAAAATGACGAACCCTTCAGTCCGACCAAACGTGAAACACCGGATGATGAGTAGTATAGATGAACCTCCTCTTTATGGGGAGGTTTCTTTTACATAAGAAAAGAGGGCCGTAATGACCCCCTCCATATTATCTAGCAGGCAAGAGGTTTTATTGATTTTCTCTTACCTGCTCTAAATCTGTTTTTTATTGTTTAGAGGTTTTATTGACGTTTTGTTACTGTGATCCACCTAATTGTTGTTCTGCCATTTGTACTAGACGCTTTGTGATTTCACCACCAACTGAACCGTTAGCGCGTGAAGTTGTGTCTGGTCCAAGCTGAACACCAAATTCTTGTGCAATTTCTGTTTTCATTTGATCTAAAGCTTGAGCAACACCTGGTACTACTAATTGATTTGAGTTGTTGTTTTGTGCCATTGTGTCTCACCTCCTGTGTATCCATATTTTCTACAGGAGGATGAAACTTATTTACGGTAATTTTTGGCTACTTTTTAGCGTTTGGTTTCGTCATTTCTTTTGGCACGACGAGCTTGTCAAATTCATCACCAGATAGAATGCCTGTCTCTTCTGCCGCTTCACGTAACGTTAAACGATTTTCGTGTGCATATTTGGCGATTTTAGCAGCATTTTCGTAACCAATATGAGGATTTAATGCAGTAACTAGCATTAGTGAATCGCTTAAGTATTGTTCGATTTTTTCCTCATCTGGCTCTAAGCCAACTAAGCAACGATCTGTGAATGATTCCATGCTGTCACCTAATAATTGACAAGATTGCAGGAAGTTATAGCCAATCATTGGTTTATACACATTAAGTTCAAAGTTACCTTGACTTGCTGCAAAACCAATTGCGGCATCGTTACCCATCACGTGTGCTGTTACCATTGTAATAGCTTCACTTTGAGTTGGATTGACTTTACCTGGCATGATGGAACTTCCAGGTTCATTTGCAGGAATCGAAATCTCACCAATTCCACAACGCGGCCCACTTGCTAACCAACGCACGTCGTTCGCAATTTTCATCAGATCCGCGGCTAATCCCTTTAATGCACCATGTGTATGAACTAACTCATCATGGCTAGTTAAAGCATGGAATTTGTTGGGCGCTGAAATAAAAGTACCGTTTGTCTCATCATTAATTTTCTTAGCGACCGTTACCGCAAATTCAGGATGTGCATTAATTCCTGTCCCTACTGCAGTACCGCCTAAAGCAATTTCTCGAACGTATTTTAAAGTATCTTTGATCATATTCTCGGTTTTTTCTAACATACGATGCCAACCGCTAATTTCTTGTCCTAATGTTAATGGCGTGGCATCTTGAAGGTGCGTACGTCCGATTTTTACTATTTCACTATAAGCATCTGATTTTTCTTTAAGCGTTTGCTTCATTTTCTCTAATGCAGGTAAAACATGCTCTTCAACCTTCTTAACAGACGCTATATGTAAAGCAGTAGGGAATGTATCATTTGAACTTTGTGATTTATTCACGTCATCGTTAGGATGTAGCCGAGTCTCTTTCCCTTTTTCTTCCAGCCATTTGTTGCCTACATGCGCAATTACTTCGTTCACGTTCATATTTGATTGCGTACCACTTCCAGTTTGCCAAACGACTAGTGGGAAATGCTCTTGTAAGTTTCCAGCTAATATTTCATCAGCCGCATGAGCAATGGCGTCTGCTCTTTCTGACTCTAATAATCCTAATTCTTCATTAGCGCGTGCAGCGCTTTTCTTTAAAATCGCAAAACCTTCAACGATCTCCTGAGGCATTTCTTCATTTCCAATCGGAAAGTTTTGTTTACTACGTTGTGTTTGAGCTCCCCAATATTTATCACTTGGAACTTTAATTTCACCAAGCGTATCTTTTTCAATACGATAATCCATGAGACATCCTCCTTATAGCTTGTATCTTTTCACTTTTATCATATCAAAAAACCTTTACAAAAACGAATAACAAACTACCAATTACTAAAAAAGAGTGCACGTCATATGCACTCTTATTCCACTAATCCAAAATATTCTTCTACTGTTAAACCTGACTCATAAATATCTGTTGCCATTTCTTCTCCAAAATACCTTAAGTGCCAAGGTTCATAGCTGTAACCTGTGATGTCGCTTTTTCCTTCAGGATAACGAATGACAAAACCGTATTCATGGGCATGTTCTGCAACCCATTGACCTTCTGGAGTATTGCCGAAGGAATTTTCAAGATTAAATGCTAGTGCAGCAATCGTCACATCCATTGTAAGACCTGTATGGTGCTCACTGTGCCCTGGAACTGCTGAATATTTATCAGCCCATTCTTGTCCCCTTGTATTTACATTATTATTATATATTCTTCGCTGAGTATCAATCGAGCGATACCCTGATTGTGCATAAAGTTCATAACCTGCTTCTTCAGCCCCAGCAAATAACTCCTCTAGTGCATCGGCGGCTTCTTTTCTCATAAGTTTTTTTGTAGAATGATCATTTTTTACATTAGGTTCGACTAAATTTTTCGGCTCGAAATCCATTGGTAATCGTCTGTCTTTGTTCACAATGACATCAATGGCATGAGGGTTGTTCACAATGACATTTCCATCTTCGTCTACTTGCTCTGGTTCGGGTAATTCAGGCGCTTCCTTTTGTTCCAATGTATTCTCAGTTTCTGCTAATAAATTGCCGTCATAACTTTTGTCTGACTCAGATGTACAACCTGCTAAAAGTAAGATTCCTACTGTAAATAAAATTATTTTCCTCATATTATCCCTTTCTGTACTCTCTATTTCTAACTACTATGTTAACACTCTCTATTTGTTTTGACCAAAGACCATTTTACTGTTTTTAATTTTTTTCAAAGCAAAAAGCCACCTCATCTAGGGCGGCTTTTTACTCAAGCTAAAGATATTTAGCATATCGTTTACTTAATTCATGAAACGTTTGTTGATCGTCTTGATCAATCGCTATGTTAATTTGCTCTTCTAAAGCATTTTTATTCCACATAAATACTAATTCATCTAACACTAATCGTGCGGCCAATTTAATGTCATACGGGACTTCCCTTTTGGCTTTAATGGCTACCCGCTTTGGAAATTGGTATCTAATGAGCACATAAGAGGTCACTTGTTTTTTCATCTTTTCTCCCCCTTACTCCCTTTTTTCTATTATAATAAAAAATCATCAAAAATTGCAACAATATTCAGAAAATATACAAAAAATTTTGTTGATTTTTAAAAGGAAAATGAATTTATAGGTTATATATCACGAAACACACTCTTTAAAACAAAAAAATTCCTGACATGTATTCAACATGTCAGGAAAAGCCTCTTGTTGGGAGAGAGGTGTATATGAACTTCGCTATAATAGCGAAGAGTTCACCAAAATTTAGTTGTTAGGTCCTTTGCCATTACCGTTTCCAGGTCCTTTGTTACCTTTAGGACCCTTCTTATCTTTTGGTCCTTTATCTTTTGATTTGTTTTTGCCCATTTCTTTGGCTTTTTCAGAAGGGTGAACTTCGAAGTTTTCTTCGCGATCAGATTCTACGCGAACTTCCGAGTCCTCTTCTTTTTCTTCTACAGTCGTTTCGTTATTTTCTTCAGTTGATTCTTCAGTATTTTCACTTTCATCACTTGAATCTTCTTCAGTTGACTCTTCTTGGTCTGTTTCTTCTTCAGTTGATTCCTCTTGATCTGTGTCTTCTTCAGTTTGGAATTCGTCAGTAATTTCATTTAGTTGTTCATAAAGGTCCGATAAGTCATCATACTTAGCTTCTAGACGATCTAAAGAGCGCTCAACATTACGCTTCAATGCTGATTTAGCTACTGGATTTTTAACTTTTTCCATGTTTGTAGCTAATGAAAGCACATTCTGACCGACAACTTCGGAGTCCTCTTCTTCTTGTTCTTCGTTAGACTCATCGTCTTCATTGGATTCTTCTTCATTAGATGATTCTTCGTTAGATTCTTCATCTTCTGTAGTTTCTTCTTCTTGATTCTCTTCTTCACCGTTTTCTTCTTCAGAGCCGTCTTCTTCTGATGACTCTTCTTCATCAGAATCTTGAGATTCCTCTGATTGTTCTAAGATAGTTAAAGCTTCTTCTAAAACTAAATTAGCTTCTTCCTCATTTCCTTCTTCATAAAGTGCCTCGGATTCTTGAATTTGTTCTAATGACCAATTCAAGAGTTGTTGTAGGCGCTCAGAATCATTTTCTTCTAGTGCTAATGCTAGTTGGCTGTGAGTTTTACCATAATAAGAAAATAACTTCTCTTCCAATGTCACCTGTACTTCCTGACTATCTTCTTGATCGTCAGTGTCGTGATTGTCTGCTGAAACACCTAGTGGCGCTAAGACTAATGATGCCGTTAATGTAGCAGCAGTTAAGGAATGAATCGTTTTGTTGCGCTTCATCTGATCACCTCTTTTGTGTATTTCACTCATAATTTACGATGAAGCACATAATGGTTTGGGGGTATTTTAAAAATTTTTTTAGTTTAAAAAATATTTGTATGTGTAAGCAAACGTTTTTATGTATTATTTTAAAAAAAGAAACCTCATTAGAGGCTTCTTATCCTGAAATCTTATTGGTAATGTCAAATGTTCTTCTCGCTTGATGTTCTACTGCTTTTTGAACATCATCTTGAATATTACCTTCTCCATCAACAGTTGTACTAGTTCCGTATGGGTTTCCACCAGAGGCAAAAATGACGTCATCTGTATAGCCCGGCCCAGCTATAATGCATCCCCAGTGAAACATCGAGGTATAAAAATTACTCAATGTCTGTTCTTGACCACCATGTGGGTTCTGCGCCGAAGTCATGGCACTACATACCTTATTAACCAACTTACCTTGAGCCCATAATCCTCCACAAATATCCATAAATTGTTTAACCTGTCCAGGCACATTTCCGAAACGCGTTGGAAAACTAAAGATAAAGCCATCCGCCCAATCTAAATCATCCGGAGATGCTTCTGGTACATCCTTTGTCGCCTCGTAATGTTTTTGCCAAGCAGGATTTTGAGCAATAGCGTCCTCAGGTGCTGTCTCAGGAATCTTTAAGAACTTAACCTCTGCTCCCGCTTCACTCAAGGCACCTTCTGCCCACTGTGCTAGCTGATAATTGGCACCTGTAGAACTATAATATAACACTGCTATCTTAGCCATACACTCACTCCTCATAAAAGTTATACACTATAAAATTCTTCCCTAGAATGTTGAATTTATGAATGATGAGTGATTATCTTCATCGGTGAGTTCCCTCTTCCAGCGGGTGAGTTTCCCCTTCCATCGGGTCTGTTTCTCCTTCCACCGGGTACGTTCCGCCTTCCATCGGGTCTGTTTCTCCAATAAAAAAATCACGTCATAGCGACGTGATTTTTACGAAATAGCTTCTAACAATTTTTGATTCAAGTGTTGGACGTCTTTCCAGCCGTATGCCGTCTCCTCATAGGTTCCGTGCCCAATTGTAACATTTTCTGCCTCAACGACTTTAGCGCCGTAGCGTACATAAAACTTACCATAAAGATTCCTAGTTAAAATCCAGACGAGCAATGATTGATAACCGTCCTGAATCATTTGGTTAACAAACTGCTTCAAAAGTTCATGGCCGACTTTATGACCTTGGTATTCTTTTAAAACATAAATATTATAGATCTCTAATTCATAATCGAAGTTTTTTGTTCGTTCTTGACCGCCTGAGATAAATCCGATGATGTCGCCATTATTGTGTTCAGCTACATAGACATACTGCTGAACTCTATTTGAAGCCAAAGTCGTCTCCCACATAATTTTTCTATGTTCATAAGTCATGACTTGTTGAAAGTCTTCATTAGCTAAAAGAGGTTGGTAAGTCAATTTCCAAGTCTGGTCGTGTACCTTTGCAATTTGTTCTGCATCCTTTAATGTAGCTTGCCTTACGTTGAACATTGTATCCCTACTTTCATCACATTGTAAGTAAGTAAACCGTAACAATTGAGCCGATCACGGCAAAAATGACATTAATATTCGTTAGAGCAATAATTGCAGCCACAATGCCCCCTACTATTCCAACAAAAGGTCGGTCATTAATCACGGTCATAATTCCGGGAAAAATTAAGGCACCTAAAGCCGCAAATGGAATGGCATTTAACCAGCGGCTCACCCAAGGTTTAAAGGTCGACTCTTTCATGAAAAAAGCTGGCAAAAAGCGCGGAACTGCAGTGACAATAGCCATGCCAATAATCGTTAGCATAATCATGATTCATCGTCCTCCTTTAACAAGAAAATCCCTAAGAAGCTACCGATGATCGTAGCTAGGACAATCGACCACCCTTGAGAAAGGTTTGCCAATTCCATTAGGATAAAATTTAACATCATACTAAAAATCGCAATAATTCCAATTCGCCATTCCTTTTTAACAGATGGAACTAATAATCCAATAAACATCGCATAGAGCGCTATCCCCATACTTTCACTCAAAGCTTGAGGCAAAACGTCACCTAAAAGCGCGCCTGCGAGGCTTCCAAAGATCCATCCGATGTACGCAATTAGAATTAAGGACAAATAAAAATAAGTTCCATTCTTATATTGTGCTTGATCTTTATTCAATGATGAAACAGCAAACGTCTCATCTGTCAGACCTAAAGACAATGGAAACTTCCATTTTAACGGAAAACGTTTGCCCACATTCATAAACGACATGCTCATGATAAAATGTCTAAAGTTCAAAACAAATGTCGCAATAACAATTTCAAAAAACATCGCGCCAGCAGCAAACATCCCTGCTGCCATGAACTGGGCTGCTCCAGCAAACACTAATACACTCATCATCGTCGTTTCTAATGTTGATAAACCTGACTCCTTAGCCAACACACCATAGGCTATCGCAATAGGTAAGTACCCTAAAAAGATTGGGAATCCAGACACAATTCCTTGTTTGATCGCTAGTTTACGGTCTAATGTATCGTTTGGTTGTATTGAATCGATGTGTTCCATTTCCAGCCTTCTCTCATCATGATTAAATTTTAGGAAAAAGATTAGGATGTAAGGTGTAAGCTAATTTCTGAAGTCCCTCTAGTAATCGAGGTGAAGGACGACAATACAAATACTCTTCTAATACATGAATTTTATTTTGTTGTATAGCAGTCACTTTTTGAGAATCTTCGCGTTTTCTAACTATATCTGGGTTCATTTTCTTCTCCTGAACACCAACCCAAACCATACAAATCTCATCCGGGTTCCGCTTCATCACTTCATTCCATTCTGTTTGAACGCTAGCTTGATTGACGTCGGAAAACACATTAACAGCACCAGCTAATTCACTGATATAACTTAACCAGTTAAGGGCACCTGGGGTAAAAATCGGTTTTGGCCACCATTCCCAGTATATTCGTTTAGGCTCTGTAATTTGTTTAGCCAATTCTTCATATTGCCGTAACGTTTCATAATACTCCTGATAAACTCTTTCTGCTTGAGTTTCGAAACCTGTGTAACGACCTACTGTCAATAAATCCTCTGCTATCTCATCCAATGAATTGGGATCTAGTGTGATGTAATTTAGTTCAGTTTGTTCTAACTTTTCTATATTCTTTTCCATGCCTGGAACGCTTAAGGACGCCAATACTAAATCTGGTTTTAAACTTAACACTTTATCTATATCGATATCTAAATCACGACCAACACGAGGTAGATGTTCAACCTTTTCCGGCCAGTCGGAGTCGTTATCTATACCAACGACATAATCCATTAAACCTAAGTATGCTAAAATTTCTGTATTACTCGGACAAAGAGATACAATTCTCATTTTGTCACTCCTTTAGATCAACATCGCAACCAACATGTATAAAAGGACAGTGATGATGACAACTAACCATGCTGGCTTTTTCCAGAACTGAAGTAAGCTAAATCCGACTAACGCTACTGCGAAATCAGCACTTGAACTAATTCCACTTGTGAAAATTGGATCATAAAAAGCTGCTAATAAAATACCTACGACTGCTGCATTCACGCCAATCAAAGCAGCCCGAACGGCTTTATACTGACTAATAGTTTTCCAAAACGGTAAAATCCCAATTAATAATAGGAACGATGGCAAGAAAATCCCTAATGTCGCAACTACAGCACCGCCTAAGTTTGAAGCAACTTGACCTAAATAGCTTGAAAACGTAAATAACGGACCAGGGATGGCTTGCGCCGCACCGTAACCTGCTAAAAACATCTCTTCTGATAGAAATCCATTTGGTACTAACTCACGCTCCAATAATGGTAGAACAACGTGGCCACCACCAAATACGAGTGAACCAACACGATAGAAAATATCAAACAATTGCACATAAACATGGTCAAAACTACGACTAATCAGTGGCAAGACCAGTAACAAAGCAAAAAATAAGGTTAGGCTTACCGCTCCCACCTTTTTCGATAAATCAATGTTAAGACTCGTATCTGTGCTTAGGTCCTGTTTTCTAAACATGAAATAACCGACTAATGCAGCCACTAAGATAATAATAATCTGAGTCGATGCCAATGGCGCTAATAATAAAATGCCTGCCGCCACGATGGCAAAAGCTATTCTCGGTAAATCAGGGGTCAATTTTTTACCCATATTAATAATTGCGTGGGCCACCACGGCAACCGCTACAACTTTTAATGCTCCAATAAATGTTGAATCGACTAAATCAGCTTGAATCATAAACATCGCAAATAATATTAATACGATTACAGATGGTAGCGTAAAACCAATCCAAGCCAAAATACCGCCTAAAACTCCGCCTCTAATCATTCCAATTGAGATGCCAACCTGTGAACTTGCAGGTCCGGGCAAGAATTGACAAAGGGCAATTAAGTCGGCATAAGTCTTGTCATCTAGCCATTTCTTTCGCTTAATATACTCTTCTTGAAAATAGGCTAAATGAGCAACCGGACCTCCAAAAGAGGTTAAACCAAGTCGAGTTGCGACCATTAATATCTCGAGGTAATGCCTGAATGAATACAACGTTTAACACCCTAACACTATGTAATTTTTTTGTTTACAAAAAGAGACTACATAACATGTTGTAGTCTCTTTTATTCTATCATAATTATAAATTAAATTGTCTGACTTGTGCATTTAATTTTTCTGCCAATTGATTCAATTCATCAGCAGCTTTTGCCACTTCTTCCATGGAACTATTTGACTCTTCAACCGTTGCAGCAGTCTCCTCGACACCTGCAGCTGACTCTTCAGAAATCGAAGCAATCTCTTCAACAGATTCATTCATCTGTACACTGTCATCCAATACTTCTTTTAAGTTGGATGAGATCTCTTGAACTTTTCCAGTCACTTGGTTTACTGACTGATTAATCTGATCAAATGTTAATTGTGTGCTCTCCAACTGTGAAGTACCTTCTTCGACTTCCCTATATCCGGATTCAAGTGATTCGGTTACTTCAGCTGACTCATGTTGAATATTCGTAACAATCTTCGTAATATCCCCTACAGAATCTCCGACTTGTTCTGCAAGTTTTCTAACCTCGTCTGCTACAACAGCGAAACCTTTCCCATGTTCACCAGCGCGTGCAGCTTCAATCGCAGCATTTAAAGCTAAGAGATTTGTTTGTTCCGCAATATCTTGAATAACTTCAACTAGTTTTGAAATTTCTTGAGATTGTTGATCCAGCCCTTTTACCTTATTAACCGCTTCTTCAACAATCGAATGTATCTGCTTCATTTGCTCAGTAGAAGCCACCATCTTATCTCGACCGTCTTCTGTTAAAGCTACAACAGAATCGGATTCCTGTGCGACTTGATCACCATTTTCATAGGAATATCTAACTTTTTGCAAGAAGCTTTCCATCATCTCAGAAATAGCAGAAGCACTATTCGCTTGATTTTCCGACCCTGATGTTAACTCTTGCATTGTCGAAGCAATCTGTTCACTACCTTCTTGTACTTCATTAGAGGCCTGGTTTAATTGCTGGCTTTGACTAGAAACTGACTGAGAAGCTTCTGAAACATCTCCCAAAATATTTCTTAAATTATCTCTCATTGTATTAAGTGAATGAGATAATTGGCCGATCTCATCTTGGCTTTCATAATCTAACGGCTCAACATTTAAATTACCATTAGAAATTTCATCTGCCATCTCAACGGCACCGTTGATATTTTTTCTCACATTACGGCTGATTACCCAAAGTAATAGGGCAGAGATTACAACTACTATAACTATTCCAGCAACAAGTGATATTAAGACAGAGGCAAAAGCTTGTTTCGTATTTTGATAAGCTGTATTATAATCTGTCATCACCATGTTTCTTAAATCTTCTAACAACACTTGCGTATCCTCACGAATAGATGCAATCTGAGATCGAGCAGATTGAGCAGCATTATCATCAAATGACGAAATAGCTGGTGACACTTCTTCTTCAAAAAGGGTATTAACTTCAGTATTATTAGCTGAAATCTGATCCATTAACTCAACTTGTTCCCCCTCTAACCTTGGGCGAACCTCTTTCATGACACCCTCAAATTGCTCATCCAGTGTGTGAAAATCTTCTTCATAACTATTTGATCTATACTCGACATAATCCACAACTGTTAAATCTTTCTGTAAAAATAACGTCGTCATCTCATCGATGAGCACAGCACGTTCACTACGTCTATCTTGTGCATCAACTTGGCTATCAGCTGACTGCAAACTAGCGAATACTACTCCAGACGCAATTAAAAATAACAAAATCGTAATAATCGATATTAATCCGTATTTCTTACCGACACTTATATTTCTCCAGAACTTACCTTTGCTTTGCTTTTGACTAACGCTCGGTTCAAGTTCTGTAATACCTTCTTCTTTTCTCTTTCTTTTGATAAGCTTCTTCAAGATTTCCCCCACCTTTATGTAACTTATAGATAAAAAGTATCATTAATTTCGACAATTCGCAACACGAATTATTCAAATTTTGACACATTTTGATATTTTAGGACTAATGAAAATAACTAACATATGTATAGTTAAACCTTAATGACCATCATGATTATTATTTATATCTTCAATAATCGATCTAACGATGTGCTTTGAAACATACTCACCTTCTGAAAAATCAATAATCGATGGGTGGCCAGGAAATAGTTGACTATGAATAGATTCCATAGAATAATCTTTTATAAGCAGTGCTTTAACTTCCTCGTAGGTTCTTTCCAAGTTTGCCAACTTCTCTCTTAAATACTCTTTTCCATTTGGTAGATACCCAGCATGACCGCAAAACATAGAATCAAAATCATACGTTAATACGTCGCGGATCGACTGCATCATGAGCGGTATGGATTCCGTATCCATAATCACTTTCGTTTTCGAGCGAATATATAAATCACCTGAGAAAAGTACCCCTGTCTCTTGGTTCAAAAATGCCACTTGGTCTTCTGCGTGTCCAGGAATCCCGATGACTTTCCATTTATAATTCCGAGATTGAATCTCTTCAGGCAACTCATGAGGAGTAAATGCTTCACGGATGCCCCATACCATTTGACGATATTTGGGATAAGGGCAATGATGTTTACAAATATCAATCCCTTTAGGGTGCACATAAATAGGAACATCCCGGTTCTCTTGTATCCAACAACCTAACCCCGAATGGTCTTCATGACTGTGTGTCAATACTACGGAATCAAACGACAAGTCTTTTAGAATCGGAATGATATCCGATTCAAATCGTTGAACACCCGTATCAATTAACATCCCATCCACTAAATAGAAATAAACTCGACCAACCTCAGGCGCGTGAATTTCAATACAAGTCACACCTTCTTTTTCAAAAACCTGTACCATTCAAATCACCTTTCTAAAATAAAATACGACAGGAACACTGTCGCACATTTTAAGTTTATTTAATACCTATCCACCATTCACAGATCTAAAGCTAAATGATAGAATAGCACATATTGTTTACTCATTATTTTATTAAGTTTACAAAAGGTGTGATCATGGTGTACAAACTACGAGGTCATCATTTATTTTGTCTTTTAGGTTACCGAGGCATGGGTTATTCTGAGGATTATGTGAAAAACATGACTAAAATTCATCAAAGCTTAAAACATAACCCAATGACGCAAATTAAAATTGTAAAAGGCCCGGATCAGTTATGTGAAAAGTTCCCTGAGACTGGGAATTATCACTGCCAAGACGTTGATATTTTCCAACGAGATGAAGCCATTTTGGCTAAATTAGGTCTTGAAATTGAACAAGTTATTCGTTGGGAAGATGTGGTCAAACAAATCCAACGTAACGTAAAATCTTCTGATATTCAGACCGTTTGCCAAACATGCTCATGGCGCTCTTATGGTGTTTGTGAAGAAGGCGTTCAAGAATTAATAGATGGTAAAGGATTAAGAACAATAGGCGATTCTACCAATCTATAATTCTTTATCAGTCGGCATCACAATAGCAGCTATAATATAAATTAGCCATACGATACCGCTTGTAAAGATTCCAAGCACTACCGTTAAAATACGAAGCAGGCTAACGTCAATATTATACATTTCACTTAGGCCGCCTAATACACCTGATAATTGTTTCTCTTTTGTTGATCTATAAAACTTTCTCATAAGTTGTGACTCCCTTAATTTAGTATTTTTCTATATTATATCAAAGTCTTGGTAAAAACTATTTAAGGGTGTCTTCCGAATCTAATTAAAAAACCCGTTCTCTACATACTCTCTAATTTTCTTCCATTTGCCATTTTCTTTACGAAATGTCTCTGTGAACAATAATTTTTCACCTGTCATTTTCCCATCTAGCTCAAATTTCACCCAAAAAATCGCCACACCTTCTTGTTGTTTATTCACATCGACTAACACATCCTCAAAAGACCATTTAGGATTTCTGCCTTCAAATTGGCCATAAGCTTGCTTCCATCCTTCTTTTGTCTCTTCATAACCCCAGTCTGACACTTCTGCATCAGGATTAGCCCATCTGACCTTTAACTGTTTTGAACTATTAGATGACATTTGTTCCGCATTGGTGCTATTCCAATCTTCACGGTATTTATGTAAAAATGCTTTAAAGTCTTTTAATAATTGTTCCATTTCTTATTCCCCCTTGTTAAATTCGATATTAAATGGTTGCATGCTTTGATCTAAGCTAAGCTTAACTCTTTGTTTAAATGACTCAAGTGAAATCATATCTAAGGCTTCATCAACAGGAAAAAAGCCTACTTCCAAACTTTCAGGACTCGTGGTAGGCTCCCCGCCAATTGGTCTAGCTAAAAATAACGTATTACAAATAGACCGTTTAACGTTTTGAAAAACGCCACAGAATTTTTCAATTTCAACATCAATTCCGGACTCTTCTTTTGTTTCTCTAATGGCTGCTTCGCTTAGAGACTCACCTTCTTCTACCTGTCCTCCTGGCATTTCCCATCCCCTTTTAGGTCCCTTAATCAACAACAATTCATTATTTTCATTTAAAACAATCGTTGCTGCAGAAATAATATGTTTTGGTGTCTTCATAAATAAACTCCTTTTAAATTAATCAAAAGCTCCATCTTCTTTCATCTGTTTGAGGTAAATAAAATTTAAAATCAAATAGAATCCCTAATTTCAAATCATTAAAGGTTTTTTCATAATTTGAGTTTTCATTTACCGAAATAGTTGGTTGAGTATCATTTTCATCTGAACATCCCAAACTTAAGAAAACAAAAGGGATTACCAAAATAAATACAATAATTCTAATTTGACACCCTCCCATCGCTAAATCACTTTCTTATCGTCATATTAACATAATATTCCAACATTCTAACCTAATTTTTCATAAAATTCATCTAATTTTTTCGTTATAGGAGAATGGTTTGAAATAAACAGGTTGTTTAAAGATTTTTTCTAAAGATGCTTTTAATTGATTTATGTGAAGTTGATGATGTTGAGGAAAATGTAGATAGCGGATCGTCAGGTAACCCGTTTCTTTTGTTACAAGTTGATCAATGTAAAGTTGTGGTTGCTGGTGCTTAAAAAAATGACTTAAATACCTTTTGACACTTTGATAGTCATTAAAAACCTCCCCATCTATTACAACAGATATGTTCTCTTTTTCATGGACAATTTCTGTGTAGTATTGTTCAATAAATAAATGGTCTTCTTGAGAACACAACACATGATTTAGATCCTCAGTTGAAACCTCTTTCCACAAAGCTTTACCTAAAGAGTAATAATTCAATCCTTCATCAGGCTTAACATGCAGTTTAGCTTCTAAATAGGTTAACTCCATCTTTTCTGAAAGCGAGAGGTTCAGCTCTTTAAGTATTGCTCCTTGTCTCCATGTGGCATAACCTTCATTCATCAGTTTTGTTCGTTTAATAGCATTAAAATAAAGTGCTTCCTCATTTATCAATTTTAAGAGCCACAATTGCCAATTTTTAAAGCAATCAGGTTTTGACAAAAAATAATTAATTGGGGATATAAAGTGTGAATTAAGGTCATGAGTTGTCGTCGCTAATGTCCTCATCGTATTAATAAATAAATTTAGATCTTCATAACCGAATAGTGACTTTATGGCATTTTTTCTTAATCGTGGCTTTCTTAAGTTCTTTAATAAACCATTCTCATTTATAAACTCCAAGTGACCCTGGCAGTGAGCCATAACGTAATGGAATTCGACTCTTGAATGATTGTTATTTAGATAAATCGTTGGAGGTTGGTCGATTTCAAAAACTTCTAATACATGGTTATCGCTATTTTTAGGTCGTGAAGTCCCATATCGCTCAAAGTACCCTTTGTAATGAATATCTAATATTTCACTTACTGAAACTCTTTTTATTCGATACTCCACAGCTTATCACCCCCTCAATAAAAGGTATGATAAAAACTGCATAAAAAAACTCAGACGGAGGATTGATCCTTCGTCTGAGTTTTTTAGTTATTGATTTAAATCTGGAAATATGCGATTAAGCATATCATTAAATTCTTCAAAGAATCCTTCTACAGGATCTCCGTTACGAACATCATCTACATAATTATTGACCATATCAAAAAATTGAGGATTGGCTGAAACGTAGACATTATCAATATCTTCATTTGTATTTTTTACAACGTCAGCGACTTTATCTTTAACTTGTTCATCAACTTCATTATTTTCATTGTCATTTTCTAATTCAACCGCTACATACGCATTGTTATCACCAGCTAAAACGTATGCGTCATCGATTTCATTTAATTCATTCGCTATTTTATCAGCCGCACGATTTGCGACTTCATAATTGTTCTCACCATTATTCGCTTCCTGATCACGATCTTCTTCTAAATCGATCATATCAAGACGATTGGTACGTTCCTGGTTATTATCGTTCATATTGTTACGGTCTCGATAATCATCACGGTATTGTCGCTGATTACCTACCCCATCACCATCTGTGTTTAACATTTCTGTCTCTAAACCGTCATCATTACCGGTATTTAAACCTTGATCCTCTAAATCCTGACAGGCACCTAACATCGCAATACTTGCACCAAGCGTCAAATAAAATAAAAAGCGCATACTCGTCCTCCTTTCTTCATGTAGTTAGTCATAGTATGAAAAAAGAAAGGGGCGAATATGCTTCATTCTCAATGGAAACAATTGCTAATGATTAGCAACATTAACATCAAACATCTTTTGTAAAGACCTAGACCCACCATTTAAGTTCAGGTAAGATATTGAATTCCACTCGACTTGATCTAACAACTGTCCTTCATCTAAAACCCACATCGTTGGTTTTAAACTGTTTATGATATACCAATCATGTGTAATAAACACAATCGTCGTACCCTGCTGATTGAGTTGATTTAACCACGATAACATATCATATTTTGCTGCCAAATCAACCCCTACAAACGCTTCATCTAATAGCAAAATTTCTGGCTGATGAATCATTCCGACAGCCAGATTCACTTTTCGCTGCATACCACCACTTAATTGTTCGATCCGTTTGTGTAAAATATCCTCAATGCCTAGTGACTGAATCATATCATTTAAAAAGGTATCAGATTTTTGCTTCGTAATTTTTTGATAATAGGCTAACTGGTCTTTAACTGTTAAACCTTCAAATAGTGCGACTTGTTGCGGAACATAACCAATTGGGTTTTTTGATGACGATTCAATCTGACATTTTCCCTTAGTTGGCTTAACTAATCCCGCCATAATTTTAAGCAGTGTCGATTTTCCGGCACCATTTGGACCAAAAAGCGTAATACAATCCCCTAATTTAACATGACCATTAATACCAGATAATAAATATTTTCCTCTTTTTTTATAGGTTACATCCTGCAGATTTAGCATAAGCACCTCTCCATTACATTAGAATCCAACTCGGAAGAAATAAGAATGTCCACCAATCAAGTGTCAAAAACTGATAATAAACCAAAAAGAATACGACAGTGGACACTGTACTATATGACAGCGCGAACGCCCATAACGTTTCCTTTCTGCGAATAAAGTACGTCATCATATAGTATATTACAGCAGATCCTAAAATAAGTAAGACATCTCTAAATACGTCAAACCAAATAAGTTTTTCTAACATCATGTGTTGTAGTATTAATAATAATGACAAACTAAGGATTCCTGTTATTAGTATCGTCATTATTAACCACGCGTGACGTAATTTATGTGAATGATGAACAACACTCATTCGATCAAAAATAGCTTGCTGTTTCCAATCCAGTACAATTTTTGCTAGCATTGCGAGAACAATCCACATATAAATCCAAATTAAAAATCTTAGCAAAATATATTGCTGGTTTGATTCTTCACCAGCATCGTTTTGAACTGACTGAATTTCTTCAAAATTAAGTTGAAAAATTGGCTCCGGTTCAAAATAGCGTAAGCCATAGTCATATGTCTCATTCCAATTTTGTTCAGGTTGTTCATTGATGACAATATTAGCCGCTTCAGCTCTAACAGCTCGTTTCATGATCGTGGAAGCTAGTTGTTCTTTAAATAAACCATCAAATACGCTTCGTTTATTGCGATACCATAATATCGATTTTTCTAAATCGCTTGAGTTAATTTTTTCTTCTAAGTTCTCCGGAATCACAAATATAGCCTCGACTTCACCGCGTTCGAGTGCATACCTTGGGATTGAGGTTTCTTTTTTAATATAAAAAGTGTCATCGCCTTTAATTTCACTTAAAATGTCGTCCGTTATAGGCTGTTCATGAGAATCCACTACGACAACTGGGATTCGCAAGTCATTAGACGTCGAATCAACTAACGTCATGGCCATAATGGCAGCAATTAGTGGCATAAACACTAAAAAGAGCCAAGTCCATTTATTTTTAAAAATCTTTTTAACGATGATTCGCATGACGTCCCACCTTTCCGACGGCAAACCATACGATTACTAAAATGAGCCATATGCCAACGAGGGTTAGCCAAAGTTGCCATGGTAAACTTTTACCGCTCCAAATATCTGTGAAGCCGTCATACACTACCATTAAACCTTGGAATGTATCCGATAAGTACATCGGCGGTATTAATAATCCACCTAAGAGTAACAATGTCGCACTCGTTAAAATAAATCCGACTTGCGTTAACCATATATTTTTTAATACATAATGAATCATAAAATAAATTAAACTCAACCACATACCAATGATTAGCCACTGAATATAAACCATCCAATTCAATTCAATGATTGAATCAACCGACACATACAATCCAACTGTTATAAAAGCAATATAAATAGCCATAAACGTTATATGATGAAATAGTTCTGCTAATAAACGGTGAATCCTTTTGACAGAAATTAATTGTAACCGCTCTTGAATCAAATGCGCATATTTAGGCTGAAAAATAATGGTTAATAATATGTAAGTCATCCAAATTAAAACGACCATCACGAGCATGTAGATTTGGTTTTCAAAACTAACAACATCATCTGATGTCGACGCTTCTTCATTAAATAAAGCATTACGATTCAAAGCAAACGCTGTAAAGTGGACTATTGACTGTTGGAGAAAACGACTCCGCTCATCTGAATCATTTATAGACTTTATATGAAAATGATTGACCGTATTGACTCCTGTTTGTGCAGCCGTAATATAATCTTGACCGCTTTCCATGAGTAAATAAGCTAAGTTAGACGCAAGGGGCATTCCATCATTTAAGTAGACCGTAATGGTTTCATTGACTCCGCTTATTAATTTGTCCGTAAAACCTTCAGGGATTTGAATCACTGCTGCATAATTGTCAGGATTTTTATGATAAACACTTAAAGGTTTCTCGCCATTTTCAAAATTTACATCCCCATCGATCGTATCATCATTTTGAAGTTGTTGAATTAACATATTGGTCTCAAACGTTTTATCTTCATCTAACACTAAGATTGTCACAGAATCTAATTCTTCTTCTGCAAACGAATATAAAAACAGGCCAATTGCTCCGACGAGTAAGATCGGGAAAATTACGACAAATAAAAAAAGGCCAGGGTGTCTTAACATTCGTTTCCATTCATAACGCCACAGATGAAAAAGCACAAACCTGACCTCCTTCTTTATTCAAATGGATTGAACTGTTTGATTAATTGATCTGCGTATTCTTCACCTAATTGCCTGATGGTTCGCATAAATTCGTTATGTTCTTTATCTGATTGCTTGTGTAAAAAAAGAACATTATTCGCATCCATCTTCTCCACTACCGCTGCTTTGTTAAATTGAATATCTTGATTGATCTTAAACTTCACTGAAAGACCGCTAAAATTTAATGAACCGTCGTACTGCTTTTGACCTTGGTTATGGTTAATATTCGAGCTAATATCCAAATTCCCTTCAACATTAGACAAATTATACGGAGGATTAAATTGAAATTCCGTTTCCTGCAGGCCATCCGTATAATCCGTATGCCAATCTAGTTTGGTTCGATCGGAAGATTGTATATCAACTTTCCGCTTAACTTGATAACCCTTTTCGTTAGGTTGACCTTTTGCTTCATATAAAAATTCAACAGGCTGATTCTGTTTCAAAACACCTTGTACCACTATATCATAGTTGTTTTGATTAACATTCGTCTCAACTTCCCATTCAAAAGGATACGATTGACCTTCGAGTTCCACAACACCTGTTAATAGCCTTTTTTCAACGTAATCGTCTGTATAGTAAGCTTCATACGCCAATCCCTCAGGAAACTTAGCTTGCTTAAGTTTTTCAATATATTTATAAACAGGGTTTTCTTCATCAATTTGAAGTTCATTTGTTAATTGCTGAACTAACGATTGAACCTGTTCATTTGTCAGATTCATTGTAAATCTATGGTAATCCTTATTTTGATAAGTAACATTATGTTCAGTATACGTTTCATATTGAGAGACCTCGCTAATCAAGCTTAAAAAACCTCTAGATTCAATTGAGAAAAATTCGTCCACATTAAACGATTGCGGCACTTCATCTAGCCAAGCTTGATTATTATTTCTTTCTAAAAAATCACCTAATCGGTCATTTTTAATGCCCACGGGCTCTGGATAAAATGGTAGTCGGATGGCAGTGTACAAGTCGTTTTGATAAATATCCGCTTCGAGTAAATTATTTCTTTGCAATTGTAATTGAACTTGAGATGAAGATTCATTCGATTGAGGTTTCGACTGAGACTGAACGACTATTCGAGAATTAGCCAAAGCCGCTCTTAATAACATAGATGTCCGACTATACTCACTCATATTAATATTACCAGTTATAATCGATTCCGTTTCATAAGCATCTTGACTCAATCTCTGCTTTAAGTCTTGAGCAGACTCCGTGTATGGTTCCGTTTGTTTTGCAATCTGCTCTATCGTCTGACGCTCAATCTCTGAGTACTCCATAATCGGGTGGTTAATGAATTTCACAAACACTCCTGCGCCTATCGCAACAAGGATTAATAACACAACCACTTTATTTTGCCATAAAAACTGACCAATTTTCTTCATAAGTTACCTCTCAATTTTATACTGATGGTATTATACTATTATTTAGCTTGTCCGTTAAGAAGTGAAATTCTCTATAAAACTAGAGAGTAATCGCAATACCTGGCTGAGTGCTCAAAAGCCTTGGCTGAGTGCTCAAAAGCCTTGGCTGAGTGCTCAAAAGCCTTGGCTGAGTGCTCAAAAGCCTTGGCTGAGTGCTGGCTGAGTGCTCAAAAGCCTTGGCTGAGTGCTCAAAAGCCTTGGCTGAGTGCTCAAAAGCCTTGGCTGAGTGCTCAAAAGCCTTGGCTGAGTGCTCAAAAGCCTTGGCTGAGTGCTCAAAAAGGGGTTGTCCGATTCCGGACAACCCCTTTTTTTCATCTTAATTAAATTTACCTTTATGGTTTTGTTTACCTGGATGATCATCATCTTTATCTTTTAAACCTGATGGCATGAAGCCTTCTTCATCTTCCTCTTCTGAGCTTTCACCAAATTTTTCATTTTCATTATTTTTACCTGGCTTGTCCTTTTTATCTAAACCAGGGGGAGTCCAATTTTGCTCCCCTTGATTTGAGTTGCCTTTGCCATTTCCATTACCTTTTCCTGGCCCTTTACCGTTATTACCCTTACCTTTCTCAGAATTGTTTCCTTTTTTCTGAGATGGGTGATCATCTGATTTTTCATTTTTTGGTGGCTTATTATCTTGCCCTTTACCCTTATTACCTTTTTGTTCTGACTCGTCTTTAGCTTTATTGTTCTTCGACTTTTCTTTATCCTGGAACTTCTCTAATTTCTTCTGTAACCCTGGTGGGATTTCGTCCTTGTTTGTCTTCTGTAAAAACTTTTCGATGACTTTTTTATTTTTATCATTTATCTGTTTATAGGGTTTATTTGACTCATCTTTTTCTTCGCCGCCTTCTGATTGTTGGCGATCTTCTGTTTCTTCATCACCTAAAACTTCAGAAGCGTAAACTAAATTCATAGAAGCCTTTTGGCTCTCTGCTTCCTCTCTTACTTCTAACGGTACTTCAAATGAAGCGACTTGAATCGTATCAAGTGTAGTTTCCATTTGTCTTGATAAATCATCAAAAGTTGTCTGGTCATTATTTTGTACTTGATCTACATAGCTAATCCCGACTAGCACTTGATGATCGTCCTGAATATATCCTAGCTGTTCACTTAAATCGAGTACGTTCTCTGAAACGTTATTAACTTTTTGATTTTCCCAATTCTCTAATTGACTGGCTAATTTCTCGCCATCGTCATTCAACCCAACAAGATCTATGACTTCATAATCATCATTGACGGACAACTCAACACTCGGATTGATATCAATATTCACATAAGCATGGACTTGCTGATTGTCATGCCAAGAATAAAATGGAAAGATTAATAAAAATGCAATCAGTGCTACGGCGGCAGTTTTATAACCAGCAAATGATTGAAACCACTGAATAATATTGTCGAAAGACCAACCCGGTTGACTTAACGGTTCGAAAGATGTCTCCTCCCCAACAGAGCCATCTAATTTACGCGCTTTATAAAATGATCCGTCTGATGTCATTAAATAAGTTTTATTTCTCTTTTGTTCAACAATGATGCCTTTCTTCGCCATTTTCACACCTCCTTTACGTAATCTTTTAAATAAACAAAATCCTCATTTAGTAAAATAAATATAGCTAATATATACTTCCGATTACGCTCAACCGTTTTTTTACTAACATCTACGAGCGGTAAAATCTTTTTAATCGGTAACCGTTTCTTATCCAAAATGTAGTTTTTAATCTCTTCATGCTCGAAAATGATACGTGCAATTTGTTGAGATGTCTTTTTTGCATCTTGGTGCTTAGGAGATACTTTTGCTAACTCTTGAAAAGATAGCTGGAATTCTTTCAACCGCTTATTATACTCCTCAATTTCAAATTGTCTGTACCACGCTATTTCATCTTCTTTATGAATCTTTTTAGCTGTATCGGCTAAGTGCCAGTCAGCGGTTGAATCATTGTCATCATCTTGGTCGGACTGATCTAATGATACTAAAGATACATCTTGATGCTCAGCTCGAATATAATCAATCACTTTTCGTGTAATAACTAATCTCGCAAAAGATAAAAACGAGCTTCCTTTTTCTGCTGAATAACCATCAATCGCTTCATTAAACGCAATCAATCCAATACTATATTCATCATCTTTCACCGGATCTATATACCTTTTACACACCTTTGAAACGCAGGTAGCAATAAAAGGTTGATAATCTTTCAGCAGATGATGACGGGTTTCCTCATCCCCTGATTGAACGGACTTGACGTGTTCTTCGAGGGATACGTCTTCTGTTTTCTCTTGACGCTTCAACACCCCTCATCACCCCCAACATATTATAGATTTCGTATTCGCTTCGACTTTTTTGGGTGTTAAGTCTTACAATTCATTTCCTATTTTGAATAACGTTCATGAAAAGCATCAATCGGTATCGCAAGACCTACCTTTCCATGCTCATCCGATTGCCTGGTCGCATAGACGACACCGATTACTTCACCATCATGATTAATAACCGGACTCCCGCTGTTTCCATGATAAACTGGTGCTTCTAACATTAGGATCTCATGATCAATATCTGATGAGGAAGTCCAGCCAATAATCGTACCTTCATTAGCAATTCCACTAAACCTTAACGGGTTACCAATAAAATAAAAATGCTCTTGTTTCTCGAATTCTGTTTGTTCAGCCAATTGTAAGTGAGAAAATTCTTCGTCATCTACTTTTATAACGGCTAAATCAACTTCTGGATATGTTTCTTCCACTTCAGCATGATACGGACCTTCACCTGATATGTAAACCCATAATCGCTCTCTTTGATCAATGACGTGAGCGTTCGTCATAATATGACCTTCATCTGTAAACGCAAACCCGGTCCCTCTTCCATTACCGATATCAATGACAGCTACTGATTCCTTATATTCCTGCACATCTTCATCCATAAGTAACTTTGAAGATGTTTTAATAAAATCAATCGCAGCGAATGAAAAGTAGTTTAACGTAACAGCTGAAACGTTCACAAACATAAAAATAGCAATAAGCCAAAATACCCATTTAGGAAATGGGCGTTTTGGCTTGCTGTTTGGTTTACGGTCACGCTTTTGACGAAACTCGGACTTCTTCTCTTGTAAAATCTCATACATTTCTTCTTCATCAATATCTTCTAATAAATCATCATCCATACCATCCGGACGCTTATAATCAGACAAGGCGCTCACCCTTTAAGAGACATTAGTTGATGTTCGACCTAATTGCATTTGGTACATATTAAAATATTCTCCCTGCAGTTTCAAGAGACTTTCGTGGGTACCTTCTTCTAATATTTTACCATGTTTTAAAACAAAAATTTGATCAGCTTGTTGAATCGTTGATAAACGGTGAGCAATAACGAGCGTCGTACGTCCTTCTTTCAATACATTCAGAGCATTCTGAATGACTCTTTCAGTCTCTGTATCTATATTGGCCGTGGCCTCATCTAGTATGAGAATTGCCGGGTCAAACGCTAATGCACGAGCGAATGATAACAACTGACGCTGCCCTTGAGAAAATTCATTCCCTTTCTCTTTAACTGGTTCATCATATTGATTTGGTAATTTTTCTATAAATTGATCTGCCCCAACAGCCTTAAGTGCTTGAATCGCCTGCTCTCTACTAATCGCAGGGTCATTCATTGTTATATTTGAAAGAATCGTACCAGTAAATATAAACGGATCTTGTAAAACAATCCCAATATGCTGTCTAATTTGTTGCCTAGCATACTTCTGAGTATCTATTCCGTCTATTAAAATCTTCCCATCACTAGGATCATAAAAACGGAATAGTAAATTCATAATAGTACTTTTCCCAGAACCCGTATGGCCGACAAACGCTGCTGTTTGACCAGGTTTAATCTCAAAATTAATATCCTTTAACACATACTCATCTTTTTCATATGCAAATGAGACATTTTGAAACTCGACACGGCCCAGGTAGCGCTCGATACCTTCATGATTAACCTCTTCTCCTTCTTCGTCCATTAATTCAAAAACACGACTTCCGGAGACTCGAGCCTGTTCCAGTTGAGCCAGTTGACTTACAATTTGGTTAATCGGTTCAAATAATCTCGTCAAAAGGTCAATTAAAGCATAAAGCAAACCGGCCGATGCAATTGTTGTTCCATCCAGGGCAGCTCCGCCAAAGTAAAGAATGAAAACAACAAAAGCAACATTTTGTAATGCGTCAACTAAATTAAACGACGTCCATGCCGTAAACGTGTTCATTCTCGTTTGGTAATTCCGTTGCTTTTCGTTTAATTGTTCAAACTCATCCATCATTCGTTCCGATTGGCCGTATGCTTGAATGATAGACATTCCTTGAATTGACTCATTGATATTCGCATTAATATTACTATTTGTTTCGCGTATGACACGATTATATTTTCCGCCAATTTTCTTATACGCCTTCATCCAAATAAACATCACCGGAATCAACACTAAACAGATCGTCGCAAGGTTAGGGTCAAGAATGTAAATCGCTATAAAAATACCAATGACGTAAATAATACCCGATGCAAATACTTCAAGTACTTTAACGTATAGTTCCCGAATAGCCTCTGTATCATTAGTTACACGAGCAACAATCTTCCCTGCTGGTTGGTCAACAAAATATTTGATCGGTAATCTCTGAATGTGCTCAAACACATCTTTGCGCATGTTTTGAATAATTCGGTTAGATGCAAATTGTAATAAATACGTCTTATAATATAAGAAAAATGAAGCAATTAATATTAAAGCCATATATAATACGAGTAACCAAATGATTGAGTTGATTTCTCCTTTAAAAAATTGATACACATCTGTCATTTGAAGCTGTTGACCGGAAACTTCATATGAATTTCCTTGATATTGCAAGATGAATGAATCCTCTTCCGCTGACTCCAACGACGCATTCAATGGAACTTCATCCTCAAAAAAATAAAATGACAAACCATCTTGATAAAGTGTCACAATTTGATCTGATTCAAGATCAGTTCGATCTACTCGTTCATAAGTCTGGCCTTGAAACTCAACACCTTGAGTTTCGTCACTTTCAACGTAATGATTAGCCACGCCTACGATATGATTGTCAATTAAATGCTTCGCAATAAATGGTCCTGTTAACTCTAATGCCACTGAAAAGACTAAACAAATTAACCCAATCAAAATCGTTTTCTTAAAACGCCATGCGTATTGAAATAATCGTTTTTCAGTAGAGGGATGTTTCTGACTCATATTAAGCCCCTCCTTCCATTTGCTGTATGACATATTGCGTGTAATACCAGTTTTGATTTTTCATTAAATCATCATGTGTCCCGTGTTCAACCATCTCACCGTCTTCTAAAACGATAATTTGATCAGCATGTTTCACAGCAGATAATCGGTGAGCGGCAATAAATGTCGTTTTATGCGCTCGCTCCTCTTTAAGATGCGTTATAATATTAGCCTCCGTTTTACCATCAACGGCTGATAGTGAATCATCTAATATTAAAATCTCGGGGTCTTTAATTAAAGCGCGTGCTAAAGAGACACGTTGTTTTTGCCCTCCTGATAATGTCACGCCACTTTCTCCAACTAAGGTATCTAACCCTTCAGGTAAGTTTTCAATGTCTTCTTTTAAGGAAGCCATTTCTGAAACTCTATAAATCTCTTCATCGGTGGCTTCAACATTTCCGAATATAATATTTTCGCGAACGGTTTTTGAAAATAAAATATGATCTTGAGGCACGTGCCCAATCCATTCGCGTGTTTGATCAAGCGTAAACATCTCAATTGGAATCTCGTCTATTTGCAAAGTTCCTTGAGCCGCTTTTGGATACTCTCTTAAAAGCTGTCTAAATAACGTCGTTTTACCAGAACCTGTCATGCCTACAACCCCGATGGTCTCACCACGACTTACGTTCAAGCTAATGTTTTTTAAGGCAGCTTGATCGCTTTCTGGGTATTGAAATGATAATTCATCAAACCTAATTTGATTTGGTCGTTCGAGATATTTTGGATGCTCAGGATTTTGAACATCCGGTTCATGTGACAAAATCTGATCAATACGATCTAAAGATGCATTACCTCTTTGCATGACATTAATTAATTCACCAACAGCAAACATCGGCCAAATCAACATCCCTAAATAGACGTTAAACGTCACCAATTGCCCAATCGTAATGTTTCCTTGAATGACTAATAATGAACCATAACCCAAACCAATAGCATAAGACAGTCCCACTAAAATTTTGATCGTAGGTTCGAATAAAGCATCTAATTTGGCTACTTCTATATTTTTTTGAAAAACATCTTCAGTTTGGTCAGAGAAACGACTAAAATCTTGTCGTTCCTGTACAAAAGCGCGGATCACACGAACGCCTTTTATTGATTCTAATGTGTCATTATTCAAGTCGCTAAATGAAGACTGAGCTTTCATAAATCGCTCATGAATCGCCCGTCCATACTTTTGCATAATATAGGCCATAATCGGCAGTGGAATTAACGCAGCCATCGTTAATTCGAAATCGATTGTAAAAACCATAATTCCAATAATAAACATCATTAAAATAGTAGAATCGACTAACGATAAAATACCGAAGCCAGCTGTCATCATTATGGCTTTAAGATCATTGGTCGCTCTCGCCATAAGGTCTCCCGTACGGTACTTTCCAAAGAATGAAGGGCTCATTTTCATGAAATGCCCCATTAAGATTGTGCGCATTTTCTTCTCAAGCAAAATCGCACGACCGAAAAGTGTGTAGTCCCAATAAAACGAAATTAAATACGCTGTCACAATTAAAGCGATAAACCAGCCGACAAACTCTACAAACCGCTCTGTTGTTAAACTATTAGTCTGAATCGCATCAATTACCGCTCCAATGATTCTTGGCGGAATGACAATGAGAACATTGACAATTATTAATGCACTGATGGCTAATGTATATCTAATCCATTGTTCTTTAAAATACCAAGATAATTTTTGAAAAACACTAATCATGTTGGATTCCCCCTTTTGTTGAACTTACATTTAGCTAACCGTCGTCTAGCCTATTCTTTCTGTTAAATAAGTGAAAATCGATATTGATTTTCTTGCGAATTCCATTTTTATGAAATTCAAATGAAATTCTAATCATGTTTAACACTCCCTTTTAGTTCTAAAAATTAATCTATATAAATAAAGCACATTCGACCGTGGCCAAATGTGCTTTAATAACAAAAATAAAAAACGCCGCGATCTAGTTATAGTGATCGCGACGTTTACATATTTAGCGCTAAAATTAAAGACAAGGAAACACCCTTATCAGAAGCTACTACGAGCGTATAAAGGATTGGTCACGATCTTATGTTCTTTTAAATGTACGAAATATACTAATTGCATAGGTTGAGTATTTTTTATAGCTTTCATCATTTTCGTGACCTCCTTTACCTAAATTTGTTAATTACTTAAAAGATTATATACTGAAAATGTCAAAAAAGCAACACAATTTTTAAAATTAATTAAAACCAATCAAAACAACTACGAATAAAATTAAACCAATTATCGTTATAAAAATTATAGAAAACAACCTCGAAGCACTGATCATGGTCTCATCTTTCCACTTAACAGGTTGTACACCACTTAAAAAGAAAATAATAACAGCACTGATTACAATACACGTAATATTCGTCATGATTAATAAAAATGAACCAAACGCATCTTCCCACAACCGATTACCAATAGACATTCCAAACGTAATCACAGGAGGAAGTAAGGCAACTGCGACCATAACGCCAACTAAGTTACTGGATAATCGATTTAATATCGACATTGCTCCTGCTGCTCCCGCTGCTAAGGCTAAGAAGAAATCTGCCAAAGATACCTCTGTTCTTGATGTGTACTGTGACGACTCCGTTCCGGTATAAAAGAAAAATCCAAATAATGCCGAAATACCAACAATTAATATAACACCTAGAAATAAAGTCCAAGTAGCTTTACCTAGATGAGGAATATCTCCTAAAACCGTTGCAAAACCCATCGATATCGCAGGTCCAATAAGAGGAGCAATCGCCATTGCCCCAATAACAACCGCCGTATCATCTTTTAAAAATCCTGCTGTTGCAACAATAGCTGAAAAAATTACAAGTAAAGTATAGTTTAACGTCAGGTCACTTTTTTCCTCGATTGTGTGCATTAATTCTTGTCGACTCGCTCTTAAAAATTTACTCTGATCCTCTTCAGTGTTTTCTTCACTTTCCTCTTCTTCTTCATCTTGTTCACGTTCTTCAATGGTTTGATGCGAAAAATAAGTATGGACCGGAAACAAAATAGTCTCGAAACCTTCTGATGATCGAGATACCGTCTCCAAATAATTTAATACTTCCTCGACGTAATCAGATGAAATGACCATTCGTATTAAGATTCTGTCGTCTTCTTGAGGAACTTCCTTCCAAGTCCCTTCTCTTGAAAAACTACGTAGTTTCTCAACAACAAAGTGATAATTTCGTCTCGGAACATATACTTCCACAAGCTGTAATCCCACTCCGTTCACCTACTAAAAACATATTTGTATGACGTTTAGTATTTACATATTTTTATATAACAATCACATACTATTCTTAAATATTGTTGAGGAGATTACGATGAGAAGAAGATCCAAAAAGACATCAAAACAAAGTTATTTTCCGTGTGAAATAGAAAAACTAGAAAAAGATTTAAAAGATGGCTTTTTTAAATCTTCAGCGGATTTCACAGTTAAGAAATTCGAACACGAAAACAAACGAATTTTCATAGCTTTTCTCAACTATATGGTTGAAAAGGATCAAATTTTCAAGCATATAACAGAAGTAATTCTACAATCGAATACTGAGTGGGACACAAAGGCTTTAGAAAATAATATTCCAATCTCAGGAAGTGAAACAAGAGAATCTGTAAAAGATATTGGATTAGATATGTTAAAAGGTTATGTTGCAATCTATATAGAAAATGACGACGCATGCGTTACATACCCAGTACCTCAACTAAAGGAACGCCAACCAGAACGAGCTGAAACTGAATCTCTAATCTTTGGTCCTAAAATATCGTTTACGGAATCTATTCAAACTAACTTAAATATTATTCATTGGCGGCTTGATAATCCATCTCTAGTAACAGAAAAGTTTATCATTGGAAATGAAATTCCTTCTGAGGTTAGGTTAATTTACTTAAAAGACATAGCCGACGATGAAAATATTAATGAGATGCGGAACAGATTAAATAAACTTCAAACAGATGATGTATTAGAAAGCTCTGTTCTAACACAATACGTGGAAGACAATTCTTACTCTATTTTTCCTCAACTTTATGTAACTGAGTTACCAGACCGTTTTTGTTATGAATTAAAAGAGGGGAAATTAGGAGTGATTGTAGATAAAAGCTCAAGTGCTATTATCGCTCCAACCAACTTTTTTAGCTTCTTTGAATCAACAGAGGATTTATATACACGTTGGAATATGGGGTCATTTATACGCCTCATGAGACTTGTGGCCATGTTTTTATCAATTACGTTAACACCGCTATATGTTGCGGCTTTAACGTTCCATTATGAAATCATCCCGACTGCATTACTCGTATCATTGGGGCATTCGAGGTCGCGAGTCCCATTCCCACCATTACTGGAAGCTCTAATCTTAGAGTTTTTAATCGAACTCATTCGTGAGGCGGGGGCGAGACTGCCTACGAAAGTCGGTCAGACGATGGGTATTGTTGGGGGAATCGTTGTTGGACAGGCAGTTGTTCAGGCAGGTTTTACAAGTAACATTTTAATTATTATTGTGGCTCTTAGTGCCTTAGCGTCCTTTACTGTTCCGAGTTACTTAATGGGGTCAGCCATCCGAATCATACGTTTTCCACTTATTATTATGGCAGGACTTTGGGGGTTCATTGGACTTTTTTACAGCTATGCTTTTATTCTAATTCATGTTCTAAAACAAAAATCATTAAAACGCCCATATTTTGTACCTATTTACCCGTTCCGCCCTAAAGATATCGATAATTCTATTTTTCGCATTCCTTTCTTGAAAAGTAATTACAGAGCGTATTCAAATATGCCGAAGAAAATTAAACGGTTTGAGGAACCATCGAGACAGAAAAAGGAAGACATTGATGAATAGAGGCTAGACTTATGCATAAGCAACTAATGATTTCAAAAGATAAACAAATTAGAGCAGCATATCTATTCATTGTGTTACACACGATGCAAGTTGGTGTCGGCATTGCCGGTTATCCAAGATTAGTTTTTATGGAGGCAAGACAAGATAGTTGGATTTCAATCATTGTAACCGGACTCATTCTTCACCTTGTAATCGCCTGCATGGTATTTGTCTTGAGGACGTATGAAAAACAAGACTTAGCGGGCATTTTACACACGATTTTTGGAAGTATTATAGGCAAATCCATTGCGGTTATTTTTGTCATATATTTTTACTTATTGTTTTTCAGTGTCATTGTAAATTACATTGAGTTTGTTCAGGTCTTTATCTTTCCACAAATGCAGTCGTGGTTTATAGGCTTACTATTATTATCACTAGTTTGGTACGCCGTCTTAGGTGGGATCCGTGTAGCTGTTGGAGCGAGTGTTGTCTTTTTTCTATCAACCATTTGGATGATGGGATTGCTACGGAAACCTATAACTTTTATTGAAAGCCGCCATTACTTCCCAGTATTTGACACGGCTATAAGCGATATATTTAGTGGTGTTTTGATTTCTTCTTACACATTCCTAGGTTTTGAATTACTGTGGGTGATTTTTCCTTTTATCAACGATAAAAAAAGAGTGAATCGCTATAGTCAATTGGCAATGACATTTACAGTCTTGATGTACTTAACCATTACTATGGTTGTGATTGGTTATTTTAGCCCAACTCAATTAGAACAAAAAGTTTGGCCCTTACTTACGTTATTTAAAGTATTATCATTTCCTTTCTTTGAACGCTTTGATCTATTAGCTGTTGCCATTTGGATGATCATCGTATTACCTAACCTAATCTTACTTGGATGGATGGTTACTTTTACGTGTAAGCGGGTGAGTGATTGGAAACAAAAACATTGTTTAGTAGCACTAATTATTTTGACATTAATTTTAGTGTGGATATTTGAAGATAGAGAATTTGTGAACCAACTTACGGATTATACGGGTAAGATTGGGTTAGGACTTGGATTCATTTTCCCATTTTTACTACTACCGTTTGCAATGAGACATCGAATGAAGAGGAAGAAAAATCATGCTAAAAACTAAAAAGATTATAATCTTATTACTTTCGTCGTTGTTGTTTTTAACAGGTTGTCTTGAGAAAAATATCTTAGAGGAATTAGGGATCGTTACTATCTATGGATTTGATCTCTCTGATGAGGATAATATGTTACAGGCAACAACAGTTTTATTTCAATTTAACCCTGATATTACAGATGCCTCTCAAGTGATTCAAAGTAAAGGACACACATTTCGTGAAGTTAGGAATAACGCAAATAAAAAATCAGGGTATAAAATTGTTTCAGGTCAATTAAGAACCATTCTCTTTGGTCCCAAGATTTCTGAAGATGGCGTTTTCCCTTACATTGATACACTCGAACGTGATGCTTCGATCTCTGATATGGTGTTTGTCGCGATGTCTAAGGACCCTACTGAACAGGTCCTGTCCGCTACAAACTATGAGCAATCACCTAACATCGGTACGTACATTCAACGGCTTATTGAAACAGCTGTACGAGATGAGCGGTTAATTAGTAGTACATTACATGAATTTACACATAAGTTCTTCGCAGTTGGACAAGACCCATTAGTACCGATTATCGCTAACTTGAATAACAAAGCTCAATTATTAGGCCTTGCCATTTTCAAAGATGATCGGTATGTAGGCGAACTTACATTAGAGGATGTTTTTTACGTCCGATTGATTGCTGATGAGTTTAAATCAGGCCAGGTTGAGATGGAGCTACCGACAAAACAATTTGAAAAGTATTTAAAAGAATATGAGGATTTAGACACGGAAACCTTTTTTGTTGTAATGGATCAATTGTATAATGATGTGAATATTGAACTCAAAAACCCTGATAGTTTATCTTACAAAATAGATATTGATATAAAAGGGCGAATTGTAGAACTATCTGAGCGAATTGATCTTCAGAAAGAAGAGGCAATCAAACTGTTAGAACAAGAAGTCAGTAAAGAAGTAAAAGATAAACTAACAACATTAATAGACGAGTCTAAAGAACTTCAAGCTGACTATTTTGGATTTGGATTGGAGTATACCACTAGGAAACGAGGCGAAGAAATCACAAAAGATCAATGGCATGACATGTACCCTAATATAAATGTGGACATCAATGTGACAACTAAGATTAGAAGTTATGGAATTGTAGAATAAAACAAAGCTCAAAGGCTATAAATAACCTTTGAGCTTTTAACTTAAGATAAACTTGTTAAGACATGTACTCTTAAAATAATACCTTCTAATCTGTTTTCTTCATCAACCACTGCAAGTGGATATTTAGTCTCAGCTGCTTTCGGAATAATATCTTGAACATAATCGACTAGTTGAACTTGCTCTACATCACGAATTAATATATCTTCTAGAGACTGGCCATTTTGGCGGCCTTTAATTGCATCATCAATCGTCACAATTCCTTGAAGTGAACGTTTTCGATCTACCACAAATACACTTGAGATACCATTTGTCTCCATTTCTTTAATCGCAACATTTAGGCCATCCTTAAGAGAAACTAAAGCGTTTGGCCTCGTCATAATATTTTCAGCTTGTAAGATTTTAGATCGATCAATGTCTTTAATAAACTCTGAAATATAATCATCAGCCGGTTCTTCTAAGATTTCCTCAGGACTGCCTGTTTGTACGATCCGTCCATCTTTCATAACAGCTACACGATCGCCAATTTTGAAAGCTTCATTTACATCATGTGTAATAAAGATAATCGTCTTTTGTAGCCTTTCCTGTATATCCAATAACTCAAGCTGCATTTCGCGTCGGATTAATGGGTCAAGGGCACTGAAAGGTTCGTCCATTAGAAGAATGTCCGGATCATTTGCTAGAGCACGTGCTAAACCAACACGTTGCTGCATACCACCGGATAATTCATCAGGATATTTATCTTCCCAACCTTTTAATCCAACAACTTCAAGATTCTTAAGAGCAATGTCTTGTCTTTCTTCTTGTGATACTCCACGAATCTCTAGTCCATATTCAACATTTCCTAAAACGGTACGGTGGCTAAATAGACCAAAATGTTGGAAAACCATTGCAATTTTATTTTGACGAAAATCTTTTAATTGATCTTTTTTATATTGCACAATGTCTTCTCCGTCTACATAAATAGAGCCGTAAGTTGGGTTGTTAAGCATATTTAAACAACGAATTAACGTTGATTTACCACTACCTGACAGCCCCATAATAACGAATAATTCACCTTCGTTAATATCAACAGATGCATCATAAACCCCAACTGTATTACCTGTTTTCTCTAAGATCTCTTCTTTGGATAACCCTTCTTTTATATAAGGCACAGCTTTTTTAGGTCTTGAACCGAAAATCTTTGATACATTTTGTAAGCTAAGTTTAGCGTCCATTACTATCCCTCCTCACTTCGTTGGAAACGATTACCGATACCTGCTGTCACTCGGTCGATGATGATCGCTAGGAAAACAATACTAATACCTGCTTCAAAACCAAGTGCAATATCAATACGATTAATGGCAATTAGAACCTGCTCACCTAAACCACCAGCACCTACCATGGAAGCAATTACAGCCATCGCTAGTGCCATCATAGTCGTTTGGTTAACACCCGCCATAATCGTTGGCACAGCTTGAGGTAGTTGTACTTTCGTTAACATTTGCACACGTGAAGAACCGAACGATTCAGCAGATTCAGTCACTTCACGATCTACATTGCGGATTCCTAATTCTGTCAAACGTATAACAGGAGGAACAGCATAAATAATCGTTGCAAATACCGCTGGAACATTACCTAGCGGAAAGAAGAAAATAACTGGAATCAAATAGACGAAACTTGGCATCGTCTGCATCGCATCTAGTATTGGTCTCATAATAACAGAGAAGGCTTTATTCATCGCCATCATAATCCCTATTGGAATCCCTATAAAAATGGAAATGATCACTGCCGTCAGAATAACAGCAATCGTAATCATCATCTCTTCCCATAACCCAAAGCTTCCAACTAAGAACATGAAAAATCCGTACAATAACCCAGATTTAAATGATTGAAAGAATGTTCCAATTAAAACAATGATCAGGATAAAAACCGTCCATGGAAGCCAATTTAAAAAGTCATCAAAGGCTACAATCGTCGTTGATGTTATGTTAAAAATAATATCAAACACGATTTCAAAATTGACTTCAAGAAAATTTACGAATTTCTCTACTGGTGTGCCAAGGGGAATACTGACATCAGGAAATACATTTAACTTTTCCCAAATCGTTGATAACATTTTTTCACCTCTTCTATTCTAATCAAAGTCGTCCTTAACTAAAAAGAAGTTAACCACCAAAATTAAAAGTGGCTAACTTCTAAAACTATTATTCTTGAATTCCTTCTTTTACTTTCTCAGCCACATCTTCTGGAACCCACTCAGTCCATAAATCTTCATGTTCATTCATCCACCAAACCGCTGCTTCGTCAGCTTCCGTATCATTTTCAAGCATGTAAGTTAGAGCTTCTTCTGTCAGTTTTGTTGACGTTTCATAGTTTTGTAGAAACTCATATACTTCTGGTGCTTGTTCAGGGAAGTCACCATGAACGCCTACAACAACATCATTCGGTGGAAATTCTGTACCTTTTGATTCAATCCAAACTTCTTCATCATACTCAGGTTCTTCTAGTAATGTTAGGTCATATGAAGCTGTTACCCAAGTAGGTGACCAGTAGTAACCAACCCAAGGTTCACCTGATTCATATGCTGATGTTAAAGAAGATACAACAGCTGAGTCCGAACCTGGAGAAAGAACATTAAACTGTTCGTCTAATCCATAGAATTCAACCTTCTGTTGAATTGTCTCATTAACAGCCCAACCAGATGGTCCGTTTACAATACGACCTTTCGAGTTATCCTCTGGGTCTTCAAACACATCAGGATAATTTGCTAAGTCTTCTACCGTTTCTAAATCCGGTGCTATAGGTTCTATGCCGCGCTCTTCATCACCTTCGATAACATAAGTCGGTACATAAAGGCCTTGAACATTATCATCAAAGTTTACAGAGGCTTTCACGATCTCTTCGTTTTCAATCGCTTCTTCATAAACTTCTCTAATATTATCTGTCCAAATTTCAGAGTAAACATTAACGTCACCATCACGAAGACCTTGTACTGTATTCGGAGTAGATCCTGAGAGGACGTCTGTTTCATAGTCGTAACCATACTCCATAATGTTTTGCATGATACTGTTATGAACTTTGATACTATCCCAACCAGCATCAGCAAGGACAATTTCTTCTAATGAGTCGTCACTGCCACCACTACACGCTGCTAAAAATACAAGGACAGAAAGTGACAAACTAATAATTAATTTTTTCATGTGATACTCTCCTTTTCAATTTTTAAATCAAGTGAACTCTAGTGAAATGAAGATTATGTAGGTATACAGAAGGTTGGTTGAATGCCATTTGATCTGAATACAACACGTTTTATTGTACCGATTACGACTCTCTTCTACAATTTTCATTTAGACGAAATACTCTTAGAATAACGTTATTTATTTACTAAAATAGTAGTTTAGTATAATCAGTGCTAAAATAATGCTATTTTTCTATTAATTATCTCGTATATACTAATGATTTCAATTTATTAACAGTTAAATATTAACAAAAAACTATAGGCATAGTGCCTATAGTTTAATGTTTCATCGTATTTTTGATTAAATTAATGACTTGATCCTTTACTTCTTGTGATTGATAAGTCTCCATTTTCCGATGATACTGCGCTCGATTCTCATATAAATCACTCACTTTTTGTATCAACTGCTCTCTAGTTAATACTTCTTCTTCAATGACTTCAGCAAAACCTTGATTTTTAAATGATTTGGCGTTTAATATCTGGTCTCCCCGACTTTGTTGTTTTGATAAAGGAATCAGTAACATAGGGATTCTTAAAGCTAAAAATTCAAAAATCGCATTCGCGCCAGCCCGTGATATGACGACATCTGACATAGCTAATAAATCCTTCAGTTCATCTGTCACATATTCATATTGAACATAGCCATCTTGTTGTTTACTAGCCTCAACTTTTCCTTTTCCACATAGGTGAACAACTTGGAAATCTTTAAGCAGAACTGGTAAGGAAAGACGCACCATATCATTTACTTTTTGGGCGCCACCACTTCCGCCCATGACAAGAATGGTCGGCTTATGAGAATTGAATCCTGTTAATTCATAGGCATTTTCTTGGTCACCTTGAAACAGTTCTTCTCTAATAATGGCGCCTATATAATGAACTTTTTCATCAGGTAAGTACTCACTTGTTTCAGGGAATGTGGTTAGTATTTTCTCACTAAATCTCAAGGCGATCTTATTAGCTAATCCTGGCGTATAGTCCGATTCGTGAATAATAGACGGCACTCCAGCCATTTTTGACGCCATAACAACAGGAACGGAGACGAACCCACCTTTCGAAAAAACAATACTCGGATTTAGCTGCTTTAAAATCTTTTTAGCCTGGAAGACTCCTTTGACTACACGAAAAGCGTCTCGAACATTGCGCCTAGATAAATATCTTCTCAAACGCCCGGTTGAAATCCCATGGTAGGTGACACCCTCCATGTCTTCAACTAATTCTCTTTCAATCTCATCATATGAACCAATATAATGAACGTCATAACCTTCTTTGATGAACTCTGGCATTAAGGCGAGGTTAACAACGACGTGACCTGCCGTTCCTCCACCAGTAAAGACGATTGTACCTTTTGTCATCTAAACGTCTTCCCTTCTATTCATTTCAATCAATATCAAGTATAATGTCATATTAGCAAAAGACGTTAGGTTTGAATAGGAGCGGAACATCATTATGTATGAAACACAATCCATATCTGAAAAAATGTCATTATTTATTAAAATATTAATCCCTATTTTAATTACACAAGTTGGGCTCTATTTAATGAACTTTTTTGATACTGTAATGGCTGGAAGAGCTGGAGCGCAAGAGCTTGCTGGCGTTGCGATTGGATCTTCCTTATGGGTTCCAATCCTAACAGGTGTCATCGGTATTCTAATGGCCATCCCACCAATAGTCTCTCAACTATTAGGAGCCAAACAAGGGGAGCAAATTACACACGTTGTAAGGCAAGGTGTATATCTAGCCATTATGATTGCCATAGCAATCTTTATAATAGGGTTGATCTTCTTAACGCCGTTATTAAATGCTCTATCATTAGAGCCAGGTGTGAGTCACGTAGCTAAATATTATTTAGTTAGCCTAGGCTTTGGTATGATTCCACTGTTCGTATTTAATTTATTGCGTTCGTTTATAGATGCACTTGGTCAAACTAAGATCTCCATGCTCATTATATTACTAGCTTTACCTTTAAATGTGTTTTTTAATTATATATTTATTTTCGGTAACTGGGGAGCGCCTGAATATGGGGGGATCGGAGCAGGAATAGCGTCTGCCGTCACCTATTTTATTACTTCAATCATTGTGCTTTTAATTATTCAAAAGAAAAAGCCTTTTAATCAATATGAAATCTTTTCTTCAATCGAAAAGCCTGAGCTTAAAGCATGGCTTGAGCAATTAAAAATCGGCATCCCGATTGGCATTACCATCTTTTTTGAAACAAGTATTTTTGCTGCCATTACTTTATTTATGAGTACGTACGATACAGAAACGATTGCGGCCCACCAATCCGCGATTAACTTTGCTTCTATTTTTTACATGTTACCGCTAGCGATTGCGATGGCACTTACGATTGCTGTTGGTTTTGAGGTCGGTGCAAGAAGGTATAATGAAGCAGTCACTTACGCCAAACTTGGCATTGGCTCAGGTGTTGTCACATCAGCCATTGCGGGTGTTTTAATTTTTATATTCAGAGAAGATGTGGCATCATTATATAGTAATGATCCCGTTGTTATTGGCTTAATGCAGCATTTCTTGATCTATGCGGTTTTTTTCCAATTATCAGATGGGATTGGAACGCCTATCCAAGGGGCTTTAAGAGGTTATAAAGATGTGAATATCACATCAGTCATTGCGCTCATTTCATTTTGGGTCCTTGGACTTCCTAGTGGATATTTAGCTGCCAATTTTACGGATTTAGGACCTTATGGATATTGGGTTGGTTTAATTACAGGATTAGGCGTCGGAGCGTTGGCTTTAAGTGTTCGTTTAATTTATGTAACTAAAAAGAAATACGTATAAATGAAGCTCGCCGTTAGTCGGCGAGCTTTTTCAACTTAACCATATATTGCATAGCTTGGTTTAGCGGAACTTTTTCTTCATATTGAAAGTTTTCATAATCCACAGCCCCGCCTGGAATAATTGTTTCAATTACTAAGTCTGTTTCATTTAATAATAATTTAAGATCAGCAGGTGAATAGCACCTTAAGTACTGAGTAACTTGGTTGTCCTCTTCGCCATCAACCCACCAAGTATCGATCATTTTACATTCTTCTGCATCAAAATCATATTGTCTTCTAATATCACCCATACCCATGGACTGACCCGCCGTTTTTGCCCAATACCATGGCGTGTAAATATCGACTAAAGCAACACCACCAGGCTTTAACCAACTTGATATCCTTTTTAATAATTGCTTTTGGTCTTCATCTGAACCAATGCCAAAGCCATCCCAGTAGCAAACGACATCAAAAGGTTCTTTAAAATTGATGGCATAGAAATTTTCCTGAAGGACATGTAAATGATTTCCGACTTTATGCTCTTTGGCTAATTGTTTTGTATGACGAACGCCTTCTTCTGTCAGTTCCACTGCTGTCACATCGTAACCCTCTTTAGCTGACGCAACAGCGAACTGTCCAAGACCACTACCTAAATCCAATATCATATTACTATGATCATTGGCATTAGCCTTAACTCGCTTAACTAAATCCTCCCTTAAATCATCGAATAGATCATCTGTCTTTTCTTTTGCCCACTGATACTGTTTACTATAAAAGTCATTTAACCAATTCATGTAATAGAGCCTCCTTCTATAATTGACTGAAGAAGACTCTGATTAGAAATTCAATACTCCCATCGAATACCTCCTACTTCGTTATTATAACGAAAAGGTCTGAAAAATAAAAATTCAATATGCTTTTGACAATTTTCGATGCATATTAATTAAAAATTGGGGTATGAAATTAAATAAAAACCGTCTTAATAGCAGTAAAAAAGTGCTAAAAAGTTAAAACTCCAGCAGTTGGGTGCTGGAGTTTTAACTTTATTTTAAATTCATCACAATCAATCGTTCTTCGGTCATTTCTTCTATACTATATTTCGGGCCTTCTTTGCCCCATCCGCTATCTTTCATACCACCGTATGGCATGAGGTCGACTCGGTATTGAGAAGCATCGTTAATCATAAAGCCGCCGACTTCCATTTTTCTAGCTGCTTTCATGGCTTTATCAATATTTTTCGTAAAAATTCCGCCTTGCAGGCCATATTTTGACTGGTTTACATCTTCTAAACATTGATCTAAATCGTTATAAGGAATTAACGATAAAATCGGCGCAAACACTTCTTCACAAACAACTTTCATCTCTTCTGTTACATTTGTGACAATTGTCGGCTCTAATAAGTTTTCTTTTCGTGTACCGCCTTGAACCACCTTAGCTCCTTTTGCATTAGCTTCTTCAATCCACTCTTCGGCTCTTTTAGCTTCATCGATCGAAATCATTGGCCCAACATCAGTCGCATCATCAAACGGATCACCAACGTTTAAATCACTCATTGCATGGATCAGTTCTTTTACAAACTCGTCTCGAATACTTTCATGAACATAAACACGTTGAACAGAAATACAAACTTGCCCAGCATAGGCATAACTTTTAACTGCGATGACTTGTGCAGCTTCTTGGATATCTGTTTCATGATCGACGATAACGGGAGAGTTATTACCTAGTTCCATAACTAGTTTTTTCATGCCAGTGTTTTGTTTAATATTGAGCCCCACTTCAGCACTTCCCGTGAACGTGAATAATTGAATTCGTTCATCTTGCGTTAGCCATTTTCCAATCTCTGAGCCCTTCCCTGTAACAACGTTTAGCACACCGTCAGGTAAACCTGCCTTTTGAAAGATCTCAGCTAATTTTAGAGCCGTTGTCGGTGTTGCACTAGCAGGCTTTAACACCACAGTATTACCAGCAGCGATTGCTGGCCCAATTTTATGCATGACTAGGTTTAACGGGAAATTAAAAGGACTGATGGCTGCAACAACACCCACAGGTACACGAATGGTAAACGCCATTCGATTTTCACTGCCTGGGGCTGTTTCAACCGGAACCCCTTCACCTGTTAATCGTTTTGCTTCCTCTGCGGATAAAATCGTCGTTTGAACAGCACGGTCCACTTCAGAACGTGCTTGCTTAATTGGTTTTCCAGCTTCGTGTGTAATGTTTTGAGCAAGCTCCTCTTTGTTTTCTTTAAGTAGGTTCGCAACCTTCATTAAAATTTCGTAGCGTTCATATGGAGTTGTTTGGTCATTTTGAAAGGCTTGTTCAGCTGCGTCCACTGCTTGATTAACATCGTCATGAGAGGCTTTTACCACCTTTGCATAAACATCTTGATTAGTTTTATCTAAAACATCGATCATCTCATTAGTCGTTTTCCATTTACCATTAATCAGTAATCCAAATGATTCCATGTTCATCATCCTTTCAAACATCATTCTTCTTACAATATTACCTTATACATTGTTAATTAAACAAAAGAAGGGTTTGGACCTTAATAGATCCAAACCCTTTATTTTTATTAGATAAATAGTCCAGCTATTGTTGCTGAAAGAACTGATGCTAATGTTGCACCAACTAATAGTTTAAAACCGAAACGAGAAACGATTTTACCTTTTTCATTATTAATACCTGCAACAGTACCTGCAATGATACCAATAGATGAGAAGTTAGCAAAGCTTGTTAAGAATACAGAAACAATACCAATTGTTTTATCTGACAAGCTATCCATAACCTCTGTTAATTGTCCCATAGCTACGAATTCGTTCGTGATGATCTTAAGTCCCATCATACTACCAGCTTGAGAAATCTCGGCAGCTGGTACACCCATCAAGAATGCTAATGGTGAGAAGACTGTACCTAGGATGCCTTCTAATGTCCAACCTGGCGTTACAGCACCAAGCATGAAGTTAACTAGCTCTAGGAATGCTAAGAACGCAATTAACATCGTCGCAACGATTAAGGCAATTTTACCACCGTCAAGTGCACCATTTGCCATTGCTTCAAACACACTCTTAGATTCTGATACATCATTAATATCAACTTCATCATCTTGATCTTCAATTGTAACCGGCGCAATGATTGAAGCTAAAATTAAAGCACTGAACATGTTAAGCGGAATAGCCACTAGAACATATTGTTCAGGTAGCATCGTTAGGTAAGCACCAACGATTGACGCTGATACAGACCCCATTGCAGAAGCGCTTACAATATACAGACGATTTTCAGTTACGCGGTGGAACTGTGATTTTATCGCTAGTAACGCCTCTGACTGACCAAAGAACATACTGTTAACAGCGTTAAATGATTCGATCTTTGGTAGACCAGTAATTTTTGAAATAATACCACCTAAGATTTGAATTAACCAAGGTAGTACTTTTAGATAAGTTAATACGGATAAAATAGTTGCAAAGAATATAATAATTAATAGTACGTCGAAAAAGAAAACACTCGTATCTTCAGCTTCTAAAGCTATACCACCTAATACGAAATCTACGCCAGACATACCGAATTCAATCAGTTTGTTAAAGGCGTCTGAAATCCACTTAATAATAGTTTGTCCAATTGTCGTCATGAACATAAACCAAGTTATTAATAGCTGAGAGATCAGCATGAAAGCGATTCCTTTATACGGTATATTTTTCTTATCATTAGACATGAACCATGCAATGGATAAGACAATAGCTACCGCAGCTAGAGCAAATAAGATGTCTAGGATAATACCCACGATGTTGTCCTCCCTTTAAGTCATAAAAATGTTATCACAATTTCAGATTGTAGCAACTTTTATGACTCCCGACAATACTTTCAACTTATAAAAATATTGGTAATTAATATTAAGAATTGAGTTAATTTTCAACCTACAATAGATAGCCTTCGGATATGTTTATCTTTACCGAAAGCCTAGTTTTTATGTCACACTCTTTTGAGCTGATAAGAGCCATTCAATTTTTCTAATTGATTGATCGTTTCTGTCGCTTCAAGTCGGTCTTTAGGGGAAATTTCACCATCTGAAATGTGTAAGATATGTAATGGAGCATTTGTTGCTTTTAGAATTTGTTTCAAAGGTTCAGAAAAAGTTGTACCACCTAAACATTTAACATTCGATAGAGGTTTAATACTAAAGTCAAAGATCGCTTGATCGTGGTATAAAGTTAAATCAAATTCGTCCTGGAAAGTAAGAGGTTTATGTTTCATCGAAAATGAACAATCCAACAGTAGGACACGAGGGATTCTAGTCGAATTCGGGTGGATGGGTTGATAATACAATGCTTCTTCAATCGGTATGTTATAGCCGACATGCTGAAGCAAAGTTTGTGTAACGTTTAACTTTTGACGTTGAAAATTCTCTTGAGGTGGCTGAAGCGTTTGTAGCACTTGTTTGAGATCAACTTGTTTGACAGGCTGCCTCGACGACGGACTACTCTTTTGCGTCTGTACCTCAGCTAATTTAGGAGTTCTCCCATGATAGAACTTCATTCTCATCACCTGTCACATTATATGCCAAAAATGATGTACCATAACAAACTTTTTGTGCTATTTCTCCCCAATTGGACTTTGTCGAACGTGATAGTTTCTCGGATTTATATGACCTTTTGGAGCCGTTTATGTAGTGTTTGGAAAGTTTTTATGCTGCGTTTCAAGATCTCCAGTTTATGCGACGGATTTTCATTTTATGCGCTGAATGTCCCCATTTTTGCGCTTCGAATTTTGTCGAAAGTGACGTTTTCTCGGATTTATGAGACTTTTTCAACCTGTTTATGCGCTCTTTAGAAAACTCTTATGCTGTCGTTTCAATACCACTTATTTATGCAACGTTTTTTTCATTTTATGCGCTACTTTTGCCCATTTATGCGCTTCGAATCTTGTCGAGCGTAACAATTTTTCAAATTTATGCGACCTTTTCGAACCGTTTATGCGCTCTTTGGGATAGAAAAAAGCTCCGGAGAATTTCCGGAGCTTTTGTTTTAGCCTTCTAATAATAGGTCATATGGGTCTTCAACCATTTGTTTAACGCGGTCTAAGAATTGTACAGCTTCACGACCATCGATAATTCTGTGGTCATAAGACATTGCGATGTACATCATTGGGCGAACTTCGATTGAATCGTCTGGCATTACTTTAGGACGCTTTTCAATCTTATGCATGCCTAGGATACCAACCTGTGGTGCGTTAATAATCGGCGTTGATAGTAATGACCCGAAAATACCACCGTTTGTAATGGTGAATGAACCGCCTTGAAGATCGTTTAAGCCAAGCTTACCGTCGCGAGCCTTTTTAGCTAAATCGCCGATTTCTGATTCAATACCAGCAAATGATAGACGATCTGCATCACGAACAACTGGTACGACGAGACCTTCTTCGGTCGATACTGCAACACCAATATCATAGAACTGCTTCTTAACGATTTCGTCGCCTTGAATTTCCGCATTCACTAATGGGAATTCTTTAAGGGCGCCAACAACAGCTTTTGTAAAGAATGACATGAAACCAAGCTTAACACCGTGCTTATCTAAGAATGCGTCTTTACGTTCACTACGAACTTTCATCATTTCTGTCATGTCAACTTCGTTAAACGTTGTCAGCATCGCAGCGTTGTGCTGTGCTTCTACTAAACGTTTAGCGATTGTTTGACGACGACGTGACATTTTTTCGCGGACAACTGGTTTGTCAAATTCAGTCTTCTCGGCTGATTTGTCTTCTTTTTGTGATTTCTTCTTACCTGAGTCAGCTTTTGCTTTAGCAGCTGCTTCAACATCCTCTTTAGAAATACGACCAACTGGATCTTTTGGTTTAATTTCACTTAGGTCAATGCCTAATTCACGAGCACGCTTGCGAGTTGCTGGTGAAGCTACTGGCTGATCTGGATCTGCTTTTTCACCGTCTTCGTCTGTTTTTGGTGATTCTTCTTTAGCTTCAGCTTCTTTAGGTTCTTCTTTAGATTCTGCTTTTTTCTCTTCTTTTTTCTCTTCTTTCGGCTCTTCACTACCAGAGTCATCAGAACCTGCTGCTTCGCCACTTTCGTCTACTTTTGCAATAACGTCGCCAACTTCTACGTCATCGCCTTCTTCAACTAAAACTTCAGCAATAACACCAGCAAAGTCAGAGTTTACTTCAACGTTGACTTTATCTGTTTCTAATTCAACTACTGGATCTCCTTTTGATACCGTATCACCTTTTGATACTAACCATTCGGCTACCGTACCCTCTGTGATGGATTCGGCTAATTCAGGAACTACGATTTCCTTCACTTTAATTTCCTCCTTTAATCAAGCGTCAATGCCTCATTAATAATTCGATTTTGTTCAGATTTATGAATATTAGGGTCACCTACAGCTGGTGAAGAACGATATGGACGTCCAACGTACTCTAATTTTTGCTTCACTTTCTTAATGGACTGAATTCGTTCTTTAACAAAATCCCAGCTACCCATATTCTTCGGCTCTTCTTGTATCCAAATGATTTCTTCAACATTCTTGTATTTCTTAAGGATGTTTTTAAGCTCTTTTTCAGGGAATGGATAAATCTGTTCTAAACGAATAACGTGTAGTTCGTCGTTCGGATCTTGATCTTCCATATGTTCTTCGATATCTACCATAACTTTTCCGCTGCCAATGACGAGTCGCTTAACACTGTCAGGGTTTTCGCCTAGACCTTCTTGTTCAAGAACTGTTTGGAATTTACCTTCTACTAACTTCTCAGGCTCTACTGCAACATGTTGATTACGAATTAAGCTCTTCGGTGTCATTAGAACTAATGGGCGTGCCGCTTCAGTTCCAACAATCGCTGCTTGACGGCGTAGTAAATGGAAATATTGCCCAGACGTCGTCACATTAGCAACCGTCCAGTTATTTTCAGCAGAAAGTTGTAAGAAACGTTCTAGACGTGCACTGGAGTGTTCTGGCCCTTGACCTTCATACCCATGCGGTAGAAGCATGACCATACTAGCAATTTGCCCCCACTTAGCGCGTCCTGCTGCAATAAATTGGTCAAAAATAACTTGTGCCGCGTTCGCAAAGTCACCATACTGTGCTTCCCAAAGAACTAGTGTATCATCCGATTGAACACTATAACCATATTCAAAACCTAACACACCCGCTTCCGATAGTGGGCTATTATAAATACTAAAGGATTTATTAACCCCTTCTAATCCATGGAATGGGCTATATTTTTGTTTACTATTAACATCGTTTAAGACAGCGTGACGGTGAGCAAATGTTCCACGCTCAGAGTCCTGACCTGACATACGAATTGGCGTTCCATCATTTAATATCGATGCAAACGCTAATGCTTCGCCTAATGCCCAGTCAATTTTCTCACCTTCGTTAAAGGCTTTCTCACGACGCTTTAAGATTTTCTCTAACTTTCTAAATACTTCAAAGCCGTCTGGACGTTTCAACATATCTTCATTTAATTTCTTCAATGTATCTACATCTACGGCTGTTTCAATTTTATCTAAACCATTAACGACCTCTTCTGGTAGGTCTGGGACTGAAGGATTTTTCTTCTCACTTTCAGTCATATTATCGAAGATTTCGCGAAGTTTCTTCTTCACATCTTCTTTATAAGACTTAGCCTCTTCTTCTGTTAAAATGTTCTCTTTAACTAAGCGATCTGCGTAAACTTCATATGCAGTTGGTTGATTATCAATATCTTGATATAGCTCTGGCTGCGTTCCACGAGGTTCATCCATTTCGTTATGCCCGTATCTTCTGTAGCCTACGAGGTCAATTAAGACATCTTTCTCAAACGTCGTACGGTACTGATATGCAAGCTCAACAGCAGTTAGACAAGCAACTGGATCATCTGCATTTACATGAATAACTGGAATCTCGAAACCTTTTGCTAAATCACTTGCATACTTCGTCGAACGGCCATCTTCATGGTCCGTAGTAAAACCTACTAAGTTATTAGCTATGACGTGAATCGAGCCACCCGTTTCATAACCACGTAATTGAGATAGGTTTAACGTTTCAGCCACAACACCTTCACCAATAAATGCTGCATCGCCGTGAATTTGAATGTTAAAAGCCTTGCTTGGATCGTTCTTTGCATAACCTTTTTCATCACGATTATCTTGTACAGCACGCGTATAACCCGTTACAACAGGGTTTACAAACTCTAAGTGTGACGGGTTATGAGCTAATGTAATTTTTGTTTTACTTTCATCATCATCAATAAACTCACGGTCAGCCCCAAAGTGATACTTCACATCACCTGTCCAACCATAATTAATACCCGTTGAACCTTCAGAAGGTACGAGCGTTTTATCAGGTGCATGAGCAAACTCAGAGAATATCATGTCATATGGCTTGCCTAAAACATGCGCCAATACGTTTAAACGACCGCGGTGTGCCATGCCCATTAATACATGATCTACATCATCGTTATGAGCGTTCATCACCATGCGATCAAGCATAGGAACCATGACGTCTAGACCTTCAATGGAGAAACGCTTTTGAGCCACAAACTGTTTCGCTAAGAACTGCTCAAAGCCTTCCACATCACCTAAACGCTTTAAAACTTCTTTCTTTTCTTCATTATTTAATGAAACATCAAAAGCGCCAGTTTCTACCTTTTGATAGAGCCACTCACGTTCATCGTCGTCAGGAATATGGTTAAACTCGTATGAGATTGTTCCTGAATATCGTTTTTTAAGATGTTGCACTAAATCCCATGCATTTTTCACATTTCTAGGGACTTCAGAGGTTAATAATTTAGCATCTAATTGCTTTAAATCACCTTCTGATAATCCGTATTTTTTTGGATCGACTAAAGGTGAATACCGATCATCTTGCTTTCCAACAGGAAAAATGTCAGCTTCTAAATGGCCATGTCGGCGAATAGCCTCTACTAACTTCATTGTTGCAGTTAGTTTTTGTAAGTCAGCTGTAGAAGCTCCTTGTTGAGCAGATGACGTATCCAATGTTGATTCAGACACCCAAGAAGGTGCCCCATGTTCGTCAAACATTTGACGCAGTGATTCGTCAACTGCATCAGGGTCGTCTAAATATAAATCATATTGCTCTTCTATGTAGCCCATATTAGGTCCATGAAAAGCATCCCAAACATTGTCGTTTGACCCTTTGATTGCCACTTTTACTACCCCCATCAGTTTTCAAATAAGTAACTTATCTACTACTAGTATATAACAGCTTTCCGAAGTATTTCTATCAAGGTGTTTACCCTTTATTAAGTATTAGCAAACAACTTGAAAAAAATAACTCGAAAAACATTATAATCATCACAATTAGTATATATGAAAAAGCACATATAGAAAAGGCAAACACAACAAAAATTGTCGGATTAAAGCGCAAAACTACACAAATCTTTCTATGTGACGGTTTAAAATCTGAATTAGCTCAGATTTTGATTCATTAAGCTCTGGCTCAATTAACTCCTTAAACCATCTCGTTTTTTGATCTTTATTAATATACAAATACCAATCGATAATGCCGTCTTGTAGAACTTCAGGTAATTGAGTGACTGTAAGATTAGTTGAATCCAATTCAAGCTGCTCTTTCATGTCATTAAAATGCTGAATATTAGTTTCGTCTACTCCTATAAAGTTATGTAACGAATTTAATTGATAATCATGAAAATAAGTTTTAAGTTTTTCATCAATCTCTTTATATTGTTTTTGGAGAATAATCTGCTTTATTTTATAAACACATTTATTGTCATAATCGGTTTCAGCTAACTTTATACAATGCATGACATCTTCTTTTTGTGCTTGGTCAAGCCGATAATCTTTTGTAATAACACGTTCTAATTCATGAAGTAAATCTGAAGCCTTTATGACGTCCGGATTTCTCACGCAAACATTTGCTAAAACTTGAAAGGCATAGCGTGGGTCTAATCCAGTCATCCCATCACTTTCCAGATCATACTCGTGCAGTTGTTCAAACTTCTCAAGCCTTGTTTTGGAGTCTTTTGACTTTTTTATTCTTGTTAAAATAAATGCCATCGCTAGAGTCTCAATTGCTTGAAAGCCAAAACGTTCACGGTCTTTCTTCTGGATTTTAGCTTGATACAGCTGAACTTCCCGCTCTAAGTTCAGCTCATAAGGCACGCGAATAAAAATCATACGATTCAATAACGCTTGATGCGTTTTATCAGATAAAAAAGCCTTCAGTTCATCTTCATTCGTGTGACCTATGAGGACTTCATCAGCATATATTAACGCTTGTCGCGACACTTTGTAAACCTTCTCTTCTGCAAGGGATAAAAACGGATATAATAATCTCTTTTCTGTTTTGAAAACTTCTTGAAGTTCTAAAAGTCCACGATTAGCCGCTTGAATTTCACCATCATATTTATATGCTCTAGGGTCCGATTGACTCCCGTATTGAGCTACTTTTGAAAAATCCACCGCGCCAATAAGGTCCGAAATGTCTTGCGTATACGGGTCACCAGGAAAAAATGTTCCGATACCTTTTCGACTAGATTCTGAAATAAAAAAACGCTCAACAGGAACTTGCCTCCAATCCCCACCCCACTCTGTTTCGAGACGGTATTGATTAAAAGGTGATAGTTTGCCACTTATATCTAACGGAAGTTTTTCTCTTTCTTCTTGTGGTAAAGCTTTCAAAGGATCTTCCTGCATTGGACAGCCTTCAATTTGATAGACAGCACCTTGGTCGGTATAAGAGAAATGTTCTAGCGCCTTTTTCATCTGGCTTAAAAAAGTCGATTTGCCACTACCTGGAGGTCCAACTAAAATTAACATTCTCTTATGTAGGTCATAACCTTGACTAGCGGGTTTAAGATATTCATCATTTAATTGTTGAAATAACTGAGGGTTTATATTGAGTGGTTCATTTTGAAGTGCTAAATATAAGCGTTCGTGTGCATTTAGTGGTTTAAACGTGCCGGATTTAATAATCTCAGCATACTGTACTAAGGTCAATTTTTCATTCATACAACCGCACACCTCCTCGTATATCTTATTCAAGGAGACAATTTTATTTGAACAGTTTTTGACATCAGTTCACATTTGAACAATTTTTGGTTATAATACAATTAATGAATTTATAATTGAGGTGGAATCTTCATGAAATTAGCAGTCATTCTTGGCGTTTGCGTCACATTTTTAGTTTCAATTTTCACAGCTGGTTACGAAGCAAAACCAGGACAACCCAAAAAATAAGGTGACAGGGGCCTACCCTGTCACCTTTTTTTAGCTTAAATTAGGAAAGTTTTGTTGTCTTAAAGCCTCATAAAGTATAATCGCTGCCGTGTTTGATAAATTAAGTGACCTGACTTTGTCTGTCATATGAATTCTTAAGCAACGATCTTCTTTTCCTTCTAGTAATGTTTTTGGAATTCCATCCGTTTCTCGGCCAAATACGAAAAATATATCTTCATCCTGATCACTATAATCAAAGTCCGAATAATGCTTCGTTCCGAAGTTTTCGATATAATAAAAACTTCCTTCTGGATACTTCCCATATAACTCATCAAGCGAATCGTAATATAAAATATTAACATCATGCCAGTAGTCCAGCCCTGCGCGACGCAACATTTTATCTTCTGTCGAAAAGCCTAATGGTCGTATTAGATGCAGCGTCGAGTCAGTTGCTAGAACACTTCTGGCTATATTTCCTGTATTGGCTGGAATTTCTGGTTGATATAAAACAATATGAATTCCCAATTCATACACCTCTTCAATGCGTTAATAACCGAGATGTATTATATCATATCTTAACTTGTTAAGTGTAACCAATTATTAGATTTTGTCTCATGATGCAAAAGATATTTTTTCTTATCTAAGCCACTTGCATAACCTGTAAGTGATCCGTCACTTCCTACGACACGATGACAAGGGACCGCTATAGTTATTGGGTTTTTATTAATAGCGCCGCCTACAGCTCTGATCGCTTTAGGCTTCTCGATTTCTACAGCAATATCCTTATACGTCCACGTGTCACCATGTGGAATTCTAAGCATGGCATCCCAAACTTGTCTTTGAAAATCAGTACCTAATAACGACATATTAAAAGAGAACGTGTCTAAGTCATCATTAAAGTATGCCATCATTTCTTCCTTAGCTTGTATAAAAGCATTCTTTTCTTCCGTAAAAGATCCAAAACCATGTTTAATTTGCCACTTCTCGATCCAAGTTTGACGCTCCGCTAACGTTCCGATTTTAATAAAATAAACCGAATCATGCTGCCCGCCAAAAATCATATTTCCTACTGGCGTATCAAGATGAGAGATGATGAGCTTTTTCACCTTAACAACATCCTTTCCTTAATTAAGCTTTTTGCTTACATAAATCTAGACCTTTTTCCATTTCGAATAATACCTCATCGTCTGATTCCTTTACCATAGCTTCTTCTATCATTTGAGCAGCATCTTCGCGTCCAATTTTCCCAATGGCCCAAGCGGCCGTTCCACGAATGACTGGACGCGGGTCATTTACCATTAAATCAGCTAATGTGTCGACTGCCGTTTCATCTTTATAATGAGCCAAAGCCACGATAGCATTACGCTGAATCGGTTTTTTACCACGCCATGACCCCGCCATATAACCATACGTTTCTTTAAATTCACGATTTGAAATCTTAAGAAGTGGAATCAATTTCGGTTTTACGCGCTCTGGTTCTGGCTCTAGTTCAGGATGAATATGAAAGTCTTTCTTTTTATTTTTAGGGCAGACAATTTGGCACGTGTCACACCCGTACAAACGATTTCCTAGCTTTTCACGAAACTCATCTGGTAAGAAATCCTTCGTAATCGTTTGATAAGCCACACAACGAGACGCATTAAGTTGACCACCTTGTACTAAGGCACCCGTTGGGCATGAATCAACGCAAATATTACAATCGCCACAACCCTCTTCAATCGGTTCATCTGGTTCAAAAGGAATATTTGTAATCATTTCGCCTAAATAAACCCACGAACCATAATCCTCTGTAATTAACGCACAGTTCTTCCCAACAAAGCCAACGCCAGCACGTTCAGCCACAGCTCGGTCTGATAATTCGCCAGTGTCTACCATGGCTTTATATGCAGCGCCATCGATTCGGCTTTGTAAAAATTCGCCTAACAGATTTAACTTCTCGCGTAACACATCATGATAATCCTTACCCCAAGATGCTCGCGCGAAAATCCCCCGTCGATCACCTTTTTTACTTTTAGGAGCATCTTTCATGCGCGACGGATAAGCAAGCGCAATCGAAATAATCGATTGCGCCTTAGGCATTAATGTAGTCGGGGTCGTGCGCTCTTCAATCGATCCTTTCTCAAAACCCGATTGAAACTTAAGAGATTGTTGGACGACTAACCGTTGTTTTAACGTTTCAAACGTATCAGTTGTCGTAAACCCAATCTCCTGGATTCCAATTTCTTTGCTGTATTCAATTAAGTCCTGTTTCAGTTGATTAACATCCATGCACGACCCTCCTTTTATGGTTAAATGGATTTCAATTAACGTTTAAAGCTTTTCTATTAACAAAAACACATTTCTAATTAACGTTTAAGCTTTCCTTTTTAACATTAGGGGCGTTTTTATTAACAAAACGCACTTCCTAATTAACATTATATCAGTTTCTATTTAATATTGATTTGTCTCAAACGATTAATGGCTGCCGATACTTCAAAACGTCGCGGCTCAGCTAAATCGCCTGGGTGTTGTTCTTGGTCTTTTTGTGTAAAACTGAGACCTTTTTGTTCAATTTCACGTTCAAAATATTCTAGCCACTCAGTTATAGTCAAATCACCGTTAACAGGTGCATACACCGCCATATATTTTAACATATTTGCAATCATTCTTGTTTGGGAATCTTCGACAATTTGTTCAACTAAGCTAAGGTCAATCGTATTTTTTCCGATCATAATATGATGCTTACCTTTTGCTTGAACTTTCGCCTTAGGTCCCAAACGTTTTTCGATAGACTCCCGTATAACAGTCCGGTCTGTCCATTGTCCAAAATTCTCAGGTTCTTCTGGCCATTCAACCGGATTGTCATCAGCAATATTGCGCGCTTTCTCAGTCACGTTAAAAGGAATATACTGATCCATCATTATGACTTGATCCGCAATGTCAAAATAATCACCAGACCCACCCATTACAAGTACGGTTGAGACATCTAACTCATCTCGTAGTTGTTTTACTTTTTGGACAAAAGGTGTGATGGGCTCCTTGTCTTTCACCACTAACTGCTGCATTCGCTCATCACGAATCATAAAGTTTGTCGCGCTTGTATCTTCATCGATTAATAGTGTCGTAGCACCCGCTTCTAATGCTTCCATCACATTCGCTGCCTGTGATGTACTTCCACTAGCATTTTCTGTGGTAAAGGTCTTGGTGTCAGACCCATTCGGTAAATCATTAATAAACGGTGAAATATTTACTTTCGTAATACTACGTCCATCTTCTGCACGGATTTTAACAGCGTCAGGGTCTGTTAACACATATTCACGACCATCTCCGGCAATATGCTCATATACTCCCTGCTCAAGTGCCTCTAATAACGTACTTTTTCCATGAAAGCCACCACCAACAATTAATGTAATGCCTTTTTTAATCGCCATCCCAGCAATCGGCTCATCACGATGCGGAATGTTAAATGATACTTCATTTTCTTTAGGACTTTTAAACGGAATGGAATTTTGTAATGGCTTCGAACTTATACCACTGCTTCGCGGTAAAATCGAATCATTGGCAATAAACGCAATCCAATCTTCTTCTTTCATCTTGCGGCGGATTGCATCATGTTGATCTGCTAATTGTAAAATATCCGATAAATGATCTTGGTTTAAGGAAAAGATGGAATGCTTAAGAATCGAAGGTAAGGCCTCAAAAAATAATTTCTCTGCCTCACGTCCATTAATGCGTCGGCCATTAGCTGGAAGTCCAATAGAAAGACAAACCGTTACAGCATCCTTTTCAACTTTTACAGCTGAGCGCTTCAATATCGTCTGATCCGGGCCGTCAATGGCGATCATGCCACTTTTTCCGCTTCCTTTAACAATCGTTTGTTCTTTAAAAACAGCCTTATGAACACGGCGCGCCACATGGTCTTCAACATAAGTCTGACGTCTAGGTGTCTTTAGCCATTCTTCATCTATGGACTGATATCGCTTTGGTATAACTAAGCGAATTTTTGATGGCGATGCAAATGGATCACCTTGAGCATAGTCGATGTGTAAATCAAAGTTCGAGAATTGAAATGAACCTTGGATACCTTTGTAACCTTTATAACTTTTGCCATCAATTTGCTTTAATTTTTGCTTCAAGTATTTCAAGTTATCCCTCCGTTGTATTCTTCTCGTTTACCTGGTCAATTCGATTCATTATATTTTTCCTCCATAATATTGGAACTAATACTAGAACTATATAAATAAATACCACCATGGTCACAGTCCATCTATTTCCTTCCACTAAACTAGCACCTAAAAACGCGTAAATCAATGTACCTGGGATAATTCCAATGAGCGTTGCCTTAAGAAATTCCATAAAACGAACTTTTGATAAACCAACACCGTAACTAATTAAATCAAAGTTAATAACTGGTAGTAATCTAAGTAAAAGTATATAAAGAAATCCTCGTTCCTCAAAATGGTGCTTCAAATCTAGTACTTTTTGATTTTTTAATTTTTTAAAAGTATCTTCGCCTAACTTTCGTGAAATCCAAAAAGCAACAGCCGCTCCAGCTGTTGCACCTGTGATGGCTAGGAAAAATCCCCATACCGAACCAAAAGCTAATCCTCCAACAATCGAAAATACAGAAGCAGGAAATAGCACAAGCGGTCTAAACATAAATAGAAGAATATAATATACAGGTGAAAACCACCCTGCGGTTAAAATGATATTTCTTATATCTTCGGGTGAAATATGAAATAAACGCTGATGAAACGAATAAAGTAACAACACAAATATAAAAACTATGATGCCTTTAAGTAGCGTACTAAGTTGCATTTCAATCATCCCTAACGTCATCGTATATGAAATTATATTCCCTTAAGGCCAACTATTTAATCAAAATATGTAACCAATCGACGGAATTAACGTCTAAAGAATTAAAGATATTCTAGGGGGCCAATTAAATGAAATTATTAAAAGGGATGTGTTTAATCGGTTTATTACTTTTCCTGTTTGCCTGCTCACAAAACGACTCAGCAAACGAAGGCTCAAATATGGACGACAGTGCTCAAGACGGGGCAGGATTGACGGAAAGTAGCGATGATGCAGAAGGTGAAAGAGAAATGGACCAGAGCGATGAACAATCAGGTGCAGAACCAACTGAAGGTGAGATCGACTTTGATACGATGAACCAGATGATCATTTATAATGGCAGAATAGAACTTGAGACGAATAATTACCAGGAAATCAACGATATGATTCGAGATGAGCTATCTAATCGTAACGGATACATTGTCCGTTCAAATGAGCACACTCGAGGTGAGGAAGAACAAAGGTATGGCGAAATAGAAGTGCGTATTCCTCAAGAACACTTTGATCCATTTATGAACAGTTTAGAAGCAGAAAATGTCCATGTATTAAACAAAACACAAGAAAGTGAAGATGTAACAGAAGAATATGTTGACCTTGAATCTAGGCTAACCGCTAAAGAAGCTGTCGAAGAAAGATTATTAAATTTTATGGAAAACGCTGAAAAAACAGAAGATCTTCTTCAAATCTCCGATGACTTATCACAAGTACAAGAAGAAATCGAACAGATTAAAGGCCGTATGAATTATATTGAAAACCACGTCGCCTACTCAACTGTCACCATTTCCATTCAAGAGAGAAACGTGAAGATTCCAGAAGTTCAATCTCAAGAAGAATTAAATACAATGGCAAAAGCAAAGAAACTATTCTTAGATACAATTAATGTTTTTATGTCCATCGGTTCAGGTTTAGTTGTCTTTTTTGTTGGACTATCACCAATATTGATTCCGCTAGCTATAATCGCTTTAATTATTCTATTCAAATTTAGACAAAGTAAAAAACGAGAGTAATCTTAGTCAGGGAGTTTGAATAGTATAGTGCTAAACGTTATCTGGGAGGTATTAACACCATGAAAAGAACTCAATCGGAATTTTTAACGGTTGATGCGTTAGACGAACGCACCTTGCCTTTCTGTGCAACTAGGGATGATCCTGCCCCGTTATTTACAGCGGAAGCACTTTACGAAAACAGTATTCAATCGATTGATTTAGAAGACTACCGGGGATCATGGGTAATATTATTTTTCTACGCTAGTGATTTTACGTTCGTTTGACCTACAGAATTAGCAGCAGTTGCTGCTATATACCCTGAGCTACAAAGCATGAATACAGAAGTGTTAGGAATTAGCACAGATAGTGTTTATGCACACAAAGTCTTTAAAGAAACGTCACCATCGGCTAGGCAAGTACAATTTCCACTAGTCAGTGATCGTAACCAGCGAATTTCTAGAGGTTATCGAGTATTAGACGAAAACTCTGGTACTTCATTTAGAGCTACGGTCATCATCGATCCAGATGGTACCATTGTTTCTAAAATGATATATCCGCGAGAAGTTGGACGGAGTGCTTATGAAATTCTTAGACTCATGCAAGGCATCCAGTTCGGACGCGAAACCGGATTAGGTGTTCCTGCGAATTGGGAACCTGGAATGAATGGCATTCAACGTAACTTCAATGATATCGGTCGATATTAACGCAAAAAGCCAGGCATCAGATAAAGATTGCCTGGCTCTTTGAATTAATTATACTGTTTTAAGAAATCATTTAAGACTTCAATATATTCTTCTTTATAAATAGCATAAGCTTCTCCGTGACTCGAGTCTTCAAACACTTTCAACCTTGCTTCACTATTGGTATTTTCATAAAGTTCTTCCGTCATACGTGTTGGGACGAAATCATCACTATTACCATGAATATAGAGAATAGGAACATCCGCCTTCTTCACTTGCTTCAACGCCGATGCTTCTTTAAACGAAAAATCCGACTTCATTTGTGTGACTAAACTTGTTGAGTGTAGTATTGGGAAAGATGGAAGATTAAACATCCGTCCCATTTGGTAATCAAATAGATCATGAACACTCGTATATGGACTGTCTGCGACAATCGCACTCACCTGTTCAGGTAAATCTTCTCCGCTAGACATTAAGACAGATGCCGCTCCCATCGATAAGCCGTGTAACACAATTTCAGCATCTTCACCTTGTTTTTCTATTAGTCGGTCAATCCAATCTAGAAGGTCAAGTCGACTGTGCCAGCCAAATCCGATATAATCGCCTTCACTTTGACCATGTCCTCGTAAGTCTACTGAAAGAATATTATAGCCGAGATCTTCATAATAATGTTCTCCATATAATCCCATATCTCTTGCCTTCCCAAGATAACCATGGGCGAAGACCACAGTTTTTTCGGTTGGTTCTTCAGCTTCTAAATAATAGCCTTGTAACCTTAAATCATCGAACGATTTTAATTCCCAATAATCGAAGTCTTGCTCGTCTACCCATTCTCGCCAGCCACCACTAGTAAAAACACTCATCGCTTCATTCGAGACAACGAGATCGTCATTATTTTGCAAAAAGTCTTTTTGTTCACGTTCAATCGCCAAGTCATAAAAATAAAAACTACCAATTATATCTGCAACTAATAGAATTGATAGAATAACTGCCCCAATTTTCATCCACCGTTTCTTAGTCAAACGAAGTCCCCTCTCTCTTTGTTGTCTATTTACTATTATACAGAAAATTCGTGCTAATTTCAGTAGGAATCGGTGGAATTTACAGTTTTGTTAAAAAGTTATGACAGTCATCTTCAATAAAAAACCAGCCGTAGATTACGACTGGTTTTTTATTAATCTTTCTTTTTAGCTAATTCATCACGATCAACAGATCGCGGAGGCTCTTCCATCCATTCATATTTTATCATCAACTTGGCTCCATCATCAGCATACTTCATAAGCTCGGTTATTAAACGGCTATATACGGCTCCAACATCTCGTCTAGGACTTGCTGCAAGACCGGCGCCATAATACGTAATGCTTAAAGCAATTAATGCCGTTGAATAAAACATCATCTTACGATCTGAATAGACATATGACGTCGAATCTGTCACTTCCGAATCCCAAGTCATGGGTATTGGTGTATCATTTTGCTTTAAAATTTCACCAAAAATCTTAGTATGTTTATTCGCTAATTCTTTTCCTCTTAATAAAAATTTCATGACTTCATTGTCTTGAGCAATTTGACTATAGCCCATCATCGTCGCGGACCCTAATGCATTACGTTCAAAGTTACTATATAAATTCATAATCTCTTCTCCTGTCAGTGGTCGTTTTTCTTGAAAGAAGCCAGATAAGAATGATTTTTGATTAACAAAATCTACATTTTCCGGTACTGGTAAATAAGGTGTCTTAGAATATAGCCCTTTCTTCATCAATAATTCTTTACACTTATTAATTAATTCAACTGACTCGTTAATACAAGTCTTAAAAAATTGAAAAACATCTTCTCGTGTCGCATGCGTGATGGCTATACCATAGTTACCTAACCCTATTTTTCCCATTTGATTCGCACTGTTTAAAAAATAAACATCTGTAAACAACCTTGGAGCTGATACATCTACATCTTCTTCTATACTAAAACCTCGAGGAATTGGATGGCCTTCTTGATTATAAAAATCTTCAATTTGTTTTACATGAGACTGTGACATTTCTAAGGCATACTGAAGAACTGACTTAATTTCCTCATCTTCAACATGCGAAAGTTCATACTTTAGGTGACAAATTGCCCCTGAGTCGTTCATGTAAGTATTCCATAAATTCGTCACTTCAGCAGACGTTAAATTATTAAGATCATGGTTTGGATGCATGAAAACCCCTCTTTATCATCATAATTTCTTAACTTTTAACATTCCCAAAAACCACAATCATATGTTTAAAAATTAAAAAACGCCAAGATGAAAATCATCTCGGCGTTATCAGTCATCAATTATTTATACGTTTAATCCATCTTGTTGACCTTTCTTAACAAATGATGCAACTTCAAGTGTACGTTTAGCTTGATGTTTAACTGCATCTTTCACATCTTCAACCATGTTACCGTCTTGGTCGACAGTAACACTTACACCATACGGGTTTCCACCTGATGCGAATTGAACAGGATCTGTGTAACCAGGTGCTGCAATAATCGCGCCCCAGTGCATCATAGATGTGTAAAGTGCTTGTACAGTTGCTTCTTGTCCACCATGTGCGTTTGACGCTGATGACATGGCACTTACGACTTTATTGATGGTCTTACCATTTGCCCAAAGCCCGCCTTGTAAGTCTAAGAACTGTTTCATTTGAGATGGTAAGTTACCGAAACGAGTTGGTGTGCTGAAAATAATCGCATCTGCCCACTCGATATCATCTGATGTTGCAACAGTTACATCTTGAGTTGCTTCATAATGCTCTTTCCAAGCTGGGTTTGATTCAATCGCAGCTTGTGGTGCAAGTTCCTCTACTTTAAGAACTTTAACATTTGCACCTGCTTCTTGAGCTGCTTCTTCAGCCCATTTAGCCATCTGATAGTTTGTACCAGTTGAACTATAATAAACAATTGCTAAATTAGTCATTCTGAAAAACTCCCTTCTAGATGTTCACTTACTTTTTGTAAGCACAAATCCCATTTTACTAACGACATATCTTAAAGTCAAGATAATTGATTAAAAGACATTCTCATTTATTGAAACTAAACATGACGATGTCTTCAACAACTTCTCGTGGCCTCTCATCTGTGATCAAGTGACCAACTTTGTCATAAACCTTAAGGTTAGCTTGAGGCAACTCTTTTTCTAACTTTTCCCCAATGTATAATGGAACTACTTTGTCTTGTTTCCCCCATAACAAAAGTGCTGGCACTTGAAGATGATTTAACTCTTCATTTGATAAATCACCTTCACGGTGTCTTAGTAACCTAATCAATGAATGAGGGAAATTCCCATCCATAATAGGACGCTTGTACTGCTCTATCATGTCTTCGTCAATTAAGGAGTGATCGTATAAAACGTCTTTTAAAACGTCTTTCACGTCATGCTTATTTATATGATAATGGACAAAGCGATGAAAGAATGGTAAATATGAACTGAAGATTAAAAGCCTGTTGGCACGCTTCAAATAACCAGAACTGTTTAGTAAAACTAACTTCAACACACGCTCAGGTGAAAATTTGGCAACATTCATCACGACTTGTCCACCCATTGAATGCCCAACTAACATAGCCGAAGAGATATTAAAAACATCCATACACGCGGTAACAAGCTTGGCATAGTTCTCAAATGAATAACGAAATGATTTTGATTTTTCACTCTTGCCGAAACCGGGTAGATCAATGGCTAGTACCGAAAAATGCTCCTGCAGTAACGGCAACACTTTATGATATGTATATGTAGAAGCTAAGTAGCCATGAATTAAGACAATGGGTGGTTTGCCATTAAAATCATGTTCGCAATATACATCGACACCCATTACCCGAATCGTCTCTTTGACAAATGACATATGGACAATCCTTTCTAAATCGGAGGTATTCTATGGACTCACAATTAATTCTAGCTTCTTCTTCACCAAGAAGACAGGAACTTTTAAAACAAGCTCGCATCTCTTTTCATATTCGAAAACCAAACGTTGACGAAACACAAATCAAGACGAAGGACCCTTACGAAAAAGTTAAACAACTCGCCCAGCTTAAAGGGCAACACGTAAATTTTCAATCACCAAAAGAAGTCATTTTATCCGCTGATACCGTCGTATCATTTCAAAATCAAATTTTTGAAAAGCCCAAAAATCGTGACAAAGCTTATCAAATGATTTCAGATTTAAGTCATAATGTACACGAAGTTTACACAGGCGTCATGATTCAGTCTCCAGAAAAAGAGAGCACGTTTGTCGTTAAAACAGAGGTTGAATTTTGGAAGCTTGACCAAGATGAAATCCATTGGTACGTCTCAACGGATGACCCATACGACAAAGCAGGCGCCTACGGTATCCAAAGCCTAGGGTCCATGTTTGTCAAACAAATAGTTGGTGACTATTATAATGTCGTTGGTTTACCATTATCGCGTGTGATTCGTGAGCTCAAGTCGTTTGGCATCGAACCAGAGCTCGAACTTTAATGCTTTATATAGATTTTCATGCCAGGAATCGGTGGAATATCGTTCATTCGATAATCCGGTTTCTGCTTTGGCAATTCGTAATTCACATGATTTAAAAAATAATCAAGCGTGACTTGCATAATATCAACCGTTAACCACTCGCCAGCACAACGGTGACCTATATCAAACTCGCCACCACCTTGAGGGATAAAATCAAATGGATTGCCTTCCCATTTTTCGAATCGTTTCGGCATAAATTGGTGAGGCTCATCCCACAATTCAGGGTCATGATTAGTACCATACAAATCTAATAATGTCATGGTGTTTTTCTTGAAGGTATAACCTTTCCACATAAAATCTTTCTTCACCCTCGCAATTGCAAATGGAAAAAACGGATAATAACGACGCACCTCTTGTATAAAACGATGACGCTCATCATAACCTTGTTTAGCTAACTCAGCCTCTTTTGGATAATCATTAATCGCTAAAAATATAAAATCAAGATACACCGCAATAGCAACAATGGGCCTTAACAAATTCAAAATTTCAACGGCAACGATATGCGGATCTAATAGTTCACCATTTTCATCACGATGCCACACAACATGATAGAAAGCCCTATGTCGTTCCACATCCAAACTTCTATTCCTAACCTGTTTTACCAACTTTTCTAATCGACTTTCTAACTGAACACGCGACCATCTAGACTTCAGATGTTTAGGTCCAACCTTGGATGCCATTTCAAAGAGAGGACTTAACTTTGAAGCCCAGTCATCTGCATCATGTTCATGAGATGGAACGCCCGTCCATCTTAAAGCCGTCCGAGCTAAAACTAGCTTAGCAGCTTCAAAAACCTTCACTTCTTTCTCATGAGCCTCTAAATAGCGAGTCCATTCTTCTTTTACAATACTCTGGATCTCTTTAAGTGACTCTTTTGTCATCAGCGACATGAACATCGCTTTACGATGACGATGTTCATCTCCATCCAGTCCTTGAACGCCACCCATACCTAACAACGTCTTCTGGGCAACTACTGGCGCCGCTTCTTTTCTGAAAAATTTATCCGTATCATAGAATAGTTCCGCTGCTTCCTGACCAATTAGACAATACGTTTTCTCCCCTAATAATCTGGTCTGGACAACCCGTGAGTCAAACTTCTCGGAACGGTTCATAATAAAGTAATAACCTTCTTTAAGCAATTCAAGGGAATGATCAAGTCCAATTTCTTTTGGTACCTTTTGGTGAGAATGATTCATTAGAAGAACCTCCAGAAAAAGTTAGTCTAACGATAACATTCCCCATTACGAACTAATTTAACTATAGATTCCACTCTGATGTTAAAATCTTTTTCAACTGAATAATTTGCTCTTCCCCAATGGCTTCAGATATTTCTTGCTCAATTTGCCTTTTTAAAAGCTGATTTTTCTCCACACATTCTTCACCTAATGAGGTAAGTTCTAATAAGCGTTCCCTTTTATTTTCTTTCATTTTACTTATTCGGACTAATCCTTTACTTTCAAGCTGTTTAAGAAATTTATGCGTTCCCTGTCTGGAGATATCGACACTTTTCGTAATATAAGAACTTGTTGTTTGTCCTTCTTGGAAAATTCTAGTTAATATAAACCATTCTGAATTTGAAATATATAGATCACTATTTTTATTCCAAAGCTCGCCAGATACTTTTCGTAATTGCTGGTGTCGCTCACTAACTAAATCAATTAAATCTAACTCTTCAAGCTTCATCCTCTACCATACACCCCAATCCTTAAACTGAAATAAATTTAATCAAAAACACTTATGATTGTCAACCTAGTTGACAATTTAGGGTGAATAGACGTATAATATAAATAGAGCTAAGCAATAAGAAAGGGGTCTGTCATGTATAACAAAGGTGATTTGATCATTTACTCAACACATGGAATATGCCGAATCGATAACATAACCGAAAAAAACATTGCAGGAACCACACGTACTTACTATATATTAAGCCCAATCGAAAACAACCAACACCTTACCATCAGTATTCCAGTCGATAACAATGGAATGTTAATGCTCTCATTAGTTAATGAAAATGAGGCAAAGGACATCTTGCAAACGTTTGAATCAGATGGTCTTGAGTGGATTGATAACGCGAATAATCGAAACCAGGTTTTTAATAAAAAAATTAACTCCGGCGATCGCAAAGACATAGCTAGCATTGCTAACACACTCATTAGGAAACAACACGAACTTAAACAAAACGAAAAAACCCTTTATGAGAACGACCAAAAATTATTAACCAAAATTAAAAGCATCTTGTTTAAAGAAATCTCTCTTGCTCTCAATATTTCAATTGATGAAGTAAATGAAAAAATTCAAAATAAAATGTTCCAGACTTCATAAAAATAACCACCTACTGAACAGTAGGTGGTTTTGTTTTAAAAAGGTATGAAAACAACTTTTAAAGTTCTGAAAAACCTATTTTTGATATCATTATTCAGGAATATTGGTCTGAACCTACTCAAAAATGGTCTAAACAGAGCATAAATGGATCTAAAGACTATTAGGAAGATACTGTTTTTATAAAAAAAAGAGAGTCAATTCCTCATTTAGAATCGACTCTCCTTTTATAGATCCCTACCAAAAACTCTGGTACATCACATAGTTCTCGTCAAGGAATGACGTCAAAAGTATTCGTTTTAGCTCGTGATATGTTCGTTCTGTTTCATGGAAATAGAATTCATCGTAGGCGAGACTTCCAAAAAAAGGACCGGGCATGGTAGGTAGTGTCTCATCTGGGGATTCATTATGTTCTAGGATACTCTCACACAATAGATAGAGTTTGGTTAACTGTTCTTTTTCAACCGGGGATAATGCCAAGTTTTGGTCTTCACCACCTTGGACATTTTCAACAAACCAATAATGAATATGGTTAGCCTTCCTCCAGTATATTTGCTGAGTCAAAAGACTTTCCCATTTATGGCCAAATTTTTCAAACTGCTTAATGTGATCTTTAACCTTTAAATAGGTTTCACGATCTTCATTTTCTAAAATCGATAACTGATTGTTAGCCTTAATAATCTCATCTAGCTCCATCCCTTCAATTTTTGGAGCAGAATACAAGTGCATATCAAGACCCATCTCTTCACCCTCTTTAAATTTAATGGAATTAGCAACATCCTCTATTAAACTACCAATAGAGAATCATTCACCTCCCATCTATACAATTGTATTGTTCAAACACACAAAGGAAAACTTAGAAAAGATGTTTGAAGTGTTAAATGAAGAAGAACTTAAGAAGTAAATAGAAGTTTGTCAGGATTTGTCCGAGGATATTACCAATATTATTTTACTGATATGAGAATAATCTGTCAATTATTTTTCCAAAAGAAAAGCCAGGCTCTCACCTGACTTTTAACCTTCGTCATCTGCTTTTGAAAACAACACCTCAGGAATCATCTCAAATCCTTCGATTACTGTATTCTCTTCGACTTCAAGCATCAAACAAACCTTGCCATTTACTTGAACTTGCCTCACGTATTTTAAATCTTGCGGACTTATCGAAACATCCGCTACTTTCGTTTGAATTTTAATAGATTTAGAGTTAGATTTTGGCACGACATTTTTGGCTTTAAACTCATACTTTTCATCATCAATTACGGTTTTAAAGGCTGATTCTAACTTCTCTTCATCAACTTCTTTTACACCGCTACTTTTAAGAACATTTCCAACATCTTTATAGTCTAATGTTGGTGGTTCCTCTTCTTCGTGGTCTTCGATTACACGGTTAATCTCTTCGTACACATTCGACAACGTCGATGTATTAATCTGGTCTCCTGTTACCTTCTTGACAACCTCTTCAAACACCACTTTATCTTCTTGTGCTGTCATAACTTCCTCAGCGCCAAGTACATCTTCTACGAAATGATAATCTAGTTCATTAGCTTTTCCAGTCGAATATAAAACATGATTAACATCTGATGCCCCATCTGTCACTGATGGGAATAGGAATCCAGAGATTGGTGCCTTTAAGTTAATAATCGGATCGACGACGATATTATATTTAAATTCCTTTTCGATATAATCAAACAACAACTCTTTTTTCGGGTCTTGGGTTTTATTCATGCTACATAAAATAAAGGGATTTGCGTATACCTTATCGCGTCCGCTCTCATCCGCCTCAGCATTGCCCTTCGTCGGGATTCTGTACTCACCCCGGATAAAAGTCACGACAATATCCATCTCATATTGTTTATCCTTTAACATCTTCTCAACAAGCTTAAGCATTTGGTTCGTCCACTCTTCAGTACTTTGACCAAGTAAACCTTGATGTAGAATAAGCTGACTACTTTGTTCAGAATCCTGCTGGAACTTTAACTCAAATAACTTCTCATCAAGCTGTCCTGTTAACACTTTCTTGAAGTTATTCATAAATAACTCTTTCTGTTCTTCTTCTAATAACTCAAACGGCATCGTTTCATGGTGATAAATATCACTCGATTCTTTCATAATATAAACATTAAAAATCTCGCTAATGTTCAATAGGTCATTGTCTAATTTGAATTGTTTACGAATATTGGCGATGTCTTTTTTATTCAATGATTTCACTCCTATGATGTTGAATTCATACTGTCTCATTTTATCATAGAAATACTCATTTAAAGAAAATCAATTCAACAAAAAAGACGCCCCATCAGGCGCCTTATAAAATTAATTTTTCGTGTTCCGTGCAGTCGACTTAGCCTTACCTCTTCGTTGCTCGTCAGGCCGTTTTCCTTCGCCATTACGCTTATACTTCGGTGCTTTTGAATCTTTCGTCATGTTCTTACCTCCCATTAATCACTAGTTAGTTTTATCGTAACCATAACTCACTGATTAATGTACGTAACATTTTGAAAGCACCCTACTTAGTTCATTATACTCCTTCGGTTCCAGTCGATTCAGATTCATCCTCACTCTCATTCATACCTGGGGCACTTATGAAACGAACACCTTCTGTTATTGATTTATAAAGTCTCCAATATGAGAGCAACAACGCAAGAAATACAACTTCTACTGAGAGCCATAAGTATTCAGAAACTACCTCTTGTGCTTCTAATAAATCATTCAAATACATGCCTAATACCCGGTCTGCAAAGGTCAATAAATAGGCCACGGGTAATACCTTCATTATTGTATCACCTAGGCGAATCGCTTTAGGTAAATTCCGTTGTCTAAAACTATCGGCTAATTTTGAGTGAACATTCCAAGCACCATATAAATTATAAAAAGGGATTACAAAACTCAAAACCGACTTAACAGGGCTAATCGGATAATTCAAATTTAATTGTTGCATATCTACGTGAACCTTATATATCCAAATCACGTATATTAAATACATAATAAATAATGAAATGAAAATAAATGTATTGATAGCTTGTTCAATTTGAGCAAATGGTAAATATGAATTATAATCAATCACAAATATAATGGTTATGATAAAGACAATTGATTCAAGAATGATAAGTGCTAAAAGTATTGTACGTAATATATTGCCTATAGATTCAGATGCTAATTTCTTCAAAAAAATCACCTTCCAACATTATTAATTTAAATCTTCAAGAACATTTAAAGCTTCTTCTAAAGTGGAAACAAACACAACATCTAAGTCCAAATCCTCTTTTTCTAATACATTAATTGCTTCTCTTTGATTACTTGTTTCACCATAGTAGATCTCATCTTTTGGCATAAAAAAGATATCTACACCATTCTCTTCTGCTGTCAAAAGTTTATGACGTATAGCGCCAACTGACCCAACTGTGTGATCCGCTTCTATTGTTCCAGTTCCAGATATTAAAAAAGAGCCATTTCGTGAATAATCCATACTTAACTCCTCTTCTATTAATCCAATTGCAATCATTAATCCAAAGGAATCGCCATAATATTCCCTAGCTTCGTAAATAATATCTGCTATTCGATCTCGATGTTTAGGTTCAGATTCAGAATCGGAGGTGACATTAACCGCATTCGCAATGGTTTGTTCCTTATAATACTGGTCATCCTCCGTGTATTCAGAAGTGTAATACTCATACTCTTCATCACTAAGAGGTATAAATTCTATGTTATTGTATTGTATACCTAGTGAGATTTTATCCAAGTAGTTTTCTACGAAACCAGAGTGAACATATGTAAAATACACACTACCTTCTACCCCTAATTCAGTCACGGGTTCAATATCACCTTTAGTTATAAACTCCTCTTGTACTGGTGTAAAAAGAAGCAACGTAATGATTAAAGGAATCATTAATAAAAGAGTGCTTATTTTAGCCTCTTTATTAATCGTTAACTTTTTCAGTAACAGCACCCCCCTAAGTTAACCTTCATAAATTATATATCGGTAATTAACACATAATTTTAAATATTTAACAAAGTGAAAAGTTTTTATTAGTACCTGCCGAGGTTATTAAGAGTCCATTCTCCATCTTAAATTTTCAAATAATTATGGTATTATTAAATAAACTTACTTTGGGAAGGGTTGTTGCATGAGAAAGAAAAAATTATGGGTGATCATCTTAGTCGTTTCATTGATTGTCGCATCATCAATTCTCTATGCTTATAACTACAAGATTGTAAAAGGGGAATACGACCAATTAACAGTTACACATATGGGAGAAGTAACGCACGTCTTAAATGATCAAAACAAAATTAATGAAATGATAAATCAAATTAATCAAAGCCCTCGTGATTTTCAATTTTCTAACTCTGGATTTAAATACGATTATTTACCACATGGTATACTGAAGTTAAAGAATGAACAGGAAGAGAAGGGATTCAGACTAGTTTTTCATCAAGGAGATCAAGCCAATATCATAACAGACTCTTGGGAAATCAAAACTAAGTTTAATTTCAGTGAATAGTTATCGTTAATAAAAATTATCCCTACAAAAATAACAAAACCACACAAAGACTGCTTTTACAGCCATTTGTGTGGAAGTATAAATTAATTTCTGCCAAAGTGTCATCTAAGGTCATAGCTTACACTAATTTTAAAAGAGTATACTTTAACCTCTAAATGACCTTAACATTAGGTAAAATACACCGAAGCAGATTATATAAATAAAGGTGATTAGTAGCACTTTTAAAGAGACTTCTTTTTGCCTCCTAACCATTGACGAAAATACAAATGTAAAACCTATCAAAGAAGTAATATTTATTGCAGTGATTTGGAAAGCTACACTTGGAATTTCCACTTCCCAGCCACCACTCGGTTTCCTCTCTTTCGGCAATGATAAGACAAGTATTATTCCCCCTATTAGAATAGTAGATCCACTGGATGTTTGAATTACTTTCCATAGTTTATCATTCATTTAACCCAAACCCTACGTCATGTTCATTCCTCCAATGATTATTAGTTAGTTTTATCGTAACCGTAAAAAGGTGGATTATGTACATACGAAGATTCTCTAGTCGGATAATGTTTAATTTGCTTTAAAACTGCAACTATGAAAAAACTAACAATAATTAATAATAACCACGAGCTAACTTTTCCTAAATGAACAAGACTCCATACTTCTGATTGATAAGGGTATTCCCAGGCTCCAAAGTAAGTTGCAATATTCTCTGCTACCCAAATAAAAAATCCAATTAGTATAAATGATAAAACAATTGGCATTCTGTAATTTATTCTACCTACTTTATAACGAACCCAGGACTTCCAAAAGACAATAATAACAAGACCTAATAACCACCAACGGATATCAATCCAAAAATGATGTGTGAAAAAGTTTAAATAAATCGCTGCTGCAAGCGGAATGACTATGTAAGGCCGAGGCCAATTAATTAATTTCAATTCAAGTCTTCTCCAAGCCTGACACAGATAACTTGCAACACTTGCATACATAAACCCACTATATAGTGGTACACCGAAAATTTTAGAATAACCTTCCTCTGGGTAAGTCCAAGATCCCATATTGACTTTATAAATTTCTAATACTAGACCAATCAGATGAAACAACGTAATTACTGTTAATTCATCTTTTGTTTCAATGCGAGACTTCAACATCCACCACTGCATTAACAAACAAATCAACAGCAACCAATCATAACGCGGGATAAAGGGCATAGATACCCATTCTGTAAATGCCAATGAAACAAAAATCACTACAGGAAACATACACGATAACGCCTGAGCCCACCCAAAACGAACAAACTGTCTTAGCCCTCTCATCTAAGGAGCCTCCCAATTCACATTATGTTTAACTTGATTATAAATAATTTTTTATCGAATAACAATATTTAATTATTGAAATAGGTAAAATACGCCCTTGTTACCCTCTAAAATCTCCGCAATTTAATTTTTATTAATAAACCAAGTTTGGAATTGTTACATTAGAAAAAAGAAATTAAGGTTGTTATATTCATCAATGGGGAATAGGGCCAAATAACAGTTACAAATTATCCCCTTGTTTATTAAACAAGGGGATACGTACTTTTATGAATATAATTCCATAATACGACGATAGGATTGTTGTTTTTCCTTAAAGTCATAAATATTCGTCAAAACCAGCCAGTCAAAGCATTGATACTCATTTGATAGCTGATCCAGTTCTCGTTTAACCTTATTTGGACCACCAATAATCATGCGCTTTCGGTTATCTTGAATTTTCTTTTTATCTTTTTCACTTAACATTACTTTATTTGCCTCACCAATACTCGGTATTCGACTATCTAGACCCTTTTCCACACGTAATAACCAAATGTCCTGACTCACCGCAAGTTCTTCTGCATGCTCATCCGTTTCACCACAAATAATAAATACTGCCGAACGTTGAATAGGCTTTGGTAAGTAACCTTCTTTAAAATGATCTCGGTAATCTTGGTGCGCCGCTTCACCTCTGCTGGGGTTAATAAAATGCCCATAAACATAGCCGATCCCTAGTTCTGCAGCTAGTTTAGCACTATTTTCACCTAAACCTAATGAGAACAGTTCAGGTGAATCTTCAGTACGAGGAGCTGCACGCACTTTACCACTTTTACTTAAAAAAGTAATTAAGTCTCTTAACTTTTCCGGATAGTCATCCAACTGACTAGGCTTTCCGTCAGCCAATAAAGACCGAATTCGCTCACCGCCACCAGGCGAGCGACCAACACCCGCTTCAATCCTACCTGGAAAAAGAGCCTGAAGTTGAAATAAATGTGCGGCCAACTTATACGAACTATATTGTGGAAGCAAAATACCACCACTTCCAACTTTAATTTTAGAAGTCTTAGACGCAACAGCTGCCATCATAATCTCAGGAGAACTCGATGCCATCCCCTTCGTCGCATGATGCTCCGCAAACCAATACCGTCCATAACCCAACTTTTCCGCCAATTGAGCCATTTCAATCGTATCTGCAACCGTTTCTTCTGCCGATTTATCCTTCGGTTGTGCCATTTGTTCTAAGATCCCTAACTCCATGGTGAGAACTCCTTTATGTAGGTTTCACAACCATTATCCCACAAAAATAACAAAACCACACAAAGACTGCTTTTACAGCCATTTGTGTGGGCACTTAACGAACTTCTTTAGGGCTATACCTATACTCCAAGTCTGTCTTTGTAATCTTCGTAAATCATTGTCTCAAGTTCCTGTTCGGTCATCTCTAATTCAATTAATTTTTCCTCAAATTTTATAGCATTCTTTTTAATGATTAACCAACCAACTAAAACCAAGATAATTGAAAAAATAGAAAGTAAGACTAAAATTAAGATAAAAACACTTAAATTAAATTCTCCTGATTTAATTAAAATGGAAATCATCATAATTATACTAAGCACAACCGACCCCAATAATCCAATACCGAAAAGCCGTGGCAACCCGCGTTTATACCTTCGGTAATCTGAAAATAGACGCTTTAAATGTACAAAATCTTGTTTTGTCAATTGTCGTTTCATGGTTTTCACCTCACCAACAGCTAATGCCTCATTTTGCTTCCGAGCTATACAATGATCCAGCTTAAAATAGCAATTATAAAAATCATTAAAGCGATTCTAACTACAACGCTAAATATAATAGTGCTTTGAAATGTATAATTATTCCGTTCCACAGATTGACCAACCATCCCTGCAATGGCACCAAACAATATCACCAATACATTAAAGTAGAAAAAGGGGTTAGTATATGAAATTAAATTAAAATCAACTTCAGTACTTCCAGTTAGGCGATATCCAAAAAAGTAAAAAAAGGATGGTACCCCAATTGCGACACAAAAAACAGATATAACTTTAATCAGTTTCCACAAATCAACATGACTACTCAATGAGATACCTCCCCTTATAATCAACCTCTAAATGATCTTAGGAATAGGTAAACTAAGCCAAAGCAAATAATATATAGAATGGTAAATAAAAATACCTTCATTGAGACTTCTTTTTCTCTCCGAACCATCGTCGAGAATACAAAAGTAAATCCTAGTCCAGCTACTAAAATTATAGCGGTAATTTGAAAAGCTCCACCTGGAATTGCCACATCCCAACCACCATTCGGAAGCCTCTCTTTAGGCAGTAATAAAAAAGTAATTATACCTCCGATTATAACAATAGAGGCACTAGATATTTGAATTACTTTCCAAACTATATCGTTCATTTAAATCACACCTTTAATGGTTCTGGTTATGGTTTAATCTTTTTGTAAATCTTTTAAATACTCTTCAATAGCCTCTACTTCTTCAGCTGTCAAGTTACCATTGAACTGGTTAACGTCTAAGTTTTGAACATTACCCAGTTTGGCACCGTGATTTTCTAAAGGGTTTGGATTCACATTTGTTTCATTTAGTGAAGCATTAATATTGGAATAATTTATGCTATCTCCCACATGTGGAGTATAAAACTGACCAGCTGGCTTTTCTCCTTTGAAAGAATCGGTAATTCTCTCACTGAGGAATCTTTTAGCTGTCTCATATAATAATGTTACTTCTCTTCTTGATTTTGATAGTCCGTTTTTGACAATGAACTTATCAAGATTAACATCAGAATATACAAACAAAGTGGCAACCAATGAGCCTATAATATAATCTCTCAATTCTCCATTTCCTTCTCCTATGGAAGCTAGAGCAAATGAAGTAGCACCTCCTAAATTAATTCCAGCAAGCCCCCAACTCATCCCACTAAAAATGTTTTTCATACGTAATTGTGAAGCTGCTCGTTTAAATATTGCACCTCCAATAGGGGCAGTCAGTACTATGAATAAACTCTCAAAAAACATCTCTCTACCTGATGGCACATTTCCATTAACGACAAAATCAAGAACTAAACTTACTCCATATACAGTAAATGGAATTACTGAATTTTTTAGCATTGTACCAACAATATATCTTCCTGTTGCCAGTGACCCTCTGGATAAAGCCATAGCAAGGCCAGCCTTAAAATTATGTGTGCCTAAAGCTCTTACTGCATTCAGAACTACAGCTCCTCCAAGTGATGTAGTTAAAAATCCGCCCATTACACCACCCGTTAATGCAGAAGTAAAAGCACCAAAGAAGGTAAAGTCATCAGTTCCTCCTTGGGCTAAATAATACAAACCTCCTACTACGGCCGCTCCAGCAACAATAGCAGCAATTACTCCTGCAGATAATGTAAACGCTGTAATAACTGCGGCAGCTGCGGCAGCTAAAGCTACAGCCACTGCAACTGCAGCAATAACTGCAGCGACTGTTAAGATAAGGTCTTGAACACCATCACTTAACCCATTCCATGCATCAGCAATTCTGTCAACTACACTATTAGCAACATCCGCAATATTATGACCTATATCTTGTAAATTGCTTCCCAACTCTTTCAATGAATCAACAGTAGAATTATAGACATCACCTATAAATTCCCCTCCTGAATCAGCTAGGTCATCCAACCAACCAAAAAAGCGATCTTTCACACTTGCATCATTAGGGTCGTCAGCACCTGGATTGCCTACTCCATCCATGCCATCTCCTTCTCCAGCGCGCCATTCTTCTTCGGTGATTTCTCCATTTGTTAAAGTTGGGTGTTCGCTGTCATGCTCTATTTCCCCTGTAACATTAATTGCTGAAATAGAAGATGTTGGGATTAAAAAACAACACACCAGAATTAATAATACAAGGCCCTTTTTCATGTGACACCTCCAATCAACCTCTCAAAATGTTGATACTATTTCATAAAAGCAGCTTTAATCACATACAACATTAATATCTCTAGGTTTTTGGATATTCACCACGGCATTAGCCGGTACTTTTAACTCATCTGTATTAACACTATCAACAAATGAATCATTAATAGTAGATTTAGTTCGAATTCCTACTTTAAATTCATCTTCTTCAACAGGAAATACAACGGATATATCATTTTCAATACCATTTAAATCTGCATAATGCTGTGCAGCATCACGTATTTCATCATCTTTATGGTCTAAGACTGCTTCGCAAATAAGATTTGATAATTGCTCTTCATTCCAAAAGAATTTCATTGCATTTTCGATATCAATATCCAATGGAATATTGTATCTTAAATAACTCACAATACCCGAAGGCATGGATCGATGATCATGTTCTTCTTCTATCTGTTCAATCCATTCTTCAAACTTTTCATCGAAAAACTCATCCCAACTAATAGGAGAAGGGCCTGGTTCGGAGTCCTCTTGCATCTCCTCAAACTCTTCTTCCCATTGTTCAATTTGGTCTTTAGTCCTTGTCTCTAAGTGATCAATTGAGTCTTTTATTTTCTCTTCAATTCTATCTTCATAGACTTCTTCAGCTTTCTGTGCTGCAGCAATTGCCGCTGCGTCACTTCCAGTTTGGGAAATACGTCTCTCCATAAACACACTCGTCATATCGAAGAAAATAAATCCCATAATAATCATTCCAGCTAACAACGAGAACATGATAAATGTGGCAGAACCTCTTTCGTTATTAACCCATTTCATTATAGTCAATCCTCCTCATCTTCCGGCTCTTTTGGCATGATAGCGGAGGATTCTATTTCAAAATTAGGATTTTCCCAAATCGGAATTTTAATTGTTGGAACCTTAGTTTTAACTGAAACTTCAACATAATCACCTTCGTCTGACAATTGACTACTGACATAAAGACCACTTGCTGAATTCTGCGCTGCGACCTCATAATCACCGCCAACGCTTGCGACCCTAGCAGCATCTCGAGCAGCAGCTTCGCCAATAATCATTGTGTACCCTGCCATTAATATTTGCCATGCTACTAGAGCTGAAATAATGATTAATGGAAAAGTCCCTATAAATTCTACAACTTGGGATCCGCGTTCAGTTTTTATATGCTTATACCATTTTTTCATTAGTCACATCACCTCTTCATGTGACGAACCTATTCACCACTATTTGTTAGGTTTTCAATCTGTTTATTAATAAAATCCATAATTGATTGACCTATTTCTGTACCTCCACCATCTGAGAAAAAAGCAATGACAGCACCTAAGATTGCAATGACAACTAATGTCATACCAATCCATTCCATCAATTCCGCGCCTTTTTCATTATTTAGTCTTCTTTTAACAACCTCAAAACCATTATTAACTTTTCTACTAAACCTTGATAATAACATCATTGGAACACTCCTTATCTTTTATTTAATTAAAGAAACCTGTTACCCCAAAATTCTCGGGGTTATATATTAAATTTAATAATAATAAACCTACGATTAAGAAGAACAGAGATGGTGCGATTAAAAATGTTGTAACTAAAGAAATCTTAGGGTTTGACTTTGCCGCTTTCTCCTTAGCAATGCTTCCCCTTGAAGACCTAAGATCTTCAGCTTGCACCTGGAATGTATGCGCAATAGATACTCCAAGCTCACTACCTTGAATCAAAGACTTAACCAGGGCGCTTAATTCTTGGGAATCATTACGGTTCATTAAGTTCTCATAAGCCGTTTTTCTAGGCACCCCAAGTTCAATCTCTTGATTGAATTTCTTAATTTCTTCATAAAGTGGCCCTTCCATGTAATTTGTACTTGTTTTTAAAGAGCCATCCAAAGAACTACCCGCATGCAACATCACACTGATCGTATCTAGGAAATCCGGCATCTCTTCACTTATTTTTCTTTGACGCTCTTTGGCTTTGAGACTCAACCAAATGTCTGGCCACATAAATGCTAGAAACGTTAATAAAACAGATGCAATTACAAAAGCTCTAATACCTAAAATGAATAAGATCAAAAACAATACTCCACCAAAAGCACCCAACGTAAGTTTGAGACCGTAGTAAGAGTCCACAGTCATTCCGTAGGGGCTTCCGGCTAACTGAAGTTGCTCACGGTCTTTCTCAATATTTCGGAAAGATAGTAAAGACTTCGCTCTTGGAGCCATCTTTTGCGCCATGTTCATCACACGATAAACGAACCTTTTTCTAAGTTTAGCTTTCTTCTTCTTTTTTAATTTTTCTCCCAACCAATAATTATGCAATTCAAATTTTTTTAAGTAATAGTTAAATAGAAAAATAAGCCCAAATAGTAAGATTATTAATGTAAAAAAAATAATGGATATTTCTAGGTAAAAATTTTGCACAATACTCACACCCTAATATTTGTCAGACGCTTAATAATAATCAAACCAACAGTGATAACCCCTACAACTAATCCAATTAAAATTAATCCGAATGGAGTAAATAATGGATTTAGAAAACCCGGTATGATAATAGACATAAGACCCATCATCGCAACTGGCATTAACGGCAAGATATATGCAACGGCTTTGCCTTCTGCCGTGGCTGCTCGAATTTCTTTAAATACTCTTGAGCGTGATTCAATTGTTTGAGCCATCATATCTAGTATCTTTCCTAAGTTACCGCCAACATGCTTTTGGATTAATAAAGTACCTACAAAAATATTGACATCACTTGATTGAGCTTTGTCTCGAAATCGATTTAATACAGACTCTAGATCTTCACCAACAGACAGTTCCCTAGTCATGATTGCAAAATCGCTTCTGGCTGGTTCCTCTAAATCATCTGCACAGTTTTTTATACCTTGCTGAATGGTCAAACCTGCTTTAAGTGAGTTAGACATAAGCCTACAAATCTCTGGAAGCTGAGCATTTAGTTTTTCTCTACGCTTGTTTTTCCGTGATTTCAGAAGAAAATAAGAACCAAAATAGACAATTGAAAATGCTAATAATAAATCTATTGGAAATATAAGTGATAACATCTTATTATTGATAAACCATAACCCGCCGAAAGATAATAAGAAGAGCATCATATACTCGGATGGTTTAATGGTAATATCCGCCTGTTGAAGTTTTAGAGATAATTCACTCGCCATAGACGAAGAGTCGAATTGATCCCCAAACTTCATTAATAAACTTCTTCTTTCTAAAGCTTCCTCAACTTGAAAATTAGCGTATAACTTCTTTTTCCTTCTTCGTAACCTTGCGTAGTAAATGATATAAAACATTGAGAGTAATACGGCCATAAAAAGTAGAGTTAGAACAATTTGCAAGTAGAGCATCATCTATTACCCCTTTCGCTGTAGAGGATCATAGCCAAAACGTCTAAATCGATCGTTAATTTTCGGAACATAACCTGTTGCTTTAAAAGTACCTTCTACATAACCATTTTGGTCTGTTCCTGTTTGATCAAACACAAATATATCATTTACTTGCAAATATCCATTTTCATTTACTAATTCTGATATTTTAGTAATTTTGCGTCGGCCATCTACTAATCTACTTATTTGAACTATTAAATCGATTGCCCCGATAAAATACTTTGAAATAACCTCAGGTGTTAGTTGCAAACCTGACATAATAACCATCGCTTCCAATCTACCAATTGCATCTTTAGGTGAATTTGCGTGAACGGTAGTAAGAGATCCTTCATGACCGGTATTCATCGCTTGAAGCATATCAAAAGCTTCTGAACTTCTTACCTCACCAACGATGATACGGTCAGGTCTCATACGTAGAGCATTTTTCACCAATTGACGAATTGTAATACCACCCGTTCCTTCAACGTTTTCTGGTCGCGCTTCAAGTCGGACAATATTATCATAATCAAAGCGTAGTTCAGCCATATCTTCTATCGTTACTAAGCGCTCACCTACTGGAATAAATTCCGAAAGTACATTAAGAAGCGTAGTTTTCCCGCTTCCTGTTCCTCCGGATACCAAGATATTACTTTTAGAACGGATAGCAGCATCCAAAAATTCTCCCATATCTCGATTCAGTGTTCCAAGCGTAATAAGGTCATCCATAATAAATGGATCTTTTTTGAACTTTCGAATCGTCATTGATGGACTATCTAAACTAATTGGTGGTAAAACTGCGTTAACACGACTTCCGTCATGTAGTCTAGCATCTGCCATAGGAGAGCTTTCATCAATTCGTCTACCTAATGGAGCAATTATTCGGTCAATAATATGTCTAATATGTTTTTGATCTCGGAACCGAATATCTGCTTTAGATATCTTTCCATTTCGCTCAATATATATTTCAGTTGGACCATTTACCATAATTTCTGTAATCGAATCATCATCCAGAAGTTTTTCTAAAGGACCGTACCCAACTGATTCGTGAATGATGAAATCTACAATTTGCTTCAATTCACTTTTTTTCAAAATAATCTTCTCTTCACTTACCATTTGAAGCACAAGGTTCTCAATGGTTTCTTTTCGTTTATCAGGAGGCATCGATGTAATGGTTTCTAAATTAGCCTCGTTCAATAACCTTTGTTTAAAATGATTGATATGGTCATCGAGGGCTCTGTTGCTTTGGTGTTCATACGAATGTTCTTGTGCTTTTAACTTTTGTACCCAAGACATCGTTATTCCTCCTTAGTTACACTGAGAACAAAATGACTTACCTCTCGGCTAACTTTATTTGCAGCCCGACCTTTTTTCTTAGTGAAGTACGGTTCACCCATATTAATGTAAGGTTGGATACCAGAAAAATGGGAACTTATTTTTGTATATATAGGCTCTTCAATAATTTTTTCTACATCTTTAGCTTGAAGCTCATTTTTACTACTATCTCGATTTAAAATGACATGAAAGTTTTTTCCACTCTTTAAGGCGAAACTTTCAAAGATTGGTTTAGATTGCTTAAAAGCTCGGATTGCAGGACTTTCTGGACTTAAAACATAAAAGACTTTCGTGGCCTCTGATAAACCAACATAGCTAACCTCACTAAAACCGCTTGGCAAATCTAATATGACGTAATCAAAATAAGACTTTGCAACCTGAATAGTTTTCGGTAATAGATTATCTAGAAGTTCTGCCGCTCGTACAGGGTCTGCCGGTCCTAATAAGACATGGACTCCAGATTTTGTTGGATAACTAACATTCATTATGTGATCAGGAGTTAACTCATCTAGAACGACCTCTAGCTGTTGATAATTCCGTCCACCCTCTAACCCGAACATCGACTCTAATCCCCCAAACTGACTATTCATATCAATAAGGAGAACTTTCTTCTCGTTGTGAATGGCTAACGATTGCGAAACAATCGTAGCTAATGTTGATTTTCCTGAACCACCCTTAGCACTATAAAAAGACCAAATTTCATTCCCGCCTTCTGTACCTCTCATCAGTTCTCTTCTATTTTCGAATTGATTCTTTAATTCGGATAACCGTTGTTGTAAACGATCGACTTCTTTTGGGAAGATGAATATTGAAGTTGCACCAGCATCCATCCAAGCACGGGCCTCTCTAAAGTTTTCCTCTTCAAGGAGTACCGTAACTTCATTGGATTGATGAGGGCGTCTAAAATCCCTAGGCGAGACAACTTCATGGTCTACTAAAATATGGTCACTCTTGGAATCAAATTGGTTATTAGTTGCTACATCAAATTCTAAATCTAATTCATTTAACATCTTTTCAATTTGATCTAGCCAAGCTTCATTTTTTATCATCACTGTCGTTTTATAATGATTCATGTGTTATTCTCCCTCACTTTGTTCTTCTACTTGAGCGTTACTATTACTCACTCTCAACACACGAATTTGTTTTGCAATATTCTGGTAGTAAATAAGTTCCTGTGCTACCTCTATATCCATACGTACAAGGACTTCCTCACCGTTCACCTCTACAACGGGAACATCTCTAAAAGCTGGACTAACAGTAGTCCCTTCATCTGTATCGTATACAACAATAATGTCTAGATTATCCCCCTCACCTATTGCTTCATCCTTCATAACATTATCTGTAGCATCAAGCCTTACAATTCTTTCATTAGGTGGTATTGAGCTTTTCTCTCTAACCATGTTACTTGTTATGTAATTTCCTGCTTCTAAATTTACAATGCTTATGCTATCTTCAAGGTCGGATTTCTGTTGAATGAAGTTTTCAGCTTGATCCGTTAGTGGAACATCTACCCAGTCCACATTACTGTCATTAAATTCCTCATAGCTATCAATCTCTTCACTTGCAACTGCCACCTCAATCGTTTGACTAGTAGATTCTGCAATGGCTTGCAACTGTTGAATAATTAAACCCGCTGCGATAATAGCTAATATAAATGCTAATAATATAAATATGAACGCCTTTCGCTTTGCTTCAACCAATTAACCCTCACTCCTATTTGAATCTAGTAAGCTAATGGATATAGATGCTGTGTCTATTAATTGTTCCAATTTACTAAAAGAATGATAAAAATATACCTCTCCACTAAACATCTCTTGAACAATTATTGGCGAGCTATTTTCTGCTTCATTCTTCACTTCGTCAATAAGTTCCTCTAAACCGCCTTTGTTAGCTTTCTTAGCTTTACCATTACCCTCTTTCCACAAAATGTAATCCTCTAATTTGAAACTTTTTCCTTTTTGTTTTAATTGCTGAATTTTTTTATACTTACTGTTTACTATTTTGTAATTTCTCAATCGCTTCTTTACTCGGCGCCAATTATCCAATAACGATATCAGTGGTTCACTCTGTCGATCAGTCAACAGAAACAATAAATGCATAGTTTCAGCCTGATTATCCGGCAATTCAAACGGTATAATTCTTATCTCCGGTAAATAGAAGTTTCTAAGTTTCATGAGTTCTTCGTCGTTTTTCTTGGCGGCTTTAAACAAATAAATTACGATATCATTATGTTTATATTGGTTAATTAATGGAATTCTCTCATCAAAACTTATCTTTTTCTTCTGATCGACCTCTACAATATCGTGCATTTGAAACAATGGGTGTTGTTTTATGTAGTCATGATCATGTTCGACTAAAATAGTTACTTTTTTACTTAGTATTTCCTTCAAACTATTCCCCCCTGTGCAGAGTAATAAAGTATTAGTAAAACAGTAGTATAAGAAATAGCCGGTCCAAAGGGTGCCATTTCCTGTTTCTTCCTTTTCCCAATAACCCTGTTAAAAAGTCCTATAAAAAATGCTAAAAGACTTGATAATAGTAACAATTGATATACAAAGGTGAAGGAAGTTCCTAGTCCAATCACTGTCACTAATTTAATATCACCACCACCAATTCCACCTTTGGAAATAATAGCAATGAGTAATAATAAGGCAAAAGCAAATAATCCCCCAAGCAAACCGGAGATAAATTCGTTATTTAATAATTGAAGAAAAATAATACTAGGTAAAAATATTAGCAACAATCGGTCTGGGATAACCATGTATAAACTATCCAGAATTGCTGCTACTATAACAATCGTGATTATTATTAAGTAATTTGTTGTGGTAAAATACTGTAAATCTTCTAGAGGCAGGATAAATAAGATTAATAAAAATAAACTAAATAAATAAAATAATAGTTTTGTATCAATCTTAGGATGTTGTAATTCATAATGAGGACTATACAAAGGGATAAAATGTCGAATTGATACAAAAGTTAGACAAGACAAAAAACCTGCCAACAGAAATATATACAAACATACTCCTACTTTCTTATATCCATTTGACTAAAATTTATATTAACATAGTTATTTTTTAATTCACTATTTTTCCTAAAAAAAGGGAGTATAGTATTAAATTGCATATCGTACTTATGCTACTATCTTTTTACTTATTTTGGAATAAAAGAGTACTAATTTACTAAATAATGGTAACTAAAAGTAACTATATTATTTTACAAAACTGCTTACTTTTTCCTTTAATTATCAAATAAATAACCCTTTAGCATTTTCAATGTTAAAGGGGCTTATATAGTTACTCAGTTATCGTTATCATTTTTACTGCTTCTAGCTCTCCATCATATTGTTCCTCTACAAGGTCTCCTTTTAAATTTTCTCCGTTTTCACCATATTTTTCGATAGCATCTGGCCAATTAGAAGAAGAGATACTAAAATTAAGATGTAACTTATAATCTAATAAACTTCCGTCATCTGATTTGTTTTTAAATATTACGTTAAATGAACCATCTGGCTTTATAGTTACGAATTCAGACATTCCACTTCTAGAGCCACTTGGCTTATTTACTGAAACTCTTATATCAGTTCCCTCTATTAAATTACTAGTACCATTAATATAGACATAATCATCATCATATTCTAAATCTGCATCCATTCTAATATTAAGGTCGCCATAATCATTAGGTTTATCGAGTGTTGGTGTAGGTATTTCAGCTTTGGATAAAGATCCATCCTTGTTTCTTTCGTGGTATATTTCTGCGACGACTTCTTTAATATATTCATCAGAACTATAATCTTGTCGTACAAATGGACCTTCTAAACTTTCTCCAAGTTCTCCATACACATCTTGAATTTCATCTTTGCTTACCTTAGGATTCAACGTCATAACAATGTTTAAATTATCTTTGTAATCATCTGGTATTTCTTTCTGATATTTAAAACTCCCGTCACCCTCAATTGAAGCATATCCTGATGTTCCCATGAAAGTGACATTACCAATAGGTTTTTGAGCTATATGGATTCTTGCACCTTCAGGTAGATTCGTTTTCCCAGCTATTTGTAATTGGTTGTCAATGATAACTGTTTCCCCAACGATTTCCACATTCAGTGGCTCATCGCTAGAAAGTTCGTAACTAGTCGCATCTGCTTTGAATTCAAGTTCTTCATCTTTTTCATCTTCTTCGTCATTTTCTTTAACATCTTCATCTTTTTCTTCGGATTGATCTTCTTCACTTTGTTCATCATCAGATTTATTTTCTTTAACTTCTTCATTATCCTCGCTTTGTTCATTTGGTTCACCTTCATCACAACCTACGATAGCTACCATTAACAAAACTACTATTGCTAGAAAGAACTGTTTCATAAACCGTGAATCCCCCTTTAGTACTTAAGCAAATTTTCAAATTAATGGTAAAACTTATACGTTATGATACATTAAATTGTATAAACATTGAATAGTACTTTAGGCACTAATAACAAAAAAACTGCCCTAAAGTAAGTATATAACTACAATTAGGACAGCCTTTTCATTAAAAGTATTTCGTGATTAGGACACTCCATTAACGACCTTTTTTTGAACAGGTTGTTCTTCTTCTTTTGCTCGGACAAATTGTCCAGACCCGATCCACGCAGCAAGCGCGAAAATTAAGTAAATCGCTTGTGTTGCTTGTGCTCCTTGTAAGAGGATTTGAAGACCCATGCCAAGCCCTAATGATGGGATGACGATTAAAAATGTGCGAAATATACGTTCGAATCCTTTATTTAGCGGTAATGGCCAAACCTTTGAAAAACATACCCCTAACGCAACTCCTAGACTAGAAGCTACTAGCAGTTGAATCAAAACTAACGGCGTTGGGAACGGCCACTCCATAACATAATGACCCATTAAATAAAAGATTTGTAGAAACAATGTAATCCCAACTGCCCGTTGAACAGTCTTCAATGTCATCCATGGGCTCAATACATAGATTAAAAATACTACACAACCTAATACAAGTGTCCAATTCATCACGCTACCCCTTTCAATTTCTAAACTTAATTGGAATCCTCATCAATCTCAGGTGCTCGAACATTTTCAATGAGCTCTTGAATATCTTGCGGCGGCTCTTCTGTCATACGCGAGACAATGAAACTTACAATGAAGTTTAAGATCATCCCTATGACACCGACACCTTGAGCATTAATACCAAAGAAACTTTCAAGTATTGGTCCATCTGTTCCTATGATAGATTCAGATAGAATGGCACCAATCATAATTAAGGTGAAGGATAGACCAGTTAGAATACCAGCAATGGCCCCTTCTTTGTTCATCCGTTTATCAAAAATACCGAGTAAAATTACTGGGAATAAACTTGCTGCACCTAAACCAAAGGCAAGTGCTACAACCTCACCTGCGAATCCAGGCGGGCTAATACCAACATAAGCCGCAACGAGTAAAGCGATAAATAGAGTAATACGTCCAACTCGTAAACGCTGGGCTTCAGAAGCTGTTTTATTAAATATTCGATAGTAAATGTCGTGTGATACGGCACTGGTCATCGTAATTAACAAACCAGAGGCCGTCGATAAGGCGGCGGCGAGTCCACCCGCTGCGACAAGTGCAATGATAAATGGAGCTAAATTGGCTACCTCAGGTGTTGATAGGACAATAATATCCCCATCAATCATAACTTCATTGTCATCACCAGCAGTATAGTTTACCACTCCGTCTCCATTTTCATCATTGAATTTTAGCAATCCAGTCGTTTGCCATTTACTGACCCAATCAATATTTTCAACTTCTTCTACTGGTTTATCAGCGATTGTATCTATTAAATTATACTTGGCGAATGCCCCAACAGCTGGAGCTGTTAAGTATAGTAAACCAATGAATATAATCGCCCACACCGCGGACCACCTAGCCGCTCGCACACTTTTAACCGTGTAGAACCTGACAATGACGTGTGGCAAACCTGCTGTACCAGCCATCAGAGCTAATGTCATCATAAAGACATTGAGCATTGATAAATTAGTAAATGGTGCCATGTACTCTGTCATTCCAAGATCAATTTGGATTTCACCAAGCCGAGCCACAATATCATTCGTGATAAAACTCATTTGCGCAACAGGGTTTCCTGTTAATTGAGCTGAAATCGCAAATGCTGGAATTAAAAAGGCGATAATAACAACAAAATATTGAACCGCTTGCGTCCAAGTTACACCTTTCATACCACCAAGGAGCGCAAAGAAACCAACGATCGTCATTCCAATTAATACACCTACAACTATATCAACTTGTAAATAACGACTAAAAACAATTCCAACGCCACGCATTTGGCCTGAAATGTAAGTCAACGAAATGAAAATCGTCGCTATCGCCGCAACGGCGCGTGCACCATTAGAGTAAAATCGATCTCCGATAAAGTCTGGCACTGTAAACTTACCAAACTTACGTAAGTATGGGGCTAGTAGTAAAGCAAGTAATACGTAACCCCCTGTCCAACCCATTAAGTAAATCGTACCATCATAACCTAAGAAAGCCACAAGTCCAGCCATGGAAATGAATGACGCTGCTGACATCCAGTCCGCTGCAATCGCAGCACCGTTTGCGACTGTCGGAACATTTTGACCAGCCACATAGAAACTAGATGTATCACGTACACGAGACCACCAACCAATGGCTGTATAAATGATAAATGTAATAACAACTAACGTTATCGTAATCGCTTCAACACTCAATGCCTACCCCTCCTTATCATTCTTTAATAATCGAGCGTATTCTTTATCCAAACGATCCATGCGAATAGCGTAAATTAAAATCAAAGAGAAAAAGACTAATATAGACCCTTGTTGTGCAATCCAAAATGCTAATGACACGCCAAAAAATTGTATGTTAGATAGTGGTTCTGCAAATAAAATAGCGCCGCCATAAGCAACAATGGCCCAAACTGCTAATAAACCTAGAATAAAACGAATATTCTTTCGCCAATACCATCTTTGTCTTTCATCCAACGTCTTTTGTTGTTCCAACCTCTTCACCCTTTCGCAATAAGTTTTGTTAGAGCACTCTGTAAAGAAAACGCTTTCATTTTTAGAATAAAAAAATACTGAATACTCTAACTTTTGTACTCAGTATATTAAAACAATCCATATTCAATTGAATTTGTGTCTGAAATGTGACTTCACTTTTCTGAAATGTCGTATAAGTTGTTTTAAATGTTGTATCGTTTACTTTAATGGTTATTGCTGTAAAACTTCAAAAAATTCTTTGGCTGCGGTTCGACTAACTGGAATTTTTGATTTTTGAGAGTCTCGTACGACGATGTTATAAGCTCCATTAAACCATGGTGTGATTTCCTCAATAGCATCAAGATTGACTAAATAACTACGATGAGGCCGATAAAAAGGATATGCACTTAACTTCTCTTCTAATTCCTTTAATGTCATTTTCGTTTCTATAACATCATTATTTAATGTATGGATTTTAAGCGTTCGGTCGATTCTCTCAACAAAACCAATGTCACTTGGATTCAAAACGACCATTTTTTCATTCGTTGAAACGATTAACTTATCAATTTTATGCTTAGACTCTGAAGTACGATAATTCAATGCTGTACGTACTCTTTGCATGGATATATCAAAACGCTCTTGATCAAATGGTTTTAATAAATAGTCAATGGCTTGTAGTTCAAAGGCTTGTACCGCGTAATGGTCATACGCTGTTGTAAAAACAATTAATGGCTGCTGATCATTATTCTCCTCACGAATCATTTCAGCGATTTCAATCCCTGTTACGCCTGGCATGCGAATATCTAAAAATAATACATCTGGAGAATGCTCTTTATAATGAGTTAAGAGCTGGTCGCCATTTTCTGCGCTAGGGCACAAGGTGACGTCTTTTTCTTGCTCTAAAAGATACACTAACTCCTCCCGAGCTAACCGTTCATCTTCTGCAATTAATACGTTTATCATTAGATTGAACTCCTCTCCAACCCTTCGTTCGTATCATACTGAATAGGAATTAAAAATGATACAGAGCTACCTCCACCATCAAGGTTCCGACACTTCAGCTGGACATCCTCACCAAGAATGCCTTTTAACCGCTCATTTACATTATATAAAGCCGTACCATTACCATGACGATCGGTAAAAGGCTGCTTTCCAATACTTAAAAGTAATTCTTCTGGAAAACCAATCCCATTATCTTTTACTTCAATTGAGACGCTGTCTTGAATTCGAACAACATTTATTTTCACAATCCCTTTTGACTGAATTTTTTTCAAACCATGTTGAATACTATTTTCAACTAACGGTTGTAAAGTTGCTGAGGGAATTAGGACATCTAAAACATCTTGATCAATTTCCTTCTTAACTTCCAATTGATCTTGAAAACGAGCTGTTACAATGTCCAAATAAGCATTAACATGTTCAATCTCATCTCTTAATGGAATCAATGATTTACTCGCAATATTGAGGTTCGCACGCATGTACTGACTGAAACGAATTAAAATACGCCGAGCCTGTTCATGGTTCACACGCATTAATGAGTGGATAAGATTAAACGTATTAAATAAAAAGTGCGGATGGATCTGCGCTTGTAAATTACGCATTTCTGCTTCTTTTAATAATTCCTTCATTCGTTCAGCTTCAAACCCACTAAGTTGATTTGAAATAATCGTGCCTAGCCCACGAGCAAGCTCAACCTCAACGGCGCGAATTTGTTGAGAGTGTCGATAGTATAAATTTATCAACCCAATGACTTCACGCGAACGATAAACTGGAACCATAATAGCCGTCTGTAAAGGACAAGATTCATAAGGGCATTGAAGCTCACTTTTATCGTAAGCGACTTGTAATTCACCTGTTTCTAAAGCTACTTGCGATAATCTCATTTTAATTGATTCGCCAACTTGATGATGATCTTCACCTTGTCCAACAAAACTAACCACATCTTTTTGATCAGCAATCGCTATAGCTGCAACATCTAGTTCATCATATAGTAACTCCGCCAACGCTTCAGCATTTTTAGCAAGTGATGCATCCTTTAAAATCGGTAAGGCTTTTTCAGCAATTGATAACGCGCGGTTCGTCTCAATCGCAGCTTCACGTTCACTCTCTTTTAACGCCGAACGAATCATCATCGTTATAATCGCAAGTGCAATAGCATTCGTAATCACTAACGGAATTCCGATTTGATTCACAATTTCAATTCCTGTTTGTTGGTTAGGAATAAAGATCAAAATCATTCCCATATATAGAACTGGCGGGAACATCCCTATAAATAGTGCTTTATTAGGGGCGATGACACGTTCATCAGAGAAGAACTGACCTGTCCAACCCGTAATCAAACCGGCAAGTGGGTTCATAAGACTATTAGCCATCCAGGCGCCACCGCCGATAAATGCCATATAAATTCCTACAATTAATCCAGACCCCAGTCCGACATATGGTCCACCGAGTAACCCGGCGATCATGACAACAACCATTCCAAATCCAATCAATACCTGATGGTCACCAACATTTAATAGCCATGACTCAATCATGAATGTCTCGTGGTCCATAATAACGCCTGTATGCGTCCCTAAAATTCCCATTACACCAAAGACAATCGCATGATAGAACACCGTATCCCAAGCCATATCACGATCCAGTAACGAACGGAAGCCCGGAATTTGAGTCAACATAAATGCGACTAGTAATAAAAGTCCAATTCGTTCAAACAGGAGTATCATAACATCAATCATGAGGCGTAACCTCCTGCTCTCCAAAGTGAACGCGTTGCATAAAAACTTCGTCATTTGTAGCCGGCTTATGTTTGGCTACAAATGTTCCAATGACTCCACCTAAAAACCCAGAAGGAATCGACACAATGGCTGGATTACTTAATGAGATTAAACCTAAACCTTCTGAACCTATTACAATCATTAATAGTGACACAATAAAACCTGTTAGTAGTGTAGAATAAGCACCGATATGATTGAAACGCTTCCAATAAAACGTCAACATTAACAGTGGGAAAATGCTAGATGCAGCAATCGCAAACGTCATCGAAACAAGAAAAGCAACATTAACATTTTCCATACCAATTGAAAGCATAATAGAAATTAAACCAATGATGACCGCAACGTACCGAGCGACCGTCAATTGTTGTTTTTCACTTGCCTGTTGTTTTTTCCATATATGATGATAAATGTCATAAGCGAATGCTGACGTTGCCGCAAACACCAAGCCAGTTACAACCGCAATGATTGTCGCAAACGCAACGGCCATCACAAAGGCTACTAAAAAGTCTCCCCCTACGATTTCAGCTAATAATAAAGCGGCTAAATTCCCGCTCGGATCAGCCCCAGTCAGTTGGTCCCAACCGACAATCGCTATCGTCCCAACGCCTAAAATTAACGTCATTAAATAAAATAAACCGATTACCCACGTAGCTGACATGGCAGAAAGACGAGCTTCCTTAGCATTTTTGACTGTTAAGAACCTTAATAAGATATGCGGTAGACCCGAAGTCCCCAATATAAGAGATAGCGTCAGAGAAATTTTCTCGATCGAATGATTAAATAAATGCCCCGGATAGAAAAACGCATTACCGTAAGTGCTTTGGTTCTGCGCATCCACAATCAACACCGACAAATCCCAATTCACCCATGACAACACAATTAAAACCACTAATAATGAACCGCCCATTAAAAGAACGGTCTTAATGATCTGAACCCAGGATGTCGCAACCATTCCACCAAATGCAACATACAACGTCATTAAAACTCCAATAACCCAAACAGATGCCGTATAATCCACTCCAAGCAACAAACGCAACAGAAGACCTGATGCCACAAGCTGAGGAATCATATATAAAACGGAGATTAAAATCCCGCTAACCGCCACCATCAAACGAATTCCCCGCTTCGGAAAACGCTCCGTCACAACATCCGCAATCGAATACGTCCCAAGTCGCTGCACAGGCTCAGCCACCCACAACAATAACACCACATAGGATATAAGAAATCCCGTTGCGTACAAAAACCCATCATATCCATAAAAAGCAATTAAACCCGTAATCCCCAAAAATGAAGCCGCACTTATGTAGTCCCCAGCAATCGCTAATCCATTTTGAAAACCTGTTAAACTACCAGATACAACATAGAATTGGTGGGTTGTTCGACTGCGCTCCGCCGCCCAGTGCGTAATGACTAATGTACCGATTAATATAATAATGAAGAAAGAAAGATATGTCATATTCATACAAGAACGCCCCTAATCCCTAGCTTGTTGATGTGCTGCAACCTTTCGCTCTATCGATCTCATATAATACGCATAAACAAAACCAATCCCCCACGTTAAAACAAATAAAAAGAACACATACCCCCAAGCTAACGGTAAATACATCGAGTGCTGCTCAGAAATGACGCTTGATAGTAATAGAGGGAAAAATATATAGAAACTAATTAATAGGATAGAAATAGTGAAAAGAACAATCACTTTCCGCTTGATGAGCTGTTGGATGGAGAATCACTCCCTACATTAGAGTTATCTTAAATTTCCAGTTAACGTAAGGTTATTATAATGTAATTTTTGTAATTGGGTCAATATTGCGATAAATAATGCATTTTTTATTTATCGGTTTGTAAATAACATTTTGTAATAAGAAATAGCTAATCGAGTTTATACAAAAAAAGTCCCCCCGAACTTGGATGGACTTTTTTCGACATAAACACAACCTATAAAACTATAAGCTAGGATCAACTAATATTTTACTTTCACTTTTATCTACGATTAACTTTTCAAATCCACCTTCAACAATATCATCTAAGGCAATTTTACTTGTTATAACTTTTTCAGCTTTAATAGATCCTTTAGCAAGTAAATCAATTACTTCTCCAAAAATATGGTTATAACCTAGTGATGTCGAAATTGTTTTTTCACTTATTAGTTGCATAGCTGGATTATATGAAATCGGCTCAGAGAATACACTTACAATCATAAAATCACCATTAGGCTTCACGCTATCAAGAGAACTATTAAATGTTGCTTCGACCCCTGCTGCGTCATAAGCGACATCAACGCCCTTTCCAGTTAATTCTTTAATTCTCTTAACCGCATCTTCTTTTGTGGGGTCTATCACAACATCTGCTCCCATTTCTTTCGCAAGTTCACGTCGTTTTTCGCTAACCTCAACAACAATAACTTGACTCGCACCAGCTGCACGTAAAGATTCAGACAACAACAATCCAATCGGGCCTGCACCAAATACAGCTACGCGGTCACCAAACTTGAATGCACTTCTGCGGATTGCATGTACTACGACTGCCGTCGGTTCCACTAATGCCGCTAAATCATAACTTAATTCATCAGGTAGTTCAAATACTTTAGATTGGTCCACTACTACATACTTAGCAAAACCTCCATTTTCATGAAGACCATAAGACTTCATGTTAACACACGTATTATAATTACCTGATTGACAAGATGAACATTCTCCACAACCCCAAATTGGCTCAACGGCAACTCTACTACCTACTGTTACAGAACCAACACCTGCACCAACTTCTACAACTTCTCCAGAGAATTCGTGACCCAAAACCATTTGATTAGCTGTCACAAACGTTTTATGAGAATATTCATGTAGGTCAGTTCCACAAATCCCAGCATACTTAACTTTAATTTTAACAGTTTGATCTGTGACTTGAGGTGTTTGAATCTCTTCTACTTTTGCATTTTTTGAATCATATAATACTAATGCTTTCATGATATTTTCCCCCTTTAAATTTTATCTCACTGTTGCTTGTCCACCATCAACTGGTAGCAACTGACCTGTTATAAACTTAGATGCATCACTTGCTAAGAAAACCATAACTGGTCCTAAATCATCATCTGGATCTCCATATTTACCACCTAAAGGAATTTCCTGCTTATTAGCAGCGTCCATAGCTTCTAGTTGTTCATCCGTTAGTTGTGAGCGCGCTTCTTGGTACATAGGCGTATCAATAGCTGGAAGAATTGAATTTACACGAATGCCCTCAGGCCCCCACTCTGCAGCAATGCTTCTTGACCAAGACATAACTGCACCTTTTGAAGCTGAGTATAATGTTGCACCTGCCTCTTTTCTTAAACCAGATATGGAACCAAAATTAATAATTGAACCTTTTCCATTTTCACGCATTAATTTATAAGCCTCTTGATTGGTCACAATTGTACCTTTGATATTAATATTGGTTAAGAAATCATAGTCCTCATCTGTGATTTCAGCAGCTGGAATTGAGCGTTGTACAGCTGCAACATGAGCTAAAACATCTAAGCCGCCAAATTCATTACCTACCTTTGCAAAAACTTCTCTGACTTCTTCACTATTAGATAAATCACAGTGATAATATGTCGCTTCACCTGGTCCCTCAGCATTTGCTTGCTTAACTACTTCATCTCCAAGTTCATCCAAAATATCTAGTGATGCAACCTTCGCACCTGCTTTAACATAAGAACGAACCGTAGCCGCACCCATTCCACGTGATCCGCCTGTGACAATAATTCGTTTCCCTTTTAATTCCATGATTATTCTCCTCTCTTTTTTGTATCCGTTTACATATTCAGAATAGCATTCATATTTGTCGATTGTCGACAATATTGCTTAATTTAAAAAGAGGCTACCTTGCACCTTCCTCAATAGCCCGCTGCACATGAACTTTAGCTTTAGCACAATCATTTTGTAATATCGCTGTTGCGAATGAAGACAATTCTTTATAAAAAGATACTTTTGTTTCTTTATTCATCTGCACTTGAGCAAATACACTTAGAATATGATTTGCTTCATCATAAAAGCGGATTAAAGCTTTGTTATCGGTTAAAAATATTATGTAACGAAATAATTGCTCTGACCTTAACTGAAAATCTACCAATTCATTTGAATTATATGCCTCTTCTACTTCTTTAAAAAGACCTCGAAACTCTTTTTGGTTTGCTTCTGTCCATCTCTCGCTCGATTGATCTATACCAAATCCAATTAAATGAACAGTCGTTTTTAAATAATCATCAATCTCTTTTTGTGTAAAGGACTTAACAACACTTCCTCTACGCGGAATGCGCTCTACAATCCCATCTACTTGAAGCAAATATAAAGCCTCTCGGACTGGTGCCCTACTTGTATTCAAAGTTTTTGATATTTCTTCTTCAACAATCTTATCACCCGACTGTAGCTTTCCTTCAATAATTAACTTTAAAATATGACGATAAATCTGTTTCGCTAATGACTCACCAAACGGATTCGTCTCATTACCTTGTTCTTTATACATATCAAACTCTCCATTACTATTCATTCTAGACTGAGTATAACATAAGATAAAACTAACATAGATTCCGTCTACTTTGAGTGAAGTAATATCTTAAACAATAATTCTTGAATATGAAAGCATTACCTTTTCATCTTTATATAAGGTCGAAGCAAAAAGCTTGCAACTTTTAACGGATTAATAGTATTAGTTTGGAATAATTTTTCACCCCAATAACCTTGAAGTGAGTGAATTATTCGATCCAATCCTTTATTAGATAATTGTTCCATGGTTCTTCTTAAAACTAAAGAGTCTTCATAGCTCTCCCGAAGTGGTTTCATTAACTCCTCATATTTTCCCAATCCGCACAAATCATAGGCCGCAAAAACCCCGCTTAATATAGACGCATACTGTCCAAAGCCCATAAAAGGCATCGTAGTCCCAAAACAATTTCCAACGTAAAACGTATTTCCAATTCGAGCTGTTTGACAAATACCAATTGGATAATGGGTGATTTGGAATTGATCGGTAATTCGTATATCCTGCTCAAATTCAGAACGTACCTTTTCGTAAAATAAATCCCAAAGGCGATCGAGATTTATATCCGCATTTTCAGGTAAATCTGGAATGGCCAAAGAAATATTTGCTTCATGATCTGAATACGGAATAAAATAGCAATAACCAAAAGGAGCAATGTCATAATCTAGCCAGGCCTTCACCACATAGCGGTCAAAACTTCCTTCGATTGTCGCCCCTCTTATCGTGACCGTTAAATCTTCTCTGAAATTTCTGGTCATCTTAGCATAATCACCATCTCCGGTTGCCACAACCACGTGTGAATAGTGACTTAGTAATTCTTCATAGGTTTCCTCTGAGTTATAATGGATAGTGGATTGGGTTTGTTGTTCAAGCTGTGATTCAAACGAATCCTGCTCTCTGCCCCGAACATTTGCAAATCCTAAATCCCCCTCTATAACCGCTTTTTCATTTTTTGAAATCAGTTCCATTTTCTGAATATTAGAAGTAGGTTTAAGGTAAATCCCATATTCCTCTGACAACTTTTCAATATTATCATGTACGGGTTTATCAAAAATAGATAAAATAACCTCACCGTTAACAAATCGGTCTCCTACTTTGCTTCTTTTCTCAAAAATCGTAGGGTTAATTCCGTTTTTTTCGAGCGTAATGGCACATGCTAAACCTGAAAGTCCGGCACCCATAATCGCAATATCCATTTATATTCACCACCTAATTTATTCATCTATCCAATAGTTTTCCCTTACGGAGATGATAAATGTATATCAGACATGCCTGTTTAGAGTAAGTTAATGTATAATGTGAGTGTATAAATATTATTGGTCAATAATTAAACACTCACAATTATTATTGTGAGTGGCTTATTTTAGAAATGCGAAATATAGCTTCAATCTCTCTTTCCTTGTTCATTTTTAACTACTAGCTAATTCATCACGGTCGAGTGCCCGTGGCGGTTCTTCCATCCACCCATGTTTAATCATGATTTTAGCCCCGTCATCAGCGTATTTTAATATTTCTGCAACTAATCTGCTATACATAACACCAATATCTCTTCTTGGACTCATGGACATGCTTGTCCCGTAGTATCCTACGCTAAGTGCAATTAAACTTGTTGTATAAAACATCATTTTCCTGTCAGAAAAAGTGTACGTAACAGAATCAGTAACCTCTGTTTCCCATGTCATAGGGCTAGGTAAATCACTTTCTTTTAGAAATGAACCAAATATCTCACAATGCTTTTTTGCTATTTCCTTTCCTCTTAATAGAAATTGTTTCACTTCTTCATCCTGAGCAACTTGGCTATAACCAATCATGGCAGCTACCCCTAATGCGTTCCTTTGAAAATTGGTATATAGGTTTGTGATTTCGGTACCTATAAGGGGTCTTTTTTCGCCAAAATAGCCTGCCAAAAAACTTTTCTGTTTTACAAAATCATATGATTCAGGCTTTTGAAGGTATGGTGACCTGATATACAGTCCCTTTGCCAATAATATATCGTTTGTTTTTTTGATAAGGTTATCTGATTCACGTAAACACTGACTAAAAAAGCTATAAACATCTTCTCTTACTGCTACAGATACAGCCATGCTATATGCATTTAAACCAATCTTACCCAATTGATTTATCATATATAAAAAATAAGTATCAGAAAACAACCTTGGGGCAGTCACATCAACGTCTTCATTTAATTTAAAGCCATGAGGAACAGGATAACCTTCCTGAGTAAATATATCGGTTATTGTGTTAACGTGCGATTGTGATATGTCTAATGCATATTGAATAACAGATTTAATTTCCGTATCTTCCACTTTATTTAGGTAATATTTTAAATGGCAGATGGAACTACTATCATTCATGTATGCAGACCATAGATTTGTTATCTCTGCCGAAGTTAATTTGATATCATTTTGTTGAGTAGAATTCATTTTCATCCCTCCAAAATAGAATTATTCCTTAACATTCAGTTTCTCCAATATTTAACTACATATGTAAATCTATTTAGTATAGTTATTTTGAAAATCTGTCAATTTAGAAACAAGAGTTATAATAGTGCTATATCAAAAAACACACAAACATTGCATAGCAATATCTGTGTGGTTCATTAAAATACCGGTGGTTTTAAAGTATAAATTATTATCTTGGCTGCCTATTTTGGAGTACTTGCCCCTGTCTTATTTTCTCTTCCTTTTATTCCTTTTCCCTTCTAAATTTAAAAACTCACTGTCCTCCGCAAATTCAGTATCTGCCGAATTATTTCTTTTCGGCTCCGTATTATACTTACGTACATTTCGTTGTCTACCTTTATCTTTGTTTCGATTCTTGTTTTCTTCAGACATACATAAACCTCCTTTTGAATTCGGTCTATAGTATGTCCATGTAAAACATTTTTATTTAAAATAAAAAAATACTGAATAGGTTCAATTCCTTAAATCTCCCCTGATAAATGCAACCATAACCCCACTAATAAATCCTCAAGCATGGATTCGTATTATTTGATGTTCCTAAAGAGCTCCGTTTTAAGTATGCTACCAACTAATTCACTATAGAAAAAACCTTGTTTACAGCCTTCTACAGTTTGTTAATTAACTTGAATATAAGTTATAATAAATATGTTTTTGAATCACCTTTCATTAAGGAAGGGGTTTTTTTATGATTACTTTAAATAATGTCAGCAAACGGTTCGGCTCATTTGAAGCAATTCAGTCGGTATCGTTAAGTATAAAGTCGGGCGAAATTCATGGGATTATAGGTGCGAGTGGTGCAGGGAAATCAACATTACTGCGTATGATAAACTTGATCGAGCAGCCTGATGAAGGAAACGTGCTCATAGATGGAGAAACGCTAAACCATTTAAAAGGTAAGCGAATTCGTCAGGTCCGTCAGTCATTAGCTATGATTTTCCAAGGGTATCATTTAATCGGCAATAAGACGGTTTTCGATAATGTAGTCATGCCATTAGACCTGGCTAAGACTCCGAAAAAAGGCCGTGCAGAACAAGTAATGGAGAGTTTGCGGTTTGTTGGCCTGGAAGCGTTAAGAGATCAGTATCCAAGTCAGCTTAGTGGAGGGCAAAAGCAACGCGTTGCTTTTGCACGAGCGATTGTCAACCAGCCTAATGTGTTGTTATGTGATGAACCGACGTCATCACTTGATCCGAATACAACAGCGGAAGTGCTCGAAGTATTACAACGTATTAATCAAGAATTTGGCGTCACCATTATCATTGTTAGTCACGAAATGGAAGTAATCAAAAGCATCTGTGAACGAGTGACGGTTATGGCAGATGGTCGAGTCTATGAAGAAATTGAGATTGAGCCGACAGGTGTACATAAAATGGAGCATAGTGCTGAAGGGTTTATCAAACGATTAAAATCAAGTGGGGACATCAACCATGCCTGATATATTAGTTGAGTATCAAACTGAGATTTGGGTGTCGATTGGCGAAACATTTATTATGGTTGGTTTTTCAATACTAGCGGCATTGTTAATCGGGCTGCCAGTTGGAACCTTTTTATTCCTGTGTCGCAAAGGACAATTACTTGAAAATCAAGTTGTCTTCTCATCGCTGAATTTAATCGTGAACATTATTCGTTCATTTCCATTTTTGTTACTTGTCATCTTCTTGATTCCGTTCACCCGTTTTATTATTGGTACGGCGATTGGTACAGCAGCTGCTACTGTCCCAATGACTGTGATCGCCATCGCCCACTACTCTCGACTTGCGGAGCAATCACTTCTCGATGTCCCTAAAGGCGTGATGGAAGCCGCTGTTTCAATGGGCGCATCAATTAAAGATATCATTTTTAAATTTTTGTATGTTGAAGCACGCTCAGCGCTCGTCTTAAGCCTGACGACATCAACGATTAGCTTTATTTCTTACTCGACAATCATGGGTGTCGTCGGTGGTGGCGGGATCGGTGATTTCGCAATCCGTTATGGTTACCAACAATTCCGAACCGATTTGATGGTTTATATTATCATTATTATGGTAATATTTGTGCAGCTCATTCAATTTGCCGGCATTACATTAGCAAGAAAAATAGACAAAAGATAAGGGGAAATTATTAATGAAAAAATGGTTCATAATTATGATGGTAGTACTAGCATCTGTGCTAGTCGCATGTAGCGACAGCAACGACAGCGAGGGCACAGAAAGCTCAAGTGATGATAATAATAAAGAACAAACAGTAAGCGTTGCAGTGGTTGAATCACCTATGTTAGACGTTGTTGAAATTGCCAAGGAAATTCTCGCTGAAGACAATATTAACGTAGAGGTTGTTGAAATGGGTGACTATATCCAACCAAACGAAGCGCTAGCAAACGAAGAGGTCGATGCGAACTTCTCACAACATGGTCCATTTATGAATCAGTTCAACCAAAACAAAGATGCTAATTTAACAGAGGTACAGCCGATTTACTATGCTAATTTCGGCCTTTATGCACAAGAATACACTAGCGTTGAAGAATTTCCAGATGACGCAACGATTGGTATTGCAAATGATCCTTCAAACATCGATCGTACCCTTCGCCTATTAGCGTCACATAACTTAATAGAGTTAAAAGAAATAGACGGCGGACAGTACGGATTAGATGATATTAAAGAAGACTCACACAACTATAGTTTTGAGGATGCAGGTATTGCTGCTTTAACTCGTTTATATAAAGATTTTGATGGCGTTATAGTTAACCCGACACACGCTGGTAACTTAGATTTAACTCCAGCTGACGATGCACTCATCACAGAGAAAGAAGATAATAAATTCGCCATTACATTAGTCGCACGTGAAGATAATGCGGACTCAGAATTGATTCAAAAACTAGCTGAGGCCATGACGAGCGAAGACGTTCGCGAGTTTTTAAATTCTCGTGAAGGCGAAGCTTCTATTCCTGCATTTTAAAAATTGAATTGTTTATCTTTCCTCTGACATATATCATTGTAAGTGTCAGAGCTAGGGGTCAGGCCCTCCTCGTGGATATTTATCCACATGGGGTGCCTGACCCTTATTTCAGCCACTCTAAAACTACATTTTTTTGATATTAATTGCAAACAGAAAGGTATACTAAAAAGCCTTAAAACGGTATGTAAAATCCTGTTTTAAGGCTTTTAATTTAGATTCAAAGCATATTCATCTTTTATCTTATTAATCTCATTATCAAGATCTTCTACAGGGATTGATTGATATCTCTTATAGACAATTTTTTTTATTCTGTTAAGTGCTGTAATTTTATTTTCCTGATTATTTATCCAGTTTTGAAAGTAGTGATTTAAATCCTCTGAAAACTTAAGTTTATATTTACTTTTATATCTAATAGCTTTTGCAATGTTTAATTCGGGATAAGGATTTTCTGAAAGTACTATATCTATTTCTTTTCGCTTGAAAGCTTTATTAAAACCTTCATCTAACAAGAAACAACTGTTTAAGCTATAATGAAGACTATCAATATTCAAAAATACAGTTTTGTTTAAATCCTTAGAGGAAATATACTCTACCTTTTCCGTTTTAAATGCCCAAGTATTTTGTATATCCCACATATCGAATGTTAGCCCATCTACATATATTTTAAAGCCACCAAATTTATTTATTCTATAATTACAATCAACATTTAATAATATTGATTCAATATCAATATCAATATTATCTATAACAATATCAAAATCACGAGGTAAAACATTGAAATAATTTTCAAAATAATCTCTTATACATCCTCCAAATAATATCAATTCACCATTATTCATTAAATTATTAATTAATTTATTTGCATTGGGGCGAGAAGATAAAATTTCAAAAAACCTATTTTTTATTTCTGGGTTAAAATCCATAATATCAAATCCACCTCCCATTATATTTAAGGCATTTTAACACCTTTTAACTTTTGGTGCAAATCCAAAGCATAAGAATCAGTCATACCAGATATAAAATCAGTAATTAATAATAGTCTTTCATATGTTGTTAATTCTTCAAAAGTTCTGTTTTTTCCTTTAGGATCTTCATTAAGTAAATGTACATAGATAAAATTCTCTGAAATTAATCTATATAATTTACCTGTCTTATATCTTGGCTTTTCTTTAAAATCTTCGTATAACACACATTCGTCAATAAAGGTATTTAATAAATCACTTAAAACAGAATCTCCTACTAATTCAAGTGATATTACTTCTTTATCTCCAAAACAATAGTCTTTTAGGAGACTGTTTAAAAGTTCGTATAATAAATGTGCATTCTTGGTCTCCTTTAAAAGTTCTCTCTCACCAAATTTACCATTCATAATATCTATATAATTATTCAAAAAAACTTCTTTTACTTCTCTAATCATTTGTCCTTGAGCCCATACTTTAAAGTTTTGAACACTGGTTAGCAAATAATCTGGAAATTTATTTGCTTTTGCTCTATCATGTTTTTCAATAAGTTTATCAATATCTTCTTTGTACGCCTTATAAATATTACTATTTTTTGCTTTTATTTTGGTTTCAAATACATGTTCCCATGGAATAATTTCTTTTTTTACTCCATCCTCAACGTCAGACCCATAGTATGCTATATCATCAGCTGCTTCCAGAAAATACGTTAATGGATTCCTTGTACTTTCTAATCCAGTAGTTTGTGAGATTATCTCTTTACCTATTAATTTATCCTTTTGAAAGAACCCAAATTTTTCTTTGTCTTTCTCTATACACTCCGATGAACTCCACGGGTATTTTAAAAGTACCGATAATGTTCCATATGTAAAGTTAATACCAAACCGATCATTCAAAAACTGTAAGCTTGTTAGTACCCTAATTCCTTGAGCATTTCCGTCAAAGTTTTTAAAATCATTTTCTTGTTCCGCAGTCAAATTTAAATTTTTATTTTTTTTAAAATAGCTCTTAAACCAATTTTTAATTATGTCTTCACCATAATGGCCAAAAGGTGGATTTCCAATGTCATGAACTAACCCTGCCGTCGCTAACATTGCAGGTAGTTTACCATAATGTTCTTTTCCTAACTCTTTGTTCTTTTCAATTAATCTCCTCTCTAACCACACTCCAAAAGATCTTGCAATTGCAGATACCTCAATTGAATGGGTTAACCTTGTTCTTATAAAATCATTAGCTTGTAAAGGAAAAACTTGCGCTTTATCTTGAAGCCTACGTAAAGAGGAGGAACTCATGATACGGTCATAATCTTTTTCGAATTCATTTCTATGATCATATAGGTCCTGATTTACATCTACTTCATGGTTATTATAAGGTAATCTATTCTTATATTTAGGTCTTGTTTCATTCAATAGATTCCTCCAACTAATTCTATACATATTATTGCTCCTTTTTACTTTATATTTTTCCAGGATTGAGAGGTAAAAATAATCAACTTCAAAATTGTTTTTTAATATATTAATAAGAAATGGAAAATTTAACCTCTATTATATAATAAACATAAGTTAATGTAAAAGGTATTACAATAAATCAAATGCTTTAGACAAATATATGAAGTAATTTAACTAGATATTCGATATTCACTTTTAGACTTCTTATAATAAATTTAGATAGTATGTTTACTCTTAGTAACAGCACTAAAAACAATTTTTGAAGAATTTAATATAATTTTTGATTAAAGCTGTTGATAGAAATAACGCCTCTCTTATTCTAATATTATTTCTTAATTAAACTTTCTCCATTTATTATCCTTTATTTTTTCTATATATAACATTTCTAGCACCTTTAAATTCAGTTTCCCTTAAATAGGAAAGTGTTTTTTCCATAATTCAAATACATTATGATTAGTTGCAATACCGTTTTTGTAAAGTTTTACTATGTGAAAACCATACTTATCTCCCCATCTTTTCATAGTTCTTTTTCGTTTATATGAATATATTTTTCCAGTACTAGTTATAGAATAAAGATTTCATACCCTTTTACATCTTTTCTTTCTTCTCTCACTTCTGTCCCCCCTTTTTATAAGAAACTGGATTTTTTAATACTATTCATTTCCTTAAGTGTTTAGTAGCTCAAGGCACTGCTATAATTTAATTAGAATGAAATATAATATTCTCAGTTATTCAATTTGTTCACTAATATTTCAAACTTTTGCTCTAATTCTCCTTTTATAAATCCTACGGTTAACACACAATAACCAATCAATTTATGGGTATCCCCTAGATATGGATGATTTGACAATAGGTAACTTTTCAAATCTTTTACATGAGCTCTTACTTGGTTAAGGTAGTTTTTACTTCCATATATTGTTGAAAAGTTACCATTTGACTATATATTGCTAATACTAATCAATGATAGATTTTTTACCTCAACAATTCGAAATCCATAACCCGGAGAAATTATTAGGAATTCTGGTGATAATTACCGATTTCAGATTGTGCGATAAGAAGATAGGTATCATTTGGAAGGTATTGATCTAACAATTACCAACACTGATTTCTCCTTCAATTCCTTTAATATCTTCATGTCATTTAGCTAAATGTAGGGCCTTTCGCAGTGTTTCTTTTCTTAAATAAATGGCCATTATACTTCTCCTATACATTTTTATAAAATCATAAGCACTATTTCTCATTTCACTAAATAGCGAACACTGTTTATGTATTAATTGGATCCTGTCATTTAAATTCTGTATTTACTAAACCTATTTGACTACAATGGTACCATGAAAGAATTCATCATCTACTACATCCTCTACAATAACTAAACTAAATTATTTTATATTGCTTGTATCAAATAAACGCTTACTACATTTTACCAATAAAAAACAAATTGTTAACTTCTTCAACTAAGTTGCCCAAGTAGGACAAGATCTTCTAAATCAATGTTAACATAATATTTCAACAGTTTATTAATTAAATTAAAATAGACGACCATTGCATGTTCGCCTTGCTCAATTATTGCCCAAAAGTTCAATATGAAATATAGTTTAGTCGCCAAAAATATTTCACTTCACCATTTGTTTTAGGCTGCCAATAATATAATTAACCCAATTCAGAAGGGTTTAATCGGTTATCAATAAGACTAAATTCTTTTACTAGTTCATGTTAATATCAACAAATATTACATACCCATAACTTATTTATTTGCAAAAAGCTAATAAAGGATAATAATTGTTATGCAATATATGAAGAAGGTATTATCATACGGGCTGTACCCAATAGTTCTGTCACACTTTGAGTTATTTAACGTTGAATTCATTGTAAAAAGTTAAGATTTTATTGACAATCAAGTGTAATTATGCTCTTAATCTGATATATAGTATTAAAATTAAAAAAACAATACTATATATTGATATATACTGCTGTTCATATTACTATAAAAACAGTAGTCAGTCCTAGCATATAAAAAAAGCGCAGTTTACACCACGCTAATGATAACAATAATTGCTTTTTAGCAAATCACATAGATATCTCTAAATAAGAAAGGAGTGAAATGCAAATTGTTTGTTGAATATTTAACTTTAATTGTGTGGGGACTAGTCATTTTAAGTGTTGTTAATAAAAATGCCTAGCCCCAACAAGTGGATTGGGAATGAATAGTTTGGCCACTGGACATTCCCTTTCCTCACTTAATAGTTTTCGCAAATATTATACCATTTATAACTATAATTTTGTGGATTTATTAAAAAAAATGTTGACTTTTTATGTTAATTAACCTTTATCCTTCTCTAAATAGAGAGTTGATAGAGAGTTATTCTTCATGATCTGTCAAGATATCTATACTCAATCGTTGATTATTTATGCCTGACTCAATTTGATTATGAATGCTTGAATGGTAATTGAAATATTTGAGTAAATTAAAACCAAAACCTTGTCGCACTACAGACACGTTGGTTGCAGGAAAATTATCGACATTATTCATAATCTCAGATTCAACCCGTGTATATTGCTCTGGATCTTGAACAAAAATATATTTTAACGGATTGTGCATATTTCCGAAGTTCTTTGATCGGTTATCACTTTTACGTTCCTCAAAAAATTGATAAACTCCATACAAATCTCCATTTGGAAATCGTAGTCCAGCTTTTACTAATGTATTCGTGTACAGGTTGTATTTCTTATTTCTTCTTTCTTCCAGACACGTGAATCAATAACACCATATCCATGTGGTGTTAGTTCAGCATATAGTTCATTTCCATACACATAATGCTTATTAAACATAGGCTTTGGTCTATTGTCTTTTGCTTGTCGCTTGGTGCCAACTATTGCATTACATTCATCTAGATATCGAATGACTTTATTTGTTATCCAATAGATTGTGGCTTTCTTCTTACCTTCTTCAGTCGTTTTCTAAAAAATGAAAAAGCCTCACAAACACTGTATAATACAGCATTTGCGAGGTTTTAATTCGTGAAATCATCTAAATTCACTTGGTAATACCGGTGGTCGGGTTCGAACCGACACGGGATAAACCCATGCGATTTTGAGTCGCACGCGTCTGCCAATTCCGCCACACCGGCGTGTTCAATATTTACGACAAGAATAAATATAACATGGTTATGATGGTTTAGTCAATATGTATAAGTGGAGAAGGCAGTTCATCACTGCCTTCTTACACTATAAATCGTCAAAACCGTTTGTATCAGACACTTTCGTGTATTGGCGGGATTTTTGTTCGAAGAAGTCGGATTTTCCTTCGTCTACCTCTTTGTATGCTCTGATCCATTTCATTGGGTTCTCCGTAATATGAGGATATGGAGCATCTACCCCTAGTAATTTACAGCGTTTATTGGCTGTATATTGGATATATTCCTCTAATTCATCCATGTTGATTCCATCAATTTTATTGCCAATAATATGTTTGCCCCACTTCACTTCTAGATCCACTGCTTTTTTGAATGTCTCTGTGACAAATTGTTTATTTTCTTCCGTATTAAGTTCGGGATTTTCATTTAATGTTTCTTTGTAAATATGAGCGAATAAATTTACGTGAATCAACTCGTCACGATTGATATAGTTGATCATCGTGCTGGTTGAAACCATTTTTTGATTTCGAGCCAAATTATAAAAGAAGGCAAAGCCTGCATAGAAGAATAATCCTTCTAAGACAACATCATATACAACGGATTCAATGAAAGCTTGTGGTGTTTGCTCTTCAACGAACCGGTCATACCCTTCTGCAATAAATTGATTTCGTTCAAGTAATACGTCATCGTGTTTCCAATATTCAAAGATGCGGTCTTGTTCTTCCTTGTCCACTAACGAAGACAACACGTAGGAATAAGACTGGTTATGAACGACTTCTTGGAAAGATAGTACCTGCATTAACGCTGATAGACTTGAATCCGTTAAGTAATCCGCTACTTTCGAAGAGTAATCTGTTTGTATAGAATCTAAGAATGCCAATAGACCTATAATCTTCTTAAAAGTCTCTTGTTCATCCTGGCTTAACTCAGGCCACTGTTTCCGATCATTGGACATATTAATTTCAAACGGTGTCCAAAAATTCGCGAGCATGTTTTTATACATTGGATAAGCCCAGCTAAACCTAACATCGTCCCAATTTAACACATTTGAACTTTCGCCATTAATAATACCTGTTGATGCATTCGGAGCTTGATAATCATACAAGCGTCGTTTTTGTAATGTTTCAGTCATAGTTATGCCTCCTTACTAAGATTCGCAGCTGACGCAGTCTTCGATTTCAGATGACGTTGATCTTGTATAATAAGTGGTTTTGAATTTAGATTTCCAAGCTGATAGATGTAGATCTAATAACTCTTTAGCTTTTATATTGTTTCTAACGTAAAAGTTGAATGAAATAGATTGATCGATATGTTTTTGACGTGCTTCGTTTTGCTTAATAGTCCATTGGTGATCAATATCATATGCCGATTTATATAACCAAAATGTTTTGGGACTTAAATCAGGTGCTGTAACTGGAATTTTGTAATCTTTCTTCTCTTCAGAGTAGAACTTCTTAAAAATCGGATCGATACTTGCTGTACTTCCTGCAATAAGACTTGTGCTTGAGTTTGGAGCAACAGCCATTAAGTAGCCGTTTCGAACGCCGTGCTTTTGGACTTTCTCCTTAAGCTTGTTCCACTCTGGTGAGTGATATCCTCTTTTCTCAAAATACTGACCGTTTGACCAATCGGACCCTTCAAAAGATGGGTAAGCCCCTTTTTCTTTTGCTAAATCGTTACTCGCCTTAATCGTTAAGTAAGCAATTTGTTCATATAAATGATCGGCAAATTCAACCGCCTCTTCTGACTCCCAACGAAAGCCTATAAGTGCTAAAAGGTGGTGGTAACCGAAAGTTCCTAATCCTACAGCACGGTATTTTTGGTTCGCTATTTGGGCCTGTAAAACTGGAATATCGTTTAAATCTATGACATTATCGAGCATTCTGACTTGAATTGGAATCAGTCGCTCTAGCACTCCACTTGTGACTGCTTTTCCAAGGTTAATACTCGATAAATTACATACGACAAAATCGCCTGGATTCTTGGTGACGATGATCTTGCCATCTTCAGTGAATTGTTCTTCAACGGTGGTTGGACTTTGGTTTTGTGTAATTTCAGTACATAAGTTCGACGAGTAAATCATGCCTTTATGACGGTTCGGGTTTTTCCGGTTTACTTCATCTCGATAGAACATAAACGGTGTCCCGGTTTCAAGTTGACTAATCATGATTCGTTTCATTAAGTCAATTGCCGGTACTTCCTCTTTAGACAAACCTTGGTGATTAACGCATTCTTCGTATTTTTCTCTAAAACTTCCTTTACCGTCTTCTTCATCGTAATAGTCCTCTAAGCTATAGCCCATAACCTCTCTAACTTCATGCGGATCAAATAGATACCAATTTTCTCTTGCTTCTACTTTCTCCATAAAAAGATCTGGTAGGGTGACACCTGTAAACAAATCATGTGTGCGCTGACGTTCATCACCATTGTTGAGCTTAGCATCTAAAAACTTGTGAATATCCTTATGCCATACATCTAGGTAAACCGCAATTGCACCTTGTCTTTGACCTAACTGATCTACACTCACAGCTGTATTATTTAATTGCTTCATCCATGGCATGACACCACTTGATATCCCTTTAAAACCTTTGATGGAACTACCGTGTGAGCGTATTTTTCCTAGATATACGCCAATTCCACCCCCGTTCTTAGAAAGGTTCGCAATGTCTGTATTTGAGTCATAGATGCCTTGTAAGCTATCATCAACAGTGTCTATAAAGCAGCTAGAAAGTTGTCCATGAGCTTTTCCAGCGTTCGATAATGTCGGAGTTGCAACAGTCATGTATAAATTACTCATTGCCCAATACGCTTCTTTAACGAGGTCTAACCTTTTCTCTTTAGGTTCATAAATCATTAAGCTCATAGCTATGATTAAAAAACGTTCTTGGGGTAACTCATAAATACGTCCTTCGTGATCTTTGGCTAAATAACGATCGGCAAGTGTACGAATACCTATATACGTGAAAAGCTGATCACGTTCAGGCTCTATAATAGATGCTAACTCTTCAAATTCGTTTTGATCATAGTATGTTAATAATTGATCACTGAAAATATTAATTTTTGTTAGATATCTTGTAAGTTCATAGAGATTTCCGTATTTTTGCATTCTCGAATAACCACGATTTAAAGAAGCCTTCTTATAGAGCTGATCTAAATAAACTCGGCTACAAACATAAGTCCAATTAGGTTCTTCAGGACTAATATTCTCAAGCCCTCTTAATAAGACTTCATTCGTTATTTGTTCCTTTGTGATACTTTCTTTCGTTATCACAGATTGAATGATTTTTTCTGTAAATGTTGCTCCATCCAACTCTTCGAAATCAATTAGCAAACCTAATAAGTAATCTCTTAGCTGTTGTTCATCGAATCGTTCTTGATATACACCACCTTCTGTTACAATGATTGGTTCTGTTTTGACAGTCATTACGATCCCTCCAAATAAAAAAAATCGCTTCTCCGGGCGAGAAGCGAATAAAACGATATGTATAGCTATCTATAGCAATCTTAAAAATCACTATACGCTTATATCGTTTCATTCTCTCAATCCCCGAAGAGTGTGAAACTTTCCTTATTAAGGCCGGTCTCCTGACTTGCGCATCAACCTACTCTGAACCTTCCCTTACAGACACCCAAATGAGTAAAGTCTATAAAGTGGTCATTCATTTCGTCCGCGCTTACAGTTGCGGGGGCAGTTCTGGAATTTCACCAGATTCCCTTTTAAGCTTTAAGCACCTTAACAAGAACACTAAATATTGATTATTTTTTAAAACAAACACAATATATTGTGTTTTGATTGAATTATACTATCTTAATCACTATAAGACAACCATTATTTTTACTGCATTGAATTTTTTGCTTGTAAGGTGAAGTTTAGAATGGAGAAGTTGAAATTTTATGGCTAGATCCTGAAGATTTGTTAAGCTAAGGTGAAATTTACTAGTCATATAATGAAAAAATTCCATTATATGCTGAAATTTTAAGTAGTTTAACTGAAATTTCATCTATAAATGCTGAAATTCTCATTTTAGACATAACAAAAAGAGGCTAATCGTTTGAATTACGATTAACCTCTCAAATATAAAAAAAGATAAATCTTGTCTGATTTATCAGCTAATCAATATTAAGTTCAGAAAGGCGGCAACCGGATTCGAACCGGTGATAAAGGTTTTGCAGACCTCTGCCTTACCACTTGGCTATGCCGCCACATAAAAAAATGGAGCGGAAGACGGGATTCGAACCCGCGACCCCCACCTTGGCAAGGTGGTGTTCTACCACTGAACTACTTCCGCTTTGGCTGGGCCAGCTGGATTCGAACCAGCGCATGACGGTACCAAAAACCGTTGCCTTACCGCTTGGCTATGGCCCAATAAAAAGGGCGACCGGTGGGAATCGAACCCACGAATGCCGGAGCCACAATCCGGTGCGTTAACCACTTCGCCACGACCGCCATCATTAAAATGGCAGGGGTAGTAGGAATCGAACCCACATCAAAGGTTTTGGAGACCTTCGTTTTACCATTAAACTATACCCCTACGTTTTATATTAAATTAAAATGGTGGAGGGGGAGAGATTCGAACTCCCGAACCCTGAGGGAGCGGATTTACAGTCCGCCGCGTTTAGCCACTTCGCTACCCCTCCAAATAAATGGTGGCTCGGGACGGAATCGAACCGCCGACACACGGATTTTCAGTCCGTTGCTCTACCGACTGAGCTACCGAGCCAATAAAAGTGTTATGTATTTATTAAAATGGCGGTCCGGACGGGACTCGAACCCGCGACCTCCTGCGTGACAGGCAGGCATTCTAACCAGCTGAACTACCGGACCAATTTGGTTGCACTCTACGAGCACTCCATGTTTCATCTCGCAATGAAGTAATTCGACGTAGTGTCGATGAATTAAATTGGTTGCGGGGACAGGATTTGAACCTGTGACCTCCGGGTTATGAGCCCGACGAGCTACCAGACTGCTCCACCCCGCGATAATGTCAGTTTGCTCTATATTTAGAGAACTGATTAATTTAAGTTTAGCCCTTTTAAATGGTGGAGGATGGCGGGCTCGAACCACCGACCCCTTGCTTGTAAGGCAAGTGCTCTCCCAGCTGAGCTAATCCTCCAGGGCATGAATAAAAATGAATGACCCGTACGGGACTCGAACCCGTGTTACCGCCGTGAAAGGGCGGTGTCTTAACCGCTTGACCAACGGGCCAAATGATAATGGCGGAGAGCGAGGGATTCGAACCCTCGAGACCGCGGTAGCGGCCTACACGATTTCCAATCGTGCTCCTTCGACCACTCGGACAGCTCTCCAAAGAAATGGCTCCAGCGGCAGGATTCGAACCTGCGACCAATCGGTTAACAGCCGATTGCTCTACCACTGAGCTACGCTGGAATGTAATTCAACTGTCCACGAAGGAGAAGTAATGAATATGCCCGGCAGCGTCCTACTCTCACAGGGGAAACACCCCAATTACCATCGGCGCTAGAGAGCTTAACTGCTGTGTTCGGTATGGGAACAGGTGTGACCTCTCTGCCATCGCCACCGGACTTATTAGCTTTTATATGTATCTTGGTATTTCCAAGACAAATAATATTATAATTCACCTTCGCAATAAAATGCAAGTGAAAATTTAATATTTTTCAAAGGAATAACACCTTCAAAACTAAATACGAACTGCCAAAGACGAATACGTCTTTTCTTGCGAAGTTAAGTCCTCGATCGATTAGTATCCGTCAGCTCCACGTGT
>NZ_RKRF01000013.1 GCF_003843875.1 Aquisalibacillus elongatus | reverse complement strand
AATGATGCATCTCTAAAAGAATTATTATCAGAACTGTTTATTTTAGAAAATTTTGAAGTGGTGCCAAAAGACATAGTTGGCGGAAAATTTCACTTCCAATCAGTTATTTTGAGAAACAAATAGAGAACTTTGTGAAAATGCGTACTTAAATTAACGGGGGCATTAGTTGAAGAAGAACTGATCCACTTCAACAGACACAGCATTGTTATAGAGAGTGAATGATCGCATTGGAATTTATTAAGAAGGAGCTATAAATGATTAGAAAAGCTGTTGGTGCAATCGTTTTTCAAGGAAACAAATTTTTAATTGTACATAAAACTAAGATCAATACAAACAAAGGTAAACAAATTATTGAGGGTGAATGGGATTTTATAAAGGGTGGCATAGAAAAAGATGACATGGATTTATCAGAAACACTATTGCGCGAATTAGAAGAAGAAACAGGTTCAAAAGAATATAAAGTTGTAAAAGAATTTGATGAAAAAATATGCTTTGAATTTCCAGATGAAATTAAACCTAAAGTTGGATATGACAAACAGGAAACAACAATATTTCTCGTAGAATTTCTTGGTGATATCAACGCACTAAATCCAAATGATAATGAAATAAGTGACTTAAAATTTATAGAAAAAGACAAGGTGGCAGAAATACTCACTCACCATGATACGAAAGAGTTTTTTCTTAGTAACATTTAATAGTTTAGAAGTTGTAATAAGGAAAAATTGAAATAAGACACAATAACAATTGTTCAACTATCTGGGGGCAAGAGTTGAAGAAGTTTTTAATATCAATACCATAATTTTGTCGAAAATTTACGTGGGTGATTATGGGTTTGTTACTGTATATCATGATTTATTAAAACGAAACTATTAATGCATAAATGCTTAGTTACTTTTAGAGTAAATCTTAATGTTAATTTTACGAATGATGTAAGGCAGTCAATCAAGGAGTGTAATAATGAAAGAAATAAATGCTTCAAACAACTTAGATATGTACGACAATCCATCATCTTATGATGATGAATATGAATCTTATCAAGCTGAAATTCCACTATTATTAAAATGGGCTTCAGTAACTAAAGGTACTATAATTGATTTGGCCTGTGGTACTGGTCGGGCAACTATACCTTTAGCTAATGAAGGATATAAGCTAATGGGTATAGATATTCATCAAGGTATGCTTGATAGAGCTAAAGAAAAAGCTTCTAGAAAAAATTTGAAGATTGAATGGATACAACAAGATTGTACTCAATTAAACCTTAAAACAAAAGCTAGTTTGATCTATACAGTCGGTAACTCCTTTCAACATTTTCTCACAAACGAAAACCAGGATGCTTTATTGTCATCTGTAAGAAACCACCTTACAGATGGTGGTATATTTATTTTTGGTACAAGATTTCCTAACTCTGAAGAGTTATTATCATCACCTGAAGAGGAATATGTTAGAACTTATAAAGACAATACCTCTCAATTAACTGTTGACGAGTATCATATTAGTAAATACGATGCCTTAACCCAGATACAACATAACTCTACAATTAAAAAAAATAAAGATTCTGAAGGAGAAATCGTTCAAGAAACTACTTCTAACATTTCATTGAGATATGTTTATCCAAAAGAAATGGAGAGACTTTTACATATACATGGTTTACAAATTCTCCACTTATACAAGGGTTGGAACGAAACGCCTATTACAAATGAAAGTAATGAAATGATTTATATTTGTAGAAAGATAAATGACTAATTAAATAAGGTAGAATATTATGTTTCAGCGAATAATAGAAATAATTCTTGCACTTGTATTAGCAATATTTTTATTATTGAACATTAATTCTACAGTCAACTAGGCAGTTTTGTGAAAGAATATATGTATAATTCTGAGACATAAATTAATTCTAATAAAAAAGGGGTGACTTTATGTCAAGGAATATTCAATTACTTGTAAATATTTTGATGGTTATAATTCCGTGGTTATCAGTACCATTTATGGGGATACGTAACCTGAAAAAGTTTCTTCCTGCTTCGCTTCTCGTTTTTTTGATGGGAATTATTGATGTGCAAATTGGTAAAAAGCGTAGATGGTGGACGTTCTATAATAAACCCAGTTCTTATTTCCTTAATGAATTTCCTTTTCATATAGGTCCTTTTCTAGTAGGTTCAATGTGGGTACTGAAATGGGGGTACGGAAGTATACCTAGATTTATACTTCTAAATGTTATTACGAATGCTATCTTTGCAGGTCCCCTTACCTCATTAACTAAGAATGTAAAATTGTTTAGAACAGTCTGGTTAAGTCGTATTCAGTTTTTCTTTTATTTCTTTTACAAGTCTTTCTTCTTATACTTATTTCAAAGACTCTTTAATGCAAAAAAAGATACTGTGAGTGAAAATAATGAATAATAACTTCACTAACGCGGGCACTAGCGGAACAAGGCGTTCATCAAGTTGAACGTCTTTATTGTCTTGTGAAATTTCTGAGTATTATGTTAATATATATCCACTATATTTTTAGATAGTAAATACTGATCTTAAGCAAATATTTTAAATTTGCTTCTTATGCTAACGTGGGCAATAGTCTAACAAGGCGTTCATCCTTTGGTGGTCTATTTTTATTTAACTAATAAATTTTCTGAAAAATATACTAATATTAATTCAGAAAGTTTCACATGCTCCTATATTGTACAGGGTGTTTATTGTTTAGCTTTAAATTTTTAATAAAATATTTATCAATTCTATCAAATATTAAATCTTTAAAATAAGGAGATAAAACTATGGCAGAAAACAAATTACTAAGAATGGATAATGTCGGCATCGTTGTAGAATCTCTGGATGACGCAATCTCTTTCTTTGAGGAGATTGGCTTGAACCTCGAAGGACGAGCCACTGTCGAAGGTGAATGGGCTGGTCGAGTAACTGGATTGGGTTCTCAGTCCGTAGAGATTGCTATGATGGTTACCCCAGATGGACACAGCCGACTAGAACTTTCGAAATTTCTCAGCCCAGCAACTATATCAGATCATCGGAGTGCACCTGTAAACGCCCTTGGTTATCAACGCCTCATGTTCACTGTTGAAGACATTGACGAAATGGTATCTAGACTCAATAAGTATGGTGCCCAGCTCGTTGGCGAAGTGGTTCAATACGAGGATTCGTATCGGCTCTGCTATATTCGAGGAATAGAAGGTCTTCTAATTGGTTTGGCGGAACAACTCGGTAACAAATAATTTAAAACCTTCACTAATGCTTTAGAAGTAAAGCTGAAGCTATAATTTTGTTAGAGGGCTAGGGATAAGAAGGTGAAAAGGAAGTGTTTTTATTAAAGCAGTTATTTTTGATTTTGATGGAACTTTAGCGGACACATTACCAAATTGTTTTGTTGCGTTTCAAACTGTTTTTAAAAAATTTGATGATAAAGATCTTACTGTAGATGAGATCAAAGAAATGTTTGGACCTTCTGAAACAGGAATTATTAGAGAAAATCTTTTGAATGATAAAAAAGAAGAGGCTATCGAATTATATTATGAGGAGTACTTGGAAAATCATAATAGGCTAGTAGAATCGAACAATGAAATTATTGAAATGATAAGGTTTTTAAAAGAAAAACGAATTAAAGTGGGGATTGTAACGGGTAAAGCAAGAAGAAGTTTAGATATTTCATTAAAAGCGCTTCAAATGGATGGGCTTTTTGAAGCTATAATAACGGGAGATGATGTTGTTCACCCTAAACCCCATCCAGAAGGAGTTCTTAAGGCTTTATCTTTTTTGGAAGTAGAAAGTGATAAATCTATATTTGTTGGAGATAGTGATGCAGATATTGAAGCTGGCTTACACGCAAATGTACTTACAGCAGGAGTAAACTGGTTATCTAATGGTCAAACAGTTGAATTTTCAATCTCACCAGACTATATGTTTGGTCATGTAAATGATTTGATAACTTACATAGAAAAAGGTGTCCAAAGTGAATTATAAATGGTTAGAGTGGGCGAAGAAGATTCAATTCTTATCACAATCGGGGGTTATCGTTTTCAAACGATTTGTATGATATTGAAAGATATGAAGAACTTCGAAAATAATAAACGATCAATATTTGACTAGTATTAACCGTATTTATGAATTAGTTCTTTAAATAAAATACAGCTTATGATAATTCGATTGGGCAAGTTTTACAACAAGATTTCACAAAGTGAGCTGAAAATAAATGTTTTTTTATATTTTATTTGGTATTGGTATTATAGCGTTCATTCCAGTTTATTTAGCAGAAGATATAAACAGTTTTATTTTAATCATGGCGTCTGGTACAATTTCAGGTTTTTCATTAGTTTCTTTTAGTATTTTTGTTAATAAAGATTGGAAAGGTTTCCGAGGGAAAAATGGACTGCCTATGAGAATTATTTTTGGCGGTATAGGTGTATTTGTACTTATAATGACTCATTTCTTTTGGGTGGATTTCCCTAATTATATAACTAATGATTATCTGACTCTTGAGGGAGTTCCTTCTGAGGTTGAATATTTCCCAGACTCAGGAAAAACTGGTGACTCATTTTTTGTTACGGTTGAAGGTGTTAGACTTCCTTTAACTCCCGTACCTAATATTTCAGAAGAAGAAGCAGAAGATCGTTACTTCGTCATAAAATATTTTCCATATTCTCAGTGGATTGTTGAATATAAAATGGAATAATTAAAAGTTGAACAAGGCGACTAGCATATTAGTCGTCTTTTTTTCTACTAAATTATTGGAATATTATGTTAACATTAAATTATTATCTTCTTAAGTTAACGGGTAGAAGAATTAAAAGAAGGGGAGGCACAATGAGAAAATTATATTCTATACTCTTAGTTGTTAGCTTCTTCTTATTTATAATGCTCATAAGCGTTACAGCTACTGCTACAAGTTGGGAAGAATTAAAGCCGCAAGAGGTTGTAGATAGAGCTGAAGTGATTGTTGCTGGTAAGTATGACTTTACCAGTAAGCCAGATGTGATACTGAACACAGTGTAGATGAAACTTCGGATATGTTTTTCACTATTTTTAGATTGCTTACTATATTTTTATTAAGTGTCACTTTTGCAGAAACAATATATCAGCATCCCATGTACTATTTTGTACTCGGTGTATTTGCCATTTATAGTTTTTTATCTATTTTCTATCCTTATGCTGTAAGGTTTAAATCGAAATATCATTCTAATTATAGAAATACTCTTTGAATAATGTAGGACACAAATTTTTTCAATCGGATTGCTTCACACTTAGTACGGTAATCGTAACTAGAATGAGCACCATTCCAATAAGCTGAATGAAGGTCAAATGATCTCCGAGAATCATGACACCAAATAATGAAGCTGTCACCGGCTCTACCATAGCAACCATTGAAGCAGTTGACGGGGAAGTTCGCCGAATACCAATTAAATAAATGATAAACGATAATCCAGATCCCACAGTCCCTAAAAGAATAAACCAACCTATATCATTTGAAACCAATACAGTAGCAGCCTCTGCTTTGTCAGAAACAAGAAAAAGAATGATACAAAATGTTATAGTGGCTATGATTAAAGATGGCTGTGGCTTTCCTTTTGAAGACGCATTTTTAAATCCGAATATGAATAAAGCATAGGAAACACCAGCTGCAATCCCTGTAGCTACTCCTATAAAACTAACTGAAATCGATTCAGTGTTATAGGCACCTGTAAGCAGGGTGATCCCCATAAGAACACCTGCTATGCAGCCCCATTTAAACCAAGAGGAGCGCTCTATTCGAAATAAAAAGGAAATTAATAGGACAATTACTGGTGCTGTGTACATTAAGGTGGCTGCTACAGCTACGCTTGAGGCTTGAATACTTAAAAAATAAAACGTGAAGTTTCCGGCGACACCAATACCCGCCAATATGGACCACAAGTATAAGTGAGGAGAATGGGTCCAATTTTGTCTAAAACGAAAGAGAAACCACGCTAAGAAAAATAAAAACCCTACAGCTCCTCTGTAAAGTGAAATGACAATAGGATCCCAGCCTTTATCCATTAAGATATCTGCAATCCCACCAGTAATGCCCCAAAATATGGCAGCTAGCATAACTAAGCCTACACCTGTGTATTTCATTAAGTGCCTCCTGAGAATTTTTGGTCAAACTTAGATTCAAGTAATTATCATTATGCTTCTCATCAAACATATGTATTTCAAAAAGGTTTTACTACAATTCCATTTGTTATTCGTATTTAAACCTATTTTTATAGATTTTTTATAATGTGTACTTTTATAAATAGAAAATTCTTCATCTCAGCATATTTTACTTTTCCCTTTGTTTACATAAATATTTTGAAGGTTATAAGGTTTAGTACGTTGAAGTGAACATTTAGTATAGATACAAGTAATCTAAAAAACAGGAGGTATGGAATGGCACCTTTATACGATCAAATCGGCTTATCATATGACACTACGAGAAAAGCGGACCCTGAAATTACGAGGCGTTTACGTTACCATTTACAGGTAACCGACCAAAGTCAGGTTCTCGATATCGCCTGTGGAACTGGCAATTATACTGTTGCACTTGAACATACTGGTTTAAATATGTTCGGAGTTGATCAATCGAAAGAAATGATTAAGCATGCACAAGAAAAGTCAACTACAATACATTGGGAGTTGGGAGATGTAAGCAAGCTACCTTTTAATAATAAAGTTTTTAATGGCGTTGCATGTACACTAGCCATTCACCATTTTGATAATTTATTAGTTCCATTTCAGGAGGTATATAGAGTACTGGATTGTGGTCGATTTGTGATTTTTACGTCGTCTCATGAACAAATGAAATACTATTGGCTCAACGAATACTTTCCAGATGCAATTGCAGAATCTGCTCAACAAATGCCAAATATTAAAGATGTCACTGAAACTTTAGGAACAGCTGGATTTAATATAATCGGTAATGAGACATTCTTAATTCAACCAGACTTAGAAGACTTTTTCCTTTATAGTGGCAAGTATGACCCTAATATGTATCTTAATGAAAAAGTACGTTCTGGGATCTCTACCTTTGCGAATTTAGCTTCCGAGGAAGAGGTAGAAATCGGAATTGAAAAGTTGAGAAAAGATATAGAATCTAAAAGAATTGAAGAGGTTTTAACTAAATACACTAGTCAATTAGGTGACTATACATTTGTGGTTGCTGAGAAGAGGTAATTATACTTTACTTGAACAATAAATAATTCTGACGTTTAACGACCTTGCACCCTAGAGCAAGGTCGTCTCTTTTTGTTGATGAAAAGAAGTCTTTGGAATCTAAAATAACTTCCGCTTTGTTAATCTACTCATGACAAACCCTTCTTAAATAGCTTCTAATTTCATTTTCAATCACATCAGAGTCGTATAAATCCCTAAAAATTACGGACTCAAACACTAATCCATGAATGAATATAATCAGTGAGTTAGCATTCTCTTTAATACTTGTAGAATTTTTAAGGTGCCCTTCTTGATAAAGGGTATCTAACACATCTTTGGCGAAATTCAGGTCTACTTCACGTGATTTGTTCTTAGGTTCCTGATATTCGGGATTCATGGTTGCCATGATTGAAAATTTCATCCATATGTCATTTTCCATTCTTTCTTCTTCTGTATTAGCTGAAACAATTTGCTTGATCATACGGACTGCGTTCTCAAATCCTCCCTGGTAGTCCTGTACAACTTGTTGCATTCTCTCCTCAAACCTTTGATAGACCACATCTATTGCGAACATATAAATATCTTTTTGCTTTGGAAAGAAGTGTTGAACAGAACCTAAAGATAGGCCTGCCTCTTTTGCAATCTCGCGTAGTGTCGCCTTTTCGAAACCAGAGTGATGGATAATACGAAACATCGCTTCTACAATCTGGTCTTTTCTTTCGGCGTGATCTATTATTTTTGGCATAATGTGAACTCCTTTATTTTTTAGGTCAGTTGTATTATAATTTATTTAAGTCGATTGACTTAACAAAAAAGGAGGCGGTAAGCTATGGAAAACATTTTTCTTCAGTACTTATTTATATTTTTCGTGAGTATGGTACCTTTTTTTGAAACATTTTTAACGGTACCTACAGCTATTATTGTTTTTGATATTCCGCCTCTTGCTGCATTAACTGTAGCTATTATAGGTAATGCCATTAGTGTCATCTTATTTATATTTTTTGGTACAGAAATTAATAAATTTTTTAACTTCTTATTTAAACGTTTTCGTAAAGGAAATCCAGCTCCCGTTGAAATGAGCCCACGCATTAAGAGAAGTTTAGACCGTTATGGAGCCACGGGAATCTGTTTCATGTCATCTCTTTTATTTAGTAGCCAAATGGGTGCTTGTGCCATAACAAGTCTAGGATCTTCTAAGCACCAGGTCTTTATTTGGACCAGTTTGGGTGTGAGTACGCTAGCGATTGTAATGGCAACCTTATCCATAATGGCAGAAGGCTTAGTGACTTCATTAGTGAATTTGTAGTAAATTATAAAAGAAAAAAATTGTTAAAACAACTTTATACTAGAATCTGTAGGAGTTTCCGATTTGAAGGATTTAAACGCAATAATAACGAATAGTCTATATATAACCGAAAACATGCGTGTAAAATCCGAAAACCTGCTGATATTTTTCGAAAACCTTCTTGTAAACTTAAAAAACTTGCTTGTAAATTTAAAAAACCTTCTTGTAAACTGAAGAAACATGCGTGTAAAGTTCTAGACTAAGACCTAGTGTATTGAATTTATAGGAGATTGTTTAGTATAGACAATCGATAGGGGGAAATATACTTGAGTATTCAATTCGAAGTAACCAGAACCTTAGAAGTTCCAAAAGAAAAAGCTTATAAAAGTTTACTCGACCTCGATTCGGCAGAGAATTGGATGCAAGGATTTGTCGGGATCGAACGATTAGACGACGGACCATTGCAAGTAGGAAGCGAGTGGAGGGAGACGAGGAAAATGTTTGGAAAAGAAGCTTCCGAACATTTTGAAGTGGTCGAACTCAATGAGCCAGAAAAAATCATCCTTCGCTGCGATGGAACTAAAGGAACAACCGGTAAAGGTGAATTCTTGTTTACATACACTATTGATTCGACCGAAGATCATTCCCTCGTGACTTTAGATGGTGAGATCAGAGGTCTTACAGGTCTATCTAAATTATTCGGAAAAATGATGGCAGGAAGTTTTAAAAAGGCCTGTGCTAAAGATCTAGATGCGTTGAAAAGTTATTTAGAGAATAAATCATAGACAAAATATTAGGAGCGTCAATTCATGTACATAAGAAAAACAACAATTTTTATAGTCATAATAGTTGGAGTCGTTATAACGATGGTTTGGTACCTTGTGCAAAACGCACAGGAATATGATGATAGTGGGGAACCAAATGGTAATCAGGAAGCTGTAACTTTTGTAGATAATTTTTATAATTCAAGTAATGAGGTTGAGAATATTAAAGTCGAAGATCGAGTTCATGCAGCCAGTGAGTATGGTAATTTAATGATTTATAAATTATTCGCTGTTAACAACAATAATGAGACCATAAATATTGTAACGGTAGAGCATGAGGATACTGACAACTTTATCTATTTACGTCGGGATGATCATGAACCATCAAACGTGTTAAACATTGATAATTATGAAGAACTGGAACGTTTTTTTAATATAAGTAATATAGAGGTTTTTGATGATTAAAATTACTGTTAAAGACGATCAAATCTTGGTCGTCTTTTATTTATTAGTTAAATTTTTGGAATATTATGCTAACATAAGTGTAAACAATTTTTGCTGTGAGTCAGTTGAAGTGAGTGGAATGAAATTTATAAAAGGGGCTAATTAAATGAACAGATTAAACATAGTTACTCTTGGAACGAAGGATATAGTTAAATCACATAATTTCTTCAAACAACTAGGTTTTAAAACGTCAGTTATGGGAGAGGAATCCAACCCAGATATTATCTTCTTTAAAAATGAAGGAACTAGAATTGCACTCTATCCATTGGAAGAATTAGCTTTAGATATCAACAATGAAATTCCACCTCAGATTGGGACGGGTTTTCCGGGAATAACTCTAGCATATAATGCAAAGTCAAATGAAGAAGTCGATGAAGTAATGAAAATAGCCGAACAAGCTGGAGCTAAAATTCAAAAAGAGTCCCAAAAAACTGATTGGGGAGGTTATGGCGGTTATTTTACTGATTTAGACGGTTACTATTGGGAAATTGCATATGGAGATATTTGGGAGTTTGATGAAAGTAATATGCTAGTCATAGAGGATGAATAAATATATTTTCAAAGTCTAGTTGACGTTAATATGTATATTAAATCTTAAGGAGTGAATTAATTGGTACCACAGAGAGTAAGCTTAGTTACCATTGGGTGTTTTGAGTTACCACTGCTACGTAAATTTTATAACGACTTAGGTTGGGAAGAAACGGATCATGGTTACACCGATTATGCCGTTTTTAAAACAGCAGGTGTATTATTATCACTTTATTCTGTTGAAGAATTAGCCAAGGACTCTGGTTTAGAAGTTCCCAGCTTTAAAAATGAATTTAAAGGTGTCACGTTCTCTATTAACGTTGATAATAGAGAACAAGTAGATACAACTATAGAGCAAGTCAGAAAAGTTGGTGGGAAAATTTTGAGCGAAGCTAGTGATGCTTTTTGGGGTGGGCGTTCAGGTGCTTTTGCTGATCCTGAGAATAATATATGGGAAGTCGCCTATAATCCTGATTCTACGTTTGATGAAAGAGGAGCCATGTTAACTATTTAAAGGTTTAATCTGAAATGGCTAACACTAATTGTAAGGAATTAGATATGGAGAGAAAAATGAATTTTGAAGTAAAAATCAACCTAACAATTAATAATCATGAAGTTCCTGAGTTAAGAGAATGTGTGGGATGGGAAAGACGTGATGCAGATTATCCGGCTTTATTTGAACGATGTAACTTTTGGGCTGGTGTAAGAGATGTCAATGGTAGACTTGTAGCTTTTGGGTATGTTTGCGGTATGGGATTGCAGCATGGGTATTTGGAAGACATCATGGTCCATCCAGATTATCAGGGAATGGGGATTGGTGTTAAGTTAGTAAAAACATTATTGAATGAAGCGGATCACTTTGGCTTAGAAATAGTCACTGTCACTTTAGATGAGCAACATGCTCAGTTTTATCAAAATTGTGGTTTTAAACTAGGTAGGGGAGGGACCTACCGAACCAAATAAATGAGGGATGAATATGAAAAAAGCTCTTCTTGTCATAGATGTTCAAAATGGTATGTTTCAGCAGGGAAATGTCGTACATAACGGTAGTCGATTACTGCAGAACATAAGTAGTTTAATTGATAGAGCCCGAAACACAAAGACGCCTGTTTTCTACATACAGCATAATACACCAGCTGGTAAGCCTTTAGAACATGGCACAACAGGTTGGGAGATACATCCAGATGTCGCTCCAAACAATCAGGATACCATTATTCAAAAAAAGACGCCAGATTCATTTTTAAATACGTCTTTAAATGAATTACTGAAGAAACAAGGAATCGAACATCTAGTAATAACAGGAATTCAAAGTGAAGTATGTGTTGATACGACGTGTAGGAGAGCGTTTAGTTTAGGGTATAAAGTCACTTTGTCCTCTGATGGCCATAGTACGTTTGATACAAAAAACATTACAGCTAATCAGATCATTAATCACCATAATGGTGTATTACGATGGTTTGCAGAAGTTTGTCCAAGTAAGGAAATTGTTTTTAATTGAGGGTGTTTATATGTCAATCAAAGGTCTAAATCACTTTTTATTTTCAGTGTCTGATTTAGAGCGTTCAATTGAATTTTATCAAAATGTATTTGATGCCAAATTATTAGTTAAAGGTCGAAACACTGCTTATTTTGATTTGAATGGAATGTGGCTTGCACTCAATGTAGAAAAAGATATACCACGTAATGAAATTAATGAATCTTATACACACATAGCATTCTCTATTGAAGAGAATGAGTTTGACGTAATGTATGATAAATTAAATAGTTTAGGTGTAAATATCTTATCGAGAAGGCCAAGGGACGAAAAAGATAAAAAGTCTATTTATTTTACAGACCCCGATGGTCACAAATTTGAATTTCATACGGGGACATTGCAAGATCGGTTAGATTACTACAAACAAGAGAAACCGCAAATGAAGTTTTTTGATACTTAGGAGTCTATCAAGAGGTTGTTTTTATTGTAATATTAAAGAAGAACGGAGTACATTTATTGAATAAAACACTTTTGCATTTAGAAGGCGCAGCTGCTTTATTGTTAACTATCTATATTTATTATTACTTCAATTTTAACTGGGTATGGTTTTTTGCTTTGTTATTGGCACCGGATTTATCCATGTTAGGTTATCTAATCAGTCAACGTATGGGTACCATACTCTATAATTTAGTTCATACATATATTTTATCGGTTTCTATTATTATTTGTGGTTTATTATTTTCAAGCGAGATCATGTTAGCGCTTGGATTAATATGGTCAGCTCACATAGGTATGGACAGAATGGTTGGTTACGGCCTGAAATATCCTACAAGTTTTAAACATACGCATTTAAATCGAGTGTAATCTATCAGTACATCCTAATAATTATCGTTAGAGGTTTATCCAATCAAACCGTTGAATGAGATGAAAATTAAATATTCCCTAGAATAATTGCCTTGTAGCACAGGACTTATTTAAGTTACTGTGCTACTTTTAATTTTTACAATTTTTGAATTATTTTTAGGAATATTATGTTAAAATTTGATTTGGGTATATTTTAAAGAAATGTTTGGAGGACAATTCGTGGATTTAAACGTGCTATGGAATAACGATGAACAATATGGTTGCGAATTTCTTCAGATAAGAAGTCATCATGATCAAATGTTAGCTGAAAGTGAAGTTATCTATTTAGATAAGGAAGATGCTCATCATGCAAGTTATAAAGTTGAATTAGATGCACATTGGCGTACTCGAAAGGTGAGTGTCGTTGTCGATCATACTTCGAGCATCACTTTGCATTCTGATGGAGAAGGAAATTGGATTGATGCAAATGGAGGTGTAATGGAGGAGCTAACAGGGGCAATTGATATCGATATATCAGCTACTCCATTTTCTAACTCTTTACCTATTAATAGATTGAATTGGAACATAAATCAACTAGAAGATTTCTATATGGTTTACATATCCGTGCCGTCTTTGGAAATAAAGAAAGTACCACAATCTTATCAATACGTGCGTAGTGAAGGTGAATATAGATATTTTAAATATCGTTGTTATGATTACGAGACGATCATTTGTGTCGATTCAAATGGTCTAGTAGTTGATTATCCTGATACTTTTAGTAGAAGGTTATAAAATAAGGTGAAATTCTCGTTATACTAAGGAGGATTTAATGAAGAAACTTCTTTTTATAAGTATTTGCGGATTTTTGTTAATAGGATGCAATGAAGAGAACATACAAACTCCCGAAGAAAATTGGGATGAGAGTGCAACATTCGTCAGAGAAGCTATTGTGACTGAAGATGGTAGAGAGGGCGAAATTGTTTTCCGTATAGGTGATAATGGCAAACTTGGTTTTTACGAATACGGGCCATTTATTGCAAGTGAAAAACAGAAGTATATGTGGCATTTTTGGGGAGATGACGATACGTTAACAAAACCTTTCAGGGTAATTGGAATAAGTGAGGAGACAGGTAAGGAGCTAACAGTAATACCAACTGGAAGTAGTATGCCTAATACTTCGCCTCACCATGGCGCAGACCACCATATTCCTTCATCTATAAAGTTACCTAACTCAGGTTTATGGAAGTTAGAAGCTTATTTTGGTGACGAGTTGTTTGGAAGTGTTGTGGTGAATGTTGAAGATAAGTAAGAGGAATGATAGAACTATGTATAAACGAAAACTAATCGGTTTTCTGATAACTGGGATACTCACATCGGTGATACTGACATGTTTGGAGAATGGTCTTGGAACCATTCAAACATTTGGACTTTCTTTACTCTTCTCATCACTATTAATTTTATGCCTCGGAGTCCCATCTTCCTTGCTATCTGACTTCTTCACGCGAATCTGCTATGGGAAACTAAGAATGACTATGGCTTTGTTTATACATTTAGGGTTTGGGTTACTATTTGGCTATATAATTTTTACAGAACATTTGATTTTAATAACTGTGGTTGCAGCCTTTATATTTTGGCTGACTGATGAGATTGTCAGATTTAAGTGGAAACATAAAATTGAAAATATGGTTCCAATTCATTATGAAATGTAAATAAATACAATTAGTTTATATGGAGGATTTCTATGAAGCAGATAATAAGCATATTTCTAGTATTTACTATACTTATACTAAGTGGATGTACTGATGAATCAACAGAAGAACAACAAAATGAGTTGAAAGAACTTAAGGGCAAAATTGCTGAACTAGAGAATACGGTAGACGAACAGCAAAAAATAATTAATCATGATGATCGTGAGTTTTCTTATTTAGAAGGATTAACTGAAGCGGAATCTGAAGCATACCAACGCTTTGTAGAAGATAAAGGAACTCAACATTTATCAGACATGTCTCCAGAAAAAATCGTACTAGTATACTTACATTCAGTCGTAAAAGGCGACGTCGAAGCCATTTATTCATTAACATATGACGATGGAACACTTTCTGATCTGGTAACTTTTAGACAGGATTATTATAACGGTGGCCTACATAAAAAAGAGATAGAGACAACACTTGATTTCAGATATTATGATTCAATAAAAGTAAGAGACGAGAATAAAACTGAAAACCAAGTTGCAGTCGAAATGAGTGTGGACTTTGGTCTTTATCATCACAGTGTTATTTATGGTCTAAAAAAGGAAAATGAAATTTGGAAAATGGAACTTAACCAATTGTAGAGTTATTTTAAGGAGAAATAATTTTAGTTGGATTATTCGAAGGAGAGGGTTTTATGAATCACGAAATGGGATTATACGATACACCTTTTAATTCGATTAAGTCTTGCCGAAAAACAGTCGAAGTCAGATTGAACGATGAAAAAAGAAGAAAATTAAGTGTTGGTGATACGATTACTTTTACTAGAGTGCCAGAGTATGATGAAACACTATCAGTCGAAGTGGTGGCGTTAAGGGAATATCCAACGTTCAAAGAGATGTACGAGAGCATTCCTGCTAGTGATTTTGATACTGTAGGTGAATCAATCGATGTAATGGTTGAGCAGACTTATCAGATTTATTCGCCAGACCAAGAGAGGCAATGGGGGACATTGGCTATTACGGTACAATTAATTGATTAATCTTTTGAATTGGTGGTGAATGGTTTGAGACAAGTGGTTCCACCAAAGTGGATAGATTATGTTAGTCAGTCTTCCTTATTGGAACAATCTGCATACTGGGAAACTTTGCGCGAATGGTCCTTATCTAATGTGCAACGGGTTACATTAGATTCTGGCACAACGGTTATTGCAAAAATGGGCCACGAGTCCATGGCAGGTGAACTGGATGTCTATCAATCTTTGTTAGAGCCGCTACAATTGCCGCGTCCTGATTTACTAGAGGTTTATGATAATGAGACTAGTAACATATTAATTATGGCTGACCTTGGAAGGTATACAGTTGAGATGGATCCACAACAGATTCATTTCGTGAATGCAGCGAAGAAGTTAGCGGAGATTCGAGATAAATCTGTGGAACATCTTGATTCGCTTAGTCCATCCGTTTATAAAAAATATTTAAAATCCCAAGAAAGTGTTTTACAAGAACTGAAGTCAATCAAAGATTGTCACACGTTATTTTCCCCTGAAGAACTAGATATTTTAAACACCTGTTTAGACAAACTTCCTCAACTTCTTGATGATTTATACCGTAATTTTTCTATTACCATTACACATAACGATTACAACACCAAGAATCTCATGATAACCAATCAATCTATTATTCCGATTGATTGGTCAAATGCTTACTTAAGCCCACATTTAGGGGATTTATATTGCTTATTAGAAGAAGCTGAGAGGTTTGATGTTGATCAGTCAGCTGTGATAGAAGCATACAGTGAGGAAGTAGAAAAAGATTGTGTTGAATGGGAAATTCAAGTGGGTGGTATTTGTTGGCTAATACATGGCCTTTGTTGGGTGTGCGAAGAAGGAATACATAAAGTTCCAGCAAGTCGTTCGTGGATTCCTGATATGATATTATCTATAAATGATTGCCTGAAGAAGATTTGATTTTTTATTTACGGAGGTTTTCATGTTTATAAAAATTTTTATTACAATAGTCATTTTGACATTACTGATTTTTGCTATTTATAAAGATCGAAAAACGAAACGAAAGCGTAAGTTTCCTCAACCAAATAAAAAACAAGAAAAACAAATCGCTATTGAAAAAGAAAAATCTCGCAGGGGATTCCCAGGTGCTTAATAGTGTTAAAGTGTCGTAGTTTTTAGTCACTTTTTCAAAAAATAAAACTAAGTCTAATGGGAGGTTGAAAAATGAAATTTCCTCAAAACAAAGAACATGTCTTGGGGATTTATTTACTTTGGGTAGTTATATTGGTGATTGAGCTGTTATGGTTACTTTCTTCGACGAAAAGCCCTCATGGCAATGATGATCTTTTAATTGGCTTTTCAGTCATTGTTGTTACGATTGCGGTTGGTGTCGTTGGTATCAATTTAGCCGAAAAGTGGCGAAAATAAATTTCGAGTAGGGGTATTTCATGAAGAACGAACAAGAAATGATGAGTTTAATTAAGAGTTTTGCCTCGGATGATGAACGGATCCGGGCTGTTTACATGAATGGTTCAAGGACAAACCCAAACGTACCTAAGGATATGTTTCAAGATTACGATATCGTTTTTGTGGCGACGGAGGTTCAGTCATTTATTAAAGATCAATCATGGATTAACTTTTTTGGTGATTTAATTATGATGCAGGAGCCTGATAAAAATGATCATGGCAGTAATCTTAATTTAGACTCTATTAGGTCTTACGGATTTTTAATGCTATTCACAGATGGGAATCGGATTGACCTACATATCCAGACTGAAGAAGTGATGCTTGAAGAATATGGTGAGGATAAATTAACTCTCCCTATACTGGATAAAGATGAGCTATTGCCAACCATACCTCGTCCTACCGATGTTGATTACCACGTTCAAGAACCGACTGAGAATGAATTTAATCGTTTAACGAATGATTTCTGGTGGTGTCTACAGAACGTGGCGAAAGGGATTTGGCGGGATGAGTTGCCATATGCAAAACGGATGTTTGAATATACAACAAGAGCACCTCTGGACCAAATGGTTGCTTGGTGGATTGGGATACAACAAGATTTTCAGGTGTCAGTCGGTAAGTTAGGTAAGTACTTCAAGGATTATCTGCCGGAGTCTTATTGGGAGATGTATCAAGAAACGTATTCTGATGCTAATTATTCAAATATGTGGGATTCCATATTTGTGACGTGTGAATTGTTTAGGACTTTATCTCAAGACGTGGCCGAGCATTTTAATTTTACATATCCGATTGAAGATGATCAGAACATGACAAAGTATCTTAAAGATGTTCGGGATTTATCTCCTGAAGCCCAGGAAATATATTAAGTTAGTGTCTGTTAATTAAATACATCGTTATAAAATTGGTAGGTTTGAAGTTGATTTTTCAATGATGAATGGGGAACAAATGACCAGTTCATCATTGAAATCAAATTGGCGTATTGTTCTTGAATATTGGTTTGTTGTAAAGACATTTCGATATGGGCGTTTTTGACATCAGGGTCCTTCATCATAAGAGCAGACACATAGTTTGTATTGGCCATGGATCTAGCGGTGTTGTGCGCTTCTAGTGTAATCCACTTATTGGTGTAATCATCTGAATATTGAATGTTATTTAATGTGATGTCTTGATAGACTGAAATTGGTGGAACGGTTACTGGTTGGTTGAATTGTGGATCCATGAATTTTAGCATGACGTCTACGTGACTTTGCATAATTGAATTTTGTAGGGCTAAAATCTCTTTAAGTTTTGGTAAAGTAGCTAGCGATTCATAGTAATGAAGTTTATTTAAAACCCCTTCATGAGCCGTTAAATGTTCTGCCATTAATCCGAGGTCAACGGATGGTAATCTAGACATATCATCACCTCATTTTTGTCTATTGTATGCGACCACGCCAAGTAAAGTTAACTTATACAATGAGCATTTCTGGGTAAGATAATGCTGACTATAACTAAAAAGGAGTTTGGTTTATGGGAGTATTATCGACATCACCCAGTAATATGGATGCTTGTATTTTGAGGCGTGCCTTAAATGTTTAAGAGCTTGTGAGGAATGTTTTACAGCTTGCTTGCAGGAACCGGATGTTCAGGTGAGAGTCAAATGTATTCAGACGTTAAATGATTGTGCTGAAATTTGCGGGCAAGCTGCACAATTTATGTCACGCAACAGCTCATTTGCTACAAATCTTTGCGGAGTATGTGCTCAAGTTTGTGATCAATGCGCCATGGAATGCGAAAATATGCAGGATGATCATTTTAAAGAGTGCGCGCAGATTTGCCGTGAGTGTGCAGAGCAGTGTCGTCAAATGGCAGGGTAATGAAAAAACGCAGGTCGTGATGGCCTGTGTTTTTTGATACTTCTTTTTTTATTTGTGAGTTAATAGTAGTATATATTGAAATGTTAAAGCAGAAAATCGAAAGTGTGAATTAATCATAACAATACAAATAAAATAATCCTTATATTAAGAGGGAATTTAAATTAAAGCTGTCTTCTCAGGTGACAGTAGTTTAATTAAAGTAGATTTAAGAAATTATTAGCGAGGTAGGTATTAATCGAAAAATTCCCTGCTTCTTTCATGATTACGCCTTCTTTTTTTAACTGACTAATAGTTGCACTTGTAGTCTCTCGAGTAGAACCAATCATGTCAGCTATATCCTGATGTGTTAATTTCATTTCAAAATCATTCCCTTCTATTAGATTACCTTTTTATTATAACCAGCTAATTAGAAGAAATGATGTAATTTAGATTACACATTAAAAATACTCATATGTAGATTTTTAAATCTGGATAAATGTTTCTCAGTAGTACATGGAGTACACACGTAATGTGTGTACTCCATGAATACTATTTAAAAGAAAGGTCTGCGATGCCTTAATCTACGGTATGGTCTAAATCCAAAAAAGGGCCTGGATCTTCTTCGGCGATGTGGAAAGCGGTAAAGTGGATTAAATCCAGAGGGGTGTCTAAAGAATGGCAAGGACAATCACTCCCTAGTATTTATTAATCAATAATAATATATGGCCTTGAAGGTAAGCTTGTATAGTTTAAATCACTAAAGAACGCAAAAATAGTTACACTTTCATGTGTAGAAATTTCAATTCAGTGCATTTATAATTTGAATAACTATTAAAGGAGGGGAGCAATATGGAATCGCGGATTAAGATGATTGACTCTAGTGACGCAGAGGGTAAATTAAAAGAACTTTATGAACAATTTAATGGAAAGATGGCAAACATTTTAAAGGTTCATTCTTTGAACCCAGAATCTTTGGAAGCGCACCTAAACTACTATAAAGTCATCATGTTCGGGAAATCTCCATTAAAACGTTCTGTTCGAGAAATGATCGCAACTGTTGTATCAGTTGAAAATGAATGCTTTTACTGAACGGAACATCATGGGGCGGCGCTCTATTTGCTAACGAAAGATGAAAAGCTTGTCAAACAACTAAAAAATGATTATAGACAGGCTGATTTAGATGAAAAGACAATGTCTATTTTGTCATATGCCCTAAAGCTAACGTCTACACCAAATCTTGTATCTGATGAAGATGTGAATCAGTTGAAAGAAATGGGTTGTTCAGATTTAGAGGTTCTTGATATTTGCCAGATCACATCGTACTTCAATTTTGTAAACAGGATGGCTGAAGGTTTGAGTGTGAGATTGGAAAAAGATTTTTAGACGAGTCGTATTAATCGATATAGGATTAACAGAGTTGTTATTTGATGAGAAACCCCAGTTGGCCTTTCTTTAAGAAAGTAGGTTAACTGGGGTTTTAGGTGTGGTGACATTTTCGGAATTAAGTTTTTTGATGTACAGTTAATACTGCTCGAATCTTTGTGTAAGTGATATGTTCAGGTAGTGCTTCTTTAATAGGTTTTAATTTAATGTCTGTTTGATCTTTTATTTGTTCGAGAACAAGATTTTCTTCGTCTTCAGTAAAAAAATGAGTTAAATCAAGATCATATCCTTCGTTGTAAGCCTTAAAAAGATGGTTGGTAATGGTCTGAGATGATAGGTTTCTTTCTTGCGCAATGTCGTCAATGTCTTTGCCATCTTGAAAATGTTGAAAAGTGATGAGATGGCTTGGTCGATCATCATCTTCTGTCTTTTTCTTGAATCCAGAAGGGTTGGCTTGATTTTGATTAGGTTGTTCATTTAATTTATCTTCATTTTCTTCATGAAACTGTTTGAGCTCGTTTAAGAACAGTTCGCCAAATTGTTCATATTTCTTTGCTCCGATCCCTTTAATTGAGAGCATGGCTGTTTCGGTAACTGGTACATATGTTGAAAGTTCCTTTAACGTTGCATCAGAGAATACCAAGTAAGGTGGGACGCCGTTTTCATCTGCAATGGTTTTTCTGAGTTTTCGTAGGTTCTCAAAAAGTTCTTCCGAATAATCTGCTTGGACTTTATGAGGCTTTTCCTGTGCTTGGATCCAGACTTGTTCTTCTCCTTTTAGGACGTTTATGGCTTGTGGCGTTAATTTTAATACAGGGAACTTATGGTCTGTAATTATGAGATAATCGTCAGCTAGCAAATAATTAATTAGATTCGTAATTTCTTTTTCCGTATACGGTTTGAGAAGTCCATAAGTAGAAAGTTGATCAAAATTAAAATCTATGACTTTTTGGCTTTTGGATCCTTTTAAGACTTTTGCCGTTAAACTGACACCGAATCGTTCACCCATCCGCTTCACACAGGATAAAATCATCTGAGCTTCTTTTGTAATATCCTCTTGATTATCAGATTGCTGACAGTTACTACATATTCCGCAAGCACCAGGGTCCTTCGGGTCATCAAAGTACTCTAATATGTACTGTTGTAAACATCTATTCGTATGGCAATAGCTGATCATATCTTGGAGTTTTTGATACTCTCTATGTTTATGATCTTCATCTAGCACTGACTGTTCGATTAAAAACTTTTGAATCTGTATATCTTGTCCTGAGTATAAGAGATGACATTCACTATCGACACCATCACGACCAGCCCGTCCAGCTTCTTGATAGTATGATTCGACATTCATCGGGAGGGCATAGTGAATGACATATCTAACATTGGATTTGTTAATACCCATACCAAACGCGCTTGTAGCCACTATAACGTTGGCATCATCATTAATGAATTTCGTTTGGGCTTCTTTACGTTCAACTTCAGACATTCCCGCATGATAACGCTCAACTTGAACGTTTTGCCTATTTAAATACTCATATAGTTGTTCTGTTTTCTTGCGAGTAGGTGTATAAATAATTCCGGAATCTTGTTGGTGTGACTTTAAGTAATTAGTGATAAATTCCCTTTTGTCGACGCCTTTATGAATATTAAATGATAAATTTTCACGAGCAAATCCTGTTACAACAGTGTGATTGGGCTGGATTTTCAAAATCGATTGTATATCCTTAATCACGGAATCTGTCGCCGTTGCGGTTAATGCAATTATGGGCGGTAGTGAAGTGAGTTGTTGGATATTTGTTGTGATTGATCTGTAACTTGGTCTAAAATCATGACCCCATTGTGAAATACAGTGTGCCTCATCAAAGGCTATAAGTGATAGAGGAATCTTGTTTAAGGTATCTATAAATTGGCTCGATTCGAACCGTTCTGGAGCGACATATATGAGTTTATATTTTCCTCGTATAATATTTTGAAGGCGTTCTTCCTGTTCCTGAGGCGTAAGTGAGCTATTAATGTATGTGGCATCAATACCTAGTGTTTGTAAGGCATCGACTTGGTCTTTCATTAACGAAATTAGTGGCGAGATCACAATACCTGTCCCACTTGTGACAAGTGCAGGGATTTGATAACAAATCGACTTCCCGCCACCGGTTGGCATAATGGCTAATGTATTATGTTCGTTAATAATTGATTCTATTGTATTTTGCTGACCTGGTAGAAAAGACGTATACCCAAAATAGTCGTTTAGTTTATTAATCGCTTGATTGATCATGAAATTCATCCTCTAATTGGTACTTTATATTAATGATATTTTGTTTGAAATCAAAAATAAAGTCATATAGAGAATTTTAAGTCTGATTTAAGCACGTTCTAAAACATAAAGGTTGTGCTTAGCTTTTTTCGGGTGTAGCAATCGTTTGGATTGAGACTTTTGAAGCACTGTATCGATTTGTGCTTTTTTGTGTTCAGCTTGGACAAATGGTTTAATTTGTTTTAATGCCTGCAAGACACTTACTTTTTGTTTGATCTCGATTGTATAGAGATAAGTCGGATTCTCTAAAATAGTACTTTTCTTACTAGATAAACTCCCTGGTAAGATTGATTGAATATAAACGAGCATGTTTAGATCTGGTGATGTAATGGTAATGACCGGGTTTGATTCTGTATTTTTTAAAGAAATGGTACCGTCCCCATCAATAATTCCAGCTATATAGGCTGCTTCCCAAGATTTCAACATTATAGTCGTCCCCTTTCGTAGGTTCTAACTTTAGTATACACATTTATCTGTACAAGAACAAGTGTTCGGTTAACTTTTTTTAAAAGAAAATTTAATTGGTAGGTTATTAGTCTATACAATCTATCGTCTAATACATAGATATAGAACTAGAAAGAGAGATACTCTTTAAGATTATGGAAAGGGGGCTGACCTGATGGGGTACAATTATGGTGAAAAATTTGCGTTAATTGTAGTACTGTTCATTCTGTTAATTATCGTCGGTGCAGCTTGGTATTAAACCGATAAGTGTGTGAAGTCAATTTCAACTGGCCCATTTCATAATTGTTTAGCAGTTAAATCAATCATCTCCTTAAATTAAATACAGAAGGGAGTTTACTGAATGTTTGGTTGCGGATATGGTGTTGGAGGATACGGTTACAATAATTTTACGCTTTATGTCGTATTATTTATCTTGTTGATCATTGTAGGTGCCGCATTTTATTGCTAGAAGCAAAATAAAAAATCTTTAAACTGTGCATTCGCCTTATCAATATATAAAAAGGGACATATATTGATAATGAAAATGCATAAAGGAGGAAATGCTCATGTCTGGAGGACACGGATACGGCAGTGGTTTCGCGCTAGTTGTCGTATTGTTCATTTTACTAATTATTGTTGGTGCTGCTTGGTACTAAGATGAGGAAGGAAAGGCTGCGAGGAATCGCAGCCTTTTTATTTTTTTATAAATCCGACAGTAAAAGTATAAAATCCGTCAGTAAACGTTCAAAATCCGATAGTAAAAATTGGACAGGCCTAAAATTTTCTCTAAACATATTGAGCTTTACGTTAACGTTAATGTTAAACTTAATTTAAAGAATATTGTGAAAATAATTGTCTAACAAGAAAGGACGGTATAGTATGGCAAGAAAAAATTTTTACAAGAACGATCCGGTAATTCAGCGATTGATGAAGCAGTATTTGTCGGATGACTTTTATCAGTATGCAGATGATGAATTAGATGATTTTGGAGAACGGGTGGCGAATGAGATTGATGAACGTGCGGTGCATACGGATCGAGAAGGCCAGCCGCGGTTGATTAAGTACAATAAAATGGGCGAAGAAATTAATCATATTTGGGTTAATGAAGGCTATTTAAAAACGGTTGAAGAGACTTATAACACTGGTATTGTTGGCTATGTCCATAAAGATATTCCAGAGCTTGGGCATAAGGGGAATTATATGTACTCTTATGCTCAAGGGTACTTGTTGTCTAAATCAGAGCCTGGTTTTTACTGTCCGGTGACGTTAACGATGGCAACGGCTTACCTCATTGATCACTATGCGGATGAAGAGTTGAAGCGTCGCTTTTTACCTCATGTATTGTCAACGGGAGACGTTGAATTATACGAAGGCGCGACGTTTTTAACCGAGCGGCAAGGTGGGTCTGATGTTGGTGCGAATGTCGTTGAAGCGGTTGAAGATGGTGGATGCTTTCGGTTATATGGGGAAAAATACTTTGCCAGTAACTCAGGTATGTGCGGTGTAACGATGGTGCTGTCGCGAATGGAAGGGGCACCAGCTGGTACAAAAGGGCTAAGTTTATTTTTAGTTCCATGGGAAGAAAATCGGAAAGCCAACCAAATTAAGGTTCGTCGACTCAAGGACAAATTAGGCGTTCGTGCTGTGCCATCTGCTGAGATTGAGTTTGAGGGGGCTAAAGCTTATCTAGTGGGCGATGCTAAAAAAGGCTTTAAGTATATGATGGAGGCGTTGAATTTATCGAGAGTGTGTAATTCGGTTGCATCACTTGGGATAATGCGCCGAGCTTATGATGAAGCGAGGGATTATGCCATTAATCGTGATGCATTTGGTCATAAACTGACGAACTACCCAATGATTCAAGATACGCTTGTTCAACTTGCTACAAAACTTGAAGTAGAAACTTATGCTACATTTGATGTGGTTCACTTGTTTGACCACGTGATGGCTAAAGGCTCTGATGCGTCAGAACAAGAACGGGCTTTACTTCGCTTATATATTGCGATTATGAAAAAGGAAACGGCCGAGCAGGCGATCGAATTTTCGCATGAATCGATTGAAATGCATGGTGGAAATGGTTATATTGAGGATTTTGTCACGTCTAGATTGTTGCGTGATGCCCAAGTGTTAACCGTTTGGGAAGGAACCGCGAACATTCTAGGACTCGAAGTGTTACGGTTAATTCATAATTTTAACGTACATGAATTGTTTGTTCGAGATATGCACGAACGTTTAGAAGAGTTAAGTCCTCAGTTATCTGAATTAAAGCAACCTGTTGTGAATGCGCTTGGCCAAATAAAGCAATCCTTAGAAGAGTTAGCACAAATGGATCAAGAAGCGCAATTGATGTATCCCAAACATTTAGCCAAAGATATGTCGGATATATTTGAAGCGGTTGTGGCTCTTCAGCAAGTTCAAGAAGGTGAGATTTATGAGCGAGATGTTGCTGTCGCAGAAGTTTTTATAGAACAAACGTTTAACTCCAGAAAATATCAATTGAATCCTTTATCATTAAAACATTTTGACTTAATTGTTAATGCTAAAAACCCTGTATCGACTTAAGATACAGGGTTTTCTACGTATTGGAGGGATTATGTCTTCCTGTTATATAAATACCTGTAAAAATAAATAACATTCCGATCAGTAAATTAAGGGTAATGGATTCGTTTAAAATAAAGAACCCTGAAATGATGGCGGTTATTGGAATGATGTAGGCCACTGTTGCGGCAAACTCAGGTGTGCCATTTAAGATCATGTAATATAACAAAACGTGAGCTAAACCTGATCCGAAGACGCCTAATGCGATAACGATTAAAGATGTTTCAAAATCAAAGGATGCAAACTGTGGTAAGTCATTTAGGAATAAAGACATGATTAGACCAAATATTGATGCAACAAACAACGAAACCGTAATGGTGACGATTAAGTCATGATGCTGGAGATTTTTCTTAAGATATTGTGAACCAAATCCATAAAAAATCGTGGCTAATACCATTGTCCCAATGCCGATAAAATCGCTTCCTAGTAGCTGATGGATTTGAAACTCCGTTAGCACAATGATTCCGAAAAAGCCAATTAAAATCCCTAACCATTGTTTTTTAATTAATTTTTTCTGGAAAAATAAAAATCCAATTAATGCTGTGAAGATGGGTGTTAGGGCATTGATGACGGATGTCGTATTACTGTTAATCGCTGTTTCAGTCCAGGCAAGCAATCCCCAAGGTATGCCTGCGTTCAAAATTCCTAAGATGATTAAGTGTTTATAAGGTATGGAAAGTTTTAAACGTTTGATCCGAAATATACAAAAAGGTAAGAGTGCTAGCGCTCCTAAAGAGCACCTTAGAAAAACCATGCCCCATACCCCTGTGTCATCCACACTGACTTTAATTAAAATGAACGTCAGTCCCCAGACGATGCTTAAGCTAATTAATGCGACGTACAATCTCATGTTATTCACCTATATTTAGTATATTGTGGCTGTATTGTTTGGTGCTTGCCTTATGAAGTATCAATTCAGTGATTTGTGCAAAAATAAGGCTATTAATAATTTGAGAAGAGGGATGTTATGTGGGAACTTTTAAAGAAAGGTAATACATCATCGGGGATTGCGTCGTTAGGTAATACAGGTTTAGCCATCGCTAAATGGATTGCAGCTATTATAAGTGGAAGCGGATCGATGTTTGCCACAGCAATTCATTCATCTGCAGACGCACTTAACCAAGGGATGGTTTACTTCGGAAGTGCCCTAGCTGAAAAAGAACCAACGAAACGTTTTCCAGCTGGCTTTAATCGTGTCGTGAACTTATTCGTTCTGTTGGCTGTGATTGTCGTATCGATCATGGCGTATGAAACGCTTTTAAAAGGTTGGGAAATTTTACAGCACCCTAAAGAATCTAAGAACTTTTGGCTAAATGTTAGTATTTTAGTCATTTCGGTTGTGGTCGATGGTTATGTTTTATACAAGGTAATGAAAGAAGTTGTGGCTGAGTCAGATGTTGACACATCCCAAAAAGGATTTATTAAAACAGTTATTAAAAATGTGAAGTACTCATCCCCGCCGACGAGGCTAGTTTTTTATGAAGATATCGTAGCAACATTAGGGGCACTTGTTGCTTTAATTGCAATTATTATTGCTAATTTTACGGGTAATTATTTAGTCGACGGTATCGGTACAATCTTGATTGGGCTTCTGTTAATCGGTATCGCAATCAAAATCGGTTATGAAAACACGATTGGGTTAGTCGGGGTTGCAGCTCCCAAAAGAGTTAAGGATAAAGTTGCTAAAATTATGCTAGATCATTCTAAAGTAAAAGACATCCATGAATTACGTGTCTTACAAGAAGGAAGGCAGTACCATGTCGAAAGCTATATCGAATTAGAGAAAGGAATGTCTTTGGCAGAAGCTGATGATATTAAATTCGAGGTCGTCGATTTATTATTAGAGGATAAGGATATTGATGATGCGACCATTGGGGTTATTGAGTCTGACGAAGATCAAGATTATCAATTAAAAGATCAAAAAGATAAAGAATGAAAAGACGCCTGGAATATCCAGGCGTCTTCGTTATTTCAGATCCTTTTCAAGCTTGTTTAGACGCTTTGGAACAGAGTATAGACCCTTTTTCAGAAATATTAAGTACGAATCATGTCGAATAGGATTCAAAATAATTTTTTTCAGATCTTTTTTTAAAATTACTGCGCATTCGGTTTAATAAAAAGAAGTACACAAATTAAAATCGTCGCCCCTAAAATGCCGCTCATTATGGTTGCGACAGCTAAACTGTCTTTCATAAAAATAGAGATTAAAGGTGGGCCGGCTGCTACGCCGATAAAGCGTGCTGCGCTATAAAGTGATGTAATCGTGCCACGTTCCTTTTTTTCGATATTTTCGGTAATCATGGCATCTAACGTTGGTAATAAGCCTCCGATTGCTAGTCCAATTGCACTTGTAATGAGAAGAAGTGTCCGAACTTGTTCTTCTAAAAATCCGACAAAAGGTGAAAGGATTGAGATCAGTCCTAATGAAACTAACAAAATATAACGCATGAAGACTAAATCACCTTTAATTTTTTTACCAGTAACTAATGACGCTAAACAAAGCACAAGTAAGGGTATAGCTAGAATTACACCTTTTTTCACCCCTTCAATATCATGAAGTTTCTCTAATATGTCCGATAAGTAAAATAAAATCCCGAACAAGATAAGCATGGAATAGGCACCGATTCCAAATACCACGTAAAGCCAATGTCCCTCGCGTATAAAAATATCTTTTACATGAGCCAAGAATTGATTTAACGAATCTTTTGGCTCATTGTCTTTAGGTACTTTGATAAAAAAGAACACAAAAATAAGAGAGATTAAACTAAAAACTGAAATCGCAAAAAATGGGATATACCAAACGATGACCGCAAGTGCAGCACCGACAATAGGGCTTAAAACTTTGCCGAAAGTATTGGAGGTTTCAATAATGCCCAGACAAGAGCTTGCTTGTTCATCGTTGTCCTTATATAAATCTCCCACTAAAGGCAAGACAATCGGAGCGGCGCCTGCTGCACCAAACCCTTGTAAAATTCGTCCTAATATAATCCACAAAAAAGGAACGCTACTCATCATAGAAGCTATGCCAGCTATTAATCCTCCGATTAAGGTTAGAAGTAGGCTTGGAATAATAACTTTTTTCCTTCCGTAGCGGTCTGATAAGTATCCTGCAATAGGAATTAATAAAATAGCAGCAATGGAGTAGCTCGTAATTATTAAACTCGATTGAAAGGAATTTATATTTAATTGTTCTTCAAAAATAGGCAATATAGGGATTAGCATCGAATTCCCAAGTGTCATCACTAAAGGAATCGATGCCATCGAAATGATACACCATACGCTTACGTTATTTTTCATGGACATACCCTCATACTTCAATATTTGCTTCTTTATTTAATGTGCATCATTTCAAGTTTTTATATAAAAGGGATAATAAGGAAAAAGCATAAACCCCGTGTTCAATGGAAAACTATGATGAGTACACATGACAAGGAGTGAGTATATTGAAGGCTGTGACGTATCGGTCGCCTTATCACGTAGATGTTACGAATGAAGATGATCCAACGATTGAAAAGAAAGATGATATCGTTGTACGAATTACGTCAACCGCGATCTGTGGTTCTGACTTACATCTATATCAAGGGAATATGCCTTTACCTAAGGGATATATTATTGGCCATGAGCCGATGGGAATTGTTGAGGAAGTAGGACCAGAGGTTACCAAAGTAAAAAAAGGTGACCGTGTGATCATTCCATTTAATGTTTCTTGTGGTCGTTGTTCATATTGTGATCAAGGCATAACGAGCCAGTGTGACCATTCAAATCCTCATTATGATTCAGGAGGTTTGTTTGGCTATACTGAAAAATTCGGTAATTACCCTGGAGGACAGGCAGAATACTTAAGAGTGCCATTTGGTAATTACACGCCTTTTGTTGTGCCAGAAGACAACGAAATGGAAGATGAATCATTGTTATTCCTATCTGATGTCCTGCCCACTGCATATTGGAGTGTGGAGCATGCAGGCGTTAAGGAAGGTGATACGGTCATTGTTTTAGGGTGTGGTCCGGTTGGCTTAATGGCTCAGAAATTTGCTTGGATGAAAAAAGCAGAGCGTGTTATTGCGATTGATTATTTAGATTATCGTATGGATCATGCTAAGAAAACGAATAACGTTGAGGTGTATGAATTTACGAAGTTCCCTGATATGGGTGAGCACTTAAAAGAAATTACAAAAGGTGGCGCAGATGTTGTTATTGACTGTGTTGGGATGGATGGGAAGAAGTCTCCGCTTGAGTTTTTAGAACAAAAACTAAAACTTCAAGGTGGAACGCTTGGACCGATTCAAATTGCTACAAAGGCTGTGAAAAAAGCTGGTACAGTACAGTTAACAGGTGTGTATGGTAGCAATTATAATGTTTTTCCACTTGGCGCATTTTTCTCAAGGAATGTGACGTTAAAAATGGGACAAGCTCCGGTCATCCCGATTATGCCAAAAATATATGACATGATTGTAGATGAAAAAATTAATCCAACTGACATTATTACGCACAAGCTTTCGTTAGATGATGCGGAGCATGGTTATAAGATTTTTAATGGACGTAAAGATGATTGTATTAAAGTTGTATTAAAGCCATGAGTAAAATTCGTCAAATCCTCTTAAAAGATGCTATAATGATAAAAGTGATTAATTGATGTGGAGGATTTGTATTTATGCTACAAGCAACGAATGTCAGCTTACGTTTTCCAAGTCGTAAGTTATTTGAAAATGTTTCGATTAAGTTTACCAATGGAAACTGTTATGGGTTGATTGGCGCAAATGGCGCTGGTAAATCAACGTTTTTAAAAATATTATCTGGTGAAATTGAGCCTCAAGAAGGCCATGTATCAGTAGGGAAAGATGAGCGAATTGCGGTCTTAAAACAGGATCACTACGCTTATGAGGACGAAAATGTGTTAGACGTTGTCATGATGGGTCACGAGCGTCTACACGAGATTATTCAAGAGAAAGATGCCATCTATGCTAAAGGTGAATTTACTGAAGAAGATGGGATGCGCGCTGCTGAGCTTGAAGGTGAGTTTGCAGAACTAAACGGCTGGGAAGCTGAAGGCGACGCAGCAACATTACTTCGCGGGCTTGGTGTCGAAGACGAGGTTCATTTTAAGAAGATGTCTGAATTAACGGAAGCACAAAGGGTTAAAGTCCTTTTAGCTCAAGCGTTATTTGGAAATCCAGACATATTATTACTTGATGAGCCGACAAACGGCTTAGATATTCAAGCGATCAGATGGTTAGAAGAGTTTTTAATTAACTTTGAAAATACGGTTATTGTCGTATCTCACGACCGTAATTTCTTAAATAACGTGTGTACGCATATTGCGGATTTAGATTTTGAAAAAATTACGCTTTATGTCGGTAACTATGATTTCTGGTACGAATCAAGCCAATTAGCGCTTAAGATGCAGCAAGAGCAAAACAAGAAGAAAGAAGAGAAAGTTCAAGAGTTAAAGGAATTTATCGCCAGGTTCAGTGCCAATGCGTCTAAATCACGTCAGGCAACGTCTCGTAAGAAGTTATTAGACAAAATTGAGATTGATGACATTAAGCCTTCTTCAAGAAAATATCCTTACATTGCGTTCACACCTGAACGTGAGATTGGTAATGACCTCTTAGAAGTTAATGGCATTAGTAAAACTGTAGACGGTAAAAAAGTGCTCGATAACGTATCTTTCCGTTTAGACAAAGACGATAAAGTGGCGTTATTAGGTGACGATCAAGCGGTTACGACACTTATGAAAATCTTAATGGGTGAAATGGAACCTGATGAAGGTTCATATAAATGGGGCGTGACAACATCTCAGTCGTATTTCCCTAAAGATAATTCACCGTTCTTTGAAGGATCAGATCTTAGTCTAATTAATTGGTTACGCCAATACGCACCTGAAGATGAAACGGAGACATTTATTCGTGGATTCTTAGGACGTATGCTGTTTAGCGGTGATGATGTATTTAAGAAAGCTAGCGTTCTTTCCGGTGGTGAAAAAGTACGTTGTATGCTATCTAGAATGATGTTGAGTAATGCTAACGTGCTTGTTCTAGATGATCCAACAAACCACTTAGATTTAGAGTCGATTCAATCATTAAACAATGGTCTTATTAAATTTAAAGGGTCTGTTATTTTCAGTTCCCACGACCATCAGTTTATCCAAACGATTGCGAACCGCATCATAGAGATCAAAGATGAAGGCATCATCGATAAGTCGATGTCTTATGAAGAATATTTAGATGATGTGAAGAAAATTAATACGCAACCTACTATATAAAAGTGATAGCCCTTCAGTTTAGTTTGACTGAAGGGTTTATTTTACTTCTTAAACCTCTAGAAGTCCTATTCCGTTAAATGGAATTTTCAGTTAAGATATAACTAGGACGGTGTTGGGATTGAAAAAACATTTACGAAATATAGATTATCCGTTATTCACGATTATTATATTATTATCTTTATTCGGACTCGTCATGGTGTATAGTGCGAGTTTTGTAGAAGCGGGCCTAGATCCTAATATTAATGACCCAGCTCACTACTTCAAACGGCAACGCATGTGGTTAATGCTTGGTTTAATAGTCTTCTTATTTATGAGTATTTTCTCATATCGGAGTTTAAGGGGATTAACGAAGGTATTGCTTTATACGACCATTGTTTTATTATTGCTTGTAGCATTTACTGGACTGGGTGTTGAGGTTAATGGTGCAACACGTTGGATTAATCTCCAATTGTTCTTATTTCAACCTTCTGAATTAGCTAAAATCGGGATGGTCCTTTATTTTGCTCACGTTCTGACTAAAAAAGAGGACAGGCTACATAGTTTTAAGGACGGTTTACTACCACCACTTATCATATTGATCATAGTCTTCTTACTAATTGTTGCGCAACCCGATTTAGGAACAGCTACCTCTATTATCGCGGCGTGCGGAATTATATTGTTGTTTGCAGGCGCCCGTTTCATTCATTTATTTAGCTTAGCCACTGTGGCGATTGGAAGTGTGGCTTTATTAATTTTCGGTGCGAATTATCGTAAGTCCAGGGTAACGTCGTTTTTAGAACCTTTTCAGGACCCATCAGGCGAAAGCTATCAGTTAGTACATTCTTTGATTGCCATAGCATCTGGAGAATTCAGTGGTGTCGGTTTGGCTAATAGCGTTCAAAAAGCTGGCTTTTTACCAGAGGCACATACGGATTTTATTCTTTCGATTATTGCAGAAGAGTTAGGGTTCATCGGTGTGTTGATCGTAGTTATTGCGTTTATGGTGTTTATGTATAAAGGTATTCTAATTGCTAAACGAGCACCTGATCAATTTGGAAGGTTATTAGCTTTAGGTATTACCTTTCAAATTATTATTCAAGCCATCATCAATATGGGAGCTATTACAGGTTTGATGCCGATTACAGGAATTACACTGCCTTTAATCAGCTATGGTGGTTCCTCATTACTTATTACCTTCTTCTCACTTGGAATCTTAATGAACATTGCAATTAAAGGAAATATTAAACGAGGCTATCAAGTAGAAGATATCGAAGAAACATATACAGATAACCGCATCCGTTCAGTTAAATAAAATCTTTAAACTGCCGAGAACATCTCGGCAGTTTTTTTATAATGAGTGATCGGATGTCGTGCGCGCATTAACAATCTGAAACATACTTAGATTCATAGTACCTTATCTAGTGAGCAATAATGCCAAAAAAGGATTTACGCATTTTTTGTCGAATCTAATTTGAAAGTGAACATTTAGTCTTATAAAATCTCAGTAATATTAGAAAATATTGTACGAAAAGGGGAGGATAAGTTTTGACAGAATTAAAACTAGCGTCGAGAAAAAGTAGAGTATTTGCCTTTATAATAGATCATTTTATTATTTCGTTTATTGTTGTTGTTCCTTTTACTTTTTTCTTAATTAATGAGGGATTAAATAATAACCTCGTTTTTAGGGGATTTTGGATTGGGTTGTTCGTTGCCTTTGTTTTGTATTCTTTTAAAGATTCCTACAAAGGAGCAAGCATTGGTAAATCAATTATTGGCATTGGTGTAAGAGATGAGGAAAATAAAGATGAGGTTCCTTCAAAGACAAGGTTATTTTTAAGGAATTTAATATTAATCATATGGCCTGTTGAATTAATTGTGTTTGCAGTAAATAAGGATAAGCAGAGAATTGGAGATAACTTAGCGAATTCAGTTGTAGTTCAAGTAAGGAAGTTGAGTTTATGGAAAACAATTGTAGTTGTTTTCTTTATTGTTATACTCACATTTATGTTGTTTATTTCTTCAATTGTATTATTTATGAAAAATAGTGAAGCTTATAATACTGCTATTACATATATCGAAAATGATGAATATATTATACGAGAAACTGGAGGAATTGAAGGGTACGGTTATCTACCTACTGGTAATATACAAATAGCTGACGGTTTTGGAGAATCAAAATTTGCTATTAATATAAAAGGTGAAGATCATGATCTCTATGTAGAAATATATTTAACTAAGAAACCACAACAAGATTGGGTTGTTGAAGATATGTATTATTAATAAGACTTTATTCTTTCTGGCTTGATTAAGAAAAACGATTTTTATCGTGGATTGTTAGCAAATTTCAATGCACCATAACCATTTACCACATCGTTGCTTATTTCTATAGAGAGTCCAGTGCCCTATTAACCTAATATCTATTAGGTTTTTTTTGTTTATCCTCTTTAATATCAAACAGTTAAACCGATATTATTAATATAATTAAGAATAAAATAAATGACGAAATATTTAGAATAAATAAACAATTTGTTGTATAATAATATAAATTGATAATTTAGGTGATTAAAATGGGGAATAACTTCTATGATGCAAAGATTCATCAACTTAGGCAATTTCCAACTAAGTTTTTAATCTTGCATCTATTAATTGGGTTAGTATGGATCACAACATCGGACCAAATAGTCGAGGTATTTGTCGAGGGAGCAGAATCATTATCGTTTGTCCAATCGCTTAAAGGTTGGTTGTATGTGTTTGTGACTGGCATGTTCTTTTATTATTATCTTACGAAAGAAACGAAGCGGAATATCAATTTTTATCAAAAACTTCAGGACAATGAAGAGGAAATAATGTTAACGAATGAAGCTTTTAACAACTTAGACCAAGGTCTAATTATCACGGATGAAAATGGTTATGTATTAAAAGTTAACAAACAATTTGAAGACATGGTGAATTTACCTGTAGACGAGATTATCGGTGAACGCTATGAGCGTGTCCTGCAATTTGAGACGAAAGATAGTTACCGGAAAATTCGTAGACAGTTAGAATCTGAAGGGCATTGGGAAGATGAAGTGTTTATGGAAGATGGATCTGGAAATGTTATGCCAAGATACTTTACTATGCATAAGGTCCTTGATGAACATGGTAAACTGACGAATTATTTCGGGTTTTTAGTCGATATAAAAGAAACGAAACAAAAAGATCAAATACTACATGTTACCAGAAATCAACTTCATGGCATTTTAGAACATTCCCCATTAGGTATTATTGCGATCAATCGTAAAGGGCTTATTAATGTTTGGAATGGACAAGCTGAAGAAATTTTAGGGATTTCTAAACAAGATGCTTTAAATCAACCTATCACGAACGTTAAACCTATTTTGCTACAAGGGGCTTCAACCTATCTAGCTTCAGAAGGTGATATTTATAAACAACATCGGGAAGTTAAGCATACGGGCGGACAGAGTAAATATTTACAATTAACTTATTCGAATTTATATAATCAAGATGGAAAGTTAATAGGTATGCAGGTCATGGTTAGCGATTTCACGACTGAAAGAGAGTTTAAGCGTGAAATTAATTACTTAGAACATTTTGATTATATTACGGGATTATACAATTTTAATACGTTTAATGAAGAAGCTGCTCGAAAGATTGAGCAGAATAAAGAGCAAGAGCACGCATTTATGATTCTTGATATTGATCGTTTCCATTCGATAAATCAGCAGTATGGAACGGAATTCGGTGATGAAGTGATTTTGTCAATTGCTAAAACGATTAAGCAAGTCGTTAAGTCACGAGGGATCATTGCTAGGTTAAAAGGCGATGAATTCGGTATTTTGATTTCAAATGTCAATAATTATGCGGATATAAAAGAGTTACTTCAAACGTTAAAGAACGAACTTAATCAACCGACTACAATCCGTGATGAGATTATTCATCCGACGATTTCAATTGGAATCGCCTATTACCCACAGGATGATCATGACTTTGAAGGGATATATCAAAAGGCAAATGCTGCGCTTAAAAATGCTAAAGTAGATCGAGAGACGTATAGCTTTTATGAGCCGTCTATGAATGATCATCTAGAGCATTATTTCTATGAAAACGAGTTACACAGGGCGATTTTAAATGAGGAAATTGAGTTACACTACCAACCAAAAATAGATATGAAAACAGGGAGCATACAAGGGTTGGAGGCATTAGCGAGATGGTATCACCCAGAGAAAGGGACGATCTCGCCTGGTGTGTTTATTCCAATTGCAGAAGAAACTGGTTTGATTTTCTCAATGACGGATTATGTGTTGAAGCGAGCGTGTGCAGACTATGTTAAATGGAGAGATGAGGGTATCCATATTCCAAGTTTTTCTGTCAACATATCTGCTAAACAATTCTCGAAAAGAGAGTTTGTCTCAAATGTTCTTGAAATTTTAGAAGATTATCAAATTCCGGCGGGAGTATTAGAAATCGAGATTACAGAGTCTATTACAATGAATATTGATAATAATATGCCGAAGTTGAACCAGTTAAGGGAAGCCGGTGTGATGATCAGCATTGATGACTTTGGAACGGGTTATAGCTCTTTAAGATATATGCGCGATTTACCAGTAGATTTTGTGAAAATTGACCGATCATTTATTTCGATGATTGGCCAAAGCGATGGCAAAAACATGGTCGATTTTATGGTTGATTTAGCTAAGTTATGCGAGATTGATATTGTAGGGGAAGGAATAGAGACATCTGATCAAATGAATTATTTATTATCGATTGGCTGTCGGATTGGCCAAGGGTTTTATTTCGCAAGACCAATGCCGTTTGAAGAAGTACAGCAATTATATGTAACACATTAATAAAAAGCCATTGACGTGTCGGTCAATGGCTTTTAATGACAACTAGGGCAGAGCCCGTAAATTTCAAATTTATGATTTTCAATAAAATATCCGTTAAAGTTTAGGTTTAACTCGTTCATCGGACATGCTTCAATGGCTTTCGTTTTGCCGCAGGATTTACATATGAAATGGTGATGGTGTTCGTGATGACCGCAGGATAAGCGGAAATGTTTTTCACCATCTAGCTCTGTCTGTTCTAAGATGTTCAACTCATTAAATAAATGCAGGTTACGGTAAATGGTATCATAACTAATTCCATTATACTTTTGGCTTAAGTGATTTAATAGATCACTAGCCGTTCGGTAACCATCCTGCTCATTGAAAAACACAAGTATATCTTCACGCTTTTCGGTGTATTTATAACCTTCGTCTTTTAAAATGTCTAAGGCTTGATTAAGCTGCATGTTCATCATCCTTTTTAATGGTTAAAACGAGTTGAACTTTTTTCAATAATAAGGTTAATCCGAGTAATAAGGCAGAGGTAATAACAATCGTACCCCCAGCAGGAATTTCAAAATAATAACCTGCGATTAGCCCAATAACAACAGCAACTTCTCCATATATAATACTATAAACGATTGTCTGTTTAAAGCTATTTGAAACCCTCATGCTAGTTGCAACAGGAAGTGTCATAAGCGCTGAGACAAGTAGTACTCCGACAATTCGAATAGAAGCTGAGACCACTAGTGCGGTTACGAGAATGAAAAAGAAATTCAGTGTTTTTGCTTTTACACCCGAGACTCTTGCGAATTCATCATCGAAAGATAAGGCAAATAAACGTTTATAAAAAGTCAAAATAAATGCAATAACTAAAATCGAAATCCATAAAATTAGTGTAAGATCTTGATTACTAATGGCGGCAACAGAGCCGAATAAATAAGAGTAAATATCTGTATTGATTCCATCGGCTAACGCTATGAAGACGATACTTAAGCCAACACCGACAGATAAAATAATTGGAATCGCAATTTCTTGGAACGCCTTATAGACGTCTCTTAAATTTTCTATAATTAATGCGCCGATGACAGAAAAGAGAATCCCGGTGTGAAATGGTGTGAACATAAGCAAGGTGTATTTTTTTTGCATAAATAAACCGAATGCTAACCCAGCTAATGTTACGTGAGATAAACCATCTGCTATCATCGATTGGCGTCTTACGACGATAAACACTCCTAATAGAGGGGCTATTAATCCGACGAGTAACCCAGCATAGAGTGTATTGCGTAATAGTGTGTAATTTATAAAGGCTTCAATCATGATAATCGCCCCTTTCTAATGATCGTGTGTAATCGTGTGAATTCGATGTCCATAAAGTTTGGATCGTTGTTCGTCTGGCATATTTTCAAAATCACCGGGATCCCCGTGATAATGAATGGTTTTATTTAAACATAATAAGTCAGTGACATACGTGGTAATGGCTCCAATATCATGGGAAACAAGGACTAACGTAATACCTAACTCTTTATTTAATTTCGATAGTAAACGGTAAAAGTGTTCCACATTTTCACTATCAACACCAACGGTCGGTTCATCTAAAATGAGCAGTTTTGGATTGCTTACAATGGCTCTAGCGATGAATACGCGTTGCTGTTGACCACCAGATAGATCACCAATATTTCGGTCGATATAGGATTCCATATTAACTTGCTTTAATGCATTATAAACAAGATTCTCTTTGGTTTGTTTATTTTCTTTTGAAACAATCCCTATCGACACGACTTCTTTAACCGTTGCTGGAAATCCACGGTTAAAGGAGTTTGCTTTTTGTGAAACGTAACTGATTCGGCCTTTGTTTTTAAACTTCTGGATTGGGTGTCCGAATGCTGTAATTTGTCCTTTTTGAAGTTTTTCGATTCCTAAGAGAAGTTTGATAAGTGTCGTCTTTCCAGAACCATTTGGCCCGACAAGACCAACAAAAGCGCCTTCCACAATATCAAACTTTATATCTTTCAATATCGTTTGGCGGTCGTAACGATGCTGAACGCCTCGAACGGAAATAATGGGCTGTGTCATCATAAATCACCCTTTATGGTTGAATTTCGTTTAAAACATTAAGATTATCGATCATAATGTCGTAGTAATCTTTATCTTGCTTAACGTTGTCTTCAGTACGTGTTGATAAATTATTTAGATAATATTTTGTTAAGTTTAATTCGTTAGCGATGGTTTGAGCTAGACGGTCATCTGAATTTTCCTCAAACACAATTGAATCAATTCCTAACTCTTCAATCTGTTCAAACAATTGTTGCAGTTCTCGTTGTGACGGCTCTTGTGATGCTGAAACTCCACGAATCGAGTGCTGTTTTATAGGATAACGCTCTTCCATATAAGAGAAGGATTTGTGTGTCACTAAAATACTGACTTCTTGATCGAGTTGGTTGTTATATTCTTCATCTAATTCGTTCATTTTATTTTTATAGGCTTCAAAGTTTTCACGGAATGCTTCTTCTTGTTCTGGATATAGCTGAATTAAATCGTCTAAAACAATTTCACCTGCATCAATCATACGAATTGGATCGAGCCAGAAGTGAGGGTCAAAGTCACCATGAGCGTGATCGTCTTCTGCATCATTTTCGTGTGTTTCTTCCTCTTGATGGTTATCCTCATCAAAATGATCATCTTCTTCGTGTTCGTGCTCATCTTCGTCTTCTTGGTTCGATTCAGATGATTGATTGATCAGACCTTCATCTTGTGTGAAGTCTTCGAATAACTGTTCATATTCAGCTAGACGCAAAATATGAACGTCTTCTGATTGAACTGACTCAGCCATCGTTTCTGAGAAGCTTTCCATTCCTTCGCCAACAAAATAAAACGCATCACTTGATGATAGCTCGATCATTGTTTTTGTTGATGGCTCATAAGAATGTGCATCTGCTCCTGATGGCACTACAGTATTAACTTGAACATGGTCACCAGCAATTTCTGAGGCGATGTATTCAATTGGATATATAGATGTATAAATCGTATTTTCTTCATTTGAATTCGAATCATTAGCTTGGCAAGCCCATAAGAATGATAAAAAGAATAACATGCTAAATAATTTTACGAGTTTCATAGTTTTCTCCTCCAGTTGTTAAGTAAAGCCTTTATGAGTATATCGTAACGATTACGATTTGTAAATAGGAATGTTTACGATTTAGAGAAAATGTTTACGATTGGTATTATTATGGGTAAACTATATAAAAACATGAAAATGGAGGGATTAAATGTTTGATTATACTGTAACCACGAACCAAAGTGTTGATGAGGCAGTTGAATCACTTTCATCTGCGCTTAAAGAAGTGAAGTTCGGCGTTCTTTGGGATTTTGATGTGAAGGAAACTTTAAATAATAAAGGGTTTGATGATTTTAACCAGTCCATACGAATTTTAGAGGTTTGTAACCCTAAGGCCGCTTATGAAGTGTTAGGTATGGAAGAGAAAGTCAGTTACTTTTTACCTTGTAAAGTCGTCGTGTACCTCAGTCAGGATGGTACAACTAAAATCGGTATGCCAAGACCGACATCATTAATGGAAAACATTGATAATCCTGATGTGAAAGCTTTCGCTGAAGATATCGAAAAAACAATGATTCAAGCAATTGATCAAGCGACAAACTCCTAAGTACTGACTTAGGAGTTTTTTTCGCGAATAAAACTGCAGTGGTGCTTTCGCGAGAAGGCGAGGTGTTTCCGCGAATTGGGTTGACCTGTTTGAGAGAAAGATTTTAAAAAATTTAATTATCTTTTTTCTCAAAAAAATGATAAAATGGAAACCGGTTTCATGTTAGAGAGAACAAAAGGGGGAGCTCATCATGGAGAAGTTAATGCGTAAATTTTTTCTATTTCTATCTAACAATAAATTTTTCACTAAAATAGCTAAAAAATATGGATTTAAGATGTTTGCTTCTCGATTTGTAGCAGGGGAGACGATTGAGGAAGCGGCTGAGGCCATTCGTGAATTAAATAAAAAAGGTCTTGTTGTAACCTTGGATCATTTAGGTGAATTTGTTAACGATGAAAAAGAGGCACGTGAGAGAACGGAACAGTGTATCAAAGCGATTCGTGTTATAGATGAAGGAAATTTAGAGTCACAACTTTCACTAAAAATGACATCAATGGGACTTGATATTTCGCGTGAACTTGTTATGGAGAACATGCGAAAGATCTTAGACGCAGGTCAAAAACATGGGGTTTTTGTCACAATTGATATGGAAGACCATGCGCGTTGTGAGATGACGATTGAAATTTTTGAAGAGTTGAAGCAGGAGTATGAAGGGCTTGGCACAGTGCTTCAATCTTATTTATATCGTACGGTTGATGACTTAGAGCGATTGGACAAGTATGATCCAAACCTTCGTTTAGTAAAAGGCGCCTACAAAGAATCTCCTGAGGTTGCATACCCTGATAAAAAAGATGTTGATGAGAACTTCAAAAACATTATCAAAATTCATCTGCAAAACGGGAATTATACAGCAGTCGCGACTCATGACGATACGATGATTGATTTTACAAAAGAATTTGTTAAAGAGCATGATATTTCAAACGATCAATTTGAATTCCAAATGCTGTACGGGATTCGTAATGAACTTCAAGAAAAATTGGTTAAAGAAGGCTATACGATGAGAGTTTATGTACCATACGGAAATGACTGGTTTGGTTACAATATGCGTCGTTTAGCGGAACGGCCGGCGAATGTCTGGTTTGTATTAAAAGGAATTTTTAAGAAATAAACTTAATAATTTTATTTGCGAAATATCAGAAAATATTTTATAGTTAAAGTAGAATATTTTTATTGGGTAGTGAGACTATCCAATAATTTTTTACGAAAAAATGAATGAGTATTCATTCAAGAGTAGGGGGAAGAAACATGAACCGTAAAATCAAGCGCGCTGCAGTATTAGGCTCAGGCGTTATGGGGTCTGGTATTGCTGCTCACCTGGCTAACGTTGGCATCCCGACAATTATGTTGGATATTGTACCTCGTGAGCTTACTGAAGCGGAAGAAAATAAGGGTTTAACTTTAGAAGATGCAGCAGTTCGTAATCGCATTGCTGCAAGCAACAAGGAGAAGCTGAAGAAACAAAACCCATCTCCAATTACGAGTAAAAAGAGCTTAGATCTAATTGAAGTCGGTAACTTTGATGATCATATGGAACAACTAGCTGAAGTTGATTGGGTGATTGAAGTAGTTGTAGAGAATTTAGATATTAAGAAAAAGGTTTATGATCAAGTTGAGAAATATCGCAAAGACGGATCTATTGTATCATCGAATACATCCGGGATCTCAATCAATGCGATGGCAGAAGGCCGTTCTGATGATTTTAAAAAGCATTTCTTAGGAACGCACTTTTTCAACCCACCGCGTTACTTAAAGTTACTAGAAGTCATCCCTAATAAAGAAACAGATCCTGATATCTTAAATTTCATGAAGACTTTTGGTGAAGACGTATTAGGTAAAGGTGTCGTTGAAGGAAAAGACACGCCAAACTTCATAGCAAACCGCATAGGAACATATGGTTTATTAGTAACTGTAAAAGAAATGTTAAACGGCGGCTATAGTATCGGTGAAGTAGACTCAGTGACAGGTCCAATGATTGGACGTCCGAAGAGTGCGACATTCCGTACATTAGATGTCGTTGGTTTAGATACATTTATTCATGTAGCTAAAAACGTTTATGACAACGTCGAAGGGGAAGAAAAAGAAGCATTCGTTGTTCCAGACTTCATGAAAGATATGAACGAAAAAGGCTGGGTTGGTGCGAAGGCTGGTCAAGGCTTTTTCCTTAAGAAAAAGGGTAAAGATGGCAGTGTCATCTATGAACTAAATCCTGAAACGATGGAATATGAAGAGCGTAAAAAGCTTAAAACAAATGCATCGGGTATGGCTAAGCAGGAGAAAGGCCCTAAGCGTAAGCTAAAAGCGTTAGTAAACGCTAAAGGCGACCGTGCGGGTGACCTGATCTGGAATATTACTAAGCCTACACTCGTTTACTCAGCTAACTTACTCGGCGAAATTGCTGATGATATTAATGCGATTGACGAAGCGATGAAATGGGGCTTCGGCTGGGAGTTAGGACCTTTTGAGATGTGGGACGCGATTGGCGTTCAATCATCTGTAGAACGTATGAAAGAAGAAGGCACTCAAGTTCCAGCTTGGGTTCAAGAAATGCTAGATAAAGGCTTTGAATCGTTCTACAAAACGGAAAATGGTAAAGTTTATTTCTATCAAAACGGTGAATACGTCGAGAAGCAAGTTAACCCGAAAGAGATTAACTTAAAACTTCATAAGCAAGCACACGGTGTCATTAAGAAAAATAGTGGTGCTAGCTTAATAGATTTAGGTGACGATGTGGCGTTACTAGAGTTCCATTCACAAAGTAATGCCATCGGACTTGATACCATTCAAATGATTAACCAGTCACTTGAAGAAGTAAATAAAAACTACAAAGGGCTTGTGATTGGTAACCAAGGTAATAACTTCTGTGTTGGGGCTAATCTTGGCATGATGCTTATGGAAGCACAGGACTTTAACTTCCCTGAGTTAAACTTAGTTGTTAAGCAGTTCCAACAAGCAATGATGAATATTAAGTATAATGAAAAACCAGTTGTTGCAGCACCATTTGGCATGACGCTAGGTGGCGGAACAGAAGTTTGCTTGCCAGCTCATAGCATTCAGGCTTCACAAGAGTCTTACATGGGCTTAGTCGAATTCGGTGTTGGTCTAATCCCTGGCGGCGGAGGTAATAAAGAATTTTACCTTAAGCAGTTAAGAGGACTACCAGAAGGCGTTGATTTCGACTTACAAAAAGTTACAAATGATGTGTTTGAAAAGGTTGCGATGGCTAAAGTTTCGACGTCAGCTGCAGAAGCGGTTGAAAACGGTATTTTAGATGCTGAAGTCGACTCAATTAGTGTCAATGGCGACCATTTAATCTATGATGCGAAGCAAAAAGTGATCAGTCTATCTGATGCCGGTTTCACGCCGCGTAAGCGTGAGAAGGTACCTGTTGTAGGTGAAGCAGGTTACGCGACGATGCTATTAGGTGCTAAAGGGTTAGCGAATAGCGGCTATGCATCTGAGCATGACCTTAAGATCGCTGAAAAACTAGCATTTGTATTAGCTGGTGGACGCTTGAACTACGGAACATTAGTTGATGAAGATTACTTACTAGATTTAGAACGTGAAGCTTTCTTAAGCTTGATTGGTGAGGCGAAGACACAGCAAAGAATGCAACACATGTTAATGAAAGGTAAACCACTACGTAACTAAACGATCACTCCAAATAGAAGAGGGGGAAAAGTTGTGAGAGAAGCAGTTATTGTATCAGGTGCACGTACACCTGTAGGAAAAGCGAAAAAAGGAACGCTTGCGAATAGTCGTCCAGATGACTTAGCAGCTTTAACGATTAAAGAAACGCTTAAACGCGCGAACAATTATGACGGCCCAATTGATGACGTTATCATGGGTTGTGCGATGCCAGAAGCTGAGCAGGGCATGAACATGGCACGTAATATCGCAGGTTTATCGGGACTTCCGAACGAAGTGCCAGGTATTACAATCAACCGTTACTGCTCATCCGGTTTACAAAGTATTGCGTATGCAGCTGAACGTATTATGGTTGGCGGAAGTGACGCCATCATCGCTGGTGGTGCGGAATCGATGAGTCTCATACCGATGGGAGGCCATGTCATTAAGCCTAACCTTGAATTAGTCGAGAATGCACCTGGCTACTACATGTCTATGGGTCATACAGCAGAAGAAGTAGCTCAACGTTTTGGCATTTCTCGTGATGATCAAGATGAATTTGCCGTACGCAGTCATGAGCGTGCAGCAAAAGCATTAGAAGAAGGAAAGTTTGACGATGAGATCGTACCAGTTGAAGTGACTCAACGCGAAGTCGGTCCAGATAACAAAGTGAAAGAAACAACTGTCACACTTGAGCGTGATGAGGGCGTTCGTAAAGGCACGACAAAAGACGTTTTAGGAAAACTAAAACCTGCTTTTAATGTTCAAGGAAGTGTTACGGCTGGTAACTCATCACAAATGAGTGACGGTGCTGCATCAGTTCTTGTCATGGACCGCGAAAAAGCGGAGCAGGAAGGCTTAACGCCTCTAGTTAAATTCCGTTCATTTACAGTGGCGGGTGTTGAACCAGAAATCATGGGTGTAGGCCCTGTTAAAGCAATTCCGAAAGCGGTAAAACAGGCAGGATTAGAGCTTGATGATATTGGTTTATTTGAATTAAACGAAGCGTTTGCTTCACAGTCACTACAAGTTATTCGTGAACTTGGATTAAACGAAGACATCGTGAACGTAAACGGTGGTGCGATCGCACTTGGGCACCCACTAGGTTGCACAGGTACGAAGCTAACTCTTTCATTAATCCATGAAATGAAGCGCCGTGATGTGAAATACGGTGTAGTAACGATGTGTATTGGCGGCGGCATGGGCGCTGCAGGCGTATTTGAATTAATTTAAAACCATAAGGGGGATTTTAAAATGGGTGAAACGACTGAAAAAGTGTTTAAAGGTGGCGGATTTTTAGTTGAAGATGTTCAAGCTGAGGACATTTTAACGCCAGAAGATTTTACTGAAGAGCATAAAATGATTGCTAAAACGACTGAAGAATATGTTAAAAACGAAGTATGGCCAGTCATCGATAACCTAGAGAATCATGAGTTTGACAAATCGGTGGAACTCTTAAAAACAGCAGGTGAACTTGGTTTATTAGGTGCTGACGTACCAGAAGAGTATGGTGGTCTTGAACTTGATAAGATTGCATCATCACTTATTACAGAGAAAATGTCTCTAGCAGGTGGTTTCTCAATTTCTCACGGTGCACACGTGGGGATCGGTTCACTACCGATTGTATTTTTCGGTAATGAAGAACAGAAGCAAAAATATCTACCAGCATTAGCAACAGGTGAAAAGCTTGCAGCATACGCCCTAACGGAGCCTGGTTCTGGTTCGGACGCATTAGGTGCGAAAACAACTGCTAAGCTAAACGAATCTGGCACACACTATGTTTTAAACGGTGAAAAACAATGGATTACGAACTCAGCATTTGCTGATGTATTCGTTGTTTATGCGAAAGTTGATGGCGACAAATTCACAGCCTTTATTGTTGAGCGTGAATTCCCAGGCGTTTCAACAGGTGCGGAAGAGAAGAAGATGGGGATCAAATCATCATCGACTCGTACATTAATTTTAGAAGACGCTGAAGTGCCAGTTGAAAACGTACTAGGTGAAATCGGCCGTGGCCACGTAATCGCGTTTAACATTTTAAACGTAGGCCGTTATAAGCTTGCAATCGGTGGCGTTGGTGGTGCAAAACGCGCAGTCGAAGTAGCAACACAATACGCCAATGAACGTAAGCAATTTGACACACCAATTTCACAGTTCCGCTTAATTCAAGAAAAAATTGCTAGCGTTGCAGCGAACACTTACGCAAACGAAAGTGCCGTTTACCGTACGGTTGGATTGTTTGAACAACGCTTAGGCGGACTAACGAAAGAACAACAAAACGAAGGTAATGAAGTTGCAAAAAGTATTGCTGAATATGCCATTGAGTGCTCAATGAACAAATATATGGCAACAGAATTACTAGACTTTGCTGCTGACGAAGCGGTTCAAATCCATGGTGGTTATGGTTTCATGCAAGAGTATGAAGTTGAGCGCATGTACCGTGACTCTCGTATCAACCGTATTTTCGAAGGTACAAACGAAATCAACCGTATGATCGTTCCTGGAACATTCATGAAGAAAGCCATGAAAGGCGAACTTCCATTATTACAAAAAGCTCAAGGCTTACAGGAAGAATTGATGACATTCATGCCTGAACCAGTAGGCGATGAACCACTAGAGCAAGAATTCTACTTGCTTAAGAACGCGAAGAAAATTGGCTTACTTGTTGCAGGTCTTGCCGCACAGAAGTACGGAGAAAAATTAGAACAAGAACAAGAGCTACTTGTTAACATTGCGGACATTGCAGCTGAAATCTATAATATGGAATCAGCTATTTTACGTACGCAAAAGTCATTCGACAGTGTCGGCGTTGACAAGAGCCAGCAAAAACTTCTTTACACGCAAGTTTACGTACAAGAAGCCTTCAACCGTATTGACGCACACGCGAAAGAAACATTAATCGCAAGTGACGAAGGCGATAGCCTACGCATGATGCTAGGTGCCCTTCGCAAGCTAACTCGTCACGACCCAATCAACGTGATTGAGAAGAAACGTGAAATCGCAGCAACGATCATCGATGCTGAAAAATATGTGGTTTAATTAGGAAAACAGCTGGTGCAGTACCGCACCAGCTGTTTTTTTGTATTGATTTTAGCAAACCTGCCGGTAAATCGAAAAAAACTGCAGGTAAATTTCAAAAACCTGCGGATAAAATCCAAAAACCTGCGCGTACACTTCGAAAACCTGCTGGTAAACCATCAAAACCTGCCGATACCTCTAAGTGCCGATCAGCTAATAACTTTTCTCTCAACCTTATTTTATTTTTTTGTGTTATCATACCTTTAAGGAGGTGCTCAAATGGTTTTAACAGTTTACCAATACCCGAAATGTGGAACTTGTCGTAAGGCGTTAAAATGGTTAGATGAAAACGACGTTGAGTATGATTCCATACATATCGTTGAACATCCTCCGTCACAAGATGAGCTAAAATCTTTTATTCAAAAAAGTGACCTGCCAGCTAAAAAGTTTTTTAATACATCAGGGAAAAAGTACAGAGAGCTTGGGCTAAAAGACAAATTAAAGGATATGTCTGAAGATGAGATGACAAAACTTTTAGCTTCTGATGGTATGTTAATTAAACGACCAATTGCAACAGACGGAGAGAAGGTTACAGTCGGGTTCAAAGAAGAAACGTTTGAAGAAAATTGGAAATAACTGAACTAAGATTGTGTTAAATAGTGGCGTTTTGTTGTATGATTAATTTGAGAAATTACATAGTGGAGGGTTTGAAAATGAGCTTACCGAAAGAATATCGTTATTCTAAAGAACACGAATGGGTAAAAGTCGAAGGAGACAAAGTTAGAATTGGCATTACAGAATTCGCACAAGACGAACTAGGGGACATCGTATTCGTTGAACTTCCTGAAGTTGGCGACGAACTAGACTTAGATGAGCCGTTCGGTAGCGTTGAATCTGTTAAAACCGTTTCTGAGCTTTATGCTCCAGTTTCCGGAAAAATCGTTGAGATCAACGAAGAGCTTGAAGATAGCCCTGAGTTAGTCAACGAATCTCCATTTGAAAAAGCATGGATGGTTGTTGTTGAACTAAGTGACGAATCTCAACTAGATGACTTAATGGATGCAGACGAATATCAAAAAATGATTGATGCTGAATAATGTTGAGATAAGCTGATCCAATAAGGGTCGGCTTTTCTTATATGATAGGTGATCATATGGATGAACAGTCAAAAGTGTTAATTGTCGAGGGGAAACAAGATCGTCTTAAAATCAAACGTATATTAGAAGACGATGATGTCCAAATCTTATGTACGTTTGGCACTCTAGGCATTGACGCGTTAGAAAATTTTGTTGACGAATATAATCTTTTTGATCGAGATGTATTTATTTTTACCGATACAGATGAACCTGGCGTCAACCTTCGGAAAATGTTGAACCAGGAACTTTCGCATGCTCGTAACATCTATATTGATAAAAAGTACCGTGAAGTTGAAGATGCACCGGACTATGTGTTAGCATCCCTTTTGCAAGCTGCCAATATGAAGGTGAAAGTGGAATATTTGAAAGGGTTTTTGTAGTGATTGAAATCAATCGAGAAAATGCACAATTTTTAATAAAGAAAAAGGACTATCACATTGTCTTTGTGAACAGCCCTTTTTGTGGAACGTGTAAAGTTGCTGGTAGAATGCTTGAATATATTGAAGAGACGATGGGAGACAAGAAATTTTACGAGTTAAACGCGACATTAGCTCCAGACCTCATGCAACAATACGAAATTACAAGTGTTCCTTGTTTAATCGTATTTAAAAATGGTGAGCCTGTTGATCGCATGTATACGTTTCACTCGGTCCCATATGTGCTAAAAGAGATGGGGCCTTATTTAGTCTGACTTACAGAACTTCACTTAAGGTGTGAATGACTTCAACAAAATCTGCCTGGTCACCAAACCGGCCGATAATTTCGCCTTCGCGATTGATAACGATGGTCGTTGGAACGCCTTCACATTCATACAAATCATAGACCTCACGACCGCGGTCTTTTAATACAGGTTGTGTTAAAAATTGGTCTTGATATTTTAAGGCTTCCTCATCGCCATGTTCACGTCCGGTGACATTGATGGTGATCATTTCTAAGTCATCGTTATGGGAAGTTTTGAAAAATTGCTCTTTCTTTGGGAGGTCTCGAGCGCAATCTGGACACCAGGATACCCAAAAGGTTAGGACAATTACTTTTTGACCGATGTAGTCTTCTATATTATAAGTTTCGTTCGGCTTGTCTAAGTATGGTAGTTCAAACAAAGGTGCCTTCATATATAATCATCCTTTATTGAAATTTTTATTGACTCGTTACATATACCATGCTAACATATAAATCATCGAAAATATGAATAAGAAATTTCTTATCCAGAGAGGTGGAGGGATCTGGCCCTGTGAAGCCCGGCAACCATTAGATATTATATCTAACAGGTGCTAAATCCAGCAATGATGAATTCATTGCAAGATAAGAAAAGGTCGTTGTACTCAACTCTTTTCTTGTGCTTGCAAGAAAAGAGTTTTTTTTATAACAAAATAACAAATAATAACTCTTATCACGAGAGGTGGAGGGACTGGCCCTATGAAACCCGGCAACCATCAGGTAACTGACAGGTGCTAAATCCTGCAAAGCGTCAAGCTTTGGAAGATAAGAGGACGGATGCTCGACATGTAATCTTGCCTTTCTGTTCTCTTATGGACAGGAAGGTTTTTTATTATTATAGCTTTTTTCAATTAAAGTTTTGATTATAAAAGATTGTACTTAGTTGTTTTGTTGTGATGAGCGAGAGACGGCGACTCCTAAGGGAATAGCGCGAAGTGAAAATCACGCAAAGCGAAACAATAGTGAGCTTTGGGAAGTTGAGCTCGCGCCCCAGGAAAGCGTCCGCCGGTAGCGAATCACAATCAAAACAAGAACTATTCAACCGAGAGAGGAGATTTAACACATGATTTCGATTCAAGGGTTATCTAAGTTATATAAAACCAAACATCAAAATGTTCAAGCTGTCGATGATGTATCACTGAACATTGAACAAGGTGAAATTTTTGGTGTTATTGGTTATAGCGGTGCTGGAAAAAGTACCTTTATTCGACTCATCAACCGTTTAGAAGAACCGACAGGTGGCCATATCAACATTCAGGGAACAGATATTACTAATCTACCCATTAATCAACTTCGAAAAAGACGACAGAAAATGGGCATGATCTTTCAGCACTTCAATCTATTATGGTCAAGGACCGTATTTGATAACATAGCTTTTCCTTTAGAAATTGCTGGCATTTCAAAATCTGAACGACAAGAGAAGGTACAGGAACTCATTGACTTAGTTGGACTAAAAGGTCGAGAAAAATCTTATCCATCAGAACTTAGCGGTGGTCAAAAGCAGCGTGTGGGTATTGCACGTGCGTTAGCGAATGACCCAGATGTTTTACTTTGTGATGAAGCGACATCAGCTCTAGACCCGGAGACGACGGATGATATTTTAGACCTATTAGTATCAATTAATGAAAAGCTAAACTTAACGATTATTATGATTACCCATGAAATGCACGTCATACAAAAAGTTTGCCATCGCGTTGCGGTCATGGATCAAGGTAAAGTCGTTGAGCACGGTGATGTATTAGATGTATTCGTCAAACCGCAATCTAAAACAGCGAAACGATTTGTGCAACAATTAAACCCACTTGAGCACAAACAGGACTCACTAAAAAGATTTATTACAGAAGATGAAAGCACCGAAGTCATTAAACTGCATTTCATCGGTAATGATGCAAAACGAGCTTTAATATCAGAGGTTGTTAAAACATTTGACGTTGAAGTTAATATTCTGCAAGGTTCGATTTCGCCAACACAAGAAGGAGCCTACGGAACATTGTATGTTGAGCTGAACGGTAATGAATCCGTGATTGCCGAAACGTTAAAATTCATAGAAGCATCAGGTGTAGAAGTTGAGGTGATTCGAGATGTTAAGTGAATGGTTTCCGAATGTTGTGATGGAAGATATGTGGGACGCAACGTATGAAACGTTATATATGACGGTCATTTCCGTTATTGGAACACTTATTTTAGGAATCTTATTAGGGTTATTACTCTTTTTATCTGAACGAGGAAATCTATGGCAGAACCGATTAATTAACTCAGTAACAGCATCAGCTGTTAATATATTCCGAGCCATACCATTTATCATATTGATTTTACTATTGTTCCCTCTAACGGATTTCTTAGTAGGAACTCTTCGGGGGCCAAAAGCGGCTTTACCAGCGCTTATTCTGGGAGCGGCTCCATTCTATGCTCGGTTAGTTGAAATTGCTTTTAAGGAGGTGGATAAAGGGGTCATTGAAGCGGCCAAGACGATGGGGGCCAAGACGCACACGATCATTTTCAAAGTGCTATTACCGGAATCCATGCCAGCGCTTATATCTGGTATTACTGTAACCGCCATTAACTTAGTTAGCTTTACGGCAATGGCAGGAATTATTGGTGCCGGTGGTTTAGGTGATTTAGCTTATTTGAAAGGGTTCCAGCGCCGTGATTATGATGTCGTAGTTGCGAGTACCATTTTTATCGTCATTATTGTATTCATTTTCCAGTTTATTGGAGATTACTTATCCAAAAAATTAGATAAAAGATAATTAGTTGAAGGGAGTTTCTAAAATGAAAAAATTATTAGCATTATTAATCGTAGGTTTATTATCAGTTGTATTGGTTGCTTGTGGTACTTCGGGTGATGGTGAAGAAGAACAAACATCAGGTGACAAGAGTGAAGAGGAAGATAATACCGAAAATAATGAAGAACAAGAAGAAAAAGAAGAATTAACGGAGATTGTAGTTGGTGCAACAAACGTTCCACATGCTGAAGTATTAGAGGAAGCTCAACCGCTTTTAGAAGAAGAAGGCATTGATTTAAAAATTGAAACGTACCAAGAATATGTGTTACCAAACCAAGATTTAGATAATGGAACATTAGATGCGAACTACTTCCAACACATTCCATATTTAGAGGATCAAAAAGCTGAAATCGGCTATGATTTTGTTAATTTAGGTGGAATTCACATTGAGCCAATGGGTATTTATTCTAAAAACATAAATAATGTTGATGAAATACCAGAAGGCACAGTCGTAATAATGAGCCGATCTGTGGCAGATCACGGTAGAATTTTATCATTACTTCAGGAAAATGGACTTATCACAATTTCAGAAAACGTTGACCCATTAAACGCGACAGTTGATGATGTAGCTGAAAATCCTAAAAATCTTGAGTTCGATGCGAGTATCGATGCAGGATTACTTCCAGAATTCTATGAACGTGAAGAAGATGCATTAGTTGCAATCAACACAAACTATGCAATCGAAGCAGGACTAGTTCCAGCAGAAGATTCATTAATTCTTGAAGGTTCAGAATCACCTTATGTAAACGTCATTGCAGCTCGTAGTGAAGATGAAGACAACGAAGCACTACAAACCTTAGTTGAAGTCTTAAGCTCTGAGGAGATTCAAACATTTATCGAAGAAGAATATGAAGGTGCTGTCGTTCCAGTAAGTGAATAATTTTTTGGCAAATTTAGATGTATTAAGTTTATACAAGAGGATTTATGAAGAAAAATAAAGGGTATGGATATGAGTGGGAGTTAACCGCTCATATCCATTTTTATTTATAGAAATCGATTAGAATGCGGTTTTTGAATAATATTTACCCATGTTAATATAATAAGTGTAATTAAAAGAAAGGATGATTTAGTCATTTTAAACGACAATGAGATTGATCTGACGTACACAGGTGAAATGGAAAAAGCGATGCAGCAAGCACGCGGAGTTAATTATAAGGAGTACAGTCAGAAACTAGAGAAGCGTTTGGAAGTAGAGAAGCAACGCGAGCAAGATTATAAAGAGAGTAGACGAATGGTCGCAGAAGTTGACCGACAGATACATCGTTAATATAAGAAACGAGAGCCTATCACAACTTTGTGGTAGGCTTTTTGTATAGACGTTTTTCTTTTAAATCTGACAAGATTTCTTATATAATAGTATAGGTGTTAACTGTATGGTTATTCTGTGTATATAAGTTGAATATACTTTGTAAATGTTATAAAATTATAATGAGAATAAATTGAGAATGACCATCAATTAATTATAGAAAAATGGAGGTATTCAAATGGCAGGATCAACTTTAGAAATCAAAGATCTTCATGTCGAAATTGAAGGTGAAAAAATTCTTAACGGGGTTAACTTAACCATTAAAGGTGGCGAATTCCACGCTGTAATGGGGCCAAACGGTACTGGTAAATCAACATTAGCTAGTGCAGTTATGGGTCACCCTAAATACGAAATCACTCAAGGGTCTGTACTTCTTGATGGTGAAGACGTATTAGAAATGGAAGTTGACGAACGCGCACAAGCTGGTTTATTCCTTGCTATGCAGTACCCAAGTGAGATCAGTGGTGTAACAAACTCTGATTTCTTACGTTCATCAATTAACTCACGCCGTGAAGAAGGCGACGAGATTCCATTAATGGAGTTCATTAAGAAAATGGACAGTAACATGGATGAACTTGAAATCGATAAAAATATGGCACAACGTTACTTAAACGAAGGGTTCTCTGGCGGTGAGAAGAAGCGTAATGAAATCCTTCAACTTATGATGATTGAACCAGCAATTGCAATCTTAGACGAAATTGACTCTGGTCTAGATATCGACGCGCTTAAAGTCGTATCTAAAGGAATCAACCAAATGCGCAGTGACGATTTTGGTTGCCTAATCATCACACACTATCAGCGTTTACTTGACTACATCACTCCTGACCATGTACACGTTATGATGCAAGGTCGTGTTGTGAAATCCGGTGGACCTGAACTTGCTCAACGCTTAGAAGCAGAAGGTTATGACTGGATTAAAGAAGAATTAGGTATCGAAGACGAAACAGTCGGTCAAAAAGCGTAATTTGGATAGGAGGTAAAAGGATGACAGTGGACACACAGCTACCTTATGATAAAGAATATATCACGCAATATTCCGAACGTCGTCAAGAGCCACAATGGTTCCGCGACATTCGTTTAAAAGCAGCAGATTTAGCAGAAGACCTTCCAATGCCTAAACTAGAAAAAACACGTATTCGTAACTGGAACTTTACGAACTTCAAACATGATGTCTCAGGTGATGAAGTGAGTAAGTTTACCGACCTACCGGAAAAAGTACGTGTATTATTAGGCGAAGAGTCAGTTAGTGATAACTTAATCATCGTACGTAACAACGATGTAGCATATGCGTCATTATCAAAGGAACTTCAAGATCAAGGCGTTATTTTCCAAGACATTTTCACAGCGATGAATGAAAACGAAGATCTTGTGAAGAAGTATTTCATGCAAGAAGGCGTATCTGTAGATGAAAATAAATTAACAGCTCGTCACGCAGCGTTATTAAATAGTGGTGTTTTCCTATATGTTCCGAAAAACGTCAAAGTTGAACAGCCAATTCAAGTCGTTTTCTGGCAAGAAGACAAAGAAGCAGCGCTGTTTAACCATGTTCTATTAGTAGCAGATCAAAACAGTGAAGTGACATACGTAGAAAACTACGTATCTGAAAACGAAAACGAAGAATCTGTTGCTAATATCGTAAGTGAAGTTTTTGCATTAGATAATGCGAATGTTTCTTACGGTGCCGTTGATAACTTAGAAAAAGGTACAACAACATATGTTAACCGCCGCGGAACAGTTGGTCGTGACGCAACATTAGAATGGGCATTAGGCCAAATGAATGATGGTAACACGATTTCTGAAAACATTACGAACCTAATGGGTGAAAATGGTTTATGCCATGCGAAAGCTGTATCAGTTGGCCGTGGTAAACAGAAACAAGACTTCACAGCTAAAATTGTACATTTTGGTAAAGAATCAGAAGGTTACATTTTACAACATGGTGTTATGAAAGACGAATCGGCATCAATCTTTAACGGTATTGGAAAGATTGAACACGGAGCATCTAAGTCTAACGCTGAACAAGAATCGCGCGTGTTAATGTTAGACCGAGGCTCACGTGGTGATGCTAACCCAATTCTTTTAATTGATGAAGATGATGTTACAGCAGGTCACGCAGCATCTGTTGGTCGTGTAGACCCAGTTCAGCTTTACTATTTGATGAGTCGTGGAATTTCAAAACAAGAAGCCGAACGCTTAGTTATTCATGGTTTCTTAAGCCCTGTTGTTAAAGAAATTCCAATTGAAACTGTTCAAAATCAGCTTCGTGAGGTTATCGAAGGGAAAGTTTATTAATGCTAAATGAAGACGTTCGCAAACAGTTCCCGATTTTGGATCAGGAAGTTAACGAACATTCACTTGTATATTTAGATAGTGCAGCAACCTCTCAAAAGCCACAATCAGTAATTAATGCAGTAAACGAGTACTATGAACGTTATAATTCAAACGTGCATCGCGGCGTTCATACACTCGGTTCGCGTGCAACTGACGGGTATGAAGGTGCTCGTGAGAAGGTTAAACATTTCATTAATGCCAACAGTATTAAAGAAGTTGTCTTTGTACGTGGAACGACAACAGCAATTAATACAGTTGCTCATAGTTACGGAAGAGAGAACTTATCTGAAGGCGATGAGATTGTTTTAACAAAAATGGAGCACCATAGTAATATCATCCCTTGGCAACAGGTTGCTAAAGTGACAGGTGCAACGTTAAAATATTTACCACTTCAAGAAGATGGTACAATTTCATTAGAAGATGTAAAAGAAACGGTCACATCTAAAACGAAAATCGTGGCCATGTCACAAGTCTCAAATGTGTTAGGGACCATTAACCCTATTAAAGAGGTTGCCCAAATTGCACATGACAATGGAGCTGTAATCGTTGTTGATGCCGCACAAAGTGTTCCGCACATGAGTGTTGATGTTCAGGATTTAGATGTTGATTTCTTCGCATTTTCCGGACACAAAATGTGTGGCCCAACAGGCATTGGCGTTTTATACGGAAAACAATCATTATTAGAAAATATGGAACCCGTAGAATTCGGCGGGGAAATGATTGATTTTGTCGGCCTTTACGATTCAACATGGAAAGAGCTTCCGTGGAAATTTGAAGGTGGTACGCCAATCATAGCTGGAGCCATTGGTCTTGGAGCAGCTATTGATTTCTTACAAGACGTCGGTATGGAAGCTATTGAAGCTCATGAGCAAGAATTAGCTAACTATGCATTAGAACAAATGCAAACAATTGAAGGCATCACAATTTATGGTCCTAAGGAAAGAGCAGGCTTAGTGACGTTTAATTTAGATGATGTTCACCCACATGACACCGCAACAGCACTAGATGCATTAGGTATTGCGGTTCGTGCTGGTCACCATTGTGCACAGCCTTTAATGAAAGAATTACAAGTTGCAGCTACTGCAAGAGCTAGCTTTTACCTGTATAATAGTAAACAAGACGTCGACAAACTCGTTGAAGGATTACGCAAGACAAAGGAGTATTTCGGTGATGTCTTTTAATAACTTAGATACACTGTACAGACAGGTCATTATGGATCACTATAAAAATCCCCGCAATAAGGGAAAACTTGAAGGTGATCACATCACAGTTGAATTGAATAACCCGACATGCGGTGACCGAATTGATTTACAACTTAAAATCAATGATGGAATCGTAGAAGATGCTAAATTTGAAGGTGAAGGTTGTTCAATATCAATGTCATCAGCTTCCATGATGACACAAGTTATCATCGGGAAAAACGCTGAGGATGCACTTAAAATCTCGAAAATGTTTTCTGATATGATGCTTGGTGAAGAAGCAGATACAAGTGAATATAAATTAGAGGATTTAGGCGACATTCAAGCCTTACAAGGCGTCTCTAAATTCCCAGCAAGAATTAAATGTGCAACGCTAGCATGGAAGGCAATGGAACAAGGTGTAGAAAAAGAAGAGTAAGTTAGCCTTTTTGTTCACCTAATTATTTAAAGGAGGGGTATTACATGGCTAAAAAGGCACCAGAGGTAGGCGATTACAAATATGGTTTCCACGATCGTGACGTATCGATTTTCCGTACAGAGCGTGGGTTGACCGAAAACGTTGTCCGTGAAATTTCCAATCGTAAAGAAGAACCTGAATGGATGTTAGAATTCCGCCTTAAAGCATTAGAACAGTTCTATAAGAAGCCAATGCCACAATGGGGCGGCGACTTAAGTGAGTTAGATTTTGATGAGATCACGTATTATGTAAAACCTTCTGAACGTACACAACGTTCTTGGGATGAAGTACCGGAAGAGATTAAACAAACATTTGATCGTTTAGGTATTCCTGAAGCAGAGCAGAAGTATCTTGCAGGTGTTTCTGCGCAGTATGAATCAGAAGTTGTTTATCACAACATGGAAAAAGACCTTGAAGAAATGGGTGTTATCTTCAAAGATTCCGATACAGCCCTAAAAGAAAACGAAGACCTATTCAAAGAGTACTTCGGTCAGTTAATTCCAGCTGCTGACAACAAGTTCGCAGCACTTAACACAGCGGTATGGTCAGGTGGTTCATTCATCTATGTACCTAAGAATACGAAAGTAGAGACACCTCTACAAGCGTATTTCCGTATTAACTCAGAGAATATGGGTCAGTTCGAACGTACGCTAATCATCGTAGACGAAGGCGCGTCTGTACACTATGTTGAAGGTTGTACAGCACCGGTTTATTCAACAAACTCACTACACAGTGCGATTGTTGAGATCTTCGTTAAGAAAGATGGTTATTGCCGTTACACAACCATCCAAAACTGGGCAAACAACGTTTATAACTTGGTTACAAAACGTGCTACAGCAGATGCAAATGCGACAATGGAATGGGTTGATGGTAACTTAGGTTCTAAGCTAACGATGAAGTATCCATCTGTTATTCTAAAAGGTGAGGGTGCGCGCGGTAACACATTATCAATCGCGTTAGCCGGTAAAGGTCAGCACCAAGATGCTGGTGCGAAGATGCACCACTTGGCACCGAATACGTCATCTACAATCGTTTCTAAATCCATCTCTAAACAAGGTGGTAAAGTAACGTACCGTGGTATCGTACACTTTGGTAAAAAAGCAGAAGGTGCACGTTCAAACATCGAATGTGACACGTTAATCATGGATAATGAGTCTACTTCAGATACAATTCCTTACAACGAAGTGCTTAACGAAAACATTTCACTTGAGCACGAAGCGAAGGTTTCAAAAGTATCAGAAGAACAATTATTCTACCTTATGAGCCGCGGTCTTTCTGAAGAAGAAGCAACAGAAATGATCGTCATGGGCTTCATTGAACCATTCACAAAAGAACTTCCAATGGAATACGCGGTTGAAATGAACCGTTTAATCAAATTCGAAATGGAAGGTTCAATCGGTTAATATTTTTCATAACCCTTGATATAAAATAATATATCAAGGGTTATTTTATTATTTTCTTTGCGTACTATAGATGATTAAGATATAAGGGGGATCCAAAATGGATGTGAAATTTCCAATTGGTGAATTAGAAGTACCTGATCATGTCACATTAGAACATATTCAAGAATGGCTAAAAGAAATCGAAACTTACACGGATCGATTAAGAGTAACTGTTGATTCATTAAGTGATGAGGAATTAAACAAAACATATCGTGAAGGTAGTTGGACAGTTCGTGAACTTGTTCATCACATCGCAGATTCTCAGATGAACATGTTTCAACGTTTGAAGCTAGCTTTAACAGACGATAATCCTACAGTACCAGCTTTTGATCAGGATAAATGGGCAATTCAACCAGATACCAAGCTTCCTGTGGAAAGTTCTATTAAAATGCTAGAAGGCATAAATGAGCGCATCGTATCTTTAGGTTCTAGTTTAACAGAAGAGCAATTAAACAGAGCTTTTACACATGAGGTAAATGGGGAAATAACAGTTGCCACTAAAGTAGCAAAATTAGCTTGGCACGAAGAGCATCATTTAGCTCATATAAAAATTGCGCTATCAAAGTAATAATCGTGGAAATGGCTTATTGTAATCCGATAAGCCATCTTTTTAAAAGTAAAAGGTTGGGGTTTTTACTTAGTCGATCATTCCTTCATATAGAGTAGATAAACACCACTGCCATCACCTATTTAAATTGACCAAACTATGCTAACCTTATAGTAGAAAGAGGGATTGCATATGATGCTTATCGTCATGCTTCTCATCGGGCTGGCAAGTGCTTTTATGGGAAGTTTAGTTGGTTTAGGTGGTGGATTAATTTTTGTTCCATCCTTACTGTTCCTTTCTAAGTTCTCCGAGTCATTTAGCTGGGTAACGCCTCAAAATGTTGTGGCGATGTCTTTATTAATTATGATCTTTACCGGATTATCATCCACTCTTACATATTTAAAAAGTAAACGGGTAGACATTTATAGTGGGCTTATTTTTCTAACTGGAAGTATTCCCGGGGCTTTAGTTGGCGTTTGGTTAAATAGTTATGTTAATATTAATTCCTTTGAGCTTTATTTTGGAATTCTAATGCTTGGTTTAGCGAGTTTATTTTTTGTGAAAGATTATTTACTTCAATTTGCAACAGCTCGAAACACTAGAGGGAAAAAGTTTTACGTACACCGCGAGTTTAACCTAACAGGAAAAAAGGTTGAGTATTCCTATTCAATCATTTTTGGCGTGATCATCTCATTTTTCGTCGGGATGATCTCAGGTTTGTTTGGCATAGGAGGCGGGTCGCTGATGGTGACGGCGATGATTTTATTTTTTAGTTTTCCAGCTCATATTGCCGCACCGACTTCTATGTTTATGATTTTTGTTTCGAGTATTGTTTCCTCTAGTGCTCATGTCGTCGCTGGTAATGTGGTCTGGGAGTACGCATTATTAGCCGTACCAGGTGCCTGGTTAGGTGGCGTATTAGGAGCTAAAATAAATCAAACATTGGATAGACAAGTGCTTGAATGGATATTACGTATCTTAATGATTATAATTGGAATACGGTTGATTCTGTAATAACCGAATAAAAGGAGATCCAGTATGAGAGAAACGCTTTATTTTTATTTTACAAGCGATTTACATAGTCATTTTGATAATTGGCCAAAAATCATGAATGAAATTAATCAAAACATAAAAAAGCACGAACACAATCAAGAGTTCTATATGCTACTCGATAACGGTGATCATATGGATCGTTCTCACCTTATAACAGAAGCGACTTTAGGGGAGGGCAATATCGAGCTTTTAAACCATTCGGGCTTCGATGTTGCGACGTTAGGAAATAATGAGGGTATTACATTACCGGAAGAAAAACTATACCATCTGTATGACCATGCTGAATTTGAAGTTGTCTGTGCGAATGTGAAACCCCAACAAAAAACTGAACCACATTGGCTTAAGCAGTATCAAATATTTGAAACTCCATCAGGGATAAAAATTGGCGTCATTGGTTTGACAGCTCCGTTTCAGGCTTTTTATGAAAAATTAGGATGGGAAGCCTCAGACCCGCTGGCAGCTTTAGAAAAATGGCTGCCTGACTTACAGAAACAGAGTGATGTCATTATTGTTCTATCTCATTTAGGGATTAGTAAAGATGAGTTAATGGCAGAGGAATATGATGTGGATGTCATCATTGGGGGACATACGCACCATCTTTTCAAACAAGGACAAATCATCAATGATACGATTATTACTGCTGTTGGAAAGCATGGCTTTTATTATGGAGCAGTAACCGTGGATGTTGAGATTGAGACGAGGAAACGGGTTGGTCTTGACGGTTATGCTGTATCTGTGGCTGAAGAAGAGGATCACCCTGAAACAGCTAAAGTTTTAAGTCAATTAAACGATGAGGCGAATGATAAACTAAGAAAAGTCATTACGAATCTTAGTGAACCTTATCCAGTGGATTGGCTTAATGAAACATCTTTAATGAAAGCTTTTGTAAAGACATTAAAACATTGGACTAAAGCGGACTGTGCGTTGTTAAACTCTGGGGTTTTATTACACGGGTTTAATGAAGGCCCCGTTACACGTAAAGATGTACATGAAAGCTGTCCGCACCCGATGAATCCTTGTACGATGAAGCTAACAGGGCGGGAACTGATTGAAACGGTTCGGATGCTTGAGCAGGAACAATTTATTCATTTTGAGCTGAAGGGATTAGGGTTCCGTGGCAAAAAAATTGGAAAAATGGTTTATGAGAATTTATCGATTGAATACCATGATGATACGAATTATGTAGAGACGGTATATGTTAATGGTCATCCGGTTCAGCCTAATGCAGCATATGTGGTTGCAACAGCTGATACGTTCTCATTCCCACAGCTTGTACCACCGATTTCCTCAGTAAAAGAAAAGCAATATTACCTACCAGAATTTTTAAGAGATTTATTGGAAGAATGTTTGACTACACTAAAATAAAATTGTGAGGCTGGGATAACTTTTGTTATGTCCCAGTCTTTTTTAGACCTTTTGCCAAACGATTAAGTACCATTTTGACAGGCACTTCTTTTTCTCAACTTCATACGGTATATGAGAAGGAGGATGAATGATGGTACATGTAGAACCAATCTGGATTGATGATGTGGCGTTTACGTTTGTTCACGTTGAATTACCTAAAACAGATTTGCTAGTGGTGTCGAATGACATTGGGTATATCATGTGTGGTGCGTTAGATGTTGATCTACTCAATGAAAAATTAGCCGACCGTCATATCGTGGCTGGGCGTGCCGTTGGGGTGCGTTCGTTAGATGAACTATTGTATGCTCCTTTACAGAAAGTCACGGATTATTCGAAAGAAAAGTACGGCTGGCATGAAGGTATGATTGGCATGAATGCCTTATTACGATTGAAATAAACGTTGAAAAATTCTCCTTAAAAGCTTATGATAGTAAAAAAATGGTTTAAGGGGAAACGTATGAAGGCAGTTAGATTAGAATATTTGCGACCAGGGGATCAACTTGCTCACCCAATTATCGATTCATATGGGAGAGTCTTGCTTCAAAAAGAAGTTATTTTTACCGAAAAATTAATTAAACGACTTAGTGATCTAGACTTTAAATACGTCTATATTGAAGATGAATTGTCAGATGACATTATTCCTCAAAACATCATTGATGAGGAGCTTAGAATCGAAGCGATATCCAATATTCGAAACACATTTAAAGTCTTTCATCAATACAAAAAGAAAAAACATCAACAGTATATGCTCGAACAATCTGTAAATACTGTTCAGCAAACGGTAAATGATATCATAGGTGTCGTTGATCAACATGATGAAATTTTATCGATTATGTCAGACATTTTTATGTTTGACGATTATTTATACAACCATTCTGTTAATGTAACGGTTTATACACTCGTTTTAGCCAAAGAACTGAATTATTCATCCCGTCAAATCGAGGAGATTGGCATCGGTGCCATGCTTCACGATATCGGAAAAGTAAAAGTACCGAAATCGATTATTGATAAACCTGGTAAATTAACTGATATGGAATTTGAAGTCGTGAAAGAGCATACGACTTATGGTTATGAGATTTTAAAACAATTCAAAGGCATACCATCCGTTGTCGCTAACTGTGCTTATCAACATCACGAACGATTAGACGGGAGCGGTTATCCGTTAGGGTTAAAAGGCCCTAACATTCATGAGTATGCCAAAATAATGGCCGTATCAGACGTATTTGATGCGGTCACCTCTAACCGCGTTTACCGAAATGCATTTTTACCACATGAAGGGTTAGAAATTTTATATTCCGGAAGCGGAACGCAGTATTCTCAAGAATATATTAATTTATTTAGAAAGCATATCTCCATTTATCCTAATGGGGCTTACGTAACATTAAGTGATGGTCGAAGTGGCATTATAGCAAGCCAAACGAAAATTCCGGATAGACCGATTGTCAGAATCCTTGATGAAGGGGAGCAGCCAATTAGTAAAAGCGAAGTTTATGATTTAGATTTATCTCAAAAACCTGATGTGGTCATAACGGACTGTAATACAACCCAAGTATAATGTACATAACGAACCCTCCTTGGACATAAAATGTTCCGAGGGGGGTTTCTTCATGAAGAAGAGACGTCGCAATCGACCGTTCTCAAAACGAAAACCAAAAACATTTAGTCAAATATTGATGTATACATTTGTTAGTTTTATTGTATCGATTATTCTCTCAGTCGTTATTATCAACCGTGGAATTGAGCCGACTTTAATCGATATTGCTGAAACCCTAACAGGTCAATATGCTCGAGAGGCCATCAATGAAGCTGTCAGTAAACGAATAGCTGAAGATTTAGAAGTTGAGGAATTAATTCAAATTGAGACGAATGACGACGGAAATATTATCTCAATGGGTTGGAATGCCGTTGTGGTAAATCGTGTTTTACGGAATGCGACGTTTCGTGTGCAAAATTATTTAAAACGATTAGAAAGAGGAGAGCGACCCATTGGGAATTCGTTAGATTTTGACTTGGATGAAGAAGACCAGACGATTGAACCGGATGAAACGGATGATAGGGAAGCACTTGTTCGAATTCCAATCGGCCAGGCAACAGGGAATACGTTATTAGCGAACTTAGGACCAAGAGTTCCCGTTCATTTTAGCGTTATTGGAGATGTACAACCCGATTTTATTACAACAATAGAAGAATATGGGATAAACAACGCGCTAGTTCGGCTTGAAATAGAGATCAAAGTCAATGTTCAAATCGTTATTCCTTTTTCGACCAAAACCACAGAAGTCGTCACAACTATTCCGGTGGATACACGTGTGATCCAAGGACTCGTACCTGACTTTTACAGTCGTGGGGGCGAACCGCCAAATATTGCTATACCGTATAGTGAATTCAATGAAAATGGTGGTTTACAAGAGTAATAGTCTATGCTATATTATCAAAGTAAAATGTTAAACAACTAGATAAACCTTATCGATCGATGAGGTAGAGGCGCAACTAACATGAGTAATGTGCACGAGGATGACAACGAAGACTGTACATGAAAGGGTTATTTGCCGAAGCATTTATTTGATGTCAGGGAATAAATGTTGGTGTGTATCTGAATAAGGTATATACTCTCGCAAATGGGCGGGGCGCTACTGATCGAGAAATAACCAGTCTGTGTAAAGTAATGGTAGATTTCTCTATCATTACTTTTTTTTTTATTTTCAGTAGTTACGTCATACCATTTAATAATATTAATTTTTGAGGAGGAATTAAAAATGGACTTTATCGGCACTTGGTATTCGTTAATACCGCCGATTGTGATGATTTTGCTCGTTCTTTTAACAAGAAGAGTCTTAATCTCACTTGGTGCAGGAATTGTTGTTGGTGCGTTAATGATCAAAGAATTTGATCTTTTAGCTACCCTCAACTTGATTTGGGAGTCATTTGTTGGATTGTTTTATGTTGGCGAGCTGGAATGGTCAGCTTTATTTCAGTCCACAGCAGAGGATTGGGATATTTGGAGTATTCAACTTGTCTTATTCTTACTATTATTAGGAGTTTTAATTTCATTTTTAACAGCAACCGGAGGCGCAAAAGCCTTTGGGGATTGGGCTATTAAAAAGATTAAAACTAGAGAAGGTTCACAATACACAGCTGGTTTATTAGGACTTGGTATTTTTATTGATGACTATTTCAATAGTTTAACGATCGGTCAAGTTTCCCGCCCAATTACAGACCGTAAAAACGTCTCAAGAGCGAAGTTAGCGTATTTAATCGACTCAACTTCAGCTCCGGTTACAGTTTTATCGCCTATTTCTAGTTGGGGTGCTTATATTATCGGTACCATTGCAGGTATTCTGGCAACACAAAACTTAACTGATTTTTCTGCTTTTAACGTATTTGTTGGAACGATTCCGCTTAACTATTATGCCATTGCTGCAATTATTCTCGTTTTCTTAGTGATTAAAATGAAGCTTGATTTTGGCTCTATGAAAGAACACGAAGTAAGAGCACAAGAAACAGGTGAACTGGTTGATCCATTAAATTCGAACGTTCCAGGTGATCTACAAGATGATGTTAAAGAAAGTTCAAACGGTCGAATTTATCATCTAGTTTTACCGATATTAGTTTTAGTTTCAGTCACCGTCGGATTGATGATTTATACAGGAATTCAAGCAACTGAGGGCGCGGTTACAGCTATTTCAACCTTTGAAAATACAGATGTCAACTATTCATTAGTCATGGGTGGTCTTTCAGCCGCAGTCTTGTCAGTATTATTTTTCTTAATCCAATCGGGTGAGAAGTCGAATTTCTTTAGAGTAGTCTGGGAAGGCATCAAGGCGATGCTACCAGCAATTTATATACTAGTCTTAGCTTGGTTGATTGTTGGTATCATTGATGGCATCGGAACAGGAGATTTCTTATCTGAAAAAGTAGTTGAAGCAGAATTTAATATTGCATTTTTACCACTGGTTATTTTCTTAATCTCGGGTGTCATGGCTTTCGCAACCGGAACATCATGGGGAACATTCGGTATCATGTTAGGTATTGCTGGTGAGATCGCAGCTAACACTAACCCTGATTTCTTAGTTCCATCACTAGCTGCTGTACTAGCCGGTTCAGTCTTTGGCGACCATTGCTCACCTATTTCTGATACGTCAGTTTTATCTTCAACAGGTGCTGGGTCGAACCATATTGATCACGTATTGACACAGATACCTTATGCACTTATTGCTGCATTAGCATCTATTTTTGGTTACCTGTTATATGCCTTAACAAGTTCGATGCTTGTTGGTTTACTTGTAACAATTGGTGTTTTAGTGTTAATTGTTTACTTCATAAAGATGCGTATTGCATCAAAATAGTTGATTTAAAGTGCTGTCCTAAAGGTATTAAGGACAGCACTTTTATTTTATTTTGTCAAATAAAGTAAAAATTAAAAATACTTTGACACTTCTTGTCTATACCGATATAATACGTGTTGTAGCAAGTTGTAATTATTCTGAAAAGTTAAAAAATACACATACCAATTACAACTTGTCATATACTTTTTATAATAATAAATATATGGGGAGGAATAGCTATGGAACGCGAACAATGGGCCTCCAAACTCGGGTTTATACTCGCAGCAGTGGGTTCAGCAGTTGGACTAGGTAACGTTTGGAGATTTTCTACTCTCGCGGGTGAAAGTGGAGGTGCTGCATTCTTAATTATTTATGTAGCCTGTATTCTATTAGTTGGTTTACCTGTACTAATGGCCGAATTTTCAGTAGGTCGTAGAGGGCAATCTGATGCCATTCAGTCCTACTACAACATTGAATCAGGGAGTAAGTGGAGTTTTGGTGGTTTCTTAGGAGTTTTATCAGCATTTTTAATTCTATCATTCTACGGTGTTATCGCAGGTTGGATTACGTATTTCTTATATGCCTATCTAACTGGCACGGCACAAGGTGTTGAAGCTGGAGGATATGGAGACTTCTTCGGAGGTTTTATTGGAGGAGTAGCTGGACCATTATTCTGGCAATTCTTATTTATGGCGATCGTTATTGGCATTGTGTACTTCGGTATAAAAAGAGGGATCGAAGTTGCGAATAAACTGTTTATGCCTCTATTAGCAATTATATTAATCGTATTAGCTATTTACAGTTTAACATTAGATGGTGCTGGAGAAGCGATGAATTTCTTATTTGCACCTGATTGGTCAGCATTTACGAATGCAGATGTTTACACAGGAGCTATCGGTCAGGCATTCTTCACATTATCTCTTGGTATGGGTGCCATGATCACATATGCTAGTTACTTAGGAAAAGAGGAGAAGTTATCGTCTGCGGCAGGTACGATTGTAACGCTTGATACATTATTCGCGATTATTGTCGGTGTTGTTATTTTCCCAATCGTATTTACGTTTGGTATTGACCCTGCATCAGGCCCGACACTATTATTTATTTCACTACCAGAAGTGTTTAATATGCTTGGTGGAGCAGGTACAGTTGTTGCGATTTTCTTCTTCTTCTTAGTTGCGGTAGCGGCACTAACTTCCGCAATCTCGCTATTAGAAGTTAACGTGGCATACTTTATGAGAAAAATGAACTGGAGTCGTAAACAGGCAACTTTAATTGCTGGTATTGTGATCACAGCAGTTGGTATTCCTTCTGCGCTATCGCAAGGTGGACCAGTGACAATGACTTTCTTCGGAAATTCATTCTTAGATTCCATTGATATTTTAACAGCTGAGTACACTTTACTACTTGGTGGTCTGGTCACATCCCTATTTGTTGGTTGGGGATGGAAGAAGATGGACGCACTTAAAGAAAGTGGCTTTGGTGAATCAATATTCGGTGTATTATGGATTTGGTTTATCAGAGTTGTAGCTCCTGTAGCTATATTTGTATTACTTGCGATTAACTTCTATAAAGATTTTTTATAATCTAGTGAATAAACAGTCTACCTTTAGGTAGGCTGTTTTTTATGTGTTTGCGCAAATTTAATTTAAGAAAAATTTTAAAAAACTGTTGCAAAATTTGAATAAGTGACATAAACTGTTTTATAACAGAATATAAAAATAATAATTGTTTTGTAACAGAAGGGGTGAGTTGAGTGAAAACATATTGCCCAGAGTGTGGAAAGCCAGTCGAAGAGCATGTGGCACTGTTAGAATGTGATCATTGTCTTTCTAAAAAGGAAGATTAATTTTTTGTTCAAGTTGTTATATAACAATAATAAAATTATTTAATTGTTTTAAAACAGAGGAGGCAAAAAGGGTGACGAGAATTGAAGTAAGAGGTTCATTACTTGATGAAACGATTTTAAGTGAAGCGGCGTTGAATTTTTTAGCTGATCTGCACAACAAATTTAACTCAAGACGAAAAGAGTTGCTTGATGATCGAAAAAGAAGACAGTTGGAGTTACAAGAAGGTGGCGAACTTAATTTTTTAAGCGAAACAGAAGATATTCGTAATGGAGATTGGACGATTGAGCCTTTGCCAGATGACTTATTAGATCGGAGGGTTGAAATCACAGGTCCAGTTGATCGGAAGATGATTATTAACGCCCTTAATTCAGGTGCGCAGACGTTTATGGCTGATTTCGAGGATGCTACATCGCCAACGTGGGAAAACGTCATTAACGGTCAACGAAATTTATACGATGCGATTCGTCATCAGATTGATTTCGTTGGTGAAAATGGTAAGTCTTATACGTTGAATGAAGATCACGCTGTGTTAATTGTAAGGCCAAGGGGATGGCATTTGGATGAAGCACACTTGCTAATCGATGGAGAGCCATTATCTGCGAGTTTAGTCGATTTTGGGCTTTACCTTTTCCACAATGCGAAGGCGTTAATGGAACGAGGAAAGGGTCCTTATTTTTACTTACCGAAGCTTGAAAATCATCTAGAAGCAAGGCTTTGGAATGACGTCTTTCAATTTGCGCAAGAAGAGCTAGGAATTCCACAAGGGACGATCAAAGCAACAGTATTAATCGAGACAATCACAGCCGCGTTTGAGATGGATGAAATTTTGTATGAGTTAAGAAAGCATTCGGCTGGCTTAAATTGTGGCCGTTGGGATTATATATTTAGTTTTATTAAAAACTTCCATCACAAGCTAGATTTTATATTGCCTGACCGAGCGACGGTGACGATGGAAACACCATTCATGCGAGCTTATTCACTATTAGCAATTCAAACGTGTCACAAGCGACAGGCGCCTGCTATTGGGGGAATGGCAGCACAAATTCCAGTTAAAGATGATCCGGTTGCAAACGAAGAAGCTTTCGAAAAAGTACGGAAAGATAAGCAGCGGGAAGTGAATGATGGGCATGACGGCACGTGGGTTGCTCATCCTGGAATGGTTCAATTAGTGAAGGATGTTTTTGAAAACGGTTTTTCTGGAACGAATCAGATAGAACGTCAGCTAGATGTAGAAATTACCCAAGAGGACCTGTTGGAAGTACCAAAAGGGAAGATTACGAGAGACGGCATTAAAACAAATGTTGAAGTAGGCATTCAGTACATTGCGGCTTGGCTGAACGGAAGAGGTGCAGCGCCGCTCAACCATTTAATGGAGGATGCGGCAACGGCGGAAATTTCAAGAGCACAGCTGTGGCAATGGATTCATCATCCGAATGGTAGGTTAGAAGATGGAACTGATATTAATCTCACATTAGTTGAGGAGTTTGTCACGCAGGATTTAATAGATAAATATCCAAAAGCAACAGAACTATTTATAGATTTGATCAGTCAGGAGCATTTTGAGGAATTTTTAACGATCCCGGCTTATGACTATTTAGTTGAAGGAGGAGTTGTAAAATGAACGTGAATCGAGTTGAAGAGATGAGAAACGATTGGAAAACGAATGAAAGGTGGAGTGGTATTGAGCGTCCTTATTCAGCCGAAGAGGTTGAGAGATTAAAAGGATCGGTTGATATTGAGTATACGTTAGCTAAGCGTGGTGCGGAGAAACTTTGGAATTTGCTGCACGAGGAAGACTTTGTGAATGCACTAGGCGCTTTAACGGGGAATCAGGCCGTGCAACAAGTCAAGGCAGGCTTAAAGGCTATTTATTTAAGTGGTTGGCAGGTTGCGGCGGATGCAAATCTATCAGGTCATATGTATCCAGACCAGAGCTTGTATCCAGCAAATAGTGTTCCAAGTGTTGTAAAGCGCATTAATCAAGCATTACAGCGAGCAGACCAAATTCACCATGCGGAAGGTGACGATTCTGTTGATTGGTTCGCACCGATTGTTGCAGATGCCGAGGCTGGTTTTGGCGGACAGTTAAACGTTTTTGAACTGATGAAAGGCATGATTGAATCAGGCGCATCTGCGGTTCATTTTGAAGATCAACTCGCTTCTGAGAAAAAATGCGGACATTTAGGCGGGAAAGTCCTTTTACCAACTCAAACAGCCGTTAGAAATTTAATCTCAGCTCGTCTGGCTGCTGATGTGATGGGAACACCGACACTGATTGTTGCACGAACGGATGCGAATGCAGCTGATTTGATTACAAGTGACTTGGATCCATACGACGAGCTATTTATAACAGGCGAGCGCACGCAAGAAGGTTTTTACAGAACAAAAGCAGGGCTTGATCAAGCCATTTCGCGCGGGCTAGCTTACGCCCCTTACGCAGATTTAATTTGGTGTGAAACGTCGACGCCTGACTTGGATGAGGCAAGACGCTTTGCAGAAGCGATCCATGCAGAATATCCTGGTAAACTATTAGCCTATAACTGCTCACCATCGTTTAATTGGAAGAAAAAATTATCAGATGAAGAGATTGAATCATTTCAGGAAGAGTTAGGCCGCATGGGGTATAAGTTCCAATTCGTAACTCTAGCAGGCTTCCATGCATTGAATCACAGCATGTTCGAACTGGCTAGCGATTATCGCAATCACGGCATGGCAGCTTATTCGAAATTACAACAGGCCGAATTCGCAAATGAGGCGAACGGTTATACGGCAACGCGCCACCAGCGTGAGGTAGGAACGGGATATTTTGATGAAGTCGCACAAGTCATATCAGGAGGCACATCGTCTACTGTTGCGCTTGCTGGATCAACAGAGTCTGAACAGTTTTAAAACGGCAAACCTGCGGATAAATTCACCAAACCTGCAGGTAAATCGAAAAAACATGCGGGTAAACTCAAAAAACTTGCAGGTAAACTCACAATACCTGCGTGTAACATGAAAAAACATGCTGATAAGCAGTCAAAACCTGCGGATAAAATTAAGGTCCTAAGCTCTCGAGCTTAGGACCTTGTTCTATTAAATGGCCTTATCTAATGTTAGTGTGACCGTTTGTTCTTCACCATTACGGTAAAACGTTAATTCTACTTCGTCATTTATCTTAACTTGGTTATAGAGGTACGTTTTTAGGTCGATGGTGTTTTTGATTTCATGGTCGTTGATCTTCGTAATGACATCATATTGTTGAAGACCTGCTTCGGCTGCTGGAGAGCCGTCTTGAACTTGAGCGACGACTAAACCTTCGCTAACATCAGATGGTAGCTGGATGTTTTGGTTATAAGGTTGTGGAACCTGATTAATTCCGACTGCGCTGATGCCGACTAACGGTCGTTTTACTTCGCCGTGCTCTTCAATTTCTTGAATGACTTTTTGCGCTTGATCAATCGGAATGGCAAAACCCATACCTTCTACACGTTGCTGAGCGATTTTCATAGAGTTAATGCCGATAACTTCGCCTTTTTCATTTACTAATGCGCCGCCGCTGTTACCAGGGTTAATCGCTGCGTCTGTTTGAATAACATCTGTTACCCAATCCGGTTGACGGTCACCATTCGTATCGACACTTAACGAACGATTTTTACCACTAATGATCCCTTTTGTAATTGAGTTGGAAAATTCCAGACCTAGTGGGTTTCCAATAGCGACAACCGTATCGCCAACTATCGTATCTTCTGAGCTACCTAGTTTAGCAACGTTGCTCACCTTATTACCGTCAATTTTCAATACCGCTAAGTCGGTTAGTTGATCTTTACCAACAATCTCAGCGTCAACACGTTCGTCCTGATTCAATGCCACTTCGACTTGTTCAGCACCATCAATGACGTGTTGGTTGGTCACGACATAAGCATCGCCGGCGTCTTTTTTGTAAATAATTCCTGAGCCGGTTCCAGTTTCAGAGCCTTGGTCAAAGATGTTCTGTTGCTGGATATTGACCACGCCAACAATCGATTTAGCTAATTCATTTAAGTCTGTAGAAATATTCTCTGAGTCAAAAACGTTGTCCGATATTTCGGCTTGTTCCTGACTTTCTTCGTCAGGCTGCTCCGAATTCTCTGATTCATTGGCACTCGTTAATATATTCGTAGATAGTAAAAAGGCAGTCATAATGGTCGCAACAGCACCACCTACGATACCAGCCATAAATAGTTTGCCGATTCCTTTTGATTCACTAGATTTATGTGTGTCTTGATGAGTCGTTTCTTGCTGTTCTAGTTTTTGTTCTTCGTCCATAAATGGATCACCTCACCAATTAGATTTTTCAATTATTATTATGGGACACTTTTGTGGCATTCATTTAAGAAAAATGTATAAAAAGTGTGTAATTTTAGCTTTTCAAATGGGTATTTAATAAAATAGATGATAGAGTTGATTCAGGAGGTGGCTGTTTTGACAAGCATCGCTGTTGTAGAAGATGATCCAAATATTCAACGCATTGTATCAGCTTATTTAGAAAAATCCGGATACGAAGTGAACGTGCTAGATGATGCGGAGCAAGGAATGAATTTGTGGAAAACAAACCCACCAGATATGTGGATTTTAGATATTATGCTTCCAGGAATGGATGGTTATGATTTTTGTAAAAAAATTCGTGAAAAAAGTGACGTTCCCATCATCATCATCTCAGCCAAAGACGAAGAAGTGGATAAAATTCTTGGACTAGAATTAGGCGGTGATGATTATTTAACGAAACCGTTTAGTCCAGGCGAACTCGTCGCAAGAGTGAAGCGGTTGTTTAAACGTGTTCAACCGACAAGCCAATCAAATGAGGCAGAAATCCAAGTATTAGACCTAATGATTTACCCTGATGAGCGACGCGTTTTTTGGAAAGGTCAAGAGGTTGAACTGACGACAAAAGAATTTGGTATGACGTTACTCTTTGCGAAGCATCCGAACCGAGCGTTTTCACGTGAGGAATTACTCCAACGTGTTTGGGGTGATGATTACGTCGGCAGTGATCGAGCAGTTGATGATTTAGTCAAACGGTTGAGGAAAAAATTCACGGATATTCCGCTTGAGACCGTGTGGGGATACGGCTATCGTTTTAAAGTAGAAGAGGGGTCCACATGAAATTACGGACGCAATTAAATATCGCTTTTTCAGGACTTTTAGTTGTCATTTTAGCCTTAACGGGAATCGTCATTTATTCATTAATTTTAGATATGTTAATTGAAAAAGAAGAAGTGGAGTTAAGGCAAAAAGGCGAGATTTTAATCGATATTTTAAATAACGAGTATGGGACGGATCGGTCGATTAGTGAATTTCAGGACTTTTTAATGTCTCAAGAAGGCGATTTAATTTTGTATCATACGCGTGAGGATACTGTGTTGTTTTCTACGATGTCAGCATCACACACCCAACAGTTTTATCAAGAGGATTATTTCAATAACTACTCAGAAAACCTTTGGGAAGGGTCAAATCAAAAATACGTTACATCCCGCATAGCAAGGCAGCCAAACAGCACGGGCGTAGAGCTTATTTTATTGACACCTTTGACCGATTTACAAGAAGTGCAAAGTAGTTTTCTGAATCGGTTATTACTTGTTTTTGTCATCGGCGGGGTGATGGCGATCGCGATGAGTTACTTTTTAACGAACCGTCTAGTCAAGCCGCTTACCCTGTTAAAACATGAGTTGAAAAAAGTCGAAAAGCGCGAGTTTAATTCTTTAAAACGGGTTGAGACAACGGGTGAGATTAAAGAAGTGGAACAAAGCCTGTTTGATATGGCTGATGAACTACAGCGCTACATGGAATCGCAACAAACCTTTTTCCAAAACGCTAGTCATGAGTTGAAAACACCTCTCATGACGATACAAGGCTATGCTGAAGGTATTAAGGAAGGCGTGTTTACGGGTGAAGAACGCGACCGAGGCCTTGAAACGATGGTCGAGGAAATTAATAGGTTGAAAAAAATTATTAATGAGATGATCTGGCTTGCAAAATTAGAAAGCCAGCAAGATACGTTTGAAAGAAAAAGTATCCAATTATCTCACTTACTGACTAAAGTCTACGACCGAATGATTCCGTTAGCGGAACAGAACGAGATTCAGCTAAATCTAAATACAGACGACGATTTTATGATTTACTCTGATGAGGAAAAACTGTTGCAGGCGCACTTAAACATTGTCGTCAACGCCATACGACATGCTCAGTCCGAGGTCAGAATTAGCATTCATAACGAGACAATTGTTGTTGAAGATGATGGTGATGGAGTTCCAGAAGACATTGTCCCGTATCTTTTTAACCGATTCGTTAAAGGAAAAGGCGGAGAAACAGGTCTTGGCCTTGCGATTGCCAGAACGATTGTAGATGAGTCAAACGGTACCATTGAAGTACAACAATCGTCCTTAGGCGGAGCGAAATTTATAGTTCGGTTTTAAAAATAGCGCATAAAGTGCCTCAAAACACCGCATAAATTTGAGAAAAGGTAACGTTCGACAAAATTTGATACGCATAAATTCGAAAAAGTAGCGCATAAATCCAAAGATATAGCGCATAAATGTAAAAAGGGGTCCCATTGTGGCCACTGTCTAATCTAAAATTATTATCCGATTAAAAATAGCGCATAAAGTGTCTCAAAACACCGCATAAATTCGAAAAAAGGTAACATTCGACAAAATTTGATACGCATAAATTCAAGAAGGTAGCGCATAAATCGAAAAACATGGCGCATAAATGTAAAAGGGAGTACCGTTGTGGTCACTCATTGATCAAAATTCGTCCGATATAAAAATAGCGCATAAACGGGTTGATAAGGGCGCATAAATTTGAGAAAAGGTAACGTTCGACAAGGTTTGATACGCATAAATTCGAAGAAACACCGCATAAATCTAAAACCATAGCACACAAAAGCGAGTAGAACCCCTTTCTACTCGCTTTTATATACATTCGCTTTATAGTAATTTTCAACTAATGTAAAAATAGCCACTAGTTCGTACAACACAATGAGCTTAGCAGGGAAGGCGGTCGGATAGTCTTTTTGCTCACTACGCAATTTATCGTTGTCCTCCCAATAAAAATCAATTAAGTCTTTTAATTTCTGACGGTGTTTTGATAAATCGAATTTCGTATGTTGTTTCATCGCGTGGGCGAGTTCGCCTACAGCTTCTAAAATTTTCATTCGTTCTTTTTCGCTTAATGACAACTCCGTAAGTGGCGTGTTTAAAATATTATCTAAATGATAAATCATGAGTTTAATTCGGATCAGTTGTTCTTGAGCATGTTTGAATTCCTGCTGTTCAGAAACTGTAAGAGGATGATATTGCGTTTCGTCTTTTTGAAATTGAACTAATGACTCAATTTGACGGACTTCTCGGTCAAGCTGATCCAATCGTGTTTGACATCTAGTTTTTTGCGTACTATTTAAAATATATTGATGAAAAACTTGTTCAACTGCTTCGCCTGTTTTTTGCGTAATTGAAAGGAGTTTTTTAGAAATATCCTTCGTGTAATCAGGTGGTAGAACAAACATGTTAACGAGCGTTGATACAATGAGTCCGATTGTCGTCGTACCTAAACGAATAAAGAACGACATGATGACATTAGTGTGAATCACTTCAACCATGGCAACAGCCGTTAATGTCGCTACTAAAAGTCCTGAATAAAGTTTTAGTCTATAAGTTGTGACAATCGTAAACACTGCCGCCAATGCATAAGTAATTGGTGAGTGTCCGAATAACGATATAAACAAAACCGCAAAAAACGATCCAATCGCGGACGCTGGGAAACGTACAATGCCTTTTTTAATCGATTGTGAGACACTGGGTTCGATTGTGACAATTGCGGTAATCACGGCAAAAACAGGAGGCCAACCTAACATATCACAGATCCATGCGGTTAAAAATATGGCTACTCCTGTTTTAATAACACGACTTCCGGCTATTTTCTTCACGGTTCTCCACTCCAAAATTAGTCTAATACTATTTTTTCAATAATGAAGCGGATTTTCAAGTTTATCGTTGTCGTTCCCAACGTTTTAAATAAGGGTATGGGTCATATGCCCATTCGTTCTTCCCGTTATCTTTATACATACCATAGTGTAAATGCGGCGGGAATTTTCCGGACGTTCCCTCTGGCCCATAACCTGATGCTCCAACAGAACCAATCACATCTCCCGGCTCAACAATGGAACCTTCTTCAATACCATCCGCAAACGAATTTAAGTGAGCATAGTAATGATAAATACTATACATATCTCGAATGCCGATCCGCCAGCCGCCAAATCGGTTCCAGCCTTTAATTTCCACAACTCCGTAAGATGTGCTTCTTACAGGTGTTCCATAACCTGCAAAAATATCTGTCCCTTCATGTATGCGTCTGCCTCCATATCCGCGAGTATCTCCCCAAGTAGATCGGTAGCTATAATTATTCCATTTCGGAATAGGAAACGCTCGCTCACTTAAATCAACCGTCTGATAATGACTAAAAAGTTTTGCTATTTGTGTAATGATCGTAGTTGCTTTTTCTCGTTCGTAATAAGCAGTAATCGCCGATTCCATGCTGTTATTTTCGGCGATTTTTTGCTGTATCTCCATAGCAAACGTATATAAAACATCTTCATCATCTGTCGGATCTGCAATGCCATCACCATTCCCATCTTTACCTATTCCACCAAATAAGGTCACCAACTCCTCGCGTTCATTGTGACTTGGTCCTGGTGGTAAAACGCCGTACCATTTTTCAAAGGAAATTTGTATACCGGTTATACGATCATCATCGTTTGTTTTTCGAATGTTTCGTTCGTATTGATCCATTGCCGCTAAGTAATACCAGGGGACTTGTGTCAACGCTTCTGTTTTTTGATATAACGCTTGTCGTAAATCTGCTTCATTTATCTCTTTTGTTTCTTCTTTAGCCTGTGTGACTAGAGGCGAGGTCATGAAGAACATGAACACTAAAGAAAAAAAGATTATTCGTCTATGTAGACGTATCATGTTAAAATCTCCTTTAGGTAATGTCTGCTTGATTGTTATACTGTTCAGTTATTCAAAAAAAATGTACTCTTTGAATTAGGAAAATATGGTACACTAATAGGTATCAGAGGTGATTTAAATTGGAACTACTAGGCCAACAATACGAAATTATCATTGATCATAAAGAAGGCTTTCAAGAAGAAAACGTTGAAGAGCGCATGAGTGATATTTTACTTAAGTATGATTTTATAGTAGGCGATTGGGGATTTGGACAACTTCGCTTAAAAGGTTTTTATGATGACCAAAATCAAAAAGCGACTTTTGATACGAAAATTTCAACATTAGAAGATTACTTATATGAGTATTGCAACTTTGGTTGCGCGTACTTTGTCATGAAACGAATTGATGGATAAAAAAAGAATGACCCTAAGCGCAGGTCATTCTTTTTCGTCTTTAGCGATACCTTCCTCATTTGGAAAGTCTTTAGGAACATGAGCTCCAGGCGTCTGTCTTGGTAAATCAGCATGCAGTTCTTTATTTTCATAGTTAAAAGCTGAAAAATGACGCTTGGATTCTTTATTTGGATAAGGTTTTAAGGGTTCATCTGCGTTAAATGGATTGCCATAATTGCCTTCTGGGAATTCTTCAGGCACTTGATAATTATCTTGAACTTCAACAGGTGTGAAATCATCTTGTTGATCTTTAATTCTTCGATTTCTTCGCATCATAACGCCTCCTGTAACATTAGTTTGTACAGGAGGTTTAATCTTATTCTAAAACTTCTTTTAAGAATGCATAAATTTCTTCGGACTCATATTCATTGACATTAAACGCATGTGCCAAATACTCGCTGTCCTCAATTTTGTTCTTATGTATTTTCGTATACCTTGACCCCTGGTAATCAATCAGTACGACTTCGTTTTTTTCATTCAAACTTTCGCTCGTCATTAAAATTAAATCGTAACGTCTTGTCTCAGTCCTGACACAAACATAACGAAGTTCGGCTTGTTCTCTTTCGTCGGATAGAATTTCGAAATTCATTTTAGAACCTCCTAAGGGTTTTGTTGACCATATTTTAGCAGAATCAATCCCGTCTGTCATAAGATAACTGTTTATCCAATCGTCATGCAAAAAAATGTGATATGATTACTAATTGAGAACAAATTAAACGTGTATAGGAGTGTCGTTTTATGTATTTTGTAAATCGGGATCATATTGAAAACACTTTATTATATATGAGTGGTTTATTAGAAACATACGAGCAACAATCCAGTGCGACTTTTTTAGAAAAACTCGGTATTGAACGACTATCTCAGATGGTGATTGAGTCCATGGTCGATGTTGGGAATATGATGATCGATGGCTTTATTATGCGCGACCCAGGTAGTTATGAGGATATCATTGATATTTTAATCGATGAAAAAGTCATTCCTCAAGAAGATGAGCAAGCTTATAAAGACGTTATTGGGTTACGTAAAATGTTAGTCCGTGAGTATACAAATATTAACCACGAACAGATTGAAGCCATATTATCTAAGAATGTAAAAACATTAGAACAGTTTCGTCCTTATGTCTTAGACTATTTAGAGAAGGAAATGGGACCTGTTACAACTTTTACGAAGCGTGAGGAGTCATAAAGGTGAGGGATTATCAAGCATACTTAATTGATTTAGATGGCACAATGTATAAAGGTAAATCACCAATTCCGGAAGCGGCTAATTTTATTGAAGAACTGAAAAAACGTCAGATTCCTTTCCGATTTGTCACTAACAATTCATCTCGTACGCCTGAGGTAACGGTAGGGAAATTGAAAAAATTTGATATTGATGCTGAGGTTCACCAAGTGATGACGGCATCGCTTGCGACCGCACGATATTTAAAAGAACAACAAAATCATGTAAGAGCTTTTGTGATTGGTGAAGTAGGGTTGACTCAAGCGTTAGAAAATGAAGGAATTGAAATCGTAGAAGATGATCCTGATTATGTGGTAGTCGGAATTGACCGTAACAATTCATATCGCAAACTAAGGGATGCGTGCGTGTTAGTGCAAAACGGGGCTGGATTTGTTGCGACAAATCCAGATATTAAAGTTCCTACTGAAAAAGGGTTAGTACCTGGAAATGGTGCTTTTATTCAACTTATCGAAAATGTCACTGGAAAAAGGCCAGAAGTTGTCGGAAAACCTACTGGCCTTATGTTACAAGTTGCACTTGAAGAACTAGGTGTTGAGGCAAAAGATGCGATTATGGTCGGCGATAATTATTTGACTGACATCAAAGCAGGCATTAACGCAGGTATGGATACACTACATGTTCAAACGGGCGTGACGACTAAAGATGAGTTAGCCGGTTATGGTACCCAGCCAACTTACACTGTCGAAACCCTTTCAGAATGGTTTCATTAATCATCAATTGACCTCATGGCGTCATGTTGGCTGTGAGCCAATCTACTTGAAGCGGCTGCGGCAATCGCACCGACAATATCGTCTAAGAACGTGTGGCAGCCGTTTGATTTATCGTTTAAATATTGTAAAATACCGGGTTTAACTTTGTCGATATAGCCATAGTTCGTAAAACCAATGGAACCATAAACGTTTACAATGGATAAAGCGATGATTTCATCAATGCCATATAAACCTTCATCTTGATCAACAATTTGTTGAAGGGGCTCATCTAAATGATTTTTCTCGGCTAACTTATCAATTTGAATGCCTGTAAGAATAGCGTTTTGAACTTCGCGTTTTTGTAGAACTTTTTTAACATTATCTAGACATTCTTCTTTTGATAATTCGTCGTGATAATCTTTTTGTAGATAGTATACTAATTCAGCAATTTCTTCTAGAGGCACTTTGCGTTCTTCTAATGCTTCTAATGCTTTTTCTTCTAAATAACTCATACTAGATCACCTATCTTTTAGTTTTCTTTATTTTATATCATTCACTCAAATATATAAAGGAGGATATGGTTTAATGCCAAAAATCTTTATCACTCGTCAATTACCGGAAAACGTTATTTCTAAACTTAAGAATCAATTTGAAGTGGATATGTGGCCTTATGAAGAAAAACCTGTTGAAAGAGACGAGCTATTAAAACAAGCGGAAGAGGCGGATGCATTATTGACCATGCTGACTGACTCAATTGATGAAGAAGTTTTTCGAAAAGCTAAAAATTTAAAAGTTGTGGCGAATTTAGCTGTTGGGTATGACAATATCGATATTGAAACAGCTAAAGAATATGGAGTGACCGTTACAAACACGCCAGACGTCTTAAATGAAACAACTGCTGACTTAACGTTTGCTTTATTGTTAGCAACTGCGAGACGAATTCCTGAGGCAGTGAAATATATCAAACAAGATGAGTGGAAGACGTGGTCGCCATTATTATTGGCAGGCTCTGATGTTCATCACAAAACATTAGGTATTGTCGGCATGGGAAGCATTGGACAAGCTGTAGCGAAGCGTGCAACGGGTTTTAATATGAATATTATATATCATAATCGTTCTAGAAAAGAAGAAGCGGAACAGAAACTGGGTGCCACGTATGGTTCATTTGATGAGTTATTAGCGAAATCTGACTTTGTCGTCTGTATGACACCGCTAACGGATGAGACGAAGGACATGTTTGACCGAGAAGCTTTTGAAAAAATGAAAGACTCGGCGATTTTTGTTAACTCATCAAGAGGTGGGGTCGTAAACGAAGAAGATCTTTATGATGCACTTAAGAACGAACATATTAAAGCAGCAGGACTTGATGTATTTAAAGGTGAGCCGATTAAGAGTGATCATGCTTTGTTAGAGTTGGACAATGTCGTTGCACTACCGCATATTGGCTCTTCTAGTGTGGAGACGAGAATGAAAATGATTGAGCTAGCTATTCAAAACGTTGAAAACGTACTAGTTGGTGAAAAACCAGTAACACCAATTGGATAAAAAAAGGAACAATGCGATTCGCATTGTTCCTTTACACATAGGCTTATTAGAAGATTTGTTCTACTTCTTGTACTCCTGGTACTTCTGCGCGTAATGCGCGTTCAATACCTGCTTTTAATGTAATAGCTGAACTTGGACAATTACCGCATGCACCTTTTAATCGTAAAAGTACAATTCCTTCGTCGTCGACATCGACTAATTCAACGTCGCCTCCGTCACGAAGTAAAAAAGGGCGTAGTTTGCCAATGACTTCCTGTACTTGTTCAAACATCGTTCATCTTCCCCTTTCTTAATCATATTATATCACGAAATCGATATTTTTCTAACCGTTTGATTAAAATTATTGAGAATCATTATCATTGTAACTTTATTTTATTCTCGTGTAAAATGTAAGTAACTAGAGATTGATTAAATAGGAGGGGGATTGATTTATGGGGAAAGATATTGAATTAGTCGTCTATGGTGCCGAAGTGCTTTGCCCGAGTTGTGTAAATTTACCGAGTTCAAAAGAACAGTATGAGTGGCTTCAAGCTGCAATAGGGCGAAAGTTTGGCGAAGATGTTGTGACATATAAATATATTGATATATTCAATCCACCAGAGGATGATCAACATAAAAAATTTGCTGAGCGGGTCGTTGAAGAAGATATGTTTTACCCGGTCGTTTTAATCGACGAAGAAATCGTAGGAGAAGGGAATCCAAAGTTAAAGACGGTTTATAAAGCCTTGCAGGAAAGAGGTTTAGAGCCGCAGTTATAAACGGGTTCGAGTCGAAACAGGTTAAGGAGTGTCAAACATGAACCCTTTAGTAGAATTTTGTATAAATAATTTAATGAGTGGTTCTCAAGAAGTTTTTGAACAACTTGAGAAAGACCCTGATATAGATGTTGTGGAATTAGGGTGTACAAGCAATTGCGCCCTATGTGCGATGACGTTATTTGCGGTTGTGGAGGGTGATCTTGTGATGGGAGAGACACCGGAGCAATTGCTAGATAATATTTATAAACAACTAGAAGAAAATCCAATTGTTTAGGGAGCAGGGCGAATGAAAATACCATTTACGAAAATGCATGGTCTGGGGAATAGCTATATTTATGTTGATGGGTTTCAAACTCAGATAAACGAAAGCGATTTACCGTTATTGGCTCAGTCGGTATCTAATGTTAACACAGGGATTGGATCTGATGGACTGATTTTAATGCTTCCGTCTGATGTAGCTGATGTTAGAATGAGAATTTTTAATAAAGACGGTTCTGAAGCCATGAACTGCGGCAATGGGATTCGTTGCGTGGCGAAACTAGCTTATGACTTAGGTTATGTGACAAAAGAGCAGTTTGAAATTGAAGCTAAATCAGGTGTGGTTACGGCTGAGGTTGAGGTAGAAGAGGGCGTCGTTAACAACGTGACAGTCGATATGGGCAAACCAGAGCTTAAACGTGGCAACATCCCAATGGTAACGTTAACCGGAGATGATGAGGACCATGTCATTTCAGACCCTTTTTTAGTCGGAGAAGAGGACCTTTACGCAACAGCCGTCTCGATGGGAAATCCGCACGTCGTTTTTTATGTAGATGATATTTCAGAAGCGCCAATTGATTCAGTTGGGCCTGCTGTAACAACTGATCATCGTTTTCCTGAAGGCGTTAATGTGGAATTTGTTGAAGTTTTGAATGAACGAGAAATAAATTTCCGCGTTTGGGAGCGCGGCTCAGGAATCACACAAGCTTGTGGCACTGGCGCATGTGCAGCGGTTGTCTCATCTGTTTTGAATGAGCATTCTAGGCGTAACGAAGAAGTTATTGTTCATTTGGACGGTGGCGATTTATCGATTACGTGGCAAGATGACGGGCATGTCCTTATGAAAGGCCCTGCTGTTACAGTCGCAGAAGGTGAGTTCTTTCTAGACTAGATATTTGATGCTAAAGGCAATGGTTTGTATAATGATTTTAAGGAGGTATGTCGTATGGCAATCGAATTAACGGAGCAAGCTCAATACCAAATTAACGAAATGCGCAAACAAGAGTCTAAAGAAGAAGTCTATCTTCGTTTTGGTGTAAAAGGTGGAGGCTGCAGTGGTCTCTCATATAAATTAGGTTTTGATTATGAGGTTAAGGAAACAGACGAATTACATGAAGATTTTGATGTTCCAGTCGTCATAGCACAAATGGATCGTCCAATTATTGAAGGAACAACGATTGACTTTAAACAAAACATGATGGGCGGCGGTTTCACGATTGAGAACCCGAACGCCATCGTATCTTGTGGTTGTGGCTCATCATTCAAAGCAAAAGATCGAGAAGGTACACCAGAGAATTGTTAACGCTTGGGTTTCCAAGCGTTTTTTTTATGACTTTTTTTAAACCTGCGGGTAAATTCCAAAAACATGCTGATAAATTTCGAAAACCTGTGGGTAAATTAGAAAAACCTGCAGGTAAACCGAAAAAACTTGCCGATACGAACCAATAAAAAAATCCGTACTATGTTTAATCACAGTACGAATTTGTTCTAAAAGATTATTTGTCCTCAAAAATCTTCATCGATGTTGAGTGCTTCGGTTGTACTTTAGAGTTTGGATCAATTCGAACTTTTGCATTGTTAACGGCTGTTGGACCTTCGCCAAAGCCTGAAGCAATAAGCTTAACTTTACCAGGATACGTACAAATGTCGCCAGCAGCATAAACGCCCTCAACATTTGTCTCCATCTTAGAATTAACGACAATGCTATTTTTCTCTATGTCTAAGCCCCAATCTTTAATCGGACCGAGAGATGAGATGAAGCCGTAGTTCACGACGACATCATCTACGTCAACTTCCACCGTTTCTTCAGCTTTTGTCTTTTGTAAGACGACTTTATTAATACGATCGTCACCATGTAATTCAAGAGGAACATAAGGTGTTAAAATTTCAACTGATGAATTTTTTAACTGCTCAACACTATGTTCGTGGGCGCGGAATTGGTCGCGACGGTGAGCGATTGTCACTTTTTTAGCGATTGGTTCTAACATTAACGACCAGTCAACAGCTGAATCTCCACCACCTAAAACAAGCACATGCTTATCGCGGAAAGCTTCAAGGTCTTTAATGTAGTAATGAAGATTTGTGCTTTCATATTTTTCAGCACCATCTACTTTAATTTTACGAGGTTCAAAAGCCCCGTTACCTGCTGTGATAATTAAAGTTTTTGTATAAAAAGTTTCTTTATCTGTAGTCAGTTTTAATAAATTCTCATCGACACGTTCAACCTTTTGCACGGCCTGATCTAAAGTAACTTCAGGATTAAAGGGTTTAACTTGTTCCCAAAGATTATCGACTAATTCTTGACCACTGATCTTTGGAAAACCAGCTACGTCAAAAATGTATTTTTCAGGATACAAAGCTGATAATTGACCACCGATATGAGGAAGGCTTTCAATGATCTGGACATCTGCCTGGCGCAGACCACCATAAAACGCAGTGAAAAGCCCGACTGGACCGGCGCCAATGATCGTTATATCTCTAACATGATCATTCATATATATTCCTCCACCTTTTTATGAATTCATTTTCGCACCAATGTACATTATAACATTATAGATGAGTTTATGTTAATTTTTTTCGCTCGTAAATTATCTGAAACATTTGAAAATATTGAGAGGGTTGAAAATGTATAAAAAAAGTTCTATGATTGACTTTAGGTAATGTATTACGAAATTATGACAATTTATATTCGAATCTGTGAAAAAAATCACAAAGTGCTTTGTGGTTCATTTTAATGTAAAAATTTTAAAAGATGGAAGGGATAACTATGAACAGACCAAACATTGTCATTTTGGGTGCAGGTTACGGTGGCATTATGACGGCAGTGAATCTTCAGAAAAAAATATCGCCAGAAGAAGCAAATATTACGCTTGTGAACAAGCATGACTACCATTATCAAACAACTTGGTTACATGAAAATGCTGCTGGCACATTGCATCATGACCGTACACGAATTTCTATTAAAGATGTTATTGACTTTAACAAAATTAAATTCATCCAAGACACAGTGGAATCCATTGATCCGGAAAAGAAAGTCGTCAAATTAGAAGACGGGGAACTTCAATACGATTATTTAGTGATTGGACTAGGTTTTGAGTCTGCAACATTCGGTATTGAAGGCTTAAAAGAACACGCTTTCTCAATCCAAAATATCAATAGCGCACGTTTAATCCGTGATCATATTGAATACAATTTTGCACAGTATAACATAGAAGAAGACGGTCAAGACCTAATCACGATCATCGTAGGTGGTGCAGGTTTTACAGGTATCGAATTCGTAGCAGAAGTGGCGAACCGTGTACCAGAGCTATGCCAAGAATACGATGTACCTCGTGAAAAAGTACGCATCATTAACGTTGAGGCTGGTCCAACAGCTTTAGCTGGATTTGACCCTGAATTAGTTGAGTATGCAATGAATCGACTAGAAGAAAAAGGCGTTGAATTCAAACTAGGCACGATGATCAAGAAGGTTAACGAAGAAGGCATCGTCGTTGAAAAAGACGAAGAGCAAGAAGAAATTAAATCTAAAAACGTTATTTGGGCAGCAGGTGTAACAGGTAATTCCATCGTTCAAGAATCAGGATTCGAAACAAACCGTGGTCGTGTACCGGTACGTGGCGATTTACGTACACCAGATTATGACGATGTATTTGTTGTAGGTGACTGTGCGGTTATCATGAACCCTGAAACAGAGCGCCCTTACCCGCCAACAGCTCAAATTGCTATTCAAATGGCGGATACAGTTGCTCATAACTTAAAGCAAATGTTAAGCGGCAGTGATGAGCTAGAAGGATTTGAACCTAATATTCAAGGAACCGTTGCATCACTTGGTCACACTGACGCAATAGGTGTCGTGTTTGATGATAAGAAACTGTTCGGCCGTTCAGCATCGGTTATGAAAAAAGCGATCGACAACCGTTATTTAATGAAACTCGGCGGTTTAGGTTTATTGCTTAAAAAAGGTAAACTAGATATGTATCACTAAATTGTAACGATTGAAAAGCAAAGGCATAGGTCTTTGCTTTTCTTTTATGTTAAAATATGAAACGGTAAATAATAGAGAATTAAAGGTAGGGGACAGCTTTGGGCTTTTTATTTGGCTTTGTCGTTGCATTATTATTTTTCGTGTTATTTTTTGGGATTGCCTTTATTATCAATATGCTCTTAAGAGCCACGTGGCTTTTGGCATTCATCTATCCCATCATTGTCATCCTAATTATTGATGACCTTTCATTCTGGAGATACTTCACTTCGCCAGGTAGCTCATTTTCAGCACTTGGTGATCGATTAGTAAACTTAGAGACATTTGATGTCATTGTCTTAATTTCAGGTCTGCTTGGAACACTTCTTGCAGGTTATGTCATTAAGTTACTGCGCAAAAAAGGTTATCAAATGTTTTAAGAAAATTCAGTTAAATGTATAAAAGCTTCTAAATTTGGTTACGCTTCATCACAAAGAGGTGTTTAACATGCGTAATCAATTTAGAAGCTTTTTATTTTTAAGCCTTATATTGGTTTGTGTCGCTTCGTTGTCACTAGTAATTAATATACTAGCTTTGACACCAGAAGAAGACACGGTCGCCCTCAAATCTAATAGCTACGAAGAATCTCAGGTATCATTAACTCATAAATCTAATTCATGGGTAGAGGACAAGCTAGAAGAAGAACAAACAGGGGAAAAAGATGAATCTGTTACAGAAGATGAGGCGATTCAAGCCGTTCAGCAAAATCAAGAGGCAGAGGAAGCTGAACATGAGGAGGTCGAGTTGGCATCAATGTCAGCTGAAGTTGCGTTTAAACAATACCCTGTGAGGACAGTGGTGGCAACTGGATATACAGCTGGTTATGAGTCTACTGGAAAGACAGCGGATCACCCGTTATACGGCGTTACATTTTCAGGATTGACGGTACAACGGGATGTTGTTTCAACGATTGCTGCTGATCCGAATATTTTTCCGCTAGGAACAGTCATGTATGTGCCAGACTATGGTTATGGTATTGTGATGGATACAGGTGGCGCTATTAAAGGAAATAAAATAGATTTATATTATGAGACAGTGGATGAAGTGTATTCTGAATGGGGTAAAAAATCGACTGAAGTTTACGTCATTCAAATGGGTGATGGGTCGGTATCCGAAGAGGATTTAGAATACTGGAAAAATGAAATAGAATCAGAGGCACTTCCTGTGTTTAATGAATAAGTAAAAGGCTGAGGACATTGCGTCCTCAGCCTTATTTTCTTAAAAAATAGTGCTATAAACCAATATAGATAGCAAAATCCCCGTTACTGCCCCGAAAAAGACTTCAATCGGTTGATGGCCTAACAATTCTTTTAATTCACGTTGTTTTTCTTGTTCCTGTTTATCTTGCCACTGTTTCGCTTCATCGACAAAACGCTGAAAATCTTTGACTAACTGGTTTAAAATTGTCGCATGTTCTCCGGCGTGACGACGAATTCCGGTCGCATCATACATCACAATAATACTTAGAACACAGGCAATCGCAAAGTAAGGAGAATCAAGCCCGTGTTCAATTCCAACAGATGTCGTTAAAGCCGCAACTGCCGCAGAGTGGCTGCTAGGCATGCCACCTGTTGAGAAAGCTAATGAAACGTCAATTTTTTTTGAGGCAACAAAATTGATAGGAATCTTAATGACTTGTGCAAAAATTACAGCGAATAATGCCACGATCAATGGGTGGTTATTTAGAAGTTCCATTAGACGTCCACCTTTTCTGAATTTCTTTTATTTATATATACATCATACCCTATATGACATTCGAAAAAAACTACCTGCTAGTCCTTTTTGGTTTAACAAATTTTCTGATAAAATAAAGCTATTACTAATGGAGGTGTCATGATGGTTAACATTTCAACAGAAAACATACTAGAGGTCCAAAGTGAAGCATTACTAGTAGGGTTGTATGAGGAAAATAAAGACGAACAGCCGATTTATCAACAGTTGAACGAAGCATTTAATGAACAATTAGATGATCTTGTAAAGAATTTGGACGTTCAAAATAATTACGGTTCAATTTCCAAAGTGCATAGCTTAGGCAATATTGGAGCGAAACGTGTTTATTTTGTCGGCTTAGGCAAGAAAGATGAGCTTGATGTTCATCAGTTTAGAAATGTCATGGGGAAAGCCTTTAAAAAAATTAATACGGATCAAGTGAAAGAAGTAACAGTTGCTTTAGAAAGCTTAACCGAAGACTTAACGTTCACCGAAGCAATGGGTGAAGCGTTTGCGATGTCGATTTATCAATTAGAGACTTATCACACGTCACGTGAGCATTCGACTTACTTAACAAACCTTCAAATTCTATCATCAACAGATGGGGTAGAAGAGGCATTTCAAACGGGTTATGCATTAGGTCAAGGTGCTAATACAACGCGTCATTTAGTGAACTTACCAGGCAACCTTCTAACAGCGTCCGATTTAGCAACCTATGCTGAGCGAATTGCGGAGAAGCACGGTATGGAGATTGAAGTTTTTAATAAAGAACAAATTGAAGAGCTTGGAATGGGAGCTTTATTAGCGGTTAACCAAGGATCCCAAGAACCACCACGTTTTATTGTGATGAAATACCAAGGAAAAAGTGAATGGACAAACCCAGTCGCGTTAGTCGGTAAAGGCATTACGTTTGATACTGGCGGGTATTCACTGAAAGGTAAAGAAGGCATTATCGGCATGAAAATGGACATGGGCGGTGCCGCCTCCGTTTTAGGCGCCATGGACGCAATTGGTGAGGTTAAGCCAGAGGAAAATGTTATGTGTCTTATCCCGAGTACGGATAATATGATCAGTGGCTCAGCTTTCAAGCCAGATGATGTCATTGTATCCATGAGTGGCAAAACCATTGAAGTGCGAAACACAGATGCCGAAGGACGCCTGGCATTAGCTGATGCCGTTACGTACGCAAGACAAAATGGCGCTTCTAAAATTATTGACGTTGCCACATTAACAGGCGGTGTCGTCGTGGCCTTAGGCGATGAAATGACAGGTGCCATGACAAATGACGGCGAATGGTTCGACCACATCTACGAAGCTTCAGAAGAAGAAGGAGAACTCGTTTGGGAGCTACCTTATCATGATGTATTTAAGAAAAAAGTCCGCAATAGCCACATCGCAGATCTAAATAACTCACCTGGCCGAAAAGGACACGCCGTATTGGCAGGCTGCTTTATCGGTGAATTTGTCGAAGATACACCTTGGGTTCACTTAGACATCGCCGGAACAGCCATGACAGAATCAGCACACGACCTCGGCCCTAAAGGCCCAACAGGAGTTATGGCTAGAACGTTAGCTAGAGCTGTTATGAATCATATGTCTTAAATTATGAACAAGAGTAGTTCAGTCTAGGAGTTTAATATTTGGCTGGACTACTTTTTATATTATGAAGGGATTATTTGGAATTTTGTGTACTTCTTAGTGAATGTCTGATATATTTATTTTGTTAGGAAATAAATTGGAAAGAAGGTGATATTGTGGTACATCAAAAATTTAATGAAAGAACAAAAGAGCTGCGTTACCCAATATCGATCCTTCTGTTATATACTGATCAATAAAACTATGGGCTATCGTAGATATACGATAGTCTTTTTTATGTTTTGGGTAATATGCTTAAATCCTAATGTCTTTGTTCTTTCAATTAATTAGGAGGAACATTAACTTATGATTTATAAGGCAGATAATAAACTTAGAAAAAAGTTATTACCAATGTTTGAAGAGTTTGATAGTACTGTAGTTTTATCATGTTTACAGGGGCATATGGGGACTGCTTGGGTTGATGACCTTAATAAACCAACAGTTGCTCAATTAATAGTTGGTATCTTTGTGTTTTATGCAGGGAACTCGAAAGCAAAGGAATCTGATGAATTGCTTTATAACCTACCTGATTTTACTCTTGCAATTGCCAACACTGAAGAATGGAAAGAAAAAATTGAATCAGTTCACAAAGGCTATTTTGAAAAATTTCAGAGGTTTGAATTCCATAAAAATTCTAGTCATCTAAATAAAGCAGATTTAAACGAGTATTTAAAGCAAATTCCAGAAGGATATAAATTAGTTCAAATTGATTCACAAATTGCAAAAGACCCCACATTGCATGGACTTTCTGAGGATTTTATAAGTCAATTTAATTCTGTTAATGACTTTGTGAAAAGGGGTATTGGCTTTGCCATTCTTAAAGAAGGCGAGATAGTTTGTGGAGCAACATCATATAGTATATTCGATGATGGTATTGAGATTGAGATCGCTACACACCCTAATCATAGGAGGAAAGGGTTGGCTACCATTGCTGCATCAGCATTAATTAAAGAATGCCTTAATCGAGATCTATACCCAAGCTGGGACGGAGCAAATTTTGAATCTGCTAGGTTGGCAGAAAAACTAGGTTATCAATTAAAAACAACATACGATACCTATTTTATAGAGTAATATAATTAGTATAAAACAAGGGATAATCCTATTTTGGATTATCCCTTGTTTTCTCAATCCTACCTTGCAGCCAGTGAAGGAATAGCTTTTGTTAATCTTGTAATAAATTGTGGCAGTACGGCAGCTAATGCAATTGTTATAATAAAGTCTTTAATGAAATATGGAACCATTATCATGATGACTACATTCATGGGCGTACTTGCTTCAGCTACATAGTTCATAGATAAGTACATAATAGGTGTACCGATTAGGTAGTTAGTTAACAACCCGACGATTGTGGCTGTCATATAAGTGCTGATGCTTTGACGGTTCATTTTTTCAACGACTAAACCACTTAGATAGGCAACAAAAATAAATGAAATTAAGAATCCGCCAGTCGGTGAGATGAGTTGAGCGGCGCCAGCTGTCATTTCAGCGAATACCGGAACGCCTGCAATCCCAACGGCTAAATAAACAATCATCGAAAACGCGCCTAATCGTTTACCTAAGATCAGTCCTGCTAAAATAGCGAATAAAGTCTGAAGCGTAATTGGAACTTCGCCACCGGCATATGTAATTCGGAATGCTGGGAACCAGTAAGCGATGTTCGCTCCAATCATCATTAGTACAACAAATACAGAACCAAGTGTTAAATCAATGGTTTTAAATCTAGAATTCATGATTTGTCTCTCCCTTCTGAAAATTATAGTAAACAATCGAGTTGTTATTGTCAACAATAATTTTTAAAAGGTAAACAATGCAAATTTACAAAAAACGTCCTTGCACCTTTGACTGGTACAAGGACGTTTAATAGCATTTTATTTAACACTTGCTTCAAGAGCTACTTCAATCATGTCATTGAACGTTGTTTGACGTTCCTCAGATGTTGTTTCCTCACCTGTTAAGATGTGGTCACTCACCGTTAGAACAGATAGAGCCTGACGGTCGTATTTAGCTGCGATCGTATATAATGCTGTCGTTTCCATTTCAACCGCTAATACGTTATATTCAGCTAATTTTTGGAACAGTTCCATCGCATTTTCGCGGTAGAAACTGTCGCTTGTAAAGACGTTTCCGACGCGTAGGTTTAATCCTTGCTCTTCACCTACATCGTAAGCTTTTTTAAGTAAACCAAAGTCAGCCGTTGGTGCGTAGTCAATGTTACCAAACACCATACGGTTCATTTGAGAATCCGTTGTTGACGTTTGAGCCAAAATCACATCACGTACTTGAACGTCTTTTTGTAAAGCACCGCAAGAACCGACGCGGATTAAGTTTTGTACGTCATACTCTTGAATCAGTTCATTCGCGTAAATCGCGATACTAGGGGCACCCATTCCCGTGCCTTGTACGGAAATACGTTTTCCTTTGTATGTACCCGTAAACCCGTACATACCGCGTACTTCGTTATAACATGTTACATCTTCTAAAAATGTTTCAGCAATGTATTTAGCACGAAGCGGGTCTCCTGGTAGTAGGACCGTATCTGCGATGTCGCCTTTGTTCGCTCCAATATGTGTACTCATAACTTTTCCTCCTTCATCATCATTACGCTTTTAAAGTATCATAATTAAAGTAGCTTCACAATTTATAAGCTATTAGTCATTAAATTCAATCATTTCAGTTAAAAAAGCTGAGCCCATTGTGAGCTCAGCTTTGACTTATACGACTTCATTTAATACTTTTGTTTCTTCTTGGTCGAGCAGGTTTTTATTAATTTTGTCTTGAATTTGTTTGTTCATGTGACTTTCAAGATCATTCACCTCGTCAGATTCGCCGACTAAATAGATCTGATCCCAGTCTCGATTTTTCGCGACCTTATCTAGTTTTGGTGCAATACTTTTATACCAACGAGCACGGTTTTCGCTGAAACGCTCAGCTAATTCATCTTTCTGAGATGATTTAGCTCCGCCAGAACCAAGGTTCGCATCAGCTTTATGCGGCCCTTGATGTTGTCTCCAGTCTTCAGTATCTAAATCAAGCTCGTACACGCCTGTCTCTTTTACACTACCAAGTTCAGCATCGATAAATTTCACTTGGTTTTTCTGAGTTAAAATAATACCTGTTTTCGGGAATGATTCATGAAGCTCTTTAAGCTGTTCAAGTCGAGGTTCATCTTCCCAGTAAAATTCAGTTTTAACAGGCATTTGTAAAATTTCTGCTAACCAGACGTCTTCATCAGCCGTTGCAAAGATGATGACACTTTTCTTTAAATTCTGTACGTTTTCTTCCATAAAGTTTTGAACTTTTTCTTTAACGGCCCAAAAATTTCGCTTCTCATCAGAATCGCCATCTTCTTTCATATACGTCTCAAAGTTATTAAGACCATTTTTAAGATGAAGGCGCCACTCACCGCCTTGATTGGCTGGGTCAGCTGGGTCGGTATTTAAATACATCGTAAACACACGATTTGGTTTTTCAGTATAATAGTTTTCAAGTTTGTTAATCCATTTCTTTAAATCCATCTAGAATCCACTCCTTTATCAGGATTTGTTAATGGCATTCCCAGGTTCGTTTTTAATTAAACGTAGGTGCAGAAGTCTTGATAGAATTAAGAAAAAAGATAAACAAATTAGTAATTTAAAATATTAAATTTTATAAGCATAAAATAGTGGGGAAATAAGTTAATTTTATAATATAATGTATTTATATTTGTAACTATTAGAGTAATAATTCTTTATAATCACCCGCTTTATCTTTAAAAACATTACTCGAACATTCTATTAATAATTCAACTTAATTAAGCATCCTTGGATGGATGCTTAATTAAGTTGAAGGTATTTTATGTTATTGGATTCAGGTAGTCGAATATACTTGCTGTGAGCTAAAAATTCGTATTCTTTCCTGACTTTATTTGCTGAATAGTTAATAGTATATAAAATCGAGGGGTAGCTACTATAAAGTTCATTAATTTCAGATACATAATCATATGTGATAATCCAATATGGATGTTCTATTTGCGAAATTTTATTACATAAAGATAAATGGTCTTCATGTTTATAAAAATTTGAATATAAATTTTTCCCTTGTTTGTAATAAGGAGGATCAAAAAATATAAATGTGTTCTCAAAATTTAATTGATTAATTTTATTATCAATAAAAAATTCAGCGTCTTGATTAGATAATTTAATTTTCTCTTCAAATGATGAGATTTTTTTAACTTTTTGAATTAATCCTATTTTATTAAATCGTGAATCAATATTATTAATCTTATTTTGTTCTTGACCACCAATTGGTCCACCAGTTATTATACCTGAGACATTGGTTCTATTTAAGAAAAAGGTGGCGAAACCAACTTCTAGTATGTTGAATTTTTTATAATTATTATAAATATACTTTTGCTTTTCCCAAGAATCTAAGGATATTTCAGTGTTTTGTATCAGATTAATGAAATCATTTGTATAGTTAATAATAGAATACCAGACAGAGTATATTTTAAAATCAAAATCATTAATATGTATTTCAGAAACAATATTGTTATATAGCAAGTGAAGAGCGAGACCTGCTCCACCAGCATAAGGTTCTACGTATTTAATATTGTTATCTAAGTTATTATAATCTAATAAGTCTTTAATAAAATTTTTCATTTGTGTCTTTCCGCCTGGATATCTTAAAGGAGAATCTGTAACAGGAATTTAAAACACCCCCTTTTAATTATAAAAGTAAATTTTGATTATGGCCATAAATTAATCATAATTATTTATTGATTTATGCATAAGGAAATCTAAAGCTATTTTAAAATTGAGTTCAAAATTAACTATTTCATCCTGATTATCATTCATCCAATAACTAATAATATCTGTCTTTGAGAATACATCTTCGTATTTTAAAAACCATTCTTTAAAATATTCTCTAACCTTTTTATCATTTTGCCTTTCGATATTATCATCTATCTCTTTTATCATACGGTCCCTTACTAATTGTGCATGAAGGTGTTGTTGGTTATTTTTCCAATAAGGGTGATCAGTGTTCTGTAATAATTCATTAAGGTATTTATATATTAGTATTTCTGGAGAATCATTTGTTGGTAAAGGACAAATATTTTTATGTCTATCTATATACATATTATATCTCTCTTTTGTTTTAACATCACCATCTGGAATAATTAAAACATCTTGAAAGTAGGAGTCCTTTTCCGGTAATTTTAATAACGTATCACAGTTTATTTGTGCCTCTATTAAATCTAAATTCACATCATTGAGTCGGTCAATATCTAAATGCTTTAGTATAGATTGATAAATAAAGAGAGCTTCATAATCTTCAAAGTATACCTTAAAGTCCATAGTATTGTCTTGATATCTATTGAATTGAAGAAACATATCATTTTTTATCTTTAAATAAGTAGGGTTGTCCATTATTTCTGGTTTGATAGTATCTTGGAGGTATATAACGTTATAATAAAGGTTATCATCAGCTGGGTTTTGTAATGTTTGAATTTTTTTAGACATAATTTCTTTTATTATTGTTAAAGAGTGGGAAGTAACTACTATTTGTAAACTTAGTTCTTTCGAGGCTTTATCAAGTATGCTCAATAACCTTTCTTGAGCAGCAGGGTGTAGGCATGCATCTACCTCATCGATTACAAGAATTCCGCCCTTATAATCCTCATCTAATTCTCTTTTCAGCTTTTTAAAGGAAATTATAGCAGTTATTATAGTACTTAAGCTATCTTGACCAAGTGAAACTGCTTGATAAGGATAGTCTTTATATTCTGGCCCCATTGACCTTTTAGTTGAGTATCTTAAATTTTGCTTAGAGATTCTTTCATTATCCATATCCTCGTTACCGATGATAGTTCTATAGCTGTTATTTAAAAATTCAATATCATCAGGGTGAGCGTTTGAACTGGTAGAAAGAGAATATAATTCATTATCAGATTCTCCAATTGGTATAACCCTACTCATACCAATATAAATAGTAGGCATAGGAACTTTTGCATTTGCACCAACATCTAATACCGATTCATTTTTTAGCACACCTTGTTCATTTGAGTTTCTTGGAACTATTTTTAATCTATCACCATGTTTTGAGATGGTGCATTTTTTATACAATGTTTCTTCACTATAGTCATACTCTAATATTACTGAATATTTTTTATCTGGATTATTGCTATAATCACTATCATGATCAAGGTGGAATAATTCTTGAAATTGACTCTGATAAATCTTATCAAAGTAACTTCTATGTCCTTTAAGTTCGGATCCGTTGGCAATTAGTCCAAGCAAAGTGGATTTACCTATACCATTATGTCCAGCAATTACAGTTATTCTATCAGCAATTTCAATATCTATTTCCTTTAATTTTCTAAACTTCTCTATATGTATATTGCTTATTTTGTTTCTATCATTAGGCATTTCATTCTCCCCCTTAGAAAATACGTCAAAATTCGCCATTAGCTGCGAAAAAAGACACACTTACTCAGTGCGCCTCGATAGTATTGTTGATTATTTACAGCTACCTTTTATCTTTTGTCTCTTCTTAGCTTACTCAACTGTAAAGTTGATGTAATTTTCCAGTTGTTTAAATTCCTCCAATCCCAACTGTTTCCCTTTCTCTATATTAAAGAATACAGAACTTTCAATTATTTTTCAAGTAAACGGGTATGTTCGACCATAGGGTCAAAGTTTGTCTCTTTTTTAACGGTTCTACCGATAATGAAGTTTGTAGATACATTAAAATAGTTTGCAAATTTTTGTTATGTTCGTATTCAGGTTCTCTTCCTTCTTTTTTTTCATAGAAAAAGAGCTGCACGTGATCTAATTGATAACAAATTCCTCTTATATTAATTTTTATTTAAGAGAATGTACAATAGGAAATGGGTGCTAAATTAAAAAAGTCAAGCTGAGATGAAAGATATGGGGAGAGAAATATTATATAAATAGTGGATGAATTATTGGATTGAATTTAATTGAGTACAACGTATCATTAAAGATTGCAAATGGCTGGGGAAAATTGTTAAATAAGCACTATCCAGAACCGATATAATAGTTGGGAGGGATAAGAGTGAGAAAAGATTATTATGACAACAAGAATATTTATTATTATCTAGAATCTGAATATAAAAAAATAAAGACTTGGAGTGATACAGGCTACGAAAATGTTAAAAGGAGTTTGAAGTCTAGTTTTAGTTATTATGATTTAAAAATAATACACAGGAAATTGAATATATATTATCAAAACAGATTCTCATTCTCTGATCTAAGCATATTAAACACAATATTAAGTATTGGTCTCAGTGGGTTAATTACATCAATTATAGCATTTCTAACAATTAGATATGGCTATTTTTATAACACTGCAAATCCAGAGGATGCTAATTATATAACTAATAGTTTAACAGATATTATTTCAAGCGTAATGGCTAATATAATTATTGCAACTGTAATAGGCATAGGAATTAGTGCATTTATTTTATACAAATTACATAGAAAGAAAAATCGTATTAATTTCTATAAAATGATTTTAGATGATTGCTTGTAGAAATTTTACTATTAGGCACACATTGGGGCTTTTATTATTAAATATTGTTAGCTGGGAGTAGATGTTATGAGTTTATATAGCTTTTCTAAAGATGTAGCTAAAGTGGCAAAAGAAGCTGGAAATATTAATTTATATTCTCAGATACTTGAGATTCAAGAGAAAGCATTGGAGTTACAGAATGAAAATGCTGAGCTCAAAAAACAGATAGAAGAATTGAAGGATAATAGTGATATTGCCAAACAACTGATAACTCAAGACAATGTATATTACCTTGAAAATGTTGAAGGTAATGATGGTCCTTTTTGTACAGGTTGTTGGGATAATAGCAGCAAATTAATTAGATTGCATGTAAACGAACGCGATAATGCGAGATCACTAACGAATTGTACTAAATGTGAAAAAAGCGTATGGTCAGATCTTTATTAAATCACCAATTAAGGTGGCTTTTATTTTCAAGTCATAAACATGATTTATAAAAAGGTATAAAGTTAAGAGCAGAATTGAAATAAATAAAGATGAATCAAATTCCATTATTTTCCGTTTATAACCGCGTCATGTTTTACTTCTAGTATATGCGTTAATTCTTTTGGCGCACGATCTATGTTTTCTAATGCTAATTCTTTTATTTAGCACAAACGTCCAATTTTTAAAACTTCATAACTACAAATTATTTACTTAATGTAAATTGATATTAATTTACATTTATAGCGTTTAAAATATTCTTGATGTATAATATTCAACAGTTAGTCAACAGTCTAATAAAATTAACTGACTAGGGTTTAGTCGCATTTAGATTAATGCAGTCTGAATGCTGGTTCTTCGGGGCAGGGTGAAATTCCCGACCGGCGGTAAGGGTTATACCAAGTCCGCGACCCGCAAGCGTGCGGTGGATCTAGTGAGAATCTAGAGCCGACAGTTACAGTCTGGATGGGAGAAGGATCAGATCGTTAACCGAATTGATTATAAGGGGGTTAACGATTGAGAGACAAAGAATTTTTTATGCATCATGCCTTAGAGTTAGCGCGTTTGACGATTGGCCAGACGCGACCGAATCCTTCTGTTGGAGCGGTTGTCGTCAAAGACGGTCGAGTCGTTGGAACGGGCACGCACATGACAGCAGGAGAGCCTCATGCGGAAGTATTAGCACTTCAACAAGCAGGCGATAAGGCTCGCGGTGCTGAAATTTATGTGACGTTAGAGCCGTGTGCGCATTACGGTTCAACACCGCCTTGTGCAAAGGCGATTATTGACCATGGTCTTGAAAAGGTTTATGTCGCAACACTTGATCCGAATCCGAAAGTTGCTGGAGGCGGAGTTGAGTGGATTCGGCGTGAAGGCATTGATGTAGAAGTTGGAATATTAGAAGAAGAAGCAAAAGCTATAAATCATAAGTTTTTTCACTTTATGAAAACGCGTAAGCCATATGTCACGCTAAAGACAGCTGTTTCCTTAGATGGGAAAATGACAGCTAATAGTGGTGACAGTAAATGGATTACGAGTGAAGCATCACGTCACGATGTTCATTTGAATCGGCATCAACACGATGCGATCTTAGTTGGTCGTGAGACGGTTTTACGAGATGATCCGCTTTTAACCACCCGTTTGCCCCACGGAGGTATAAACCCTACACGTATCGTCCTCGATACACATTTATCGATTCCTTTACACGCAAAGTTATTACAAGATGACAGTTCTAAAACGATAGTAGTTTGTGGAAAAAACGCCAATACTACTAAAGAAAACGACATTAACGCGATTTCTCATGCAGAAGTGTGGCGTTTAGAGTCGGAACATACTGATTTAGAAGCCTTACTTAATCGAATGGCAGATGAAAAATTAATGAGCCTCTATGTCGAAGGCGGTTCGACGATTCATTCGGCTTTTATTCAAGAGCAATGGTTTAGTGAAATCCATCTGTATATGGCGCCAAAACTAATTGGCGGAGCTATGAGTAAAGGATTTTATAATCAGTTTGGGTTTGACGAGGTTAAAGACTCAATCCAAATTGAATTCGATCAAGTTCAGCACATCGGGGATGATTTGAAAATAATCGCAAAACCTCGAGTAGAGGAGAGTTAAGATGTTTACAGGAATTATTGAAGAACTAGGTACGATCAAGCAAATGAAGCAAGGGCAGGAATCGTTAGAATTAACGATTGATGTTAAAAAAATGACGGAGGATGTCGCACTTGGCGATAGTATTTCTGTTAACGGTGTTTGTTTAACGGTCACAGACTTTACGGAAACTACGTTTAACACCGATATTATGCCAGAGACGTTTCACCAGACAGCGCTTAAAGGCTTAAAAGAACGCTCAAAAGTAAATCTAGAACGTGCAATGCCTGCGAATGGTCGTTTTGGCGGTCATTTTGTATCGGGTCACGTTGATGGAGTAGGCAAAATTGCTAAACGTGATCGCAGAGACAATGCAGAATATTTTCATATTGATGTTCCAGAAGATTTATCTAAATACATGATGATGAAAGGTTCCGTTAGCATTGATGGAACGTCACTTACGATTTTTGGAATCGAGAATCATCAATTAACGATTTCGCTAATTCCACACACACAGGATGCGACTACTTTAACGAGTAAGCATGAAGGTGATTTAGTTAATATAGAGTGTGATATGTTGATGAAATACGTTTATCAATTGATGAAACCAGAGCAAGACGGTGAAGAAGGTTTAACGATGGAAAAACTTAGACAGTCCGGTTTTATGGGATTATAGAAAAAGGGAAGAGGATTGTTTGATATACAGGAGGGGCTTACATGTTTGATTCAATTCAAGAAGCAATTGACGATTTAAAACAGGGGAAAGTCGTTATTGTCGTGGACGATGAAAACCGCGAAAACGAAGGGGACTTCGTGGCTTTAGCTGAGCATGCGACACCTGATGTGGTCAATTTCATGGTTAGCGAGGGGCGTGGTTTGTTGTGCACGCCAATTACACAAGAGAAGGCTGATCAACTGCAGCTGAATTTAATGGCAGATGTGAATACGGATAGTCACGGAACAGCTTTTACCGTAAGTGTCGACCATGTGGAGACGACAACGGGGATCAGTGCGGATGAACGTGCTAAATCGATTATGCGTCTAGCTGAGGAAGATGTCGTGCCTACTGAGTTTAAACGACCAGGACACATTTTTCCGTTAATTGCTAAAGAGGGCGGCGTCCTTCGCCGAGCGGGCCATACGGAAGCGGCGGTTGATTTGGCTAGACTTGCAGGCGGTAAACCAGCTGGTGCGATTTGTGAGATTATGAATGAAGACGGCACGATGGCTAGAGTGCCAGAGCTTCGCAAAATAGCGGATCAGCACGGGCTTAAGCTTGTGACGATTGAAGAATTAATTAAATATCGCCGTATGCACGAAAAACTCGTGACGCGTGAAGTTGAAGTTAATTTACCAACTGAGTATGGCGATTTTAGGACGATCGCTTATACGAATCAAATCGACGGTCGTGAGCATGTGGCGTTAGTCAAAGGCGATGTTACACCGAATGAACCGACGTTAGTACGTGTCCATAGTGAATGTTTAACGGGTGATGTGTTTGGGTCACACCGTTGTGACTGTGGCCCACAGTTAGAATCTGCTTTAAGACAAATTGAAGAAGCAGGCAAAGGCGTTTTACTATACATGCGCCAAGAAGGCCGCGGTATTGGACTTTTAAATAAACTGAGAGCTTATAAGCTACAAGAAGAAGGTTATGATACGGTTGAAGCGAACGAAAAATTAGGCTATCCAGCTGACCTTCGTGATTACGGCATAGGCGCACAAATTTTAGAAGACTTAGGGGTTCGACAAATGCGATTGTTAACGAATAACCCGCGTAAGATCAAAGGGCTTCACGGCTATGATTTAGAGTTAGTTGAACGTGTGCCGTTAAAAATGAAGCCGAATAAAGATAACGAAAAGTATCTAGATACGAAACGTGATAAACTAGGACACTTATTTTAATGGAGGGGACAAAAATGAGAACATATGAAGGAAATCTAGTAGGTTCAGGATTAAAAGTAGGCGTTGTCGCTGGAAGGTTCAACGCATTTATTACAGAGAAATTAGTAGAAGGAGCACTTGACAGCTTTAAACGCCACGGCGTGGATGAAGATCAAGTCGATTTAGCGTGGGTACCTGGAGCTTATGAAATCCCACTTGCTGCTAAAAAAATGGCGATGACAGGCGAATATGACGCCATTGTGACGTTAGGTTGCGTGATCCGTGGTGCAACCCCACACTTTGACTATGTATGTAATGAAGCGGCAAAAGGCGTATCCTCTGTCGGTTTAGAAACAGGTGTACCAGTCATGTTTGGCGTTATTACGACGAATACGATTGAGCAAGCCATCGAACGCGCAGGCACAAAAGCTGGTAACAAAGGCTATGAATCTGCTGTTGGCGCAATCGAAATGGCCAACTTAATGAAAGATATGGACCAATAAATCGTCATAAAGCTGAAACATTCTATTAACATTTGACGACAGCTCATCTGTTATAATAGGACTAATTCAATTGAAACAGGTGATTAGCTATGATGGAATTTTTATATTTTCCAGAGAATAAAGTTGAATATATTCCTGCCTTAATCACACTGGTATTATTCATCGCCTTCGCCGTCATTGTTATGAAGGCAATTATGAGAAAAGCCCAGCGTGAAAGAGAGCAGTTTGAATCTAAATATCCAGAAGCTAAACGCGAGACGAAAGAACCTAGGTGACCGGTGTCATCTAGGTTTTTTGTGTGAGTTTATTAGAAATTTTTATCGCATATTAGAAAATCTTTTATTCAATTTATACGTTTAAGTCTTCGCATTTATTGCCAAACTGAAAAGTGAGGTGATACATATGCGGATTTTAGGACTAATTGTATTTTGCCTATTTCTAACAGCTTGTCAGGCGAATGATGAGACCATTCATGAAGCAGATATTAAAAATCAAAACTTAGATATTATTGGTAAAGCTAAATTTCAATCGGATCCGGGTGGGGTGAAGTTAACCGTCAACTTGGAAGGACTTGAGCCGGGACTTCATGGGATTCATTTGCATGAATTTCCGAAATGTGAGCCACCTACTTTTGAGTCAGCCGGGAACCATTGGAGTAACCAAGGTGATAAAAAACACGGATTAATGCATCCGGATGGTCATCACATTGGCGATATGCCAAATCTTGAGGTCAGTGGTGATGGCACAGCAACCTTTGAGTATGTCATTAAGGAAGCATCCCTACAAGATGGTAAAAACTCCATTTTTAAGGACGAAGGAAAGGCATTAATCATTCACTCTGGACAGGATGATGGTGTTAGCCAACCGGCAGGAGACGCAGGTGAGAGAGCCGCTTGTGCAGAAATTAAAAAAGGCGAAGAACGTTCCGACGGTCAGAATCCTGGTGATCAAGTAGAGGAGCAAGAGGAAGAGAAGGAATAGTTAAAAGCACGTGGAATCACGTGCTTTTTTTGTTGATTAATATGGTATAATAAATTTAATTATTTTGAAAAATATAGAAATTTTGGGAGTGTAGGAGTGCAGCTATGGTTAATGTCGATGAGCTTGATCATGAGTTTTTTATGAAGGAAGCTATTAAAGAAGCGAAAGTGGCGGGAGAACGTGGGGACCTACCGGTGGGTGCTGTGATTGTTCATGAAGGTAAGATTATTTCTCGTGGCAACAACCAAATAAACACGAAGGAAAATAGAACATTGCATGCAGAGATGTCGGCGATTAATCAAGAAGCACCTTTTTTAAAGAAACATGCTAGAGAGTGTGTGCTCTATACAAGTTTAGAACCATGTATCATGTGTTTATCAACGATTGTGATGACTAATATACGTCACGTTGTTTACGCTGTCGACGATCACTATATGAACATGAAGCCTTTTATTAAGTCGAATGATTATATTAATAAGCGCGTACATAGTTATACAGGAGGAATTTTAGAAAACGAATCTTTCGAAGTTATCCAACATTACGATACAAGAATGGCTCAATTAGTAAGCACGGGCCAACCAGTATAAAAAAAGTTCAGTTCAGAGCCTCTTGTGCTCTATGAACTGAACTTTTTTATCTATTCAAAGGCTTTGATAATTCGATCTATGCCTTCTTCAATTGTTGACGGTGGTGAAGCGATATTAATGCGCATAAACTGCTCACCTTGCTCACCAAATGATTTTCCGTCATTTAGGCCGACTTTGGCTTCATCGTTCAATTTACGTTTAATCTCATCATGGTCCAATCCGGTTTTTGAAAAATCGAGCCAAACTAGGTAAGTACCTTCTGTTTGAACGGACGTGATTGGTGCGTTACTTTCCTCTAATTTTTGATCAATCAACTGTTTATTCTCTTCAAGTTGTTCGATTAAGGCATCTAGCCAGTCTGCACCGTGTTTATAGACGGCTTCAAGCGCTGTATAAGCAAATGTATTTAACATCGAAAAGCCTTGGCGCATCAGTTGTTGGTCAACTTTTTCTTTTAACTCCTTATTTGGTGAAATGACATATGACGCTTGAAGTCCCGCAATATTAAATGTTTTAGACGGTGCCATTAGCGTAAACGTTTTCTCAGCAATTTGCTCATTTAATGTCGCAACCGCCAAGTGTTTATGGCCGTTAAAAATAATATCTGCATGAATCTCATCTGAGAATAAGTAAACGTCATACTTCACACAAAGATCAGCTAGGGTCTGTAGTTCGCCCTTCGTCCAGACGCGTCCGACAGGGTTGTGTGGACTACATAAAATAAATGCTTTTGCACCGTTCTTAAACGTTTCCTCAAGATGGTCAAAATCCATTTTATAATGACCGTTTTCATTGATTAATGGATTCTCAACTAGCTCGCGATTATGAGCTTTAACGACAGAGAAAAACGGAGGGTACACGGGTGGTTGAATTACAATTTGATCGTTCTCCTCTGTAAAAATCTGAACGAGTGCGTGTAATGATGGAATAACCCCAGGACTGAAACTTAATAACTCACTGTCAACGTCATAATCATGGCGTTCTTTCAACCAATTAGTCACAGCGTTTAGAATTTCATCATCGTACATCGTATAACCGTAAATATTATGTTTAGCGCGTTCAATGAGCGCTTCTTGCAGTTCAGGTACAGATGAAAAATCCATATCTGCAACCCATAATGGAAGGACATCTGACCTACCAAAAAGTTTTTCTCTAAATACAAACTTAGCTGCACGCGTGTTTTCGCGATCAATAAACTGTTTAAAATCATATGTCATCTTGTTTCACCTCTCTAATATAGTTTATCTAAATGTGATTTATAATGCGAATAACTGAATTGAGGTTTTTATAGCAAAAAAAAAGCAAAGTGTCATCAGAACACTTTGCCAAAGGGGGAATACGAGAAAGTATTACACTATTATTTATAACCTGTTTTTAAAAAAATAAACGTCTTTTTTAAATTTTTTGTTGCTAAGATTGTATTCACATAAAGTCAAAGAAATATCGAATCGTATGAAAGAATACTGGCGAAGTATACGTAAGACTATCAACCCGACTTAAATACCGTACTTTAAAGGTTTCTTGTTTTTCGAAATCACCAATCAATAAGTCTCGTTTTAAGAAGGATATTGTTAAACACCCAAGAAATCCCGTGATACTTATGATGACCCCTGATAATATTCCAAACGTCAGACCAAATGTTGTTAGGTAAGGGTAAAGATAATAGGATGTACAGGTTGTTAAAATGAATGCGACGAGGAACCCTTCCCAGGTAATATAAGGATTTGCAGTTGGAACTACTTTACTTTTACCTAGATAAAGGGAAACAGTGTATTGAACCACATCATTTAACTGAGTTAACACAACTAAAAATAGTACTAAGTTTGCACCATAATCAGGTGAAGCAACAGGATAGTAGGCTAAGTGGCTAAGTCCAAAGACCATTAACATTAATCCCCACTGTGTAGAACTCACTGATTTAAGGAAACCAAGTGTACCTTTGCCAAAAATTCGTGGAATCGGTAGAAATAAGAAAACATAAACTGGAATAAAAACGATAAACATTCCATACCATCCAATATAAATCCAATAAAATTGAAGCGGAATCGCAAGGTAGGCCCACAGAAATAAGCGACGATCAGATTTCCTCGTTTTCATCATAGAGAAGTATTCTCTTAAGGCAAATAAACAAAGCACCATAATAGAAAGTAACGATACAATCGTATTAAATAACGTTGCAAAACTAAAAACTACAAACATTCCCCACCATGTTTTCACTCGCGAATGAATAGTAGAGAAATCTATATTTGGCTGATTCTTTTTAACAATATAAAACGCAGTCGTAACTACGAGTAAAACGAGTAAAATAATCGATAAAGTCCAGACTGTTTCATTCATAATTTCACCTCGTTTAAAATAAAACTGCATTCATTTTACAGTAAATAGTATATAATGAAAAGTGAGAATTTTTTAGCACTTTCAAAGAGGGGATATGATGAGTAGCCAAGAAGTGTACATCGTACTTTCGAATACAGGTACTTTATTTACAAGTTTAATTAAAACATACACGAGAGCGCCTTATAATCACGCATCGATCTCGTTCGATGCAGAACTTCATGAAATGTATAGTTTTGGAAGGAAAAATCCTAGAAATCCTATGCATGGTGGATTTGTTAAAGAAGATATTTTAACTGGTACATATAGTCGATATAAAGAGACCACTTGTGTGATTTATAGGTTGAACGTTACAGAGCGGGAAAAGGAGAAAATGAAGCGAATTTTAAATGTATTTATAAAAAATGATGATAAATTTCTATATAATATTTTAGGTGTACTCGGTGTCTCATTTAAAGAACCAATAGAATTTAGCAATTCATATTTTTGTTCGCAGTTTGTCGCAGAGGTATTACAACGTTCGGGGATTAAACTTTGGAATAAACTCCCAGCAATGGTCACCCCTGATGATTTCCGCAAAAATGAACAGCTAGAGATGGTTTATGAGGGTAAACTATTTGAATTTGAACCTATAAAAAAACAATTATAGATTACCCTCTTTAAATAAGGTCAATCCGTATTCACAGATTTCTTTTGAAACTTTACGACCAGTTTTATAACCAGTGTTATGTTATGTTTTCCCTGATGATTTTTGATAATAAGGCCATAATATGTTAGAATACGAAATTGTGCAAAGAAATAGGTATCGGGAGTTGTATAATATGTCAAAGATCATCGAAGAAGGACAAGTCGTTGAGGGGAAAGTAACAGGCATCCAGCCTTATGGTGCTTTTGTTGAAATCGACGAAAACGTGCAAGGGCTTGTTCATATTTCAGAAGTTACACACGGTTATGTAAAGGATGTTAACGATCATCTTTCAATTGGCGATGACGTTAAGGTAAAAGTCCTAAATGTTGATGAAGATGGAGGAAAATATTCCTTATCAATCCGTGCAACTGAAGAAAAGCCAAATAACAAAAAGCAAAAGCAAACAGTTGCTGCTTCAAGCTCAGACCAGGAAGGAACTGGTTTTAACGTGTTAAAGGATAAGCTTGAAGAGTGGATTGAACAGTCCGAAGATCGTGAACAAACTTATCGAAATTAAGTTGAAAAGTGTCTTTAAGATAAATTCTTGAAGACACTTTTTTTGATTAATTTTATGATTTTCCTCATAATAAAAATTAGTTACTGTAAGAAAGGAGTAATAGTATGGAAAATTTCACGTTTTATAATCCGACTCAATTAGTTTTCGGCCGTGGACAGCTTGAGAGCCTTCCCAATTTAATTCCTGAAGGTGTTAATCGAGTGTTAATTGTTTATGGCGGAGGCAGTATTAAGCGCAATGGTATTTTTGCAAATGTTGAAAAGAAATTAAAAGATCATGGTTATGAGCCATTTGAATTCGGTGGTGTTGAGCCGAATCCTAGATTATCAACCGTAAGAAAAGGTGCAGATTTCTGTAAGGAAAATAGCATTGATTTTCTTTTAGCAGTAGGTGGCGGTAGTGTTATCGATGCGACGAAAACGATTGCTGCAGCTGCCAAGTATGATGGAGATGCTTGGGATCTTGTAACGAAAAAAGTAGCTCCTGAAGATGCACTACCACTTGGTACGGTGTTGACACTTGCAGCGACTGGTTCAGAGATGAACGCAGGATCTGTTATTACGAATTGGGAGACGAATGAGAAATATGGCTGGGGTTCACCGTTGTTGTACCCTCAATTTTCGATTTTGGACCCGGTTCATACTTATTCAGTGCCAAAAGACCAAACAATCTATGGCATTGTAGATATGATGAGTCACGTATTTGAACAGTACTTTTATCGTCCTACAAATGCCCCTGTACAAGATCGTATGTGCGAAGGTGTTTTAAGAACTGTTATTGAAACGGCACCGAAGCTGATTAATAATTTAGATTCATATGAGTATCGCGAGACGATTATGTATTCAGGTACCGTCGCGTTAAACGGCATGCTTCAAATGGGAACGCGTGGTGACTGGGCGTCACACAATATTGAACACGCGGTTTCAGCGGTTTATGATATCCCGCATGCTGGTGGACTTGCGATCATCTTCCCGAACTGGATGAAGCATAATGTCGATGTTCAGCCAGAACGCTTTAAGCAAATGGCTGTGAGAGTGTTTGGTGTTGATCCAACTGGAAAATCTGCTCAAGAAGTGGCGTATGAAGGAATTGAGCGTTTACGCGAATTCTGGACAGCCCTAGGCGCACCATCACGTTTAGCTGATTATGATATTGATGCATCACAAATTGATCTAATGGTTGATCGTGCGATGAAGCGCGGCCCGTTTGGTAACTTCAATAAATTACAAGATGAAGATGTAAGACAGATTTTAGAAATGTCATTATAAATGGCGAAAACCTTCAGCTCGCGAGCTGAAGGTTTTTTCATAATTAAGCACTAAATTTGCCTTATTAAGCAGTAATCGAGGTGTATTAAGCACTTATGAAAAGTCACGATTCGTTATACATGATAATCCCTTTGGCGTACATACTAGGGGTGAGGTGATGAGATGAAACAGCTAGAATCTGGTATTGATAACCAAATGTTTGACTTTGATGAATTAGAAAATATATTAAAACGGTTAGACTTTGTCATCGGTGGAAATTGGGAATACAATCATGCTTATTTTGATTACAAAATTGAATCCGATACGGAGAAGTATGTTTTTTTACGAATCCCAGTTTCGACTGAAATTGGTAGCTTAGATGAACCGGATACGCAAGTTCGAATTGGAAAACCATTTGTTTTGGCGCATCGATTTGAATCGGGCACGGATCAGCAGGGTATTTCGAATAATGCTACTGGAACTTTTAATCAGTTTGCGGCTCCTGAAGATCCTGATGCAGAGGTGGATGCACAATATGTGGAAGAAGCTGAACAAGTATTGCAAAAAGTCGAACGGGCGTTACTCCATTAGTTTTTCTGAGAAAATGATTTGGTCTCCTTCAACTAACTCAATTTGAGGGTCTGGATTCATAATAATCTCTTCTTCGCGAATTAATCCGAGAAGCAAAAGACCCTCCTTCTTCATTTTATACGTCAACTCTACAATTGTATGACCCTTCCATTGGTCCGCCACATTATGTTTAATAAATTCCTGATCAGATAACAATGACATGACGTATTCAAATGTTTGAATTTGTTGATGGCTTGTTAATTCATGAAAAAATAAGGTGCTCGTCGATTCATTTGTACAAATAGCCTCACTCGCACCAGCGCGCACGGCATTGGCTTTTTGCGTACTCGTTAAAATTTCAACCAAAACAGGGATTTTACTGTTAAGACCTCTAGCCGTTATTGTAATTAAAATCGAATACGTATCTGCATCACGCTCATATTTTGATTGATCAGATGTAATAATGATTTTTTTAGCGTGATCGATATTCGCTTTTTTCCACGTGTCATCTAAGCTTGGATCGCCTTTAATAAAATGGACGTAAGTCACATCAATCGGGTCTTGTTGGATTGATTCATCTATTAATACTATCGATGTCTCATCTTGGTACTGATCATGAAGTAATTTAATAAGCCTTCTTGTCCGCTCGTTCCAGCCGACAATAATGTAATGATCCTTTCCTTTAAATGATACTTTACCCTCTGCATAGGATTTTTCTCTTGATACTGTACTTCTAGAAAATGAAATCATGTAAAAAGTTAACACCCCTCCGCCTGCCATTATTAAAACAATGGCAACTAGCCGGCCAATAGTTGTTTGAGGCACAAAATCACCGTAACCGATGGTTGACCCAGTGATAAATGCCCACCATATTCCGTCAAAAACAGTCTTGAAATTATCGGGTTCTAAAATTCTCATAATATACCCAAAAATAGACATAGATAATATGACTGTCACAAACAACCTTAAAAATTGTGGCACTTTAAAATACCATCGTTTGAGTTTGTAAATCATGGCGCTTCCCCCTCCAGACACTATTTCCATTTTGTCCAGAGACAGACCGTTTTAAACAAGGAAAAAAGCCAACCATATAGGACTATGATTGGCTTGCTTCTATCGTATATCGGGCGGTTGGCATGGCTTTCAAACGTTCGTCTGGAATTGGTTTTCCCGTTCGTTCGCAAATGCCATACGTGCCTTCTTCCATTTTTCTGAGCGCATTATCGATTTCGTGTAATTCTTCTTCAGCTCTAACGTGAAATGTTATATCTTTTTCACGTTCGTACATTTCAGTACCAGTATCAGCCGGATGTTGTTGGTCGACTGAGTTTAACTCCCCTACACTATCTTCAATAAACGACTTGTCTGTTTCAAACGATTGCAGCTCCTCTTCGACGCGTTTTTTATCCTCGAGAAGCTGACGCTTTAATTCAATCTTTAAACGTTCATCCATAGCCTCACCTCATGATTTTCGTTGAACAACACCTAATGTACAACGAGATACGGAAATGAGTTGATCACGTTCGTCTAGGATCTTAATCTCCCAAACCATGGTTGATTTACCGATATGAATAGGCTTAGCAACTGCTCTAACAACGCCGTCACGTTTACTTTTAACGTGATTTGCATTAATTTCAATGCCAAAGACACCTTGTTTTTCAGGATCAACATTTAAAAATCCGCCGATACTTGCAGCAGATTCAGCTAAGGCAACTGAAGCCCCACCATGCAAATAGCCTAAAGGCTGGTGCACCTTTGATGTAACCGGCATTTCCAAAATGACTTTATCCTTTTCGGATTTTACAACCTCAATATCTAACGTTTCAAAAAGTGTGTGATCAAACTCCATATTTCCCTCTCCTTTTTATAGTGGTTTGGATGAAAAAAATTATACTCTTATTACGATAAAGTCTGTAGGGCATAAAGATGGTTGAGTAAAAATGCTATTCCGTATAAAAAACCAAAAATCGTGTTGGTCTGCGCTGTGAATTTCATCGCAGGCATCATCTCAAGAGGTGTATGGTTGTTTTTAAACACTTGAATGGCGTTAAACGCTTTTTTAGCACTTAACAATGTAATAAGTCCCCAAATAGGCATGATCCCCATGATCATAAATGCAATGGTTAGTCCATAAGCAGCCAAGAAAAATCCAGCTAACACGCCGATTGCATTGTTGCGTCCTACTAAAATGGCTAACGTTTTACGACCATTCTCTTTATCGCCTTCTAAATCGCGTATATTATTCGAAAGCATAATGGCGCCGATTAACACTGCGATTGGAAGTGATAATAAAAGAGCCTCGCCAGTGATGACTTCAATTTGAATATAATAACTGATGCCAATAATAATCGTTCCCATGAAAAATCCTGAGAAAAGCTCGCCAAATGGAGAATAAGCAATTGGATAAGGCCCGCCAGTGTAAAGGTATCCGAATAACATAGAAATAATACCGATTACCGCAATCCAGAAAGTCGTTTGAATACATATATAAAACCCTAAAACGACGGCGATCCCATAAAATATAAATGCCAGATTACGTACTTTTTCAGGTGCTATACCATCCCGGACGATTGTTCCGCCAATACCTACCGATTCTTCTGTATCTAACCCTTTAACAAAGTCATAATACTCGTTAAACATATTTGTTGCGGCCTGAATTAAAATAGACGCAGTCAGCATCGCAAGGAACAATCCTGCGTGAATCGATGTATATATGCTTGCCATAACGGTTCCGACAAAAACCGGTATAAATGAAGCTGTTAAGGTGTGAGGCCTTAGCATTCGCCACCAGATTTGAAAACCTGATTTTTTCCCTAAGACGTCTTTTGTTGTTTGTTCATTCGACAATTTCGTCATCCCTTTCCATACTCTATAAAGCTTCTCAATCTAAACATAGTTTAGATAAAGGAGAAGGGTATGTCAATAAGTGGTACATGGCGTTAGTCTTGTCGGATGTGAAAAAAAGTCATACAATAATAAAAGAGTGTTTTTTGAGTTTGATGACTTTTTGAAGAAGTCATTAATGGAGGCTTAACTATGTTACAGACGAAACAGCTTTCGTTGAGAGAACAACTGATGACGATCCAAGAACAATTGAACAAACATGAACAGGTTAATGTTTCAATCGTTGAATCGATTGATGATATAAATCCGGTTGATTTTTTTGCATCATTTGACAGACAGGAACTCGTTCGAACGTTTTGGAAAGACCCAAAAGAGGGTACTTTCTTTATTGGTGTTGGACAATTGGAAACGTTTGAATCAAAAGGTAAACAACGTTTTGATTCAATGAAGGAACAGTGGAACCACTTCATATCAAACATTAGTATTCCAAATGAGGCACCAAAAGGGACAGGCCCTATGTTAATGGGCGGATTTTCTTTTAATGAAAAAATAAGCAGTGATAAGTGGAGTAGTTTTGAACCAGGTTTAATGGTTTTGCCTGAGATGATGCTATCTGTGTTTAATGAAAACAGTTATATGACATATAACGTGACGGTGTCACAGAATACGGACTTAGATCAACTGGTCAATAGGTTGAAAAATTGGGAACAAGGAGTTTCATCTGCTGCTGAGAATAAAACGGACTTGGTTTCGACGAATAGTCTAGATTATCGCAATTGGAACCAGTTAATTGAACAAGCTGTCGCTTCGATTAAAAGTGGAGAGCTTGGCAAAGTCGTATTGGCTCGAGAATTAGAGGCGACGTTTGAACAAGTGATTCCAATTAACAGCGTCTTAGAGCGAATGGTTAATCAGCAGAAAGACAGTTTCATTTATGTTTTTGACCAAGGAGAAGAAGTCTTTGTGAGCGCGACACCTGAACGTTTAGTCCGTGTCGATGGTGATGAATTATTATCGACGTGCTTAGCGGGAACAATCTCGCGTGGCGAAACGCTCGAAGAAGATGAGGCATTAGCTTCCTCTTTACTAAATGATGAAAAAAATCGCAACGAGCATCAATACGTCGTGAATATGATTAAAGAAGCGGTTGAACCGTTAACGGATTCGGTTGATATACCTGAAAAACCGGTCATTTATCCACTAAGAGCATTACAGCATTTATATACACCTGTTACAGCGAAGCTTAAGCATTCGAATTCGATTTTTGATTTGATTAAAAAACTTCATCCGACACCAGCATTAGGTGGTGAACCGCGAAACGAAGCGATGCGTTTTATTAAGCATTACGAGCCGTTTGAACGAGGTTGGTATGCTGCACCTATCGGTTGGGTGGACCATCAAGGAAACGGTGAGTTTGCGGTCGCTATTCGCTCTGCATTAGTTCAAAAAGACCAGGCGACGTTATTTGCAGGTTGCGGAATTGTCGAAGAATCAGATCCACAAGAGGAATACGAAGAAACGAAGCTTAAGTTTACGCCGATGCTCGAGGCTTTAGGAGGCATCTCTCAATGAATATGGGAGAACAAACGTATTTCGTTAGCAATTTTATAGATGAATTGTATCAAAATGGCCTTCAGCATGTAGTGATTTCACCAGGTTCAAGGTCGACGCCTTTAGCGATGACGTTTTCAGAACATCCGTCTATTCAGGAATGGGTCCATTTTGACGAAAGGTCTTCTGCGTTTTTTGCGTTAGGAATCGCCAAAAGAACGCAAAAACCGGTTGCGTTAGTTTGTACGTCTGGGACGGCTACGGCTAACTATTATCCGGCTATAGTAGAGGCCTATTACAGTCGCGTTCCGCTTATTGTGTTAACTGCTGACCGTCCGCACGAACTTAGAGATAACGGGGCGCCACAGGCGATTGATCAGATCAAAATGTATGGCGATTACACGAAATATTTTCATGAAATGGCGATTCCTGAAAATACAGATCAAATGAAACGGTATGCCAGAAGACAGGCAAGTCGGGCGTATTCGGTATCAAGCGATCATAATCAAGGGCCGGTTCAACTGAATTTTCCGATGCGCGATCCGCTTATTCCTGATTTATCGTTACCGAATCTTTGGGGAAGTTGTGAGCCATCGCATGTGAATTTTATCACAGGAAGAGAACAACTTCCGGATGAAGCGGTAAATGATGTTCTAAATCAGTTAAAGGGACTAGGACGCGGCGTGATCGTGTGTGGTGAGCTTAAGTCAGAAAATGAACGTGAATTAGTCCTTGAGCTTGCAGAAAAATGGGAGATTCCGGTGTTAGCGGATGTGCTTTCTAACTTACGCCAAACAGCGGGTGTTCACTCATACATTATTCCAACCTACGATGCTATTTTAAAACAGCCAGAAATTCGTGAGTCTTTAGAGGTTGATTTTATTGTTCGTTTTGGTCCGATGCCTGTATCCAAACCCTATTTGCAATGGATCACGAAACAACAGCCATCTGTGCACATCGTAGTGGATGAAAACCAAGGGCATCGTGAGCCGACGAGCATAGACACGACGATGGTCTATAGTGAACCGGCGGCATTTTTAAAACAATTAATTCAGTCAGAGAAACCTGATTTAGACTCTGACTGGCAGCGTTTCTGGCTAAATAATGATGAGATTGCACAATCGATTTTAAGAGAAGCAAAAGATGAACTGACGGAAGGTTCAGCAGTTTTATCGGTTTCAGAAGAGTCAAAAGAAGGACAAGTTATTTTCGTCGGAAGCAGTATGCCGATCCGTGATATGGATACGTTTTTCTTAAATGAAAATCGAAAAGTTGAAGTGATGGCGAATCGGGGTGCTAACGGCATTGACGGTGTTATTTCAACAGCAATAGGTGTCAGTGCGACAGGCGTTCCAGTGACGTTAATATTAGGTGATGTGACGTTTTTACATGACTATACGGCGTTGTTTATTGCAAGGCAGTATCAATTGCCGATTCGGGTGATTGTGCTAAATAATAATGGCGGCGGGATCTTTTCATTTTTGCCACAGTACCAGGAGAAAAAGCATTTTGAAGCTTTATTTGGCACACCATTTAACCCGCCTGTTAAACAAATGGTCGAAGCGTTAGGTTTTGATTATGTAGCACCAGAGACCGTTGAGTCATTTAAGGAAGCTTATCAAAAACCGATAGACGGCCAGGACGTCATTGAAGTGGTGACGGAACGTGATCATAATATGAAGTGGCACAAAGACTTATGGCAAAGGATCTATGAAAACCTCGATCGCGAGGGTTTATTATGAAGGTCAATGTTGGAGACAATTCATATTATGTAGAGGTCACGGGCAAAGGTGAGCCTGTTATTATGTTCCATGGTTTCACGGGTTCGCTCCGAACGTGGGACTTGCTCGTCAATTATTTGTCTGAGCATTTTCAATGTATCACGGTTGATTTACCGGGACATGGTCAAACAAATGCCGACGTTACTGATATGGAGCAAGCTTGTCGTGAGTTAAAACAGATTATTCAAGAGGTGACAACGGAAACGTTCAATCTCCTCGGCTATTCAATGGGTGGTCGAACGGCGCTTGTATTTGCGCATCAGTATCCTGAAAGTGTGAAGCGATTGATCCTTGAGAGTGCTTCGCCTGGACTTGATGGAGATGAGAAGAACAACCGCCAGTTGCGAGATGAGAAGTTGGCGACGTATATCGAGGAAAACGGCATCGAGGAATTTGTTAATTATTGGGAAACCATCCCATTATTTCAAACGCAAGAGTCTTTGCCTGACTCAGTTAAACAAGAAATTCGAAGAGAACGATTATCACAAACGGAAAGTGGTTTGGCGTTGTCGTTAAGAACGATGGGAACGGGCGTACAACTTTCGATGTGGCAGCATTTAAATAATCTAAATTTGCCTGTTTTTTTAATTAGCGGAGAACTCGACCGGAAATTTGTGAACTTAAATCAACAGATGGATGACGAGTTTCCGACTGCTATTCATACAACCGTTTCAAACGTTGGACATGCAATCCACTTAGAAAATCCTGATTTTTTTGGTAAAATAGTTATGAAGCATTTAAACAATTACATATAAAGGGAGGCAAACATCATGGCAGTACAATGGGAAAAAGTACGCGACTATGAAGAAATTATTTACGAAAAGTATAATGGTATTGCAAAAGTAACGATCAATCGCCCTGAAAAGCGTAATGCTTTCACACCGTTAACGGTTCAGGAAATGATTGACGCTTTCGCTGATGCACGTGACGACTCTAATATTGGTGTGATCGTACTAGCAGGCGCTGGCGATGAGGCGTTCTGTGCAGGAGGCGACCAAACCGTACGTGGACACGGCGGTTATGTTGGAACAGACCAAGTTCCACGTTTAAACGTACTAGACCTACAACGTCTAATTCGTACGATTCCAAAGCCAGTTGTCGCAATGGTTTCCGGTTATGCAATTGGTGGCGGCCACGTCTTACACGTCGTTTGTGACTTAACAATTGCTGGCGATAATGCTATTTTCGGACAAACAGGTCCAAAAGTAGGAAGCTTTGACGCAGGTTACGGCGCTGGTTTACTAGCACGTATCGTAGGCCATAAGAAAGCGCGTGAAATTTGGTACCTATGCCGTCAGTACAATGCTCAAGAGGCAGAAGATATGGGGCTTGTAAATACAGTAGTACCAGTAGAAAAACTAGAAGAAGAAACGATTCAATGGTGCGAAGAAATGCTAGAGAAGTCACCAACTGCTCTACGTTTCCTAAAAGCTTCATTCAACGCAGATACAGACGGCTTAGCTGGTTTACAGCAAATGGGTGGCGACGCGACGTTACTTTACTATACAACAGAGGAAGCTAAAGAAGGTCGTGACGCATTTAAAGAAAAGCGTAAGCCGGACTTCAAGCAGTTCCCGCGTTTCCCATAAGTCGAAAATCAAGATCGCGTCCTGTGCGCGATCTTTTTCATGTTAATTGCTAAAGATAGGGGGAGCAATCATGACAACAACACCGAATTGGCTGGATAAGAGAGCCTATTTAACACCTCACCAAGAAGCTATTGTACTGCCAGATGATACGACATATACATTTTTAGACTTACAAAATGATGCCAAAAGGTTAGCTAAGCACTTTTCTAATCAAGGATTTCAAAAAGGAGACCACATCGCGCTTTTATCTGATAATTGCTATGAATTTGCTGTAGCCGTTCATGCTTTGTCTTATATTGGGGCAGTCGGTTGTTTACTGAATACACGTTTGACCAAGTCTGAGTTAGCTTTTCAGTTAGAAGATGCGAATGTCCAAGGGCTTATTTTTCAATCAAAATATGAAAACACCGCTCTTAAATTAAAAGAAGAGCTGGAAGTTTTAACCGTACCACTTCAAATCCCTCACGTAGAGTGGCTTGAGAGTGATTCCGAACTGAAATTAGATAACGTTTCACATATTTTATATACGTCAGGGACGACCGGTAATCCTAAAGGCGTTCAACTGACTTACGGTAATCATTATTGGAACGCTACAGCATCCGTATTAAATCTGGGTCTTCATTCAAATGATCGTTGGTTATTAAGTTTGCCGATGTTTCATGTTGGCGGATTGTCTATTTTATTCAAAAGTGTCATCTATGGCATGCCCGTCCATTTACACGAAAGGTTTGATGTAGATACCATTCACCATGATATTATGAATAAGGGAGTTACCGTTATGTCGGTGGTGGCGTTAATGGTAGAAGAGCTTATGAAGCGGCTAGGCGATGGGCAATATCCTGATACCTTTAGATGCTTTTTATTAGGTGGCGGTCCCGCATCGCAATCTTTATTAGAACATTGCCGAGATAAAAACGTCCCAGTCTTCCAGTCCTACGGTATGACCGAGACGGCATCGCAGTTCTGTACATTAGATGAAGATAGCATGCTGTCGAAAATTGGCTCATCAGGTAAGGCATTATTTCCTGGGCAATTAAAAATTGTCGAAGAAGGTCAGGAATGCTCGGCAAATGAGATTGGAGAAATTTATGTGAAAGGCCCGACGATTACACCGGGCTATTGGAACCGGACGGATGCAAATGAAGATACATTTGATCACGACTGGTTGAAGACAGGTGACTTAGGTTACTTAGATGAAGATGGATACCTATTTGTCGTCGACCGACGTAAGGATTTGATTATTTCAGGTGGCGAAAATGTATATCCCGCTCAAATTGAATCTGTTTTAAAAGGTATGAATGGCATACAGGATGTCGGCGTTGTAGGAGTCGATGATGATAAGTGGGGACAAGTACCGGCAGCTTTTGTAGTTCTAAATGACGCTGTTTCTAAAGGCGACATTCAAGCCTTTGCAGAAGCCAATTTGGCTAAGTATAAAGTCCCTAAAGCTTATTATTTTGTAGATGAACTACCTCGAAATGCCTCTAAGAAAATCCAAAGACATAAATTACTGGAGCTTTTAAGAGAGGAGAACGACGCATGATCCAATTAGATCAAGCTAAAGTCAGACACGTGTCAATGAAACTAAAAAAACCATTTCAAACCGTTAATGGACTCGTCGTCACAAGAGACACGTTAATTGTTGAAGTATATGATCGTGACGGGCGTGTAGGATATGGGGAATGTGTTGCCTTTTCAGATCCATTTTACAGTCCAGAGACGACGACAACCGCTTGGGATCAGTTAAAGAACTTTTTACTTCCCATGCTAAATAAGAAAAAGCTGAAACACCCAAGTGAAGTGGATGACATTTTTTCTGGCGTCAAAGGACACCAAATGGCAAAAGCCAGTGTCGAGACCGCGATATGGGATTTGTATGCGAAACAACAAGGACAGCCCCTAAAAGAAGTCCTTGGCGGTGTGCGAGATGAAGTCGAAAGTGGCGTTGTCCTATCGCTGATGGATGACATAGAAGAACAAGTCGCTGAATATAATAAAAAAGGGTATAAGCGTTTTAAGCTGAAGGTTCAAAAAGGGAAAGAACGCGAAACAATCGAACGCGTAAAAAACGTCGTGACAGATACACCAATCATGTTTGACGGAAATGGCATGTATGGCCCCGAAGACATGCTTCACTTAACGCAATTAGATGATCTGGATTTATTGATGATCGAGCAACCTTTCCGCACCGATGATTATTACTATCATAATCAGTTGAAGACACAGATGAAAACACCGATTAGTTTAGATGAATCGATTGAATCCGATCATGACGCCTTTCAAGCCATTGAACTTGAAGCCTGCGACAACATAAATGTTAAACTCGGACGTGTAGGTGGCTATCAGCAAGCTTTAAATATTCATGGATATGCCAAAGTTGCCGGCATGCCGCTCTGGTGTGGCGGCATGCTAGAAACCGGAATCGGCCGCGCCCACAATGTTGCTTTAGCATCATTAGAACAATTTACGTTACCGGGTGACTTATCCGAATCAGAACGCTATTGGGAAGAAGATATTATAAAACAGCCTTTTAAAGTGAAAAAAGGCTGTGTCAAAGTTCCTGATAAGCCGGGGATTGGTGTCACTGTAAATGAAAAATTGTTAGATAAACGAACTATACGTTCATTTGATCATGTATTTTAGGTGAGTTTACTCCCGAATGTGGAGGGGATACTCTCGATCGTAGTGAGATTACTCTCAAACGTATTGGGTTTACTCCCGAATACAGAGAGGTTACTCTCGAACAAGATTAGTTTACTCTCGAACGTAGCAGGTCTATTCTCGATAACGATGTGTGTTGGTCTATTCTCGAAAATGAATGCTCTATTCCCGGAAACAAAGAGTCAATTCTCAAATAGAGAGTTCAATTCCCAAAAGCACATTTCATTAAATTACAAACTTTAATCTTGCAATGATAATGATTTTCATTTACAGTAAGAGTAGATACTTAATGTTTCGCGATGTTTCATTATTAAGGGAGCGTTGTCATATGGAAACCCTATCAGCGAACAATTTAACGCTTGGTTATGGTGACAAAATAATTATAGATGAATTAAATATAGAAATCCCTAAAGGTAAGGTATCCGTCCTAATCGGCAGTAATGGTTGCGGTAAATCAACATTACTACGTTCGATGGCGAGATTACTTCAGCCAAAATCAGGTGAAGTGGTGTTAGACGGTAACCATATTGCGAAGATGAACACGAAAGAAGTTGCTAAGCAAATGGCGATTTTACCTCAGGGTCCGGAAACACCAGAAGGTTTATCTGTTTATCAACTCGTTAAAATGGGTCGTTATCCTTATCAAGGTGTCTTTAAGAAATGGTCTCAAGAAGACGAAGATGCGGTCAATCAAGCGTTGGAAGACACGAACTTATTAGATCTGAAATTCCAATCTGTAGATGAATTATCTGGCGGTCAACGTCAGCGCGCTTGGATTGCGATGACACTTGCGCAAGATACAGATTTAATTTTACTCGATGAACCGACAACGTATTTAGATATGACGCATCAGATTGATGTGTTAGACCTGCTTTTCGAACTGAACGAAAAAGACAACCGCACAATTGTGATGGTTCTTCACGATCTAAATCTTGCATGCCGCTATGCCGATCACATCGTGGCAATTAAAGATAAAAATGTTTATGAAACAGGCCAGCCAGAAGATATTGTGACTTGTGATCTTGTGTACAACGTATTCGGTATGAATTGCGATGTCACGTATGACCCACTATTCGGGACACCAATGTGCATCCCTCACGGAAGAGGACGTTGTATTCTAGCCGAAGCACATGCTGAGAAAACAGGCTATCGAAATAATTGCTTAACATCAACTCTTAAGGCGACGAACTAAGCCTTAAGAGTTTTTTTGTATATGGAAATAAATTTTGTCCACATTAAGAATGAGGTGGATAAGATGGATAAACGTAAATTTTATGTCAACATAGAATCGCGTGAAATTTCGGAGCTTAAAGCAGGAAATAATGATGAGTTTGTGATTTACGGAACGCCAAATGACATTATTGAACTGCGTGAATGTCTAGAAGATATGGAACACGCAGAAATGGGAACGTTCTGGCGTTCGCATATGCCTTTTAAAGAATATCATCGGGATGAAGATAATGACGCGTATGATGCTTGTTTGTTAAAAACGTATAAGATGATATACGAACTAGGCGATGAGACAGCTAAGGAACATATTGAACAAATGCCGTTTTTTGATGAATTTAATAAAATTGAATAATAAAACCGCCCTCTTCAAAAGGGCGGTTTTCACGTTTAAGCTTCAGGAATCTCTTTTGTAGATTCATCATAATCGTAATACGTACGTTCAATCGTCTGAGTTACAGTAGTATCGGAGTCATCTTGTCGGCTCATCACAAAACTAGTGTTAAGGGCCTGCACTTGATAATCACCATTAATCTCTACTTCAATGCTTACCTCTTGAACATCTATATTGCCTTCTTCAATCGGCAATTCTTCTGCCCCCAAGGCAGAAGTCGTCAATTGTTCAAAAACATATGACTGATAATCTTCACCTTCACTAGTTAGATTTAATACATAACCATTCTCTTGTTCTTCAACTGTCATGTCATCTTGGAGTTCCTGCATTCGATTAAGAATGGTTGGTAAATGACGCTGATTTTTCATTAAATCCGTTAAGTTTGTAAGTGGTTCCTTAACAATAGGATTCACAGAATCATTCTCATCTACAACATATAACTGGTCATCTCTAAGAAAAATAGTGAAATTACCATAATTAGTATCAAGCTCTGTTAAAAACTGAAACGGGTTTGTTTGAATATAAGTGGTATCTTCTTGCTCAACGGTTAATGAGTCTTTTAGCTCAGGGAGCTCTAACTCCTGATTTAAAGTAAAGTCGACCATGACATTGGATACTTCTTCAGATTGATCGACACTTTTTTGTAAAATTTCTGATGCATCGGTCTGATTTTCTCCTTCATCTGTAACCTTATCATCGCTACAACCGACTAATACCATAGATAAAACTAATAAATACAATAATGAATGCTTCATTGTAAACCTCCTAAATTATAGACTAAAAGTGCTATTTTGAATAAAATTTGAAAATCCCGTTTATAAATAGTTCGAAATAGGAATAGTATTTATGAGAGTTAAATTAATAGAAAGGTGGGTAGGATCGTGAAAAAACTTATTTATCTATTAACGTTAGTCGCACTTATACTAGTTTTAATTCCATTTACATTAGCTCATGTAGAGGCTGATTCGAATTCTTACAAAGCACAACAAGCTCAAGAACGCGTGGCTTTTGGAAAAGAGCCGATCAGTCAAGTTAAAGGACAAGCTACAGAGCAAAAAGAACTATCAGATGAACAGGTAATCACGATCACAAATCAGTTCATGGATCACTTAATTCAGGAAACTGAATCTGATTATGAAGTTAAAAACTATCAATCTTTAGAAGAATATAAATCTAGTTTCAAAGATTTAGCTTCGAAAAATGTTGTCGATCAATTCGTAGATTATTATTATGAGGAACGTGGACAAGCATTATACATTAAACCGACAGAAACTCCAGCTTGGTTAATTCCTGACAATGATTTTAACACAGAACGCTTAAGTGACGATACGTTCCGTGTAACGCAGACCAATGATATCGAATTATATGGAAAATATCGAGTGATCTTTGATATAAAATTGAATGAAAATGACGAACCGTATATAATAAACGTACAATACCAATAAACACAAAAGGACTGTTAGCAGCTAGTGGAAGTATTTAAAGATTATTATCACAATACGGTAAAATTAGTCATCGGAAGAGAACATTTCTCAAAACATCCAAAACATGTGTGGGTAATCACACGTTATGAAAATCAGTGGCTTCTCACTAAACACGCCGATCGAGGGATGGAGTTTCCTGGCGGTAAGGTCGAAAAAGGGGAAATCGCCGAAGAAGCCGCGATCCGTGAAGTAAAAGAAGAGACTGGAGGTTTAGTCTCGGAGCTGTATTTCGTAGGCCAGTACCATGTTGATGGTAAAGGCAGCGAAATCATAAAGAACATTTATTTCGCTAAGGTAGATGTGTTAGAAAAGGAAGAGCATTATTACGAAACAGAAGGTCCTGTCTTGATGGACACTCTACCCACCAAAATTCTAGAAGATTCGCGATTTAGCTTCATGATGAAAGACCAAGTGCTGAATCATGCGCTAAAAGTTATTCAAGAAACTTACTTATAAAGTAAAATCCTGTGATGTCACTGACATTACAGGATTTTTTATGTATCCAGCGGGTGAGTTTCACCTCCAACAGGGTGTCATTCACTAATTATAAAACTGATCTCGATCATCTATGAAATCCATCGTAACGCTGTTAATTTCTTTATTAAACTTAACCCTAATTAGAACTTCATCCAGTTCATCACCTTTAAGGAAAGTCGTTTGGACGGTGCTATGGCTTCTTCCATCAAATTCCTCATAAAAATAGGAAGCCTTGGCTTGCTCGAATCCTTGGGCATAAACGTATTCTTCACCCTCAAGACTGTAATTATGAACGCCGCCAGACTTCATTGATCTCTGTAACCATTCATTAGCTTTCTTAGGAAGCTCATCTTCAACCGATAAGAATTCTACATCAATGACAGGCTCGGGATTAGCTTCACTCTCTTGATCCTCCTGACATCCAAATAAGAAAACGATCAATATACCTACCGTAATTAGTTTTTGTATTGTGCTCATAAATGTCTCCTCCCTAAAGCTATATTTTACCATAAACACTGGTACAAAAATTAGAAATTTATAGTAAAATAGGCAGAAAAGAAGGGGGGGTGGATATGGATATTGTTTATAAATTCACAATCTCAATTGGCGTTGTTAGTACGATAATATTAATTTTTGGGTTAACTGAGGCATTGATCAGTCAAAACTCAAGTGGGATCCTCACCTTAGCCATTGGATTTATATTGATGTTCATTAGTTACTCGATTTATAAGGTAGCCGCTCACATTGAAAGCCAAAATACATATTTCAAAAACCGAATTTCAGATTTAGAAAAGCAAATTGAGAAGTTGAAGGTTGGACAATAAAGAACTTTGAGAAGAAGGTATAGAATCGTCTGAAAAAAGGGGGACTACAAATGTTAAAAATCCTAAGAATAATTTTTTCTGTCATTGCTGGTATATTTGCTGTTTATGCATTAATGACTAAGAATTTTGAGGTCTATCCATATATGTTTCTTTTCTTGAGTCTAATGATGTTAGTAATGGGATTAGAAGAATTACAAAAAGGACGGAAAGGTTATGGTTGGCTTAGTATTATGACCTTTTTATTTGTATTCTCTGGAACATTTTATATTTTCACTTTGAGCTAAAGAATTCTATTTAGATAAAAAATTGACATCAAAAAAGAGCTTAGAGTAAAAAGTTTGTGAAGAAATGTACTTAAAGTAACTGGGCAGTTTAGTTTTGTAAGGAATTTTTTGGGAGGGATGAGTTTTTGAAGAATAAAAATTTTATAAGGGTTTTATGTGTTTCTTTAATTTTATTTTTATCATGGAGTACATATCACTATTGGAATTTATATAACGAACTACTAGAAGACTCAAGAGATAAACATGGTATGGAAATATTTGAATTAGCAAGAAGTTTTGATAATCTTAGTGAGTTATTTTTGTATAATGAACAGCCTCATGAACTATCGAAAACATTTTTTGGAATAGCAAATCCTCACGCCAAAATGAGTAGAATTAATGGTGACTATCGTGGTCGACCAATTTCATATAATGAATTTGAAGAACCATTAAATTATTTGTATAAAAAATTAGAAGATGACATAACCAAGGAAGAATCTGAGTTAATTCATGAAAAAGTCAAAGAAGTTGCAGACCTTTATTATTCTGTCACTGATACAGATTTATCAGAAATGCTAACGGAAGTTTCCCGAGAACGGCTAGAAGAAAAATCGAATCAAGCGTTAAATATATTAAATGAATTGGTAAGAGAGCTTGAAAAGTATTAAATTATTTTCAGAGAATATTGAACTAACGAAGGCGATAGTTCAATAAGAGTGATCTCTCTTAAGCTAACGGGGCAGAAGAGTTTAATTAGCACTTATTCTTAAGTTTTCGTTTTTAATATATTAGATAAACTTCTCAATAACTTCGAAAGGAGGAAAGAATTTTTGAAGAAATTAATTAATATTTTGGGTTTTATACTTGTATTAATTATGCTTTCAGCTTGCTCACAAAATACTATCAATGAAGAAGAGGAAGATATAAGAGCAGAGAGACATCCTATCGATATAACATTCCATTTCGAGCCTATAGAGGATGCTAAGCCATCAGAACCTAAATATCAGTATACGATAATTTTAAAGAATACGTCATCAGAGTCTTATAACTTACAATTAGAAGATGATTTAAAATACAGCTATGATTTTATTTTAGAGGATAAATCAGAGACAATACTTACAGCCACTGGTACTAGCGTTTGGAATAAGGAAGGAAACGAAAATAGTTTTCTTCTTGCACCAGAAGAGGAAATGGTCTTAACTAAGGGAGCTTTAGGTGATATTATACCTAGCGGAAAATATTTAGTTGATTTTCACTTTTATCCTTTACATGAACAAGTTAATTTAAAATTTGATTTTGAAGTAGGATAGATACCTGAAATAATTATTGTAGTTATGTCCTATACGTGTGTTGAGAAAGAACATATCGAGTTTGTTCTAATTCAAGTAACGGGTGTAATTCTTTAATAGGAGTAATCGTCGAACCACCTGTAATAGGTTAAAATTTTAGGGGGGAGAAAAATAATGATAGACATAATTTCCTTTATTATTATTTTTGTTATGATATTGTTCTTTGGTATTTATTATTATTTAGGTTTTATAAAGCCAACATCATTACAAATTCAACTATTAGGTATTCACATAATTTTATTTGGTGGCATCCTTTTTCTAAATGGACATCAAACAATGAATTTCTTGATTATGAATTTAGGTCTGTTTGTTGGTGTTTTTGGGACCTTTAGTAACAAGGGTCAGTCAACAAATAAGTAAACGTTTATTCAGCTAATTGGGGCAAGAGTTGAATATGTAAATCCCGTGTTGACCAACTATAGAGACAATAATCTCTAACATTATTTTTAAAGGGAGGATATTTAAATGGAAAAATACAATTCAGTTTTACTTACAATTATTACTTTGGTTTTATTGTACATAGCATTTATAATCTCAGACCCAAGTTTTGGAGTAGGATATTAAGCTAAAGGGGCTTATGTTGAATAAGGTTTTATTCATTTAAAATAGATGTACTTATTTTATATTGTTAATTCTTCTTTAACTATAGGGGGCAATAGTTTAATAACGACATCACCATTTTGTTCAATTAAAATTGAAAAACAAACAGAAAGTCCAAATGAAATTATAATAACCTAGTCTTTAGAACTTGAGGTGAATTAATGTGGGTGTTGAGCATACAAACCAAGTTGACTTTATTGGAATTAATAAAGAAACAGACTTTTGTACTCTAACGATAATTGATAGCCTTGAATGGGATAATGAACGTGAACATTTGTTATTACTTTAAGAAAAAATAAATACTTACCTAAGTTTTATTGAATCTGGTGAAATCTATAAAACCTACTCTCCATCAAAAAATAAACTAGGTTTAAAAATTCAATAACAACGAATTGTGAAAGCTTTCTTCAACAAGTCTCACAAATTGTTTCTAAAGCTGGATTTATATTAAATTACTCAATTGGAACAGAAAAAAATACTTAAACTATACGGGGGCGTTAGTTCAGTAAGAGCGTTTGTTCTTAAGCTAACGGACAGGATGATTTGAGAAGGGAGAATTTAATTTGTTTAAAAAAACTTTTAAAACGATAAGACCATTTTTAATAGGAATTCTCACAATTACAGTAATTGTCCAAGGAATTGTTATATATCAAGAGAAGAATGAAAATCAAAAACTGCAAGAAGCATTTTTTAAATCATTTTATTATGAGCTAAACAATACAATATCCGATATTGAAAATGTATCAACAGATGATGAAGGTACCGAGTTAACCTATAAACTTAACCGAATAGATAAAAGTTTGACACGTACAGCTCTTGTAATGGAATCCGGGCATCTTTTTTTAAATAGAGGTATAAATCGTAGTAGCTTAGAAGGATTTTTTTATCATCAACCTATAATGGAGTTTGCCAAAGATGGAAGTTTGTCCGAAAATGAGAAATCAAAACTAAACAATATCAAAAAAGCATTAGAAAAAGTGAAAGAAGATTCAAAAGAACAAGGACAAATTAATAAAAAAATGAGTATTGAAAAATTTAATGAGATTATAAAAGAGAATCAAACATTGTATTTTAAATGACTATAGAAATCATTTAAATAAATTTTGAGTCTGAAAGCTCCTATTACACTAACGGGGGCGTTAGTTGAAGAAGGGAAATATAAGCAAAAAGGACTTAGAAAAAAATCTAAGTCCTTTTTGTGTGGTGGTTACTAATTTATTTTAGAGTGAATTGTATTGTGATTTTAACAGCGGTTTATCGCTTTGCACCTCACAACGGAAGGTTAAGAAAAAGTTTTTTTGTGAATTCACCCTCTAAACACAGGGCCAGCTTTTACAATATCCTCTGTCACATGGTTAAATTTCTTGAAGTTGTCGTGGAATTTAGATGCTAAGTCTTTTGCTTTTTCATCGTAAGCAGAAGGGTCATCCCACGTTTTCTTTGGATTTAGAACATCGCTTGGAACGCCAGGGCAGTGTTTTGGAATAGATAAACCGAAGAATTCATCCTGCAACGTTTCAACGCTCGCAAGCTCGCCTTCTAATGCAGCTTGAACCATCGCGCGAGTGTAACCTAACTTCATGCGTGAACCTACGCCGTATGGGCCTCCAGTCCAGCCTGTATTCACTAAGAAAACTTGTGCGTCGTGCTCATCAATTTTCTCACCTAACATTTTTGCGTATTCAGCCGCTGGAAGTGGTAAGAACGGTGAGCCGAAGCAAGCCGAGAACGTTGCTTCAGGTTCTGTGATGCCACGCTCTGTTCCAGCTAATTTACTTGTGTATCCGCTTAAGAAATGGTACATCGCTTGTTCTTTTGTCAATTTGCTGATCGGCGGTAAGACGCCAAACGCATCTGCGGTTAAAAAGATAATCGTATTCGGATGTCCTGCAATACTTGGCGTAATAATATTATCAATATGATCAATGGCATAGGCTGCGCGTGTATTTTCTGTTAAACTTGTATCGTCATAATCCGGCATGCGCGTATCGTCATTGACGACGACGTTCTCTAAAACGGCACCGAATCGGATTGCGTTATAAATTTGCGGTTCTTTTTCTTCAGACAAATTCACGCATTTTGCATAGCAGCCACCTTCGATATTAAAAATACCGTGTTGTGACCACGCGTGCTCATCATCACCGATTAGACGGCGGTTTGGATCAGCAGATAATGTCGTTTTACCCGTACCGGAAAGTCCGAAGAATAGTGCAACATCACCTTCAGGTCCAACGTTTGCTGAGCAGTGCATCGGTAGCACGTCTTGTTTTGTTGGAAGTAGATAGTTCATGACTGAGAAAATGGACTTTTTGATCTCACCGGCATATTCAGTTCCACCGATTAAGACGATTTTATGTTTAAATGAAATGATGACAAAAGCTTCTGAGTTCGTACCATCAACAGCAGGATCAGCTTTAAATTTTGGAGCGGATACAACTGTGAATTGTGGATTATGATTGTCTAGCTCCTCTTTTGTCGGGCGGATAAATAATTGGTTGGCAAATAAATTGTGCCAAGCAAACTGAGTGACAACCTGAATCGGTAAGCGATATTTTTCATCAGCACCAGCGAATCCGTTGAATGTAAAAAATTCTTCCTGTTCGCCTAAATAATCGGTTACTTTTTGAAATAAATTTAAAAACGTGTCATCATCGATTGGCTGATTAACCGAACCCCATTCGACTTTATCAGATGATTCCTCATCATTTACGATAAATTTATCTTTTGGTGAACGACCTGTATAATTACCTGTTGTCGCGCTAACAGCACCTGTTGACGTGATAATTCCCTCATCACGAGCTAAAATACGTTCTACTAAACTAGCAATGGATAAATTATCCTGATTTTGTTTATGGTCAGTTAATTGAGAAACCGCAGTTTGCGTATTCATCGTCTTCACATTGATCATCCTTTACACTCCAGATTTATCATTTTGTCTTATTCGATTAATAGTATAACACATTTGATTAAATAAACCATACTATTTATTTAACTTTCACATTTTATTCTTATTTTTATTATATATCCCTTATTATAGTTCTTTCATACGAGAATTGACAGGCAAAATGTTTCACGTTATGATAATGCAGAAACGGAATTTCTCTTATCCAGAGCAGGCGGAGGGAGCAGGCCCTATGAAGCTCGGCAACCATCACATTCGTGACAGGTGCTAACCTGATGCAAGGGAATACCCTTGAACGATAAGAGTGAAAGGCAGTTTTTGTTAACCTTTCCTCTAGCGGGGAAGGTTTTTTATTTGTTTAAAGAATTATGGTAAGACTAATAATAGAAGCTTTTCACGACATAAGAGAGCCGTTGAAGCCAATAATCGAGGAGGAAACGATTAAATGACAAATCAACGACGCCTATTTACTTCGGAATCCGTAACCGAAGGCCATCCGGATAAAATGTCTGACCAAATTTCGGATGCAATTTTAGATGAAATTATCAAAGATGACCCCAATGCCAGAGTCGCATGTGAAACGACAGTAACGACTGGATTAGTACTAGTAACAGGGGAAATTTCGACTACTACTTATGTGGATATTCCAGCCATTGTCCGTAAAACGATTAAAGACATCGGCTATACGCGCGCGAAGTTCGGTTTTGATGCTGAAACATGTTCGGTGTTGACCTCGATTGACGAACAATCCCCTGACATTGCACAGGGGGTAGATGAGGCATTTGAAAAACGCGAAGGCCAAATGACCGATGATGAAATAGAAGCGATCGGTGCAGGGGACCAAGGCTTAATGTTCGGTTACGCATCAAACGAAACAGATGAATTAATGCCACTTCCGATTTCGTTATCTCACAAGCTAGCGAAGCGTTTAAGTGTCGTTCGTAAATCGGGCGAACTAAGTTACTTACGTCCTGATGGAAAAACTCAGGTGACAGTGGAATATGACGATGATGGACAGCCAGAACGTGTTGATACGATTGTTATTTCAACACAACATCATCCAAAAATCACGCTAGAGCAAATCAATGATGATTTAATTGAAAAAGTCATCCGCCCAGTGGTGCCGAAGCATTTGATTGACGACAAAACGAAGTATTTTATTAATCCGACTGGCCGTTTTGTGATCGGTGGCCCACAAGGTGATGCTGGACTTACTGGCCGCAAAATTATCGTCGATACGTATGGCGGATATGCGCGTCATGGTGGCGGTGCCTTTAGTGGTAAGGATGCCACAAAAGTTGACCGCTCAGCGGCATACGCGGCTCGCTATGTTGCGAAAAACATCGTTGCAGCAGGCTTAGCTGATAGCTGCGAAGTTCAACTAGCTTATGCGATAGGCGTTGCTCAGCCAGTATCGATTTCGGTTGACACGTTCGGAACTGGGAAGGTTAGTGAAGTACAATTAGTTGAAGCGGTACGCGAAATATTCGACTTACGCCCAGCAGGAATTATCAAAATGCTAGACCTACGCCGCCCGATCTATAAGAAAACAGCGGCATACGGTCACTTTGGACGTACGGATGAAGATTTTACGTGGGAGCAGACGGATAAAGTAGAGGAATTGAAAAATTATTTAAGTCATAAGACGGTCTAAGGAATAAGAGCATCGAAGATAAATTCGGTGCTCTTATTTTTAAAATTTTTAAAGCTATAAGGAGGAAGGTGTTATGAGCTCAAGAGTAAAATTACCACTAACACCTGAAGAAAAATCCAACCTGAGACAAGCTAAGGTCAAAATCAGTGATCTACAACATTGTAGTGTCGAAGAATTCATAGACATGCTAAACATCCCACGGCATAGGGCAGATATCTTAAAAGGATTAGCTGATTTTCAATCTGTTCCTTCTATTGGATATCAATTGGCTGAGAAGTTAGTTTATCAGCTAAATATTTATTCATTGACTGATATAAAAGATCAAGACGGTGCTGATCTGTTTGATCAATTAGAAAAACGATTAGGCGTGTGGACGGATAGCTGTGTGGAAGATCAAATTCGTTGCGTCATTCATTATGCGAACCATCCCAAAAGTGATAAGCAGTGGTTTGATTTTACAAATGAACGGAAGGCATATCGTGAACTTAACGGTCATCCTCATGATAGACCGATTAAGGCGTGGTATGAATGAAGGAACCTGCTGGTAAATTTCAAAAACATGTTGATAAATAGGAAAAACCTGCAGGTAAATTTCAAAAACCTGCGTGTATTTCCCGAAAACCTGCTGATAAGTATCAAAAACCTGCGGGTAAACCAATTACGTTTTATGAGATATTTTAGCCCAATGGTAGAACACTAATATTAGAAATATTATAAAAGATATCATTAAGTGCTCTAGCCAACTCATGTTTGGCGAAGCGATCAAATGCCAAATAGTCGCTGCAATTAGATATATGATAGGTAACTGAATACTTTTCTTAATCATTTAAATCCCCCAAAAGATGGTGATATTAGTGGAACAAAAATTCGCTATAATTACTGACATTCACGGTAATAATGCTGCGCTCAGCGCTGTGTTAAACGATATAGACTGTGACCCCAACATCAACCACATATATTGTTTAGGCGATTTAATCGGCATCGGTCATGAGACGAATGAAGTGTTAGACCAGCTTTTTTCTAGAAACGATATTATATATGTAATAGGTAATCATGATGAAGCGGTCTTGGATATTCTTTCGGGCAAGGAGCCTGAAAGTGTTGGTGAAGAAAGAGAACATCACCAATGGGTTGCGGCAGGGCTTAGCAGCGAATTTTTACCTAAGTTACAAAACATGCCTAAGGAACATCGGGAAACTATTGCCGGTAAGAAGTGCAGGTTTATTCATTATCATATGGACCAAAACCTACATTTTTTGCCGATTGATCATCGTCCAACAATTGATCGGCTTGATGAGCTCTATCAAGATGCCCCAGCAGATATTATTTGCTTCGGGCACCATCATTTCATTCATCACTTTAGATCAAACCAAGGTCTATATATCAATCCCAGCTCTTTAGGGTGTCACCAGCACCCACTAGCTCCATATGCTAAAGTGAAAATTGGAGAATCAGGCGAGATAGATGTCTCTTTTATTGAAGTTCCTTATGACAATAAAGCGTTTTTATTACAGTTCGAAAAGGAGAATGTCCCCGCTAAGGATTTTATATTGAAAAATTTCTATGGGAATCAGCATTTAGACTTTATTTGAGCACTCGCAACTTGGTTTTGAGCAGTAATCGAATGAATTTGAGCACTCACAAGGCTCTTTTGAGTACTAATTGCTTCCTTTTAAGCACTTAGTAAACACGAAACGCTTGGAGCTGTCTCCAAGCGTCACCTTAATTTTCTTCTTCTATTTCTTTATAAACCTGTCCTTTATCTACATAAGTCTGCCTGATGCGGTCCATCTCCTGGTAGTCCTCATCGGTCAGTTCGCGAACGACTTTCGCAGGACGGCCGAATGCCAGCGTGTTCGCCGGAATTTTTTTGCCTGGAGGAACTAAGCTCCCTGCCCCGATAAACGCGTTTTCGCCAATCTCGACATCATCTAAAATCGTAGCTCCCATACCGATAAGAGCATTTTTCTTAATATGGCACGAATGAAGTAACACTTGATGTCCGACAGTCACGCCATCTTCAAGTATAAGAGGCGTATTCGGACTTTGGTGGAGCATGCTCTGGTCTTGAATGTTGACGTTATCACCAATGATCGTCGGTGACACATCACCGCGAATGACGGTTTTGAACCACACGCTACTGTAAGCACCGATGGTTACGTCGCCCGTGATGACGACGTCGCTAGATATATAGGCTGTCTCATCGATTTTTGGATGTTGACCTTTGTATGGAAGAATCATGTTGCGCCTCCTTTATTAAACCTCAATGTGATTAGTATTTTAACATAAAACTTTGAAAATTTGACAACCGAACTTGGAATATTATGTTAATATATGTGTTGACAAAGGGGGATGAATTAATGGAACAGTTGTTAAAACAAATTCAGGTACTGAGTGAAAAAGAACCAAAGACTCTAGAACAAATGGCGTTGAAATTATCGGAAGAAGCGGGTGAAACCGCCCAAGCAGTCCTATCCTACCAGCAGGCAAGCGGTAGCGATTATAAGCAATTAGGGATTAATGATGTCAAAGAGGAATGTGTCGATGTTGTGCTCGTGGCTTTGGCAATGTTTTATCAATTGAGTGATGACGAAGAGGAAATCCATCATTTCATCAGTCAAAAGCTTGAAAAATGGGAGAGTAAAATTAAAATTTGAAAATAGAGGTGTTGTAATATGGAGCGATTCATCAAGACATTTTTTCTAGCGTTTTTATCAAGTTTTTTAATTTTTATTGTTTCGAACATTCTCATTCACAGTGGAAATAATTTAGAGGAAATTATTCTTCCAATAGGAACTGTAATTGTACTACTCCTATGCTATATCATCTCACAATTGCGATTGATCCTTGATAAAATGAATGAAAAGTAGCTTGATATGCTTAATCGAAAATGTTTCCTATGTGCCACTTTTGATGTCTTATGCTAATATAATAATAACAATACATAGTTGGGAGCGATGGGGATGTTGGTGAGAGAATCGAAGAACCCTAAGGCCGTCATTGTCGCAGTCCACGGGGCGTTTGAGCACTCTGGAAGGTACGAGTGGCTGTTCGATCGCTTTAATCATTTCGGCTATCATGTCGTAGCTGGCGATTTGCCGGGCCAAGGGAAAACAAATGGAAAAAGAGGACATATCAAGTCGTTTACAGAATATATTGTGACCGTTCTATCTTGGCTCGATGAAGCGAAAAAATACGAGCTACCTGTCTTTCTGTTTGGCCATAGTATGGGTGGCTTGACCGCAATCCGAGCAGCCCAACTATATAAACCAGATGTTGCGGGGATCATTTTATCATCTCCGGCATTAGGCATGAAAAATGGCTTGGCGCGCCCAGTCTATTATTTATCTAAAATTTTAAATGTCGCAACGCCTTCTGTGCGGTTTAAAACAGGTGTCAAAACGGAAGTGGCTACACGTAATGAAGGATATAATGCGCATGATGTGTCTGATCCGTTGTTTTTAAGAAAAGTGTCTGTTCGCTGGTACCATGAGTTTGAAAAAGCAATTGCTCATGCTCATAAAGACATTAAAAAATATCCTAATGATGTACCAACGATTTTACTTCAAGGTGGCGTCGATCATTTAGTCGACATTGACGCTGTTAAAGAATGGTTTAACGGCATTGACACGACAGAAAAATCTATTAAAATATGGGAAAATCTATACCACGAAATTTTAAACGAACCCGAACGTGATCAAGTATTGGATGATGTCATTAACTTTATCAATCAGCACATTGACTAGGAGGACGTTACATTGTCTTTGCGTGTCCCGAAAACGTTACCGACATTATTAATTACATGCTATAAACATATTTTTCCCGCGGTGCGGAAGGAATTAGCTTACTGGACAGATTATGCTAAGCGAATCCCAAACGAGGAACTGCGCACACAGGCTTTGGCAAGCATTGATACGAAGACGTTTCACTGTGAGGGCGGAGCAATTTACGCCACACTGGCCAAAAGTCGCTGGTACGATGCGATCCGGTTTATTGTCGCTTATCAGACGATTAGCGATTACTTGGACAACTTGTGTGACAGAAGCACGTCGATGGACCCTGATGACTTTAGACGACTACATGATTCCATGTTAAATGCCATTTCCAAAGATCCGGTCGCCAATCAAACGAATTATTACGAATTAAGAGAAGATCAAGATGATGGTGGTTACTTGGCATCATTAGTTGATACGTGCCAAGAAGTCGTGCAGTCGACTCCGAATTATGAAGCGGTATATCCTAAGGTCAGGCGGCTCGCGCAGTTATACATCGATCTCCAGGTACATAAACACGTGAAACTCGATGAACGTGTACCTCGGCTGACTCATTGGTATGATAACGAAAACGAGCACGACGATGTGTTGTGGAATGAATTTTCGGCGGTAACGGGCTCAACGATCGGCATCTTTTCGATTGTGTCCTATGCGTTAAATGGCTTTAATTATAGTAACCAAATCATGAATGCCTATTTTCCTTACATGCAAGGCCTACATATTTTATTAGATTACTACATCGATCAACAGGAGGATGAAGAAGAAGGCGATTTAAACTTTTGTCATTATTATGATGATGAGAAAAAGACGATCGAGCGGTTAAAGTTTTTTATTAATGGCAGTCAAGATTCGACCCAAAACTTACCGGACTCTGATTTTCACCAACTGATTGTCTCAGGCCTCGTCGGCTTGTACTTATCGGACTTAAAAGCAGATGAACTTCATAATGGTGAAAAATTTAAGAAAGAACTTCTTCGTCACAGTGGCCATAAAGCCCGATTGATTTATTTAAACGGACGGGCTTATCGTAAGTGGAAGAAGAAAAAAGGGTTGGGGCAATAAAATAGCTGTGAAGCAAACTTAAGTAGTTCAGTTTGGGAAGTACCCCTAATTAAACTGCTTTTTTTATATTAAAAAATAATTGGGGGAATTTTAAGATAATTAATTTATTTATGGTAAAATTAGTTAAATAATGTTCTTAAGAAGAGTGGGTGAATTAAATGGGAATTAGGTTAGAAAAGGCAACCGATAAAGATGCAGATTCTATTTTCGAGATTCAGGTTAAGGCGTTTACCCCTTTATTGGATAAATATAAAGATTATGATACTAATCCAGCTAATGAAACCATTGAAAGAGTAAAGTCAAGAATTGATAATCCAAATGGTTGTTTTTATAAAATATTAGATGACAACAAACTCGTGGGAGCTATATGCATATTTTGGAAGGAGAATATACAGTTTTGGATCAGTCCTATGTTCATTCTCCCTAATTACCAAGGAAAAGGTATAGCTCAGGAGGTTATCAAAATAACCGAGAATATGTTTCCTCAAGCAAGGTCTTGGGAACTAGCTACAATCTTGGAAGAAGAGCGTACCTGTCACCTTTACGAAAAGATGGGATACTCCAGAACAGAAGTAAGCAAGAAAATAAATAATCATGCAACTTTGGTTTTTTATAAGAAGAAATGTTAGAAGGACATTTCCCAATGACAGAAAGAATTGAACAGTAACTATATAAAGTTGTGATAGTGGGAGGAAGATGGCATGGATATTGTGATAATTGTGATAACGATCGGAGTTGTTATGATTGCTATAACTTCTCTATCAATTGAAGCTAAATTGAGGAAAGCCATTGAGCAAAACAAAGAAATTATAGAGTTGTTAAAACAGGTGAAAGAAAAATGAGAAATAAGTATACATAATTAAAGGAGAATATTTCATGGCTAAAACTAAATTAGTTTTTGTACTCTTGTTATTTTCTTTTATATTAATAGGTTGCCAAAATAATAACTTAAACTTAAGCGACGATGTTACAAGTATCGAGGTGTACGAATGGGAAAGTCAAGATCTGGTCGCTACTATTGAGGATAAAGAATTTATAGAAGAACTTGTAAATGAGTTAGATCGTGCCAGAACAGCTTCAACTGCATCTATGGACTTTGACTCACCTGATTATGAAGTGCATTTTAATCATAATGAAGAAACGCTATTTAAAATGGGCTATTATAAAAAAGTTATGAATTTAGAGGTTGAAGGTCGTTATTGGGATTTTGGTGAAGATAGGTTGTATAACGTTGAGCTTCAGTTGCCTTTCAGAAGTGTTGATTGAATTGTGTTAAAGAGGATTATTCAGAACTTATTGTATTTTGGCTATATTACTTATGAAGAGGTGTCATTTTATGTTTTTAATTGAAAAGGTCTTTACTTCCATACTAAGTGCTTTCATTTTGGCAGTTATACTTGCTAACGATTTTCAATACTTCAAACCAGTATTTTTGATATCCTTACCTGTATTCTTAATAGCAGGCCTTGTATGTACATATATAACTGAATTTTACGTATTGGATAAAATTAATGTTAATAGACCCTTTCAAAAATATATAATGTCACTTGCTATTTTTGGATTAGGTGGAATGGTGGCGATTTCACTTTTTGCATTACTGCAAGGGAACTTGTTTGATCTTAACATGCTTGCGTTAATAATAATGGGTTTAATGCCTGCCATATTATATTTTCATATAAGTTTACTCATTCAATTTGTATCATCGAAATTTATAACATAAGGTTTTATTTTTTATATAAATAGACCACAAAAGGTGCTTTGTCACTTCGGTTGACCATTTTGTATTGGGCAATGTCACCTTTATTGGCAGGAAAGGTTTTGAGGTAGTTCATCAAGTCATTTTTCTCAGCTTGTCCCTCTTCATGCCCCGGATAAACAACGATGACGATATAGCCGCCACTTTTCAGTATTGGAAACAGGCCGTTGATCGCTTGAATGGTTGTGTCACCAGAGGTTGTTACTTGATGGTCGCTACCTGGCAAAAAGCCAAGATTAAATATGACGGCATCTATTTCATGGATTCCTTTATCATCTAAAATTGATGGAGCGTTTTCGTGTCCTTTTAAATGCATCTCAACTTGTTTAATCCCGTGTTGCTCAAACAATGACTTTGACGACTGAAGGGCTTCATCTTGAACGTCAAACGCGATGACTTTTCCTTCAGGTCCAACTAATTCGTTTAAATACAAACTATCATGGCCGTTACCGAGCGTGGCATCGACGACGGTCGAACCAGTAGTTATAGATTGAGCTAGTAGGTCGTGCGCAAATGGGATAATCTGCTTCATGTTCATCTTCCTTCTAAATAAAAAATCTCATACTTATAATATCACGTCATCATGGTTAATAATATAGATAGAAAGACAGTTGACATTTCGCGGCCAATTGAATAGAATATGTATTAAATTAAAATAGTACGACGTGAATGAAGGAGTAGTAAGAAGTTTTGTAAGTTTTCAGAGAGGTAGCGGTTGGTGCGAGCTATCCTTACAGCTTTTGAACTCGCCTTCGTAGTTGTTCATCTGAACTGAAGTAAGATGAGCCGTCTCATCCGCGTTAAGGATTTCAAGTGAGTACATAAACGTACTAATTTGGGTGGTACCACGGGTAAACTCTCGTCCCAGCAATAGTTGGGATGGGAGTTTTTTTATTGGTTGGCCCTTAAAAATATAATAGGAGGAATTGATATGGCATTTGATCATCAGAGTATTGAACAAAAATGGCAAACATATTGGGAAGAAAACAAAACGTTTAAAACAGATTCTCATTCAGAAAAGCAAAAGTTTTATGCGCTAGATATGTTCCCGTACCCTTCAGGTTCAGGTCTTCACGTCGGGCACCCTGAAGGTTACACAGCGACAGATATTATCTCGCGCATGAAGCGGATGCAAGGTTATGAAGTGCTTCATCCAATGGGGTGGGATGCATTTGGCCTTCCAGCTGAGCAGTATGCAATTGATACAGGTAACAGCCCTGCTGTATTTACTAATGAAAACATCGCGACGTTTAAGCGTCAAATCAAGTCACTAGGTTTTTCATACGATTGGGATCGCGAAATTAACACAACAGATCCGAAGTATTATAAGTGGACGCAGTGGATTTTTCTTAAAATGTACGAAAAAGGGCTCGCTTATATGGATGAAGTTCCAGTTAACTGGTGCCCAGCGCTTGGTACTGTTCTTGCCAACGAAGAGGTCATTGACGGAAAAAGTGAGCGCGGCGACCACCCGGTGATTCAAAAACCGATGCGTCAGTGGATGCTTAAGATTACAGAGTATGCTGACCGCCTACTTGAAGACCTTGATGAGCTTGATTGGCCAGAGAGTCTAAAAGATATGCAGCGTAACTGGATCGGAAAATCTGAAGGTGCTGAAATTACATTCTCTATAGATGGTACCAACGAAACCTTTAAGGCGTTCACGACACGTCCGGATACGATTTTCGGTGCGACATATGCGGTATTCTCGCCTGAGCATCCGCTAGTTGATGACATTACAACTGATGATCAACGAGATGCCGTTCAACAATATAAAGATGAAGTACAAAAGAAAAGTGAACTTGAGCGTACCGATCTAGCTAAGGATAAAACGGGCGTTTTCACGGGTGCTTATGCAATTAATCCAGCAAATGGTGAGAAGATGCCAATCTGGATTGCGGATTACGTGCTTATGACTTATGGAACAGGCGCTATAATGGCGGTTCCAGCTCACGATGAGCGTGACTATGAGTTTGCGAGTAAGTTTGAGCTCCCAATTGTTGAGGTTGTATCTGGCGGAAATATTGATGAAGAAGCTCATACGGAAGACGGTGCGCACGTCAATTCGGACTTTTTAAATGGTCTAAATACAGATGAAGCCATTGAAAAAGCGATTGAATGGCTAGAAAATGAAGGTCACGGCGTACGTCAGACCACGTATCGTCTTCGCGACTGGCTATTTAGTCGTCAACGTTACTGGGGTGAACCAATCCCGATTGTGCATTGGGAAGACGGAACGATGTCGGCGCTTGATGAAAGCGAGCTGCCGTTAGAACTGCCTGAGACGGACCAAGTCAAAACATCTGGCACTGGCGAATCACCGCTTGCGAATATCTCAGAGTGGCTAGAATATACTGATCCTAAAACAGGTAAAAAAGGTCGCCTTGAGACAAACACGATGCCGCAATGGGCGGGAAGCTGCTGGTACTATCTTCGTTATATTGACCCAGACAACGACGACATGCTAGCTGACCCTGAAAAACTTAAGAAATGGCTACCTGTTGACCTTTACATTGGTGGTGCTGAGCATGCGGTTCTTCACCTACTTTACGCACGTTTCTGGCATAAAGTCCTTTATGACCTTGATGTTGTACCAACAAAAGAGCCGTTCCAGAAGCTCTTTAACCAAGGGATGATCCTAGGTGAAGGTAATGAGAAGATGAGTAAGTCGAAAGGTAATGTAGTAAACCCTGACGATATCGTTCAAACGCATGGCGCTGATACACTTCGCCTTTACGAAATGTTCATGGGGCCTCTAGATGCATCGGTTGCGTGGAGCACGAACGGCCTAGATGGCGCGCGACGTTTCCTTGATCGTGTGTGGAGATTATATGTGGAAGAAGATAAGCTTTCATCACGCATTTCAGATGAAGCGAACGAAAGCTTAGAGAAAGTTTACAACGAGACGGTTAAGAAAGTAACCGAAGACTTTGAGGAACTAGGCTTTAACACAGGCATTTCTCAAATGATGGTGTTTGTAAACGAATGTTATAAAAATGAGGTTCTTCCACGAGAGTACGCAGAAGGATTTGTAAAACTACTATCTCCAGTGGCACCACACCTAGCAGAAGAAATTTGGTCCATTCTAGGCCATGAAGGCACCATCGCTTATGAAGCGTGGCCAACGTATGACGAATCGAAACTCGTAGAAGACCAAGTCGAAATTGTTCTTCAGGTGATGGGTAAAGTACGCGGGCGTGCACAAGTCCCTAAAGATGCTGGAAAAGAACAACTAGAAGAGCTAGCTCTTAACGATGAACGCGTTCAAGAGTGGATCGAAGGCAAGACAATAAGAAAAGTTGTTGTCGTTCCAGGAAAATTAGTCAACATTGTGGCCAACTAGTCATATAGTTTAAAGAAAACTTTATTAACGTCCTCAAACGATTTGTTTGGGGGCGTTTTCTAATGGATATAAATTGACACTATAAAAACTGTATTTATAAGATGGAAGTAGAAATAGAAGAAGGAGAGGATAAATGTGAGCGAAGAGATTCATGAGATAATGCCAGAAGAATTAGACGAACAATTAGATTCAGGTAAATATGAAGTTGTCGATGTGCGTGAAGATGAAGAAGTAGCAGATGGAATGATTCCAGGTGCTAAACATATCGCACTTAATACAATTCCAGATCGATTAGAAGAATTTTCGAAGGACAAAGAATATGTAATGGTTTGCCGCTCAGGAAGAAGAAGTTATAATGCATCACTATATTTGGCTGAACAAGGCTACACTGTTCATAACTTAAAAGGCGGCATGCTAGATTGGAAAGGCGAAGTCATATTTTAATTCATTTTGGTTAAAATAAGGTTGCTTTTGAAGTGATAATTTTATAATAAAAAATGTGATTTACCCATTGACTTATACGTTTGTGCATATTATTATATTACTTGTCGCTTTTGAAGCGGCCTTAACAAAACGCAACAAAATATATTGACTTCTAACAAAAAGTTATGATATATTTAAAGATGCGAATGACACATGAAACAAGCTATTTAATCTCTTTAAAAAAGTTATTGACGATGCTGTTTCACACGTGTTAAATTATGAAAGTCGCTTTTTTGAGGCGGCAACACATCTCATTAAAACAATTTAAATAAGTTGTTGACGCATTAATTTGCGAGATGTTATGATTCTTAAGTCGCTTTTTGAGCGGCGCCATTCGAACCTTGAAAACTAAACAAAATAGCCTGTCGTCAATTCACATGTTTCGCATTTGATTGGGCGAAACA
>NZ_RKRF01000012.1 GCF_003843875.1 Aquisalibacillus elongatus | reverse complement strand
AATGATGCATCTCTAAAAGAATTATTATCAGAACTGTTTATTTTAGAAAATTTTGAAGTGGTGCCAAAAGACATAGTTGGCGGAAAATTTCACTTTCAATCAGTTATTTTAAGAAACAAATAGCGATCTATGTGAAAATATCGACTTAAATAAACTGGGGGCTTATGTATAGTAAGGTTTATTCACTTAATAATAAACTTAACTATTACCAGGGGGTGCATAATGAGGTTTTTTAAATTTAATAAAGATACTGGGAAAAAGATAACTGATTATTACTCAGATTTTATTATGTCCCGTATTATAAGAACGGAAAAAGATACTCAAATTGGTTGTATGCACTTAGAAGAAAACGGCGTTATTGGACATCATCAAGCAGTAGTACTCAACTTCTATTAATAATGAATGGGGAAGGTTATGTTCGGGGTGATAAAGAACAATACTTCAAAGTGCATTCAGGAGATGCTGTTTATTGGGAGAAAGGTGAATGGCACGAAACCAAAACTGATAAAGGATTAACCGCTATTGTCATTGAAAGCGAATCTTTAAATCCGTCATCATTAACGCCTTTAAATAAATAGATGTTGTTCAACTAAATGGGGCATTAGTGGAAGAAATAAAGGAGTTCATAAGTATGAATTACAGTTATAAGGAATTTATTGAAGCTTTAAATTTGGGAAGTGAAGTTCATTTTATTTATGGAGACGAGACTTATTATATAGGTCATGGAACAGGTCAATTTATGTTTTGGAAGTTCTATGATTCGTCAAGTGAAATTATAGGAGAAGACGTTGAAGATTTACTTAGAAAAGTTAAACTTGATGGGAAACAAATAAAAGAAGTATGGGACTTAATCAAGATTGATACCGTTTTCTGATTAGATATGGGCTGGATGATATTTAGTTGTTCAACTAACGGGTGGCAATAGTTGAATAAGCAAAACACGGATTTATCTAGTAATGTTCGAAAGGGTTGAAGAGAATTTTAAATAAAGGTATAATCAACGATAAGAACAAATGTTCCTATTTTGAGGGGGGGGAGATTTTTAATGCGGAAATATGTTGCAATATTAAAAGACAAAAAGAAAGGTGAGTTATCAAAGGATTTATTAAGCAGTCACGTAAACCATTTGCAAAACCTTGCCGAAGATGAAAAGCTCTTTATTAGCGGACCTTTTAATGATAATGAAACGGCTATGCAAATATTAATTTGTGACACGCTTGATGAAGCAAGAAATCTTGTTAAATCAGATCCATTTATCGAAGAGGGTTATTATGCTACATATGAAGTGAATGAGTTAATTGAAGCAAATGAGAATAATAATTGGTTAATGGATATACCTCAAACTAAAGAAAATTTAATCAATTAGAATAAGGTATTTCTATATTTTTAAACAACTATGAAATTAATACATTGAGGAAATATTATATAGTTAATGTATCCTTTATTTCACTAATGGGGAATGAATAAAAAACAGAGGTAACTAAGTTGTTCGCTTTTTATTACCTGAAAAAAACGGTGGAATATTAAATAAGATAAAAGTTAATCATTTTATGAAACAGTAAGGTTTAAGGGAGAGGGGAAATATGAAAGCACATCTTTTTACAGTCTTATGGGCATTTTTAATTTGGTTATTTGCTACACTCTTTTTTATGTTTATGGGTGAATACGTACTACATCCTCCCGGAACGGATGCATTTATTTACAGTATAATTCTGCTGACTGTAGGGACAGGAGCATTGTTGTTATTAATCACCTTAATGTATATGCAGTTTGATAAATCCGAAAATGCACCTTTAAAACTAGGGATAGTAGGTACAGTTATAGGTTTAACATTAGATTCATTCTCTTTGTCCTTTTATGGAGCAGTTTTCCCTAACCTGAAGCAATCTCAAGTCATCTCCTTTTCAGTTTGGATGTCTGCAGCATATGCCTTATACCTTCTAATTCCTATATTAATTAATAAGAAACGTGGACAAATGAGCTTCTTTTAATAAGACGATTATTAAGTTGATCGTTTTTTATTTTTTGATAAAATAGTTTCAATATTGTGACTATGGATTTAATGATATTAACAAAAGCAATATGAGGATACTGTGTTGATTATCTACATGTCTGGACCCCTGGTGATCGTTTTATTTTTTGTCAGTTAGAAAAGTATTTGAAGTGGAAAGAAAAATTCAGACAAATAGCCAAATGTTATTGAACTAAATGTGGCTAATCTTGAAGATAGTTATAAACTTCGAAATGGAAGGGGGTATAAACATGAGGCTATTACCAGAAAATGCTTCAATGAAGTTTGTAAATGAGAAATTTCCAACTTGTGATATAGCTTTATTAGCTGGTAGTGCTTCTAGGGGTGAAGATACTGAAACATCTGATTTAGATATTGTTATTATTGAAGATTCGCAAAGAAGTTACCGAGAAAGCTTCATATTATATGGGTGGAAAATTGAAGCGTTTATTCATAATTATAATTCTTATTTAAAACAATTTGAGATTGATCGAAGTAAAGCCCGACCAATTCTAGCTAACATGATTTTATACAGTAAAGTGTTGAAAGATAATGGAAAATTAAGCGACATAAGATTGATGGCAAAGGAATTCATTGAAAATGGACCTCCACCATTATCCGATGAGTTTATTAAAGCCTCACGGTATTTTATTTATGATCTACTTGATGATTTTGTAGATTCAAAAAACGATGAAGAAGCACTGTTAACCTTAAATAATATTTCATTACAATTATCTGATTTTATACTTCGATTAAATGGTCAATGGTCTGGTAGAGGGAAAGGTCTTGCAAGGGCGTTAAAGGAGTTTGACGAAAAATTGTATTATCAATTTTTTGATGTCCTTAATAGCTACTATAAATTTGGAAAGAAACAGCCTTTTATTGATTTTGTATATGATATTTACAAACCATTAGGAGGTGCATTATTTGATGGTTATAAGCAAAATATCTGATATCACTTATTCAAGTAAGGGGAAGAATTAAATAAGGAACTTTTCTTATTTATCCACTGACGGGAATTACCTGATGGCTTTTGTGGTATAGGTTTGTCACTTTCTTAAAATAACTATTCCCTATATTGACCAAGAAGTAAGTGAATTGTAAGTTTAAGGCCAACCGATAAGGCTTAAAACAGTGCAGTGAGTGGAAAACCTACCTATGTATAGAATGTTAAGATATAACAAGAACATATGTTCTTGTTTGTGGGAGTGAGTAACAATACTAAACTGTGAAGATAATTCTATAAAAATCATGCTTGCAGTGCCCTCAGATACAAACGAGGTACTTAAATTCTTTGATGATAACTTAGATAATTATAGTGATAGTATCTATAATCAGGAATTTGTATGTCCTGATGGAGTTAAAGCTGCAATTAGGAGAAAACAAATGTTAATTGCTAAAAAAGGAGATTATGTAGTCGGTGCGCTTAGATTTTACAGAAAAAAAACAGACAATAGTATATCACTTTACCAATTTGCTATATGCAGAACTCATAGAAAGCAAGGGTTGTTAAAGAAGATGCTTTTCAAAATCAATACAGGTCCAGTTCGTGTTAAATGTCCTAAGCATTCATCAATAAATCATTATTTTAAAAAAACAGGCTGGTCATTGAATGAAACAGCTGGTGAGCTAAATTGCTGGCAATTATAATATGCGAAAAGGGGAAATTAGATGACTTCAAATATTAAAGGAAATATAAAATTAATACAGGCTGTGTCACTTTTCACACCGGACTTAGAAGCGTCTGTTGATTTTTACAAAAATACGTTTGGTGCTAATGAATTGTTTCGTTCTAAACAAACGGATGGTTCTAATATGGTAGGTCTATCTTTTGCTGAAGGGAAAACTGAGTTTGTTTTACATGATAGTGAAAATTTAAAAGAACCAGATATTGAGGTTTTGGTTGAAGATGTGAGGGAATTCTATAATACTCATAAATATAATGAAAACATTGATTGGATTCAAACACCAATTGAAAAACCATTTGGAGGACACCTTGCTGTTATGCGCACAATAGCAGATGATATCGTATTAATAATTGTAGGATCATAATTAAAATCATTTGTAATATTATATAGCAGATTGTTAAACAAACAGAGGATAGTTTAATAAGCAAAGTTTGCGTTGATCAACTAAAGGGACAGTAGAGTTTAATAAGGGGTTAGTTTTGTGCAAGGGTATAATGTTTTGATGATTTACAACAAAGATATGAATCAAATGTTGGTGAAGAACTTCTAAAATTAGGAGTTCTATTTTTAAAATTAAACCAACATAAAATATAATAAGTCCTAGAAATTTTGGAGTAATCCTTAATAAATGGTATAATATAACTTGCGGAATTTTCTGTTATATTGTCTTGAAAGGATTTACTATGAATAGTCGATACATCATTAATCAATTCGGATTTAACGTAGAAGAAGATCAGGAAAGTATATACCCATTTTCGCCTGTTTACAGAGTTGGCGAAGTGATCATCAAAAGAACACAGTCACCCTTGGTTCAAGCTCATCGGCTTGTGGAATACTTGAACCATCTAAAAGAAAGTGGGGTTCAGGTGGTGACGCCTGTAGATTTAGAAGGGAGTAATCCTGTCGAATTGGGTGAAGACTGTTATATATGTTATCCATTTATTGAGGGTGACGTTTACCGTGGTCATGTTGATCAAATTAGACAGGCCGGGGAGTTACTGGGGCACATCCACTCCTTATCTTCTGGTGATAATACATATGGTTTAGAAGAGTATGATGTGTTTGATTTTTACCACCACGAAGTTGATGACCATATCGAGAAAATTGGTCAGTTCGTAGATACTTATCAAGTGGATATTGATATTGATTTACTAAATGATATATTTCACCGGTCAGTTGATCAACAGGAAGAGCTGCAGAAGGCGCCATTGACCTGGGTTGAAACGCCTCATGATTATAAGGCGAATAATTTAATCTTCAAGGAGAAGCCATTTCTGATTGATCCAGATAATGCTCAACGGATTCCAAGAGTATTTGATTTAGCTCTTGCTTTACTATTGTTCCACAATGAAATGTCGACTGCACCTCATAGAACCTTTACACCTCAAGAATGGCAGGTTTTCTTAGAGGGATATCAAAAGTATCAAACATTTACTGAGCAAGAGGTATTGTGTTGGGAAGATGCTGTGAATCATGTGTTCTTAGATGATGTGATGTGGTTATTGGCAGAAGAGGATGAAGACTGGGAGAGGCAAGAGCAACGAGATCTGTTTGTTAGTATCGCAACATTGATTTCTAATTTAGATCATTACACACTAAAATAAATAAAAACCTCGATTACTTAGATGTAATCGAGGTAATTTTTAATTTACAGGAACCTTATCTTTTATGGTTGTATACTTTTCATCATATGTTTCGGGTTCCTTAAAGTACTTTTTGTACCAGACTAAGAACATAAAAATCGTCCATATTTTTCTGGCGTTATTCTTTTGACCTTCGTAGTGTTCGTCTAATAGCTTCATTAAGTCTTTCTGATTAAAGAATTGTTTTGTATAGTCATCCATGAAGTAAGACTTGATTTTTTCATAGTATGGTTCGTGTTTGATCCAATTTCTAATCGGAACAGGGAAGCCGATTTTCTTACGGTTAGCTGATTCCTCAGGTAGTGCCTTTTTTGATGCTACTCTTAAGGCATATTTTGTATCTTTCTCATTAACCCGGTATTCAGATTTAATCTTCGATGCGACTTCCATGACTTGTTTGTCTAAGAATGGAACTCTGAGCTCCAATGAATGAGCCATGCTCATTTTATCTGCTTTTAACAAAATGTCATTGACTAACCATAAGTGTAAATCTAAATGCTGCATCTTGGTTAAATCATCATAATGTTGGGCCTCTTTATAATAAGGGCTCACAATATCTTTGACGGTTGGTGCTAATTGATAATCGTCGTTTAAGAGGTCGGTTGCTTCATCTTCAGAAAAGATCTTAGCCTGACCGATAAACCATTCATCAGCCGGTAATCCGCCTCTGATTAAGAAGTTTTTCCCTTTCATGTCGGGAAGTTTTTGAGCCATCTTACCTAATGGTTGACGGAACCATTTCGGAAGCTTTTTATACTTCCTTAATGGGGGAGTGGTTTCATACTCAGCGTATCCGCCAAATAATTCGTCTGCTCCTTCACCTGATAACACAACTGTTACATCACGGCTTGCTAATTCAGATAAGAAATACAGTGGAATAATCGAAGGATTTGAATGAGGTTCATCCATTATATATTGAATATCTTCTAATTTATCGAAACACTGATCCGAATCTAACACTTCATTAATATTTTCAATACCCAGATGATCTGATAACGTCTTAGCATTATCAATTTCGGAAAAATGTCGATCGCTAAAACCAACGGTAAAAGTCTTATTTGGCTTTAAAACGGATGCAACATAACTTGAGTCAACTCCACTTGATAAGAAAGATCCCACTTTGACATCACTAATGCGATGAGCGTTTACGGATTCTTTTATCGTGTGATCAACATCTTGCACGATTTTTTCAAAAGACTCATCAGTTGAATTAAATTCAGGCGTCCAATAACGTTTAACATCCAGCTTACCATCTTGAAACACAAGGTAATGCGCAGCAGGCAGTTTATAGACCCCTTTGAAAAATGTTTCATTTAATACTGGAAACTGGAATGTTAGGTATGGTTTTAAAGCCCTTTTGTTTAATTCCTTTTTAAAATGTGGATGTGGTAGAAAACTTTTTATTTCAGAACCAAATAAAAACGTCTCAGTCATTTGGCTATAATAGAATGGTTTAATACCAAACATGTCTCGTGCTGCGAAAAGTTTTTGGTTATTTTTATCCCAAATGACAAAGGCAAACATACCGCGTAATCTTTCAACAATCGCTTCACCATACTCTTCATAACCGTGAATAAGTACTTCACTATCTGTGTTCGTTTGAAATATATGTCCATTTTTTAATAAATCACCTTTTAATTCTTGGAAATTATATATTTCACCATTAAAAACTAATACGACTGATTGGTCTTCATTATATAAAGGCTGGCTTCCATGTTCTAGATCAATGATGCTTAAACGTCTGAAACCTAGTGCGACATCACCTTCAATAAAACTTCCATACGAATCAGGCCCACGGTGGACGATTTGGTCCATCATGTTTTTCAACACGTCTTTGCTGTTCTCAGTTTGACCAATAAATCCTGTAAATCCACACATAACCAAAAACTCCACTTCTAAAAATTTTGGCTCCACATTAACAACGTATGGTCAATTCAATTGTTGCAGTATAACTTATTGGAATTAAAAACAGACTATTGGTGATGAATAATTTTATAAAATTGGCGTAACATACTACTAAAAGTAATGAATACTTTTAGAAGGATGGTGCTTAATGAGAGGATTAGATACAGTTGCGCTATTATTAGTAATTATAGGTGGGCTAAATTGGTTGCTCATTGGTTTGTTTCAATGGGATTTAGTTGCGTCTATATTTGGAGGACAAGACTCGGCCTTATCGAGAATTATTTATTCACTCGTTGGAATTGCAGCTTTATATGCTTTAACCTTTTTTGCAAAGTTCGAGGACTAAAAATAGACCCGTTCATAAGTGGACGGGTCTATCGTTTGTTATGGTAGTTCAATTTTTCGGATACAAACTTTAATAACATCTTTTTCGATTAACTTCCAGTGGACCTGTGCTGTTTCATTATTTGTCGTTTCGATTGTACCTCTATTTTGCAGTCGAGGTGTGCCTTCGCAAAGAACAGCATAGCCAACTACTTCGAATGGATCATCCTCATTCGCATCATCGCGGTCGATGAAGCATTGGAATGGTTCTTCATCATAAATGGTGTTCTCACGGAACATGCCTAATTCTTCATCGAACATCGTATACGTGATTTCCTTCGTTACTTTTCCACAGACAATGACTTTCTCAGGACAAACATCTTCAATCGTTGGTGCTTCAGAGAAATAAATTCTTGTTGAGACACCGTCAGCCGTTAGCGCAGGTGGAACTAATTGCGTTTTGAATTCAACAATGACTTGGCAACAAGTCTGCGGGTTTGGAATAGGACAGACTGTTGTTGTGCTCGATGTTGAAGTTGTCGAAGTCGTCGACGTACTTGTCGTTGTCGTACTAGTTGTCGAAGTGGTAGAGGTAGTGCTAGTCGTACTGGACGATGTCGTACTTGTCGACGATGTTGAGCTCGTAGTTGACGTTGTACTCGTAGTTGATGAAGTCGTAGTCGTCGTTGTCATAGGTGGTGTACATGATGGACCAGGGATCGTTTCATCTCCGATATCAGCTTCCTGCCCAGCCTTACCGCTAACTTCAACACATCCTAAAAATAATGGTTGTTCCAGATCAATAAACGTCACACAAAAAGTCACCGGTAAGTTATCTCGGTCGAGGTCACCAAAGTTTTCGAACTTTATACCGGCTACTTCGCCAGTTGGTGGTGTTCTGACCACATCACAATCAACTTCCTCACCAGTTGAAAGCGTACAAATGATATTATCCTCGGTTAAATTAAGGAAAAACTCCGGAGGACAATCAATACCGACTGTAAAGTGACTTAAATCCTGTGGGTTCCCAACAACATCGACATCATAACAAAACCTATTGTTCACGGGGTCTGAAGCCATAGCGTTATAGGTAACACTCCAGCCATTAACTGCTTGGTTATTAGGGAAAAACAAGGTCGTTGAATTAGATTCACAAGCCATAACCTTCACTCTCCTTTCTTATAAACTCCTAATTAAAATATTAAAATTTATAAAATTTGTTTGGACACCTGATAAGTAAATTCTTGTTTTATAGAAAAGATTAAATGATTTTTATAATCAGTAATATGCCACTTATGAAAACGAATGTCATGATGAGTGTTTTGATCAATTGGGCATACACTTTCACAGTCAAACGACTCCCGATGATGGCTAGCCGCCTCCTACCCCTGTCATTCCTACAAGAATCCCTACTATTAATCCAAATAAATTTAATTCTATATTCAATAAATCACCTCAAGTGTCTAGTCATGTTTATAGCCATGTTCATAGGATGATTAAAAGAGAATGACGAGAGAGGTGTTTGATTTATGGCAATAACGGCACATGGAGGCCAGTTAATTAATAGATTTAGGTCTGACGATGACTTAGATAGTATAAAAACAGAAATTATCATAGACTTATTTACACTGTTCGACTTAGAGTGCCTTGCAATAGGAGCGTTTAGTCCACTTAAAGGATTTATGACTGAACAAGATTACCAGAGTGTAATTCATCGTATGAGATTGCATAACGGATTGCTTTGGCCGATACCTATTACACTATCTATTTCGAAAGATGACGTGCCCAATGTTTTAAGCTCAGAAAAAGTGAAACTCGTCTATGACCAAACTGTATTTGGCGTTATGGAGGTTAGCGACGTTTTTGAAGCGGATTTACCAAAAGAGGCAGAGTTAGTTTATGGAACGACTGATTTAAGCCATCCTGGTGTGAAAAGATTATTTAAGGAATCGCCTATTTATGTGGGTGGGAACATCACGATGGTTAAACGCCCACCACGAATAATCGATGAAAAATACTACGTAGACCCAATTGATACACGTATGGAATTGGACCGACGGAATTGGAGACGAATTGTCGGCTTTCAAACTCGAAACCCTATTCACCGTGCTCATGAGTATATTCAAAAATCAGCCCTTGAAAGCATGGATGGGTTGTTCATTCATCCGCTTGTTGGAGAGACGAAACAAGATGACCTTCCACCAGCTATCCGCATGAAAAGTTATGAAGTGTTAGTTAATCAATTTTATTCTAAAAACCATACCATCCTCCAAGCTTACCCAGCCAATATGCGTTACGCAGGACCTCGTGAAGCTGTGTTTCATGCGATTGTTAGACAGAATTATGGTTGCACTCATTTTATCGTCGGAAGAGATCACGCTGGTGTTGGTGACTATTATGGGACTTATGATTCGCAAAAAATCTTTGAGCAGCTCCATCCAGATGACCTAGAAATCAAGCCTTTATTTTTCGAACATAGCTTTTACTGTAAAAAATGCCAAACTGTAGCTTCTATTAAGACATGTCCGCATGAGATGGAAGATCGGTTGGTTCTATCAGGTACGAAAGTAAGAGAAATGTTACGAAAAGGCATTTTTCCTCCGTCAGAATTCAGTCGACAAGAAGTGATTGAAATACTGATTAATGGGCTGACAGAGGAGGGCCAATCCAATGGGTGAACCGAATAATTTATACAAGCAACAAACGTCGGTGAACCGAGAGAAGCGTGAGCTCATGTTGGGTCAACGAGGTTGTGTTTTGTGGTTGACGGGTTTATCAGGATCTGGAAAGTCTACCATTGCCAATCGAGTTGAAGAAATACTTCATTCCCGAGGAGTTCTGACCTATTTACTAGATGGTGACAATGTCAGGCTTGGTTTAAACAAAGATTTAGGTTTTAGTGCTAAGGATCGACAAGAGAATATTCGTAGAATCGGGGAAGTATCGCGATTATTTGTTGATAGTGGGTTGATTGTGCTTACTTCATTCATTTCGCCATATGAAGAAGATCGGCAAAGTGTAAGAAGGATTTTTAATGATGGTGAATTTATCGAAATCTATATCCGTTGTGATTTAGCTGTTTGTGAACAACGCGACCCGAAAGGCTTATACCAAAAAGCGCGAAATGGTGAGATTAAAAATTTCACCGGGATTGATGCGCCTTATCAACCTCCGATCACCCCAGAGATAACAGTTGATACAGCAAAGTTAACAGTCGAAGAATGCGCGAATAAAATCATTGAATATCTAGTTGAACACCAGTTTATATCACGAAACAAATGGAGGGATTAGTAAATGGACTTAATCATATTATCTGCGACGCACCGATCAGGTTCTACCTTATTACAACGAATATTTAACGCGAGGAAAGAAACGCTTATTTGGGGCGAACAAAACGGCTTGTTGAATCATTATCAACATCTTTATAAAAATCTCGTTTTTTATACGAATACCCACCAAGGGCAGCGAGAAAAATTTTTCAATAGAGGCGAGGATCCAAATGTGTGGATTGCATGCATGACGCCTGAAAAAACCTATATAGATTATGCTGTTACAGAGTCCTTGAAAGTTTTATTTGACCATTTATACGAACAGAACCGTGAAGGGCATGACATCATTGGTTTTAAAGAAGTACGTTATGGCGAAGAGGAAATCAATTTGCTTAGGAAGTGTTACCCGGAAGCTAAGTTAGTGCTACTAGTCAGAACCCCTGTTGACGTGTGGAAAAGCATGAATGGCACAGGGCTTGCTGGAAATGTTCATCATTTTATAAATAAATGGAATAAACACGCCGCTTATTATTTGAAATTAGCCAATTCAGATCCGAATGCTTATTTAGTTAAGTATGAAGATCTTGTCAATCAGAAGCAGGAAACGTTGGAAATGATTTCGGAAGTTGGATTTCTATCAATAGATGACATTCAATCAGTCATCTCTAAAAAAATCTCGACAACTTCTAAGTCTATCAATGAGCAAACGGCGAGACTCATTACGAATAAATGTGCACAAGTGATGAGGCAATATGGTTATTTAAGGATGTAAAGAAAGAAGGTGAATGATATGAAAGACGTCTCAATCATATTACCGATTAGTTTGACTGATGAGGTAAGGAAGCGGGCTTTTAACTGGGTGAGGCAATATTATGAACATATCTTTCCAGATGTGGACATTTGCATCGGGATCAATAACGAGAGGCCTTTTTCTAAGGCAAAGGTTATTAATGAAGCTGTTCGTGAATCAAAAGGGGAAATTTTAGTCATCGCGGATGCCGATATATTTTATGATCCAACTCTATTAACGGAATCTATTAAGCAATTAGAACATCACGCTTGGGTGATTCCTTTTAATAGAGTGTTAAATATTTCAAAGCGCAGCACAGATCGTCTTCTAAGTGAAGAACCTACCTGGCCAATCCCGATCGAAATAGAAACAAAACAGAGAAAGTTCGGGCATCAAGCACGAGGTGGGGTCAATATAGTACCACGGGAACATTTTGAGATGGTCGAAGGATTCGATGAGAGGTTTATTGGATGGGGTGGCGAGGATGATGCCTTTGCCATGTCACTAAACCAAGTTTGTGGATCTGTGAAAAGATTAAATGGAACGTTATATCATTTTTGGCATTCCCGAAATAATGCTGGTTACTACAAAAACAATCGAGAGATCTTAAAGCACTATTTTGCTGGGAAAGAGTCTATTTTAAAACAAATTGAATTGAGAAGAGAGAATAAACGGTAACCATCATATAATAATGTAACACTTGAATGTCTGGTTAAAGGAGTTTTGTTATGAAAGTTGCACTTCTAACGATGTTTAATGGATTAGATTCAACTTATTCGTTAGTTAACGTGGTGGCTGAGCAGATTCGCATGATGTTAAATGATGATGTAAAGCCCATCATGTTGGTGAGTGAAAATTGTCCGATCGACCAAAGGGAAGGGATTTTTCGTGATCCTCGGATTGAATGGCGAAAGGTGACGAATCAGAGAAATGGAACACAAATTCATTGGAAAGATTATTCGAACCCGGAAGCCACAGTTCATGATACGTTTTCTGCAGAAGCGGATGTCGTTGCTAAAAGTTTAATTCAACATTTATCAGATGTGGATGCTTGTATCATGCATGATATTCACTATCAAGGGTGGCACCTACTTCACAATGTGGCTGTTAGAAAAGCCCAGAAGAGTCTTCCTCACATAAGATTCCTAGCTTTTACCCATTCTGCTCCTGCTAATAGACCGCAACACGTTGAGTGGCCGTTATCAGCTCGATACACCTCCATGCCAAATACAAAGTATATTTACCCGACAAAGTCTGGACTTCCCGCGCTTGCTAAGCAATATAATGTGTCTTTAAATGATTGTTTTGCTGTGAATAATAGCCTTGATCTCATGAATTATGCAAGTGAAGAGGTGCGGTCTTTATCTCGTGATATTGACTTACTTTCTCCCGACTATTTAGTGATCTATCCTGGCCGACTTACAACGGGGAAAAAATTCGAGAAAGTCGCATCACTTTGTGGGGCCATTAAGAAAACAAAAGGGGATCATATTCAGGTTATCTTTTGTGATTTTCCAAGTGCCGATATTGATTCTGAAACCTATAAATCTTTCATTCGATTTGAAGGTGAGACTCATGGGTTAGACAAAAAGGATATTTGTTTTACATCGGATTTGGAGCCTTTTAAAAACGGGTTTCCTAGAAGAGGTGTTTTAGAATTATTTACCTTTTCAAATCTATTTATCTGCCCGTCCTATTCAGAATCATTTGGATTAACGGTGTTAGAAGCGGCAAGCAAGGGGAATTTTTTAGTATTGAATGAAAGAGTTCCTGCATTAGAAGAACTAGGGCAGAATCTGAATGCGTACTTTATGAAATGGGACGCTAGAAATTTTGGATTTGATACACATGAAGAGTACCATCCTTCTGAGGAGGCTTATCTACAAGAACACGCCCAAAACATCTCGCATTTGATGCGGGAGAACGTCGTATTGAATGCGAAAACGATAGCTAGAAATAGATACAGTCCTGATTGGGTTTGGCGCAATCAGTTGAAGCCACTGTTAAATTCATAGATTATTGAATAAGTGCACATACCACACCCCTTAGCATTTTACGGGCGTGTGGTATGTTTATTTTTTAACCTTTTCTATACAAATTTTAATGACTTCTTTTTCGATTAAACGAAAAGCTAATCGTTCACCAGTGTTAGAATCAGTTGAAAAATTGGCCTCTGTTTCCTCAACGTCACAAATTATTTCAGAGATGACAATCTTATAATTGTGATTAGCTCTAATATCAACCCTATCAATGATACAAGTAAAAGGAACTTCATCAATTACCTTTGCATCAACGACTGCACCCTTTGCATCAAGTGTTTGATAGTTAATTTGTTTACTTAATAATCCACAAACGACAACGACCTCATCGCAAATCTTTTGAATATTAGACGTTATGTTTTTAGTGACAGACGTACTGCCAACAATCGCAGGTGGGATTAGTTGGGTTGAATGTTCTAATAGAAAACGGCAGCACAGATCTTTATCTCCGGGCGGTCCTGGGGGTCCGGGCGGCCCAGGCGGCCCAGGTGGTCCAGATGGTCCTTGATCTCCCTTGGGCCCGGTTGGACCTGGTTCTCCTATTGGTCCTTGAGGTCCGGGCGGTCCAGGTGGCCCGGATGGTCCTTGATCTCCCTTGGACCCGGGTGGGCCTGGTTCTCCTATTGGTCCTTGAGGTCCGGGTGGTCCAGATGGTCCTTGATCTCCCTTGGGCCCGGTTGGACCTGGCTCTCCTATTGGTCCTTGAGGTCCAGGTGGTCCAAATGGTCCTTGTTTCCCTTTCGGTCCAGGTGGGCCTTCTGGTCCCTGAGGTCCTTGAGGGCCAGGCGCACCTATTTTCCCTCGCTTGCCAGGCGGTCCGACACAGCAGCATTGTTTATGACCACATTTTTGGCACATGCTCTCACCTCATACTCATACATGTTTTTTTATATTGTATGTATGGATAACCGTTAAGGTAAGTCATTTAGAAAAATTCCACATTTGCCCTAATTATAAGAACCAAGACAATAACCTAACACATGCGATTATGGAATTTAATATGTTATCAATAAGAGATGTTAATTTGGAGAGGGATGAGATCCATGGTTTACGAAGAAGAACAAAAGGAGGGACACTCCAAGAAGGATCAGCACCATGACGGTGAGGGTTGTAAGTGTGTCAGTTGTGTCTGTGAAGTTTTAGATGATTTATTAAAACAGCAACAAAGGCATGGAGAAGATCATTGTGTTCAATCATTAAAGTCGCCAAAAAAACACTTTGATGTTATACCTTTTATGTTACAAACGCCTTATGGTCATCCTTTTTTCACATTTGGAAAAGTTGGAAGTAAGCATTGTTTTATTACAGTATTCTTTAAAGTTGTAAAAGTGGACTGTCATAAGAACTGTGCGGTGTTAGAACTATTGAAACCTGATAGGCCAATTTTTGATCACGAGACAGATTGTGTTGAAATAGATAAAATTTGTGATGTTAAAGAGTTGAGACGAACAGGTGAATGTGTGTTTGTTGACCTAAGTTGCTATAGCGCAGTGAAACTCATCTCACCTGAGTTGGTGAAAACTAAAACATAACATGAATTCGGCAGTAGAGATTAAGAATCCGGTAGTAGAGCGCCATAATCCAGTAGTAATAGATAAAACTGAGATCATTATATGTTCTCGGTTTTAATTTTTTTGTATTTTCTGCTAAATTAAAACAAGAGGAGAGGTTAAATATGGACCGATGCTTTTGTTATGAAAAATTTAAAGATCAGTTGCCAAAAGGAATCAAGATTGAATGTTTTAAAGAAAAATGTCGCAACTACAGAGAGAATATGGAAAAATTAAGCCAAGAGTCACGTGAAGATTCTGTAAAATAGTATAATTTTCTGACAAATAGGCAAACTTTTATAGTATGATAGAGTTAAAGAAATGTTAGGTTTTAGGAGGTAGAAAGGGATGACACAGCAAATGACAACGCAACAAAATAAAGTCGAACAAATATTAGACCATATGGAACAGGTCATTGTCGGTAAACGAGAAGCGATTGAATTAAGTTTAGTCGCTCTACTTGCGGAAGGACATGTCTTATTAGAAGATGTACCGGGTGTTGGAAAGACGATGCTCGTTCGTGCACTTGCCAAATCATTTAATTTGGATTTCAGACGTGTGCAGTTTACGCCTGACTTATTACCATCAGATGTAACAGGGGTTTCCATTTATAACCAAAAGGAAATGACGTTTGAATTTAGACCAGGCCCAATTTTAGGGAATATTGTATTAGCTGATGAAATTAATCGTACATCTCCAAAAACGCAGTCTGCGTTACTAGAAAGTATGGAAGAGAAAAATATTACAGTCGATGGCAACACGATGGAGCTTAAACGCCCTTTTTTTGTTATGGCAACACAGAATCCTATTGAATATGAAGGTACATACCCGTTACCAGAAGCTCAGCTCGATCGTTTTTTAATTAAATTAAATCTTGGTTATCCCTCGACTGACGATGAGATTCAAATGCTTGATCGTACATCTCGGGAGCATCCAATTGACCGACTTGAGGCTATTATGCAGCAGGAAGATTTAATCCAGCTTCAAGAAGATGTGAAAACGGTGCATGTTAGCGATGCTATTAAAAAGTACATTGTGTACCTAATTAACGCAACGCGTACACATCCGTTACTAGAATTAGGTGCGTCTCCTCGCGCGTCTATTGCGATGATGAAAGCGGCTAAAGCTTATGCTTATATTCAAAAACGCGACTATGTTTTACCTGATGATATTAAGTTTTTAACTCAACATGTGCTCGGACACCGGATTATTATTTCGTCTGAAGCGAAGTTTGAGGGTAAATCGGCTACGTCTATTCTCGATGATATTGTAAGAAAAACGATTGTTCCAATAGAAAGAGGATAAGTATGTTAAAACCAATTAGCACTGTTGTACGTTTTTTACTAGTTTTTCTTTTATTGGCAGCTTTGTTCTCGTATGCGATGTTTCAGGGCGGATTCGTAAGCTGGTTTTTATTTTTTGGTTTTCTACCAATACTGGTTTATTCATTTTTAATGATTTTTTATCCTTTTGCCTTACTTAAGGTGGAAAGGCAGCTGTCACGTCGTTATTTGCAAACAGGACAAACATTAAATGTTGAAATAACGATTAAAAGCAGACTACCATTTCCAATTCTGTATTTAATTGTTGATGATCAACTACCTCAAAGCATTAACTATAATGATACAAGGCATTTTAAATATCAGTTTCTAAGAAAACCAGAATCCTTACTGAAACAAGACGCAAATAAAACCATCATATTCCCTAGATTTAGACGTCAAGTGGTTTATTCCTATGACATTCCTTCTATTCCAAGAGGATTGCATGTGTTAGGTGAAATTAAGCTGATCACGGGTGATTTTCTGGGTTTGGTGAAAAAGGAACGCGTTTTCCATAAACCTCAAAATATATTAGTGGAACCTCGTCATGTTAAATTACGTCTAAATAATGAGGTTTCATTTTTTGAAGAAGGGGAGCAGCAAGCATATTCAATTAAAGCCAATCATACCAATCTCGTATCAGGCATTAGAGACTATGCGCCTGGTGACCGCGTATCTTGGCTGGATTGGAAAACAACTGCTAAGAAGCAAAAGCTCGTCACGAAGGAATTTGAACAAGAAAAACATAAAGATTTAACGATTGTGTTAAATCAAATTAAACAGGATGAGAAAGACTGGCTTCCTTTTGAAGCAAGTGTTGAATTAGCTAGCTCTATCGTGCGTGAGTCAATCGATGATCACGGTAAGGTATCGTTTGTATCGATTGGAAAAGTACGTAAAGAGATTTCATTAGAACAAGGACGTAAACAGCTAGATCAGTTGACACGTTTTCTAGCGGAGGTTGATTTAGATGAGGAACAGACACCTTTTTCTAAGAAACTATTAAAAGAAGGCATGCTCATCTCAACCGATCGTAATTTAGTTATCATTACGCACTACATTGACCAACATTTGTTTAAATCACTATTACAACTAAACCAACAAGACGCAAAAGTTAGTCTTATTTGTATACGAAGTAAACATGATATAACGACAAGCGAAAAGAAATCTCTTGATCAGTTGGGGCAACAAGGTGTGATTGTCTCGTGGTTACATGAGGATCAATTGACTAGTAAGTTCATCGAGGTGAATACCTAATGAAAGATATGATGAAAGACAACCAAATAATATCGCTTGTGTTATATGCTGGTAGTTTAATTCTATTATTAGAGTGGGTTTACCCACTAGATGATGTTACAGACACAGCGAACATGTCAGCTTTTTATCTCTTTATGGTCCTGTGCTTTATTTTAACAGCGACGAAATTGCCTTATTGGATTGTTTCGCCAATTAAGTTTATGGGATTACTGTTTGTGATGCATCAGCTGTTTTACTCAGGTTCGTTTTTATCACGAATTTGGATTAATGAAGTATTCACAGACATGCAGATGAATATATCAATGATGTTATCGCAGAATTGGGGAGGTCTCTCTCCAAGTTTTCGAACGTTATTGTTCCTCATATTATTATGGATGATGAGTTATTTACTTTACTATTGGTTTGCAGTACGCAAAAAGCCTTTTTCATTCATATTGTTTACGTTTATTTATATAACGGTATTAGATACGTTTACGGTCTTTAATGCTGAAGGTGCGATCATTCGCGCATTTATCATCGGCGTTGCCATTATGGGTATTGCGCACTTACAACATTTATTAGAAAAAGAAAAAATTAAAATGCCTCAAATGTCCACGATGATGAAATGGATTTCTCCATTACTGATTCTCATTGGCTTTAGCACGGTCGTTGGTTATGCGGCTCCTAAATACGAACCAATTTGGCCTGATCCCGTTCCTTTTATACAAAGCGCTGCTGAAGGAAGCGGAATTGGTGACGGGCCAGGTGGCGGTGTTCAAAAGATTGGTTACGGAGAAAACGATGAACGCCTTGGCGGTGGATTCATCCAGGATGACACAACGGTCTTCTTAGCTCAGTCACCTAAGTCGAAGTATTGGAAAGTTGAAACGAAAGAAGTTTACACCGGTAAAGGTTGGATTCGCTCTAATGATGGAGTGTTTAATCAAAGCAATAGTTCATTAAGAGACCTTGCGCAGTATTCGGACTTAGTAGAACGAAGTGAAGACGAAGCAACTGTTAGGTTTGAATCACCAGGGGTTTTAAATAAGTTAGTTTATAACTATGGAGCAGACCGTGTGACGTCTAATCATGATGGCATGACGTTTGAAGTCAATTCGTTTACTGGTGAAGTAGTGCCTAAGTCTGGAGATTCCACAAATCTACCGAAGGAATATCAGTTAGATGTTCAACGTCCGTTTTATCCAGTTGAAGAAATGAGAAAAATTGATTCATCTGTTGAGGATAATATTGGCGTTGAATATCTGCAACTTCCAGAATCTTTACCTGACCGTGTCGTTCGTTTAGCAGAGGAAATCGTAGATGGTGAAGACAATCGTTATGATCAAGCAAAAGCCATTGAGCAATATTTTACGAATAATGGTTTTCGTTATGAAACTCAGGATGTAGCGGTTCCAAGTGAAGATGAAGATTATGTCGACCAGTTTTTATTTGAATCTCAAGCTGGTTATTGTGATAACTTTTCAACGTCTATGGTTGTGATGTTAAGAGCGCTTGATATACCGGCGCGTTGGGCCAAAGGGTTTACTGGAGGCGAGCGTGTTTTCGGAGAAGATCACTTTGAAGGCGGCGAGCCAGAGTATGAAGTGACTAATAATAACGCCCATTCTTGGGTAGAAGTTTACTTCCCAAATTTGGGGTGGGTGCCATTCGAGCCAACAGTAGGTTTTAATAACCCGACAAACTTCTCGTTTGGCGAGTCAGTTGACGATATTTTAGACCGAGAAAGCCAAGAAACACCTGAGACACCCGAATTACCAGAAGACTCAGAGTCGGATGAAGAAGATGACACTGAGGAGGAAGAAGAAGATAACAGTGGCACTGTATTATCTTTTTCAAAACCAATGCAATTTACCGCTATTGGTTTAAGTGTTGCTATTTTAGCTGTGTTGGTTTGGTTGATCATTAAGAAGCGGTTTAGTCTAATTAGAAGATGGAAACAGCAAAAAATGGCTCGTAATCATGATGTTGATACGTTTACGGATGGGTACCAGTTTATCTTGAAAGTACTGGCAAAGCACGGGTTAGTGTTTAAAGAAGGTCAAACGTTGCGCGAGTTTGCAATCGATGTTGATCGATGGTATGGCCATTCGGCTATGTCAGAACTAACGCGTTACTATGAGCGAGCGATTTATCGGGATGAGCCGATCCAAGATCAACACCATGAAGTTTATCGTTTGTGGAACCGTTTAGTTAATGATTTATTGGCTTGACGAAATATGTCAAAAGGTTTAAAGTTAAACTTGTAATAAAAATATAAGAAACACCTCGTATAATATTGGGGATATGGCCCAAGAGTTTCTACCGAACCACCGTAAATGGTTCGACTACGGGGATTGCATATAACGGAACTAGTCTAAGGTGTGTCGCCTTATGACGTTTTTGCAATTTTCCTCGTAAGAACTCTTGGTTAAATAATCAAGGGTTCTTTTTGTTTACGTGACATTTTTTGGGGGATGAAATTAATGTCATATATGGTTTCTTTCACGAGGTTGTTTCTTCTCTAGGGGGAGGAAGCAAAATGAAAAAGTACTTCAAGTTTGAGGAGTACGGCACGAATTATCGTCGAGAAACGATGGCTGGATTAACGACATTTTTAGCCATGGCTTATATTTTATTTGTTAATCCAAGTGTATTATCATTAGCTGGTATTGAAGAATTGCCAGAAGGCGTTACACGAATGGATCCTAATGCTGTGTTTACTGCAACAGCCTTAGCAGCTGCCATTGGTACATTGATTATGGGGCTATTTGCGCGTTATCCGATTGCCTTAGCACCAGGTATGGGCTTAAATGCGTTTTTCGCTTATACGGTTGTTTTAAACTTTGGCATACCTTGGGAAACAGCATTAGCTGGTGTGTTAGCATCTGGACTAATTTTTATTGTTTTAACTGTAACAGGTGTTCGTGAGCGTGTGATTAATGCGATACCGAACAATTTAAAACTAGCAGTTGGCGCAGGTATTGGGGTTTATATCGCATTTATTGGGTTAACAAATGTTGGGATTGTTGAAGCGGACCCTGATACGTACGTGACACTTGGTAATTTGTCCAATTCATATACTCTACTAGCCATTTTTGGTGTGGTTGTCACGGTTATTCTGTTAGTTAAAGGTTTCAAAGGTGGCGTCTTTTATGGCATGGTCATCACAGCTATTGCTGGTATGCTAGTTGGGTTAATAGACCCTCCAACAGGTGTAAATGATGTTGTCGGATCTGTTCCGAGTTTAGAGCCAACGTTCGGGCAAGCTTTAACGCACTTCGGTGACATTTTTACACTCGAGATGCTAGTGGTCATTATGACATTTTTATTCGTAGACTTTTTCGATACTGCCGGAACATTAGTAGCAGTTGCCACTCAAGGTGGCCTGATGAAAGATAATAAATTACCGCGTGCTAATCGTGCGTTATTCTCAGACTCAGCAGCGACAGTCGCTGGTTCTATTTTCGGTACGTCGACTACGACGTCGTTTATAGAATCTACAACAGGTGTTGGAGCTGGCGGTCGAACAGGTTTTGCATCTATTGTTACAGCAGGTTTGTTCTTGTTGGCCTTATTCTTCTCACCATTATTAAGTGTCGTAACAGCAGAAGTTACAGCGCCAGCACTCATTATTGTGGGAATCTTAATGGCTGCTAATTTAAAGAACGTCGAATGGGACCAATTTGAGATTGCCGTACCAGCCTTTTTAACCGTCATCGCGATGCCGCTTACGTACAGTATTGCAACAGGTATTGCGATTGGGTTTATTTTCTATCCAATTACGATGCTCGTTAAAGGTAGAGCGAAGGAAATTCATCCGATCATGTATGGACTATTTGTTGTGTTCATTCTTTACTTTGTATTCTTAGAGTAATTATTGCTCACCTTCTTCAATTGAGATGGTTTTGGACTTATTAGAGTCGTGAACATCTTTATATAATTTAACAAAGACAAGTCCATGCTCATAACGAGCGTGGACTTTGTCTTCTCTACAACGATAAGGCAGCTCAATCGCCCGGTTGAAACTTCCTTGTATAATTTCCTCTTGAATTAATTCATATCCTTTAGCTGGCAATTCAATTTCTCCTTGTAGGCGTAAGTGGTATCCATCAATTTCGCAGCGAATCTGTTTGATTTGTTGAATTCCGGGAATGTTAATGACACACAAGATTTCGTAGTCTTTACGATAAATATTGATTTGAGGTATGTTCGGTTTTAAAATACTGTCGAATTCATTCCAAAATGACTCACCAAAAAATCGATCTATGTTCTGCCTCCATTCATGCATATGCTTGAATGAGTCCATGTTCATCATCCTTTACAAATCTTCTATGTTAATATATGCAATTGGGCAAATAGTTGATATAATGCATTTATCTGGAAATAAAAGGGGATGTCACATTTGATAGAAAACGGCTTAATCATGCTGGCGATTGTGTTTAGTGTGAATGTAATTTATGTATCGTTACTCACCGTTCGTACGATATTTACTTTAAAAGGTAAACGATACATAGCCGCAACTGTTGGTGTTTTTGAGATTACGTTTTATACAATTGGGTTAGGCTTAGTATTAGAAAACTTAGATCAAATTCAAAACCTCATTGCCTATGCCTTAGGGTTTGGTACAGGTGTTATATCTGGCATGAAGATTGAAGAGAAGCTAGCTATTGGCTACATTACCGTCAATATCATTTCATCAAATCCAGATATCCCATTTACACAAACATTAAGAGAAAAAGGATACGGTGTCACAAGCTGGTATGCTTACGGCATGGAAGGGGACCGTTTAGCCATCCAAGTGTTGACGCCAAGAAAATATGAACTAATGCTCTATAACACAATTAAAGAAATTGACCCAAAAGCCTTTATCATCGCTTACGAACCGCGACAAATTTTTGGAGGGTTCTGGGTTAAGAAAGTTAGAGGGAGTAAGTTAAGACGTGAAGAAGAAAAAATACAGAGTGAGTGACTTCAAATCAATTGATGAATGCGTAGATCAAATTAAAAAAGATGGCTATATGCCGGTTAAGCGTTTTGAAAAGCCAGTCTTTCAGGAAAGTAGCGGCAAGGAAGACCCTGAACCAGTTAGGCAGGAAATTATTTTTGAAGCGGTACGAGTGGAAGAGTAGGGAATTTTTTAGTGCTTAAATCATGTCAATTAGTGCTCAAAAGATTCAATTTAGTGCTCAAAACGATTAAATTAGTGCTCAAAACAAGACTTGCCACAGAAAAAACTGTTCCAAAAGCAATACTTTTGAAACAGCGTTCGAAATTGGACTATTCTTGTTCTTTGTTACTAGAGTCTTGCATGCGCTGTTGAACAACATCAGTAACTGGACAATAGCGGACAATGCCTTCTGCTACCTTCATGGCAGACATGAGCACAATCATCCAATAGCTTTGATTCCAAGGTCGTTTAACTAATTTAACAGCTCCAAAAACCATTAAGAAGAGTCCTACTGTTATTCTAGTTAGCGCGTTAATGGTACCAATGTTTTGTTTTCCCATGTTACCCCTTCCCTTCACAGTTTTAATGTATTAAAATTTTAAGTAACGACAGTTTGAAACGGGGGATTTCAATGAATGAACATCTTTATAGATGGCGCAATCGTCAGCTGCGAGATCACGTTGCTGTGATTGATGGTCATCTAGCACCTACAAAAGTTCTTAAACAAGCGACTTATTTAAATGTCTTTTTAAAAAAATGGCTTACAGCGAATATTTGGATTTATGAAGATCGCATTGTCTATGTAGGTGAGAAGCTGCCAGAGAAAACCACATCTAAAACTGAAATCATAGACTGTCGTGGACAGCATTTAGTTCCTGGTTACGTTGAGCCACATGCTCACCCATATCAGTTATATAATCCCCATTCTTTAGCTGAATATGCACTGAAAACTGGAACAACGACATTGGTAAATGATAACTTGATGTGGCTTTTATTAATGAAGAATAAGAAAGCGTTTTCTTTATTAGATGAAATGCAGAATCTCCCTGTCTCAATGTTCTGGTGGGCGCGTTTTAGCTCACAATCTGAAATGAGAGACGATGAAGAGAATTTCTTAGACGATGAAGAAGTTTTACAATGGTTAAATCATGAAGCCGTCATCCAGGGCGGTGAACTTACGAATTGGCCTGATATTTTATATGAAGATGAGCGTGGACTTTATTGGATGCAAGAAACCAAGCGTCTTAGAAAGCCTGTGGAAGGGCATTTTCCAGGGGCTTCAAAAGACACGTTAACTAAAATGAAACTTCTTGGTGCAGATGGCGACCACGAATCGATCTCAGGTGATGAGTTGTACCGCAGATTAGAGCTTGGTTATTTTGCTGCGATTCGTAACAGCTCAATTCGACCTGATTTAAGAAAAATTATAAATGAGTTACAAGAATATGAACTCGATGTTTGGGACTATGTCCTTTATACAACGGATGGTTCAACGCCTTCATTTTATGATGAAGGAATCATTAATAAATGCATTGAAATTGCAATCGAAGAAGGCGTGCCTTTAGAAGATGCTTATGCAATTGCCACCATCAATGCGGCAAAATATTTCTCTTTAGAGCACCGTTTTGGAAGCATTGCCCCTGGGCGAGTGGCTCATATTAATTTCCTTGAGGCAAAAGACAATCCAACACCGACTTCTGTTTTAGCAAAAGGTGAATGGGCTGTAAAGAATGGAGAAGCAATCGGGCTCAATTACCATGTGAATTGGGAGAAGTTTGGTTTAACAAAAATGAAATTAAAATGGACGTTAGACCAAGATGAGTTACGCTTTTCAATGCCGATTGGAATGAAAATGGTTAATGATGTTATTATGAAACCATATCCAATCAAGTCAGAGTCGGATAAAAATATGCTGTCGCGTTCAGAAGATGAAGCCTATGTCATGCTCATTGACCGTGATGGTGAATGGCGAGTCACATCCTTCTTAAAAGGATTTACGAAAAGTCTCGGAGGGCTAGTCAGCTCCTACTCCAATACAGGTGACATCATTTTAATAGGTAGAAGTAAACGTGATATGATGCTTGCCTTTAACCGCATGGAGGAAATAGGTGGCGGCATCGTATTAGCCCATGAAGGCGAGATTATATTTGAGTTACCATTGGAGATTAAAGGTGTTATGACAGGAATGCCAATGGAAGAGCTAATTGAAAAAGAAAAAGAGATGAAGAAGCTTTTACAAGACTTTGGCTATAAGCATAGCGACCCTGTCTATACGTTATTGTTTTTATCATCAACACATCTACCATACATTCGAATTACGCCGGTTGGAATTATGGATGTCATTAAGAAAGATGTACTTTTTCCAGCGATCATGCGTTAAAATAGAATCATATTAATTTTAGGGGATGTTAATACATGAGAAAGTTTTTAATGGTCTTGTTGATGCTAATGCTTGTTGCATTAATGGCTTGTACAGATGAGGGAGCAGAGGAGCCTCAAGATAATGAAGAAGATGTAGAAGATCCGGTAGATGAACCAGAAGAATCCGAAGATCCAGTTGAAGAGGAGACTGAACCGGAGTTTACTTACCCTTTGACAGGGTTAGAAGCTGACGAAGAATCAACGAACCGAGCATTAGCAGTTATGGTCAATAACCATACCAAGGCTCGACCACAAACAGGTTTAACGAAAGCTGACATGGTTTATGAATTTTTAGCAGAGGGACCGATTACACGATTGTTAGCTATTTACCATAGCGATATAGCCGATTATGTAGGGCCGGTCAGAAGTGCTAGAGAATATTACATCGAAACGGCTAAAGCTCAGAATGCAATATACATTTATCACGGCGCAGCGAATTTTATTGAAGAAGATTTACGCAATGGTTGGGTCGATAACTTGAATGGTGCTTATTACGATGATGACGGATTTTTATTCAACCGAGAATCATTCCGACAAGCACCACACAACTCATATGTATACTTGCCTAATGCTTATGAAGTGGCTGGACAAAATAACCTCGAACGTGAATTTGAGCACGATTCTTGGCAATTTTATAATCAAGATGAACTAGAAAATGTTGATGGTGACACGGCTCAACAGGTAGATTTAACTTATAACAAAACGTATTCCGTATCATATACTTATGATTCTGATAATCAGGTTTACACAAGATTTAGTGACGGTGTCAAAACGAAGGATTTAAATACTGAAGAACCGATGCAAGTCGCTAACATATTAATTTTTGAAACGTCACATGAAGTCATCGATGACGTAGGGAGACGTGCGATCGACCGTGAGTCTGGTGGAAACGGCTACTTAATTCAACAAGGGACAATTAAAGAAGTTGAATGGCAAAATGTTGATGGGCTTATGAAACCTTTTATTGATGGCGAAGAAGCCAAACTCGTTCCAGGTCAAACTTGGGTCAATGTCATTCCGAATTCTCCTGGGCTTGAGCAATCTGTGACTTACGAATAAGAAGGAGGTAATCATCATGCAAATTGATAAGTTAAGAGGACGCGAATTAGATCAGTTATTTGAAGCGATTTTAACCCTTAAGGATGTTGAAGAGTGTTATCGATTTTTCGATGATGTAGCAACGGTGAACGAAATTCAAGCTCTTGCTCAGCGTTTAGATGTGGCACGTATGTTAAGAGAAGGCCATACGTATCATCGCATTGAAGATGAGACAAGCGCATCAACCGCGACGATTTCACGTGTTAAACGTTGCTTGAATTATGGAAATGACGCTTATGAAATGGTATTAGATCGCATTTATGAAAAAGAGGATCAGAGCGAATAGTAAAAAAAGCTTTTGCGTTTCGGACGCAAAAGCTTTTTTATAACTGTAGCCATTTTATTATCCTTTTAATAGACGCAAGCCATTTAATATGACAAGAATAGTACTTCCCTCATGTCCGATGACACCTAGAGGAAGAGTTAAATCTTGTGAAAAGTTAGCGATGATCAGTAGAACAATCACAGAGATTGAGAATACAAGGTTTTGCTTAATAATACGGTTGAGTTTAACAGATAAATTGAAAGAGCGTTCGATCTTTTCAAGTTGGCTTTTCATCAACACCAAATCCGATGTCTCAATCGCTACATCAGTACCGTTCCCCATTGCAATGCCAATATCTGATTTTGCCATGGCTGGTGCGTCATTAACGCCGTCTCCAACCATTGCAACTGAGCGGTAAGTTTCTTTAAGCTTATCAACTTGTGTCACTTTTTCTTCTGGTAAGCATTCTGATATCCAATCTGTTAGTCCAGCTTCACGCCCGATTGAAGCAGCGGTTTGTTCGTTGTCGCCGGTGATCATAATTGTTTTAATACCTTGGTTGTTCAGAAACTGAATAAGGGCTTTTGCTTCGGGTCTAATTTGATCTTTTAACCCGATTATCGCAACTAACGCACCATTTTTCGCTACATAGACCACCGTTTTACCTTCGTTTTGCATCTGCTTGCGTTTATTTTGGAAAGCATCTGGGATATCTATATGATCTACGATTCTTTCATTCCCTAATAACCACACGTCTTGACCTATCCATGCTTTGACACCTTTACCTGTAAGGTCCTCGGTCGCATGAATCTTCACTTGTTTTGATTGATGAGAATCCCCATAAGCAACGATTGCCTTGGCTAGAGGGTGACTAGACTGCCTTTCGATAGCTATAATAGTGTCTAAAACCTGATCCTGATCAGCTTCAAAATCTGTCACCTCTGGCTCACCTTTTGTAATCGTTCCTGTTTTATCAAACGCCATAGCTTTGATTTTAGAAAGTTGCTCTAAGTAAGTACCGCCTTTCATCAAGACGCCGTTTCGTGCGCCAGAACTAATCGCGGATAATAAGGCTGGCATAATGGAAGCAACGACGGCACAAGGTGACGCGACCACTAATAACACCATTGCTCGATAAAATGTTTCATCAAAACTCCATCCGAACGTAAACGGCGGGATGATAAGCATTAATGCTGTTGCAATTAACACGATAATGACATAAGGCCCTTCGATTTTTTCGATGAACTGTTGAGTTGGTGGGCGATTGTCTTTTGCTTCTTCTACTAATCGAATCATTTTTTGAAACAGCGAATCTTCATCACGCTTAGTCACCCGAACTACTATGGATCCACTACCATTTATCGTGCCGTTATATACCTCATCGCCGACCTCTTTTTGAACGGGCATGGATTCACCTGTAATGGCTGATTCATCAATTGATGTAAGCCCGCTGATTATTTCACCATCAGCCGGTACCCGCTCGCCATTCCGAATTAAAATTTTATTACCAATTTGAAGTTCACTAACTTTTACAGACTTCACAGAATCATCATCTGTTAATAGATTAGCTTCTTCTGGTGCAAGCGCAATTAACTTCGATAAATCCTTTTCGCTTTTTTGTAAGGAGTAAGTTTCCAATGCACCACTTAATGAAAAAATAAAAATTAAAATTGCACCTTCATGCCAATAACCGATGGAGGCAGCACCAATAGCCGCAATGATCATCAAGATCTCAACATTTAAACTTTTGTCATAGATGAGGTCTTCGACACCTTCTTTGGCTTTATAATAACCCCCGGTCATGTATGCTAAAATGTATAAAATACTGAGTTCGCTTAAGTACGCTGAGAGTAAAAGTAGTCCCCCAATAATGGAGAAAATCAGCTCTCGATGGGTTGAGATTAATTTTTTTATATGTTGCAACTGTACCCCTCCCGAAACCTGCAGGTAAACCCGAAATACCTGCGGATAAATTCAAAAAACTTGCGTGTAAATCAACGTTATTTACATAAATTATTAAATTATAATCATTATAAATAAATGATAACACACTTCACCCTAGGTGGTAAGTGTTTTGCTTTAAAATAGGAAAAATGTAAGGGTGAAGGCGAGGATGGCACCAAGAATGGTAGTGGTGAGATATAATATGAAGGTGAGCCATTGTTGTTCTTGGATGAGCTTCATCGATTCGACACTAAAAGTAGAGAAGGTTGTAAAGGCTCCAAGAAAACCAACAGCGAAAAAGGTATAAATATATTGTGTTTCTACAAACCAGGCCATTACGATTCCGAGCAACGCTGAGCCGATTAAATTGACTGTTAGGGTTGAGAACGGAAAGGGGTGTTTTTTCTCAAACAAATTAACGACTTCAAAACGGCTAATCGCGCCGAGTGCTCCGCCTAAGGCCAACAATAAAATGTTCATGCTGCTTGGCCTCCTTTATATATGTTTCTCATAATCCAGTAACCGAGCCCGGCTAATAAAAGTCCACCAATTACAGATGAGAAGACATAGGATAAAAAGATGCCGACGGAGTGATCGATTAATAAAACCGCATCAGCAGCGAACGTTGACATCGTTGTAAAGGAACCACAAAAGCCCACGCCGAATAACCAATGTAAGGTATTATTATTTCTAAAATATAAGTAGGCTGTAAAACCGCCTAATAATAGGCTTCCGACTAAGTTTACGATTAACGTAGCAACAGGAAAGTTTGTATGAATGAATACTTCCCCAATTCCTGCTCTAGCTAGAGTTCCTAAAGCACCGCCTAATCCAACCCATAGCCACTGTGCGCGTTTTGTTTGCATCTCTATTCCTCCGTATACAGAAAGCCCCTACGAAAAGTAGAGGCTCTTACCCTTAATAATTAATTTTGTCTTGTAAAAATGCTTTTAATTCAGAAATCGGCATACGTGTTTGTTCCATTGTATCACGATTACGTACTGTCACTTGGCCGTCTTCTTTAGAGTCAAAATCGTAAGTAATACAATAAGGCGTTCCGATCTCATCGTGACGGCGATAACGCTTACCGATTGAGCCTGACTCATCGTAATCAACCATGAAGTCTTGGGATAGCTCAGCAAAAACTTCTTGTGCTTCCTCATTTAACTTTTTAGAAAGCGGGAAAACAGCTGCTTTAAACGGCGCAACTGCCGGGTGGAACTTCATGACGGTACGAGTTGAACCATCTTCAAGTTCCTCTTCTTCATAAGCATCCGCTAAGAAAGCTAGCGCTAAGCGGTCCGCACCTAATGCTGGCTCGATTACATAAGGTACATAACGTTCGTTCGTTTGCTGATCAATATATTGCATATCCTCACCAGAATGCTCAGCGTGCTTGCTCAAATCATAATCTGTACGAGACGCAATACCCCAAAGCTCGCCCCAGCCGAACGGGAAGAGATACTCAAGGTCTGTCGTTGCATTACTGTAGTGAGATAGCTCTTCAGCATCATGCTCACGAAGACGAATTCGCTCATCATCTAAACCTAAATTCGTTAACCACTTATGGCAAAAGTCGGTCCAATAACGATACCAATCTAACTCTTCACCAGGTTTGCAGAAAAATTCCATTTCCATTTGTTCGAACTCACGCGTACGGAAGATGAAATTTCCTGGCGTAATTTCGTTACGAAAACTTTTACCGATTTGTGCAATCCCGAAAGGTAGTTTTTTACGCATCGTCCGTTGAACGTTTTTAAAGTTCACAAAAATTCCTTGAGCAGTCTCAGGGCGCATGTAAATTTCATCAGTTGAATCTTCTGTAACACCTTGATACGTTTTGAACATTAAGTTGAACTGACGAATTTCTGTAAAGTTATCGGAGCCACAATTCGGGCACGTGATGCCTTCTTCTTGAATGATTTTCTCTAATTCATCAAAAGGCATTCCATCGACAACGCGTTCTTCTCCTTTTGCTTCGAAATGATCTTCGATTAAGTGGTCAGCACGATGACGCGTTTTACAATCTTTACAATCAATCATCGGGTCATTGAAGTTACCTAAATGTCCTGATGCTTCCCAAGTTTTTGGGTTCATTAAAATGGCAGCGTCTAATCCAACATTGTATGGTGACTGCTGGACAAACTTTTTCCACCAAGCGTCTTTTAAGTTTTTCTTAAGTTCAACACCTAATGGGCCGTAATCCCACGTATTTGCAAGTCCACCGTATATTTCAGACCCTTGAAATATAAATCCACGGTGCTTCGAATGATTCACTAACTGTTCCATGTCTTTAGACATTGTTTGCCCTCCTTAAATTACATTGCTCAAAAATAAGAAAACTCCCGTCCCACGGGCCGTTTAAAGCCCAGGGACGAGAGTGTATGTATCTCCCGCGGTTCCACCCTGATTGGCATGCCAATGCACACCCTCTTTCAGAACGAAAACTCCAGGTTGCCGTTTCGCTAAACTTTACTTTCAGGCTCGCACCATCCCTGAATCGCTAGGAGTATTGAGTTTAACTACTATAACCCCTTCAACGTTTTATGTTATTTGCTTTCTTATATTAGCATATTGTCCCGTTTAACTCAACTTTTATGTGGTGTGTTAATGCTAATGAGTTTTTAAATGTTGTGAGTTTTGAGTTGTTGTATTGTGACGAGCGAAGGCGGCGACTCCAGCGGAAATAGCGCGAGTCTCGAGACCCCGCAGGCAGGGCTTTCCTGCCGAGGAGGCTCGAGCCGTGCCCGCGGAAAGCGTCCGCCGAAAGCGAGTCACAATAACAACAACGTGTATTACAATTTCTATGTAAAAATTTTGTCTAACTGACAGTGATGAAACGGTAAAACTCACCCCCATTTTCTGATATAATGAAAAAGCGAAGAAGTCAGTTGGAGGAATGAACGTGATTGAAGATTACAAACAGTGGAGACATATATTTAAGCTAGACCCGAATAAAGACATTTCCGATGAAGACCTAGAGAAAATTTGCGAATCTGGGACAGATGCCATATTAGTTGGTGGAACTGACGATGTGACGTTAGATGATGTGCTTAATATGTTAGCGCGCGTCAGACGTTTTACAGTGCCATGTATATTAGAGGTCTCAAACACAGAGTCTGTAACGCCTGGGTTTGACTTATATTTAATCCCAATGGTGCTTAACAGCTCTGATCGTAAGTGGATCGTTGGACTTCACCAAGAAGCGGTGAAGGCTTATGGCGAGTTTATAGATTGGGAAGAATTATTAGCAGAAGGATATATTATGCTGAATCCTGAATCGAAGGCTTATCAACATACAAACGCTTTAAAGACGGACGAGGAAGATGTCATCGCCTATGCTCAAACAGCTGAGAAATTGATGCGACTTCCGTTTATCTATTTAGAATATAGCGGTACATATGGTGATCCGGAATTAGTACAAAACGTTCATGATGCCTTAGATGAAGCTGTGTTAATCTATGGCGGAGGAATTACAACGAAAGATCAAGCAACCGAAATGGCTGAACGGGCCGATATTGTTGTGGTTGGTAATGTGATCTATGACGATATAAAAGCAGCACTACGAACGGTACATGCTGTTAAAAAGGTTAAATCGAATTAAAGGTGGGTTTTAAGTGAGTTTAACAGCGAACGAAATTTTAAGTGGAATGAATCAACCGCAACAACAAGCGGTTCAACATACAGAAGGTCCTTTACTCATTATGGCAGGTGCCGGAAGTGGTAAGACACGCGTCTTAACTCACCGCATTGCGTATCTTTTAGCAGAAAAAGACGTTGCACCTTATAATGTGCTTGCGATTACGTTTACGAACAAAGCCGCGCGAGAGATGAAAGATCGTGTGGAGCGACTCGTCGGTGAGGAAGCGAAAAATATTATTATGTCAACGTTCCACTCATTATGCGTTAGAATTTTACGCCGTGATGGCGATCGTATCGGGTTGGATCGTAATTTTGCGATTTACGATATGACTGATCAGTTAACGACGGTGAAAGAAGCGCTACGCATGAATGATATCGATACGAAAAAATTTGAACCGAAGTCGGTATTGTTTACGATTAGCGGATTTAAAAACCAGTTAAAAACGCCAAAAGAAGCAAAAAACGAAGCGAATAACTATTACGAAGAGATTATGGCACAACAGTATGAAACTTACGAAAATCTGTTAAGAAAAAACCAAGCGATTGATTTTGACGGCTTAATTATGGAGACGTTCAATTTATTTAATCGCGTGCCAGAAGTCTTAAATTTTTATCAAAATCGTTTTCAGTATATTCATGTCGATGAGTATCAAGATACAAACCGTGCGCAATATCAACTCGTGAATTTACTAGCGTCTCGTTTTAAAAACTTATGTGTCGTTGGTGACTCCGATCAGTCCATTTATAAATGGCGCGGGGCTGATATTTATAACATATTGTCGTTTGAAGAAGGTTATCCAAATGCAAAAGTCATTTACTTAGAACAAAACTATCGCTCAACGAGAACGATCTTAGATGCAGCCAACTCGGTTATTGAGCGTAATACGTCAAGAAAGCCGAAGCATTTATGGACGGACAATCCCGACGGGACGAAAATTCGTCTATATGAAGCATATGACGAACGTCAAGAAGCACGTTACATCATTGATCAAATACAAGAAATTAGGGGAGAAGGCAAGCGAGATTATAAAGATTTCGCTGTGTTATACCGCACGAACGCGCAATCGCGTGCGATGGAGGATGTCTTGATGAAGTCGGACATTCCTTATCAAATAATTGGCGGGACTAAGTTCTATGAGCGTAAAGAAATTAAAGACCTACTCGCTTATCTGAGACTTATCGCAAACCCGCACGATGACATTAGTTTTATGCGAGTCGTTAATGTTCCGAAACGCGGTATTGGTAAGACGTCGGTAGAAAAACTGCAAACACACGCAGAAATGAACGATCAATCGTTATACGACGCTGTGCTTGAGTCTGATTTTACTGGCATATCGAAAAAAGCTGTCAATCAATTGCACAGTTTTAGAACGATGATCGAACAATGGCGAAAACAGCAGGAATTCTTAAGCGTGACTGAAATTGTACAGGAAGTGCTGAAACGTTCCGGCTACGAAGAGATGTTGAAGAACGACCGGTCCATTGAAGCACAAGGCCGTTTAGAAAACTTAGATGAATTTAAAACCGTTACACAACAGTTTGAGGAAGTGAGTGACGATCAGTCTCTTATCGCCTTTTTAACAGACCTTGCCCTTGTATCAGACTTAGATCAGTCAGACGATGAATCAGATGATAAAGTTACACTCATGACGTTACACTCAGCCAAAGGGTTAGAATTCCCGATTGTTTTCTTAATCGGTTTAGAAGAAAACATTTTCCCGCATAGCCGTTCGTTGTTTGATGAAGAAGAAATGGAAGAAGAACGCCGATTAGCTTATGTTGGAATTACACGTGCAGAACAGTTTTTATACATGACTTATGCGTCATCACGCACGTTCTTTGGCCGCAGACAAAGCAATCAGCCAAGCCGTTTCATTGATGAGATCCCGGATGAATTAGTGGAGCGAGAAGGTACATTGAGTGGTATGACGTTTGAAGCAGGTGGACATTTTGACCAAGCCATCCAAGACCTTCAAGCGAAACAACAGCCGCCTAAACCTAAGAGAAAAGCTCAAAAAATGCAGCAACCATCTGCAACACCTAAAACGTGGTCTCCAGGCGATAAAGTCGAACACAAAAAATGGGGACAAGGAACGGTTGTTAAAGTCGAAGGAAGCGGAGAAAATGCTGAGTTAGACATTGCGTTCCCTTCACCTGTAGGTGTCAAACGATTATTAGCAAACTTTGCACCGATCAATAAAATCGAATAAAGAGGTGGCCATTCATGAATCGTGAAGAAGCTGCAAAAAGAATAGAAGAACTAAGAGATGAACTACGTCAATATAATTATGAATACCATGTGCTCGATGACCCATCGGTACCCGATCATGTTTATGATCAAAAATTACACGAATTAATTCAATTAGAGGAAGAACAACCTGATTTATTAACAGATGATTCTCCAAGCCAACGCGTAGGTGGCGAGCCGTTAGATAAGTTTGTAAAAGTCGATCACGAAGTCCCAATGCTGAGCCTTGGAAATGCGTTCGGCGAAGGAGATTTGCGAGATTTTGATCGTCGAATTCGTGAACGAGTAAGTGATTATCGTTATGTCTGTGAGCTTAAAATCGACGGGCTTGCAGTTTCCTTGCGTTATGAAGACGGGCGTTTTGTACGCGGCGCAACGCGTGGAGATGGTAAAACGGGCGAAGATATCACGAATAATTTAAGAACGATTCGCAGTATTCCGCTTAAAATTAAAGAAGAAGAGACGATTGAAGTGCGTGGAGAAGCTTTCATGCCGAAGAAATCGTTCCTTGCTTTAAATGAAGCACGTGAAGAGGATGGTCAAGAAGTTTTTGCGAACCCGAGAAACGCAGCAGCTGGTTCTTTGCGTCAATTAGATCCAAAAATTGCGGCGAGCCGTAACCTCGATATTTTTATTTACAGTGTGGGTCAATGGGAAGCTGGTTCGATCAGCAGTCATAGCGAGCGCCTTAAATTCTTAAGAGAATTAGGGTTTAAGACGAACCGTGAGACGAAAACGTTTGATTCGATTGAAGAAGTGATTGATTATACAGAGGAATGGACGTTAAAGCGTAGCGAATTGGATTATGAAATCGATGGTATTGTCATTAAGGTCGATTCAGTTGATCAGCAGGAAGAGCTAGGTTTTACAGCAAAAAGTCCACGATGGGCGATTGCTTATAAGTTCCCTGCGGAAGAGGCAATTACGAAGCTTCATGATATTGAACTTAGCGTTGGGCGAACAGGTGCGATTACGCCAACAGCGATTTTAGAACCCGTTCAAGTAGCTGGAACAACCGTATCAAGAGCTTCATTACACAATGAAGATTTAATTATAGAAAAAGACATCCGAATTGGTGATACCGTCGTGATTAAAAAAGCTGGTGACATTATCCCAGAAGTCGTCCGTGTTGTGACGGACGAACGTACTGGTGATGAGCAAGTATTCCGTATGCCAGAGGAATGTCCCGTATGCGGAAGTAAACTTGAGAAGATCGAAGAAGAAGTTGCTTGGCGTTGTGTGAATCCGAACTGTGAAGCACAGCTTAAAGAAGCACTTATTCATTTTGTATCACGTAATGCGATGAATATTGACGGTTTGGGCGAAAAAGTAATTGAACAGTTGTTTGATAATAACTTAATTCATACCATTGCTGATCTATATAAATTAAACCGTGACGATTTAATTCAGCTCGAACGCATGGGCGAAAAATCTGTTGCTAATTTGCTATCAGCGATCGAAACGTCTAAAGAAAACTCATTAGAACGCTTACTCTTTGGGCTAGGTATTCGTTATGTTGGAAGTAAAGCAGCAGATACACTTGCGTCGCATTTTAAAACAATGGACCAGCTCATGAAGACCTATGCTGAAGATCTAGAAGAAGTGCCTGAAATTGGTTCGAAAATGGCTGATTCTATTGCGACCTACTTTGAAAAGGAACAGGTTCAAGAGCTTATCACAGACCTTAAACAATTAGGCCTTAACATGGATTACTTAGGTGGTACTGTTGAAGTAAGTACGGATTCGATTTTTTATGATAAAACCGTTGTGTTAACTGGAAAACTTGAAACCTTAACACGTGGTGAAGCGAAAGAACGTATAGAAGCGTTAGGCGGAAATGTGACTGGCAGCATCAGTCAAAAAACGGATCTTTTAGTTGCCGGTGAAGATGCCGGTTCTAAGTTAGAAAAAGCGAGAAATCTAGACGTTGAAGTCTGGAGCGAGCAACAACTGATCGATGCACTAGAGGCATAGGGAGTGGAAAACATGAAGAAAGCCACAATCGTATTACTGTCAATCATGATGATGGCAGCTTGTACACCAAAGTTCGAATCAGATGAGGAAGAAGTTATCCAAGAAAATACTGAAAATACGGAAGAACAACAGTCGATTGTTCCGAGTCAAATCTCAGAGGAAGATTATCAAACAATTATTCCGTACCAACCAAGTGCAGCACGAGGAATTATTACGTCCCAGTTGCAAAATTCTTACGATGTTGACGAGTTCGAAAGAGGGCTCATTCGTCATGCGAAGTCAACTTTTAGCCCTGAGGAATATTTGTTTCAAGAAGGTCAATATCTCACAGATGACATGGTCCTTGGTTGGATTGATGATTTAAATCCAGACGATAAGTTTAGTCAAGATTATGATTATCATATGGAAAATCCAAGAATATTTTCGCACGTTCTAGAACATAACTATTTGGTTCGCTCAGGTGAAAATAGTGTTGAGTTAGGCGGTATGGTGATTGGTATTGCCCTAAAATCCCAATACGAATTTTCTATTGAAGGTACAACTCATTACAGAGATATTAGTTATGATGAGATGCTTGAGACGGGTAAGAAAGTAACGGAGTCTATTTTGACTAGAATACGAAATAATGAGGATCTACAAGAGGTTCCAATTATGGTCGCGTTATATCGCCAAAATGAAAATAACGCGATCGTTCCAGGTAATTTTGTTGCTAAAGCAGAAGTTGAGCCTTTGGCACAGACATTTAATGAATGGCAGTCAATAGGTGAGAAGCATGTGTTATTCCCTTCAGATGAAGCTCAAGATGAGTTTACGGATCAAGCTGAGCTTATTAGTGATTTTAGACGTGAAGTAGAAGATTATTTTCCTAATTATATAGGAGTTGTAGGAAAAGGTTTTTATAGTGGTGATGAACTACAAGAGCTGACCATTAATGTAAATGTTGAATTTAACGGTAGACAAGAAATTGTCGGCCTCACGCAACATTTATATAGCTCTGTTTTAGAATATTTTCCGAATCATTATGATATTGACGTGACCATTGAATCTGAACGGAAGCAAGAAGCGCTCATTTTCCGTAAGGCTGGAGAAGAAGAACCTGAGTATCATATTTATGACTAATTTTCTTAATTTTTGAATTTGATTGAGTTATGACTTTCGTATAGAATAGACTATGGAAGCGCTACAATAGCGATAAAAAAAGTATTTTAAGGAGGCTTTTTAATGGTACAACCATACCGTCACGAACCGTTTACAGATTTTACGGTTGAAGAGAACAAAAAAGCAATGGAAGAAGCTTTAAAACAAGTCAAACAAGAACTAGGCCAAGAATATCCATTAATTATTGGCGGGGAGCGTATTTACACAGACAAGAAAATTGTTTCTACAAACCCAGCCAAAAAAGATGAAGTGGTCGGTCATGTATCAAAAGCTGATAAAGAACTAGCTGAGAAAGCACTAAACGTAGCGAACGAAACGTTTGAGTGGTGGAGAAAATCAACAGCTGAAATGCGTGCTGATATTTTATTCCGCGCAGCAGCGATTGTTCGTCGTCGTAAGCATGAATTCAATGCTTGGATCATTCATGAAGGCGGTAAGCCATGGAAAGAAGCAGACGCGGATATTGCAGAAGGGATTGACTTCTTAGAATATTACGGACGTCAAATGCTAGAAATTGACCAAGGTAAGGAAATCAACAGCCGTCCGGTTGAGAATAATCGTTTCACTTACATTCCATTAGGTACTGGATTAGTTGTTTCGCCTTGGAACTTCTTATTCGCAATTATGTGTGGTACTGCGGTATCTCCATTAGTTACAGGAAACACTGTTTTATTAAAACCAGCTAGTGCAACTCCTGTAATTGCATACAAGTTAATGGAAGTACTTGAAGAAGCAGGTATGCCATCAGGCGTTATGAACTACATCCCAGGAAGCGGTAGCGAAATCGGTGACTACTTAGTTGAACATCCGAAACTTCGCTTTGTTAGTTTCACAGGCTCACGTGATGTTGGTACTGGCATTTTCGAAAAAGCGGCTAAAGTTCAACCAGGCCAAAAGTGGCTGAAGCGTGTGGTAGCTGAGATGGGTGGTAAAGACACGATTATCGTTGATAACGATAGTGATCTTGAGCTAGCAGCGGAGTCTGTTATGAACTCAGCATTTGGCTTCCAAGGTCAGAAGTGCTCGGCTTGCTCTCGCGTTGTAGCGCATGAGGACGTTTATGATGATTTATTAGAGCGCGTAAAAGAATTGACTGAAGAAATTGATGTTGGCAATACAACTGAGAAGAACTACTTCATGGGACCTGTTGCTGACCAAGGTGCATATGATAAGATTACAGGTTACATCGAAACAGGGAAGAAAGAAGGTAAGTTAGTTTCTGGAGGAAAAGGAGACGACTCTAAAGGTTACTTCATCGACCCAACAATTTTTGCAGACGTTGACCCTGAAGCAACAATTATGCAAGAAGAGATCTTCGGCCCAGTTGTGGCGTTCACGAAGGCAAAAGACTTTAACGAAGCAATCGAAATTGCCAATAACACAGACTATGGCCTAACAGGTGCTGTCATTACAAACAACCGTAACCACATCGAAATCGCTAAAGAAGATTTCCATGTCGGTAACCTGTACTTCAACCGCGGTTGTACAGCAGCGATTGTTGGTTATCATCCATTCGGTGGCTTTAACATGTCAGGTACAGACTCTAAAGCAGGTGGCCCGGATTACCTTTACAACTTCTTACAAGGTAAGACGCTTTCAGAAATGTTATAAAAAGAAGATTGACCACTTGAAAATTTGGTTATATTTATAATAGAGATGTATAAAATGGGTAAGGGAAGGAAATGCGAAAGCACTTCCTTCCCCTTTCATTGCAGTTTACGCCACAAGGTTGTGGCTAACGGAAACCTATTTAAGCAAATGCCATTCGCTGTCTTGCTTCCGCTAAAAGCAAGGCAGCGTCTTTTTTGCCAATAAACACAACCATTGGCAAGACGATCACAGGTGAGTCAGACAATGTCGTCATCCCACCTATCACCGCCAGTATTACAAAAACACTTTCGTAATACTTCACTGTACACCCCTCCTTTCATCGTTATTGGTCCAACGACAGGACAAGGGCCAACCACTACCTTGCTTTATAAACTGCTTGGTTTAATTATAATAATATTCTGAATATTTTACATGATAAAATAGTACGGATATAGCCTAAGATTTTAATGAATAGGTAATTTTAGCTATCACCTCAATATAACTATTGTTATATTTTTAATTCGTTTTAAAAGTTGTCTTAAAGCCATTTATAAATTACTGATATGTGAAACTAGTAAAACAGTAGTCTAGATTTACTAAAAATTATAGTGAAATTTAACGTGTTGGATCGAGTGGAACATAAGACCTATAAGAAGCGGTAAACCGCTTGTTAACAGCTTAAAGATTGTTCGAATTCTTGTATAAAAGCGTCTAGCTTTTGATCGCTTAAATCTTCATCCAACTTATAATTTAATAACTTTTCCTGGTTATAAACGGCCCCACCTTTAATAATGGTATCTATATCCTTCGTGTAACGAATATCATCTAATGGATTTGAGTTTAAAACTAATAAATCGGCTATTTTTCCAGTAGAAACAACTCCAATTTCATCTTTATTGATCGAGCGAGCTGCTGTAGTCGTTGCACATTGTAAAGCTTGAAAGGGTGTTAGTCCAGACTCAACTAACAATTCAAGCTCTCGGTGTAACGCCATACCAGGATATGTCCAAACGCCACCAGGTGTATCCGTTCCTGCCACAATCGTACCACCTAGGTCATAATATGTTTTGGTGATGGCTTTAAGGTATTCAGTTTGAATGCCGAGTTGATCTTTCAGCTCATCTTTATACTGTGACATTTGATCCCAAATGTTTCGAAGCGAGTCATCAGAAAATCTCTCATCACTATTCCAATGAGATGAAGCATGGTTGGCTTGGTCAAATACAACTGTAGTTGGGCACATGTAAACATCATGTTTTAGTAGTTGTTGGCAAACTTCTTGGAGCTTTTCTAAATCAGGTTGCTCCCAATCAATCAGAAAATCTTGATCTGTGCTTGGAAACCACCCTGGATAAATGGCTTGAATAACTCCTGAGTTATGTTCGAACCACTTTACGCCCATCTGAGCGGCTTGTAACGCATTTACTTTTGAAGAATGAATTAAATCACAACTGACTTCTAGTCCATGTTTATGTGACTCATCCACTACAACTTTCATGATCTCCGGACTTAACCAGCCATAAACCTTTATGAACTGAGCTCCAGCATTGGCTTGTCTTTGAACTTCTAGTCTGGCTTCATCTGGTTCAGAGGCATTGAAACTATAAGGACTAGTTGGTCCCCACAACCCTGGAGGCCCATCTATTAAACGATCAGCAGAATAAATTCTTGGTGTTTGTGCATTATTCGGAGCTTCAATCATGTCGCGTAACTCCATGACATTTCCTGCTGTATTTCTGACAGTCGTAACCCCCGCAGCTGTAAATAAGTGCGCAAACCGCTCTTTAATATGACAGTGCATATCAATGAGTCCCGGTATGACATATTTTCCGTCCAAATCAATCACGTCATCAGCTTCTTCATCAAGATTCCCTACATTAACGATCTGATCTTGTTGTATAAGAATAGAAGATTCTTCTACCTCACCTGTCTCTACATTAATAACTTTTCCGTTTTTTAGTAAAAGGCTCACAATCCTTTACCCCTTTCTTTTATGAAAATTCTAACTATAAGTATAGACGGGGATGATCAAAAAGCTGTAAAATTTTCATATAGTGGAAAAATAATCAGTTGAGTAAGGTGGCATGTTAATGAATGAAAATTATGGATTGACGTTAAGAGAAATACGTAATCAAAAAGGATATACGTTACAAGAGTTAGCAGACGGCATATGTTCTGTTTCGTTTTTATCAAAATTTGAAAGAAATGAATCTGAGATTACACTAGGCTTATTCAAACAATTGTTGAAACGTCTAGCCGTCAGTTTTGATGAGTTTTTCCATTTACATAATAATCATGAAGATTACTTCGAAAAGTTTTTTGACCGAGTCAATGAGTGTTATTTAAATCAAGACCTCGTAGAACTCGAGAAGATGAAACAAGCAGAGTTAAAAGAATGGGAGCGGTCAGGCTCACGAATATCACGGTGTAATAAAATTGCTATTGAAAGAATTATAGACTTATTAAAGTACGAATACCCTTCAACTAAGGATGATGATATTCAATTTTTGTATGATTATTTATTTAACGTAGAGGTCTGGGGTAAGTATGAACTGTATCTGTATAATTTAACGATGCATTTATTACCACAAGAAATGGTAGTTAATTTAACTAGAACAGCTTATAAAAAAAGTTCAAGGTATATAGGTATGAAAAGAGGAGTTAATGTCGTCGCTAGTGTTCTATTGAATACGTTAATTTACCTGACAAGCATCCCTAACCAAAACGTTCACCCCTATGCTGAGGAGTTTCTAAGTTATTTAAATGAACTTGATTTAGGAGATTCAGATATTTATGAAAAGACGAGCAGAGAGGTTATAAGAGGTTTTTATAAATTGAAAACAGGCGACCTTAAAGAAGGAGAAAAGATCATACGTGATGTCATTTCTTTTTATAAATCCATTGGCTCAACACAATTAGCCAAGAAAGATGAAACGTATTTGGAGTTTTATTTAGAACATATATAAAGCCCTCCGACACTAGCGGAGGGCTTAATCTTTAATTCGTCGTAGACTCTTGATAACTTTTTACAACTTCATCAACCAACGATCCAACATAATCAACGGCTTTCTTGATTGGCTCAGGTGAAGTCATGTCAACACCAGCGTATGCCATAAGCTCTTGCGGTGTCTTCGTTCCGCCTGCTTTTAGAACTTCTAACCAGCGATCGATGACTGGTTGACCTTCTTCTTTGATTTTCTGTGAAACTAGTGTTGATGCTGTAAGACCTGCTGAGTAAGTGTATGGGTAAAGTCCCATGTAATAATGCGGCTGGCGCATCCATGTTAATTCAGCGCCTTCATCTAACTCTACCGTGTCACCCCAGAAGTTTTCTAGTGTTTCGCGTTTTTGTTGTTTAAGGGTGCTCGCCGTTAATGGCACGCCTTGCTCGGCTAAGTCGTAAACGCGGCGTTGGAACTCGCCTTCTAGTAAGTGAGTGACAAAGTTATGGTAGTACGTACCAAGTAATTGTAAAATAATCCAACGGCGCATGCGCTCATCGTCATTATGTTTTTCTAATAAATGATCTGCTAGAAGCATCTCATTCATTGTTGAAGGTGCTTCAACGAAGTAAGTTGAAGGACGTGTGTTAAAGACGCGTTGATTTTTGTTTGCTAAATAGAAGTGACCGGCATGGCCTAGTTCGTGCGCTAAAATAAAGCCGCCACGCATCGCACCTGTCCACGTTAATAAAATGTATGGGTGATATCCATACGGACTCGCACAGAAGGCGCCTGTCGATTTACCAACGTTATCGGCATAATCAACCCAGCGATCGTTAAGGCCTTTTTTCATAATTTCAGTGTATTCAGGTCCCATGACACTTAGTGCTTCAAGGATTGTTTCGCTTACTTCTTCATAAGTCGTAGTTGGATTGAACTCTGGGTCCAATGGTGCTTTAAGGTCAGCGAAAGTCATCTTATCAAGCCCTAGTACTTCTTTTTTCAACTCCGCATACTTTCGCATGTGTGGCGCGAGTTCTTTTTGAATTACGTCTAATTGGTTGTGATACATTTCTTCGGTTACTTTTTGAGGCTGAAGTAGCATTTGTGTAACGTTGTCATAGCCGCGTACTTTTGCTAACTGTACTTGTTTTTTCACTTCAGTTGCATAAGTTGAAGCGTACGTGTTTTGGTATTGTTTTAACGTATTGACAAACGATTCGTATGCATTGCGGCGAACGTTCGTATCAGGTGACAGCTCATATTCATCTTCAAATAACGCAAATGAATTAGAGTATGTTTCGCCGTTTGCTTCGAAGTCATCAAACTGCATGTCAGATGATTTACTACGCTGGTAAATCGTATACGGTGCACCGTGTACCTCACTTAAGGAAGCTAACACTTCTTCTGTTTCAGGCGCTAGAGTATAAGGTTTATATTTTAGTAAGTTTTTTAAGTGATTTTCGTAAACTTTTAGGTCATCGTTTTCTTCTATATATTGTTCCACTGTGCCATCTGGTAAACCAAGGATTTCTGATTCAATAAAGGATAGGGATGCTCCCACTTGAGCTAATGCTGATGCCATTTTACCGGAGTTTGCTTGGTTTTCAGGGTTTGTCCCATCTTCAGATGAACGCAGGTTAGCGTAAGTCGCAACTGGAATGATTTTTTCCTGAAGGTTTGACTGCGCTTCTAAGCAGTTAAAAAGTACATCAGAGCTTTCGTGCAGACGACCTTTGTACTGAGTGACAGTCGTGACTTGCTCCTCAAGAGCGTTCAACGCTTTCTCCCACTCTTCAGGAGTTGCGAAAAGATCTTCTACTTTCCAAGTCTGTTCTACAGGTACTTCGTGGCGCTTTAATCTAGTTTTTGCCATTTTGGTTCCTCCCCTTTAGAAAATTATTTCGTATTACTAAGTATTATAAAACAAATGACTGCTTTTGTGTTAAATATGACTGAATTTTTATAAGAAAATTTATAGTCTGATTTTAGTTTGCGTGATTTACTAGAAATTTTTTAGGAATACTAGACAACGCATTTCAATACTAGACAAAATTCAAGGTTTACTAGACAAAACAAAAATTTACTAGACATGTTGGAAGAAATACTAGACAAAATTGAGAATTTATTAGAAATTTTTCTTAAATACTAGACAATCAACTTCCACACCATTTCTTAAATCAAATAGCAAATCATGTTATTTAATCAGCGTTTAGTGTTAGAATGATTAATGGGGAAAATATTGCTACATGACGCGTTTATTTGCTATTATTTATAGTATTGTGAGTTAAATTGTACGGAGGTGCAGAACATTGTCAAAAATCTCAAAAGATCAGGTGAAGCACGTCGCTAATTTGGCGAGGCTTTCGATTACTGAAGACGAAGCTGAGAAATATAGTGAGCAGCTGAGTGCCATTATTGATTTCAGTGAGCAATTGAATGAGCTTGACACAACAGACGTTGAGCCGACAACGCACGTTCTTGATATGAAAAATGTCTTAAGAAAAGACGAGCCAAAAGATTGGATTACGAAAGAAGAGGCATTGAAGAACGCGCCAGATAAAGAAAATGGTCAGTTCCGCGTGCCGTCAATTCTAGAGTAGGGAGGTTAAGTCAGGATGTCGTTATTTGATTACACGATAAAAGAGCTTCAAGATCAGTTGAACAATAAAGAAATTACCGTAACAGACTTAGTTCAAGAAGCATATAACCAAATTAAAGCAACAGACGATGAGGTTCAAGCGTTTCTAACCTTAAATGAAGAAGAAGCCCTTGAGAAAGCAAAGGCATTAGATGAAGCTGGGGTCGATGCTAATCAGTTTCCGCTTTTCGGAATGCCAATTGGAATTAAAGATAATATCGTGACAAAAGGGATTCGCACAACTTGTGCCAGTCAAATTTTATCAAACTTAGAAGATCCGTTATATGACGCTACGGTCGTATCAAAATTAAAAGATGCGAAAGCCGTTAATATTGGAAAACTAAACATGGATGAGTTTGCGATGGGATCATCGACCGAAAATTCAAGTATGAAAACAACGCGTAACCCGTGGAATACAGACTATGTCCCAGGTGGTTCTAGCGGTGGCTCCGCAGCAAGTGTTGCAGCAGGTCAAGTACCGTTTGCACTAGGGTCTGACACAGGCGGTTCGGTCCGTCAGCCAGCGTCGTACTGTGGTGTCGTTGGTATGAAGCCTACATATGGTCGCGTATCGCGTTTTGGACTGGTCGCATTTGCATCATCTCTTGATCAAATTGGTCCGATTACGCGTACCGTTGAGGATAATGCTCGCATCCTTGAGGTGATTGCTGGACAGGATGAAATGGATTCAACGAGTGCAAACGTTGAGGCTCCTCAATATAGCGATGCATTAACAGGTGATGTGAAAGGTCTTAAAATCGCTGTACCTAAAGAATACTTCCGTGAAGGTGTCGACGAAAAAGTTAAAGAGAGTGTTCGTGAGGCGTTAAAAACATTAGAAGAACAAGGTGCTGAGTGGGAAGAAGTTTCACTACCACACTCGAAATACGCTGTAGCAACATACTACATGATCGCATCTTCTGAAGCATCAGCGAACCTCGCTCGTTTTGATGGGGTACGTTACGGAAAACGTTCAGAAAATGCTAAAGATATGATGGACATGTTTAAGATGTCTCGTAGCGAAGGGTTTGGCGAAGAGGTCAAACGCCGAATTATGCTCGGAACATTCGCGCTAAGCTCAGGCTACTACGATGCTTATTATAAAAAGGCTCAACAAGTCCGCACGCTCATTAAGCAGGACTTTGATCAAATTTTTGAAGAGTATGATGTCGTCATTGGTCCAACTGCACCGACAACAGCGTTTAAAGTTGGCGAAAAAATTGACGACCCACTAACGATGTATGCCAACGACATTATCACCATCCCTGTAAACCTTGCAGGCGTTCCGGGAATTTCCGTACCATGTGGATTCCATCCTGATAACCAGATGCCAATTGGTTTACAGATTATTGGAAAACACTTTGATGAAAGTACCGTTTATCGAGTGGCACATGCTTATGAGCAAGCAGCAGGTTATTACAAAGAAAAGCCACAGCTTGGAGGTGCCAAGTAATGAATTTTGAATCCGTGATTGGTTTAGAAGTACACGTTGAATTAAAGACAAAATCTAAAATATTCAGCCCGAGTTCAAATATGTTTGGTGATGAACCAAACACAAACGTGAACCCAATCGACTTAGGTTATCCGGGCGTATTACCAGTTTTAAATGAAGAAGCGGTTAATTATGCAATGCGTGCAGCGATGGCACTGAATTGTGAAATCGCAACAGATACGAAATTTGACCGTAAAAACTATTTCTACCCAGACAACCCGAAGGCTTACCAAATTTCTCAGTTTGACAAGCCGATCGGTGAAAACGGTTGGATCGAAATTGAAGTAAACGGTGAGAAAAAACGTATCGGTATCACGCGTTTACACTTAGAAGAAGACGCGGGTAAATTAACGCACGGTGATGACGGTTACTCACTTGTGGACTACAACCGTCAAGGCACACCGTTAATTGAAATTGTATCCGAACCTGATATGCGCACACCTGAAGAAGCGTATGCGTACTTAGAAAAGCTACGTAACATCATTCAGTTTACGGGCGTATCAGACGTAAAAATGCAGGAAGGCTCGCTTCGTTGTGATGCGAACATCTCACTACGTCCGATTGGACAAGATGAGTTCGGTACAAAGACGGAGCTTAAAAACTTAAACTCATTCAATTTCGTCCGTCAAGGTCTTGAATTTGAAGAAAAACGCCAAGAAAAAGAGTTACGCAAAGGCGCAGAAATTTTACAAGAAACAAGACGTTTTGATGAAAAGACAAAAGAAACGATTTTAATGCGCGTTAAGGAAGGTTCGGATGATTATCGTTACTTCCCTGAGCCAGACTTAGTCAAACTTCACATTGATGATGAGTGGAAAGAGCGCGTTCGTCAGTCGATTCCAGAACTACCAGATGCTCGTCGCAAACGATATATTAACGAATTAGGTCTCGATGAGTATGATGCGATGGTACTAACGAATACAAAAGAAATGTCCGATTTCTTTGAAGAGACGATTGATCAAGGTGGGGACCCTAAGCAGGCAACAAACTGGCTCATGGGTGACATTTCAGCTTATATGAACAAAAAACAAGTTGAATTAAAAGACTTATCATTAACCCCTGTAAGCCTTACAAAAATGATTGAGCTAATTGAAAAAGGTACCTTATCATCTAAGCTTGCCAAGAAAGTCATCACAGAGTTACTTGAAAACGGCGGCGATCCTGAAAAAATCGTTAAGGAAAAAGGACTTGTTCAAATTTCAGACGAAGGACAATTACGTGAAATTATCACTGAAGTCCTAAACGAAAATGAACAATCCATTACTGATTATAAAAACGGAAAAGACCGTGCTATTAAGTTCTTAGTTGGCCAAGTGATGAAAAAGACAAAAGGTCAGGCTAACCCACCAATGGTTAACAAAATTTTATTAGAAGAATTGGATCAACGATAAAATCTTGAGAGGAGATGCTGGGGATGGGTTTTACATTTAAACAAATCGATCATGTACAGCTAGCGGCACCACGAGGGACAGAAGATCAAGCAAGAGCATTTTTCATTGAAGGATTAGGCTTTGAGGAAGTAGAGAAACCAGAAGCCCTTAAGAAAAATGGAGGCGTTTGGTTTGAACGTGGTGACATTCAAATTCATATCGGAATTGAGGATCCGTTTAACCCAGCACGAAAAGCACATCCAGCACTAGAAATAAACGGACTACAAGAGCTTATGCATCACCTCGACCAACAGGATATTGCTTATCAAGCAGACGACAAGCTCCCAGGCGCCAATCGTATTTATGTAAACGATCCATTTGGTAATCGTATTGAAATTTTGGAGTGGACGTAATACCCTCTTCCAATTTTTCCTAACTAGGAGTATGCTTGTATTTAGATATAGCAATATAGACAGAAGGTGAGAGAATGAAACGAGCTCGAGTGATTTATAATCCAACGTCCGGTCGAGAAGCGATGCGAAAAGCTCTTCCTGACGTTTTAGAAAAATTAGAGAAAGCAGGTTATGAAGCATCAGCTCACGCAACAACAGGGGAAGGTTGTGCAACTAATGCTGCCCAAGCAGCGTGCGAGCGTGGTTTCGATATAATCATTGCAGCAGGTGGGGATGGAACAGTCAATGAGGTCGTCGATGGAATGGCAAGGGCTGTTCATCGTCCAAAACTCGGAATCCTACCAATGGGGACAACGAATGACTTTGCACGCGCCATCCGTGTACCACGTGATATTCATAAAGCTTTGGACATTATTATTGAAGGGTTTACGAAAGAACTAGATATTGGACGAGTGAATGATCATCACTTCATGAATATTGCAGGTGGCGGGAAATTAACCGAGTTAACATACGAAGTACCAAGTAAACTAAAAACCGTGCTCGGCCAGTTGGCTTATTATTTGAAAGGTATTGAGATGCTTCCTTCTTTAAAGCCAACAAATGTCAAAATCGAATACGATGGTGAAGTCTTTGAAGATGAGATTATGCTCTTTTTAGTTTCAAATTCTAATTCAGTCGGCGGCTTTGAGAAGCTCGCACCACACGCCACGATGAATGATGGCTACTTTGATTTACTTATTATGAGGAAATTAAACCTTGCAGAATTAGTTTTACTTGCTAATAAGGCTTTACGTGGCCAGCATATTGAAGATGAGCATATTATTTACGTTCATGCTAATAAAATTAAAGTCACGCCTGAAGACACGATGCAACTCAACTTAGATGGCGAGTTTGGTGGTCATTTGCCAGGAACATTCGAAGTTCTTCATAAACATATAGAGTTTTTCTTACCTAAAGATGAAGTCGAATAGAGGTCTACAGATGTAGGCCTCTTTATTTTGGTTTAAAAAGACTCTTACTTTATTTATCATGTGGCTTTCACGTATAATATGAACAGAACTTAGAAGAAGGACGGATTATAATGGCGAAACAAGCAGCACCTGTTCAAAAGAATGATTACATAGATTTAACGTTTGTCGACTTAACGCATGAGGGTAACGGCGTTGGCAAGATTGATGGCTATCCTGTGTTTGTCCCTTATGGCTTACCAGGTGAGAAAGCTAAAGTCAAAATCGTTAAAGTGAAGAAAAATTTAGCTTTTGGAAAATTAGTTGAGCTTATTGAAGAAAGTGAAGACCGAATCGAGCCACCTTGTGATGTCTTTTACAAATGCGGCGGCTGCCAGATTCAACATATGACATATGAACGACAGCTTAAAATGAAGCAAAAACAAGTCCAGGATGTCATGCATAAAATTGCGCACATGCCTGATGTACCAGTTCATCCTGTCATTGGCATGGAAGACCCGTGGCGCTATCGAAATAAAATCCAGGTTCCAGTCGGTAAACGTGACGGCAAAGTGATCACAGGTTTTTATCAGCAACGAAGCCACCACATCATCGATATGGATACGTGCCCAGTGTTGAATGAAGGTGCTGACGAGGTCTTTCGAGAAATTAGAGATATAATCGACGAACTAGGCATTGAGCCATACGATGAGGAAAACCACCGTGGCGTGATTCGTCATATCGTTGTGCGTGAAGGCTATCATACTGGCGAATTAATGGTCGTCCTTGTGACACGCACGAAAGACATTCCGAAGAAAAATGAACTGATTGAACGCATTCGTAACATTAATCCAAATATTAAAGGTGTCGTCCAGAATCTGAACCCTAACCGCACGAGTGTTATTATGGGCAAAGAATCCAAAACGATCTGGGGCGAAGATGTCATTATCGATAAAATCGGTGACTTAGAATTTGCGATTTCTGCGCACTCATTTTATCAAGTGAACCCTGAACAGACCGAAAAACTGTATCAGAAAGCGTTGGATTTTGCGAAATTAAGCGGTAGTGAAACAGTTATCGACGCCTACTGCGGCATCGGAAGCATTTCATTATTTTTAGCCCAACATGCAAAGAAAGTCTACGGCGTCGAAGTCGTTCCACAAGCTGTTGATAATGCTAAAGACAATGCCAAACGCAATCATATTGATAACGCAGAATTCTACGTCGGACAAGCCGAAAAAGTCATGCCCTGGTGGCGCTCGCAAGGGTTAAGGCCAGACGTCATCGTCGTCGATCCACCACGAAAAGGCTTAGAAGAAGAACTCATCCAAGCCATGATCGACATGAAACCCGATCGTATTGTTTATGTCTCATGCAACCCGTCAACGCTAGCCCGTGACCTCAAACAATTTGCGGACGGCGGCTATGTAACCAAGCAAGTCCAACCCGTCGATATGTTCCCTCAGAGTAGTCATATTGAGAGTGTGACGGAGTTGGTTTGGCAGGTGTAACTTATCAATCAAGAATTGTATACCAGTAAAAAAGAGCAGAAGGAGTTATCCCTCTGCTCTTCTTATATTGCGATCCTCTGCAGGAATCCCCTGTTCTTTTACCTGTGACCAATTATTTTTCATATAATAGATAAACCAAATTGTACCAACAATAAATGTAGGAATTCCTGTTATAAGCAAGATTGTCGTATTTGGTTCTTGGACGGTCGTGCCAGCATCTTGATAAGGTAGAAAGTACTCAAAGATTAAAACCGCAATATTGTAAACCATATGTAGAATTATAGGTAAAATTAAGCTTCCAGTTTTAATGAAAACTATACATAGTATAATTCCAAATATGGTGGCGCCGATAAAATCGGGGCCATGTAAGAGCCCGAATAAGATAGAAGAGATAATGATCCCTTTTCCAACTCCAAATTTATGACTCATGCGTCCAAGTAAAAATCCACGGAACAAAAATTCTTCAACAATAGGCGCAATAATGATGATTAGTAAAAGATCTACTATCATCACGAATAAACTCGGTTCTTCTATTGGTGTTTCTAAAACGATTGTCCGAATTTCATCAGGCAGTATGCTCCAAATAAATACGACGACGATGCTAAAAGCTCCGTAACTAATCAGTATTAAAAAAGCAATAAAACTAAGTATACTTGTTGGCTTATATCTAGTAGATGGTCGATTTAAATATATTTTAAGGTGATACCCATAATCTTTAAGTTTTTGATTAAACCATAACATTGGGACAATATAAGTGACCACAAGAGAAATTAGGACAGGTCTTAACTCAAATGGAATCAAAAATAGGTGGAATAGAATTAAACAACCTATAATTGAAAGAATAATCCACATTAATAGCCATCTTGTTTTTGCATCGTTAAATACCTTATTCATTGTACCCCTCCGACAAACTATCCTGATTTAACTTATTTCGACAAAAAATTACCAACCCCTTTTAGAATTAGATATTTCTACCAGTGAATTTTTATTTAAAATTACTTGGGGCAGCAATTGTTACTATACATTTTACGACCGGCTTTGGGTAGTTTATAATGGAGTGTCAAGTATATGGAAAGTTAGGTCGTGTTTTATGACAAAAAGAAAAGATCGTGGATATAAAAAATCGAATAATAAACCAAAGTCTCAGCCAAAAGGGAAGTCTAAAAACTTTAAAGCCAACCCGAATAATAGACCTCAACAAAGTAAGAAAGGTGTCACTGCGGAATTTACGTGTAGAGGCCTTTCGAGTGAAGGTAAAGGTTTAATTGAGTGGGAAGGTAAGCAACTTGAAGTTGCAAACTTGTTACCTGGTGAAAAAGCAGAAGTGCAGATTATTAAGAAAGGTCGTTATTTCAATGCGGAGCTGAAACGATTGATTCAGACGTCAGATGATCGAGTTCAACCACCATTTAAGGATCACGAGAGTGGTGGCTGCCAGATTCAGCATATGAAATATGAGGCTCAGGCTCGTTTTAAACAAAAAGTCGTTGATAATCTGATGAAGCCTTTTGGTAAGGCGAAACCGATTATTACGATGGACCACCCGTTTGATTATCGTAATAAAAATGTGATGACATTCGGCTTGAATAAAAAGCGACAGATTATTAGCGGACTTTACGCACCTAATTCGCATCGGATTATACCAATGGACGGCTCTATTATTCATGATCAGAAAGCAGATAAGATAATTCAAACGGTGACACAGCTGGCGAAGTCCTTTAAGTTGCAGCCTTACGACGAAGATACAGGACAAGGCTTTTTGCGTCATGTCATGGTCAAAGTCGGTAAACAAAGTGGGGAGATTATGGTCGTACTAGTTGCTGCATCTCCTATGTTTAAGGGTAAAAATAATTTCATCAAAGCCTTAAGAAAAGACCACCCCGAGATTACGACCATCCTGCTGAACATCAATAACCGAAATGACAGTATGGTGCTGGGTGAGCAGGAGAAAGTTTTATTTGGCAAAGGAACGATTATCGACACGCTTTGTGGCTTGGAGTTTGAAATCTCGGCGAAGTCTTTTTATCAAATCAACCCAGTCCAGACTGAAAAGTTATATTCTAGAGCCATTGAACTGGCTGATCTTTCTGGTGAAGAAACGGTAGTCGATGCTTATTGTGGAATAGGTACAATCGGCCTCGTAGCAAGTCAGAAAGCTGGTAATGTTATTGGGATAGAGCTTAATAAAGGTGCAGTTCGTGACGCCATTCGCAACTCAAAACGTAATGGCATCAAAAATGCTAGGTTTTATCAAGCTGACGCTGGAGAGTTCATGGTGCAGATGGCAAAACACAATGACCATGTAGATGTCGTATTTATGGACCCGCCAAGAAGCGGAAGCGATGAAGCATTTTTATCAAGCTTAGCTAAACTTAAGCCAAAGCGAATCGTCTACGTGTCGTGTAATCCTGAGACACAAGTGCGAGACTTAAAATATTTGTCCAAAAATGGCTACAAGGTGGAAGAGATTCAGCCTGTAGATATGTTCCCGCAGACGAGTCATATTGAAGCGGTGACTCTTCTAACTAGAAAATAATAGATGCGGCCTTGTATTATTTTCTAGTTCTATTCCCTTGCACTTATGGTCTATTCCTATTACATTATATAGTGGTAAAAAATTTGTTTGATTTACACTTGATATAGATTTCAAATGAAAGGGTTCTGAGCATGATGAAGGAAAATTTTTGGCATGAGTTACCAAAGCCGTTTTTTGTGCTTGCGCCAATGGAAGCCGTGACGGATGTCGTTTTTCGGCATGTGATTAGTGAAGCGGCTAGACCGGATGTGTTTTTTACAGAGTTTACAAATACAGAAAGTTACTGTCATCCAGAAGGTAGAAATAGTTTACGCGGACGTTTGACGTTTACGGAAGACGAACAACCAATTGTGGCTCATATTTGGGGAGATAAGCCTGAATATTTCCGTGAAATGAGTATCGGAATGGCTGAGATGGGCTATCGTGGAATTGATATTAACATGGGCTGTCCGGCGCCGAACGTGGCAACGAAAGGAAAAGGTTGCGGCCTTATTCGTCGCCCGGATGTCGCAGCTGATATTATTCAAGCGGCAAAAGCCGGTGGTCTACCTGTTAGCGTTAAAACGAGACTGGGTTATACAGAAGTGGACGAGTGGCATGATTGGTTGCGCCATCTATTGGAACAGGACATTGTGAACCTTTCCATCCATCTACGTACGAAAAAAGAAATGAGTAATGTACCAGCCCATTGGGAGTTGATTCCGGAAATCAAGAAACTCCGTGATGAAGTGGCGCCTCATACACTTTTAACAATTAATGGAGATATTCCAGATCGGCAGAAGGGACTTGAGCTCGTAGAACAATATGGTGTCGACGGTGTCATGATTGGTCGTGGCGTTTTCCATAATCCTTTTGCGTTTGAAAAAGAGAAGAAGGAGCACACAAGTGAAGAATTGCTTGATCTCTTGCGCTTGCAACTCGACCTTCATGATAAATATTCAGAAGAACTTGAGCCCAGAATCTTTAAACCACTCCGCCGATTCTTTAAGATTTACGTCAAAGGTTTTCGTGGGGCAAGTGAACTAAGAAACAGGCTGATGAGCACGGAGTCGACTGATGAAGTACGTGAATTGCTAGATGCCTATGCAAGCAATTACAAACAACTGGTTCGTTAAATAATAAAGAGCAGATCCAATGAGATTTGCTCTTTTTTAATTTTTCCAGTCGATAAAATGGAAATGGGTGAAACACACCTCCAATGTGCTATGATATAAGTGCAAGAAGCAGTTATATTTAAGTTATTAACTTAGTAGAACAATATTTTTAATAGAGGCCATTACTTTTGGAATTAAGTTTTCTGATATAGAAAGGGGAATAAAATTGGAAATCTGGGATATCTATGATAAACAACGTAACAGAACGAATCGGCAATTAAGGCGTGGAGATGCTTTTGAAAGTGGTGATTACCACTTAGTTGTGCATGTTTGCCTTTTTAATGAAAAAGGTGAAATGCTTATTCAAAAACGGCAATCAGATCGTGACCATTGGCCGAATATGTGGGATTTAACAGTTGGCGGAAGTGCGATTGCTGGTGAAGATCCTCAACAAGCAGCTGAACGTGAAGTAAAAGAAGAATTAGGGTATGAGCTAAATTTGGCCAATCAACGTCCTTCCTTAACTATCAATTTTGAGAATGGTTTTGATGATATTTTTATTGTGAGGACAGAAGTTGAACTTCCTAGTTTACCTATACCATCTGAGGAGGTTCAAGAAGTAAAGTGGGCTTCTAAAGATGTCATTCTATCAAAAATTGAAGAAGGTTTATTTTTGCCGTACTACCATTCCTTGATTCATCTATTATTTGATATGAAAGATCAGAGGGGAGCTCACAGAAAGTGAATGACATTGGTGTACATAATTAGATAATAATGTAGTTCATAGGAGGAATCGGTATGGAAACCTTTGAAGAATTTTTAGCCAATATTGAAAAAACCTCGCACCGTGAGCGTTTAGAAGAAATATTTAATTGGCTTGATCATAAATATCCACAACTAGAAAAAGCAATTAAGTGGAATCAACCGATGTATACAGATCATGGGACATTTATTATTGCTTTTAGTGTGGCTAAAAAACATATGTCTGTCGCGCCAGAAGCTGTTACAATTAAACATTTAGAAGAGGATATAAAGAAAGCGGGTTATGATTACACTAAACAAATTATTCGAATCCCTTGGAAAAGTGATTTGAATTACTCTCTACTTGAAAAGATGATTGAGTTTAATATAGAGGATAAGGCCGAACATACGAGTTTTTGGCGAAATTAGTTTAATAAATAAGTTTGCTAAATTTTTCTAAGTTGTATATAATAATGTCTAATATCTTAAGTCCTATGAGGAAGAGAGTAGCTTTGGTAGGGTCTTTTAGCGAGCTAGGGTGGGTGTGAGCCTGGTAGACGCATCAAGGTGAACCGCACTTCTGAGGAGCCACCTGAATAGTTAGTAGGTGTGGCCGGGTCATGCCCGTTAACAGTGATTGAAGTTGGTTCTGTTATGAACAATAAGAGTGGTACCACGGGTGATCTCGTCTCTAAATTAGAGGCGAGTTTTTTATTTTTTGGGGGGATTTTGTGAAGTATGTAAATGATTTTTCAGTAGCTATAGCTGAACAATTAGAGGGAGTTTTATCAGAGGAAGATATTAAATCCATCATAGAAGTACCTAAATTCGACCAGCAGGGTGACTTAGCTTTTCCTTGTTTCGTATTGGCTAAAAAATTGAAACGGTCACCAGTAGAAATAGCGCAGCAGTTAGCTGATCAGGTCCACTATCCAGGCTTTGAAAAGGTTGTTGCGGATGGTCCATATGTAAATGGTTTTTTAAATAAACAAATGGTCAGTCGTGACGTTTTAACAACTGTTATGACTCAAGATGAGGAATATGGTTCTTATGATTTTGGAAAAGATCATAACATTGTGATTGATTTTTCTTCTCCTAATATCGCCAAACCATTTTCAATGGGGCATTTAAGGTCTACGGTTATTGGAAATTCACTCGCAAAAATTGCTGATAAATGTGGGTACTCAGTTGTTAAAGTCAACCATTTGGGGGACTGGGGAACTCAGTTTGGCAAATTAATCGTCGCTTATAAGCTTTGGGGTGATGATGACAAGATTCAGGCAGACCCAATCAAGGAACTATTAGAACTCTACGTCAAATTCCACGAAGAAGCTGAAAAATATCATGAATTAGAATCGAAGGCCCGTGAGTGGTTTAGTAAATTAGAAGCAGGAGATAAAGAAGCGCTAAACCTTTGGGAGTGGTTTAAGGGAGAGTCACTAAAGGAGTTTTCTAAAATTTATCAACTCCTAAATGTAGAGTTTGACTCCTACCAAGGAGAGGCTTTTTATAATGACCTTATGGATGAAACTATCGAAAAATTACACCAGAACGGGTTAGTTACAACATCTGAAGGCGCTGAAGTGGTTAATTTAGACGAATACCAATTGCCACCTTGTTTACTTAGAAAGTCAGACGGGGCCACTCTGTATGCAACAAGAGATCTGACTGCTGCGATGTATCGGTATAAGACGTATCAATTCGAGAAATCGATCTACGTCGTAGGGCATGAACAGTCGCTTCATTTTAATCAACTCAAGTCTGTTTTGGAAAAAGGTGAGTATTCGTGGGCGGAAAAACTTACGCACGTTCCGTTTGGTTTTATTTTGAAAGACGGTAAGAAGATGTCCACGAGAAAAGGAAAAGTGGTCTTATTAGAACAAGTCATTGAAGATGCTATTCGTATGGCGAAGGAAAATATTGAAGATAAAAACTCTAATCTGCAGGATAAGGATGAAGTCGCAAAGATGGTAGGCATAGGGGCGATTATATTTCATGATTTAAAAAATGAACGAACAAGTAATGTTGAATTTTCGCTAGATGATATGCTGCGGTTTGAAGGCTCAACAGGGCCATATGTTCAATACACACATGCAAGAGCGAAATCCATTTTAAGAAAATCCGAGGTTAAGTCGGATACTTCTGGCATTGAAGGTTTAACGGATGATTATAGTTGGCCGGTTATAAAGTCCATAGAGAAGTTTCCCCAAATTATTGTAAAAGCTTTTGAATACTATGAGCCATCTCAAATAGCAAAGTATTTAATAGACCTAAGCAGAGACTTTAATAAATACTATGCCAACGTCAAAATCTTAAACGATGATGAACAACTAGAATCAAGAATTGCTTTAGTTAGAAGTGTTACGATCGTATTGAAAGAAGGTTTGAGATTACTTGGGATTAAAGCACCAGACAATATGTAAAACGTAAAGGTCATTGAACTGGTATGTTCAATGACTTTTTTGTTTATGATCTAAGATGAAACCATTTAGACACCTAATCCGTAAAATTATGTAGAATATTCTTAAAGGTGGTAGAGTGTATGATTACGGGTGCAATCACTGTGATAATTTTAGTCACCTTAGGGATCATTTTGTTGAATGGGAAAGCTACTTACTTAATTGCTGGGTACAATCTTTTATCAAAATCAGAACGTGAAGAAATAGATAAAGTGCGGCTGGCGAAGTTTGTAGGGAAAATAGTGTTGGTAATGGCCCTTGCTATTGGAGTGTTGTTAGTTGGGGATTATTATGCTCAGCACATTTTGTTGTGGGCTGGATTTGGCTTGATTATGCTAAATATGCTCTGGGCGATTGTCGTTTTAGTTAAAAAAGATTGGTTTAGGTATGAATGAAGAGGATGATTATACAATGGACTCAAGATTGCAACAGATTGCAAATGACATGGGTGAAAAATTTGGTTTAGAGTCGTATGAACTTAAGCGACACCATCTTGATCGTCGCGTAAATGAGTTTAAAGAAACAAACTATATTCTAACAACGGAATGGTTTCCAAAGGGGATTGAGGAACCGGAAGATGGATCTAATCCAACAGGGGCAGCTGTAATTGAAGTCGATATACATAAGAAGCAAGTTTATTCAGCGGTATTCGTTCATGGAAAAACATATGCGGATGGAATCAGGTTTCAATATTATGATACTAACTCTATTATTTCTTGGATAGAACAAGAAACAGGTCTTGTCTATGAAAAGCAGTTTGTATTGAAAAATGAGCGTGAGGGGCGATTTCAATTTGGATCTTGTTGGAATCAAGTCGAAACATCGCCTCAAGGTTTAATTGAAGTCCAATTGGATGATCAGAATCGACTTGTGTTTTACTCTTTTATTGGGCCATTTCCATCTGAGGGGATGGTTGAGGAAGAAGCCTATGAAGTAGAGTTTGATCAAGTTGAGTCCATTGTGCAGGACCAGTGTCGATTATTGGATGCACCTGATGTTGAAAGAGAGATCATAACGCCTATATATGCTATAGAGGAAGTGTTTATCAGAAATCACCATTTATTTACACGCCCGATTATTTCGGTTCAACGCGAATTAATTAACCATCAGTTATCTCAGGACCATTTATCAGAAGATCCTTATCAAGAAGAGCCTATTGAGACACCAGAAGATGTTTCGTTAAAAGATGCTTGGAATCGTACGCCTAGCCCCGATGTTCAACCAATAACGCAACTAGAACTAGAGGTATCAACGAAACTATCTAATGCATTTTTAGGTCATCACTATGCAGAAGAAGGGCCATGGATGTTAGAGACATTACACTGTGATCAAGGTTATTTAGTAGCCACATTAAGATTAGCTGAAGATCAGAAGCGTGAACCAGTCACTAGGAAACTATCTTTATTTATCGATACAGAAAAGCAAAAAGTGCTTAACTATGTAGATAATGTGTTTTTCTTGGAGATCATGCAGTCATTTGAACATGCAGGTCGTGTGGCAGTAAGTTACATAGAGGCATACAAAAAATTAAAACCTTATGTGACATTAACGTCGCGTTATGTATTTATTCCAGAACAAAATGCTTACTTGTTATTTAGTAAACTAGATTGTGACGTCGCTGTGGATGCTACGAATGGTCAAATAAGAGAAGGTTTAGATGAATGAAGGGGAGGTTCATATGGCGAAAATTCATCCTCTCATATTGCTAAGTTTGTTTTTTAGTACGATTACATTGTGGATGTATGTACAAAGAAGCATTAGTGATTCTTCATATGGTCATGCGACGATCTTTTTTATTCTATCTACATTTTTCTTAGGGCTTTGTATCGGCGGTTTGTTGCATAATAATAGGATCACTAAACAAGAAAAATCAAAGGACTGTTCAGGCGAAAACGATTCATAAAGAGAGGGTTTATATGAAAAAATATATATTATTCTACGTTATATTTCTGCCGGTTACGGTAGGCTTAGCTATGTATGGTATGGATTATTTGTTTCGAACACCTGAAGATTTCATAAGTTATTTGGCAACATCAGCAGGTATTTTGGCTGGAGGGGTGGTCTTTGGTTTACCATTTACTTATATGGTTTTGAAGTCTAAGAATGAACATTGAAAAGTTTTACATGAGAGCGTGCTGTTGCACGTTTTTCTTTAAACTTGTGTGTCATATATAATTGACACTAATCGTTATGTCATATATATTAGACACATACCTTTTTGAAAGGGGATCTTCTTTGAATAGAGTAAAAGAGTACCGAACGAAGCGTGGTATGACGCAAATGGAGCTCGCCAGGCGGGTTGGCGTTGCACGGCAGACGGTTAATTTGATCGAAAATGGGAAATACAACCCATCGTTGTCGTTGTGTATTTCACTGGCCGTGGAGCTTGAGACGGATTTAAATTCATTGTTTTGGGGTGGGGTATTATGAAACAAAAATTGCTTAAACAGTTTATTGGCGTTTTGGATGATCGTGATGAGTATCAAAAGCATGAAATTTATAAGGAATTAGCTTTTTCAGGAATCGTACTCTGGTACTTATCAATGACTTTGATGTTCGTTAGTTTAGTCATGGATACAATGTCTAATCAAATTTCATTAGTGACGGTACTATTGTTTTTAGTTAATATGGTTTATGCGTTCATGATTACGATTCGGATTAGGAAAAAGGGATTGGACGAAACAGATTGTGAGTCTGAAGAGGAATATATTAATAAGATAAAGCAACTTAAGAAATCTTCGACGCTTGCAGGCGTTTTCTGGGGATTAACGATGCTGGTGCTAATGGACTATATTTTTCCATACATATCAACTGGTAACATAACCTTTAATGCTGTCAATTTAGTGACATGGGCTCTTGGCGGAAGTGTATTTGGTGCTGTGTTTTATTTTGTATCAAAATCCAGATTAAAGAAACAGTATTAGTTTTCATATTTATTTTTGAAAAACAAGCATAGACAACCATCTAGTGAATATTATCTATTAAGATTTTCATTTTTCTGAAAGTTAATATACAATTAAACTGGAAAGAAGAAAAAACTTGAGGAGGCGTCTAAATGGAGAATTACAGTATTTCACTGGTGACATGGTTTTGGTTAGTTGTACCAATGTCCTTAACCGTTATTCTGTCGTTTATTTCGATGTTGAGAGCGAGGGGGAATAAATAATGGATACAGCTACTTTAGTCACGTTTTTAATTTACATAGTCGGTATGCTTGTCTTAGGTGTTATTGGATATCGACTAACTAGCAATCTATCAGACTACTTTCTTGGTGGGCGTAAGTTAGGCCCGGGTGTTACCGCATTAAGTGCTGGTGCGTCGGATATGAGTAGTTGGTTGATTTTGGGGTTACCAGGTGCGATTTATGTTAGTGGACTAGGATCTGCGTGGATCGCGGTTGGTTTAACAGTAGGTGCGTACTTGAACTGGCAATTTGTTGCTAAACGTTTAAGAATTTACACAGAAGTTTCGAATAATGCGATTACGATTCCAGACTTTTTTGAAAATCGTTTCCGTGATCGGACAAAAGCGCTTCGTATTGCATCTGCTGCAGTTATTTTATTATTCTTTACGTTCTATACTGCATCAGGGCTTGTGGGTGGCGCGACATTATTTAGTAGTAGTTTTGGTTTATCGGAAAATGCTGCATTAATTATTGGTAGTATTGTTATTATTGGTTATACATTCCTTGGTGGTTTTATTGCGGTAAGTTGGACTGATTTTATTCAAGGGATCTTAATGTTCTTAGCGTTGATCATTCTTCCGATTATTGCGATTCAAAGTGCTGGCGGCTTTCAAGAGACGATCAATGTCGTTGGCAGTATGTCAGATGGTAGTAACCTTGAAATGATTCAAGGTGTTGGATCGATTGGTATTATTTCATCATTAGCATGGGGATTAGGTTATTTTGGTCAACCTCATATTCTAGTACGTTTCATGGCGATTAGGTCACATAAAGATGTACCAACTGCAAGATTCGTCGGTATGGGCTGGATGGTCCTATCCTTATTCGGCGCGATTGCTGTAGGTATTTCAGGTTATGCTTATATCGCAACGGCCGATGTTTCAGCGGCGCTTGCTGAAAGAGGAATTGCTGTTGAAGGTGGCGTTTTAGGTAATGAAGAGACCGTCTTTATTGCGCTAACTCAATTGTTAACGCATCCTGTTGTAGCGGGTGTTTTATTAGCGGCTATCTTAGCGGCAATTATGAGTACGATTGACTCTCAATTACTTGTATCGTCCTCAGCTTTCGCAGAAGACTTTTACAAAGGACTGTTACGTAAAAATGCATCTAATAACGAATTAGTTTGGGTTGCAAGAATATCTGTTGTTATTATTGCAATCTTAGCTATCATCATTGCGAAGTCTAGTGATGGGCTTGTACTTGAATTAGTAGAATTTGCTTGGGGCGGCTTTGGTTCAGCCTTTGGACCGGTAATACTTCTCGCCCTGTTCTGGAAGAGGTTAACGGCACTAGGAGCATTTCTCGGTATCATCACTGGTGCAGTAACTGCTGTTGTCTGGAGATATGTTGTTATAGAAAATGATTATTTTGGAGATATTGGCCAAGTTTACGAATTGGTTCCTGGCTTCATCTTAGCTGGTTTAGTCGCGATTATCTTCAGTTTAATCTCTAGAAAACCAACTGATGAAGTTGAAGAAGAATTTGATCAAGTTCGAGATATAGCAAATTCATAACGAGGAGCCGTCTTTATAAGTAGTTCAATTTTGGAGTACAAAAACACAATTTGTACCCTTAATTGAACTGCTTTTTTTATATGAAATTGATTGAGGAAAATTTTAGGATTATAAGAATGGTAAAATAAGTTAAAAAGTCGTTATTCAATAAAAGGGCAGAATTATACAACAATTTTTAATTTACGGGGGAGATATTTTGGTATTTTTAAGGAAATTTCTAGGATTTGTTTTAACGACTTTATTAATTGCAGTATTTCTTACTTTTCTATTTGCTATAGCAGAAGGCTCAAGTTTCTTTGATATCGGACTTTTCCTTATAGGAGCACTTCCATTTGTACTTCTTATTGGGGTGCCCGTCTCTTTTTTATCTGATTATCTAACAAAAAATTTAAACGGCAAACAAAGAAGGACAAGGGCACTACTTATTCATAGTATATTTGGTTTAATAGCTGGATTAGTGATTTCTTTATTATTTGAGAGTTTAATTATTGTTGGAGTAACAATAGTTGCCGCACTTATTTTCTGGTCAGTTGACGAGATTTTAAGGAGGAGATTTTAGTGACACCTGAGTTTGCATAAAAATGAGCATCGATTCCAATTCGGTGCTCATTTTTATGCTACGCATTATTATTTGACTGAACTACTTAATCTCAGTTGAAGGTTTCTTTTTTTATACCTAATTTCAGACCTTATTTTAGCTCGTTCAGATCCCTATCTGGAGCGTTTAAACCCTTTTTGAAAATTTACAGCATCGAAACTTGTCGAAAATTAGCTTTTCTAAGCCTTTTCAGACCTTTTTTCTGATATAGTATTAAATAAAAGTATTGGGAGGGAACGAAATGACACTTAAAGTTGGAATTATTGGTGGAGGATTCGGTTTAAAGGTGCAAGAGCCTATTATTCAATCCCATCCAAATATGGAAGTGACGGCGGTTAGTACGGTTAAACGACATGTGCTTCCAGATGAATTAAAAGGTAATCCTGCGCATTATCAGGATTGGAAAAAGATGATTGATCAGGAACAATTGGATTTGGTTTTTGTAAGTTCCATGCCGCTTAATCATTTTGAAATGGCGAAGTATGCGTTGGAAAACGGGGTTGATGTCGTTTGTGAAAAGCCATTTACCAAAAATAGTGAGGAATCACAAGCTTTACTGGAATTAGCAGAAAAAACAGGGCAGAAGTTATTGCTAGATTTTGAGTGGCGTTACTTGCCTGGTCGACAAAAGGTTAAGCGAATGTTGGAAGAGCGTAAAGTCGGAGGACTTCTGCATTTTGATTACCAAATGTCGATGGGCATTTATAAGCGTCTAGGGTCGATGAAGCGTGGATGGCTAGGTAAGAAAGACCAAGCAGGCGGTATGCTAGGTGCGTTGGGCTCTCATTTGGTTGATAATATGAGGTGGCTGACAGAAAGCGAAGTTGATAGGATCAATGGTCTGCTTATGACGCATGTGCCTGAAGCTGATGGGGAAAGTCGAGATGCAGATGATGGCTTTGTGCTCCAAGGTGTTTTAGAAAATGGAACAACTTTTTCTATTCAATTTTTGTCAGGTGTAAATCATAGTTTTGGATCGTCACTGAAGTTATTCGGTACTGAAGGAACTATAAAGTTAGATAACGACGAATCGTTGAAATATGGAGCACCCGATGAAGACTTCGTTCAAGTCGATTTTGAAACAATTGACGTGCCAGAAGGCGTCCCGGAGCGATATTATCCTGCATTTTATCCTTATCTAGAGAAAGTGTACGATTATATAGCGCATGACCAGCTGGACGGCGATTTACCGACCGTTCATGACGGGCATGAAAATCAAAAAGTGCTTGATGAGGTTTATCGTCAGAACTAAATTTTAACCAAATCAAATTGTTGGTAATCAGGTAAGCAAAAATCTGCAACCTGACTTTCGCCTTGAAACATACATGTTTTGATTCCTAATTTTTGTGCGGGGATGAGGTCGATGTCACGGTCCCCAATAGCCAAGTCGATATGGTGCTTATTGTGCAGATATTCATAAGCAGCCGTGTCTGGCTTGCGTGGAAACCCGTCATCGATGGTGACGATGTCTGAGAAATAGTGGCCATAGCCATGCGCATCTAAAATGGCTTTAGTACCAGCAAAATCTTTGTGGGTCATGATCACGTTTTTGTTAGCTTGTTGAAGGATAGACTTAACGCCGTTGAACGGTTTTGTATCAGAAGGTTGGACGAGTTTTTCTAGTCTATTAATCTCGCTGACTTGTGATTTGCTCAATTGATAGAAGTCGATCGTATGTGAGAAAGATTTTTTCAAGTTTCGGTATATCTCAGTTTTACCAACATTTTGATACATAACTTGATAAACAATATCGGTATAAACCGGATATGTATCAAAAATGGTACCGTCAAAGTCCCATAAAATATTCATAACATCGCTCCTAGTTTAATCAGGGTTAAAGCCGTTTCCGTCATACGGCATGTTCATATATTAATAGTATAAAATTCTATTTAAGAAAGGGACATGTCATATGTATGACTCAGATTATAACCCTTTTGTCGATCAATTAAAAGGTCATCATTGTGGTTGTTGTGGGACTTGCGCATGTCATAAAAAATGTAAAAAGTGTTGTGAATTCAAACATGATTGTAGGTGCCATGATCACGGGCATCACGACCATCATCACTGCCATAAGAAAAAAATAGTTAAGGTATGTTATTACTACTATGATTAATAAGAAAACAGCTGATTCCGGAATTTTTCCGGAATCAGCTGTTTTTTAATTATGCTTTCTTCCCGTAAGGTAAAATATGATATAACGTCATAAAGATGGTCCCGGCAAAGGCGATGAGTCCCATGACGAAATATAGAGTTCCGCCACCGTGGGCATCGATTAGCGCGCCGCCGATTAAGGAGCCGACAATACCGGAGATCCCGAAGAACACGGCATAGAAAACTAAATGGCCCGTTGATTGTGTCAGTCGAGGAATGAGTCGAGTGACATAATCTAATGACGCTAGGTAAAGAATACCGAATGTCAAACCGTGCGTGAACTGTAAGCCGACAACGCCCCAATAACTATCGACAAATGCGTATGCAAACCAACGTAGACTGTAAATAACGCCGGCTAATATCACGAAAATAAGTGTGTGGTATTTTCGGAACCAACGGCCAGCTGTTGCGAAAATAATTGCCTCACTAATGACTCCGATAAACCAAGCAGTTCCCACAATAAAGTTACTTCCGCCAAGCTGATTAATATAAAGTCCGATGAAACTGTCATTCGCTCGGTGCGAAATCGTAATAAACATCATAAAGAATAAAAAGATGATGAACGGCTTATTCTGAATGAGTTTTTTCACGTCTTTCAAACTAATCGGATCTTTGGCGACTTCAACGTCTTTGACGCGGAATGTCACGACTAGAGCGATGAGCGCAAATGCCAGATAAGGCCAGATCATGTATTGGACGTCGGTTAATGTTAAGACCAGCCCAATCGCAAGCGAGGATGTCGCAAAGCCGATCGAACCCCACGTGCGGATCGTGCCAAACGAGACGCCTAAATCATCAGCGCGTCTCTGGGCTAGACTGTCGCCCAGTGCGCCAATTGGTGTTGTAAAGAAATAAAACCAGAACCCAATTATCATGAGTAAGATGAAACTTGTCATACTAAAAAAGATCGAGCTAAATATAATTAAGCCAAAAATGCATATGAGGATAATCTTTTTAACCGTTTTAAACTTATCGCTCATATAGCCCCAGAATGGCTGCGAGATAATCGCGGCAAACGGTCCGACGGCTAATACCCAGCCAATTTCGGAACCTGTAAGCCCTTTTGCCTCTAAATATAAAGGAAGATAACTAATAATAATTGTGTTTGTTGCGTGAAAAGCAAATAATAACGTTTTGAGTGGTGTTAATGATTGTAGTTCTGTCATAGTCTAATCTCCATTTTGTGAAAGTTATACCGTCTACAAATATAACTTATTTTGGAAAAAAATAAAATGAATAAACATAATATTAGACGGTTTCAATTGGATTGTTTACGATGAGTAAGTAAGTGATAAAAAGAAAGGATGCATATAGATGAGACTGAGTGTTCTAGATCAAGCACCGGTTACGAAAGGAAATAAAGCCCCTGACGCACTCAAAAAAGCAGAGGAGTTAGCCGTTTTAGCGGATGAATTAGGCTATTATCGAATGTGGATGGCCGAGCACCATGGCACTCAGGCCTTTGCAAGTTCGGCGCCAGAAGTCACAGCTGCGCACTTGGCGGCTAAAACCAATCAGATTCGCATTGGTACGGGTGGCATCATGATGATGCATTACTCACCACTGAAAATGGCTGAGGTGTTTAAGACTTTGAGTTCACTAGCGCCAGGTCGAATAGATTATGGCGTTGGACGAGCACCAGGTGGCGACCATAATAGTATTTATGCCTTATCTGAAGGGCGTCAGCCGATGCTAAACAATATGTACGAAAAATTTGATACGACGTTACAGTATTTAAATGATGAAGTTCCAGAAGATAAATTGTACAGTAAAACAATTGCAACACCTTATCAAGTACAATTACCAGAAGCTTGGCTACTCGGATCCAGTGGTAATAGTGCGCTCAAAGCTGGTGAAATGGGCGTCGGTTACTCATTTGCACAATTTTTTAACGGTGAGTTATCCAAAGAAATTTTAGATACGTATCGGGTGAATTTTGAACCGTCTGCTTTTATGGAAAAACCAGAGATCAACGTATCGTACATGGTGACCGTTGCGGAAACAGAAGAGGAAGCCGAGTTTGAAGCGCTGCCGCAAGACATATCGCGTTTAATGTTAATGAAAGGCCGAATCTCGCAAGCTCTAACCCCTGAAGAAGCAAAAGATTACCCGTTAACTGAAATGGATAAAATGCAAATTGAACAAAATCGTAAACTGCACTTAGTTGGAACTGCCAAAGAGGTGGCGGAAACATTGCAAGAAGAACAAGAGATGTACGGCTTTGACGAAGCAATGATCGTCAGCATACCACATTCTCAGGAAAAACGACTGAATGTTTATCGCTTATTAGCGAAAGAATTATTTTAAAAGCTATGCCAAAGAGCATAGCTTTTTTTATGGACCATCACAGAATAGTTTCAGACCGTTTTTAAATATTAATGAGCAAGAATATTGTCAAAAAAGTTAAAAAATAAGTTTTTCAGACCTTTTTTTATTCAATAAATCCTCAAATGGTCCGATATTACTATAAATAACTTTTTAGATGTGGGAGAGGTGTTTGTTTGAAAACGATACGGTCAAAATTAATCTTTATGATGTTGCTGTTGTTAATCATCCCATTAGTAATTGTTGGATGGATTAGCTATAATCAAACAGCTGTTTTAGAAAAGTCCATTATACCTAAGGAAGTTTTAGAAGAAACAGATTCTGACTTTGAACAAACGTTTAATGATTATGAAGGTGTTCTTCAGAACATTGCTGGTTCTGAGGCGTTATACAATACTTCTGAAGGGGAAGCATCAGGTGAGGGCTATGACCACTTACCAAGTGCCAATGATCCGGCGTTAGTTGAATATTATGAAGAGTACTTATCAGGAGAGGTTTCAGATCATGAATACATATTGAATTCATATTTAGCTACACCAGATCAAGAGACTTATTTTTCAACGTTACCTTCAAGTGATGCAGATTTAAGTGATTTTGATCCGACAGGTCGTGAGTGGTATGTAAAAGCGATGGACAGTCCTGGTGAAGTCATTTGGACCGAGCCATATTTAGATGCTGTCACAGGTGGGTCAGTTATTACGCTTGCGACAACAGTTACCGATGATACAGGCGAAGTCATCGGTGTGTATGGAATAGATTTTGAAATGGGAGCTTTAGTATCTGATGTTCGACAACAGACTTTAATGACGATTATTATAGTGTCTGCTATAGCGATTATTGTTGGTACAGTAGCGGTTGTCTTTTTCGTCCGTAGGTTAACCAATAAACTACATGCTGTTCGTGACGGTTTATCTAGTGTAGCAGAAGGGGATTTAACCGAACCTGTTGATGTGGATAGTAATGATGAATTAGGCGAACTTGCGGATAGTTACAATCAAATGATTGAAAATATGAGGGGGCTTATTTCAAATGTGATCGAAACGTCAGAGCAAGTAGCAGCGTCCTCTGAAGAACTTAGCGCCAACGCTGATGAAACCACTCGAGCTTCGGAGCAAATCTCAAGCTCTATTCAAGAAGTTTCGCAAGGGAATGAAAGCCAAGTAGCTAATGTCAGTCAGTCGACGAACTTTGTTGATGATATTTCGCAAAACATAAAAGAAATCTCTAAGCGGACTGAGCGCGTGACAGAGTCATCAGTGAATACGTCCGAAAAAGCAACTGACGGTAAAAAAGTCGTGAACCAAGCGGTTGATCAAATGGAAAATATCAGTTCCAATGTTTCAAATATCGGTGGTGTCATCAAACAACTAGATGAACGCTCGAACGAAATCGAAAACATTTTACAGATGATTAACGATATTTCCGAACAAACGAATTTGCTCGCCTTAAATGCGGCAATTGAAGCGGCACGAGCTGGTGAGCATGGAAAAGGATTTGCCGTTGTTGCAGATGAGGTTCGAAAGCTGGCTGAACAGTCAACTGAATCGACGGATCAAATTTCTAAAATTATTTATGAAATCCGTAATCAGACAAAAGTGGCAGTGGAGTCAGTCGACCAAGGTGTGGTTTCGGTAGAGGAAGGCCGAGAGCTTGTGAACCGAGCCGGTCAGTCCTTTAATGAAATTTCAGATGCTGTCACTCAAGTGTCGTCTAGAATGAAAGAAGTTAATGAGTCAATTGCTGAAATTGAAGAGCGAAACGGGTCACTCGTGAAGTCCATGGAAGAGCTAAACAACCATACAGAAAACACTTCTGGATTAGCACAAGAAGTGGCAAGCGCCGCTGAAGAACAGACGGCTTCGATCGAAGAAGTTACATCAGCCAGCACAGCATTAGCAGAAATGGCTGTTGAGCTTCAAGAGACAGCATCGAAATTTAAAATAGCGCATAAACACCCTGAAAAGGGCGCATAAATACTGGAAAAGGTTACGTTAGACAAAATTCGAGGCGCATAAACTTAGAAATGTAGCGCATAAATCATAAATACCAGCGCATAAATACAAAAAGTCGGCTGCTTATTCACAGCCGACTTTTTTATACATTTAATAACTCACGAATATCATCTTCACTTAAACTGTTAAACATCGTTTCGCCAGGTTGGATGACGTTTTCGATGAGTTCTCGTTTGCGTTGCTGTAAGGCGTAAATTTTTTCTTCGATTGTGCCTTTCGTTACGAGTCGATGCACTTGGACGACTTGTTTTTGTCCGATTCGATGTGCACGCCCAGCGGCTTGTTCTTCAACGGCAGGGTTCCACCATAAATCATATAAAATGACGGTGTCAGCCCCAGTTAAATTCAACCCTGTTCCGCCGGCTCTTAGTGAGATTAAGAAAATGTCTTTCTCGCCCTCGTTAAATCGGTCAACCATTTGCACGCGGTCTTTTGATGGCGTCTGCCCATCTAAATAAAAGACTTGATACCCTTCTTTTTCTAATGCTCCATGTAAAATTTTCAGCATGCTTGCAAATTGCGAGAAAATCAAAATACGATGGTTATTCTCACGTGCTGAATTCACCATATCCATCAGTTGATTCATCTTACCAGATTCGCCTTCGTATCCTTCGATAAATAACGACGGGTGGCAGCACAACTGACGAAGTCTCGTTAAGCCAGCTAAAATTTTCATGCGATTTTGTTGGAAACCTTCGTTAGAGATTGCATTAGCTGTTTCGTTTTTAATTTTGTCTAAATATCCAAGGTACAATTCTTTTTGATCTTTCGTTAAATCAGAGTATTGAACGGATTCAATTTTATCCGGTAGTTCAGTTAGAACGTCTTGTTTAATCCGACGTAAAATAAACGGTCTGCTCATCCTGGAAACTTGCTCTTGAGGCAGATTTTTAAATTCTTTTTTGTTCGGGAAAAACTTCGGTAAAATTACGTCAAAAATGGACCAAAGTTCGTCTAAAGAATTTTCGATTGGTGTGCCGCTTAACGCGAATTTCTGACTGGCTTGAATCGCACGAACGGCTTTAGCTTGCTTCGTTAAATGGTTCTTAATCGCTTGTGCTTCATCTAAAATTAAGGTTGAAAACTTCAGGTTTTCGTAATGGTCCACATCTTGTCTGACTAACGGATATGACGTCACAATGACATCGTAAGACTCAATGTCTTCAAGCAACTCTTTTCGTTCTGCGACAGTTCCGCTAATCACGTGCGTCTTTAATGTTGGTGCAAATTTTTCAAATTCGGCTTGCCAGTTATACACGAGTGAAGCCGGAGATATGACGATCGCAGGTTTGGCATCAGGGTTTTCAACGCGCTCGGATAATAAAAATGCAATGCTTTGAAGCGTTTTACCTAATCCCATATCATCGGCTAAAATGCCGCCAAAACGATAGCGACTTAATGATTTCAACCATTGAAAGCCAGTTTTTTGATAATCGCGCAATTCTGCGTGAAGAGCGCTAGGCAGCGGTGCCTCAGACTGATTAGGTGACTTTATGTCTTGAATTAGTTGCTCAAACGCCTGATTATATTGTTTTTTCAACCCATACGAAACAGCATCTTCTAACTGCAGTCCGCGGTAGGTCGGAAGTTGAACCGAACCGTTTTCTAAGTCATTGGGCTTCAAATTCAACTCGTCTAATAAATGCGTCATCTGTGTCAACGATTCGTCCTCTAAAGGAACGAATGTACCATCTGACAGACGGTAAAAACGCTTTTTCTCTACAACAGATTGAATTAAATGACTAATTTCCTCTTCATTAATATCTCCAATGTCAAAGTTCACTTCTAAATAATTATCTCCAGATTCATAGTCGACGGAAATCGTAGGATATTCCACGTCATCATGAATTAATTTACTTACGGCATCCGTTAAATAAATTTCAGCTTCTGCTCTAAGTTCTGGAACTTGTTCGAATAAAAAGTTAAAGATCTCAAGTTCATGGTCTAAATAAAGTTCATGACCATTAAATTTAAACGAACAATATTCAATGGTTTTCATGATTCGTTGTTCCTTCTCAGGGTCCTGGACTAAAATTTGACTTCCTAACTTATTCGTCTCCTCAGGACGCATGGGATCGATGGACACATCGCCATAATGGTAACGAATGTCGGCCGTCAGCCTGCCTTCTACATAATCAAGATGAATCGTGGTGACTAACTCAGGGTCGACAATGTTTTCCGATACGGTATCAGACATTTGTACACGACCTAATTGGTCTAAGTTTGGCACGACTTGAGAGACAAATGAATCGATTTGTTCTTTTGAAATACGTACTTGGTCTAATTGATTAATAATCGGTAAAATTCGCTCTAATGTTTCTCGCTGCGTATCATCTAGTGAAATAATTTGATGATCTTTTTGGATCAGGCCGTAATTTTTAAGAACTTGGCTTTGGGGTAATAACCCAAAGTCCATTTTATAACTATTTTGGTCATCATCTTGGAATAATAAAAAATCAAACGGCACATCATCATCAATCCAGTCAAATGACGGATATTCCCTCAGATCGTCTTCAAACGAGACTCCCTTTTCTGCTAGAAGTGGTAACAACTTAGGTGCAAAAGCAGGAGGGATGACGATTGATTTTTGTGTGGACGGTCGTTGTAAGTGACTGTCGTAAAATTGATCATTCTCATATATATCAAGCAAAATGTCTATGATCGGTTTGTCTTCTTCTGAAAAATAGTGCTGCGAAGGATTGTAAGAAAATTTTTGTGTGAAAACGTGTTCTTCTTGTCTATACATACTGGCTAAAAAACGGCTCAAGCTTTTAACGACGTATGTCCGTTCGACGCCGACTTTCATTTCTAACTCAAGTAAATGTCCGTACCAAAGTCGGTTATGGGATTTTAGGGTAAACTCTGTTTGTAAACGTTCTTTTCCCCATTTCGAATTCGACATGCTCTGATCGGCAAACACATCGATGAGCCGGCTTGAGAAATCGAACTGTGTCTGCTGCTTATTGATCAGATTGTTATAAAAATCTTGCTCAGCATGTTCGATCGTTGGCTGACTCATGTCACTAATTTTAAAAAGGGCGGCAACGACGTGCTTGCACTCACCAAAAGTATCGTGAGCAGGACATGAGCACATGTGGCCGATGTAACCATTTTTCTCTGTTACCGAAATGTGGTAGATGTCACTTCCTAACACAGCTGCGTGCCACTCACCATCTTGTTGGTCATAACGGCAATTGTGGACGAGCCCTTGGTTATAATACCGTTTACCTCTTTGATACATTCTATTTGAAAACATCACTCGAATTTCCGATTCTTTAATCATAACGACACCTTCTAACGATTCTTGACTATTACCATCTTAACATGATGGATTACTTTTATACGATTTAATGGTAAGATTTTTTATGGCATCTTTTTAAACAAAAGGCAGGTAGATGAAGAATGGAACAACATATTGTATTTTTCGACATCGATGGGACGCTTTTAGATCATGATAAAAAGCTTCCGAAAAGTACAAAAGAAGCGATAAAGAAACTGCAAGAGAATGGCCATGTAGCGGCGATTGCAACAGGACGAGCGCCATTTATGTTTAAACAACTTCGTGAGGAACTGGGTATTGATACATATGTGAGCTATAACGGACAATATGTCGTACTTGAAGGCGAAGTCATTTATAAAAATCCGTTAAATAAATCAGCGCTTGAGGATTTAACAGATCGAGCGTTAGAACAAAATCATCCGGTCGTTTTTATGGATCACGAAGATATGAAAGCGAACGTCCCGCAACACGATTATATTGATGAAAGTATTGCAACATTAAAAATTGATCACTTTCCGACGCACGATCCGACTTATAAGGACCGAGAGCTTTATCAGTCTTTACTGTTTTGTGAAGAGGGTGAAGAGAAGATTTATGAAGCGGAGTTTAAGGAATTTGATTTTATCCGTTGGCACCGTGTGTCGGTTGATATTTTACCGGCGGGTGGATCAAAGGCTGAAGGGATTGCGCGAATGATTGACCGGCTTGGAATTTCAGAGGACAAGCAGGTTGCGTTTGGTGATGCCCGGAATGATATCGAAATGCTAAAGCGGATCGAGCATGGATTTGCGATGGGAAATGGCCACGAAGCCGCTAAAGAAGCTGCTAGTTATGTTACTGAGGCAGTTGATGAAGACGGAATTTGGCATGGGCTAAAGAGATTAAATTTAATATAAGTTCCTAAGGCGTCTGCTCATTCAGGCGTCTTTTTTTAAATGAATAAAAGAGAGTTTCCTATGGATAATAAAAAGCATAGAGCAAATCAGCCATCATGAAAGGGGCTCTCTTATGCTTAGTAAATTGACACCCGTTTTTAAAATATCAGCAGCGGTTATGCTGATTTTAGTCATAGTCGGAATGGTTTGGCCGAACTGGTTGGAGCAAAATACAACACGAGTTCAGTCGTTTATTGCGGATGCCTTCGGTTGGTATTACTTAATTGTTGTGACGTTTTTTGTATTAGTATGTTTAGTCTTTTTATTTACGCCTCTTGGGAAAATTCGACTCGGAAAACCGGGTGAGAAGCCTGAATTTTCAAGACCGACTTGGATAGCGATGCTATTTAGTGCTGGAATGGGGATTGGTCTTGTTTTCTGGGGAGCTGCCGAACCAATTAGTCACTACGCAGTCAGCTCACCAACGCTTGAGACTGGAACTGAACAAGCCATTAAAGATGCCATGCGGTTTACGTTTTTCCATTGGGGAGTGCACGCATGGGCGATATATGGGATTGTTGCATTAGTGTTAGCTTATTTTAATTTTAGACATGACAAAATGGGGCTGATTAGCGCAACTTTATATCCGCTTTTTGGAAAAAGTATGGACGGCAATTTAGGACGATTAATCGATGTTTTAGCTGTTATTGCGACTGTGATTGGGGTTGCAACCACGCTTGGATTTGGGGCTGTACAGATTAATGGTGGCCTATCGTTTTTATTTGATTTACCACGAGGATTTTGGATGCAATTAATCATTATTAGTGTTGTAACTGTATTATTTATGATCTCAGCATGGACAGGTTTAGGAACAGGGATCAAAATACTAAGTAACGTTAATATGGTGCTTGCAGTGTTATTATTTTTATTAATGTTTTCCGTTGGTCCGACGTTGTTCATACTGGATATTTTTACTAATTCAATCGGGACTTATTTGCAAAAATTACCGGCCATGAGCTTTAGAATCGCGCCGTTAGATGAGGAATTACGAGAATGGATCAATGGTTGGACGGTCTTTTATTGGGCATGGTGGATTGCTTGGTCTCCGTTCGTTGGGATTTTTATTGCTCGGGTTTCAAAAGGCCGGAGTATTCGGGAATTTGTGTTAACGGTTTTGATGGTCCCGTCTATCATAGGATTTTTATGGTTCTCAACGTTCGGCGGGACAGCTATTTCGTTAGAGCATAATGGTGCGGATGTGATTTCTGAATTAGCGACAGAAGAAGCTTTGTTTGGGGTCTTCTCGAATTTCCCATTAGGTTTGATTGCATCAATCGTAGCCATGACACTAATTGGGACGTTTTTTATCACTTCAGCTGACTCAGGAACATTTGTGCTTGGAATGATGACAACAGGTGGATCCCACGAGCCAGGTCAACGTGTAAAAATTGTCTGGGGTGCCCTACTTTCAGCAACAGCGCTAGCGTTACTTTACACAGGTGGACTTCAAGCATTAGAAAATACGATGATCGTCGCGGCTTTGCCATTTTCGATTATTATGCTGTTAATGACGTTCAGTTTTATTAAAGCTATTTTTAAAGAAGGTAAGGAGTTAGGGTTAGGTGAAATCGAAAAGAGCCGTGATAAAAAGTCCTGAGGAGAGCCTCAGGACTTTTTTTAATAAACTTTATCTCCATTAAAAATAGAATTTTTAACAATAACATAATCGACGTGGCGAATGGCTTGAAGGGTGCGGCCGCCAGCGTATGAAATAGCCGATTGTAAGTCTTGCTCCATTTCAGTTAAAGTATCTTGCAAATGACCTTTATGCTTAACCCATTCTTTTTTACCCTCGACGTTTTTCTTCTCGCCTTTTTGAAATTCAGAAGCGGAGCCGAAATATTCTTTATACAATTGCCCATCGATTTCGACCGTTTCACCTGGCGATTCTTCGTGACCTGCGAAAAGAGATCCTACCATCACCATCGAAGCACCGAAACGTATAGACTTCGCGATGTCACCATGCGTACGAATACCACCATCGGCAATAATCGGTTTTGAAGCAGCTTTTGCACAATGGCGAATCGCAGCAAGCTGCCAGCCGCCAGTTCCGAATCCAGTTTTAATTTTTGTAATACAAACCTTCCCTGGACCAATTCCTACTTTGGTTGCGTCAGCGCCAGCGTTTTCAAGCTCTCTAACAGCTTCAGGCGTTCCTACATTTCCTGCAATGACAAAACTACCTGGTAAGTATGTTTTAATATGTTGAATCATTTGGACGACAGAGTCCGAATGACCGTGTGCGATGTCAATTGTAATATAGTCTGGCGTTAAGCCTTCATCGGCTAAATGCTTAATAAAATCATATTCTTCAGATTTAACCCCAACGCTAATCGAGGCAATTAACATTCGGTTTTGCATATCTTTAATAAATTGGCTACGAGTTTCCGGCTCAAAGCGGTGCATGATATAAAAATAACCATTTTCCGCTAAATACGTCGCGATTTTTTCATCAATAATTGTCTGCATGTTTGCCGGGACAACAGGCAACTTGAACGTATGACCACCAAACTCAACTGATGAATCACATTCCGAGCGACTCTTGACCATACATTTTGCGGGAATTAGCTGCACGTCCTCGTAATCAAATACATTTTCCACGGATATCTCTCCTAAAGACGAATAATTTTTGTTTAAATAAATTAAATGTTCGTACATTGATAAATTTACATGAAAGGATTAGGATTGTCAAAATGAATTTTACTCTCAAATCGAAGGTGATTTCTCTCGAAAGTATGAAGATTACTCTTGAATAGACAGGGAATACTCTCGAAAATAGGATGGTTACTCTCAAACAGGCTTGATTTATTCTCGAACAGAGGCGGTTTACTCTCGAACTCATGGCTCCAATTCCCGAACAGGATGATTAATTTGGTACAATGAATGTAAGGGAGCGATGTTTTTATGAAAGTTATTGATACGGTTCAATTTTTTAAAGAACACTATAAACCAGAGTTAAGTTTTTTAGAAACATATCATAATCAGTACCCAGAAATTTTTAAGGAGTACTTCACATACCATTGTCCAAAAACAGATGAGAGACTGAGTAAAGCATTAGATCAATACTCGTTATCACATATAGAAAAAGTCCGTGAAAATATTCATCCGATTATTGATGAAGTCAACCGACGATATGCGGAACTTTATGGCGTAACGTTTCCAATAGGTGTGAATTTGATTGTAGGTTGTTTTGGTTCGAATGCTTATACTCATCGGGCTTATGTTCCTGATGTCACGTTTGCGTTGGAACGCTTGTCTTCAAACCCGGCTCACTTAAGAGTGATTGTGGCACATGAATTTGGTCATGCTGCGCACCATATCATCACAGATGAGGTGGGAATTGATTGGGAGCAAATGAATTGGAGTAGTCCTCTTATTTGGTTAACTCAAGAAGGTGTGGCTACACATATGTCTAAACAAATCGTCCAAGACTTGCATCCATCTGTGTATTTTTCATATAACGAAGAGGGCCATGAGTGGTTGGCGTTTGCTGAAGAGAATCAGAACCACATTAAACAAGCGTTTCGAGAAGATTATGAACGTTTGGAGACCAAAGATTTATTTAAAGAATGGTTCTCGATTCGCGGTGGTGAACATTTTGGTTATAATAGACTTGCTTATTACTTAGCTGATTTGTTTTTTCAGGAACAAGTGCAGACGCAAGGAGAAATGGATGCGGTGCTAGCTTGGCGTGAACCTGATTATTTTAAGCGTGTTGAACAATGGTTATACTCATAAGGAGGTGGCTTCTTGGCGCGTCAGAAAAAATTTACGACTGAAGAGTTGTATGTTCAAACCAAACATCTATTATTAGAACATGGCTATGATGGGTTTTCGTTTAGTCAGTTGGCTGAAAAATTGAATGTTGCACGAAGTACCATTTATAAATACTTTGAAAATAAAGAAGAGCTTGCAACTGCATATATGCTGTATGAGATGAATAAGTTTTTAAAGGACTTAGAGACTATTCATGATTACTCAACGTTTAACGATCAGCTAGATTACTTATTAGATTTAATGTTCGACCAACCTGAGATCCAGCAACTCATTTTGATTGGTCAAAGCATACCGATAGAAGAAAGTAGCCGAGCTAGAAAAAATCATGAGCAATTAGAAAAGCTGCACCTTGACATGTATGAACAATTAGATGGTTTCGTGAAGTTAGGAAAAGAGAACGGCCATATTAGACCACAGATTCCTAATTCACTCGTATTAGGTTATATTTTTCAATCCATTGCCATCCCAAATCACGAAGACATTCCTTATCGAGAATGGGCGGAATCAATTAAAGATGTCATTCGACATGGATTATTTAAGTGATGTAACTTTATTATGGTATATTTAAAGTGACACATATGTCACAAAGAAGGGAGAATGAACATGAAGGGTTTTTTAAGATACATAACTGACCGAGTTTCAACTAAAAAAGGGATGTGGATCACATTAGGTGCATGGTTGCTTATAACGTTGATGCTCGCTGTTTTTGCGCCGAGTCCAAAAGATTATGAGGTTCCTAATATAGCATCCTTGCCTGAAGACAAACAGTCGGTCATTGCGGAAAATAAAGTAGATGAGTATTTCGCAGAGGATGACGGACTTCTTGCTTTATTAGTGTTGAAATCGGAAGAAAATTTAAATCAAGACCAATTATCTGAGGTCGTTCAATCGATTCAAGATGAGAACATCGAAGGATTTAAAAGTATTCTTCCAGTTGGAAATCTTCCGCCGCAAGCTTTAGAAAATTTCTGGTCGGAAGACGAACAAAACGTGTTCATCCCGATGACATACGAATCATCATTAGAAACGGATGATATTAAAGAAGCTAACCAGCAGGTCTATGATGTGATTGAAAACAACGAATATGAAGCTTATATTACAGGTCCTGCAGGGATTGCTGTTGACTCACTCGACCTATTTTCTCGAGCTGATTTAGTTTTAATTATTTCAACGGTAGGGATTATTTTAGTGTTGCTAGTGGTCATATATCGTTCGCCGTTATTAGCGTTAATCCCATTAATTGCAGCAGCGTTTGTATATGAAGTTGTTATGCAATCACTTGGTATTTTAGGAAGTTCGGGGTTAGACTTGAGCTCCCAAACGACTTCGATTATGTCTGTTTTATTATTTGCCGCAGTCATCGATTATTCCCTCTTTGTCTTTTCGCGTTTCCGTGAGGAGCTAAAAGAATACGATGATAAGTACGAGGCAATGAGAGTCGCCATGAGGCAAGTGGGCATGCCTGTCTTCTTTTCAGGTGCCACCGTTCTGGCCGCCATGCTCGTGTTATTTTTTGCACAATCAGGCGACTACCGAAACTTCGCGCCAACGTTTGCAACAGCATTAGTTGTCATTATTTTAGCTTCAACAACATTAGTTCCAGCTTTATTTACGATGTTTGGCCGGAAATCATTTTGGCCAAAAATCCCTAAGGTTGGGGATGAGAAATTAAAAGCCAATTCATTCTGGAGCAAAGTAGGCCGAGGCGTTGTTAAGAAGCCAATTGCATCAGTCGTTGTTGTAGGTATTTTTCTACTGATTTCTGCATTAAATATGTTCAATTTAGAATATGAGTTCAACACGTTAAATTCATTCCCAGAAGATATGCCTTCACGCGAAGGTTATGAGGTTTTAGAAGAAAGCTTCGATTCTGGTGAGCTGGCACCGACGACAGTATTGTATGAAGGTGATGAAGCTTTATCTGAAGAGGAACAACAAGCGCTAAGAGATGAACTGATTGATGAGCCTTTAGTTAATGAGGTTCGAGTTGATGGGGTTGCTTCAGATGGAGAAGTCATCAGCTATAGCCTTAGCTATTCAGAAAACCCTTATGACACAAAGACCATGGATGCCCTAGAGGGAACGATTGATCAAAGAGATGACCTGATATCGAACTTAGGATTTGAAGGTGAGCTGTATTTTGCTGGGGAAACGGCTCATGCTGTAGATGACCGTCAAGTCAATAATCGGGATGTCATCGTGATTGTCATTTTAGAGACGATTCTAATCTTTGCGATGCTGATTGTGTTAACCCGTTCGTTTAAAATGCCACTTTATATGATGGGGACCATTCTAGTCTCGTTCTTAGCCGCACTAGGTTTAGGTATGTTCTTAACCGAATTGTTCTTTGACATTGGTACGATTAGTAACCGGGTACCTCTATATGCCTTCGTGTTCTTAGTCGCACTTGGAATCGATTATAATATTATGCTCGTCTCGCGTTTTCAAGAAGAACGCGAAAAGCATTCGGTTAAAAAAGCCGTGGAGCTTGCCGTTGCCAATACTGGCGGTGTCATATCATCCGCCGGTCTAATCTTAGCAGCTACGTTTGCTGTATTAATGACTCAACCGATTCAATTGCTGTTCGTCTTTGGGTTTATCGTGGCAGTTGGTATTTTAATAGATACCTTTATTATAAGAGGAATCTTGCTGCCGGGACTTCTTACCTTATTTGAAAAAGATCGTTCTTAACTTATCTCAGGCACGTAATATTTCCTTTTACGTGCCTGAATTTTTGCCTTAATTTTTGTGCCAAGGGAGGAATTTAGAACTATTTTTCGAATAAGTAAAAAGTATGAAAAATGAGTTGGGTTAAAGGAGGTTAATAATGTCAGTAACGGACTTAAGCGCACGGAAAAAATGGCGAAAGCTGCCAAAAGGTATACGACAACGTTTTTTAAATAATGTGTTTTGTGTGAACTGCACTGTCACTACTGTTGTGGACTATAGTATTGAAGATCACCAGGAAGGAATCGTATTAGTAGGGACTTGCAAACAATGTGGCGATCACGTTGCACGCCTAATTGAAAATGAATAATATTTTCTGATATAATACTTTTTGGATTTGGGGCATTAGTTCAGTGGGAGAACGCTTCACTGGCAGTGAAGAGGTCGTCGGTTCGAGTCCGACATGCTCCATTTACTTTAATAGTTCCAATCCTATCAAATTAGCCGAAACAGGCTCCTTACCTAATTCTCTAGCCCATACAGATAATTGGCCCATGTGATGTGTTTCATGAGCAATGACATGCAGAAGCACTTCATCATAACGATACGCGAAATCTTCCCCTTTACTATTTTTTCCGCGAAGTACTTTTTGGTTAAGATCAATGTCAGCCTGAACGAAGCCAAGTGTATGTTGCTTTGTTTGATTAGAAAATGTTTGGATAGAGTCTAGTGTTTTGTAGTCAGAATAGGAATAATTAATAGGCGTGTCTTCAGCTAGTCCTCTTAACCAACGTTGTTCCACATCAATAACATGAAACATCGTCTGTAAAAATCCTTTATGTCCTCCAACTCTTTCTTTGATTAGCTCATCTCGACTGATATCACGACACCAATCGATCCAACGATCACGTATTGTCCAATTATAGAGAAATAATGTTTCAATATAAGTCATTAAAATCACTCCGATTTTGACATGCCAAACATGTCCACATTTAAAAACTTTCCGTCTTTGTAAAAATGCTCTCTTAGTGTACCTTCTTTTGTCATCCCAACTTTAGTTAAGACTTTTCCAGAAGCGGGATTAAAAGTTAATGACATCCCCCAGATTTTATGTAATTCTAGCGTTTCAAAACCGAATTGAACCACTCTTTCAGCTGCCTCAGTCATATAGCCTTTGTTCCAAAATTTTTGACCTATCCAATAAGCGATTTCTCCTCGCTTATGGCGGTATTCTGGCCTAATTGAGATTGCTCCAACAAATTCATTAGTATCGCGTATTACAATGGCGAAGGGATAAATCTCACCATTTTCAATAAAAGTTGAATGCCGATCAATCCAGCTTTTAGCATCATCTAGTGAATACGGATAGGGGATATTTAATGTTGTTTCAGCTATTCTAGGGTCATTTGCTAGGATTTGAACTCGAGGTGCATCAGATGGGTTGAAAGGTCTGAGGTGTAGTCTTTCGGTTGATAGATTTAAGTTCAATAGTTAACCCTCCTATTATTTTTATTTAATATAACATAAGTCGAACAGATTAGTCGGAATTTTAACAAAATAATACAAATTTCTTATTTATATCGGTCTAATGTTTCAATATTCGAAATTTTGAAGGAATTGAACGATTAATATCAGAAATCAGTTAGCACAAAATTTTTAGGAGGGATTTTATGGTGAAAAAACGAAAATCATTTGTATTATTTTGTAGTTCTGTGTTGGTAGGAGCTAGTTTATTGTTACCTTCCGCTGTTTCTGCAAATATGTCACCAGGAACACCTGAAGAACAGAACTATTCTGTATCTGGTTTCGTTGATCACGATGAATTAACACAAAAACTTCAGCAGATTGAGAAAAATAGTCAAGGGAATTTAGAACTTGATGTTGCTGGTTATTCGAACCAAGGTTTGGAGATTTATAAAGCAAAAGTAGGTCATGGAGACAAAGTGGTGATGATTCAGAGCGAAATTCACGGTAATGAAAAAACAGGGACTGTTGCGTTAGTGAATATGCTTCAGCAGCTCGCGAAGAATAATTCGCCTAAATATAAAGAGCTTCGTGAGGAACTTACGATCATTGCTATGCCAATGATGAATCCTGATGCTTCAGAAGCTAATCGAAGAGGAAATGAAATGACATGGAGTGAAGTGGTTGAAGACTTTCCGCAATTAGAAGAGGCTTCACCTTCTTGGAATTACTATACTTATGTAAATGATTACTGGGATTACAAGTCAAATCCAGGTTTTGATGTAAATCGTGACTTTAATCCAGATTTAGATTATGAACCTCAACCAGAGGATTTTCCAGGGAATTCAGCTAGCCCAGGTTGGTTTATCACTCCAGAAGCACAAACAGTAAGAGACGTATATAAAGAAACACAAGATGAATACGGAAATGTTGATGTGTTTGTTGACCTTCACCATCAAGGGCAATATGTGGTAGAAGGGACTGATGATGAAGTCACGCTATCTTTATCTGGCGAATTTGTCCCAGATCCGAATACTGAAGAGGGAGCAAAGTATAGCGAATATGCAGATGTTTATAATGGAGATTTTGCTAAACAGTTAAACGTGGCAGCCTATGATGCGTTACAGGATGTCGGGAACTCTACATTTAATCATATTTCCCTATACCCACAAGGTCTAGATTTACCAGGGACAGCATTAGGTGCATTCGCATTGAATGGTAGTGGCTCGGTTCTGTTTGAGGTAACTGGACAAACACAAAGTTTCGGACAAAAGAAGAAAGGGCAGTTAGTTAAAGCAGTAGAAACTGGTTTATTTGGTATTGTTGAAAGTGTAGCAGATGAATCAGTTTACGACATTGATCCTAGTGTATACGACGAAATCCCAGCAACTGAACGGTAATATATAAAATCCATCCTGAAAGGAAACTTTCGGGATGGATTTTATTATCTAAATGAATATGTTTATTATCTAATCTTTAAATTTATTCTCTATTTTTCGCATTTTATTCTCTATTTTGATAGTTTATTATCTAAATTCGGTAATTTATTCTCTAATATTACAAATTTATTCTCTATTTTTAATTTCTCATCTAATAGCCCCATGTGGCAAAACGGCATGTGCTCCTTTGACACCATTTACAACTTGCGTAACCCTCAAGTCTACAACGGTGCTTGCTAGAGCTGTAGCTTCTGTTTTCTTAACATCATAGAGCCATTGAATAAACTGTACCATTTCATCTAAGGCAGTGGATGTTGCTTCATTTAAATCTTCATCAAATCCGAATGTCACCCATCCTGCTGGCGTCCAAGCACGTGGCATGTTTAAGGTTAGGTCTTCATGTAATGTGAGTGTGATATCAACTAAGTCCATTGGTGCTTCGATGGCCGTTCCCGATACTTCGCCATCACCTTGTGCGGCATGTCCATCTCCTATTGAAAATAAACCACCGTCGACTTCAATCGGCAAAAAGAGGCTACTACCTCGACTGAGCTCTTTACAGTCAATATTTCCTCCCACGCGCCTAGGTGGAGGTGTCGTATGTAATCCAGGCTCTGCAGGAGCAACGCCCATTAATCCCATAAATGGGTTGAGTCCGACATGTAATTCGCGGTTACCAACTTTTGTAGTCCCTGTCATGGTTTTGGCGTCTAATTCCCAGTCCAACTGAATTTTCTCTTCATTTGTTAGGTTCAGTTTCTCATTTTGCCAAGCGCTCGTGCCGCCTGCCCAATTTGTTCCATACCAACCTGGCATAAGGTTATTGGTTCGAACCTCAAGTACCATACCAGGTTTTGCCCCTTTGATTTCAATCGGACCAATGATCGGGTGCCCTTTGACGTCTTCTTGTTCTCTTGAGTCTAATTGAATTTTTGGTTCATCTTTAGACTTTGAGTAACCCCACTGAATATCCGGTGTTGTTAATTGAACTGTATCACCTGAGTTAACAGTTAGTATGGGAGTATAAGAATGGTCGAATGAACGGTGTAAGTTCTCTGTTTTTAATTCAAGTTGATGGATCATGTTAACCGTCTCCTTTAATGTATTATCATTGTACAGCACAGTTCATTATGGCAAAATAAATTAAAATAATCAAAAAATTGGGGGAGACAAATGGATTTTTTAAATGAACCAATAGATGTGATTCAAAAGAGAATGCAAGATGGGGAGTTAACGTCTCGTGAGTTAGTGCTCACTTATTTAGATAGGATTGCCAATTATGATCAGGATGGCCCAAAAATTAACTCGGTTGCGGAGGTTAATCCGGATGCTATATTTATTGCGGAAACATTAGACCAGGAGCGCATGGAAAAAGGGGCACGTGGGCCACTTCATGGAATCCCGATTGTTTTAAAGGATAATATCGATACAGGTGATAAAACGCACACAACAGCGGGGTCACTCGCGCTGAAGGACCATGTTGCTAAGCATGACGCGTTTTTAGTGAAACAATTACGTGAAGCGGGTGCTGTGATTTTAGGCAAAGCGAATTTGACCGAATGGGCGAACTTCATGACGGAAGGGATGCCGAATGGTTATAGTTCAAGAGGTGGACAAGTCCTGAATCCTTATGGTCCAGGTGAAATTGATACAGGTGGCTCAAGCTCTGGTCCAGGAGCAGCTGTGGCAGCCAATTTTGCGACGGTATCTGTTGGATCTGAGACGTCTGGTTCGATTTTAAGTCCAGCTAGCCAGCATGCATTAGTTGGGATCAAACCGACTGTTGGCGCCATTAGTCGAAGTGGTGTGATTCCTATTTCACACACACAAGATACGGCAGGACCACTGGCGAAAACAGTTGCGGATGCTGTTTATGTTTTTCAAGCAATGGTTGGTGAAGACGCGGCTGATGCAGCGACGAGTAAAGGGCGTCAATTTTTTAGACAAAACTTCAGTCAGTATTTAAATAAAAAAGGTTTGAAAGGTAAGCGAATTGGTATTGCTCGGGAAGATTATTTTGATGCTATCGATGAAGAGAAGCGACAGCTTATGGATGAGGCAATTCAAGTTTTAGAAGAGCAGGGGGCAGAAGTGCTTGATGTGACGATTCCTTCTAACAAACGTAATTGGGGCTTAGGCGTGATGGTTTATGAATTTAAAAATAGCTTGAATGCGTATTTAAGGTCAGTGTCGGATGATGTGCCGGTCCGCTCGATGGCTGATGTTATTGAATTTAATAATAAATACGATGAAGACATGCTTCCTTATGGCCAAAAATGGTTTTTAGAAGCGGAGAAAACGTCAGGATTATTAACTGATCCTGATTATTTGAAGGAATTATTGGATGATCAATATTATTCAAAAGAGCAGGGAATTGATTATACACTTGAAGAACATCAATTAGATGCAATTGTGTTCCCGAATAATATTGGTGCGGCGATTCCTGCCAAGGCAGGTTATCCATCAATTACGGTTACGGCAGGACTTACAGAAAAAGGTGAGCCTGTAGGAATAACTTTTACAGGGACGGCTTTTTCAGAACCTACGTTAATTGAAGTAGCGTTTGGCTATGAACAAGCCTCATTTAAACGAGTATCGCCTATGTTTTAGGTGAGATGAGGGCAAAAATACCCGCTGGAGAGGTGAACTCACCCGCTGGAGCGAGAAACAGACCCGGTGGAGAAGCAAACGTACTCGCTGGAGCGAGAAACAGACCCGGTGGAGAAGCAAACGTACTCGCTGGAGCGAGAAACAGACCCGGTGGAGAAGCGAACGTACCCGCTGGGCGAGAAACAGGCCAGGTGGAGGAGCAAACGTACCCGCTGGAGCGCGAAACAGGCCCGGTGGAGGAGCAAACGTACCCGCTGGAGCGCGAAACAGGCCCGGTGGAGAAGCAAACGTACCCGCTGGAGCGCGAAACAGGCCCGGTGGAGAAGCAAACATACCCGCTAAAAAAGTAAACAGCCCCGCTGAAAAAACCAACAATCACCCCTCAGGATCACCTGAGGGATGATTTTATGACAAATGTCATATTCGGTAATTGATTTTTGCCACCAGTTATTAAAAACTCTCATAATTCGTCGTCTCTCTTGAAACAATATGACTATTATTCACCCGCGGGTGTCAATATGACAAATGTTAATTAAAATTACTGACGTTCATGACTACTGTTATAGCGTGAATCTCATTAAAATTAGGACTAGATACTAAAGTTAGGTTTCAAGGAGGCGACTATGGGTCATACAAAGTTAGCGCAGTTAAAACAACACATAAAAAGATTTGAGCAATCAGACACGAAGGCAAGTGTTTGGCAGATGGTAAATACGATTCCACCGCTATTTCTATTTTGGTATTTAGCATATGCTTCGCTTTCCGTATCCGTTTGGCTATCGTTAGCCTGTTCAATTATTGCGGCAGGTTTTGTCGTAAGAACGTTTATTATTTTCCATGATTGTTGTCATGGTTCATTCTTGAAAAACCGAAAAATCAATCATATTGTTGGAACCATAACAGGGATTATAACCATGTTTCCTTATGAAAAATGGAAGCGCGAGCACTCGATTCACCATGCGACGAGTAGTAATCTCGACAAACGAGGAACGGGTGATGTTTGGATTATGACGGTTAACGAGTATGTGAAAGCTTCTAAAATGGAGCGTTTGCAGTATCGTTTGTACCGTAATCCATTTGTGATGTTTGTATTAGGTCCAATTCATATGTTACTAATCAGTAACCGTAAGAACCGTAAAGACGCTAAATCGAAAGAAATTAAAAACACGTACTTTACCAATGTAGCTATTGTCGTACTATGGGGAGCTCTAATCGCCCTAGTAGGTTGGCAAAGTTTCTTAATGATTCAACTTCCGGTCATGTTTGTATCAGGTATGCTTGGCATCTGGCTTTTCTATGTTCAACACCAGTTTGAAGACTCCTACTTTGAAGACGAAGAACAGTGGGATTATGTAAAAGCCGCGATTGATGGAAGTTCTTATTACAAATTACCAAGAGTGCTTCAGTGGATTACGGGTAATATCGGTTATCACCATGTGCACCATTTAAGTCCAAAAGTACCAAACTATTACCTAGAAAATGTCCATGAATCGACACCGGAACTACAAGATGCGACGACGATTACAGTTAAAACGAGTCTGAAGTCGATACGGTTCCGTTTATTCGATGAAGATCATAAGAAATTTGTGAGCTTCAGAGAGGTAAAACCGTTACTTCAAGAGTCTAAACAAAAAGTCAACTTTAAGGAAAAAGAATCAATTTAATAAACTAAGAGCCTTCAATCATTATATTGAAGGCTCTTTCTTTGCTATAATGTATATCATCAAGTAAGAAAGGACATCAATCATGCAAAATTGGTTTAATCTTTTTCCGAAAAACTTAAGCTTAAGTATATATGTCTGGATCATTTTTAGTTTACTCCCATTTTACTTCATCTTCCGGTCCACTTCCTGGTTTGAAGTTATTTTAGGATTCGTTTTGATTGTCATATTTTTTGTCGCATATCGTTTGTCCTTTTTAAATAATGGCTGGTTTCTGTATGTTTGTGTGTCGATCATGATGCTGATTAGTATTGGAATGTCCTTATTTTACGGCTTTGTTTATTTTTCACTGTTTTTGGCATTTTTTATTGGGAATATTAAGCATAAAGCTGGTTTTATCACATTATATGTCGTGCATTTAATCACAACCGTTGTAGCAGCGAGTTTCAGTGTGATGATACAAGAGGAATTGCTTGAGTATCAAATGCCGTTTATCATCATTACGATATTAGGTGTTATCTTGCTTCCGATCAATACATACAACCGTTTGAAACGCCAAGCTTTGGAAGCGCAATTAGTCGATGCAAATGAAAAAATCTCACAACTCCTAGTGTATGAAGAACGTCAACGTATTGCACGAGACCTTCATGATACACTAGGACAAAAGCTATCTTTAATAGGTTTAAAGAGTGATTTAGCCAAACGGTTATTGGAAAAAGATCCTCAAAAAGCAATCGGCGAGATTACGGATATTAACCAAACCGCTCGCACGGCGCTTAAAGAAGTCCGCGACATGTTATCGGATATGCGTGGCGCTAAACTGTCAGAGGAAATTGAACACGTCAGTCAGCTATTAAAAGCCGCTGATATACGCGCAGAATTCACTGGCATTCAAGAGCTTGACCACTCTCCGGCATTAATCGAGGACGTATTAAGTATGTGTCTTCGAGAAGCTGTGACGAATGTCGTAAAACATAGTCAGGCAGACCAATGTACGGTTGATATTCAAGAGTCAAAAGACGAGATTCAATTGGTAGTCAAGGATGACGGCATTGGCCTTAGCCAACCACGGGATTCGAAAGGTCATGGTTTAAGAGGTATTTCCGAACGACTGGAGTTTGTTAACGGAGATTTAGAAATCCATAACGATTCTGGAACAAAAATGGTTATTCATATTCCAAACGTCACAAGGCAAGGAAAGTGGGAGGAAGCACAATGATTAAAATTGTCATAGCAGAAGATCAACGCATGTTATTAGGTGCTTTAGGTTCGTTACTTGACTTAGAGGATGATATGGAGGTTGTCGGTAAAGCTTCGAACGGGGAAGAAGCGGTTAATCTTGTTAAGGAACTCAACCCAGATATATGTATTATGGACATTGAAATGCCAGTTAAAAACGGCCTTGAAGCCGCACAGGACATGAAAGACTTAGATTGCAAAGTGATTATTTTAACCACTTTTGCTCGAGCTGGCTATTTTGAACGTGCACGTGAAGCGCAGGTTTATGGTTATTTGTTAAAAGAGAGTCCGAGTGAAGAGCTGGCCAGTTCGATTCGTTCGATTATGAAAGGGCGAAAAGTTTACGCCCCAGAGTTAATTGACCTTGCTTTTGAAGAGCCTAATCCATTAACGGAGCGTGAAACTGAAGTAATTAAACTGATTGCAGAAGGACTGAGTACTAAGGAAATTGCAAGTCAGTTATTTTTAACGTACGGAACAGTCCGTAATTATATTTCGGTTATATTTGATAAATTAGAAGTATCCAACCGGATTGAAGCCGTTTCAAAGATTGAAGAAAAAGGCTGGCTGAAATAAAACTACCAAACTAATGTTCCAAAGCTTGGTTCATTAACTTCGCTTTTTGAAAATATAAATGTCCATGGCATACTGGTGTTAGGTTGCACAACTAACCTCGGAATCGTAAATGTATCTTCTGCGATTGTCTCATCAAGTGTTCTATAAGTTATATGAGTGTGGTCAAAAATAATATCATTTTCACTTCGGTTATGAATGAGGGCTGTGACGAGTAGTTCGTTTTTATGGTTAAAAGCGTGCCAAAGCGTTACAGCCTCAATTGCTTGATCAGATTCTTTTGTTTCATCAAAGACTTCCTCAATTTTTCTGCGGTCCTCTCTAGACAGGTTTTGGTCCCATTTTTCTTCATAGACTAATTTCATGATTAAGCCTCCTAACGATCTTAGTTTTATTATAAGGCAAAGCCGTTTGAGACAGAAATTATATGTACTATAATGACGATGAATATCAATTTTGGAGTGAAGACAATGTCTTTTGTAATTATAGGTGGTGGCATCTTAGGGGCTTCAACTGCTTATCATTTAGCTTTAGCTGGTGAGGATGTCACTATAATTGACCGAAAAGATTTAGGCCAGGCAACAGATGCAGCTGCGGGCATTGTGTGTCCATGGCTTTCGCAACGACGAAATAAAAAATGGTATCGAATGGTTAAAGGCGGTGCGAGGTATTACCCTGAGCTTGTAGAGAAACTAAAAGTAGACGGCGAGACAGATGTTGGTTACAAACGCGTTGGTACGATCAGTTTACATACAGATCCAACAAAATTAGATCAAATGGTTGAAAGAGCTAAGAAAAGGCGAGAGGATGCGCCTGAGATTGGTGAAATTAAGCGTCTTTCCTCTGAGGAATCTCAAGCATATTTTCCGTTATTATCGGATGAGTATGAAGCGGTCTATGTTAGTGGTGGCGCACGCGTTGATGGTCGGGCAATGCGAGATGCATTATTGAGAGCTGCCCAAAAGCGCGGTGCAAACGTGATTCAAGGTTCGGCTGAAATTTTAACAGAATCTAATCGAGTAGTTGGTGTAAACGTCAATGACCAAACCATCTTTGCAGATAAGGTATTGGATACGAGTGGTGCTTGGGCTAAACAGCTTATGGAACCACTGGGCATTAACTTCCATGTCACGCATCAACGAGCGCAAATTATTCATTTAGATTTACAGAATATGAATACGAGTGAATGGCCGGTCGTGATGCCACCAAATAATTCGTATTTATTATCATTCGATGAAGGTCGTATGGTTGTTGGGGCGACGCGTACAGATGAAGTCGAGTTCGATTATCGCACGACTACAGGTGCCATTCATGAGATCTTGGGAAAAGCTTTAGAAGTTGCACCCGGATTAGATAATAGTACGTTTGTAGAAACTCGAGTTGGCTTCAGGCCTTATACACCAGGTTATCTTCCAATTATCGGAGCAGTGCCGCACATTGATCAATTATTAGTCGCTAATGGACTTGGAGCATCTGGTTTAACTAGTGGGCCATATCTTGGCGCCGAGTTGGCTAGATTAGCCAGGAAAGAGGAAACGGAGCTCGATATCCAAGACTATGATGTCAGTCAGGCGCTAGAATAAGTAACTTTTTAAAGTAGTTGCATTCCATATGCTAATTTGTCATACTATTAATGAAAATATCATAACTAAACATAAGTTGTAGGGGAACCAGTGTTGCTGGTTGAGATTGTATCCGTAAGATACTGACTCTTTGAACCTGACCTGGCTAAGACCAGCGTAGGGAACACCGTGAACGTATAATCAAGTCATTCGTGTGCCCTAGGTGTAGCCTAGGGCATATTTAATAATCCCCAACTTATGTCATTAGTTATTCTAAAATCAGTAAGGGGGATGGAGATGAAAAAGAGTTTAGGTTTTATTTTTTTAGCTGTTTTACTAGCAGCTTGTAATGGGAATGAGAGTAATGGTGACCTTGAGGAAGTGAGCGTTGTACTTGATTGGACGCCGAATACGAACCACACAGGGCTATACGTAGCTCAAGATCAAGGATATTTTGAAGAAGAAGGCTTAGATGTGTCGATTGAGCTTCCAGGTGAATCTGGAGCAGATCAAATTGTGGCATCTGGCCAAGCGGAGTTTGGAATCAGTTTTCAGGAAAACATTACAGAAGCTAGAGTACAAGATGTTCCGATTGTCTCAATTGGAGCAATCATTCAACACAATACGTCTGGCTTCGCTTCGCCAGTCGATAAGGAGATCACGTCACCTTCAGATTTTGAAGGTAAACAATATGGTGGATGGGGCTCCACAGTAGAAGAAGCTGTCTTATCGTCAGTGATGAATGAAGATGGTGCGGATGTAGATGAAGTAGATATTGTCAATATTGGTAATACGGATTTCTTCACCGCTGTTGAGCGAGATGTGGATTTTGCTTGGATCTATTACGGCTGGACAGGAATTGAAGCTGAGATTCGAGATGAGCCTATTAATATGATTTATTTAACGGACTATAGTGAGAGCTTAGATTACTACACACCTGTGTTAGCCACAAGTGAAGATATGGTGGAAGATAACCCTGAAACGGTTCAAAAATTCATGAATGCAGCTGCTAAAGGATATGAATTTGCGATTGAAAATCGAGATGATGCGGCTGACATTCTAATTGAAGCTGAGCCGGATTTGGATCCTGAATTAGTTAAAGAAAGTCAAAAGTGGTTAAGCCCACGTTATCAGGACGATGCTGATCAATGGGGTTATCAGAAACAAGAAGTGTGGGAAAACTATGCAGACTGGATGTATGAGCGTGATTTATTAGAAGAGCCATTAGATGTTGAAGCGTCTTATACGAACGAATTCTTACCCGAGGAGGATTAACGATGACAAACGCACTGGTTAGTGTTCAAATTGTACCGAAAACAAAAGATCACGAAGATGTCATTCCTTATGTGGATGAGGCGATTAAAGTCATCGATGAAGCGGGAGTCAAATACGAAGTAAGCCCACTTGAGACAACGATGGAAGGAAATTTATCTGATTTATTTCGAGTCATAGAAAAGATGAATGAACGGATGGTTGACTTAGGTTGTTCGAGTATTATTTCTCAGGTTAAAGTTTATTATAATCCAAGTGGTGCTTCGATGGATGAATTAACGGAGAAGTATCGCACATGAAACAATTATTTCAAAGAGGGTGGCGCCCAGGACTGGTGCTCATCCTCCTTTTTACCGTTTGGGAATTAAGTGTTCAGTTATTCGAAGTGCAAACTTGGTTGTTACCGGCGCCAAGTCAAATTTTTAGTGTCATGGTGAGTGACTGGTCTGATTATTCAACCGATTTATTTTCAACTTTACAATTAATTTTAATCGGTTTTGGAATTGGTAGTAGTGTTGGTGTATTAGTAGGCGTTGCCTTACATTTAGTAGGTTTCTTAAGGTTGTCGATGCATCCATTGCTCATTTTAACGCAAAACATACCAATTATTGTCCTTGCACCGCTTTTAGTCGTCTGGTTTGGCTTTGGTATGTTACCCAAATTAATCGTCATTACACTCGTTTGTTTTTTCCCAATAACGATTTCATTGTTAGACGGCCTAAGGCAAGCCGACCGAGAACTTATGCATTATATGAAAATGGCTGGTGCTAACAAGAAACAAATTTTTACGAAACTGGAGTGGCCGAATGCCTTACCGTATTTGTTCTCAGGATTAAAAATTTCTGGGACCTACAGTGTAATGGGTGCCGTGATCTCTGAATGGTTAGGCGGTAGTAAAGGCATTGGGGTCTATATGACGTTAGCTCAAAGCTCATTCAGGACGGATCGCGTCTTTGTGGCAATTTTAATTACGGTATTTTTGAGTCTATTATTTTTCTTAATCATTTCTTGGGTTGAAAGAATCGTCGTCCATTGGAGTTCGGACCTGGAGGGTGAATCACGTGGAACATCTTAACGTTAGTCAAATAAGTCATTCGTTTGGCGATCAACCAGTTTTGAAAGACATTAGTTTTTCCTTAGACCACGGTGAGTTTGTTTCGGTATTAGGACCATCTGGTAGTGGGAAAAGTACATTGTTTAGTTTAGTAGGCGGGTTATTACAACCGCACTCTGGCGATATTTTACTAGAGGGGGAAAGTATTGTCGGTAAAAGCGGGTCGATTAGTTATACCCCGCAGACGCCGTCTTTATTTCCGTGGCGAACTATTTTAGGTAATGTGCTATTGGGGCAAGAAATTTCCGGTGAAAAAAATTCGGAGAAAGCTCTTGAAATGTTAGAGCGCGCAGGACTGAGTTCGTATGAACATGCTTACCCTCACGAGCTATCTGGTGGTATGAAGCAGCGCGTGTCCTTTATTCGAAGTGTCTTGAGCCCCCAGTCGTTAATTTTACTAGATGAACCTTTCTCTGCATTAGATGAATTCACCCGTACGGATATGCAAAAATGGCTACTCTCAATGTGGGAAGAGCATCAACGGTCAATCCTGTTTGTTACGCATAATATTGAGGAAGCTTTATTTCTATCAGACCGAATTATTATCTTATCACCACGACCAGCAACGGTTCAAAAAGAGATTCGTGTTCCGTTTTCACGACCTAGAGATGAGGAACTGTTATTAACAGAAGATTTTTTGGAGCTAAAAAAAGACATTTACCACGAAATGCGACTGTCCCATGTATAAATTTTTGGACAAATACTAATCCTTCTAGCGAAATTAGCATATAATTATGTTAAGGTAGTATTAAATAGGAGGGTTGGTTATGATCCAAAATCAATTTGTGATTCATGATTCAAAACATAAGCCGATTAAGCTTCGGGCCGAAAGAATGTCCAACTATATAAGAGGGCAGATTGTTGAGGCGACGAATAGTTCGGGCGATTTGTTGTACCTGTTCTTTTACCAGGGCAAGTTTTTAACAGCAAAAAAAGCCACGAAACTACGTCGTCATTCTTTTATCGAATATGCCTTCACAAAAGGAATGACTTATCAAGCTCCGCATCCGTATATTGATTCCTTAATTGCCTCTAATCAAACACCTACAGTGCTTACAAATAAACAATTACTTCGTAAATTAAATCAACACTACTCCAAGCAAGAAAAAGCTTATATTTTAACTTTCTTTGAATCGTTTATTTCCAAGAAACAAATTTTTGAAGAAATAAAAACCATGTTTTATGAGTTTAGACGTAATGGTAAATTACTGACAGCCTATCAACTCATAAGGGTTATGAAAGATTTTGCTCCTAAGCATAGTCTCGTTAAGTCTTTATCAAGTGATCTCATCTATAAAGATTTTAATAAAATGTATTATGACCAAACCGATGAAATGTTTGATCAAGACAGACTTGAAGCGGAAAAAGTAATGTTCCATAAGCCAGACCAGTATGCTGAGAAGTATGCTAATCGACTTGAGGAGGAAGGTCGTCTGTTAGAGTTGGTCATGTGGCAATTTTCTAATCCTCAATCTTTCTCTTTTACCTCGATTGAAAAACATCTTCTAAATGGATTCTCTAATCATGAAGCTATCCAAATACTTGAGCATTTATCAGAAAGTATGTCTGATGCCTCACTTAACGAACGTTTACTCTCATTGTATTTAGAAACAAAACAATTAGATCACATCTCTCAGTTGTCTCGCCAAATTGATATTGATGAAAAGACGCTTAATGAAATAGCCGATATTTTAACAGACAACAGTCCGAGCGAACTCAATGTAGATTCTTTTAGAATTCAGCCATTACTACTAAAAGTGACTCAGTTAAATCCGACCATGGCAAATGACTTGTTGCATAAGTACATTGGCAATATGCTGCATCGTCATAGTTTGAAGGATATTAACGACTGGCTGGAGCCTTTTAGAGAAAAGCACGAGTCGATTGATACGATTCAGAAATTCGACCGTTTGTATGAAATGAATGACGATTTAGATCATATGCAATCACTCGGTGAACTGTATTATGAATTTAAGCAATGGAAGCAGGCGCTTGAGTGTTTTAGTATGGAATCTGAATTGAAGCCTGAAGAAGCACAACCGTTAAAGTGGTTGTCTAAAACGTATCTTGAGATGGGGATGAAAGAGGAATCAGACGTGTATCAAAAAATGTATGTGAGTGTCCAAAAGCAAGCTTAATAATTGTAAAATATTTATAAATTTTCAGAAATATTATAGAATCGATTCATTCTGTTTGATATGCTAAAGAAAAAAGAATAGCAGAAAAGAGTGATGGTATGAATCGTAAACTGGAACGTAGCTGGATGATGTATGATTGGGCAAATTCAGCTTTTGCGACGACGATTATGGCCGCTGTTTTTCCAATTTTTTATGAGAGCGTAGCAGCGGTCAACTTGTCAGAGGGGGCAGCCACAAGCTATTACTCCTTCACTCAGTCGATTGCAGTAATGATTGTCGCCTTGATGGCACCAGTGCTTGGAGCCATTGCGGATTACTCGGCAGCGAAGATGAAGTTTTTGCGATTCTTCGCATATATGGGGATGGTGGCAAGCGTACTCTTATTCCTAGTTAATGAAGGTGACTACATATTTGCCAGTATTTTATTCATCATCGCATCGGTCGGTTTCTCTGGCGGTAATGTGTTTTATGACGCCTTTTTACCGCATGTATCGAAAAAAGAAGACTTGGACCGAGTGTCGACTTGGGCGTATGCTTTCGGCTACATCGGAGGCGGTCTATTACTAGCGGTTAATCTACTCATGATTATGAAGTATAGCTGGTTTGGTTTCACGAGTGAAAAGGTGGCTACACAAGTCGCATTTGTCACAGTTGGAATTTGGTGGTTTATTTTCTCCTTACCACTATTTAAAAATTTGAAAGAGGAGAAAAAGGAACCTCAAGGAAAGCGGACGCAATCGTTTTTATCAATTGGTTTCAGCCGAATTGGGGATACGTTTAAGACGCTTAAGCATTACAAGCAACTATTAATTTTTATATTAGCGTTTTGGATGTTCTCAGATGGAATTTCAACGATTATTCGAATGGCGACTTTTTACGGAGCAACGATTGGAATCGGTACAAACGATTTAATTGCTGCTTTACTCATCACGCAGTTTGTCGGTATTCCTTGTACATTATTTTTCTCAAAACTAGCACAGTGGACTTCACCTAAACGCGCATTGACGCTCGCATTGATGGTGTATGTGGTCATCGTCATCTTAGGGTATTTCATGACAACGGCTATGCACTTTTATCTACTAGCGATTTGCGTTGGTATGGTTCAGGGTGGTTCTCAAGCTTTAAGCCGATCCATTTATGCGAGAATGATTCCGCAACATAAACACGCTGAATTCTTTGGTTTTTACGGCATTACATCGAAATTCGCCGCCATTATTGGACCATTCGTGTTCGGTATTACAGCAGGACTTACGGATAGTAGCCGATTAGGAATTTTGTCTCTAATAGTATTTTTCATTGTCGGAATAGTACTGCTTCAGTTCGTGAATATTGAAAAAGGTGAACGAGAAGCCAAAGCATTAGAGGATCCATCAGATGTTGTGAAGGTAGAAGTGAAATAGGAAAAACTCGCGCCAACTGAAGGCGCGAGTTTTGTTTTATCGGCAGGTTTTAAAAGTTTACCTGCAGGTTTTATACAATCGGTTCAGCGTATTTGTTTTCGTGACCTTCGGATAATGGTCTTCCGGTGTCATATGAAACATTCCCTAATAAATCGAATGCAACGGAGCGGGCTTCGTCTACTGGTTTTTCCCAGTAACGCAAAATGGCATTAACAAGTGTGACTGCATCATCGCGTGCCTGTTTATATAAATCAATGAAACTTTCAGTACTAGGTTCCTGAGTCGCAGAGTGATGCCAAACTTCGTGACGTTCATTTAGATAGTCTGTCACTTCGCGAATAGGTCTATGAGAAATGGGTGGAATGACTTTAGAGAACAGCTTCGTCTTCCAACCATATGGATCATAGACAATTCTAAGGATGAGTTTCATATCTTGATAGGATTTTTGAAAAAATCCTTCATACAACGGAACATCATCACCGAAGTGGTCATCTAAAATTTTTTCCATCATGACGGCAAGGTAAGGATTTAACTCAAGCCCAATATCAATTTCACGATTGACGGGGTTTTCCCATGTTTTGATACTTTTAAAGTTCCACATCATGAGTGTGTCAATAATCGTCTCTAGTTTTTGGTGGTTATAACCGTCGTAGCCAGCTTTATAATGAATATATGGATGGGTTACCCGGTCTAGGACGTGATGTGTTATAAACCCTAATACATAGGCTTTCGTTTCGTTGGTTCCTGTTTTGGCGCCTTCAATCATATCCCGTAACACAGGGCCGCAACGGATTTTGTGCATCATTAAGCCTAAATCATTGATCTGAGAGTGTTTTGTCCACGGCCAAGGGTCATGATAGAAAAAGGGATCAGGCCCTTGTGCACCTAGATTAAAATAATCCCCATGCTCGCGCACTTCTCCTTGGAGTGGAACATATTCCATCACATCTTCACAAAATAATATATGTGTCCAGACGTTTGGCATCTTAACACCTACTTTTACTTCGGATTACATTATGATTTCTCCACGTAAGCCAAAATCCCTTCTTTTCTCCAAACTTTGTCAGATTAACGGGAAGTTTGTAAGGGAATAGGTTTATTAAGATAGATTTTTGTTTAAAATGTTGTTAGTCGGCTCTATAATAGAATTAAGCATCATGAAGGCGACAATGAGGAGGAAGAACGTCGATGTTTAAATTAATCAAATATGCCATCATTATTTTGGTATTTGGTTTTATCATAAATTCACTTCCAGAATCGATGTTTTCGGACGCAACGGATGAAACGGCTGTTGAAGATACATCTGAAGTACAAAAAGTGACCGACAGAGTGGAACATATCGTAACGAATGTTGACTGGGTGGATGTCACTGAGCAAGCAGTTGACGGTTTAAACCGAGCGGCAATGATGATCTCAACTTATTTAGGTGATGATAAAAACCAAGAAGTTGTTCCTGTTTTTCAAGATTCAGATGTGGATGGTACCGAACGAGATGACGACCAAGTGCATGAATTTGAACGACAGGTTCATGAATTAGTCAATGAAGAACGTGAAAAGCATGGTCTTGAGCCAGTTGAATTTTCAGTTGATGTCAGTCATGTTGCTCGCGCAAAATCACAGGATATGGCGGATGAAGACTATTTTAGTCACGAGTCACCGACATATGGCTCGCCATTTGAAATGATGGATGAGTTCGGTCTTAGATATGTAGCTGCAGGCGAGAATATCGCAATGGGTCAACGCTCACCAGAGCAAGTCATGGAAGGCTGGATGAATAGTGAAGGCCATCGGAAGAATATTTTGCAGGAAAAATTCACGCACATCGGCGTAGGGTTTATTAAAGATAACGGAACGTATTATTGGACGCAGATGTTTATTGGAAAATAACGACCGAATCACTTTGGTGTGGTTCGGTTTTTTAGGAGGATTATGATGTCACTTGAGAGAACTGATTATATATTGTTAGGAATTGTAGCGGCATTATTAGCGGTTGACCATTTTATTAGTGGATTACCGTTCCTATCATGGGTGTTTGTTGGGGTTGTCATTTATAGTTTGAATTATAAAAAGTATAAGGACACCACCTTAGTAGAAGTAAGAAGCTGGCAAGCCATTAGTACGGGTTTGTTCATCGTGATGATCTTAATTTTCTCAGCACTTGGAACGGTTGATGATCCATCGATTTCATTAGTCAATGGACTCGTTTGGTTTGCGATTTTGCTTTCAATTTTTGAGGTCATCTATCAAACCATTCAAATTAAAAAAGGGACGGATGACAGGTAAGGTTGTGTAAAAGGGGAGGAGAACTGAATTGGGGACGATATACGGGTTTGAGCAAGGCTCTTATTCATTTGGTTTGTTTTCGTTAAGTCACATAGTCATGATTTTGATTTCCATAATTTTAATCTGGTTAATATATCGATTTCAAGAAACGATTAGAGATAAATACAAATCGGTAACCAGATATGGTCTCATTTTCGTATTAGTATTAAGTGAGTTTTCATTTCACCTCTGGTTTATCATAAATGACCGCTGGGATCTTACAATCAACTTGCCTCTCCAGTTATGTTCGATCTCGTTGTATTCATGTACGTTTATGCTTATCACAAAAAATTATCGTTTATTTGAAGTAGCATTTTTCATTAGTATGACCGGAGCTTTAGTTGCTATAATTACTCCTGAGCTATTTTTCGGATACCCACACATTCGATTCTTTCAATTTTTTATCGCTCATATTGCCATTGTGTTAGCTTGCTTTTATATGCTATGGGTTGAAAATTATCGGTCGACGTTTGTGTCTGTCATCCGTTCATGGGTGACACTAAATGTGATTGCGATTTTCGTTTACGGAATTAATCGTCTAATTGGTTCTAATTATATGTTTTTAATGAGAAAGCCTAGTAATGCGAGTTTGATTGATTATTTAGGTCCTTATCCATGGTATATTCTTTCATTAGAGTTCGTGGCTATTTTATTATTTGTGATGATTTATCTCGTTTCACATAGAATGATATCTCGTTCTTAAATTGCATAGGATGAATTAAACAATTTTTTAGGGATGAGCGCTTATGTGGAAAGAGTTTAAACAATTCGCATTAAGAGGGAATGTGATCGAACTAGCGGTTGCTGTAATCATTGGAACGGCTTTTAGTAAAATCGTTGATTCACTGGTTAACGACCTCTTAGTACCTGTTTTGGGAATTTTAGCAGGTGGGACAAGCCTGAAGTTTTTAGTGTTGAATATTGATGGCGTTGTTATTCGATATGGAGCTTTCATTCAGACGACGATTGATTTTATGGTCATTGCCTTTTCCATTTTTATATTTATAAAACTATTTAACTACTTACGAGGAAAAGAAAGTGTCTCATTAAAGGAGGCGCCACATCCAAATCAGGAAGTGTTAACTGAGATTCGAGATTTGTTAAAAGACCAACAAAAACCAAAAAAGAAGAGTCCTTCTAAAAAGATGAAAATCAACATAAAGTAAATCCCAGAGCCGATAGGTATTTCGGCTCTTTTTATTTGCGTCAAACTTGGTATATATTAACTCTTTAAGTCTACGAATCTATTGTTATAATGAGAATTGTGGGGGTCAAGACATCTAAGGAGGTAATACCTTGAAAATGTTAAGACCAATTACGGCTATTGTTATTGCAGTAGTCATGTCAATTATTCTTGCTACAGGACAAGTAGCAGCATCAAGCCAACAAGATAGTTCGAATGCTCATGCATATACGTTCACAATGCCATTCAGTTTCTGGTTCCAGCAGGACAGTCAATTTGATTGGAATGACTTATTTAATCAATTTGGCCAAAATGGTGAAGAACAAGATCAACAAGAACAACCAGCTGAGCCTGAAGAATCTGAAGAACCATCAGGCGAACCAGTAGACAAGCCTGATCAGTATGAAGATGATAAAAATGAAGGTTCACAAAATGAACCAGCTGAGGAGCAACAACAAGAAGAAACAAATGAACAACCTCAGCAAGAAGAAACAAACAATGAAGCTCAACAAGAGGAGCCTCAGCAAGAAGAACCTGCTAATAATCAAACAGAAGAGCAATCGGCTCAAGAACAACAGCAGGATCAAAATCAGTCATCTGACTTACAATCATTTGAACAACAAGTGGTAGACCTAGTAAACCAAGAGAGACAACAAAGAGGTTTACAACCATTACAAGCTTCAAGTGAATTAAGTGATGTTGCACGTGATAAATCACGAGATATGGCAGAAAACAACTACTTCAGCCACACATCACCAACGTATGGGTCACCATTTGATATGATGCAGCAGTATGGTATCGACTATCGTACAGCCGGCGAAAACATTGCGATGGGACAACGCTCACCAGAGCAAGTCATGGACGGCTGGATGAACAGTGAAGGTCACCGTGAAAACATTCTAAGCAGTGACTTCACGCATATCGGCGTTGGCTATGTTGAAGCAAACGGAAAAACGTATTGGACACAAATGTTCATTGGAAAATAAATAGATATTTAAAAAGACTTAGAGCTTGAGGGCTCTAAGTCTTTTTACTATTTCTCGTGAATCGATAGGTTGTAAAACGTTTCAAACATCATAAAGTTACCAGAAAAACCTACATAAAGATTACCCATTAGAATACGAAGGTCTTTTCTAGAATGTGTCTTATCATTTTGTAAATCAATAATTCTTTCTTCTAAAAACAGCATACTTTCTAAACTGATACTTAAGTATTGTTTTTGGTCCTCTGTGTAATCCTCTCTGACTAACAATTCAATGATGTAGTCTCTCGTATTTTGGACTAAGAATAATTGTTCACTCAAGAAGTTCCGATCTACTTTTACAGAATCGCTATTAGTTAACCAGTCCTGGTCAAACATTTGAAGTATGTAATTGGTGCGGTCGATAGTTAAACTATTATCTATATCTAAGCTAAGTGAATCATAATCATTCTCGAATGAACTTTTGAATTTCTCCAGGTCATTTACATATTGATCAACAACGACTTTATCCGGATTAAACGTGTAACTTTTATATAAACTAAAAGTTGAAAATGGATAAAACCAAGTCATCAAAAGTATAAATGCAACCAGGATGCCAATTATGCTTAGGCTTATCTTTTTAGTTTTTGAACTCATAATAATCTCCTTAAGATTCAAAATAATTAATATATAAAGATTAACACACAGACGAAAATGTTCAATAGAGCATGATTAATTGGGTTACAATAATAGAAGTATGGGATATGGTTATGTTAGACTCGTATACATGTAAGTCATAAGGGGGTATCCAGATGGTTTTTGAAACGGACCGCATCTATTTTCGTAAGCTAGGAAAAGATGACGTAAAAACACTTTATAAATGGCACAATGACGTCGAAGTATTTACAAACATGAGGTCATCACTGGATTTATATAATCATGAGGATATTGAAGAATTTTACGATAAAGTCAAAGAGGGTAAAAACTTTGTTATCGTAGAAAAAGAGAGTAACACAGATATCGGAAGCATTTCTTTAGTTGGTTTAAGTTTCAGACAGCGCAACGCTGAAATTTTATTGCTGATTGGCGAGAAAGATTACTGGGGCCAAGGTTATGGGAAAGAAGCTTTTCGATTACTCTTGAATTACGCTTTTAACGAATTGAACTTACATAGACTCAGCCTAAAAGTTTTCTCCTATAATCAGAAGGCTAAGAAAATGTATGAAAACTTAGGCTTTCAGGTCGAAGGAAAGTTAAGGGAATCCTTCTTCAGAGATGGCGAATGGCATGATATTTATATTATGAGTATGTTGCAGAAAGACTATTTTGAGCAGTAAACCTGCGGGTAAATCTGAAAAACTTGCTTGTAAATTTGAAAAAGCTGCGGATAAATTCTCAAAACCTGCAGGTAAATTAAGAAAACCTGCTTATAAACCACCAAAACTTGCGTGTAAAAAAGCTTGAGGCAACCGCCTCAAGCTTTTTCATCTTCTAAAATCCATTCAACTGCTTCGCTTAAATCATTAAAGCTTTTGTAAGCCTCTGGATGTGTGCTAACAACCATTAAACTCTTAATTCCAACCGCGTTACCTGCTTCGATATCCGGTTCGCGATCTCCTACTAAGTAACTTTTCATAATATCGACGTCATAATCGTCAATGAGATCAAGAAGCATTTGTGAACCAGGTTTGCGGCAATAACAATTTTCGTGCGGTGCATGTGTGCAGGCCATAATCTCATGAATGTGCGCACCTTGCTTAGCCAGCTCACGCGCCATATGATCATGAATGGTATTCAGTTCATCCTCTGTCATATATCCAAGGCCTACGCCACCTTGATTTGTAACAACAAAAACTTTAAACCCAGCATCGTTTAGCTGTTTAATGGCTTCTGGAACACCATCTAAAATATATAAATCTTCAGGACGGTTAACGAATTTAACTCGATCCGTTTTGACTTCGTTAATAACTCCATCTCGATCTAGAAAAACTGCTTTATTCACTTGATGTTTCATCCTTCCGTGTTAATATGTGTCTCCTCGTAGTCTGTATGCTCATCTAAATTTCTAAATTTAAAAATCAGGACTATAAATACTATCTGTGCTATAAAACCTGCTATAGCAAGTCCGATAATAAGCCCCAAAGATGAACTGAAGTTTATCGCAAAGGTACTTACGAATGTGACTAGGATCATGGTGATTAAGTAACCTTTCATCGTATTTTTACTACGACTTTCAAGCTCTGTTTGATTATAAGCCTGTGCTAGTTCAATTAATAATAGAAAGATAAAATAAGCTAACACAATATTTAATATACTAACAGCTGAAGAATAAAAATTCCAGTACTCACTTATGACTGTTGCATCGTCAATTATAATTTGAGGTATGGATACCACAACTAATATGTACGTAAAGGCTTTAGCTGTTTTAGCTGGTTGATAGTTTTGCGAAAAGTCATTAAGTCCACTGGCTACTAAAATATAACCTAGTGGGTTCATTAACAAATCAAATGAATTGATTCTAAAATCAAAAAAGACGATGATTAATCCCCAAAAAATTAATAATATACTTTTTCTCATTATTGTTTTTCCCCTTTTTATTCAATTAATTCTTTAATTTGAGATTGAGTTCAGGGTTGGCTTTATTCGTGATGTCCCCTTATAGTTATAGCTCCATAATACCAGTTATTTCATTAGAAAAAAATGGTTGATTGGGTGGACAGACACCCAACCTCTTCACGCTTACATAATATGATTATGTGACGTCGTTTTAGAAAGGAGAACTATAATGAACGGATTTCATCAAGATCCTTATCGTCAAACTGGTGGAGGTCTTTTTGGACAATTTCCAGGTGGACAGCAAGGTGGAGGCTTTCCAGGGTTTCCGCCAGGGCAAGGGCTGGGTCCAGGTTCTGGATTCCCTCCGGGGCAAGGGCCTGGATTTCCTGGGCAGGGTGGACCTGGTCAAGGACCGGGCTTTCCAGGTGGACCAGGTTTCCCAGGACAGGGTGGACCTGGCCAAGGACCGGGATTCCCAGGCGGACCAGGCCAAGGACCAACAGGAGGACCACCACAATCTCCACCGCCATCGTTCACGCCTCAACAAGGAGGGCAGGGCGGTCAGCCGAGTGTTCAAGCGGTTGATCCCGGATCGATTCGTGGGTGTTTGTATCGCTACACCTACATCTGGTTAGATAATCGTCAGCGTTTTTGGTTCTACCCAACATATGTAGGCAGACGCTCGGTCTCTGGCTATCGTTGGACCGGTTTCTTCTGGGTGTATTACGGTGTTGATTTAAGAAGAATCGACTCTTTCCAGTGCTACTAAAAGGTCTGAAAAAAGAAAAATTAATACCGTTTCGACAACATTCGCGCTTAATAATTTCAAAAAAGGGTCTAAACCTCTTATAACAGGATCTGAATTAAACAAAAAACGGGCTAAAAAACGTCTCAACCAGATTTTCAATCACCTGGTTGAGACGTTTTTAAATTACTGTTGAAGAATCGACTCGATGTCGTGCTGACCTTTAACGATTAGAAGGATTTTTCCTTCGTCAAGCATGGCTTCATATTGTTCGGCGCTTGATTCTGATACGCCTACATCTTCTAATTTGGCGCGGAGCTCGTCGCCTTTTTGTTTAAAATTACTTTGTGATAAGTTAATCGAATTAGCTTGTGTGTCTTCGACTAAATCCTGCGTATGTTCATCATCGTGCGCCAAAACGTAGATATCTTGTTCGTTAATACCTGCCTTCATTAATTTTTGAACGTCTTGTTCTAAATTTTGATCGGTTTTATAATCTTTTACAAACATTTAAATTCCTCCTTAATATCCTGAACTGTCATCATCAAATTTAAAGTCATCTAACATATGGTGGTCATGTTTTTGCAGTGGTGCTTCTGCGGGGCCTTCAATAACTTCGCCTGTATATGAAAAACGAGAGCCATGACAAGGGCAATCCCACGAGCGTTCAGATTCATTCCAATTCACTTCACAGCCAGCATGCGTACACGTCGTATCAACAATATGGACCTCACCATCTTTGTCTTTATAAGCCCCTTTACGCTCGCCGTCGACTCGAATAGTGGTGCCTTCGTCAAAATCTAAATCTTCAACCTTAGCTCTTGGCATTTCCATTTTGCCTTTAACCAAATGCTTGGCCATATCCAAGTTTTCCATAAAGAACTTCTTCAAACTCGGATCTGGTGAAAAACGCGAAGGGGAGAACAATTCTTGATATGGGTTTAAATTGCCTAATACGATGTCACTCATTAATTTGGCAGCGTTCGTTCCATTCGTCATTCCCCACTTACGATAACCGGTTGCGATTAAAACGTTTTGGCGCTTTTTCGTAATCGCCCCGACGTAAGGGATTTTGTCTAGAGTGATTAAATCCTGAGCTGACCAGCGTTGCAAGATCTCATACTCACCCTCTGTAAATATGTCATCACAAAACCGTTTTAAGTTTTTGAAGTGTTCCATCATGCCTTGCCCTTGTCCGGTTTTGTGATCTTCACCATTAATTAAATAAATTTCTTCGCCATTATAATGAGCTTTTCGAATGGAGTGTTCCGGTTTATCCACGCTTAAATACATGCCACCAGGATAAGGTTTATTAGCTTTTACCGCTAAAACATACGAGCGACTCGCGTACATCCGGGTTGAATACAAGCCTGTTCCTTCATAAAACGGAAAGTGAGAACATGCTAACACATAATTAGCCTTTACTCTAAATCCATCTTTCGTAACAACCACAGCTGCACCGTTTGAGTCTTCAACGTCAACAGCTGTCGTTTGTTCGTAGATTTGCCCGTTTTTCTCAGTAATCAGTTGAATGAGGTGTGTCAGATACTTCAGCGGGTGAAACTGAGCTTGGTTTTTCATTGAAAGAGCATTCTCAATCGTAATATTAAATGGGATTTCAGTTTCTAACTTCCCTTTAATATTTAAGTTCTCATAAGCCTGATACTCTTTTTCAAGTTTGTTTTTGTATTCACCTGATGTTGAAAATAGGTAAGCATCTTGTTTTTCAAACTCACAGTCGATTTGATAATTCGTAACTAGCTCTTCGATGAGGTGTAACGCATCCGTGTTGGCCTCGTAATACATCCTTGCTGTGTTGTAACCCATCTTACTCAGTAAATCATTATAAATGATTTCATGCTGAGCGGTTACTTTGGCCGTAGTGTGTCCAGTCGTTCCGTTTAATAACGTATTGGCATCTAGTAGCACAACATTAACATTTTGTTGCGTTAATAAGTATGCTGCTGTGATGCCCGTGATTCCGCCTCCCACGATAACAACATCAGCTGTTACGTCTTGCGTTAATGGCTCAAATGTTGGGATAGACACCTCATCATGCCATATCGAATGAGACTCATCTGGTATATTAGGTTTAACCACCATATTTCCCTCCGTAACTTTAAATACACAATTTGACTTTATTGTTTGTGAAAAGGTCTAAGGATATTCAATCAAAGTTTTTTATTGTAAAATGAACTTGGAGGGATTCAAATGGGAACAGGCGTATTTGTTATTATTGGATTTCTATTTGTTTTAACATTGGTCGGAACATTTTTAATTGGTAAAACGGAAAACGACAAAATAAAAAAACGTGAAGGGGAAACGGCTAAAGACGAGTTACAGCGATCTTGGAATTACGAATCATCTTCATTAAAAACGAATATCCCATCACTACTAATCATTTATGTCATTTTTATTGTCGGCGGAATAGTCGCTCTTGCAATCTATATTTTCTAATATTACCAGTCTGTAACAATTTTTTAATCATTGTGTAATATAAAAATGACACGAAGAATGATACTCTAATAGTAGAAAGCAAGTAAAAATGGCTAGTTTCCCCCTAGTTATATAAAAGGTTGTAAGCGTTTTTAGCTACAGGCGGACTGTAGCTAAATTTTTTTGTTATAATATTAAAAATTAGCACTAATTAGGTGGGGATTAAATGAAGCATATATTTGGTAAAATGCCGACTTTAGAAACAGACAGAACGCTTTTAAGACCAATCGACCATCATGATGCAGAAGACATGTTTGAGTATGCATCTAAGCATGAAGTGGCAGATCAGGTCACTTGGCCTGTCCATCAAACGATTGAAGACACGCATCAATTTATCGATATCGTACTGGACCGCTACCAATACGGAAAAGTCGCTCCTTGGGGCATTTATCATAAACAAGATAAAAAAATAATCGGAACCGCTGATTTCGTTTGGTGGAACTCCGATCATAGCGTTGCTGAAATTGGTTACGTACTATCTCCAGAATATTGGGGTCAGGGCATTGTTCCTGAAGTGGTTAAAACGATTGTTGATTTTGGATTTAATGAAATGAACTTAGTCCGTATTCAAGCGAAATGTTTTGACCATAACCCAAATTCCGAACGCGTGATGCAAAAAGTCGGGATGGAATACGAAGGTTTGATGAAGAAACGTTATTATGTAAAAGGTGAGTATAAAACCATAAAAATCTATGCAATCGTAAAATAAAAGGGACTGCCTCGCAACTTATGAGGACAGTCCCGTCTTATTTTTGATCTTTCTTTTTATTTAACATTTTCTTAAGTTCATCTTTGTATTTCCGTGAAACTAAGATGTATAAGAAGTCGCCAGGCTTAATCTCCGTATCGCCATAAGGTGTGATCAACCTGTCACCTCTTACGATGGCACTAATTGTAGCGCGTTTAGGAAAGTCGATGTCTTTTAACTTATGACCGACTACGTCATTGTCTTGATTGGCTTGGAATTGAACCATCTCAGCGTTCGCTTTGGCAATTGAAATCAATTCAATCGAATGGTGTGGTGTATCTTTAACTGGTCCCATTAAGCCTAGTTTTGACGCTAAAACATTAATGGTTGATCCCTGTACTAGAGCTGATGTTAAAACAACGAAAAAGATAATGTTAAAAAATAACGCTGCGTTATCTAATCCAGCGACAATTGGAAATGTCGCAAGTACGATTGGAACAGCACCACGTAAGCCAGCCCATGACAAAAACAGTTTTTCACGATTCGAGTATTTCATCTTAATTAATGAAGCATAGACAGCTAACGGACGAGCAATGAATATTAATACAAATGATATGATTAACCCTTGGGTAATAACATCGATTTGGAAAACATGCTCTGGGAAGGCCAATAGTCCGAGAATAACGAACATTAAAATCTGAGCCATCCAAGCGAATCCTTCATTAAATTGAGAGATTGAATATCTATACGTTAATTCTAAGTTTCCAATGACAAGTGCAGCTACATACACCGCTAAAAATCCACTTGCTTCTAAAAGTGAAGCAACACTATACGTAATAAGTCCAAACGATAGAGTGAAAATAGGATATAGACCAGATGATTCTAAGCTTATTCGATTAATTGAGAAAGAAGCTAGTCTTCCAATACCTATCCCTAATAGTAAGCCAACTCCCATTTGCCATAAGAATGAGGGAAACATATTCCAGAAACTTGTATCTGGCTGGTTAATGATTTCAATAAACATAATAGTTAAAAAGACAGCCATTGGATCGTTTGTCCCTGATTCTGCTTCTAATGTAGCTCCCAACTTTGCTTTAATATTACGTTCTTTTATAGCAGCAAATACTGCTGCGGCATCTGTGGAACCAACAATTGCACCAAAAAGAAATGCCTCTGGCCAACTGACATCTAAAACTAAGTGGACGGCAAAACCAGTAATGAGAGAAGTTAGTAAAACACCTAATGTTGCAAGGGAAATAGAGGGTACAGCGACTGGTCGCACGGTCTTCCATTTCGTCTGAAGACCACCTTCAAAAAGAATAATAATTAATGCTAAAATACCGATCATTTGAGCTATTTCAGCATTATCAAAATATATGAACCCTAAGCCATCGCTCCCAATTAGCATTCCAACTAAAATGAATAATACTAGAGAGGGCAGGCCAATACGGTTCGAGAATTTTGCGGCAAACACACCGCTAATTAATAAAAAGGCTATAAGAAAAATAATTCCATCGTTCTCAAATGAACCAAATTGCATGGCAGTTCCCCTTTATTCAAACATTCCTAATTTTATTTTATCACAAACCATTTTTAATTGCTTTTGTTGAACTTGCACTTACAAAAGTTGTATAACCATTTTTATGTTAAAATAATCGTAACAATATTTTGACAAAAAGGAGGCTTTGGATGAGTAATCAAGTGCCCATATTAGAATCTCAGTTCTCTCCACCGGTTGTAAAAGACCGATATATTCAACGGGTTAATTTACATAAAAAAATGCAGCTCATTCCAAGCTATCCTGTCACGTTAATCTATTCTAGTGCTGGATATGGTAAAACCATGGGTCTCAGTTCTTATGTTCAATACGCTAAGCAACCAGTATGTTGGCTGACGATTACTGAATATGATCAGGATTTCTTATCCTTTATGACTAAATTCATTCATTCTATTCAAAAGACTGAACCAGATTTCGGTGTTAAACTTTTGAAAAGTCTCAAAGATTATCACTACCATGTTCGTGAACATGAAGTTTGGTCGATGATGACGGATGTCGTAAATGAATTGGAGTTACTGGGCCAAGACTTGATTTTAATATTAGATGATGCGCATCATTTAATGCATGCGCATTCAATCAATAAATTTTTACAGCTACTAACTCAACATTTACCTGAAAATATTCACTATGTATTAACGGCTAGGTCTAAACCTAATTGGAGTAGTTTATCTAGGTTAAAGGTCAAAAATGAACTGCTTGAAATTGAACAAAAAGATTTGGCCTTGAGTCTAGATGAGGTCACGCATTTTATTCAAGATATCCATGAGATTGACTTAAATGATGATGACCTAAAGCAGATCTATGACTTAACAGAGGGTTGGCCGATTGCATGTAGTATGATGGTACAGCAATTAAACATGGGACAATCGATTTCATCGCTAATTCAAATGAAACAAGATGGGTTAACCGATTTAATAAAATATATGCAGGAAGAAGTATTCTTAAAACAGCCATCTATTGTCCAGAAATTTTTAGAACAGACGAGTGTTTTAGAGTCAATCACTGTTGAAGCTAGCGATCGCCTACTTCGGATTAATAGTTCTCAACAAATGCTAGAAGATCTAGAAGAACAGAATTTGTTTATCCATCAGATAGATCATGGCACATTTCGTTTTCATCCTATATTTAAACTATACTTAGAAAATCGGCTGAGATATTCAAATTATGATGAGTATGAGTTTTTGCATCGTGAAGCGGCTTATTATTTTGAGGAAACTCAGGATTTAAGCAAGTCGATTTACCATCACTTACAAATTAAGCAATATAGAGTTGCGGCGAAAATATTGAGTGATTATGGTCAAGTCATGTTAAAAGAAGGAAAACTTGATCGAATGGCAACATTTCTTGAGCAAATTCCTGAAGCTAACCTAGTGGATTTTCCAATACTTAAATATTTTGAGGGTGAGCTTTTACGGTATCGTGCTAAATATGAAGCGGCTGAGGAATGTTATAATTCAGCAATAGAGCTTGCAGATGACGATCAAAATCTATATGTCTTAAGTATGGCGTTTGAAGGCAAAGCACGAATTTACTTAGATACGATACGGCCGGATCAAGCAGATCATATTTTAAGAAAAGCCATTGAATACCGAGAGCCATTAGATGTGAAAAATGAGGAGAAAGCTCGTCTGTATCATATGTTAGGCGAAAATTTACTCAACCTAGGTTATGCAAATAAAGCTGAATTTTGGTTAGATAAAGCAAAAGCCTTTCAACTTCGAGAGGATGAATCTAATTTAGAGGCTAGAATCTATTTAAGGACAGGGAGATTATATCAAGCCCGTCAGTTTTTAATGGATAAAAAGGAACAGTTAGCTAAACAAGAATTAGACCACCTTCCTCAATCTTATCGTGAGACCGATATTTTGTTATCCATTGTTGAATCATTTATGGGGAACGCAGAAGACGGAAAAACGTTAGCAGAACAAGGTTTACAATTAGGAATAGAAAATGAATCATTATTTATTGAGGCTTGTGGCTGGATGAGAATGGGGCATGCTGTTCAGTTAATTCCAAGATATGATCGGGAATTATCTGTCCAGTGTTACGAACATTCATTAGAACTGATGGATCAGCTCAACATTTCTCGTTTGAAAGCAGAGCCTTATATGGGATTGTGTATGTTATATGGTTTAGCAGGTGAGTATGAAAAAGCTTATCATGCCGGGCAAATGGGACTTCGAGAAACTGAACTTGTCAAAGATATGTGGCTATCAGCGGTAATCAGGTTATGTATTTCGATTGCTTCTGTTCATTGTAAACGTTATGACTATGCTTTGGAATCGTTAGAAGAGACGAGGCATCATTTCGAAGCGTGTGAAGATGATTATGGATTAATGATTGTTGCTTTCTGGAAAGCTTACTTAGCATTTGAAACTAATGATGATGAAACGTTTAACTCAGAAATTCGAGAGTTTCTAAGGCGCCTCCAGACGGGTTCTTACGACTATTTTCTAAAGAAACGTACGTATTTTGGACCAATTGATTTACAGTTGATGGCACCTCTGTTACACCAGGCACGAACTCGAGGTATTTATGAAACGTATGTCACACGCATGATTTATGAATTAGGTTTCGGCGATCTAGAGAGACATCCTGGTTATACGCTTCGAATCAAGGCTTTGGGTGAATTTAAGCTGTTTGTTGCGAATGAACAAGTAAATGATTCGGATTGGTCGAGAGCTAAGTCTAAGGAATTGCTGGAACTTTTAATTACAAATCGCCATACGACGATGACGAAAGAAGAAATTTTTGATGAACTATGGCCTGACCAAGATGAAACGGCAGCTAACAAAAGCTTTAAAGTGACGTTGAATGGTTTGCTGAAGATCCTAGAGCCACACCGGAAAGCACGTGAGGACTCGTTCTTTATCTTACGTTCAGGAAGCTCATATCGGCTGAACCCTCAGTCTGGCTATGAACTAGACATCCATTTATTTGAAGATTTTATTCAATCAGGGTTAGATGAGGGGCATCCTGAAAAATCAAAAGAGCTGTTGTTAAGAGCCTTAAAGTTATATGAAGGTGATTATTTATCTAACCATCGGCCAGTGGATTGGTTAATTCACGAACGAGAGCGCTTGCAAGTTTTATTTTTAAGAGGAGCTGAAAAACTAGCTCAAGTTTCTGTTAGATTAGAAGACTATCATACCTGTATACACTGGTGTCAGGAAATACTTTCGAGAGACCAAACATGGGAGGAAGCGTATCGGTTGCTCATGTACTGTTATTATCAGCAAAACAATCGACCACAAGCTATTAAATGGTATAGACGTTGTGAAGAGATTTTAGAAAAAGAACTCGGGATCGAGCCGATGAAAACGACCCAAGACATGTATGATATGGTAATGGAGTTTATTTAGGGGGGATTAAAAGTGTTAGGATATGTGATTTCATTAATAATTCCTATATTAATTATAATTGTTTTATTCCGCAATATAAAGAAGGACAAGAAGTCTTCAGAACACCGTGATACAAACAACTATACAACTGAAGATCATTCGTTAATTAGCTACACACCTTATGACGATATTACGATGGGTACTGTTCCCGAAGTGAAAAAAGACAGACCTAATGAAGATACTAAACATCAAGTTGGTTATGTTGAAGATTCTGAACGTCATAAAGAGAGTGATACTTAATATGTTGACACCTCGTTATTTTGAGGTGTTTTTTATTTATTTGGCTCTGTTAAAGTTTAGTGTTGATAAATACAGAAAAAAGCGGAACTTCCTTAAAACAAGAAGTTCCGTTGGTTTTACTGTCTTATTGAACTAACGCCCCCGTTAGTTCAATAACGGCGATAAATTATTGTTTAAACTCATGGATTTGATGAAATCCAGCAGATAATGCACCAAACAACCACAATGTTGCGAAAGTAACAATAAAAACTTCTTTCCATATTTCCTTCCAAATCCTTTTAACAGTAAATTCCTCTTTATCTCCAATAATACTTTCTACTTTTTGGAATGGCGTTCTTAAAAGAATGCTCATTACAAATAAAAAAATATTCTTAAACCTCTTATTTTGAGAAATCATTGATATTTTATACAGAGAATAAAATATAGCAAATATTACAACGAACAAATAAACCCCAATCACTATAACTATTCGAAACTGTACACCAGTGATATCCGTAGCTTCTGGAAAAAACATTGTCTCACTTCTTCCGTTTCAATTCCTGCTGTTTAGCTTTTGTCATAATGATGTTTAAAATTGCTAAAACCATTATTCCAAATAAAATAAATACACCAATAATTATGATACTATTCAATATATCTAAATTGAATGAAATAGCTAATACAAGCCCTAGTGTTAAACCTATTAATGCACCAACTGACAAAAATACTTTTGTTTGATTTAAGCCTTTTTTATAAACCAGATAAAACCCAAGTGTCATAAATAAAATCGGGATAATGATGGGTGTGACATTGTTTAAAAAATCGTTAATCATGGAACGCCCCTTTGTAAAAGCCATTACAAATAGCATTTCCGTGTTACTTTATCAGTATGAGTTTATGTCTCCAGTAGAATAAAGTAATGTGTGTAACACCCTTAGTCAGTGATGCTGATTTTCTCAAAGAGTAGCCTTCAATCATACATTCGATGAACTTTATCCATTTATCTAAATGGCGATTACGGTATAGAACGGTGTTAGTAAGGTCGGTGAACGTCTTTCGACAAGCTTTACAACGATAACGTTGCTTTGTCACTTCATCGCCTCCAACAAGCGTCGTATACTTACCAAAACGAACGACGTGTTCTGATTCACAATCGGGGCATTGATACCCTTCTTTGTTTTTGCGTTCTGCAAACTCCTCAAGGAAATTATCAGTCATTGAGGAAGCAGTAAGAGCATTGATTAAATATTCTTTTAACCGATGCTTTTCTGCGGAGTTAAGTTTTTGAATTTCTTTTACAATATCAACGGCTCTCACTACTACCACCTCAACTTATTTGACCTTATTATAGAACGTTTGTTCTAATAAATCAAATATCAACAACAAACTTTAACAGAGCCATTTATTTAAATATTCAATTGACATTTCTGAATATTTTTTATAATCTAAAAAGTGAGAGGTGAGTCACTTGTCACAAATTAAACAACCACAAACAAAAAAAGGACAGGAAACGCGTAAGAAGATCTTAGCGACAGCTGAAGAAATTTTCGGTGAGAAGGGGTACTTTGAGACATCCGTTGTTGATATTACGCAGCGAGCGGGAGTTGCTCAAGGAACTTTTTATAAGTATTTTCCGACTAAAAAAGATATTTATGATGAACTCGTTTACCAATTAAGTCGTGATCTAAGACTCTACATCAAAGAACATATGGACCGGAGTGAAGATTTTGAAACGACCCAAAGACAAGGATATCTAGCGTTCTTTAAATGGGTGAAAAATCATCAAAATTTATATAGTGTCATCCAACAGGCTGTTCTCGTCGATCCAGAGATTTATAGATGGTATTACGAAAAGCTAGCGGCTGGTTTCATTAAGGCGTTGGAAGATGCTATGGAGAAAGGAGAGTGCAGACGTTTAGATTCTGAGACAATTGCCTTCTGTTTAATGGGAATTGGTCAGTTTATCGGCATGAGATGGATCTTATGGGATGATAAGGAAGTTCCGGAGCAGGTGTTTGAAGATGCGATGGAATTTGCTTTTCGAGGAATCAATTTAACTCAGTGAAAAGGAGGATACCTATGGAAACGATTGATTATTGGATTGAGAAGCGGGCTGAGATCACGCCTCATCGAGAAGCGTTGGTTCACGGTGATAAACGATGGAGCTATTATGAATTAAATGAATCGATTTATAAGATGGCAGTACACCTTAAGGATCAGTTTAATATTGAAGCTCAAGATCGAATTGCGATTTTATCGAATAATAGAGCAGAGTATCTTATGGCTTATATGGCACTTGCTAAATTAGGTGCCATTGTTGTGCCACTTAACATACGCTTAACAGCCAATGAATTGGCCTTTCAAATAATTGATAGTGGCTCAAAAGCCCTTATCTATGAAGGTGAATTTTCAGATATGAAAGATGAAATAGTAACTTTATCAGAAATTGAAAGCGCTTACTCATTAGACCGGTGGGAAGAAGATGAAACCCAAACGTTACCAACCAATTTAACACCTCCTTCTGACATCACGTCACAGTCTCCTTTCGTTATTTGCTACACATCAGGTACGACCGGACGTCCTAAGGGCGCCGTTCTCACTCACGACAACATGTATTGGAATGCCATCAACAATATTACCGCTATTGATATAACATCTCACGACCGGATTATCGTGTTGTTACCACTTTTTCATATTGGTGGGATTGGACTTTTTGCGTTTCCTGGAATAGTGGCAGGTGCGACATCAGTCATTATTGGAAAATTCGACACAGAACAAGCAATTCGAACAATTGAAGAAGAAAAAATCTCGATCGTCATGGGAGTTCCAGCTATTCATGATGCCGTTCGAAAAACTTCCTCATTTAACACCGCTGATTTTTTATCAGTCCGTTGGTTTTATAACGGAGGAGCTCCGTGTCCGAGTGATGTTTACAACGCTTATTTGGATAAAGGACTTCCGTTTGGAGGTGGATTTGGTATGACAGAGGCTTCGCCAACTATTTTTATGCTATCGAAAGAAGATTACATAGAGAAGAGAGGATCAATCGGAAAACCTGTCTTATACTGTGATGCTAAATTAATCGACGATTCAGGAAAAGAAGTTGAACGGGGAGAAGTAGGGGAGCTTATCCTCAAAGGGCCAAACATCATGAAAGAATATTGGAAGCTCCCGGATGAAACTGAGAACACCTTCAAGGATGGTTGGCTTCTAACAGGGGATTTAATGAGGCAAGATGAGGACGGCTTTTTCTGGGTGGCAGGACGAAAAAAAGACATGATTATCTCGGGTGGAGAAAACATTTATCCACTTGAAGTTGAGCAAGTGATTGAATCTTTGCCTGAGGTGGATGAAGTCGCCGTCGTTGGAACAGTCGATCCTAAGTGGGGAGAGGTTCCTTCAGCTTTTATCTCATTCCATGATGGAAAGGCCTTAACTAGCGAGGAAATCACAGCATTTTGCATACAAAGGATAGGAAAGTATAAAATCCCTAAGTATTTTTATGAAGTCGACGAATTACCTCGAAATGCCACTGGAAAAATTGCCAAGACGCTGTTATCACCGGATGCATATGCAGACAAACTATTAGTCTAGTGACAACGAAGGGATGGATACAAAATGATTGGTATTAAACAAACGGCTATTTATGAGCCAGAACATATAGAGACTGCTAAGGAATTAGAGTATAAAACAGGCATTCCAGAAGACGTCATTATAGAGAAATTTGGCCTAATCGAAAAACGTGTAGCTAACGAAGATGAGCATGCTTCTGATTTAGCCATCAAAGCTGGAGAAAAAATTTTAAAGCATGTAGACCCTGATGAAGTCGACGTTTTAATTTATTTTGGAAGTCCACATAAAGATTACCAAGTATGGTCATCAGCCCCAAGAATCCAACATCACCTAAAATTACATCAAGCGTATGCTTTTGAATTGATGAACGTCAGCTCATGTTTTCCGATTGCTTTAAAGGTTGCTAGAGATATGATGCGTTCGGATGATTCAATCCGCAATATTTTACTAGTTGGGGGTTGCAAGGAGTCTCAAATTATTGATTATGATAATCCAAGGTCAAGGTTTATGTTTAACTTCGCAGATGGAGGGGCAGCTGCTTTAATCGGTCGTAATGAAGGGCATGAAATCTTGCAATCTGGCATCATAACTGACGGTTCGTTTTCAGAAGACGTCTATGTTCCAGCAGGTGGAACAGTACATCCGGCCTCTGAGTATACGTTAGAACAAAAGATGCACTACATCGATGTTCCGGACCCGCAGTCGATGAAAGAGAGATTAGATCCAGTATCAATCCCAAATTTTATAAAAGCGTCTCAAATAGCTCTAGAAAAAAGTAATTTATCTATAGATGAATTGGACTGGTTATTACCACTACACACAAAAAAATCGATGTTTGATGCATTAATAAACCAGCTCCAATTAAACGAAAATCAAACGATTTACTTAAAAAGGCATGGACATATGTCGGCTTTAGATCCATGTTATGGCCTTTACTATTTAGGACAACAAGGTGTTAAAAAAGGAGATATTGTATTGGCATTATCCGCTGGAACAGGTTACACATGGTCAGCCACAGCTATTAAATGGTAATCTGTAACTCTTTTGTAACTTCAATGAATTATCTTAAACACAAGCTTTAAGTTTGAATTAATTTTAAAAATTTTAAGGGGGATGTATCAATGTCTAAAAAGTTATTGGGTCTTTTGATCATGTTATTCATGCTAGTTGCTTTACTGGCTGCATGTAATGACGATGGCGGGGACACAGGAGATAGCGAAAACGGTGACGATCAGTCAGAACAAAGCGAAGACGATACGGAAGGAAACGATGAAGCTTCAGGAGAACCAATCAAGATTGGTGTTTTAGCTTCCTTGTCTGGAGCTTTAGAGGCTTATGGAGCTCAAACACAAAAAGGGTTTGAATTAGGTTTAGATTATATGACAGATGGTACAAGAGAATTTAACGGTCGTCCTATTGAAGTAATCTACGAAGATACGGAAACGACACCAGAAGTTGCTACTCAGAAAGCATTGAAGTTATTAGACGATGATGATGTCGATTTCTTAGTTGGTTCATCTAGCTCCGGGGACACATTAGCTGTTACGGGGTTAGCTGAAGAATATGAAAAGATTATGGTAGTCGAGCCGGCGGTTGCGGACAGTATTACAGGAAGCGAATATAATGATTATATTTTCCGTACAGCTCGAAATTCGTCTCAAGACTCAGCGGCTGCAGCGGCTGCTATTGCAGATGAAGGTGTCAAAATTGCGACATTAGCTCCAGACTACGCATTTGGTCATGATGGTATTGAGTCATTCAGACCGTTTGCTGAGGAATTAGGAGCTGAGATTGTGCATGAAGAATACGCACCACAAGATGCAACCGACTTCACACCGCATATCCAGAAGATTATTGAATCAGATCCAGATTATTTATACGTTGTTTGGTCGGGTGCGAATAGCCCTTGGAACCAGCTTCGGGATATGGATTTAGGAAGTCACGATATTAAAGTATCTACAGGTGCACCAGATATCGCAGCGTTAAAAACAATGAATGACTTAGTTGGAATGGAAGGTTTTACAGTTTATTATCACACATTACCAGATAATGAAGTGAATGACTGGTTAGTAGAAGAACACAAGGCAAGACATGATGGTGAAGTACCTGATTTATTCACACCAGGTGGTATGACAGCGGCTATTTCAATTATGGAAGCCTTAGAACAATCAGATGGTAGCACGGATGCCAATGAGCTCATTCCTGTCATGGAAGGTATGAGTTTTGATACGCCAAAAGGTACGATGACATTCCGTGAAGAAGACCATCAGGCGTTACAGCCAATGTACGCGATTACGTTAGTTGAAGATGAGGACCTTGACTATCCAGTACCAGAGTTAATTCGAGTGATGGAACCTGAAGAAACAGAACCACCAATTCAAAATTAATAAACATAAAGAAGAATGAACTTCGGCAACAGTCGAAGTTCATTCTTTACCCATTTAAATGTTACATAAACTTATTAAAGGCGGTGACCTAAATGGAATCTATTATAGAGACTGAAAATTTATCCGTTTCTTTTGGTGGGCACATTGCAGTCAATGGCGTAACGGTTGAAATTGTAAAAAATCAATTTACCTCCATCATTGGTCCAAATGGTGCAGGTAAGACGACTTTTTTTAATCTTTTAAGCGGCCAGTTATCTCCAACAGAGGGAAAGGTTTTGTATAAAGGAAAAGACATCACTAGAAAGTCTACTATTGAAAGGTCAAGGATGGGAATTGGTCGTTCTTTCCAAATTACAAATGTGTTTCCAAATATCACAGTTCTAGAAAATGTTCGGTTAGCTATTCAATCTAGAGAGAATGTTCGTTTTCAAATGTTTCGTCATTTTACTCATTATAAAGCTTTTAAGGAAGAAGCGATTAACATATTGGATACGGTCCTGCTTAAGGACAGGATGGATTCGCTAGCCGTTAATTTATCTCATGGTGAAAAACGCAAATTAGAAATTGCCATGTTATTAGCGTTAAATACTGAACTATTATTGTTGGATGAGCCAACTGCTGGTATGTCATTAGAAGAAGTGCCAGCTATTTTAGATGTTATACAAAATATAAAAGAAGACGAAAATCGTACAGTTGTATTAATCGAACACAAGATGGAAATGGTTTTAGATTTATCTGATGAAATTATCGTGCTGTATAACGGTGAACTATTAGCTCAAGGTAATCCGCAAGAAATTATGGAGAATGAGACCGTTCAGACGGCTTATATAGGAGGGAGTCAAAATGGAGAACACACTTCTGAAGTTGGAACAAATTAATACCCACATTGAACAGTTTCACATCTTGCACAATATTGATTTCGAAGTTCAGCCAGGTGAGGTTACTGTTCTTCTAGGGCGTAACGGTGCAGGAAAGACTACGACGTTAAGAACCATCATGGGTCTGAATTCAGCTACGAATGGAACCGTTCAATTCAAAGGAGAGGATATTACGAAACTTCCTCCTTACCACATTGCTAAAAGAGGAATTGGCTATGTTCCTGAAGATCAAGGAATTTTCTATGATTTAAGCGTAGGAGAGAATATGCGTGTTGGTATGCGTCAGGAAGATGATGCGACAAAGGAGCGCATGGATTGGGTGTTAGATTTATTTCCTGACTTAAAAAAATTCTGGAAAAAGCCAGGTGGTCAACTGAGTGGTGGTCAAAAACAGATGTTGTCGATTGCTAGATCATATGTGAATGATAATGACTTGCTATTAATTGATGAACCGAGTAAAGGGTTGGCTCCAGTTGTTGTTGAGAAAGTAATTGAGTCTATTGAAAAAATGAAAGAAAAAACAACGGTCGTATTAGTTGAGCAAAACTTTTACATGGCAAGTCGTTTAGGTGACCGATTCTACATTTTGGATGATGGAATTACTGTTCATCATGGTGACATGGAACAATTACGTGAAGACGAAGAATTGAAACGTAAATATCTAGGAATTGCGTAAGAAGGAGGGAGTAAGTAAATGGAACTGATTATAAACTTGGCCATAAATGGTATTGCAATGGGGATGCTTTATTTCCTTATAGCTTGCGGTTTAACGCTCATTTTTGGACTGATGGATGTCTTGAACTTTTCCCATGGCGCCCTTTTTGCGTGGGGAGCTTATGTTGGAATTTGGGCGTTTGATGTGACCGAAAGTTTTGTTATTGGTTTAATAGCTGCGATTTTAGCTGGATTAATTTTAGGGTTATTAACTGAATTAATCATTATTAAACCAGTTTACGGAAATCATATTCAACAAATTTTAATTACATTAGGGTTTATGCTTGTTTTAGCTGAACTTCTTAAAGTTGTTTTTGGGCCTGATATAATGGCTGCTTCACGACCAGGTTATTTAGATGGAAGTTGGTCATTTGGCGATGTGACGGTCATTAAGTATCGCGCATTTATCATTTTAATTGGGTTACTAATCTTCATAGGTATTATGCTCGTGCTAAAATTTACGAAAGTCGGTTTAATTGTTCGTGCGGGCGTTATGAATAAGGAAATGGTTCAGGCGTTAGGTATTAATATACGGTTAGTTTTTATTGGTGTATTTATGGTCGGTTCAGCCCTTGCAGCTTTGGGAGGAGCGCTATTTGTGCCAAACAGTGGTGTTGCTTACGCTGAGATGGGAATGGAATTTGGAATATATGCATTTATTGTCGTGATTATCGGAGGTATGGGTAGTGTGCCAGGTTCATTAGTTGCAGCGTTACTCGTAGGGTTATCAGGCTCTTTTATGGGATATTATTACTCCGATTTATCGATGGTTGTGACGATGATTTTAATGTTTATCATACTTATTTTCCGTCCTCAAGGTCTGTTTCAAGTTAGTGGGGTGTCTAACAAATGATAAAAAAAATACAACGATCAACATGGATATATTTAGCCGTTGCGTTTCTACTCGTTCTACTGCCGTTTTTCAAAGATGAACGATGGTTCTTATTTTTAATGATTCAAGTGTTTACGTTCGGGATTTTTGCGATGAGCTATGATTTATTGCTTGGCTATACTGGCATTATTTCGTTTGGACACGCGATGTTTTTTGGAATTGGAGCGTATAGTGTTGGAATTATTTTAGACCGAATGGAAGCCAGTTACACAAGTCTGTTAATCGGAATATTAGTCGCTGCTTTATTAGGTGGTTTGGTATCTTTTATTGCCGGCATATTGACACTGAAGTTGAAAAATCACTTCTATGCCATGCTGACACTTGCCTTAGCGAGTATGTTTTTATTCATTGCTGAGAAATGGCGTTCAGTCACACATGGAAGTGATGGTTTTACATTTAGATTGCCTGAATTACCTGGTCCACTTGAAGACCACCGCAACATCACGATATATATGTTTTGTCTCGTTATGATGGTACTCATTTTCTTTGGCTTAAGGCGTTTAACTGAATCGCCATTAGGAAAGATCTTAGTGGCCATTCGTGAAAATGAAGGGCGAGTGGAATCGCTCGGATTCCGTATTATGCCGTATAAAGTCATCATAAGTGTCATTTCAGGTGTGGTCGCAAGTTTTGCAGGTGTGTTATATGCAATTAGTATTCGTTTTGTCGGAACGAATGTATTTGCCATTGATGTCACACTAGATGCGTTATTAATGACTATTATTGGTGGTGTCGGAACGTTAGTTGGTCCAATCATTGGAGCGGGTATTATTGAGTTTGCACACCATTATTTATCATCTTTAGCAGATGTCCATTGGATTTTTGAACGTTGGATTATCTTATTTGGAATTGTCTATATTTTAGCTGTGATCTTCTTCCCAGCTGGTATTGTAGGAACAATCAAAGCCAAGCTTCATAAACGTAAACACCGTAAAATTGAAGCTAAACAACAGAATGCTGATAAAATGGCAAGTTAGGAGGAACTTTCATGACCAATGATTCTATTACATCCTTTGTTGTTAGGTGCCAGCATGTATCGGAAGTAGATTCACAAATCAAAGTAAAACTCACTCATGTTCAGAGTAATAAAGACATCTATTTTGACCAGTTGGAGGATGCCTTTGACAGAATGAAAGAAATCGTCTCCGACCAAGAGTTAGAAAAGAGGTGAGGTGTTGTGCAGGTCGGAATCGTATCAATTGGAACCTATATACCAAATTCATTTATGACTTCTATGGAGTTATCAGAGCGATCTGGAATTCCTAAAGATGTCGTGGAAAATAAGTTAGGAATTAAGCGAAAACCCATACCTTGTGAAGGTGACCACACAGCAGAGATGGGCATTAAAGCTGCACGACAGGCTTTTAAAGGAAGCGAGGTTAACCCTGAAGATATAGATTTAGTTATTTATATTGGAGAAGAGCATAAAGAATACCCCCTTTGGACGGCCAGCATTTATACTCAGGAACAATTAGGTTGTTACAACGCCTGGGCATTTGATGTTCAGTTGCGTTGTGGAACCGCCATTATGGCAATGAAAGTTGCTAAAGATATGATGTTGGCCGACCCTAGAATAAAAAACGTTTTACTAGCTGGCGGGTATCGTAATGTAGATTTTATAGATTACGAGAATCCGCGCACGCGATTTATGTACAACTTAGGCGCTGGTGGAGCTGCTATGATTTTGCAGCGTGATTATCCAGAGAACGAATTACTCGATAGTACACTTATTACAGATGGAACTTTTTCAGAAGATGTTGTTGTCGTCGGTGGAGGAACGAAGCAGCCGATGTCGAATGAAATATTAGAGAAGCAATTATATCAGTTGGATGTTTTAGATCCAGAGGGTATGAAAAAGCGTTTAGAAGAGAAGTCGATGCAAAACTTTTTGAAAGTCATTCGGGATGCCGTAGAACGAAGCGGATTTGTTGAATCGGATATCGATTACGTAGCGCTTTTACACATGAAGCGCTCAGCGCATGAATATGTTTTGAACGAACTAGGTTTATCGTTGGATCAATCTATTTATCTCGAAGACTATGGACATATTGGTCAAATGGATCAAATCATTTCATTAGAATTAGCCCTAAAGCAAGGTAAGGTCAAGGAAGGCGATGTGGTTGTATTTGTCAGCGCAGGCATTGGGTATGCTTGGGGAGCCAATGTCATTCGCTGGGGTTAAATAAATGAAAAGGGTGATGTTGAATGATTAAAGTAGGAATGAATCAAGTTGCTTTACCAAATGGAGAGACAGTCACTTACCGCGAGAGGGAAGGCGGTGAGGCGGTTGTGTTAATGGTCCATGGTAATATGACATCATCGAAGCATTGGGATGTGCTCATCGAAGCTTTGGATCCTAAATACAAACTCTATGCTATTGATCTACCAGGTTTTGGCGAATCGACGTATAACCATACGATCACGTCTATTAGAGATTTAAGTGAGACGGTTAGACAATTTGTTGATGCGCTAAATTTAGATGTTTATGCCCTTTTAGGCTGGTCAATGGGAGGCGCGGTTTTACTGCAGTATTGCGCGGATTATGATGAGCCTGCTGAGAAGCTTTTGTTGTTAGCTTCTGGCTCAACACGTGGCTACCCGTTTTATGGTACAGGTCCTGAAGGGTTGCCTGACATTAATAACCGCCTCAAGACTTTAGATGAAGTCCGTCAAGACCCTGGACGTACACAGGCCATGCAAGGGGCTTATGATCGTAAGGATAAAGAGTTATTAAAAGCGATTTGGAATCATTTGATTTATACGAATAAACAACCAAGTCCAGATAAGTATGATGAGTACTTAGAAGACATGTGTACGCAGCGAAATTTAGCCGAAATCTATCAAGCTTTGAATATATTTAATATCAGTCATCACGATAATGGATTAGGAAAAGGAACAGGGGAGGTCGATCAAATTGATATACCTGTTCTCGTCATGCATGGTGAAAATGATTTAGTAGTCACGAAACCGATGACGGATGAAATTATAGAAGATTTAGGAGACCGAGCGACTTTTGTTAATTTAGAAGGTTGCGGTCATTCTCCATTAATCGATGATTTAGAACAACTCAAAAACACAATCGAACATTTTTTAGAAAGGTGATAACCAATGGGACGTTTACAAGACAAAGTAGCCATCATAACAGGGAGCGCTAATGGTATCGGTTTACAAGCAGCCGAACGCTTTGCCGAAGAGGGAGCGAAAGTGGTATTAGCAGATTTTGATGTGGAAACAGGGCAAAAACGTGAGGAACAATTAAAAGAACAAGGCTATGATGTAGCGTTTATTCAAGTCAATGTTGCCGACCGAGATAGTGTAGATCACATGGTCGATGAAACAGTTAAACAATTTGGAGGCGTTGATATTTTAGTCAACAACGCTGGCATTACGCGCGACGCCATGTTATCAAAAATGACTCCAGAACAATTTAAACAAGTTATTGATGTAAACTTAACTGGAGTCTTTCATTGTACACAAGCAGTCTTACCGCATTTAGCAGAACGAGGTAAAGGGAAAGTAATCAATACCTCTTCTGTATCAGGTGCTTACGGCAATGTTGGTCAATCTAACTACGCCGCAGCAAAGGCCGGCTTAATAGGACTGACCAAAACATGGGCCAAAGAGCTAGGACGTAAACAAATTAATGTCAACGCTGTCGCACCAGGTTTTACTGAAACTGCTATGGTAGAAACGGTACCTGATCATGTCATCGATGGTCTAGTTAATCAAGTACCAATGGGGCGATTAGGAAAACCTGAGGATATAGCTAATGCCTACCTATACTTAGCCTCAGATGAATCAGATTATGTTAATGGGCACGTACTACACGTCGATGGTGGTATTATGATGTAAAGATGAAGCACTACAGAACGAGTTCTGTAGTGCTTTTTCAATTCTTGAAAAAGAGTTCTATTCCCGAATAGAACGCTCTAATTCCCGAAAATAAGTGTTCTATTCCCGAACAGGACGTTCCTATTCCCGAAAGTGGGATCTCTATTCCCGAATAGGATATTTCAATTCCCGAAAATGCATCCCCTATTCTCGAACACACCTGTAACTCTTTTGTAACCCTTTTTTATAAGATGGAAGTATCAGTTATGAAAGGGGTTGGTGAGTGTGCATCCGGAAATTGATTGGATCGGGAAGAGAGCACAACTATTTGAGGACGATATAGCTGTGATTGATGCAGATACAGATACAAAATGGACGTATAAGGAAATGAATGAGCGTGCTATTCAATTAGCAGTTTATTTAATAGATCACCAAGTAGAAAAAGGTGATCGAGTTGCACTGTTAGCCCCTAACCATGTCAGTTACTTTGATTTTTTATTCGCTTGTAAAAAAATCGGTGCGATCTTTGTACCGCTTAATTGGCGTTTGGCTCAGGAGGAATTAGAATACGTCATCAATGATGCGTCACCTAAATTTATAGCCATTCATGATGAATTCGAGCAGACTCATGAATGGATTGAGTCGAATTTAGTAATACACCACAATCAGTATATTGACCAAGTCCCGACGACTGAAAAACTGGAATTGAAACTGAAACTTCCTTTTGTTGATATTGAAGAAAAAGACCCACTTGCGATGATTTATACGGGTGGTACGACTGGTAAACCAAAGGGTGCCGTATTAAGTCATCAGTCTATTTTTTGGAATGCAATTAACACCATCATTAGCTGGGATTTAAATCAACATGATTGTACGTTAACGACCATCCCAATGTTTCACACAGGTGGCCTGAACGCCCTTTCGACGCCAGTTCTTCTAGCTGGTGGCACTGTTGTGTTACGTTCGAATTTTGATCCTGAAGAAGCAGTGGAAGATTTAATAAGGTATCGATGCTCCGTGGTACTTTTTATCCCAACGATGTATCATATGATTGTCCAAACAGACGCCTTTCAAAACTCAACGTTCCCAGATATGAACGTATTTCTTTCGGGAGGAGCACCATGTCCGTTAACGGTTTATCAAGCTTTTGAAGAAAAAGGTTTAAAATTTAAGGAAGGCTATGGTTTAACGGAGGCAGGACCGAACAACTTTTATATTGACCCTGATGTGGCAAAAACTTTACAAGGATCTGTCGGGCGTGAGATGGTGTTTAATCAGATAAGAATCATGAATGAAGGCCAAGAAGCGGAGGCAAATGAAGTAGGAGAGCTTTGGCTTAAAGGAAAGCACCTATTTGAGTATTACTGGAATAATGAGGATGAAACCGATCAAGCCTTTCATGATGACTGGTTTAAGACAGGCGATTTAGCTAGAAAAGATGAAGACGGATATGTCTATATCGCCGGTCGAAAAAAAGAAATGATCATCTCAGGTGGTGAAAATATTTACCCACTCGAGATTGAGCATTGGCTACAATCGCATGAATCTATTAATGAGGTAGCGGTAGTTGGCTTACCACATGAAAAGTGGGGCGAAGTTGTAGCAGCCTTTGTTTCACAGAAAGGTGGAGAAACTCTTAGTGAAGATGAGCTTAAAGACTATTGCCAGAAAAAATTATCGCGATATAAAATACCGAAACAATTTCACATTATAGATGAACTACCCAAAACCCATGTAGGAAAAATTAATAAAAAAGCGTTAGTCAATGAACAACTTAAACAATAAAGGAGCTTGAGAAACCAAGCTCCTTTACTTTTGGTGGATTCTATTATTCTAATATGTCATTCCTAATTTCAATACTTAGGTTTGCAAAGTCTTTTTCCTCATCGAGGTTTGATTCATTAAAATACTCCATAAAAATATTAGCGATTTCATTTCTTATTTCCTTTGGTTGTTCATGAATTTGTTCTTGAGTAACCAAAACTTCAATTTCATCTATTCTTATCTTACGAATAAATACTGATTTATCTTCTGGTATAGAGTCTTGAAGTGCTTTCATGTTATGTAAGGTGGTCAGAATCCTCGCCTCAATAACCTCTGGAGGGTCATCGCTCCGTAAATAGTCAAATCCAATATTGTTGCCCATTTCGATCATCGCATATTCAATTTGACTTAGTTCAACCTTATCTTCATTACTACAAGCAACTAACGAAATAAGTAATATTAAACATACAGTCATAACGCCTTTTTTCAAATTAATCCCCCTATTAGCCAAACATCTTCTCCCTTATATTAACAAAATTAAACAGTAATTTTCATCCTTATTACAGCATCCTCCTACCACAGTCTGAGACAAAAACACTCCCTAGACTGTTATATTTTTCTGAAAATTAGTGCTACAATGACATTAAATGACAGTGAGGGAGGTTATTTTTTGGAAAAAATCATCCAAGTAAAAGATTTAAGCAAAACGTATAAAAAGAAAAAAACGAAGGAAATTGTTAAAGCAGTAGATAGTGTCTCATTTGATGTTTATCGAGGTGAGATCCTTGGTTTGCTGGGTCCAAATGGAGCTGGTAAAACAACGACAATCAAATCCATTTGTGGTCTACTAGTGCCAAACGGGGGATCTGTTCATATAAATGGGTATGATTCGAACAAGCAACGATTGAAAGCCTTAAATTACATAAGTGCCGTTTTAGAAGGAAACCGGAACATTTACTGGCGCTTAACGGTACGTGAGAATTTAGAGTATTTTGCGGGGAACCGTGGCGTCAACCGACGTCATATTCAAGATAAAATTGATGAGCTGTTAGCGTTTTTTGATTTAAAGAAAAAAGAGACGGAGCTTGTCAGTAGCTTATCCCGAGGGATGCAGCAGAAACTCGCGATAGCTGTGGCATTACTTGCCGACACAGACGTACTCTTACTGGATGAGCCGACATTGGGACTGGATGTTGAGACGAGTTATGAAGTGCGAGATTTACTAAAAAAAATCGTAGAGCAACAAGGTAAAACAATTATTATTAGTTCACATGATATGCCGGTAGTTCAGGATGTTTGTGATCGAACCGTCATTATTAATGGTGGAAAAGTTGTTGCAGATGAAAAGGTGGAAGATTTGATTAAACTTTTCGATACAAGAGCTTACAGTTTTACGATTGAAGGACAATTATCCGAAAAGCAAACGAGATTAATCCAAAATCACTTTCCGATTTTCGACGTTCAGGACAATCAGGTTCAAATTACGGTTGAAAAAGAAAACGATCTATATACGATGATGGATATTTTAAAAAGTGATCAAACGAAAATAGAAAAAATTGATCGAACGACAGTCGACTTCGAACAAGTATTTATGCAACTCATTCAAAAGGAGGGTCAAGATGATCCAGCTGTGGCATCTCATTAATGCAAATTTAAGAAAAGAATATATAGAGTTAAAACGTTATTACCCTAACACGATTACAATGATCGTTCAGTTTTATTTTATATTTCTAGCCATGCTGCTTGGGATTCACGTCGTCGGAGACCCTCAACAAATCGATACTAACGTTCAATACGTCATTGTTAACTATGTTATATGGTTTTTTATGCTAACGATTATGCAAGACTTAGGATATGTTATTTTATTCGAAGCTCAGCGTGGAACATTAGAGCAATTATTCATGTCACCGCTAGGTATGTGGCGAATTTTATTAGCTCGAATTATTGCAAATCTAGTGATCTATGGAGTAATCGTTTCTGTATTGCTCGTCTTATCGATGGCAACAGCCGGTGAGTGGCTCGTCTTTCGAATAGACGTTGTACTTCCAATTTTTCTTATCTCGATACTCGGGATGCTCGGAATTGGCTTTATGTTGGCGGGGCTTGCGATTATATTTAAACAAATCCAGTCTGTCTTAAATGTTCTACAATTTATATTAATGGGCTTAGCTTTTGTACCTTTATCTGTGGCGCCTTACTTAATTTTCGCTCCTTTGGTAAAAGGTATTGATATGGTGAGACATGTCATGATCCACGGATATACCTGGCTTGATTTCTCATTTTGGGACTACAGTGCCTTAATTTTAAATTCAGCATTTTACCTAGTTCTAGGCGTGGTTATATACCTTAAATCAGAAAAAGTAGCAATGGAGAAAGGTTTGCTAAGTCAATATTAATCCACTACAATTAACGGTGCAGTTCTTTTTAAAGGACTGCACTATTTTTATATAAAAGGATGTCGATGAATGTTTCGATCATACATATTTTTAATCATCACCGTCATGATTTTCTCAGGCAACCTAATCGTCGGAAAAGCGATTAATGACCTTCCACCCGTTACGATTGCGTTTGTCAGAACATTGATCGCTTTCCTCGTTATTCTACCTTTTGGTTACAAACAATTACGTCAATCTTACGATGTATTAAAAGATAATATAAAACCTTTAATCGCCATTGCATTAACAGGCATTACAACCTTTAACGTCTTAGTCTATTTATCTCTTAATTTTACGACTTCGACAAATGCTGGAATTGTAGAAGCGTCAACCCCAGCATACGCTATGATTTTAGGGTATTTTATTTTAAAAGAAAAACTAAAACCAAGACATATTATTGGAACGGTCATTTCATTTATCGGCGCCTTATGGGTTCTGACTCAAGGCTCTATTGAACGTCTCTTGCAATTAGAGTTCAACATTGGTGATATTACGATGGTCATCGCCATGATTGTCTGGGCATGTTACACATTAATTGTAAAGCAACACAATCACAAGTTCCCAATCTTTGGTGGCACCTTAGCCATGATTGGTCTTGGCGTCATCATTCTTATTCCAACGGTCATAGTTGAGTGGATGATTCTAGGCTTCCCAACTGAAATAACGAATTCAGCAAACTGGTTGGGCCTACTGTATCTGGGGATTTTCCCGTCATTTATAGCGTTTGTGTTGTGGAATCAGGCGGTATCCGACTTAGGCCCTTCTTTATCAAGCGTATTTTTGAACATATTACCGTTTTTCACAACAATCGGTGCGGTCATTTTCTTAAATGAACAAGTTTTTTCCGCACAAATTATAGGTGGGGTACTCGTTATTTTAGGTGTCATTATGGTGAATGTGAATTTAAAAGAGATCTTTAGGAAAAAGGAACTAACTAATGTAGATGAGGAAAAAGTTAGTTAAAAAGAAAAGGCTGATCTGGCGACAGATCAGCCTTTTTATTATTTAGCTGCTTTTTGTAATTTATGAATTAAGTGTAATGACTTACCTGTTCCGATTGCCACACATTCAAGTGGGTTTTCGGCTACGTGAACAGGAACATCAATTTCAGATGATAACCATTCTTTCATCCCTCTTAATAATGCGCCACCGCCTGTTAGCATAATACCGTGGTCAACAATGTCACCACTTAGCTCGGGTGGGCAGTTTTCAAGCGTTGTACGAACGGCTTCAAGGATTGATTCTAATGGTTCGCGTAATGCTTCTTGGATCTCTTTAGAGTTTAAATTAATCGTTTTTGGTAAACCTGTTACAAGGTCACGACCGCGAATTTCCATTTCTTCAGTATCATGATCAATGAGTGCATGGCCAATTTCCATTTTAATATTTTCAGCTGTACGTTCACCGATTAATACGTTGTAATGTTTACGGACGTGCTGAATGATTGCAATATCCATGTGGTCTCCGCCTGTACGGATGGAATTAGCTGATACGACGCCACCAAATGAAATAATAGCTACTTCACTAGTACCGCCACCGATATCAACAACAACGTTTGATACAGGCTCGTCTACTGGTAGACCAGCACCTACGGCAGCTGCAACCGGTTCTTCAATAATATGAACTTGTTTTGCGCCATAGTCTTTAATGGCATTGTCAATCGCACGGCGTTCAACAGAAGTTGATCCTGTTGGTGCACAAACAATGACATTTGGTTTACGCATAGACATTCCTAAGCGTTTGCTTACTTTCTTTAACATTACATTAAGCATTTGAGACGTTACTTCATAGTCGGCAATTACGCCATCCCTCAACGGACGGATAGATGTAATATTAGCTGGTGTTTTACCGATCATTTCTTTCGCTTCATTACCAACTGCTAACACTTTATGTGTAGTTGTATCAATGGCTACAACAGACGGTTCGTTGTAGACAACCCCTTTATTTTTGCTATATATTAAAAGGTTTGCTGTACCTAAGTCGATTCCAATCTCTGCATTCGAAAACATAAGATGCCTCCATCTCAATTATTATGGTCAAAGTGTGTATTTCTATTCTAACACGGAAAAATGTCGAATGGCGTTAAGAAATTTTAACAAAAAAATTACAGAGGATTAATCCTCTGTAATAATGTTGGTTAATTTTTCTTTGATTCTAATAAGTTAGCTAGTGTAGAGGCGTCATATGATTCGATTTTACGCCCTTCATGATAACTAACACCAATTTTTTTAAGTTCAGATACGAACCAACCTTTAGATCCGATATACATCTATAACACCTCTTTCTCAAGTGAATCTTCAATCTTATGCAGATGTCATTGTAACATTTAAAATAGAATGTGGGAAGTAAAAATATAATTTAACCGCACAACGATTAGCATACCCAACAAAAAGTAGTATATGTTAACATGGTTATGAATGAAAGAGGTTTTTATATATGGAAAATCGTGCACTTGAAGAAGTTAAACATAAATTAAATAAATTAGATTCTTATCCTTATAATGATGAGACATTTTATGATGTTGCAGAAGAGCAGTTAGATCAGCGGGGCACATCATTAAACCGTATGGTAGAAATTTATCAACATTTACAACAAGAAGTTTCTCAGAAGATGAGTGAAATGAACCAACATATGGGTATGACCCCTAATTGTCAGCTAGGTTGTGCGTTTTGTTGTTATTTTCCTATAGTTGTCTCAAGGTTAGAAGCGAATATGATTATCGCATCTATTGAGGTCATGCCAACGGAACGACGAGAATCTATTAAGGACCACCTGAGATCTTACTACAAAAATTATGAATCGCTAATTGATGAAGCAACATCTTTAAATTTTGAAGAAGATATTAAGTTTGAATATATGAAAAAACAGCTGCCATGTCCATTACTAAACCCAGAAACCAATGCGTGTATGGCCTATGAGGCTAGACCTTTACCATGCAGAACATACGTAAACTATATGGACCCGCAAATTTGTGCGGACAACTATGTACCTGAAGAGACCGTCAGCTTTGAATTTATATATGAAGATTACATGAGCGCTCTTAATGCTGCTGCGCAAGTGATGGACGAAGAAGAATCTCCAAGATTTCTAGACTATCCATCAGATTTATATCGCTATGATTATTTGCCGGTGTTTTTGAAAGAGTGGATCGAGAGACGTTAAATAGAGAAATATTTATTGTAAAAGAGACAGGTATTAAATATTATAATTTACTAAAAGTCCGTACTATGATTGATGAAGTATTCTAAATCATAGCACGGACTTTTTAGTTTATATTTTATTATAGTTTGCGCAAATGAGTTCTAAAAAAACTAATCAGAAATTAACGAAGCACTTTTAGCGACTTTGCGGCCACGTTCAATGAGTGTATGCCATTCTTCATTTAGACTCTGCACTCGGTTAAGCTCAGTGTTCAATTCTTTTAATAAGTCAGTCGCCATTTGTTGATCTAATAAAATTTCCAAGATTTCGATTCTAAGTAGCCAGTCATTTGGTGATACGTCATTTAGTTCACTAGCGACTCGCCTTAACACAGCTTCTGAGTTTTTAATGCGACCTTCACGTACATCACGTACATCTTGATAAAGTTGTTCAATTGGGCTTAATTCTTCTAATATTTTTTCTGGCTCTTTGTCTTCTTTTACTGTTGGGTGATACGCTTCACCATCAGCTGCACCAGCAAAAACTGAAACAATCTCAGCTCCTACAGCCATATCGAAAACACCCCACTCAGGTTCAAATAGAATGTCATCACCTTGAATGACACGACATTGGTCAAAAGTAATTAATACGACTTTACCATTCTTTCTAACAATATCTTTAATTAAGCCTTTAACTTCAAGACCACTTTCAAAGACAAGTGATGTGAGTTTTTCTATCAATATGCCTTGACTAACTAACTCTTCGTCGGTTAGATCTTCCAATGGCTTAATCATACCCTTTAGTTTGCCTACAGGTGAACTAAAACCATCTGCATGGTGATCTGTACCATGTCCCGCTAGTTCTGTATCATTAACCGCTAGGTTCGTCTCTCCATTTGTCTTAATATATGTTAAGTTTCCATCTTCATCAGTTCGTCGTGTGGAGAAAACGCCTGTTACTTGAAGACCCGAACTAAATACTGCTGTAGCCGTATTTTCGGATTGGATGGCTTTGTCTAAACTCTCAGTTCCTCCTTTCATAAATGCCATTTCTTGTGCGAATTCTTTTAGCCCATCTATTAATTGATCAAAACTCTCACAAACAAATAATTGAGGTTGTGGCTTAGTAATATCAAATGATGTTTCGACCATTTCCTGAACATCATACGGACGCTTTTCCACGTCTGGACTTAGAATATTACCTCCCTCTGCAACTGAAGATAATAGACCTGCACCGTAGATTCGTGGCTGATTCACTGTGCCAATTAACCCAAATTCAACAGTCCACCAGTATAAACGGCCAATTTTCTCAGCCTCAGATACCCCTTTAATCGCTTGTTCCTTTTCTTCTAAATTTTCTTCTGCTTTTTTAATTTCTTCCTGTGTTGCATCGCCTTTTTCTAATAAATTGGAGTAATGACGAACGGCATCGAAATGATCATGTTCTTCTTTTGTCGCAATAGCTTTTTTGCCGATTTCACCAAATAATTTGACGTATTCAGAGTACTTTTTATCACACAGAATTGGCGCGTGCCCAGCTGCTTCATGAATAATATCTGGTGCTGGGGTGTATTGTATGTTTTCAAGCTTACGTATTTCTGTGGCAATAGGTAAAACACCATTTCCCTGGAACTCAAAAAACGCGACACCTGGAATAAAGCCATCTATTGTTGCAGCTCCCCAACCAAATGGTGCCAATGCTTTGTTCATATCATCAACGTTCGGAATTTTTTCAATTGTAATTCCTGATTTTCTTAAACCATCTGTATATGCTTCATGAGCCAAGTTTTTGAGTGTATGGTGATTCTGCCTCATTACATAACGCCATACAGCATGATTGATTGGTGTATAAGCTCCATAATGTTGCTCTGCCGTGTATTGTCTTAAATGTTTTGGGACCTTTTGATTTTCTTGAATTGCAATTGTCATTTAATCTCCCACCTTTTCGCTGAAACGCTTAAACGCTTTTTAGCATTAAAGTATTGTTAACTAATTTACACGCTAAATGAATATTTGTCAATAGAGTTATTTAAACTTTTATATATGTACAAGGTATAATGATTTGTAAAATTAAAGGATAAAGCTCATGTAAAGACAATAAAAAAGCTCCAGCGCTCTTGGCGCCAAAGCTTTCTAAGATTGTGCTAGCGTCGTCGTTAACACAAATCGATCATCATCAACCGGTTTTTCAGCAGCATCTGATAACCAAACGGCTTTCATCCCTAATTGCAAGGCAGGTGCTACTTCATTCATAAAGTTATCACCTACAGATACCGCATTCTCTGGATTAGTATTATACTTTTGAAGGAGATAATTAAAATGTTTCTTCGTTCCAACGGGCTTCATGGCTGAAGGAAGTAACTCCTCAAAATAATCTTCAATTTCTAAGAATTTAAGCAAACGTTTAGCATCTTCTTCATCACTATTCGTACATACAATTAAATGCTTACCTTGCTTTAACTCTTGTAAATATTCCTTTAAACCTGGCGTTTGTGATAAATAACCATCTAGTTGTGCCATTTGTTCTTTCGTGCGATTATACGATTGTTGAATGACATCAATTGGAATGCCGAAATGTCTTGCGATGGCATATGGTGGCCACCAACCATCACCGATCGGTACCCAATTTTTAAAATCAAATTCACTTACAGCAAGATGAGTCGGAGCATTAGGCACATTCACGACCTCATTATTCCAATCCCTTGCCTCAGTTAAGGCTTCAGTAAATGGGTCCCAACTCCAAACGATATCGCGTTCACCGTCATAAATTTTACCGATTTGAACAGGGTGATCGCCATTCATAATGGCATTATAAATTTCCTGAAATTCAGCTTGCTTTTCAGGTGATAGTTTAGATTTAAGGTTCTCAACATGTAGTTTAAAATGCTCTGTTCCTTCATACAATGTTCCATCAAGGTCAAAAATCACAACATCAGCTTCGTTCAAATACTCTTTATACATGCCCTTAATCCCTTCCTTTTTGTTCTTTCTCATCATTTTAACACAACATTTGAGCTACCGTTTCATGTTCCGGAAAATATCTACTAATCTCGACATTTTTTAGGTAAAATAATAACTAGATTGATAAGGGAGAGAATAATATTGCGTACGGTTTGGAGTTTGATTTATGGTGTGATTTATGTGCTTTACACAGGTGTTGTTTTGAGGAAGGTTAGGAAAATTAATCGAGATGATATGACACGTAAAGAATATAATGAAAAGGTGCATCAACTGCCTAAACGTTTTGGTCGTCGTTTCTTTAAGCAATCTGGTTCAAAGATGATTGTTAAAGGTGAAAAGAACATACCAGAAGCACCGTATTTAATCGTTGGGAACCACCAGGCAAATTATGATATTTTTGCCTACTTAGGCTATTTTAAGGAGCCATTTGGTTTTATTTCAAAAATTGAAGTAAGTCGTATTTGGATTGTTAAGCCGTGGATGGAACAAATGGATTGTTTGTTTCTTGACCGCCAAAATCGACGAGAATCGGTTAAAACGTTTAAAAAAGGTATAGAATTATTAAAGGATGGTCATCCACTTGCCATTTTCCCAGAAGGCACAAGGTCAATGGGACATGAAATGCTGCCATTTAAAAGTGGAAGCTTTACGTTAGCTAAAAAAGCCAAAGTCCCCGTGTTACCCGTCATGATTGATGGCACGCATAGAATAATGGAAGATAATAAAAATTTGATCAAAAAAGCAACGGTGTATATGACGATTTGTGAGCCTATCTCAATAGAACAGGTTCAAGAGATGAGTTTAGATGAGTTAGCTGAGGAGACACAAAGTCGAATTCAGAAGGCTTTAGATGAAACGGAGGAATCTTAACATGTGTGGTAGATTTACGTTTGTCGCTAATCCTGAAGAGGTGATGGAGGAATATCAATTGGACGAGCCATTTGAATTTCCGGTTCGTTATAATATCGCGCCTACTCAGCAAGTGTTAGCTATCGTTAATGATGGTGATCATAATCGAGCTGGGTTGATGAATTGGGGGCTTGTTCCATCATGGTCAAAGGATCGTTCAATAGGCAGCAAAATGATTAATGCTAGGTTAGAGACGGCTGATCAAAAGCCAAGTTATAAAAGGTTAATGTCTAGGCGCAGATGTCTAATTGTAGCTGATAGCTTTTATGAGTGGAAGAAAGGTGAAGACGGGAAGAAACAACCGTACAGAATTTCACTTAAAGACCGTCATCTTTTTGCTTTTGCGGGTTTATGGGACAGGTGGTCACAAGGCGATGATGAACTTGTGACGTGCACGATTTTAACAAAAGATGCGAATGATTTTATGTCAAATCTTCATCATCGTATGCCCGTTATCCTGCCGAAGTCTGAAGAACAGAATTGGTTAGATTTTGACGTGAAAGATCCGACTGAAATGAAGGAGTTTCTCTTTGAGATGCCTCATGAAGAACTAACAGCTTATGAAGTAGACCAACGTGTCAACAATCCTAAAAATGATGATGAGAGTTGTGTCCAATCCATCGTTGAATAAAGTAAAAGAGGGCTTCCTTATGTAAGTGTTAGGAAAACCCTCTTTTATCTCTCGTAATAAATAAGTAATTTACGAATGAATAATCCTACAGCTAAGCCAGGTATTAGGAACAGAATGGGTAGCCAAACTGGTCCTATAATAAACCCTAATACTTCGGTCCGATATGAATACATTAACCCAACTGTAACGAAGAACGCCGAAAAGACAAACGGAAGAAATTCATAAGGCTTTTCTTCTCCTTCAGCATATTTGTATGCATCCCAAATACCGAAGAAATATATACATGGATAAAACATAAGCCATTGGTAATCCACTACTTGTATGGCTTTATCAATTTCACCCAAAAAGCTGTACATAATCGCCATATTAAATTTACTAAAGACATTAATCACAACTTCTAAAATGATTAATGTAATCCCTTTTATGAGTTGGTGGTTTAGCAGTTGCCCGAAACCAGGAAAGGCAATGCTCCAAAATAGAACTTCAAGTTTTTTGTTTCTCATGTTCCCGCCTCTTTAGCTATGAAATAAATTTTTTCGATCCGGTGCTTGTGGAGGTTCTTCCAACCATCCATGTTTAACCATAATGTCAGCTCCGTCTTTTGCGTATAAACCAATTTCAGCGGATAGCCTTTGGTATGTTAAAGTTAAGTCGTATCTCAAGCTGGCTGTAGATGCTGTCGAGTAATTACCTTGGCCTGCAGCACTGAGTACCGACATGAAATGCATCATTAACTTATCTGAAAAAACACGATTTGTTGAATTCGTGACATAACTATTAGGACCCATTGGGGCGTCGATAAATGAGTCTTCCATTGTTTTACCAAAAAGTCGTACGTGTTTTTGAGATATCTTCACCCCTCTTTTCATGTACTTTTTGACTTCTTCGTTATCCGTTGTTTGGGCAAAAGCCATTGAAATCATAACCCCTACCGTATTCGTTTTTATATTCTCGAATAAATGAGTTAATTCGATGGTATTTAAAGGACGATTGCTAAACATGCTCATATATTTTTTAGACTCAACAAATTCTACATCTGGCTGAACTGTTAAGGAGGGAGGCCTGATTAAAAGTCCTTTCTGTAAAGCAAGATCCATACATTTATTAAACAGTTGTATGGAATTGTTCAAGGTACCGGTAAAATACTCACGGATATCCCTTCTGACACTCGTCATTAAAGATGTTCCGTGAGCAAGTAAACCAGCTTTCAATGTTTGCTCTAAAAATTGAATCATAAAAGGGTCTTCAAATAGTTTTTCTGCATCTAAATTGACGTCACTATCTTTAAATGCATTAGGCACCGGTATCCCTTCATGTTGGAAGATGGTTCTTATGTTTTGTTCAATGCTTATAGATAAAGCTAAAGCCTCGTTTAATAAATTGAGAGTGTCTTCGTCTTCAACTGTATGTGTAAAATATCTCAAGATCTGAACATACAATGAGTTTTGAACATGCTGAGTCCACATTGTTCCAATCTCATTGGTGGTTAGACTAATTTTCTCCATTTTTATACTCCTTAACTCAGCAATAGTTAACGTTATTTTTACCTTAGCTGTATAAATTATTAGGGATTTTCTTGAAAAGGTAAATTTTACAATTAGTAGTTCTTTTAATCTGAACAGATATTGTTTATGATATTGTTTGAAGGGAAAATGAATATTAAACATAAATAATTGAATGTAGGTGATCAGCTTGGTTAAAGTGTTATTTGTTTGTCTAGGGAACATTTGTCGTTCTCCTATGGCAGAGGCTGCTTTTAGTCATTTAATAACTGATAAAAAATTAGATGATCAATTTGTCATTGATTCGGCAGGTGTTTCGAATTATCACGTAGGAGAGCCGCCACATGAGGGTACTCTTAAAAAGTTAAAAGAGCACCATATTAATGCAAATGGTCTAACTGCAAGACAGTTTGAAACCACAGATTTTGAGCACTTTGATTATATTATTGCGATGGATGATGATAATATAGAGACATTAAACAAATTAATGGAAAATCAAGAAGTGGTTGTTAAAAAATTATTAGAATATCTTCCAGATGAGGCTGCAGATAATGTGCCAGATCCATTTTTTACAGGTGACTTTGATGAAACATATGATTTAGTTAGTCGAGCTTGTAAAAATTTATTAGATGATATAAGAGTTAATCATGATATTTAATTAAAACCAGATAAGGGAGGGCTTATTGTTGAAATTAAAATCTTGGCAAACTAGTGTGCTTATTGGGGCTTTGACAGGCTTTGTCGTATCGATGTTTAATCGTGATGAGCGCGAAAGTTTTAAAAAAGGTTCTAAAAAGACGTATCATCAAATAAAACATATTTATACACACCCATCAGAGTCAGTAAGACAACTTCGTCTTAAATTGAATCAAGTAAGTGATGGCACAGAAAAATTGTTAGAACAGATTGACCAAGTGGAACGATTAATCGATAAGGTGGACCAAGGCCAGAAGAAACAGTAGGTGAGAGGGACTGTGATTTTTACAAAAGAGTTTTGGAAAGAGCTCTATCGTCATTTTAATGAAGATGACGTTGTTGGAATGTCAGCACAGTTATCATATTTTTTCTTATTATCGTTATTTCCATTTTTAATTTTCTTGTTAACGTTAATCGGTTTTTTACCATTAGACCGCGATAGTGTATTTAACATCATTCACCGTTATGTACCAGGTCAGTCGATGAATTTAATAACTGAAAATGTGTCGAACTTAATGGATCAGCGGAATGGTGGACTACTATCGTTCGGTATTATTTTAACGATTTGGTCAGCATCAAATGGAATTAATGCCTTGATGCGAGTGTTTAACCGAGCGTATGAAACCGATGAAAATCGGCCTTTTATCGTGACAAGGTTAATTTCAATTGCGATGACAATTGCGATGATTTTAGTGATTGCAATTGCATTATCATTACCAGTATTTGGCCAACAAATAGGGAGCTTTATTTTTTCATTACTAGGATACTCTGATAATTTTATAGCATTTTGGGAGATGTTTAGATGGGTCTTATCGTTTGGTGTGATTATTTTAGTTTTGACCATTCTTTATATGTTAGCTCCCAATAAGAAAGTTACTCTTAAACATGCCTTTCCCGGTGCGCTTATTGCAACGATTGGTTGGCAGTTGACATCATTAGGTTTTTCATTTTATGTTGAGAACTTAGGGAATTTTTCTTACACGTATGGAAGTCTCGGAAGTATTATTGTTTTGATGATTTGGTTCTTTCTTTCAGGCATGATGCTTGTCCTTGGTGGTGAAATTAACGCCGTTCTTGAACGGCATAAAGGAAAACTATTTAGAACGTAGAAAACACGCGGTCCTAAGCCGCGTGTTTATTTTGGTTTTTATGAGTAATTGTTAAGATTAGTATTATCAATAAGAAAAAGATGATCACATTGAAGAATGAGAACCCTGGTAATAAGTCAATGAATACGCCACTAATTGCTGGACCTGAAATACTTCCAACGCCAAACGCGACACCGCACATAATATTACCAGCAGGTAGTAGACTTTTCGGGAGTAGGTCGGTCATGTAAGACATGCCAAGTGAAAATAAAGAGCCGACTAGTAGACCTGCCAATGAAAATACCGCGAAGAGTCCGACAATGGAATCCTCAACAAACACAGCTAGGATAAATGTTAAAATTCCACCGGTTAGAACTATTGATATTACGCTTTGTCTGCCGATTTTGTCACTTAAGATCCCTAGAGGAATTTGTGAGATAATACTAGCAGCTGCGAAGCAAGGAATGACCAACGAGATCATCGATACATCATGGCCGATTCTCATTGCATAGACCGGAAAATTACCATGTAGGGATGCTTCTAGGAAGCCGTAAGCGAATGGACCTAAAAAAGCCACCCATGCGTATTTAACTGTTCCAGCAAAACGACCAATGGACCTTGTACTCGTTACCTCAATTCCGTCATCTTGTACTGGAAATTCGTTACGTATGAAAAACATGAGTGTCCAAACAATAAAGCACAATGTACCACTAATGATAAACGGTAGTGTAGGGTTATACTCAATGAGCCCAGTCATAAGAGGCCCTAGTGCGAACCCTAGGGCAAACATTAAGCCATAAATGGCAATGTTTCTACCGCGATGTTTTTCTTCGGTAGTTGTTGTAATCCACGTTTGCGTACCGAAATGTAGAATATTATCTCCAATACCAATCATCATACGGAGCACGAACCAGAACCAAAGCGATTCCCAAATGTTAAAGAAAAATAACGAGACAAATACAAGTGCGCCTCCGAATAAAATGACTGGTTTATATCCAAACTTTTGAAGAGGTTTTTCTAAAAACGGGGAAATAATTAAGATTCCTATGTATAAAGCTGTTGCATGTATGCCATTTACAGAAGATGAGATCCCGTTTTGTTCTAGTAAAACAGCGATAACTGGTAAGAGCATCCCCTGTGATAGACCAGAAATACCAACGATTGTAACTAATATAATGAAGCGGAATCGTGTATTAACCATATTCAGCTCCCCCTTTTCAAGCAAGTCAATCACATTGTAACCTATCACCATGTTAGAATAAAAGAAATGTTAAATATCGATTGAGGAGTGACAAACAATGAAATTTCAAGTAACACAAGACGAGATTCAAACAGAAGTAGGCTATGGGACATTAAACATATCTCCAAATGAAGAAGAAGGCTACCGCCCGTTTCAACTAATGGTAGCTTCGCTTGCTGGGTGCAGTGCTTCAGTGTACCGAAAGATTTTAAATAAACAAAAAGTAGAATTTGAAGAAATGACAATCGATGCTGAAGTTGAGCGAACAGGTGATGATGTAAATAAAATTGAAAAAGTCACGTTGAACTTCAAAGTGAAGGGGCAAAACTTAAACCAAAAGAAACTTGAGAAAGGTTTACAAATCGCTAGCAAAAACTGCTCAATGGTTCAATCAGTTATTGGATCGATTGAAGTCGTAGAAAATGTAGAAATCATAGGAGCATAAATTGAAAGACAACCCCATAAAAATTTTAAATATGGGGTTGATTTTTTAATCACTCACCTTTATCATGATAAAGTGTTAACGTGATAACATAATAAAAAAGTTAGAATATATAAGGGGAGAGAGTTATGGCGTCTGCAGTTATAGTATCTGTATTAATTTTAACGATTTTAAGTTTACTTAAAATTAACGTATTAGTGGCTATTATTGTGTCAGCTTTTTCGGCTGGGTTAATTGCTCAGGAGAGTCTTTCTAATATTGTTAAATTTTTTGTAGAAAGTATGGGTGGTAGTTCTGAAACTGCCATTAGTTACATTTTGCTAGGTGGATTTGCCGCAGCAATAAGCATGACAGGAATCACAAAAGGAATTGTACAATTTCTAAGAAAGATCGTAAGAGGAAAACGAGGAATTATGCTTTTGGCAATTGCTGCCATTGCATCATTATCTCAAAATGCGGTACCAGTTCACATTGCCTTTATTCCAATTTTAATTCCACCGTTAATCGCATTGTTTGATAAGATGCAGATCGATAGACGTGCGATTGCGGCGTCTTTAACGTTTGGACTCAAAGCACCTTACGTGATGTTACCTTTAGGCTTCGGATTATTATTTCATGAAATCATACAAGAGAATTTAAGAGAAGAAGGAATTTACCTTTCTGTTTGGGAAACGGCATCAGCTATGCTTATTCCTGGGCTAGGTATGGTAGTAGGGCTACTCATTGCGATTTTTATTACGTATCGTAAAAATAGAGATTACGGTCAGGTACAACCTGAGGGTCAGCCATCTGAATTTGCTCAAGTAGATGACACACCGTTTAAATTTGAATTAAAACATGTAATGACATTAATCGCTATTGTTGCTGCATTAATTGTACAGATTTTAACTGGACAAATGATCTTAGGTGCCTTAACAGGGTTATTGTTAATGTTCTTACTCGTTGCTGTCCCTTACAAACAGATGGAAGGAATCATGTCTAGTGGTATTGCGATGATGGGTATGATCGCCTTTATTATGTTAGCTGCTTCCGGCTACGCAGGCGTATTGAAGGAAACAGGATCAGTTGAGGCATTAGTTAATGTTTCGTCTGACCTAATGGGAGATCAAAAACCATTAATTGCTTTAGTTTTATTAGCGGTTGGTTTAATTGTAACGATTGGAATCGGAACGTCTTTCGGAACAATTCCAATTTTAGCAGCTTTATTTATACCGATTGCTACACAAGCAGGGTTCTCACCACTTGCGATTGCAGCTTTAATCGGTACAGCAGGCGCATTAGGTGATGCCGGAAGTCCTGCTTCGGATAGCACATTAGGGCCGACAGCAGGTTTGAATGTCGATGGTAAACACAATCACATCTGGGATACGGTTGTTCCAACATTTATTCACTTTAACATTCCGTTATTGATCTTTGGTTGGGCAGCATCCTTGATTCTTTAAAACTCCGCACTCTGCGGAGTTTTTTGTATGATTTCCTTTTTTCTACAAAAAATAAGTTGGAAAAGAGGAGGCTATGCAATTGAATAAGATTTTATATATATTAGCTGGTATGTTGATGTGTTTATCGTTTACAAGTTCAATCGAAGCTACTACGGATCAAGCGTACGGATACGGCTATAAGAAAAAGTATAATGAACAACCACCTGACCTGGGGTTTTATGCACCATTAATTGAGAAGTACAATGGATTTTATATGGGTGACTCTGATGAAAAGAAGGTGTATTTAACGTTTGATAACGGTTATGAAGAAGGCTATACATCAACTGTTTTAGATGTTTTAAAAGAAAAGCAAGTACCTGCAACATTCTTTTTGACAGGTCATTATGTAGATGACGAAGCCGAATTAGTTAAACGAATGGTGGATGAGGGACATATTATTGGGAACCACTCTAATAAGCACTTAGATTATACGAAAGCTTCGGAGTCACAAATGAAAAAAGACTTAGAAGATCTTGATAATAAAATTAAAAAGTTCACGAATCAAGATTATGTGCAATTTTTCAGGCCAGCCGAAGGAAGGTTTAACGAAAAGTCATTAAAGGTGACGGATGAACTAGGGTATGTCAATGTTTTTTGGACAGTGGCCATAGTGGATTGGCATAGTGATCGCAGGCAAGGCTGGCAAAAAGTATTAGATAACACCATCGAACAAGTTCATCCCGGTGCGATTATATTGTTGCATACGGTTTCTGAAGATAACGCAGACATGATCACACATTTAATTGACGAATTGCGTAAAAGAGGGTACGAATTTGGATCATTAGAGGACTTGTTGTGGGAGAAACTTTTGCCATTGTATTAGTGAGGGACTTTTTTGCAATTCTCTTGTATAGGTGGAGTTTACTCTCGAACAAGAAGAGTTTACTCCCGAAAACGTGAGCAATACTCTCGGATAGGAAGAATTTTTCTCGCCGAGTTGGCGAGTTTTCTTTTTGCCAATTCATCACAACTAGTTGTAAACTGTAAATAGTTGTTCTTTGAAAAGGGGAAGTGAGTTTATGTGGAAAGAATATTATCATGCTTCAGGCATGTATGATTTTGATTATTCATTAAGACGATTAGATATGGACCCGCTCATTCGCACGAATTTTAAAGAGCGTTGGGTAGATGTGCCCGTCCGTTTAGATGATAACGATAAAGTGGTTGTCCGTGTGAATTCTGAGGGTACAACTGAAAAACCTGTGTTTACAGTGATGTCAGATCATGATGAGGATCAGGACATTATTTTTGAGAACATCCGTAATATTTTTCAGTGGGATAAGGATTTGAATGATGTTCATCAATTTTTCCAGGGTACGGAATTAGCGATGTTATTCCATCGATATCAGGGAACACCAATTGTTCGGGACTTTGATTTATATGGTTCCTTAATGAAAGCTATCATTCATCAACAGCTAAACATGAAGTTCGCATATACATTATCAACACGATTTGTCCAAAAATACGGTGAAGAAGTTGATGGATCATGGTTTTATCCAACGCCAGAGAAAGTAGCTGAGTTGGAATATGATGACTTAAGAGAAATGCAATTTAGTCAGCGTAAAGCAGAGTATGTTATTGATACCTCAAGAAAAATTGCAAACGGTGAGCTTGACCTTAAACAGATTGCCAAACAGCCGAATGAAGAGGTGTTGAAAACCTTAGGAAAAGTTCGCGGCATTGGGCCATGGACGGTTCAAAACTGGCTATTATTCGCACTAGGCCGAGACGATTTGTTTCCAGCAGCTGATATAGGCATTCAAAATGCGCTTAAGAAAATGTGGAACTTAGACGAAAAGCCTGCGAAAAAAGATATCGAGAAAAAAGCTGAAGGCTGGTCACCATATAGAAGTTACGCAGCACTTACGTTGTGGAGAAGTATAGAAGATTAGAAAGTTAGACCTTTTGATGACATCCGACATCAGAAGGTCTTTTACTTTTTGGGTTAATTTACTAGAAATTTTTTTGAAATACTAGAAAACCGGAAGCCATGCCGCGTCCGGTTTTCTTTAATATTCACTGTCTCCAATACTAACATCAAGACCGGAGTCACCTGTAGAACTCAGTGGTGGTGCGTCTTCGCATTCAGGGAACTGTGGCGCTTCACTAAGATCATGAATCAAGTCTCCATCAGGATTGACTGTGACTGGTTCATCGTCATATGGAGTTTCCAGGCTAAAGTCTCCCGAGACATAAAAGTTGCCACCTAAGTTATTCTCAAATCCCTCTTTATCATGTGAAGTCTTAATCGTTAGATCTCCACCAACATACAAATCACTGTTTTTAAGGTCAAGTCCATCTTTAAAAATGGCGTCTTGCCCGATGTAGGCTGTATTATTTTCGTACCTAACCAATTGGTCCGATACGACGTGACCACGAACTTTAAAGTCGCCTCTATACTCAATGCCTTGATCAAATTTCGCATTTCCACAAACTAAAAATTCACTTTCAGGATTGTTATAACTTGTCAATTGAGAACCAATATAAGCGTTTTCGTAAATGGTGACCTTTGATTGATTATTAATATCCACTCCAGTAAAAACTCCGGTACCCTTGACTAATAATGACCCTTTGTTTTCAGTAGTGATTTGACTAGTAGAGTAAAAATCGCCTGTTTCAAGATTGCAATTTTTAAAGTCTGCTCCACCTTCGACATAGTAAGTATCATTTGAATCTTCAGGACAGTTTTTATGATCCCACTCCTGATTACCTTCATAGTGTTGGTCAGGTGATTCAGGTGGCGAAGGAAATTCCTCATCATCCCACTCATCTACAGGAGGAATGCCACTTGATACCCCAAATTGAACAGTAATCGTTTCAGAAAAGTTGTCATCATGACCGGTGATTGACAATTTTAGTGGATCTTGAGGTTCAATAGATTCACCCTCTTCTAAATCCAACTCAAAATAACGACCTGAATGATTTTCATCGATTGTGACGTTATTAATTTGCCTTTTTAAGTATTCCGTCAAATTGTTTAAGTAGTCGGCATCAAGCTCAAAACCATTTTCATCAACATACATTGCCATCTCCTGCTCGACGAATTCAACCCCCATCTCTGCAATATGCGTTGCACGGTCATGGTGTTCGGCAATATCTGTTTGCTTCGCGTTCGATAAAATACTATCAAGCATGACGGTTGAAAAAAGCATGATTAAAGCGATTGTAAGTAAAACCACAACCAGCGCGGCACCATTTTCATTTGTTCGCAACTTTTTCATTTTAATCACTACTTTCTGAAGTTAATCGGGAAATTGTCGTGGACAGCTCGATTTGACCGAATCGATGTTCCGAATCTGTTACGACAATGTGCACATCATACTTTTTTTTGTTTGATATGAGGGCGCGTTCACCGATTTCAACCTTTGTATCAGAGATTAGCTCCTGATCTGCGGTTCGAATCGTCTCTCCAATATACAAATCATAATTTTCAGCGATCCCATTAAATGTGTAATGACTCTCATCATCAATAATTAAGTCATAGCTAGATGCACTTCCCCGAAAAATCGTATATTCTCTCGAGTCTTTATGTGTATCAGTTAGCTGTAATAAAAATCGGTTTATTTCAGATTGAACTTGTGAAGTAGTTTCTGTTTCTTTGTAGTGGTTGATGGCAGATGTTGTGACTGAAAAAACGAGTGTACCAATGACAAACGTTAAAACGATGGTGGCAAGGACTTCAATTAGCGTAATTGCATTTTCATTATGTCTCATGAATCCACCTCAATATAACCATATGTTTTAGTTAAAACTTTTCCAGTATCGTTAATGATCAAAATAGTTGCTTGAATTAAATTAGGGTCGGTCGGTGTGAATTCAAGTTTTAAAAAATATGAAGGCTTTGAATGAAATGAACCATCTGGGTTGACTGAAGGTATTGAAGGGTGTCCGGTTATATTAAACTGAGTAAATTCCCCGTGATATTCTTCACCGAGCTCCCTAACATCTTCTAGCGCAATTCGGGCTAAATGATTAATGACGAGCTCTTTTTCATTTTGATTTTGCATTAGAGCTGATTGGGTAAAAACAGAGAAAAAACCAGTTAATACAATCGCTAAAATAACGATTGAACCTAATATTTCAATCAGAGATATGCCGTTTTGATTTTTCAAATAATTCATTTGCAACATTCCTCGATTTTTGTATCTTTAAATAGTATAATAGTCTTAAAGTATGAATATAATATAAACTTATCATATTTTTATGGATTTTGTATGCCTTTTTAGGTTGAAAGGAAGATTATTTTGGCCAATAAAGTCAAATTAAGGCTGGGTGAGATCTTAGTTCAACAAGGGCTTATCACAAAAGAACAGTTAAACAAAGCCCTAGATGAAAAAAAGCCTGGTCAAAAACTTGGAGATAAGTTAATTGAGTCTGGCGACCTAACTGAAATGCAACTGATGGAAGTGTTGCAGCAGCAATTAGGTATTCCACACGTACGTCTACATAATTACAACCTTGACTCAAGCATTCTAAGCCTTGTTTCAAAGGATTATGCGAGGGAGAACCTCGTGCTGCCGCTTAGAAAAGAGAATAACAAACTCGTTGTCGCTGTGGCGGACCCTTTAGATTATTTTGTATTTAACGATTTACGCCTTTCAACCGGGTTTGTCATCGATCCTGTGATGGCAACAAAAGATGAAATCAGACAAAATATTTTAAGACACTATGAGCAAGAGGATTTCTCAGAGCAATTTGACTCACCATCAACAACTGAGACAACAGAAGAGTTAACGATTGAAGAAGAATCATCGCCTGTCGTCAAACTGCTTAACCAAATGATTCAACAAGCTGTCGTAGAAAAAGCCAGCGACATCCACCTAGACCCTCAAGAACATCAATTATTAATTCGTCTAAGAATTGACGGTGCTTTACGTACTGAACATACTCTATCAAGAAACATTCAATCTTCTATAATTACTAGAATTAAGATTATGGCCAGTTTGAATATTACAGAACAAAAAATTCCACAAGATGGACGTATTAAACGAAAAGTTGAAGGAAGAGACATTGACATGCGTGTCAGCACACTTCCAACTATTTTTGGTGAAAAAGTCGTAATTCGCGTGTTGGACATTGATTCAGTTTCTAATGAATTGAGTGAATTAGGGTTTGAAAAAGAGCATTTAAATAATTTTATTAATATGATTGAAAAGCCACATGGCATTGTACTGCTAACAGGACCTACCGGTTCAGGTAAGACGTCGACTATGTATGGTGCTTTGACAAGATTGAACCAAGAAGAGTCTAATATTTTAACGATTGAAGACCCAGTAGAATACCAACTGAATGGTATTAATCAAATTCAGGTGAATCCGAAAGTTGACTTAACGTTTGCCACGGGCCTTCGCTCTATGTTGAGACAAGACCCCGACATTATTATGGTCGGTGAGATTCGAGATGAAGATACGGCTAATATGGCAGTTCGTGCTTCGATTACGGGCCACCTAGTACTGAGCACGCTACACACGAATGATTCAGTAGGGTCGATTGACCGACTTATTAACATAGGTGTTGAGCGCTTTTTAGTCGGAACGTCCTTAAATGGTGTTGTGGCTCAGAGGCTTGTTAGAACGATTTGTCGCGATTGCGTGACAGAAGATTCGCTGACTGAGAGAGAGAAGGAAATCTTCAATAAGTATTCTATATCAATAGAGCGTATCAAACGTGGCAAAGGTTGTCCGACATGTAATGGGACAGGTTATAAAGGCAGAACGGCAATCCATGAAGTTTTAGCGATTGATGATGACATTCGCTCTGCGATTTTAAACAATCAAACGTCTGTCGATATTGAAAAAATAGCAAGAGCAAAAGGCTTTACGTATTTATTCGAAGATGGGTTAAGAAAAGTTGAAAAAGGCCTGACAACAACAGAAGAGGTTTTACGAGTAGCAGCTGAGTAGAGCTACTTTAGGAGGTAAATTCGAATGGCTTCTTATAAATATGAAGCTTATGATTTTTATGGAACTGTCAAAAAAGGACGATTAGAAGCTTATAATGCCGACCAAGTTAAAAAGATGTTGAAAGATGAAGGATATAAGGTCGAAATTATAGAAGAAGTAAAAGATTCTATTTGGACGAAAGAATTCAGTATCGGTCGTCCGGTTAAGAATCGCGATATGGTCATTTTTCTTCAACAATTCTCTGCACTGCTTCAGGCCGGAATGACCATCGTAGATACAATTAGAATTTTAAGAGAACAGACTAAAAATAAAATACTAGACAAAGCGTTGTATTACGTCGAAGTCGATCTGAGACAAGGAACTTCTTTAGCCAATGCGATGGGAAAGTATGCTAAAGTTTTTCCAGTCATCTTAGTTAATATGATCCACAGTGCTGAAGTGAGTGGCACGTTAGAAGAGACTCTAGAAGATCTCGCACACTATTACGAAAAGCAACATAAAACACTACAAAAAGTAAGATCCAGCCTCGCTTATCCTATTACGGTCGTATTTGTAGCAATTGCAGTTGTCACTTTTTTATTAATGTATGTTGTACCACAGTTTGTCACGATGTTTAACCAATTCGGTGGCGAATTACCGTGGATTACACAGACAGTTCTTCAAATGAGTGAGTTGTTGAAGGCTCACTGGTTATTACTCTTATTAATAGTTGCCGCTTTGACGTTAGTATTCATTTCATTACTAAAGAACGATGACGTCAAATACAAAATTGATCATGTGTTGTTAAAGCTACCGGTTTTCGGACCGTTAATACTAAAAACAAACATAGCTAGAATGTCTCGAACCTTAAACTCACTATTAAAAAATGCCGTTCCGATTATCGATTCAATAGACTTAACAAGGGAAACGATTAAGAATCGTGTGGTTAATAGAGTCTTGCAGCAGTCTAAATCATCTTTAAAGCAAGGTGGTTCGTTCGTCAAACCAATGGAAGAACATTGGGCATTTCCGTTTCTCGTAACACAAATGATCTCGGTTGGAGAAAAGACCGGATCATTAGAAGATATGTTAAATCAGGTGGCAAATTTTTATGAGGAAGATGTCGAAACAACGGCAGATCAACTTAAGTCATTACTAGAGCCGTTATTAATTATCTCGTTATCAATCATCGTTGGAACAATCGTCTTAGCGATTGTCATTCCAATGTTTGATTTATATAGTCAAATATAATTTTTTATAAAAGGGGAGAGAGTTTATATGATGAAGAAGGTGCAAAACCTATTAAAGAAGCAGAAAGGTGTTACGCTCATTGAGCTACTAGCGGTTATTATTATTTTAGGAATCATTGCTTTAATTGCTGTTCCAGCCATTGCAGGAATTATTAGTGATTCGAAAGCAGATAGTATTAAATCATCAGCAATTAACTATATCAATGCAGCGGAGATGTATGAAGTGACGGAAGGTATTGATAGTGATGGGGTGACATTAGAAGAATTGCGTGATGAGGATTATGTTGATGATAATGAGGGTGTCGCTTGGAGTGATGGAGCTAAAGTTATTTTAGACTCAGGCGAGTACAAAATTGATGGTTCAGGTCAAATAGATCGAGTGCAAGTTGTTCTTGGAAATGCAACTATTAAGGATATTAACGATGTTGCTAATAATGTAACTGTTAACGATGATGTTGAACCAACTTCATAATTTATAAGAAGGATTGAACTAACGTGACCTTCATTTATCTATACATTGTAATACTCGGCCTAATCCTAGGCTCCTTCTATAACGTCGTCGGCATCAGGGTTCCGATGATACAATCCATCGTAAGTCCGCCGTCTCATTGTCCGAATTGTCAGCATCGGCTTCGGGCTTACGAGCTAATTCCTGTGGTTTCTTATATCATTCAAAGAGGCGCGTGTCGACATTGCCAAACGACTATTTCGCCGTTGTATCCTCTGTTTGAACTCATAACGGCGTTGTTATTTGTATTGTCGTTTCAGCAACTGGGCTTTCAGTGGGAGCTAATCGTTGCCTGGGTGTTTGTTAGTTTACTAGTTATTATTACGATTACGGATGTTCATTATCAGTTAATTCCTAATCGTATTTTATTATTTTTTGTAATTATTTTAATTCTGCTACGTACTTTCATCCAAACGGAGCCATGGTATGATGCCTTTTTAGGTGGTATTGTTGGTTTTACGTTATTACTGTTGATCGCACTTGTGAGTAAAGGTGGAATGGGTGGCGGTGACATTAAGTTATTTGGTGTCATTGGCCTTGTGTTAGGCCTTAGCGGAACGTTGATGACGTTATTTATTGCGGCATTATTAGGGTCTTTTGTCGGGCTCTTATTGATGGCTTTTGGCAAAGTTAAAAAAGGAGTTCCATTTGCCTTTGGTCCGTTTATTGCAGCAGCTGCCATTATTGTTTATTTTTTTCAAGAGTCAATTGTCGAATGGTATATTCAAACATTATTGTTGTGAGGGTGGTTAGATGAGTAAAGGAATTGTGAATCTCGAAATAAAAGATTATGTCATCCGCTTTACCGAAAGCCACCCTAAAAACCCTAGTCACGTTTTACGGATTGGGGAACATTTCATTCCAAGTGGCATCATAGATAGCGGTATTATTGAAAAACCAGATGAGTTTGTTAAGATCCTTAGAACTTGTGTTAAGAAATGGCGACTTAAACGTAAATCGGTTCGATTAACGTTGCCTGATGCATTAGTTATTATTCGCAAACAGTCTATCCCATCGAATGTTAATCGGGAAGATATTAATCGTTATGTGCAGTTTCAATTAGGCGAAACTATCCATTTGCCTTTTCAAAAGCCGTTGTTCGAAACGGTATGGCTTAATCAAAACGATGTTCAACAAGACATTAGTATTATTTCAACGTGTGAAAAGCTAGTTCAGCCAATCATTGACCAGCTTGAAGATCAAAAAATGAAAGTGGTAGCGGTGGATATATCTCCACTGAACTATTATCGTCTTTTTTACCATCGAGGGCTGATTAACGAAGAAGACCACACGCTGTTTATTCAGTATACCGCTAAAAATGTCGTTTTCAGTGCATTTGAACAACATGCGCCGATCTTTTTACAACAGATTCAGTTGAGTTCCACGGATGAGAACGTAACTTTTGGCGCTACGATGACTAAAAACGATTTTAATAGAGATGAAGTTTTCTTAGAGTTTGATGAGATTCGCACAGAAATTGAGCGGGTTGAGCGTTTTTATCAGTATTCGATGAACAATGGTCAACAAGCTTTTACGAAGATGGCGATTGTTGGGGATCATCCTTATTTAGGTGAGGTTGTTCAGAAACTGTCGGATCGGACGGACCTTGAAGTTGTAACGATTCCGAATGAGGATATGAGCGGTCCGAAAGGCATTGAAATGGAAGAAAAATATTATAACGTGTATGGATTAGCCATGAAGGATGGAAGTTAAATGTTAGTTGACATCAATTTAATGCCCAAAAAAGAAAAACGAAACTATAAGGCTTTATTTGTATATGTATCATTAACGTTGTTAACACTTCTTTTGATTGGGTCTAGTGCTTTATTATACTGGCTAAATCATCAAGATTTACAGCGAGTTGAAGGTGAGCTCAATCAACAGCAAGAGGTTAATCAAGCCATTATATCTGAATTTGAAGGCGATGCTGAACAACAACAAACAAGGGCTGTTCAAGAAATTTTAGAAGATTTGCAGGTGCATAATACATCTCTATCATCGGTACTAGAAAAGGCTTTAAATCATTTGCCGAGACAAGGTTCGCTTAATGCCTTTCAATATAATGATTCACACATCGATCTAACGATTCAGACGAATACGAATGAACAGGCGGTTGAATACTATCAGGCTTTGAGAGAATCAGAGTCATTTGAATCCGTGACAATCCATACGATTAATTTTGTAGAATCCGAGGATTATTTTACGACTAATTATACGGTTCAACTCCCAATAGCCGAGGAGGGAGATGAATCATGAAACTTTCGCAAAAGCAGGTCAAAATTTCGAGTCTATGGCTTGTCGTACTTGTGTTAAGTGCTGTAGCTTTATATTTTTTATTGTTAAAACCAATGAGTGATGAGCTAGAAAGCCAGGAGCAAGCTTTAAAGTTAGAGAAACAAAAACATGAAACATTAGCCGGAGAATTAGAAAAAAATGACCAAGCCTTATCAGTGGCAAGTGTTCATGAGCAAATTCCTTCATCATTAGAAGAGGATGAAATTATTCGACTAATAAATGGAGCGTCGGAGGGGTCAAATACAACTGTCAGTAGTTATCGTTATTTAGACCAAGGAACAACTAACGCTGCTGGAGAAGAGTTACAACAATTAAGAATGGAGATTAACGGTGAATCATCCAATTTAGATGAGCTTAATTCATTTATTGAATATTTAGAGTCACAAGATCGCTATTTTGATTTCAGTTCTTTGAATGTTCAAGTAAGAGCGGACTCGGTATCGTTTCAGACAGAGTTTAGGACGTTTGCTAAAGAATTTGAATAAATTAGGAGACCTCAGTTGATGAACTGAGGTTTTGTTTTAGGCTAAACACAAAAAAGAACGGCCTAATTGTTAATAGAAATCCTCTAAATGAAAGAAGAAAACCTTCAAACGATAGAAGAAAACGTTTAAATGTTAAAAGAAAACCGATAAACAATCATTAGAACACATGAAATGTAAAAAAGGAGCCACCAATTAAACATTGGCAGCTCCCTTTAGTATTAAACCGCGCGATTTTTTAAAGTTAAAATCGCGAATTGTAAGCATAAGTAAGTGAATAAAAGGGCAACCAGAGCTGAATACCATATTTCACTGACGAGTTCACCAGAGGCTAAATACACCTGAATATAATCAGACAATAGCGCAGGACTCCAAGTGAAAATATGGCCGTAAATACTCGTTAAGGCATTGAGCGCAATAATAAAGATTATCGATAAAAATGCAACAACACCAGGCGACTGAACCCAAGTATTAACCATCAGTACAATCCCGATGATTAATAAGAAATAACAACCATAAAAAGCGATGCTAGTGAGTAATGCTGTAAAAGCAATATCACCGAATAAAATCAACACGTAATACCAACCTGTGATTAATGCCAAGATAAGCGATAGTAAGATTAATAAGACCACGGATGCGAACTTGGCAGTAATATAATTTGAATATTTTACAGGTTTGGACATGATTAGTTCATACACGCCACTTTTCATCTCACCGGAAATGACTCCCATTGCGATGACAACGGTGATGAGCACACCTAATAGACTTAGCTCTCCAAAACTCATCATCATGGCTTCAACGGCTCCTGGCATCGGAATATCAATAATAGATCCTTCCGGCACACCACCAACAGCATCCATGATTTTAGGAAGGTAATAAGTCGTTAGAGGGTCCATAACGGCAAATATGATAAATACAATTGGAACCCAAACCCACTTAAAATTCCGCCAGTTTTCTAGAATTTCTTTTTTTAGAATGACAAACCATTGCATTATTTCTTCACCGCCTTCATAAATAAATCCTCAAGCGACGTCTTAGCGACTTCGAACTTTGTAAGCTGCCAGTTTTCTTGATAGACGACTTCTAATAATTGCTTTCTAGCCGTTTGTAGATCATGAACAGTAAGTAAATAATCCTTGTCAATTTGATTAACTTTAAAGACGGATTCAATCTCTTTTAAGCGATCTTCGATAAACTTAGGCTCTTCAGAAAATGCTAGTTTTAACGTTACGGTGTTTTGGACAGATTCGAGCTCATGCATACTACCTTGTTCAATAATATGGCCTTCGTTAAGTAACAAAATTTCATCACTGACTTCTTCAGCATCATTCAAAATATGTGTTGAAAATAAAATCGTAGCATCTTTTTTAAGTTCCCTCATAAGATTTAAAACTTCGCGCCGCCCAATGGGATCCAAAGCTGATGCTGGTTCATCTAGTATAATGAGTTTAGGTGCGTGGATTAATGCTTGTGCAATCCCGAGGCGTTGCTTCATCCCACCAGAATATTTTGAGATTTTTAATTTACGTACTTCTTTTAAATTAACTAACTCTAATAGTTCGTCCGCTCGTTTAATCGCTTCATCTTTTGACAGTTTTGCCAGTTGACCAACATAGATTAGAAACTCTTTACCAGTCATCCAATTATGAAAAACTGGAAACTGTGGCAAGTAGCCTACAAAATTTCTAAAGTCCTTTGTCAGACTGTCTTGATCAAACGCGATATCTCCGCTTGTCGGTTTAATAAATCCTGCTAGCATTCTTAACGTCGTCGTTTTCCCAGAGCCGTTGGGGCCGAGTAGGGCGACACATTTTCCGTGCTCTAATGAAAATGATACATCTTGAATCGCATTTACATTTTTATATGTCTTTGTTAAATGATTTGCATCAAGTAAAGCCAAATTTATGGCCTCCTTCCGATAATAAAATAAAGAATAGGTCCGATAATATTAATAAGGATGATAATCAAAGCCCACACCCATTTTGGACCATTAGTTTGTTGGATTCGGATTAAATCTATGATGGCAACGATTAATAGAATAGATTGTAAGATTATTAAAGGTAGCAACATGAGAAGTAACTGTTGGTCTATCATTTATTATGACCACCTTTCTATTAAATATACTTAAGTGATTTAAGTTGCTATTGAAATTTTTGGAATAGTTTATTAGTATTAGGATAATATTCCTAAACGCATAACCTACTACTATTATAATCTAATAAATAGTTATTGGCATCCTGATTTTAATGACTTGGAGGTTTTTTTATGACCCGCGATTTATTGCTTATACACCATGACACCATTGAATCAAAGATTGTTTACAAAATTTTAAATATGGTGCTTCGTTATCGATCAACCTTTATAAAGAAAGATTATTATGAAGAAAATAAAGTACAAATGTACGAATATAGAAATGAAATTATTGCGATATCCTTTGATCCTGAGTTAAAAGACGAAATCATTGAACTACAAAAAGCTTTAAACGAATCCGGATTATATTCTCAGTATTACTATCAAGTAAACGGAGTTTATGAGATTTTAGAACAACTCCAGATTGTCCTGCAAAAAAATAAAGCCCCAGAGGCTGAAGAACTCCACCCCTTAGGCTTGGATGCTATTATCAATTCGAGTCAATATTAATTATGCTTCCATTTCATCTTCAAAAGTACTTGATGTTTCGTATAAATGAAATGAAAACGCATCTTTATAAATAGCGAATAATTCATAATGGTTAGGACCTTGATTTATTTGTTGGTAAATAGCCGGGTAGTGATCGTTGGCGTTTACGGCGTACCCGATCTTTTTCATCGCATGAAGTGATCTTGCGTTTCGTTTGTTTACTTTCAAAAACACGACTTCGATATCCTTTTCTATAAACAATTCTCGTAAAAATAAATCTTTGGCGTATTGATTATAGCCTTTACCAAAGTATGTCTGGCCGAGCCAAGTGGCCAGAAAACCTTTCTTCTCTTGAATATCATACAGCGTGATTGCTCCAATCGGCGTATCCCACTCATCTAAAATAGTTCTTGATATTAATTCGCCACTTTCTTCTTGTATTTGCATTTTGTTAAGGAAAAAGTAGTACTCTTCGATCGTGTCAGCTTTTTCGCGTACATATGGTTTGACCGCATCATGGTTGAGTAACGGGAATAAAACTGAGGCATCGTGTAATTCTCTTTTTTTAAGCATAAAAAACACCCTCCTAAATGAGGGTGTTGTCGTAAGTTCTGGCGCGCAGTTGGTGAACGACCACCCTCGAATTTTTATCAATTGCTCACAAAAATTCGGGGTGGGAATCGAACCCACTAGAACCGCTTGACACAAGCGGTGGCGCACCATTTGCCTTCCCTGTATTTCTAAAGAAATCATACAATATTTTTAGTCATTTGGAAATAGGTTTTTGACCTATTTTTAGGAGTAAATATTTTCTAAAGTTTCCTTGAGTGTCGGATGTTTAAACGAATAACCACTTTGATCTAATTTTTCTGGATAAACGTACTGGCCTTTCAGTATTAATATACTCATTTCACCTAAAATCGTGCGAATGGCAAAAGATGGAGCAGGAAGCCAGTGTGGTTTTTTAAAAACTGAGCTAAGCGTGCGGCCGAAGTCTTGATTACGTTTCGGGTGCGGTGCTGTGAGGTTAACAGGACCAGCTATTTTCTCATGGTGGATGATATAATCGATCGCACCAACTACATCGTCAATATGAATCCAGGACATCCACTGCTTGCCATTACCTAAACGACCGCCTGCCATTAAGCGATAAGGAAGCGCGATTTTCGGCAGAGCGCCTTCTTGACGATCTAAAATAAGTCCGAAGCGGGTAAAGACGGTTCGAATGCCTAATTCTTCAGCTTCTTGAGCTTCCGTTTCCCAGACAGAACATACTTCAGCTAAAAAGTCATGCCCTGGTTCAATCGTATCTTCTGTAAAAACTTGTTCTTCTGATGTACCATAAAACCCAATGGCTGATGCGTTTACGAAGACCTTAGGTTTTTGGGGTAATGCTCCCATAATTCGAATGAATTCTCTTGTGGTCATCATACGACTTTCTAGAATCTGTTGTTTTTTGACATTGGTCCATCGACCACTGTTAAGCGATGTACCTGATAGGTTTATACAGACATCTATTTCGTCGAGTTCCGTTTCTGGCTGACTGTGAGGACTTAACCATTCGATGTAGGACACTTGCTCTTGGTAGTCTTGCGCGTGTGGATTGCGAGTAAGAATGTAGATCTCATGTCCTTGTTCTTTAAAAAATTGCGTTAAACGACTTCCGACAAAACCTGTGCCACCAGCTATTAAAATTCTCACGTAGCAACCCTCCTTAGTTATATACTATAATAATAGATAACAAACATCACTACATAGGAGTTATTTTTTATGATAATTAGTAAAATAACCACTCAAAAAAAGAATAAAAGTAGATACAATATCTTTCAGAACGTTAACGGAAAAGATGAATACGTCTTTAGCCTGCATGAAGATTTATTAATACGACATTACATAAGAAAAGGGATGGAGCTCTCAGATGAGCAAATTCAGGATATCAAGAAAGAGGACGCGATTTACCAATACTATACCCTTTCGATTAATTATTTAAGCTACCGAATGCGTGCAAAATCAGAAATTGCCCAATATTTAAAGAAAAAAGAAGCAACAGAAGAAGCGATTGAGATTGTACTTAAGAAACTGGAGGAAGAGCGGTTAGTTAATGATCTGCAGTTCAGCAAAGCCTATGTTCGAACAAAAATGAACACTTCCAATAAAGGTCCGAACAAAATTAAGCAGGAGCTCATCATGAAGCAAATTCCTGAAGTCTATATAGAGGAAGCTTTAGCAGAGTATACTGCCGAAAAAGAAGTAGAGAAAATCATTAAACAAATGGAAAAGAAATTATCAGGTAATCGGAAAAAATCTTTTCAACAACAGCTAATGCAGATGAAACAATCGTTAATGCAAAAAGGGTTTACCCATGGCGCGATCGAAACCGCGGCGCAAGAAGTGGACCTATCAGTTGATGAGGACGAAGAGATGGACGCCTTGAGGTATCAAGGCGAGAAATTGTGGAATAAACATGCTAGAAAACATGAAGGGTTTCAACTGAAACAAAAAGTATTAGGCTCACTTTATCAAAAAGGGTTTCAGATGGATTTGATTCAGAGGTTTATTGATGAAAAAGAAGAAGAGTTATGATGAGTTAATACCACTCATTAAAAAGTGGGGTCGAGATAGAAGATAAATATCGAATGCAAAGACGAACGTTAAGAATAAATTCAGCGTAGTCAAAAAGCGTAGACTCCTTTGGGAAGTTGAGGCCGTGCCCAAGGAAAGCGGAGCTTTTTGACGGAGCGTATAAGAAACTCCGTACTATGATTTAAAATGCCTAATCATGGTACGGAGTTATATTAAATATGGTCTTTTATTCCAGCTACACGTATTGATTTTATTCTAAAATAATCTCATCTCTACCGTCATCTTGTGCGACAATTTGTTCTGCGATCGTATCAGGTGTTGGTAGGACATTTGGGTCTGATACATAGTCACTTCCGTCCCAGAATGGGGTGTTCATACCGCCCATATATACAGCAGTAATCGAGATGTCACGGTCTTGGTATTCTTTTTGCAAGCTTTCTGTAAAGCCTCTTTGGGCAAATTTGCTAGCGCAATATCCTGCCTCATGTACTTTCCCGCGTAATCCAGCTGTTGAGACAATATTTAATATACGACCTTTTGATTGTATAATATGAGGCATAAAATGCTTCGTCATATAAATTAAGCCAGCTCCATTAACGTTTAGCATCGTATCAATCTGGTCTTTTTCAAGTTCTTCAAATGCACCGAAGAATCCGATTCCTGCATTATTAATTAAAATATCTACTTCACTAATTGTTTCAGCTAATTGATTTAACTCATCCCAATTCGTAATATCGCAAGCATGGATGTCTGCTTTTCCACCAAGGTCAGCTATTTTTTTCGCTGTATCTTGAAGTTTTTCTTCTCTACGTCCAACTAATAGAATCTGATTGCCTTGTTTAGCATATTCCAATGCTAAGGCCTGACCTAATCCAGTACCTGCTCCAGTAATTAAAACGTTTTTCATAAGTTTAGCCTCCAATATAACGATGTTTGTCTATGATGTTCATGCGTTTCTAATTGTAAAGGACTTTGATATACTTAAAAAGTCAAAAGTTTGAAAGGTGGTACATCATGCAACGTCGATATAGTGATTATACAATCGAGCAATTACGTCAAGAGGTTGCCGATTTAACGGAAAAAGCACGAAAAGCTGAACAAATGGGCATGGTTAATGAGTATGCCGTACATCAACGAAAAATCGTGATGGCCAAATCATATATGTTAAACCCAGAAGATTTCGATAGTGGACAAGTTTATGAAATCGATGGGGCACCAGGTGAGTATTTTTCCATTGAATATAAAAAAGGTGTATTTGCTTGGGGCACCCGCAAAAATAAACAAGGCGACATCCTTACTCAAGAAGAAGCCCTTCCAATCGCTTTACTCGCAAAGCAAGTTGAGTAAAAGCCATTAGTTTAAGGGCTCTAATTTTTTTTGCAGTTTATCTTCTGAATAAACCCATCCTGTATATGACGTAATGATATTATAAAATCGATCCATTGCGACGACAGCAACGAATGGATAACGATCCTTTGCGCGATAGCGTAAATCGATGAAGCGGATTTCAATGTAATCATCAAACCGCTCAATTTCATATCGATATACGGGCGAAAAGTTGATAAACGAACGCACATTTTTATCCTGTAAAGCTGCGTTCATCTCAGCAGAATCAGGAAGTTTTTTTCGGTCAAATTTATCTTGAATACGGATGTGCCCATTTTCAGACCTTGCCACATAGAAGTGGTCTTTTGTCACAACAGCAATCCGCCAAATGTTATGACGAATGGTAGGCTGGGTTACGACTTTTTCCACATCTGGTAAATAATCTTGAATTTGATTGACCATTTCGCGTTTGTCCATATAGCGTTTGATGTAGTATAAAAATACGACAAAAAACACGATCCCAAATGTATAGCGCGGATCAGCTCCTAAGGTCCAAGCATAAATGCCTGCTATATAAAGCGTGAAAATCAGAGGATCAAATGTATTAATGAACCCAATGGCAATCCATTTATCTTTAAAAGGTTTTAATGCCTGAGTGCCATAAGCATTAAAGATATCAACGAACACGTGTAAAAAGACAGCAAATAAGATCCATAGCCAAAGATGTAAATAACTTACATCCATATAAAATAAGTAGATGGAACCCGAGACGAGTAAACTCCACATTAAAACAGCAATCGGGGAATGAGAGGCACCTCGATGGTGTCTTATATAGGTTGCATTATCTTTGAGTTTAAACAATGTATCAAAATCAGGAGCATGGGAGCCGACAATTGCACCGATTAATACCGCTTGAAATAAAGATGGGTCTTGTTGAACAGCTGGGTCAATGGTGGCTAAACCACCCACCGCAACGCCCATGGTAATATGGGTAGCAGTATCCAAGTTATGCTCCTCCTTTTTTAATTTTTCGTAAGTTAGGTGATATAAGATGAGTTCTAACTTTTCAATACCCGTTCTGTTTAATATTCATGCATTCCAACGGGATTTAATATTATGGTATTCCGAACAGAAACGAACTTTACCATGGCGAGCGAACCAGGATCCATATCGTGTATGGGTTTCTGAAATTATGCTTCAACAAACACAGGTCGACACAGTTATTCCTTATTTTAATCAATTTATGACTCGTTATCCTACCGTTTATGATTTAGCAAAAGCAGATGAACAAGATGTTCTAAAATCTTGGGAAGGGTTAGGCTATTATTCCAGAGCAAGGAATTTGCATACTGCTGTAAAAGAAGTTGTCGAGGAATATAACGGGGAGGTTCCAAGTGATAAAAAAGAATTAAAAAAACTAAAAGGGATTGGGCCTTATACGTTAGGCGCCATCTTAAGTATCGCATTTGACCAAGCTGAGCCTGCTGTTGACGGCAATGTCATGCGTGTGATCTCACGCGTGCTACATATTGAAGAGGATATCGCCAAACCTAAGACGAAAACGTTATTTGAAGATGTTATTCGAGAAATTATATCTCAAGAGGATCCATCCTCGTTTAACCAAGGCCTAATGGAGTTAGGTGCTTTAATTTGTACGCCTAAAAAGCCCAAATGCGACCAGTGCCCAGTCCAAGAGCACTGCCTTGCTTATGAGTATGGAAACCAAGAAGATTTACCGATCAAATCTAAAAGTAAAAAACAAAAAACCGAGAACTTTCATGTATTAGTTTTAACTAATTCTAAAGGCGAGTATTTAATTGAAAAACGCCCTAGTGACGGATTGCTTGCGAACTTATGGCAATTTCCATTATTACCTAAACAAGATGCCGAACAACTTCCCGAAAATTTCCAAAACCATTATGGAGCAGAAATTGCTTTAGAAGGAAAAGGTGAGAGTGTTAAGCATGTATTCTCCCATGTGATTTGGGAAGTGGAAGTTCTATTTGGAAAAGTTGGTGATGATTTGCAAACCGGGAAGTTTGTCACAGCACAAGAGTTAAAAAATTACCCTTTTCCAAATGTCCAGCATAAAGTGATGGAGCAATTAAAGGATAGATCATCCATTTTAGGGAATTGAATGAGTGAAATCGGGAATAGGACAAATGTTTTCGAGAATAGGTGAGCCCTGTTCGAGAATTGAGATTGTTTTTCTGATAATATTTTTAGTTTTCTTAGGATAAATTCGCACATATTGGTTAATCTAATCAGTGCGGAGGTGATATTGATGGCTAAAAATAAAAACCAACAACAAAAGCCAAATGCAACTGCTGCAGGTAGTAACGTTCAAAAAGTTCAACAGCAAAATCAAGCAGCTGAACAAGGTCAGTATGGTAATGAGTTTGCTTCAGAGACTAACGCTCAAGAAGTAAAACGCCGTAATCAGCAATCTCAACAAAAGAAAAATCAACAAAATCAAAATCAAAACCAAAATCAAAACCAACAAAACCAATAACACCCAGGTCCAAAAGGTTAAGAAGCACTCCTTTCAATAGGAGTGCTTCTTTCTTGTCATTAAGTTGTAATAATCGAACAATAGATGCTATTATGTTAAAATAACGTTACTAACAAGTCATAAGGAGCATCCGTAATGGTTCCAAAAGTCGGAGAAAGGATCGAAGTACACAGCTATAAGCACGATGGGAACATTCATCGTATTTGGGAAGAAATTATGGTACTAAAAAGCCAATCGAATCTCATCATTGGAGCCAATGATCGTGTGTTGGTAAATGAAAGTGATGGTCGCATATGGCGAACTAGAGAACCAGCGATTACTTATTTTACAGCAAATTATTGGTTTAATATTATTTGCATGATTAGAACGGATGGCATTTATTATTATTGTAATATTAGTTCACCATTTGTTTATGATGAAGAGGCTTTAAAGTACATTGACTATGATTTAGATATTAAAGTGTTTCCGGATATGACTTATATCATTTTAGATGAAGATGAATTTGAAGAGCATCAAAAGCAAATGCAGTACCCAGATGTTTTGAAAAAAATTCTTTATAAGCAATTACATACTTTGGAGCGTTGGATTCAACAACGAAAAGGTCCGTTTTCACCAGAGTTCGTTGATAAATGGTATGAACATTATCTTACGTTTCCTTCCTGATACCTGTTGGGTTCAACAGGTTTTATTTTTTGAATATCACTGGAAGTAAATTGATTTTTAAATGGGTACAATATAGTCAAGCATGGAAGACAGGTGAAAGTTTTGGATAGCATCAAACGATACTTGCAATTTGTAAAACCATATAAATGGAAGATTGTCTTAACAATCTTAGTCGGTGTGTTAAAATTTGGTATTCCTTTAATGTTGCCATTAATATATCGTTATGTCATTGATGATATTGTAGATACAGATTTGGCTTATGACGAACAAATCAGCAAATTGTTATGGATTATGGGTTTATCATTCTTTGTGTTTTTAGTTTTAAGACCACCAATTGAGTATTTTAGACAATACTTAGCTCAAGAGGTTAGTAGCAAAATTCTTTATGATTTGCGTGATCATTTATTTGATCATATCCAAAAACTGAGTCTTAAGTTTTATTCAAAGACGAAATCTGGCGAAATTATTTCCCGGGTGATACATGATGTCGAACAAACGAAGACATTTGTCGTAACAGGTCTAATGAATATTTGGTTGGATATGTTCACCATTTTAATAGCAGTTGGCATTATGCTTTATTTGGATCCGTTATTAACGTTGATTTCTGTATTACTGTTTCCAATTTACGGGTTTTCGGTTAAATATTTTTACTCAAGGTTACGTGATTTAACTCGTAAACGATCACAGGCACTTGCAGAAGTTCAAGGGCATTTACACGAACGAGTACAGGGTGTTCCCGTGACAAGAGGGTTTGCCTTAGAGGATCATGAGCAGGAACATTTCAATAAACGCAATTATAATTATTTAGATCGTGCGTTAAAATTTACGTCTTGGAACGCGAAATCCTATGCAGTCACTCATACGATTACAGATTTAGCACCTTTATTAGTTGTAGCCTTTGGTGCGTACTTTGCAATAGGTGGCAATGTCACGCTAGGTACGCTAGTAGCCTTCATCGGTTTTATGGACCGTGTATATCAACCGTTGCGCAGATTGATCAACTCAATGACACAGCTAACACAATCTCACGCATCGATGGACCGTGTGTTTGAGTTTCTAGACGAAGAGTATGATATTGTAGATGATCCAAATGCTAAAGAGCTTAAATCGGTACACGGTGATGTCGAATTTGAAAATGTGTCTTTCCGATATGATGATGAAGATGAAATTGTCTTAAAGGATATAAATTTAAGTATCAAAAAAGGGGAGACAGTCGCACTCGTTGGTATGAGTGGTGGCGGAAAATCTACTTTAGTCAGTTTAATTCCGCGCTTTTATGACGTAACAAGCGGAAAGTTAAAAATCGATGGTTATGATATAAGAGATTACAAAGCTCGTTCATTAAGGGACAAAATTGGAATGGTTCTGCAAGATAATATCTTGTTCAGTGATTCGGTAGCATCAAATATTCGAATCGGTAATCCTGGTGCAACTGATGAAGAAGTAGTCAAAGCGGCTAAAGCAGCAAATGCTCATGACTTTATTATGGAACTACCGGGAGGTTATGAAACCGAAGTTGGCGAACGAGGCGTTAAACTTTCTGGTGGTCAAAAGCAGCGTGTTGCTATTGCTAGGGTATTCTTGAAAAACACACCGCTATTAATCTTTGACGAAGCAACGTCCGCGCTGGACTTAGAAAGTGAACACTTGATTCAAGAAGCCTTGGAAAAACTCGCTCATAATCGAACGACGTTTATCGTTGCTCACCGATTATCGACGATTACACATGCTGACCGGATTGTGCTTATGAATGACGGTATGGTTATGGAACAAGGTGCACATGATGAGCTCATGAGAAAGAAAGGATATTATTATGATCTATTCCAAGTGCAAGAATTAAATACAGAGAAGGATGCAAAGAATACACTAAATTAATTACTTGATTTAAAGATATAATTAATAAGAAACTCCGTACTATGATAAAGTGTTTTAAATCATGTACGGAGTTTCTTATACGCTCCGTCAAAAAGCTCCGCTTTCCTTGGGCACGGCTTCAACTTCCCAAAACTCACTGCCGTGAGTTAAACTATGGATGTTCGGCTAAGTTCGCAACGTCCTGTTGCAACGCCGAACTGACCCACATCCTGTGGCCCCTCAGCTCGTGCTGTTCCCAAAGGAGTCTACGCATTTTGACTACGCTTATTAATGCTTCAATCTATTGTTTGTTTTTTGCTCTTAATACTTACTTTCTGTCTCACTCACTTTTCATTAACGCTTCTCGATAAATTCACTTATGTGTTCCCAAGCTTCTTTTCCTTCGGGTATAGAAGGATGGTTAATATAAAAGTTGTGGAACATTCCAGGGAAGATTTTGAGCTCAGCTTCTTTAGCTTTTTGTTCAATAATTTCACTATCACTCAGTAGTAACTCTTCACTTCCTGTTTGGATCAGAATAGGTGGAAAGCCTTCGTAATCTCCGTAAGCAGGAGAAAGATAAGGGTCCGTTAAATCATGCTCTCCAGCATAAGTAATTGGGATTGGATATTGTGGCGCGTCTTCAATAGAAGGAGAGCCAAATATAGCATCATCCTTGATTTTAGTTTTATAACTCTCACCTTCAGCTGATAAGTCTGACCATGGTGAAGCTAATACTAATGACTTTGGGAGTGGTTGATTAGTGTCTCTTAACTTAAGTGTCATAGCTAACGCCAAACCACCACCTGATGAATCACCTGCAATGATAATATCATCATGCTGATATCCTTGAGCTAGTAACCATTGATAACCTTCAATTGCATCTTTTAGAGCAGCGGGGTGTTCATACTCTGGCGCCGTACGATAATCAATAGAAAAAACATCAGCGTTGTCATATGCCTTAGAGTATTTTATGGCTATTTCATTATATCGCTTAGTAAACTGCTTAATATAGGCTCCGCCATGAATTTGATATATAACGTGGTTTGATTCTTGATTCGTATTGGATAATAAATAGCCATTCGTTTCAGTTAGTTGTATTAATTCATTTTGATAGTTTTCTGGTGGTGTCCAATCGTTTATATCGTAAGGTTGAGATTTGAATTTTCGTCGTTCATCTAGCCATTTTTGTTGCGTAAAATTAATTAATTTAACGGTCTCATTGATATAGTGCCCTTGGAATGAAACAGCTAAGTTGGGTCTTCCATAGACTAAAGAAAGACCTGTTACCAAAAGAACTATTACCCAGACTATGATGTACTGTTTGGTCGCTAATTGTTTGCGACTAATCAGGATGATAATTATTAATATCCCGACTATTATATAAGATAACCAGCGATGATCTAGAATCATCATTAAAACTAAGGTTGGTGTAAATACAGCAAATAATATGGTGTAAAACAAAATGGTTTTTAATTGGCTTGGCAATGGATTCACCGTGCCCTTCTGTTCTACTCTTTACTTTGATAACTAACTAATAATTTTTTAAGGTGAATTAGCTCATTATGATACTCTAACAAATTAGAAGCTAGTGGCAGGAACGTCATTCGGTCACTCTCCTCATCATCATAGACTTCCATTAGTTGGTCAACTAACTCAGGGATTGCTGGTTCTATGATTTTTTCTAATGGATCCGTTTCTTTCTTTCGAATTCGCCCTAAATACATAAGCGTCAGTTTTTCATGAGTGTGTAAGGTTTTATCGACTTCTTCTATAATCTTTTTGTTAATATCACCTTTGAAATGTTCAATTTCATAGTCCATTCGGTGTAAGTTTTGTAAAACGATAAAAGCTTTTTTGGTTGTATGAATTAATTGTCTAAATAACACAAGTTTACGTGCGCGTGCATAAGCACGTTTTCTTGAGTAAATTCGCTCCTCAGAAAAAAGTAAGTATGTTTGATCCAATCTCGTAACATCTTCTTGAATTCTTTGGATTTCTTTTTTAAGAGCAGGCTGGTCTGATAAATGCCTTGTTGTCACACGAATCCACTGCAAGATATCATTAGTCGTGCGATTAATATTTTCGAAAAGACGTGTCTCATACTTAGGTGGTAAAAAAGCTAAGTTAACCACAAAGGCTGAAGCAATCCCAATAAATATGGAAGAGAAACGAATGCCAGCAAACTCCATGAAAGGCATATCCGTTGCTTCCATAATGGCAATAACAGCAATGATCGCAATGAATGTCGTATCTTCTTTCATCTTAAGTAATGAACAAATGCCAATAACAAGTATAATAGCTAAACCAATGATAAACGGATCATTGCCAATGGTTAAGACAAAAATAATCGCTAACGTCGCACCAATAATATTGGCTTGAACCTGCTCAACCATTGTTTGAACCGAACGATAGATTGAAGGTTGAATGGATGAGACGGCAGCGATCGCGGCTGCGAACACCCCTGATTTAAAATCAAACATTCCTGCAAAATACAGCGCAATCACAGTTGCTAATCCAGTTTTTAATGCTCTAGCTCCAATTTTCATATAAGCCCTTCTTTCACAATTAAGAAAATCATAAGTACATTATTATATTAATACCATTCTTTAGAAATAGAAAAACATATTATTAACAATTTATGAATAAAAAAATAGCCTTTGCCATAGATGCAAAGGCTATACCTGGAAAAACCAGAAAGGAAGGGAGTTTCATAACATGAATTCCTTGATAAGGGGTAATCCATTAAATCTGAATTAATTATATTCTACACAAATATTTTGAAAATTACAACTACTTTTTAATTATTTTTTTAATAGAAACGCTAAAAATTATTTCATGTTGGAAAAGGCTTGATCAACGGCTTCTAATGTTTTGTCGATATCTTCATCCGTATGAGCAATTGTTAAAAACCATGCTTCATACTTAGATGGAGCTAGGTTAATCCCTTGGTCCAACATGAGTTTAAAGAAACGAGCAAACATTTCACCGTCTGTATTTTCTGCTTGTTCATAGTTTGTGATTTCTTCATCTGTAAAATAAAGTGTTAGTGCTCCTTTAAGACGATTAATGGAAACGGATATACCGTGTTTCTCGGCAAGTTTTAACATGCCATGTTCTAATTTCTCTCCTAAGTGATTTAACTTCTCATACACACCGTCTTCTTTTAAAACTTCTAAACAAGCAATACCAGCAGCCATTGAAGCAGGGTTTCCTGACATCGTCCCCGCTTGATAAGCAGGACCTAGTGGTGCGACTTGTTCCATAATATCGACGAGACCACCGTAAGCACCGATCGGCAGGCCTCCACCGATAATTTTGCCCATGGCAGTCATATCCGCTGTGATACCCGTAAGCTCCTGAGCACTTCCATAATGGAAACGAAAAGCTGTAATGACTTCATCAAAGATTAACAAACTGCCATTCTGATGAGTAAGCTCTTTAACTTTTTCTAAAAAGCCTGGCTTTGGCTCAACAATCCCAAAGTTACCGACGATTGGTTCCACCAATACAGCTGCAATATCATCGCCGTATTGATCTAAAGCTTCATCTAGTGCACTTGCATCATTAAAAGGTACAGTAATAACCTCTTTTGCGATACTAGATGGAACACCTGCTGAATCGGGCGTTCCTAACGTAGATGGCCCTGATCCTGCTGCAACTAATACGGGGTCTGAATGCCCGTGGTAACAACCTGCAAACTTAATAACCTTCGTACGGTTCGTATATGCACGAGCCACACGGATTGTGGTCATGACGGCTTCAGTACCAGAGTTAACAAAACGAACTTTTTCAAGTGATGGAATAGCATCTTTTAACATTTTCGCAAATTTATTCTCAAGTTTTGTTGGTGTTCCGTATAAGACACCGTTTTGAGCTGCATTTGTAATTGCATCTGTAATATGAGGGTGAGCGTGTCCGGTAATAATTGGACCATACGCTCCAAGATAGTCTATGTATTTGTTGCCATCGACATCCCAAAAGTAAGCGCCTTGGCCTTTTTCCATGAAAACGGGCGTTCCACCGCCGACACCTTTAAAAGCACGAGATGGGGAGTTGACACCGCCCACTATATGTTCCTCTGCTTCTTGATATAACTTCTCAGATGTTTCACGGTTCATATAAATACCTCCATTAAGTTCGAATCCATTCTATATTTTATCATAGTCGCTTTTGGTATTTTTACATGTTAAGGACAAGTCTGTCATAAAAATTAATGAAGCGATAATAGAAAATTGGTGATCGAATGGAATATATAGAAATTATGATTGTCATTTTAATTGTGTTTATTAGTGTATTAGTGTATTTAAAAAGTAATCGGAGGACACGCGGGGCCTTTTCGTCCGAGTTGTTTGCGGCTTTTTTAATTATTTATTTTATCCTAATGCTCGGGTTTTCAATAATCTACTTCTTGATGTCGGAAATAGGTTTTACGGTTCTGTCTGATATGTCTTTACAGTATGGAACAGCTGTTGATCGTTTTTTAAGATCGTTTTATTTTAGTGGCGTGACGCTAATGACCGTCGGGTATGGTGATATCTACCCAATTGGCGTCGCACGTTTTGTATCGCTTGTTGAAGCAGCGGTGGGCTATTTACTACCGGCAGCCTTTTTATATAAACTGATAAAATAATTTGTCAATAAGGCCATTCTTCGATAATCTAAAAGTAAGAGATGAAAAAGGAGGAATGAGTCATGACAGTAGAAGTAGGAAAACAAGCGCCTGATTTCACTTTACTTGCGAGTAATGGTGAAAAGGTTAGTTTATCAGACTTTAAAGGAAAGCACGTTGTATTGTACTTTTATCCGAAAGATATGACGCCTGGTTGTACGACTGAGGCTTGTGATTTTAGGGATCATCATGAGAGTTTTGAAGAGTTAGATGCGGTTATTCTAGGTGTAAGTCCTGACCCTGTTGATCGTCATGAGAAGTTTATTGATAAGCATGATTTACCGTTTTTACTATTAGCGGATGAAGATCATCAAGTAGCGGAAGATTATGATGTATGGAAGTTTAAGAAGAACTTCGGTAAAGAATACTATGGTATTGAGCGTTCGACTTTTATTATTGATAAAGATGGTCAGCTAGTCAAAGAATGGCGAAAAGTTAAAGTTCAGGACCACGTTGAAGAAGCTCTAAACTATATTAAAGAAAACTTACAATAAACCAAAGGCCATGGTCATCCATGGCCCGTTTTATAAGAAGAGGTGTCCAATATGTATGTACTCGTCACAGCAAAAATGAAAACTTATTTACGTGAGCGTTTGACGGAAAACTTTCCGAACGTTACGTTTGATTTTAAATCACCAATTTCGGAAGCAGAAGATGTTTTACCGAAGGCGAATATTATTCTTACATATGGTGAAGACCTAACGAATGAACATATTAAAAAGGCAAAGAACTTAAAGTGGATCATGGTAGCATCAGCTGGGTTGGATGAAATGCCGTTTGAACAGATTATTGAAAAAGATATTTTAGTTACTAATTCACGTGGTATACACACGATTCAAATGTCCGAATATGTTATAGGGATGCTTCTCCAAGTCTATCGTAACTTGCCGACGTTCCTTGAAAATCAACGTCAACATAAATGGGAGCCGAGAGTTAAAATAGAAGAAATCTCAAATAGAACGATGATCATCACAGGTACTGGAGCGATTGGTCAAGAGACCGCCCGTAAAGCAAAGGCATTTGATATGAAAACGATTGGAATATCGAAAAGTGGTAAGCACAAAGAGCACTTCGATGAATGTTATACAACGGATGAGCTAAAGAAACAATTACCTAATGCTGACTTTGTGATTAATGTATTACCAGCAACAGATGATACAAATCAGCTGTTTAAAGCAGAGCATTTTGAGGCGATGAGAGAAGATGCGATTTTCCTTAATATGGGGCGTGGAACAACGGTTGATGAACAAGCTATGATTAACGCACTACAAGAAGGAAAAATTCGTCATGCGGTTTTAGATGTTTTTGAAGAAGAGCCGCTAGATGAAAACAGCCCATTGTGGGATTTAGAAAATTGCACGATGACGCCGCATAACTCAGCGGTTACCGAAAATTATGTGCCACGTGCATTAGATATTTTCGAGAAGAACTTAGAGCAATTTTTAAACGAAGAAGCACCAGAAGTAAACGTTATTGATCCTAAAAGGGGGTATTAGAATGCGAATATATACACGATCCGGAGATAAAGGCCAGACATCATTGATTTACGGAAAACGAGTTGCCAAAAATGATATTCGTGTTGAGGCTTATGGAACATGTGATGAAGCCAACTCAACAATTGGGGTTGCTCGTAGTCAGCTCGTCAATGAAGAATGGGAAGGAAAAGAATCGGTTATTAATGCTTTACATAAGGTTCAAACCGTCCTGTTTCATGTAGGTGCTGAGCTAGCGACTCCACCTGATAAAGAAGTTATGTGGAAAATAAAGAAGGACCATATTGAGTTTTTAGAGAATCAAATAGATGAATGGGATCAGTCATTAGAAGAACTGAAAAACTTCATCCTTCCATCCGGTCATCCAGCCGCGGCATCATTACATGTTGCTCGTACGATTGTACGTCGCGCTGAGCGGATGGCTATCGCAATTGAAGACTTTGATAATGAGTTAGTCTTGCAGTATTTGAATCGTTTATCCGATTTCCTATTTGTGGCCGCTCGATACGTAAATCAAGGACTAGGTGGAGAGGAATTACCATTAAATACCGATGTATAAATCGAGTAAAACAACCATATAAATTGACAAACTAGGAAGTGAGGAATTAAACTAATTATAAGAATTCTTATTTAATAATTTTCTAGTTGAAAGAGAGGTGCATGACGGTGTCAGAACAAAGATTACAAGAAGCTTTATCTCAATTAAAACAGTCAGGTGTTCGTATTACGCCTCAACGTCATGCAGTGCTTGAGTATCTTATGCAAACGATGGAACATCCAACCGCAGATGATATCTACAAAGCACTTGAAAGTAAATTCCCGAACATGAGTGTCGCAACCGTTTATAATAACCTAAGAGTTTTTCAAGAAATCGGCTTAGTAAGAGAGTTAACATATGGTGACTCATCTAGCCGTTTTGATTGCAATACAACTAAGCACTATCACATTATTTGTGACTCATGTGGGAAAATCGTGGATTTCCACTACCCTACATTAGATGAAGTGGAACAACTGGCAGAACAAGTCACAGGCTTCGATGTCACCCATCACCGCATGGAGGTTTATGGAAAATGCGAAGACTGCCAGGCAAGCCTACAAACAAGTCATTAATTAAGTATTTAATCTAAGCAGTTCTGTTAAGGGATATTCCTTAATTGAGCTGCTTTTTTATAGTTCAATCATAAAAAAACTCCCAAACGGTTGGGAGTTTTAGTCGTTCATTTGCTCATTTTTCTCTTCTTCTTTTTGATACTTTTTAGAGTTATATTTCTCATCGAATTCTTCGCCTTCTAAGTTCGGGTCCATCGTCAGTGGTTGCTTACAAAACATACAAGCATCTACACGACCTAGCATTTTAGTATTTTTCCCACATTCTGGACAAATAACCTGCACCGCCCGGGTTGATAACATTCCGATCCAGAAGTAGATAACAGTGCTTAATATAATCGCGATCAAACCTAAGAACATAAAAGTGACCATAACCCATTCATATTCTTTAAATAAAAGGCCGATATACATAATAATCATACCTGCGAATACTAACGATAATGCAACGGTACGTATTTTATTAATCTTGTTACTATATTTCAGTTTCATCAAGGTGCCTCCCTTGTCAATTCAAATAGATATGTTTAAAGTATTATAGGTTGCATATTTATGCCATCTTTATCTTAAGAAGTATAACATAAATTTAATAGAGATGTATGTGAATAAAAAGGGAAAATTGAGATATGTGTAGAATTTAATTATTTGAGGAATGGTTAGGGAGGATTTGGTGATGGAAAACGTATTACGTCCGATATATCAAGAAAAAGCAAGCCAGCCTAACACGTTAGGTGTCTTAATTTATGAAAAACACCAAGACCAAAGTCCAGTTACAGATAATTTTGATGTCATCCTATTAATTGTATCTCGCAATTCGGATGATGAATGGTTTGTTAAACATTATGAATTCGAAAATAAAACAGCCGCTATGCATATTGTAGATGAAGACTTATTAAACGAGTGGATTCGAACAAGTGGTTACCGAAAAGTCATCGATTGGTTAATTAATGGCAAAATTGTATTTGACCGAAATGAATACTTATCTAACTTAAAGGAGAAATTAAGAGAATTTCCTGAGCATAATCGAAAGCTTAAAAAAGCGATCGAGTTTGCTAAGTTAATAAGAGCCTATCGAGAATGTAAGGACTTGTTTCACTCGAAGCATTATTTAGATGCCAATAGTTTAATGATTAGATCTCTTCATTATTTGGCCAGAGTAACAGTGCTCGAAAAAGGGTTCCATCCTGAAATAACCGTTTGGAATCAAGTAAAAAGGATAGACCCTGAAGTTTATAAGCTCTATGAAGAGTTAATGGAAAGTAACGAGCCAACAGATAAAAGAATATCATTAATGTTACTGGCTAGCGATTTTGCAATCCACTCTAGAGCAGAACAAGGTGCTGAACATTTATTAGACATAATGAAAGAAAAAGATGAACCATGGTCATTTAGTGAACTTAAGGTACATCCAGAAACACAACATTATACATTAGACCTTTCAATTTTACTCGAGTACTTGGTTGAACGTAAGATTATCGATATCGAGTTAGTCGAAACGAAGGGTAAAAATATCTACCATAGAAAATACACCGTTAAGGAAGATTAATTATGGATATTATTACCGTACCGATTCGTATTGACGGTACGGTATTTTAAATACTATAGTTAATTCTGTCGCAACAAACGAACCAGTTTTCGTATGCGAATGACAAAAACTGCTCATAATAAGGAACGCTATATAATCATTTTTCATATGGTGAATAGTGGTTTTGAAAAAAGTGAATTTGTTATTGACTTGATTAAAAGCTACATGCTATATTATTACTTGTCGCGAAAAAAAGAGATTCATTCTCAGAGCGCGACCCAAACGCTAAAAACCATTGAAATTGATACTTGTCAGTTAGTTGATTTCGTGGTAAATTAATAAATGTCGCATTAAGATGTGACTTAAAAACAACCGACAAAAGTTGTTGACATTAAGTGAAGAACTTGTTATTCTATTAAAGTCGCTTTTTTGAGGCGGCAACACATCTCATTAAAACAATTAAAAAAGTTGTTGACGCATTAATTTGCGAGATGTTATGATTCATAAGTCGCTTTTTGAGCGGCGCCATTCGAACCTTGAAAACTAAACAAAATAGCCTG
>NZ_RKRF01000011.1 GCF_003843875.1 Aquisalibacillus elongatus | reverse complement strand
TTGATTGGCTTCATAAATCGTCGTTCATGTTTCGCCCAATCAAATGCGAAACATGTGAATTGACGACAGGCTATTTTGTTTAGTTTTCAAGGTTCGAATGGCGCCGCTCAAAAAGCGACTTATGAATCATAACATCTCGCAAATTAATGCGTCAACAACTTATTTAAATTGTTTTAATGAGATGTGTTGCCGCCTCAAAAAAGCGACTTTATTAATATAACAACTTCTTAACTAAAAGTCAATAACTATTCATAATGAATTTTGAAGTTGTTTATTAATTAATTTTTGGCGCGTTTCGTTAACGCGACGATTAATAATTTATCATGGTTTTACGACTCTGACAATAGTTTTATAACTATTTATTCAAAGTAAGTTTATTCAGAAATTTTAGTTCAATTAAGTCATTGTTAGTCCCCGCTTTTTAGAGGTTATTAACCAATAAAAAACTGCTTGTCACAGCCTTTCCATAGGTTGCAACAAGCAGTTTTCATTATGCATATCTTTTAGCTTCGGTTTCGCATTTGAGGGAATAGTAATACATCCCTGATAGATGCTGAATTTGTTAGAAGCATAACTAATCGGTCAATACCAATACCTAAACCACCTGTTGGAGGTAGGCCATATTCTAATGCTTCCAAGAAGTCTTCATCCATATAATGCGCTTCATCATTACCTGCTTCGCGTTCTTTTACTTGAGCTTCAAAACGTTCACGTTGATCAATTGGGTCGTTTAACTCTGAGAATGCATTTGCATGTTCTCTACCTACGATAAATAACTCAAAACGATCCGTGAAACGAGGGTCGTCTTCATTTTTCTTCGCTAATGGTGAAATGGCAACAGGATGTCCATAAATAAATGTTGGTTGTATTAATGTATCTTCTACTTTCTGTTCAAAGAACTCATTTACAATATGACCAAACGTCATACTACTTTCAACATCTATTCCATGATCCTTTGCTAGTTGATGTGCTTCTTCATCAGTCATCTCTTGCCAGAAATCGACGCCTGTTACTTCCTTAATAGCATCAACCATATGCCACCTTGTCCATTCTGGCGAAAGGTCCACTTTTTCCTCGCCATATTGAACTTTAGTTGTTCCAAGTACTTCCTTAGCAATATGAGCAACTAAATTCTCAGTTAAATCCATAATATCATGATAATCAGCATAAGCTTCATATAACTCAATCATCGTAAACTCAGGGTTGTGTCTCGTTGATACCCCTTCGTTACGGAAGACTCGTCCAATTTCATAGACTTTCTCTAGTCCACCAACAATGAGACGTTTTAAGTGTAGTTCAATCGCAATACGCATATATAAAGGAATGTCGAGTGCATTGTGATGCGTGACAAACGGACGGGCCGAGGCACCACCTGGGATCGCGTGCATCATAGGTGTTTCAACCTCTAAGAAACCTTGGTCATCTAAGTAACGACGCATAGACTGAATAATCTTACTACGTAAAATAAACGTCTCGCGACTTTCTAAGTTTGTAATTAAATCTAGATAACGCTGACGGTAACGTTGCTCAACATCCTTTAAACCATGGAACTTCTCTGGTAGTGGACGAAGGGATTTTGTTAAGAAGAAAAACTCATCCGCCTTAACAGATAGCTCGCCTACTTTCGTTTTAAACATAACCCCTTTAACGCCGACGATATCTCCAAGGTCTGCCTGCTTAAAGACTTCATAAGATTCCTCACCGACACGGTCTTTACGAACATAAATTTGAATTTGCCCATCAACATCCTGCACGTGCGCAAATCCAGCTTTACCTTTTCCACGCTTTGTCATAATACGTCCAGCGATCGTAACTGGAATCTCTTTTTCTTCTAATTCTTCTTTTGAATACTGGTCATACTCTTCTTTTAACTGGTTTGATAAATGGGTTCGGTCAAACTTATCTCCAAATACATTTACTCCAGCATCTTGTAACGCTCGTAACTTTTCTATACGAGTCTGCATTTGGTCGTTTATTTCTTCTGACACGTATCTCACCTCAATCTTTTATTCAATTATAAATTCATTCATATCCTTCTTAATAAGCGAACGTCTTCAATGTCTTCATCAGGCAGCTGCTTTAACCAATGTTCAATTGTCTGGCCTTTCAATTCAACACGAGAGTTTAATTCATTAAGGGGGACTAAAACAAAAGCTCGTTCATGCATTCTTGGGTGTGGAACTATTAAGGTTGCTTCGTCTATCACCTTATTATCAAACAATAATATATCTAAGTCAATGGACCTCGGGCCAAAACGGATCGTTCGTTTCCTGCCAAGGTTTTGTTCGACCTTTTGACAATACGTCAATAGATCAAAAGGCATTAAAGTTGTTTGAACTTCAATGACCATATTTAGAAAATCAGCTTGGTCAGTATAACCGACTGGAGCCGTTTCATATATAGATGACTTTTGAATGACAGCAATGTTCGATGATTCATCCAAATGATGAATCGCTTGTTCTAAATGATCTAATCGAGGTTCAATATTTGTTCCCAGTGCAATAAATGCCTTAGACATCATCTTGTCGCTCCCGATAAATCTCAACCCCGACTGATTCATAATAACCCGGGATGGGTGGTCCTGGTTTATCTATATAAATACTAACAGCTTGAAGCATACCAAATTGTTCAAATAATGCTTTTGAAATGTCTTCTGCCACTGTCTCAATTAAATTCTTAGCTTCTCCTTCAACGACACGTTGGGTGACTTGATATACTTGGCCATAGTCCATACTGTCTTGAATATCATCAGACTGACCGGCTTTTTTAAGGTCGGTAAACAATTCGATATCCACTGTAAAACGTTGACCAAGCTTATTCTCTTCCGGGAACACACCATGGTAACCGTAGAACATCATACCGTTTAATTTAATTTGATCCATGCATTAAGACTCCTTTTCCCATCATAGAATCCATCATTTTAACGGATCGGCTAATCTCTTTTACATCATGAACACGAACAATTTCAACACCTTGCTGAATGCCATAACAAACTGTTGCTACGGTTCCTTCTAATCTCTCGTCAACTGGTAACTCAAGTGTTTTTCCAATCATGGATTTTCTTGAGGTCCCAAGTAATAGAGGGTAACCTAATGTTTTTAATTCGTGTAAACGTCGCATCGTTAGTAAGTTCTGTTGTAACGTTTTGCCAAAGCCAACACCAGGGTCTAAAATGATATGCTCGTCCGGTACTCCGGCGCGTTTGGCAACCTCAATACTTTCCGCCAGACTTTTCTTCATATCTTCGATTATATCGTCGTATTTAGTATGTGTTTGGTTATGCATTAAAATAATAGGGACTTGATGTTCACTTGCCACATGAGCAATATCAGGGTCTTCCTTAGCACCCCAGACATCATTAATCATTGACGCTCCAGCTTTAACAGCTTCGTCAGCTGTCTTAGATTTATACGTATCAACGGAAATAGGTGCCTTAACTTGGTCTTTAATTTCCCTAATGATAGGAACGACTCTTTTGACCTCTTCATCAACACTTACAGGGTCATGTCCTGGACGAGTAGACTCGCCACCTATATCGATAATTTTTGCTCCATGTAAAACCATTTGCTGCGCATGTTCAACTGCTTTTGAACCGTCAACAAAATGACCACCATCAGAGAATGAGTCCGGTGTGACATTTAAAATCCCCATAACGATTGTTTCTTGTTCAAAATTTAGTTCAATGTTTTCGTTGATTTTTAATTGACGCATCAAACCCCTACCTTATTGCTTTAGTTGTTCTAATTCATCAACATTGAAGTGGTATACTTCATAACAGAATTGACACGTTGCTTCAGCTCCACCATCTTCTTGAATCATTTGATTAATCTCATCGTTACCTAAACTCATAATCGCATTTTCTAGGCGTTCTTTCGAGCACTGACATTTAAACCGTACGTCTGTGCTTGATAATTGTTTCCAACCTTCTTCATGAAAAATTTCATCTAAAATATCTTCTGGTGTATAGCCTTCATCAATTAAAGTTGAGATTGGTCGAATTTCTGATATACGTTTTTCAACTTTCTTAATCGTTAATTCATCAGCTTCCGGCATCATTTGAATAATAAAGCCGCCAGATGCTTTAATCGTTAGATCTGGATTAACTAACACACCAGCCCCAACAGCTGATGGGATTTGTTCAGAAGAAACAAAATAATAAGTGAAATCTTCGCTGACTTCTCCAGATACAATTGGAACTTGACCTGTAAAATGGTTTTTCAGCCCTAGATCTTTTACAACACTAAGCGTTCCATTCGTTCCTACTGCGCGAGCAACATCTAACTTACCTTGTTCATTTAAATCAAAATTCACATGAGGATTTTTAACGTAACCACGCACATCGCCGTGAGCATTACTATCTGCGATAATATAACCAATTGGTCCATCGGCTTCGATTTTGGTCGTTAGTTTATCCTCACCTTTTAGCATTGACCCCATCATCGCTGAGATCGTCATCGTACGGCCTAAAGCAGCAGATGCCGCTGGCCATGTATCTTGTCTACGGGTAGCTTCTCCAACTGAATCAGTTGAGCGAATCGCAAACGCTCTCACCTGACCGTCGAAAGCTGTTCCTCTAATTAGATAATCACTCATGTTGTCCACCCTTTTCTTTCTTATTAATACAATATATTTCGTACAACCCTTTAAGTGTAAGCGCGGAATCGACATAGTCGACCGTTTGGGATCCTTTGGCAATTAACTTAGCTAAACCACCTGTTGCTACTACTGTTGGCGTCACATTTGCTCGTTCTTTTATACGATTAACCACTTCATCTACTTGTCCGACATATCCAAAATAAATCCCGGATTGCATCGCTTCAACCGTTGAGCTTCCTACAACATCATCTGGACGTTTAATCTCGACACGAGGTAATTTAGCTGCTTTTGAATAAAGGGCTTCTGTAGAAATGGAGATTCCCGGTGCAATAACCCCACCTTCATAAGCTTCCTGTTCATTTACATAACAGAATGTCGTTGCTGTACCGAAGTCGATAATAACTAAAGGAGCGCCATATTCTTTAATAGCTCCTACTGCGTTCACAACTCGGTCTGCCCCGATTTCATTTGGGTTAGGGTAATCCATTTTCAAGCTTGTTTCTACGTTGTTGGCCCCAACAATAAGAGGGTCGATATGGAAGTAATTTTCACTCATTTTTTGTAATGAAAACATCATAGGTGGGACGACGGATGAAATGATGACACCGTCAAAGTCCTCAAACGAAAGCCCATTATGTTGAAGTAATGCCTTTACTTTCATCGCATATTCGTCTTCTGTTTTATGGCGATTGGTTGCTACTCGCCATTGATAAATTAGTTTACCTTGATCAAAGACACCTAATACAGTATTTGTATTCCCGACATCTAAAACAAAAACCATAACTACAGCCCTTTTCTATATAAATTTGACTCTGTAAGAAACCGTTGTTGTTATTGTGATTCGCTTCCGGTGGACGCTTTCCGCGGGCACGGCCTCAACTTCCCAAAGCTCACTGTCGTTTCGCTTTGCGTGATTTTCGGCTCGCGCTATTCCCGCTGGAGTCGCCACCTTCGCTCATCACAATACAACAACTCCCCCTTCATTTAACAGAGCTATAATTTTAAATATTAACAATTAACCACGTAAATCATAACATAAAACGCCAAATATGTGGGTTAGAATGTTTTTGCTTAACAAAACCCCCTGCCACATACGGACAGGGGGTTAATTGAACATTATTCTTTTCGGTCGTTATCTTCATTTTCAGAAGTGCTGTTGCCTTCCTCTTTCTTCTGAATATTAACTTTGACGTCTTGTTCATCTTGCTCTTGGCTGTCATCTTGCTCATCTGCTTGTTCGCTCGACTCTGACTCTTCCTCTTCTGTAGATGCAGGAGTATCAGTCGTTGCGGACTGTTCACTCTTGTCATCTTCTTTTTTAGGTTTGTCAGGAAGTACTCCGTCATAGAATAAACCGTTAATTTCAGCTTTATCTAATGTTTCAACTTCTAGTAGTGTCTTAGCGATTAGCTCTAACTGTGGTTTGTGCTCAGTTAGAATTTCCTTAGCACGCTCATAGCAAGACTTAATAATCGCTTGAACTTCTTGGTCAATTACATATGCAATTTGATCACTGTAATTCGGATCGTTTTGAATATCTCGACCTAAGAAGACTTGACCTCCAGTGCTACCAAATTGAAGTGGTCCAAGCTTCTCACTCATACCAAATTCGGTTACCATTTTACGCGCAATGCTTGTAGCACGTTGGAAGTCATTATGAGCACCTGTACTCACTTCACCGAAGATGACTTCTTCGGCTACACGACCACCAAGTAAGCCAGTGATCTTATCCAACAATTCTGGCTTCGTCTGGAAGTAACGGTCCTCTTTCGGAAGCATAACAGCATAACCGCCTGCTTGACCACGAGGGACAATCGTTACTTTGTGAACGATATCTGCATCATCCAGTACCACACCAATGACTGTGTGACCACTTTCGTGATACGCCACGATGTTTTTCTCTTTTTCAGAAATAACTTTACTCTTCTTAGCAGGACCTGCGATGACACGATCAATCGCTTCATCCACATGTTCCATGCCAATCTTATTTACATCATCACGAGCAGCAACTAGTGCAGCTTCGTTTAATAAGTTTTCTAAGTCAGCACCTGAGAAACCAGGTGTACGCATAGCAATTGTCTTTAAGTCAACCGTATCATCAAGAGGTTTGTTCTTCGCGTGAACGCCTAATACCTCTTCACGACCTTTGACATCTGGTGCGTTAACCGTAATTTGACGGTCAAAGCGTCCTGGACGTAGTAACGCAGGGTCTAAGATATCCGGGCGGTTTGTAGCTGCAATCATAATGATTCCTTCGTTGACACCAAAACCGTCCATTTCAACTAGTAGTTGGTTAAGCGTTTGTTCACGTTCATCGTGACCGCCACCAACACCAGCGCCACGTTGACGTCCAACAGCGTCAATCTCATCTATAAACACAATACATGGTGCGTTTTTCTTCGCATTTTCGAATAAGTCACGTACACGTGATGCACCAACACCAACAAACATCTCAACGAAGTCAGAACCACTGATGGAGAAGAATGGTACTCCAGCTTCACCAGCAACTGCTTTCGCTAATAATGTTTTACCTGTACCAGGAGGGCCTACTAATAGAATCCCTTTAGGAATTCGTGCGCCTAATTCAGAGAATCTACGCGGATCTTTTAAGAAGTCGACAACCTCGACTAGCTCTTGCTTCTCTTCATCAGCTCCGGCAACATCTGGGAACTTCGTTTTCTTCTTATCTTCTGTGTACATCTTCGCCTTACTCTTACCAAAGTTCATCATACGGCCACCGCCGCCTTGCATTTGGCCAAGTAAGAAGAAGAATAAAATGAACAGAATAATAAACGGAATTAACGTTGTAAAGAAACGGGCCCAAGCACTAGGCTCTTCAGCTTTTTCTGTTGTAAACTCATTAACTTGCTCCTCAGCTGTATTAACGATTTCCGTTACAATTTGATCGTTTGCAGGGAATTCAGCACGGAAACTTGTTGATCCTGAATCGCCGACCATTTCCCCTCGAGCTTCATAAGCTTGATTTGTATATTGAATGGTCAATTCCTCAATCTGACCACTAGATAATGCTTCTCTAAATTCTTGGTAATTGAGATCTTCGGTATCTGGATTTGGGTTGTTTAACATACCGATAATCGCAATTAAAACTAAGAATATAATAAAGAAAAAGAATGTATTTCGAAACACTCGGTTCATTACGTACCTCCTCCTAAGCGACAAAACTAAACTAATACTACCACAATAAATTTGAAGGGCTCAACCTATACGTATTGAACATTTACTGACAATTCGTACAAGCAAACCTTAGTTCAACTTATGAATAAATTTCTGGTTTTAATACCCCGATGTAAGGAAGGTTACGATATTTCTCTTGATAATCTAACCCATACCCAACAACGAATGCATCTGGAACTTCAAATCCCACTAAATCAGCTTTAATATCTGATTGTCTTCCAGACGGCTTGTCCAGTAATGTCACAATCGTAATTGAATTCGCTTGGCGATATTTAAATAAATCCACTAAGTAACTTAATGTTAATCCGCTATCAATAATATCTTCAATTATTAATATGTCGCGACCTTTCACTTTTGTATTTAAATCTTTGATAATCTTTACTTCGCCAGTCGATCGCATTCCACCTTCATAGCTGGACACATCCATAAAATCCATTTCTATATGAGTGTCAATTCGTTTTAATAAATCACTCATAAAAGGCATGGCCCCTTTTAGCACGCCAACTGCTAATGGAAATTCACCGTCAAATTGCTCAGTTATGACAGAAGCTAATTCCTTTGTCTTTTTCTGAATTTCTTCTTCAGATATTAAAACTTCTTTAATCTCATCATGCATGGAGATCCTCCTAATCATTGATCGAAAGTTATTTGAATGATTTCTTGACCGCTATCTTTTGAGACATGACTTTTACAAATATAAGGTATCCACAAAATTTCACCCGTTTGATCAGTCACAACAGGCCATTCATCCCTTAAATGTTTCGGGATTTTATGGTCGATAAAAATATCTTTCACCTTTTTATGACCGTTCATTCCCTTAGGTTTAATCCGGTCACCATTTTGTCTTGTTCTAACGATAAGTGGAAATGATATGTGATGAGTATCACAAAAAAAGCGAGCATCATCCTCTAGTTGAGTGACGTTTGCTTTAGAGGCTTGAATCGACCACCCATTCGGAAGGTCAATTTTTTCACCTAAGTGTAAGTATTTATAGTAAGTCCTTGGTTCCTTATGTCCACGAATAACATAACAATCATCATATGCTTTAAGGAATGTCAATCCATTGGGCATTTCATACTTACTATTTGGTATTTGTGAGTTCATCCACTCCAAAAACGCATCAAAATAATCTTTTTGGAGCGTGTGGTTTTCATAAAGATAGTTTAATATTAGATGAAAGACCCGCCTTTGTAAAGGTGTATCAAGTGCAATAAACTCACTTATTGAAAAAACGGCTGAACCTCGCTCCAACTGAATTAAATTACTAAAGGCTTGCTCCGCTTTCTGATCTAAAAAGTCGGACTCTTCATCAAAAAGAGATTGTAATTTTACAAGACTCTCATTAAGCCGAGGGTTCTCTTCCTTTAGTAATGGAATTAAATATTTCCGTACTCGATTACGCGTATACGTATCTTCCTCATTTGAAGGGTCAATTTTTGGTATCACATGATGCTTATCTAAGTAATGTTTTATATCTTCTTTTGTCAGACATAAAAACGGACGAATTAGCTCACAATTTTTGAATGCACGTTTATTCGGAATTCCCTTAGGTCGAACGCCTTTTAAAAATTGCATAACCATCGTCTCGACGACATCATCTTGGTGATGTGCTAAAACTAGTTTAGCATGGTCTTGAAGCTGCTGTTCAAAAAACTGATACCTTAATTCCCTAGCCGCGACTTGTGTGCCTACTTGATGTTCCTTTTTATATCTTTCAACATCAACTTGTCCTATCCGACAAGGAATTCCCCATTGTTCAGACAGCTGTTTAACATATAAAGCATCCTGAGACGATGCCTCACCCCGTAGTTGATGGTCTACGGTTACTGTATATAATGTTAAATTCCACGAAGATTGAATCGATGCAAAGAAATGCAGCATCGATAGTGAGTCTGGTCCACCTGAGACAGCTAGATATAACGTATCACCCGGCTGAAACAGCTGATACTCTTCATTATATTCCAAAATTTTTTGTTTCATTTTGGTACACCATCTTCACAGAATTCTATTCTTTAATCGTACCACTTTATAAAAATGAAGTTCAATCAAATCACACCTGTTTTACCAAATAAAATAATATAACAATGCGAAATGGATCGTTACAATCGTTCCAACGCCCATTAATTCCATTTTAAAATTCGACTTGCTTGTTTTGGTCTGACTCACTTTAAGTTGCTTTTGATTGACTTGTTCAATGGCATGTTTCATCTCAACAGCTGTATCGAACTCTCCGTGTAAAGCATGACGTATGACAGCATGTAATGGTTTCAAGCTCGTTGCGGATTGTATGACTTTTTCAATATCTTTGGATTTCATTTGTTGAATTTTAATATGCGGATCCATGCTCAATAAACAAACCGCATAAGCAAATAAATCATAGCTCGGTTCAGCTCGTCTATCTCCTAACTTCCAATAACCTCGATCGTACCAGGTCGTATACTCTCTAATCGAGCGACCGAATGGCGTTACGCCCCCAACATCAACTAGCCTTACTTGCTTCGATTTCCGATCAACCAATATATTTTCCGGTTTTAAATCACCAAATATATGTCCTAAGTTATGTAACTGGTGTAATTGACTTAACAATTGTTGACTGGCAGGAAACAACCATTGAAGCCCTTCTTGTTTAACCCACGTATTTAGCGGAACTCCATCTATATACTCCATGACATAAAATGCATATACGGTCTGATGACCTAAGACAACATCATCTACATCCAATAAAAGAGGTCCAAGCGACTGCCCTTGGACCTTCTTTAGCATCTTAAGTGCGTTTACTTCTGCAGAAACGACGCTTGAGTCCTGACTAATTTTAAGCGCTACGTATTGTTGGCTTAACAACGCTAAATAAATGGACCCTCTAGCTCCTTCGCCAATTAACCGAACAATCGTATAGGTTCGTTTGTTCCATTTCCCTCTAATTTTTTGATATTTATTGAGACGTACCGTAGGATGAATCGATGATGTCATCCGAGTCGTCCCTCCATTCAGCTGAATTCGGGACATTTTGGAACGAACGAACGACTTGTTTTAACGCAGCTCCCGTCGGTGTAATCCCACCTGCTGCTAATTTCGGGAAAACTTTCGCAACTTTAGCTCCGTCATTAGTCCACGGCAAAAGTTCTTTGACGACTTGGTTTTTCGCAGGAAATTGGAAAATCGAATAATAGTGATTCCCTGTTCGTGCCTGTAGACTTAAAATAAAGTCATCGATTGCATCTTTAACGGCTTCCATTTTGTTTTGCATACTCGCACTTGTGTCCACCAAAATCAAAACCTGTAAATCGACGGTCTCACCTAGGTCTTCTACAACACGTTGCACTTCTCCACGCTCTTCAGGCGGCAAATCAGTTTCATCTGTTTCCTTACCGAAGATTTCTTTTAATTCTTTTGAGACAAAACCTTGAATCGTCTGTGTCATAGCTTGCCTTGTGACGGTTTGAACCGTTTCTGACAATACATCTGCATACACAATTCGGCTAATACCGCCTCCAGATTGGGCTATTTCATTGACTTCAGATAACCCTGTTGGCTCTTCACTCTTGTCATCATCCAAAACCCCGATTACATTCACAGCTACCCCTTTATCCGCAATCATCGTACTGACTTGCACAGGGTCTTCTCCTTGATTCGAACAACCATCTGTAATTAATAAAATTTGTCTTATAGTGCCTGTATTCATAACGGACGCCTCCTTTTAGCTTTTTATCCATTGTTGACCATATTGAGGCGTCATATACTATGTTAATAGACTTAGCCCATTTGTATCCGTTACCATTTATACAGAATACGAATAAGCAAAAGAAGCCCACTTTGGTTTGCTTTTTTCAACACGGGTTACGAGCACTGTCATATCGTCTAGTATTCGTCCATCATTACTACGGATTACTTCTTCTAAAATGAGGTCCGCCATTTCCTGAGGATCACTCGTTTCAATCTCTTTTAACTTTCGCTTTAACCAAATTTCACGATTTTCTTCATGACGTGTTGTTTCCAACATACCATCACTAAACATCACGAGTATATCACCGTCTTTTAATGATTCATTAACGGGATCGATATCAAAATCATCTAAAATACCAATTGGAACATTACTACCTTCTACTGGATACACACTTCCCGCTCGAATAATATAACTAATCGATGCTCCAATCTTTAAAAAGTTCGCGCGCGGTTCTTGTAGGTCAATAATAGCCAAATCAAGTGTCGCGTAGATTTCATCAGACGTTCTTAAAGATAAGATGGAGTTAATCGATTGAATCGCGACTCGTTCATTAATACCAGATTGCAAAATTTGATTAAGTAATTTAAGTGTCTCAGAGCTTTCTAAGTAAGCCCGCTCTCCATTTCCCATTCCGTCACTAATCGCAACGGCATAACGGCTTTTACCCAACTCTAGCATTAAGTAACTATCACCTGATAGAAAACTACCATTTTTCGCTGCATGGGCAACGCCTGTCTCTAATTGATAACGCTTAATGGACGTAAAATTAAACGTGCGATAACCACTTCTTTGATCAGACGGATCTTCTGAGTCAATGACAATCGACTCATCAAATAGTTCAGATAACATGGGTGCAATTAGTTTTTCACCCTCACCATGATACTCATTAAAATGTAATGTCATCTCAAGATCTATATTGCCATTTTCAATTGAATAAAGTTCTAAACGGTCAAGCGTAAGGTTCAACTCTTGAATCATACGCTTTATTTCCTCTTCATGCCAGTCATGTTCTTGACGTTCTTTTAGAATTTCTTTTGCGAAATTGTTCATCACTTCTGATACGCCACTTAATTGCTCTGAAACAAACTTACGACTCTCTTTAACCTGTTGCTTTAACCGCTTATTCGCTTGGTAAAAAGATAACTCATACCGCATTTGATCAACCATTTGATCCTGTTTAATACAAAAGTTTTTCAACTTGCCGACATTAAGGTTTAACTGTGATAGGTCATGGTCTTCAATCGATTGTATCGTATCTTGAAGCACCGTATAAGTTCGATCGAAATTATTCACCCAGCAATTATGCTTTTTCAAACAAGTCTGACACGTTTTTTCAGTGACTCGACTTAAGTACTCATCCATCTCACTCGTTGATTCATGACTTTTTGCCTCTGCATCATAATATGCAAAGCTATGAGATAATGCCTGGAACATCTCAGAAAATCTCTCTACTCTTTCAGCAGTCGCATTCCTGACTTTCTTTACGTATTGTTCTTGAGCTTCTTTTTCTTCCTCGGTTCCTGGAACAAATGCAGCAATACGCTTAATTAACTTTTTAGGTGTCAAAACAAAAAGGACTGCTGCAGCTAATGCTTCAAGTAATAATGACTGCACTTGAATGACTTCAGATTGATACAACCCAATTAAAATAGAGGCTAAAAACATCCCCATTACAACACCGTATTTATTAGTAGCTTTTAACAAACCGCCCAGTAATCCGGCTAGTGCGAGCAAGCTGACTTGATATAAATGAAACGTACTGACCAAGCTCAGCATTAAACCGACGATGACACCAATGGCTGAACCGACCGTAGCACCTGCAATTAGTGCACTTAATAAGACAAAATACTTCGAACCTACTTGTTCAAACCCAACTCCGGCTGTCTCTAACCCGACCAAGCCAGTTAATACCGCCGTTACTAGAATCACTAGACAAATGATCTCTTCTACCTTCACCTTCAATGCCGGCCGGTTATTAGATAAATAAGGGAATGTCTGAAGAAAAATCATAATTAGAAAACCACTAAGAACAGCTTCCGTTACAAGAATGGCTATATCGTAAGCCACGATCTGACCTTCAAAAAAATAAAATGTTCCTCTTCCCACCATTGAACTGAATAACGCTGCGGCGACCATCATACCAGAAATCTTAGCCTTCTTTGATAAAAAAAGTTTATAAATAAACATGAGAATGATGCCAGAAGATAATATATAAATAAACTGGGTCATATGAACAGATAATGCGCCCATAGACAAAAAAAGAAACACCGCAAAAGCCGATTGTTTCCTGGTTATGATTGTCGCTGCTAAAAATGCTATGGCAAAAGGTGAAAGAGAGGATAAAATAATGGCCCGTCCAAGGAAAAAGCCAATAATATAAAGTAGCCAACCTTGATCAAATAATTTACGGACCATGACTTTCTTGATGGATTGATTCATTTGTTGCAACCTATTAAATTTTAATTGTTCAGTAGTCAATGTGCTAACTTTTGATAACATGTCCATCCTAACGACCACTCCTTTAACATTGATTCAAACACATTCTCTATTAAATTTTTTGTCAAAATAGAGTGGTATAATCAAAAAAGTTTTCGACGTTAAATTCTATTATTTTTTCCTTTTTCTACAAGTTCACATAATTTATCTGGTGAATGATGGCCTTTTGATATCATCAAATGTAATTTCTTAAAAAGTTACTTAAAAAATTGTTGACAGAGGAAATATCGTGTTGTACTATAAATTTTGTGCTTAGAAAACAGAGCATCTAACAACATTGGCGGTGTAGCTCAGCTGGCGAGAGCGTACGGTTCATACCCGTGAGGTCGGGGGTTCGATCCCCTCCGCCGCCACTCTTTATAATGGCCCGTTGGTCAAGCGGTTAAGACACCGCCCTTTCACGGCGGTAACACGGGTTCGAGTCCCGTACGGGTCACTACCGAAATCGATCTTCTTAAATAGAAGATCGATTTTTTTATCTTTAAACACTTGTAGAGTTGTTGATTGGTGATGAGCGAAGGTGGCGACTCCTTGGGGAGTAGCGCGAAGTGAAAATCACGCAAAGCGAAACGAAAGTGAGCTTTGGGAAGTTGAGCTCGCGCCCCCAGGAAAGCGTCCGCCGAAAGCGAATCACCATTCAACAACTCCGTCAACACTTTTAAAAAGCCCGCAGAAACAGGGTTCTGCGGGGCAAAAATTTATACTATCTAATCTAATAAAAAAGCTACCTACTTAAACATAGGTAGCTCGTAATTCCCTTATATGATTTCATTGACTCACAAATCTTTCTTTTCGACAGCAAGTTATCCTCTTTTAGCACCTCGACCTCCACGACGGGATTCCGTATGCTTCTTCAATGAAGCTAGCTTATCTTCGCTATCTTTTAGAAACTTATTCATTTTGGATTCGAAGCTCTCACTACGCTTCTTCTGGTTTTGCTTCTCATGATTTTCATTAGCTTTCTTAATCGATAAGCCAATTTTCCCGTCATCTTCAACGTTTAACACCTTAACTTCTACCTCGTCACCAACAGTTAGGTGCTCATTAATGTCTTTCACAAATTTATTAGCGACTTCGCTAATATGCACCAAACCTGTGGAGCCCTCTGGTAATTCCACAAATGCTCCAAAGTTTGTTATGCGGGTAACTTTACCGCGCAACTTGCTGCCTACTTCAACTGACATAAAAGAAATGCTCCTCCTTAAAATTTTAAAAGATATATTCTTATATATTATATATAAGTAGAGAAATAAGTGTCAATAAGAAGGGTCCTCATCTGGAAGTTTAAAGATAATTTCTCCATCTTTTGAGAAAAAATAGTCTTTTCGAGCGATTTGTAGAATGTACTCAACATCACTCAACAATTCTACTTCTCTCTGTAAGTCTTGGTTCTCTTCTTTATACTCCTCTAATGTCGCAACCCTCTCGTGATATTCCTCTTGCTTTTCCTCCATTTGAGCTCTCTGATTAATGTGATTTACTAATAAAAATCCCATAACCAGCGAAAAGAGCACACCAAAAGCGATCAAACGGCGAAACAGTCGTTTTTTCTCCTTAGACTTTGTTGCCAACTGTTGTTCTTTTTCTTGAACGTATTGAGATTCAATTTTAGTCACATTACGTTTACTTCGAGTTGGCCTCGCCATTTTTTCGCCTCCTTACTCTTAAAAGGGTATAAATCCCCTTTTTAGCTTTGGTTACTATTTTACTACAATCAGCCAGCCATTTCAGTAGGTAATTTTGTATAAATTGTGGTATTAATGGTTCTAAGAGAAACCAAATGACACGAAAGATGATACTTACCATCTTCCACACAAAGTTTAAAATTCCTACTAAAATGGTGACTAATATTTGTATAACCCAGAATAAGGGGCGTAAAACTAAATTATATATTAACCGCTTAATTAATTGGTAAACACGGTTTAATACTCGTATTAAACGTTCTAATACTGCAAGAAAAATCGTTTGAAAAAGTGCAAAATAAGCTGAAATACCTAGTAAAACAGCCAAGAATAAATAAAATCTAATGATACCGCCATTTGTTAGGAAGAGCAAATAAAACACGAGACAGCCTTGTGTTAAGAAAAACAACGTATCGACGATCACACGACTCGAATAGGAGTCAGGGCGTAGCAACAGCTTGTACGTATCATACAAAGCTGATACTACGACACCTGAGGCCACCATGGTTATTAACGTCAAAAACTGTGTGTCTAGGTTCATTTAAATAACTTGTTTAAGAAGCCTTTACCTTTATTCCCTTGGTGATCATCGATGTAGCTAAAGGCTTCAATTTTCCCTTGAATCGTTAACAGACCTTCTTCAACGTTTAAATTTTTCATATGCAAGTTTTCACCACGTACAACTAAGTAACCTAATGTTGTCTGTAGTAAAAATTCTTCTGTATCAAAGCTGTCTACATCTTTGACTCCTCTTAACTCCAAACGTCTGCGATTAATTAATTTAAGTTCATGATCCTTTTCATTTTGACGCTCTTGATTCATTAAATTAGATTCATACTGCATGTCCGATCCCTCCTATCACTATACCTATGATAAGAAGGACGAGTTTAGCACTATTTTTAAGAATTAATCCGCTTGTGACTGCTCTACTTTTTCCTCATTTACAACGGTGTATAACGAACTTGCATCGCCTTTTCTAACTTGTTCTGTTACACGATCAATTCGAATGGTTAGCAACGTATGACCAAAACGAATGCGTAACTCATCTCCGACCTCAAGCTCTGTTGATGCTTTTGCAGGACGGCCGTTTAACTCAATTCTTCCTTGGCTTGCCACTTCCTTTGCTACGGTTCGTCGTTTAATTAAACGCGAAAGTTTTAAAAACTTATCAACTCTCATGTTGACACTCCTTATAATTGTTTTGCTTTTTCCCAATATTGATCCATAACTTCTAATGATGCCTCTTCAATCGACACATTCTCTGATTCCATCATGTTTTCCAAGTTTTGAAATCGTTTAATAAATTTATCACAGGTTCTATGCAGGGCAACTTCTGGGTCGATCTTGTAAAACCTTGCAACATTGACTAATGAAAATAGTAAATCTCCAAATTCTAGTTCCGCTTCATCAATAGAACCATTCGATAACGCCTCTTCAAACTCCTCTATTTCCTCTTTTACTTTATCAAACATTAAATCCGCATCATCCCAATCAAACCCTACTTTAGAGACTTTCTTTTGAATCTCTAAGGCAAATAATAAACGTGGTAGGGATTCGTTGAGATCGTCTAATGCTGATGCAGCCTTCGGTTTACCCTTCTGTTTAATGGCTTCCCAATTCACTTTAACCTCATCTGATGAAGAAACATCTACATCACCGAAAACGTGTGGATGCCTCTCAATCATTTTATCTGTAATCGAACGAATCACATCGTCTACTGTAAAATAACCGTTGTCTTCTGCGATTTGGCTATGAAGCATTACTTGAAGTAACACATCACCTAATTCTTCTGCGATGTGTTCATCGTCTTCTTCTCCAATCGCATCAATCACTTCATAGGCTTCTTCTATTAAAAACTTTCTTAATGATTCATGCGTCTGTTTACGGTCCCACGGGCAGCCGTTCGGCCCTCTTAAAACACGTATGACTTCACGGATCGATCGGAATTGGTGATGCAATAATTCATCATCTGCTGGTTTCACATATAACGTTGTTAAATTTGAAAACTCGAAATGACGGTCCAATTCATAAAGTGGAACCGTTTTGACGTTTTCCTCTGATGAGCCAGCCTTCTGGATGACCTTAACTGGATAGTCATGAGGTAGATCTTCCATTAACGTTAGTTTTACTTCGGATGCTACTAAGGAATCGTACACTTGTCCAATAATTAAATGTTGGCGATACTCAATTTGACTTCGGTTCAAGCTTGTCCCATCTAAGAATTGAAACCCTTCAACCGGGTCAATACGAACAGCTGTAAAAATGGTATCTAAAAAACTCTGTCCACCTAATATTTCAACATGCACTTGATCTTGACTTAATAATAATTGAACTGTTCGTTCCGCAACCATTGGATGACCTGGTACGGTATAGATAATGTCTTCGTTTTGCCCTTTTTCGACTAACCATTTTGAAATGTTATTATAAACGGATTCAAAATCCTCGTGTGCAAGGTAGACATTATCCATGGACTCAAATGTGACACCTTCTGCCTTCAATTGCCCAACAACAGGATGGTCTAGTGTTCTCGTATATACGGTTTGCTCACCGTTAACTATTTGTTTGTATAGTCCAAGTGGCAGCTGATCAATCGTTCCTGTTCCAAGTCCTATTACCTTAATTGAACCCATTATGACGAACCCCTTTCACGATGTTTTCCTAGGACGTGCTCCCATTCTTTTTTCGAAAAAATATTTAAAAACCATAGTCCCATTATAATCATCACAACGCCTAATAGACATAGCCCTATCACAATTGGAAGCATCAGTAGTCTGTCGCTCACATTAAATAAACTTTGCATTCCATAGACGACAATGCCCATCACACTAATTAATGTTAAGGATCTTATAATAAAACCATAAGATATTTTTATCTTTGTGATCGTTTTCCACTTCCATAATAAGATCGCTAACAATAGGCCAACAGCTCCTATGTAAGCCACACTGGCCCCTATCAATCCAAAAGTTGGGATTAATAGTAAGTTTAGTGCATATTTTAAACCAACCATCAACAAAATCCACTTAAACTGTTTCACTCGATAATCATATGCTTGTAAAAACACGGAAACAACAACTGTCATCGATAGTAGAAAAACTAATAACATCATCAGTTGAATTGATAACATGCCGTCTTTTGTTTTGAATAATAGTGGATTTAAATAAGGCATAACTGCGATTAAACCAACAGAAGCTGATAATGACAATACAAACGTCCATTTAAATGCTAATCCCTGTTTCATATGGTTTTGATGAACTTCAGGTATTAACGCCAAAGCTAATGAAGACCCTAAAACAAGGCCTAATTGAATGAGTGAATGACTACGGTCAAAAACGCCTTTTTCAACTTTAGCTTCATCAAAACGGTAAGCATATGTCTCAAGTAACTCCACTAATGTGAATACATCAACTAATTGAAGAACTAAATGCAACATGTAATTGACGCTATAGATTGCCATCCCTATCAATAAGGATTGAATCACACGTTTATTAAGGTTAAGTCGGTTGCGACTAAATCGATGAGCATTCCGCTTATACAACCATAGTAAAGCAAAACTTGCGATAACAGTACCACCAATAGTCGCCCAAGCTGTGTAAGACCCAATGGCATACAAAGATCCTCTCCCAACATAAACGACGAAAAAAGTGGCACCAATAATACCTATAACACGAAAAAACTGCTCAATGATTTGCGATGCTGCCACGATATGCGATAAGGATAAACTCTGAAATAAACCTCTAAAAAGAGCCGTTACAGGAATTAACAGAAACATACCTCCGGCTACTTTTAAAGCACGACTTAATTCAGGATCTCCCATCCAAGCGGCCAACAAATCAGCACTTAAAAATATAGCTATGTAAAAAGCCATTCCTGCACCAAATAAAACCATAAATAACATGCCAACATGAGGTATGCGGACCACATTCGACTTGTGATCATTAACTGCAATGTGTGAAATAGCACTCGGAAGACTATAAACTGATAATATAATGGCAATTGATAAGATTGGATATATTTGTTGGTATATATATAAACCTTCATCGCCTGCAATATTTTGAAGCGGTACGCGATAAGCCATACCGAGAACTTTGCTTAAGAAACCTGCGATTGATAAGAAAAGTGCTCCCCTTACCCATAATGCCTGATGACTCATGACTACTCCGTCCTAATCTATTTTTCCCCATTATAGCATAGACTAACACCTCAACGTTGATGACGTCATACACAAAAAAAACAGTAAGGGAGCCCACCCTTACTGCTGAAAATATTATTCCATTTGTCTCGCCAAAAAATTAGCTGCAGCTTGACACACTTTCTCTTCAACATCTGATAACGACCCTTTTTCCATCAGGAGAATGACACTCCCAACTGGGTCACCATTTGATACAATAGGTTGGATAAGATACGATGAGACCGATTCTTCATGACCTTCAACGATTTCAACTGTCGATTCGTTCTTTTCAACTTTTCCCTCTCGCTTATCCATCGCCGCTTCAAGTTCTTTACCGATATTTTTATTTAAGTATTCCTTTTTGGAAGCCCCTGCGATAGCAATAATCTCATCACGATCCGAAATTAAAATTTTCTGTCCAAGAGAATCAAAGAGTGCATGCGCATATTCTTGGGCAAATTCACTAAGTTCACTGATAGGCGAATACTTTTTTAAAATGACTTCTCCTTCGCGATCCACAAAAATTTCTAACGGATCACCTTCACGAATTCGTAATGTTCTTCTAATCTCTTTAGGGACAACAACTCTGCCGAGATCATCAATACGGCGCACAATTCCTGTTGCTTTCATTTCTTGAAATCCCCGCTTTCTGTGGTGTACTTGCATTGGTGACGATTCGACCCGCTCGACACCTGCTAGTAATTTTTAGTATGAAACAAGAAGCGTAATCTATTCATAACTAGGCTGTTTTTTTGATTGATGTAGCTTTGAAAGGAAGTCCTCTAAAAGATTATAGCGTTCCTCTCGTTTTTGATGCTGAAATTGAAAGGCTACTTTTAACTTCTGTCCTTCGGTTCCAAGCTGTATCATTCGCCCGTATTCATTAGCTAACGCAAACAATTCTGCCCCATCAACTTTTTGACTTTCCTCAGGGTCCATTAAAAGGTCAATTTTATTTTTACGCTCATCCACATGCTCTATACGCTCTTGTTTGGCATACAAACGAATCCGTGCTACTTGAAGTAGGTCTTCGACTTCTTGCGGGTATTCTCCAAAACGGTCTAATAGCTCATCTTTTAAATCATATATATCTTGAAGACTCTCGATCGCTTGGATTTGTTTATACATTTGGATCTTCTGAGCTTCATCTGGTATATACTCAGATGGTATATAAGCATCAAGATTTAATGCCATCTCAACTTCAAACGGCTTCGTCTCTTCATAGGTTATTCCTTCTTGTTTTGCTTTAATCGCATCATTTAACATTTTAGAATACATATCAAAACCGACTGAATCAATAAACCCGTGTTGCTCAGTCCCAAGTAAATTACCAGCACCTCTAATAGATAAATCTCGCATCGCAATCTTAAAGCCAGAGCCTAACTCCGTAAACTCTTTTATGGCTTCAAGTCTTTTTTCTGCGACTTCTGATAACACTTTGTTTTGCTGATACGTAAAGTAAGCATAGGCTAAACGATTTGAACGACCCACACGTCCTCTTAATTGATAAAGCTGACTAAGCCCCATCTTATCTGCGTCATAAACAATCAGCGTATTGACATTCGGGATGTCCACACCGGTTTCAATAATCGTTGTGCTCACTAACACGTCAAAATTACCTTCTAAGAAATCAAACATAATCCCTTCTAATTGCCGCTCATTCATCTGGCCATGTGCATAATTAACTCTCGCATCATCAACTAACACATCAATCTCTGCTGCTATTTTTTCAATTAAGTCAACACGATTGTATAAGAAAAACACCTGTCCGCCACGGGCTAATTCTCGCTCAATCGCCTCCCGAATAAATGCCGGATTATATTCGACAACATACGTTTGAATCGGAAAACGATTTTCAGGCGGTGTTTCAATAACTGATAAATCTCTTGCCCCAACCATTGACATATGAAGGGTTCTAGGGATTGGTGTTGCCGTTAATGTTAGAACGTCCACATTTGCTTTCAACTGTTTAATTTTCTCTTTATGTTTAACACCAAAACGCTGTTCTTCATCTACGACTAACAATCCTAAATCTTTAAACTGTACATCTTTAGATAATACTCGATGCGTGCCAATCACAACATCAATTAATCCTTTTTTCAATTGATCTAGCGTTTCTTTCTGTTGTTTCGGTGTTCTAAAGCGACTTAATAGTCCAATATTGACGCCAAACTCCTGGAAACGCTCTTGAAACGTCTCGAAATGTTGTTGAGCCAAAATTGTGGTTGGTACCAATACCGCAACTTGTTTATTATCCATAACCGCTTTAAAAGCAGCCCGAATAGCGACCTCTGTTTTTCCGTAACCAACATCACCACATAATAAGCGGTCCATCGGGCGCTCTCGTTCCATATCCTGTTTTATTTCATCAATACATCTAATCTGGTCCTCTGTTTCCTCATAAGGGAATGCTGCTTCAAAGTCACGCTGCATCTCAGTATCTTTAGAATACGCATGTCCCTTAGACGCCTCACGCTCTGCATAAAGCTTGATTAAATCATCTGCAATATCTTCAACTGATGACTTAACGCGTGACTTAACTTTCTTCCACTCGCTTCCACCCAGTCTGTAAAGTTTAGGTTCTTTCCCTTCTGACCCGACATACTTTTGGACTTGGTCAATTTGATCGACTGGAACATAAAGCTTGTCATTACCGGAGTAGTTAATGACCATGAAATCTTTATGCTTGTCATCAACTTCTAATGTTTCGATTCCCAAGTATTTACCGATACCGTGGTTTACATGAACCACATAGTCGCCGGTTTTCAACTCTTGATAACTTTTAATCCGCTCTGCATTCGAAATTTTTTGTCGCTTTTTACGCTTTTTAGGTTTTTGTTTCTTAAATAACTCTTCTTCTGTTAAGACAGCCAGTTTAAAAGCTGGCATTTCAAACCCTTGATTCAGATTCCCTTGAACGACAACAGGCTCTTGAACAGGTAAGGAATGTTCCTGACTTACTCTGTGCGCTGTCATATCATAATCGTATAGAACTCTAACGATACGATCCATTCGTTCTTCATCAGCTGCACAAATGACGACCGAATAATCGGCGTTTCTCCAACGGTCGATTTCCCCTTTTAACATCGGCATTTGCCCATGGAATGTCTGCATTTGTCTACTTGAGATATTAATAATATTCTCAGGCTTCGTATTTGGAATATGCCTTAAAAATAACGAGAAATAAAGCTTCGGTTGATTAATTTTTTGCATGATAGTAGCCCAGTCAAAGGTTAACGTGAGGCCATTTACGATTGACTGGGTTTCTAACATATCCGTATACCAATTGGCTTCTTCTCGGTCTAATTGTTCTGCTGTTTCAATCACCCGACTCATCTCATCAAAAGCGACCATTGTGTTCTCAGGTAAATAGTCTATTAAACTATGTACGTCATCATAGAGTAGGGATAAGTATTTAATCATGCCAGGAAACTGTTCTCCCTGCTCCAGGCGTTCTATATCATAATGAATTGTCTCTTGTAATTTCTCTTGTGCTTCTTCGTCTTTTAGCTTCTTCAAAGACTTCGCTAAAAGTTTCCGAAGTTTTTCAGCAGCTAGGTCCATCTGATCTTGAGATAAGGTAAATTCATCAACGGGCCCAATGACGACTGAATCTAACTCTTCTTTAGACCGTTGGTTATCTGCATCAAAATAACGGATTGACTCAACTTCATCATCAAACCATTCAATTCGAATTGGATAATTCTCAGTTAAAGGGTAAAGGTCGACAATTCCACCGCGTCGACTCATCTCACCCGGAGCAGTCACTATATCTGATAATTTATAGCCCATGGAAACAAACCGCTCAATTGTCTGTTCGAAAGTATATTCCTGACCAGATTGTATTTCAACAGTTGCTAGTTCCTTCGCTCCCACAGGTGGTAACACACGCTTTAAAGCAGCAATTGGGGCGACTAAAATGCCCTGATTTTGTTGTTGCCATCTTTCCCAAACCTCGAGTCGTTGCGCTTTTAATTCAGGGGAGGCAGTTTCTGTTTCGGCTGCTAATAATTCATTGACTGGATAGAGTAGAACTTGGTCATGCTTTGATAACGCTAGCAGTTCTTCATAGACTTTTTGCGCTTGTGTTAGATTATGAGTTACATACAGCAATGGACGTTCTGTTGCCTCATGTACAGCTGTTGCTAACACTTGCCTTGTGGAATTTGTTAATCCAGCTATGAGCTGTTCATTCATCCCACTATCAAGACCTTCAATTAAGTTGACGATATCGTCTTGTAACGTGAAATATTCCTTTATATTTTGCAACAATGTCTCCCCCTTGATCGCTTCTCTTCAACAGAAAAATGCTTTGGCATGAACCAAAGCCTATGATTAATGTATGAATGTATCGTTTTCAAATAAATTGGGATTCTGTGTTAAGATTTCCTCGCAATGCTCACACACGAGTTGAACGAACACTTCACCTTCATCATTCATCTGAACAATATCTAATGCTGCAGGTTGTTGACCTAACAGTTCATAGACCCGTTGTTCATCATCAACAGCTCCCATATACTGTTGACAATGCCTGCATTTCATCGTAATAGACACGTCAAAACCTCCTTTGACAAACTATTAAATAGGTTTGCCAAAATCAAGGAGATTTATGCAACAAAAACGTTAAGTATTATACGTATTCATCACTTCTAAAAATGGCTTCTCCACCCAGTCCTCACAGGCATGATTTGATTTTTCTATTGCTTCTTCTACTGTCTTTTTCTCAGATTTCGGAAATTTGTTTAACACATAATCAACGACTGGAAGGTCCGAATCCGGACGCCCAATCCCAAATCGTATACGGTTGAAATCTTTTGTTTTTAATTGATCAATAATATTGCGAATACCATTATGACCTCCATGGCCACCTTTTTGACGCAAACGAATTTTTCCAGTTGGTAAATCAAGGTCATCATAAATGACGACTATGTCTTGTGGGTCAAGATCGTAGTAATCTGCAATCTTTTTCACCGCATTGCCGGATAAGTTCATATACGTTTGTGGTTTAACGAGCATCACTTTTTCTCCGTTTAAAAATTCAATCGTATAGTGAGATTCAAAACCACTTTTGTTAATCTTCCAGCCATTTTCAGATGCTATATGATCCACGACCATAAAACCGATATTATGGCGAGTTTTTCGATACTTAAATCCAGGATTCCCTAATCCAACAATACACTTCATTTTATGCGACTCCTTTTACAAATATGGTTCTCACATCACATTCTATTCATTCCATTTACTTTATCCTAACATTTAATGAAGCCAGAATGTAAAAATTGACATAAGAAAAGATCGAAGCCTAACATTGTGACTTCGATCTTTATTATGACTACTTTTTAAAAAATGAGCTCTGTATGAGTCTGTTGTTGTATTGCGATTCGCTTCCGATGGACGCTTTCCGCGGGCACGGCCTCAACTTCACAAAGCTCACTATCGTTTCGCTTTGTGTGATTTTCGGCTCGTGCTGTTCCCGCAGGAGTCGCCACCTCCGCTCATCACAATACAACAACTCAGTGATAATTCACTTTTTTACAACTCACTCTAGAACAGAAGTTATTTTATTCTTCGTTATCATCTTTTGATTTTTCGTTAATGACTTCAGGCTCTGCTTGTTCATCTCCAGCGCCTTCTTCACCCTCTTCAGGAATATCCTGTTGCTGAGGTGGTAAAACCGTGATGATCGTTGTATCATCTTCATCTAAAATTTCAAAGTTCTTACCAGATTTTAAGTCACTAACAAGAACACTGTCACCAATATTTAATTCAGAAATATCAATTTTGATCTCTTCTGGAATGTTTTTTGGTGTTGCACGAACGTTTAGTGTGTGCATCGCTTGCTGCTTCACACCGCCTTGTTTAACACCTGGTGCTTCCCCATCAAAGTTGATATTAACTTCAACATCTACTTCTGTAGACATGTCCACTTGATAGAAATCAACATGAATTAACTCATTCTTAACCATGTCAGATTGATAGTCATAAAGCATAACGTCTAATGCATTTTTACCTTCAACTTTTAATGAGAAAACCGCGTTACGGCCTTCTTCACGTACGTTCTTGATTAACTCGATACCTTCAACTGCAACAGTTACAGGCTCTTTACCTTTACCGTATACAATTCCAGGTACATATCCTTCTTTTCTTAATTGTTTTGTTTGTGATCTTCTTAAATCAGATCTGTCTCTGGCTTCTATAGTTGCTGCCATGATATTCAACCTCCGTATTTTTAAAAACTCTAATTTTTCATCTACCCTCTATTATACCTTTTTAAACTTAGATGTAAAATCTTTAGTCAAAAAGTGAGCTGATCGAGCGGTGCTCGTGCACGCGCTTAATCGATTCTGCAATTAATTTACCTACGGAAAGTTGTTTAATCTTAGGTGATTGTTTCTCTTCTGATAGCGGAATACTGTTCGTTACCGCTAACTCCTTAATTTTTGAATTGTCGATTCGTTCAATAGCTGGCCCTGATAGCACTGGGTGAGTACAACAAGCATAAACTGCTTTTGCACCATTTTCCATCATCGCATTTGCTGCTAGAGTGATGGTTCCAGCTGTATCAATAATATCATCGATTAAAATAGCTGTTTTTCCCTCTACGTTACCGACAATGTTCATGACTTCTGCCACGTTTGGCTTAGGACGTCGTTTGTCGATAATTGCAATTGGCGCTTTTAAGCGGTCAGCTAGCATTCTAGCTCTTGTTACACCACCGTGATCTGGTGAGACAACTACAACATCTTCAAGATTTTTCTCTAGGAAATGTTCACCTAACAGCTTAACACCAACTAAGTGGTCAATTGGGATGTTAAAGAATCCTTGAATTTGTGAAGCGTGCAAGTCTAGTGTGATGACACGATCAGCACCGGCCGTCTCTATTAGATCAGCCACTAGTTTAGAGGTGATTGGTTCTCTAGAACGTGCTTTACGGTCTTGCCTAGCATAACCATAATAAGGCATGACAATATTAATGGTGCGAGCTGAAGCACGCTTTAAGGCATCTACCATGATAAGTAGTTCCATTATATGTTCATTCACTGGTTCAGATGTGGATTGTACAACAAACACGTCACAACCGCGAATGCTTTCCTCGATATTAATTTGGACCTCACCATCACTGAAGCGTTTTACAGAACTTTTTCCGAGTTCAACACCAACGTGTTCAGCAATTTCCTGAGCAAGTTCAGGATTCGATTTTAGGGTGAAGACTTTTAAGTAAGGGTCATTGTAATGATTAGACATAAATTAGGGAACCTCCAAAAGATTTATTATTGACGTTTATTTAAACGTTCGACATAACCTTCTTTGTTTTCCTGACGCGATCTCGCGATGGATAAAGCCTTCTCTGGTACATCTTTAGTAATCGTTGAACCAGCAGCAACGTATGCACCTTTTTTAACGGTTACTGGAGCCACTAAGTTAGAGTTACAACCGATAAAAGCTTCATCTTCTATAATGGTTTTATACTTATTCTTCCCGTCATAATTAACGGTAATAGTACCACAACCAATATTCGCATCTTTTCCAACATCCGCATCACCAATATAAGATAAGTGGGAGACTTTACTATTAGTGCCAAGTTGTGATTTCTTAACCTCGACAAAGTTTCCAACTTTAACTTGATCGCCAACTTCACTCTCTGGACGAATGTGAGCAAATGGCCCAATATTAACCTCGCGACCAACTTGACTATTGGTAACGACACTTTGTTTAACAAGTGAATTCTCACCAATGATACTATCTGTAATTTCACTATTTGAACCAATGTGAGAACCTGTTTTAATGGTCGTTTCACCAGTAATTTGACATCCAGGTTCAATTGTAACATCAGATTCAATATGAACATCAGGCCCGATATACGTATGTTCAGGATTAATAAGTGTCACACCTTGACGCATGTGGTACTCATTAATGCGTGTTTGCATTGTCTTCTCTGCTTTAGATAACGCTACGCGGTCATTAATACCTATAGTCTCTTCAAAATTTGGTGTCGTATAAGCAATAACTTTTTCGCCACGTTCTTTTGCGATTGATAAAACGTCTGGTAAGTAGTATTCACCTTGGGAGTTATCATTAGAAACATGGTCTAATGCGTCAAATAAGAGCTCATTATCAAAGCAATACACTCCCGTGTTGATTTCATTTACCGCTTTTTCTTCTTCGTTGGCATCTTTTTGCTCAACAATTTTTTCAACTTCATTCTGACTATTTCGAATCACTCGACCATACCCTGTTGGGTCATCTAACTTTGAAGTTAACACTGATACTTGTGCTTGTTCTTCTTCATGTTGGTCCATTAACTTCTGTAAAGTTTCAGCCGTTAATAATGGCGTATCACCACATACAACAATCGTGGTACCTTTTTGACCTTTCAAATAAGATTCTGCCATTTGAACCGCATGACCCGTACCAAGTTGCTCTTCTTGAAAAGCATACTTCGTTCGGTCTCCTAACTGCTCTTTAACTAAGTCAGATCCAAAACCAATAATACTAATGATTTGATTTAAGTTTAAATGGCTTAATTGATCGACAACGTGCTCGACCATCGGCTTGCCACAAACAGGATGGAGCACTTTATATAAAGATGACTTCATTCTTGTACCTTTACCCGCTGCAAGTACAACGGCATATCTATTTGACATAAGTTATTCCCTCCAACACATACATCCACTTTTGAATATATCTTAAAATAATTGTGCTTGCAACTTAACTGGTGCTAAAAGATTAACAATTTTGTGAGAGGGGAAATTAATCACAAAAAAAGCCTAATCAATTACGATTAGGCTTTAAACATCACTATTAAGAAGCACCTGCTTCTTCATATTCAACTTCCTCACCGACGCGGTGGTATTCTTCTAAGACTGCATCTTGAATCTTACCACGTGTGTCAGAGTTGATAGGGTGAGCGATGTCTCTGAATTCCCCATCTGGAGTTCGTTTGCTTGGCATAGCTACAAATAAGCCATTGTTGCCGTCAATCACGCGAATGTCGTGAACAACAAACTCCCCGTCCATTGTGATCGATGCGATAGCACGCATGCGACCATCCGTGTTCACACGGCGCAATCTTACGTCAGTTACTTGCATTATGTCTCACCACCTTTTGAAAAATATAAATCAAGGTAAAGCATCGAGAAAATAGATTGAATAAAGAACTAAGTCAACCTAAAAAATAAGGACTTATGATATTCATTTCCACAAGTTTTTAAATTTTCCTGCAAATTTTTATAAAAAAATTTAAAAAAGTTGTAAAGAAAAGGAATCTTTTAGAGAAATAGGGAAACTATGATTGAAAATAATTTCCCTTTTCTACATTTATGGATTGTTTTACCTCATCAAGCTCAGTAAATTTAAGCAACGATGTATAGTTATGAACTTTTCGATCTTCGTCTTCATCATCTGCTTCAGCTAATACACCAATTCCTTGTACATTTGCATCAAACTCGTTCATTAAGTTCATCATGCCCTGAACTGTTCCACCAGCTTTCATAAAGTCATCTAATATAAGAACATTAGCCCCCTCTTCGATACTTCGCTTTGAGAGCACCATTGTTTGAATTTTTCTTGATGATCCTGATACATAATTAATACTGACCGTTGAGCCTTCTGTAACTTTTGGGTCGCGTCTAATAATGACTACAGGTGCACCTATAACCTGAGCTACAGCATAAGCTAAAGGGATTCCTTTCGTTGCAACCGTCACCACATAATCAATATGCTGATCTTGAAAAGCGGAAGCAAAGACTTGTCCAATTTGACGGACAAATTTAGGATCACCCAGGACATCACTCATATAAATGTACCCGCCTGGTAGGATTCGTGATGAATCTTGCAGACGTTCAATAAGGTCATTCATGTATTGATGAGCCATATTTTTCGATAAATCCGGTATGTATTGAACACCTCCAGCAGCACCTGGAACTGTCGTTAATCGGCCGATTCCCATTCTTTGAAACATGTCATCTATAATATCTATATCTTCGCTAATGGATGATTTAGCCGCATCGTATTGTTCCACGAAAAAAGGAAGAGAAAATTGCTGCTTAGGGTTTTCTATAAAAAAGTTAGTCATAGCAACTAACCGCTCACTACGTTTCATTTGATTCACCTCAAAATCCGAATAATATTAATCAATATACCATGAAAATAAGGTGAAATCCATACATTAGCGTAACATTCTGACTGAATATACATTTGAGCAGAAACCTCTTAAGCTGTTATAGACTCTGTCAGCTTTTTCTTTTCGTGATACCAAGGCAAATACTGTCGGACCGCTTCCACTCATTAAAACACCGTCCGCGCCAGTTTTTTGCATACGCTCCTTGATTTGTCTAACCCTCGAATGCATGTCCATGGTTATAGGTTCTAATACATTCCCTAATTGTTGACACATGTTATAAAAGTCTTGTTTTTTAAGGCTTTGAACTAAAGCCTCATTATTAGGATGTGTCATGTTTTGTAAATTAACTTTTCCATAAACATCTTTTGTCGACACCCCGACATCTGGTTTTGCTAATACAACCCAGCAAGGAGGCGGCGAAGGAAGATGCGTGAGCTTCTCACCACGTCCTTTAGCAATGGCCGTCCCTCCCATGACACAGAATGGGACATCTGAGCCAATTTCAGCTCCAATCTCCTGTAGGTCTTCAAGGCTTAAACCTAGGTCAAAAAGTCGGTTTACACCTCTTAGCGTCGCAGCAGCATCACTACTTCCACCAGCTAAGCCAGCAGCAACTGGAATATGTTTATCCAGAAAAATGCGAATGCCTTTCTGAATATTAAAGCGTTCCTTGAGGAGCGTTGCTGCTTGATAAGCTAAATTACGTTTGTCATTAGGTACGAAACGGTTTTCTGAAGCAATTTCTACACGATTTCCATTTATGATTTCAAAAGACAACCGATCTGCTAAATCAATTGTTGTCATAACCATCTCAACCTCATGATAACCATCATCGCGCTTATGTAAAACATCTAAGGTCAAATTAATTTTGGCTGGTGCCTTTTCGTAAATCATCTGCTTCACCTTCTTCAAGTTTTCTCTCAAATTGTATCACAATACACCGCTTCCATAAATAATCCCTTTTATAACCAACAAAAGGTAGTTCAATGGTTTATTTATACTAAAAAAGGATAGGCCATTAAGACCTATCCTTGTTCTGCATTTGCTCTTGTGCCATCTCTACAGCCCTTTTGACCATATTTCCAGCATCTCGAGACTTAATGCCACCCCATCCTTCTTTTTGTACCGTGTCGTAAAAACCTAATTCCTTTGCGATCTCTTCCTTAAAACGATCTGACATAATGCCTCTTCGTCTTCCCATCGGAAATCACAACTCCTTTGTCGTGTTTTACGACACTCTTAGTATATGTAGTTGCTGCAAAAGAATAATGGAAATGGATGGGGAAATTGTTTTTAAATGCTATGGGTTATGCCATCTTGGTGACTTCGTCTGTGAAGGTAATTTCAACTGTTTCAGTTAACACATCTGTGTAACTGTAAGAAACTCTTTCGAAGTTGTGCTCTTCTTGGTCGAGCTCAACAATAAAAACGGAAGGATACGTTTCAGCTAAAACACCTGAACGTTCAATCGTTTTACGACGTCCTCCGTTAGCTTTAAGCGTTAAACGCTCACCTATTCTGTGATCCAATACTTGTTTAATTTCAGCCAATGTTTTTCCCATTAGACTCCACCTCACTAAGAATAATATACCACACCAACGGCCAAAAAGTCAAATAAAGATAAATATTATAACAACTGCCATGAGTGCATGTCAACAAAATTTTAATCTTTTTTTAATTTTACCTAGTTTTCTAAAATCATACATCTATTTTCCAGAAACTTTCCCGCCATATTGGTGTATAAAAAGCACTTACTATAGTCTATTCATCTTTTGTTTTTTCGTTAGTTTTTGGTAATTCCTTCATGTAAGGTAGCCCAACTCGAAATAACCCCTTTGTTTCAATGCCTCCGATGCCTTTTTCACGAGTGATGGTTTTGTTAAGCACATCAAAAATATCTACTTTTTCTAAAAATGGTGTATAGCCCACTTTCGCTACGACATAAACCGGATCTAACGCGTGAATATTAACCCTCGTTGGTGAACTGGCAAAATTCGCTCCTGCTTTAATTAGGGATTCGAAATGCGATTGACAAGCGCCCGCAAAAATCACTAGTTGGTCTAGGTTAGCTTCAATTTTCCTTGCTTCTCTTACAGCCTCCACAAAATATTTGCTATTACGATAAGCTCTAATATCGGATTCAGTACCTTTTTGTTTTGAATAAGAATCATGACCTGTGATCACTAAAATATCTGGTTGAACTTTTTGCATTAACGGTTTGATTTTCTCAGGCATCTCTGATTCTTCAACATACATACCATGTACTTGTAGCCCTAATCTTTTATACAACTGTATACATTTCTTCAAAAACAGTGAATCACCGTCGATGTGCAATACTTTCGGGCAAATTCGAAACTGAGAAATGGATTGTTCTTTCTCAGACGTAGGCTGTGAATAATCACGAAATGAGCGCAAATAATAATCTTGACGAAACATTCGATAGGATAAGTCTTCTTCCATTTTCATTTCTTTGCGTCTTAGGAAACGATCGCTCTCATTAACCAGCTTTAAATCACTTAATGGCGCGTCCGCTCTAAGACGAAAATCTTCGCCAAACAAAATGGCGTGCTTTTGATCAACTCGCTGAATGCGAAATAATAAATCGTGATCGTATGAATGTCTAGTTACAACATCACCTTTTTGCCACTTCATAAAAAGAATCCCCTTCTCAATATCCTTCTCTTATACGATATTGAAAAAGGGGATGAAATGTGCCTATTCAGTTTGAATTAAATCATGGCAAGCGTTAGCTAATACAGCAAATTCATCAATAGATAGCGACTCTCCTCTGCGAGAGGGTTCAATGCCTGATTTTTCAAACCACTGTTGAATCATATCTTTGGAAAACCGGTCTATAAATGCGCGTTGCAAATTATTTTTTATCGTTTTTCGACGCTGGCCAAAGCTGGCTTGGACAATTTCAAAAAATAACGCTTCGTCTTTAACGTTGGCTAGCGGCTGATCGCGTTTAATTAATCGTAAAATAGCCGAGTCTACATTCGGTTGCGGGATAAAACACGTCTTAGGGACAGTCATGACCACTTTTGAATCGGTATAATATTGGACCGCAATCGATAATGAACCGTATTCTTTCGTATTAGGAGATGCCGCCATCCGGTCGGCGACTTCTCTTTGCATCATAACCGTCATAGAATGAATCGGTAATGGCTCTCTTAATAACTTCATTAAAATAGGTGTCGTAATATAGTACGGTAAATTGGCAACTACTTTAACAGAATTTCCCTCTTCAACATGCTTGTTCAAAAACGGTAAAAGATTAGCCTCTAAAATATCTTGGTGAAAAACTTCGACGTTGTCATATGGATTTAACGTATCATCTAATACGTCAATAAAACGTTGATCAATCTCAAACGCCAACACCTGCTTAGCTTTCAAAGCCAATTGCTCCGTTAATGCACCGATTCCAGGACCGATTTCAACAGCAACCGTATGTTCATCAATCCCTGCTTGGTCAACGATTTTTTTTAAAATATTAGCATCAATAATAAAATTTTGACCTAAACTTTTCTTAAACCCTAATTCATACTGCTTCATAATCTCGCGTGTTCTAGATAACGTTGCAATCGGCTTACTCACTTGGGTTCCTCCTTTAAGATTTCCTCCATAGCATTAATAAACGTTTGTTCCTCTATTTGAAACATATGTAGACGTTTCGATAGCTGTTTAGCATTAGCATAACCAATATTTAAACGTTCGCCTAGCTTCTCACGTCTATCCTTGGCCTTCGCACCACCGATCAGGCCATAATGTAATAATAAAGGTTGCCAGTCAGTCGTCTGCTCAGAGTCATCCGAAAGATGATACACCTGTTGAAGTGCTTCTCGAATATCTTGAACAGAAGCATGTTCAATTCCAACACCATTTTTACCTAACGCTTTTCGTTTAGGCAAAAAAGCATGCTTGCAGCCTGGAACATGCTCATCAATTAAACGCCTCAACCGCTCACCAGGATAATCTGGGTCGGTAAACACAATGACACCACGTTTGTCTTTGGCATGGCGAATTTGGTTATAGACGGATGTATTAATCGCTGAACCATTTGTTTCAATTGTATCAGCCTCAACCGCAAGCTTAATCCGAGCCGTATCATCACGACCCTCAACTACAATAACTTCTTGAATTTTCATTATTATATACTCCTAATAAGGTGAGAATAAAGTGCTCAGTTGTTGTTTAGTGATGAGCGAAGATGGCGACTCCTGCGGGAACAGCACGAGCCGAAAATCACGCAAAGCGAAACGGCAGTGAGCTTTGGGAAGTTGAGGCCGTGCCCGCGGAAAGCGCCACCGAAAGCGAATCACTATACAACAACGGGTTTTAACAAACAAAAATTAAGGATAATCCTTAGTATAGCAGGATTATCCTTAAAGTTTAATTATCCTTCTTTAAGCATTCTTACTTGGACGGATCGGTAACCCCAATTCCAAGCTTCTTGTTTGGAATCTACTAATATATCAATCTTCTTACCTTTAATGGCACCACCTGTATCTTTAGCAATAGCTTTAAAAGTATTATTACCAACTTTAACTTCTACGATTGAATCCAAAGGAATAACACTCGGGTCAACTGCTATAATGCGCATGCCATTATAATAAATCGTGTTAGAAACATCGACACCCGTAGCAGTACTTCCTGTGCAACCATCACAGAAAGCTGTATACTTGGTAGAAGTGAAATTCATCCATTCACCCTTAGAATCGACTAAGGTCACTGGAGCTTTTGTTCCAACAGCGACTACTTGGTTAACACTGTCTTCAACCACTTCTTCATCGACAAGCTCTCTTGAGACAACTTCGCCATTTTCCTTGGTCACTTCATACGTTTCAACTTTTTTACCTTCTTTACCAGACTTAACGACTTCCTGGTTTCCTCTTAACAAGTCAGAATCATTTTCTCTAACTGTTTCATAAGGTATTTCTACTTCTTCTGTAACTTTTTCCTTTGTTACACGTACTATATCTATAGAGCTTTGATTTTGAACTGAGTCATCTAATTCGGCATTGATTTGATCATGATCGCTCAGTTCAATGTTTAAATCCTTTAATAATTCACCGACACTTTGGTTCGTGACCATAGCTGTATGCTCTTCTCCGCCATCGTTCACGGTGACTTCAAAAGCTCGGTCAATGTCAATTTTTAAACCGTCTTTAATCTCAGCATTTAAATCTACTGACACTTGGTCATGGTCTGATAAGTCAATTGACTCTTCTTCTAAAAAATCTTTTACTTGTTCTTGAGTCGTGTAATACGTCTCTTCTTGATCGTCAATTGCTACATTGACTTCTTGTGCCTCTTTATACTCAATGACCATTCCATCTGTCAATTCATCTTCAAGACTGACAGACAATTCATCATGTTTAGATACATCTATTCCTAACTCATCCATTAACTCATTAACATTATTAGCAGCTGTTGTTTTCTCAACTTCTTCACCGTTTTGTACGACTGTAACTTCTGCTGTGATCGTCTCGTATGCTATGTAACTCGTTATGCCGACTAAAACGACTGCAGTTAACAAGATTAATAGAGTCTTTTTAATGTCAAACCGCTTCTTCACTGGGTTCGCACCCCCTGTGACGCTCATAATTAAGCCTCCTTATCTAGGTTTTGATTATATGGACGTTTGTCCTGAAAGTCAATTCATACCCAACTATTTTCATAGATTCTGTAGCTACATCCCTTGATACATCAGGCTTAAGGCGGAATATTAAGAAAATATTACAAAAAACACGCGTTAGGTATGTATCAGCATTGTAGTCAAACGATGCCTCTTTTATACCTACGCGTGTAAAAAATATTTATGTCCACATCTAACTAATTGAGAATACTTTTTTAGCATTTTGAGTCGTATGACTCGCCACTTCCTCTAAAGAAATACCTTTTAGCTCAGCAATTTTTTCAGCTACTAATTTGACATATGCTGGTTCGTTGCGTTTTCCTCGATTTGGGTGAGGGGCTAAAAATGGACAATCCGTCTCAATTAACAGTCGATCTAAAGGTACTTCTTCAGCAACGACTTTAGGATCTTTGGCATTTTTAAACGTCACAGGTCCACCTAAGGAGATGTAAAAACCGAGGTCTAAACACTCCTTCGCATAATCTACAACATCATTATAACAATGCATGATGCCGCCACATTCCTCTGCATGTTCTTCTTTTAAAATTTGGACAATGTCTTCCGTTGCTTCTCGATTGTGAATAATGATCGGCATATTTACTTTTTTAGCTAGTTGAATTTGTTTACGAAAGACTTCTTTTTGAACATCATGGGGTGATTTATCCCAGTGATAGTCCAGGCCCATCTCACCAATAGCAACTACTTTTGGATGGTCGCTTAACTCTTCAATCCAATCTAAGTCCTCATCGGTCATATCAATCGCGTCTACCGGGTGCCAGCCAACAGCGGCATAAATAAAATCATATTGCTCTGCAATTTCAAGCGCAAGCGGAATCGTTTTACGGTCAAAGCCAACGACAACCATTTGAGTTACGCCTGTATCAAGCGCACGTTGAATAACTTCGTCTCGGTCCTCCATAAATTGATCTGCATTTAAATGGACGTGTGTATCAAATAACATTATGTTCACTCCTATATCCTTTGAGTATCTACAGGTTTTTCAGCAGGTTTTCTGAATAAAAAGGGACGAATAAATCCGCCCCCTGTTTAATGTCTATTTAACTTTTGAACCATTTGGTAAGGTTTGATCGACTGATGTTAATGATAGGTTACCTTCATCATCTTCAGCTGCTAACACCATACCTTGGGATAATTCGCCACGTAATTTAGCTGGCTTAAGGTTTGCTACTAGCACGACTTTACGTCCAACTAACTCTTCTGGCGTATAATGTTCTGCAATTCCAGAGATGACTTGTCGTTTTTCATCCCCAACATCTAATTGAAGTTTTAACAGTTTATCTGCTTTCTTAACTTTTTCCACTTTTACTACTTCAGCTACACGAAGGTCTACTTTAAAGAAATCATCGATTGTAATTTCTTCAGACTCTTCTTCTTTTGATTCTTCTTCCTCAGCCTTAGGTTTAGCGTTTTTAGTCATCATATCTTTGATCGCTTGAACTTCTTCATCTGTATCCAAACGAGGGAAGATTGGTTTACCTTTCTTAACGACTTTTCCATTCTCAATGACACCAAATTGATTTAAGCTTTCCCATGTTTGTAGCTGTTCATCTTGAATACCTAACTGTTCAAAAATCTTATTCGGTGTAGACGTTAGGAATGGTTGTAACATAATCGCGATTTGACGTAAGGATTCAACTAGGTGAGCCATGACGTTTCCAAGACGTGCTTTCTTAGATTCATCTTTTGCCAACACCCAAGGTTCATTTTCATCAATATATTTATTCGTTCGACTGACGAACTGCCATAGCGTTGATAACGCAACTGAGAATTGCATATGTTCCATCGCTTCTGCAACCTCATCACGTGTTTGCGCAGCTAACTGTTTAAGATTCTCATCGTATTCTGTTTCATTCGGCTTAATTGCTGGGATCTCCCCGTCAAAATATTTATTAATCATCGCAACTGTACGGTTCAGCAAGTTCCCTAAGTCATTCGCCAAGTCATAATTGGTACGTTCAACAAAGGCTTCAGGTGTGAAAACCCCGTCAGAACCGAATGGCACTTCACGTAAAAGGTAATAACGTAAAGCATCTAACCCATAGCGGTCGATTAAATCAACCGGATCCACTACATTACCTTTCGACTTCGACATTTTACCGTCTTTCATAAGTAGCCAACCGTGAGCAAACACTTTCTTAGGTAACGGTAAGTCTAATGCCATTAACATAATTGGCCAATAAATCGTATGAAAGCGAACGATTTCTTTACCTACTAAATGTACGTCAGCTGGCCAGTATTTCTGGTAAAACTCATCATTGTCTGTGTTGTAACCTAATGCCGTTATATAGTTTGTTAAAGCATCAATCCATATATAAATCACATGTTTAGGATCTCCAGGAACTTTTATTCCCCATTCAACTGTTGTACGCGAAACAGCTAAATCTTCAAGCCCTGGACGAATAAAGTTATTCAACATTTCGTTTTTACGCGCTTCCGGTTGAATAAACTCAGGATTTTCATCGTAAAACTCAACTAACCGATCCACGTATTTGCTCATTTTAAAGAAATAAGATTCTTCTTTAACCTTTTCAACTGGACGTCCACAATCCGGGCAATTGCCGTCTTCTAATTGTCGGTCCGTGAAGAACGACTCACACGGTGTACAATACCAGCCCTCATACTCATCAAGATAAATATCTCCTTGTTTGACTAACCGATCAAAAATCTTTTCAACAACCTGTTTATGACGATCTTGCGTTGTACGAATGAAATCATCATGAGAGATGTCTAACTTATCCCACAATTGTTGGATACCAGTTACAATGTTATCCACGTACTCCTTAGGTGTAACACCATCCTCTTCTGCTTTCCGCTGAATCTTCTGACCGTGTTCGTCTGTTCCTGTGAGATACATGACATCGTAGCCTCTTAATCGTTTATAACGTGCCATTGCGTCTCCTGCAACAGTCGTATAAGCATGACCAATGTGTAAGTTTCCACTAGGATAATAAATAGGTGTAGTGATATAAAACGTGTTCTTCTCTTCGGGCATTTTGTGTGACCTCCTTAAAAATATTTAGTATGTATTTATTTTTTATTTTTCAGATATTTGGTAAACTATTGTATAGATGCTAGATACTATTGTAACTATTTCATTTTATTATTTCCATAACAAAGAAAAAATTCAACTGTTGCTGCTTTTAAAAACAGATATAGATACTTGACAGTAATGGAATTTTTTTGATTGACTTCCAAATTAAACAATGGTAATCTATCATCGAAAAGATAGCGAAACTATGATCGAGAGGAGAGAAAAAGATGAAATCTACTGGCATTGTAAGAAAGGTAGACGAACTGGGGAGAGTCGTTATTCCGATTGAATTACGTCGTACACTAGATATTAACGTCAAAGATTCCCTAGAAATCTATGTTGATGACGACAAAATTGTCCTCAAAAAGTACAAGCCTTACATGGCATGCGACATTACAGGTGAAATTTCTGATAATAACGAACCTGTAGGTGAAGGCAATATTGTTTTAAGTAAGGAAGGCGCACAACAATTAGTTGAAGAAATACAAAAGAAATTCAACTTATAAATGATTAAACCAGGTTACAGCTTTAGGCTGTAACCTTTTTATTTTTGGTGAAAACGTTGATATAGATCATTCTTAGACTCCCCACGTTCTTTTGCAACCATTTTAATGGCATCTTTCGTTGACTGACCTTGATCTAAGTAATGCTGGACATGCTCATGTAACGTTAAATCATGCCACCAAGCACTTTCTTCATTCTCAAACTCTTTCATACCTTCTACAATGATGCAGAACTCCCCTCGCAATTCCGCTTCATTCGATTGCATGTACGCATAAACTTCATCTAATGTTCCGTATATATATTCCTCAAACTTCTTCGTCAACTCTCTAGCTAGCGTTACCATTCGCTCTTTCGAATATACTTGATGTAAATTTTCTAAGGTTTGTTTAATCCGGTGTGGCGATTCATAAAAAATTAATGTGTGATCAACGTGACCTAGTTTCTCTAATTCTGCAATCATGTCTTTTTTCTTCCGAGGTAAAAACCCATAAAACGTAAACGTTTCAGATGGAAGGCCTGAACCGACTAAAGCGGTTAAAGCTGCATTCGCCCCTGGTAGTACGGTAACATCGATTCCTTCTTCTCTTGTCCGTCTAACGAGCTCGTAACCAGGGTCTGATACAATTGGCATGCCCGCATCGCTGACTAATGCGACGGATTTTCCTTCTTTTAAGTTTTCAATCAACGATTCTTCTCGTTGGTACTTGTTATGTTCATGATAGCTTACTAACGGCTTTTCGATGTGAAAATGCTGAAGTAACTTTTTCGTTTGCCGAGTATCCTCACACGCGACTAGGTCGACCAATTCTAACGTCTTAACGGCTCTAAACGTCATATCATCTAAGTTGCCAATAGGTGTAGGTACGATATATAACTTAGGCTCATCAGAGTCGAAACTTTTTTGAATTTGGACCATGCAAACGACTCCCTTCTTCGCCATATAAGATCTTGGCGACTTTCTCTGTATAGTTACCATCCTCATCATGTATATAAATCGGCGGCAACACTTTCATCTCTGGGCTTCCGTCACGGATAAACTCGATTAAGACAATATTCGCCTCACGTCCTTCTTTCGGATGGACAAGTTGCATCCGCTTCGGTTCAAGCTTATACTTTCTAGCCGCTTCAAAAATCTCCGCTAATCGGTTTGGTCGATGAACGATGGATACTTTGCCACCTGACTTCACTAGCTCACTACAAGACTTTAAAACATCATCTAACGTACAGTAAATTTCGTGCCTAGCGATAGCCAAGTGTTCATTATTATTTCGCTTGTCTAAATCAATCGTTTTAAAATATGGCGGATTACACGTTACTAAATCAAAGCGGTGATACCCCATTTTCTTTGCAAGTCCGATTAAATCTTCATTTAGCATTGTAATTTGGTCTTCTAATTGGTTGAGCTTCACATTGCGAACAGCCATATCATAGAGTCGTTCTTGCAATTCAACCCCGGTCATCGGGACTCTTGATTGTTTCGATAAAAATAAAGGAATAACGCCATTACCGGTGCATAAGTCTAAGATTTTTCCACGATTAATCGGTAAATATGTAAAATGTGCCAGTAATACCGCATCGATCGAGAAGGAAAACACAGACTGACTTTGAATAATTCTCCTTTTATGATCCGCTAATAAATAATCAATACGCTCATCATCTTTTAACTGAACCATTATCTTTTTCCCTTTCAAACTAAATTTAGACAAAAATGAAACACACCGTTAACCCGGTGCGTTTCCCCTTTCTTTCTTATCCAAAAAACTTTAAACAAAAGATGCAATCTTCTTCTTCTCTCGGCGTACCAAAATAAACATGGCAAATATGAAAGCCTTCTTCATATATACGTGCCAGGTTATCATAACCTTCTCCAACTGAGGATTGGCCATCTCCTTTTTGATCATCATTCGTTTTAATCTCTTGCTTCTTTTCTTCTGGAGTTAAATTGTCTAGCCGCTGACGTAAATGATGATTTTCATGTGCTAACTGATGATTTTCCTCAACTAGTTGGACTAAATCTTTTTTCAACGTCCCAAAATCTTCTTGGAGATCTTGAAAACGTTTTTCTAAATATGAAAAGCGTTCTAACATTTCTTTTTTATTCACGTCATCCACCTCGTTATTCTGTGGCTGGCACGGAAATGGCTCCTTCATCAATAAGCTCATCTAATGTGTATTCCACAACACGTTCAGGCTCTTCTAATTCAATTTGAACTAATTTCTCTAACATATTAAGTCCTACCACTTTACCTTTGCCACTAGAAGTCGTCACAGTATCACCGATGTCTGGTAGTTCACGTTTTGCATCTTCATACATATCATTCTCATATTTAAGGCAATACATTAAGCGACCACAAAGACCTGAGATCTTCGCTGGGTTTAAGGATAAATTTTGATCCTTTGCCATTTTAATTGAAACAGGTTCAAAATCGCCTAGGAAAGTCGAGCAGCATAACATACGACCACAAGGACCAATACCGCCTAACATTTTCGCTTCGTCTCGAACTCCAATTTGTCTAAGCTCTATACGTGTTTTAAATATCGCAGCTAAATCTTTTACTAAATCACGGAAATCGACTCGACCATCTGCCGTGAAATAGAAAATGATTTTATTTCGATCAAACGTGAATTCAGCTTCAACTAAATTCATATCAAGATCATGTTCTTTAATCTTCTCCACGCAAACACGATAAGCTTCTTCTGTTTTCTCTTTATTTTCCGTTACCGTAAGCTTATCTTTTTCATCTGCTAGACGAATAACTTTCTTAAGCGGAAGAACGACATCTTCTTCATCCACCTGCTTATTGGCAATGACAACTTTGCCGAACTCAATGCCACGGACTGTTTCCACAATGACATAGTCTTCAGTTGTCATCTTAGTATCTCCTGGATCAAAGTAATATATTTTACCCGCTTGTTTAAAGCGGACACCAATAATTTCTACCAAAACGTTCACCTCACCTTTGTAACTGAAGTATTAAGTATTCCATTGCCAATGTCGGATGTACGTTTTGTGCTAGTTTTCGTTTTGTGTTTAAAATTTCATAAATAAGTGTCTTGGCTTCCGACAACGATACGACATAATGGAATTGTTCCAATCGGTCCATTTGATCCGTTAAGACAATGGACTCATTTTTATCAAGATGGAGCGACACCAAATCTTGAAACCAGATTAGTAACAAATCTAACCCGAAATCTAGCTGTTCTCGCCCCTGAAAATGTTTTAAGTACATCTGATGTAAATAAAGATATCCATCTTCACTTGGATTCATGACCTTATCCATTAATTGTATCACTATTTTTCGTGCTTCGGCAAACCAATCATCTTCGTTTAATTCGAGAGATTGTTGGACGTCTAATTTCATCGATGCAAACATATTAGCAGTCGATTCAGGTAATCCTTGATTCAGCAGCTGCTCGTATAATTTCTGGTTCGATAAAGTATGAAACTGAATCCGTTGACACCTTGATACAATCGTATCCAACATTTGACTAATATGTTCCGTTATTAAAATAGCCACCGTCTCACGGCTCGGCTCTTCTAAAAACTTAAGAAGTCGATTTGCTGCATTAATGGTCATCTTTTCCGCTTCACGAACGACATAAACTTTTTTGTTCGATTCAAGACCTGTATACGTGAACTCTTTCTGCAAATACTCAATTTGTTCTTTTTTAATCGATTGCCCCTCCGGTTCAATCCAATGAAGGTCTGGATGATTCCCAGACTCAATTCGTTTACACGTAGGACACGCATTGCATGACTCTGCCGAAGTGTCATGGAGCTCTTCACAAAAATAACGTTTCGCAAACAAAAGACTGGCCTCTTGCTTGCCAGTCCCAGGTGGCCCATGAAATAAATAGGCGTGTGCGATTCGTTGTCTTGTAATACTATTGTTTAACATTTTTACAGCGACTGGTTGGGATTGTTTTAACTCCGTCCACGAGGTCATCTTCGTTCACCCTATCTATATTAAGCCTTTAAATTAAGTAATAAACCTTTGATTTCTCCGATTACACCTAGAACATCAATAGAAGACTTTTGTTCATCTAAGACATCGTCCGTCAGTTGAATTAATTTCTCATCTACTTGTTTGACAAGCATATGCTTTCTATGATCACCATTTAAATTCCAACTTCGAGACTGCTCAAGGTCAAGTCCATATTGAACAGCCTCGTCCACAAACTGTTGAACCATTTTCTTATAGCGTGCCAAATCCTTAAACGACCGGACACGCGCTACTTTTTCGCCTTGAAGCTGTAAGTTATTTAATAACTTATTTAGCTGGGCTTCCTGCATCTTATGCTTTTCTTGGCTCACGGCATGTTGAAAAGAATTAGCTTTCCCGTTATTCGATTGTGCGTTTGTTTTGGTTGGGTCAACTTGAGTTTTTAAATCTTGACTAATTTTCATCTGCCGTGCACCTCGCTTTAGTTAGATCTTAGAAATGATGAAAAGCTTCGACTGGTAAAACAAAGACTGTCGCACCGCCAACTTCAACTTTAACTGGCTTCGGAATATAAGAATCCGCATTACCACCCATTGGTGAGATTGGAGCTACCATTTGTTCACGTTTACTACAATTATCCTGGATGATTTCTAAGCAAGGGTCTACCTCTTCATCGTCAACACCAATCATCAACGTTGTATTTCCTTCCTTTAGAAAACCTCCACTGGATGCTAATTTCGTAGTCTTAAAATCATGTTCAGTTAAAGCATCCTGTAAACGTGTGACATCTTTATCTTGTACGACTGCAAGGATTAGTTTCATCCTTTTCCTCCTTCAAACGTTCTTTAATACTATTATAACAAGTTGTCAGAAGATTTAGCAGTATTTTAATCAGGAAATTACGATAAATATGATTGAACTAAATCTAAGCACTCCTGTTGAACATCTTCTTGTGGCTTCTCAGCACTGATTGTTCGGATGCGATCTGGAAACCTGTTTTTAAGCATTTGATAAGCATCTGCTACTTTTCTATGAAAATTGATGTTCTCTAAATCCAATCGATTTTGCTCGCGACCTTTATGGTCATCAATCCGTCTTAAGCCGACTTCTGGATCTAATTCAAATAATACTGTTACATCTGGCATGCAATTTTCAATCGCAAATTCATTAACTTGATAAACTTCATCAATGCCCAAACCGCGCGCATACCCTTGGTAAGCCAAACTACTGTCAATAAAACGGTCACACAAAACAATTTTCCCTTCATTTAAGGCCGGGATTACCCGCTCCACTAAATGCTGTCTCCTCGCTGCAGCATAAAGCAAAGCTTCTGTTCGACCATCCATTGCCGTATGTTCAGGATTTAATATAACCTCGCGAATTTTCTCAGAAATTTCAATGCCTCCGGGTTCACGAGTATGTATGACATCATAACCCTGCCGATGAAGTTCTTCGTAAATATAGTTTAGAACAGTCGTCTTACCTGCTCCCTCCACACCTTCAAACGTAATAAATCGTCCACTCAATGCGATAACTCCTCACTCGATATAAATTTCAATTCCTTCTTTTAAATTTCTACCATTATATTGAATTGATGCATGATATTTTTGAGCTTGTTCAATAGCCTTAAGGTGATCTTCCTCAATACGTTCACCTTTTATTAATACTGGAATACCAGGTGGGTAAGGGGTTATCGATTGGGCTGCTAGTTTTCCAACCGCTTCTTCCCATGTTGCCCACGAAGTTTTAAAACGCTTTAAGTCTTGATAACTATATTCTAATGATTGCTTACTTAAGATTTTAACACTTGTCATTGTATCATGTTTATCTATGGTTTCGATTAGTAAAAGTGAATCTTTTAATGAAAGAATCCAATCCAAATTTGGCTTTTTCAACCTAAGCCCCACCATCAAAAGTAATTGATGCTGTTCGACCATCTCTGGAAAAACCCTATGATCATGTAAAGCTTTCTCTACTTGTTTTATATGATTTGGAGTAGAACTCAAGGTGATTTTTAATGGGTCATCAACACCTTTTAAAATTGGCATCACTTTAACACTAGGAAGGTTATTTAATGCCTCCCTGATGGACTCGATATGTTTAACAACCGTCTTAAAATCATCTCCTGACAGTTCACTAACATATTGTCTAGCTAAATCTAAGGATGCCATGATTGGATACGATGGACTACTTGATTGCAACATTTGCAGGAAATGTTTAACTGTTTCATATGAAACATGCTCGTTATTCATATGTAAAAAGGACCCCATTGTCATCGCAGGGAGCGTCTTATGCGCTGAATGAACGACCAGGTCAGCCCCTAATTCTAATGCCGATTGAGGAAATTGATCCGATAATGGAAAGTGAGCTCCGTGCGCTTCGTCCACTAAAACAGCCATTCCAACTTGATGCGCTTTTGAAATAATTGGTTCTATTTCATACGTTGTTCCAAAATAATCAGGATATGATAAAAAAACCGCCTTTGCATGAGGATGATTTTCGATGACGTTAGCCACAACGTCTGAATCAAGATAGGAAAACCGCTCTGTTCGCTCATCATAGTTTGGCGATACAAAAATCGGTTTTGCTCCAGCTAGCTCTAAAGCATTAAACACCGATTTATGGCTATTGCGTTGAACAATAATCTCATCACCTGGCTGACACACACTCATCACCATAGCCAAATTACCAACTGTCGACCCATTCACTAAGAAAAAAGTATATTGTGTTTGATACAACTCAGATGCGAGTTGCTCTGCCTGCAAAATAACCCCCTCTGGTTGATGGAGGTCATCTAAATGAGGTAATTCGGTTAAATCATAAGATAATAGGTTTGAAAAACTTGATTCTGAAAAGACCGAACCATTTTTATGCCCAGGTACATGAAATGAAATAGGATTTTGTTGAACATGTTTTCTTAAGGCTTCAAACAATGGCGCTTTTCGTTGATCCATCTATATTCTCCTTAAACTATGTATTGATTTCATTTTATCACACAAAAAAAGAGCGCACTTGACGCTCTAATGAGTTAATAGATTTGAGATATAGCTTCGCTTTAAACGTTCCACATAATATTGGTAGTGCTCATCTCCTGGTTCCGTCTCTAACATTTCTTTCTCACAACTTGTACAAATAAATGAAATTAATAAATAAATGCCTTCTTCTTTCCATTCCTCACAAATTTTACACTGTTTCATAGATTTAGATTGCACTCATCCCACCTCCATCAACTAGGATGGACTAATTAATCTAGTTTTATACTATAAATCTATGAAATTTTCATTGTGAATATAAGGTTTTACGAACATAAATAAAGCCAAGCTGTCTTAGCTTGGCGTCGTAACTTTTTAAGGAATGATGAGGAAATGTATGAGCACTAGGGCCCCTACCCCAAATAAACCAAGAAATCCTGCAATTGCAGATGTAATTAAGTTAATCGGAATGTGTAATCCAAACATCGAACCAAAAACATTAGCAAAAAAGATAAATAATGCCCCAATAACAAGTTTAATGACTCCTACAGATGTTAACTTCATAATCTTTAACGGTGGGCCAAAGAATAGTAACAATACTAACACAGCCACAAAAGCTAAAATGACGACTAATGGATCCATACTAGAATCTCCTTTCGCTTGTCCTACTTTACCCTATGCATTTAATAGTTAAAGTAGAACTAAGAAAAAAGAGATTTTCTATAAATCACGTCGACCCTCTAATGCCTTAGATAATGTCACTTCATCCGCATACTCTAAATCACCGCCAACAGGAAGACCGTGGGCAATGCGCGAGATTTTTATACCGGATGGTTTAACTAAACGCGATATATACATCGCTGTTGCCTCACCTTCGACATTTGGGTTCGTTGCTAGGATTAGTTCTTCTACTTCTTCATCTTTTAATCGTTCGATTAGCGATGGCACATTAATATCTTCAGGACCAATGCCGTCCATCGGTGAAATGGCACCATGAAGGACATGATACTTCCCTTGATAGTCTTTCATTTTCTCCATCGCAATAACGTCCTTAGGGTCTTGAACCACACAAATGACCGTGCCGTCTCGTTCCTGATCTTCGCATATACGACAAGGGTCTTTATCGGTTATGTGACCACAAACACTACAGTGCGTTAGCTCACGCTTAGCGTTTGCTAAGTTCTTCGCAAAATCTAGCACGTCATCTTCTTTCATATTCAGCACAAAAAAAGCCAGGCGCACTGCCGTTTTTGGCCCTATTCCTGGCAATTTTGTAAAACTGTCTACCAGTTTGGAGATCGGTTCTGGATAGTACATGATGCAAGCCTCCTAGAAACCTGGTATATTCATCCCTTGCGTGAATTTACCCATTTTATCATTCGTCGTTTGGTCTACTTGACCAAGTACATCATTTGTCGCTGCAAGGATTAAATCTTGTAGCATATCAACATCATCTGGGTCGACGACTTCTTCATTAATTTCAACGTCTGTAATTTCTTTCTTTCCATTAGCAACTACTTTCACCATGCCACCGCCGGCTGTTGCTTCAAACGTCATTTCATGAAGCTCTTCTTGAGCCTTCATCATTTTCTTTTGCATCTTTTGCATTTCTTTCATCATATTATTCATGTTACCCATGCCTTTCATTGTGCATCCTCCTCTTATTAGTCAAAATAATTACTCTTTAATTTCTAACAATTCATCGCCAACTAATTTTCTCGCCTCAGATACTAATGGTTCTTCTTCCTGTTTAGCTTCTTCTTCTTGTTCTTGAGAACCTTCATCAGACGACTCTTGTTGATTTAAGAAATCTTCCCGAATGGATTGCCACTCACTATCAGGGATTGGAATGATCGTTAATTTAGTACCAATATATTCAGCTAAAGCTGTTTCGATCATCTCCTGGTTTTCTAAAACTAGGGAACAATGAATTTCATATTTAAATGATAAAATTAATGATTTTGGCGAAGCTGCTCTAGGCGTGCTATCTACTAACTTTGCACGAGCAGGTGGACTTGTTTTCTTTAAACCTTCTAAGAAATTTGGCCAGTTCGCCTTAACATTCTTAATATCATCTTTCGTAGCCTCAGCTAGGGTGTAGCGCACTTTCTCATAAGGTATTTTATAACGATTACTTCGTGATTGAGGTGCTTTTCGTTTCGGTTGATCGTCTTGATTTTGAGTCGGAACACCTTGTTGTTTTAACTGATTCAACTCTTTTTCAAGTTGAGCTATTTGCTGAACCAATTCATGAGACACAGAAGCCTGACCTTCTGTATGGTCTTGTTGGTCTTGAATCTCTTGTATATTAAGTAAAGCTATTTCTAATAACACCTTCGGACTATTGGTCCATTTCATATCTTGTTGCGTTTCATTTAAGATATCAATGGCTTTTTCAAGCCAATGACTTGTTAGATTTTGTGCCACTTCCTTAAAATGCTCATCCGGAATCGCCCGAACAAGAGTATCTTCCATGTTTTCTGAACTGGAATACATATATAAATCACGTAAGAAATGGATGAAATCAAACACAAATCGATTTGGGTCTTTACCCTCTAACATGCTTTCTTCTAGATCGTTCAGTGCTTCTTTAACTTCGCCATTTCTCAGTGCTTCAACCATCTTTAATAATCTTTCCTGAGGAATCGAACCTGTAACAGCTAATACATCTTCCATTTCAATTTTGGCATCATCACTATACGCAATCGTCTGATCTAATAAGCTTAGCGCATCACGCATACCGCCTTCAGCTGTTAAAGACACGTGAATTAATGCATGTTCGTCATACTCAATGTTTTCCTCATCTAAAATATGTTTAATCCGATCGACGATAATTTGGTGCGTAATACGTTTAAAATCAAACCGCTGACAACGTGAGATAATCGTTAATGGGATTTTATGAGGCTCCGTTGTTGCTAATATAAAAATAACATGCCTCGGAGGTTCTTCTAACGTTTTAAGAAGGGCGTTAAAAGCACCTTGGGACAACATATGAACCTCATCTATAATATAAACCTTATAATCCACAGCACTCGGTGCATACTTCACTTTATCACGAATCTCTCGGATGTCATCTACACCATTGTTAGACGCCGCGTCAATTTCGATAATATCTGAAATAGACCCATCCTGAATGCCAAGACAAGCATCACATTCACCACATGGCTCTTTTACAGGAGCATGTTTACAGTTAATCGCTTTAGCAAAAATTTTAGCCGCACTTGTTTTCCCCGTCCCGCGAGGCCCTGAGAATAAATAAGCATGGGCGACTTTTTGTTGTTCCATTGCATTTTGCAAAGTTCGTGTAATATGTACTTGTCCAACGACATCCTCAAACTTTTGCGGACGCCATACTCGGTACAATGCTTGATAGGCCATGGACACACTTCTCCTTTTGGTTTTCTTCTCTATTATAACCGATTCAGAAGTGGGATTTCAAAACTAATTATGTAAGATCATGACTTGGATTGAATGAGAGAGAAGTAATTAGGGGTTGGGGAAATATGTAAACTGCGCACCTACCCTCGATGAAGTGATTCATAAGCGGTACGTAAGTTCACAGCTCGGTCTAGGTTGCCCTACGACACACCGGAATGACCGCTTACTGCTGCTTCCTTCCGGACCTGACAGGGTTCACGGGTTCCCGTTGCATAGGACCCAAACGTCAACACTGCTTACTTACGGCAGTCCTTAAAATCACTTCACCTCAGATAGGATTTCAGCCCCACTATAGCGGATTGTGGGTTACAGGGCACCGCTACCTCCCCACCTAGCACAGCAATTACAAGTATACGAGGTTTTTTTCTAAAATGCAATAATTGAATCATTCCATATTCTGTAACTTATTTAAATGTTTATTTAACCCTTAATAGGGTAAGTGACTTATGTATGTCAAACTTTAACTTGAAATCATCATCAATATTCGTTACATTGGCTTATGGCTTGTTTTTTGGAGAGCTGGCTTATGATGTTCAATTTAGTTAATCACAAATTGTCCGAATAAAAACAATATACGAAAGGGAGAGTGTTATGAAGGATCAAAGAAAGGGGATTCAGACTTTTGGTAAAGCTGTCAAAACCCCTGCGTTCGTTGGATCTTTAATTATAGCAGGTATATTTCTTATTTTTGGTACCATTTGGAACTCTACATTTAGTAAGTACGTTAATATAACATACGATTGGATTGTAGCAAACTTGGGGTGGTCATTCATCTTAGGTGCAACAGCCTTCTTAATTGTTGCCATTTACTTAATGATTAGTCCACTCGGCGAAATCAAGCTAGGTGATGATGATGAAAACCCAGCTTACTCAACTCCTGCTTGGTTTGCGATGTTATTCAGTGCTGGTATGGGAATCGGACTATTATTCTGGGGTGTTTCAGAGCCAGTATCTCACTTTATGACTCCTCCAGTTGGAGACGCTGAAACAGCTGGAGCCGTTCACACCGCAATGCAATATTCCTTTTTCCATTGGGGATTACACCCGTGGGCCATTTATGCAGTCGTAGCTGCAGCATTAGCCTATTTCTCATATCGTAAAAACTTACCGATGTTATTAAGCTCAACTTTAGAACCTTTACTTGGTCGAGATAATTTATTCGGTTTTTGGGGTAACACGGTTAATATTATTGGTGTTATTTCAACACTTTTTGGTATTTCGACTTCACTAGGTTTAGGCGTTATGCAAATCGGTGGAGGGTTTGAAATATTATTCGGTATACCAAATAATACAGGTCTTTGGTTAATAATTATCGTTGTTATAACTGGCTTAGCTATTATTTCGACAACTTCAGGTATAGATAAAGGGATTAAATGGTTAAGTCAAGGTAACTTAGGTGTTGCCGGGTTATTAATGTTGTTTGTGTTAGTTTTAGGCCCAACTTTATTCATCCTAGAATTATTCACACATTCAACAGGGTCTTACATTCAAAACTTCTTTAACATGTCTCTAGGTATGGATGCTGCTGGTGAACATGCTGAAGACTGGTATGATGGATGGACCATCTTCTATTGGGCTTGGTGGATTGCATGGGCTCCATTCGTTGGTTCATTTATCGCGCGTGTATCTAGAGGACGTACAATTCGTAGCTTTACAGTTGGTGTTTTATTAGTTCCGACCGCTGTAAGTATGGTTTGGTTCAGTATCTTCGGTGGTGCTGGTCTATTTAACCAATTCCTTGGTGATGGTGGTATCTATAATGCAATGTTGAATCAGGATGGAACAATTGACGAAGCGAAAGGGTTCTTCGCTATGCTAGAAATGTTCCCATTCTCTGAGGTACTAATTGTGATTGCGATGATTTCATTAACCATCTTCTTCATTACATCTTCTGACTCCGGTACTTATGTAATCGGAATGTTTACGTCAAGAGGTAATGAGAACCCACCACTTGGATTACGCATCATCTGGGGTCTTATTGAAGGTGGATTCGCAGCTGTTCTATTAATGGCTGGCGGTTTAGCGGCTCTACAAACTGCATCCATTATTGGAGGCTTCCCATTCATGATCATAATGTTCATCATGATTTACTGCCTCATTTGGTCGCTGCGTAAAGAAGTACGCGATGGGTCTTTGCCTCAGGAACGTGCTAGAATCTATGCCGCTTTAGAAGATTTACGAGAAGAAAAGAAAATTCGTAAAGGTATCATTCAAGAACAAAATCCTAATAATAAGGACCAATAGAACCTCATAATAAAAGCTCCCACCAATGTTGGTGGGAGCTTTACTTTTGCCTTAACCGTTTGAAGAAGTCTTTCAACAATTTGGCACATTGATCTTCTAATACACCTCTAATAACAGATGCCTGGTGATTAAATCGTGATTCATCTAACAAATTCAATAATGTTCCTGCACAACCTGCCTTGGGGTCACTTGCGCCATATACAACTTCTGGTATTCGTGATTGGACGATAGCACCAGCACACATCGGACATGGTTCAAGCGTGACATACAGCGTACAATCTTCTAATCGCCAGCTTCCTACAACTTGATTAGCCTCTTGAATGGCTAACATTTCCGCATGGGAATCACTCTTTTGCGAGGTCTCACGTTGATTAAACCCTCTAGCTATGATTTCCCCATTTAAAACAATCACAGCCCCTATTGGCACTTCATTCATTTCTTCAGCTTTTTTAGCTTCTAAAATAGCTTCGTTCATAAACTCCTCATGCATAACAGTCACCTCTTATCACCTGTATCATACCATAATTATGGAGGCATAAGCCTAATACACCTTACATATGGTGTATATAGGAGATTTTAGAAAGGAGTGCACATCATTGATTATCCACACCGTACAACAAGGCGATTCCGTTTACTCTATTGCCAATCAATATCAAACAACTATTGACGAACTCGTTCAAATTAATGGCTTAGATCGTCCAGAAGATCTCGTCATCGGGCAAACTCTAGTAATTCCAACCAACACATATACCGTTCAAAGCGGAGATAGTTTATACCAGATCGCCAATCGTTTTGGAGTTACGTATCAAGAACTTGCACAATTCAATAACCTCAACATTAACACACCACTACAAATAGGTCAGGTGCTTCAAATACCACAGCCGTCAAAAACGGATATCACCAGTAACGCTTATATTGAACCAATCGGAGATACCGTTAGTCAACAACTTCAACAGTCAGCAAGAGCCAGGTCACCTTATTTAACGTACCTTGCCCCGTTCAGCTATGAGATCAATCGTGACGGTTCAATCGTACGACCGCCTTTAGATGATTTTGCGTCCATTGCGGCAGAAAACAATACCGCTTTGATGCTTGTCGTGACAAATATTGAAGATGGAGAGTTCAGTGAAGAACTTGGCCGATTAATTATGACGGATGAAAACGTTCAAAACAGATTACTTGATGAAATTATTCAAGAAGCTAACGAAATCGGTTACCAAGATGTTCATTTTGACTTTGAATTTTTACCGTCTGACACACGTGAAAACTATAATCAGTTTCTACGAAAAGCAAAGGAACGTTTAAGTGCTGAAAATTTAATGTTATCTACTGCGCTTGCTCCTAAAACAAGTGCTGAGCAGACAGGTCAGTGGTACGAAGCACATGATTATCAAGCCCATGGTGAAATTGTTGATTTTGTTGTGTTGATGACATATGAATGGGGTTATAGTTACGGGCCACCAATGGCGGTATCCCCAATTGAGCCCGTGCGTGGTGTCGTCGAATACGCATTAACTGAAATGCCAGCAAATAAAATTTTATTAGGGCAAAACCTTTATGGCTACGACTGGACACTTCCATTTGAAGAAGGTGGTGACCCGGCAGAAGCTCTAAGTCCAAATCAGGCTATTCAGCGAGCAAGGGAAAACAATCAATCGATTGAATTTGACGAAGAAGCCCAAGCACCGTTTTATAACTACTGGGATGAAAACGGTAATCAGCATGAAGTATGGTTTGAAGATGCACGGTCAATTAAGGCCAAATTTGATCTAATCCGTGAGTACGGGCTGCGTGGCATAAGTTACTGGAAATTAGGTCTCGCATTCCCTCAAAATTGGTATATGTTAAACGACCAGTTCAACATCCGTAAAATAAGTTAAAAAAGTGTCCCATCGTCATGTTGAATGACTTTGGGACACTCCTATTAAACACGATTAATGAACACCTTTCGCTCTTTCCATTCCGCTTGGTTATATGATTTAATTAAACCTTGATCCTCAACCTCTTCCTTCGTAAGCTCACGGTACGGAACCGTCACTTGAAAAGACTCGTTAAACGGAAACGGTTCTACTAAGATTTCATGTTCATTTTTCCAGTGTGCCTGTATTTTTTGACCAAGGTGATTAAAATCTTGCCTAAATCCATCCTTAAACATAAAGTGTTCATCTTCTTTTGGAACACCCGGTTTATTGAGACAAATGTATAATGATAAGTCATCACAAAACTGCAGAAGTTTGTAATGATAATCGATATCCTGCTTATTCAAAAGATGTTCTTCCAATTTATATTGCCTGTCAATTTCCCGGGAAATGAAACGAGAAATATCTGGATCTGTCGAATTTTGGTTAAAGAAAGACAGGAAATGTAGGCTGTTTAAGTAGCCTGCATAGGCTGACATGTCCTCAACTTCATTTATTCCCCGAGCATAAGCTTCTATCTTAGGCTTCATTGGGTAATCCATAAATGAGTGTGGCATCCCCTTTTCATCATTCCAAAGGGGTTCTTGATCTAAAGGAATCCAAGCCCGGTCATGCTCCTCAATCGCTAATTTTATAGAGGGATAACAGGTATCTTTATGCAATTCAGAATCGTTCCAATAAGGGACAAATTGACCGCTTAATTTAGAGTGATTATACTGTGTGAAAAGTTGAAATCGTTCGTGATGATTCGAAACAATCATTCTCATCATCCTTTTATGTGATAATAGTTATTATATTACCATGTAGATTAATTCATGAAAATAAAAGGCCCAAACACATTGGTTTGAGCCTTAACGATTATTATTTTTCTAACACTCGTAGTGTTTCTTTATTAAAGGCTGGTAGATCATCTGGTGTTCGACTTGTAATTAATTGGTCGTGACATGAGACCACTTCTTGATCTTTATAATTTACACCGGCGTTTTCCATATCAACCTGTATGGATTTAAACCCTGTCGCCATTCTGCCATCTAATGTTTTGGCTGTAATTAACAACTGTGGTCCATGGCAAATCGCAAAAACCGGTTTATCTTCTTCCATGAAGTGTTTGGCAAACCAAACAAAGCGTTCATCCGCACGTAATATATCAGGTGAAAATCCACCTGGAATAAATAATGCATCAAATTCTTCTGGCTGAACTTCATCTATACTTGCATCAATCTCGACATCCGCTTCACCTTGTTTTCCAGTAACAACTTTTCCTTTTTCCTTTTCAATCGTAATGACTTGATGCCCTGCTTCTCGGTAAGCGTTGGCAGGTTCTGTGTACTCACTATCTTCAAACATATCTGTTAATAAGCATGCGATTTTTTTACTCATGAAGAACGCCTCCTTTAATGAATCGTCTTACATAATTAAACATTCCCTTTGCACAAATCTTTAAACACACTATGATTTCATAGAAAATTGTTGAAAGATCTGTTTGCGATTGGTATTAAAGCGTTCCTCGCCTATTAAGTCATTTATAATCTCCATATTTCGCTGTACAGCTAAACCTAAATTAGTCGCTGCCGTTCCATGAGAATGCTCGAGGTTCGTTACGACATAAAACTTATTTTCCTTTGGTTCTTTAAACGTCAATTCATAGTTTCGTTTTACTTTAAATAACTTTTCGTCTTCCCACTCAATCTCATCTTTAAAACGCGATAAAAACCAGTCAGGAATATTCGGTTTATAGCCTGTTGCTAAAATGACCTTTTCTGTTTGATAATCAAAGTTCTCTTCTTTTTGCCATTGATGGCACTTAAGAGTATAGCCTTCGTCAGCTTTTTCGATCTGTCGAACCTCTGTTAATGGCTGAATCGTCACACGTGGGTCTTCTCCACCCACAGAATAATGATACAGCATATCATAAATCCCATTTAATGTACTGTAATCAATTCCATTTCGAAGTGGATCCAAAGTTTCTAAAGCTTCTTTGCGCTTTTCTAATGGCAGATTGTGAAAGTAATTCACATAATCAGGCGCAAAAAACTCTTGCCCAACCTTGGCCGCTTCTAATTGAAAAATCCCTTCGGACCTAGTTAACCACGTCAAATGAAATTCTTGGTCTTCACGTTCTTCTAATAAATCATAGAAAATCTCAGCAGCACTCTGACCCGAGCCAACAATAGTGATGTGATCAGATTTTTTAAGAGCTTCTTTTTCATACAAATAACGACTCGTATGAAGGATATCTTCATTCGGAAACCCTTGCATACTATCTAAGATTAATGGCTCACTCCCCGTCGCCATGACGACATGTTTTGCATAATAAGATTCTGTTTTATGCGTATCGGTGTCTAATATCACTAATTCGTAATAAGGTTCCGGTTCGTCATGCTCCACCACATCAACAACTTCTTTTCCGAAATAGAGTCCACTGATTTGATCCGTTGCCCACTGAAGATAATCATTGTATTCATTTCGTGGGATTTCAAGTTTTTGAAAAAAGAAAAATTTATATAGTCGATCAAAATGTTTTAAGTAGTTTAAATAACTATAATGACTCGTTGGATCAGCAAACGTCACTAAGTCTGCCATGAATGGCACTTGAAGGTCAGCACCTTCAATCAACATCCCTGGATGCCACTCCATTTTCGGCGTCTGATCAAAGAAGATCCGATCGATGTCTTTCATGTCTTCTGTTAAAGCCGCCAAACTTAAGTTATATGGCCCAATCCCAATTCCGATAAAATCGTATATCTTCTGATCCAAACCCATCACCCTCTTTACAAACTTATTCCTTATTATGTGCGGTTCCTGAATTTCTATCTTGATTTTTCCATAATTGTTCTAATAACACAGCCAATACGGTACCCACTAATAAACCATTACTAATCACTTGTCTTAACGTTCCTGGAAGCTGTGAAAATGCTTCTGAAGGAATAAACATTAAGCCTGACCCTAATAGTAATGAAATTGTGATGATAGATAACCTGCGATGATCTAAACCATCAGCAAATAAGTTACGTAATCCTAATCCCATCAGTTGAACAAATGTTGCAAGAAGCGCAGCATTCGCAATTGGCGATGGTATTCCAGCCAAGAACGCAATAATAGGCGGGAAAAAGGCTACGATTACAAGTAATAATGAAGCCCACATAAACGGACTTTTCCTTTTCTCACCTGTTAACTGAATAAATCCGGCAGAGGATGCTAATGGTACAACGGCAACGCCTGAGAATACACCTGAAATACCATGGTTCATCCCAAGCATAAAGGTGCCACGATTCATTTGAGAAATTGAAAAGCGCGAATGACCATCAATCACTTCGGTTGCTGCTGAAAGTGATGCCACAACGTTCGATAATAAAATCAATGCTGTTAACACAGCTACAGGTACAACACTCCAGTCAAATTTTGGCGTTCCCCAAGCAAACCATTCAGGCATCGAGATCCACTGACTGGTCGTCACATTTTCAGGTATATCAATGAATAGTGCGTATAATAGCCACCCTATACCGATTCCTAATAAAACAGCGTAGCTTTTAACCCAGCCACTGAAAAAATTAGAAAACCACAAGACGGAAGTAAACGTTAACAAAGCAACGAGGAACCCATCCATTTGGGCAACCTTAACATCTTCAGATAACCCAAACATTCCTTGAAGAAAAGTTCCACTTAGCTGAAATGTGAGTAATGTAAGAAAAACGCCCGTCACTAACGGTGTAAAATATGATATAACTTTACCTGCTACTTTAAATACCCCAAATATCATTAATAAAACACCAGTTAAGATCATAGCCATCTCAAGAAGTCTCAAAGCTTCAACTCCAGCAGACCCTGCAGTTCCTATACTAGCCGCAAACACCGCAAACGTGCTCACCCAAAGCCCAGCTGGTCCGTCAACTATAGGTAGCTTATGACCTAACCAGCCTTGCAAGAAACAGGCTATACCAATTATAAAGAACGTTCGCTGCATAAGAAGTGTAATTTCCATAACATCCATATGAAAAATAGAACCAATGACGATTGGAATTGCAACGGCATTCGCTAATAAAAATATAAACCATTGTAAAATTGATAACATATGATCACTGCTTTCTTTCTTGTTGTTTAACATACTAAAACACCCTTAATTTAAAGGGTGTTCTAAATTATAGACCTTTTTCTTGTTCTTCGGTTCCAGTTGGATAAACATTGAACGACTCTTGATAATTCAAATAACGCTCATATGCTTGGTCATAATTATCCATCATTTTATCATAGTATTCATTAGAATAATCAATATAATGTTTCAAATCAGCTTCTTTTGATTCAATGATTTCTAAGTAAATATCATGTTCAGTTGATGAGGCAGTATCCTCAGCCAATTGCTTAAATTCTTCAATTTCCGTTTCCAGTTCTGATATAGTCTGATTCGTCTCAACATACCTTTTTTCACTTAAAACGGCTTCTTTCTCATCGGCAAGGAAATACCCTCTCTTTAACAGACCATATTTGAACTCTTTTTTAGTTTCAGCCAATTCTTCATCAACTTCGAAATCATCTAATTCCTGAACTAATTGATCATTTTGGACTTCAAGTTCTTCAAAAACCAACTTGGCTTCATCTAAATAAACACCATTTTCAAGGTAATCATTAATATGATCTTCTAGTTTTTGGCTTTTTAAATAGACGATATTTAAATTTGTCGCACTACGATTTAATTCATCTAACTTTGATTCAATGGAAGTTAGCCCTAAATCCTCTAGACGTTTCTTTTCTCTTAATAGCACTGTATATTTATTTTCTTGATTAAGGGTATGAAGTGAACTCTCAAACGTATTTTGATCAACAAGAGATTTATAATAATTGATGGTTACATCGATCTCTGCATCCTCTTTAATCAAACCTCTTTCTACCTTCTTTATGTATTCATCACTTGCTTGTTTGATTTCTAGAAAATCTTCGTTGTATTGAGTGGCTAAATGATTTTGTTTGACGTTATACGTAACGGAATAAATAATAGCCATTAGTAGAATTAAACTTATGATATATACGATAAATTTCTGCCTGACTGATGCCACATAATCCCCCTCACTCAAAATGAAAGTTTTACTTATTTTACTATAAATTGGTTTTGTTTGCTATATTCTAAAATTAATATACTTGAGCATAAAAATCCCAACGACTTTAAAGTCGTTGGGATTTTCTATTATTCTTCTAATGTTGACGTATCGCCTTCTGGAAGGCCTAATTCGCGTGCTTTAAGCAAGCGACGCATAATCTTACCACTACGCGTTTTTGGAATAGCTTTCGTGACTGAAATTTCACGAGGTGCGGCGTGAGCGGCTAATCCTGTCTTAACAAACTGACGAATTTCCTCTAGCAATTCATCCGATTCTTCATATCCTTCATTTAAGGAGATGAAAGCTTTAATGATTTCGCCACGTTCTGGGTCAGGCTTACCAATAACACCAGCCTCAGATACCGCTTCGTGCTCGATTAATTTACTTTCAACTTCAAACGGTCCAACACGTTCGCCTGAAGTGTTAATGACATCATCTAAACGCCCTTGGAACCAGAAGTAGCCATCTTCATCACGGTAGGCACTATCTCCTGAAACATACCAACCATTTAAGAAGTAGCTTTCAAACTTCTCAGGGCGTTTCCAAATTGCGCGCATCATCGATGGCCAACCTTTTTTAATCGCAAGGTTCCCCATACGATTTGGCGGTAGTTCATTACCTTGATCGTCTACAATGGATGCTTCAATACCTGGGATCGGTTTACCCATTGAACCAGGACGAATGTCCATAGTTGGATAGTTACAAATTAATTGCGCACCCGTCTCTGTCATCCACCATGTATCATGAATGCGAAGATCGAACGCATCTAAGCCCCAGTAAACAACCTCAGGGTTTAACGGTTCACCAACACTTAAAACATGGCGAAGAGAGGATAAATCATGTTTTTTCGGAATTTCTGCACCTGCACTCATTAATTTACGGAAGGCTGTTGGCGCAGAATACCATACCGATACATTGTACTTATCTAAAGCTCCATACCAAGCATCTGGCGTAAAACGTCCACCGACAACAACGTTTGTGACACCAGCTAACCATGGCGCAAAAACACCATAACTCGTTCCTGTTACCCAGCCTGGATCCGCTGTACACCAGTAAACATCTTCTTCTTTTAGATCCAAGACCCATTTGCCTGTTTGATAATGTTGGATCATTGCATTATGCACGTGGTAAACCCCTTTAGGCTTCCCCGTCGAACCTGATGTATAGTGAATGACCATGCCATCTTCTAAATCAACCCACTCGATGTCAAAGTCTTCACTTGCTGAATCCATCTCTTTGAAATAATCAATATACCCATCTTGAATATCGCTAGAGTCACCGACTAACACGACTTTCTTTAAGTCAGGTAATTGATCTTCCGGTACTCGGTGAAGCAAATCAGGCGTTGTAATTAACATAACCGCTTCACTATCTTCTAAACGGTCATGAACCGCTTGCTCCATAAAAGCTTCAAATAATGGACCTGCAATCGCGCCGACTTTTAGAATTCCTAAAAAGCTAGCATAGAACTCAGGCGATCTCGGCATGAATAAAAATACGCGGTCACCTTTCTCAATACCTTGATTTTTCAATACGTTAGCAAACTGGTTACTTTGTTTACTTAGTTCTTCAAAAGTTAATTTTTCTTCACGATCTGGCGATGCATAATGTAGTGCTACCTGATCTTTTTTATTCGGGTTCTCAGCATGACGGTCAACGACTTCGTATGCCATGTTGACTTTTCCTGTTTCGTACCAAGAGAAAGCTTTTTTGGCTTCTTCCCAGTTGAAGTTTTGATAAGTCTGTTCGTAGTTGTCCAAGTTGTGTTTTCCGCTTGATGCCTGTAGTTCTTTTACCTCTGTCATATGATCACCTCAACTATTTATTTTCACCTTGATTACAAGGCTTTTTAAAACTTTGATATATCTCTAAACTCGGCTTAAGTCCAAGCTTAGTATCACTCTTTCACTCAAAAAGTAATTAAAGTTTGAAAATTCTGTTACTGTATATTGTAAATGAGAAAGCGCTTTTTTAAAAGTATTTTGCCATAATAGAATTTTCCAAACTGCTTACATAAAACTCATAAATCCCATAAGGCAGGAATATAAAAAGATAGAGTCATCTTTCTACAACTATATGAACATACTGTGTAATTATGATTAAGGGAGCGGATAATATGTTACCCCAAGCACTTCAACCAGGTGATCAAATCGGAATCGTAGCTCCTGCAAGTCCTCCTAATCTTTCCCATTTAAATTCATCACTAACTTTTTTCAAAAAATTGAACTTAAAAGTTAAATTAGCACCAAACCTCAAATGTGTCGATGGGTATTTGGCAGGCTCTGATGAAGTGCGGATAAGTGATCTGCATATGATGTTTGAAGACCCTGACATAAAAGCAATATTTTGTGCCTGTGGCGGTTATGGCACCAGTCGTCTAGTTTCAAATCTTGATTACAATCTTATATCCCAAAACCCGAAAATATTTTGGGGATATAGCGATATTACCTACCTCCATACAGCTATCAGGCAACAAACTGGCCTTATCACCTTCCACGGCCCTATGCCCGCTTCAGACATTGGAAAATCTAACTTCAACCCTCAATCAGAGCTGTTTTTTAAACAACTTTTTCTACCTACCAATGTGACTTATGATGAATCGATTAGTCCACTTACTGTGATTCATGAAGGCGAAGCAACCGGCGAACTCGTTGGCGGTAATCTATCGCTAATCGTAAGCTCGCTTGGCACACCATATGAAATTAATACCCAAAATAAACTTCTCCTAATCGAAGATGTGGATGAACCACCATACCGGATTGATTCCTACCTATCACAGTTAAAACATGCCGAAAAATTACAAGTAGCTAATGGAATTGTGATTGGTGATTTTCACAACTGTACACCTAAAGACCAACGTCCTTCGTGGTCTTTAACTGAAGTTTTTCAAGATTATTTTCAAGAGATAGGAATTCCTGTTTTAAAAGGTTTTAAAATCGGCCATTGTCAGCCTCATATATCAATTCCGCTTGGCACTAAAGCTATTCTATCAACTCACACCAAATCACTAATAGTGCAACCTGGCGTTAAGGAGGGCCAAGTATGAACATAAAATCCCTAGAGAGTTACAAACATACCGTTCCGTTAAAAAAACCATTTAAAACAGCATTACGGACCGTTATGAATCTAGAGACGATCATCGTCCATATGACACTTGAAGATGGAACAGTTGGCTACGGAGAAGCTGTTCCTACACCAGTCATTACAGGGGAGACAATCGAAAGTATTGAATCTAGTATCCTTCATATCTTAAAACCTCAAATCATTGGCCAGTCTATTACAGAATACGAACAACTTTTTACAAGGTTAAACAAAAGTCTAGTCAACAATACGAGCGCCAAAGCCGCAGTTGATATGGCGATCTATGATTGTGTGAGCCAACTAGCTAACCTTCCATTAATAGAATTTCTCGGAGGAAAGAAAAAATCGATTCGAACCGATTTTACCGTTAGTATTAAGCCCCCTAATGATATGGCACACGATGCCCAACAACTAGTTCAAGATGGATTTCAATCGCTTAAAATTAAAGTAGGGCAAGGCCAAATCCAACAGGATATCGAACGTCTTAAAGCCATTCGGGAGTCAGTTGGAGAACATATCATCTTACGACTAGATGCAAATCAGGGCTGGAATGTAAAAGATGCGATTTACGCTATAAATGAAATGGAAAGGTTAGGGCTTAATATAGAGTTAGTCGAACAACCCGTTATGGCAAACGATCTTAAAGGACTTCAGCAAGTAACTCAACATACCCACACACCCATCATGGCAGATGAAAGTGTTTTCTCATTGTACGATGCTAGACTAGTCTTAGAACAACGAGCAGCGGATTTAATTAACTTGAAATTAATGAAAACTGGTGGCATTCATGAAGCTCTTAAAATTATTCATTTGGCAGAAGCTTTTAATGTGGAGTGTATGATTGGCAGTATGATTGAAACCAAACTCGGCATTACAGCAGCTGCCCATTTAGCCTCTAGTCAACCAAATGTTACGCGCTATGATTTTGATGCACCTCTTATGCTTAAGTACGATTTAATAGAGGGCGGAATTCAGTATCAGCAAGACAAAATCATTTTTTCAAATGACGTCGGTTTAGGCATTAATAATATTAAAAGGGGGAGTCAATTTGTCTGAGTTTATGTGGGTGGTCGATGTGCCAGTCGCAACGATTTGGACCTCACCTCAGTCACCTAGAGACATTGACTACCCTGGTTTAACTAATCCCCTGCACATCGAATTATGGTATAAAATTTTAAACCACAACTTAAGACTTGAATTAAGTGATAAGCAATTAACACAATCACAGGCTTTATTAGGTGAAGAGGTCATCATCGATAATTTTGAAAAGGAATGGGCACACATAATAGCGGTTAATCAACCTACCCGAAAAGACCCAAGAGGTTATCCAGGATGGATTCCCATTCAACAAATCACACAAGTTGAAAAAAATGAGTGGAGAACAAAGCAACAAGTGGTGGTTATAAAACCACAAGCGACGTTGTATAACAAAGACAAACAGCCGCTTATGAAACTGAGCTTTGCCACTACCCTTCCGTTTATTAAAGATTCAATCAATCTAGTAGAAGTTAAACTTCCAAATGCGATAGGTTACTTATCTAAAGATGATGTAACAATTAACCGCGAAAATTTAGATATAATTGACTTGGGGATGCAATTTATAGGACTGCCTTATTTTTGGGGCGGGATGAGTTCCTATGGTTATGATTGCTCTGGCTTTACTTACAGTATACATAAAGCTGCCGGAGTCATAATACCACGGGATGCATCAGATCAAATTAAACAAGGTAAGCGTATATCACTTAAACATATCTCTCAAGGGGATTTATTGTTTTTTCAAAATAAAAAAGGCAACGTACACCACGTTGGATTATATGTAGGAGAGGGGAGAATGCTGCATTCCCCTCATACAGGAAAATCTTTAGAAATTATTAAGATAGATAAAACTAAATACGAACAAGAATTATGTGCGGTTAGAAGGTATTTGGATTAGTAGACTAAAAAGTATAAGAAAAACAATACAATAATAAAAAACGTAAAGATCGAAACCATCCATACCACTCGGTTTGAAGGTTGAAATGTTTGTTCATTAATCTGTTTTTTCTTAATTAAATAACTAATCGTCGCAAATACAATAATAATTAACCCTAATATGACAGAAAATATACCGATTAGTTCAGCAATTTGATCCGATATCATAGACGTGGAATTGGTTGAGAAGTGTATGTTTACAATCAGAAAGCCAATACCAATCATTGCTAAGGCGGTTCTAATCCATGCTAAATACGTTCGTTCATTAGCTAAGTGTTGTTGAATATATTTAGAATCAATGGTCGTCTTAGCCATACAGTTGCACCTTCCTCCTTAAAGAAATAGAAATAGAGACATGACGTCTCTATTTCTCTGTTTCCACAATTTCTTTAATTGAATCATATTTAATACGGTCACCATATTTTGCTCTCCAGCCAGATTTATCAGTTAAATCACGAACTGGCCCTTTCATATTTGCTATAACAATGGTAACACCGTAATCATCATATTCTTGGATAATACGATCCAGTTCATCTACTGCGACAGCGTCCATATCGTTGACACTTGAAAAATCTAGGGCGATTCGTTTTATATCATTATGCTTATCGATTAATTTTCCAAGTTGATCTTCTAAGAACGCGATATTTGCGAAATATAAGGACGCATCCACTCGGAAGATAATCGTATCACCATAAGTTTTTGCATTAGGGAAACGATCGACATTTCGGTAAATACCTTTATCTTCTAAATAGCCTAGTTCAGCTACATGAGGATAAGCACTTCGCCATATAAATACTAATAGTGAGAAGGCAATACCGACAACAATTCCTGTTTCAATAGAAGTGGCTAGTGTTGCAATAAATGTTACGAGTAATGTCCAACCATCAATTTTCTTTACCTTAAACAAATGAACGGCTTCTTTATAATCAATTAAGCCATACACCGCAACCATAATAATCGCCGCTAATACGGATTGTGGTAAATAGTAGAACCAGTCTGTAAAGAATAGTAAAGTAATAATAATTAGGACAGCTGTGATGACTGCTGCAAAGCCTGTTCTCGCACCCGCTTGGTAATTAACGGCTGACCTTGAAAATCCACCGGTTACCGGATAAGCCGAGAAGAAAGAACCGACAATATTAGCTGCACCTAAACCATTTAGCTCTTGGTTGGAATTAATTTTGTAGCCTTCTTTAGCTGCTATAGCTTTTGCAACGGCTACAGATTCCATGAAGCCAACAAATGTAATAGTTAAAGCAACAGGTAATAATTCTGAAATTGAATTCCAATCAAATGCAGGTAACGATACAGTCGGGATACCAGATGGTACTTCACCAACGATCCCAACACCTCGATCTTGTAAATCAAATAAATAAACGACTAAACTACTTGCTACAACAACTACTAAAGGTCCTGGAATCTTTGGGACATATTTTTTAAAGATAATTAATGTAATAATACTTGCTATACCAATTGTTAGTGTATAGTAATTAATATTTGGAATACTTAAGAAAGCATTGTATAAAATTTCAAAAACGTTTCCTTTTTCAATATTGGTACCTAGTAAATTTTTTAACTGAGATAAACCAATAATAATCGCCGCTGCTGATGTAAAACCACTAATTACAGCGTGCGATAAAAAGTTGACTAAAAACCCTAACTTAAATAAACCTAACGCAAGTTGTAGGACACCTACCATTAAAGCTAATAGTAATGCATAGGAAACAAATTGATCAGATCCAGGCTCAGCTAACTGTGATACCCCTGAAAAAACCAGTAATGATACCATAGCCACGGGTCCCACAGCTAACTGTCTTGAAGATCCTAAAAATGCATATATAATTAACGGAATCGTTGAAGCATAAAGTCCAATTACTGGTGGTAAACCTGCTAACATAGCATAGGCCATGCCTTGAGGGATTAACATAATTGCTACAATTATTCCGGCAATCATATCTCCTTTAAAGTCCATACGATTATAATTTTTTAACCAATCAACTGCTGGAAAATAATCTTTTAACATCTTTTCACCCCTCTTGATGCCTATCACCATAATAAGAAGGAGCAATAATTGCTCCTTCTTATTATGGTGATTTAAAAATTAATTATTACTTAACTGCACAACGGTTAGGGCCAATTTCCATTTCACGTTTCTTTTCAGTTTCTGGTGAAATTTTACCCATATTTGTTTCACGGATTTCTTGATAAGCGTTTGGTTGTGGTGGTAAGTTTTCCGTAACCATACGACGAAATTCTTGTTCATCCTCAACATTTAGTCCGTGGTTATCTTGATAAAGTTCACCTAGTTTTTTGCCAACTGAACCGTCTTCGTTTAATTCATCATTTGTCATATAGTGTGCTGGTAGAACGATCAATTCATCTGATAATTCTTTATAACGTTTGTATAATGTTTCGCGTAAGTCACCAACCCAATCGTCCGCAAGGCCTGCTAAGTCAGGACGTCCGATTGAATCAACGAATAAGATGTCACCTGACATTAGATATTGGTCGTCTACGATGAATGATGTTGAACCGATTGTGTGACCTGGTGAATATAGTGCTTGAACACTGATTTTAGAAGAACCAATGTGTACATCTTCACCGTCTTCTAATGGTTTGTAGTCAAATTGTAATTCAGTTGCATCTTTTGGAGGTAACCAATAAGTTGCACCTGTTTTCTCAGCAATTTCACGGCCACCTGAGATGTGGTCTGCGTGTAAGTGCGTATCAAATGCATGTGTGATTTTTGCACCTTTTTCTTCAGCAAAGTTAATGAAGACATCTGCCATACGAACAGCGTCAATAGTTGCTGCTTCACCATCAGAGATGACCATATAAGATAGGCAACCTTTACCTAGGCGTACGAACTGATAAAGCTCACCGCCGTCTTTTAAGTCTGCTACTTTAACTGGCTCTAGGTGTTCACTCCAAGCCTTCATACCGCCTTCTACTGAATAAACATTGTCAAAACCAGCTTCAACTAATTGTTCCGCAACAAATTCTGAAGATCCACCTTTTGCACAAACTACCGCTACATCACGATCTGTAGGAACTTGATCTTGAATTGGTTCAATGCCTTCAATTAAATCGAAGTACGGAACGTTTAAATAATTAAAGTTTTCACCTTCAACTTTCCAATCTTGGAAAGCATCTTCGTTACGAACGTCTAATACGAATAAATCTTCATTATTTACTACTCGCTTTGCAATTTCCTGAACATTCATTGTTTTAACTGACATCTTTCTATACCCCCTGTGGTATTATTTTTATGGTAATAAAAGAACTTGGAAATCGGACCAAGTCCTCTTTATCGGCATGTTTACTGACTATTAACGTCTCCATCCCATTCGCTCATACCAGGGACAACGTTATAAACGTTTTCGAATCCTTTTTCGCTTAATAATTTTGCAGCCATATCACTACGATTACCTGTACGGCAAACAACGTAAATTTCGTCATCTTGATTAAGTTCAGATACACGATCCTCTAATTCACCGAATGGAATTGAAATTGCATTTGGAATGTGACCAAAAGCGTACTCTGCTGATTCACGTACGTCTAAAACTGTCACTTGATCTGAATCAAGCTTTTGCTTTAATTCATCATTGTTAACTTTTTGATCAAATGATACATCTTCTTCAGTTTCACCTTCAGATGCCTTACGAACATAGTGTCTTAAAACGTCATCTTCTTCAACAGTACCTAAATACTGATGACCACTACGCTCTGCCCAAGCTTTTAAGTCTGCTTTAGAACCTTGGTCAGTCGCTTCAACTAATAACACTTTTCCGCCTTCAATATTTTCAATTTCTTTACGTGTTTTCACAATCGGCATTGGACACGCCAAGCCTTTTGCATCTAAGACGTGATCTGCTTTAATATCAGTCATTAGAATCCCTCCGTTTTATTATTTTTCAACAGGGCCTACCCAATCAAGCATGCCGCCCGTCATGTTGGTGACATCAAAACCGCGACCTTCGAGATATTGTGTCGCTTTTCCACTACGGCCACCTGAACGACAAACCATGATATATTCTTTTCCTTGATCTAATTCATTTTCGCGAAATTCAATTAAACCAAGTGGAATGTTTTTCGCACCAGGAATTTTTCCTTCTGCTACTTCATCCGTTTCGCGAACATCAATAATGTTTAGCTCTTTGCCATTCTCTAATTTTTCAGCTACAGTTTTTGCGTCAATGGATTTCATCATCTATACCCCCATTCATTAGATAAACAAGTTGATTGCTCCGTCTTCACCTTCTGCAATATATGCTGCAACGCCACCATATTCAATATCATCAAGTAGTTCTTCTTTCTTAAGACCTAAAAGATCCATTGTCATTGTACAAGCAAGTAATGTGATATCTTGCTCTTTTGCCATATCAATTAAATCTGGTAAAGGCATCGCATTATGCTTTTTCATAACACCTTTAATCATTTTTGGCCCCATACCTAAGAACTGCATTTTAGATAATGGCATGTTGTCTGCCCCACGAGGCATCATTTTACCGAACATTTTCTCCATGAAAGATTTCTTCGGTTGTAATTTTTCATTTTTACGTAACGCGTTTAACCCCCAGAATGTGTGGAATATAGTTACGTCATGATCATATGCAGCTGCACCGTTTGCAATGATGTATGCTGCCATTGTTTTATCGTAATCACCACTGAATAGGATGATATTCGTCTTTTTCTTTTCAGCCATTTTAAAGCTCCTCCCTTTTTGTTGGTTAGTAGAGATCCTATATTAACCAGGATCCCTACTACAATTACCCATACCCGTATAGGTATATTCTAAAACAAAAAAATATATTATGCTTTTTTAATATAGAAAGTGAATACGCCGTCATCTTCATTCGTGTCAACTAACTCATGACCTGAAGATTTGCACCATGCTGTTAAGTCGCTTTTAGCTCCAGCATCTGTTGCAACAACTTCTAGAACTTGACCACTGTCAATGTCCTCAATTGCCTTTTTAGTTTTTACAATTGGCATTGGGCATGCTAAACCTTTTGCGTCTAATGTTTTATCAATATTCATGAAATATTCCTCCTAAAATTTTTAAGTTAGTATTTTTAATACCCTATGGGGTATATTACAATATAAAATGAACTTCGTCAACAACTTTAATCTTTTTGAAAAGATTAACGGCTTTTTACTAGTAAATTAACCGCTTCTTTTACTCTTTCTTCAGTCTCTTCACCATTTTCATTCGAATCTTGAACGCATTCAATTAAGTTATTACTAACAATAACTCCAATTGTGCGATCTAAAGCTGTTCGACTGGCAGAAAGCTGAGTGATGACTTCTTTACAATCCTCGCCTTCTTCCATCATTCGAAGGACACCGCGTAATTGACCTTCTAAACGTTTAATTCTATTTTTAACTTTTTCATCATATTCCATGACGGCTCCTCCTTTCTCCTTCAACAAAACGTATATTTATTTTGTCTTTTTTAATGTTACACATACATCATATACCCCGTAAGGTATTTTGTCAAACATAAAAAAATAAAAGCCGGTATCAAAAATGATACCAGCTTTACAACGAATTAACTAGTCGTTTTTCATACCTCTTGCATCGTCTGATACATTTAATTCAGACACTGGACGAGGACGTGTTGGCTCTAGACATGCAATACCTGAGAAATCACATAAATCAACTGTTATACAAAGACCTGTGCGTTGTAATGTTGCAATTGAGTTACCTGGGAAGAAGTCACAAACCGTGTCTCCACCTCCACCTGGTGTTGAACCACCTTGGGAAACAGGTAGCAGTAATTCAATTTCAGCACAGCAGTTTTTCTTCACTTTGCTGACACGGAAAATTGGTGATTCGAAGCAACGTAGGACTGAGCGTCCGCCACCTCCACCACCAGTTGTGCCTTGTAAAATACTGCTTCCAAAGAACGGATGACAAGTTCCTTTACAGTATAAGATAAACGGTACTGTGTCGTTGCCATTTCCATTAGCAGTTGGAGATAAAAGATCTCTTACGGATTGTTTACAACTGACATCACAATTGTCATCTGTTAGGCCTGCAACTTCATCCTGAGCTTCTGCAATTTTTCTTACCGTTTTACATACACATTTGTTATTTTTGCAATCAAAGTCATCATGGTAGTTATCATCAAACATTTATTATCACCTCTCTTTTCGTCGTTAGTATAAAATATGTCTATAAGAAAATTGTGTATAGGTTATTGATAGATATTTTCCAAATTTAAAATCTAAAATATTACCCAATTTAGTGTCGAAATTTGTTATCATGGAAGAATAGTATTGAACAGTTATGGGAGGAATTTGAATGGGGGATTATCAAGTACCTTTTATTGCAGTGGAGGGGCCAATTGGCGTCGGAAAAACCTCTCTTTCAAATAAAATTGCTAAACACTTCTATTTTCATTTATTAAAAGAAATCGTAGAAGAAAATCCTTTTTTAGGTAAATTTTACGACAACATAGAAGAGTGGAGCTTTCAGACAGAAATGTTTTTCCTTTGTAATCGATATAAACAACTTGAGGACATTGAAAAGCATTATTTAAAGCAAAATAAACCTGTCGTTTCGGATTATCATATTTATAAGAATATGATTTTTGCTAAACGAACTTTAAGTGATGATCAGTTTAATAAGTATGAGAAGATTTTTCATATTTTAACGGATGATCGACCAAAGCCAAACGTGATGATTTATCTACACGCAAGTCTTGATACGCTATTAAATCGCATCCGCATGCGTGGTCGTGAGGTTGAGAAAAATATTCAGCCTGAATATTTAGAGCAATTATCCAGAGACTATGATCAATTTATGGACGACTTTGAAAGAGACAATCCAGATATCCCAGTGATCCGTTTAAATGGTGATGAACTTGATTTTATAAAACATCAAGAAGATTTGGATTATATATTAGAGGTTGTCGAGAAGCATATAGAAAAAGGGGAAGTTGTGACATGAAGGCCAATAATAAATATGGAATTCCTAGCGATGCCGTCATTACCATCGCGGGTACAGTCGGTGTCGGTAAATCATCGATGACACACGCTTTATCTAATGAACTTGGATTTCGTACATCACTCGAAAAAGTTGACGGAAACCCTTACCTTGATAAGTTTTACAGAGATTTCGAACGCTGGAGCTTTCATTTACAGGTGTACTTTTTAGCAGAACGTTTTAAGGAACAAAAACGCATTTTCGAATACGGTGGAGGGTTTATTCAAGACCGTTCCATCTATGAAGATACTGGCATTTTCGCCAAGATGCATTATGAAAAAGGAACAATGAATGAAACGGATTATAACACGTATAAAAGTCTTTTCGATGCCATGGTGATGACGCCGTATTTTCCACATCCAGATCTACTCATTTATCTAGAAGGGTCATTTGATGATGTGTTAACTCGTCTGAAAAGTAGAGGAAGACAAATGGAACAAGACACACCTATCGAATACTGGCGTGAGATGTATGACCGCTATGAAGAATGGATTAATAATTTTAATACTTGTCCTGTTATGCGCATTAATATTAATGATTATGATTTATATAACGACGAGGATTCCATCGAGCCAATTTTAGAAAGAGTTGGTAACTTCATTCAAACATCCAGAAATTTAATCAAGGCATAAAACAATCCGGTACGTTTACTCGTACCGGATTTATTATTATGAAGCTTGTTCTTTTTTATTTTGTTTGTCTTTTTTCTTATTTTGATTGTCGTTCTTTTTATTACTAGATTCATTGGATTCTTGTTGTCCCATTGAACTGCGACCATCAAATTGACCGCCTTCATCGATGACCAAGGTACTCATGGATGCATCTCCGTGGAGTTTACCAGATGATTCAACCTTTAACATATCTTGAGATGTCACATTACCTTTCACCGTACCTGCAACGATGACATTACGACCTTTTACCTCTGCTTCGATTTTCCCTTCTTGTCCGATCTCAACGTCTCCTTGACAAGCCACTGTACCAGAAACCGTCCCGTCAACACGAATACTAGCTTCAGATTCTAAATCACCTTTAATGGTCGTGCCGCTACCGATAATTGTATCCACATTATTTAATTGCTTTTCTTGTTTCGATCTCATAAAACGTAACCACCTTTATTCATTTAATACGCGTTGAACAAATGTCATATAAGGATAAGGATCAATGCGTTCACCATTGTGATATATTTCGTAATGTAAATGGACACCAGTGCTCCGACCTGTTGAGCCCATACCACCAATTAAATCACCTTGTTCAACTTGATCTCCTTTTTCTACCATTACCTGACTTAGATGAGCATACTGTGTTTTATATCCATTACCATGATTAACAACAACTGATAAACCATAAGAGCCATCTCGTCCAGCTAATTCAACGGTTCCTTCAGCGGTTGAATAAATCTCCGTTCCCCATGGGCCTGCTAAGTCTAATCCACCATGAAAGGCTTTTGTTCTTGCAAAAGGATCATCTCGATGACCAAATTCTGAGGTGATTCGTTCAGTATCAGCGGGCCAAGCAATAGGAACTTGTTTAAGCTCATCTTTCATATGAGATAAATCATCGACTGCCATTTTATATCGATCTACTAACTCAGGAACGTGTTCACGTAAAGACGAGTAATCTTCTAACCCTTGTTCTTCTTCATAAGATACTAACTTAATGTCATCATTCAATAGGCTTTGTCCACCTTGTGGTCCTTCATCAAAATGAGCTAATCGGTCAGGATTAAGTGAAGACATCATTTCTTTCAATTGTTCCTCTAAGGAACGTAATTCAGTTAATCGACCTTCTATTGCCAGACGATCTTCTTCAAATTGGGCAAGCTTCTGATCCTTTACATCTATCTCTTCTTGAGCGTTTTCTAAACTAGCTGTTAACTCTTGTTGATCATGAGAAAGAGTCTGGATTATACCAATCGTTACAGCAACACTGGCTAAAGATACGAAAAAAATCGCTACAAGACCAAATCCCACAAGTTTATGTAGTGAAAACTGTTTTATATTCTGTTGTGCATCTGACATAACCACAATACGCCATCTTTTAAATAACTTCATAAACACTCGTACCCCAGGTTAGTTAGTAATTTATCTTTTTAAAATAGATGTTGTTAAATATGAATCATTAAGGGAGTTGTTGTAATGTGATGAGCGATAGGCGGCGACTCCTAGGTCGGCTAAAATCGGCCACGTCCTGTGGCCAACGCCGACACTAGAACGTCCAGTTCGTCGTGGAATAGCGCGAAGTGAAAATCACGCAAAGCGAAACGGCAGTGAGCTTTGGGAAGTTGAACTCGCGCCCCCAGGAAAGCGTCCGCCGGTAGCGAATCACATTACAACAACAGAGCTAAATATAGGTAATTCCTTTAACAACACCTAATATTCGCAATATCTTTTTTATCATACATTCTACGACAAATTATATATTAATTTCGAAATATTTTCTATTTTTCTCTTAAAAAAAGATATAAAAAAAGGTTACGTATGTAACCAATCCTGTTATATTGTCATGTTTTAAATAATGGCGGAGGAGGAGGGATTCGAACCCCCGCGGGCCGTGAAGCCCCTGGCGGTTTTCAAGACCGCTCCCTTCAGCCGGACTTGGGTACTCCTCCGTATGAGCTGACAAAAATTAATATACCACACGATCTGACAGGACGCAACAAGTTGTTGCGATTTTTTTATTTTCTGTAAATTCCATAAAAACAGTTCAAATGATAGGGTGCTCTCATTTAAATGAGAACACCCTGCAATATTAAGCTTCAATTTTCTCACGATTACCCATATAAGGACGTAACGCTTCTGGGATCACAACACTGCCATCTTCTTGTTGATAATTTTCTAAAATCGCAGCCACAGTACGTCCAACTGCTAGACCTGAACCATTTAACGTGTGTACAAATTCAGGTTTAGCCTTAGCATCACGGCGGAATCGAATTCCAGCACGTCTTGCTTGGAAAGCTTCGAAATTTGAACAAGAGGAAATCTCTCGGTAGGTATTGTTACTAGGCATCCATACCTCAATATCGTATTTTTTAGCAGCTGTAAAACCTAAATCGCCAGTACACATGCTCATTACGCGATATGGAAGTTCTAATAATTGTAGAATTTTCTCAGCGTGACCTGTTAATACTTCTAACGTCTCATAAGAATCTTCTGGCTTAGCTATGTGAACTAGTTCAACTTTGTTAAATTGATGTTGACGAATAAGGCCTCTTGTGTCACGACCCGCAGATCCTGCCTCTGAGCGGAAGTTGGCACTATATGCTGCAAATTTCTTAGGTAAATCTTCTACTGCTAATATCTCATCACGATGATAATTCGTTACAGGCACTTCAGCTGTCGGAATTAAATAGTAACCCCAATCCTCAAGCTTAAATACATCTTCAGTAAACTTTGGAAATTGACCGGTACCTTTTAAGCTTTCGGTATTGACCATTTGTGGTGGCATCATTTCATGGTAACCATGCTCATCCACTTGGTAATCCATCATAAAGTTAATTAGCGCGCGCTCTAGTCGAGCACCAATGCCTTTATAAAAAGCAAAACGGCTACCAGTGACTTTAGAAGCACGTTCAAAGTCAACTAAGTCTAAATCTGTTGCAACATCCCAGTGAGGCTTTTCTTCAAAATCAAATGAAGGAACTTCTCCCCATGTGCGAACTTCAACATTATCATCTTCTGACTCTCCAATAGGTGTAGATTCATGAGGAATATTTGGAATTGATAGCATCAGTTCATTTAACTTTTCTTCAACCGTTTTTAACTGTTCATCAATTTCTTTAATGCGTTCGCCAACTTCGCGCATCTCTTTAATTAAGTGATCAGCATCTTTCTTTTCTTTTTTAAGTTGAGAAATCTCCTTTGATACCTCATTACGACGAGCCTTTAGCTCTTCTGACTCCTGAATATATTGTCTTCTTTTTTGATCCCAATCCTGAAACTGGTCTAAATCAGTTAAATCCTCTCCACGATGCTGTAATTTTCCTTTCACGTCTTCGAAATTCTGGCGTAAATACTTAAGATCTAACATCTGTGATCCTCCTTTAATCGTTTATATACAAAAAACTCGCCCCTTATTTCATAAGGGACGAGTTATATACCCGCGTTACCACCCTTGTTGAAGAAAATCATTCTTCCAACTCGGAAGCGTTAACGGTGCTTGACCGGATTAACCTACTGATGATTTCAGTTAATCTGCTCGGGGATGGATTCATAAATAACTTATACTAGTTCACAGCAACCACTAGCTCTCTGACATAAACTTATTTATTACTAGTTCCCGTCAATGCATTTAAATGATTAATATTAATATAAAGGTTTTTTTAATTTACTGCAAGTTTTAATTTATATTGTTTAACTAATTCAATAAAATATTCTACTAAACGATTGTCATCTGTCAACTCAGGGTGAAAAGCAGCAGCTAAAAATTGACCTTGTTGAGCAGCTACAATTTTTCCATCGTAAGTAGCTAAAACTTCTGTATCTTCATTGACTTCAGCAATATAAGGTGCACGTATAAAAACTGCTTCAAAATCATTTGCGACCCCTTGGACCTTTAGTTTGGACTCAAAGCTTTCCTTTTGACGACCGAACGCATTACGCTCAACTTTCATATCCATTAGTTGTAAGTGGGCAGATGAATTACCTTCAATTTCAGTCGCTAAAAGAATCAGACCCGCACATGTACCAAAAATCGGCTTTCCTGATTGACCAAAAGTACGAAGCGCATCGAAAAAGTCATAACGGTCAATTAAACGTCTCATAGTAGTGCTCTCACCACCAGGCAAAATTAAACCATCAATCTCTTCTAGTTCTTCTTTACGTTTGATAATTTTTGCCTCATGGCCACATGCTTCAATGGATTGCTTGTGTTCTCTAAAGGCTCCTTGTAACCCTAAAACGCCAATGGTTAGCATGGACATACCCCTTTACTCACTACGATCTTGCATACGATCGTGTTCTTCTAATGTTGTCATTTCAATACCAGGCATAGCTGTACCAAGACCTTTAGACAACTTAGCAATTAATTCATAATCATCATAATGCGTTGTTGCTTCAACAATGGAACGTGCAAACTTTTCTGGTTGATCTGATTTAAAAATTCCAGAACCGACGAATACTCCGTCTGCACCTAACTGCATCATTAGTGCTGCATCTGCAGGTGTTGCAATACCGCCAGCTGCAAAGTTGACGACTGGTAAACGACCGTTTTCACGAATATCTAATAACACTTCATAAGAAGCGCCGTTTTCTTTTGCATAAACCATTAACTCATCTTCTGCCATATTTGTTACTTCTTTGATTTGTTTTTGAACTTCACGCATATGACGAACAGCTTCCACAATATTACCTGTTCCTGGTTCACCTTTAGTACGCAACATCGATGAACCTTCGCCAATACGACGTACAGCTTCACCTAGATTGCGGCAACCACAGACAAACGGAACTGTATATTCACGTTTATTAATGTGGAATACCTCATCTGCAGGTGTTAGTACTTCACTTTCATCAATATAATCAACACCCATTGATTCAAGTACACGCGCTTCTACAATATGGCCGATACGAGCTTTGGCCATTACTGGAATTGACACAGCATTCATCACTTCTTCAACAATCGTTGGATCAGCCATACGAGCGACTCCGCCTGCTGCACGAATGTCAGCTGGTACACGCTCTAAGGCCATTACTGCAACAGCCCCAGCTTCTTCTGCAATTTTTGCTTGTTCTGCGTTAACGACGTCCATGATGACGCCACCTTTTTGCATTTCTGCCATACCTCTTTTAACACGATCAGTACCTACATGACTCATGAAATGAACCCCCTGATATTCTATTTAGGAAAATATTCCTTTAATACTCGCAAATAAATCAACGAAAAAATCACCTATTGCTTGTAACATTAACATAAACCAATTTGATTTTTCTACATCATGGGAAGTAACAAGTGGAACAGATGCTTCATCACTATTAATTAAATGCCCATAATCTTCGTTACCATCATAATTTAATACCATTTCTCCAACTTCAGTACCTTCTTCAATTGGAGCTTCTAACGAACCGTTATCATTTATTAATTCTTCGTTTATTTCATATGTGACAGTGTAATTCTCTTGTTCACCGTTTTTAATCACTTTCGTAATCGCTTCGCTAGATTCAATTTCAACGTAATCCTGTTTACCTTTACTTACAGGAATAGTCGATTCATCTTCAATTTGATGTCCCGCGTCAAATAACGTAACTTTCTCAAAGTTATTAAACCCATAGTCTAATAGATTAGCTGTTTCATTGAATCGTTCAGCTTTGCTTTCGGTTTTCATCACGACAGTAATTAAACGTTGGCTATTACGCTCTGCTGTCCCTGTGAAGGTATAGCCTGCTAAGTTTGTATGTCCCGTTTTTAACCCATCTAGTCCTTCATAAGTAAAATGTGCGACACCTTCACCCATGCCAGGTAACATCCAGTTATAGTTTTCAATGGATTGATTCTCAAATTCTTTACGAGGAATACTAGAAACGTCTAAAACTTCAGGGTAATCATGAATTAAATGATAAGCCAATTTAGCTGTATCACGTGCTGACATCAGGTTTTCACCTTCAGGGTCTGTCCCTTCAGGTCTATTTTCACCTAAGAACGAGTTATTCAGCCCTGATGAGTTGACGAACTTATAATCTGTCATGCCAAGTTCTTCGGCTTTCTCATTCATCATGTTAACAAATTCGCCTTCACTACCTGCAATAAATTCTGCTAAAGCGATTGTTGTTGCGTTATCAGAATTAATCACCATAGCATCGTATAAATCTTTAACCGTATACTCATGATCTAAACGCAAACCTATACCTGATGATAGATTGTTTGCAGAGATTTCATAAGCATATTCACTAATCTCAACTTTTGAGTCCCAAGACAAATCTTCGTTATGAACCGCTTCTAACACTAAGTATTCAGTCATCATTTTCGTCATACTTGCTGGTGGTAGAGCTAGATCAGCATTTTTGGATAATAAAACATCGCCTGTTTCAAAATCTACTATAATCGCAGATTCCGCTTCGGTCTCAATCGCAGCTTCTGTTTTATATGGATTTATAAATAAAGTACTTAAAAGTAACAACGTTGCTATTGTTAATAGATTAATCTTTTTAAATGTTCTCTTCATCTCGTTCTTCCCCCATAATCTCTTGATAGCTTTACAGTTTTATTATACACGATTCTATTTGTAATCTCATTGGTAATTTAGACATATTCTTTAAAAATATATGTAAATAATAGACTTAAACTTGTAATCTAAAAAAACCATTAGCCAAGTACTTTTTACTTAACTAATGGTTTTTGTAAACCTAATTAAAAAGAACTTCTTCAATATACAATTCCCGGTGGTTAACTAAATTAATAATGTCTTGATCTCCGTCTTTTTTCACCATTGGTCTAGTCGGATATTTTTGATCTACAAAGACAATCTCACCTGTTTCATTATTGGTTAAACGGACTTTTGTGCCTGCTGAAAAAAATACGACAGCATTCACTAGTGTTTTAACAATTTTCATATCTAACTTACCAAATTGCCTATTAAGCAATTCTTCAATAACTTTAAATGGTGACTGTTTCTTTCGGTAGTGACGCTCAGATGTCATAGCATGAAACATGTCGCTTACAGCAATAATTCTAGCATATGGGTGTAAATGATCATGCTCTACACCAAGTGGATAACCTGTACCATCTAATCGCTCATGGTGTTGTAAAACGGCAATTTTTGTATTCTTACTTAAGTATGGTTCGTGTTCAATCATTCGATAAGACAATATAGGGTGTTTTTTAACGCGTTCGTATTCAGTAGCTGTTAAAGCACCGTCTTTTTTATACAAATGCCAGTCCTCTTTCAACATTCCAATATCACTAAGGTAAGCGGCTAAAGCGATTTGCATTCGTTCATTTTGATTATACTTTAGTTTCTTAGCGATAAAAGCAGATAGAACTGACATCGCTACGATGTGATGATAAAAATAATCATTTTTATCCGTATAATGATGGAGCTCCATTAAGACATTTGAGGAAGATTCTCCTTTTTCGATTAATGGATGGATTAATTGTCTGATTTTGGAAAGATCCAATTCTGGACGTTGTGACCAGTTTGAAAATAATTGTTTTGTTTCTTTTACAACATGAACATATTGTTCATAGAACGTAAGGAACGTCTGTTTTGTACTTGTTTGACGCTCTGTTGACTCTTCTTCTGATTCCTCTTTGGAAACCTCTTGAGCTTTAAACAATTCGCCATTCACTAACCTAGAAGCGACTTCTACATAAGAGATTTGAAAATCGGTTAAAACTTTAATATGAATCGGCTCGATCACTGTATTCTTAGGAATTAACGGAAATATCGTTTGACCCATCACATCTTTCGTGACTAAACAACCGGGGACTAGTTTTTCTGGATGAACCCTCATGTTTAAAACTCCTCTCACCCAACAAAAATTCTAAAGTTCTATAATTGATAAAGATAAAGCCCGTCTAATGAGACGAGCTTTAATTGTATAAGAATCAGCAGTCATTATGATTCATCATCATCATGAGGTTGTTCTTCCGTTGCATCTTCTAATTCTACGTTTTCGTCTTCCTCAGGTTCTAGTTCTTCATCTTCCTTTTCAACTCTTGCAACTGTCGCTACTTCTTCCTCATCGGCTAAACGAATTAATTTAACACCTTGTGTATTACGACCTGTACGTGAAATGGATTCAGAAGACATACGAATTAAAACACCACTTGCGGTCATTAGCATGAGGTCCTCTTCACCTGTGACAGGTTTTACAGCTACGACATGGCCGTTCTTTTCGTTTAACTTACACGTTAAAATACCTTTACCACCACGGTTTTGTAAACGATACTCTTCTTCAGGCGTTCGCTTACCAAACCCTTTGGATGTCACGGTTAATACATCTACATCCGGGTTTAGGATTTCCATTGAGACGACTTCATCATCTTCTTTTAGCGTAATCCCTTTAACACCAGAAGCTGTACGACCCATAGAACGAACATCATCTTCATTAAATCGAATTAATAGACCATTCTTCGTACCAATCATGATATTTTTGTTTCCATCCGTTAATCGAACGGAAATTAACTCATCATCTTCACGTAGGTTAATAGCTCTTAGGCCACCTCGCCTAATATTCGCGAAGTTATCAAGTGTTGTACGTTTGGATAGACCGTTTTTCGTCGTAAAGAATAAATACCAATCAGCTACAAATTCATTGACTGAGATCATGGCGTTGACCCATTCATCTTTTTCAATTTGTAGTACATTAACTAAAGGAATTCCTTTGGCTGTACGACTAAATTCAGGGATTTCATACCCTTTCGCACGATAAACTTTTCCTTTATTCGTAAAGAATAACAAAGTATCATGTGTTGAGGTAGATAATAAATGCTCAACAAAATCTTCATCGTTTGTACCCATACCTTGAATGCCTCGACCACCACGACGTTGAGCACGATATGTGGTTGCTGGCAGACGTTTGATATAACCTCTATGCGTCAAGCTAATAATAACCGTTTCCTCAGGGATTAAGTCCTCATCTTCAATAAAGTCCATACCACCGACGGTTATTTCAGTTCGACGTGTATCATTATACTTCTCTTTAATTTCAAGAAGTTCTTCTCTAATGATTTCTAACACTTTATCATCATTGGCCAAAATAGCTTTAAGTTCAGCAATTAACTCTTTAACTTCTTTATATTCGCTTTCAATTTTCTCACGTTCTAAACCGGTTAAACGCTGTAAGCGCATATCTAAGATCGCTTGAGCTTGTTTTTCTGATAAACCAAAACGCGTCATTAAACCGTCGCGAGCTTCATCAGTCGTTTGAGATTTTCTGATTAACTCAATCACTTCATCTAAATGATCAAGTGCTATCTGTAAACCTTCTAAAATATGAGCTCTTGCTTCAGCTTTTTCTAAATCATATTTCGTTCTGCGAATAATGACTTCTTTTTGGTGTTCTAGATAGTGATGCAGTGTTTGTTTAATATTTAGAACTTTTGGTTGGCCATCCACTAACGCCAACATATTAATCCCAAATGATGTCTGTAAAGCTGTTTGTTTATACAGGTTATTTAAAACCACGTTCGCGTTGGCATCTTTACGAAGTTCGATAACGACCCGTAATCCTTCGCGGTCTGATTCATCACGTAAGTCTGTGATGCCATCTAATTTTTTATCTCGGACAAGCTCTGCAATTTTCTCAACTAATCTAGCCTTATTAACCTGAAAAGGAATTTCAGTGACGACAATTTTGGATTTACCATTTGATTCTTCAACGATATCAGCTTTCGAACGAATCGTAAGTGATCCCTTACCCGTTTCATAAGCTTGGCGAATACCGCTTCTGCCTAAAATTTGTCCACCTGTCGGAAAGTCTGGTCCGTGCAGGTAGTTTTCCATAATTTCTTCAATCGTAAGATCAGGGTTTTCACTAATGGCTAAAACAGCATCAATTACTTCACCTAATTGGTGAGGTGGAATATTAGTAGCCATTCCAACCGCAATTCCGGATGCCCCGTTGACTAAAAGATTTGGGAATTTAGCCGGTAAAACAACAGGCTCTCGTTCTGTCCCGTCATAGTTATCATTATAATCGATCGTATTTTTATTAATATCTCGTAATAATTCCATTGAAATCTTAGACATACGAGCTTCTGTATAACGCATGGCTGCTGCAGAGTCTCCGTCGACAGAACCAAAGTTTCCGTGACCATCAACCAACATGTTACGGAAGTTAAAGTCCTGTGCCATACGCACCATGGCGTCATATACAGCTGAGTCACCGTGTGGGTGATATTTACCGATAACTTCACCGACGATACGTGCTGACTTTTTATAAGCTTTATCTGCATGCATTCCTAAGTCGTGCATCGCATATAAAATACGTCTATGTACGGGTTTTAACCCATCACGAACATCTGGTAAAGCACGAGACACAATAACACTCATGGCATAATCTAAAAAGGATGTTCGCATTTCATTACTAATATTAATTTCTTCAACTCTTGGTCGTTGTTCCAACCGTCATTACCTCCCTAAATGGTCAAACGAGCACAAGTAACACCATAAAAGGTGTCTTGCGCTCTACCAAACACTAAATATCTAAGTTCTGTACGTACTTGGCATTCTGTTCTATGAAATCACGTCTTGGTTCAACTTGATCTCCCATGAGTATTTCAAAGATCTCATCCGCTTCCATGGCATCTTCTAAATTAACCTGAAGTAACGTACGAGCTTCAGGATTCATTGTTGTCTCCCACAGCTGTTCTGGATTCATCTCACCTAAACCTTTGTAACGTTGTATGTTCGGTTTTGGTGTTTTTGGTAATTCAGCTAACAACTTATCAAGTTCTTGGTCTGTATAAACATAATTCAGGTTTTTATTTTGCTTAATTTGATATAAAGGTGGCTGTGCAATATACACATAACCGTGTTCAATTAACGGACGCATATAACGATAGAAGAATGTTAATAATAACGTTCGGATGTGAGCACCATCGACATCAGCATCTGTCATAATCACAATCTTGTGGTAACGAGCTTGTGTTATATCAAATTCTTCACCAATCCCTGTACCTAAAGCTGTAATCATGGCACGGATTTCGTTATTAGATAAAATTTTATCTAAACGAGCTTTCTCAACGTTTAAAATTTTACCGCGTAAAGGCAAGATAGCTTGAAAGTGACGATCTCGGCCTTGTTTAGCAGAACCGCCTGCAGAGTCCCCCTCTACAATATACATCTCACCAACCGACGCATCCTTAGAAGCACAATCGGCTAGTTTACCAGGTAAACTCGAGACTTCTAAAGCCCCTTTACGACGCGTTACTTCACGTGCTTTTTTCGCTGCAATACGAGCACGAGATGCCATTAAACCTTTCTCAACGATTTGTCTTGCTACTTTAGGATTTTCAATTAAAAATGTAGAGAACTTCTCTGAGAAAATTTGATCCGTAATTGTACGAACTTCACTATTTCCTAGTTTCGTCTTCGTTTGACCTTCGAATTGTGGGTCTGGGTGTTTGATTGAAATAATTGCTGTAAGACCTTCTCGTACATCATCACCAATTAAATTTGGATCATTTTCTTTATATAGATTATTTTTACGCGCATAATCATTAATGACACGTGTTAACGCGGTCTTAAACCCTGATTCATGCGTTCCACCTTCAGCAGTGTGGATATTATTTGTAAACGAATAAATATTGCTGGCAAAACCGTCGTTATACTGTATCGCAAATTCAACCGTTACATCATCCGACTCATTTTCACCGTAAATAGGGTCATGTAATGTTTCACGCGTTCGGTTTAAATGCTCAACATACTCCGCAATACCGCCTTCATAGTAAAAATGTTCAGGTTCTTGATCAACGCGATTATCTTCAATGGAAATACGTAATTGTTTGTTTAAATAAGCTAATTCTCTTGTACGGTTGAGTAACTGATCATAGTCAAATTCTTGTGTTTCTGTGAAAATTTCAGTGTCTGGCTTAAAGTTAGTCTTCGTTCCTGTGATTTCTGTTTCACCAACCATTTTAACTTCATCATCAGGAATACCGCGTGTGTAACTTTGATAATAAAGTTTGCCATCACGATGTACATAAACTTCACAGCTTTCAGATAATGCGTTTACGACTGATGCCCCAACACCATGTAAACCGCCAGACACTTTGTACGACCCACTATCGAATTTACCACCTGCGTGCAGGACAGTCATAATAACTTCTAGAGCTGGCTTATTAGCTTTTTTATGCATATCAACTGGAATACCACGACCATCGTCTATCACGGTAATGCTATTATCTTTTTCAATAATAATTTGAATATGGTCACAATAACCTGCTAAGGCTTCGTCAATACTATTGTCTACAATTTCCCAAACTAGATGGTGTAAACCTCTTTCACTTGTTGATCCAATATACATACCAGGGCGTTTTCTAACAGCCTCTAAGCCTTCTAATACTTGTATTTGACTTGCACCATAATCCGATTGTTCATTTATATGTTCTTCCATCGCCATGTTCTCACCTTCATTTTCTATTGAATTACTAGCTCTTTAAACCTTCACTCTTCTAGTTCATACGTATCCGTAATATCATCTACTTTATCCAGTTTGTAAGATAATTGCGCTCTTCGATTTAACGTCGAGACAGATAATGAGCTGAAATAAATATGGTTAACTGTTATGACAATTGATTTTGCTTCTTCATACGATGAATCTGATACATTACCTTTTTCACGCTGCTTAAAAATCATCTCTTCGATAATCGATGAGGAATGAAATAAACTATAATCTATAATCGAAACCACATCTTTAGAACGAATAACGTTTTCATCACCAATATGTATAAACATCTTCATCCTCACCTTTCTTCCGTTAATTGGCCATTATGGACTGTAAATATTTCTGCCTTACTAATTGTTTCATGATCTATACCATCAACGCTTGTTGTCGTCACAAATGTTTGTACCTTTCCTTGTATGGTATTTAACAGATGAGACTGTCTATAATCATCTAACTCACTTAACACATCATCTAATAAAAGAATCGGATATTCCCCAACTTCTTCATAGATTAATTCTATTTCGGCTAGTTTAAGCGACAATGCTGTTGTTCGTTGTTGACCTTGTGAGCCAAATGTTTGAACATTCTTTCCGTTTACATAAAAAAGCAAATCATCTCGATGAGGTCCAACTAGTGTGGTACCTCGCTCAATTTCTTTTGATTCGAATCTTTCAAAATGGTTTTGTAATTCTAGTCTTATTTTCTCCGAATCCATGTCTTCTGATACGTTTACACTCGCATCATAATCGATGTTTAACGTTTCATGTCCGCGACTAATTCCTTCATGGATCGGTTGAGCCCATTTTCTAAGCTTTTGTAAAAAAATAAAGCGTCTTTCTAGCAAAATACTTGCATGCTCAACTAATTGATCAGTATAAACTCTGAGCATGGTTGGATCTGGTTCTTGGCTTCGTTGTAAATCTTTTAAAAGAGCATTTCGTTCTTTTAAAATGCGCTGATATTGTCCCAGATGATAAATATAAATGGGCTGAGTTTGCCCGATTTCCATATCAATAAATTTCCGCCGTTCCTGTGGGCTTCCTTTTACAAGATTTAAATCTTCTGGCGCAAACATAACAACATTGATTGCACCAATGTATTCACTTAAACGTTTTTGTTCAACGTGGTTAAATTTGGCTTTTTTTCCTTTGTTTGAAAAAACAACTTCTAAAGGGAAGCTCTGATTTCGTCTAAAGACTCTACCTTCTATTTTACCATACTCTCGATCCCATTTGATTAATTCTTTATCTCTTGGGGTTCGATGAGACTTCGTGAAGGCTAAAACATAAATGGCTTCCATCATGTTCGTTTTACCTTGCGCATTTTCACCAATAATGACGTTAATGGACTGATCAAAGGAGACTGAAAAATGATCATAATTTCTATAATTGGTCAGTTGTATTTCTTCAATATACATGGAGTGACTCCTTAAACCTTAATCTTTGGCTTTTCCGACTTGAAATGCTCCTACTTCATCAACTTCAACTACATCGTTAAGTTTTAATTTTCTTCCACGACGATCATCTAACTCGCCATTAACGTATACGTCAAATTCTTTTAGAAATACTTTCGCCATTCCGCCAGAGTCAATAATATTAGCTAATTTAAGAAATTGGCCAAGCGTAATTTCATTCGTATCTATTTCAATTATTTCAGGCATTTTGTCACCTTCTTTAAAAAATTCCTTCCACTATTCTATTTTACTAAATATTTGGCTATAAGAAAAGAAACTGAACGATTTGAAGTGTTTCCCCTAAAATCGTTCAGTCTCTCTGTCTTTCTTAGTACGTTCTTACTGGTGTTATTAGCTGTAAAATTGGTTCATCGTCTTCATCAGGTTGCATAATAAATGGTCGCATAGCTCCAGTAAAGTTAATGGATACTTGATCAGTTCCGATGGCTTTTAATGCATCAATCATATATTTGGCATTGAAGGAAATTTTTAGCTCTTCCCCTTCAATAGCGTTTGTTTCTAAAGTTTCCTCTACATAACCTATTTCTGGTGAGTGACTTGTAATTTGTAATATATTTTGCCCTTGTGTAACTAATTTAACAATATTATTTCGATTATCTTTAGCTAACAAGCTAGCACGGTCAATGGATTCAATAAGATCTTTTGAATTAACGTTAACGACTGTTTTACTTTGATTTGGAATTAATCTTGATGTTTCTGGATAATTGCCGTCTAATAATCGAGATAAGAAATATAAATGCTTCGTTCTAAATAAAATTTGATTATCCGTGACACTGATCTGAATCGGTTCTTGCGTATCGTCTAAGATTTTATTTAATTCGCTTAAACTTTTTCCAGGAATGACCACATTGTTAAATGTTAATCCATCTGTATCTGTCATATTAATTTTACGTGAAGCTAATCGGTGGCTGTCTGTTGCCACTAATTCTAATTGTTCGTTTTCTAATTTTAAATGTACTCCAGTGAGAATGGGACGTGTTTCTGAAACAGATACAGCAAAATTCGTTTGACGAATTAACATTTTAAGTAAATCAATTTGTAAATGAAAGCTATTGTCTGTTTGTAAAACTGGCAATTGTGGATATTCCTCAGTGTCTTGTCCATTCAATTTAAATTCTGCGTGTCCTGATTTAATTAAAACATTCATATCATCATCAACTGATAATTCCACTTGATTCTCAGGTAGTTTACGAATAATCTCAGGCAGAAATTTAGCTTGAATGACAACTGAACCAGGGACAATCTCATGGATATTAACGACTCCGTCTTCCTCACTTGGAATGATGGATTCGATTGTTATATCTGAATTACTTCCTGTTAAGGTCACTTCTTGTTGGTTGGCTTCAAGTTTTATTCCTGAAAGTATTGGAATTGTCGGTTTTGACGAAATTGCTTTCATAACGTTTTGGATACTTGCCATTAACGGTTCACGTTCAATTAAAATTTTCATAATGCCCTCCTATTAATCGTTATTATATATTTATTTATTTTTTATAAAATACAGTCTTAGTAATAGTAGGTGTTGTGAATTTGTGTATAACTGGAGTTAATACTGAACAACAAAAGTTATTCACATGTGGATAACGTGTTTATAAGTGTGTAAGGTTTATACACATGTTCACAATTTAAGATGACTTAATGGATTCGGTTAAATCATCAATTTCTCGTTGTAGTTGTAAATCATCAGACATCATTTTAGAGATTTTTTCATGAGCATGTATGACAGTTGTATGATCACGCCCACCAAATTCTTCACCGATTTTAGGAAGAGAAAAATCAGTTAATTCTCTTGATAAATACATCGCTATTTGTCTCGGGAAGGCGACTGACTTCGTTCGTTTCTTAGCTGCAAAATCCTCAATTCGAATATGATATTTTTCTGCCACAATTTCCTGTATGCCTTTAATTGTAATTTCTCTTGGTTGACTATTAGGGATGATGTCTTTTAATGCATTAGCTGCTAAAGCGGCGTCGATATCCTCATTTACGAGTGATGAATACGCAACAACTCTTATAAGAGCACCTTCTAATTCACGTATATTTGTATCGATCTGATTCGCAATATAAAGCATCACTTCATTAGGGATATCTAGTCCATCTGCTTTTGCTTTTTTACGTAAAATCGCAATACGTGTTTCTAAATCAGGAGGTGTAATATCGGTAATTAATCCCCATTCGAAACGGGAACGTAAGCGATCTTCTAAAGTAGGTATTTCTTTAGGTGGTCTGTCACTTGAAATAACGATTTGTTTATTTTCCTCATGAAGTGTGTTAAACGTATGGAAAAATTCTTCTTGAGTTTGTTCTTTTCCAGCTAAAAATTGAATATCATCAATTAATAGTACGTCCACATTTCGATATTTATTGCGGAAATCAATCGCTTTGTTATCTCGAATCGAATTTATAAACTCATTTGTAAATTTTTCTGATGTTGTATAAACAACACTAGCTTGAGGATTATGTTCTAAAACATAATGACCAATCGCATGCATTAAGTGTGTTTTACCTAATCCAACTCCTCCGTAAATAAAAAGGGGATTGTAGGCTTTGGCTGGTGCTTCGGCTACAGCTAAAGAAGCAGCATGAGCGAAACGGTTTCCTGAACCAATGACGAATGTTTCAAAAGTATATTTGGAATTCAACATTGTTTTCGAAGATGATTGATCATTTTTCATTTGGTTTATTTTCTTAACAGGTTGTTTAGCTGGTTCATCAATGTTCTCTGTTTCGGGAATCATAAATTTAGGCTCTAATTCAGATCCTGTTAAATCATAAATCGTTGATGAAATTAATGATGAATAACTATTTTCAAGCCAATCCCTTGCGAACTCATTTGGAGCGGCAATCACAATTTGGTTGTCTTGTATATATTTAGCTTCAGTTGATTTTAGCCAAGTATCAAAGCTTGGTTTACTCACTTTTTTCTCAATTTCAGCTAAAGCTTTGGTCCAGATCTCTGCTATGTTATCCAACTAGTTCACTCCTTTGACTAACGTCTAAAAAGGCGTTGCCCTTAATAATAAAACAATTGTGGATAATTGTATATAACTCAGACAACAAATATGTAAATTTATCGACAAAATCCACAACAATGTGCATAACAAACTAAACAGGATGTGAGTAACTATCCACAAATTATTCACATCCTGTGGAAAACAGCGTTATGTGATAAAGTTATCCACGTAAATTAACACTATTATCTTATCAAATTATCACAACAATTACAACGCTTGTAGATACTTATCCACAAATGTAACAAACATGTACAAAATTTCTATCCACAACCCTGTATATTGTGGTTAATTTGTCGAAAAATGATGTGGATATATTTTAAATTGTTTTAGTTGTTCTATTAAGATGTGGATAAATAAATGCTTGTGTTCAACAGAAGAATGTTTTACAATGAATATTGCGTTATTAAATTGACATTTGTTGTTCCATTTTATATACTAATTTGGACTGTTTTTTGAAATAGTAAATGTAACGTGCTTGGAAGATTTTCAGGAGGTGTAAATGATGAAACGCACTTATCAACCAAATAAACGTAAGCGAAATAAAGTACACGGCTTCCGTACTAGAATGAAAACGAAAAATGGACGTAAGGTTCTAGCGCGTCGTCGTAAAAAAGGTAGAAAAGTTCTTTCTGCGTAGACCACTGAAAAAGCTCAGTGGTCTTTTTTCACGTTAAATTGAAGTTTTATATAAAAGGAAATGAGTCAATCCTATAGTAGAGATCTCATGATGGGATGATTGGATGAAGAAAGAATACAGAATTAAAAAAAATGAGGATTTCCAAAAAATATTAAGAAATGGTCAGTCGTTTGCGAATCGACAGCTTGTTATATATTATTATGAGAAGAATGATCAAAACCATTTTCGTGTGGGGCTTTCAGTTGGAAAGAAAATCGGTAACGCCGTTAAGCGAAATGAAATTAAGCGTTATTTAAGACATGCGTTTATAGAGTTAGAAGATTCTATAAAACCAAATTATGATTTAGTCATTATTGCTAGAAAACCGACGAGTCAGATGAGCTTCCATGAGGTTAAAAAAAGTTTAACACATGTTTTGAAGCGCTCTAACATGTTTCGTCAATAAATGATTGAATTTCTTATGGTAATAGATGCTGAAGAAGTGCTAAAATACTAAATAGAGTTTTATCTCAATACATACTTGAGACTAATATAGATACATGTGAAGTTTGATAGGAGGAAATAGAGGGTGCGCAAAAAAATATTACTGATCATAACATTAATAGGGTTAGCCTTATTTTTATCCGGTTGTTTAGATGTTAACCAGGATATTACTAACGATACTAAAGAAGGAGTATGGGAAGAATATTTTGTGTGGCCATTAGTGTCACTTATTGAGTTTGTAGCTACTGATATTTTTAACCATGGATATGGTGCAGCTATTATTATCGTAACGATTTTACTTCGTACGTTAATTCTTCCATTGAATGTTAAACAATTAAAGTCATCTCAGGCAATGCAGTTATTACAGCCTGAAATTCAAAAGTTAAGAGAAAAGTATTCGTCAAAAGACCAACAAACACAACAGAAATTACAACAAGAAACGATGGCGTTATTCCAAAAGCATGGTGTTAATCCACTGGCTGGGTGTTTACCTATAGTTGCTCAAATGCCAATTTTAATCGCATTCTACCATGCCATTGTCCGTTGGGAACCTATTAGAGATTACGGCTTTTTATGGTTCCAATTAGGAGAATCAGGTATTGCTAACAACTTACTGTTAGCCTTAATTACAATGGGAACAACTTTCTTACAACAAAAATTAATGATGGCAGGACAACCTGCTAGTGTTAACCCGCAAATGCAAATTATGTTATACTTATTACCACTAATGATTGGTGGGTTTGCATTATTCTTCCCGGCGGCATTAGCACTATACTGGATCGTCGGTAACATCTTTATGATAGCTCAAACAATCTTTATTCGTCGTCCGTTGATGAAACAATTCGAAGAAAATAATAATGGGGGAGCGAAAAAGTGAGAGAAATAACGGCTAGTGGTCAAACAGTTGAAGAAGCTAAGGAAAATGCGCTAAGTCAATTAGGACTTTCTGAAGACCAAGTGAATGTAGAAATCATTGACGAAGGTAAGAAAGGGTTATTGGGCGTATTTGGATCTAAACGTGCGTATGTAAAGGTTCAAGAGAAAATTGATTTAGTTCAAGTAGGAAAAAGTTATTTAGAACACGTGGCTCATGAAATGGGTATTGAGGTCGAGGTTCGACCAGATAACCGTGAAGATGAAATTTCATTTGAGTTGGTGGGCGACAAAATTGGTCTATTAATAGGAAAGCGCGGTCAGACACTAAATGCATTACAATATTTAACGCATTTAGCTGTTAATAAAGCGGATGAAAATCAATACGTAACCGTTGTTGTAGATGCTGAGAATTACCGTGAAAGAAGAAAAGAAACGCTTTATCAGTTGGCTGAGAAATTAGCGAGTAAAGCTGTTCGAACAGACCAAGATGTCAAAATTGAACCAATGCCATCATTTGAACGTAAAATCATTCATACAGCATTACAAGACCACACCGATGTTTCAACTCACTCAGAAGGAAAAGATCCAAATCGATATGTTGTTATAAAACCTAATTAAGTAAAGGGGGGCTGTCTTTCTAGTCATATAAGCTGACTAGAAGACAGTCTTTTTAATGGGCAGATAAGACTTCTTAATACCTTTTCTTTTGACACGTTTTATGTTATTGTTTTAAGTTAGGAAAATCATGTGCTGAACGCATGGAGTTGCGTTTTGAGGTTATATTTTCCTTAAAAATATGAAATTAGAAAGGGGTGAAGGTCATGGAACAAGACACCATTACAGCTATTTCAACACCGATTGGTGAGGGAGCGATTGCGATTGTTCGTCTAAGTGGTGATGAAGCTTTTGCCATTGCTAATCGAGTGTTTCAAGGTAAAGACATTTATGAAGTGGATTCACATACGATCCATTATGGAAATGTCGTAGATTCAAAGACAAATGAATTAGTTGAAGAAGTGATGATGACAGTCATGAGAGCTCCGAAAACCTTCACCCGTGAAGATATCATAGAGATAAACTGTCACGGTGGAATGGTTTCAGTTAACCGTGTCTTACAACTTGTACTAAGAGAAGGGGCTCGCCTGGCCGAACCAGGTGAATTTACAAAACGCGCCTTTTTAAATGGCCGTATAGACTTATCACAAGCAGAGGCGGTAATGGACCTCATTCGTGCTAAAACAGATAAGGCCATGAATGTAGCACTAAAACAAATGGATGGGCGACTGTCTGGATTGATTAGACAATTACGTCAGGAGCTCATCGAGACAGTTGCGCATGTCGAAGTGAATATAGATTATCCTGAGTATGACGATGTAGAAGAAATGACGCACGAAGTATTGGTAGAAAAAGCTACTCATGTTAAAAAAGAAGTGCAAAAAATTCTTCAAACCGCTAAACAAGGAAAGATTCTAAGGGAAGGAATCGCTACAGCTATTATTGGAAGACCGAACGTTGGTAAGTCTTCCTTACTAAATAAATTAGCACACGAAAATAAAGCGATCGTTACTGAAGTACCTGGTACAACACGTGATGTGATTGAAGAGTATGTCAATGTAAGAGGAGTCCCACTTCGATTGATTGATACAGCAGGTATTCGTGAAACAGAGGACATCGTGGAGAAAATAGGTGTTGACCGTTCTCGTCAAGCTCTAAAAGATGCTGATTTAATTTTATTAGTGTTAAACGGTAATGAGGAGTTCACAAAGGAAGATGCTGCATTGTTTGAAGCAGCTGAAGGTATGGATGTCATCGCATTAGTTAATAAGACTGATTTAGATCAACAAATAGATATGAATCAAGTTAAACATGTTGCAGGCGGATCCCCCGTTGTAACGACTTCTCTTTTACAAGAGGAAGGAATTGATGAACTAGAAGAAGCGATTGCTAATACGTTTTTCGAAGGCGAATTAGAATCTGCTGATTTAACCTATGTATCAAATGTTCGTCATATCCAATTACTCGAACAAGCCGAATCTGCACTAGACGACGCCTTAAATGGAATTGAAATGGATATGCCGCTTGATTTAGTGCAAATTGATATAACAAGATCGTGGGAATTACTCGGTGAGATCATTGGTGATAACGTACACGAATCACTTATTGATCAATTGTTCTCCCAGTTCTGTTTAGGAAAATAATAAAGGAGGTACAAACATGTATAATGCAGGACAATATGATGTTATTGTTGTCGGTGCAGGTCATGCAGGTGTTGAAGCAGGTCTAGCAGCTGCTAAACGTGGTGCGAAAACACTAATGCTGACTTTGAATTTGGATTTAATTGCATTTATGCCATGCAACCCATCAATTGGTGGTCCTGCTAAAGGCGTCGTCGTTCGAGAAATTGACGCACTTGGCGGCCAAATGGGTAAAACAATTGATAAAACGCATATTCAAATGCGTTTGCTTAATACAAGTAAAGGACCAGCTGTTCGTGCATTACGTGCACAAGCTGATAAAGTTTTATATCAACAAGAAATGAAAAAAGTCATTGAAAATCAAGAGAATTTAACGCTTCGCCAAGGTATGGTCGATCAGTTATTTGTAGAAGATGGTGCTGTAAAAGGTGTGTTAACTGAAACGAAGGCGGCTTACTACGCACCAACTGTTATTGTAACAACAGGGACGTTTATGCGTGGTAAAGTGTTGATTGGTGACATTGAGTATGAAAGTGGACCAAACAATCAACGTTCTACTGTTAAACTTTCAGAGCAGTTAGAAGAGCTCGGGTTTGATATCGTTCGCTTTAAGACAGGCACACCGCCACGAGTAAATAGTCACACAATCGATTATACTAAAACAGAACAACAACCTGGCGATGAAGTGCCTCGAGCATTTTCTTATGAAACAACAGAATTTATTACAGACCAAATTCCATGCTGGTTAACGTATACAGGCGAATTTACGCATCAAATCATTGATGAAAACCTAGGTCGATCTGCTATGTACTCAGGTGCAGAGCGTGGTACTGGACCAAGATATTGTCCGTCAATTGAAGATAAAATAGTTCGTTTCCATGATAAGCCACGTCACCAAATTTTCTTAGAACCAGAAGGACGGGATACAGAAGAAGTATACGTTCAAGGGCTATCGACGTCACTACCTGAGGACATTCAAAAACGTTTGTTAGAAACAATCCCAGGTTTAGAAAAAGCAGATATGATGCGCGCAGGCTATGCCATTGAATATGATGCTGTTGTGCCAACACAGCTTTGGCCAACACTTGAAACGAAAAAAGTTGACGGTTTATTTACGGCAGGCCAAATTAATGGGACATCTGGATATGAAGAAGCAGGCGGTCAAGGGATTGTAGCCGGCATTAACGCAGCGGCGAAATCCCTAGATAAGGAGCCATTAATTCTAGACCGCTCTGAGGCTTATATTGGTGTTATGATCGATGATTTAGTGACAAAAGGAACTAATGAACCTTATCGTCTATTAACTTCACGTGCCGAATATCGTTTGTTACTACGTCATGATAATGCAGACTTACGACTAACGGACATTGGATATAAGATGGATGTCGTTACTGAAGAGCGTTATGAACGATTCACACGTAAGAAAAACTTAATTGACCAAGAAGTTAAGCGACTAAAATCGCATATTATTAAACCAAATGAAGACGTTCAAAACTTACTTCATGAACTAGGTGGTTCACCACTGAAGGATGGTGTTCGTGCTTCTGACTTACTTCGACGTCCAGAGATTAAATATGATCATATTAAACAGTTGATCCCAAATGATGAAACATTACCTGAAGACGTTGAGGAACAAGTTGAAATCATCGTGAAGTATGAAGGTTATATTGAAAAATCAATGCAGCAAGTAGATAAAATGCGAAAAATGGATAACAAACGCATTCCTGAACACATTAACTATGATGATATTCAAGGGATTGCAACGGAGGCTAGAGAAAAGCTTAAAAAAGTTCAACCTTTATCAGTTGGGCAGGCATCACGAATTTCAGGTGTTAACCCATCAGATATTTCTATTTTACTCGTTTATATTGAACAAGGTGTCAGATCTCAAGCTTCGAATGAATAGAGGATGCTTATGAATGAATCAATGTTTATAAATGCATTAAAAGAACAAAATATTAATTTAACAGAGCAACAACTTCAGCAGTTTAATACCTATTTTGAGGTATTAGTGGAATGGAATGAAAAAATGAACTTAACCGGTATTACAGACCGAGAAGGCGTTTATTTAAAACATTTTTATGATTCCATTTCGGCTGCTTTCTATGTTGACTTTAATCAAGTTGATTCGATTTGTGATGTTGGTGCTGGAGCGGGATTTCCTTCAATCCCGCTCAAAATTATTTATCCTCATCTGAAAGTAACAATTGTTGACTCACTCAAAAAACGGATTACGTTCCTAAATCATTTAGCAGAGCAGTTGAACCTTGATGGTGTAGCCTTTTATCACGATCGTGCAGAAACGTTTGGGAAAAATAAAATGTTTCGAGAGTCTTTTGATGTTGTCATGGCCAGAGCTGTTGCTAGAACGTCAGTCTTAAGTGAATTATGCTTACCATTAGTTGAAGTTGGAGGAAGACTGATTATGATGAAAGGTGCTAGTTTCAAAGAAGAACAAGTATCAGGTGAATTAGCTGTTAAAACACTTGGTGGAGAGTGGAACGCTATTCATACTTTTTCACTACCGATTGAAAATAGTGAACGCTCAATTGCGATTATTGATAAGAAGCGGAAAACACCGAAAAAGTATCCAAGAAAACCTGGAACACCGAACAAAGATCCGATCGAATCATAAGCGAAAATGTCGATTTGTAAAGGTTTTTGACGTAAAGTTAAGGCTAGTATTCTATAAAATTTACTTCTTTCAAATGCTAGAATATGATAGAATAGTAGTAGTGATTCACAAGATAGTACGATTAATTAATGTAATGTTTCACGTGAAACATTACATTTTTAATACATAATATACTTCGACTTAAGAGATTCATTGAATTTTGAAGGTAGGTGCCTAAATGAGTTCGTTAAGTAAATTGTTTGGAAAAAACGAGCAAAATAATGAATCAACTAATCAAGAAGAACAAATTGACTTGAACGAAGTAGTCGAACTACCCGTTCAAGATATTAGGCCGAACCAATATCAGCCGCGTACCATTTTTGACGATTCGAAAATAGAAGAATTAGCTCAAACGATTCGTACGCATGGTATGATCCAGCCGATTGTTGTTCGAAAATTAGAAGACCAGAGTGGTTATGAACTCATCGCTGGTGAACGTAGGTGGCGAGCTGTTCAGACATTAGAATGGGAAACCATCCCATCTATTATTAAAGATATGACAGATACGCAAACAGCTTCCGTGGCATTAATTGAAAACTTACAACGTGAAGAATTGACCGTGATAGAAGAGGCGATTGCTTACGACCAATTACTTCAAATTCACGGGCTTACACAAGAGGCGTTGGCGCAACGCTTAGGTAAAAGTCAGTCTACAATTGCAAACAAATTAAGATTACTTAAACTAGCAAGCGTCGTCCAGCAGGCAATTTTAAATAAACAAATTACAGAACGTCATGCGAGAGCTCTAATTGCTTTAAAAGAAGAAGAGCAACAAGAAAATGTCCTAAATGAGGTTCTCGAGAAACATTTAAATGTTAAACAAACTGAAGATTACGTAAAACAGATCTTAAATCCTGAAGAAAAGAAACAGAAAAAGAAAAAACCTCAAGTAAAAGGGGTTAATAAAGATGTTAGAATTGCACTTAATACCATTCGTCAGTCATTAAATATGGTTCAGGATACGGGAATGGACATTGAATCTGAAGAAAAAGATTCAGATGAGTTTTACGAGATTACCATTAAAATTCCTAAAAAATAGCTTAATAGTTACGGTATTCCCATCTTAATTTTAAAAGATGGGTCTTTTTTCTATAATATACATCTAACATTTAATTCAAATACATGATAAAATAAAAATATTGAATACTAATAGATTGGGCAGGTGACATTATGGGAAAAGTCATTGCCATTACGAATCAAAAGGGTGGCGTTGGCAAGACAACAACAGCAGTGAACTTGAGCGCTTGTTTAGCTCATGAAGGCAATAAAGTCTTGCTCATTGATATCGACCCGCAAGGTAATGCAACAAGCGGTATAGGGTTGAATAAAGGCGATATGTCCGCTTGTATATATGATGTACTAATTGAAGAAGAAGATCCTCGACAAGTCCGAGTTACTTCAAATGTTCCTAACTTAGATGCGATTCCGGCAACTATTCAGCTAGCTGGGTCGGAAATTGAACTTGTACCGACGATTTCTCGTGAGTTACGTTTAAGGAAATCACTAGAAAATATTCGAGATGACTACGATTACATAATCATAGATTGTCCACCTTCCTTAGGGTTATTAACGCTTAATGCATTAACAGCTGCAGATAGCGTAATCATCCCAGTTCAGTGCGAATATTATGCACTTGAAGGTTTAAGTCAGTTATTGAATACGGTTAGACTGGTGCAGAAACGACTAAACCAAAACCTAACTATCGAAGGTGTACTGCTGACAATGCTTGATGCACGTACAAATCTCGGAATTCAAGTAATTGAAGAAGTGAAGAAATACTTCCAAGATAAAGTGTTTAATGCAATCGTACCTAGAAATATCCGTTTAGGTGAAGCACCGAGTTATGGTGAGCCGATCATTACTTATGATCCAAAATCTAAAGGTGCTGAAATATATAGCGAATTAGCGAAGGAAGTGATGGCAAATGGCCAGAGGGTTGGGTAGAGGTTTAGAAGAACTGTTTGGTGTTGAGGAAGAAGGAGTACAAGAAGTACCAATAGATCAAATTCGTCCAAATCCTTACCAACCTAGAAAAAACTTCGAGGCGGATGCGATAGAAGAACTTAAAGATTCCATTTTACAGAATGGTGTTTTGCAGCCTATTATTGTAAGGCAAACGATCAAAGGTTTTGAAATCGTCGTTGGTGAACGTCGTTACAGAGCTTCTAAAGAAGGTGGCTTAAAAACGATTCCAGCAGTTGTTCGTGAACTATCAGATGAACAAATGATGGAGTTAGCCCTTTTAGAAAATCTTCAACGTGAAGATTTAACACCAATGGAAGAAGCTGAAGCTTATGAACGATTAATCCATGAATTAAATATTAAACAAGATGATTTAGCTAAACGACTTGGTAAAAGCCGTCCTCATATAGCTAATATGATGCGACTATTATCGCTGCCTGAAAAGGTCAGAGCGATGATTAACAGCAAAGAGCTCACAATGGGGCACGGTAGAGCACTACTTTCTTTGAAAGAAGAAGAGGAAATTGTCTTAGTTGCTGATAAAATTCGCAAAGAACACTTAAACGTCCGCCAAGTTGAAAATTTAATTACTCAATTAAATGAAAAGAAACAAAAGAAAAAGCAGAAAAAGACAACGAAAAAAGATGTCTTTATCTCTTCAAAAGAGGCTGAATTAAGAGACTTATTTGGTACAAGTGTTAATATACAACAAGGCAAGAAAAAAGGTAAGATTGAAATTGAGTATTTCGACCAAGATGATTTTAATCGCATACTTGAATTACTAACTCATAAGTAATAAGAGCTCGCCATTCGGCGGGTTTTCTTTTATAGTTAGATTAAAAATGTTTCACGTGAAACATTTTAAGGTAAGGGTGATCAAAATAGCACTAACAGGCGTTATTGTAAACGGTATTTGTATTATATTAGGAACGATATTCGGACTATTTTTTACTAAAATATCAGAACGAATAAAAGATACAGTCATGGTTGGGATTGGACTTACAGTTTTGTTGATCGGTTTTTCAATGGCGCTCACGTCTGAACGAATCATTGTAATTCTACTGAGTTTAGTAACCGGCGCCATCATTGGTGAAGGGCTCGACTTAGAAGAAAAACTAAATCGCTTGGGTTCTCATATCGAAGTGAAATTTAAAAAGCCTGGTCAAAATTCAAGAATAGCAGAAGGCTTTGTAACTGCATCTTTAATTTTCGTGATTGGTGCGATGGCTGTTGTTGGGGCTTTAGATAGTGGATTGCGCGGAGACCATGAAGTGTTATTCACGAAGTCAATCATTGACGGTTTTGTTGCACTAGTCTTAACAACCACAATGGGTTTTGGCGTGATTTTTTCCGTTATTCCCGTTGTATTATACGAAGGTGGAATAGCTCTTTTTGCAACACAAATTAATGCTTGGATACCTAAAGATATGCTCGACTTATTTATTGAGGATATGACATCGACAGGTGGTTTGTTAATTTTTGCGATTGGACTCAACCTATTAAAAATCACTGAAATTAGAGTCGCTAATTTACTCCCAAGCTTACTGACAGTTGGAATTATTCTATACGTGTATTTACAAGTTGAATCATGGCTCATGTAACCCCATAGTAATCTATGGGGTTTTGATTTTTACAAAACTTTTGTTGCGCTTCCTCTTAATATCCATATAATAAAGGGCTTGTGCAATTTGTTTCGCCATTTTCATCACAACGGATAAGCGAGTGTTTTGTAGAATCGTAAACTCCATAAACCCACCAATATTCACATAACCTTTAATAGATAAATCTCCGACGGGCTTAATATCCTTTTTTACTGCTGCTCCAGGTATTAACGGCCCGACTTCTACATCAATCGATTTAACTTTTGGTAAGGAAGACAATGCAGCATCAATGGCAATGATGCATGGTAGTTGGTATGTCTCATAAATATCATCTAATGTCTCTTTGAGGTTTTTTGCATGGACAGGTTGATCAATCGTTCCATATACATGTAAGTCTTTTATAGGTTTTTGTTTTAACATATAACCTATTAGAGGTCCTAAACTATCACCAGTCGATCGATCGGTTCCGATACACAAAATAATAATAGGTCTATTAGATGGAATGTTATCGTGAAGTGTTTCGGATAAGTTGTGAACAAAACTACGGTCATCTGTATGTAACGTCGTGATGGATTGGTTAAATTTAATAGAAGTCATACTTCCAACCCCTTGTACATATTTTTACTAGTATATGGCGTAGATTTAGAAGATATACATAAGGGGTTGAAGGGATGGTAGGTGGATTTCGTTGGATTGGACTTATTGTGGCAACTATGATTGGGGCAGGTTATGCTTCAGGGCGTGAGATTTGGGAGTTTTTTGGCCATGAAAGTGGACTAGCTATTTTATTATTTACGATTATGTTTATCGTTAGTTGTAGTGTTATCTTAACGATTAGTTATGAAATGAAATCGGAGAACTACTTACCGGTGTTACAAACATTAGTAGGGAAGAGGTTTGCGAATGTATATGACTGGGGAATTTTATTATACTTATTCACCATGTTATTTGTCATGATCTCAGGGAGTGGTGCAACTGTAAATATGTTTGAGCTTCCTTACTCAATTGGCGTGGTATTAATAATTACCCTGTTACTCGCAGTGATCCCATATGGTATGGATGGAATCTTATCGATTAATCGTTTTTTACTTCCAATGTTGATTGTAGGATTGGCAGTTGTTTTAATCGTTTTTATTTTTCAAGAAAAAGTCCCATTATTATACCATTATGTTGAGCAATCGAATTGGGCCTCATCGATTCCTTTTACATCATTAAATGTTGTCCCACTCATTGCAGTAATTGGAGCCATAGGGAAAGAAATAAAGAGCAAAAAAGAAATATATGTTGCAAGTATAGGTAGTGGTTTAGTTTTAGGTTTTATATCTTATATGTATAATATTAGTTTAATACACGTCTCTGATCAGCTATTTTTCTATGAAATCCCATTGTTTGCGATATTAAATGGCTATCCTGTTCAAATGTTCTTTATCATGACAGTATTACTTTGGTTTGCTATATATACGACAGCGATCACGAGTCTTTTTGGTTTGATTGCACGCGTAAAAGGTTATTTTAAGATGAACAAAGGGATGGTAGGCGTCGTGTTAATCCTAGCAGCGTTACCATTTACCTTGGTTGGTTTTTCAAACTTAATCAGTTACTTGTATCCTTTATATGGAATCGTTAATATCTATGTACTTGCAATGATTTTATTATTTCCTATTATTAGACGAGCAAATGAGAGACAAATTTGATAAAATAAGAAGGTAATAAATAATGGAGGGTGGTCAATATGGTTGAAGCTAAATTTGATTTAAATGATGTTGTTGAAATGAAAAAGCCACATCCATGCGGGACAAATAAGTGGAAAATTGTACGAATGGGGATGGATATTCGTATTAAGTGCTTAGGCTGCAATCATAGTATTTTAATTCCAAGAAAAAAATTCGAGAAAAAACTAAAAAAAGTTTTAGAAAAATCAGAGTGAAAAAATGTTTCACGTGAAACAAAATTAAATTATATACCTATTTTTTGATAAACAAGGGCTAAAATGCCTTTGTTTTTTTAATTTTCCCTATAGCTTGTTTTTTTACGTTCAAATATCTATAATTGTTATGGACTAATCTTGATAGAAGTGGGTTCGGAAACTGAAGGAGTGTTTAAAAAATATATGTCATTAACAGCTGGGATTGTAGGTTTACCAAACGTAGGGAAATCTACTTTATTTAACGCAATTACACAAGCTGGAGCGCTATCGGCAAACTATCCATTCGCAACTATTGATCCAAACGTAGGAATTGTAGAAGTGCCCGATGAGCGACTTCATACGTTAACAGAAATGGTGAATCCTAAGAAAACAGTTCCAACATCATTTGAGTTTACCGATATTGCTGGAATTGTGGAAGGTGCAAGTAAAGGTGAAGGGTTAGGTAACCAATTCCTTTCACACATTAGACAAGTAGATGCTATTTGTCATGTCGTACGTTGTTTTAGTGATGATGATATCACACACGTATCAGGAAAAGTTGATCCAATCGCTGATATTGAAACAATTAACTTAGAATTAATTTTAGCGGATCTTGAAACGATTTCGAAACGTTATGACAAAGTCGAAAAATTAGCGAAGCAAAAAGTGAAGGATGCACAGTTTGAATACGATATTTTAACTAAACTAAAAAACGCATTTGAAAATGAGCAACCAGCACGTACGCTAGAATTTTCAAAAGAAGAAGAGCGATATGTTAAACAACTACATTTATTAACGTCTAAACCAATCCTTTATGTAGCAAACGTTGGTGAAGATGAACTATTAGATGTTGAAAGTAACGATAACGTTCAAAAAGTAAAAGAGTATGCTGAACAAGAAGAAGCAGGCGTCATTGTCATTTGCGCGAAAGTGGAATCGGAAATTGCTGAGTTAGAAGGCGAAGAGAAAGAAGAATTTCTAAATGAATTAGGGATTGAGGAATCAGGGTTAGACCAATTAATCAAAGCATCTTATAACATGCTTGGGTTGGCGACTTATTTCACAGCTGGAGAACAAGAAGTTAGAGCCTGGACGTTTAAAAAAGGAATGACGGCTCCACAAGCTGCTGGTATTATTCACTCAGATTTTGAGCGAGGTTTTATTAGAGCTGAGACGGTTTCTTACGAAGATTTAGTTGAAGCAGGATCTATGGCTAAAGCTAGAGAAAACGGGAAAGTTCGCTTAGAAGGAAAAGAATACATTGTACAAGATGGCGATGTCATTCACTTCCGTTTTAATGTGTAAAATCAGGGGATAAATTATTGTTGTGAGTTAACCTTAAGTTTGATATAATACTTTATTGTGAGTAATTAGATTACTCCTTGCCCTCATATGAAATGTAGGGCCGTAAAGTCCAAGAGGAGGTGAAGACGGATGAATAAATACGAAATCATGTATATCATCCGCCCAGATGTTGAAGAAGAAGCTCGTAAAAGCGAAATAGAGCGTCTTCACAACGTGTTAACGAATAATGGCGCGGAGATTACGAATGTTGACGAAATGGGACAGCGTCGTCTTGCGTATGAAATCAACGACTACCGTGATGGTTACTATGTTGTTGTTAATTTCGAAGGCGAACCTGTAGCGGTTGATGAATTTAGCCGTGTTGCGAAGTTCTCTGACGATGTAATTCGTCATATGGCAATTCGCGAAGACGATCAATAAGGGGTGTTTGATGTGTTAAACCGAGTTGTATTAGTTGGAAGATTAACGAAGGACCCTGATTTACGCTACACTCCAAATGGGGTGGCGGTTGCTAACTTTACCGTAGCCGTTAATAGACCTTTCTCCAACCAACAAGGAGAACGTGAAGCGGACTTTATTAATTGTGTCATTTGGAGACGTCCAGCCGAAAACCTTGCAAACTATATGAAAAAAGGTAGCATGGTTGGTGTGGATGGCCGAATTCAAACTAGAAGTTTTGACGGTCAAGATGGAAAACGCGTATTCATAACCGAAGTGGTTGCAGATAGCGTTCAATTCCTTGAATCAAAAGGGTCATCTAGAGGTGGAGCAAACACTCAAGGAAGTTCAGCTCCAAACACATCAAACAATTCAGGCTCACAAAATCAAAGTGGATCAGAATCTAAACAAGATGACAATCCATTTGAAAATAGTGGCGAACCAGTAGATTTGTCGGATGACGACTTACCATTTTAAACAAACATTCTAATCAAAGGAGGGTTATCGATGGCACGTCGTGGACGCAAACGTAAAAAAGTGTGTTATTTCAAGTCGAACGGTATTACACACATCGACTATAAAGATCTTGATTTACTAAGACGATTCGTTTCAGAACGTGGTAAAATTTTACCTCGTCGTGTAACAGGAACGTCAGCAAAATATCAACGTAAATTAACAAGAGCAATTAAACGCGCTAGACAAATGGCATTACTACCATATGTTAGCGAATAATAACTTTGAACTGCAACGACTTACCTAAAAGGTAAGTCGTTTTTTATATTAAGAAATGTAATACTAAGGCAACAAAATAAAAAATATAAGGTACTATTAATAAAAGAAGTTAATAATCACATATAATTCAAAGGATTTTATACTTAAGCAAAGGTGGATTAATAATGAAAAAAACACATTTTTTAAATATTATACTCATTATAATGTTATTCACTTCATGGATATGGTTTGCTTTAGATGATAATAAGCCTAAGACAAGTGCTGACTTAGTCAATTATCTATTGGTCAATGATAACGATGATTTAGAAGATGTTATTCAAAGGGATTCATCATTAGAAGGTAAAGATATTAAAAACCGTAAGGAATATTTTCAAAATTCAACTGAGATTACACAATTTTTTATTGTAGAAGCAAACCACAAGGAAAGTCCTCTTCTAATTGAGACTACTCCAAGTTTAATTAACAATAAACTACTTATCAAAGATATTAAGGAAATTAACATGAACACCTTACAAAATATATTAACAGAATAGGAGATAGATTTATAAAAGCAAAGTAAGAATCCAATATACTTATTTTGCTTTTTTTATGTACAAGTCAGTGTTGAATCCATTCAATATAACGAGTACAATATACCAAAATGTGTATAATTTTCAGAAATTAACTAGTGATTCTATATAATAAAAGAGGAGGTTAGTTTTGGCGTCATTAAGATGGATTAGTGTAATCGCACATGTGTTAGGGTTGGTATTCATATTTTATGGTTGGACTCAGTCATGGGATTTTTCAGCGCATACTTCAGAATATGAAAGCATCTTGATCGCAAGAACCGTCAGGACATACGCCTTTATCATTGGTGGTTTTATATTACTCTTTGTAGGTGTTTCATTAAAGCTGGTTTGTGATTATTTACGTACATTAGAAAATGAAGTACTTTCTTTAGATAATGATGAGAGAAAGAGCATTTAAGAAGTGAAAAAAAGACTTTTCAACTAAGGCCATAAGGGAGAGGGGGAGGATGTATTGAGCAGAATAGTTATTATAATTATATTAATGATGGCCATATTTTCATTAAGCGCTTGTAATACTTTTAATTCGAATACCAATACGATTTCTACTGTCGAATTAACAGATCGAGAAAATGCCATACTTACTACAAGTGCGGATCAGTCATTTGTATATGATTTCAACCTGGATAGTGATTATAAAGAAGTGTCTGTATGGATTGAGAAGTATGAATCAGGTGAGTTGGTTAATGATCGAATAAGTAAAATAACTTCTCGTGTTGAGGACAACGGATCTATTATCATGACATCGACAAAAACAGATAATCAAATAGCATTTAATATTGGAGTTAATAGTGATGATGGTGTTAGTTCAATTCGTGGTTTTGACACTAATGCTGAAGGTTTTGCCAATGCTTCAAGTGTATCGAGTGATATTCATGAAGATAGCATTTCAATTGAAGAAGGTGTCGTCTTAGCAAGTCATAGTTACTCTTATGATGAATATGGTATGAGGTCACTTAGCGCTGATTTTTTTAAAAATCCTGAAGATCATTTACATGAGATAGAGGGATATGATGTTGTTTATATTTTAAAAGCAGAGTTTCAATAAGGTTATTTTCGGACAACTTTAAATGTTGTCTTTTTTTTGTGGTTATAAGTGAGTTCATACTTATCATGGTTTTTACATATGATTAAACCTAAAAATGTTGTAAAATAGAAGTATTAGATATTATGGTAGAGGTGTCACATAAATGCTTAAATCCAACGCAGTAAAAGATGGGGTTGTGTATACGTTAGTTTATATTGCATTGCTCCTTTTAGTTTTGTTTATACCTTTTTTAAGTTTCTTTCTAATGTTTGTTTTGCCTATACCGTTTATTTTATATGCTTACAAGTATGAAACTAGGCAAACAGGCATATTTTTTATAGCGGTCCTTTTATTAAGCACGTTTTTCTTAATTGGGATTACGTTGCCATTAACGGTCTTTGTTGGTCTTGGTGGTATTGTGATCGGCATAAGCCTTAGAAATCGAAGGAAAATTTTAGAGACTTTAGCCTACGGGACGATGGCTTATACAGTTGGCTTGGCTTTAGTTTACGTCATTACACAATTTATTTTCCAAGTTAACTGGAGTCAGGAAATTCAAGAAGGGCTTAACGAAAGCCTTAATACTTACATGGGATTTTACGACGAATTTGGTGATCTGTCTGATGAAGAAAGGGAAATTTTAAGCAACCAAATGAATTCAATGGTTGATAAGGTCCCAACTGGTATGGTTATTTTTGGTCTATTCTATGCTTGGATTACACAGTTAATAGGTCATAAAGTGATTAAGCGATCTGAAGGTGTAACCTTTAAGTTCCCTAAATTTAGAGAGTTTACTTTTCCACTAGCTTTAATCTGGTATTTCTTTATTGGTGTCATTTTAACGTTAATCTTTCCGGAACGTGGAGATATGCTGTATTTAGTAGGGGATAACCTATATGCTCTGACAGGATTATTATTATCAATACAAGGTTTATCGTTTATCTTTTTCTTTAATCACCATAAAAAGTGGCCGAAGTTCATACCATATATTGTTATCGTGTTATTTGTTTTACAACCGATTTTACTTCTTTATCCACTAAGAATATTAGGTATAATTGATTTAGGATTCCATCTAAGAGATCGACTATCGAAGAAAAGTTAATGTCTCGATTGATTGGGAGATGAATGTTCATGAACGATTTGAAAGAGCTAACAGAAAATAAAAGTATATGGCTATTATATGGGTTAGCAGGTATACTCACGATTATCGTGTTATACCATCAGTGGATCATCGGGACAGTTCTTACAACAGTATTAGCGATACTGATTTACTTTACTTACAGAACTGAAGCTCGTAATAAGCAAAAAACGGAAAACTATATATCGACTTTATCGTATCGTGTGAAAAAAGTCGGAGAGGAAGCTCTACTTGAGTTGCCATATGGGATTTTGTTATTTAATGAAGATAACCAAATTGAGTGGGCTAACCCTTATATGAACGACTATTTCGATGATGACCAGTCTCTAATAGGTGAACCGTTAAGTTATTTATCGGAAACATTATTAAATGCTGTGAAAGACCAAGATCAAGAAACGTGGATTAGTTTAGGGGAGAAACGTTTCCAAGCGATTATAAAAAATCAAGAGCGTCTCGTTTATTTATTTGACCGAACAGAACAAGTTGAATTAGAGCATACGTATGACAATGAACGCGCCGTCATTGGAGTTATTTTCTTAGATAACTATGAAGAATTAACTCAAGCGATGGATGATACATCGAAAAGTCATTTGAACTCAGAAGTGACGTCTATTTTAAATAATTGGTCCAATGATTATGGTATTTATTTAAAACGTACGTCACAAGAGCGATTTGTGGCTGTTTTAAATAAAGAAATTCTAACGCAACTTGAAAAAAATAAATTTGAAATTTTAGATGATGTTCGAGAACTCATCTCTGATCAAAATGTGCCACTAACATTAAGTATCGGTATTGGAAGAGGATCAACTGATTTACCTGAATTAGGTGACTTAGCGCAGTCCAGCCTAGACCTTGCCTTAGGTCGAGGTGGTGACCAGGTTGCCATTAAGGATGAGTCAGGAAGAGTGAAGTTCTATGGCGGTAAAACGAACCCTATGGAAAAACGAACGCGAGTAAGAGCGCGTGTTATTTCTCATGCCTTACGTGAATTAGTACGTGAGAGCGATAAAGTTCTGATCATGGGTCACTTAACGCCAGATATGGATTCTATTGGATCTTCAGTCGGTATTTTGAAGCTTGCACAACAAAATGGCAAAAAAGGTTATGTTGTCTTTGATCCAGATGGTGTTAATACAGGTGTACAGCGCTTAATGGACCAAATTGGTGAGCATGAATCATTAAGTGATTGGTTTATTACACCAGAAGATTCATTAGATATGGTAACCAAAGATACATTAATTGTAGTCGTCGATACGCATAAACCATCGATGGTGATGGAAGAGCGCTTGCTTAATAAAACAGAGCGCATTGTTGTTATCGACCACCATAGACGTGGCGAAGAATTCATTGAAGAGCCAACGCTTGTATATATGGAACCATACGCATCATCTACAGCAGAATTAGTAACTGAACTACTTGAGTATCAAGATGGCCCGTTAAAACTTGATATACTTGAGGCAACATCATTATTAGCAGGAATTACGGTTGATACGAAGTCATTTACGTTAAGAACCGGATCACGTACATTTGATGCAGCCTCTTATTTAAGGTCCAAAGGTGCAGATACCGTATTAGTTCAAAACCTTCTAAAAGAAGATATTGATGTGTATGTTAAACGAAGTGAGCTTGTGAAAAATGCCACCGTCTATCAGGAAGGTGTTGCGATTGCTAAAGGCCTTAAAGATGAAGACTACGGTGCCATTATTATCGCACAAGCTGCTGATACGCTTCTGACGATGAGCAATGTGAGTGCAGCATTTGCTATTGCTAAACGTAAGGATGGTAAAATTGGTGTGAGTGCTAGGTCACTTGGAGAAGTCAACGTTCAGATTATCATGGAAAAAATGAACGGTGGCGGTCATCTGACAAATGCAGCGACTCAATTAGAAGATACAACGATTGAGCAAGTAGAAGAACAACTTAAAGAAATTATTGATGATTACTTTGAAGGAGGCGACGAATCATGAAGGTTATTTTTACAAAAGACGTAAAAGGCAAAGGTAAAAAAGGGGAAGTTAAAAACGTCTCTGAAGGTTATGCGAGAAACTATTTATTAAAAAATAATTTAGCTGTAGAAGCTACTAAAGGAAATTTAAAACAACTTGAAGGCGAGAAACAAAAAGAAAAAGAACGCCAAGAAGAAATCTTGCACGAAGCTAAAAAGTTAAAAGACGAACTAGAAGACTTAACCGTTGAATTGACTGCAAAATCAGGGGATGGCGGCCGATTATTTGGCTCCGTTACAAGTAAGCATATAGCTGATGAGTTGAAGAAAAATCATCAAATAAAAATTGATAAACGTAAAATCGAGTTAGACAACCCGATTCGTTCGTTAGGATATACAAATGTACCAGTTAAAGTTCACTCTGAAGTAACAGCGACTTTACGTGTACATGTCAAGGAAGCCTAATGGCTCCAGGCTAAAGGAGGAACCGACGTGTCAGATATCGTAGCTCAAGATCGTACACCACCGCACAATATAGAAGCAGAACAAGCGGTACTAGGTGCTATCTTTTTACAACCCAATGCCATTGTGACAGCTACAGAAACACTAGAAGCAGAAGACTTTTATCGCATTAGTCATCAGCGAATTTTTGAAGTGATGATTAGCTTAACTGATAAAGGCGAGCCTATAGATTTAGTAACCTTAACTAATGAGCTCACCCAATTGGAACTTCTGGATGATGTTGGTGGCGTTTCATATTTAACAGACGTCGCAGAATCTGTTCCAACGGCTGCAAATATTGACTACTATGCCAAAATCGTTGAGGAAAAATCGGTTTTAAGGCGTATTATTCAGACTGCAACTGGCATTGTAACAAAATCATTTGAAGAAAAAGATGATTTACCAAGTATTATCGATTACGCTGAGAAGTCCATCTTAGATGTGTCTCAACAAAAAGCATCAGGAAAGTTTAGAAATATAAAAGATGTTTTAATTAATGTTTATGACAATATTGAGCAGCTTCACCATCAGAGCGAAGAAGTTACAGGTGTTCCTACAGGATTTAAAGATTTGGACCACATTACATCTGGATTCCAGAAAAATGACCTGATCATTATCGCAGCTCGTCCTTCTGTTGGTAAGACCGCTTTTGCCCTTAACATTGCGCAAAATGTCGCGATTCAAGCTCAAGAGAACTGCGCCATCTTCAGTTTAGAGATGGGCGCCGAACAACTTGTCATGCGTATGCTTTGTGCAGAAGGGAATATTGATGCGCAGAGACTTAGAACAGGTAGTCTTGAAGAGGAAGACTGGGGTAAGTTGACTATGGCAATGGGAAGCCTCTCAGATGCCGGTATATATATCGATGATACACCTGGTGTAAAAGTTAGTGAAATACGTTCTAAATGTCGTCGGTTAAAACAAGAATCAGGTTTAGGCATGGTTTTAATTGATTATTTACAACTAATACAAGGAAGCGGGACAAGTCGAGAGAACCGACAACAAGAAGTATCGGAAATCTCACGTCAATTAAAGGCATTAGCACGTGAGTTAGAAGTTCCTGTGATTGCGTTATCCCAGTTATCACGTGGTGTTGAACAACGTCAGGATAAACGTCCAATCATGTCAGACATCCGTGAGTCCGGTAGTATTGAGCAGGATGCCGATATTATTGGTTTCTTATATCGTGATGATTACTACGAAGATGATAGCGAGAAGGAAAACATTATCGAAATAATTATCGCTAAACAACGTAATGGTCCGATTGGTACTGTGGAGTTAGCCTTTGTAAAAGAGTATAATAAATTCGTCGATTTAGACAGACGATATAATGAAGCGGATATTCCACCTGCATGAATTAAACCGCCTCGAATAATTTTCGGGGCGGTTTTTAAAAACGAATATTTTTTAGTTTGTGATTAAAAATGTTCGTTTATAATTGAATATTAACGTAAGAATTGATAAACTAACGATGTATTTATGTTATTTCTTAATATTAGGAGGACCTATCATGACAACTGCTGTCGTAATCGGAACACAATGGGGTGACGAAGGGAAAGGTAAAATTACGGATTTTTTAGCTAAACAAGCACAAGTCATCGCCCGTTATCAAGGTGGAGATAATGCGGGTCACACGATAAAATTTGGTAATCAAACCTATAAACTTCATCTAATTCCTTCGGGTATCTTCAACCAATATAAAACATGTGTATTAGGCAATGGAATGGTGATCAACCCCAATAAGTTATTAGAAGAAATGAATTATGTAAAAGAAAACGGCATGTCACTAGATCAGTTAAAAATAAGTAGTCGAGCACATGTGATTATGCCTTATCATATCACTTTAGACCGTTTACAAGAGGAATCAAAAGGAAAAGAACAACAAATTGGAACAACGAAGAAAGGCATCGGTCCTGCTTATTCAGATAAAATTAACCGTATTGGCATTAGAATGGCGGATTTATTAGATCCAGACGTATTAAAAGATAAAATAAAACAACAAGTTCAGGATAAAAACATATGGTTCGAAAAAGTTTACGGCGAATCACCTGTTAATATTGACGAGGTATTTCATGAGTATCTTAACTATGGCGAGAAGTTAAAGTCTCATATAGTAGACACATCCTTATTATTAGATCAGTCAGTTGATCAAGGGGATTCCATCCTGTTTGAAGGCGCACAAGGTGTCATGCTCGACATAGATCAAGGGACGTACCCATATGTCACATCATCTAACACGTCAGCTGCAGGCGTAGCTACAGGAAGTGGGATTGGTCCTAACAAAATTAATAAAGTTGTTGGCGTCTCGAAAGCCTATACGACTCGAGTTGGCGATGGACCATTTCCGACAGAACTAAATGATGAAACGGGTGAACAAATTAGAAGAGTCGGCCATGAATACGGCACAACAACGGGTCGCGCAAGACGTGTTGGTTGGTTTGATGCCGTAGTTGTAAATCATTCTAAACGTGTCAGTGGATTAACTGACTTATCGTTAAACTGTTTAGATGTGCTTAGTGGTATCGACAAACTGAAAATTTGTACAGGTTACGAACTAGACGGGGAAGTTATTAAGTATTATCCGGCAAATGGAAAATCACTTGAACGATGCAAACCAATCTATGAAGAATTACCTGGTTGGGATGAAGATATAAGTCAGGTACGAACGTTTGAGGATCTTCCTAAAAATGCACAGCAGTATTTAACACGTATAGAACAATTAATCGGAGTAAATGTATCAATATTTTCCGTTGGCCCTGATCGAAATCAAACCGTTGTTCAAAAAGATATTTACTAAATAAAGAAGGACAAGCTTCTATTAAAATGGAGCTTGTCTATTATTTTTGATAGATTGCCCAAATTATCAAACTTTAAATTGTTGGACAAAAAATCTCCAATAGTGCTTGTCAAAGCAGGTATGAAGTGATAGTATTAACGCTGTTCGCATTTAATTGGTCCGGTAGTTCAGCTGGTTAGAATGCCTGCCTGTCACGCAGGAGGTCGCGGGTTCGAGTCCCGTCCGGACCGCCATTAAAATATATAAACAAACCTGGCTCGGTAGCTCAGTCGGTAGAGCAACGGACTGAAAATCCGTGTGTCGGCGGTTCGATTCCGTCCCGAGCCACCATTCATTTCATTAACACAGTTATGACTGTGTTATTATTTTTATAATCTATTGTTACAGAAAGATTACAATTGTGTAAAAAATTCTAAATTTTCACATCAATATAGTTTCCTTTTACACTTCTTCTAACAAAAACTAGCTTTTTGTTAGAAGAAAATGTCAATAATAATACAAGTTCTTTACAATGTATGAATAGAGGTTTATTTTCATCAAAACCCTATGATAGATTATATACGTGTAGGAAAATAGTAGATTAGTTTCATATATTTATATAAATTAAGTAATATGGGGGATTTTGTCGTGGGAAAATTAATGGGGAGAGTTAAGCATAGTGTTCGTGCGTTTAAAAACACGTCTTTGATTAAAAAGACCGTCCTCACAACCTGTGTAGGTTTAGGTATGGCTTTTGGATCAGTGTATGCTGACTCAGTCAATGATAGCTTTGTAGAAGTTTACCACGTTTATGTTGATAGTAAACATGTTGGTACAGTTGAAAATAAAGAAGATGTAGAATCCTATATCAAGGAGCTGGAAGAACAAGCTGAGAATGAATATGATCAGGTAGATTTAGTTCCAGAACAAGACATCTCATACGTTAGTGAAGTTGTTTTTACGCCAAAAGATGAAGTAGATGAAGTACAATCTGAATTAGGAGAACAAATATCATTTAACGCTTCTGCTGTAAAATTACAACTAAACGATGAAGTATTAGGGTACGTTAGTGATCTAAAGACAGCTAACCAAGCTATCAATCGCGTTGTAAGTAAGTATTTACCAGAAGATTTAAAACAAGATTTTGAGTTACTAACAATGGATAATAATGAAATTCATACAACGTCCATCTTGAACCATTTACCTAAAGAATATGCAAAAGACACTGAAGAAGATAAAGAAGAAAAAGAGAATGAAAAGATTAAATTAAATGATGGTTCAGTGGTAGTTGATTTAGGTTTAACTGAAAATCTCACATTCTCTCAACAAGGTGTGGATCCCAAAGAATTATTAAGTGCTGAACAATTACAAAAAATGTTAGAACGAGGCACTAAAGGTAAAGAAGTACATACCATCAAGGAAAATGAGGTCCTTGGTCAGGTTGCAAGTGAGTATGACTTATCTTTTGATGAATTACTAGAATTAAATCCGGACTTAAATGAAGATTCAATTGTTCAAGTCGGTCAGGAAGTATTTGTAGAAGCTGAAAAACCAATCATTGATGTCACTTATACAAAAGAAACAGAAGAAGAAGAGTCTATCGGTTTTGAAACAGAATATAAAGACACAGACTCTTTATATAAAGGTCAAACTGAAGTTGAACAACAAGGTAAAAAAGGAACAAAACGTATTAAATACGAAATAACAACAAAGAACAACGAAGTGATCAATAAAGTAAAAGTTGACGAAGAAGTCGTAGAGGATCCACGAAACAAAGTGGTACTCCGAGGAACAAAGGTAATTGACTCTCGTGGTTCTGGACAATTTGCAAACCCAACAGTTGGAGGTATCCTTACAAGTACAATGGGGTATCGTTGGGGAAGAATGCATAAAGGAATAGATATCTCTGGTGTGAGTGACCCAACGATTAAAGCTGCAGATAATGGTACCGTATCATTTGCTGGAAATGATGGCGCATTTGGAAAGAAGGTCGTTATTAATCATAATAACGGCTACAAAACACTATATGCTCACTTGTCAAGTATTTCAGTCAGTTCAGGCCAAACGGTTAAACGCGGTCAGAAAATCGGTGTAATGGGTTCATCCGGTAGTTCAACAGGAACTCACTTACATTTTGAAGTATTGAAGAACGGTTCGAATGTGAACCCATTAAATTTTGTTGGTTATTAATTTTTAACCTCTAGCTTTTATAGCTAGAGGTTTCTTAATATTTTAATTTAATATGATGCCATAAGAGGCGTTTTTCTTAATCTGATTGAAAAAGACATTTTACGTAAAATCATGTAAAATAATAATGGACAAGACTTTTTATCCTAATGAAAGTAGGTGTAGTCATGAACTATAAAGTATTAGTTGTCGATGATGAAGAACCAATTGCAGATATTTTAAAATATAATTTAGAAAATGAAGGTTATGATGTAGTTGTTGCTTATGATGGTGATGAAGCAATAGAACTAACAAAAAGAGAAGTACCAGACATTATTTTATTAGATATTATGTTACCAGAGAAAGATGGTATGGAAGTTTGCCGTCAGATTCGTAAAGATTTTCAAATGCCAATCATTATGTTGACAGCAAAGGACTCTGAAATTGATAAGGTTTTAGGGCTTGAACTCGGGGCTGATGATTATGTAACGAAGCCATTTAGTAATAGAGAAGTGATTGCTCGGGTAAAAGCTAACCTTAGAAGGCAAAGTCAATCAGAAGACCCTAAGAGTGGTTCTATACCAAATCTAAAAATTGGAGCACTTGAGATTAACCGTGAAAATTATTCGGTTACAAGAGACGGCGAACCAATAGATTTAACCCATAGAGAATTTGAACTGTTATTATATTTAGCAAAACATTTAGAACAAGTGATGACTCGTGAGCATTTACTAGAGACTGTATGGGGTTACGACTATTACGGTGATGTACGTACAGTTGATGTCACGATTAGAAGGCTTCGCGAGAAAATTGAGGAAAATCCAAGTAACCCTAACTGGATTGTGACTAGACGTGGGGTTGGATATTATATGCGTAATCCTGAATAGGGGAAGTTAGTATGAAAACCATCTGGGGATTCTTTAAATCCATTCAACTAAAAATGATTATTATATATATCCTACTCATTCTAATTACGATTCAAGTTATTGGAGCTTATTTTGCTCAGCAATTAGAACAGGAATTAACCGATAATTTTATTGAATCGGTTAACGACCGAGTAGAATTATTAAATTATAACTTACAACAAGCATTTCAGGTGGATCGCTCAGAAGAGGGGACACCATCGCTTGAAGTGGATGTTAGAGAAATTATTAATGACTATACATCTGATGATTTAAGTGAGATTTTAGTCATTAATAATAATGGTCGTGTGTTGGGCACGACGAACCAGATGGAATTACACAATGTTGGTAAACGAACAACAGAGACGAGAATCCAACAAGCTTTAACGGGAAACCATGACGAAGATATTCGATATAATGAAGAAAATGGCCACAGAACACTTGTATTATCTACCCCAATCTATGAAAGTGAAGGATCAGATGAGGTTGTAGGGGCTTTATCAATTGAGGCCTCTTTAGAAGGTGTTTATGGGCAAATGAATGATATTAATCGGATTTTTGCCAATGGTACGATGCTAGCCATCACAGTTTCTGCTTTATTAGGGATTCTGGTTGCTAGAACGATTACCAAACCCATAACTGAAATGCGTAAGCAAGCTAAATTAATGGGACAAGGTGATTACTCACAAAAAGTTAATGTTTATGGTACGGATGAAATAGGACAGTTAGCAGAGACATTTAATGAATTAGGCGACAAAATTAAGGCTGCCCAGGCATCAACAGAAGGGGAGCGGAGAAAGCTAAGTCTAGTATTAACCAACATGACAGATGGTGTTGTCGCTACTGAGGAGACTGGTAAAATTATTTTAATGAATCTCCCTGCTCAAAATCTATTAAAAGCAACACAAGAAGAGTTAGAGGACAATTCACTTATTCAGTTACTAGGTATGGAAGATCAAGTATCAGACATTAATGAATTAAAAGATATGAAAAGTGTCATCATAGACCTTTCAGACGAAGCTCAGCTGTTATTAGTTCGAGCTAATTTTTCCGAAGTACAGGATGAGAACGAAGAGTTTAGCGGTATTATTACGGTCATTAGTGATGTCACCGAACAAGAGAAAGTTGAGCGTGAACGAAGAGAGTTTGTGGCGAATGTTTCCCACGAACTTAGAACACCACTAACGACGATGCGCAGTTACTTAGAAGCCTTAACAGATGGCGATACGTGGAAGGACGAGAATATTGCGCCTAAATTCTTATCCGTTACTCAAAATGAAACTGAGCGAATGATTCGCCTCGTCAACGATTTATTACAGTTATCTAAAATGGACAACAAGGATTATCAACTGCATAAGGAACGTGTGAATTATACGGATTTTATTCATCATGTGGTTGATCGTTTCGAATTAAATCTAAAACAAGAAATTGATATCAAAAGAAATGTTCCAGAAGAAAAATATAATGTTTGGGTAGACAAAGATAAAGTCACGCAAGTATTAGATAATATTATATCCAATGCCATCAAATATTCTCCAGAAGGTGGAGAAATCTTGGTTGAAGTTACAAAAGAAAAACACCAATTATTAACGAAAGTCACTGATGAAGGTGTCGGAATACCAGAGAGCAATATAGATAAAATCTTTGATCGTTTTTATCGAGTTGATAAAGCTCGTTCCCGTCAATTAGGTGGTACGGGACTTGGGCTTGCGATCGCTAAAGAGTTGATAGAAGCTCATGACGGTGAAGTATGGGCTAAGAGTAAAGAGAACGAAGGTACAACCATTACATTCCGGTTGCCACTGATGCAAAAGAAAAGGGGGCAGCGTAAATGAATCTAGAAAACATTAAATCGCTTGTCCTTTTTCTCTTAGTGTTATTCAGCTTATTTCTCACGTTCGCTTTATGGACGTATCAACCTCAATTTGATGAACTTGAACAGAGAGATTATCTTGATCGCACGAAATTAGATGGACAAGAGCAGTCTATAAGTGAAGTTATTTATCCGAACGAAGTCATTTTTCATCATTATAATCAAGCTAAAAAGCTATTGGATAAAGAGGAAGAGACCGATTTTTATAGTGAGATGACATCTTGGGAGATTTCCAAAATAACTTCACTAAACAGTTCTAATCAAAATGTATTGAATCAGTTTATGCAAGAAACGGACCTTGGATTGCAACGAAATAATTTAAATGAAAGTATTGAACTGCACTTTCCGGATGATCTCCCAATGGAATTAATACCACAAATGTTTAATGTTAGTGATGTGACAGGTATTTTAAGCGGCTCGTTCAATAAAATGTATTTACATTTGGATTCGTCTGCACAGGACATCAAAATTCTTTTTCTGTCAGACCGTCGTGATGAAGAACAAATTTTTGTAGGGAATATTCAATCTTCAGATGTTTATGCAGAATTAGAGGGTCAAATTGATAATAGAAGTAAGATGATGTTTCTAAGCCGTTATCCTATTGGCAATAAGGAATTTTATTTACCTAACGAAGAAGAAAGTATGCCAGCCTATACATTAACAACGGAAGACTTAGATTTAGAACCACTTAAGAACGTATTATTTAACAACCCTTCTTTAATTAGAAGGACATCAAGTGCATTAGACGAAAGTTCTCATCACACGGATGGGAACCGCGCGTTAAAAACGTATAGTGCCTTTAATTATAATGAATTTATTGTGTTCATTAATCCGCTTTCTAATGAACAAATTAGAATGAACCCAGATGACTTGGTCAATAGAAGTATTGAATTTACTAACGACCATACGGGTTGGACTGATGAATACAAATTAAGCAAACTTTCTATACAACCGACCAATACGTTGACCTATCGGATGTATTATAATGGATATCCAGTTTTTGACAGCAGTCAATATACGATTATGGAACAAGACTGGGGCGATAATGGTCTGTATCGTATGAAAAGGCCACTATTCAAAATCAGTCAAGAATTCTCAAATGCCCAAGAAAAACGGATGGATTCTGGTGAACAAATCTATCAATCATTGCAAAGTATTGAAGGGCAAGTTTCTCTAGATTTAATTGAGGAGTTTCGCCTCGGGTATAAGTTATCTAAACATCCAGATGTCACTTCCCAAGTCATGACTCTAGAACCAAGCTGGTACATTAAATATCAAGGGACATGGGAAGAGTATAATTCCTTTACTTCGAAGTATTTAAACCAAGGGGTTGAGTAATATGAAATGGGGCCAGATTAAAACAATATTTATTATTAGCTTCTTGGTTTTGAACTTATTTTTATTGCAGGAACTTCTAAATAAAGTTGAGCGTAGTGAGTATGATACGTTAGATAAATCAACATTAGAAGATCAATTGGCCGCTCAAGAAATCGAATACTCGCTACCTGAAAGTGGTCAAACAGAAGCTTACGTATCAGCTGAGCGCTATCAATTAACTGAAGATGACATGGATGATCTAGGTGATTTATTAGATGAACAAACGATTGAAGTCGGTGAGAATCAAGAAGTCATCGTTAGTGAGTTTAATGAACCGCTAGAGCTTGATTTTGAAAATCGTGAAGAGGCGATTTCATTAATTAAGGAACAGGTTCTTTACGGTGATCAGTACTCATTTTGGGATTATTATGAGGAAGAAAATGTGTTATTATTTTTCCAGAAACAAAATGACCGAATGGTTTATTTTAATGAAACAAGTTCCCTCATTGTTCAGTTAGATGAGGAAGGAAGAGCTATACAGTATAGACAAACATTACTTGAAGAAGTTGAACATAGAACGGAAGAACAAGAAACGATTGATCCTATAAACGTCATTCGGACCCTATATTCAAGTGATTTTATTATGCCTGAGAGCGCAGTTTCCATGAAGATGGGGTACCAACGACTTGTTCCCTTAGAAGATGGTGTACAAGTTTTCGTCCCAACATGGGAAGTTATTGTAAACGATGACGAGCACTACTTTGTCAACGCCATTGAAGGACAGCACATTCCAAATGATGAATTAGATTTTGTTATTGGATTAAAAGAAAGTTTAAAAAGAGAAATCGATGAATTAGAAATAAATCGGAGTGAGACAGAGTGACACTACATTTCAGTGTATTAGCATCGGGGAGTACAGGAAACGCATTTTATATCGGAACAGATCAGACGAAATTATTAGTCGATGTTGGGTTAAGTGGCAAGAAGTTAGAAGCACTACTAGATGACATTCAAGTTAACCCAAGTGAGCTAGATGGTATTTTAGTGACGCATGAACATAGCGACCATATTAAAGGCGTTGGTATTTTTGCACGACGATACCAATTACCTATTTATGCCAATGAGAAAACTTGGGAGGCCATGGAACCTAACCTAGGTAAAATTTCAACGGATCAAAAATTTCATTTCGGAATGGAAACCTCTCAAACGTTTGCAGATTTAGATATTGAAAGCTTCGGCGTATCACATGATGCCATTGATCCTATGTTTTATGTGTTTCATCATGAAGGAAAAAAAGTGTCAATGTTAACTGATACGGGGTATGTATCCGATAGAATGAAAAAAACGGTTGGTAATTCGGATGCCATCTTGTTTGAGGCGAATCATGATGTAGGAATGCTACAAATGGGTGGATATCCTTGGAACATTAAGCGTAGAATATTAAGTGATAAAGGGCACGTCTCCAACGAAGATGCTGCTGTTGCTATGTTAGATGTCATTGGGAATCGTACGAAGCATATTTATTTAGGGCACTTAAGCCAAGATAATAATATGGTTGATTTAGCGCGTATGAGTGTCGAACAAATTTTAAAGAAACACGATGTAGCAGTCGGTGAGCAATTATTGTTAGAAGATACGAGCCCTGTTAAACCAACTCCTATTTGTTATGTTTAAATCCACGAACAGTGAGGTGTAGGAAATGGGATATTATGATGATCATATGAGACCCAGACGTCATAACAAAGGTTGGCTCATGCCATCTTTGGTTGGGTTAGTTTTGGGAGCCATATTAGTTTTGTTGGCATTACCTATATTAGCTCAGGCAAACCTTCTCCCTTATGACATTGCTCAGGAAGAAGAATCGAATAACCAGGTTGATCAAAATGAATCAGACACTGAGGGTAGTAACAAAACGGTTAATGTAGAAGTGAATACCCAAATAACAGATATTGTAGACAACGTCTCTAATGCTGTTGTAGGTGTGGTCAATATTAAACAACAAAGTATGTTTGGAGATAATAACAATCAACAAGATGGAGTTGGATCAGGTGTCATTTATAAAGTCTCCGATGGTGATGCATTTGTCGTGACCAATTACCATGTCATACAAAATGCAGATGATGTTGAAATTGCTTTATCTCAAGAGAAACAGGTTGCAGCCGAAGTCATTGGAGGCGATGTATATACCGACTTAGCGGTAATCCGTATGGACGCTGAACATGCTGAACAAGTGGCTGAACTTGGAAGCTCTGAAAACTTAAGAGTTGGAGAACCCGTTATTGCCATTGGGAACCCATTAGGCCTACAGTTTGCAGGGTCTGTCACACAAGGTATTATCAGTGGAAAAGACAGAGTTATTCCACAGGACTTTAGTGGTGACGGACAACCGGATTGGCAATCAGAAGTTATTCAGACTGATGCAGCTATTAACCCTGGAAACTCAGGGGGAGCATTAGTTAATCTAGATGGGCAATTAATCGGTATTAATTCAATGAAATATGCCTCAGCCAACTTAGAAGGTTTAGGGTTTGCTATACCAATTGATATTGCGAGACCAATTATTGCTGATCTTGAAGAAGATGGTACGTTAACACGCTCTTACATGGGCGTTAGTATCTTCTCGTTAACGGATGTGGCGCAATACCATTGGGAAAACACGCTAAACCTACCTAACGATGTAGAAAGTGGCGTTGTGGTAGAACGCGTTGAGCGCATGACACCAGCAGCTCAAGCTGGACTTGAACAATACGATGTTATTGTTCAAATGAATGATCAGGAAATTACGAACGTTTTAGAATTAAGACAGTTCTTATTTAACCAATCTAATCCAGGTGATGAAGTGACGATTGAGTATTATCGTAACGGCGAATTACAACAAACAACGATTACATTAGTTGCTCAAGAATAAACCCAAACTCCGCTCAAACCTAACTTGAGCGGAGTTTTCTATATTGTTCGGAAATGAACTTATGCACACTATCTACAAGTTTATTCACAAAATGTGTATACTTAAATCACCCTAAAACAATATCTTGTGTCCAAAATAGATAACACAACTAAATCAAGTACGAACATATGTTGATATGTTGATAAACCTGTGGATAAATGGCGATTTTGTTAATAACTATAAAGTTATACAGAGTTTTAAACAGGTTTTCCACTAAAAGTGTGGATAACAAGTTAGAAAGTTGATAAAGCAAAGAGTTGAGGGAATACTTATTCAGTTATTAACAAGTTTTCAACAAAAATTGTGGAAAAGATAATGTTCGGAAGTAAATAAAGGAGGCTAACAATGGACATTAAAATCTTATCGGTTGGAAAAATTAAAGAGAAGTATCTCAAGCAAGGCATAGAAGAGTATGTGAAACGGTTATCTCCATACGCTAAGATAAAAATAGAAGAAGTTCCAGATGAACACGCACCAGAAAATTTAAGTGAAGCGGAGCAAGAAGCCGTAAAGAAGAAAGAAGGGGACAAGTTATTAACAAAGTTATCCACAGATACATACGTCTTCACATTAGAAATTGAAGGAAAACAACTAACCTCAGAAGCCTTCGCCAAAAAAATCGACAACCTCGCAACCTACGGCAAAAGCAAGATCGCGTTCATAATTGGTGGATCATTAGGTTTAAGCGACGAAGTTAAAACCCGAAGTGACGAATCCCTATCCTTCAGCAAAATGACTTATCCACACCAGTTGATGAGATTAATCTTGCTAGAGCAGGTTTATCGGGGATTCAAAATCATACGAAATGAACCGTATCATAAGTAATTGAGGATATAAAAGGAACAAGCCGTAATATGCAAGTTTTGTATAGGAACTTGAAATTACGGCTTTTTTAAACTGTTATCATGATTATTTTTAGGTTTTTTTCTTTCGAGTCTAAATAAATAGGTCGCCATGGATAGATAGGTCAAAAATAGAAGAAACAAAAAGACTGGTGTGGACAAAACATTTAGGACGAACATCAAGAAACTCTCCTTTATTTAATCAATAGAGCGGAACCGGGAACATGATATAGAAAAGTGCTGCTGCCGGTAAAACAAGGATAAGTGCTAAAGCAGGTTTTCTATAATGGATGAGTAAAAACATAAACAATGTGGCGTTTAACCAAATATTATGCCAACTATTCCATCCATCTCCGTACACATACATTTCTTTATGAGCAAATAATGCCTCAATAATGGAGTAAAAAATCACCCAAACTGCAGTATAGATAATTTTTGCATTACGAGCTGTTGGCATCCGCTGGAAAAAAATAATTAGAGTTACCGGACATATATAAAACGTGAAAAATAAATTAATCGTCATATGGTTTAACCATTCTGCAGTTATCCCCTGAAAAGCCCAAAGTAATTGATCGTGATAAATCGTGTTATACGTCATGTTTATGGCAATGAAAAATAAAATCGTAGGATATTGATGATTTACACGTGACCAATCAATAAATTTATAAGCAAATAAAGTCCATATAACCAAAACTAATAATAAATACATAGTCCACCTCTAATATTAGTAGAAACTAAGATTTATTATCGCCAAAATAATACACTCTTATGCAATATAAACACGCCGTATGCAACTAAGTGGTTAGAATAAATTATTAGCAAGTATAAAAAACTAAATCCCGTATTACCATTAAAGTGGTACGGGATTTAATAATTGCTGTATAAGCCCTTTAATTTGGAACAGTCTCTTTTCCCACAAACTCTACATATCATGATCCGATTTTTGTTTTTGCCGTGAATGGTTTTGCTGTTTTACTTTGTGCGATCCTTGCATTGGCTCGCCATATGGCTGTTTCGGACTCTTTGGTAAATTTGGTTTTGTTTGCTGTTTTGGTCCTTTGGGTTTTCCGCTCATTTTCGATCTCCTCCTTTGCTGATTTACGGATAGCTTTTAACAAGGGATAGAAATCTATACTTTGGAAAGCCAAATTCTCACCGCACTTGCCTAATCCATTTTTTGCGTAACTTATCATCTTACCTTGGCTCATGAATATTTGGGTTCTTAGTAACTGATAAATTATAAATCATCTATACACTTATTAATGCCTGGTACACTAGGTGCTAAGTTTATTCCTCAATCTATTCTTCATCCGGTGGACTTAGGCTAATGACAATATCTCCTTCCTCTCCTTTTACATCTGAATCGGGAGTGAAAAATTCTAATGCTCCTGTGTTTTTAAGTACAAATAAACGGATTTCCTTCTCGCTACGGTCTTGGTTATACTGTTTGTAACTATACTGCTTTGTTATTGGTGTTCTTTTAAATTTAAAGCCATTTTCAACTGCATCCGACAGTTTTGTTAATGAATAATGCTCTTCAAATAAAACTCGCCCGCCTATTGTAGGTTTCAAATCTTTAACTGTTTCTCCTTCTCCTTCTTCAACACTTAATCGAAATACGTTATTACGACCGTATTCAGGAATAAATGTCGAACAAACCAATGCATTATAAGAATCGTAATCTGTTCCTGCAATTAGATATTCAAATGGAGTCATATCAATGGAATGTTCTGTTTGTTCCGATAAGACCTCACCATGGTAAAAAGGTAAATCAGCTTTTTTTACTTTTTCTAACTTTCCCAAAGAAGAATCCGCAATCGTAAAAGGGACTTTTAATTTTTGTAAAAATTGCCCCAAAGATAACGTGAAAGCGTTACTTCCAACTAGCAATATTCCAGGTTGATCATCAATAGAAAGGTTTAGTTTTTTTGCAAGTGGCTCTAACGTAAACCCGTGTGCACACACAGTAAAGAAAACGAGTGCGAATGTTAAAGGGGTCACAATTGTTGCATCCGTGTATCCTTCTTCTAATAATATAGAAGCAAAATAACTTGATACAGTTAGTGCAACAATTCCCCGTGGTGCAATCCAACCAACCAATACTTTTTCACCAAGTGTTAAATCAGTTCGAATCGTTGAAAGTAAAATGGACAATGGACGTACTAGAAATAACATTAGCACGACAAATCCAATAATCCCTGGCTGGAAGATATCAAAAAGTGTGTCCATTGATAATGATGCAGTCAACATAACAAAAATTACGGATATTAGGAGGATGGAAATATTCTCCTTGAAATGACGCATATCTTGAATCGATGGAATACCAATGTTAGCCAATGTCATTCCCATTACAGTGACTGCAAGTAGGCCTGTCTCATGCTTGATTTCATCCGATATAGTGAAACAACCGATAACAATTGCAAAAACGATTGGTGATTTAAGAAATTCAGGAATATATCCTTTCTTAAACATCCAACCGACCCCACGACCACAAGCCCAGCCAAGAAACCCAGCAAAAAGTAAACCAAGAAAGAAATCAACTAATCTTGATGAATCCGATGTTCCATTCGTTAAAACTACGATGACTTCAAATGCTAATACTGCCAATAGTGCTCCTAAAGGATCAACTATAATTCCTTCCCATTTCAAAATTTTTGATGGTCTTGGCTTTAGCTTTGATTGTCGTAATAATGGTAAAATAACCGTGGGACCTGTAACTATAAATAAGGCACTGATAACGAGTGACACAGCCCAGCCTAATCCTGCAACATAATGTGCAGCTAGTGATCCAAAAATCCAGCTAATCAATGCACCAACTGTTATAATACGAATAACCGGTCTACCAAGTCCCTTTATTTCTTTTATACTTAGACTTAAACTACCCTCAAATAAAATAATGGCAACAGCAATTGAAATTAAGGGTTTAAATAGGTCGCCAAATGTATCTTCAGGGTGGATTAGGCCAAATATTGGTCCTGCCAATAAACCAACAACAGACATTACTACAATGGCAGGCATTTGAAATCGCCAAGAAATCCATTGTGACCCCATTCCTAATAGAATGATAATCATGATTTCAGCTAATGTGGATAGTGTCATGTGTTTATCTTCCTTTTCCTCATTTCAACTGTAAATAAAACAAGTATTCCACCGTACTTTTGTTCAATCCTATTTTAGATTTCCCATGTAGGTGAGTTCTTATGCTATCAGTTGACTTGCGGTATATGGCACAGCCATAATTGATGCAATTTTTTAAAATAAGGGGCCAGTTAGTAGACTGACAAAATCATGGTCTAAAGTGTGATTATCTGCAAAGCCTCCAAAGGGTTAGTTCAAAGTTTTAATAAAATCATTAGCTCTTGAGGGATAAACACCTTCTGTTATATACCATTTCCACACCAAGTCATCACCTTTCTTACCAATGAGACCTTCAATTAGGATTCCGGGTTGGACTTTATTGATGGAGATTCCACTTATTTGGTAGTTCGGTTTGTGAGTAAATCAATAGAGGTAACAATTTCATTGAATATTTCTTTAACTTGAAACATACTACGACGCGCTTCTGTACAATTATTAATCTCCTCTTCATTAAAAAACCTATCCGCCGCTTAAGCGGCGGATAGGAAGTAAATAATTTATTCTTTACCTACTATCAGTCTATGAAGATGTTTGATTAATAGATTAAATATTGTTCACGTACTTCTTTGAACTCGTCTAAGTCATCTTGCCATTGTTCGATAATCGCATCGACCGATTCGCCGTTTTCAATTGCTTCTTGTACCCAATCATTACCAATTAAGTTGTTGAAGAAACCATCAGAACGGAATGAGAAGTCTTCTGGGTATAAATCATGAATCGCTTTAACAATGTGTAACCCTGTTTCGATTGATTTATAAGCTGTTTGATCGGTAACATGAATTTCTATTCCGTGTGATAGGTTACCAGCATGTTTCGAGAACGTCGGTGTAAATGATGCAGCTCTAAATGTGACGCCAGGTAGTTCTTGTTCATTTAAGTGGGTCGCCAGTTCATCTGCATCAATAAATGGTGCACCGATTAATTCAAATGGTTTGGTAGTGCCACGTCCTTCAGATACGTTCGTACCTTCAATTAAAGCAGCTCCTGGATAAACCACGGTTGTATCTGTTGTCGGCATGTTTGGTGACGGTGCGACAAAATCTAAGTTCGTATCATCATAATACATGTAACGCTTCCAACTATCCATTTCAACGACTGTTAAGTCAGCGTTAATATCGAACTCATTATTAAATAATTTAGCTAATTCACCAACTGTCATCCCGTGACGTAACGGAATTTCATATTCTCCGACGAATGAAGAAAACTCATCATCTAAGACTGGACCTGCGACATCTTGGCCATTAATTGGGTTTGGACGATCTAAAACGACGAATTCTACATCGTTTTCTTGGGCTGCTTCCATAGCATTAGCCATTGTATAAATATAAGTGTAGAAGCGTGTGCCAACGTCTTGAATATCAAATAGGAGAACGTCGACATCTTCTAACATTTCAGGCGTTGGTTTTCTCGTTTCGCCGTAAAGGCTATAAACTGGAAGACCTGTTTTCTCATCAATGTAGTATTCAACATATTCGCCTGCTTGGGCACTACCACGGACACCGTGCTCTGGTCCGTATAGTGCAGTTAGGTTCACGTCAGGATCATTGTGTAAAGTATCGACAATACTGTTTAGTTCTGAATCTACACCTGTTGGATTTGTAATTAAACCAACATCTTTACCTTCAATAATGTCTTTTTCATCTTCTAATAATTGTTCAACACCTAGTTCAAATTGTTTTGCATGGCCTTTAGCTTGACCATTACCATTGCCTGGGTCTGCCATGGTGACTGTTATGGTTGTTAAAGTCAGAGTTAGTGCCATTAAACCGATGAGCCATTTTTTCATGAAAAATTCCTCCTTGAATTATTTAATAAAGAAACGGATTAGTAATTCAATCCGTGTCCAAATTCATATAAGACGTCATCGTTAAGTGTCGGAATCGTAACTGGAAGTGTTCCTGTTGGTTCGTTTTTACCGAAGATGGTTGCAGCAGTTGCATCAAAACTAGCCTGGTTAAAACCGTATTGAGCTAAATAACCATCAACATCAGGGTAAGCCATAATATCGTACGGGTTCCGAATACCTACTGAGACGACAGGAGCATCGGTCATACCTTCGAGTGAATTAATAAGTGACATGACTGGGTTATTTGGTGAGCGTCCATTGACATTATAAGTGTAAGAGCCAGCAATCACAGCTTCCGCGTTTGCTATTGTTTCTTGCTCACTTTCTGATAACTCACCTGACGTTTTGATCACAGTCGTTTGGTCGTGATAATTGGTAATCGCTTTACCTAAATTGTTTATAAACGTATCACCAACGACAACGATTTCGCCTTGACTGTCCTGGTTGAGTGGTAGAGCATCGTCTTCATTTTTAACCAATGTAATGGACCCATTAGCAACCTCCCGTTCTAGTTGTTGATGCTCATCTGCACCTACGATTTCAGTTGCCTTTGCTATTTTATCTTCAATAGATGGTGGGTTTTCTTGTTTGATAATCCCGCGTTCAATTTTCAAGCTTAAAATACGTTCAACAGATGCTTCGATACGTTCTTCAGAAATCTCACCTTCCTCAATGGCTGATAATAAACCATCTGCAACTTCTTCTAAGCCTACGGGCATTAAGACAATGTCACTACCTGCTTTCACAGCACGAATCGCTGCATCTACTGTACCGAAATGGTCTGTGATGGCATTCATGTTCATGGCATCTGTTGTGATAATGCCGTCGTAGCCCATGTCATCACGCATTAATTCTGTTAATACTTTGTGAGAAAGCGTGGCTGGTAGTGTTACTTCTTCACCAGTTTTTTGTGATGTTACCGTGGTGTCGTCGATTTGTGGGAAAGTCACATGGGCAGTCATGATCATGTCCACGCCAGCTTCCATCGCTTGTTGGAAAGGTGCTAGCTCTACTTGTTCTAAACGTTCGCGGTCATGCGGGACTTCTGGTAACCCTAGATGTGAATCCACATCTGTATCGCCATGACCAGGAAAGTGTTTAGCAGTTGCTGCGACACCAGTCGATTGCAGACCTTTCGTATAAGCGATCCCTAAATCGGCAACTAAATCAGGATCTTCACCGAATGAACGGACCCCAATAACAGGGTTATCTGGGTTATTATTCACGTCCATGACAGGTGCGAAGTTTGTATTAATACCAAGTGATCCGATTTCACGTCCGATAGCTTGACCGACATCGTAGGCCATTTCTTCAGAACGCGTTGCCCCCAGTGCCATATTGCCAGGAAAATCGGTACCTGACTGTAGACGCGTTACAATGCCACCTTCTTGGTCAATAGTCATCATTAAACCAAATTTCTCAGCAGCATTTTGGTAATCACTGACTAAACGAGCAGTTTGCTCTGTGCTTTGAACGTTTTCAGCAAATAAGATCACGCCACCTAAATGATACTCATCAACGAGTTGTTCGATTTCTGGAAGCATTTCCGTTACTGCTTCACCGTCCCAGTTCCGAAAATCAGGCATTAACATTTGCCCTAACTTTTCTTCAATCGACAGCTCGTCTAAAGCGTGTTGAATCATATCATATCGATCGCCATGTTCCTTAACTAAAGAAGGCTCGGATTTTGGTTTCCCAGGTTCTTTTTTACAGGGATTAACTTTATAATCGACTGCGATACGATCTTCATAGTCGCCGTTGGTTACTTTGATAAATGTTCTCCCGTTTTGCCCAGTCAGTGAGACCTGACCATTTTCATCAACGGTGGCGACATTTGGATTCGTTGAAGACCATTCAATTCCTTTAGAAACTTCCTTGAAATGTCCGTCATCATAGACATTTAAGGCTGATAGTTGAAATTGTTCAGAATCAATTGTGGCATTCGCTTCGGGAACATTTTCTAAGAGGATTAAATCTTGAGGAGTCGCTTGTTCTTGTGCTTGGACTAATTGACTTTGCATGCTTAAACCGACATTCGATAAGACAAACATGACGGCAACAGTTAAAATCAACCATTTTTGCGCATGATTCACGTTAGCATCACCTCAAATTAAGATTGGAATTGCAAGAGTAGCTTATGTGTTTTCTGTGAGGCTATTAAGAATAAATCTTGGTGAGGTCTAGAAAGCGCTTTCATAATTGTGATAAAATTTTGTTTCACCACCCTTTGGTAATGATGAATTTAAAATTTAGAATAAGGTTAACATTGTGAAATTTTAGAGTCAAATTTGGGAATAATGCTGTAAATCAGTGTTTTTGAGTATAAAGTTTTAGGTTTAGGAAAGTTTTGTGTTGGGATTTAGGACAAAATGAATGAAAATTGGAGGCGTTGTGTGAGGATTGGTTTTTAAAATTTAGAAAAATAGATAGAATGTCGTATTTTTAAACGATGGCTTTTACGAAATAGCTATATTTTAGGGACAAGAATCTATATAATCTGCCATTTGACTCATTGTTTCTATAAGACTCTTGTAAAGTAAAACTCTTTCATAAAGAATAGACAACTTGCACATTATTGTGGCATGATTTATGTACACAATTACTATGTACAATTGGGAGGTTCACAGCATGACCATCGTATTAGGCATTGACGGTGGCGGCACGGGTACGCAGGCACTAGTTGCTGATGAAACAGGTTATATTTATGCTACATCGACAGTAGGACCTACGAACCCGAATGCCGTGAGTCGATCACAATTAAAAGAAACGATTACTAACATAATGACGGAATTACATACGGAAAACCCAACAGCCTTTGGTCAAATTGCTTGCGGTTTTGCTGGCATGTCTGGTTCAGGTGATTCAGAGAAAAGTCACCTTGTCGAATCCGTCTTAGCTGAAGCGGCACCAGATTTCCCAATTCGAGTTGATAATGATGCGATTAATGCTTTGTATGCGGAAACGTTAGGTGAACCTGGCATTGTTCAAATTGCTGGGACAGGCTCAATTACTTTTGGTCTGAATGAGTCTGGCGAAACCGCTCGCATCGGTGGCTGGGGCTATTTATTCGGTGATGAAGGAAGCGGTTATGCAATTGGTCAATCTGCCTTACAAGCTGTTTTTCAAGCTTACGACGGTAAAGTGGAGGCAGATGTGATCACAAGACATATTTTATCCTACGCACAAATACAGCATATACCAGATTTGATTCCTTTTATTTATGAATCGCTCAGTCCCCGTGAAACGATTGCTAAATTAACGCGTCCAGTGTTTCAAGCTTATGATGATGGTGATGCTTTAGCGATTCGTCTAATTCAACAAGCTGCAGATGATCTAACTTTATCAATTCAAACGATGCTGAACCGCCATTTCCAACATAACCAAGAAGTTGTCTTAGCGGGTGGGTTGTTTAAACGTCGTGATGTCTTGCCAACAATACTCAATCAGCAATTATCTGTACCAGTTAGAGTTCTTGAGCGAGAACCCGTTGTGGGCGCTGTTGTTGCTGCCTTACAAGATGCTGGTGCAGTAGTTCAACCTGAGTTCAAATCATCAGTTGATAATGCCTCTAATAATAGGTCTGCTAAATGAACAGCACGCATCGTATCTGTTTGCTCAGTTCGTTCGATACCTAGTTTCATTTGTAATAGACAGCCTGGATTCGTCGTCACAATTGTGGTCGCACTGGTTGTGTCGACGTTTTTCATTTTATGATCTAAGATTTGCATCGACATCTCAGGTTGCGTCAAGTTATAGATGCCGGCTGAACCACAACATTGGTCAGCGTGTGGCATTTCAACGTATCCCCCTCCTTGGATCGCCTGGATGAGTTGACGGGGCGCTTCCGCAACGCATAAGACATTCCTTAAGTGACACGAATCTTGATAGGTGATGATTTGAGGATCGATTATTAAAGGTACTTCGTTTGGAAAATCAAGCTCCATTAATACGCTCGAAAAATCGACAATTTTATCGGTGAACGCTTTTGCTCGCTCAGCCCAGTCAGGATCGTTTTTTAATAAATGATCGTAGTCATGAAGAAACGCTCCGCAACCGCCAGCATTCGTGATGATGTAGTCGACGTCTGCTGTTTCAAATGCTTCAATATTTTGCTTAGCCAATTCAACAGCACCAGATTTTTCCCCACTATGGCCGTGCAAAGCCCCGCAACAACCTTGAGTGTCAGGAACGACGACATCACAGCCGGCTCGGTTTAATAACGCAATCGTAGACTGGTTCGTATCGTAAAATAGCGTATCCATGAGGCAGCCTTTAAACATAGCAACGGTTGCTTTCGTCTGAGTTGTTTCACTCGGGAATGTCGATTCACGGTGCTGTTTTGTCCGTTTCGGAACTTCTGGTAAGACGCGTTCCATTTGTTGCATATGTTCCGGGAAAAAGTTCATCACCTTTAATTTTCGTGCTGTTTTTTGTAAACCGGATCGCTGATAAAATCGTAATAAACTTGTTGCTTTGCCAATTTTGTCTTGATCGGTAAAAAGGGTGTTTAATGTTGTTTTGCGTAAGGCTTTTTCTCGTATGGCCTTATCTTTATGTTCGTAAAAAATCGCTCGCGCTTCTTCTAGCATTTCCCCATAATTAACACCGGCAGGGCAAGCAGGTTCACAAGCTCGGCAACCTAGGCAAACATTAAGTGATTCCTCGACTTCATGAACATCATCAATCTCTCCGTCTCGAACCGCCATCATAAGTGAAATTCGTCCGCGCGGAGAGTGAACTTCATCTTGCGTCTCGACATATGTCGGACAAGCAGGTAGACAAAAGCCACACTTCATACAATTGAGTAATTCATCTTCACTTATTCGTTCCTGAAAGGCTTGAGTGATGGATTCACTCATCGACCTCACCTCCTGAACGGTGAAATAATTTACCTGGATTCATGATGTGTTGGGGATCAAAGGCGTCCTTGATTTGTTTCATGAGATTGATTCCCTCGTCACCGACTTTCCAAGCTAAGTAGGGTGACTTCATTTCGCCGACGCCATGTTCCCCTGTAATGGTGCCACCTAGGTCAATAGCTTTTTGAAAAATCGCGGCGAATGCGGCTTCGACACGTTCCCATTCAGATTTGTCACGCAGATCTGTCATGCATGTTGGGTGTAAATTGCCATCACCAGCATGGCCGAATGTCGCGATATTGACCTCATACTCTAAGGCAATCGCCTCAATCGCTTTAACCATGGTGGCGATTTCAGAACGAGGGACGGTAGCGTCTTCTAAAATGGTCGTTGGGCTACGTTTGGCTAAAGCTGATAGAGCACTACGCCTCGCCTCACGTAACTGAGCTGCTCGTTCTTCCGTTTCAGCTATTTGTGTGGTGATTGCCCCATGTTCGACCGCAATCCCTTGAATTAATTGAATATCGTGTTCGCAAATGGAAGGTGGACCATCTTGTTCGATTAGTAATACTGCTTCGGCATCTGTTGGTAAACCGACATGGGAATAATCTTCAACTGCTTGAATCGTTGCACGGTCGATGAACTCTAGTGTTGCAGGGGTTAATTTGTTAGCAATCACCTGTGAAACGGTTTCAGCTGCGCGTTCAATCGAATCAAAAGAAGCTAACAATGTTTGTTTCGACTCAGGTAATGGGACCAGTTTAAGTGTTGCTTCTGTTATGATTCCTAATGTCCCTTCTGAACCGACAAACAAACTGGTTAAATCGTATCCCGCGACATCCTTAACGTTTTTCCCACCTGCGCGAATCACATCGCCGTTCGCTAAAACAGCATTAACACCGAGAACATAATCCTTCGTTACACCATACTTTAAGCCACGTAAGCCACCGGAGTTTTCGTTTATATTACCACCGATTGTTGAGATTTTCATCGAACTGGGATCAGGTGGGTAAAATAATCCTTTTGCCTCAACGGTCTGACATATATCTCCCGTAATGACACCTGGTTGAACCGTAATCGTTAAGTTGTTTTCATCGAGTTCCAAAATTTGATTCATACGATGGAAAAGCAAAACGACACCACCCTGAGTAGGTGTCGTGCCAGCAGCTAAATTCGTACCAGATCCCCGTGGCACAATGGGTACTTGGTGGTTATCACAGACCGTGACAATTTTTTTGATTTCTTGTTCACTTGCTGGAGCAACCACAGCCTCTGGTTTTGCATTGAAATTCGGCGTGGCATCGTATGCGTAAGAATGTAAAGAGGACTGTTTTGTTTGCACATGCTTGTCACCGACAATTTGTCGAATCTCTTGAATCCATGTCATAGTGATCGTACCCCTCTTGATAATTTTTTGAAAAGTTCTTAATTTTATTATAATATGAAAAAACACATGTTAAAATAAAATTACATTAAAAAATAAAAATTTTAAAATATACGTTTAAAACAAAAGGGAAAGAAGTGGTCTTTTTATGATCATGAATCATGTGACAATATTTCTCGAAAATCAGACCATTGATAGTGGTTCGATTGAGATTGAAGACGGTAAAATTATCGGCGTTTATGAGGAGTCTATCCATAATGAGTCGGCGATTGATGGACTTGGGTTGAACATTATTCCTGGTTTCATCGATACCCATATTCATGGTACCAATGGTGTTGATGTCATGGATGGGACGAATGAAGCGTTGGCAACAATGGCGCGAACCTTACCGCAAGAAGGAACAACCTCATTTTTACCGACAACGTTAACAAGTGATCCGTCGCAGATTGAACAAGCGTTAAACACGATCGTTGATTATCACCAGAATGAAGGTGAAGCTGAAATTCTAGGAGCACACATAGAAGGCCCGTTTATCAATCAAAAGAAAAAAGGAGCCCAGCCAGCAGAACATATTCGCTTGCCAGATTACACATTAACCAAAAAGTGGCTTGAAACCGGTGTGGTAAAGGCCATGACGTTAGCTCCAGAATTGGATCATGCGGATGATATTATGCAATTGTTACGTGATGCGTCTGTTGTCGCATCAGCTGGTCATACAGATGCGGATTATAACACGATTCGATTAGCGAGAACGCATGGTTTAAGTCAATTGACGCATTTATGTAACGCGATGAATGGTCTTCACCACCGAGAAGTCGGAGCGGTTGGTGCAGCGGCATTATTCGAGGATTTACAAAGTGAACTCATTGCTGATGGCATTCATGTTGTTGATCCCATGTTGAAATTGCTCTACGATATGTTAGGTCCTGATAAGATTACGCTTATTACGGATAGTATTCGAGCGAAAGGCTTAGAAGACGGAACTTATACATTGGGCGGGCAAGATGTAACTGTGGCGAATAAACAGGCGACACTGAATGACGGCACACTTGCTGGTAGTGTTCTGAAGATGAATGAAGCGGCGCGACGAATGATGGACGTTAGTGGTGCTTCATTTCGAGATGTCATAAAAATGGCTTCTGTTAATCCGGCTAAACAGTATGGTGTTTGGAATCAGAAGGGTAGTATTGCTGTTGGTAAAGATGCTGATTTCGTCTTAGTCGATAATCAATTAACGGTATATGCAACTTATTGTAAAGGTGTGAAAACCTATGAACGTCATCCAAACCAATAATTATGAAGCGTTGAGTCAACGAGTAGCTGATTATGTGCAGGAGCTTGTTGGTGCAAAAGACCAACCAGTTTTAGGTTTAGCGACCGGTAGTACTCCCGTAGGATTCTATGAGTACATACGCCAAACCCAACCCGATTGGTCACATGTAACGACGTTCAATTTAGATGAATATGTCGGGATTTCTCCAAGTCATTCGCAAAGTTACCGGACGTTTATGGAGAAGAATTTATTTTCTAACATTTCGGTGATGGCAAGTTATATCCCTGATGGTCAGGCTCATGATTTAACGGCTGAGTGTACCCGTTATGAACAATTAATCGCGGAACAAGGTCAGATTGATTTACAAATTCTCGGACTGGGTCATAATGGACATATTGGTTTTAATGAACCAGGGACGTCATTTCAATCTCGCACACATATAGTTGATTTAGCTGAAACAACGCGTCAAGCGAATGCTCGTTTTTTCGAATCAATTGACGACGTGCCGACTCAAGCGATTACAATGGGTATTCAGACCATTATGGAAGCAAAGAAAATTGTTCTAATGGTTAGTGGACACGATAAACAACATGCATTTAATCGTTTAATGGAAGGTGAGGTTGACGAACAATTTCCAGCTAGTGTCCTGCATCATCACCCTGATGTCACCGTGTTTGTAAGTGATGTTGGATAATATTATACAGAAAGGATGAAGGCGTATGTCGGATTTAAAAGGTGGACTCGTGATTTTAAAAGAAATGGTTGGTTTTTTACCGAATTCCGAACGCAAAATTGCTGAATATATGATTCAGCATCCTGAAGAAGCCATTCAAATGACAGCAGCATCATTAGGCAAAGCAAGCCAAACAAGTAGTGCTGCAGTCATTCGTATGTGTAAATCAATTGGCTTTAAAAGTTTTCAAGAATTAAAACTTCGTGTCGCTGGTGATCTACAACAAGGGAATGGATCAACCGATTACCGTGATATTAAACCGAATGAAGATATTGGCAGTGTGATTGATACCGTAACCGCTAATACCATTCAAACGATCAAAGAATCAGTTGATATCTTAGATAAGCAAGAATTGGAGCGGGCGGTCAATTCCATTATAAACGCAGAGTCGATTACTTTTGTTGGCTTCGGTGCGTCATACATTGCTGCAAGTGATGCAGCGCAGAAGTTCGTACGGATTAATAAGCATGTTCATTCATTTTCAGATTTACATATGGCAGCGACTACAGTTGCGAATAAAGGTAAGCAAGATGTCGTGGTCGGGTTATCGTTCTCAGGTGAAACAACAGAAGTAGCTAAAATACTCGGATTGGCGAGACAAAAAGGTATTCAAACGATTAGTGTAACGAAATATGGCCGGTCGAAAGTGGCTGACCAAGCTGATATTAAGCTTCATACTTCGGCGGCACGTGAAGCAACATTTCGTAGTGGTGCGACGTCATCTCGTATTGCGCAATTACATGTGATCGATATGTTATTCATGAGTCTAGCAGCGCAACAGTACGAGCAGTCCGTGCAATACATTGACGAAACGCGTGAAGCGATTTCCTATATTAAAGGGGATTTATAAATGTTTGATACAAATATTAGTTTTTTATAAATGCTGATCAAACACATCTAATGCTTGGTTTAGAGAAGGTAGTAGCATGCATTCTAAATAATATTTTTCTATCTGAAATAATATTTCAAAAACAAAACGTTTTATTGACATAAGAAATTAAAAAGGTTATAATAATTATAAATTTTCAGTTAATTATCATGATTTTGAAAGCGCTTTACTAAAACAATGGTAAGGGAATGGAGCTACATGGAATTATCAACGTTAACAACAGAACAGCGAAACTCTAATAGCATGAATCTTGACCAAAAAGATACATATGACATTTTAAAAACGATTCATCAGGAAGATGCTAATGTTCATCAAGCAATTGAAAAGGTTTTACCGACCATTGAAGATGTTGTTGAAGCAGTTTATCAACGTTTATTGCGAGGAGGTCGATTAATATATGTAGGGGCCGGGACAAGTGGTCGCTTAGGTTACTTGGACTCATCAGAATGCCAGCCGACGTTTATGACACCACCAGAAATGGTGCAAACGATTATGGCTGGAGGCGTCGATGCATTTTTCCAAGCGTCAGAGGGCTCTGAAGACCAAGAAAGTCAGGGTAGAGAAGACATTGCTGTTAAGGAGATTGGTCCATCTGATGTTGTTATTGGTATTACATCGAGTGGGCGGACGCCTTATCCGATTGGTGCGGTCAAACTTGCTAAAGAACAAGGCGCATTCACAGTGGCGCTAACGTGTAATGAGCATTCAGAAATTGGCCAGATAACAGATCGAGCAATTGAAGTTGTCGTTGGACCTGAAGTGCTAACCGGTTCAACAAGAATGAAAGCGGCAACAGCTCATAAAATGATTCTAAACATGATTAGTACAACGACTATGGTTAAATTAGGTAAAGTTTATGAAAACTTAATGGTCGATGTGCAAGCGAATAATGTGAAATTACGTGATCGGGCGAAACGAATTATTATGGATATCGCTAAAGTTACATATGAAGTAGCGGAACAGACATTGGCCAAAACAAACAACCATGTAAAACCAGCCATTGTGATGCTAAAAGGTGACGTTGATTATGAAACAGCCAACCAAGCACTGAATGAATGTGATGGCTATGTACGAGATGCTATTCAATACGTGAAGGACAATTAATGGATGAAGTCGCATCTTAAGTTAACTTTAGATGCGTTTCAAATAATATTAATCACAAGGGGGATAACCAAGTGAATGGATTGTTGAAAAAGCAATTTGGACTTGTGTTAATGATGATGCTTCTAGCACTTCTGATGTATGCTTGTGCACCAGATGAAGCACCAGTAGATGATGGTGGGTCCTCGGATGAAGAGGAGTCTTCCGATGATGAAGGTAGTAGCGATGAATCATCAGATGGCGAAATTAGTGGCGAATTAGAAATTCAATACTTTGTTGGTGGTTATGGTGATTCTTGGTGGAAAGAAGTAATTTCTGACTTCGAAGAGGAATATCCAGATGTTAACGTGACTCAACATGCAGGGCCGACTATTAACGAAGAAATGCGTTCGCGTTGGGTTTCTGGCGATCCACCTGATGTTGTTTATATTGATGGTGCGGGTTCCAGTGAAACGCAAATGGTTGAAGACGACCAATTGATGAATCTAACCGAATGGGCTGAAGGAATTGAGCTTGAAGATGGTTCTAAATTAGTTGATAGTTTCATAGCTGAACCGTCCGATTATGACGGCGAACTTTACAGCTTACCGTTAGTATTTGACGCCTGGGGTACTTGGTATGATATGAACCGTTTTGAAGAGAACGGTTATGAAGTCCCACAAGGCTTTGATAGTTTCATGAGTACGATGGGAGACATTCAAGAAAACGAAGATATTTCACCGTTTGTAACAACAGGGCAACACCCTTACTACTTCTCACGTGGTATGTTGTATCCTGCCTTTGCAGCTCACGGTGGTAATGAGCTATTGGCTGACATCGTTCAAGGTGCAGAAGGTGCTTGGGAAACAGACGAGGCAGTGGAAGTTATGAATAATGTAGAAGAGATGGTTGATGCAGGTTATGTTGATTCAGGTTTAGGTGCACTTAACCATACGCAGTCACAAATGAATTTCTTACTTGGTGACAATGCGTTTATTCCAGTTGGTTTCTGGTTACCGAATGAGATGGAAGGCGACAAACCAGAAGATTTACAGTATGGTTTTATTCCGTCTCCAATGAACCCAGAAGGTGAACCAATGGCGATTGTTCCAGACTTAAGACCGTTAGCAATAGCTGAGGAAGCTGAGAATCCAGAAGCTGCAAAAGCGTTTGTTGAGTTTGTGTTCACACGTGAATATGCAGAGTTATTCTCCGAGCATACAGGTGCGATTATGAACTTAGAAGGTGTTGACTTAGCGAACAACGAGAATGTTCCAGAGTATTTAATTCAGGCGAACGAAATGATTAACGACCCAGAACAAGTTGAAATCTTTTACAAGCCGCATCCAATGAGTGCTGACCTTGAAACACCGATCAGTGACTCACTCGTATCATTGCTACTTGGTAATTTAACAGCAGAAGAATTTATTCAAGAAGCTGAAGAAGCAGCAGCAGAGTATCGAGAAGGAAATTAAGAAAGTTGTATGGAATGTAGTTAATCTGCATTCCATACACTTACTACATAACGAAGATTTGACTCTTTTCAATCTGACGATAGAGCTATCGTCAACCTTCTTTAAACATACATCATAAATAGAAGAAAAGAGTGATAAGCATGGTTCAAACTAAGAAACAAAAATACTTATTTTTAGCGTTTTGTTTAGTTCCTACCTTTATTATGTTTAGTATTTTTACTTTATATCCGTTATTTAGTGGTTTATATTTTTCCTTTTTTGAATGGTCAGGAACGTCACAAACGCGTGAATTTGTTGGTTTTGATAACTATATTCGGTTATTTAATGATGAGATTATTCCAGATACGGTTTGGCATGACTACTTTTTAGTCGCAACTAAGGTGATTGGGATTATGGTTATGGCATTGTTTATAGCAGTAGCCTTAACGCAGTTGAAGATTAAAGAAGCGCCGTTTTATCGCATTGTTTTCTTTTTCCCGAACATCATGTCAGTAGTGGTCATTGGTATTCTTTGGATGTTCATTTATAACCCTAATCTAGGTCTAGTGAACTCTGGTTTAGAGATGATTGGATTAGAAGAATGGACTCGTCCTTGGCTAGGTAGTGAAACATGGGCGTTGCCAAGTTTAGTCCTCCCATCCATTTGGGCTGGGATTGGCCTATTTATGTTACTACTCATGGGCGGTATTTCCAATATATCGAAGAGTTATTATGAAGCTGCCAAAATTGATGGTGCTAATGAATGGCAGCAATTTTGGAAGGTGACGTTGCCGCTGATTTGGCCACAAATTAAGATTTCGATCTTATATATTGTAATTACAACATTAAACGGGTCATTTATCATTGTGCAAGTTATGACTGGCGGGGGGCCAAACAACTCCACACACGTGATGGGCTCTTATTTATACCAACAAGCCTTCACACAGTATAACTTCGGTTATGGGGCAACGATTGGTGTTATGATTCTTGTTCTATCACTTATTACCGTTGTTTTATTACAGTTGTTGTTAAGAAGAGATAGAGTAGAGTACTAGGGGGGACTATCGTGAAACGTACTTTTGGTGAAAGACTAGTACGAAGTGGAATTCGTTTGCCCTTGATCCTATGGTCATTGGCTGTATTATATCCGATCTTTTGGATGTTCTTAGGGTCATTTAAGAGTAACGCAGAGATTTATGCTAATCCATGGGGCATTCCAGAACAATTTAATTTTAGTAATTTCGTCACGGCTTGGACAGAATATAATCTTGATACCAGTATATTTAATAGTTTCGTTGTGACAGCGCTTGGTGCGGTCCTATGTCTTGTCTTAGCAGTACCGACAGCTTATGCGTTAGAGCGAATTCGTTTTAAAGGCAGCCAAATGCTTTTTACGTTGTATATTTCAGCGATGATGATACCGATGGTACTAGGTTGGATTCCATTGTTCTTCCTATTAGCACAGTTTAATATGCTTGATAGTATTATTGGATTGTCTGTCGTCTACGCGATGTCTCAATTACCGTTTACAATTTTCGTTTTAACGAGTTTCATGGGGACCATCCCAAAATCGCTAGAAGAATCAGCATCGGTTGATGGTATGTCACCATACGGAATTCTGTGGAAAATCGTGACGCCACTAACTATGTCGGGGATTATTACGGTCACAATCATGAATGCGATTCAGTTTTGGAACGAATACTTTATGGCCTTGATCTTCCTGCAATCAAGTGAAAATTACACGTTAGCTCTAGCAATAGACTTTATCAGTAATGAAGCACAGTATACGAATGCTTGGGGCGTTCTATTTGCGAGTCTAGTATTTGCGATTCTTCCAGTCATTATTTTATATTCGATTTTCCAACGCCGAATTACAAAAGGAATGACAGAAGGTGCGATCAAAGGTTAATTGAATATTGTTAATTACCAATGCTTGATTAGGAATTTTTAGCCTGGAGCATGGGGATATGCCATAACGTTTATCATCTAAGAGGGAAGTGGTAGTTTCATAGAACCTAAATCTCAAGAGAAGCATAGTCAGAGCAATTAAACTAAGCTTCTCTTGTAATTTTATTCGTTAGGTACTGTAAATGATAAGCCAACTGCGATTCCTGTACTTCTTTCAAGCATGGAAGATATATCAATTCCCTCGAGCGTATCATAATTGACAGCATCAAGTGTGAATTCTTGGTTTTCGTCTTCAAATTCAATAGAATAATCATTCTGAGTGACATAATCTTTAATGCTATTGAAAAGTTCAGATGGATCTCCATCAAACATAAAGTTTACAGTGTAAAGGGTAGATCCCGACATCTCTGATTCAGTGACCATGACTTGGGTGGCATTTTCAGGGAATGGAAAGTCAGACGGAATGGCATCAGGTAAGTCACTTAATGAATCACCGCTTTCATCCTCATCTGTTTCCTCTTCATTTTGTGATTGCTCTTCTTCATCTGTGTTTTGATCATCACTTTCCTGACTCGTATTTTCTTTACCATTTTCACTATTATTATCCTGCTCTTGATCCTCATTTTCACCACCACAAGCCACTAAGAATAGGCCTAAGGCAGTGACAGTTAAGGCTCTCAATATAAATGTATTCTTCAAAACTAAAACACCTCCCCTAAAATTTATTCATAAACCTTACTGAAATAACCAATATTTTTAAAAATTTCATAAAGTTCTTCCTATTGAGTAGAGGAATGCCAGGTTTAAATTAAATCTTTATCATAAAACGGACTTTTTCAGTTGGCTTTACTATAATTGGTTTTTATTTCATAATATTTTATTAATAAACTATTTAAGGGTGTTTTTAGAATGGGGAATGTAACTAAAACACGAATTCTGATTGTTATAGTAATCATTATCATTGCAGTGTTAACATTCATTGCTATTAGGCAAACTTTAGAGGTTCACCATTTCCAGGAACGTTTGGGGCACGATTATGCTAGCGAAATTAGATCATTAGAATTTAATTTAGTTGAAGAACAAATTGACTTATGGTTTGATAAGGTTGAACAAGGTGATTATCGCGAAGTAAGTAATGACATAAATTATTTCCAATATAAGGTTAAATTAGTTCCGCGGAATGCTGGTGAAGTTCCTTACATGAATCTGTTAAAGATTAATAATTTGTTTCGTGATTATGACGAAGGGGATTCCGAAAAAGAAATAAGAAGGGAATACGAATTCCTTCAAAATCTATTAGCTGATTTAGAAGAACACGTGACAGAGAGACTAGAGACAGATCGTGGCACGAGAGAATTATATCATGAACTAAATGATTCTGATTCAGAACTTAATCGTGAGTTACAAAACAGGTTCAATGAACACATTCAGTCATCTGAAAATCAATAAAAAGTGCCTGACCGTCGTGGTTCAGGCACTTTTTTTGATAATTAATTTTTATTAACGGACGCATCATGAATGGAGTTAACCGCTTTTTGTAAAGCGTTGTTGAACTCTTCATCTGTTTGATTCACGTTTAGGTCACTGACTAATGCGCGTGAGAAGCTGGCAATTAGGCCGTCGTTATCTTTTAGTTTTTCGTTTGCTTCTTCACGTGAGTAACCACCAGATAACGCAACGACGCGAACAACATTAGGATGTTCGATAAGTTCTTTATAAAGGTTTGGTTTATTTGGAATGGTTAGCTTAAGCATGACGAACTGGTCGTCTGATAGCTCGTTTAAATGCTTTAAGATCTCATCGTTTAAAATGTCTTCACATTTTTCTTTTTCAGGGCTGTTGATATCTACTTCTGGTTCAATAATTGGAACAAGTCCTGCTTCGATAATGCTTTTGGCGATATCGAATTGTTGGTCTACAACTGCTTTGATGCTCTCTTCATTTGCTTCGTGAATAACAGAGCGCATCTTAGTTCCGAAAATGCCGCGTTCGTTTGCACGACGTAGTGTTTCATCTAAGTCATGGATTGGTTTCATTAATTGAACGCCGTTTTCTTTATCAGCTAGACCCTTGTCCACTTTAAGGAACGGGACAATGCCTTTACCAGATAAGTAATCAGCTGTATACTTACCTTCAACTTTACGATCCATCGTTTGTTCGAAAAGAATCGCGCCTACGATTTGATCGGCATTAAAAGCAGGAGACGTCATAATTCTTGTGCGCATTTGGTGCACAAGGTCGAACATTTCGTCCTCGTTTGAATAAGCGTCTTCCATTACACCATAACCTGCAAGTGCATTAGGTGTACTTCCGCCACTTTGGTCAAGTGCTGCGATAAAACCGTCTTTCGTTTTCATATTGTTAAAATGAGTTTTGTTCATATTAACACTCCTTTAATGCAATAGTTATCTACATACCATCCTACCACGTTATAATAAACTAATACAGCATGATTATGAAGACGTATTTGTTACTTTCATTTTACTAAAATATTCGTCATTTGTCGCTATGTTTAACTTATTTTATCCCATCTTTGCCAAAGTCAATCATTCGTTTAATTGAAATCTTCATGTCTTTTAAATCATTAAAATCTATTATATAATAGTAAATGGTTGTAAATTTTTATAAAGGCTCTATACAGAGCGTTTTTTATTGTTTTGAATATATAATACTACAAATCTATAATTAGGAAGGTTTTTATGAGTAACGGAGAACAGACAAAAGACGTTATTTTAATAGGTGCTGGCATTATGAGTGCTACGTTGGGCACGATTTTAAAAGAATTAGTACCGGATTGGAATATCAAGATTTTTGAACAATTGGACCGTCCTGGCGATGAAAGTTCCAATGAGTGGAACAATGCTGGAACAGGCCATGCTGCATTATGTGAGCTGAATTATACACCTGAGAATGAAGATGGTTCGATAAGTACAAGCAAGGCAATCAAGATCAATGAACAATTCCAAGTATCTAGACAGTTTTGGTCTTATTTAGTGAATCATCAATTATTAGAGCGACCACAAGATTTCATTATGCCACTGCCACATATGAGTTTAGTAAGAGGAGAAGCAAATGTAAACTATCTTAAAAAACGCTTTGAAGCGCTAAGGCACACCCCTTTATTTAAAGGGATGGAGTTTTCAGATGATCCACAACAGTTAATGAACTGGATTCCATTAATTATGCAAAACCGTCAGACAGATGAGGCAATTGCTGCTACTAAAATTGATTCAGGAACGGATGTTAACTTCGGAGCTTTAACACGTAAGTTAATTCATCATTTGGAAGATCATGGCGTGGAAGTCAAGTATCAGCATGGTGTGGATGATATTAGTCAAAATCGTGATGGCTCATGGGAAGTAGACGTTAAACATGTTTATAGCGGACGTGAAGAGCATCATACGGCTGACTTTGTCTTTATTGGTGCCGGTGGTGGCGCACTATCGTTATTACAAAAGACAGGCATTCCTGAAAGTAAAAATATCGGTGGCTTTCCGGTTAGCGGCTTATTTATGGTTTGTAACAATCCAGAAGTCGTTGAGCAGCATCAGGCGAAGGTTTATGGAAAAGCAGCAGTGGGTGCACCTCCGATGTCTGTTCCACATTTGGATACAAGGTATATTGATAATCAAAAGACATTATTATTCGGGCCATTCGCTGGCTTTTCACCGAAGTTCTTAAAAGAAGGGTCTCCTTTTGACTTAATCTCATCTCTTCAATCAGATAATATTTTAACAATGTTAGCCGCAGGAGCTAAAGAGATGAAATTAACGAAGTATTTGATCTCTCAAGTCCTTCAATCGAAAGAGAAAAGGATGGAAGCGTTACGTGACTTTATTCCAGATGCCAAAAGTGAAGATTGGGATATCGTCGTTGCTGGACAACGCGTACAAGTAATTAAAGATACGGAAGACAAGGGCAAAGGAACACTTCAATTTGGAACAGAATTAGTGACCTCAGAAGATGGAACTATCGCAGCACTTCTAGGAGCGTCACCAGGCGCATCAACAGCCGTATCCGTCATGTTTGAAATATTAGAAACCTGTTTCCCAGCTTATTTACAAGACTGGGAGCCTAAAATAAAAGAAATGGTGCCATCTTATGGTCAATCATTAACTGAAAATCCTGAGTTAGCTGACCAAGTTCAATCGGAAACAGCGAGAACTTTAGGATTAGTTGAAGCTCACGTTCAAGAACAAGTGTCGAGTTAACTGAATTAAGAGTCTATGATTCTACTTTGAATCATAGACTCTTTTTTTAGACCATTTTGACATGGTTTTAGTACCTCTTTTATAGTGTTAGACCCTTTTTTGAGATGAATAGTTACGAAACTTGTCGAATACGGTTTAAATTTCTTCGTCTCAGACCTTTTAGCCTAATTTTAGCCGAGTTTTTATTCCTATTAATCAGGGTAAACTCTAGGTAGGGAGGTCAAATCATGTTTAGAAAACAGGTGCGCCATATCGGTCGTTATCGTGAAATTGCTACAGCCTTTTCACGCAATGGACTAGGGTTTATCGTAAAAGAATTAGGTCTAGAACAAGTCTTTGCTTTACCTCGTCGTATGATGGTAAAACAAAGGCCCGAGACGTCTTCAAAGTCTCTTGGAGCACGCATTCGGAATTTTTTAGAAGAATTAGGGCCGACCTTCATTAAAGTCGGTCAAATGGCGAGCACACGACCAGATTTATTACCAAAACATATCATTGATGAACTATCTTTGTTACAAGACGATATTGCCCCATTTTCATATGAAGAAGTGGAAAACATTATCGAAAAGGAATTGGGCCATCCGGTTCATGAAGTTTTCGAGAAGTTCGCCGAATCGCCAATTGGCGCGGCTTCTATTGGGCAGGTACATGGAGCGGTATTAAAAAATGGAGAAAAAGTCGTTGTAAAAGTTCAACGCCCTAATATTTATAAGCAAATACATACCGACCTTGAAATTTTAGAAGAGTTGGCCAAACGTGCAGAAAAACGGTTTGATTGGGCTTATAAATATCAAGTGGTGGACATTATAGAAGAATTCTCAACAGCTATTAAAGACGAATTAGATTATAAGAAAGAAGGACGTAATACAGAGCTTATTGCAAAGCAATTTTCAGAAGACCCAGAAGTGATCACACCAGACATTTACTGGGACTATACAAATCGAAAAGTGTTAACGATGGAAGCACTAGAAGGAATAAAACTCAGTCACCAAGAGGAACTAAAAGAAGAGGCTATCGATCTACATTGGTTATCTGAAAAACTCGTTCACACGTTTATGTATCAGATTTTTAAAGAGGGCGTCTTTCATGCCGATCCGCATATCGGAAATATTATGGCAATCCCAAACCAAGGTGTGGCCTTACTTGATTTTGGGCTAGTTGGCCGTTTGTCACCAGAGATGAGAGAACGTTTAGCATCTCTTGTTATTGCTATGGTTAAACAAGATGTGGACAGAATGCTTCATACGATTACGGACATGGAAGTTGTATCCGACGATGTAAATGAACATGAATTAAGAGCGGATTTAGAACAACTCATGATTAAGTATTACGATGTACCGCTAAGTGAAGTTAGCTTAGGTGAATCGATTACAGACTTGTTTTCAGTCGCTCAACGACATAAAGTAAGAATTCCGTCTGACTTAACCCTAGTCGGAAAAGCATTGATAACATTAGAAGGTGTTATTGAACAGTTGAATCCGGACTTTAGCATTGTAGATGCTGCGGAGCCTTTTGGCCAAGAGTTGATTAGAGAAAAGTATCACCCGAAGAGAATTGCAGAAAATGTGATGGAGCAACTTAATGATTACGGTGAGATTTTAGAAGATTTACCGGCTACAATTAAGGAACTAAAAGCTATGGCCAAACAACGGAAGCTGCCAATAGAAATTTCCATTCCAAAATCAGAAACTTTTTTATCAAAGTTAGATCAAATCAGTAATCGACTTTCGTTTAGTATCGTTCTATTAGCATTTAGCTTGATTATGGTTGGATTAATCATTGGTTCGGCATTAGGCAGACAAACGTCATTGCTATGGGATGTTCCGGCAATTGAAATCGGCTTTGTGATTGCCATTTTAATGTTTGCTTGGTTAATTTACTCCATCTTCCGCTCAGGTAGATTCTGACTAGAGTAGCAAATTTCAAATTCGCCCATACGATATTACATGAACTGAATGAAAGGAGATCGTATGGGATGTATTTTCAGTGGAATTATAGGGGCGATTTTCCTAATGTGGTGGCAGAAGATGTAGGTGATGTGACAGGAGATGGTGTAGTAGATAATATATTTTTAACGGGTAACCAAACGCCAGACAGTCCTTTTATTCAACATATCACTTTAGTCGTCCGAAGTGGGGCGAATGATAGAGTTACGACAATCCCGCTTAGCCAAAATATGGGCTACAACCCGACGTTGTTTTTAGGTGATTTTACGGGAAATGGTGTTGTTGACATATTAGTCTCGATTGATTCTGGTGGAAGCGGCGCAACGACGTATCAGTATATTTATTCTTTGTTAAATGATCGTGTTCACCAGCTGTTTAATTTTGAAATCTATAATAACTTTTACACGTATCAGGTGACCTACCAAGATGATTATAAGGTGCGGGTCATTAGTGATCGAAATCAAAAAAAATATATATTAGATATTTCCACTAGGGGGACGGAATACTTAAATGAAATCTATGATCAAAATGGTCGATTAAAAGAGCCTATAGAAGGTTGGGTTAATCCAATCAGCGGATTTTATCCCGTGGATTTTGACCGGGACAGCGTTTACGAGATTCTCGTATACCAAAGCATTGCAGGTAGATACAATGCAGATTCGTTAGGTTATGTTATGAATACATTAGCTTGGGATGGCCAAACGTTTAATTTAGATCGACAATCTATTGGAATTTTTGGTAGTGACATTTAAAAAACGAAACACCGCTGAGATGGTGTTTCGTTTTCTTTTATCCTTGATAATAAATGTGGTACAAGTTTCGGTTTTGACCTCTTGCAAATACATCAATCCGGTTAGAATCCCACGAAACCGAAGCGGGATGTGAAGTTAAGTTACCTCCAAGGTCTTGCCAATCTTCCCATCGTGATCCATTCCAAGTTTTTTTATAGAGACGGTTATCCGTGCCACGGACAAAGACATCAAGGTGATTGGATCGTCTAGAGGATGCTGCGGGTGCACCGACTAAGCTTCCGCCAAGGTTCTCCCAATCGCTCCAACGGTTGCCGTCCCACCATTTGTGAATAAGTTCCTGATTTTGCCCTCGTGCAAAGACGTCAATTCGATTGTTCCCCCAGGAAACTGCAGCAGGGTGAGAGGTAAGGTTTCCGCCTAAGTCTTCCCAATCAAGCCATCTAGAACCATTCCAAGTCCGTTTGTATAGTCGGTTATTGGTTCCGCGAACAAAGACATCAAGCTGGTTTTGTCTTTGTGAGGAAACGGATGGTCCACTTGTTAAAGTGCCGCCGAGGTTCTCCCAATCACTCCAACGGCTACCATCCCACCATTTGTGGTACAAACTTTGATCGGTTCCTCGAACAAAGACATCGATTCGGTTAGGTCCCCAAGAGACTGCTGATGGAGGAGAAGTTAACGTGCCACCAAGGTTTTCCCAGTCACTCCATCGGTTACCATCCCACCACTTATGAATGAGCTGCTGATTTTGCCCTCTTGCAAAAACATCTAAACGGTTTGGCGCCCACGATGAGACGGCTGGCGCAGAGTTTAAGTTTCCACCAAGGTTTTCCCAATTAGACCAGCCAGTACTAGGCTGATCGCCTTCATGGATAATGTCTAACGTAATTTGGATCACCTGCGTTAACACGCGATCAACCTGACTTTGGGGAACGTTTGATTGTGCAAAAAATACTCTAAGCCAAGGAACTTGGCGCTGAAATTGCTGATAGATTTGACTAGCAGATTGGTTGTGGTCAGCCTGATTTAACGTAAAACTTACGACCAAATAAAATACGTAGTCAACAAATTGTCTATTAACACCCGAGCGCGTTAGCTGTGCGTATAACTGATTGTGTTCTGAACGAAGTATTTGCATGATTTGACGTACGGACGGCTGTTGACGGACGACCTGCTCGTGAATAGGTGCATCAAAAGATTCAAATGGAGAATCCTGAAACATATCTTATAACCTCCTGAAATTGTTAGTGTTCTAAACTAACATATGCACCTACCCAACTAATTGGGAAAGTTGACCATAAAAAGACTTATATATGACTAGGAGCAGGGTTGAAAAGTAATTCTTCCCCATAATCTACTAAGACAACTTTAGTGTCCGTGTAATCTTCGAGGTGTTTTTGAAGTTCTTGGTCTTTTCCAATCATATTTTCAACAACTGGAAATTCGTTAAGTAAAGCCTCTAACAACTCAGGTGAGGTAGAGGTTTGTTTAGTCGGGAACGTATGGCTTGGAACCACGTAATCAACATCTAGTAAATGTTTAACCGCATATGCAGCTTCCTTTGGTCCCATTGTAAAATGACCAGAAGAAGACAAAATTGCAATGCTTGGTTGATAGACATCTTGAATGAGTTTCATATCAGACATGATTGCCGTATCGCCGGAGTGATAAACGGTATGATCATCTGTGAAATCTAATATATAACCAGATGACTCCCCTGCATAAATCGGTGTGCTCTGAGTTTCTTTATAAGATGAGGTGTGCAGTGCCTGTACCATTGTCACTTTAACGTCTTCGAAAAAGACAGAGCCACCTAAGTTGATGGGCATAACATTTTGGAGACCTTGTTGAAGTAGAATTAAAGCTAGTTCATATTGAGCTACAATCATCACGTTTGGGTTATGTTCGACAAATTTGGAAAGGCCGCTAGTGTGGTCGAAATGTCCGTGAGTTAACAGAATAGCATCAATCGATTGGTAAAACTCTTCTGAATCGAGTAGTTGAGGGAACCCAGGGTTTAAATCGACGAATGGATCCACGAGGTATTTATGTCCTTCTTCGCTAGTAAACAAGTACATCGCATGTCCAAGACGTTGTATTTTCATAATCATCCTCCTATAAGGTGTTTGTACATTGTATTCACAACTTATAGAAGTATGTTTTATTGAGAGAGGAGGATATTATAATCGTCGAAAGTTCCCCAGTTTTCAATTTTATTGAATTGTGGGTAAACAGACATAAAGTGAGTAATAATTTGACATGAATCTAAACTGGGATGGAGGTTGAAGATGCCACGATCGCCATATCGAATAGCTTCTAATGCTAATGGTAGCTCGCGACGGAAAATGTCATTTCGAATTGAAGCAACTTCCTCGCTAAACGGACCACCGACATATAAGTAAACATGGTAAAAACAACCGTCAGCCTGGTCAATCCACTCGCCAATCACCTCATCACGCATTTCATTAAATAAATCATAAGCGTATGACAAACCGACTGTTAAAAACAATTCCCCAGTTTCATCCGAATGCGTGAGGGTATGACGTCTGTTTAATAACGGCTCATATGGCGTTACTCCGTCACGGTACTCCACATATAATTGTTCCGGGTCTAATCGACTCAAAGAAACCACATCCAAACTTTACATATTATGATGCATTATATGAAAAAGGCACATGTCGTGTTCATTTATAAATACTCTTTATAGCTATTGTTTCTTCTTTATAATAATTTAAAACCTCAGGATTCATAGTTTTGTAAAAGGCTGAATTATTATAAAATAAAACAAAAGATAGGAGGGGCTTAGATGATTGATTTAAGAAGTGATACAGTTACAAAGCCGACAAAAGAAATGCGTCAGGCTGCATTCGAAGCTGAAGTTGGCGATGATGTTTATGGGGAAGACCCTTCAGTGAATCAACTTGAAGCATTAGCCGCTGAGAAACTTGGGAAAGAAGCGGCTTTGTTTGTCACAAGTGGAACACAAGGAAACCAGCTAGCGGTTTTGGCACATTGTAAGCCTAGCGATGAAGTTATTATGGAAGACAATGCTCATGTGTTTGTTTATGAAGGAGCGGCTATGTCAGCACTTGCTGGAATTCAGCCCCGAACGATAAAGGGTGAACGTGGAGCGATGAATCCAGAAGAAGTTGAAGCTGCGATCCGCCCTGAAGACATTCATTTTCCTGAGACGGGCTTGATCTGTCTCGAGAATACGCATAACAAAGCAGGTGGCACGATTTTACCACTTGAGAACATGAAAGAAATTAAAGATATTGCTCAAAAACACCAGATTCCTGTTCATTTAGACGGCGCTCGTTTGTTTAACGCCTCTGTTGCTACCGGAATCCCGGTACATGAGTATGCTGCCTATACGGATACTGTTCAATTTTGTTTATCAAAAGGACTAGGTGCGCCTGTCGGATCCATTTTAGCAGGTCCTAAAGAATTCATAGATCGCGCGCGTAAATGGCGCAAGCGTTTAGGTGGCGGGCTAAGACAGGCCGGAATGGTTGCCGCACCAGGTATATATGCGTTAAATCATATGATAGATCGGTTAGCAGAGGACCATTATAACGCTAAAGTTTTAGCAGAAGGATTAGGTGACATATCAGGCATAGAGGTTGAAGGCCAAGTTGAGACAAATATGGTGTTACTCAATGTAAAAAACCTAGGTCTAACCAGTGAACAGTTTATTCAAAAACTGGAATCTCAAGGTGTATTAGCTGTTCCTTATGGTCCTTATACGATTCGTTTTGTGACCCATAATGGCATTTCACAGGAAGATGTTCAAACAGCTTTATCAAAAATTCAGCAGGCTATTTAATCTGAAACCAGTCGTATTAAGCGGCTGGTTTTTATATGTGTTTTGGAAGGAATTTAAGAACTTTTCTAGAATGCGAATTATGGAGGTAATATATAGAAAGGCTGGTAATATGGTGTTAAACAAAAGGCGTTTATTACCCATTTTGTATATCTCTTTAGCCTTGGCTATTTCTTGGGTAATCGTCTATACTTTTAGACCGAATACGGTTACTGTACATTTATACTATTTTCCCATTATTTTATCTGCATGGTTTTTTAAAGCGCCAGGTGGAATTATAAGTGGGTTGTTGAGTGGTTTTTTAGCTGGTCCGTTTATGATGTTAGAAGTAACAGAAAATGTTAATCAACTAACGGTTGCCTGGATTATAAGGCTGCTGTTTTTCTCATCTTTAGGTGCATTTGTAGGTTTGCTGTTTCATAGATTACAAGCTCACCAAATCAATATGATCCAACAGAATGAGAGAATTATTGAGCAAACCAATATGGCGAATACAGACAGCTTAACTTCCATTCCAAATCGCCGAAAATTTGATCAAGTGTTGCAAGAAATTGTAGGTGAGTTAAGTCATAAAACGACATCTTTAATAATATTGGATATTGACCACTTTAAGCAGTTCAATGATTCATTTGGTCATCCAAAAGGTGACGAGTGTTTAATAGAAGTTGCTAAGACTATTCAATCTACACTGAAGCGACCTACAGACTTTTTTGCCCGTTATGGTGGAGAGGAATTCGTCGTCATTCTCCCAAACACTGACCAAAAAGGTGCGCTCAAAATTGCAGAGAGTATTCGTAAGAAGGTTGCACAATTGAATATACCAAATCCAAATTCTCGGACAAAGCCTTTTGTGACAATAAGTTTAGGCGCTGAGACATTTGATAAGTTTTCTAATTTTAGAAAAGAAGAAATTCTAAATAGAGCTGATCAGGCGTTATATCTTGCTAAATCTAGAGGCCGTAATCAGGTTGTTCAGTTAACTTCGTCCTAAATATAAGTTTTAATCCTTTATAATATCAATACGTCGTTTAACTTTCTCAACAAATCGTTGTGATTTATGATACATACCTTTGTATTTATTCATCTTTTTATAGTCTAACGGTTGTTCTTCTGGGTCGCTTATGCCATTTACAATGAGGGTGATCTTAAACGTTTCCCCTGGCTCATCGATAAAGTAAGAACCGACTTTAAACAAATCGGCTTTAGCAAATAAATCGTGGAGACGTAGATTGATTTGTTTAAACGTTTCCATGTTTACATGTTGCGAATATCCGAGATTGATCATCAATTGTTTTCCATCTAAAAAATCATTAGGCAAATATGGGTTAGACACTAAATATTTTAAAGGGATATCAAAGGTGTCTTCTTCAACAGTGTGTACAAATAGCGGACCCTGATCGTTTTGAATGAACGTGACAAGATCATGGTAATCAATATTAACCTCACCCGTATGCTCAAGTAGTAGTTTTAACGATTGGATGGTTTGTTCTTCGACGTTGTTAAATGTATGGTGAGCTTTTAAAATTGATGTTTCATCATCAATTAATTTCATGAGATCATCACTATAAAAATATATAACCGCATTACACAGTTCCTTCATGCGATAGTATTGATGGACTGCTGTATTGAACCGCTTTTTCCCTTCAAAACGAAACGGGAAACGAAAAAGTCCGATAATCAGTGGCTTCTGTTCCCTAAGCACCGATAATTGCTCAATTAATCCTTCCGTTTCACTCGAGTTCCCACCTATAAAACGGTAGAAATATAAATAATCTAGCTCCGGATTAATAGAAATAAGCTTGTCCTTTTCAACATCATCATAGTCTAAATGTAGAACTTTTACCGACTCCATAAGATCGACTCCTGTTAAACATTTTTCACCATTATAACCTTAACTCTAAAAGAACTTTGTCGGATGCTGTAAGGAATGTAGAGATTTTTAATTAAAAACGACTTATTAAACTCTTAATTTTGTGAAAAACGAAGAAAATAAAAGAGATTCTATATTTTATCCTTAATGCATTCGATACAACTTAAAGTCATCTAATCAAATGGACTGAAATCAATATATTTACTCTTTGAGAATGACTGAAATAATAATTAGAATTTAAAATAGTTTTGTGTTTTGATTTATTATGTTCTTAGCAATGAAGAAAGTGAACTTCTTTCTATGAAAAGCATGAAGGTAACTTCGAAGATTTAGGTCCAGTTTATGAACAAGCTAAAGTCGGTTTAGCCGTACCAGAGTACATGGACATTGAATCAATTGAAGATCTTGAAGCTGCAGAATAATATGATTAATTCCCCTTTTGTCTCGAGACAAAAGGGGAATTTTTTGTTTAGAGTACATAGAAAGAGAGTTTCAGACCTTTTCCAAACTCGTTCAGCACCTTTTCCATTAAATAAAGGTTTTTAGTCTTTATTGTTTAAATTAATAAGTAGACATTTTTAAGGAGGGACTAACCTTGGTTAAGGATCAAGTTGTTTTAATTACTGGTGCAGCAGGTGGAATTGGCTATGCGATGGGAGTTCACTTTTTGGAAAATGAGGCAAAGGTTGTGTTTAGCGACATTAATGAAGGAAAACTGAAGCAGGTGACCAAGGACTTGCAGGAACAAGGTTATGAGTGTATGAGTGTGACGTGTGACGTGACAAAGGAGGAGCAGATTCAAGCTGCAATTGACAAAACAGCCAAAACATATGGACGTTTAGATGTGTTAATTAATAATGCAGGATTACAACATGTATCAACGGTTGAGGAATTTCCGACTGAAACGTTTGAATTAATGACTAAAGTGATGTTAGTCGCACCTTTTATGGGAACAAAACATGCCCTTCCGAAAATGAAAGAACAAGGGTTTGGCCGTATTATTAATATGGCATCCATTAATGGTTTGATCGGTTTTGCGGGAAAGTCGGCATATAATAGTGCTAAGCACGGCGTGATTGGGCTTACAAAGGTAACAGCATTAGAAGCAGCGGAATACGGTGTGACAGTAAATGCTGTTTGTCCAGGTTATGTTGATACACCACTAGTTCGCAACCAATTAGAGGACTTAGCGAAAAACCGTAACGTATCGCTTGAATCAGTGCTAGAAGATGTCATTTATCCGTTAGTACCACAGAAAAGATTGTTGGATGTTCAGGAGATCGCCGATTATGTTTTATATCTTGCCAGTGACCGCGCAAAAGGAATTACAGGCCAAGCGGTTGTTATTGATGGGGGGTACACAGCTCAATAGTCATAAGACATTTGACTCATAAGGACGGATTTGGGATAATAAAATAAAATTTTTCTAAAAATTCTAACAAACATGGAGGCCCTCTTCTTATGGTCTGGCAAATAACCAAACAAATACTGATTTTTTGCCTTATACTTATTGGTTTTATTCTGCTTTTGCTTTTACCTAGAGAACGTGAAATTGAAATGCTAGGTCCGATGCAGTTCGAGGCTGATTATCCTTTTACGTTAGAACTGTATCAAGAATCGATCCAAGATTTCGTTAGTTATGTCAAAGTTGAAAAAGGCTTTGGGGAAACAACTGGCGGCAACTCAATATGGAGTGAGTCACAACGGTTTCTCAATAGAAGCCTAAAAATTATCATCCCGGCTTTTATATTGAGCATGGTTGTTGGTATTTTAATTGGAATGCTACAAATTCATTGGCGTAACCGTAAAAAAGGGAAGGTAATCGCATTCTTTTCCTGGTTATTTGCAGCGATTCCCGATTTCTTTTTATTCATCTCTATTCAGTACTTGTTGATAGTCTTAATGAGGAACGGACTACCTCAGTTTAGTATTTTCGGGGATGAACATTGGTATAACTTCATTATTCCACTTGTTGCGCTTATGATTTTTCCAATTGCACATTTGGTTAAATTCACTGTGGTATCTATGGAAAACGAAATGGGACAGGATTATGTTCGAACTGCTTTTTCAAAAGGGATGACTAGATTAGAAGCTATTAAACATATGTTTTGGAACAGCTTTGGGCCATTGATGAATCAATCTCAGATGGTTATGCTTTACATTCTTTCAAGTTTACCGATCATAGAAAAAGTCTCGAATTATAACGGTGCAGGTTATCAACTTCTAGAAAGTATTTTAGCTAACGAAGAAATGAGAGCGCTCGCCTTGATGATACCGTTTTTATTCATAATGTTTATCGTGGTTTTAACGACACAGGTGTTAAAGCACCAGTTTGTGCCTAAGGATGTGACGGCCAAATGAAGATCATAAAAATTCTACAAAACCATGGACTGCTAATTCTTGGCTTAGTTCTATTAGCTTTCTTACTATTTGTAACGTTTATAGGGCCATACTTACCAATTATTGATGATAGTTTAGAAGAGACAGTCTTTATACGAGATGAAGAAGGTACACCGATTCCACCGCCTTTTGAGCCAAACACCCAAGATTATATTCTTGGTTCAGATCATGAGGGAAGAGACCTTTTAAGTTTAATTGTGATGGGTGCCAAAGAGACTCTATTTATTATTGTTGCGATAACGATCATCCGCTATGTTATGGCAATTCCATTAGGTTACTTAGCGCACAAACGATTTTTAGGAACGCATCATATTTTAAAATGGTTAAATGGCTTTTTATCATATGTGCCGACCATTATCATGGTCGCACTACTGGCAACGTTACCACCGATATTATTCTCTGATTATAGAATTTACGCTCTTGTGTTCCTTATAGCCTTTGTGGAAGTTGGAAGGGCTGGTGAATCTATTAAAGTTGATCTAGATGAAGCGGCCTCTCAAGAGTTTATAGAAAGTGGTGTTGTCGCAGGAGCGAAGCCATTCCGTATTTTTAGAAAGTACTTATGGCCTTTTATATATGGTAAACTCATCGTCTATGCCATAACGGACATAGGAAAAGTCATGTTTTTGATTGGTCAATTAGCTTTTGTTGGGATATTTATCTCACAAGCATTGATTCAAGTTGATGCTGGGGTGTTTGAGATTCGAAATGATTCGATCTCTTGGCCAATGTTATTCTTAGATGCTTTTCGCGATCTTAGAATGTCGATATGGATCCCGTTCTGGTCAGCGTTTGCGATGGCTTTTACAATATTGACTTTTAACATCTTATCCCAAGGTGTACAGAATATCTTTAAAAGAAAAGATTCGCATATTTAACTTCGAACCTAGCCGTTTGGAGTTAATAACGAAAGGTTGTCCGATTACTCGGACAACCTTTATTTTTTCTTTTTTGCCAATTGATCTCGATCATCAAACATTGGAGGTTCTTCCATCCATTTCTTCCTAATCATAATATTCATACCATCCTCAGCATACTTTAGCACTTCCGTTATCATCGCCAGATAACTAGCACCTAAATCTCGTCTTTGAGACAAGGCTAACGCAACACCGTAATAGCCAGCAGCTGTAGATAGTAAGTTTAGAACGTGAAACAACATGAGTTTATCCGAAAAAACAGGCGTAGTCGTATTTAAAACTTGATCATCCAATTTACTCGTTGACGGTAAGTTACTTTCAGATAACATTTTATTGAACGTATCAAATTGTTTATCACAGATTTTCTCGCCACGCTTAAAAAAGTCTTGCAGTTCTTTGTTTTTGGTCATTTGTCTGGACGCCATTTCCATGCAGATTTTTATGACGTCTTTTTTCATATTAAAATAGATGCCGCTAACTTCAATAGCATTGAGTGGACGTCTTTTGCCAAACCAGCCGGTAAGATAGCTTTGCTTTTTAACCACTGTAGGTTTCTCAGGTGGATTGATATTAGGTGGTCGGTCAATTAGGCCTTTTTCTGTTAAGATCTTTGTGATTCGACGGTATAACTCCATTGCTTCTTTATTACACTCAATAAAGTACTCCACTTGATCTTCTCGTATTGATGTATTTAAAGATCCAGCATAACCAGATAAACCATGGACAGTCATGATATACATATAATGAATGACTAATTTGTCAGAGAATATAGGCGGAGCCTCTAAATCGACATCGTCATCTGTGAAACCGATTGGAACAGGGTATTGATCTCCTTCAAGAAAAATTTTGATTTTATCTAAATGTCTATGAGACAACTCTAGTGCAAATTCCAGAATCGATTTAACTTCTTCATCTTGAGCGTGAATTAAAAAGTGCTTCATAACACAAATAGACATACTATCGTTCATATACTGCGTCCATAAGTTTGCGATTTCTGACGAAGTTAATCGAGCATCATGAATGGATTTTTCCAAAGTAGGCCCTCCTTACAACACTCCTTAAATTAGTTTTGTGTAAACTCAAAATTTTATTCTGTTTAATTTAGTTCCTCATAGGATTTTAATAACTAATTGAACTAGGAGGTTAGGAAGTGAAGAATGAGAAAGGAAAAATCAGAGTTGTAGATTGGTCGCCGTTGAATTGGTTGTATGTGTTATTTAATACAATGGAAGAGTTCGTTCGCGTTGTTCCAGCAGGTCGAATAGTCCCATCTCTTGCAAAAGCGTTTAATTGGATCGATTCAAAAACCTTAAGCGTTTCCTTAAGGGAACCTGTCTCTTTTCATAATGGTCAGCCGTATAATGCTAAAGTGGTTCAACGAAACTTTGAAGAAGTAAAAAAGTGGTATGCCCCACATCCACCTGGCACATGGCTTAATTTGCCGGAGGGTACTGAATTAGAAATAATGAATTCACATGAGGTTATTTTTCACTTTCCCTATCCTGAGGGGTTGGCTCTCGGAAAATTTAGAGCCCAACACCAAGGAAATGATTTGTTTTGGGAAGTTTTAGGTTTTGGGTATAAAAAACTTGGAACCGCGGAGGGACATTGGTGAGTATTGGACGCACCAGGCCCGTGGGGTACTGGACCGTTCCAATTAAGAGAAGGATATTCGTCTATTTATAATCGGGCGGCCTTTATAAATGGAAGCCCACTGTCTCTCACATGGTTGACAACAGAAGAAGATCGAACGCCATATGTCTGTTTACAAGCAAATAAGTATTACTGGAATGATGAGCGTCTTCCACAATTACACGAAGTTATATTTCGAAATGACCTTTCAAAAGATGAAGCCATTGATAACTGTATGTACACAGAAGGAGAAGTGGACCTTGTGACAGAGCTACCCTTATCCAGAGCAGATGAGGTTCAACAGTCACCATTTGCTAAACTAGTTAAGGCTAAGGGTAACGCAGTTTTGACAGGAGTGTTCAATCGTAACTATGAAGTATTAAATGAACGAGCCCTTAGATTAGCCTTAAATTATGCTGTTTCGAAAGAAGACTTAATTCAGACTTGTTTCAATGGTTATGCGGATATTGTTCCTGCCTTAACACCACCTTGGGCTGTTGATTTTCCAACAGGGCTACCCGCTCGGGAATTCGACCAAGCTAAAGCTCAATATTGGTTGGAACAATCAGCGTGGCAGGAGGAAGATGTGTTTACCATTGCAACGTTTAATCAATTTGAAGACTCAGCTATATTCATCTCTAGAAGTCTTCAACAAACACTAGGTATGCATGTAGAGTTATATGTGATTCCAGACCATGAAGAGTTAAAATGGCGTCATATTTTGGCTGAGAAAAAACTGCCACCTTATTATCATTTGTTTTTGTTAGACGTGAGTGCTTTATTTTTAGAAGGGACACCCGCTTTTTTTCATCGTGAAATTTTTGGCGATGATGGAATGTACCGAGTCGGCCCTAAGATACCAGGGTTTACAAAGCTATATAACTCTTTTGAGCGAGAAACAAACCAAGATCAATTTATTGAAAAAGCTCAGGCTCTTGACCGTTTTGTATACGAAGAAGCATTAGGTCTGTTTTTATGTAGCCCAAATCACCTGTACGCGGTTAATCGGCATGTTAATTTCGTCCCATACCGAACGACCTTGGAATTTGCTGAAACATCAGTCAATCGCCACCATTGGTCAGTAACTTAATCCACAGAATATATTCTGTGGATTTTTTTGAGTTACCCCTTTAATAATTTCGACTAATAATTGCTTTAATGCATTAACATATTAACAATTGAAATGGTTTAAGGAATAAAATCTGTATTATTCTTAAGAAAACATAATAATATTTAAGGATTTTTAAGTTCGTTTATACTAAGCCTTATTTTTCCACAATTAAATCTAATGCATTACGTTTAATGACGTTTAAACTGAATTGATTAAAAATACTGACACCCTTATTATAAATAAATGAATATAAAAAACGTTTCGAAAGGAGCACATAGCTATTAGTACTGAAAATGCAACAGCAACTTTAAAACCGTTAGAGACTGTTTCATTAGAAGAACCTTCTCCAGGTGATGGAGCTGGGATGTGGGAGTTAGTAAACAGTTCCACATTGGATCAGAATTCGGCTTATAAATATATTATGATGTGTGAATATTTTTCTGAGACTTGTGTGGTAGCTAAAGAAAAAGGAAAAGTCGTCGGATTTGTAACAGGATTTATCCCACCAGAAAAACAAGATGTTGTGTTTGTTTGGCAGGTTGGTGTTGATTCATCACAGCGCGGAAAAGGAATTGCATCGAAAATGCTTCACGAGCTGTTTAATCGAGAAGCATGCAAAGACGTTCGCTTTTTAGAAGCGACGGTAACGCCATCTAACCAGGCTTCACAGTCATTGTTTAAAGGGTTCGCTAAGAAAAATAATACAAAATGTGATGTATCTGAGTTTTTCAAAGAGGATCTTTTTCCAACAGATGAGCATGAAGAAGAACTGCGATTCAGAATTGGACCTATTAAACGCTAATTTTTAAGGTACAAGGTATATCAATCTTAAGGAGGAAAAGAATGGGTAAAACAGATATGAAAATCTTTGAAACAAAGGAATCAGAGGTGCGTAGTTACTGCCGCGATTTCCCAAAAGTTTTTACAAAAGCTAAGGGGCATAAGCTTTGGGATGAAGATGGCAATACGTATATTGACTTTTTCTCAGGTGCAGGAGCGCTAAACTATGGACATAATGATGACCATATGAAAGAAAAATTAGTTGAGTATATTACGAATGATGGTATTACTCATTCATTAGATAAAGCGACAACAGCAAAAGCAGAGTTTATCCAAAAGTTTAATGATGTCATTTTAGAACCTAGAAATCTAGATTATAAAATGATGTTCCCAGGACCTACTGGAACGAATGCAGTTGAGAGTGCCCTTAAACTAGCTCGTAAAGTGACTGGTCGCACAGATGTGATTAGTTTCACTAGAGGATTCCATGGGATGACAATTGGATCATTATCGGTCACGGGTAATGCTTCTAAGCGTAAAGGTGCTGGTGTGCCATTACATCACACCGTAACAATGCCTTATGATAACTTTGTTGATGAGCAAGATTCGATTAAGTATTTAGAGCAATATTTAGAAGACGACGGCAGTGGTGTTGACTTGCCAGCTGCGATGATCGTTGAGACAGTTCAAGGTGAAGGTGGTATTAATGCTGCTCGCTTTGAATGGTTAAAAAAGATAGAAGGAGTTTGTAAACGTCACGATATTTTATTAATCGTTGATGATATCCAAGCCGGCATTGGCCGTACTGGAACATTCTTCAGCTTCGAACAAGCGGGCATTGAGCCTGATATCGTTTGCCTATCTAAATCGCTAAGCGGCTTTGGACTACCGTTTGCGATAGCTTTATTCCGCCCGGATTTAGACATCTGGAGCCCAGGTGAGCATAACGGAACATTCCGTGGTAATAACCACGCATTTGTGACAGCTTCAGCGGCTTTAGACTATTGGACAGACAAATCATTTGAAGAAAGTATTAAAGAGAAGTCTAAATTAACCCTTGATTATTTAAATCAAATCGTAGAGAAATATCCTGAGTTAAATGGTCGCGTAAAAGGCCGTGGCTTGATGGTTGGTATTGAGTGCGAAAATGGCGACATTGCTGACCAAGTGACGACTGAATGCTTTAATCGTGGCCTAATTATGGAAACAGCAGGAATGGACGGGGAAGTCTTTAAGCTATTCCCAGCAATCAATATTGATGAAGGTGCGCTTAAAGAAGGTTTATCCATTATAGAAGAAAGCGTAAAAGTTGTTGTAAAAGAACCAGTTACGAACTAACACCGAGGAGGAGAAATCGATGAAGGTTGTAAAATTAGAAGACATTTTAGGAACAGAACATGATGTAGAAGCAGATAACGGGAATTGGAATAGCCGCCGCTTAATTATGAAAAAAGACGGCATGGGTTACTCAGTAAACGATACGATCATCCGCGCAGGTACAGAGACACATATTTGGTATAAGAACCATTTAGAAGCTGTGTACTGCATCGAAGGCGACGGAGAAGTAGAGACATTAAGTGATAGCAAGGTTTATAAAATTACACCAGGAACACTATACGCGTTAGATGAACATGATGAACACCTATTACGTGGTGGCAGCAAAGACATGCGCGTCATTTGCGTATTCAACCCACCACTATCCGGTAAAGAAGTTCATGATGAAAACGGTGTGTATCCTGTAGATAAAGATTAATTTTAAAAAACGTGAATTCGATGAGAATTCACGTTTTTTCTATTTAAAAGAAAAAATAAAACCTACTTCACCTATTAGAAAATTATGTTAATATAATGGCAAGTACATAAAGGGAGGGGAAAATATGGAAGTTAATGCCATAAGGCACGAGCTATCTGTTTTGGGTAAAAACGGGATAGGCTTTTTATTATCCGCAATTATCATTTGGTCCATCATTACGTTTATATTTTTACTGCCAACTGAAATGACTCAAAAAAATATGTACATGTTATTTTCAACAGGGCTTATGTTTCCGCTATCCGTTGCCATTTCGAACTTGATTAAGGCTGATTGGAAGCTTGAACAAAATCCATTAGGAAATATAGGTTTAATTTTGAACTTGGCCCAAATTGTATACTTTCCTATTCTTATATGGGCCATGGCGGAGTACCCTCAAGAAGCGCTTATGATATTTGCGATTATCACAGGTGCACATTTCTTTCCTTACGGCTGGTTTTATGATGCAAAAGCTTATTACATAATGGCGCCGATTTCCTCATTAACGATCATGGTATTAGGTTTTTCATTGAATGGTAAAAACATTTGGTTAAATTCCTTAGCCATGGTATTTTTACTAATCACTTTAACTATTTGGCTTTACTTAGATTATAAACAAAAAGCAAAGGTGGGAGCTTATGAAACGGAGTAACCTACAAACATATATATAAATACTAATGGCTGTTGTGTTATTCATAACAGTCCCTTGGCTTGTTCTAGAAAAAGTGGAAGACAAGCAACAGTTTGAAGCTTATCTAAATGAATTTTATAAAACTTTAGATGACACTCATCGCGATGTTGAGGCTATCCAATCAAATCCTGATGAAATGAGTCCTCTCCTAATTGATCAAAACCTTGAGAAGTTGAACTCGATACTTCGCCTCGGTAATAGAACAATTAACAATGATATTCAAGATCAGCCAAGGTTTTTTGTAGGACGCATTTCGGCGGATGAAGTGCAACAAGCTGAATTGGAAAAAGTCGAAGAGGGTCTTAGTTACATGTTAGATAAGCTTCACTCAGAAGAGACCGGACAGGAAAATCCAGACCTAACCGTAGAGATGTTTGGTGAAATTATCGAAAAAGGCGCCAGTATAGGCAATTAATCTGCATAATCAATTTTGTTTTGAGAAAAATAGGCATTAGAGAAACGGAGGTTTGTCTAATGCCTGAAAGCCCAAAAATATCTTCTTCTGAAATAGGTGTGTTATGGATTACCTATCAGCAAAATACGATGATTCTTAGAATGCTTGAATATTTCATTGAGCATGCAGATGATGACCAAGCCAAACAAATTCTAGTAGATGTATACGAAGACATTAAGCCTTACGCAACTAAGATTGAAAATATATTCCAAACAGAAGGTGCGGCTATACCAGTTGGCTTTAAAGCTGATGATGTTAATATTGGGGCGCCTAAGTTGTTTGACAACGGATTTGACATTCTATTCATAAGACTTATGAAAGAAATTAGTATGGGGATGCATACGCTAAATTTGAATATGTGTTATCGTCCAGACATCGTGATGATGATGCGTGAATTAACAAACATTACGCAACGTTGTTACGACAAATGTACGGAGTATCTATTAGAAAAAGGGATTTTGACTCGTTCTCCTTATGTTCAAATCCCTAAAAATGTTGAGTTTGTTCAAGAGGTAGGGTATTTGAGTGGTTTCAATCTATTTAAAGAAAAGCGTCCTTTAAACGTCGTTGAAACAGCACATTTACACCATACAATAGAGTCCAATATGGTAGGCATGCAATTGATCTTAGGTTTTTCCCAATGTGCGAATGAAAAAGAGGTTAAACAGTACTTAGGAGAAGGAGCGGCGATTTCAAAAGAAATTATTAAAACTATTTCAAATATCTTGTTAGATAGTAGTCTACAAGTCCCGTCTACGCCTGGTGGTAACGTTACAGGTTCAACCGTTCCTCCATTTTCAGACAAAATGATGATGTACTGTGTGTCGTTGTTCTGTAGTTTCGCTATTGGGGGAAGCTCCCTGGGGACAGCGTTTAGCCAACGGAATGACCTGGTTGAAAAAATTACTAAAATCATGCAAGATATCTTTGCTTATGCCCATAAAGGTGCCAAGCTTATGATTCAACACGGCTGGTTAGAAGAGCCGCCACAAACTAAAAATAACAAGAAGAGTCCTAAATAAAAAAAGAAGCTTTAGCGTAGTGCTAAAGCTTCTTAAATTTATTATTGATCAAACTTCTCTGGAAACTGATTTACAACTCCCTTAGAAATGGTATCTGCCATTAAGATAATATGGGAAAGACCTTCATCAATAGCCACTATTCGATCATCCCATTCCTTTTCTAAACTTGCGACTAAGTCATCTGTCACTAATTCTAAATGCATATAAAGCAGTTTCTGTAAATCTTCATTTTTCAAATGAGGATTAGCTTCACTTAGGAATGCCGCTATATCATCAGCATTATTATACCATTCCTTGTCTAGCTGATTGACCAAGTCATCGTCTCCACTTTTAGCGGCTTCTACGATCTTACCTGCAATAACAATGTGTTCCTTAAGTAATGTGGTAAGCTGTTCACCTGCGTCATCTCCATAAATAGGTTTTACAGCATTCCCGATATCTTCTTGATTTTTTAGCAGCCGTGATAGTACCTGCTCTTGGTCCTCTGCTCCTGCCGTTGTAGCACTTGTAATATAATTACTTGTCCACAATACATGGTCAATCCAGAGTCTCCTGAAATCATTTTTAAAATTTACTTCAGATTGACTTATACCAACCTCGTCTGTATCTGCCTTGACAATAGTTGAATCCGGTAACATGTTTAGTATAAATACCAAAAGTAGTAAAAATGCTAATATTTTTTTCATACTTGACCCCTTCCCAAAATATTTAGTTCTTTCCTATTATTGATCTGCTCATATTTTTCATTCGTTAAATTAGGAATAATTCAAAAGTCCACTGCATAATGTTCAATAAGTTATATTATGGGAAGGTGGATGTATATGAGTGATGAACAAGTAAAAGAAAACGAAGAGGTGAAAAGCGAGGAGACGAGTAAGGATGCGGAAGAAAATAAAGGGATGGGTGTTGTGGCCTATATTATATTTTTCATTCCTTTATTAGCAGCTAAAGAATCCGAATTTGCTATGTATCATGCGAATCAAGGACTTTTACTTTTATTAACGGCTATTATCATTAATACAGTTGGTACGATTATCCCGATTATTGGTTGGTTATTAATCCTACCTTTAGGTAACTTATTTGTCTTTATTTTATGGATTCTAGGTATCATAAATTCGGCGAGAGGTCAGATGAAGCCGTTACCGCTTATTGGCAAATTCGAAATCCTTAAATAGCTTATTAGAAAACTGTCGAGCGTTTACTCGACAGTTTTTGTTTGGCGTGTTCGATACCATAATGCCCCAATCAAAACGGCTAGGTAAAGGGCTAAGCCTAAAAACGTATAAAGATACATAACAGGATCATTTTGGACAAACCCAACGACAGGTACATTCAGTAATAAAAGTAATGGAAAACCAAACAATAAAGCCGTTCCACTCCCCATGACTAAATTATCTGCTGTGTTTGATTTAAAATAAGGATCGACAGCCTTAACTAAAGCCATGCCAGTTGAAATAGTACCCGTTTGCATTCCAAAAAAGCCTAAAGTGTTTGATAATGCATCTTTTGGAAACACACGAGGGATAATCCATACTAAATAGAAAATAGTGAACAAGCCCCCAAGTGTTGTGATGAGAATGACTGGCACAATGTATTCTCTTAAGGCATAAATCGAGATGGCCGCAATCGATGCTGTGATCATATAGTCAAACGAGAAACCAGCAATACGCTGTAATAAGTAATTGTTCGGACTATGTTCGAGCTTGAGCCCTTTGTCCTGCACTTTGTTTAGAATTACTCTGAATAACACGGCATATAAACTACCAATTAAAAAGTGAAATCCGACAAATAATTGCGCTAACGTGGCTCCGAATGTGCCAAGTGGTGTTAAGACGATGTCTAGCCCAACAATCGTTAAATAGGTTATTAAGTAAATAACGCCTATTAAAGCAATTTGATACGTTAATTTATCGATAGCGTCGCTTAACGGAATCTCATCAGGCGCTGATTTTTCAACGACAGGCTTAGGTTCTACTGCATCTCCAAATTCTTGCTTGAATCCTTTTCTCTTAATTAAGAAGTTCATTAATATAATTCCAATGACGGTTGCCCAAATAAAACCAATTCCAGCGATCGTAAGACCTAAGTTCCCGCCGCCGACTACGCCTAGTTCTTCCCACTGCGTACCAATGGAATAAGCCTGCCCAGGGCCTTGCCCAAAACCTAGCGGTAACAATAACCCTATACCAGGGAAAAAGTCAGGGTAAAACCACTGCACTAATATAAGTAATAATCCAAAACCAATAATACCTTGCAGTAAATATGTAGAGACAATGAGCATTCCAGAGTTCACGACGGCTGGACTACTCTGTACTTGGCGGTCTTTTAAAGAAAGGGCAATAAACCCAATCGCCATTAAGTGATAAACGATTGCACCTAGCATATCGACATCAAAAGGGATGAGTCTAAGAATCTCAGGTCCCATTAATAATCCAATAAATCCAGCAATCATCGACGTTGGTATAATGAGTCGTCTCATTGCTGGTATTCTAGCTTTTATAATAGCGGCTAATACCATTAAGACCGATAAAAATATAAAATCCGTTACGAAAGACCATGAGTTATCCATTCGTTACTCCCCTTGGTTCTGAACTTGTTTCTTTCTGAATTTGTTTGGCCACTTGAAGCCATTTGTAAGCGGAGCTTCTCGGTTCATAAAAAACCATCCGATAAAAATCGTCATCGTATAGAAAATCTAATTTGTGATGGAATTGAATATTAACCCCGTCGGCATGTTTAATTTGGAATGACAAAGTTTCCTGCTCGGTTTTAAAAATAAATTCATAATGATTCCACGTTAACTTTCCTGTTCCGATGAGTTCGAAAGGCTTTTTATCTTTTGATACATACAAATTAATAGGATCCTTCAGACAGTCAGCCCAAGAATTTTGCCAATCTGGGTGGTCGAAATATTGATCTAAGATCGATGATTGCCAATTCTTCCAATCACGAGGTGTTTCATAATGTATTGGTAGATTAGTAGATTCAAAATTTCCATAAGCTGTGTACCTTACTTTGTATTGGCAACTCTTACAAAAAAATAGATCACCAACAGAATGCATAAATCCCGGCGTTTGACAGTGCGGGCAAATATAAAGCAGTCGTTCTAAATAGTGAGCGGGATTTTTAGCCTTGTATGTATTCATTTCATGCTGTTGCCAATCCACCTCATCATGGAACATTGCATCTGTTAGTTTTTCATAGACTTCATCCACTGAAAGGTTTTTGAGGTCCCCGTCAGCCCAATGTTTTTCAAATGAAATTTGAATTTTTCCCTTGCGGTGACCATCTCCCCATCTTGGGTGGCTTAAGTGGCCGCCTTTTATTTTAGCTACGACTACAGGAATATTTAAGAGTTTAACGAGTTTCGCTGTTGAATAAATAATCGGCTCATTAACTCCATCCCAATTGCGATTGCCTTCTGGAAAAATCCCGATAACACGATTGTGTTTTTTCGCTTTTATGACATTCCGAATAGTTGTCGTGTCATTCGTGAACTTCGTCTTCCGAATCGCCCCAGCGTAATTGAGAATATGCTTCAAAAAAGGGTTTCGGAATAAAGGTTCACCTGCAATATAACAAATGGGCTCATCCACATAGCAATTTAAAAACAATGGATCCCAGTTATTTACATGGTTTGAAATAATGACATAAGGCGGTTTTAACCCGATTGTGTCGTTACGCTCAATTTCTATAACGGACCTTGAATTTATAAAAGCTTTAATGGGTGTTACGAGTGCATGCTGAGCCAATCGGCCTGGCTTTTTTTCAATACTCATCGTGCGGTCACACCCCTTTAAATATAAATCTGTAATATAAGTATATTATCACAAAATTCGGTCAATATCTTCAATTTAAAGTAATTTTAGTGGGGTTAAAATCCATAAAAAAACCCGCCATTTGGCGAGTATTAGAAATTTTGACTGATCATACGATCACTTATGCTATTATTCTTAAGTTGTTTTCCTGATCTTAAAATGGCTTGTTCAACTAAAACATCCATCGCGTCAATCGTATAAGGCCTTAACTGAGGTTTAATTGAAATACACGATAACTCAGTGCAAGCCAAAATAACGCTTTGACATTGTTCTTTCTGAATTAAATGCTGAATAATATGTTCAAGCTTTTGAGGATCTGCAGATAAATCCCCTTTTACATCTTCATAGATAATATTCATAACCTGCGATTGAATCGCTTCATTTGGCGTATATAAGTCAAGTTGATATTTTTTAGCTGCTTGTTCATATATTTGGGTACGGATTGTACCGTTCGTTGCTAAGATACCGACTTTTGTATTTGAACCATACTGATCGTAAATATAACGAACCGTTTCATCTACCATATGAATAATAGGAATGTTCGTCATCGCTTGTAACTGTTCATAGTAAAAATGTGACGTATTGCACGGAATCGCAATATTGGATACGCCAACGTTTTCTAAGGTTTTAAAATCTTGCTTAATCGTATCAAGAAATTTTTCACCTTGGTTTGTTAATATAGCCTGTGTTCGGTCTGGCATGGTGGCGTGATTTAAAATCACCATATTGAGATGGTCTTGGTCTTGGTGAGCATCTGTTTGATCGATAATCCGATCATAAAACACAGAGGTCGCCTTAGGCCCCATACCCCCTATAACACCTAAAGGATAGTCGTTTATCATGTCAAACACCTTTTCGTTTATTTATTGATGAGGCGCTAGTTTTAACAATAATTCTCGTTGTTTTTTCGTAACCCCTGCAACGCGATTCTTAAGCGGTAAAAATAATTCTTCATCCGACAGATGAGGCTTTAATTTGTGCAGAGATTCAAGCGCTAGACCTGCTCCATAATCCATACCCTGTGCACCACCAAGAATAACTAGATCATTTGATTGAGTTTTGTTTAACGCATCATCAATTGCGTCATTTAACTCATTGTAAAGGTTAACGTTAATACCTGCTTCTTCTAATACATTTAGAAAGGCTTCTTCTTCCTCTTGAGATACTTGGTCTTTAGAGGCTACATGTGACTCACTTTTAGTTGCATAAACATCTTTTAGGCCTAATTTTGGTGCCCAGTATGCAATTGCTTCTGCATTTTCACGGTTGACTGTCGGCCCTCTTCCACCTCGGATTGAGTAAACTAAGTGGAACTGATTGTAGTCCATGTGTTGTACGGTCTTTAGGGTCACTTCGATATTTCCTGCATTAGCAAAATGGTCATCAATAACTTTAAAGTCACCTTCATAAATGTACTCAAAACGGCGCTCAACGCCTACGAAGTGTTTCAAAGCGTTTTGGATATTAGAGATGGAAATCCCATTAAGCAAGCCGCACGTAATCGCAACCATTGAGTTGTAAACTGAATGAAGGCCTGGGACAGATAATTCAATGTCGAACGTTTGAGGTTGCATGACGTTCGGCTCTTTGCCAAAAGGTTTTAATACCTCAACCGTAAATTTTGCTCGTCCAGTGGATAAATCTAAACTTTTACACGTTAGATGCCCATTGTTACTCTCGACACCGAATGTTACGACGGAAGCGTTTGTTTCATTTATTAATGAAGCTGAATAGTCATTATCTAAATTTAAAACAGCAAAACTATTTTCACTAGCATTTCGTATAAGGCTCGCTTTAGAATCAAAGTATTGTTGGAATGAGCCGTGATCATCAATGTGTTCACGACTAATATTATTTAAAGTCACAATGTCATAATCGACTTTTTCAACTCGGTAGGACTCTAAAGCTTTCGATGATACCTCCATCGTGACATGGGAGACCTCATGTTTCACCATTTGGTCTAAATAATATTGTAAATCTAAAGATTCAGGTGTCGTCAGTTCAGATGGATAAGATTCATTGCCATACTTAACAGCGACAGTACCGATAAGCCCCGTGTTAAGTCCTTTTTGTTCTAAAATCGCATTCGTCATAAACGTTGTTGTCGTCTTTCCGTTCGTGGCTGTAATACCAATCATGTTAAGTTTCTTAGAAGGTTCCGCGTAATAGAAATTCGCCAATTGAGCTAACGCGATACGGCTGTTCTGAACAACAATCTGAGGGATTTCAACGTCTTCTTGTACGTCTTCAACGACAGCTGCGATAGCACCATTTTGTACCGCGTGCTTTAGAAATTTATGTCCGTCCGTTTGAAAGCCTTTAATACAAACAAATAGATTCCCATCATTAATTTTGGCAGAATGATAGGCTAGCCCAGTAATATCTAATTGTGATTTTTTATTAATCGATTTTAAAATATCAATCGATTGGATGAGATTGTCTAACTGCATAAAGATAAACCCTTCTTTCTAATAATCATGATAGGGTGCTTACTAAGAAAGCTTTCGTTTAATTCTTATAAGCCAAAATGACATAAACGGACGTGGATCTTTTAAGTCCCAAACAGCGTGTGCCTTCCGTTTGAATAATGATTTAATAACTTGACGTTTTGTCAGTTGGTTGGTTTTTAAATAGTCTTTAATGGCTTTCATATCTTCAAAGAAGTACCAGAAGACAATACCTGTGCTTCGTTTAACGGCCTTAGGTTGCAATGGTTTCCCAATCAAATCACGATAGGTGATATACGGGAAGTTAAGTCCAACTTTTCTTAATAAAGCGTCAAAGTTTGTAAACCTGACGTTTAATTCAATTAAATAAAAGTCGCCTGTATTGGCATCTTTTTTATACTCAATTTCAACGAACCCTTTAAAGCCAATGCCTTGTAAAAACTTCTTGCTCATATCATATAATTCCGGGAAGTACTTTTGATGCGTATAGACAGATGCACCAAAGTTAATCGGATACTGACGTAGCTTTTGAGCAGTGGTCCAATGGGTAATCTCCCCATTCTGATCGAGATAACAATCGAATGTATGCATGTGATCGTCAAAGCCAGGAATAATTCGTTGAACCACGACATCTAACTCGGCATCAGTGGCTTTTTTAATGGCTTCATCAAGCTCTACTCGATTATTTACCTCAAAGCTTTTACAGTTAAACACTTTTGTAAATTGAGGTGAGTCAGTTGGTTTTACAATACAAGGATAACCTATTTCTTGATCAATTTTTTCATAGAAATGGTCTTCATTTAATCGAACAGTCTCTGGTACTAACACACCGTGCTCTTCAGCAAGACGATGAAGCTTCTCCTTGTCCATTGTGTTAATATAAAGACCTTGTTCTGTTTGTGGAATGAGATAATACTCTTTTAATTTATATAAATATTGATCGACTATTTCTACATAGGAGTCATGACACGGTAATAATACCGGCTTATAATTTTGTCTTTTAGCAAAATTTATTAAAAACTCTATAAACCCCTCTGGGTCTTCCTGATAATGAGGTGAAATGAGATGTTCGTCGCAATATTTTGAATCAGCTGCATATGTATTTTTTTTAGCATAATCTACAGCTACAGTATGAACGCCTTGAATACCAAGGCCTCGTAGGACGCTAAGTGCTATATAATAATTGTTTCCTAATACAACGGCTTTATTAACCATCTTATACTCCCTTTGGTTTTATAACTATACTTATATATACATATCTAAATATTGACATATAAACCCCTATATTTCAAGCTATATAAAGTCTCAAAAGCATGATGAGGCATAGTTTAAAAATAGGAATTTTTGATTACGCATAGATTTTCTAAAACTTAACAGTTAAGATATTAGTAAATCTATTTTAGAAAGAGGAGAGTGCATCGATGAGCAGGTATTTAAAACTGTTAGCGGTTGTGCTGTGTTTCGTTGTGGTCGTTGCTTGCACAGACAATGAGCCAGAACAGGAAGAGCAGTCTCAAGTAGATGATGACACGGAACAGGAAGAGAATGTTGAAGAGGAAGAAAAGAATGAAGATGATGATGGGGAGCAGGAAGATGGTTCAGGCGGTTTTTTGTGGAAAGTTGAAAATGGTGATACGACCGTTTATTTACAAGGGACGATTCATATCGGGCCTGAAGATATGTACCCATTACATACTAAAATAGAAGAGGCATACGAGGAGTCGGATATCGTGGTGCCTGAGATTGATTTAATTAACGTGGATCAGGCTGAAGCACAGAGTCTTTATCAACAATATGGCACTTATCAAGATGGAACAACGCTTCAAGACCATATTTCACAGGATTTATATCAGTCTGTTGAAGAGGTTGCTGACGGGTATATGATGGTGGACATGGAAACGTTGAATATGTTTAAGCCATGGTACGTATCAAATCTCCTTCAACAGTTCAAAGTGATGGAGTTAGAGTATGAATCAGGTGTCGATATGTATTTCTTAGATAGAGCTGTTTCAGACGGTAAGGAGATTAAGGACTTAGAGACGGTAGAAGAACAATTACAAGTTTTATCTGGTGCTTCTGAAGAGTATCAGATTACTATGTTAGAAGAGATGTTAGTCAGTGATGAACAATACGAAGAAGACCTCGAGGAAATGCTGGCATTATGGCAAGAAGGCGATGAAGATGCATTACTAGATGAGTTGATTGTGGAATCTGACGAAGAAGACGCTGAAGCTGAAGCCTTTTTAGAGGCAATGAATGATGAACGGAATTACAAAATGGCGGATCAAATCATGGAGTTTCTAGAAGAAGATTCGTCGGATACTTACTTTGTCATTGTTGGTTCTATGCATTTACTGTTAGAACCACACATTGGATCTATTTTAGAAGAAAACGGTTATGAAGTTGAGCGCGTGCATTAAAAACGAAGCTAATCGTTACAGGTGTAGCGATTAGCTTTTTATTTGTTTATAATAGAAGAATCGAAAGGAGTTTCAGTTATGGTAAGTGTTACATATTCAGGACAAATGGAAGACGTATTAACAGAAACGAAAAAAGAAAAACTTGAAAGTATTCATCGAGGATTATATGCCAAAGAAGGGGCAGGATCTGAGTTTTTAGGTTGGTTGGACTGGCCTTCTGGCTTAAGTCAGGAATTTTTAGATCAAATTAAACAGACGGCTGAACAGATTAGGTCGCAGGCGGATGTGTTAATTGTAATTGGCATTGGTGGTTCTTATTTAGGAGCAAAAGCTGTGATTGAAGCGTTACAGCCACATTTTGAGAAGAACCCTGAATTTGAAGTGATTTTTGCCGGGCATCAAGTTAGTGGAGCTTATTTAAAACAATTAATGGCGTATGTTGATGACAAAGAGGTGGCACTCAATGTGATCTCAAAGTCAGGAACGACAACAGAGCCAGCACTAGCTTTTCGATTTTTACAACAGTATATGCAAGAACGTTATGGAGCTGATGCGGCTTCGCGGATCTATGTGACGACCGATGAGAACAAAGGAGCATTGTTAACACTTGCGAAAGAACAAGGTTACAAGCGTTTTGTTGTACCAGATGATGTCGGTGGACGTTATTCGGTATTCACTGCAGTAGGCTTATTGCCGATTGCAGCTGCTGGATTTGACGTTGAACGGTTAATCAGTGGTGCAAAAGCGGCAGAAGAAGAGCTGAAGACGTTTGGTGAAGATAACCCTGCCATTCGTTACGCAGCCATTCGCCATAGTTTATACGAACAAGGCTACACGAATGAAGTGTTAGCAACATTTGAGCCGAAACTGAATTTTGTTCAAGAATGGTGGAAGCAATTATTCGGTGAAAGTGAAGGTAAGGAAGGTAAAGGGATTTTCCCTGTGTCAGTCGTTTACACAACTGATCTACACTCATTAGGACAGTATATCCAAGACGGCAAGCGCAATTTATTTGAGTCGTTTTTAGTCGTTGAAGAAACAGACGAGGATTTAGAAGTCTTTGAAGCCGACAACAACTTAGATCAATTAAACTACTTATCAGGATTATCACTGCATGACTTTAATTTAACAGCCTATAAAGGCGTATCGGAAGCGCACCTCAACGGCGGTGTTCCTCAAGTCGGCATTCATGTGAATCAAATGGATGAATATCATGTAGGTTATTTACTCTATTTTTACATGCTATCTTGCGCCTACAGTGCGTATTTGCTAGAGATTAATCCGTTTAATCAGCCAGGTGTTGAGGATTATAAAACTGCAATCTTTAGATTGTTGAATAAGCCAGGGTACTAAAGTTACTCCCGAACAGGGACGGTTTACTCCCGAACGCGGGAGGAATACTCTCGAACAGAGGCGATTTACTCCCGAGCACAAGGAAGTTACTCTCGAATAAGAAAAGGCTGGGGCTCCCCAGCCTTTTTCCATTTATAACAGGACGGTCCGGTTGTTCTTTAAGAGCGGTTTTCAATATACTCATTATCGGCGTTTGCCCAACCCCTCCACTAGTGGTTTAGTTGTTTGTAAATCTAGTTGGAAATCTCCGCTTGGAGCGCACTCCCCAAGCGTGTTTTTTCTTGAAACCTGCTTGTAAATTCGAACAACCTGCAGGTAAATCTGAGAAACCTGCGTGTAACCAGCCAAAACCTGCGGATAAACTGAATTATAACACTAACTGCGCAGCACCTAACATGCCGGCATCATTTTTATACTGCGCAATTCGAATGTCAATTGGGTTGAGCCACAAGGTTTCTAGGTGTCCTTTTAGCTCGTCTAACCAATGATCCGCGGCATCTGACACGCCGCCACCTAATACGACGACTTCCATATCGAAAGTGGCTTGTAATGAACTAATAATAACAGCTAAATCATACGTGAATTCACTAACTAGCTGTTTTGCTTTTGGATCATCGACTTTAAAAATTTCCTCAGGTTGGTATGGTAATTTTGCTTCTTCAATGCGACGGCGCAAGGCTGAGCCTGAGACGTATTGTTCGAAACAACCTCTACGGCCGCAAGCGCACTCAACACCGCCTGGGTATAGCGTCATATGGCCAAGTTCAGCAGCCCCGCCGTTCGGCCCGCCAGATAAAAGGAAATCATCGATAATGACGCCGCCTCCAAGGCCAGTACCTAATGTTAGGCACACAGTTCGGTCATAATCTTTAGCGGCACCGATTTTTGCTTCAGCTAATGCCGCACAATTGGCGTCATTGTCGACTTCCACTCTTAAGCCAGTTGCTTCTTCAAGCTGCTTTTTAACCTCTGTTCCAGTCCATCCTGGCAAAAGGTCGGTAGCGTATACAATCCGCCCTTTTTTGGAATCGACAAAACCATGTGTCCCAATGCCAATCGCTTCGACATCAGGGTGGTCCTTAAGTATTCTAAGAATCTCTTTTTCTAACAGTTCATCTAATGGAAACGTTGTCGGCACGCGCTCATCTAACAGAATATTCATTTCATCGTCTAATACGCCCATTCGGACTTTTGTACCGCCAATATCAACACCAATGATTTTCATTATGACTCCCCCTTTTTCTCATAAAAGACAACAGCTTCCCAAGGTCGAAGTTTTTCATGACTCGACTCATAGTTTTGGATCAAAATTTCACCACTTGGCTGATTAATGTCGTATTCATTTGCGCTAAAGTTACAATAAACCGTTAGTGTTTCTTGATCAGTTTCTCTTTTATAGGCAAAAATGTCAGGATGATCGCGATGGATAAGTGTGAAATCCCCATTCGTAATCACATCGTACGTTTTACGTAATGAAATTAAAGATTGATAGTAATAAAAAATAGAATCAGTTTCCTCAAGCGCCTGTTTTACATTAATAGCTTTATAGTTCGGATTAACTTGAAGCCAAGGCTCACCCGTGGTAAAACCAGCGTTCGCCGCATCATTCCATTGCATCGGTGTTCTCGCGTTGTCGCGGCCTTTTACATGAATCGAGCGCATGATGTCCTCGTGTGACCAGCCTTGCTCTTTTTTCTCTTGATACATATTGAGTGTTTCGATATCTTCATACTGATCAATTGACTCGAACGCCACATTCGTCATACCGACCTCTTCGCCTTGGTAAATATAAGGCGTGCCTTGCATCATATGAAGACAGGTTGCTAGCATTTTGGCCGACTCCACACGATACTCCTGATCATCGCCAAAACGAGAGACGATTCTCGGCTGATCATGGTTATTCCAATATAAACTGTTCCAGCCGACATTAAACAATGCATGCTGCCATTTCTCTAAGTTTTCTTTTAAATCAACTAAGTTTAAAGGCTTCAAATCCCACTTATCGGATCCGCCATCAAGGTCCATATGTTCAAAAGTGAAAATCATATTGAGTTCTTGATTGTCAGGGTTTGTATATTTTTGTGCGTCACCTGGTGCAGCTCCAGGCATCTCGCCAACAGTGACACAATCGTAATTTGATAACACTTCTTGGTTCATCTCATGTAGAAACTCATGAATCCGAGGGCCATTCATGAAGTAAGGGCTGCCATCTCCATCTGGCGTATCTGGCAGCTCAGAGTCTTTCGAGATAAAATTAATGACATCCATACGAAAGCCGTCAACGCCTTTATCAAGCCACCAACGCATCATGTCATAAACCTTTTCTCTTAAGTTAGGGTTTTCCCAATTTAGATCAGGTTGTTTTTTAGAAAAGATATGTAAATAATACTGATTACGCTTATCATCAAATTCCCAAGCCGGGCCGCCAAAGACAGATTTCCAGTTGTTCGGTTGATCTTGCCAATAATAAAAGTCTGGATACTGTGCAAACCACTCATGCTCATCAGATGTGTGATTCACGACTAAATCCATCATTAACTTCATGTCGCGTTTATGTATCTCATCTAACATTTGGTCAAAATCCTGCATCGTCCCAAATTCGCTCATGATTTTAAAATAATCTCGAATATCGTAACCGTTATCATCATTAGGTGAATCGTAAACCGGGCTTAACCAAATGATATCGATTCCAAGTTTCTTTAAATAATCCAGTTTTTGAATAATCCCTTGTAAGTCACCAATACCATCCCCGTTAGAATCCATAAAACTTCGAGGATAAATTTGATAGACGACTGAATCTTTCCACCATGTCATTCTCATTCCCCCTCTATCTATCTCATTCTAGCACATGACCGAAACAGGTTGTGCATCATATAATAATTAAGTGTCAGAAAAAAGTTACTAAATAATTATCTTTTAAATGTGATTTAATGATACACTATTTTTATAAAAGTAAAGAAATAAGAGGGTTTGTTATGTCAGAAGAGAATATAACAAGAATTCAATTAGACGATAAAGAAGTTATTATTATTGGAACAGCCCACGTATCGAAACAAAGTGCCGAACAAGTTAAAGAAGTAGTGGCAACAGAACAGCCAGATTCGGTGTGCGTGGAATTAGACCAACAACGTTACCAGTCAATTAAAGATGGTAACAAGTGGAAGAACATGGACATTTTTAAGGTCATTAAAGAGAAAAAAGCCACGATGCTTTTGATGAACATGATGATCTCATCTTTCCAAAATCGAATGGCTAAACAATTTGGCATCAATCCGGGCCAGGAGATGATTCAAGGGATTGAATCAGCAGAAGAACATGATGCGGAGTTAGTGCTAGCCGATCGAAATATTCAAATTACATTTCAAAGAATATGGCGTAATTTAGGTTTCTCAGGAAAATTTAAACTACTCATGAGCATCATTTACAGTATTTTCAGCAATGATGATATTTCAGAAGAAGAACTGGAACGCATGAAATCTCAGGATATGTTAGATTCGGTTTTACAGGAATTTAGCCAATCCTTTCCACGTTTGAAAAAGCCTTTAATTGACGAGCGTGACCAATATTTAGCTCAAAAAATTAAAGAAGCACCTGGCCAAAAAGTGGTCGCCATACTAGGTGCCGCTCACGTGCCTGGTGTTAAAGAAGAAATCCATCAGGAGAATGATTTAAAGCAGTTAACAAAAGTTCCACCAAAGTCGAAGAAGCCGAAGATTATTGCGTGGGCAATACCGATTCTGATCCTATCCGTGATCGTTTATACGTTTTTAAACAACCCATCAGCTGGTTTTTACCAAATGATTTCTTGGGTGTTATGGAATGGTTCTTTATCCGCTATAGGAACAGCCATCGCTTTAGGCCATCCGTTAGCGGTTTTAACCGCCTTTATAGTGGCGCCGATTAGCTCGCTGAACCCGCTCCTTGCAGCCGGTTGGTTCGCTGGCTTCGTTCAGGCAATTGTCAAAAAGCCACAAGTACAAGATTTTGAAAAACTATCTGAAGACGCCCAAACCGTGAAAGGATTTTGGCGTAATAAGGTCACCCGCGTCTTACTCATTGTAGTGATGGCGAACATCGGAAGTTCCCTTGGCACTTTTATCGGCGGTGCGGATGTCATCCGAGTTTTCTTAGAAAATTTATAAGTTTAAAAACCACAGACGAAGGTTCTGTGGTTTTTCTTTTGAAAAAAGAGCGCATATGAGGTCTGAAAAGGGCGCATAAATTAGAAAAAAGGTAACGTTCGACAAAATTCGAACCGCGTAAATCGAAAAAACCAGCGCATAAAATGAAGAACCTAGCGCATAAATTCAAAAGTGCTAAACAAAAATAACGTGCCCAACAATCTCGCATACGATAACACTAAGAGGTGATGAAAATGGCGAAAGTACCACTAGCCTTAGCGGCGACAGGTCGGGATGAGGTGGCATTTCAGTCTTGGGCGATCAATGCGGTGGGCCGTGAACATGCTAAGCAATGGCGTTCAGGAAAAAATCTATTGGAGCATTTGGTTCAAGCAACCGATGGCGGGCGAAATTGTATTAAAAAGTTGATCATTTTTTCACATGCTTGGCCGTTTGATCCGAACGGAAACCGGGGTGGTGTAAAAATCGGCGGGCCTGACATCAATGGTTTTTATTTGAATCAACGTTTGTATGATCATGAAGATGCTAGATATTTAAGTGATTTAGCACGGTTAGTCAGATCAGGCGAGGTTCAATTTTGTGATGATCAAGAAATTATTTTTACGGGCTGTCGGGTGGCGTCGAGTGAGTTTCCGATAAAGCTTGTGGAACTCACGAAAGGAACTGTGATTGCCGCAAATGGTTCAAGTTTTCCGAAACAAGGGAATCCACCAGGTGATCAAACCGGAGAGTGGATGAGTGGTGTGAATCTTTGGGAAGAACAACAGGCTGCTAAACAAGGGCACTATGTTGGGTGGTTGAAGTACACATATGATCCAAACACCCAACAAGTGATAGAAGAAGAAGTTGGTCAGAAAACCAAGCAAGGCTATGTCTTTAAGGTGTGGTAATGTTAGGGCCTGAAAAATTTACCGTCATATTGCTGGTATAGTAAGAAAAGTAAGCCGAGCATGACAATGTCTAATCGAGCGTGGAATAAAGTATGGATAATTCCTTCATGTAACATCGGGAGTTTGGTAATGACGAGTGCACCAATAATCACAACCATTAGCGGGATGGTAGAAAGTTTGACGTAGCGATTGAGTAGAATTAAAAGTCCGAAAATAATTTCAGTAATGGCGACCACATACATGAATGTGATCGGTGAAGGAAAGCCTAGATTTGTAAAGTATCCTCCTAACCCTTCTCCTACAATTTTCATCAAAGCTGACACAATGAACACAAATCCAACCAAGTAACGCACAAGCTGTGTAGTTGACACATTAACCATTTGTATTCCCCTCCATTTATGCTTGTCTTAAGACGTGTTACTAATTTATATGTTGAATTCAGACAAGCATGCATTTTTTGTTATAAAATTATTCAATTGGAAGACCTTACAACTTGTCATCGCTTATAAACTTAAGTACTATAGGTAGAGGATTAAAATTATAAGAAGGAATTCTTATAAAAAGGAAGGTTTTTTGAATGCATAAACAATCCATCTATGGATTAACTTATGATCAATTAAAGGATTGGCTCGTGGAGAGCGGACAGAAGCGTTTCCGCGCTGACCAAGTGTGGGATTGGCTTTATCGTAAACGTGTTAAATCCTTTTCAAATATGAAAAATGTCAATAAAGATACAATCGACTTATTAGAAGAAAACTACGTCATCCAAACACTTAGTGAAACCGTCAAACAAGAATCAAAGGATGGGACGATTAAGTTTTTATTCGAACTTCAGGATGGCAACCATATCGAAACGGTACTCATGCGATTTGATTATGGTCTATCCGTTTGTGTGACGACTCAGGTAGGTTGTAATATTGGTTGTTCATTCTGCGCAAGCGGTATATTACGTAAAAACCGTGATTTAACGAGTGGTGAGATCGTTGAGCAGATTATGAATGTGCAGCATCACCTAGACGACCAAGAAAAAGACGAACGCGTGAGCCACATTGTCGTTATGGGTATTGGTGAGCCGTTTGATAACTACGACAACACGTTAGACTTTTTACGTATTGTGAATGACCAAAAAGGGTTATCCATTGGTGCCCGTCACATTACCGTATCAACAAGTGGCTTAGCAGATAAAATTTATGAATTTGCGGATGAAAACTTACAAGTTAACTTAGCGCTATCCATTCACGCGCCAAATAACGAGTTGCGTACGAAAATCATGAAAATTAACCGAGCGTATCCGCTTGAAAAACTCATGCCAGCGATTGATTATTATCTAGAAAAAACGAATCGCCGGATTACGTTCGAGTATATTTTACTTGATGATGTGAACGACCACGTGGAAGAAGCGAAGCAATTAGCTGAACTCTTGAAGGATAAACGTCATTTATCCTATGTCAACTTAATTCCGTATAACCCAGTTGCGGACCACCCGTATGAACGTAGCCGTAAACAAAATATCTTGAATTTTTATGAAACGTTATTAGAAAACAACATTAATTGTGGTGTGCGAGTGGAGCAAGGAAGTGACATTGACGCTGCTTGCGGCCAATTAAGAAGTAAACAGATCGAAAAAGCGAAAAAGAAAAAAGTGAATGCATCCTAATTTGAAAGAGTGCCTGTGGCTAGACAGGCACTCTTTTTTTAGGTGAATGCATATGTTATAAGAGCAGAGTCACAAAAGGATGTGATCGTTTGACTTTATATTTTAACGGACAACCGAATATATACCGGTCCAAAGAACCTGTTGAGGCACCGAATCAAAAAGAGGTAATAACGGATCGGGTGACGGATTTTATGAACCACCAACAAAAAATTAATCGCCAATTAACTCGTTCCTATAATTTGTTACATCAATTGTATGAAAGGCAAGAAAACCAGCAGAAAAGTATGGTTACTCAATTAAATGCTTTTGATCAGCGCCATCACAATCATGATCAATTTAAACAACAAGTATTAAACCGTCTTCAAAAAGTTGATCAACAACATGCGAAAGTGGAGGATTGGATGACACAAGAAGAGATGAAAAATGATGAGTTGTTGCGTGAATTACGAGACTTGCATGATTCCAATCAAAAAATCATTGATGAATTAACGAAGCAAGACCATTCAAATGAAACGTTAACCGAGCAGTTAAATGATATATTGAACGTGCAACAAAAATTATCCGAACATATTTTAGACCAGGATGAACAACAACAGAAAATGAATCAGAAGCTAGAAAATCAAGAGGCACTGTTAGAAAAACTGTCTCATCAGTTAACTAATTTTAGGTCGATTTTGTATGAACGCAGTCATCACTTAGCTGAAAAAATTGAAGATCAGTATGAATTAACCTCGTCATATGTTCACCAGTTATTGACAGGTAAAGAACAACCCATGACGTTTGTTTTATCGAAAAAAGATGATCAATCAGATTAATGAAAAGAACTCGCTAGAAGGAGATAGCGAGTTCTTTTTCGTCAATGCTTTTCTCTAATATTAGATAATTGCACCTCAAATTCATTCGTCGGGTCATCGAGGTAGTAAACGCGAGCGACATCAGAGCTTTCTTGTACATGTTGTATGAAAACTCGTTTGCCATTGTATTGGACGTTGCAAATCTTAGGTGAGCTCGCTATTTCTTCAGCGCGTAATCGGTCCATCTAAAACCTCCTTCATGACATGGTTATATCTAAACGCTATCTTAGCGTTTATAACCTAAAACATTAAATGGACTGGATCATCAGCGTAAAGGCCGTCCAAATCGACTTCTTGTTCTTGATCCATCTGGTCTAGAGGAAAGACTTTGGCAGTACCATTCTCTTCGTCAATACCTTGAATATACACGGGAAATCCGTGGTACTTCACTTGAACTAAAGTAGGAGAATCCACAATCTGTCTGATCTTATCTAATTCCATTTGAAACCTCCATGCTGTCTATCATGTAGTGTTGGTTTCGTAATATTATTTTTGACTTAATAAAAGAAAATATACTTGGAAAAAGATACGTTGCTCTAATCGACATTTCTCGCTCTTTACCAATGTAAAAGCTTTATGATATCTTAATATTAAGAAAATTTAAAAAAGGGAGTCGTGCGCATGGCTGCTAGGTACTTAACAAAAGAGCATGATATGTATCGCGATAGTTTAAAGAAGTTTTTAAATAAAGAGGTTGTTCCTTATTTTGATCAGTGGGAAGAGGATCGTCTAATTCCGCGAGAGTTATGGACCAAGATGGGCGAAAATGGCTTTTTGTGTCCATGGGTAGATGAACATTACGGAGGACTAAACGCTGATTTTGGCTATTCGGTTGTTTTTAACGAGGAAATCGAGCGAGTTGGAACTGGCTTAGTTGGTCTGGGATTACATAATGATATCGTCGTGCCTTATTTAGATACATACGGCACATCAGAGCAAAAGGAACGTTGGCTACCTAAGTGCGTCACAGGTGAAATCATTACAGCTATTGCTATGACGGAGCCTGATGCTGGGTCGGATTTAGCAGGAATCAAGTCAAACGCGATTGAGAATGGTGACCACTATGTCTTAAACGGTCAAAAAACGTTTATTACCAATGGACTTCATGCTGACTTAGTTGTTGTCGTCGCTAAAACAGATCCTAAGGCTGAACCGGCTCATAAAGGAATTAGTTTACTCGTCGTTGAAAGAGACATGCCAGGCTTTACACACGGAAGGAAACTGGATAAAGTCGGGTTGCATTCTCAAGATACAGCAGAGTTATTTTTTGAAGATGTTAAGGTTCCTAAAGAAAATCTGCTAGGCGAAGAAGGTAAAGGTTTTTACTACTTGATGGATCAATTACAGCAAGAGCGCCTGACCGTGGGCATTAGCGCACAAGTAGCGGCAGAAGAAATGTTAGAGACCACTAAACAATACGTTAAAGAGCGAAAAGCTTTCGGTAGACCGGTATCAAAACTTCAAACCGTTCAACATAAAATGGCTGAAGTTGCAACCGAAGTTCAGATTGGTCGAACATTTTTAGATGATGTAATTGAACGCCATATGAAACAAGAAAATGTCGTCACTGAAGTTTCAATGGCAAAATGGTGGATCACTGATATGGCCAGGCGTGTAGCGACAACGTGTATGCAGCTTCACGGTGGCTATGGCTATATGGAAGAATACTCAATCGCACGTCGTTACCGTGATATCCCTGTCTCATCGATTTATGCAGGAACGAATGACATTATGAAAAATATTATTGCAAAAAATATGGAGCTGTAGCTGATGTTAGAAGGAATACGAGTGATCGATTTTTCGTTATATTTACCGGGCCCGTATGCAACGCTTCGTTTGGCGGATTTTGGCGCAGAAGTGGTTAAGATCGAACCGTCAAAAGGTGATCAGATACGGCAAATGGCAAATGAAACATTATTTGCTGCGAACAATCGAGGTAAAAAGAGTGTTGCACTTGATCTAAAACTTGAATCAGAAAAAGAAAAGGCTTTAGAACTCATTAAGACAGCTGATGTCGTCGTCGAGAGCTTTCGCCCAGGTGTTATGGGTCGTCTAGGGTTAGGGTATGACGATGTACGAGAAATTAACCCAAACATTATTTACTTATCGTTAACGGGTTTTGGGCAAAACAGCTCGCTTTCACATCGGGGGAGCCACGACCTGAACTATTTAGCAATGAGTGGCATGCTTAGTCAAATAAAAGATGACAAAGGTCAACCCGTTCAACCGACTCATACAATGGCAGATCTTATTGGTGGGATGGTTGCCAGTGAAACGATTTTAGCAAACCTCTTAAAGCGTGAACGTACGGGTAGTGGTACTTATATAGATTTAGCTATTACTGATGCGGTCTTTTCCATGATGGAAAATCATATGATGTTATCAACTGTTGCTAATGTTGGCACAGGCATTCCAGTGTTAAATGGCAGCTACGCGAATTACCGGATATACGAAACAAAGGACCAACAATTCGTGTCATTAGGAGCTTTAGAATATAAGTTTTGGAACAATTTCTGTCTTGCGGTGGGGCAAGAAGATTGGCTTGACCATTTTCCTGATCAGCTCAAAACACCAAAGGTCATCAAGCAACTTGAACAACTATTTAAAACTAGGACAAAGGCGGAGTGGACAACGATAGGAGAGGAGCAGGATTGTTGTTTATTCCCGGTCTTAGAAATCGATGAAGTGCTTAAAAGTGATTATATAAATGAGCGAGGTTTACTCCATCAAGAGGACAACTTATCTTATGTTCAAACCCATTATGATTCAAAGGCAACACGTTTTGACGTTGCAGAACTTGCTGAACATAATCGGATGATTACGAAAGACCCGAATTAAGTTTGAAAGCTCGTATGACCGCGAGCTGGATATAAAACTATTTAAAGGAGAGGGTCCATTATGATGGAAGGTTCTTTACTAATCAGCAAGATGCTTGAACGTGCAGAAAAACTTTTTCCTAAAAAGGAGGTCGTCTCACGAACGTCATCAGGTATTCACCGATTTAATTATAAGGAGTTAGGTGAGCGGACAAGGCGTTTGTCTAGTGCGCTTGAAACTTTAGGTGTCGAGCGCGGTGATAAAGTAGCCACGCTCGCTTGGAATGATCACCGCCACCTCGAAGCTTATTTTGCCATCCCAGGAATTGGAGCCGTGTTGCATACGATTAATATTCGACTATCACCAGAGCACATCGCTTATATTATTAATCATGCTGAAGACAAAGTACTTTTAGTTGACCCGATGTTCTTACCTATTTTAGATGCGATTAAAGACCATCTCTCCACAGTTGAAGCCATCATTTTAATGACGGACGAACCTCAATTACCTGAAACATCACTTTCACCGATTTATTCATACGAAGAATTACTATCAGAAGCAAACCCGAATTATGAATTTCCAAAAGATCTGGATGAAAACGACCCGGCAGGAATGTGCTTTACGTCTGCCACAACAGGTAAACCAAAAGGAGTGGTTTACTCGCATAGAGGCATTACGTTGCACACGTTTGCTTTAGGTTTAGCGGATTCGGCTGCGATTTCTGAGTCAGATGTTTGTATGCCTGTTGTACCTATGTTCCACGCAAACGCTTGGGGGATGCCGTTTGCTTCAACATGGTATGGTACAACGCAAGTTATGCCAGGCCCATCATTCACGCCAGAATTATTAGCAGAACTCATCACACAAGAAAAAGTGACAATTACAGCAGGCGTGCCAACTATTTGGTTAGGCTTGTTGAAGGAATTAGATGCTAATGCAGAGAAGTATGACATGAGTTCTCTAAGAGCTGTGCTATGTGGAGGGTCCGCTGCGCCAATGGGTATGATTCGTGCGTTTGAACAGAAACACAAAGTACCGTTCATTCATGCTTATGGTATGACTGAAACAACACCACTCGCTACATTATCTCGTCTGAAGAGTTACCAAGAAGATTTGCCTGAAGAAGACAAATTAGAAATTCGTGCGAAACAAGGCTATGTCGTGCCAGGGCTTGAGATTAAAGTGGTTAATGACGAAGGAGAAGCGGAATGGAACGGTGAAGACATGGGAGAGTTACTCATTCGCGGCCCTTGGATTGCAGATGAATATTACAAGGATGAGCGTACAACCGATGCCTTCCGTGATGGCTGGCTTCATACGGGTGATATAGTGACAATTGATGAAGAAGGCATTATTAAAATTGCTGACCGGACGAAAGATTTAGTGAAAAGTGGCGGTGAGTGGATTTCAACGATTGATTTAGAAAATGCACTCATGGCACATGATGCGGTTTTTGAAGCGGCTGTGGTCGGTGTTCCGCACCCTAGCTGGCAAGAGAGACCTGTAGCCTGTGTTGTATTAAAACCAGAGGCGTCAGCGACAAAAGAAGAGCTCTTAGATTACTTAAAACCACAGTTTGCCAAGTGGTGGATTCCAGATGATGTGATCTTTATGGACGAATTACCCAAAACGTCCGTCGGAAAGTTCCAGAAAAATAGCTTACGTGAAGAGCTTCAGGAACATTTAATAGTATAACAAAAATTCGGAACTCGCCATTTATTGCGGGTTCCGTATCTATTAGGGGGTGATAAGGTGAGGTTAAAAGAATTTGAACAAGGCCAAACGTTTTGGACGGAGCCTGTGATGGTAACCAAAAAATCAATTATTGATTTTGCTGAGGAACATGACCCGCAGTACTTTCACGTAGATGAAGAAGCGGCTCAAACAGGGCCGTTTGGCGGCTTAATTGCATCCGGGTTTCACACACTATCCATCGTTTGGAAGGAATTTATTAAATTAAATATTTTAGGACATGATTGTCTGGGCGGCATGGGGATGAATCAAATTGTTTGGCATTCGCCAGTGTACCCTGGAGATCAGTTGCGTGGTGAGTTTACGGTTGATCGTACCAAGCCGCTAGACCAAGTGAAAGGTATTTTAAATTTAAGTATTAGGGTTTTTAATCAGGAAGACCAAGAAGTGATGAGCTGTGACACGATGATTATGTTAAAGGCATAAAAAAGCTGGCGAATAAACGCCAGCCATTATTTTGGTTGCATCCGAATCGCACCATCGAGTCGGATTACTTCACCGTTTAACATCGGGTTTTCAATAATGCTCTCAGCTAACTTCGCATACTCTTCTGGGTAGCCTAAACGTGAAGGGAATGGTGTCATAGCGCCTAAGGCTTCACGCGCTTTTTCAGGAAGTGATGCGAAAAGTGGCGTATCAAATAGACCAGGTGCAATCGTCATGACGCGTATGCCGTGTGGTGATAGGTCTCGTGCAATTGGAAGCGTCATACCGACAATGCCACCTTTAGATGCACTGTAGGCTGCTTGACCGATTTGGCCTTCATAAGCAGCAACTGAAGCGGTATTAATGATCACCCCGCGTTCTCCTGCATGGGTTTCCTGATTCTCGCTCATAAATTCTGACGCTAACCGAATCACATTAAAGGTTCCAACAAGATTCACTTGCACAACCTTCTGAAATGTTTCAAGATCATGCACGCCCTTACTGCTTAAGGTCTTCTTAGCTGCACCAATCCCTGCACAATTTACTACCACATGAACGGCACCGAATGTGTCCACAGCCTGACTTAAAGCCTGCTTAACACTTTCTTCATCGGTGACATCTGTTTTAACATAAGTAGCCTGATTGCCGAGCTTTTGTGCAAGTTCTTTTCCTTTTTCCTCTTGCAAGTCAGCGATGACAACGTTTGCCCCTTTATGAGCTAAGTTGCGCACGGTCGCTTCACCTAACCCTGATGCTCCACCAGTTACGAATCCAACAGTTTGTTTAAGCTCCATGAAAAATCCCCCTTAATCTAATCGTTCAATAATCGTGGCGTTCGCCATACCATGTCCTTCACACATGGTTTGCAGTCCGAATCTTGCTCCCGTTCGTTCAAGTTCATGAACAAGTGTGGTCATTAATTTTGCACCACTTGCGCCAAGCGGATGCCCGAGTGCAATCGCGCCGCCGTTCACGTTTAGTTTTTCAGGGTCTGCATTTAACTCTTCAAGCCAAGCCATTGGAACAGGAGCAAATGCTTCGTTGACTTCAAATAAATCAATATCATCAATGGATAAGCCAGCTTTTTCTAAAACTTTTTTAGTAGCCGGAATAGGCCCTGTTAACATCATCGTTGGATCTGATCCGACAACAGTGCGCGCAATAATCTTAGCTCTTGGTTTTAATCCCAACTGATCTGCCTTTTCGCGAGACATAAGTAATAGCGCAGCTGAACCGTCGCTAATTTGACTGGCATTACCTGCATGAATGACGCCGTCTTCCTTAAAAACTGGATTCAAACCAGCTAGTGTTTCAGGATTCGTATCACTCCGAGGCCCTTCATCAGCTGTGATTGTTTCAGTACTTCCATCGTCCAACGTGACATCAATTGAATACATTTCGTTGTCAAAACGGCCATCCTTCTGCGCTTGAATGGCCTTCTGGTGACTTTGGTAAGAAAACTCATCTAATTGTTCACGAGAATAGCCCCACTTTTCAGCAATACGTTCTGCTGATAAACCTTGATTTATCATTTCGTACTTCTCAGTTAGAGCTGGACTGAATGAAGCGCCATTCATATTCGAAAACATCGGAACGCGTGACATGTTCTCAACACCTGCAGCCACAACGATATCCATGTCCCCACTCAAAATAGCTTGCGAAGCGAAATGAACCGCTTGTTGACTCGATCCACATTGACGATCTAAAGTCACGCCTGGTACTTCGATAGGAAACCCAGCAATTAATGCTGCTAATCGTCCAACATCAGCCGCCTGCTCACCTACTTGTGAGACGCACCCCATAATGACATCCTCAACCATACCCGGGTCAACTCCAGCACGGTCGACGAGTTCTTTTAAAGTCATTCCAGCTAAATCATCTGGTCGGACGTGGCTCAACAGCCCTTTACGCCTACCAACAGGCGTCCGAACAGCCTCTACAATAACAACTTCCCTCATATGTAAGTCTCCTCTCCATCTGTCTTGTCATTATTATAACAAATTTTTATAATAATCAGAAAATATATTTTAGCATATTAATAATGTTTACTGACGGATTTTTGTATTTTACTACCGGATTCGTAAAACTCTAATCCAACTTCAACCTTAATAAAACATCATCTTGCTCATCAGGGTCTCCGCGCCCATCACGATTGCTCGTAATTGTATATAAAAACCCGTCTTCAATATAAATATCCCGCATGCGTCCTTGGTCTTCATAAAATGTTTCAGCCTTATTCGCTTCAATATCGTATGCGATAATTTGAGAACCTCTTAAGCCCGCGATGTAAAGCTTACCATCATAGTAACCAATACCAGACGGAGCCCATGTTGTATCGCCAGTATGGTAAATCGGCGGGACCATGTCGTCTTGGTCAGCATCGCCTTCAATGACAGGCCAGCCGTAGTTTTGCCCTGGTTCGATTAAATTGATTTCGTCATGAGCACTTTCACCATGTTCAGTGCTGTACATCGTACCCTCTTCACTCCAAGCCAGTCCTTGCGGGTTGCGGTGCCCATAAGAATACACATAAGAATCATCGAACGGATTGTCACTCGGGATTGTGCCATCTAGGTTCATTCTTAAAATTTTCCCCGCTAAACTGGTGACATCTTGCGCAGAATTTCGAACAACAGCATCACCGGTTGTTATATAAAGTTTTTGATCTGGTCCAATTGCTAGCCGTCCGCCATTATGGAATTGCGCACCAGGTATATATTCCAATAAAGCCTCTGTTTCCTCCCATTGTTCACCTTCTTGCTGCACGAGTACGACACGGTTGAATACGTTATTATTGTCGTCTTGGTATGTGTGATATAGATAGGCTTCGCCACTTTCTTCATAATCAGGGGTTAAAATAAACCCTAACAATCCACCTTCACCGTAATGTAAAACCTCTTCATTTAATGATAATTCTTGCTCATTAACATCCCCGTTAGAATCAATCTCTAACAAACGTCCTCCTCGTTCAGTTACGTAAAATGTATCGTCATACTTATCTATAGCCCAAGGAATCGCTAATTGCTCTGCTAACACAAGCTCGTCCGCAGTTTCCTCAATCGCTTGTTTTTCATCTAAAGAATTGACAGCTTCAGCATTTTCATCAGAATCTAAAGACTGATCATCACTCGAAAAACATCCAGAAAGTATAACAATTGAACTTAGTATAATAAGGTATTTGTACATTGGATTATCCCCCCTAATTCTTAATACTCATGTTACCGTATTTTTCCTTTTTTAAACAGTCAGAAAAATATTTCGGTTTTCGTAGGATTTTATAGTATAATATCGAATTAAGAAGTAGAGAGATTTTTTATGGGGAGGACATGACAAATGCAATTTAAAAAACCTAATGTCGAACAATTTTTTCAGACTTATGGCATTCAATCATTCGCTGTAAGTCCTGATGAGTCACAGTTAGCCTTTAGTACAAACTTAAATGGTCAGTACAACCTGTGGGCAATGGATTTGCCGAACACATTTCCGTATCCGTTGACCTTTCACAATCAAAGTACAGGGTCATTACAATATGATCAAAATAGTGAGTACTTATTGTTAGCATCAGACAATGATGGTGATGAGAACACGCAACTTTATGCGATCCCACCTCAGGGAGGCGAATTGAAGACGATTCGCACATCTGAAGGTCATCGTCACATGCTGCCACTCTTATCAAAAGATGGTAAGAAGGTGTATTACACTTCTAATAAAGAAGCTCAAACTTTCTTAAAATCTTACGTTTATGACATTGAAAATGATCAAGAAGAAGTTTTCCTTGAAGGAGATGGTGCACCAACCTACTTAGCTAAGAAAAACTCAGAAGAAACAGCTTTTGTTTACTTAAAAATGTTTGCGAATACGTCTCAGTTGGCCTATGCTCTCTATAAAGGAGAACACCATCGTCTAACGCCAGAAACAGATGATCAGCATACATTTGGTGGCTTAGATTTTGCATCCGAGACAGAGATTTATTTTACAACAACTTATAATTCTGACTTCGCTTATTTAGCAAAATATGATTTAGAAACAAAAGAGTTTGAGAAAGTTAAGGAATTAGAAAAAGAAGCCTTTACGGATGTTAAGTATGATCAATCATCTAATTCTCTATATTTAGTCGGAGAAAAAGGGGTCGTTGACTCATTCTACCGATATGATTTAGAAAATGGCACGCTTGAAAAAATCGAAACGCCGACAAGCATCATTGAAGATGTCAAAGTCACGAAATCTGGTAATGTTTATTTATTAGGACGTTCAGCAACCGTTCCGTTTAATATTTATAAGTATTCCAATAACAAATGGGAACAATTAACGAATTACGGCGTTCCTGGGGTTTCCAAAGACGAAATGGTTGAGCCGGAAGTGGTGACATATCCTTCTTATGATGGAACTGAGATAGAGGCGATGTTCTTTAGAGCTAAGCCAGAGAATGATAATGGTCATGTGATTTTATGGCCGCATGGTGGTCCACAAGCAGCTGAGCGTTCATTTTTCCGTGCCTTATTCCAGTTTTTAATTTACCAAGGTTATAGTATCTTTACGCCGAACTTCCGTGGTTCAACCGGTTACGGGCTGAAGTTCACAAAAGTCATTGAAGGCGACTGGGGTTACGGCCCACGCATAGATAATGTCGAAGGCTTAGAATGGCTCATCAAAAACGGCTATGCCGACCGCGATAAAATTTTACTGATGGGCGGCAGCTACGGCGGTTACATGGCACTACTGCTTCACGGCCGTCACCCAGAATACTTTAAAGCAGTTGTCGATATCTTTGGCGTCAGCAACTTATTTAGTTTTGTTGAGACAGTTCCGGAACACTGGAAGCCAATGATGAAACAGTGGGTGGGCGACCCAGAAAAAGACCGCGAGAAATTCGAAGAGGACTCACCAATCACGTATCTAGATAGCATGAAAAAGCCGATGCTAGTCATTCAAGGTGCCAAAGACCCGCGAGTTGTCAAAGCAGAATCAGATCAGATCGTTGAAGCTTTACAGAAACAAGGAACTGAAGTTGAGTATCTTGTGTTAGACGATGAAGGTCACGGTTTTTCGAAAAAAGAAAATGAAATCAAAGTTTACAAAAAAGTGCTTGAGTTTTTTGAGCAATATGTATAATTGACCAGGTAAAACCCAACTCATTCTCATTGAGTTGGGTTTTTTAGTACCTTTTTTTAGTGTTGGTAGTGACATCTACAAGAACTTTTAGACCCTTTTTCAGTGCTTTTCAATAGGGAATCTTGTCGAGATCGACTTCAGACCTTTTTGTGAATATTATTCAACCCTTCACAACTTTAAAGCAATTTTAAATCACGAGTATATGTACAAATGATGAAGAATTTATAAATTTATAAAAGAATTTGAGTTTTTAACTTGAAATAATCTTTATATTTGGTATTATATAGTTGCAAATCAAAATAAATCACAATATTTGATGAAGGAGGATGAGATCTATGGAAACATCTCTAATTTTAGTCTCATTAACAGTCTTCCTTACCTTCTTAGTATTATATGCAGGAGAAAAGGTGGTTTCATTCTTCAAAAGAAAGAAATCGACCCTTCAAACAATAGATCAAGCAACGAACGGCGTAGACATGGAAGTAGAAGTAGGACATCGTTAAACACGACAAAAGGGCTGGCCAGTGAAATGGCACAGCCCTTTTTTAGGTACTTCATCAAGAGTTCAATTTGAAATCAAACTCAGGATGCTTATACAAAACTTCAAATCGATCATCATTCTCTAACGTAGATAGGTCCTCAGGGGAATAAAGGAAATAGTCATTCTCAAGGTTTATATTAGCACCATAGTAATAACAGAGCCAGACTAATTTTGAACAATAAATAGAATTATAGGGATCATCTAATGAAATCAACGGCGTTAATGAGAACTCTGGGACCTCATCTCCGTTTTGTAACCCATCATGATACATTTGTAAGTATTCGTAGGCGAAATCACGCGCATTCTCCGCAGCTTGCCGGTTTTTGCAGCGCAAGTGCATGTATTTAGGGTGAAGATCGATAAACTCTCGAATGGTTGCTACTCGTATCTGTGGCATAGAGGTAGTAGCCTCCGCGATTGACCGTTGATCTAAGACGATTGCTGAATGCCCCATATACCCTGGTGGCGGGAAATCCCCGAAATTATCACAAGCGACAAGAATATCTCCCGGTTGATAGTCCACTCGATTAAAATAGCGCTGTATTCTTCCCCCCATTAAAATCGTTTCATGTTTATCACCATCAGAGAAAACAAGTACCACTTTAACCGGAAGCCCTTTTGGATTTCTTAAATGAAAATCCGAAATGGGGTGGAAGGTACCGACTTCTTCTCCGCCTAAATAAACTTTCACATACCGAACTGGATAACGAAATAAATCAATGTGAACAGAAACGGTATCATTAGTCGTTGTTCCCGTTACAATTGACCTTCCCATGTCAAACACCTCATTTTTGTCGTCATACTACAAGATATAGGTATTTACCTAAAAAAGTGCATCGTTTGTAACAATTTTTTAAAACAAACGACTAATCGTATTAGAGGTGATGGATGTGCGAAAAATAATGATGTTAATTTCCGTGCTAGTTGTCATGGTAGGGTGCGGACAGTCGACGGGAGCCCCGTCTGATGGTGAGCTTAATCAGCGTGAGGTAAAGAATACGACGAGTGAAGTACAGGACGGGGACTTTATTTATCGATTAGTAACGGAAAAATCGGAGTATGATGACGGAAAAGATGTTTCTATTTATGCAGAGTTGGAATATGTGGGAGAACAAGATTCGGTCGAAATTAGTCATGCGGCGTCGCCTTTTAATTTCCCAATGTATGAAGCGACAAGAGATTATGAAATTGGTTACGCCATGAATGAGCCACTCTTGACCACGACATTAGAGCGGGGAGAACCCATCCGTGAGGAATATCAGGGATCAGGTGGTTATTCACATGATGACCCGGGTGAGTATATAGAGTTTATGAACAGAATTATAGATGGGGATTTTCCAAAAGGATTTTATGAAGTAAATGGCCATGCCGATTTCAATTACAACGAGCAAGAATATAAAATAAAAGCCGACGTGCAGTTCAAGGTGAATTAACTACCTCTTGTGATAGGGGTAGTTTTTTTGTGAAACCAATTAAAAGTTGACACACTTTAACTGACGATTGTATAATTTAGAACCATACACATAATTCCGATTAAATAGATAGGGATTATAAGAATAAGGTGATAATATGTTCTTGGAATTCAATGAGGTTGGGAAAAACTTCGCAGATGAACAGCATGGCTCATTCGAAGTCTTTTCTGATATAAATTTATCCATAGAGGAAAACCAGTTTGTTTCAATTCTAGGTCCATCGGGTTGTGGGAAATCAACTTTATTATCCATGGTCGCTGGCTTAGAAGATGTGACACAGGGTGATATCCAACTTGAAGGCAATGAGATTAACAGTCCAGGGCCGGATCGTGGGATGGTGTTTCAGGAACCATCGCTTTTTCCGTGGTTAAATGTAAAAGAAAACGTTATGTTTCCAATTAAGAAAAAAATGTCTAAAGCGGAAGCGGAAAAACGTGCTGATCACTTTTTACAGATGGTTCATTTAAGTCGTTTTAAAAACCATTACACGTATGAATTATCAGGCGGTATGCAACAGCGGGTAGCAATTGCCAGGGCACTTGCGATGGACCCTAAAGTGTTACTCATGGATGAACCGTTTGGAGCTTTAGATGAACAAACGCGCCATATATTACATGATGAACTGATGAAAATTTGGCAAGAAACTCGAAAGACAATCCTGTTTGTGACCCACAGTATTCAAGAAGCTATCAAACTATCAGACCGAGTAGTCGTTATGGGCACGAGACCAGGCCGGGTAATAGCTGATTTTGATATTGATTTGCCAAGACCAAGAAAGCGAGATAATCCCGAAGTCATCAAACTTGAGAAAACGGTTATGGATTTACTAGAAGTCGAAATCAACAAAGTATTAAAGGAAGAGTTAAATCATGAAGATCGCGCTTAAACGATTATTATTTATCGTCGTCGTTATTGGAATTTGGCAAGGGATTTATTTAGCTCAATTATACCCGGATTATATTGTTCCATCGCCTTTTACCGTTGGGGAAACATTGTTCAGTGGTTTCGTTGATGGTGAGTTATTAAAAGCGTTAGGCGCAAGTTTCAAGCATTTAATCATCGGCTTAACATTATCGATTCTAACGGGGACGTTACTTGGTGTGTTATTAGGGAAATCTAGGCAGGCGGATGAAACTGCCGGAATGTACTTGATTGCCTTGCAAAGTATCCCAAGTATTGTTTGGGTTCCATTAGCGATATTGTTATTTGGCTTTGGCGAGCTTGCGGTCATTTTCGTTGTCGTCATTGGTGGTACGTTTGTGATGGCGCTAAATGTCAGGTCAGCCATTCATAACGTTCCGCCACAATTAAAGCGTGCAGCGAGAACAATGGATACAAAAGGATTTGAATTATTTTATCGAATCGAAGTACCTGCAAGTATTCCGTACTTCATGCAAGGGGTTCGATTAGCTTGGGCGTTCAGCTGGCGTGCGCTCATGGCAGGGGAGTTTTTAAGTAATGGCCCAGGGTTGGGTTATTCACTTAGCTTTGCGCAGGATTATGCCCGCATGGATCAAGTGATTGGCATTATTATCATCATCGGTGTTATTGGCGCCGTGGTCGATCAGTTAGTTTTCTCAAAACTCGAGAAAAACGTGATGAAACGTTGGGGACTTTTAAATAAATAAGAAGGGATTGTTCAAATCATGAAAAAACTATTAACGTTTGCTTTTATTCTATTAACAGGAGCGGTGTTGTCAGCATGCGGTAGTGCATCTGCTGATGGCTCTGATGAAATTACAATTGGGTACTTCCCAAATATTAACCACGTCGCTGGTATGGTGGCAGAGGAGAAAGACTTGTATTCTGAAACATTACCAGACGGAACAGAAGTCAATTACAAATACTTCCCGGACGGGTCAGCTTTTATGACAGCGATTGAGACAGGTGAGATTGAAGGAGGACTTGTAGGACCAGGACCTGCGATGAACCATTTCGCTAGTGGAGCAGAGGTGCATATTGTTGCTGCAGGCTCAAAAGGTGGTACCGTCATCATGGCACGAAATGACTCAGGTATTGAAACACCAGAAGACCTTGCGGGTAAAACTTTTATCTCGCCTCGCGTTGGTTGCACACACGATGTTCAGTTTGAAGCTATGATGAAAGATGAGTATGGCCTAACATCTGACCGCGTCGATGGTGAGATGAAGCACGTAACAGGGAAACCTGCGACTTATGCAAGTATGTTTGAAACTGAAAAAGTAGATGCCGCAACCGTTCCAGAGCCTTGGGCATCAGTAATTGAAGAGGATGGATCAGGTAAAGTATTAGTGGATACACCTGATGTTGCTTATGGCGAGACGCTTCCTGCAGCAGTGTTCGTTACATCTCAGGAATTAGCCGAAAATGACCCTGATAAAGTACAAAACATTGTAGATGCACATGTAAAAGCAACTGAATTTATTCAAAACAACCCAGAAGAGGCTAAAGAAATCGCTATTAAGAAAATCAAAGAAATTACAGATCAAGAGCTTTCAAAATCAGTGATTGATAATGCGTGGGAGCGAATCGAGTTTTCTTACGAAGTAGACGAACAGGTTTTACAAGACTTCATTGATTCCTCGTATGACTTAGGATTCTTAGATGAACAACAAGATTTAGAAGGATTAGTAAATAAAAGCTTTATAGAATAAAACAAAAACCGGTTGCCTGAAAAAGGCAACCGGTTTTTTAAGCACTAATCGAAGCTATTAAGCTCTCAACCATTTCCAAATTTCTTGTGGTGTCGCGTTTTTGCCATAAATTAAGATTCCAATCTGGAAGATCTTGCCCGCGAGTTTCATGAAAATCCAAATACTCACGATTAAAATTGCAAGGCCGATCAGCATCTCAACCCAAGGCCACTCATCTAAAATCGATAAGCGCATAATGAGGACTGCTGGTGACGTGAATGGAATGTAGGTTCCAATCTGGGCCACAATGCCTTCTGGGTTGCTGAAAATAGGGCCGATAAAGATAAATGGTAAAAATGGTAGCATCATCACCATGCCCTGGAAGTTACCGCTTGTTGAGTAATCCTCAATAGTCGCACCTAATCCGACAAACAAGGCTGCAAATAATAAGTAACCTAATACGGCGATAAATGTTAGCAATAATGTCTCAGGTACGAATAAATATTCGAGCACTGGAACATCTTCTAGTCTCCAAAGTGCAATTGGAAGTGCCATGGTAATCCAGACAGCAACTTGTAAAATTCCTAAACTAAAGTAACCCCAAATCTTACCTTGCATTAACTCACTAGTTGTAACTGATGATAAAATGATCTCCGCTACTTTATCCTTCTTCTCTTGTGAAGCACTTTGGAAAATCATCATACCAGAAATGACAATTGAGAATAGCACTAATCCTGCAAAAATTGCCGGGATGGCTGATTCATAAGGGAAACCGCCTATTTCTTCTTGTGGAACAGTGCCCCCTGAAGTTTCTTGCTCAAATGCTTCGTATTCAATCGGTGTCTGAACAAGCTGTAACTGTTCTTGTGAAAGTCCAGCTGATTGTAGCTGGGTTTGTTTAATCGGTTGTTGTAAAACGCCTAACTGGTTTTCAAACGAACCTTGCAAATCATCACTCGTCATGTAAGTGATCGTGCCAGTTTCAAGTGTCTCTTCATTCAAAATAATATAAGCTGCATCATCGGCCTGACTAATCGTTTCGGTCATATCACTCGGCTCATTTGGTGTTTCCTGAACATCCCATGACACGAGCTCGCTTTCTTCAAACATAGGCTCTAGTGCTTCGTAAACTCCAATCTGATCGTTTAAGTAAACCGTTGTCTGAGACTCTTCATCGTCTCCTAAGTGATTCAGTAATGTCGGAGCTGATGCAAAAAGTAAAAATATTAAAGGTGTAATAAACAAGGATATAATAAATGTTTTGTTTCGTACGTTACGTTTAAATTCCCAACGAGCAACTTTCAAACTATTACGCATTTGAAGCACCTACTTCCTGAGCTAAAGTTTGGTCTGTCGCAATATCAACAAAAATTTCGTGTAACGACACGCGGTCGACGGAAAGCTCCTGAACGTCAAGCGTTTCCGGCAGCTGAGATAGCCACTTTGTCACTTCGACTTCTTGAGTCAAATATAAAATAGAGATCTCATCACTCTGCTCCACACGCGTTACTTCAGGCAGGCTTTCGAGTGTTGATTGCTCATTTTTTCCACGAATCGTACATTTAAAGTTCGCGTATTCTTTCTTCACATCGTCCATTAAACCGTAAATGACTTTCTCACCACGATTGATCATGAACAGACGATCACACATCTCTTCAACTAAATTCATCTGGTGTGAGCTCAGTAAAATAGACGTTCCATTTTTAGCGAGCTGTTTAATTTCATTTTTAAAAACTTCCTGACTGACTGGGTCTAGCCCTGAGAAAGGTTCATCTAAAATGAGAAGTTCAGGCTCATGAATGATTGAGCCGATGAACTGAATCTTTTGCCCTTGACCTTTCGAAAGCTCCTCAACTGGTGAGTTCTCCTTACCTTCTAAATCAAATTTCTTTAAATAATCTAATGCACGTTGTTTTGCTTTTTCCTTCGGGTAGTCTTTTAAGTCCGCGAAGTATAGCAAAATATCCATCACTTTCACATTTTTATAAAGTCCACGTTCTTCTGGCAAGTAACCGATTTTATAACGCGGAATTTCATTGCCATTATGGTTATGGAAGGTAACAGATCCTTCATCTGGATACATAATGCCCATAATGTTGCGGATGGTCGTGGACTTCCCGGCACCATTAGGACCTAAGATTGCCATGATTTCGCCTTCGCGAACGTCGAAGGAAATGTCTTTTAACACTTTAGCGTTCTTAAAAGACTTCTGTAAATTTTCAACACTTAATACTTTATTCAACACGCTCTCCCCCTTAATAAACTCATATACACTACAACTTATTATATACGAATACCTATTAAATAAAGTTTCACTTAATGCAATAAATTCTTCAACAGATTGATAACTTTTCATATTCAACATTTTGTTATACGATAGGCGTTGTGACAATTAGGGAGAGGTGTTATTGATGTCATCTAGATTCTCGCATTGGAAATTATTATTGATGCTCGGGGCATTCACAGCGCTCGTGCCATTAACGATAGATTTATATTTACCAGCATTCCCGGAGTTATCCAACGACTTAGAGAGCCCGGCGTCGCTCATTCAGCTCAGTCTGACGACAACGTTGCTTGGTATTGCGTTTGGACAGCTGACGATGGGGGCTTTAAGTGATGTTTTCGGTCGGAAAAAGCCACTCACTATATCAATCGCGATTTATGTTGTCGCGTCCATTATTTGTGCAGTTGCGCCTAATGTTTGGGTTTTAATTGCAGCACGGTTCATTCAAGGGTTCTCGGGCGCAGGTGGTATTGTGATTTCCCGCTCAATTATTCGTGATTTATATACAGGTACAGAACTGACGAAAATGTTCTCATTATTAGTGCTCGTTATGGGTCTTGCGCCAATTTTGGCCCCAATGATTGGCGGACAAATTCTGCTTTTCACAAGCTGGCGTGGACTGTTCGCGATTTTATCTATCATCGGAACATTATTAGTTGCACTCGCAATTTTTAGGTTAAAAGAATCACTACCACATGAAGAGCGGTCGGATGGTGGGCTTAAGACGACGTTTAATATTTTTGCATCCTTAACGAAACACCGCAGATACATGAGTTTTGCGTTAGTCCAAGGCTTTGCGGCCGCGGCGATGTTCGCATACATTTCAGGGTCTTCGTTTATTTTGCAGGATATTTTTAGTTTGTCCCCACAAGCGTATGCCATGGTATTTGGACTGAATGCGCTAGGGTTTATATCCATGAGTCAAGTCGTCGGCCGTTTCTCTGGTCAATTTTCAGAGGAAAACCTGTTGATAGCAGGAATGATCGTGGCTTTAACTGGAGGCACAATATTAGTGCTAGCATCTGTTTTAAACGGCGGCCTTGTAATGGTGATCATCGGACTATTCTTTATTACATCCAGCACAGGTCTGATTAATCCAACTAGCTTATCCTTAGCCATGCAAACGCAGGATCGTAATGCAGGAAGTGCTTCTGCATTACTAGGTTTATTTCAGTTTATCTTTGGCGGTTCAGTTGCACCAATTGTAGGCTTGTTCGGCACAAGTACAATTTTGCCACTATCAGTCATAATCCTCGTAAGCCAGACATTACTTGTGGTAAGTTATATAGTACTAGGAAGGAAAGGGGATGTGGCACATGGATCTTAATTATGAAGTGGAAACACAAAATGGGAACAAAACTTTAAACGACCTACTGAACAACCAAAAGACGATTCTAGTATTCTCGCGCCATCTTGGTTGACCGCTTTGCCGAGAATATCTCGCGCAGTTGCGTGAGCAGTACGATGATATTCAGAAGGAAGGTTACCAGATTGTCGCTGTAGCACCTTCGAATGCATCATTTATTAAACAATTCTTAGATGCCTTTGGACCGTTTCCGTTCGATATTGTCGGCGACCCAGCTCGAACGTCCTTTAAAGGCGTCGGGGTCAAAACTGCACCTAAGCTTAAGTTGTTAACAAAAGCGTTGTTAGGTGTCGTGTTCCGTAAGGTCAAAAATTTTATCCCAAAGGATAAACAACAAGCCGATTTCGTGAAAAAATCAATGGCCACGCAGGATGTTTATATCCAAGGCGGCACATTGATCTTTGATGAACAAGGCAAACTCCTTTGGAAGCATCTAGACCAATCACCCGAATACCATGCGAAACTTAGAGATATATTTTCTGTGATTAAAAAAGGCTCGTGAGACTGCTCACGGCCTTTTTTTCGTTAAAAAGAGCGCATAAACACCTTCAAAAGGGCGCATAAATTTGGAAAAAGGTACCGTTCGACAAAATTCGAAGCGCATAAATGGCGAAAAGTAGCGCATAAATTGAAAAACCTAGCGCATAAATAAGCCAAGGTTAAACCTTCTATCATATCTCGTCCACTAGACTCATAGAGTGTTAGTGAGGACAAGTTGTCTTTAATTTTTAAAGGAGGTATGACGATGACGTATGCATTTCCTAACACAGATGGAGCTGTTATAAACTTTAAGGATCGTTATGAGAACTATATTGGAGGTGAGTGGACGCCGCCAGTGAATGGTGAGTACTTTGACAATGTGACGCCTGTAACTGGTAAGCCTTTTTGTGAGATTCCGCGTTCTACGAAAGAAGACATCGAACTTGCGCTAGATGCTGCGCATGAGGTAAAAGTTGAGTGGGGTACGACATCAGTTGCGGAACGAGCAAATATGTTAAACAAAATTGCCGACCGCATTGAGGAAAATTTAGAAATGCTTGCCGTGGCTGAAACATGGGAAAACGGGAAGTCCGTTCGTGAAACTTTAAACGCGGACCTGCCGTTAGCGGTGGATCATTTCCGTTATTTCGCAGGTGCGATTCGTGCGCAGGAAGGGTCGATCGGTGAGATTAATAACGACACGGTCGCTTATCATTTTAACGAGCCAATTGGGGTTGTCGGACAAATTATTCCGTGGAACTTCCCATTACTTATGGCCACATGGAAGCTAGCGCCTGCTTTAGCGACAGGTAACTGTGTCATTTTAAAGCCAGCTGAACAAACGCCATCTTCAATTCTCGTTTTAATGGAGTTAATAGAAGATCTAATTCCAGCAGGTGTAGTTAATATTGTGAATGGTTTTGGTTTAGAAACAGGTAAACCACTTGCGCAAAACCCACGTGTAGACAAAGTCGCTTTCACAGGTGAAACAACAACCGGACGCCTGATTATGCAGTACGCTTCACAAAACTTAATCCCTGTCACACTGGAGTTAGGTGGAAAATCGCCAAATATTTTCTTCAAAGATGTCATGGCAGAAGACGATGACTTTTTAGATAAAGCGATTGAAGGTCTTGTCATGTTCGCGCTCAACCAGGGCGAAGTATGTACGTGCCCGTCGCGTGCGTTGATTCATGAGGATATTTATGACGAGTTCATGGAGCGCGCATTAGAACGAGTAAAAGCGATTGCAACAGGTAACCCACTTGACCCGAACACAATGATGGGTGCTCAAGCATCTAGTGAACAATTAGAGAAAATTTTATCGTATTTAGATATTGGAAAACAAGAAGGTGCGGAATGCCTAATCGGTGGTGAACAAAATGTAAAAGACGGTGAATTCCAAGATGGCTACTACGTTCAGCCGACCGTCTTTAAAGGGCATAACAATATGCGCATTTTCCAGGAAGAAATTTTCGGCCCGGTATTGTCTGTGACAACGTTTAAAGATGATGCTGAAGCGTTAGAAATTGCGAACGATACATTATATGGATTAGGTGCTGGTGTTTGGACACGTGACATTAATAAAGCTTATCGATTCGGTCGTGGCATTAAAGCAGGACGCGTCTGGACGAACTGCTACCACGACTACCCTGCTCATGCTGCATTCGGTGGTTATAAAATGTCAGGTGTTGGTCGTGAAAATCATAAGATGATGCTCAACCACTATCAACAAACGAAAAACATGCTCGTCAGCTACAGCCCGCAAAAATTAGGATTCTTCTAAAATGAATTTTTGCATATAATAGAGTAACCTAATTGAAAGGTGATGATGTTCATGGTCGAACGCGTCACAGCAACAGATGCCGCTTTGGAGCTAGTTGAGCTACTGAAGCAAAAACACGGTCCGATCATGTTTCATCAATCAGGTGGCTGTTGTGATGGTAGCTCGCCGATGTGCTATCCAGATGGAGACCTCATAATAGGTGATCAAGATGTTTACCTTGGTAAGATTGGCGACGCGCCATTTTATATCCATCGCAACCAATTCGAGTATTGGAAGCACACACAGCTCATCATTGATGTGGTAGACGGCCGTGGTGGAATGTTTTCACTAGAAGGTGTAGAAGGCAAACGCTTTTTAACAAAATCAAGAGCTTTTACCAATGAAGAGTACCAAGAACTTCAGTCTTAAACTGGCTAGAATTAATTTTCTAGCCAGTTTTTCTTTTGGAAAAGCTATGAAAGGAAGAAAAAATTCTAAAAAAACGAATTTATAACTATTATATAAAACTTGGTCTGAAACGTCTGAGAAAGGGTCTAAATGCACTGTATAAAGGTCTGAAAGTGACACTCAGCCTCTAAGTCACCAAGTGAAGTCGATTGTTTTGCAATTGATTGTGAACAAACGTAAAATATAGTGAATAAGGTTATAATGGGGTGATTTGCGGTGAATATTATATTTTATGTAGTATCTCTTATAGCTATTGGTGTAGCCGCATTCCTGCTGTATAAAGGTCTTAGAAAACTTTTTGCAGTGAGAAAAGAAGAGTTAAACCTAGAGGAGAGCGAAACACGACATATAAATAGTAAATAACATCGATAAGAAATGATGGAGGTCATAGATTTATGAAGATTGAAATCTGGTCAGATGTCGTATGCCCGTTTTGTTATATCGGAAAAAAACGATTAGAACATGCTATGGAGCAATTTGACCATTCAGATGAGGTTCAACTACAGTTTAGAAGTTTTCAGTTGGACCCAACAGCTAAGAAAAATACAAACGAAGATATTCATGAAATGCTCGCCAATAAATACGGCATGTCATACGAAGAAGGAAAGCGCATGAATGATCAGATGGCTGAGCAGGCCAAGGAAGTTGGGTTGGAGTTTAATTTTGACGACGTCATTCCAACTAATACGGAAGATGCCCATCGGTTAAGTCATTTTGCAGACCAGCAAGGAAAAATGTATGACATGATGGAACGCCTCATGCAGGCCTATTTTACAGAGGGTAAAAATGTAGGCGACCAAGACGTATTGGCCGTTTTAGCTGAAGAAGTTGGACTTAATCGTGAGGAATCACTTGAAATTTTAGAAACGGTTAAGTACAAACGAGATGTTGTAAATGATCAACAAGAAGCGGGTCAATTAGGTGTACAAGGAGTACCGTTTTTTGTTTTTAACGAAAAATATGCCGTCTCAGGCGCACAGCCGACAGATGTGTTCTTAGATGTATTAAATAAAGTGCATGAAGAAGAACAACAAAAACCAAAGATTCAAGTACTAAACAAAAGCTCAAATACAGAATACTGCGATGATGATTCATGCGGAACATAAGGAAACTCCCCGGTGGGTGGTGACCCCAAAAAGTTAGAGTTTTAATTATGCAGCTGATTGGCTGGTTTGAGTTCGGTATTTAACTGGACATAAACCAGCCAATTTTAAT
>NZ_RKRF01000010.1 GCF_003843875.1 Aquisalibacillus elongatus | reverse complement strand
CTTAACAATTTTTAATTTAAAACTATCACTATATTTTGCCATATGAAAACACCCCAAAAGTTAGATTTTTACTCTAACTTTTGGGGTGCAGTACCTTATCCTGTGGATTCAGAAACAAAAAGCCAATAATATTAAAAACAATATTAGTATTAATAAAATAGTTCTTTTCTTCACGAAGTCTCCCACCATTATAGTGGGTAAGTTCATCACGAATGACTTTTAATTGTTCTTATAACGGCCTCAATGCCAACTTCAATCGCTTCTTCATTTGGATTTAGCTTACTGTTATGAAGACCATATGGCGAGTCAACGCCTAGCCAGAACATAAATCCCGGAATCTCTTTCAGAAAATAGCCAAAGTCCTCGCCAGTCATGGCCTCAGGTGCTTCTTTATATTGAATACTGCTACCATTGAGTGCACGCTTGAATCTCTCGACAAAACGCTCATCATTATGGACCATATAATAATTGGCTCCATAATCCACGCTCGTCGTGCAATCAAAACGTGTCTCAATGCCACTTAATATTCGCTCAATACCACTTTTAACCGTATCCATTGTCTCTGGCTTAATGGTCCGAATGGTTCCTTCTACTCTAGCGTTTTCAGCGATAATGTTTTGAACTGTTCCAGCCTCCATTTTACCAATTGTCACAACGGCAGGATTTAACGGATCGCGCATACGACTAACAAGCTGTTGTGATTGTAAATTAAACGTACTTGCAGCCATGATCATATCTTTAGTTTCATGAGGGTAAGCTGCATGACCACCTTTTCCTTTAAAATCAATAAATAATTCGCTCGTATTCGCAAATAACAACCCTGGCTTAGAACTCACAGTCCCAACAGAAAGCTTTGGATCAATATGTAAGGCAAAAATCCAGTCAGGCTGATACTGCTTGATTGCCTCACTTGCTAACATTGGTTGTGCACCACCTGGCCCTTCTTCTGCCGGTTGGAAAATGAATAATACATGATCCTCTGGTTGGTTGATTGAGAAATGTTCCAAAGCACCAAGAGCAATCGTCATGTGAAAATCATGACCACACGCATGCATATAACCGTCGTGTTGAGAATGAAAATCAAAACTCGTTTCCTCTGTAATTGGTAAGCCATCAATATCCGTACGATACGCCACCGTCTCATCTCCAACTCGACCTTCAACAAACACAAACAGTCCTGTTCGCCATGATTCAATTGTTAAAAATTCTTGAGGAAGACTTTTAATGAAATCCAATAAATACGCTTGTGTTTTAAACTCCTGGAAACCGATCTCTGGAATTTGATGCAGGTCTCTCCTTACCTTGATCCAATCTTGCGCCATAAATCTCTACCTTTCATCGTTAAAAAAGCGGGGGCTGTATAGTCCCCGCTTTTTTCATTAATCATCTAATTTTCGAAGTGCACTCACTACTTCTGTTTTTGTTTTCGTTTGATCGTCAATTTCTTTAACGACTTTAGCAGGCGTACCAGCGACAACTGTATTCGGAGGAACATCTTCCGTTACAATTGCACCAGCTGCAACAACTGACCCTTCTCCAACTGTTACACCTTCTAAAATAACGGCATTCGCACCAATGACAACACCGTCTTCAACCATAACAGGCTTGGCTGATGGTGGCTCTATGACGCCAGCTAATACAGTTCCCGCACCAATATGGCAGTTCTTACCTACTGTTGCGCGACCACCAAGTACAGCATTCATATCAATCATCGTGCCTTCGCCAATCGCCGCTCCAATATTAATGGATGCACCCATCATAATGACAACGCCATCACCAATCTCCACTTGATCACGGATAATAGCACCAGGCTCAATACGTGCATTTATTCCTTTTAAATCTAATAGTGGAATCGCTGAGTTACGACGGTCATTTTCAATGACATAGTCCTCAATTAAATGACTAAACTTCTCAAGGTCTTCTTTAACAACCTTCCACTCGCCGAAAAGTACTCCTGTTTCTTCATCCATAAAAGCCTGAATGTCATCATGGAATTCGATTCCATTCAGCTTTTTGCCTTTTACATAAACTTTAACAGGTGTTGATTTCTTAGCGTTTGAAATGAATTCAATAATTTCATTCGCATCCATCATCTTCATGTTGAATCCTCCAATTACAATATTAAATTTTACTTTACTTTATCAAAGAGCGTATTTGTCTGACAAGCATTATTTGGACTGTTGTTCATAAAATTCATTTCTAAATTGTTTTAAAATCTCTCGTCGAGTGTAAATACCAATCATTTCATCGTCTTGATTAAGTACGCAAGCAAAAGAATGATCGATTAATACGTGGAGTGCTTTTTCTAACGTATCATGCTCAGAAACCGTTGGTACATCTGAATGCATGACATCCTCTACTGTATTTTCATACAACTTATCTACTTCTATTTGTTCGATTCCAAACATAGCCTCGACAATGTCCGATTTGCTTATAATTCCACAAAAACGTCCATTTAAATCTAAGACTGGTACGGCATTGTAGCCTGTTTTTGTTAAGACTAATAACGCGTGTTCGAGTGGGTTTTGAAGTTGGACGTGTGCTACTTTTTCTGCTTCAATCATGTCTCGTTTTACTGGTATTGATGATAAATCAAAGTTCGTTAAATCTAACATTTACTCCCCTCCTTAGTTCTCTAAACAGGAGTAACACCCAAACAATATTTTAACATAAAAGCGCTTTTATAACACATGTTGGTTAAAAGTTATCATTGCAGGGGTTATACGTGTATAATTAAACTAGAGTTATAGAAAGAAGGGATGTTCATGACCCACGAGTTTACCAGAAAAGAGGAGCACATCAACGCCCTCACCCATGGTTTAGGCGCCCTATTAAGTATTGCAGGGTTAGTCATATTAATTGTTTATTCTTCATTGTACGGCAATGTTTGGCACATTGTGTCAGTTACAGTATATGGAACGTCGATGTTAATTATGTATTTATCTTCAACGATTGTACATAGTCTAAGAGACGGTAAGGCTAAAGATTTTTTCTTATTCCTTGACCATTCATCGATTTACTTATTTATCGCAGGGACTTACACACCGATCTTGTTAGTCTTGTTACGCGGTCCTATTGGTTGGACATTATTAGGAGTCATATGGGGCGTAGCGATCTTAGGGATTATCTTTAAAATCTTCTTCGTAAAACGCTTTATGATTGTCTCTACATTGATTTATATATTCTTAGGTTGGTTTATTGTTTTTGTTTGGAACCCATTAGCGGCAGAAATGGCATTAGAAGGATTAGTTTACTTAATTGTTGGTGGTATTTTTTACTCTGTCGGAAGTATTTTTTACATGTGGCGTGGATTTCCATACCACCATGCAGTCTGGCACCTCTTTGTCATTGCCGGTAGTGCGTTCCACTTCTTTGCGATATTATTCTATGTTGTTTTAATATAATTAAAGATCCAGACGATTCGAATGAATCTGTCTGGATCTTTTTTTGACAACGCTATAGTTTGGAATACCTTAAAACGGAAATTGATTCAACCACTGCCCGCCATCTAATGTGACGACTTCCCCGTTCATATATTTAGCATCGTTTAGAATAAAATAAGCTAAATCAGCAATTTCTTCTGGTTCACCTAAGCGCCCTAATGGGACAGAATTCAATGTTCGCTTAGCAGCTTCTTCTGATTCCCATAAACGATCTGCTCCCCCTGTTCGATCAATTGGCCCCGGAGCAATCGCATTCGCTCGAATGCCATATTTTCTGCCCCATTCTACAGCAAGTGTCCTCGTCATCGTTAACACACCGGCTTTTGCGGAGGCTGAATGGATGACTCCAGCTCCAGCATTCCAAGCATAAGTAGCTACCATATTAACGATACTACCTTTAATACCATTATCAATCCAATAATCGCCAACGGCCTTACTGCAGTAGAATGTACCATTTAGAACAATATCAATAACAGAATTCCAGCCATTCACGGAAAGTTTCTCAGTAGGTGCAATAAAATTACCTGCTGCATTATTTACAAGGTGATGGATCGAACCAAATTCATCCACTGTCTCTTTCACCATCCGCTCGACATCTTCCATGTTACGGACATCCATGACAATCGGTAAGACACTTGAATCTTTTTCACTTACAATTTCTTCTTTAGCCGACTGTAATCGTTCCTCATTACGACCCGTAATGACTACTTTCGCTCCTTCATGGGCAAACTTTTTCGCCATGTACTTCCCCATGCCGTTAGATCCACCTGTTACAATTACGACTTCATTTTTCATAAAAATCCCCCTCATCCAAAACTGAATATTCATTCATTTTTCACATATTATCTCATATATAAAATAAAAATACCATGCTATAATAGATTTAAACTGTTTTTAGAGGATGTTCATCATGACTAAAAAATTAACAAGAAGAAGTTTTATTAAAAGGTTAACATTTGGAACCCTTGGGGCAGTTGGTTTGTCCTATGGGGGATATTACTATGCACATGAACTTGAACCAAAATGGTTAAAAACCATTTATAAAGATGTTGCATCGACTAGATTACCTTCATCATTTGATGGGTTTAAAATATTACAAATCACTGATACACATATTGGTTTTCAATATAACTTAGAAGAATTTGAGAAAATGGTTAATCAAGTCAATCATCATTCAGCAGATTTAATTGTGTTTACGGGTGACCTTGCGGATGATCCTTCTCGAATTTCCAGTCAAACACTAGATAAAGTTTCAAACTTACTGTCTAAAATCGAGGCACCTTACGGGAAGTATTGGATTTACGGAAATCATGACCATGGAGGTTTTGGTACGTCCATCATCTATGATTATATGGAGCGAAGTGGGTTTAAATTATTAAAAAATGAAACGGTACAAATAGATAAAGACGGAGAATATATAAACCTTTCAGGGTTAGATGACGTCTTATTAGGACGACCCGATCTAAAAGGTTTAATAGATTCAAGCGAAGTTGATCAGTTTAATGTGCTTTTATGTCATGAACCAGATTATGCTGATGAAGCGAAACAGTATTCATTTGATTTACAATTGTCAGGTCACAGTCACGGCGGACAAATCCAGTTGCCTTTGATCGGATATATTGTAACGCCTGACCTTGGAACAAACTATGTAGAAGGGTCTTACGAGATTGGTGAACGACCACTTCAATTGCAAGTTTCAAGAGGCCTTGGGACGACCAGACTCCCCTTCCGTTTTTTGTGCAGACCTGAAATAAACCTTTATACACTAGTGTCAAAATCTTAAGTGTGTCAACGAATTGTTAAAAATAGGACATGATTTCAATTATAATACACATCCGTTCATGCTAAAATAAAATTGGTTATGATTGGAGTGTTGAAAATGCTTAAAAAATATGGTTTAATCTTTTCTTTCCTTCTTCTTAGTTTCATATTAGTGGCATGTGGAAGTTCTGAAGATGGAAAAGAATATAAACCAGAATTTGATAATGAAGTTGAAGGTTTTAGCTTTACTAATCAAGATGGTGAAACAGTTTCATTAGATGACGTAAAGGGCGATTATTGGATTGCTAATTTAATTTTTACGAATTGTAATACAGTATGTCCACCAATGACATCAAACATGGCACAGTTGCAAGGCATGCTTGATGAAGAGGGGATAGACACAAGGCTTGTATCTTTTTCTGTTGACCCAACAATCGATGATCCTGAAGATTTGAAAGAGTTTGGAGAGAAGCACGGAGCGGAATTTGATAATTGGGATTTTTTAACTGGCTATAGCCAAAAGGATATAGAAAGTTTTGCTTCGAATTCTTTTCAAGCTTTAGTGACGAAAGTAGATGGCGAGGATCAGGTTACACACGATACGAGTTTCATGCTAATATCACCTGATGGCGAAATGATTAATCGTTTCAAAGGAACTCAAATGGATGAAGTAGAGAAAATTGTAGATTACTTAAAAGCGTATAAAAACTAAAATCTTATTCGCGAATAGCTAAATGCTATTCGCATTTTTTTGTCTAATCAAAAAATTAATCCAGGTCTCCAACCTGGATTAATCATTTCTTATAATTAGGTAAACAATGAGACCTAATAATGGGAAAAATAAAGTCCCAATTAGAACAATAATCGCATATTCCTTGCTGTTCCCTTTTTGAATCGAATCACGATAAGCCCAAATACTTGTAAAGATATTTAAAATAAATAATATAAAGATAAAGAAAAAGACCATAAATAAAATTTCCATTTGTAAAACTCCCCTTTTTGTTTAATTTTAAATGTTTTAAATCATATGTAAAGAGGAGTAAAATAAAAACTATGAATTACGATCGGGTCCTGAAATACTGTTTAGTCCTTTTTACAATTAGCGTTATGATCAAAATACACCCTATAATAACTATTGAAATCCATAGTGCTCCTATAATTTCTAATGGCTGATAGGCTAAGCTATTATTATCTTGTGTCAATATCAATCCCGTTAAAATAATCAATGATGTAATTAAAGATGCCGCTAGATAATTCAATGTCATCACACATTTTTGTTTTACTAATTTGATTAATAATGGTTTTAAGATTAAATAGGCACAAAAAACTAAAATCAAACAAAGAGTTGTATGAAATACATACTGTAGCAAAATACATTCACTCCCTATGTTTAAAGAAAGGATTACCACTATGAACGAAGTACTAATTGGAAGCCTTCTAGCTGGGCTTGCAACAGGGGTTGGCGCAATACCAGTACTATTTATCAAAAGATTAACCCATAAATGGCGTGATATATTACTAGCCTTTGCTGGTGGTGTTATGCTAGCAGCAGCTTTATTAAGTTTAATTCCTGAAGCTTTAGAATTCGGAACATTAACACATTTAATTATCGGTCTAATATTAGGTGCGTTACTTTTATCATTATTGGAAAATTTTATCCCTCATATACATGTTGAAAACTTAAACCAAAGCATTCAAATTGACCAAAAAGCTATGTTAGTCATTGCTGCAATTACTCTTCACAATATTCCCGAAGGACTGGCTACTGGTGTTAGTTATGCTTCTGGGCAAGAAGGTCTAGGTGAATTAGTTGCTATTGCTATTGGTACCCAAAATGCGCCAGAAGGATTTTTAGTTGCCTTATTTCTCATATATCAAAAGCTTAATCGATTCATTGCATTTATTATTGCAACTATGACAGGGCTTGTAGAAGTCGCAACTGCTCTATTGGGCTTCTTTTTAACTAATATGTTTGACGGCTTAGTTTCATATGGACTAGCATTTGCCTCAGGTGCTATGCTATTTATTATCTACAAGGAACTAATCCCAGAAAGTCACGGGGATGGACACGAACGACCTGCGACCCATTCGTTTATTTTTGGAATTATCTTGATGGTCTCACTGATTGAAATTTTTTAATACGAGAAAGAGCGGTGAATAACATTGGAACAACGCATTAACCAAAACGTCAAAAATATTGAGATCTCCGGTATACGTCAATTCTTTAATATGGTACAAGGTAAGAAAGATATGATTTCCCTCACCATTGGACAGCCTGATTTTCAGACGCCTGAGCATATTAAAGAAGCAGCCAAACAATCATTAGATCAAAACCTAACGACTTATACACCTAATGCTGGTGTGTTAGAATTACGAGAAGCAATCTCAAACTACGTTAAACAAAATTATCAGCTGAATTATAATCCTCAAGATGAAATTATCGTTACGGTTGGAGCATCACAAGCTATCGATATTACTCTAAGAACTATCTTATCCCCCGGTGATGAAGTACTGTTACCTGGTCCAGTTTATCCAGCATACGAACCTTTAATTAAACTAGCTGGAGGCAAACCCGTTTACGTTGATACAAGAAAACATAATTTTAAGTTTACAGCTGATTTAATCGAAAAACATATCACCGAGAATACTAAATGTGTGATCTTACCTTACCCATCTAATCCGACAGGGGTATCAATGGATGAAAACGAATTAAAGGATATTGCAACATTACTAAAGGATTATTCTATTTTTATTTTAGCTGATGAAATCTACAGTGAATTAACTTATGAGAAGCCACACGTGTCTATCGGAGCATTTGAAGAAGTACGAAACCAAACCTTTATTGTTCAAGGTGTCTCTAAATCACATTCTATGACAGGATTCCGTATTGGATTTTTGATGGGGCCGAAAAATTTACAAAAACACGTCCTGAAAGTACATCAATATAATGTGTCATGTCCGACCTCTACTAGTCAATACGCTGCACTAGAAGCCTTAACAAATGGTATAAATGACCCTAAAGAAATGAGAGAAAGTTATTTAAAGAGAAGAAATTATGTCGTTAAGCGACTTACTGAGATGGGGATTGATGTTGTAATACCAGACGGTGCTTTTTATGTGTTTCCAAAGCTTGCACCTAGCGATCAAACATCATTTGACTTTGGATTAACATTAGTAAAAGAAGCTAAGTTAGCTTTAGTACCTGGTGATGCCTTTTCATCTTACGGGCAAGGATATATGAGGATCTCTTATGCCTACCATGAAGAAGTATTAAAAGAAGGGTTAGATCGACTGGAGGAATTTATAAAAACGAACAAAGGTTAACGTGTTGGAACTTTGTTACAAGAGCTAATGCATTGATATTCATTTAAAAGGTAGTCTAATTCTTGAGAGAGTTGAATAGATTCCTTGCTTGTATAACCATAAGTGGAAGCGATCTCTTCCATTTTGCTTCTAAGCTGCTCAATCTCACTTTGTAATTTTTGTAGTTTGAATTGTTTTGACACAGTCGTTCCTCCTCGGGAAATGCTGAATATATCAAACATCATAACATATAATAGTTTATCTAACACACTATTTTATACATTGTTAATAAAGTTGTAAAATAATTATAAATAATATTAAATACTTTAAACAGAAATATGTGGTAGGATATAAATATAGATATGGTTGAAAGGGAGATTTCCTTGAAAAAAGAAATATGGGAATGGACAAAGGCAATTCTTATAGCTGTTGTATTAGCATTCTTTCTAAGGTCATATGTATTTGCGACGTCCATTGTAGAAGGAACTAGTATGGACCCTACTTTACATAATGGAGAAAGGGTCATTTTTAATAAAGCTGTATATCTTTTGGATGAACCAGAGCGTGGTGACATAGTCATTATTCAACACCCGAATAAAAACTATGTGAAACGAATCATCGGATTACCGAATGAAACAGTTGAATTCAAAGACCATCAACTATATATTGACGGTCAACCTGTGAATGAACCATATATATCTCCTGAACAGCGTCAAGAAACAGAGGACTTTGGCCCGAAAAAAGTACCCGCAGACCAATATTTTGTCGTTGGAGATAATCGTGATATTAGTAAGGACAGTCGAAATGGCTTAGGAGATATTAATGAGGACGATATTATCGGCAGGTCTGAGTTTATCATTTTCCCGTTTGATCAAATTTCATTTACACGATAAAAGTAATAGAGTTTGTTGAAAAAGGTATATTACAATTGAAAAAGTCAAGTAGATAGAAATGCATGTCAAGCGTAGTCAAAATACGTAGACTCCTGCAGGAACGCACGAGCCGAGGGCCACAGGATGTGGGTCAATTCGGCGTTGCAACAGGACGTTGCGTACTTACCCGAACACCCTTAGTGTAACGAACGGGAGTGAGTTTTGGGAAGCCCGCGCCGTGCCTGCGGAAAGCGGAGTATTTTGACGGAGCATATAATAGAGACCGTACAATGATTAAGACGCCCCAATCAATGTACGGTCTTTACTTTATTTATTGTCTCAGCCACTATGTTTTTAGTTCAAATGTTTCGGTAAGTGTAATATGGATTCGTTTAGCTCCTCAAGTCGTTTTTCAATTCGGTGTAACAAATAAAATGTTACCAAAATCGGAAAACCAACTTCAGGAATCCAATTCACCCAAGCTTCCATACCGAGTCCTCCTTTCAGTTTACAATTCTAAATAAGAAAAAGACCTTAAATTCATAAGGCCTTTTTCTCTGAATCATTATGTTAATGGGATTTCAGTGACAGTACGATCTACAATTCGAGCACTGTCTACTTCCACAAATGACCCCCCGCTAGAAAGAAACACATCATTAGAAATGATGGTATCCATCGCTTGTTGAACCGCCACAGGATCAGTTGGCTCAATCGGATTATCCAACGAGATCGTCGCAACTTTCCCCTCTTCGTTTTTGAATTTAAGTTCTAAACGCTTTGCCATTTATTAACCCTCCCTTCTCTATATTGTCATGTCGCTTTTATAATTCGTTAACATCAAAGGAGTCATTTCGAACAATGTTCACTAATGCATGCTCTTGTAGTGAAGCTAACGCATCACTGACCGCATAAAGCTGATCAGCCGTTGTATCCATCTTCACCTGATTAAATGAACGACGTTTTATAATGTTTTTACCGTCTTCACCAATACCAGCATCAAACATTAATTGAAGCTGAGTTCTTGTTTTTACTTGAGTTGCCATTACATTCACCTCCTTGTTCACTCATACAATCGTAAAAAAATAAAAAAAGTGTGGAATGAATGAAACATTCCACACTTTGAGTACGTCAAATATAATGTAAGTATTAATGTTTTGCGTTATCGAAAAGGCAATAGCCAATGAATGTAGCTAGTAATGCTAAGCTGACAATCCCCATGACAGTATCAAGTGATTCCATGAAAATTCCTCCTCAGAAAAGATATATCTTATGTTACTATTAGTTTACCAAAAATATTATATCATACATATTCATTTTTTTATTTTCTTCTATATTGTAAAATAGTGACATAACCTTAAACTTATTGTCAAAAATCAATACCATAAATACATAATTATAGATTAGGTGATGAACATGTTTTACTGCCCAAAATGTGGGGCTGAAACACGAGATGAAGAACTATATTGCGTCTCTTGTGGTTCCAAGCTTCCAACAGACACAGACGAACGATTTAATGAACCATCCGAAAAAGGCTTTAATAAATGGTGGTTAGCTCCATTATCGACATTAATTCTAGTATTATTAATCGCCATCATTATACATTTTTATCTCGATTATCAGCAAGACAAAGCGGTTGAAACTTATGAAGAAGGAATTGAATTAGCTTTAGAGGGACAATACTTAAATGCTAAAGAAAAATTTCGTCAATCACTAGAATACAAGAGTAATTTCACAGCTGCTTCTGACAGTATGGAATTCATGGATATCGCTATAGAGGTGAATGAAGAGCTAAATGCTGTTGATTCTATGATTGAAGAGCAGTCGTTTCAACAAGCTATTAATTTGACACAAGATATAGAAAGCCAATTAAACAAATATAACGGTGAAGTTATCAATGAATTATTAAGTGATATTTTAGAAAAACGTAATGAAATTAAAATCTCTCAAGTCAAATATCAATTAGAAGACGACTCCAGTATTGATGAGCTGAAAATGCAGCTTTATCAGGTTGAGTCCATTAATACAGATGAAGCAGGTCAACTAGAGGACCAAATGAAAGAACGAATTGTAAACCATTCTTTCAATCGTGCGAATGAAGAGTTAAATCAAAACCATTTTTCAAATGCCCTTGCCGTTGTAAATGATGCGTTGAAATACGTTCCAGATAATGAAAGGCTTGAAAGTTTAAAAACGACGATTGAAAAACAGCAAGTAGCTTTTGAAACGGAACAACAAGAACGAATTCAACAAGCGTTAAATCAATACGAAATCGAACAAGAAAACAATGCCAACGACGCGGTTGAGCTTATCGGTATTGAAACTGATAGAAACGATAATGATGAATTGATCGTGTCAGGACAAATTAAAAGTATAGCCACGGTCCCTATTTATTCGATTTCTGTAAAGTATATATTGACGGATCAGGAATCTGATGAAGTATTAGCCGAGAATGAAACCTTCTTATATCCAGAAACGCTGTACCCTGAAGAAACGGGCCAGTTCGAATATACTCACTTTGAAATTGAAGACGATGTAACAGTAGACGTTAATATTGAACAAATTCAGTGGTATTTAGAAGGCCAATAGGAGTGATACAATGCCACATAAACAAAACCTAGTTTTACCGATTACGTTATCGGTTGTCATTTTATTTATTTCAGCTATAGCCATGTACTTTTATTACACAAGTTGGGATCAAGAGGTATTAGCTGAATCTGAGGGGATTGTCGAGGTTGTTGAGGACGATAACAATACTGAAGTGAAAGATTTACAGACAATCATCCACGAAGCACAAAAGTACGTTGTCCAAATCGAAGCTGTCGGTTCAACGACACAAAGTGAAGGATCAGGTTTCCTATTTAATAATAAAGGCGACATTGTCACCAATGCCCATGTGGTTGAAGACGCAACAGATATATTTGTCAAAACGTCTGACGGTTCCTCTACTTACCCAGGGGCTTTAATTGATATGGACTTAAAAAAAGATGTTGCTGTCATACGTGTTCCACAACTTAAGAACGAAGGTTCAATGAAAATAGACCCTAACTTTGAACCTAATACGGGAGATGAAATTATAGCCGTCGGTTCACCTCACGGATTTAGAAACACCTTTACTGATGGCATTATCTCAGCTAAGGGAAGAAGTTTTTCAGTAGAAAATTATGAATATAATAATCTTTATCAAGTATCTGCTAATATTTCACAAGGTAATAGCGGCGGCCCTCTTATTCATAAGAACACAGGGTCGATCATCGGAATTAATACTGCAGCCAACCGTGAAGGTAACATGGGATTTACCATCCCTATTTCTCAAGTTTATGACTTAATTCAAATGTGGTCAGACATGGCGGATAATCAAGAGCTGTCTTACGATATTAATCATCAAAGTGTTCAAAATGTTAATCCTGAGTCTTTAAAAAATGACGCTTCATATCTTCTGAATTACTACTATGATACATTGAATGTTCGCGATTATTTCGCTGCATATTCATTATTAGGGAGTAACGAACAAATTAAGCGTACTTATCAAGACTTCAGAGATTTAAGTGTTCAAGCTGTTGACATCGAAATTCAAGATACGGAATTTCTAGAACCAGAAGATGATAAAATTAAAGCCAACGTTTCAACGGATCACCATATTCGTAAAGATGAAGAAACTATGGAAGTTCATCATTATAAAACAACATTTACAATCGGGTATGAAAACGATCAATTAAAAATCTTGTCATTCGAACGCGAATTGCTATCTAAGACAGAGCAACAAATCGACCCTGAAGACCTTAAAGAGGAAGATAAATCAGAAGAGCAAGGATAGTGCGGCTATGATAGTCGCACTATTTTTTATGCTTATATATAGGTTAATATCCTTACACACCCATTTAATTTGTCATATACATATCCTACAAGCGCTTATGGAGGTGATTGTATGTACGGAGGAAATGTTGGGAGCAATGTAGGATACGGCAATAACAACAACTTTGTGATCATTGTTGTTCTATTCATCTTACTCATCATTGTAGGTGCTGCTTTTTACTGCTAAATGAAGTTTAGGCTAGTTGAAAACTAACTTAAAAAGGCTGCCCGATACTTATTTTGGGCAGCCTACTCTTCTATTACGATAATTTTTTATTAAAAAATCCATTCACTTCACTGACTGGTAAAGGTTTACTAAAATAAAACCCTTGGACTTCATCACAATTTTCATTATTTAAAAACATTAAGTCTTCCTCATTCTCTACCCCTTCTGCAATAACTTTAAGGTTTAATGAATGAGATAAATGAATGATTGTTTTAACTATTGCAATGTTTTGTTCGGTTCTATTTTGTATAAATAATCGATCAATCTTCAGTTTACTGAGTGGAAATTGGCTTAAATATTTTAATGAAGAGTAACCAGTTCCAAAATCATCTAAGGCGACATTTACTCCTAAAGTTTGAAAACCTTTTAATGTTTCAATAATATACTTCTCATTTGTCATTGCCATGCTTTCGGTAATCTCTAACTCTAGATATTCAGACTCTAGACCTGTATTCGCTAGGATTTCCGCTATATTGCTCACAAGGTCTCGCTGTAAGAACTGTTTGGCAGAAAGATTGACACTTACTTTTACTTTTGGAAATCCCATGTCCTGCCACATTTTATTCTGTCTGCAAGCCTCACGGATTACCCAATCCCCTAACTCAACAATTAAACCTGTTTGTTCAGCTAACGGTATAAATTGATTAGGTGGAATGATTCCTTTATCGATATGGTTCCATCGACATAATGCTTCTAAACCGATGATCTCATCTTGTTTAATATCAATTTGAGGTTGAAAATATAACTCAAAATCTTTATTTTTCAGTGCTTTATGTAACTCTGTCTCTAAGTGTAATCGCTCTTTAAAACCTTCTGTTAGCGATTTTTTAAAGACTTGATAATCATTTTTATTACGTTCTTTAGTTAAATTCATGGCGGTATCTGCCTGTTTAATTAAATCTGATGGTGTTTGTGCTAAATCTGGATATAAGCTAATCCCTACACTAATAGACGTATATATTTCATACCCATCAACATTCAAAGGTTGCTTAAAATATTTTATAAGCTTTTGCGCAAATGCTTTAGCGTCTTCTTCACTACCGATATTACGTTGCAATACTAAAAACTCATCACCGGTCATTCTAGCGATAAATACGTCTTCTAATAATAACTTCTTTAAACGATCAGCACAGGATTTTAAGAGTTGGTCTCCAAATTGATAACCCAATGTATCATTGATGTGTTTAAAATAATCTAAATCGATAAAGTGAACGGCTAACTGACGTGAACTCAACTCAGCTGCCTTAATCTCGTCTTTTAATACTTTTTGAAAGTAATTACGGTTAGGCAAATCGGTTAATTCATCGTAGTACGCCATAAATTCAATTTGCTTCTCATTTTCAATACGCTCTGTAATATTTCGAACCACAGCTATTCTCATTGAATTTTCTTCTATCTGGAGTGTTTCAGGGACTATTTCAGTATAAATAACGCTATCATCCTTGCGAATCCCTTTAACCGTATAGGGTGCGTTATGAGTAGATTGAATACTTTTAATCATTTTTTGATGATCATTTGGATGAATAAGGTCTAAAATAGACTGCCCCAATAACTCGGATCGGTTGTATCCAGATAAGCTCGCAAACGCCTGGTCACAATCAACAATTTTCTCTCCATCATGCATAACAACCCCTTCATACGGGCCATTCATCAAATTATTAAATGAATAATGGAGCGTGTCTTTATTCGCTTTCAGACCACCCTCACGTATGACCAAACATATTTGATCATCAATAAAAATACTTTTAGCTAAAATAAGCCTTTCTGGATTTTCATTCGTTTTCACAAGTTGTTCTTTACCTTCTGTTGGTGTGAGAGAATCTAAACACAAATAATTTGTAATCTCTGGTTTTTGATCGATATCTAGGTGTAATAACTCTTTTGAAGCCTGATTAAAATCTAGTATCATTCCATTTTGATCCATAAATAATACGGCATCCATAATATTGTCAAAAATCCAATTATGAATTGGAATACTACCGCATTTGTTTGCTTTATGTCGCAAGCATATGCCCCCTCAATCAACTATCCAATATTGATTCTCTCTTTTGGATAACTATAATTACTCTTTCTCTTTTTATTATTGAACGTAAATAAGAACGTCAACAAACCAATTCTTCCGATAAACATTAAGGCCATCAAAATAAACTGACTAACATAACTGAGGTCTGGTGTGACCCCCATCGACAACCCAGTTGTACCGAACGCACTGCTTACTTCGAACAAAATACTAGTAAGTGAATGTGGTTCAATAGCTGTAATAACAATCACAGCAGATAAATACATAATAATAGCTAACAATGTAACTACAACAGCCTTAAATAAATCTTCGTCTTCAACCTGACGTCCAAAAATCTTAATATGCGTCTGCCCTCTTGCAAATGTTAAAATAAAGATAATTACAAGGGCGAATGTGGTTGTTCGAATACCGCCCCCAACACTACTTGGAGAAGCACCAATAAACATCATACTTGATAAAAACAATTGCGTCTGCTCGGTAAAAGCATTAACATCCATGGTTGATAAACCTGCACTTCTAGCGGTTGTAGATTGAAATAAGGTTGTAAACAACACTTCATGCCATGGTTTACCAGCAAAGTAGTGGTTGGATTCTAAAATAATAATTACAATAATCGAGAAAATCAATAAAGCAAAATAAGTAAGGGTTGTTAATTTTGTAAATAATGAAAAACGTTTAAGATTCCTGTTCTCTGGTGCAATCTTAATATATTCTTTTATTTCTATTAAAACTGGAAAACCAATTGCCCCAGCAATTATAAGCAAAATATGTACAAACTGTACAAAATAGTCCTGATAGAAAAGATGTAAAGACTCACCGGTTATATCAAACCCACCGTTTGTAGTAGCACTAATCGCTGAGAAAAAACCTTGATAATAAGCATCTATAATCGAATCATAATAATTCAAATAATAAGTGCCTAAAATGATAAATCCAATAAATTCGATCGTTAAAATAAGGACTAGCATGTTTTTAACCAGTCTAACAATTCCAGCAATAGATTGCTGATTCTGATCGGTCATAATCATACGGCGCTCTCTAAAGCCGATTTTACGACCAAGAATTAACCAAATTAGAGTACCTAACGCCATGACGCCAAGCCCACCAATTTGAAGTGCGATGGCAATGACAATAACACCAAACACACTAAAGGACTCCGCCGTAGAGACAACCGTTAATCCAGTCACACTAACGGCACTTACAGAAGTGAATAATACTTCCATAAAACTAAGTGTAACGCCGTCTTTATGTGCGATTGGTAAAGACAGTAATATTGTGACTAACGTAACGGCTGCTAAATAATACATGGAGATCAATTGAACCACTGACAATCGATCCAAAATAGCTTTAGCTTTTAGCCCATTTTTAACACCGTACATAATTGTTTCTCCTTTTTATGCATTAATTCCTGCAATTTCTACAAATACATACAAATTTCTTATTAGAAGAAGCTTTCTTGATTTTTTTCCTTAAACCTCTTTAGAAGAGAAGCACCCTGATAACCAGCCTCAATTAAATCTTGTAGCATTTGTTCAATTTGTTCACGCTCTCGATTTACTAAGTTACCAATTAAAATCACGTTTATATCATCTTCTATCTCATTAATCGAATTCACTTTTGCCACGATGGTTGCTTTTGGATTAGCTGCTTTAGAGATTCTGACCTGAACAACAAATTCTCTGTCTTCGCTTTGTTTTTGCTTAAAGTACTTTAAATACTTTACAGGTATAAAACATTCAATTAACCAACGATCTTGTTCAATTTCTCGATCAATAATAAGACCATCCATCATATCGACTTCAATATATTCTAATTCATCTCCGGACTTTTCTAAAATGTCTATAGATATTAGCTTGAATGTTTTCATACAATCCGCTCCTTTCTTGAATACATTCATTATATAGGAAAAGTTAGGAAGACAAAAGATTCTTCCAGCTTCCGCCTTAACTTTATAAAAATGTATTAGAAATATTGTACTTTTTAAACACTTGTATCGCAATATGTAAATGTAAAAGCTGAGCCATTAAGACTCAGCTTTTACAACGTAAGTTTTAAATAATGTTTTAAATATTAGAAATCCTATGAAAATCAGTCCCATAAACACTAAGAAAATATTACTAAAAACAGCTCCTTCACCTAAGATCCCAATCGGATTAGCCGGAACTTGTGGCCTAAAAACATCTAGTGTTATCCCAACAACTGCTCCACTAATGGCACCAGAAACAAAGATGAGTAAATTAAAGACACCCATGCCAACACCAGTTTCACGATCCTTCAAAATACTAGCTAACGTATCAGCTCCGGAAGATTGAACGAGCGGAAAACACATCATCGGAAAAATTAGGCTTAAACTCATCCAAATTGGATCTAAACCAACTGTTGTTGAAACGATAAAAAACCCTGTCATTAGTAACAACATGCTCCATAACAAAACAGTTCTAGAACCCTTTTGGTCAACCAATTGTCCGCCCTTTCGACCAATTAAAGCAGCACTCATAGCTCCTGGAAACATCGTTAAACCAATCTGAAGTGTCGTCAGTCCATACACATCCCGAAGCATAATGGGAACAGAAAACATTAAGCCAAATAAACACGATATGGCTAAGAAACTGACCATAATAGTAATAACATACGATTGATTCATAAAAAGTTTAGGTGGTATAAACGGGTTTTTAGCCGTTTTCATTCGAATGACAACTAAAATTAAAAATACTACCGAGAATATAAAGCTTATTGGATACGAAAGCGTAATTCCAATTAACAACGATACGATAAAGCCCGCTACAAGTCCCGCACCTAAATAGTCTAATTTAACAAAATTCGTTTCTTCTTGAGGTAAATTAGCTCTTAACAATGGAAGCGTTATGATGATTAATGAAGATGTTAGAAATAAGAACTGCCAGTTTAAAAATCCCCCAATCACACCACCCATAATTGGACCAATTCCAGATGCAAAAGCCATCACAGACGAAATAATACCTAATATTTTCCCTCTTTCATTCGGAAAATAACGAATCGGCGCAATAAATGCAATCGCTGGAATCATTGCACCACCTACTGCTTGAATAAGTCGTGCGATCAGTACGGTGGTATAATTTGGGGCCATGAAACCTACTAAAGACCCAATGGAAAACACGCATAAACCAAATGTGATCAACGTCTTTAAAGCAATGGTGTCCGTTAATTTTCCATAAATAAGCGCACCTATAGCAAATACCATAATATAACCTGTCATAACCCAGCTCACTTGAGAAGGTAATAGATTAAAAGATTCCGCAATATCTGGAATCGCAATATTAAACATCGTTCCATTCATCACTGCGAACATTAATACAAAACATAATGAGAACAATAAAGCTTTAGGATTTTGAATATCATAAGTCTTCCCCGAATTCATATATGCCTCACACCTTTCTGATGACTGTTCAAGGTCTAATAAAAACTGTCAAAAAAATATATCTTTTGTCTTATTTTGTGATAGAATCATAGTAAGAATTTTTTAAAATTTCAGGAGGGTAACCGTTGGATCAGTCAAATATCGCTTATGAATCACTTAAAAAGAAAAATAAAATTATGTTTTCCTTCTTAGTTATAATCTCTGTCTTAAGTGTTATTGTCAACTACATAATTGGACAACAACTTGCAGTCATTCTAATTGTCGGTATTGGTTCTCTTACCTTAATTAGTATTTTAGGGTTATTACTTAAGTTAGAAAAAGGCGTTAAGGTTTTTCCTTACATAGGTATAATAGGTTTGGCTGCTATTGTTGGAGCCATTATTTTATCTGTTAGTACATCAGGACAGAACATTGCTTTAATTTATTTTTTATTAATTAGTACAGCTTTGTATTTATCCAAAGGCCTGTTGGTCGTTGGATTTAGCTTGAGTTTAATTTTATTAGTCTCCTTTATTATAAAGTATGGTGAGCAATTTAATCTAGATTTTGGAACATCATTACTTATTTTATTTTTAGGTGGTATTGTTCTTTACTTTCAACAGTTGGTTGCTAAACAAACCAATGACCAATTAGACGAACTTCAACAAGAAAATAAAGAACGTTTCGAATTAGAACACGAAAATAAAAATAAAATCGAAAAGCAAGCGAAAACGATTCAATCAAGTATGACAAACATTGCTAAACAGTCTGATGAACATAGACAGTCGTTAGATGAAATGAACCGAGCGATTCAAGAGATTGCTAGTGGAACGGAAACACAATCACAATCCATCTCAACCATTAATCAACTTGTGAGCGAAACAAGTGGAATCCTTTCGAAAATGATGACAGAGCTTCGTAATATTCAAGAGGCTACTACTGAAACCGAAGAAAATGCCGAGAAAGGAATTACAGCTTCAAATAGATTAAATGAACAAATTAAAGACTTTCAGAACAGTCTTTATGCAATGCAACAATCGTTTAATCAATTAAGTGATAAAGTGGATTCATCTGTCGCTTCCCTACAAAACATCCAAGACATAACAGATCAAACTAGCTTATTAGCACTTAATGCTTCTATTGAAGCAGCCCGTGCTGGAGAACACGGAAAAGGATTTGCTGTTGTGGCTGATGAAATTCGTAAACTTGCTGATCATACAGAACAGACAGCGAAGAAAATCTCCGATGATCTAGTTAGTATGAAAACAACGAATGATGAGACCAATCAACAAATGACGACGATTTCAACGAAGTTAGAAGAGAATATTGAAACGATTGAAGATAACAATTCATTATTCGAACAATTTAGAGCTCAAGCTGAACAACTTTTGTCCCAACTAAATAGTTTTTCCGAAGTAGCGCAACATGCGAACGAAAATACAAATGCCGTTGAAGAAACGATTAACGAATTCACTTACTCGGTTGAACAATCCTCTGCATCAATCGAGGAAATTAGCGCAACGGTGCAACAACAAACTGAACACAACCATAAATTACACGAAGAGATTTCAAACTCCAATGATGCAATCAAAAAATTGACTGAATAATATAGTAGAAGCCTTCTCTAAATTTGAGAAGGCTTCTTTCTACTCATCATTTTGATCTTGTTCAGTTTTTCCTTTACGTTTTTGGCGTCGCTGTCTAATCTTCTCTCTGATTCGTTTGTAATCAAGGACAACGGTTTTCCGTCTAAATTTATCATCTGCTTTTAAATCGCCTGTTGAAGCTCGCATAAACGACCAACCTAATAAGAACATGATGAAAATGAGTGGAAAACCACCAACAATACTTGCTGTTTGTAAAGTGCCTAGTCCTCCTAAGAACATTAACGTTAAAGGCAATATACACAACGTAAATGCCCAAAATAAACGATTCCAACGCTCTGGCTCTCCATCTTCAACTTCGTGTTGAGTGACTGATGCTAAAATATATGAGCTTGAATCAAACGTTGTTGCTAAAAAGACAACAGACAATAAGACAAAGACGAGTACCATAAATTTAGCAAATGGAAGCTGATTAATTATAGTGATGATCGCAACTGGTGCCCCTTGTTCATTTAACACAGAGACAATATCATAAGCTCCCGTCAACTGAAGGTAAAGGCCAAAGTTCCCCATAATTCCGAAGAACAAGACACAACCTAATGAACCGTAAACAATAGTACCCACGATCACTTGTCTAATCGTTCGTCCTCTTGATATACGAGCAATGAACAACCCTACAAACGGTGCATACACTAACCACCATGCCCAATAGAATACGGTCCACGCTTCTGGGAAACCTGTTTCATTAAATTGATCAAAGTTTGCGAAAGGCTCTGTCCACGTACTCATATGAAAAAAGTTATCTAAAATCAACCCAATACTATTGGTTGAAGCTTCGGCAATAAATAACGTCGGACCAGTTACAAATACAAAGATTAATAAAAAAATCGCTAAAGCTAAATTAAAATCACTTAATCGTTTTATGCCTTCTTTAAGCCCTAGGTATGAACTAACAGCAAAAATAACTGTGACCCCTAATAAAATTATAGTCCTTAACGTCATAGTATCTTCTAACCCTGTTAAATCTGAAACACCTGCCGTAATTAATGGAGTACCGAGTGCTAAAGTTGTACCCGCACCACCTAATAAACCAAAAATAAATAAGACATCAATAATTCTTCCAATGAATGAATCCGAAGTTTGACCTAATATCGGCCTTAACGTCTCACTAATCTTAATGACTGGTGTTTTTCGCACATAGAAAAAATACGCCATCGGAATAGCTGGTAAGGTATAAATTGCCCAAGCAATAGGTCCCCAGTGAAAAATGCCGTAAGTTGAAGCCCACTGCAAGGTTTCTAATTGTGACTCAGTAGGATCAACTCCAAAAGGTGGCCCTTGATAATAATAAGCCCACTCGATTGTCGCCCAGTATAAAATACTCGAACCAATACCTGCACTAAATAGCATCCCTGCCCAAGAAGCCGTACCAAACTCAGGCTTTTCATCTTTTTCCCCTAATTTAACGTGACCGTTCTGACTAAATGCTACAAAGATTAAAAAGAAGAAAATGCCTAAACCCATAATGAGATATAAAAAACCAAAACTTCCAGATACAAAATCATTAATTCGATTGACTAACGCCTCACCTTTTTCAGGAAAAATGACTAATGGTATAACAACTCCAAGTAGTATAACAAATGATGCTATAAACGTTGGCCAGTCAATTAATTTTCGATTCATGACGTACTCTCCTTTTGATGTCTGTAATTATTAATTTGCTTAAAAACCTAAGAATTATGAATATCAAGACATGAAAAGCCCTTAGGCAAATTTTCTTTACCTAAGGGCTATAGCATTTTATTCAGCTTTTAAAATTAATTCCTCACCACTGTAATTTTGCATGTCAGTTTTATGATATTGACCTTCAACCCAATCCATAATTTGATTGTCATACCATTCACTACGATAGTGACCAGCCTGACCTGGCCCTACGATATGATGGGACTCCGTGGTGTCTTCCATATCAATCACAAAACGCCAAGAGGCACCGTGATCGACAATACCATTATCTTTAGTCGAAGCAGCCATAACGGTTACGTTACTACCACCAACCGAAACTGGATCTTGATTATTAAAGAACCAATCTAAAATGGAAATACTAGATAACGGATGGGCAAAATAAACACGGTGGTAATCGCCCCAGTTCCATGCACTTATATCTGAACCTTGCATATCAGCAATTTCATCAATCGAATTAGTGAATGCATTTTCTACAACTGTCTCTAGCCCACCATTTTTCTCCATCCAAATTCCTTCTTCTCCATTATAGGCATCTAAAATGAGCTGATCGACATTTTGACCACTTCCTCTAAACATCGAAAGAACTTCTTCGTCCATGTGCTCTATAAACAGTTCGTCTTCTATATGTTTTAACAAACGGTGAAAAATAAGTGGTTGTGCTAATTCTTGATCATCAACATAATCCCAATCTTTAAGTAAATTTAACGCCTCTTCTTCGCCTTCTGATAATGAAACATCCTCTAAAATATCAACGAAGATAGGTGTGAATTGACGAGCTTGAAGGTTCATTTGATCCATTTGGAGATCTTTCATATCTTCAACATTCAATTGCTCGCTATCATCTAGTACTTCATGGATCCTCGTATAACGATACGGTTGCGCCCAAACATGACTAATATGATATGGGTACTCATCAGATATGACTTTATTATTGGCTGTTGCTATAAAGTCTTTATCAGGATTTATCAATGTTGGCAGTTCATCAAAAGGAATAAACTCATCTAAATCATTTTCCGAATCCCAACCAGGTAATGGCAGTAAGGCTTGATCTGGGTGATCATACTTAGGAATTTTGCCATTCGCTTTATATGCAATCGTGCCATCTTTTGATGCAAAGACGAAGTTCTGTGCTGGGGCATGAAAATCTTCTAATGCCTTTTCAAACTCATTCCAATTGCTCGCCCGATTAATCTTCAAAACAGATGATAGTTCAGTTGTTGCATCTAATGCAGTCCAATCAATCGACAGAGCATTAGATGGATCATTTGATCCTATATCATTAGCAAACTCAGAAATAATTGGTCCATGAACCGTTTCAACAACTTCATATTCAACTGATTCTTCACCGTCAACATGAATGGTTTCTGTAATGACATCCGCATCCACCCATTCGCCATCATATTCAAATTGATAAGGATTCTCTTCATTACGTCTCTCTAAATAAAGTTGTTGTACATCCGGTCCCACATTCGTAACACCCCAAGCAATCTCTTCATTATGACCTAATATAACACCTGGTACACCTGAGAAAATAACACCAGAGACGTTGTATTGATCAGATTCTAAATGAACTTGATACCAAATAGATGGTGTTTGCAATCCCAGATGTGGATCATTAGCTAAAATCGGTATGCCACTTTCTGTTTTGTCGCCACTTACAACCCAGTTATTGCTTCCATTAAACTCATGGGTTTGAGGTGCTTTCGTTAGACTTGCTGTGACGTCAACATATTCTTCATCTGATATATTTGTCATGGCCCCTTCTGGATAAGTCGGGAATAGCTCATAAGCCTCTTCTTCACTAAAATCATTTAACAAATAATAATTGAAAGCCTGCCTTTGCCAGTGACCACCCAAATCATAGGCCATGTATTTTCCAATCGTTAATGAATCTACAACTGACCACTCTTTCATGTCGTCTAAACCCATTAACTGAAATTCTACAGGAAACTTTCCATCTTCTTTCGATTCTTCAATATATTGATTAACACCCGCTGCGTAAGCTTCTAACACCGCTATGGATTCCTCATCATACAGCTTCAAAGATTCCTCAGCCGCTCGGCGAAGTCCTAGAGTTCTAAAATATTTATCTTGATTTAACGCTGCTTCACCAGCAACCTCGGCTAGCTCACCAGATGCTTGTCTCCTAGACATCTCCATTTGAAACAAACGATCTTGCGCCGTTACATACCCCTGAGCATAAAATAAATCGTGATCATTAGATGCACTAATGTGAGGTACACCTTGCTCATCCCTAACGATACTAACATCACTTTGTAATCCTTCTAATATTTTTTCTCCTTCAGTTTCAGCTAAGGATCGATTTATGTAAGCGTTAATATACAATAGCGTAGCGCCTACAGCGATTATAAGAATGCCTGAAATGATTAACGTCCATTTAACCCAACGTTTCATTCCTTTTTTAGATTGTTCTTCTTGAAACTCTTCTTTGCGTGCTTCTTCCATCACGTCTCCCCCTTTAACATTAATTTTACAAAAATTCTAACTGTTTAACAATTTTTAAACAGTTAGTTTTCAGTCGCCCATCGTACTTGATTTGTTATACAATAAGATAAGGTGATAAATATGTTTAATTGGATTCCAAAAATATTAATGGTCATGTCCATAGTTGCAACGGGCTTTCTATGGTATTTAAAGGTAGAATGGCTGTATGCTGTAGTGCCAATTTTATTTTTATTAACAGCCGTATCGGCCTTCATTTTTCGACATAACGAAACTAATCAATTAATTTTATTTTTGTCATTAGGATCAATATTTGGGATTGCTATATTTACAATGATTTTATAATTAAGGGGAATAATCATGAATACAAATAAAAAATTATTAATTACAGGGCTCATTGTTGTTGTTTTACTTGTAGGTATCATTGTGTACTTATCTTATCTTGGACTTAAACAAGATCCGGAGAAATCGAATGAGGTAAAAGAAGAAGCGAGACAATATTTAGAAGAGAATTATAATACAAATTACGAGATCAATGATATCTTATATGACAATGTTGATGTGTATGAGCAATTTAGTTACGCAGCGATGGTAGAACTTCCTGATACGCCTTATCAAGTACTCGTTTTTGAAGACTCAGAGTCAGGTGAGTATACAGATAGTTATGTAGCAGAAACATGGGAACATGAACTAGAAACATATTTACTTGAACAGCTGAATGAAGCCTATGGGAAAGACCAAATCCAAGAGGTATGGTTGACATATCCGAAAAATATCGGACAAGAACTAGGGTTGGGTTATCCTGATGTGCCATCGGTCAAAGAGTTTGATGTTAAACCGATTATACGAATTACGTTAGACCGTGGAGAAGAAGATCAAGATGAAGAGAAATTAGATCGCATTATCGAAAATCTACAAACAGATTTAAACGTTGATGGAGGATCTATTAATTTAAGCTACAATGATTCAGCGATTTTATTTAAAGACAAAGATATTAAAAAGGATTTTTAATATAGCAGTCCCCAACGAAACTTATTCGTTGGGGGCTGATTTACTTAAATTATATTCTCAATATCTTCTTTAATTTTCTCAGGTTTCGTCTGTGGTGAGTAGCGTTTAACAACATTACCGCCACGGTCGATTAAAAATTTGGTGAAATTCCATTTAACCTCTCCACCTAATATTCCCTTCTTCTCGTTTGTCAGAAATTCAAATAGAGGAGACTGATTCTCACCTTTAACATCCACTTTCTGATACATAGGAAATGTAACACCATAGTTTGTTTGGCAAAACTCCATTATTTGATCTTGGTCATCAAACTCTTGATTCATAAATTGATCGGATGGAAACCCTAATACGTCTAATCCTTTTTCGTGATAATCGTCATAGAGTTTTTGTAGCCCTTCGAATTGTGGTGTGAAACCACATTTACTAGCCGTATTGACAACTAGCAGCACTTTTCCCTTATGTTCAGTCATCGATTGCGTTTCACCATTACTTTTAGTAACTTCAAGATCGTATAATCCCATTACGTATCCCTCTCTTTCTTAGAATAACAATCCGTACAATACAACTGCTGCTCTTCATGAACACCATTTAAAAAACCATTTTCGCAATAAACTGGTTTCTCACAACTGTGGCAATGTCCGACTAACTCTTCCATTTCATCACCACCATTCTAATTTACATACTAGTATATCAAAGTTGACCATTAGGTAAGTAAGATTTTGTTTCTGTTTAGTCATGCTAAAATATAATTACAATACCATCTAGTAAGGAGTGAGCAGGTGGGTCTTAAATCTACTTTTTATAAATTTTTAAAAATTTGGAATGATGTCGATGCTATACGCAAAGGGAAAGTCGGAAAGAGAATAGGTCGACGTGCAGCCGGTAAAGCAACAGGTAAAACACTTAAAAAGTTATTCAAATAAAATGGGATGCCTAGCTTTTAGGCATCCCTATTTTTATCTCATCACGCTTTTGCGTGTTGTTTTAATCACGTTCAACTTCTAAAATCTCACCCGTGTTAGCATTAATCTTAATTTCTGTTTCCGTTTGGCCTTCTAATTCAACTTGATAGATCATCATGCCGTCATCTTCATCTAATTCAACTTCAGAGACTTTACCAGATGCGACTTCCAGTGCAAGTTTAATTGCTTGCTCATGATTAATCATTTTCTTTTGATCATCCTTCGCTTTTTTTACTGGATCTTTAGATGATTCTTGGTCGTCGCGTTCATCGTTATCGTGTTGGTCATCGTCATAATTTTCTTTTGAATTATCTTGCTTATTAACCTGTTTAGTTTCTTTGTTTTGCGATTGCTTCTCTTGTTGGTCACGATTATCTGATGAATTTACATTACTCTTCTTTTGGGAATCCTCCTTACGATCTTCTACCTTCAAAACCTTACCAGTATATGCATCGATGTATAATTCATATTCTTGATCACCATTTTGGACTTGTACTTCAAAATAAGCGTTATTAGAGTTTTTTGTCTCCAATTCAACTTCTTCAATGGTACCTTCAACTTCGCCTGAGACGATATCTTGTAACTCTTCAACACCAATTAATTTTTTAGTATCTAGCTTGACCGTTTCCATATCGCTTTCCACTTCCGCTTTTTCATTTAATGAATGCTTTGAAGTTAAGGAGTCACTTAATGCTACACTGCCCACTGTTCCACCTACTGCTACTGAGCTAGCGATCGCCCCAGCGATTAATTTACGTTTCATATGAATTCCTCCTAATCGTTTATGTTTCTAATTTCACTATATCTTTCAAAGATGAGAAAACTTATAATAGAAAATTAAAAAACGATTAGAATTTGAATAGAAATTAAAAACAATAACTTCATTAATAAATAAATCCAAAAAGAACGAAGCGCTGCTGCTTCGTTCTAATCCTCTTCACTGTCATCGTCATTTTGATCATCATCGTTATCTTTGTCATTAGCCTCTTCATAATCATCATAAATAATTGATGCAATGTTGCCAGTTAATGCATTGATTTTTACCTCGATATCTTGATCAAGTTCATTTTCGATTTGTATAAAATAATATAAAGTACCATTTAAATCTTCTAATTCAATGTCATCAACTTCACCACTAATTTTATTTAAAGCGATATCTACTGCTTCATCCCCACTAATTGGCGGTTGTTGAACCGTTTCTTTCTCTTCTGATTCAACTTCTCCCGTTTCTGCATTTACAACTAGGCGATAGCGATGTTTCTCACCCTTAATCTCTAATTTATAAATCGGTTGGTCGCCTTCCTCAAATTCAACCGTAACCAGTTGACCATTATATTGTTCATTAATTTGATTTATAATTTCTTCTTCTGTTAATAAATCAGTATCTTCTTCGACTTTAGATTCGTCAGGTTCCTTTGGCTCTTGTTCCTTCTCTTCTTGCTCTTTTGGCTCTTGTTCCTTCTCTTCTTGCTCTTTTGGATCTTGTGATTTATCTTCTTCATGCGTGTTCTCTTCTTGATGCTTTTCCTCAGTTTGAATAACGTCGATTAAATCGCCTGTTCGTTTATCGACAATCACGACATAGGCCGTGGAGTCCAACTGGACGTTCACCGAAAAAGTGTCCCCATCATCACGGGTCTCATAGATCTCTCCCGAGAATTGATTCAGAACAATCGATTCTGCTTCATCTTTAGAAATTTCCTGTGCAGATGTTGAACCGAAGAGAAATTGTTGTGCCAATATAAACACAACAACTGTAATAATGACGCCTCCTAACATCCATAAAATTCGTTGCTTAACCATAGAATTACCTTCCTTAATAGCGTTCTTTACTTATATCATACCTCAATAACATTAAAATTTAATGAGAATGAAATGAGTGAACCGTTAAAATAACCGTTGTTCCTTGATTTTTTTCACTTTCTAAATCGATTTTAATATTAAGGGTATCTGCTATTTCTTTCGCAACCGCTAACCCTAGTCCTGTACCGCCCTCGTCTCGTGTTCTTGCCTGATCGACTCTGTAAAAACGGTCAAAGATTTTGGCTTGTGCGGAGCTTGGAATACCTATTCCTTGGTCTTTAATCTTTATAACTGGTTGAGATTTCTGTAATAACTCAACATCAATCGCTTCATCGCTATATTTTATCGCGTTATCTATGAAAATATATAGCAATTGTTTTAACTTCTCTTCATCTGTTGAAACTTGAGCACTTTCACTGATATTCAGACGAATGTCGCGGTTGTAGGCTCGCTTCATATTCGTAGCCACATTCGTTACGACGTCTGATAAAGTGACCGTTTCAATATTTAGCTTCCAGTCTTTATCGCGTCTAGCCAGTAATAATAGTTGCTCGGTCAAACCTTTCATCCTTAATGCTTCAGTATGAATAGCTTCGATTGATTCCTTTACTACCTCAGGACGCTCTAATCCTCTACGTTTAACTAAACTCGCATAACTTCCAATAACTGTAAGAGGAGTTCTTAACTCATGTGACGCATTTGAGACAAACGCTTCTTGCTTCTCATAGTTTTCCTTCAGCAAATCCATTAAATCATTAAACGTCTCACTCATCGTCGAGAGCTCATCGTTCGTTGTTTTTTCAATCGGTATATGTTTAAATGATTGGCTACTTTTAATATCATTCATCGTTTGAATTAAAGATTGAATAGGTCGAATGATTAGATCAGATAACAGCCGACCGGATACTAAGATGGGAATGATCGCGATAAATGTTACAAGCATTAAGACTATTCTTAACGTATCTAAATTACTTTCAACAGCATCAAGACTTGAGAAAAACTGTAAATAAACGACCTGTCCATCTTCCCATATCGTTGGCAACTGAACTAATCCGTAACGTTGCCCGTCATAAGTAATCATCTGCGATTGCCGACCGCGTTCAAAATTGGCATCCACCTCTCTGAGTGAAGTCGATTCGTCACCTGAGACCGTTGCTGAAATCACTTGTCCATCCCGATTTACAATTCGAAGCATACCATTACTTGGATCATATACTCTTAAAATATCCTGATAGCTAAATTGTTCATTAGACTGACGTAACCCCGACAACACATTGCCAGCCTCAGATTCAATTCGCTCCATTTCCCGATCATAGGTAATATTGGTAAACGTAAAATAGACCGTGACTGACAACGCCACTATCACAATGACAAATAAAAATGTTGAATATAAGAAAATTTTATTTTTTAGCTTCATAAGCATCCTTCATAACATAGCCAACGCCTCTTACGGTATGGATCAGCTCACGGTCCGTATTGGCGTCTACTTTTTTTCTTAAATAACGCACGTAAACGTCAACCACATTCGTATCCCCTACGTAATCAAACCCCCATACAGCATCCAAGATTTGATCACGAGTTAATACTTGACGTTGATTGTTTAAAAAATATACTAATAAATCAAATTCGCGTGGCGTTAACTCGATTGGATAGTCATTTCTATAAACTTCACGAGTTCCTTCGTTTAATTTCAAATCAACAAAGGTTAACCATTCCTCTTCTGTTTCTTCAGATGTAGAATTAACGTTCACTTGACGTAATGTTGCACGAATTCTCGCTAATAATTCCTCAATTTGAAAAGGCTTCGTCATGTAATCGTTTGCACCTAAATCAAGGCCAGTTACTTTATCTTCGATTGAATCTTTCGCCGTCAGAAGAATGACAGGTGTTTTTTCGTCATCTTTACGAATCCGTCTTAAAAGCTCTACCCCACTCATTTCAGGGAGCATTATATCTAAAATAATAAGATCCCAATCGCCTTCTCGGTATTTTTCTAATGCATCATAGCCAGAGAAAGATTTTTCAACGCCATAGCCTTCATAAGTTAATTCCAACTCTAAAACACGCGCAATTTTCTCTTCATCTTCTATAACTAAAATATTTGTGTCTGCCATCCAAACACCTCTTTTAAAATCTAAACATTCATTTAATTTCATGATATCATAGAATATAACAAGACGTGAGATAAAGGGCGTGTGTGGTATGAAGAAAACCGTACTATTTGATGGCGAATGTAATTTATGTAACGGAATCGTTCAGTTTATTCTAAAACGTGATTACAATAAGCAATTTCAATTCGCCTCTTTACAGGGTAATGTAGGCCAATCACTTATTGAAAAGCATGAGCTACCAGGTGATTTGAGTACATTTATCTTATTAAAAAACGATAAAGTTCTAACTAAATCAACTGCAGCCTTACATGTTTTTAAAGATTTAAAGGGCCTTTGGAAATTTCTTTTTACCTTTATCATTATTCCGAAATTTTTAAGAGATCCGGTATATAACGTAATTGCTAACAATCGGTACAAATGGTTCGGTAAACAAGACCACTGCATGATGCCTAAACCAGAATATAAAGAGAGGTTTTTAGATTAAGCTTTCTATGATAGAGGGTTTGAACACCCTATAAAAAAGCTGTTCCAGATTGTAAAATGGAACAGCTTTTTTCAATTATTTAGCTATAAACATCTGAGTCCAATACGGTGACATATTTCCGCTTGGTTCATAACCAATCCCGATGTGTGTAACGGAATCGTTTAAAATATTTTTACGGTGACCTTCACTATTCATCCACTGTTTTACAACTTGTTCTGGTGATTTTTGTCCTGCGGCGATGTTTTCTGCTGCAACAGTGTAATCAACACCAAATTGATCTAACATCTCAAATGGTGAACCATATGTTGGTGACTGGTGGCTAAAATATCCATTGTCTGCCATGTCAACTGACTTTGTTTGAGCAACATTGTTTAGTTCTTGGTCAATTTTCAATTCAGATAAACCATTCTTCGTTCTTTCCTGGTTGGTCAATCTTACAACCTCTTCGATCATATCATTCGGTGCAGATTGATTATTTTGCGTTTGCTCGTTTGTTTGACTTCCATTTCGGTTTTCATTACGATTTTGATTATTATTTTGATTACCGTCACGATTTGGTTCTACTTCATTGTATCGATTATTAAAATTAAATCCTCTGTCATCATCATTGTTCCAAAAATTATTGTTATCATTGGTGCCATTATCATTAATAAACGGATTATTATTACGGTTCTCAGCTCCGTATTGACCATCCGTACCTTGATTGTCCCCAGCTCCAAAACCAACTTGTTCTAAATCTTGATCACCGTTATTTTCAGCTCCACCTTCCATATTACAACCAGTTAGTAATACGGAAAGAAGCATAATACCAAAAATCCATTTTAATTTAGCCGCCATGACTTAACCTCCTTTTTTAGTCGGGCATTATTAGTTTTAGACATGGGTAAAAAAATATGCTCCCAATTAAAGGGAGCACTGGTATCATCATTTACTTGCTAAAATGGCTTCTAGCACTTTCTGAACTTGATATCCTTCTTCAAAAGAAACTAAGTGAGCATCTTCGCCATCTAATTTTTTAGCTAATTCATCTAATAAATTTAAGGATTCAAGATGGGTTAGTTCAACTTTTGATTGGTCATTTTCTCGGTCTCTCAAATATAATACTCGCCAATTTCTAAGTTCTAACACAGCTTTTTCGCCCAAAATTTTGAGTGACATATGCTCTTTTTGACCGATCTCACTTAAACCATTAAATAAAAATGGAATTTGTTCATTTACTAATAACCTAGCCATTACACCCAACTCTGATGCTCGTTCGTCTAATGGATAGTCAACATGAGATGCTATGTAAGATGGCTGTCCTATAAGTCTCGAGATTAAATGGAGATAATGCGGGCCAATCTCCCGAATAAATCCACCTTGCTCTCGTGTAGCAATCCAGCTATTTTGTTGCCACGCTCTTGGCCAGGTCGGAAAATGCATATTAAACTCAATTCGCTGTAATTCACCAAGCGCTTTTTCATCAAGAAGTTGTTCCATTTTAAAATAAGCCTCTTGATAAGGTAATGGAAAATTCATGGCATGTACCACACCAGCATTCTCAGCTGAGTCATACATTTCTTTAGCTTCGTTAATGTTATTTGCTAAAGGTTTTTCACATAAAATATGTTTGTTGTGAGCTATAATATTTAACGCAATCTCGTGGTGAAATTTAGGTGGTACAGCTAAATAAACTAAATCAATCTCATCGTTTTTTAATAGCTCTTGGTGCGAAGGATATGTTGTTACTTCACCATATTTCTCATTAATTTCTTGAAGACGCGTTTGATTTGGTTCACAGTAACCGACGACTTCGTAACGCGGATGATCAACAAATTGTTTTAATAAACGTTCCCCGACTACTCCTAATCCAATAATACCTACTTGATAAACTTTATTCATTATGAAGTCTCCCTTATCGTTTGTCTATTTTAACTTATTATAACAAAAATCAGCCTGACACTTGTACGGTCAGGCTGATTTTTTTATAGTTTAATGGAGACGACTTTTGGTTCTGTCATGGACTCAATGGAAAACTTAATGCCTTCTCGACCTAAGCCGGAATTTTTCACTCCGCCAAATGGCATTTCATCAATTCGATAATCACTCGTATCATTTACCATAACCCCGCCACACTCTAGGTTTTGAATCGCGTAAAACGCATGATCCAAATTTTTTGTGAAAATACCAGCCTGAAGTCCGTAATTCACATTGTTTGATTTTTCAATCGCTTCTTTTAAAGAATCAACCGGGAATACATTTACGACAGGTCCGAAAATTTCCTCTTTCACAATTGTCGCATCTTCAGGAGCATCAGCGATAATCGTTGGAGCATAGAAAGCGCCATTTCGTTTACCTCCAGCTAAAATCGTTGCACCTTTTTCAACCGCTTCATTCACCCATTCTTCAACTCTCATAGCTTCTTTTTCCGTTATTAATGGTCCGACATTCGTCTCATCTAATAATTTATCGCCTACTTTTAAAGCATTTGTTTGAAAAGCCATTTTCTTAACAAACTCATCGTAAACATCCCGCTCAATATAGATCCGTTGTACGCCTATACAGTTTTGGCCAACTGCTCCGAATGACCCGGCAACGCTTGATGTAACAGCGTCATCAATGTCACAGTCACTCATCACTATGGCTGGCGAATTAGAACCAAGTTCCATGCCGATATGTTTAATCCCTGCTTGCTCTGCAACTTTTCTTCCTGCATCTAATCCACCTGTGAAAGAAACCATTTTTACAGCTGAATGTGTAACAAGTGTTTCACCTAGATCACGTCCTGAACCCGTAATGACGCTCAACATTCCTTTGGGTAAGCCAGCCGCTTCAAACGCATCCGCTAAAAGTAACGCACTTAATGGTGTGACAGATGCCGGTTTTACAACAATCGCATTTCCTGCTGCAATTGCAGGGCCAACTTTGTGCGCAACTAAATTTAATGGATCGTTAAACGGCGTGATAGCTCCGACAACACCTATTGGAAAACGATAATAGTAACCGACCCGATTTTCGCTGCCTTCATTTTGGTCAAAATTAATCGTCTCACCTTTTAATCTGCGGGCCTCTTCTGCACTAATTTCTAACGTTTGCATGGCGCGTTTAACTTCACCACGTGCTTCAGTTATTGTTTTACTACCTTCTGATGCAATCGTCTGAGCATAGAGTTCCTTATTTTCATTAATATAGTCAACCGCACCTTTTAAAACCCTTATCCTGTCATGTGTAGGCCAATCTTGATTATTCTTAAAAGCTGACTCAGCTTCTTCGATGGCCATTTTCATATCAGCTTTAGACGACAGTGGTACATGGGCAATCAGTCGATTATCCTGGGGATCATAAACGCCAAATGTTTGCGACGTTTGCACCCATTTTCCGGCTAACATCATTTTCTCTGCTCTCACTTGCAATTGTTTCATCTTTCTCACCTCACTATAATAGATTTTTTAGCCTGATGCGCATGAATCATATCTATGAGTAAAGAAAACCCTGTCTCTTTAAGTCCAGCACCTGCACCTGTTAACATGATGGGACCAGATAAATCACATTCGTACAGAATAGCATTTGTAGCCCCTTTTACACCTGCTAACGGATGATTTATATCGAGTTTTTCTGGTGCTACATAGGCTCGAACGCCATTATCGGTTTTCTTTATTCTAGCTAGAAGCTTCCACTTTTTGTCTTCAGCTTTTGCTTCTTGTATTTTCTCTTGTGTCATATCAGCTATGCCTTCACAACTAATTTCTAAAGCATTAATCGCTTCACCCATAACATAATGCGATAGTATAGCTGTTTTGTAACGCACATCATAACCTTCAATATCACTTGTCGGATCTGCTTCAGCATACCCGTATTCTTGCGCTTGCTTTAACGCCTGATCAAATGACATACCTTGTTCCATTTCAGTTAAAATGTAATTCGTCGTACCGTTTAAGATCCCAACGACCTCTTGAATATCATTTCCCATGAGTGTCGTTTTCGGAAGTCTTAAAGCAGGTGTTCCACTCATGACCGTACCTTCAAACCCGAAGAAACAATCATTCTCATCCGCTAACGTTTGTAATTCATCAAGTTTTAATGCAACAGGACCTTTATTTGTCGTGACAACACTTTTACCATGTTTAAAAGCAGCTTCGCAATGATCAATCGCCGGCTGGCCTGTTTTGACATCTGTAAACGTTACTTCAACAATTAAATCAGCATTTGATTCCTGTATTGTTTTTAGGCTATCCCAGCCGTATGACTGCGCATCCGGATATTCCTCGACACTACCTTCCTCACGTACCGCCCGCAACAACTCAGGTATACTTAATCCATCTGGATCATAAACGGCACCTTTCATCACATCCGAGACAGCTACGACTTTTGTTTCAAGACCGTATTCAGTTTTTAAATGATCCCGTTTTTCTTCTAAAATCTCAGCTAAACCTTGCCCGACACCACCAAAGCCAATGAAAGCAATATTCATCCAATTCCCCCTTTAACCTCTTGCCAATAAGTGATCTGGTAAATTGGCGAAAGCCTGATTTAAATCTTCAATTAAGTCTTCAATATCTTCAATCCCTGCTGAATAACGTATCAAGCCTTCAGGAATTCCCATAGCGGCTCTTTCTTCTGGTGTGCACTCAACGTGACTAGTCGTTCGGGATGGGCCTACAATCGTTTCGACTGCACCTAAGTTAGCTGCTCTGTTTGCAAACTTTAGTTGCGGTAATAAATGACGAACAGTATCAACGCCACCTTTGACCGAGAAGCTCAACATACCACCGAATCCTCTCATTTGTTTTTTCGCGATGTCATGCCCTGAATGTTCTTCTAAACCTGGGTAAAAGACATCATCGACCCAATCAATCTTTTTTAGATACTCGGCAATTTGTTGCGCGTTTTGATTTTGACGTTCAATTCTTAAATGAAGTGTTTTCATGCCCCGAAGTAGTAAGTATGCCGCCATTGGATCTAGCGTAGCTCCATTAATTTCACGGTAATGATAAATCTGTTCAACTAAATCCTCACGTCCACAAACGACGCCACCTAATGCATCCGCGTGACCACCTAAGAATTTAGTTGCACTGTGAATCACAAGATCAACGCCTAGTTCAATCGGATTTTGATTAATCGGTGTTGCAAACGTGTTATCAATAATGACTAATGCCCCAACATCACGTCCTGCCTGCACCATGCGTTCAATATCTGTAATTTTGACAGTAGGATTGGTCGGAGTTTCTAAATATAGAATCTTACAACCTTTAGCCACTTCCGCTTCAATTAATTCATGATTTCCCGTCTCACATAATTCAACATCGATTTGCTGTTTTGGTAAAAATTCTGTGAAAATTTTATTCGTTCCACCGTAAGTGTCTTTAATCGATACAATCCGATCGCCTGGAAATAAGAATGTACTTAGTGTATTACTAATTGCAGCCATTCCCGTTGAAAAACTTGTAGCTGCCTCAGCATCTTCTAGAATTTTCACTTTGTCTTCAAAAGCTTGAACCGTTGGATTCGTGTTACGACCATAAATGTGGCCTTCTTTATTACCAACAGCGACTTCATACCATTCATCCATGTCGTCATAACCAAAAGACACACTATGAACAACCGGAACCTGTGTTGCCCCGTGAACTAGTTGTTCTTTTTCTCCTGCCCAAAGTGCTTTCGTACCCATTTTTTCTTTTCTCACGAAAATCTCCTCCTTAACTGATTATTCCATCACTGCCGTCTGGTAGTTGAAATGGACTTTGAATCAATAATTCTCTTGGAACATCTGTAAACATCTCGACGCCCGTTTCGGTTACCAGGAAGGACTCACTCATTTCAAGTCCGTAATAATCTAGCCAAATCCCCGGGATAAAGTGGAATGTCATATTTGGTTGCAAAACTGTCTGATCACCTTTTCGAATACTTGCTGTATGCTCACCCCAATCAGGCGGGTAATTTAACCCCATGGAGTAACCTAACCTTGACTCCTTATCAATCCCATAACGTCTTGTTGCTCTTCGCCAAGCTTCTTCTAGCTCTTCTAAGACAATCCCAGGCTTCACGGTCGACATCACTTCGTCGATTCCTTCTGCTACAATTTCAGCTAAACGGTCCAGTTTTTCTGGCGCTTGACCGATATGCGCCGTCCTAGCCAATGGACAATGATAGCGCTTGTAACAACCTGCAAGCTCTACGATGACTGAATTATCCTCTTTGAAATATTGATCACTCCAAGTTAAATGTGGGGTTGAAGTGTTTTCCCCCGTTGGCAACATTGGTACAATTGATGGATAATCGCCACCATATTCTTCTGTTCCTCTAACTAACTCAAAAAAGATACTCGCCGCCGCGTCACATTCCCGTGCGCCCGTATGAATACTTTTTAGTCCTGCATACATCGATCTTTCCGCAATTTTCGCCGCCCGTCTGATATATTCAATTTCTTGTGGCGATTTAATGATTCGAACCCAATTGACTAATTGACTAGCATCTTTAAATGTAGCGTTCGGTAATTTTTCATTTAAAACTTCATACGATTTTGCCGTGAAATAGTACTGCTCTTTCTCAACGCCCACCGCTCGATTTCCGTGTCCAATTTGTTCTAAAATTTCAGCAATAAATTCCATCGGATGGTAGTTTTCTGACTGCACATAATAATCTGGATAAGACATAATGTTCTCGTCGTACATCCACGTTTTCGCCTTAGCACCCGCCGCATCCATAAAACGCCCAATCCAGATTGGCTGAGGCTCATCAATAATTACAATCAGCATTTGATGAACATAAAATGACCACGCATCATAACCAGACAAATAATTCATGTTTGCCGGATCGGTAATCAGAAGAACCTCAATCCCCCGTTTTTCCATGCTCGACTTTGTCTTCTCCAACCGACTTTGGTACTCGACAATATCAAAATCCAACACATTAACTCCTCCCTTCGACTAATTAACTGAATTTTTAGATTTCTTAATTCTATTGTATTGATTTAAAGCATTTTTCGTAATGTTCAAAGTGTATGAAGTTTTTTAATACACTTTTATACACTTTGATTAAAAGAGGCGTTGAGTGAGGTTTCCAGCGGGGGTGTCTCCTCTTCTAGCGGGTACGTTTCCTTCTCCAGCGGGTACGTTTCCCTCTCCACCGGGCCTGTTCCTCTCTCCAGCGGGTACGTTCCTCTCTCCAGCGGGTACGTTCCCCTCTCCAGCGGGTACGTTCCCCTCTCCAGCGGGTACGTTTACCTCTCCAGCGGGCCTGTTCCTCTCTCCAGCGGGTACGTTCCCCTCTCCAATGAAAAAAGCATTGAATTGCCTCGCAATTCAATGCTTCTTAATTAAACTTATTTAACATCCACAGTCTCACGCTGAACTCCAATAAAAAGGAATCGTCAGCGTCGACGAGTGACAACTGAGTTAACTTTTCAATGTTTCTTAATCTATACAACAAAGATTGTCGATGAAGATTTAGCGCTCGCGCGGTTTGGCTTACATTTCCTTTATACTTTTGATAAGTCATAAACGTCTGTATTAAGTCGGCATTCCGTTTTTGATCGTACTCGACTAAAGGTTTCAAAATCTCATGGACCTGCTTTACAATTTGGTCATCCTCTGTCAGCATCATGAGCAATCGATTGACACGCGTTTCTTCAAAAAAAGTTCGCTCTCCAAACCCGTACTGTCTCGTATGTATATCTAATGCAGTTCGGGCTTGCTGATAACTTTCATAAAAAACATTGCCACTCCCGCGATGAAACCCGACCCCCCAAGCAAAATCCAAATTCGCTAATTGCTCATGCAATCGGCGCTCTACCATATCCAAAAAATGATTAACATTTTCCTGATAGGCGTAATCATCTGTCTCTATAAAAATAATTACCTCGCCATCATCAAACGTTGACATCGTCTTACGCCCGAGTTGCTGACTCGCGTGTATAATTTCCTTTTGCACATAATAATTTAAACTGTGCAAAGACGATTGCATCGAACGATCATTTTCGTGCTCCTGTAAATCGATTGTCCGAAAATCTCCGACGATGCAAGCATAAGATTTTGTTAGTTCGTAACCTAACAATTCACCTTTCGATAAAATTTTAGTCGTAAGCTCTTGTTTTTCTTTCGCCAAATCTAATATAAAATTATCCTTCAGACGAATCTCGGTCGTCTCTATCGCATTTTCGGTTAAAAAATAGAGCGCACAAGCAGTTAAACCATGCTCTAATGCGTTCATCGTAAACCATGTTAAATCCTCAGGTTGATGAGGTTTAAAAAGCAAATAACCTTGTTTTTTATCATTCGAAAAAATCGTCAACTCATAACACGTCTCATCATTGACAAAATATTGGTCCAAATGGTGATACAAAGGGTGTTCATCAAAAGGAACTTCTGGATGTTCCAATTTCTTAATCGTTCCTTCTGTCTGGTTGTTTAATACGTCAATCATCCCTGTGTTAAAGTCATAATTGGCTCTTACGATTTGTCGCTGATCACTGATGGCAACCGGTAGTTTAATCTGATCATGTAAAATCCCTAATATGTCATTAAGCGAACCACCACTTAATACACAGTCCGTCAGATGTTGCCGCAACTCTTCTGCACGAAGACGCTCCCATTCATTTTCTTGATTAATCGCATCAATCACTTCTTGAATCACGTCAGAAAAACGAATTTTCCATGGAATGTCTATTAAAATAAAACCGGTCTCTTCGGCCAGTTGAATCACGCGTTCTGGCACATCTAAAATATGCCTACCAGTTGATATAGTTAGCGCAGACGCACCTGAATAAATCACATCTTGCACAAATTTTTCAAACGTTATAGGATCATCCGCACACCCAATCCCCGTCGTTAAAACAAACTCATGTTTTCGGACAAAATTTTCGACTGGCACTTCCATCACGGATACCCATTCAACCGTTGTAGCATTTAAATGTTCATGTCCGGTAATGACTTTAGCTTCATCCATAATATTTAAATTCACGACTTGATCCATCCGAATTCCCATTAGCATCACCTTTGTAAAAAGACATAGTCCTAATCACATTATAATGATGCTTTTGGATTACAGTCAATTTAGAAAATTTAGAAATTTTGTCTATAATTGCAGGAGCTTCTTTTCCTTTTCCTCAAAATAATAACGATCAAGCGGTTTTAGCTGTGAAAAAGCAAAATTCGCTTTTAAATAATCGTATAGCTCCTTAATTAAAATCTTTATACGCTCATCACCTTCTTTTCCAATTAAATATAATGTATCCATGATTACGAATAGCACAGAAACATCATCGTCCATACAATGGATTACTTGATAAAAAGACTGATAGAAAATATCTTTTAATTGGCGTTGCTTCGTGATGACTCTTGGCAAATTCTCTTCTTGGTAGACTAAATCCTCTTTATGATACTTCGTTATGAGCATCAATACTTTTCCCAAATGTTGAATACAATCCACAGCCGTATGTGGGTCATTGATGCCGCTCGACATCGCCCGAAGCGCAATTTCTTCAAGCTTTTGAATCGTGTATTGAACATCTTCACTTATATTACGCTCACTCCCAATTGTAAAAGCATCCAATATATCGTTTGGTAATGTCTTATCTGCCTTTTGGTAAACCGATGCAATAACCGTTGTTTCAACGACGAACGTTCCAATCTCCTCCGTGATCAATACGACCAAATCGTGCTTCGTCGATAACTCATATAAATTTTGATAATCGATAATTTGTAAGTAACCATATCCTGGACTTTTTAAATCTGTTACATGCTGGTACTCACTTGGGATATCAACATCTTTGTGATCTTTGATATAACTAGTCTTCTCGACCTTTTCATGAAATTTTTCTAAGTTCTCTTTAGCTTCTTCTGTAATACTTATAATTAAATTGGACACCTGAATGAACGTTGCCACATGTTGAATAAAAAACGCAAAGAAACCTAAACAAATTAAGGATAGTGCTACTGAAAACGTAGCTGACAAGATCTCATCAGTCGGGTGTTCAACGTGAATAAAAAGTAAACTGATTATAGAATACAAAAATCCACCCATAAAGACACCTAACACAGTTAACGTTCTTTTATCGGTCAAAAAGTTTTGTAACGTGCGAGGTGAAAATTGAGAGGAGTAAGTCGTCAGAACGATCATAATCGTAGAAAATGTGATCGTCGTCATGGTCAGTAGCGCACCGGCAATAACACCTAAAATATCTCTTCCCAATTCTGCATTTGTATATAATATATCAGGGACTAGTTTTGCTACGACATCCAATCGTCCATAATCAATCCAAATAATAACGATGGTTAAAATTAACGCGATTAAACAATAAATCGCCGGAATAACCCAGACACTTTCTTTTAAACGAAGAAAAAATTTTTTAATCATGCAACCACTACTTTTTATTATTAAGTTAAACAATAGCGTTTGCATTTTTGACAATAAAAAACCTCCCGCAGTCGGGAGGCTTCATCTTAAATTAACGTTTTACTTTCAACTAAAGGAGAAAATCTTGCGTTGAAGAAGCGTAATGTTGGTGGTTCATACTCCATTTGTAGGCCTGTAATTTGGTCGCGTTTTTCAAATAGTTCAATTACAGAATCAGCGACAACATCCATATGATTATTAGTATAAACGCGTCTTGGAATTGTTAAGCGCACCATTTCGAGTTTCGGTTTATTATTTTCACCAGTCTCTTTATTTCTGCCGGCTGAGACTATGCCGCGCTCCATGCCACGAACGCCTGAATCTAAGTATAAAGCGCCAGCCAATGCCTGAGCTGGGAACTGATCCTGTGGTATATGTGGCAAGAAGGCTTTCGCATCTAAGAAAATGGCATGCCCTCCAATTGGACGCACAACAGGAATTCCAGCTTCAATTAACTGATCACCTAAATACCTAACCTGATGAATTCGGTGCTCAATAAAATGATCATCCGCCGCTTCATAAATTCCTTGCGCCATAGCTTCCATATCACGACCTGCCATACCACCATACGTCGGCATCCCTTCATAAACGACGACTAACTCGCGTGAGCGAATATACAACTCCTCATCATTCATCGCCAAAAACCCGCCAATATTTACAAGCGCATCCTTTTTGCCACTCATCGTACAACCATCCGAATACGAGAACATTTCTTTTAAAATATTGCGAATCGATTGATCTTGGTAGCCTTCTTCTCGCTCTTTAATAAAATAAGCGTTTTCTACACAACGCGTTGCATCGTAGAAAACCGAAATACCATAACGTTGACATAGCTCATAAACTTCACGCATATTCGCCATACTAACCGGCTGTCCACCTGCCATATTAACCGTCACTGCTAAGCAAACATACGGAATTCGTTCAGCCCCTACGTCATCAATGAGCTTCTGCAGTTTCGTAAGGTCAATATCTCCTTTAAAATCAAGTTCTGCAGAAGAATCATGTGCTTCATCAATAATGACATCAACAAATGTTCCTCCATTGAGTTCTTGATGTGCCCGCGTCGTTGTAAAATACATATTCCCTGGAATATAATCGCCTTCTTTAATCATCAATTGAGATAGTAAATTTTCAGCTCCACGACCTTGGTGCGTCGGGAGCACGTACTGATATCCGTAAATCTCCTGAACGGCATCCCTTAAACGATACCAACTCTTACTGCCCGCATAAGCCTCATCACCAACCATCAATGCTCCCCATTGCTGATCACTCATAGCACTTGTACCACTATCAGTCAAAAGATCAATGTAAACATCCTCTGAGTCGAGCAAAAACGTATTATACCCAGCACGTTTTAGGGCCTGCTCGCGCTCCTCTCGAGACAACATATTCAGTGGTTCAACCGCTTTAATTTTGTAAGGCTCAGCTGTACGACGCTTTTTCATAACACACCATCTCCTTTTTGAAATAGTTCTAATTTTCAGTTTAATTCATTGCTGAAAACTTGCAAGAACATAATGCAAAGAATAAACGCTTTAAATGACTGAAGAGACAGTGCCGGATCGGGGTCTATTGCAAGAAAAAACGACCGCCATCAAGCGGTCGTTTTTTCTTCTTATTTTACATCTTCTAGCATAAACCAGTAATGAACGAGTGTGTCCATTCCTTTATCAAAATTCTCTAAGTTAAAGTGTTCATTCGGAGCATGTAAATTTTCATCTGGCAAGCCGAAGCCCATTAAAACAACAGGTACTTGTAAAATACGATCAAGTTCAGCCACAATCGGAATCGAACCTCCACCACGAATGTAGGCTGTCTCCTCGTTATAAATTTTTTCATAAGCTTTAGCTGCTGTTTGAATAACAGGATGGTCAAATGGCGTTACATAAGGTTTTCCTTTATCAAACGGCGTAACTTCAACGTTAACACCAGCTGGTTTATTTTTCTCAACATGAGCTGTTAAATTCTTAACAATCTCTTCAGGGTCTTGGTCTGGTACTAAGCGACAAGTAATTTTCGCAGCCGCTTCAGATGGTAAAACCGTTTTAATCCCTTCACCCTGGAAACCACCGTATATACCGTTAATTTCAAGCGTAGGACGAACCGAAGTCCGCTCAACATACGTATAACCTTCTTCTCCAGCAAGCTCAGGAACCCCAAGTTCTTGTTGAAGTTTTTCTTCGTCGAACGGAACTTGTGCTAAAGCTTCACGCTCTTCAGCAGACAATTCCGGAATATCATCATAAAAGCCATCTACTAACACTTTATTGTTCTCATCACGGAATGAATCTAAAATTTTAACTAAAGCGTGAATTGGGTTCATGACACCGCCACCGTATTCACCTGAGTGAAGGTCGCCTTTCGCACCTTTAACGTCGATTTGAATACCCGCAAGACCACGAAGGCCATATGTAATCGTCGGTTTACCTTTTTCCACTAACGCAGAATCCGAAACGACAATTAAGTCCGCACTCAACATATCTTCATGCTCCTCACAGAATTTCGGTAACGTTGGGCTTCCAATCTCTTCTTCACCTTCAATTAAAACTTTAAAATTAACCGGTGGTGTATCAACATTGTTTAAGACAGCCTCCATCACTTTCATATGCATAAAAACTTGTCCTTTGTCATCTGTTGCCCCGCGCGCATATAATTTATTATCACGAATCGTAGCCTCAAACGGTTCTGAGTCCCATAATTCAACGGGGTCAACTGGTTGAACATCATAGTGCCCATAAACTAAAACCGTTGGCGCATCGGGATTTTTAACAATTTCACCATACACAACTGGCTTCCCGTCACTTGGCATTACCTCTGCACGTTCAAACCCAATATTTAATAAATCCTCTTTTACCCACTCAGCTGCTTTCACAACGTCCTCATGATGTTCGGATAATGCGCTAATACTAGGAATAGCTAAAAATTCTTTTAGTTGCTCTAAATGTTTTTCGCGGTTGTCTTTTAGATACTGAATAACTTGATTTTGCATTATTCAAACCCCTTTCATTAGAAAAATTCTATTATGATTTATCTTATCACTTCCATGACATCAATTCATTATTGAAACAATAAATTTAGCAAAAATGTTATAATCACCTAGTAAAAAGGTATATGGATATATAAAGTGAAGCTCGTTGGAGTGACCAAAATGAAGAAAAAACTCTTTCAAATATTAATACCAATCATCATCGTCTACTTACTAGTTTTTTATTTACTATACTTAAGACCACAACCACAAGTCATTCAGCACGACTTTTTAGAAAGCAATCATGAAGGACCACTCGTCATTGCGCACCGAGCAGGTGATTTAATTGCACCCGGAAACTCCATGACAGCCATAGAAAAATCTTCAGAATTAGGTGTCGACATGATTGAAGTGGATATCCATATCACTAAAGACGGACATCTAGTACTGATGCATGATCCTTCGGTTGATCGAACAACTGACGGTTCCGGCTTAGTCTCAGAATTCACACTTGAAGAATTTCAAATGTTAGATGCTGGTTTTCATTTTCTCGATATCAATGGTGAATATTCGTTCCGTGGACTTGGCATTTATAAACCCACGTTGCGAGAAGTGTTTGAACGTTTCCCAGATATGAATTATATGTTAGAGATTAAACATACGAATCCGCCAGAATTATATGGTGTTATTTCCCAAAAACTATGGGAGTTAATCCAGGAGTATGATATGCAAGACCAAGTCATGGTTGCATCTTTTGACCAAGAGATCATTGATACGTTTAATGACCTTTCTAACGGCAGTATCGCCCTTGGTACTGGTGAACAATCAGCCTTTAATTTTGTCATCACACATAAACTCTGGGCTAGAAACCTATTCAAACCAACAGGACACGCCATACAGCTCCCTTTACATAATAAATATTTTCAGTTCTTTGCTGAAGATATCATAAAAGGGGCACAGCGACTCGGAATTGACATTCATTACTGGACAGTCAATGATGAAGAAACGATGCGTAAGCTTGTCGATGCCGGAATCGATGGAATTATTACCGACCGACCTGATTTACTAATAGATATTTTAGAAGAAAAAGGATTGAAATAGAAAAAAGCCAGGCTCATCGCCTGGCTTCTCTTATTTATTCTTCGATAACTAATTCAAATGCTGCTGTAAGGTTTACTTCCTTACCGATTAGAACGCCACCTGTTTCTAATGGTGCGTTCCAAGTCAATCCATAATCTTCACGGTTAATTTTACCTTCTACATCAAAACCAGCTACCATATTACCACCCATCGGATCTTTCGCAATTCCGTTTTGATAAACAGTAAATGTTTCTTCGTTCGTTGTACCACGAATCGTTACATCGCCAGTTACGTGATATTCAGAATCACTAACTTTTTTAACTGATTTACTTTCAAACACGATGTTAGGATGGTTCTCAACATCAAAGAAATCCTCTGATTTTAAATGACCATTACGATCCTCGTTATTTGTTTCAATTGAACTTACATCAACCGTTACTTTTACACTTGTATTTTCAAGATCTTTGACATCTCCATTGACCTCTAAATCAAAATCCTGAAATTCACCTTTCGCTTTCGATACCATCATGTGCTTAACTGAAAAGTTAATTGCACTATGAACTTTGTCTAATGTTACATTTGCCATGTTGAACATTCCTCCTCTGAAATAATTAAGTTACTTTATGTAAGTAAGTATATATTTAAAATTTAATTACGTCAAGTAAATAAAAACTATTTTAAAAATCTTTCTTATAAGGTATAATAAAATTAAAGAGGTGAATATCATGGCTGATACAAACATTTGCCCAAAATTCGAAAAAGCATTATCTATCTTAAATAAACGTTGGACCGGCCTAATCGTTTTTCAACTATTAAACGGTTCTCAACGTTTTTGCAATATTGAATCTGAAATCGGCATAAGCGGCCGCGTGTTGTCTGAACGACTGAAAGACCTTGAAAAAGAAGGTATCGTTCAGCGAAAAGTTTACGATGAAACACCAGTTAGAATCGAATATTCATTAACGGAAAAAGGCACCGCTTTGGAACCCGTTTTAAATGAAATCCAAAACTGGTCCGATCATTGGGTCGAACCACAAGAAGAACCGGTCGCAAAATGAGTCCTATCAAAGTAGGGCTCATTTTTATTTCAATATCCTTTTTTCAGAAAATTGAAACTTATATTAAATAAAAAAAGCTTGGGGTGCTTCTCCCAAGCTCTACTTCCTAATCAAACTTTCTTTTTCTACCTTCGATAACTGCTTAATCTTCGCTTCTCGACTCATAGCCTCAGACTTCGTTTCGAACGTTTCATAATAAACTATCTCTACCGGAAGTCTAGTTCGTGTAAATTTTGATGCCTTTCCTTCTAGATGTTTTTTTAACCGCTTGTCTAAATCATTTGTATACCCTGTATACAATGATTTGTCACGGCATCGTAGCATATAGGTATAATGCACTTACTTCCCCACCCTTAAATTTCTTACTCGCTGTTCAATTTTTTCTAAATATGATGCCGATAAGTGCGGCTCCCCTCCGCGCAAAATCTCATTTAAATAGTGATCCGGCGGCGAGGTTTCATTCATTTTTTCTTTCACAATAAAGGTTAGCATTGGTCTTTTCTCACCATCAAATTTCACGTCAACTACAGCAGGTCTATATTTACCAATATGTACCCCTTCCCGTTCGTACAAGTAATCTAGAGCTTTCTCACTAATACGATACACAATACCTTCAACCTCGTGAGTATTCGCTTCAACAATATCTGCACGCCCTCCGTCATGTGAACTCACCGTAAATCGAAGTTCATGTCGTGGCAAAACTCCCACCCCGAGTGTCTCAAACTGCTTCAGCATACCTGCCTGCTCAATCCGCTCATGATCCATACAAGATCCATACGCGAAATATAATGGTGTGCCTTGTTCAAGTAATTTTTTTAATCGCCAATCATTATGCGGAACTTTTTCATGTTGAGATGAATGGTGATAATAATAAACATAGGCTTCCATACTGCCCACATCTGAATAAATCATTCGCTTACTTCTCATATAATGATTATGTTCAGAGTCATCTTTATAACCTTCTAACGCATCGACTTTCGCGAGCGTCTCAGAATCTATTTCATACACTTCACCATAAACCAGATTGTCTGAATCAATCACCATCGCAGGATAGTCATAACCTGTATCGATCAAAAATCCTTCTGTCCAACTTTGCTCTGAGATCAGTGTCGCTTGTTTTAAGAAATCGTGGTTACGCTCACCTTTTCTCAACGTCCCGTAAACAAATAACTTCATACCCATTCTCCTTTACAACGTCCAAAATAAATAGAAACCAATAGATACAACCGCAATATCCGCAAAAATATGCAAAATCCAAGAATTCAAGAAGTTATTCGATTTTGTATTTAAATAACAAAACACTAACCCAACCACAAACAAGCCAACTAATGCGAGAAGTGTCAGCCAAATGTTAAACCATGTTGCAAAAATCGCAACATGATATACCGCAAACAATCCCGAGGAATAGAGATAACCTAAAATCGGCAAGTCTGATTGATAAAATTTAAGAAAAATAAAGCCTCTAAAATAAAACTCTTCCAACAAAGAATTAACAAACGTGATATAAACCGCTATCCAGATGTACTCTTTAAACGAGATCCCAAGTCGATCCCTAAGGTCAGAAATAATTGCTTCGCCTTCAATAAAACCTTGCAGCAGAATATAGGTACCGATTAAAATAATCATCGATAAAAGTCCTAAACCAAAGCCTAGCTTTAACCGATCCCAATCGATTTGATTAAACCTCAGAAAATCAAAAATCGAATCTTTTAAGAAATATTTAATATAAACGAGCGGTATGATTAAGAAAAGTCCAATCTTACTACTCGTCTTTACTAAATAATGTGCTCCAAATACTTGCTCAATCATATAAAGCAGTAAACAGCTTAATGCTGTCAAAATCACAATATGTACTATAAATTTCCGATCCATCTTCTCACCCTGTTTTTTAGGAATATTATAACAAAAAGCTAAGAAAACTACGATATTGGATTCAAAATTACTAGTGCTCGCACTCCACACAACAAAACCCGTGAATTCTAAAATTCACGGGTTTCCACTTCACTTCACAGCATCATCTTTTAACCCTGACCAAAAGGCTAGAAAAATTGACACAATCACCACTATAAACGGCGCGTACGTAATTAAGAAATGATCCATTCTTAATACCTCCTCTTTTCTTCTCCTCGAACATAATCTTTGTTAAATAAAAACAATCTTGCTAGTAAAAATAATGATGGAATGAGTAAAGCAAAACCGGCAATAAACGCAATGATTAACGCAGTTGCCATAGCATCATTCGTAAAACCATCATAAATCGTTAAGTGAGGGTACAGCAGATACGGGTAATGTGAAATGCCGTATCCAAAGAAAGCTAACGCAAACTGTATAATTAAACTCCAAAATGCTAAGCTGTAATATTTTTTAATCCACAACAACACAACCGTGATGATAAAAAATACGCCCGATAAGCCGAACATCCACCAAATATCCATGATGTTTTGAAAATGCTCGGCGTTATGCTGTCTGAGCTGCCAAATAATCAACCCTGCAGATAAAATCGTTGGTCCACTCCAGGCTAGGGCATATTTTCTTAAAACTCCTTTGGCATCGTAATCTTTCGCCACATCCGCATATGCCGTTAAAAATGTTGCAGATATATACAAGACGCTCACAACACTTAAAATAACAATACTCCAAGTGAGTGGACTAAAGAATAGCTCTTCATACATAAGCTTCGGATTGCCATTAACGATTTCCACAAATCCACCCTCAGAAATCGTCAGTACGATCGACAATGAAGCTGGGATCAACAGCCCCGCTAAACCATATAAGAAAATATAAAACTTACTGTCTTTTGCGCCATACGTCTGAAATGCATAGTAAGATCCGCGAATTGCTAACAAAATAATTGAAATACTAACGGGAACTAACAAAACTGTTCCGTAGTAGAAAGCTGTACTCGGGAAAAAGCCTACGATTCCGACAAAGAAGAATACTAAAAACACATTCGTCACTTCCCAAACGGGTGACAAATAACGCTGAATAATATGGTGTAAAATGTGTTTTGTATTTGCTATCTCACTATAGGCGCTGAAAAATCCAGCACCAAAGTCAATCGAGGCAATGATAATGTAGCCAAATAGGAACGTCCAAAGTACTGCGATCCCTACAATTGCTAGATCCATTACCACTCACCCCTTTCCTGGGCATGATCTTCCAGCTCTCGTTCGACTGGATTTTTCTTAAACATTTTCGTTAACACAATGACACTCGCGGTTCCTAACACGAGATATAATCCAACGAATAAAAATAACATTGTATCGACATAAGCTGCGGAAGTTGCGCCTTCAGGTGTTTTCATAACCCCTCGTAAAATCCATGGCTGTCGCCCGAATTCTGCAAAGAACCAACCCATCTCAATCGCCATGATTGCAAGTGGTCCTGACAATACAAGGATGAAATTAAAAACTTTATTTTTAATCACTTTCCACTTACGCCTTACAGCTAGCCAGTAAAAGGCAGAAATAAACGTCAACCACATACCGATTGTAACCATTAAGTCAAAGAAATAGTGAACAATAAGTGGTGGCTGCTCTTCTTCAGGATACTCATTTAATCCCGTTACCTCTGAAGTCGGATCACCATGCGCTAAAATACTTAACATATATGGTATCTCAATCGCACCTTGAACGTCGCCTTCATCATCCAAATAACCAAACATTAACAACGACGCTGCTTCTTCCGTTTCAAAATGCCACTCAGCAGCTGCTAACTTCTCTGGCTGATATTCAGCTAAAAACTTACCTGATAAGTCTCCAACTAATACAGTTGCAATCGAGAAAATAAGCCCGACTTTCATCATCAAGTAAAGTGACTTTTTATGATAAATATGATCTCGACCTTTAAATATTTGAAATGCGGCAATTGACGCCAAAATAAAGGCCGACGTCATATAAGCTGTCGTTAACACATGCGCGACTTTCGTCGGTGTTGCTGGATTAAACATCGCAGCTAATGGATCAACATTCACTAAGGCTCCATTCACAATGTCAAAGCCAGCAGGTGTATTCATAAAGGCGTTTACCATTGTAATGAAAAACGCTGAGAATGACGCACCAATGGCAACCGGAATCAGTAGCAACATATGCTTCTTCTGATTTTCAAACCGATCCCACGTATATAAATAAATCCCTAAGAAAATTGCTTCAAAGAAAAACGCAAAAGTCTCTAAAAATAGCGGTAGACTAATTACATGCCCCGCTAATTCCATAAAGTTTGGCCATAACAGTGACAACTGCAAGCCAATCGCTGTACCTGTTACGACACCTACCGCAACAGTAATGACGAACCCACGCGTCCAGCGTCTAGCAAGGAGAATATAATGCTCATCATTTTTCTTAATCCCAATCCATTGCGCAATCGCAATCATCAGCGGGACCCCAACGCCAATTGTGGCGTATATAATATGAAACGCCAACGTTAATCCCGTCAGAATCCGGCTGAACATCACCGGATCATATTCCCACATGAGTTCAACCCCCTTTTATTTAAAACAGTCGTCCAATAATCGACAACAACATAATACTCGCTACTACAAAACTGAGGATAATCAACCATTTTTCATGTTTTTTATACATAGAATCTCCCCTTCACTACCATCATACCCTATTCAACCTTTTAACTAATCCCTAAATCGTTAACGGAATGTTACTATTCAATGATGATTTTGTGAACTATTTCACAAAATTGCATATAACTATTATTTTCATCACCCAAAAATATCCTTTAATAGACTCGATCAAAATTAAACCACCTGTTATAAACTAATCCTGTTACCGTTATTTCAACAATGTGATTTTGACTCACATCAATTCCTGATTTCGGAATGTAATATCCAAACTCATCGCCATCTCGATAAATTAAGCTAGTTGAACGAGATGTATGCAATTCTTGAGTCTGACCATTTAGAGTCGCTACGGCATCTGCAACAAGTGTAGAACTGTAGGGTTCATCAGTTTGATATTTGATACCTGTTACTAATGTCGCCCCTTCATAACCATAGTTTCCCTTTGATCGAAATACAACTTCATAATAACCTTCTTGTTCCAGTACCTCTGATACGTAAATATGTTGTGTTTCGTTCATATATAATGTTTTACCTTCATTTATACTTAGATCACTTAAATCTAACTCAACAGTCTGCTCTTCTTCAATTAAAGAACTTTGATGCTTAAAATCAGAATCACCCATCACATGACTCATCCCATTCAGCCACATATTTAATAGCCCAGTAACCCAAATAATAAATAAACCAATGAGGGCCAATATAATACTTGCAATAATTTTTTCTTTTTTACTAATTTGACTCATGCACATCCCCCGTTAACCACATTTTATCAAATATTCAAAAAATTAAAAACGTCTTCACTCACTACAAACTTCGACAAGAAAAAACAAAAATGTTCATGAATATTCACAAATTTACAATTATTTTGTGTTATTATACAATCACATATAATACTTTCGACTTATTAAGGAGTTCAATCATGATTCGTTCACTCATTAAACATGAATTCAAGCTGACACTCACTAGTAAAAAAAATCTATTATTTGCTTCATTATTAGGGATTCTATTAATTATTTATGCTTTTGTCCTAATCGACCATGACACCCACCCTGAGTCATTTGACCCTGAGGCTAAACAGTTTGAACTTAACGAAATTGAAGCACAACAGGAAACCAGAAGACAAACCGGAAACACTGGAATAGGTGGCATGTCAGGGCCTGTCCATAACAACATGGCATATTATATTAATACACATCAAAAACAAATGAGAGCCTTTGAAAATGATAACTTTAGGCGTTATACGGTACATAGACTCGATTACTTAACAACAAGTGGCAGAACAGAGTATGTTGGGGGTGACTTGTTTATGGAATCACCCATTCCGGGCAAGGACCAACAACACTTATATGATAAAACCTTATTACGATTACAAAGCTACCTAAATCAAGATCACACAATCAACTATAGTATGTTGACCGAAAACACCGCATTACAACAATTACAAAAGCTATTATCTAATTCATTCGTCTACATCATCATATTTATTTTCATTTTTATTAGTAGCGACGCGTTAACAAGAGACAAGCATCATAAGACTTTACTACAAGGCTTCCCGACGTCGTGGTATCTCATGTTAAACGTTAAAAGCTTTATTTCTTATGCTTATGCTTTATTGCTAACTCTAGGGTTAATTGGATTGGGACTTGTACTGATTTCTTCCTTATATGGATTCGGGCATTTAGATATGCAAATTCCGATCAAAGTGAATTTCGAAATGTTGGGGATTGAGCATTATGAAATGATTTCAATATCAGAATTACTATTAAAATCATCCATTCTATTAATCATCATAACGTTAATATTTAATCGTCTAAATATGTGGTTAAGTCTAGTGAGTCGCAATGTGGGAATCGTCTTATTTGTGAGCACCTTTTTCTTAATATCCGAAATCATTTACTCTTCAAGAACAACACGTGAATTATTTGGAATTGAACTACAGTACTTTCCACAGACTTACTTTGACGTCGGTCAAAGTATAACGTTCGAGAAAAATTTCTTAATTAATGTTGATAACATCAACTTTCAACAAGGTATAACGGTCCTTTTAATCACACTATTCATTATAGAAATTCTGTTTTTCTTAACTAGCAAATGGATTACTCGACAAAAATTCTTTCAAACTTAAATAAGGTGGAAAACACATGTATTGGAAATATACATTATTTGAACTTAAGCTTCTGATCTCAAATAAAAAACATTTACTTATAGGACTGCTTCTTCTCCTATTTTTTCCGCTTCTGTTCATTCAACAGACAAATGAAACACACATAACCGTAAAGGAACAAAAAGAGGCTGAAAAAGAGGTTGTTGACTCTGCTATTTACCAGATGGAGGCTATACAAGATTCATCACCGGAGTTCCAAGCCATGCATGAAAACTTGCTACAACAGCTTTCAACATTAAACATGCAAATCTATTATATAAATGAAAATCGTGAACTGTTTATTGAAGAAGGCTACCGACTACATGACCTAAGGCTTGAAGCACATGAACAAGGTAATACTGGTATCCCGGAAGATAACATTTATCCTAAAGAAAAAGTTGAATCAGACCTAGACATGCTGAGTTATTTAGATCAACATAACTTACCGATTGAAACAAACCCGAATACGACGAGCCAATTCTTGGTCACTAGTGTAGATATGATAAGCGGACTATTACTGTTAACGATTGTACTCATTAGCGGTAGTGAAATTCTTACAATGGAACGACGGCACGAAACAGTCATGAGTGGAATCCCGATCACTTTTTTCAAAAAAATGATTGTCAAAGTTAAGATTCACTTCCTTTATATCATGACGACTTTAGTACTGGGGTTATGTATAGGCGGGTGGTTGGCCAACAACCAGGTCGGATTTGGGAGTTTTCAGCAACCCATAACCATTTACCAAAATGGTGATATGACAATCGTCCCTGTAAGCCAATATCTAACATATATGTTTCTAGCAATCATCGTTACGACACTTTTAATCTTAATACTATCAGTCTTACTAAACCTTTTATTTAACAACGCTTTCGTCAACTTAATTGCTGGATTAGGAATCTTTCTAATTCCAATGCTCTTAACACCTGCATTGGAATATGTACCATTTCTACGTCCGTTTACGTATGTAGATATGTCAAAAGTACTCTCAGGTGAGCTTGCTGAAACTTTAAACCAACCTGGGCTTGATTATGGCTATGCGATGATTTGGCTTACGGTTTTAGCTGTTGTCACCCTTATTGTGATATATATTAATCAAAAGCTTAACTTTTATAGCCTTAAACAGTTATTCAGAATTGAAGCCAAAAACTAATGAAATGAGGGTTTATATGATAGAGATTAAAGACGTCACTGTTTCTTATAAAAACCATAAAGTGTTAGATCAGTTATCACTTAGCGCTGAAAAAGGTGAAATTATAGGTCTAGCAGCACCAAACGGCACAGGTAAAACTACATTATTTAATGTCATGGCCAACTACGTTAAACCGAATCAGGGTTCCATCGTGTTTAACGAAGAATACACGTATAAATCTGAGAAAGACCAGCTTAAAATCCATAAACAACTGACAACATTCCCAGATCAGAGTGATTTATTTGAAGAACTATCAGGTGTTGATCACATTAAACTCTATAAGCACATGTGGAAGGGTCAGAAAAAGGTTAAAGATATCACACGTGAGTTAAACATGGAAGGTTACGTTAAAAACAAGGTTAAGACATACTCACTTGGTATGAGACAACGTCTTTGTTTTGCCATGATGGTTGCCGCTGACTCATCTATCATGTTAATGGATGAAGTCATGAATGGATTAGACATTTCGAATGTCTCGTTAATTTCTCAAAAATTAATCGAGATGAAAAACGAACAGAAATTAATTTTTGTTGCATCACACTTACTAGAAAACTTAGATTTATATGCTGATCGCGTTTTATTTTTAAAAGACGGTGATATTATTCATCAACACAGACCCAATCAACACGAACAAACATACTTAAAAATAAAAGCAACACCCGAAACCTATCACGAGATTAAACAAATGATCGACTTACCTGAAGACCATGAATATATTGCTGAACATTTACTATGCCTACCATTCAGTAACTTGCCACTGAACGAACAGACCTACTGGATGAAACAACTTCTGAAATTCGATGAAGAACTATCAATTGGGCCACTCGGAACCCTTGAATACTATGAAAAATACTATCAAATATAGGAGTCAGATACGGATGAAACGATTCCAGTTAATTGGTTACTTTGTCTTATTCGCAATACTTGCTGCATGCAACCAAGGAGAAACACCTGAGGAAAAGGCATATGTAGATAACTTTGAGATCATCGGCGAGGAAAAAGAACAATTATTAGAAATTAGCGATACGATTTACAACTCAGTCGATCGTAACAATGAAGAAGCTGAAACCGTTAGCAGTAAAATACCTGATGCACACGATTATTTAACCGTCAACGAGGGGCGTTATACGATAGCAGGATATGGTGCTGGGAACGTCTACATACACGACTCAGAAGATGAGCTATTGATTCATGACGTCCTAGGGCCCAATGGCGTTGAATCTTTAACCGTTGACCTTAGTGAGGACCATACGATCAAAGTCGATGGGTTTGAAAATATAAGTGTTATGCCCGCTGAGGACGACTTGCAAGAAAATATGCTTGCTTCTGGTATTTGGGAAGTAGGATTAGATATTGATGAAGGAACATACGAAGCCGTAGGTCAAGGAGGCTCAGGTTACCTTCAAATTTTCTCACAAGACGGTAATGACCGAGTTTATGAAGTCGTCGATGGCCCTTATGTGTCAACGAACCCCACCGTTGAACTTCGTGAAGGTGAAAAAGTTAAGATTACAAGTATTCCACTTATACAATTTCAATAGAAAAGCTGTCCAGTCTAATGAACAGCTTTTCTTATTTCACAGGCACATAACCCGTTTCCTCAATCAATTCTTGACCTTGGTTTGATAAAATCCAATCCTTGAATTCCGCCACATTGTCATGACTTGATTCCGTACTTACAGCATAAAAATGATCAGTAAAAAGATAGGTACCTTCTTGCACAGACGCTTTATCTGGGTATACCCCATTGATTTCTAGAAATTTTATCTCACCTTGTTCGACCATTTCATTCGCAAAATATCGGAAAGAAAAGCCAATCGAATTTCGATGGTTTCGATAGTCCGATGTTTCTTCAATAATACCACCCATGCCTGAGACGACATCATCCTTCGGTGGCTCCATAAGCTGTACACCATCCATAATTTTTTCTAACGTTGTCTGACTACCACTATTCTCTGGTCGTTGAAAAGCTTTAATCGCTTCATCCTGACCACCTACGTCTTTCCAATTGGTAATCTCACCTGAATAAATTCCTTGAACCTCTTCAACCGTCAATTCATCTACTGGATTATCTACATTGACAAAAAACACAAACGCTTCTTTTCCAATCGGTGTCATATTTAGCTCTTTACCGTTAGTTTCAAACGCTTGCTTTTGTTGATGGGATGGACCAGCAACAAAAATTAAATCAGCTCGATCATTTAATAGATTTTCATAAGCCCGAGGTGTCTGAGTGACCATCACTTCTCCTTCATAAAATGGATAGTCTTTCTCCGGATAAACAGCCTGAGCAAATGCTGCATAAACTGGATACAGTGCTGTTGCCCCATCTAAGACCGGCAGCTCATTTTCCAAGTCTATCGTAGATTCTTCATCAAAGGTCACTAGCTCATTTCCTTCTGTAAACGGTTGATAAGCTCTCAAATCAACATCTTGAGTACTCACCACTTCCAAGGAATCCAAATAATTTACATACCATTGATACCCTACAAAAACGAGTAGACACATTCCGAAATAAATCCCCATTGATATCACTAACTTTTTCGTGTGAAGGATATTAAATACACCTAAAATCCAAAAAACTACGATTCCTAAAGCTAGTAGAATAATTAAAACATATACGAGAGTCCGCCCAGTCGATACCGTCATCGATGTATAAATGATTGCTAGTAAACTAGTGAATATAATTCCAATTGTTAAAATAATTGTTACAAGAACTTTTGAACCTAGCCACATATATTTTTCCATAAATAACTCCTCATTGATCCATTTCATAAAATAATTCATTTAACGCATGACCAAAATGACCTTGGATTATTTCATTAAATTCATCAACCGATAAATTAGGATTTTCTTGCCCCGTTTCCTCTGAATAAAGTAACTGCTTACCCTCTGTCAATGTGATATGTATGAACTTCATTAACTCCCTCTCTTGCTCGTATAAAGAATCTCCATCCAGTGGACTTTCACCTTTAAGTTCAGCTACTGTTGGTATAGAATCAGCTGCTACCTGAAAAAATTGTGTATTTCGAATATCATGATCATGAAAATCCTGAGCAGCCTCTAAAATCGTCCCAGATTTAATTAAATAAGTACTAAGTTCATTTAGTTGTTCTTCTAATCTCTGATCTTCTATCTGATCTTCATTATTTAGAACAGCTTCAATTGATCGAATAGCAACATCTAAAGCAAAATAAAACTCGTTTAAAAAACGTTCCCATTGACGTTCTCGTTCATCAAGTACTTGTTTGTACTGATTGAATATAATTCCAAAAGCAATGACTAAGATAGCCATAGCGACCAATAAAATTTTGGATAATTTATTCATAAATATCCCCCAGTCTTTTGCTCTACTATACTCATTCTGATTATGCAATTTACTAACATAGTTCTAAGAAAAAACAGAAATTCCTTTAACTAATTTTACCATATTTTTAAATTGGAGATTTATTATACTTCAAACTTCCTATAGTTACACATACGATTTTTCAATAAAAAAGTCGCACCTTATGATAAGGCACGACATTAACTTCTATCCTTCTTTTAAGTCCTTAATCAACGTGATAACTCGTTTTGCATAAACAAAGGCTAAATAGCCAGTTCCAATTACAAACACAACACCAAATGCAATAAATAAGTAATATAAATATTGCGGTGCGGTAACAGCAACTGCAGCGATTAATAAACCGCCAATCAATAAGTACGTCAGAATTCTTGCTAACATATTTGAACCTCCGACCGAAAAAGTGTTGACATAAACAGTATAAGCTATTATATTAATATTTGTCGATAAATTTTATTTAAACATTTTTCAACAATATGACTCCGTAGCTCAGCGGGAGAGCACTTGCTTGACAGGCAAGGGGTCGGTGGTTCAAGTCCACTCGGAGTCACTCAACCCAACCCCTTAATCCAAAAGATGGATTAAGGGTTTTTTTATGCTTATTCATAATGTAAAGTTAACTTGACAGTAAAGTTTACTTTACATTATACTTTAGTTGAAAGGAAGTTGTTCGTTCAATGAAAAATAGAATGAAAGAATTAAGAAAATCACATAACATCTCACAAGAAAAAATGGCGCAAATGCTTGGCGTATCCAGACAAACCGTGATCTCAATTGAACGAGAACGTTACAACCCTTCACTACCCTTAGCCATGTACATTGCGCAATGCTTCGAGGTCAAATTGGAAGAAGTTTTTACATTGGAAGAAAAAGATCTTAAATGAGGAGGAGAATGATGTCTAAACAATACGACCGTAAACTCTATTTAATCTTTGGGGTTTTCTTTATCTTCATAACTGCAATTATTAATATAGCAACTATTACTGCTGGCACCTTCCCAGCTGGTCACGATGTGATACTTATTGCCCTTACAATCATTGTTTTCTGTAATGCTTATTTAGCACCTCAATTCATTCAAAATGACGAAAGAACGAAAAAAATCAAAGAACGCGGTATGTTCTATAGTTACTTTTTCATTCTTGGATACATGATGTTAATGATGACACTATTATACTTTGAAATCTTAAATATTAGTGCCTATCAAGCGGTGACACTACTAACCGGAATAACAGTGCCGACAGTATTTATCTCGTTCGTCATTCTTTCATTTAAATACTAGATTTTAAGGAGGCGCAAACATGCGAGAATTTTTATTTATTGGTCTTGTGATAATCTCTGCCATCATTTTATACTTACTCATTCGAAATGAACGCGACGAAAACAACGCGATAACACGAAGAGGCTATTATAAAGTATTGATCTTTATCATATCGAGTATTGTGATTGGCTTTTTTGCGGGGTTATTATTCGTATGAACTAAACATTGACCCTATTCGATAAAAATCCAAGGGGCTCTTCCCTTGAATTTTGCTGGCATTGGCATACGGTAATACTTAATGTTTAATTCCTATCTAAAGATTTCTCAATAATGAAATCCGTTTGCTCTTCATCACCCATATAAAAAGTATGAGCGCCAGTTTGAACAAAACCTATTCTTTTATAAACCTGAATTGCATGATCATTTTCCTCCCAAACGCCTAGCCATACCTTAGTCTTATGACGTTCCAGTGTCATTTCTATTGCCTGATTCAGTAGATATTTCCCTAGACCATGTCCTTGATATCCGTTCTTAATATATATTCTCTCTATTTCGAAAGAATCATCATCCATATTTTCAGACTGTGCATCATCAACATTTACTTTCAAATAACCAGCAAGTTGATGATCCACATATACAAAGAAAAACTCCGATGATTCGTTGGATAACTCTTTTTGCAACTCTCCTAAGTGAAAAGCCTTATCTAAATAGGCTTTCATATTCTCTTCAGAGTTTTGGTCTTTAAACGTTTCGTAAAACGTCTCACGACTAATATCTTGAAGTTCATACAGATCATCTAAAGTACATTTTTTCATATAGATTGACACCACAGTCAGTCCCTTCATATAAACTCTTTCTCGATTTGAATATAGATTTACATTATACTATTATTCAAAAGGTATTATAGATAGTTCGATAAATTTAATGAGGTGACCTTTTATGCAACCACCCGAAAACATATTAAATGTCTGGAGAAAATTTCATAGATTCCCAATGGAAAGATTCACGAAATTATGGTTTTATAATCAAAACCCAACGCATAAACAACGCGATGTTCAATTGATGAAGCAACACTGGCATCAGTACGGCATTACTGGAAATTGTTTTGACCTTGCCATATGGCTACTCCATGAATTTCAACAACATGGAATCAGAGCCTATCCTATTGGTCATCACCTATTTACAGAAGATGCACACGTAGCAGTCATCGCAGAAGATCATTCAGGGAATCGATTCTTATGTGATTTAGGCGATCAATGGACCCACCCTATTCTAATTGAACCTAGCAACACAAATTTCACAAGCGGAAAACTAAGCGGATTCTTTCCTGCAGCAGATATACAAGTAAACACGAAAGGACACCAAGTAGAAATTCTGTACCATCGCCCTAACGGTAAAATATCGAAACAAACCTATAGTGTAGAACCACTGAATCAGGACACATTCATGCAGGCGGCGGAACACTCCCAAAACTCTATTAATCCAAAACCCTTACTAGAATGCAGAGTACCTTATCAAAACGAGATTGCCCATTGGGAATTCAACAACTGGAGAAGCTTCCTTAGTACCAGTGAAGGTCTGTTCGAAGACCCAGCACCCGATTCCATTCAAGAATGGGCTCGCCTCATTCATCAGAAAACAGGATACGATTTAGATTTTCTAAACACAGTCTTACTTCAATTTAGAAAACTGACATAAGTTAAATCTACGCAAAGTCAGACAAACTAGAACTAATCTTCAAATCTAGTTCATGAATCAACCGCTCTTCCCAATGCCGACTGATCGAACGATAATGATGCCCATCCCCTGGCTCTTTATCTCGTTCATCCGCCAAGTGAACCACCTTTTGTAAATGAGACAACTCATAACTGCCTTTTGGAAGAACCGAATCCGTATGCAACAACACCGCATGCGATATCTCCTTCGCAGCAACCTGATCCTCCCCTAAACGTACTAACAATTTATGAGCCCGCTCAGCTCCTTTAATCGGGTGGATGTCACACTCACGATAAAGCTGATAATTCCACCCACCATGATCAGACCAGTCATAATGCCCAATATCATGTAAAAATCCAGCCTTAACCGCCCAATCAGGATTCACATTATATTCCAATGCCAGATCAAACACATAATGACCTACCGCAATCGCATGTGCCATACCAGACCGTCTAACATACTTTTGCACAATCGGATGATGATATATATCCTTCATTAAAACTCGTCTCAACAAGCACCCACCCTCCTATTTTTGGTTAAATTATCGATATATTAACACCTTATGAGGTTGAAATCAACTGTACTAATCAAAAAACCTCAGTCTACTACAATAAACTGAGGTTAATCTTCTAGCTCACTTATTTTTTCTCTTTCCAATGGTGATAAATTAAACTAATCTCAAATGCAAAAAAACCAATAAAATACTTGCTCCAAATGGGTAAGGCGAATTTAAAAGTTTTAAAATTAAATAAGATATACCAACAATTATTAAACCAATCATCAGGTGTTTTTGCATTCATTAATCCCCCTCCACATTCCCATTATTTCATTTCAAACATATATCCAAACCCACGTACAGTCTTAATATATTTAGGGTTCATAGGATCTTCTTCAATTTTTCTTCTCAAATTACTGATGTGTACTTTAACCGTTTCAATATTCCCTGTTGCATCAAGATTCCAAATTTGGTCATATAATTGCTCGTGACTCCAGACGCGGTTCGGGTGCTTCACTAAATGAACCAGTAGTTCCATTTCCTTAATATATAGATGAACCGGTTTCCCGTTTATATAACACTTGTAATGATTCAAATCGATTTCCAACGAACCACAATTAATTCGATCATCACTCTCCGGACTGTATTGATAACGCCTAATATTGGCTTGAATACGCGCTAATAATTCATCAAACACATACGGCTTCGTCATATAATCGTCGCCACCAAGCTCAAAACATTTCACTTTATCCATCGTACTTCTTCTTACACTAAGAAAAATAATTGGAACTATTAACTGCTTTCTGATCTCCTGGCATACCTCAAAGCCGTTCATATCAGGCATTTCGATATCTAATAGAATTAATTGAGGTGAAACATCTTGAATGACATTTAACGCCTTTTGTCCATTTTCTGCTGCAAGAACCGAATACCCTTTTCCCTCCAAATACAATTTTGTCATCTCCCGAATACCTTCTTCATCTTCCACAATCAAAATCGTTTCCTTAGTCACAACCTCTCCCCCTCTAAATTAATTTGAAGTGACTTTGGACGTCACAGGAATCTCTATGAAAAATGTAGTCCCCACATTTTCCCGACTCCTTACATGAATAGCGGCATCATGGTGATGAATAATTTCTTTTACAATAGACAATCCAAGACCGGTCCCATTGATATAATTATTATGAGTATAACCCTTATAGAATCTACTGAATATATGCGGAAGCTCTTCCTCTGGTATCCCGTAACCGTTATCGCGAATCGTTAATATTAATTTATCTTGATCAATCTCACCGTCAATGGCAATTTCACCATTCTCATCCGTATTTTTAATTGCATTCGATAACAAATTTGAAAACACTTGATCCATCCGTTCTTCATCAAGCATGCATATCATATACTCAAATTCTTCTGTCACAACTATTCCGTTATATGTCTTTCCACTTTGTCTAACGATAAACGCACACTTGTCATTGATTTGTGATAACCATTCTACTAAATGGACTGTTTTCTTATTCATACTCGCTTGACCCGATTCTAATTTGGCTAGGTCATATAAATCACTAATCAAACGATTTAACACGTTAATCTTTTGGCTGACCATCTCTCTATAATGCTTGTTATCAGTTGCAATCGTTCCCTCACCTAATGATTGAAGATAATTATAAATTAAAGCCACAGGAGAACCTAATTCATGAGCAATATTCGCAAGCATCTCACGTCTCGATTGCGTCATATCCTCCAACTCTTCGTTGACTTTCTGAAGTTTTTGGTTCGTTTCTTCTAATGACTGCGTACGCTCCTTCACTTTATGTTCTAAGTTTACATTTAACTGTGTTAATTGTTTATTTAAAGAACTAATTCTTACTAAGCTTCTCACACGAGAAAGTAGCTCTTGTTTATCGCACGGTTTTACTAAATAATCATTAGCACCCGCTTCAAACGATACAATTTTATCTTCAAGCTGGTTTTTAGCCGTTAACATTAGAATCGGCAGATCCATTAACGAATAGTCCTCACGTAAACGCCTACAGATTTCATACCCAGACATTTTAGGCATCATAATATCTAGAATAATTAAATCTAGTTCTTCTCGGTGTACAATCTCAAAAACTTCCTCGCCATTAGTGGCCGTTAACACTTCATATCCTTCTAATGAAAGCTGATTCGTTAAAACCTGCAAATTAACCGCTTCATCATCCGCAACTAAAATCTGCCCCCTAGGTCGTGTAATGTCTTTATATGTCTTTTGAACAGTCGGATCATCCGGCACTAAAAGCGAACGAATATTCATATTGACAGCTTCCACTCGCTTATCTTGATACTTAGGTATCATCACATAAAAAGTCGTACCCACGCCCAGTTCCGATTGGACATCAATCTCGCCATCATGTAACTCAACTAATCGTTTAGTAATGCTCAACCCAATCCCAGAACCAGAAATATCTCTAGAAGACGACTGATGTACTTGATAAAACGGATCAAAAATAGATTCTAGCTCATCTTCAGCAATTCCTCGCCCTTTATCTTTCACAGTAAACACCATTCCATCTTCCTTCTCAAAGACTGATAAGACAATCTCTCCTTCTTCTGTATGTTTTATCGCATTGTCTACTAGATTATGTAATATTTGCTGTAGCCGATTTGGGTCTGCTTTAACTGGTGGAAGTTGTTCTGGAATATCTGTTATTAGCTTAACTGATTTGTCTTTGATAAGTGGTTGCGATATGGCCACTACCACATCAACGACACCTTTTACATCAACGGGCTTTAATTGTACATTGAGAGACTCATGCTGAAGTTTTGAGAAATCTAATATATCATCAACCAATCGAACCAGTCGGTTACCACTTTTAATAATCATCAATAATTGATTTTTCATATTAGATGAAACTGGACCAACGACACCATCTTTAAGAGATTCTGCGATGCCAATCATCCCGAATAACGGCGTTCTAAGTTCATGAGAAGTCAATGCTAAAAACTCATTTTTTAATACATCTGCATTCTTCAAATGCTCCATGGCAAGTATCTGGCTCTCTTGTGCTTTCTTTTCAGCCTCATCCTTTTCTTTACGGATTATATTTATTTTATCTGCCAAAGCCAGAGATAATAGAACAACTTCGATAGATAATGCCATTTGTCCCGCATATTCCGTAAAAGCGTTATATGGTACGATCGCCGCCCGCTCAAGGATGGTAATAAACACACCAGTTAAAAATATCACCCAGCCCACAATGTAAAAACGCGCCTGACGAGCCCCTTTCTTCAAGCAAATGAACGCCACAATCAAAACTGTTGAAAAAGTCGTAAATGCACCGACCACCATCATATTTAATGCTATATAATGTGAAACATATAAAAATAAAATCACAAATAAATGCCAGATGATTAACCCGGCAGATACGTACTTATACCACGAGATATACTGATTGACATCTAAAAAAGCTTTCGTAAATAAAAGTATAAATATACAACCCAAACTGACCCAAAACGGTGTTGAAATCAGGTTCCACTCAGGCTGTTCAGGCCACAAATACTGGTAACCCAAGCCATTAATAGATAACTTACCTAGTAACGTAAACGTGATCACCAAAACATAATATAGATAACTGCGCATCCGTAAACTGAAATACAAAAACAAATTATAAAAAATCATCACAATCACAATGCCATAAAAAATCCCCAACAAAATAATTTCATTTTGAGTTTTTTCCATAAATGCAGATTGATCCCATATATTAATCGGAGGATGGAGGTCACCACCACCAACTGCCTTGGCATAATACACCTGACGCTCACCAGGTTCAACATCTAAATCAAAAACAAAATACCGATGCTGATAATCCCTCTCCTGAAAAGGAGAAGTCGCCCCAGTATGAGCCTGATGTACCCACTCTCCTTGCTCTTCTTTATAGATTTCGAGCTCATAAATTAACGGAAACGCAAATTCAAGTAACCAATCTTTATGATTAGAGTCATTCAACACTTCAAACCGTAACCATGTTTCAGATTCAAAAAAACCTTTTTGCTGCTCAATCTCTTCATGATGTTCGAACCTATCAAATTCATCAGCCGTAACATCATCAATAGATAAACTCCCATCACGATCTTTCACCATATACATTGCTTCGTATAAATCAATACGTTCCGAGGAAGCATCTAAGACGATAACATCATGACTATCTGCACTTGAAGAAGCCGCTCCTAAACAAGTGAGTCCAATCAGGATCACCAGCCACTTAACCGTTTTTCGAATGAACTCCACCCCCTTCAATCAATAATAGTCCTTATTAACTATCATTTTACATAACCACCATACACAATAGAAGATTATTTTTTGATTTTTAAGAAAATTATCTTTAACCTAAAAAACTCGTTCTCCTTAATTAGAGAACGAGTCTTTGTTATATAATTTTTTTGAGCCATTATTTGTTCTGCTGGAGTCGAATATTCGACTTCCACACAAACCTCTGTATTTATCCGGATCCGTTTCAATACTAGTACTTAATTCTCAAAAAAATTATATTGTTCCCACTCCATATCATTCAAAAATTGGTGTATATCTGAAACCAATCATATAACTCTGTACTTACACCAACCTCTGAACCTCCCCCAAATACGTTAAACTGTATACACCTCTCACAAAATCGTTAGCTATTACTAATTTGTTCTTCAGCTAAATTCCCAACAAACGGCAGCTTGAACCACTTCATCTTATAAGCGCTAAACATACAGTAGATCCACAAGATAAAACCAACAGGCGCAATTAACAGCGACAAGAGCCATCCTATAATCGGAATTAATCCAACTCCAAAACTTAAAATAAACATCCCAATCCACACGAAAATCGACTGAAAAGCATGGTAACGTACGAACTTACTTTCCTTCTCAATTAGAAGAAAAATAATCCCCGTGACAAAACCCGCTAAATAACATAGAGCCCCTGCTAGATTTTCATTCAACCCAGTTGAACTCTTCTCCTCTTCGCGAAACACTTTCTCCTCACTCTGATTCGCTTCATTACTCATCCATCTTCCCTCCATCAAATAAAACATATATTCTACATTTTCCATCATATTTAACGAAGGTTAAAAATAGGTTAAGAGAATTAAAAAACATAAAAAAATCTATCCAACACTAGAAGTCGTCAAGAAATACATAACCAACAACACCGCCATAAAGGTGATTACACCAATGATTAATTTTTTCATTATATATCCTCCTAATTATTATTGTTTTCTAATAAATGTATTTAATTCTCTATCTACTTATTCACACTATTAATTCAATCTACCTCTAAGTTAGACATGACAGATTGAATATCCTTCCATTCATAAATTAAGAAACTAAGCTCAGCACCTGCAATCTTCACTCTCTAGATAAGATTTAATTATGGTTTTGTAATTTTGTAATGCAAATAATCACTAAAATTTACAAAATCTCTCTATTTCTGAAAATATTCATAGATTTTTTAAAAACACATATTAATTACTAATCAATATTTTAAAGCTTGATCTAGTCAGGAGGAATCTCATGTCACAAATCTACTACAACTACATTGGTGGGTATTGGGTTGAGTCTGATTCAGGGCAATTATACGAAAGCATTAACCCGGCTAATAGAGATGTATTGGGACAGTTTCAACTATCAGATGAAACGGATGTAGAAATGGCAGTAAATGCTGCAGACAAGTCCTTTGAAGACTGGGCTAATACACCAGCACCTAAACGCGGAGACGTGATCTTTAATTTAATTCAGATATTACAACGAAACTTTGATGACTTAGCCCAAACGATCGCAAAAGAAGTTGGAAAATCATATCGTGAAGCTAAAGGAGAAGTTAAAAAAACGATTGAAGCAATGAAACAATTCAGTGGTGAAGCAACAAGGATTACTGGTGAAACTGGACCGAGTCATCTGAAAGGTGTTACAGCCTATACTGTCCGTGATCCACTAGGAGTTGTAGGTGTTATTGCACCATATAATTTCCCTTTAGGTATTGGTATTTGGAAGATTGCACCTGCAATTATTGCAGGTAATACAGTTGTTTTTAAACCAGCTAGTAATACATCATTAATAAGCATTAAAATTATGGAGATGTTTGAAGAAGCTGGGGTTCCTAGTGGCGTCATCAATATGGTGACAGGCCCCGGTGGCTTGATTGGAAACGCAATTGGAAATCATCCACGTATTAAAGCCGTATCCTTTACAGGTTCAACTGATGTAGGTTTAAAACTTGGACGAGCGGTTTCAGAACGTGGAGCTAAAGTACAAGCAGAAATGGGTGGTAAAAACCCAGCGATCATTCTTGAAGACGCTGATATAGACCAAGCAATCGAAGATATCGTTGTCAGTGGATTTTTAGATAATGGACAACGGTGTACGGGTACCAGTCGACTAATCGTTCCCAAATCTATTTCACGTACAGTTACTGATAAACTTGTAAATCGTGCTAAAAAACTCGTTATCGGCGATGGATTTAAGGAAGGTGTCGATAATGGTGCTATTATCGATGAAAACCAAATGAACCGTTACTTATCATACGTTGATTCAGCTATAAGTGAAGGTGCCAAACTCGAGTTTGGCGGCAGGCGCTTGACTGAGAATGGATTGGACAAAGGATATTTTGTTGAACCCACTGTTTTAAGCCAGGTAACCAATGACATGAAACTATCATGTGATGAAATATTTGCTCCGGTAATTGGCGTTATTGAAGTTGAGGACTATAAAGAAGCACTAAAAATTGCAAATGAAACAGAGTTTGGATTGTCCTCTACTATTTATACAAATGATCTTCATAAAGCTCACCATTTTATACGAAATATTAAATCTGGTGTGACACACGTCAACATGCCTTCAACACATTTTGAAAACCAATTTCCTTTTGGTGGCTATAAAGCCTCCAGTATCGGTCCGCGTGAACAAGGCAGTACGGCTTTGGAGTTTTGGACACAACACAAATCCGTTTATATAAAGCCTTAAGGGAGATGTTTAGATTGAAGAATATTGGCGTAATCGGTTGTGGGTTAATGGGTGGTGGAATCGCAAAAACGTTATTACGAGAAGGATTTAATGTTACCGTTTTTGACATCAATAAAAATAATACCAATCTACTAGCAGAAATGGGAGCTATAGAAGCCAAAAATGTACAAGAAATAGGATTAAAATCAGAAGCAGTCATTCTATCTTTACCTTCACCAGAAATCATTAAGGAAACAGTAACCGAAATACTTAAAACTCTTCCCAAAGGCCATATGATTTTAGATATGAGTACCAATGACGTTGAAATGACGCGTCAACTTCACACTACTTGCTTAGAAAAAGACATCATCTTTTTTGATTGCCCACTTAGTGGTGGGCCTCAAGGGGCGGAAAACGGCGAATTAATCATATTCTGTGGTGGGGACGAAAACCATTACACAAGACTGCGCCCCCTATTCGATTCAATTGGAGAATATGATGAGTATGTTGGACCAAGTGGTTCAGGCCAAATTATTAAACTTTGTCACAACATGTTAGTAGCCGGGATTATTCATTTATTAAGCGAAACGTTGATGACAGGAGAACAAGCAGGCGTTTCTATGGAGAAGTTAGCTAACATATTTCAAAAGGGTACTGGCCATACACGCGTGATGAATGTATTTGGTCCTAACATACTGAACCAAACATTTGATCAAGTCAAATTTTCACTAAATCATATGACTAAAGATTTATCTCTTTATATGAACCTAGCTGATAACGTTCATTCACCAACAATGATGAGTCAAAAGATCCATCAAATATACCGAGATGCACAATCCAACGGGAAAGGAGAGATGGACTCAACAGCAATTTATCAATGGTTAAAGAGTTTATAAATTGAACCTTAGATTATAAGGAGGAAAAGAAATGAATACTGAAACTCAATTTGGCATTTGGAAAGATTGGCGATTACATGCCATCGTTTTGTTAGTTGTTGTAATAACCGAAGCTATTGGTACATTCCAATTCTCTGTTGGACCAGGCGTTATTTTACTACTACCAATGCTTTACGCATTAATTATCGGTCTTGTCTTATACTTCACACCTGTGATTAAAGAAAAACAGTCTAAAAATGCAGAACCCTTAATCGTTTTAGGTGTCGCATTATTATTAGCCAAAATAGGTGTCATCATCGGTCCCTCTTTACCAGACATTATTGCAGCCGGTCCCGCCCTACTACTCCAAGAACTAGGTAATTTAGGAACTATCTTACTAGCTTTACCAGTAGCCATTTGGTTAGGAATTAAACGAGAAGCCATTGGGATGACTCACTCAGTCGCCCGCGAACCCAATGTTGGGTTAATCATGGATAAGTATGGCATTAGCTCACCAGAAGGCCGAGGCGTTATGGCTGTTTACATTTTTGGAACAGTGTTTGGTGCCGTATTTATGGGATTAATCGCTGGATTCCTAGCGACTTTAACACCGCTTCACCCATTATCATTCGCCATGGCATCCGGAATCGGAAGTGGAAGCATGATGACAGCAGCAAGCGGATCACTCGTTGCAGCATTCCCTAACTTAGAAGATCAAATCATCGCCTTCGCCGGTGCAAGTAACTTATTATCACTATCAACTGGTTTATACGTAAGTATCTTTATAGCCTTACCGTTAACTGAAAAACTATATAAAGTGATGACTGGTCGACGCGATCAGAAATCAGTTGAATAGGAGGAATACAAAATGCTATTAAAAAACATACAAGAATGGACCCTATTACTAGTCATTTTTGGCATCATCTCTTTAGTCGGAAACTGGGTCAATTACGAGATAGTACCAACATCAGCAATACCAGGAATGATAGTTTTAATACTAGTTTGTTTGGCAGGCTTTATATTAAACCATATCATTCCCATTAACTTCCCAAGCGTCGCTTATATCGCATTAATCGGAGTCGCCGTATCCATGCCATGGATGCCAGGATCCGAAAAAGTTGTAGAATGGACATCAGAAGTCCAACTTTTAGCACTAGCTACCCCAATCCTCGCCTACGCCGGCATCTCAATCGGCCGCTCATGGGCAGACTTTAGAAAACTAGGATGGAAAACACTAGTAGTTGCTAGTTTAGTATTACTAGGAACCTTTATTGGGTCAGCTTTAATAGCTGAAATTGTGTTAAGAATGCAAGGGATTATCTAGTGAAACAGTTAAAAGGATAGCAAATGTTAATTTTGCTATCCTTTTAATAAATTAGACCCAACTATTCATTTTTTAATATTTTCTTAACCATCTAACAAATAAATAGGGTAAACTAATAAACTGAAAACAAAACCATATCCTAGAATTGTTCCTGTAAGACTTATTTCTATTATATATAACACCCAAATAATATAAAAAAATGGCATTATGAGAAAGGCATTTCTTTGATTATGATACATAAGATGTCACAGTTACCCTACCAACGAAATAAAAGTCCAGACAATGGCAATAATATTTGCTTTGTCTGGACTTATTTAATTTCTTTTCCCCAAATTACTCGAGACACTGGTGACCATACCATACTCTAAATAGCTTCTCTTTCTTCGAAGCTTTTCTACATCAAGGTATGATTTAGTAAAGGGCTTACCGCTCTGTTTGCGAAAACTTAATTCTTCTTCTAATCAATTTCTAACGCCTGTTGCACCTTTTTCTCTTTGTTCTTTTTTAAAAACTTGAACATCTCTACCCCTCCTGAAAACTGATGTCTTTTACAAAAAAAATAATATAAATATTGTCTTCTATATTAATTTCAAATTCCCCTAAATCAAGATATTCAAAACCTGTCCCTCTTACTTGAGATATTTTTAGTTGAAAATTACAAAACTGAATAAAAAGCCATAATTTTCAGATAATTAAGGGGGCTGAAAAGTTATCATAGAACAGGGTTAAGTGAATAAAATTAAAAGGAGGAATTTTTTTGAAAAAAGTATTTGTGTTGCTTGTTGTTTTTTGTCTGTTTATTGTATTAATTGCTCCTAGTGTGTCAGCAAAACAAAGTAAAGGTAATGAAACTTCAGTGAACTATCAGTTGAGTGACGAGCTAATAGAAGAAGTTCAAAAAGGAAAGGCTATAAGTCCATATGTGGATTCTAGTGATCTATTTATTGAATTTGATCACAAGCAAGCTTTGAAGGATGGCTTAGATGAAATACTAGTTGAACAAACTAAAGAGGTTTATGATAAAGCAAATGACTATTTGTTAAAACAACAAAACACTCAAAAAAGTCAACTTACTGTGGGAACAAGTTCTGTGGAACCATCGTGTAGAGGTTCTAACTATGAAGACCTTGAATTTTGGGGTGGCACCGTATATGTTGATTCTTGCAAAGCAGATCACATGGCTGCGATTATAGCAATAGGTGGTGGGGTAGCAGCAATAGTTGGATTTTTTCCAGGTGCGACTCCCCTCGGGGTTGCAGCTGCAGTATATACTACTGTTACTGCAGGAGCTATAAATTACGCTAATGCAGGTTCTACTGGAGTGAAATTTAATGTTGCGAGAAATTGGTATTGGCACGACTCATATAGTATAGTTTGTGTGAGATCACAATAATTTTGGGGGGATATAAAAGTATTGATGATTATACTTAAGTTAATATTAGCTTTGTTAATTATAAGTATTATTGTAATTGGTGTCTACACATATCATAATACTGATAGCTCTCTCTCTACTTACCCACCAATCTTACTAGCATGTGTTGCGCTTGTATTGATATTTATTGGTAAAATGGATTCAAAAAAATAACTCAAAAATTAACTCGTCCTTCAACCCGCAGGGCGAGTTGATTTTTTATTAATTAGGAAAGTAAAGACATATATTACCTTTTGTTATTAAGTATTTAACTCCACCTGACCGTTTACATTAACACTGAATGGTTCAGTCACTTTTGATTGGATATGTTCCATCCCTTCTTCACTCGAAAAGAATGTTTCATAAGGCTAATGTTGAATAAGGAGTTGTCTTCGTGGCAGTTCCTATTGTTAAATGGTAGTGATGTTGAAGATGAAACATTACATGACTATCATTCTTATAAAATATATAAAGAGCGAACCCTTGTTCCACAAAAGCATCCCGTTAGCTTAACTACATTTTTGTCCATCCTGTCCTTAAAATTGAAAAAATTAAAGCATCGCGAAACTGATTATTTTGATATAGATACCCTCTCAATAATCCTTCTTTGGCAAAACCTAATCATCTTAAAGTTGTATGGAAGGTTCATTTTGAGGATATGTTACGGCTCCTATTCTAAACAAATCTAAATCTTGAAATGAGTAATGTAATACTTTTTTTACTGCTTCAGTCGTAATTCCCTTTTTCCGATAGGAAGGATGTAATTCAATACCAATCTCAGCCTTTTTACTCCAAGTACTAAGATTGTTTAATCCCAATGTGCCGACAAAATCACCTGTTTTTTTAAAACAATACCCCACCTTATACCTCTATTGCTTTCATATGTTTTTTGGAAGGACTCTACTATTTTTGAGGCATCATCAATACTTTTTAAGCTATCCATCCCATAATATTTAGTTACTTCGTCTTTTGACATAATTTCAAAGAAACTTTGGGTATGCTCATCATTTATTTGAACTAACCAGTCGATCTGTTTCTAATTCAAGAAAACTCATTAGACACTCTCCACTCAATTTTTTCATCTTTATCAATATTAGGATACAAATCTTTTAAGGCACCCACTAAATCGGATAATACTTGCTCTCCTAGATTCATATTAATCAACTCTCCTTAGCTCTTATTAGTAACTAAGGATTACCTATGCATAGAACAAAAATACCAACTGAGTAAGTATTACTATTTATTGTCTTTGATTTTATTCTTTGTAATAAGAAAGATCCGATTACTTTTGGGGTAATCGGATCTTAATGGCTGTGCATAGCTAGTGTGGTTTATACTGTTCAGCAAATGACTTTGGTGTTTTTCACTTTCTTATTCAACAACCCCCCTTCAGTTTAGGTACTCAATTTTGCACTAATTAAGATAACATTGACATTTAAAAATACAGTATATAATATATAGAATGTAAGTAAGTACTTACATACTTTATCGGTATGAATTGTTTTGAAGTTTTCTAAATTATACAAGGAGGTCAAACAAGTATGAAGAGTTTAATATCCCGCCTACTGATCCGCAAACCCGTGAAGAGCGTATTTATTTCTTTACTTTTAATAGTAATTCTATTAACTGGTGTTCAATTTATTGAAATGAAAACTGGAAACGATACGCTTGTAGAGCCTGATACCGCCGTTTATCAGGATAATGAAATGCTTGGTGACGAATTTGGTGGAGAATCTGTAATTATCTTATTCGAAGCTGAGGACTTAGAATCACTGTTATCAGTAGACACATTTGAAGTAATGGAATTAATGACAACATTTTCGAAAGAGCAAGAGAACATTATTCATAGTGTTGTCAGTCCTTACACTATGCTTGAGGTAACTTTGAAGCAACAGAGAAATCTTGCAGAATCAGGACTTAATGAAGTAACAGATGGGTTGGTAAATATATCGGACCAACTGACAAGTTCGCATGAGCAAACATCACAATCTCTTAAAGAAATGAGTAACCGAATAGACAAGTTCGCTAGTCAAAGTGATGCCTTCTATCAAGGGATTCCACAGGAACAGGAAACACTCAATAAATTACTATATGAGCAAAACGGATATGGTGAACTTCGTAATGTTTTTGCTGATACGGTTATAGATCACCGCTACACTTCCATGGTAATCACTTTTCGAGGTGGGATTTCAGACAGTGATAAAAGTGATTTTATAAAAGGATTATCGAAATCTTATAATGAGAGACATTACCCTGAGTTAGATATCATCGTTTCTGGAAAACCAGTACTCGACGATGATATCCGACGATCAATGCAGGAAAATATTCAACAGATGCTTGCCTTGTCTGCTGTTTTTATGGTTCTCACTCTATTCATAGTTTTCCGTGTATCCTGGCGCTTACTTCCACTAGCAATAATTTTCATAGCCTTACTTGGTACCGTAGGGGTAATGGGTTGGCTTGGGATACCAGTTACAATGGTTTCCATGGCAGTTTTTCCAATCCTTATTGGCTTAGGTATTGACTATGCAATCCAGTTTCAAAGTCGGTATACAGAAGAAATGAGAAGGGATGAAGAAACGCATGGATAGGCTCACTAAAACACGAAGTCAAGCAAAAAAAAGTTTAAAGATAACAATTCAAAAGATGGCTCCAGCAGTACTTACGGCACTTATTGCAACAACTTTGGGATTTATCGCTCTTTATACTTCACCTGTACCTATGATCCAAGACTTTGGAAAAATGTTATCTTTAGGGATGATCATCAGTTTCATTGTTGGGGTATTTATTTTAATCCCTTTACTATATATACGAGATGGATTCTTCAGGGAGAGTGAGGTCAAAATCGAGCAAAAATCCATTTCTATATCGACTTTTGATCGTTTTTTAAATTGGTGGACGAACAAAGTCATGATGTTTAGATGGGTAATTCTTATAGTAGCCATTGGTCTTGCGGCACTAGGTATAGTTCTTGATTTAGAAGCTCCAGCAGAAACTGATGTTGAGACATTCATGCCTCAAGAATCTGAGGCACTCGCAGACATCAACTATGTACGAGAAGTACTTGGATCAACAAGCCAAGTGTCCCTTATCTATGAAGGTGAGGACATATTAAGTGATTCCACTCTCACTTGGGTCGAAAGGATTAGTGAAGATATTGTAGCTGAATTCCCAAATGAAGTTGTGAAAATCCAGTCATTACCTGAGCTTTTGGATACAATCGAACAAGAACAAAGATCGTTAGAGATATCCAGTAATTCCACATATGGTTTTGAAGATTCAGCTACTGTAAATAAAGTTGATTTGATTGAATTACTGCCAGAAGATCAACGCAATCGCTTCATTAACACTACTAATACAAAAGGTGTAATTCATATTAACATTGAGAAAATGTCCACAGAAGAACTTGAATCTTTTGTTGAAGAACTGAAGTCGTTTATTGAAGGTAATCGTATTGGCTCTCTAGAAACAACATTAACAGGACAATCAATCCTTGACTTGGAAATGGTAACAGCACTTACTACTGGACGTTACCAAATGACACTTCTTGGGATGGCACTTGTATTTCTCGGTCTTCTAGCTATCTATCGCCGACCTGAAAAAGCAATAATCCCTTTGTTGCCAATTCTTTTAATTGTTGGCTGGTCAGGACTCGTCGTGTACGGACTAGGTATTGAATATACGCCGCTAACTGCTACGCTAGGTGCTTTAATTATAGGTATCGGTACAGAATTCACCATTTTGCTGATGGAACGTTATTATGAAGAGCGTCAAGCAGGGGCATCTAACCGAACAGCAATTCTTATAGCTAATCAGAAAATTGGTAAAGCCATATTTGCTTCAGCCTTAACAACTATTGGTGGATTTAGTGCACTTCTATTCTCAGACTTTGCAATTTTAAGTGATTTTGGTATGATGACCTTAATTAACATTGGATTAGCTTTAATTAGTACCATTTTAGTCTTGCCTGCATTGCTAATGATTGTTGGACCGTGGATCTACAGGGAAAAGCTAAGACAATCAATATAATGTTAGCTTTGATCTGGAAGGAGATACCATGAGAGACAAAACTGAGCAAATTATCCAATCTGCTTTACAAGTTTTTATACGGAAAGGTTTTCAAGCAACAACACAAGAGGTCGCAAACGAAGCGAAAGTTGCGGAAGTTACACTTTTTCGGAAGTTCGGTAATAAACAGCAATTGTTTATTACTGTCATCAAATCAGTACTGGAAAAAAAGTTTTATGCTCATTTAATGGAACAGGCTAAAACACACGATACCGAGGATTTCCTCCGTTCAATTATTGATAACCGTTTAAATGTCCTTTCAAAAAATCGTAATCTTGTGAAGATGCTTATTGCTGAGAATTTAATGGGGAACCTACCCCCAGAAATAAATTTGCCTGATATGATTTTTACATCACTTACTCATGGTATTGATCAACACGCCCAACAAAATAATTTAGATATCGACTCGACTCATTGGGCACGGCAGCTGAGTGGTATCTTCTTGAGCCATCTCATACTTCCTAATGAAAAGCTATATAATGAACTCTCTGAAGGAGAAAGAAATCGTTTGTTGAATAAATATATTTCAGCTTTTTTAATCAATGAGTAACTAATAGTTCACAAATGGGAATATCTTATATCTGCATAAATAGATATATGCATAAAACTGACTCCTGCACAGGTGGTCAGTTTTTTTTACTCTTAAACATTATTTATGCTTCAATATACCTTTTGGTAAATCGAACCTTCCTACCTCTAAAGTAATCATCTTCACTCTAGTTAATTCCATAAATCCCTCTTCTTCCATTAGCCTGAAGTTACTTAAGCACTTCTTTAACAAATCCCTCTAAAAATAATGCCTTTTTTTTACAAGATTATAAAAGCGATTGTTCACCTGAACAACCGCTTCCCTATTAGCAACATTCATTTGAATTTTTAAAGTAAACTAGATTATCCGTCCACTGCCCAAACTCATAGATAAAACCTTTTCTTGTACATTCGTATTCCATGCCAACACTTTCTGCTAGTTTGGAGGAAGGCTGGTTAGCAATGTTGATATGAGCTTCGATACGGTGGAAGTTTAAATATTTGAAAGCAATATTCAATGCCTCTTTAACGGATTCTTTGCCATAACCATTTCTCCAATATTGGTTATGAATTGAATAGCCGACCCTTCCCCATTGAAAGTCATCTCTGGCTAAAGTTGAGAAATCTACCATTCCCAGATGTTTACCGTCATCTTTTCTAAACACACCAAAAACATAGGCAATATCTTGTAGCGCTAACTCCTGATGTTTGTCTACTAATCGATGAAACCACTCTAGTGTACAGTCACTCATATCCATTTTACCTTGATCATGTCTATGTTGAGATGGATAACGACTCTCAAATTCATGAAGCCAATTATTATAATCAGCTTTCTTTAATGGTTTAATAACTAACCTCTCAGTTTCTGAAACAATATTAAATGTTTCCTCCATTAATTCCAATGTGACATCTCCCTTGTATGAACTTTGTCCAATTACCAAAACCTTCACTGTCAAAATGATTTAGTTTATATGCCATAAGCCATCACACCTTTCTATGTAATAGAAATATCGTACTATAACTGATGATTAAGATACTACTTAACTAATGATTTGGTCGTCACTTATTCAATTGGGTTATTATTGCTCTTGCAAATCGAGTTCCTACTCAGACCGCACTCCAAAAAGATTATACTCCTCAGTCTCATCAACCAAATCTTGCAAGAAGTTTATCCAGTCATCATCTTTCTTCATACCGTCATGATCATCATAGAAGTGCATGTGTGCGCCTTCTGAGTTGATTTTCGGATAATAATCTTTCACTAGTTCCTGCCATGCTGTATGAAGTTCAAGTGCTCCCTCGAATATGGTTAATTCTTCTTCGGTTAATGTGATTTTTTCATTTGAATTTGATTTAGAAGTAAACATGTATTCTGCTTCATCACTTAAATTGCTGGCAAACTTCCATGGGGAAGACTGTTTTGTGTAATTAAAATCCTGACTGTCAAAACCCATAAATCTAATCGCAAATTCAAAAAGGTTTGTCATTCTATATATTTTTCCATAGTTACTCTCTAATTCATTTACTTGTGTTTCAGTAAGCTGTTGTTGATCAACTATATCATTGAGCACTTCTGTATTTTGGTTAATGCCAATACCAATAGCTGCTAGGTCATCATTCAAATCATCTGAAATCCAATGATTATACTTGTTTAAATTTATTTGCTGATAGATCGTGATTGAGATCAATATAGCAACAATTAGTATGTAAATTCCTCTTTTCACCCAAATATTCATAAAAACTCCTTTTCACTTATCTTTCTAACTATAGAAGGATTTTCTTCAAATATTAGTAAATTTCCTTCCATTAGTGAATATTCCTAGCACGTTTCAAATTTCATTATCAAGGTTAAACATTCAATATGGAACTTTCACTCAAGGAGAGGTTCTATGTCACAACAAACTCAATCCAACTCTCATATACATCATCAATCTCGAGAGGATTATGTGGATAATCAGATGAAAAAGCATAATCGATTCTACAAAGATATTTATAATGTTCTATATACGCTCAATGATTTTACGATTGCCTTTTGGTTCTTGGTTGGAAGTATTTTCTTCTACTTTGAATCGTTGAAGACTTGGGGTGTGACGTTGTTTGTCATCGCCAGCTTTCAGTTTATGATTAAACCGACGATTCGTCTTGTTCACGAGATAAAGGCTCGTGGGCATTATGGTAGGGAATATGATGAGATGAAGGAAAATTAACTTTCAAAATATAAGAGAACCCAATTTATATCTCGGGTTCTCTTGAGGCGGAGAAAACGTCAAATAACAGTCCAAATAGACTACGAAATAACACATTATTAAAACTGAAATCGCAGCAGAATCAAGACTTTAGAAATGCCTATATAAAGGCATTTCTTTTTATGATTGTTTAAAAATAACAATCGAATCAGCATAGTTTTAAAACTTTTAATAGCAGAAAATTATACATACTACAGAAATTTATGTAAGCTTATCAATTTCTCCTTATTTAGAGTAGAGAGTTAAGTTTCAAGTTTGTTTAAAAAGAGTTCCTCGCTAAGATGATTAAAGTGACCAATACTTAGGAGGAACTTTTATGAAGTATAAAGATTATAAGCCAATTCATCCATCCAAGATGTTCTGACAAGTGGCTTGAATTTCTTCCAGTTCTTTACCGCTTAGTTTCTCTATTTATACATTAAAACTGTTTTTTCATATATATCCGTCCCGAAATGAACCATGATACAAGAAGTAGACCAGCAGTTATTCCTAAAAGAATAATAGACACCCATTCTGTTGACATCTGTTGATAATATTCAGTCAAACCCCAAAAGTTTTTTTTAATGCCCGTATTAATGAGTTGGGGAAGAAAGGTTAGACTTACAATCCCAAGTACCATCATACCAATCATTACAAACCTCGGTCCCAAAAAGTACAACAAGGGAAAATAAATTGAAATAAACATTCCAACCAATGTAAAACTCAATGCCAGTTCTATTAAACGAACCCCATTAAATATGGGAAAAAGCTTGATTACCGCCACCATTACTATTATTAACAAACTAAATAAAAACGCGCTTACATATTTTGATGCAACAATTTCTTGTCGATTGACTGGCAAGCTATTGATAAGATTTTCACTTTGATTCGTGTTTTCAGACATATCACCAACAAAAGGGAAAAGGCAGCCAAATATTACCGCCAAGTAAATGGGGTCCTGACCATGATTGCTGAATAATTCAGCGAAAATAGATCCCAATACTAATAAGGTGGTCATACTCAAAATAATCGAACGATTAACTATCCATTCTTTTAAAAGTAAACTACGCATGTTGCCCACTCCTTACGGTATATACCATAATTTCCTCCAATGAAGCCGGTTCCATAATGATGTCATTCCCCATCAAATTCCTGACCTTCTGCGGATTATCTGTTAACGCTTCAAATCCAACAGAAGTTTCCCTCAGATGGATAAACATTTGACGAATATCATCATCTAACAATTCCTTTGCCCCTCTTATAATGTGATACTTTTCTAAAATATGATCTTTTTCATCATCAAAAATTATTTCGCCATTATAGATAAAAGTTATATAATCTGCAATTTGCTCTAAATCTGTAGTTATATGTGTAGAAAAAAAGACTGTTTTATTTTCGTCTTGAATGATTTCGGATAAAATATCAAGAATTTCTCTTCGGAATACAGGATCCAACCCAGAGGTTGGTTCATCCATAATAATTAATTCTGCATCATGCGATAAAGCGATCGCTAAAGAGAGTTTCATTCTCATTCCTGTAGATAAATGTTTAATTTTTTTCTTCCATGGTAGATTAAAATACTTCATATAAGATTGGAATGTTGATTCATCCCAATTATCATAAAATGAAGAGACCAAACGTTTCATTTGCTTTACAGAAAGATGATTATAAAAATGATTTTCAGCATAAACAAAACCAATTCGTTGCTTAATTTCTTTGCTATTGGCTACAGTCTCTTCTCCAAATACCTTAAGATCTCCTGAATTTCGCTTCAACAAACTCATAATAAGCTTAATGGTTGTGGTCTTCCCTGATCCATTAGGACCAATAAAACCTGTGATATACCCTTTTTTAACCGAGAAACAAACATCGTTTAATTGAAAATCATTAAACGATTTATTAACATTTTCAAACTTAACTACATTTTCCATTATTCCTCTCCTTCCCCATATAAAAGTTCAAGCATTTGTTTCATTTCAGAAAGACTGATGTTTAATGCTTTACTTTCTGAAATAATCTCTGAAAGACTTTCCTCAATCATTGTTAATCGTTTTTCTTTTAAAAGATCTTTATTTTGTCCAGCAACAAAAGAACCTTTTCCAACAAACGAAATAATAAACCCTTCATTTTCTAATTCCTCATAGGCACGCTTTGTCGTAATCACACTAATTCGTAACTCTTTTGCCAAACGTCGCATCGAAGGAAGGGAATCACCCTCTTTAATTTCATTCCGCAAAACACTCTGCTTAATTTGGTTTTTTATCTGTTCAAATATCGGTTCTTTAGATGAATTAGATATTATAATATTCATGTTAACCTCTTTTGTATATAATGTATATATTGTGTATATTGTATATACTATTGTATGTAATCTTCTTTGTCAACACGTTTAATAAATTGAAGTGTGAAATTTTATTCATATCACATTTATTGTTAAAGTTCCCAAGGATATCAATAATGATGATTAGGTATTATTAAATTTAATACACAAAAACCTTGCAATGATACTTGTAAACCGTTCAGTTTTGAGACGCTATCCTTTAAAATATTTTTTTGACACTTATAATTTTATAATGTCTTATTAAACTAACACCTCCAAAGTTAAACAATGGAAATTGTTACTTTATCTTTTAAACACTTAAGATGGATTAATGATTGTGTATTCTAATCACCTTTTTTCATATGGTAAAACTTCCCTTATAAAGCCCTATGATTCGGGAAGAATATTAATGAGGTGATTAATATGGGTAAAGAAGAAATCAATCTCACATCTGCTGAAATAGGGACATTGTGGGGTGAATATATCACCTTCTAAAATCTAAATAAAAACACTCGAATTAATCGAGTGTTTTGGTTAACATATTGTTTTTTCGGGTGTTAATTTCTTGCGAAAGGGTGATATTTTCCTTTTGTTATTTGGGTTTTTCTCCCTCTCAAGTGAATCCGTTACAATTTATAGGTTCTCTTTTTTATATTAGTTATTAAACTCCAAAAATTCAACTACATTACCAGATGGGTCTTTGGCAGCGGTCATCATTCCTAGCGGGAAAGGCACAGGTTCTTCAAATATTAAGTCAACACCTTTTGCTTTTAGATCTTTAATGGTGTCATTAGCGCTCTCTACATTTAACCCTACTGCGACATATGAATCTTTCTCGTACTCAATTTCTGTTTTCCGATCAACTGCAAACAAAATAATCGGTACTGAACTCTTCAGCTCAACAATCTCTGGGTAGTACTTTTTGGATCCGACTTCAATTCCTAGTTTTTCGCTATAAAAACTTAGGGCTTGGTCCATATCATGTACTCCTACTGAAATGACTGATACTTGCATTCGCAAAAACATCCTCTCAATTATTAAATAGATTAGGCAGCTTTTTATGATATAATTATACCAATATTTTGACTAATCTTTATATTAATTGTTAACTAAAACCAGTCCTTCGTAAATATGCATTGTTGCAAGATTTTGTTAAGTTTTTAATTAACAGAGGTGTCGCTGTGGAAAACGTTAGTGAAAACATTCAGTATTATAGAAAAATAATTGGTATGACGAGGAAAGAATTAGCCGATGGGATTTGTGATCCTTCAACGTTATTCAGAATTGAAAAAGGTGAGCAAATGCCACGCATTGATGTGTTAACGGCGATATGTCATAAGTTAATGGTTCCTATCGATTTTATGGTTAGTCATTTAAGTAATCGTCAATTATCGGAAATTGAAAAATACAAAAGGCTTTGTAGAGAGGCCACTTACCATGGTGATTTTCATAGTTTATCAATTATATTAGAGGAATTTAAAAACTTTATGAATAACTTAGACGATGGTCCAGAGATACATATTGTTAAGAGATTTATCAAATGGCATGATGCGATTTATAGTCATGAAGCTGAAAATGATTTAATGAAAGCACAGCACATTCTAAAAGAAATTTATAATGGGCATATTTACACTGAATTGGATATCGGAATCTGTAATTCACTTGGTTATATTAAGATTTATAGTGAGAGCATTGATTTCTCGATGCCTTATTTTAAGGCTGCTCATAACGCTCTAAATAAACTACCCTATGTATCTGACAAGACGCTGCCTTCTTTAGTCGGATATAATCTAGCCTACTGTTACTACTACCAGTGGAATTTAGATGAAGCAATCACTGTCTGTTATCAGGTGTTAGAGCATTTGGAGATGAACCAATTAATCTATAAGTTAGGTGATACCAAGCACATGCTTGCCAAAATTCATCAACGATTGGGTGAATACGAATTAGCACATGATTTGTTAAAACAATCGATCCATTTGTTTCATATTGAAGCTAATACTTACAAACATAATAAATCGATAAAGGACTTGCAGGATCTAGAAGAATTGATGGGCATAGTTGAATAGTTCTGGGCACACCTTTTAATCGATCAATTCTTCTAACCTTACCAAAACATAATAAAAATCTCCACTTTCAACAGAACTAGCCCAGTTCCCATCACCGAAACGTTCACGGCGTATGAGTAATGTTAGGATGGCTCTTAAGTTTTCAAAATCCGCTTCTTCAATAGACTGATTGATATCATTAATATCAAACTCACTATCTTCTAATAGATTGATATAGTCTTTGTGTAATAGATTGCTATTTTTTACTTCCCGGATAAATTCTTTAAACTTCGTATGATAATCTGGAAACGGTAAGCCATAAGCGCCTCCTTGATCTCCCTGTTTGCGCCATGTAACGACGTCATCTTGTTTCAAATCTTCGAAGTAATCCTTGTACTTCAATACATTTTCATACTGATTCACTTTCCCACCTCTTTATAAAACAATTTGTTATTATAAACATTCTTGGTCGAATTGAAAATTCCCTTTTTATTAATCTTCAAGCTTCGCAGAAATTAACCCTATAAGAATTCCTAATGCAGCTCCACCTAAAACTTCTGTTGGCTGATGGCCTAGCATTTCTTCTAATTCCGTGTCTGAATCAACGACTTTAAAGCTCGGAAAGTCGCCTGACAAGTCATCGAATTTAATTTTTAAGTCATTTACAAGTTGAGCAATTTCGCCAGTGTGGCGGCGAATGCCTTGAGCATCGTACATGACAATAATGCCAAATGTGGTTGCTAAAGCCGTTTCTGTATGTAGCACTCCTTTGTTGGCTGCTAAATATGTGGCTAGTGCGGAAACACCTGCCGAATGTGAACTTGGCATCCCACCTGATTCAAAAGCTTTTTTGACATCCCATTCTCCTGTTTGCACCTTATATGTGAAGATCTTCATCCCTTGGGCAATCCCAATTGATAAAATAGATGTTGCGATTCCTCTTTTGATCTTATTCATTTATTTCACCCTGTTATCTTCTTTTTTAATCTTACTTATTTTTGTGATTAGAGGCGGGTTTTATACTGCATAATAATAAGAGTTCAGGATTTGGGGGCTATATGATGAAAAAGGTCTTTATTTTATTATTAACGCTTATTTTTGCTTTGCCAATGAGTAGTCAAGCATCTGTGATATACATTGTAAAACCTGGTGATACTCTTTATAAAATTTCTCAGCAATACGAGGTAGATCCCAATGATATTTCAGCTATTAATGGAATTACAGGTGATCAACTGGTGCCAGGTCAGTCACTTATTATAGATACCAATGAATATATAGGTAGCGAAGATGAGACATTTTTGGACATTGCAGCACGACATCAAGTATCGATGTTTCACTTAATGCAACAGAATGACTTTAGTGATTTAATCAAACCAGGCGGGAAGAAAATACAGATTCCTAAACCGTTAAAAACAGATGTTACGATTAGTTCATTTGCCAGTCCTGATCATATTGCGGATGGCGTCTCTGGAAGAAAGTTTAAATTTCTCAATCAAATCGCTGCATTTGAATATCATCCTGATGAAGAAGGTCATTTAAGTCAATTGGAGCAGATGGACTCGTTTAAAGACATACTTTGGAAAAATGATGTGGCGCCTTATGTGACAGTTACCAACATATCTGAGGATGGTTTTGATGCTAAATTGGCTCGAAAACTTCTGAACAACCCAAAAAGGTCTGGAGTTCTCATCGAAGAAATTTATCAGAAGTTAGATCAATATGACCTGAAAGGTGTAGTCATTGATTTTGAAGGGCTATCGCCTAAAGATCAAACATTGTTTAATCAATTTATCCGTCAGCTTGCAGAGAGGCTTCAACCTGCTGATATGGAAGTTGGCATAGCTGTCCCGCCATTACAAAGCGCAAAAAAGCCTGCTTGGAATACCGGCTATGATTATAAAACGCTTGGCCGATATGCCGATTTTATCTTTTTGATGACATATGACTGGCATTGGAGAGGTGGCGAGCCTGGCCCTATTTCCCCTATCAATAACGTAAGTGAGACTTTATCTTATGCCACTTCTGTCATGCCAAAAGAAAAAATCATTATGGGGATTCCTTTATACGCCTATGATTGGCCTTCTTATTGGCCACTATATGTTGGAACTGGCCAAGCTCAAGCCTATTCGCAGCAAAAAGCCATTGAAAAAGCCTTAAACTATGGGAGTTCCATCCAATATGATGAGGAAAGTCAAACACCATGGTTTAGCTACACAGATGAGGACGGATTTAATCATAAAGTCTGGTTTGAAGATGCTAGAAGCCTATTGGCTAAATATGAACTCGTTAAGAAATATAGAATCAAAGGAATAGGTGCTTGGCAAATGAAATTCAACTTTCCTCAATCTGAACATATGATTATGGAGCACTTTAATTAGATCCTTAAAATAAATCAAGTCCTTAAATCTGGATTAAGGACTTGATTTTTGAATCATTCTGAATCAATTAACTTTTTGACTTCTGATTTACTAGGCATTCCACTCTGAGCCCCCATATGTTGAACGGATAATGAGGCAGCAGCATTGGCGAACTCAATAGCCTCACGCAAATTTTTACCTTCACCTAAACTGACCGCCAATGCACCATTAAAGGTATCTCCCGCTCCTGTCGTATCAACAACATCGACATTGAAGGATGGTACTAATTGTTCTTTGCCTTCTTCACTATAGCTTGTCCCTTCATTTCCTTTTGTCACGATGAGTTGATCATTGAATGTTTCGTTAAATAATTGCTTATGTTCGGTTTCATTAGGTGTGATATATTGAACTCTTTCCCATAATTTTGGTGATAAATCCATTGCTGGTGCCGGGTTCACGATTAACGGAATGTTATGTTGATCGCATAAATCAATGCAATAAGTAATCGTCTCTTTCGGTATTTCAAACTGCAGTAAGACATAATCGCTATTTAAAATCGACTTTTTGACTTGGTCCAAATACTCCGGGGTCACGTGTTCATTTGCCCCGCCAATAATTATAATTCGATTATCTTGGTCGCTCAAAATTATATTGGCTAATCCTGAGGATGTATTCGGAATTTGTTTAATCAACGATGAATCTATTCCTTCATTATTAAAGTTGTTTAGAAGCTCAACTCCAAACTCATCATCTCCCACACAGCCAACCATCGTGACATCTGCTCCTAGTCTTGCGGCCGCAACGGCTTGATTGGCACCTTTTCCACCGGGGACGGTTTGAAATTGAGACCCTCGTACAGTCTCTCCTTGAACAGGGAATTGGTCCGTTTCTGTAACTAAGTCCATATTAATACTTCCGACAACGGTTATTTTTGGTCGCTTCATAATCCCCTCTCCTTTATTTGTCTGAGTAAAATGCTATGCTTCTTTCAAGTAAGTCCCAAAATTTAGTTGTATCTGCTTCATAAGCAAAATAAACATTAGGTTCTTTGCCTGTCACCCCTAATCTGTCCACTGCCGTCATCCCATAGGTGTGTTCACCTTTTGTTTCAATATCTACGTGGACATGTTTGAATTTGAACATCGCTGGATCAATTAAATAAGCGATGGTACACGCATCGTGAATCGGTGCTCCATCGAAATGAAAAACATCCTGATAGGTTTTGTTGAAAAAGCGTAGTAATTCAACGATAAATTCCGAAACGTGATTGTCTATATTGCTTATTCTTGAAATGACTTGGTCAGTCGCTTGCACTTGGTGCGTTACATCGAGTCCAAACATTCGGATCGGAATACCGCTATTAAACACAACGTGTGCTGCTTCTGCGTCAACATAAAAGTTAAATTCCGCAGCTGGTGTCCAATTACCAAAAGTCCCCCCACCCATTAAGACAATTTCTTTGATCTTATGCTTTAATTCCGGTTCTTTTATTAGTACCATGGCCACATTTGTGAGTGGACCTGTGGCAACGATCGTCATTGGTCCATTTGATTTATGTAGCTTGTCTGAGATTAAATCTACCGCATGGACTGATTCTGCCTGCTTGGTAGGAACATCGGGTAAATTAGGTCCTTCTAATCCTGACTCCCCGTGTATACTTTCTGCCACAACAATATCCTTTACTAAAGGACGTTCAGCACCCTTAGCCACTGGCACATCATTTAGTTGGATAATATCACAAACTTTTAGCGCATTAAGCGTATTTTTCTCCACGTCGACATTGCCACCAACCGTCGTAATGGCTTCAATGGATAACGTATTCTGATTTGCTACAGCCAGAATCATCGCTATCGCGTCATCATGCCCTGGGTCACAATCCATTATGATGTTTCTTTTGTTCATCGCTGACACCTCGATTAGTTTATTGATATAAAATATATAAAATAGAAATCTATTATTTTATTCTAACGAAAGTGCACACAACTCGCCAACATGGACTCTTGTTCATAAAAAATTCCTCAGGAACTATGAACCTGAGGATTACAAAAATTTACGATGTACTTTCTTTCCACTATAGCTGAATAGGGCTGGTTCATCTTCTACAATTGTCTCTAGATGAACCGGTCTCCCCCATAGATAATAGACATAGGGTAACGTTTTTTCAATGTATTTAACATCAAGTTCAATACCGTCATAGTGATGTTTTAAATACAGTTCTCCTTGGTGTAAATAATCGCCATCCTCGACCATGATATAGGGAAAGCTACCGTTAATTCGGGACTGAATCAGTTGTTCTCTAACATTCTCCCAATCTTTATCTACGATTGTATAATTATGGCCCTCTTTTTGAAAAAGGTACAAATCTAGATCTTCGACGAGATCTTTCGTAAGATAATTTCGTAGAAAAGATGTATCTCCGTCTATTTCTCGTACTTCGAATATTTTTTGTCGACCTTGATTCGGAACTATTCCATAACGTTCTATTTCTTCATCTGTCGGTTCATCCCAACGTTTCTCAATGTCTTCAAACATTTTGTACCCTAGATAATATGGGTTAATACTAGTTGTAGAAGGGGCGACAACAGAAGCGTTTAGTGTGGCAAATTCAATGGCTTCTTCTTCAGTTAAATCCATTTCCCTCAAAATTCGCACATGCCAGTAGCTAGCCCAGCCTTCGTTCATAATCTTCGTTTCTAATTGAGGCCAAAAATACAGCATTTCATCTCGTAAAATCGTTAGCACATCTCGTTGCCACTCTTCCAAATCGGTACTGTATTCCTGAATAAATAATAAAATATCTTTCTCAGGTTGAGGTGGAAAAGATTTTCGTGTTCGACTACCTTGAGGTTCTTCTTCGTTCTCTAATTGGTCTAATGCCCATAAATCATCGTAAGGACCTTGGCTTTTTGGCTTTAGATGCTCCTCATTCTTATTTCGCTTTTTCGGTTTAATTAATGATGGGTCAATGTGTTCTTGAATGGCAAGCGCTGCATCCAAGAGGTCTTCCACTTCTTGTTTTCCGTACTTCATTTCATATGATCGGATTCGTTCAGCACTAGCAGACATACTCTCAACCATATCTCGTGATGTATTCGAGAACCGTACATTGTTTTTAAAGAAATCGCAGTGCGCCAATACATGAGCGACGATTAATTTATTTTGAATTAAACTATTACTATCTAATAAAAAAGCATAACAAGGGTTAGAATTAATCACTAATTCATAAATTTTACTTAAACCGAGATCATATTGTAGCTTCATTCGATGAAAAGCCTTCCCGAAACTCCAATGAGAGTATCGGGTTGGCATACCATATGCTCCAAACGTATAAATAATATCAGACGGGCAAATTTCATATCGCATAGGGTAAAAGTCTAGACCAAAACCTACCGCAATTTCCGTAATCTCATTAATGGCCTTTTCTAATTCATGGTGCTCTACTCTAGTCATCTTCCTCCCTCCATTAGCTAGCATCAACATTTTCTTTTGAGAAAAATGTTTTTAACGCATCGTATACGCCACTCTTCTCTCGAATGGTTGCATAACGGAACCTTGGATCTTTTATCTTTCGAAAAGTAGACATTAATGATGAACCACTTTTTCTATACTGACTGACTTCACAGTACCCAAACATATTAGACATATCTAACAGTTCTTGAATTAACTCTAGACACTGCTTGTTATCAGAAGATAAATTATCACCGTCAGAAAAATGAAATGGATAAATGTTGTATCGTTCAGGGGAATATCGTTCTTCAATAATTTCAAGGGCTTTTAAATAGGCAGATGAACAAATCGTCCCTCCACTTTCTCCTTTCGAGAAAAATTCTTCTTCGGTAACTTCTTTGGCCCTTGTATGGTGTGCGATAAATACAATATCTACGTTTTCATATTTCGTGCGCAAAAACCGAACCATCCAAAAAAAGAAACTTCTCGCGATATATTTCTCAAAATAGCCCATAGATGCTGATGTATCTAACATCGCCATCACAACAGCATTTGAATGAGGTTGAACGACTTCTTCCCAAGTTTTAAATCGTAAATCATCAATAGAAATATCTAATAGTTTCTCATTATTTTCTAATGCGTTACGTCGAATCGATTCTAATAGTGTTCGTTTTTTATCCACATTACCCATTAAACCTTTTTTCCGAATATCATTAAAACGAATATCTTTAACCTTGATTTGATCTCGTTCTTTTTGCTTTAAATGGGGTAATTCTAGCTCTGAAAATAACAACTTCTCTAATTGTTCAAATTCAACTGCCTCTTCATAATAATCTTCCCCAGGTTGGTCCCCTGCTTCTTGGTCCTTTCCTTTACCTTTTTCAGGTTTGCCATCACGAGCAACGACATCTCCTACTTGACTGTCACCATCCCCTTGCCCAGCGTGTTGTTTTTTGTCATTATTAAATTTAAATTTATATTCATCTAATGAACGTATTGGAATCTTAATAACGTCGCTTCCATTTGACATGATAATACTTTCTTCCGTCACTAAATCAGGCAAGTTGTCTTTAATTGCTTCTCTAACTTTTTCTTGGTGTCTCGTTTGATCTTCATAACCTTTGCGATGGAGGGACCAATCTTCTTGGGATAATATGAAACTCGGTCGATGTTTCAAAAAAATCCCTCCTATTCTATCGATTTAACAAACTACCAACATATCTCAATAAGTCATTAGCTGATGCCGCGGTATAGTCATGTTCTTCTACCAATCGATTGATAACTTCATTAATCTTTTTCAACTGATCTTCGTCTGGTGTTTTAGTTGATGTGGTGATTTTAACTACATCTTTTAAATCAGCAAACAGTTTTTTCTGTATTGCCTCACGCAGTCGTTCATGTGAGTTATAATCAAAACGTTTTCCTTTCCTAGCATAAGCCGATATTCTGATTAATAGTTCTTCTCTAAAACCTTTCTTAGCATTTTCAGATACACCAATTTGTTCTTCAATCGATCGCATTAATTTTTCATCAGGTTCGATTTCTTCCCCAGTAAGAGGGTCTTTAATATTCTGTTCATTACAATACGCCTCAACGTTATCAAGATAGTTATCTAACAGTGTTTTAGCGGACTCGTCGTACGAATAAACAAACGCCTTCTGTACTTCTTTCTTGGCCAACTCATCATATTCTTTACGAGCGATTGAAATAAAATTGAGGTATTTATCCTTCGTGTCATTCGTAATAGATGGATGAGAATCTAAGCCATCTTTTAACGACCGTAAAACATCTAATGCATTAATATAATTTCGATCAGTATTGATTAGAGCACTAGAAATACGGTTAATGACATACCGAGGGTCGATTCCTGACATGCCTTCATCTGAAAACTCATGATGCAATTCTTCAACATCTGCTAAATTAAAGCCTTCAACTGTTTTTCCATCATAGAGCTTTAGTTTCTTCATTAAGTCAACACTTTGCTTTTTGGATTCTTTTAAACGAGTGAGTATGGAGAAAATGGCTGCGCTTCTTAAAGCGTGTGGAGCAATATGCAAATGGCCGATGTCACTTTGTTTAATCAATTTCTGATATATTTGTTCCTCTTTTGATACAGATAGGTTGTAAGGAACTGGCATAACAATCATTCGAGATTGAAGTGCTTCATTCTTTTTGTTGCTAATAAATGAACGGTACTCCGATTCATTTGTATGAGCGACAATGAGTTCATCTGCTGAAATAAGGGCAAAACGACCGGCCTTAAAATTTCCTTCCTGTGTTAGTGAAAGTAAGTTCCATAAGAATTTCTCATCGCACTTAAGCATTTCTTGAAATTCCATCAAGCCTCGATTCGCTTTGTTTAATTCACCGTCAAATCGATATGCTCGAGGGTCAGACTCCGATCCATATTCAGCAATCGTTGCAAAATCAATACTTCCCGTCAGATCTGCAATATCTTGTGATTTCGGATCAGATGGGCTAAACGTCCCGATTCCGACACGTTTGTCTTCAGATAAGAATATACGTTCAACTTCAACATCCTCTACTTTGCCATCGTACTTCTTTTCTAACATCAACTGACAGGAAGGGCACAGGTTTCCTTCAATTTTAATGTTATATTCTTTTTCAAAATCCTCCCGTAATTTTTGTGGGATAAGATGTAATGGTTCTTCATGCATTGGGCACCCTTTAATACCATAGATTGCCCCTTCATCAGTTCTGGAATAACGCTCTAAACCTTCTTTCAACATCGTAACAATCGTGGATTTTCCACCACTAACAGGACCCATTAGTAATAAAATTCGTTTTCTAACATCAAGACGTTTAGCTGCTGAATGGAAATACTCTTCCACTAATTTTTCAATAGCGCGATCTAATCCGTATAATTCTTGACTAAAGAATAGATATTCCGAAGTTCCATCCTCGGCTTTTTCAACTCCTGCACTTTTTATCATATTGTAAACTCGTGAGTGAGCCGTTCCAGCTACATGAGGATTCTCTTCTACAATTTTTAAGTAATCTGCAAAAGTTCCTTCCCAACGAAGGCTCTCCTCATGGGCACGATGTTCAGAAATTCTCTTTAAAATATCCATGGTGTCCTCCTCTCAAGATCCTTTAAAAATTAAGAAGTAAAATACTCCCAACCATTCTACATATGAAATGGACTTTGATTAATACAGTTTATGCGGATAGAGAAATTTAAGACACCAAACAAGTTGTACAATATCTAGATATATTGAACTTTTTATTGAACACATCATGAATTGTGATTCACTTTCGAACTACTCTTAAAGTTCATTTATCTACCAAGATATGCTTCCATTTTCTGAAAACTTTATATACACTTATACTATATTTACTAGGGAAATGGGGTTATAAGATGTTTGAATGGATTTCAAGTGATCGCTTGGTTATTACCACTTATAGCGCTCTTAAGTTTAAAACATAAATGGCTAGCTATTATCAGTTTAGTGTTGGGGTTTGATATTCTATATCAAATAACGAGTACATTGATATGGGATTGTCATTACTGTAGTATTTATGATGGGACAATTAGCCTTTTTACTTCAACGGGATATGTATTATTAGGATTCTCGTTATATATTATGGCTTATGTTTTTTCATCTTTATGTCGTTGGCGACGATCTAGAAATTCATAGAAGCATTGTTAGCCTTTACCTCTAACTGGGTATTATAATACTATTAGTTCGTACATAAGGAGGACCTATTTTGATATTCGCCATAATTGCGCTGATTTTCGTTTCTTTCTTTTTCTCTGGAAGCGAAACAGCTTTAACAGCTACCAATCATATGAAATTACAATCGAAGGCAAAAAATGGAGACAAAAAATCAGAGAAGTTATTAAATCTCGTACAAAAACCAAATGAATTCATTACTTCCATATTAATTGGTAATAACATATCAAACATTGTCCTCCCAACGCTTGTGACGACAATGGCAATCCAATATGGGTTCGATGTGGCAACGGCGACGGCTATCTTAACGATCACGATTATCATCGTTGCTGAAGTGATCCCTAAATCAGTGGCAGCAGCATTTCCGGACCGAATTTCGTATATCGTTTATCCGGTGATTCGGGCAGTGGTCACCATTTTTAAACCGATTACCATCGTCTTAAATTGGATGACTGATTCAATCACGAGAAGGTTATCTAAAGGCGAAAAAACACAGTATTCCTTTTCCAAAGAGGAATTTAAAGCGATGATTGATATTGCAGATTCAGAAGGCACCTTTCATGATGAAGAGTCCTTCAGAATTAAAGGCGTTCTCGACTTTCAAAATTTAAATGTCAAAGATGTGCTTCAAACACCTCGAATTGAAATTGTTTCACTAGACGCGGAGTCGACTTTTGAAGAAGTTCGAGATGTGATCATTCAAAATCCTTACACGAGGTACCCGATTACTGACGGGGACATTGATCATATCATTGGAGTTTTTCATTCAAAATTTTTCATTCAATGGTCGACTCAACCTGAAAAATCGCTTCAATCGACTAGTGATATGGATCCGTTAATTGTTTATGAGTTTCAGTCCATTGAACATGTGTTTCGGGAGATGACAAAACATAATAAACATATCGCGATTGTGCTGGACGAATATGGTGGTACTGAAGGCATTGTGACCCATGAAGATATCATTGAAGCCATGATTGGATTGGAGATTGAGGATGAAATCGATGCTGAAAATGATTCGATGATTGAGAAAATTACCGATACTGAAATCATTTGTGACGGTAAAATACCGTTAAGGCGCTTAAATGCTGTTTTCAATACGGAAATTCCAGAAGAAGAAGATGTCTTATCTGGATTTTTACTTAAAGAAATCAACGACTTTCCAGATGAAAACGACGTCATTGAACGACACAACTTATCCTTTAAAATATTAGAAATCGACGAAAGATCCATCAAAAAAGTACAGATTGTGAAGTAACAGGAGGGGAACTATGCAGAAAAACATTTATATCATCAGACACTGTCAGGCAGAAGGCCAACATCCAGAAGCTCCACTGACAAACAAAGGGTTTAAGCAAGCTGATGAGTTGTCTCATTTTCTAAGTGAATTTGAGCTAGACCATGTGATCTCAAGCCCTTTTCTAAGGGCGGTTCAAACGATTAGACCTTATATCATAAAAGAAAAAATGAGTTTGGAAATTGATGAACGCTTGTCTGAGCGTGTGTTAAGTAATGAGCATTTTTCAGATTGGCTTGAAAAACTCCGGACAACATTCAATCAAATGGATTTAAAATATGAAGGTGGGGAATCGAGCAACGAAGCCCAAGGCCGTATTATCAATGTAATCAACGAAATCTTAGACAGTGAACACCAAAACGTGGCAATAGTTACGCACGGTGGGATTATGTCATTACTTTTAAAGTATTATGAAGATGCATTTGGGTTTAACGAATGGCAAGGTTTGACTCGTCCAGACGTTTATCAACTCACAATTTCCAATGAGGGTCATGACCTCAACAGGTTATGGGAGAATTAAAAAAATGAATAGGGCTCCCCTATTCATTATCTAAATGGCCTATTAGATTTTGCTTTAGTAAAAGCTTTTTCAACGTTCTTCTCATGTTCTGTTTTATCTCGGTAGGGTGTATAAATATACTTTTTATTCTTTTTCTGTCTTCGTTTATCTAGATAAATCATCCAAATGATAATTATTATAACAACTAAAATCCATAAGATATCAATCACCACTATATTTAATCCCCCATGTTAAAACATCTTTAAATTCATTCTAACAAAATTTAATAAGATTTTCTTTTGATTATAATTTTGATAAATGAATTAATGTTTCACATCATCATCTTTTTGATCGATATAAAGACTACCATCAGGCTGGACTTCTGCGTAAAAAACTTCATCCAGAGATTGAATTCCATTTTGGTTTAATTTTTCCTTCACCCATTTTTCATCTAAATCTAACCTGGATAAATTTTTATAATTAATGACACCATCGGACACGACTTCCGTAGCAGTTGGGTAGACCGTCTGATTAGGGCTATCACTATATTTCATTACAGATAATTCTCCGCTTGTTTCAAAAATTGCATATTTAACATCCGTTAAATTGAATACATTTTTCTTCCTTAATAAAGCTTTTAATGAATCCATATCCAACCGGGAATGTTGCAAGGATTCTTCCATTATTTTCCCTTCCTTAATCACTATTATGGGTTCTCCCGTCGAATATTTACGAACCTTTTTAAACTTAATATCAATATATCCCATGAGCAATGTAAAAACTGTCCAGGATAATAAAGCGATAATACCATTACGGATACTTAAACTAGAGTCGATGGCAAAGCTTGCTGCTATTGCACCAATTGAGATAGCTGAGACAAAATTAAAAAACGTTAATTGACTGATTTCCTTCTTTCCCATTAATCTTGCCAAAACCAATAAAATAAAAAATGCTAGAAAAAGTCTTAATATAAGTTGATCTAGTTCCACCTATAACCATCCTCTACTTTTTGGCCATAGTTTGTGCAATGATATTCGTTTAAAACATATAGATTAGGTCTATTATCTATTTTCTCCCATTATGCTCAATCCATTATTCGTAAACTGACTGATCATCTCTGACATCTCCTTCGGTGACTGATTCATATCTTGATTAATCCAATCTTTAATGACATTAATTGCACCACTCACAATAAACGTACTGAGATAACGGTTATAGGATTCGTCTCCTTTATTTATAGGCATCCAATTATTCATTAAAAATTGTTGAGCAATATTCATCATCCGTTTTTCAAAAGTTGGATCGACGTTTTGATTTAATAAGGTTTGAAATGTATGCTTATTTTCAATAATGTACTCGAGTAATTTTTGTGTCATTAGTTTAGATTCTTCTTCAATCGTAAACTGATAACTGCTCAAATATGCTCGGAGGTCTTGTGCAATCTCCTCTTCTATTTGCTCTAATAAGTCATAATGGTCCGAGTAGTGTGTATAAAATGTAGAACGGTTTATATCTGCTTTTTCACAAAGCTCTTTGACCGTTATCGAAGAGATTGATTTTTCACTAAGTAAGGAGATTAAACTTTCCTTTAAAACTCTCCGGGTATATTTTTTTCGTCGATCTAGTTTTTGACTCATTTGAATCGACTCCTTTTTTGACAATTTTGTATCAATCCAACACATTTTCGGTATATGTTGAGAAACTGACACTCAATCGTAAACTGTTTGTTGAATATCCAACACGGTGTCCATATAATAATAAAGTGGATTTAGGTTATATGCAAGAGAGGATGAAGCCTTATTGATCTATCAACACGAATCATAAATAATCGGAAATTTATTGTTATAGGATTTATCATAATAGCCTTAGTTAGCGCCATTGCCCAATTTGGCGTTTCGGTCAACTATAATATGGTGGATTATTTGTCAGATGATTCGCCTTCGATGGAAGCTACAGACCTAATGGAAGAAGAATTTGACGAACCCATTACCAATGCTCGTGTTATGGTTCGTGATGTATCTATTACTGAGGCTCTATCATATAAGGAGAAATTAGAAGCAATCGATGGTGTTTCAAACGTTATGTGGCTTGATGATGCCATTGATATTAAAACACCTTTAGAAGTTGCAAATGAAGATACTATCGAATCTTATTATCAAGATGACTTCGCGTTATACTCGATTCACGTTCAAGAGGGTGATGAAGTCGAGGTTACGGAGGAAATTTACGATTTAATTGGTGAAGATGGTGCGTTAGCGGGAGATGCTGTTGATACTGCCAATTCTCAAAAAATGACTGGGAGTGAAACGATCAATGCGGCAGCACTCCTCATACCAATTATTATCATTATTTTAATTATCTCGACTCATTCCTGGATGGAACCTGTCTTTTTCCTAACGGCGATCGGTGTTTCAGTCATTATTAATATGGGGACGAATATCTTTATCGGAGAAATTTCGTTTGTGACTCAATCGGTTGCTCCGATTTTACAACTCGCCGTTTCGCTCGACTACGCCATATTCTTACTGCATAGTTTCTCAAGCTATCGGAAGGAAATTGCTGATCCTAAGGAAGCAATGCATAAAGCGATGAAGCAGTCCTTCCCTGCGATTACGGCTAGTGCGAGCACAACATTCTTTGGCTTTATGGCGTTAACGTTTATGGATTTTGGCATCGGTGCCGATTTAGGGGTTAACTTAGTTAAAGGGATTTTATTCAGTTATATTAGCGTTGTTATTTTCTTACCAGCGCTAACGTTAATGTTCTATAAATGGATTGATAAAACGCAACATAGACCCATTGTTCCTGATTTTAAACGCGTTGGACGCCGCGTAATGAAATTCCGAGTGCCTAGTTTAATACTTGTCATACTGTTCATTGTGCCAGCATTTTTAGCACAAAGTGAAACATCATTTATTTATGGCATGGGTGAAGCGCCCGATAATACGCGCTTAGGTATGGATGAAGCTGCGATTGAAGATGAGTTCGGCCAAAATACGCCAATGGTTCTATTAGTTCCAAATGGCGATGTCGCAAAAGAAGAAGAACTCATCCAAGAGTTAGAAAGTTTACCTAACGTCTCAAGCACAGTTTCGTATGTTAATACGGTTAGCTCGGGGATTCCATCAGATTATTTAGATGAATCGATGACCGAGCAATTTTATTCCGATGATTATGCTCGGATCACCCTCCATACGAAAACTGATAATGAGGGCGACCGTGCCTTTTCATTAATTGAAGACGTTGAGGATATAGCTGAATCATACTATGATGACGTTCACTTGCTTGGTGAAAGTGTTACGTTATATGACATTAAACACACGGTTGAAGCAGATAATACGGTTGTTAACTTACTTACCGTTATAACGATTGCTATAGTCTTACTGATTACCTTTAAATCGATCACTATACCAATTGTCTTACTGCTTACGATACAATCAGCGGTCTGGTTTAACTTGTCAGTCCCATACTTTACCGATACTCCGCTCGTTTACGTCGGATATTTAATCATTAGTACGGTACAGCTAGCCGCAACGGTAGACTACGGGATATTATTTACCGAATATTATACAAAAGTCCGTCAGCGCATGCCGGCATTAAAAGCGATTAAGAAGACCATTGATGATAAAACATTTGCGATCTTTATATCTGCTTCGATTTTATCAAGTGTTGGGTTTATTCTTGGTTGGACGTCAACGAATCCAATTGTCTCATCAATTGGTATGCTATTAGGAAGAGGTGCCCTGTTGGCATTTATTTTAGTCGTCTTCTTCCTTCCTGCCATGTTACTTGTGTCGGATAAAATAATTGAAAAAACGACGTTAAACACGAAATTTTACAAAGGGGAATGAGCATGAAACGAATTTTGTTAATCTTGATGTCATGTTTACTTGTCATCCCGACTTTTCTTGTATCAGCTACTTCTGATACATCGAATGAAGAAGATTCGCCTAGTGGCGAAGGCATTTATTCAGAAAAACATGAAGTTGTTTACGCCACGCTTCAGGCAACTGGTGAACAAGATGGCATGTACATTGTCAATAATTTTAATATTGAAGAGCCAGGTAAAATAACGGATTACGGAGAGTATACGACGGTCAAAAATTTAACAGATTTAACTGAGATTACTCAAAACGAGCAACAAGTAGAATTCACAGCAAAAGACGAGCAATTTTTCTATCAAGGTGATTTAAATGGTAAACCACTACCTTGGGATATTGATATCAATTACTCGCTTAATGGTGAGTCACTCTCAGCTGATGAGCTGCTCGGAAATGATGGAAAGCTTCAAATTGATATTGATACGACACAAAATGATGAAGCTGACACCATTTTTTATAACAATTATTTATTACAAATTTCTGTTCCATTAGATTCTGAAATCTATCAAAACATCGAAACGGATGAAGGCATCGTTGCCAATGCCGGCAAAAACAAACAAGTGACTTTTACTGTTATGCCTGAAAAAGACGGTAATTTTACAATCGAAGCTGATGTAAAAAATCTTGAGCTTGAAAGTTTTGAAATAACAGCAATGCCTTCAACCATGTCAGTTGATTCTCCAGATTCGGATGACATGACTGAAGATATGGAGTCATTATCCGATGCGACAGCTGAAGTGAACGACGGTTTGAAAGAGTTAAAAGGTGGCATTTCGGATCTAAATGATGGTGTGTCAGAATTAGAAAATGGCTCTGGAGACTATCAAACAGGAATACATGACCTTGACGGTGGCTCAGCTGAGTTAATTGAAGGCTCAGGGTCCATCGATCAGGCACTTGAAGAAATGAGTCAGTCGTTAAATCAAGGTGAAAGTTTTGATACTAGTGAGTTAAGAGAATTACAAGAAGGATTACTTCAAATTGCATCTGGTTTAGAAGAAACTGAAGAAGGCTTGACTGAATTGAAAGATGGTTACGAAGAAGCTTATAACGCACTTGATGACTCAATGCAGGGAATTCCTGAAGGTGACTTGTCTGAAGAGGAACTTGCTGAAGTCGTTCAAAATAATCCTGAATCAGAAGCAGTTCAGAAACTAGTCGAAACGTACGAAGCTGCTCAAGTAGCCAAAGGCACTTATGCGCAGGTTAACGATGCATTTCAGCAAGTTAGCCCAACATTAGATCAAGTCATTGGTTCGCTTGAGGAGATGAGAACAAACCTTGAGACGATGGCAAGTGAGCTTGATACGAGCCTAAATGAAATGGATTCTAATGGATCGCTTAATGAACTACAAGAAGGCCTCGACCAGCTTTCAACTGAGTATAAAACTTTCCATTCAGGATTAGTCGACTATACCAACGGCGTAAGCGAGCTTTCAAACTCATACGATGGCCTTCACAACGGTATTACTGACCTATCAAGCGGAACAAGTGAGTTAGAAAATGGTGCGGCTGAATTACACGACGGTACAACCGAACTGATGGAGTCTACGAGCGACTTACCTGAAGAAATGCAGAACGAAATTGATAACATGATTAATGAATACGATAAATCCGATTTCGAACCCGTGTCTTTCGTCTCACCAAAAAATGAAAAAGTCGAAACCGTCCAATTTGTCATTAAAACAGAAAGCATCAAGCACGACGATGAAGACGAAGAAGAACCCGAGGAAGAAGAACCAAAAGGATTTTGGGAAAAATTAATGGATCTGTTTAGATAAGTAAAGCTCACCCGGCTAAAGTCGGGTGAGCTTTTTATGGTTGAGCATGTTGGTATTGCTTGCTTAAAATAGATCATGTTAAATCAATATTAATCATTAGTATTAATTAACCTTTGTTAATAATTAAAATAAGACGACATAAAACTTAAAGGTTTCCTTTTTTAAAAAAACTGTAAAAGTGATCATTAAAACTGTTTTCTATTTCTAGAGGAAGGAATATTTAACTCCTCACGATATTTACTAACTGCTCTTCTCGAAACCTCAATTCCTTCTTTAGCGAAGATATCGGATATTTTCTGGTCTGAGTAAGGCTTTTCCTTATTTTCTTCACTGATGATTTCTCTCATGCGAACTTTAACCTTTTCACGTGATACGAATTCACCATCTAAAGAGGCTAGTTTAGAAGAGAAAAATACCCGCATATCGAACAATCCTACAGGCGTTCTTATAACCTTATTTTTTGTAGCTCTACTAATTGTTGATTCGTGTACACCTATTTCATCAGCAACTTCCTTCATAGTCAAAGGATTTAAAGCTGAAATGCCATGCTCAAAAAACTCTTTTTGAATGCTAATAATAGCTTTAGTAATGCTTAAAAGAGTCATTCTTCTTTGCTCTATACTGTTTAATAACCATTTAAAATTTTGATACGACCTATGATAATAGTCCTTTTGATTTTCTAATGTTTTTAATAGCCTTGCATTCTTTTCACTAAATGAGATTTTGGGCAAATAATCGTCAACCAATTTAACAATTAGTTGATTATTTTCAAACTTAACTTCAATATCAGGAATCCAGTTCTCATTAATGTAGTTTAAGTGACTACAAGGTTTAGGATTTAATTCCTGAATTTGAGAAAAAGCGTTTTCAATTTCTAATATATCTGAATTCAAACAGTCGGAAATCTTTCGTAGGTCTCTGGATGCCAAATCTTCAAGGTGATTTGTAACTAACTTTTGTAATAAACAATCATCAGGAAAGTAATAGCAAGCTTGTAAGTATAAACATTCTCTTAAATCTCTTGAACCAACACCTACTGGTTCTAAACCTTGGAGGTGATTTATAGCTGTTACTAATATATCATCATTAATTTTTAAAAGTTGCTTTAATTCATGGTTACCGACTTCTAAATACCCATTTTCATCTAAGTTATGTACTAAATAATATAAGATATGCTTCATACTATGACTCATATTTAATTCATTAATTTGTTCTATTAACATCTCCTGCATGCCTTTTTCATCACTAACAATTTCCTCTATTGTGTTACTGGTATTAACAGTAGAGAGTTTGTTACCAAAATATTGTTCTGTCTCTTCTATTTCAATTAAAGGATTTTCTAGATGTTGTTCATGTATAAATTGATATAAATCATAAGTGGAGTATTGTAAAAGTGATATCGCCTGTTTTAAGTTTTGAGTCATTACTATTTTTTGCTTTTGTTCAACGACTAGATTTAACACTATTTTAACTAACCTCCCTTCTTAATAGTATATTATAAAATTTGAGTATTATCTAATTATTCCGAAAATTAAAAGTAGCTACACTTACATTTGTGTAGCTACTTTTAATAAATTCTTAACTAGCCTTCTCCGAATTATCAACAGTATGATCATTAGTGTACCAGATAAATTTATTCGAAAATCCGTATATTAATGAAATTAAAACTACTAGTAGGTTGAACCATAAAAATGGCAAGTAAGTTAAAGTTGAGACACCTAAAGTTGCTGCCATAAATATTCCTCCATCAGACCAAGGTACCATAGGGGTTGTGACTGTACCACCTGCCTCAGTATTTCTTGATAATAGTCTTCTATCTAAATTAAGTCTGTCATAGTTTTCTTCAGTCATTTTACTTGCGGTTATTAGGGACACATACGCTGCCCCTCCAAAGAAGTTACCAAAGAATCCTGATAGCATAGTAGATAAAGTTGTTTTCCCTGCATTATCTGCCCAAGATAACAACTTGACACAAATAGCTCTTAAAATGCCTGTTTGTTCCATTAAGCCACCTACACCAAGAGCAAATAAGATAAGGACGATAACTTCTAACATGAACGTGATTCCACCACGATTCAGTAAATTATCAATAAAATCTACACCAGATTCGATAGTACTTCCTGTATAAATACTAGTGAATGCTTCTAAAGGCGCCAATCCTTGAAATAGACCTGCCCATATAGAGCCAAGCAATGCTCCAAATAGAATAACTGGAATGGCTGGTTTCTTCATCGCTAATAGTGCAATAACAATTGCTGCAGGTATTAACATATACCAAGCGATATTAAAGTAGTTACTCAAGGATTGCATGGTTTGTTCTGCTTGTGAAAGGTCTCCACTTCCTCCATAGAAAAAGCCCATAACAATGAACAATAGACCTGCTATAACAAAAGCTGGGCCACTTACATACAACATACCTTTAATGTGCTCAATTACATTAACTTTCGATAAAGATGCTGTCATTACTGTGGTATCTGATAACGGGGATAGTTTATCACCAACATAACACCCTGAAATAACAGCACCTGCGACTAAAGCAATCGGCATTCCAAAACTTGCACCAATCCCCATCATTGCAATACCAGCTGTACCTGCTGATCCAAAAGAAGTACCAGTTGCCAATGAAGTGATGGCGCAAATTACAAATGCTGCGAATAAGAATATTGTGGGATCAATAATCGTTAAACCGAAATAAATAATACTCGGAACAATTCCTCCGGCTATCCAAGTACCAATTAAAGCACCTACTGATATTAGGACTAATACAGCTTCCATTCCATCAGTAATTCCTTTAATAATACCATTTTGCATCTGATAATACGTATACCCTATCCTCAGCCCAACAATCATAATTAAAAACCAAACAGTTAGTAAAGCTAATTGAATAGGTAATTCAAACTGCACGATGAACAAATACATGATGACAATGAAACCTACTAAGACAAAACCTACCTCTCCAAGCGTCGGTAACCTTTTTTCGTCGACCATAATTTCACTCTCCTTAATTTTTGGTAAGCGTTTTCATTTTTAGAAAAAACACTTACTTTATAATGAACCCATTTCTTAATGGATCATCCTCATCTAATACAAATTCACTTACGCTGGTTATAAAAACTTTGTTCTTCAATTCAATTTCAAGACTATTATGTTGTTTTTTCGCAGAAATAGAGTTTCCAAAAATATTGTAATTAGTAATGTTCAAGAGATCTTTTTGAATTAATAAAGCCATCGTACTGTCAATTCCAGGGGACCTTAAGATATGTCCATCATTCTCAAAAGTCATTGTCCTATATTCATCTAGATTCTTGTTTTCTACCAATATAATGCCATCGTATTTTTCATGATTTAAATTTAGTTCATTAACTTTATCCTTGCCCCATCTTTTAAGTGTAGTTAAGTAATCCATTTCGATTGCAGGAATTTCTTCTGGCAATGAGAAAATCCTGTACCGCCTTCCCCCATCAATTACAACCCAATTATCTTGAACTAACTTCTCAGTATCTTTATTTTCTATTAAAACCCTTAATACCGTACCTCTATTAAATTCGACTTCCAATTGATAGACCCCTAAGTAAGTTTCTATTTTATACTTACCATTAGGTTTGACTTCGAGATTTCCAGTTTCTATTAACGAAACTGTTGTTGCTATTAAAGCTCCAATTTTGAATGTTGCGGAACCATTGTGCGTGAAAAATAACAACCCAAAATCACTGTGGTTTGAAGGTAATGTCAGACATCCATTCATTCCCCTATGTCCCCTTGGTTCATTGAGCAATATTTCTTTAACTTGCGTAAATGATTGATTTAATTTATTTTGATTCTCCACAATGTTAGTACTGGTAAGACCGATTGGTGAATGAGTTACAATTCTAAACGCTTCCCCATCTACATGTGTATCAATTGTTGAGTACATTTTTGTCAAATTCATAAAAAACCTCCTTAGTGTCCATCCATTGGAGGAATGAGTAAAAATCCTTCTTTTAATGGATCTGATTCTTGATAGAAAAACTTATGAAACCCCATTACCCAAGCTGATCCCGTTATCTCCGAAGTTACTGCTTTGTAACCACTAAGAACTGTCTCTTCTTCGACTTTAGCTTTAAACAAAGAACCAACGATACTTTCATGTATAAAATCTTCGTCCTCTCCAACTAAACCTTTTTCGTAGAGTGTAGCAAGCTTTGCGGAAGTTCCAGTTCCACAAGGCGAACGATCAATTCCACCAGGCGGGACAACAACCGTATTTTTTAGTGTTGCCTCAGGATGTTTTGGTTTAGTTGAAAATTCGATGTGTGTTAATCCATTTATAAAAGGATGTTCAGGATGAATAACCTCATAATTTTGATTAATATGGTTTCGAATTTGTATAGCTGTATCTATAATTTGTGTTGCATTATGAGTCTCGAGTTCAAGATTTAATTGGTCAGCTTCTATAATCCCATAAAAGTTTCCACCATAAGCAACTTCACAAGTAATGTCTCCAATCCCTTCTACATTTGTTTCAATTGTTTTAAGTAAAAACGATGGTACATTGGAAAATGACACTTCTTTCGCTTTACCTTCGATTACTTTTACTTTCACGTCTACCAACCCTGCGGGTGTATCAAGTTTCATATGAGTAAAGGGTTCCTTCACATCAACTACTCCCGCTTCAATAAGTGCCGTGCAACAACCAATGGTGTCATGACCACACATAGGTAGATATCCTCCAGTTTCTATATAAACAACTCCGATATCAGCTTCAGGATGACATGGGTCCAGAAGAATTGCTCCTGACATAACATCATGTCCTCTTGGTTCGTTCATCAAGAATTTCCTAACCCAATCCATGTTCTCTTTTATATATAGCATCTTTTCAGACATCGTTTTTCCCTGGACAGGTGGCATACCATGAATGACAGTTCTAGTTGGGTTACCACCTGTATGTGTATCGATTGTCGTAAATAATTTGTTAAAATTCACGTATATTCCACCCTCTCTTTAAAACGATCATATCGTAGAGGTTCAATAGGTATGGATGTTGGCTTCTCATTGAGTAACTCTTCCATAACTTTCCCGGTAATAGCAGCTAAGCTTATCCCATCTCCTTCATGCCCTGCTGCTATGTAGAACCCTGGTACTTCATCAACATGTGAAATAATAGGGAGATGATCTTCAGTCCAAGGTCTTAAACCTGCGTATGTTCTAATCACTGTCATATCTGCCATTGTTGGGTAAAACCGTAATGCTCTTTTAGCTATTAGTTTAGTAACTTGGTGATTGACGACTGTGTCGAACCCTAAAAATTCTCTACTACTACCAATGAGAAAATTTTGGCTTTCAGTAGGTTCAAAAACTAAAGCCACTCCATATTGTTCAGTTAAGGTATCAACCTGTCTTTCTCCACCAAATTTTGAGATTAAATAACCAAATTCCATGACTTTCCTAAGTCCAACAGCCTCTTGTCTAGAAGCTACTATTAACTGTCCTTTTCTTGGTTTTATCGGAATATCAACCCCTACCATTTCTCCAATATATGGTGACCACACACCAGCTGCATTTACAACTTTATTTGCAGTGAATTTGCCTTTATTTGTTTCAATAATAAATTGATCATCAGCGTCTTTATAAAGGTGCTTAACCTCTGTGTCCTTATGAATTTTTGCTCCTTGTTTTTCGGCTTCTTCAAACATGGAAAAGGTAAACATATAAGGGTTGACGGTTGAATCCGTTTTACATTCCAAACCACCATAGAGGTCATCAGCAAAGTGTTTGGATTCATTTCTTAAATCCTCTCGATCCAACATATTAAAGTCTAATCCAGCTTCTTGTTGTTGCTTTACCCACTTTTGTGCTGCTTCCATCTCCAAATCATTTTCACAGACCAAAATACTTCCGGGGTTTCGATATTCAAAAGGGATTTTTAACTCTTTGTTAAGTTGTTCAACTAATTGTTGGCTCTTAAGTGACATTTGACTATCAAATCCAGGATCTTTGTCAATAGCCAAGATATTACCATCACACCTTGATGAAGTTCCACTGGCTATTTCACCTTTTTCAACTATAGTGATATCTAATCCATGTTTAGTTCCGTAATAAGAAATAGCTGCTCCCATAATTCCTCCACCGATTACCAGCACATCACTATGTGTGGCTTTTTTCATCTTCTCTCCCCCCTCTTCACTTAAGTATTATGCAATATCCGTGCCAAAAAAATCACCCTTAAATTTCTGAATATATTGAATAATTTATTTCTTTGTGTAAAAATTATTTTATGTAGTGTATAAATTTTTTTACATACCTAAAGGGGTTGGTCACATGACAAATTTATTTATGAACTCCAAGAGGCATTTTCATAGCTGCTTAGAACCTAAAGAGAATATCTCTAATTTTGTAAACGCTAACAATAATAGCAGTTTGAATGAAATTATTACTAAATTACAAGATGGCGAAAACGTCTATTTTGAGGATGAAGAAAGCAAGAATTCTGGATTTGTTAACTTAAAAAAGCTAAGCGGACTACTTCTAGAAGAGCTACAACACATAAAAGCTTACTTTCATACAGTTTTGGAGACAATTGATGAATCCTGCACGGTTATCGATAAAGATAAGAATGTTATGATTTGGACAAAAGGTGCAGAAAATATATTCTCTATTAAAAAAGAAGAGATTTTAGGTAAACCTATTACAGATTTTTTCTCACCAGATAAACTACAAGTATTAGAAACAATTGAAAACGGCACTTCACTCTATCATAGCCAACACGAAGCTAGAGATAATTTAGTTGTTATGATTAACTCCAACCCAATCCATCTAAATGATGATATTATAGGTGCAGTTGTATCCGAGACCGATATTACTAGCCAAATCAAAATGTATAATGAATTATACAATGCATCAGAGAAAGTTTTTAACCTTGAAAAAGAGGTTAATAAATATTTACCAAAAGAGGACCCCTTTCAGATTATTCGAGGTAATAGTGTTGTCCTTAATAAAACGATAAACTTATCAAAAAAAGCAGCAAAAACAAACACTAATATTCTGATTCATGGAGAAAGTGGAGTTGGTAAAGAATTATTCGCTAAAGCCATACACAATTTAAGAGAAGAGAGTTCTTCACCTTTCGTCGCCATTAACTGTGGCGCCATCCCAGAAGCTCTATTTGAGAGTGAGATGTTCGGGTATGAAAAAGGAGCTTTCTCAGGCGCAGATCAAAAAGGTAAAAAAGGTAAAGTCGAATTAGCTAAAGGTGGTACTTTATTCCTGGATGAAATTGGGGAAATGCCACTTGATATGCAAGTAAAAATGTTAAGACTACTTCAAGAGAGAAAGTTTTATCGTGTAGGTGGGACTAAAGAAATTGAAGTGGATTTTAGAATTATTGCGGCTACAAATAGGGATCTACGAACATTAGTTGATGAAGGTGAATTTAGGGAGGATTTATTTTACAGATTAAATGTTGTGAGTCTTGAGATACCACCTTTAAGGCTTAGACCCGAAGACATTATCGAATTAACTCATTACTTTTTACATGAAACCTCTATTAAATATAACAAAACAATAAAAGGCGTATCTCAAATGGTCATGCAAGCATTATTAAACCATAACTGGCCGGGAAATATTCGTGAACTAAAGAATGTTGTTGAGCGTCTTGTGGTTTTTGCAGAAGATGGAGAAGTCAGTATTGATGACCTTCCCTTTGAACACAGCACAACAAAGCCAAAAGCTGTACCTAACCATAACACAAACCATAATAATCAACTCTCACTAAACGAACAGTTACAGAACTATGAAAGAGACATTATTATATCCGAATTAAACAAAGCGAACGGAAATAAACAAGCTTGTGCAGAACAATTAAGTATTACGCGTGCTACATTGTACAATCGCATCAAGAAATTGGGTATCAAATTATAAAACACTTCTGGTTTGGCATGAAATTTGCATAACAGTTAGCTAAAAGGCTAATTGAGGTGAGTATTCTTGTCTGATAAAAGCATGATTATATGCAGATGTGAAGAGGTAACTTATGAAGAATTGATTGAAACAGCTGAAAAACACAAATGTTCTGCGAGAGAACTAAAATTAAGAACCCGAGCAGGCATGGGTTACTGTGGCGGAAGGACTTGCCGCAATATGGTTGAATCTATCCCTCGCCAATACCTACCTAACAAAGAACAACTTGGTTTAGTAACTTTGAAATACCAACCTCCAATAAGACCTGTACACTTTGGAGATCTTGGGGGTGATGAAACATGAGTCAACGAATTAAATACCACCCTTTATTAGAGGATTATAAAGATGGGAAGAATATAACTTTTATTTTTAACTCTGAGGAATATATTGGAATAGAAGGTGATACAATTGCCTCGGCACTTCTAGTTAATGGAATCAGAACCCTAAGGTACCATGAAGAAACCGGCACACCTCATGGTTTGTACTGTAATATTGGTCAATGTTTTGAATGTAGAGTTAACGTTAATCATCAGCAGGGCGTCAGAGCTTGCATAACACCAATCGAAGACGGGATGGTCATAAAAAGTCAAGATGTACTACCAACCCCTGTTAAAGATTGGAGGGAGAAACATGACAAATGATGTTATCATAATTGGTGCCGGTCCCGCTGGACTTTCAGCTGCCATCACTTGTGCTAAACATGGAATGAATGTTGTTGTTATAGATGAATATTACAAACCTGGTGGCAGATTACTTGGTCAATTATATGAAGAACCTGATGGCAGCTGGTGGAATGGAATAAAAGAATCAGATAAATTATATAACCAAGCTATCAACTCTGGAGTCCAACTTAAACTCAGTGTACCTGTAATAAATATAGAACGACAAGGAACAGAGTGGAATGTTTTTACGAATATGGAAACCTTACAAGCTAATAATCTCCTAGTAGCAACTGGAGCTGCGGAATCACCAGCTCCTGTCCCAGGATGGACTCTCCCGGGCGTAATGTCAGTAGGAGCAGCACAAGTGATGACAAATGTACAAAGGGTGAAACCAGGTGAAAAAGGGATCATTATAGGTGTAAATGTACTCTCGGCAGCCATTGCCCAAGAGTTAAAGCTTGCCAACATCAGTGTAGAATCTATGACACTACCAAAAATAAATTCAATGAACCATGATTATGCTATTCCCAAAAATGTAGTTAATTCCTTATTACATGTTTCCCATTTGTCTCCATCTCCCATAATTAAGATAGGAAGCAATTTAATGAAATATAAATTAATCAATAAACTAGCATTAAAATTTTACCCTAATAAAGGAATCAAAATGTGGGATATTCCTATTCAACTGAAGAAAGCTGTTACTCAAATTTATGGTACTGATAAAGTAGAAGGAGTTACTATTGCAAACGTTGACGACTATGGGCAAATCATACCAAAAAGTGAAAAATCAATTGAAGTTGATTTTGTATGTATATCGGGTGGTCTTTATCCACTAGCTGAACTAGCTGCCATTGCTGGTTGTCCGTTTTACATGATTGAAGAATTAGGTGGTTATGTTCCATTACATAACGAGAGAATGGAAACGCCATTAAGTGGTTTATTTGTTGCGGGTAACATTACCGGTATTGAGGGTGCAAAAGTTGCGGCAGCTCAAGGTACTGTTGCTGGATTGTCAATCGTTAATAACACATTAAATTCTGCTTTCGAATTTGAACTAGAGGAGGCCATTAAACAGGTTCGAATTATCAGAGAAGAAAACCCAATTCAATTTCACCCACATATTCAAAATGGGAGAAAAAAGATGCAAAAATATTGGAATGAATACTTTGCTAATAATCAAGAATCGTTCATTATTTAAAAAAAGCTAGGCAGTTAAGCCTAGCTTTTTTTATAAGGAATATTTAATAGCACAAGTTTTAATTTCAGAATAAAAATCAAGCGCTGCCTGCCCTTGCTCACGCGTGTGTGAGCTTGAATTTTTCAAACCTCCAAAAGGTGCCTGATACTCGACACCTGCTGTTTCTTGATTGACTCTGGCCATACCAACTTCTACTTCATTTAAGAAGGCGTGCGCTTTATTCAAATCGTTCGTAAATATGGAGGCACTCAAACCAAATTCACTATCGTTACACAATTGTATAGCTTCTTTATAATCGCTAACAGGAACTATTACAGATAATGGTCCAAAAACTTCATCTTTCAATAGCGAGTGGTCTTTGTCTAACCCTGTTACAATTAACGGGTTAACATAATAACCCTCAAGATTTACATTATTGTTCCCTTCTGCTACTACTTCTGCATCTTCTTTAGCAAGATTGACAAATGAAGTCACTTTTTTATATTGATCTTCTGATACAACTGGACCTAAATAAGTGTCACCTTCAAGTTGATAGCCTAATTTTATTTTTGTGACTTCTTCCTTTAATTTTGCTTTTAGTAAATCAAATACCTCTTTTTCTACAATAATACGTTCAGTTGCTGTGCATTTTTGTCCAGCTGACCTAAAGGCACCGCTTAGAATAATTGGTACTACTTTATCTAAATTAGCATCCTTCATCACTATCGCGGCATTCTTGCCGCCCTTCTCAGTCTGGTATTTGATATTACGTCTTGCACAAACCTCAGCTACGTGTTTTCCAACTTCCTTAGAACCTGTAAAGCTTACACATTGAATATTAGCTTCTTCTAATATTTTGTTTCCAATATCTCTACCTCTACCAATCAACAAATTAATAACACCTTTTGGTAGGTTTGCTTTTTCAAATAACTCAGCCATTTTAGTCGCTGTTAACACAGAATTCTCTGCAGGCTTCCAAATCACTGTGTTACCGCAAATGAGCGCTGGAGCCATTTTCCAAATAGGAATAGCTACTGGGAAGTTCCATGGTGTGATAATCCCAACAACACCTAAAGGAATTCTTTGTGAATACTGAAGAACTTCAGTATCTGAAGACGGAATAATGTTGCCATCAGAACGCATGCCCTCAGCTGCATAATATCTAAATAGATTTACACCACGATTGACTTCTCCCTTCATCTCTCCAATAGGTTTACCCATTTCCCGGCTTGCTAGTTCTGCCAATTCATCCAGATTCTCTTCAAAGATATCAGCTAATTTAGATAAGTAACTTCCTCTAACATTAGGATTTAAATTTTTCCATTCTTTATGTGCCGAATTTGCAGCAATATCTGCCTTTTTCACATCACTAGAATCAGAAAAATTTACGATTCCTACCTTTTCACTTAACTTACCTGGATTATAAGCTTCTACTTTTTCATTTTTAGGCGTCACCCATTCTCCATTAATCCAGTTTTTTGTCTCCATTTTTCCACCTCGCATATAATAATTATTTACTAACTGTGCCAACTGCGTTCTCAAAAGCTATTTTTACATTTTCATAATGTTTATCACTCAATGGTAGTCTTGGGGGTCTAGTTGGACCAACTGGCATACCTGCCAATTCGTTCATATATTTAATGGATTGAACTAACTGAGGGCTTGTATCATATTTAAAAAGAGGGAGTAGTCGCTTGTATAATTCCATTGCTTCTTCCAATCTACCTTCCCTAGCTAAATTAAATAGTTCAACTCCTTCTTTTGGTAACGCATTTGGAACTCCTGCAATCCACCCTGTCGCCCCGAGTAATGGTCCTTCTAATCCTAAATCGTCAACTCCAATCATAACTTCTAACTCGGTTTTATCTAATATTTCGTGAACACGTCTAACATCACCTGTAAACTCTTTAACTCCTATAACATTTTCTAACTGTGACAATTCCGCTAATATATCAGGTGTTAAATCAACCGGATAATCGTGCGGATTATTATAAGCAACAATAGGTAAACCAACGCTATTTATAGCTTTAAAATGTTCAATAACTTCATTCCTTAAAGGATTATAATTAATTGGAGGTAGTGCCATAACACCTTCTGCACCAACTTTTTTAGCATGTTCTACCCAGTAAACTACCTGATCTGTAGATGGTGCACCTGAACCTACCATTACTGGAACACGTCCCCCCGCTGCTTCAACAACTGTCTCCACTACTTTTGCTCTTTCGTCATGCTTTAACGTTGCGTACTCACCAAGAGAACCACCAGGAACTAACCCATCAACACCATTTTCAATTAGCCAGTCACATAACTCATACAAACGGGTATAATCCACCTCATAATTATCTTTAAAAGGTGTTATCAATGCAACAAAAACCCCATTAAACTTTGCCATAACTCATTCTCCTTTCAATGCACTGTGTATAGATTTTTAGACACTTGTTCAGAAAATTAAACACATCATTCTAGTAGTAAAATGGTATAGCCATTTAACTACACACTTGCTCTCCACTCCTTTCATAAGTGTATTTACTAAGTATTATGCAAAATTCATGCCAGATTCTTTATAAGCTAATTGAAACCTAATTATATGTTGGTAAGTTATTATAAAAAAGTTATGTTTTTATATATAGAAGAATCATTATTTCGATAATGCATACATACAACTACCGAAACATTGGGAGGTGAAACGTTTGAAGAGGTATCAAGTGATTCTATCAATTGCTGTTATTACAGGTGTGCCATTATGTTTTTTGATCTTATCTTTAATCACTCAAGAGTGGGGTTACTTTTTATGGAGCATTGTCCCTGCTTGTATTGTTGGGGCGGTTACATACCAAAATGCCAAATCAAAAAATAATGCATATATATGTTTAACAAGCGTTTTTGCGTGATAAATTATTTATGAAAACATGATTATTGGAGGTGGTTTAGATGGCTAATCTATTTCCAAGAAAACGAGATTTCTTTGACTTTATTCCAAGCTTTTTTGATGATCAACTTGAAGATCGAACACCTTTTATGAATCAGTTTGGGCTACAAAACCCGAAAGTTGATGTAAAAGACAAAGGTGACCATTACGAAATCGACGCAGAATTACCAGGTTATTCAAAAGATGATATCGTTGTTGAATACAAAGACCATTATCTAACCATAAAAGGGCATAAAGAAGAATCATCTGAATCTAAGAATGACCAAGAACAATTTATTCGACGTGAGCGATCCTACGGTTCATTTCATCGAAGCTTTTATATAGGTGATATCGATGAGAAGGACATTTCAGGAAAATTTGATCAAGGTATTCTAAAGCTCACGGTACCGAAATCTAACGATCATGAGGATCACAATTCACACCGAATAAACATTTATTAGAAGCTGTTGAGAGCTGAACTCAACAGCTTTTTTAATATTTCAAACTTTAGAACTTCCGTAAATCTGTGTTAATGAATTGTAATTAGCGGATACATAATCTATTATTTTTGATGGAAATAATATTGAATATTAAAGGAGATGAAACAGCATGAAAAAACTTCTTGCTATACTTTTTGCAACATCTTTAGTTTTAGCTGCTTGTGGTGGCGATGAAACTGAGGAACAAGACAATACTTCAGATGATCAAACCCAAGATGAACAGTCCGAGAATAATGGCGAGTCCGAGAGTTCAACTGAGGAAACTGACGGTTCTACAGAAGAAACGTCTGAGGACGCACAAGTCGGTGACGTTGTTGAAACAGAAGGCGGAACATTTACACTTCAAGCTAAAACGGACTCTGAACAAACATTTGAAACAGGCCCAATTGTATTAACGGTCGAACAAGTCGTTACTGCTTCTGGTGAGCTTGAAGGTGATATGGCAGAATTCATGGAAGCAGATGAATTAGATTATGTTCAGGTAGATCTAACGGTTGAAAACACATCAGATGATGATATGACGTTTTATGCTGGACAAGGAACTATGGCAACAAGTACAGGTGAACAATTAGACCCTGATATGTGGTTAAGCGACCATATCGAGGGTGATATGATGGCAAACACTAAAGCAAGTGGCAGTTTTTATTACGTATTAGAAAACTCAAATGCCGAAGATGTTGAACACGTACGTTTGAAGTTCTCAGCACCTTATAATACAGAAAGTTTTGATGATGTTGGTGAAGAGTTAGATTTTGAAATTCAATTAAATCAATAAAATGAAAGTCGCTAGGGTCATGCCCTAGCGACTTTTTTATGTCTATATGCGAAAATGACTGTTCTTCTCGCGAACGAAGCCTTCAATCTCGCGAATAACATAATCCTACTCGCGAACAAAAATCCCAAGGAAGTTTTTATTCCTTGGGATTTCATAAACATTAGCTATTATAGAAAAGTGATGATCCTGGACCTAAGTCGATGCCTAATAGCATCCATGCGAATAGTAATAGTGTCCAGAAAACTAAGAATGCGATGGAGTATGGAAGCATTACTGAAATCAATGTTCCGATACCCATGTTCTTATCATACTTCTGTGCAAATGCGATAATAATCGCAAAGTAAGTCATCAATGGTGTGATGATGTTCGTAGACGAATCGGCAATACGATACGCCATTTGTGTAAGTTCTGGTGCTAAACCTAATTGCATCATCATCGGTACAAAGATTGGAGCTAACATTGCCCACTTAGCTGATGCACTTCCGATAAATAGGTTAATGAAACCAGATACTAGAATAAAGAGTATTAATAATAAGAATGGCATGTTATCAAGGTTAAGGAATTCAAGGAAGTTTGCACCTAGAACACCTAGAACCATTCCCATATTAGACTCAGCGAAGTATGCTACGAACTGACCAGCTGTGAATGCTAGTACAATGAACATACCCATTGAAGCCATCGTATCAGTTAGCTGTTTCGCAACATCTTTATCGTTCTTAATATTTTTCGTAACCTTACCATATACATAACCTGGTACGAAGAATAAGATCATAATCACTGGTACAAGTGATGACATGAATGGTGATTGAATAATTTCACCTTCATCACCGCGTAATGGTGCATTTGTTGGCACAATTAATAATGAAATTAAAATCGATGATACAACAAGTGACACAGCCGCCCAGATTAGACCTTTCTTCTCAGTACTATCAAGACCATTTAAGTCTTCGCGGTAATCACCTTTATATTCTCCAAGACGAGGTTCAACGACTTTTTCAGTAATCCATGCCCCGACAATAGTTAGTAAGAATACTGATGCAATGATGAAGTAATAGTTCATTGCAATATTGATTGTGTCTGCATACTCTGGGCTGATCATGGCAGCAGCATCAATCGTAAGCTCACCTAGCATAGCGTCTGTTGCAGATAAGAATAGGTTCGCACTGAAACCTGCTGATACACCTGCGAAAGCAGCTGCAAGACCAGCTAACGGGTGACGACCTAATCCTGCGAAAATGACGGCACCTAGTGGTGGTAAAACAACATAACCAGCATCAGATGCAACACTGGACATAATACCAGCGAATACTAGACCTGCTGTGATTAGTACTTTTGGTACGGATAATACGAATCCGCGTAATGCGGCACTAATCAGGCCTGTCCGTTCTGCAATTCCAATACCTAACATGGTCGCTAATACCACGCCAAGTGGCGCGAACTCAATAAAGTTGGATACCATGCTCTCAAAGAGATATTGGATTCCATCAGAACTTAATAAACTATTGACTTCAACGGTTTCATCTTTACCTGGATGTTGTACTGCAACATCAAATAATGAAACAATGGCGGATACTGCCACAACTAATACCGCTAAGATCGCAAATAGCGTAATCGGATGCGGGAGTTTGTTGCCGACGCGTTCTATGAAGTCGAGAAAACGTTGAAATAAACTTCTGCGCTTCTTCTCTTTACTCATGAGTTTTCTCCTTTCTATTATCTCCCTAAATTTTCTGAAAAATAAGTTTAAATTTTATAAGTGAGAAAGACATCATACATTATATAATGTTCAACCAACAAAAATAAACACGCTTTCTAAAACTCTTACTAGGAAAAAAATTCTCACTATTAAAACATAAAATCTGCACCGAGGTGCAGATTATGTTTGGTCGTATTTATTAACTTCATAAAGGTCAATCAGGTCAACTTCAGGGTGTTGATCTTTAAACCAGTTTAACGAGAACTCATTTTTAAACAAGACAACTGGATTGCCTTCACGATCCTCAACAAGCATATTACGTTCATCAAAAAGTGACTCCTTCACTTTTTCATCGCCTATCCACCTTGGAACACGTTCTCCAATCGATTCTAACAATATATCCGAGTTGTATTCATTTTGCATTCTGTATTTAAATACATCAAATTGAAGGTCACCGACTGCCCCAACGATATAGGACTCTGTTTTATACTTTTTGAAAAGTTGAATCGCGCCTTCCTGGACGAGTTGTTCAATTCCTTTTTTAAATTGTTTTGATTTCATAACGTTTTTGGCTGTGACACGTTTATATAATTCCGGCGGGAACTGTGGCAGTTCATCATACTCAAACAGTTCTTTTCCTTCAACCAATGTATCGCCAATCCGGTAAACGTTAGGGTCATAAATTCCGATAATGTCGCCCGCATAGGCTTCTTCAATATTATCTCTTGCTGATGCAACAAATTGTTGCGATTGCGATAAATTGATCGTTTTACCTGTCCGTGCTAATTTTACACTCAAATTTCGCTCGAATTTTCCTGAGCAAACCCTTAGGAATGCGACTCTGTCACGGTGTTGCGGATTCATATTCGCCTGTATTTTGAAAATGAATCCTGAGAAGTCCGGGTTATCAGGCTGAACGACACTTTCGGTTGTTTTTCTTGGTGCTGGCGGTGGAGCCATTTCAATAAACGTATCGAAAAAGGTTTGAACGCCGAATGGCGCAAGCGCACTACCAAAGAAAACAGGAGTTAGCTCACCTTTTAACACTTTATCCATTGAAAACTGATCGCCCGCTTCATCTAATAACGATACTTCATCTGAAGCTGTTTGATATTCTTCCGTTTTTTTCAAGTCGTCAAATTCAGGTTGATCAAGTTCTTCATACGGAACAAACGTCTCTTTATCTTCGCTGCTATATTTAACAAATTGATTACCATTACGATCGAAAATACCTTGGAAACGTTTCCCCATACCAACTGGCCAGTTCATCGGATACGTTTCAATATCGAGAACTTCTTCAATTTCCTCTAATAATTCAAACGGCTCGCGTCCTTCACGGTCGAGTTTATTAATGAATGTAAAAATCGGAATTCCACGCATACGACAAACTTTAAATAGCTTTTTCGTCTGTGCTTCGATCCCTTTTGTCGCATCGATGATCATGACCACACTGTCAACGGCCGTGAGCGTTCGATATGTGTCCTCACTGAAATCTTCGTGACCTGGTGTATCAAGAATATTAACTTGTAAGCCATTATATGGAAAATTCATGACACTGGATGTTACGGAAATCCCGCGTTGTTTTTCGATTTCCATCCAATCTGATGTGGCGAATTTCCCTGTCTTTTTACCTTTTACAGTACCGGCAGATCTAATAAGATTACCGAATAAAAGTAAGGTTTCTGTTAACGTCGTTTTCCCGGCGTCCGGGTGTGAAATAATCGCAAATGTGCGTCGTTTTTGCACTTCTTCTGAAATTGTCATTTAAAAAATCCCTTCTATAGATAAATTGTTCTGAATGTGGGATTTTAACTTACATTGGCTGATTCTCCTTTATTAAAATTACCTACCCTAATATACTAGATAACTGTTAAAATTTCATCCATTTAATAAGGTTTCTGCTATTGTTTTTCCTAAATAAGGTCCGCTTGTAATGCCTGAAGCACCAAGGCCATTGGTAATGAAAATGTCTGGATGGTTCGGCAGGTTGCCTATGTATGGTTCTTGATCAGGCATGGTTGGGCGAAAACCGACTTGTGAGCCGATAAATTTAGCCTGCTCTAATCCAGGAGCAAATTTAAAAGCCGTTTTTAAAATTTCATAAACCCCAGCTGCTGAACTTGTCGGGTCAAAGTCATCGTTAGCATCATGGGCTGAGCCGACAAAAACTTGGTGATTCTCAAATCCCACGATGTACTTGTTATTCGGAAGCATGATCGCGGGCCATTTGGACGGGTCATCATCCCGGTATTCAAGTTGTAAAATCTGCGTTTTTTGCGATGATACATGAAACGAGATTCCTATTTGTTTTAATAGATGATCAGCCCAAGCTCCATTTGTGACAATAATCTTTTGACCGGTTAGCTCTTTTTGGTTAACTGAAATTTTATTATCCGAAATGAACTGAGCTTCACCTTCAATAACCTCTGTACCATGCAGTTTCGCTGCTTGGATTAGCGCATCCCTCATCTTTCTGCCATTAACACGGGCACCTCCATCAACTTTGACCGCTCCCATTCGGTCACCCATAATAGATATACTATTATTAACTTCTTGACCTGTTAAAAGAGAAAGCCCTTCAACTTCTGGTGCATCTTCTCTTCGGTCTGCAGCATCTTGCACCATTTTTTCAAGTTTATCCTGACTTTTATGTAAATGGATGGATCCTACCTGAGCATAACTCGTGTCGTGAATACCTTGGTCTGATAACTCACGAACTAATTCTGGATAGTACTTAGCTCCACTACTGATAATCTTATAGAGCTTTTGATTATTCTTCTGCGACAGCCACGGGCTAATAATCCCCGCCCCCGAACGCGTCGCTTCACCCTTATGGTGTTTATCAATTAGTATGACTGGCACGCCCTGTTTAGATAGGTGATAAGCTGTAGACGCTCCTAAGATGCCTGCTCCGATGATGATATATGGTTTCATTTATGGTATCTCCTTAAAAGTAAGTTATAATCACAGTCTAACAAATATATATCCTTTTTATCACAATTTTTAAGTCGTCGTAAAAAGTATGGAAAAACTCTTGAAAAGTACTGAAAAGAACGAAAAAAGTTCTGAAAAATTAAAATTTGTATATATTTATTAAAAATCTTGGTCTGAAACTGGAAAATATGGTCTAAACCTATTCAAAAAAGGTCTAAAAAAATCAGCCGTGCACTGCACGACTGATTTTTTCTTTAATTTTTACCTTTGCCTTTATTCTTTCCTTTGCCAGCGCTATTAACATCTAGAATTGAATAAGGGTTAAGCGCATTTTCAATCATTAGCACTTGCTCGCGATCGTCAACTGACACGCTTACATTTTGATGGCTATAAGCTGGTACTGTAACAGTTGTCTCATCCATTTCGAATGATTTATTGTTCGGATCATGTTTAATCCATCCACCATCATTATCATCAAAGGATTCAGTTAACGTATCAAATGCAACGGCTTGATATTGGAATTCGCCGTCAATTCCGGCATATGAATTCAGTACCGGTAATGCTGTGTAATTATCGTTATAGGAACCACCTAATTCAATGTAGTATAGTGGTGTCATTGTACCGCTAGCAAGATCATATATCACAGAGACTTGGTCCCCTGTTGGATCGACTCCAGATAAAGTTCCTAAATCAGAATTAAACAGGATCGCATCTTCTACACCATCCATATCGTTATCAATATAGATGTCATATTCGATCATGGTCGGAGACTCCCAAGTACTTTCACTTGTTAAAACAAATTCGGTAACACCTTCGTCGAATGAGCGAGCTCCGACTCCTCTTAGGTCATAATGAGTACCTGTATCAGCAGCATCTTCATCTCCAAAAGTGAAGAAATCAACTTGCGAATCTAATTCACCTTTATTTTTAAGTTTAATAGATTCATTATTAGAATTGGCATCAACACGACTCAATTTCTCTACTACTGCTTGATAAGGTACGCGTAAAGTTTCTCCAGAATCAGATTCCAACACTACATAACCATCTAATTCTTGGAACCCTTCTGTACCAACCTTATTTGCATCAATTGTAAAGTCAACTTTTAATTTTGATTTCTTACCAGCTTCTACTGTTAATTGATTAGGTAAGTCAACATCGAGTGCTCCTGATTGAGAGCCATAACGGTCTTCCCAAGATACATCATAAGTTTTTGAATCATTACCTTTGTTTGTGATTGTAATTTTTTCGTTCTTCTGAAGTGTTGTTTCATCTTCTAACGGTACATATCCTAATGACAGTGCTTGTGGGTATGCAACACTCGTTGTTTCAGCTGCGACATCTACTTGTACGCGTCCAGCACCTTGACGTGATAATGGATAAATATCTCCTTCAAGGTCTGCAATGGTAGTAGAAGTATTCATCATAAGTGACTTAATTTCTTCTGAATTCCAATCAGGGCGTAGCTGTTTTAATAGCGCAGCGACACCTGCAACATGAGGTGCTGCCATGGACGTACCACTCATTTGAGTTGCACCATCACCTGATCCAACAGCTGCTGAGCTAATGGCATAACCAGGAGCCGAAATTTCTGGCTTAAAACCGATATCGCCACGGCCAGGTCCTTTTGAACTAAAGTCAGCGATTGTGTCTGCTAATTCTGGTTTAGCCACTTGAATATCTGGAGAAAGTGTTACACTTACATCTTCTCCATTTTCAAGAGCATCTTTGATACTATTTCCTGTAGACTGGTGAATCATAACACCAGCAATGTCTACTGGATCGCCACCCATAACAATTGGGTCACCAGAACCATTGTTCGCTACAATACCCGCTACTGCACCATGATCAAGTGCTCTTTGTAACTTTTCAGTAAAGCTACATTCCCCACGATCCATCATAGCAACCTTACCTGTAGGGTCATCTAGATACTCATCAACCTCACAACCTCTTCCAACATACACCACATTATTCGTAATATCTCCAGTTTCACTCAACGGAGTCGTAATCGCACCTTCTACTGCTTCAAATTGACCAGCAATTGACTCAGGCGAATTAACATCAATCGCACCAACAACTATTCCATCATCTATTGAAGCTGCAACGCTAATTGCCTTCTCAGCTACTGCAGGTGAACCCGTAATATACGGCACATCACCTGAGTTACCAGCAGATGCTACAACAATAACTCCTGCATCTACAGCTAAGTCTGCTGCTTCTGCTGATGGATCATTTGGATGACCATATGGTGAACCTAGCGACATATTCACGACATCAACATGGTCTGATACATCGCCATCACCATTCGGGTCCATCGCCATTTCTAATGCTTGAGCTGTGACTGCTGTTGAACCACCTTCACCAAAAACTTTATAAGCATATAGTTCAGCATCTGGTGCAACACCTTTTCCAACTTTACTATCAACTTCTATACCAGCGACGGTCGCACCAACGTGTGTACCGTGTCCATGCTCATCTAAAGGATCAGCGTCTGGTTTTGGAATGCGTATTTCAGGATCATCAGAACTAGCATCATAGTCCGTTCCAACAAAATCCCATCCACCTACTACCTTAGCTGTAGGGAAAGTGCCTTCCTCAACAACATCCGGATCATTAGATTCATAGGCTTCAACAGTACCTTCACCGGCAAACGAGGCATGTGTATAGTCGATTCCAGTATCAATGACCGCTACTGAAATACCTTCGCCAGTTACTTCACGACCTTCCTCATCAAGTTTCTCCCATACTTCTGGAGCACCTATATAAGGAACGCTTGTGTCGTTGTGTAACTCTACTGGTTTGACCGAATGAATCGACGTAACTTCCGCCAATTCCGACAGTTCATTAAGAGCTCCACGTTCGACTTGCGCATAAAGTCCATTGTAGACTTTTTCAAAACTATCAATCACTTGACCATTATTCTGCGCAATGACTTGCTCAGCATTTTTCTTAGCGTTAGATAGCCCTTTTGCATGATTCTTCTGAGCCTGTTTACCTAACTTTTTACCTTTGCCTTTTGCTTCGGTAAATTTCTTTAGGACCGGGTCACCTTCGAACTCAACAATGACCTCCACAAGCTCGTCCATCTTTGCCCCTCGTGGCAGCAATTCTGAAGAAATTTTGCCATCAAGTGCTGGTGCGTCTACAGGTGTGAAATTAGCTTGCGACGCTTGAATCGGTGATGACATACCAGCGAGTAACAAAATGGATAGAGCAACTAACCCTATTTTCTTTGATCTTTTCTTAAAAGATCTCATCCTCCTACCTCCTAATAATATATGTTTTATGACAACCATGAAGGCTGCCATAACCCTTATTCCACGAGAGTCCTCCCCTCTCCTTCTACCTCGACAAAGGTTATAATAAGAAGACAAAACTAGTTATAATTCAGCTAAAACTATCAACCTAATATTTAATAAACTAGAAACAGTTCCTTTATTTGGATAAAACTAGTTCAATTTGAGTAAACTTTTTATAAATACATGTTGATTATTGTAAAAAAACATTTATAAATTTTGTTTACTTACTGTCACTTCTACGAAATCAAAACGTCTAATTAAGTGAAATTTGATATTCGGAGGAATATTCGCATGCGAAAAAGTGAAATAATTTCCGATTGGTTTCAAAACTATCATCAAGATGTATACAACTTCCTCGTTTATTACACTGGACGAAGAGATTGCGAGGACCTCGTTCAGGAGGTTTTTATTAAAGCTCTGAGAGGGCTAGATCACTTTAATGGCCAGTCAAACCCTAAAACATGGCTGTTTAGTATTGCTAGAAATGTAGCGATTGATGAATCAAGAAAATTAAAAAGGCGAGGACTAGACCGAACATCACCGCTTGAGGAGTCACCAGAGCCGTCAACTGTTAAGACACCCGATGATTTTCTTCAAGAACAAGAGACCCAACAGCAACTTTACCAAATGATTGAAAAACTAAGGGACAGCTATCGGGATGTGCTGGTATTAAGAGGCATAAAAGATCTCTCAGTATATGAAACTGCCTGTGTACTTGGTTGGTCAGAGTCAAAAGTAAAGACAACCTATTTAAGGGCCAAAAAAGCTTTGCAGGCCATGCAAGGAGGTTTTCACATTGAGTGATGAGCACAACCATCATATAGATCAAGAGTTAAAGGAGTTTCCAGAGTATCAAATGGATCCTAAAAAAGTAGATGAAATTTATGAAAATATTATGGAGGAAGCGAAAAAAATAGACCAACAAGAAACCAAACGAAAAACAATGAATAAATGGGCTGTTGCACTGACGAGCGCGGCAGCATTGTTAATCATAGCTTTAATATCTGTGCCTTTTATAGGTGAAAACATGAATGATGAAATGGGCGAAGGTTCTGCTAATGAAGATAGTTGGCAAGCGGCTGATGATCAAGACGGTGAACAGCAAATGACAGATGACGATGACGACGTGCAGCCAGAAGAAGAAGCAGAATCAGAACCTCAATCTACCGAGGAAATTGTGACGGGTTTAGCAGATGAGGTCATTGAACTTCTTAGTACACAAACAATGGACCGTCTATCAGGTTATGTTGATGAAGAAAAAGGGTTACTTTTCTCGCCTTATTTACATGTAGATGAGGAAGCTGTTGTCATGGAGCCAGAAGAGGTCGCGAACTTTTTTAACGATGAATCGACTTATGTATGGGGACAGGAAGCAGGTAGTGGGCGTCCTATTGAGTTAACCCCTGCTGAATATTATAACGAGTGGATTATGGATCAAGACTATAAAGATGCCGACCAAGTTCGTTATGAAAAATATAAAAATAATGGTAATATCCCAAATAATTTAGACGAAACGTTTCCAGATGCAAAGGTAGTTGAGTACTTTGTTGAGTCCACAGATGGTTTAAACTGGGGTGCACTTAACTTAGTATTTGCAAAAAATAAATCAGATGAATGGAAATTAGTTGCGATTGTCCATGATCAATGGACACCATAATATAGTAAATCTCCGGCGTAATTTCGCCGGAGATTTATTTTTCGTACACTAACATTCAATTTATGCGCTAGCCTTTTAATTTTATGCGCCCCTATTTTAGATTTATGCACTACGAAATTTGTCGAACGGACAAAAAACTGAATTTTATGCGCCCTTTTTAATGTGTTTATGCGCTCTTTTAGGTCAGGATTGTCAAATTTCCCACCCAATCCTTTAGCATAATATGGTAAAATAATAATACTCAACCAAACAACAAGACAGGTGACAACGTTGGAAGCCAAAACACACATCATAACATCATTAACCATCGCAGCAGCCGTATCCAAATACGCCGCCATTCCATTTACAGCCGGTTACATAGCAGGTGCCGCACTAGGGAGTGTGCTTCCGGATTTAGATAAAAAAGATTCATTTATCGGTAAAAGGTCGTTTGGATTATCACGGGTTGTCCAACTATTATTTGGACATCGCGGATTTACACACTCACTATTTTGCTGGGTTTTAATTAGCATTATTTGTTTGTACTACCCATCACCATTTACATACGGGCTATCTATTGGGTATATCGGTCATATTATGGGAGACTTTTTCTCAAACCGTGGTGTACCATTACTTTATCCAATTTTGAAAAAGCCTCTTAATCCTAGTCACTTCATCACTTACCGAACAGGTGGAACTTCTGAGACGTTCATTCTCGTCATTTCGGTCATAGTTCTTCTGACATTGATCTTAGAGGAGCCTTTAGTCAATGACTTTGTCCAATCGATAAAAGTTTTCGTCTATGATGAGTAATACTCTGCCCATAAATGCCAAGGGAAGCCCATCGGTGGATTTGACACCACTCGGACTTCTTCTTTTTTAGTAGGGTGTTCTAACGCTAAGGTGTGTGACCATAAAGCAATTTGTTGGCCTGGTTGGTTAACTTTTTCTCCGTATTTTTGATCACCATAAATCGGTAAACCGCGTGATGATAGCTGAACTCGAATTTGGTGCGGTCTTCCGGTATGTAACTGAATGCGAAGTAAGCTAAGCCCCTTCTTCTCTCCCATCACCTCATAATCTAACAATGCTTTTTTAGCCTCTGAGTTATTATGAGAAGATATGTAGACTTTATTTTCCTTTTTGTCTTTTACAAGAAAATCTTTTAATGAGTCCTGCATCTTCTTCGTTCGTCCTCGTACCACGGTTAAGTATTCCTTATCAAAAGCATTTCTCCGTATTTGATCTGATAAACGTGATGCGGCTTTGGAAGTTTTCGCAAAAACCATTACTCCACCAACGGGGCGATCAAGCCTGTGCACTAAGCCGAGATAGACATTTCCAGGTTTTTCATCACGAACTTTTATAAATTCTTTTATCATTGTTAATAAATCTCTATCTTTAGATTGATCAGCTTGAACCGGGATGTTTACCGGCTTTTCAACAAAAATCAAATGGTTATCTTCATATAAAATTTTAAAATCCATACAGTGTATCTCCTTTTAAATCCGTCTACTTCGTTAGAATATCATAAACCCTTTAGTTTATTAATGTTTTCGTTTTGTCAAAATGTTAAAATAATTATTATAAAAAAGGAGGATAATATGATGAATGATTATTTAATCGTGCTAAACAAGGACGAAGATACATTATCAGTTGTGGATATAGAGTCTAATGAGGTAATAAAAACAATTCCGACTTCGCATAACCCGCACGAAGTGATTACGACACATGATGGTAGAAAGACTTACATTGCATGCTCACTTGGTAACAAACTCGATGTCATGGACAATAACACATTTGAAATCGTAAAAACGATAGAGCATCCAGACTTTAAGTTCCCGCATGGTGTTGACCTAACGAAGGATGGCAAGAAACTTTATTTGGCATCGACTTTTTCTAGCAAAATTTTTATAATTAATACGGACTCAGATGAAATTGAAAATGTTTTCCCTACATACCAAAAACATTCTCATATGATTTCATTTTCGCCAGATAGAAAAACGGTTTATGTGCCAAATATCGGGAGTCATAATATTACAGAAATTGATGTGGCGAGTGAAAAAGTGGTCAATCATTTTCCAGTAGGACAAGGTCCAGAAGGGGTAGCCGTACACCCTAATGGCAGACACCTTTATGTAGCTAATCAAGAGGAGAATAATGTTTTTGTCATCGATCTTGAGACTTATGAAACTCTATATAAACGTGGTGTGGGGGATTGCCCCGTTCGACTCGTCTTCTCATCTGATGGTAAATATGCCTTAATTGCCAACAGACACTCTCATGATGTTTCTGTTATTTTGTGCGAACAGGAGATCAACGGCACTAAACGACCTTGGGAGATTAAGCGAATTCCTGTCGGACGTTGGGCTGGCGGCATTGTCTTTAACCCTGAAGGTAATCTAGCTTATGTCGCGAACAATAAAACGAATGATGTTTCGATTATTAATATGGAAACTCTTAAAGAAAAAGGACGCTTTGATGTTGGCATTCATCCAGATGGAATTGATTATGTTAGAGTCTGATTTATAAAGGGTATTCACGAGGTTTTCATCAAAACCCAAAAATTTAGGCTGTCCACACCTTCGTGGACAGCCTATTCATTACCTATTTTGTAATCGTTCATTCACTTCTTGTACGACTTCTTCAGCGGTCATTCCATCGCAATTAATCATGGAAGCATCTGAAGTTGCTTCACTCATTCCCATTACGTTTTGATCTTGTCCAGATACACAACTACAATCACAACCTGCTGCGTTATCGCCTTCTAATGTAACAACATCGTGGCCTTGTTCTTGTAGGGCTTGTTTGACATCCGAAAGTGTTTCCTCTACTGCTATGCGTGCCATCCAATCTCACCTCCATTTTCCCAATCATTAGCTTGCCTCATTATTGGGAAAAATATGCAGATGAGTTTATTTATTCATATGCTTTAATACTTTGGATCGTTTCTGCTTCTTTCACCGCGCGTATAATAGCTTCTTCCATCACTTGTGTTGCCAAGCTTCCGATAACGTCTAATGAGTATCGTTCTTTGCCAGTTGCTACTGTAAAAATAGTGTCGCCGTCAAACATCGTATGTGCTGGATGAACAGTTCTGCCGATCGCATTTTGAGTTATTTGCGAAACTTTTTTTGCCTCAGCTTTAGATAGACTTGCATTTACGGCAATCACACCAATTGTTGTGTTTTGACCAACTTGGCCAAAGGATTCCGCTTGATTAATAATAAATGATTCGCTATCAACAATGCTCCCGTCTTCGGGTTTTAAGGCACCAGCGATGATTTCGCCTGTTTTCGGGTCGCGAATGTCACCGAATGCGTTAACAGCAACTACGGCACCTACTGATAATCCGTTATCTAGTTCAACCGCTGCGCTGCCCAAGCCGCTTTTCATCGCATGCTCGAAGCCTAACACCTTCCCAACTGTTGCACCAGCGCCAGCGCCAACATTTCCTTGTTTAAAAATGCCGCTAGCTGCCTTTTGTGTCGCTTCATACCCCATTTGTTGATTAGGTCTGACTTTGGCATCACCAATCGCTAAATCAAACAAAATAGCAGAAGGTACAATTGGAACTTTTGCAACATGAACGTCAAGACCGATGCCTTTTTCCTCCAAATAGTTTGTAACACCACTTGCCGCATCTAAGCCAAAGGCGCTTCCACCTGATAAACAAATGGCATGGACTTGATCAACCGTATTGATCGGATCAAGTAAATCCGTTTCACGCGTTCCAGGTGCTGATCCTCTTACATCAACACCAGCTGTTGCGCCTTCTTCGGTTAAAATAACGGTGCACCCTGTCAGCGCATCTAAATCTTGCTGATGCCCAACCTTCACACCTGGAACGTCTGTAATATTATCAAAGCTCATCTAATCCCCCTCACGAATCTCATCCTTTTCGTCCTCATTCTAGGCGAAGTCTTGTTTTCCCTTCTTATAAGGTAAAATAGATAAGACTTGAACTTTTTTAAATCGTCTAACAGCACGTTTCGTATAACAAAAAGCTAAAAAAACATGTTCTTTAACCTCAACAATTCGAACGACCCGTTGGGAGTATTCACCTTTTTCACTTAAGTAAATCATTTCGAGCTTTTGTTTATTGTCCAGTGCTCTTCTTAATAAGTTATCCATTAAGCACCCTCCGAAATAAGAACGTTTGTTCGTATTATACCACATCTTCTATAAAATATACAAAAGTAAACCTGCAGATAAAACTGCAGGCTGCTCACTACTTTTCAGCGACTTTTTGTGTCACATCTGCTAAAAAGTGATTAATTTTTCTAACCGTCTGATAAACTTGTTTTTCAAAAAATAGGACGTTCGTAAAAAATCCGTGAATAACGCCTAGTTCTAATTTGGCATCCATTTTTACACCAGCTTCTTTTAACCTTCTGGCGTACGCCAAACCTTCATCGCGTAACACATCATTTTCAGCGACAATAACAAACGCAGGCGGTAAACCACTTAAATCCTGACAAGTTAAAGGCGCTACATAAGGGTTAAAATAATCATTCTCTTCCTTGACGTAATGCTCACCAAACCATTTCATCAAGTCGCGGTCTAACCCATATCCTTCTTTAAATTCTTCATAGGAAGACGTATCGTAGCTCAAATTTGTCACCGGATAAATTAATACTTGTGCACTAATAGGAGGGCCTTCTCGATCTTTACTTAGCATCGAAACAGCACCCGCTAAATTCCCCCCTGCACTGTCTCCACCTATTACTAAGTTAGAAACATCGCCATCTATTTCAATTGGATTGGCGTAGACCCACTCTAATGCGTTGTAGCAGTCTTCTAGTGGCGTTGGGTACTTATGTTCCGGTGCCAATCGGTAATCCACCGAGATGACCACACGATTTAATTCATTAGCTAAAATACGACAACTAGAATCGGCGAAATCTAAATCACCTAACACCCAGCCACCGCCGTGGTAATAAATAAATACAGGGAAAGGCCCTTCACCTTCAGGGGTATACACCCGTATCGGAATTTTATAACCGTCACGTGCCGTTATCGTTCGGTCTTCAACATGCGCAACTTCTTCTGGCTCATAGTCACCAAGTGGCATGTCTTCAAATAAATTCCTGATCTCTTCAGGTTCCATTAATGTAAAATCTGGCATTTCTTTAAACAACTCTAAATAAACTTTAGATGCTTCGTTTAAATTAGCCATAGACACCATCCTTTTCTAAGTTTGTTTCATTATATTTTGACGAGTTCTAATTTAGAAGTTTTTTCAGTTAGTCTTTTGTAGCTTCTTAAAACTTGTCAAATTAAAAAAGCCCACATTCCGTGGACTTTTTTAATATATTATTTTATGGCACATCGATTAGGCCCTATTTCCATTTCTCTTCTTTTTTCATCTTCAGGATCCATTTTACCTAAATTTGTTTGACGTATTTCATCGTACGAGTTCGGTTGTGGTGGTAGATTGTCGGTTACAGCGTGACGGAATTCCTGTTCATCTTCAATGTTTAAGCCGTGGTTTTCTTTGTACAGCTCACCCAAATTTTCAGAAACGGTGCCGTCGTCATTCATTTCATCCACGCTCATATAATGCGCTGGTAAAACAATGAGGTCATGTGAAAGTTTTTTGTACCGTTCATACAATGTTTCTCTCAAATCGCTCACCCAGTCTTCAGCCTTACCCGCTAAATCAGGTCTACCGATCGATTCAATAAATAGAATATCACCTGTCAATAAGTATTGATCATCGACAATGTAAGAGGTACTGCCAATCGTATGTCCCGGGGAATAAAAAGATTTAATTTTAGTGCTTCCGACATTTAGTTCATCATCTTCTTGAATATCATTAAATTCAAACGTAATTCCTTCGGCGTCTTTAGGCGGTAAATAATAATCGGCACCTAGTTTTTCAGCTAAATTTTTACCTCCTGAAATATGGTCTGCATGTAAGTGCGTATCGATGACGTATTTAACATCGACTTGATGTTTTGATACAAATTGTTCGTAGGGTGTTGACATTCGGTTTGAATCCACAATCGCTCCTTCTCCATTTGAGACAATCAAATAAGATAAACAGCCTTTACCAATACGTACAAATTGGTAGATCTCACCATCTGATACTTCACCTACCTTGATGGGCTCTAAGTGTTCACTGTAGGCTTTCATACCACCTTCTATTGAATAAACATTGTCATAACCTGCTTCAGCGATTTGTTCAGCAACCATTTGTGATGAACCACCTTTGGCACAAATCACATAGATTGGTTCTTCTTTTGGGAGTTTTTCCTCAACTGGTTCAACCCCATCCATTAAATCAAAATATGGCTGATTGTGAATCTCAACATTTTCACCTTCAACCTTCCAATCATCAAATTCCCCTGTATTTCGTACATCCAATATAAATAATTTTTCATGATTTAAAATTTTCTCAGTTAGTTCTTTCACTGAGATGTGATTGACTTCTGCCATAATCATCCCTCCTTAAAATGCTAATGTGACATCTGCGTCTTCTGCATAACTTAAAAAGGTCGCTGCCCCCCCTACTTCAATGCCTTCTACAAACTGATCTTGCTCTAAACTCATCACATCCATCGTCATCTGACAACCGATCATCTTAACATTCATATCTTTAGCCATATCTAAAAGCTCTTCAACAGGTGGCACATTAGCCTTTTGAAAACCTTCTTGGAAATGCTCCTTACCAGATGGCAAAGGCAATTGCTTATGTGCATCTTTATGAATTAAATTTAACCCCTCAAATGTAAAAAAGATCCCGACTTCCGCATCAGTCGCAGCTGCGGCCGTTGCGATATTAAAAACTTTATAGGCATCAAACATGTTTCCGTTTGCAGCAATAATGGCTACTTTCATACTTAATACATCTTCTTTTTAATGATTTTGATTAACTGGCCCGTCCCAATCTTTCATACCAGGAACGACATTCTTCACACTCGAGAACCCTTTTCCGGAAAGTTTTTGAGCTGCCAAATCACTCCTGTTACCTGTTCGGCAAATCACATGAATATCATCATCTTGATTTAGCTCTTCACTTCGATCTTCAAGCTCCCCCAACGGAATATTGATGGACCCTGGAATGTGTCCAAATGCATACTCAGCAGGTTCACGTACATCAAGAATCGTAATCTGTTCGTCACCTTCTAATCTATCCTTTAAGTTCTCTAATTCCAACACATCCTGATGCTTCGTTTCGGTAGTATCTTCTTCACTGGATTTACGAACATAGTGCTTTAATACATCACCTTCCTCTTTAGTCCCTAAATACTGATGTCCGGTATTTTCAGCCCAGGCTTTAAGGTCTGCGGTCGAACCTTGATCCGTAGCCTGAATTTCTATGACTTGTCCAGGTTCTATTTGGTCAATTTCTTTTTTCGTTTTCACAATTGGCATTGGACAAGCAAGGCCTTTAGCATCTAATACATGATTTACATTAACTTCCATTTGTTTCAACCTCCTATCGGTCAACTTTTCCTTCCCATTCCAACATTCCACCAGGCATATTTTTCACGTTGTAACCTTTACTGGCTAAATAATCGGTCGCTTTACCACTTCTACCTCCGGATCGGCATACCATTACGTGCTCTTTATCTTTATTAATTTCATCTAGACGATCTTGTAGTTCGCCTAGTGGAATGTGCTTAGCTCCTGGAATCTTACCTTGTGCCACTTCATCATCTTCACGTACGTCAATGATGCTTAACTTTTTGTTCTGTCCTAATTGCTGCTCTACCTCTTTTGGTTGTATTTCATCTATAGCCATACTTTTTCTCCTTTTTCTTGTAGTTCTTATTAATTTCTCTCAGACTCCTTCATTTATACTTTGTATCCAAATTCAAAAAAAATCCCTGAATTGAAAGCGGTTTAACAGGCTTTTTATGTAATCGGTTACGCGTTTAATTTCATCATGTTTAAATCGCTTTCACAAAACAATTAAAATTTTAGAATTAGAAAAAATAGTCAGAAATCTCCTCTGGACAGCCTTTCAGAGCGGTGTTATATTTATGATTAAATTTATTTAGGAGGATTAGGAATGACAGAATTATTCAACCATCCATTAATCGCAACAGTATTGATTTTCGCGCTCATTGCTTTTGGCGAGTGGGTATCAATCGTGACAAGAGCAAGAGTCCCAATGTTATTAACAGCTATGGTGAGCTTCCTAATCCTGTCGTGGACTGGCATATTCCCAGAAGACATCATGGACCGCTCACAATTCGCTGTACTAGGATCGATCTTAATTGGTCCAGCCATTGTTCATATGGGGACATTAATCCCGTTAAAAGTATTAAGACAGCAATATAAAGCTGTCATCATCGCACTGAGTGGCATTACGGTTTCTGGAATTATTGTAATATCGGTAGTTACGGTGGTGTTTAACTATGAAACAGCCATCGCAGGTATTGGACCAATTAGTGGCGGTGTTGTGGCGCTTTTAATCACCCAGGAGAAATTAACTGAAATTGGCCTATCAGCCATCGTCGTGATCCCCGCGTTAATCGTCGCTTTCCAAGGTGTTTTGGGAATGCCTTTAGCGCTAAACTTCATGCGACGTTACTCCAAAAAGATTATTAAAGGGATCGATGAAGGTACTTTTGTTCCAATGAAAGGTGACAGTTTAAACTCCGAAAACGAAAGTAAACAAGGGCCTCTTCGTGCGAGTACGACAATCAAGTTATTTTTAGTGTTCGTCGTCGGTGCCGTTGGTGTTGGCCTTGGGGAGTTAACAGGCATCCATTATAGTCTATGGTGCTTAGGTCTCGGAATTTTATCTGTTAAAGTAGGTTTCCTTGAAAATGAATCCTTAAATAAAGCTAATTCATTCACATTAACGATGATTGGTATTATTTTCGTCGTCATTGGCACGATGGCTGATGTATCTCCACAGCAAGTATTAGATAACCTACCAGCCATTTTAACGATCTTACTTCTAGGTACGTCCGGTATCGCACTTGGTGGCTATGTTGGGTCTAAACTTGTTAAGTGGGATCCATTCAAAGGAATGCCAGTTGCCCTAACAGCTTTATTCGGTTTCCCAGGAGATTACATCCTCTGTGAAGAAGTAAGTAGAAGTGCTGCACGAAATGAAAAGGAAGAAAAAATGATTTTCGATGAGCTATTAACACCTATGCTGATCGGCGGTTTTACAACCGTAACTGTTGCATCCGTTGTGATCGCAGGGATATTAATACAAACGTTATAGGAGGTTTTTTTAAATGAGTAAAACATTAATTAAAAATGGTTTAGTGGTAGATGGAAATGGTGGCGAACCCAAGAAAGGATATGTGGTTGTAGTAGGAGACAAACATATCGTCTATGTTGGTGAGGAATCACAATATCAAGCATCAGGTGATGAACAGGTGGTTGATGCTCAAGGCGGAACTGTTCTACCAGGATTAATTGATACGCACGTTCATATGATGATGGAATACACACCTTTGGCTGAACGTTTAACAACGCCTTTTTCATATATGTACTTCCAAGCGCAAAAGTATCTTGAAAACACATTAAATGCTGGTGTAACAACAGTCCGTGATGCACTTGGAACGGATTTAGGCGTTAAAAAGGCTGTCGAAAACGGCTTAGTTAAAGGTCCACGCCTTCAAATTAGTATCAACGCTTTAACGATCACAGGCGGTCATGGTGATGGTACTCAATTAAACGGTGATACGCTAGACCTTCTCCCTTCTGGTCATCGAGGTATGCCAGACGGCCGTTGTGACGGTGTCGCTGAAGTGAGAAAGAAAACGAGAGAAATGCTTCGCGCCGGCGCTGAAGTGATTAAAGTTCATGCAACAGGTGGTGTTTTAAGCCCAACAGACCATCCTGAATTCACTCAGTTTACCCAAGAAGAACTTGAAGCGATTGTTGAAGAAGGTCGTTTCCGTAAAGGCGTTAAAGTGATGGCTCACGCGCAAGGGTCAGAAGGAATTAAAAACGCAGTTCGCGCAGGTATTCACTCAATCGAACATGGTATTTTCCTAGATGATGAAGCGATCGAACTCATGCTTGAAAACGGCACATACCTTGTACCTACCCTTCTCGCACCTGTTTCCGTATTAGAAACAGCGGATGAGAAAGGTATGCCTCAATCAGCAGTCGAAAAATCGAAAGAAGTTATCGAAGCCCACAAAGAAAGCTTCACGAAAGCTTACAACGCTGGTGTAAAAATTGCGATGGGAACTGACGCAGGCGTCATGAAACACGGCACCAACTTAAGAGAGCTTGGCTTAATGGTTGATTCCGGCATGACACCAATGGATTCCATTGTCGCTACGACGAAGACTGCCGCTGAGTGTTTAGGTTGGGATGATCAAATCGGAACACTTGAAGCAGGAAAACTCGCAGACGTTGTCATTACGAAATCAAATCCGATAGATGATATTTATTCATTAGCGGATAACGATAATATTCAATACGTGCTTAAAGATGGACAAGTAGAAAAAGACCAGTTAAATTAATTCAAAATTAAGAGGCTGCCCATTACTTGGTGCAGCCTCTTTTATGATTGCTTCTCTAATAAATCGAGCTCTTGGGATAAGTAATCTAATTTCTCTTCTAGAGCAAGAATTAGGTAATCTTTTTGTGAAAGTTCTTCTTTCTCAAATTTCATACCATAATCTTGAATGAGTCTTACCAACTGTTGAATCAACCTTGATTTAAATAACGACTCTATCTTCCCCTTTTCATCCTTCAGATTTTCTATCGTTTGTTGTAAGTCCTGACTATTCTGATGCAACTTTTGATTATGACTATCTAGTTGCTTAATTTGACTCTTATATTGATCATACTTTTTTGTTAGCTGATGAATGTCTGAAGCTTGCGACTTAATTGTTTTTTCAGCTTGACTTTGATTAGATTGTGCTAGGGATAATGTGTTTTGAAGTTTTTCATACTCTTCTTTTAATCCTTCAAACTCTAATAGACGTTGTTGATGTTTTTGTTCATGACTCTCAACCGACGTTTGATACATTTTAACTTTAATAGCAGATACTTCTGATTTACGTTTATAGTCCTCCAATTTCTTCTCTAATTCTTCTAAGTGTTGCTTTAAAGCCTTTTTCTCATCTTTCAACGCTTGGTTTTCTATTTTTAATTGCTCGATGAGTTGATAATTATACGTCGTTTGATAGTGCTTCACATAGTTTTGATACTTCTTTAATTCGGATTGAACATGGATTAAACGCTGCTTCAGTATAATGGGATCATGCGTTTGTCTGGACACCGGTCTTCCTCACTTTCCATCATTCGAATACCTATGTATATGCCCGAATGATTAGATCCGTTCAACCCCCAATTCTTGCAATATCTTATTATAGGACTGTCTTTTATTCACAATCATTTGATCCAAATTATTTAAAATCTGATTAATATCTTTGTCTTCGACTTGTTTTAACTGACTTTCTTCAACTGGAGCATCCATATTCAGTAACAATAAGGTGAGGAGTAGATGAATACTTTCCCCTTCCAAATATAAAAAACTTTGTTCATCCTTACGATTCTTCTTCATCTTATCAAGCTGATCGTCAAGCGTCTGGTAAATTAACTTTTTTAAATAGACATCACGACTCAACTGAATCCCCCCTCACCTTCCCACTAATGCTAATCGAATTTATTGCCGGAACGCCTTCATGATAACCTTCACCATAGAAAAAACCTTGCACATTAGCGTTATAATTTTGTTCAGCAGCATACGTTAGTTGAAAATTAGAAAACGATAATTTTTCACCGGGAAATAATACATCTTTATCAACTGGCTTTAACCAATAATCTTGTGAGCGGTCTGATTGTGTAAACCGCTCCCACGCTCCAGGTTGTCCTTTTCGTTTCATATCTGGACTAATGATTTTTCCTGTCATATGAAAAAAAGGATCTTCGGGAAGTTTTAAACAAATAAATGGCTGGTGAATCTCATGAGTGGTTATATTGAAAAGTGTATAATTTGCAATGATAATATTATTTTCATCTAGAGCGTTGGAGACATTTAATGAATAAGAAAAATAACTGATGGGAGTTCGAGGGAATTGATTTAATGATTCTTGAATTCGATTAATAAATTTTTGGTTCTCTTGATCTAGCTGTTGAAGTTTTTCATTAAGTTGCATCAAGAGATCTGACATTCAACTTCACGTCCTCTCAGTAAATCGTTCAATAACAATATTTATGACACTATAACCTGTGTCATTCGTACAATTACTCCTATTAAATACACTCTTTTAATAGATTCATAATAAAATAATAATGTTAAGAGGTGAGTCTATTGAAGAAGGTAAAGGATATTAATCAAATAAAATCTAGCTTGACTGATTCTTACAAGCTGTTAGATGAAATCAAACAGGAACGTGCTAACCACTCAGAGTTAGAGGCTAACCTCAGCCTACTCAACCGCCATATAGAGTTACTAGAAGGAGCTGTTCACACATTGAGTCAGGAGGAGCATAACCGTAATGATGAGACACAAACATTACAAGATTCTTTAAAATCATTAGAAAGTATTTTAATCGAAATGAAGCTAGAACTGTCAGATATAAAAAATATTTTAATTAAACAACAAAAAGACCATAACTCAAATCAACAAGTATCCCCAACCAATTCTCGTGTGCCAATGCAAAAAACAATTACTCAGCAAACACCCGTCACCAACTATCGTCACCTGCAATCCTTGATGAATAATTCTAGCATGGTACAAACACCTAAAAAAAAACATTAAAACGTTATAAAGCTCAACAAGTCTCGAATGCAAAGCCTAGGCATATTAAACCCTATAACCGAACCACTAAGCAACCTTCAAAACAAGAGAGTCCTAAACAAACGGAAACAAAAGAAGTTAAACAGCCTAAAGAATCAATAGCACACCAAAAAGAGAATCAAAGTACTTTAGACAAATTACTCAACAGTTCGTTTTTAAAACGATTATGATTCGTATATATGAACAACCTTATAACCAAATGATTAAAAACGCCAAGAATGCCTTCCCTCTTGAAGGATGTGGAATATTGACAGGGATTGATCGAACGATTTATACGTTTTGGCCTCTCGAAAATGAATCCCAGCAACTTCATCGTTTTTACGTTGGAAACAAACAATTAAGTCAAGTTTTACAAGACATAGAAACGACACACGAGGATATACTTGCCATCTACCATTCACACCCAAATACAAGTGCCATCCCGTCGGCTTTGGATCTATTTAATCACCGAGACCAAGATATTTTCATAATGATCGTGTCTCTTAAATATACTGAACCTGACGTTAGAAGTTATCAAATCAATGATTCTAGACAGTACTTAAACTGTCCATTTCAGGTTATAAAGGAGTGAACTTTTTGAAAGTATATAAAAAATATAAAGCAGTAGAAGTAAAGTCTTCTAAGCGTAGAAGAAGTAGAAAAAGAAATTGCGGATGCGGCAATTAAATAAAGGCTCTTCGGTCATATCCGAAGAGCCTTTATCCATGGGGAGTGGACAAAGATACATTTTCAAACATATATAGATTTAATGTACTCCTTCACTACATGAAGAGACTGTCAGGTCATACTTTATCAATGTAAGAACCTCTAAATAGAGGAACTTATATAAAAATAAATAGAGAGGTGCTTCTTTATATGAAAAATGAAAACCTTGCCGGTGGTCAGGAACTAGTCTGTATTAATACTGAGCAAGTTTATGACTGGATTATTAATGATGCAACGTTTGACATTAATATTACAGCAGCCGGATTAGTAGATATTGTAGACTGCGAATCGATTCTCGTAGATGATATTACGTGTACTGTAACACCTGCTGAAGAAGGAGCAGTTGAAGAAATCGACCGTGAGGACCGTACGTTTAATGTTGATGGTACTGACATCACCTTACAAGTTATCACTTTAAGGAAAAACTTTGATGTCCTACTTGAAATCCCATACGACGTTGACGGTACTGTAGAAGTGGAAGAATTTCTAAGAACTTACTCCAGAAGCGAGCAAGTTATTTTATATGCTCCAGAAACGACAGATATTGAAATTGATTTCACAAACGAAGAGTGTTTTATTGTATCCTTTGACTGTTTTGGCGGTGATGTTGACCCTGTCACTTTCGATGCTGTCATCTCGGTACGTTTGTGTCAAAGTATCCAAGCTGTTTACGATGTCACTTTAGAATTGGTTGCCGACTTATGTCAGCCGCGTGAAGAGTTAATTCTTCCTACAGGTACTTGCCCAGCCCCAGTAGTTCCAGAACAAAGCCAACTATTCCCTACTAACGGTAACGGGGACAATGGCAACGGCGTAGGTTAAACCTAATAAAGAAGGTAAAACCAAGATTTAAAAATATGAAATGCCCACATTCCCTGAATTGCTCAGAGATTTCTGGGCATTTCTTTTATCACTAAATCCACTTCCCATAACATTCTATGTGGCCTTGGCTTTTTCTTTCTTCTGTCCAGAAGATTTCTTTTTCGATGTTGTAGATGTTTGTTTTTTCTTCGTTGTGTTTGATTTTTTCTTGTTTTTTTGTGATTTGTTAAGCGATTTTTCCAGTGCATCCATGAGGTCCGTTACATTTTCCGGTGTTTCTGGTTCTTTGGCAGTTGCAATCTCTTCCCCATCTTTTTTCTTCTCAATTAAATCCATTAAAGCTGTTCTGTATTCATCCGTATATTTCTCAGGATCAAATTCAGTTGTTAATTGATCTATTAACATTTTCGCCGTTTCAAGTTCTTTATCAACGACATTCGTCTCCTCTGGAACATTTGGAACCTCTTGCACATCTCTAACTTCATCTGGATAGTGAATGGTTTCCATCACAAGCGTATCATTATAAATTCTCACAACAGCCAAATGTTCTTTTGACCTGATGGTAATTTTAGCGAGTCCGATTTTACCAGAGTCTTTTAGTGCCTGGCGTAAGAGAGCGTAAGCCTTCCCTCCCCCATCATTTGGAGACAGATAATAACTTCGCTCAAAGTATATAGGATCAATCTCTTCTAATTTCACAAAGTCCATAATTTCCACTTGTTTATCTGCTTTCTCATCCTTTAGCGTCGCCAAATCTTCTTCTTCTAGAATAACGAATTTATTTTTCGTATATTCAAATCCTTTTACAATATCATCGTTTGTCACTTCTTTCTCACACACAGGACAAACTTTCTCATATTTAACTGGAGACTGGCACTCTTTATGCAAATTGCGTAACTTAATATCTTTATTTTCCGTTGCTGAGTGGAGTTTGACCGGGATATTGACTAGCCCAAAGCTAATCGTTCCTTTCCACATCGTATGCATATTCATCACCTCTTTTAACGTTAGTTTTTGTCTTCTCCTCATAATAATGCAAGGTTAAGTAAAAATTATAAAATGGAGGGATGAAAATGTGGAAACCGATGTTGCCAACGTTAGTGGACGAAGCTCCAAGCTCAAAGGATTGGGTTTATGAAATTAAATATGACGGATTTCGTTGTGGATTAGAATGGACCGAACAAAACGTTAAGCTTTGGAGCCGAAATGGCAAAGAGTTAACAAGCTCCTTCCCAGAAATCACGCAATTTTGTAAAGCTTTAACAGAAGACATTAGAGACCATCTTCCTTTATTTTTAGATGGCGAATTAGTGGTTTTAAATACTCCTTATCACGCTGATTTTTCATCCATTCAACAACGTGGCCGACTCAAGGCCAAAAATAAAGTTAAAAAATTCAGTGAAACTAGACCCGCTTCACTGATCATTTTTGATTTAGTTACATGTTCAGGTGAATCGGCAAACGCTCAAACCTTAAAAGCCCGTCGAAAACAACTTGAATCCTTATTTGAGAACTTAAGGGTAGAAGAATTTCACCCTAGTCAGCGCTTAAATTTAGTTGAACAATTCCAATCGTTAGAAAGTATCCAAGACATCATGGACCTTCATCAAAGTGAAGGCTTAGTGGCTAAACATCTTTCATCAAATTACAAACTCGGAAAACGAACGGATCAATGGATAAAGGTTAAACACTACCGAGTGGTACAAGGTGTAATCACAGGTTGGAATATGAATAACGACTATTTCGATGTCGAAATTTTAAATGGTCAAAATTATGTTCCGTTAGGTAAAGTTAAAAACGGCTTTTCAACTCAACAAAAAGATACCCTTGTGTCTTTTATTAAAGAACATGGAGAGCCAACTGATCAGGAATCCTGGACAGTTCCCGAGGCAGCGGTCGTCGACATTAATTGTTTAGATGCAAATGATGAAGAACTAAGAGAACCTTCTTTTAAACAGTTTCGTTTTGATTTAGAACCAGACGAATGCTCGATAGAAAATGTAAGAATTGGACTTGCTCAACTGCCCAAAGAGGTTGATATATCTAAGCCAGACAAACTTTTATTCCCTAGTGTCAGTAAACTTGATTATGTCCTTTATCTAAGAGAAGTGGCACCACTGTTATTACCAAGACTAATCGATAAACGAATTACGATGATTCGTTATCCAGATGGCATTCATGAACATTCATTTTATCAAAAACACCTACCCGATTATGCACCGGATTTTATTAAAACTGCTCCTAGTGAAGATGATGAAGAAGATATCTTATGCCAAGATCTAAAAAGTCTTCTGTGGTTTGGGAATCACGCAGCTCTAGAATTTCACGTTCCATTTCAAACCATTGATTCAGAATACCCAGATGAGATGGTGTTTGACTTAGATCCACCTACACTCAATGAGTTTCCATTAGCTATTAAAGCCGCCCTTTTGATTAAAGACATGGTTGAACATCAAGACTATGCCCCTTTAGTTAAAACGTCAGGCAAAACAGGACTTCAAATCCACATTCCATTAATGCCTAAGAGTATGACGTTTGATGATACAAGAGAGTTTATGGAGGCTGTTGCGACCGTTTTAGTTAACCAATACCCTGAAGACTTTACGATTGAAAGACTTAAGAAAAACCGAGGAAAACGTTTATACATTGACTATATTCAACACGCCCCTGGTAAGACCATTGTTGCCCCTTATTCACCAAGAGCGACTGAGGATGCGACAGTTGCAACACCTTTATTTTGGAATGAAGTCAATGAACATTTGAATCCTAAAGACTTTACCATCCATAACGTTCCTAACAGATTAATTGAGCAGGGATGCCCGTTTTTACTGAAAAGAAATATGGAACCTTATGCATAAGAAATAATCTCTAGGAAAAATTATGAATTATGAACTAAATCGGTCAGGTGACATTATGAATTTCAAAAAATGGTTCTTTAAACATCATAAGGAACAAAATCCTAAGAATAACAAAGCTGAAGTTGATGATAATCTATTTGACTTACTAAAGCAGCTACGTGGTTCAAATGATTTCAAAGAAGTTGTCATCAAGGATGGTATTAAGAAAGTAAAACTTTTTTACTTTCATTCATTAGTTGATCGTAAAATTTTACATCGGGATATTATCCCTTATATAAAAAAGGAGCAGGTAAATTCTGTTGAAGATGTTCGAGAAGTCGTACCTTCTGAAAACATTGAAACAACCAGTGATGTAAATAAAATTCAAAACCAAATTCTCTCAGGATCCTGCATGGTTCAAGTAGGTGAAAACAGCCAAAGTGTTGCTCTAATGCGGGCTAAAATTAATAAAAACCGTAACGTTTCGATTCCTGAAGTTGAATTTAGCGTCGTTGGTCCAAAAGAAGCTTTTGTTGAATCACTAGATACGAACTTAAACCTCATTCGTAAACGGTTACCCATCCCTGAATTAAGAATTGAAGAAATGACTGTTGGTAAAATTACGAAATCAAAAGTTGCCATTCTATCGATTGAAGGCATTACAAATGAGGAGAACGTTAACACCTTAAGAGAGCGTCTACAATCAATTGAAGTAGACTCCATCATCGATAGCTCTTATATCGTGCAATTAATTTCAGATAATCAAAACTCACCTTTTCCACAATTAATCGATACTGAACGGCCTGACAGGGTGGCGGCAATTTTGACGGAAGGGAAGGTTGCGTTTTTAGTCGATGGTGCGCCACACGCAATCATTGCACCAACGACTTTAGTAGAATTTTTCTCAGCATTTGAAGATTATTTCTTAAATTGGATTACGGCTTCATTTTTTAGGCTCGTACGTTTATTTGGAGTATTCTTTTCTATCTTGGTTACACCTCTCTACGTAGCCGTTTTAACGTACCATTATGAATTAATTCCAAAAGATTTATTAGGCATTCTCGTCACTTCCAGACGGGAAATACCACTTCCGCCTATATTAGAAGCCATCTTTTTAGAACTGGCGATTGAGTTACTTCGAGAAGCAGGTGCAAGGCTTCCAACAAAAGTCGGCCAGACCATTGGCATCGTGGGTGGAATCGTGATTGGAACCGCCTCTGTTGAAGCCGGATTAACGAGTAATGTTTTATTAATCTTTGTAGCACTTGCTGCTTTAGCATCATTTACAACGCCTGTATACCAAATCGGTAATACGATTCGACTAATCCGTTTTCCATTTCTATTTAGTGCTCACTTGTGGGGATTACTAGGAGTGTCAATCTGTTTTTGTTTCTTTATGGGACACTTGCTTAGGTTAACTTCTTTAGGTAGGCCATTTTTAGAACCGATATATCCTCCTAGAGTGAAGGACTTTAAGGATGCTTTCATTCGTCTTCCTTGGACGTTCCAATCTCAGCGCCCTGTGGAGGTTCAAGCACAAGATACAATGCGCTTTAATAAGAAAAAGGCAAAAGAAAAAAAGGAAATCGATGAGTAGGGATTAAAGTGAAGGAACTACAAAGACAAGTTAGTGATAGATATAAAGTGTCACCTTATTTAGTACTTTTTCTAATTAGTTCTATTCAAATCGGAGTTGGAGTATTAGGCTTTCAATCTAACGTTGTTAATATTGCTGGGAACGATTCATGGATTGCCGTCATTTTAGCGGGATTGCTTATCCATATACTTATATGGATAATCTACAAAATCTTAAAGTATGGAAATGGCGATCTCATAACAATTCATTATGATGTGTTTGGCAAATGGCTTGGTGGTGTATTTAGCTTTGTTTGGATTTTATATTTCATTGGTATTGGTGTAGTCGTGCTAAGAACATTTTTACAAGTCGTCCAAGTATGGATGTTTTCGGACATAAATATGTTTTGGGTAACATCAGTCTATTTAATATTAATATATTATCTAGTCTCGGGTGGTTTTCGTGTAGTAACAGGTGTAGCGTTTCTAGGAATCGTTATACCATCCTATCTCATCCTATCACTCATTTATACATTGGAATATACTAACTTCAATCACCTATTACCCGTATGGAATCATTCATATCGAGATATTTTATCCGCTAGTCAAACGATGACATTCAGTTTCATTGGTTTTAGCGCATTATTAATTTTTTATCCTTATATAAAAGAACCTGAAAAGTCGAAAGTCTGGGGCCATGCGGGGAATTTATATTCATTTATTTTATATTTAATAATCATTCTAATTACTATTGCTTATTTTACAGAAGGTCATTTAGTCAGGCATTACTGGCCGACGCTTACGATGTGGAAAACGGTTGAAATGCCATTTGTTGAGCGGTTCGAATACATTGGAATCTCTTCATGGGGACTCATTATTCTACCAAATGTTTGCTTAGCATTCTGGGCGGCTTCAAGAGGTATAAGGCAACTCTTTCGTTTTAGTCAACGCAAAGGATTAATCTTAATTTTATTACTAACTTTAGGAGCAAATATGTTTATTAGTAGTCACGATCAATTAGTGACGTTTAACGAGTATTTCTCGCAAATTGGATTTTATTTAATTACATGTTATTTACCTTTCTTACTCTTAATGACTTATTTTCGAATAGGAAGGAAGAAAAAGTCATGAAAAAAGCGCTTCTTATTTTAATAATTGTGCTATTATCAGGATGTATTGACCAAAGAATCCTAGATGAAGTTCGTTTGACCACAGCTGTCGGTTATGATCCAGGTGAGAACGACCAAATCAAAGTAACTGCTGTATCACCGTTTTTTCAAGCCGATAAATCAACGATTAATGAAACATTCACAGTGTTAACACCCTTAAGCAAAGACGCTAAACATAAATTCAGTATGTCGAATTCAAAACCTTTCGTCAGTGGAAAAATTGAAGCTATTATTATTAATGAGGAATTAGCAGATAATGGCGTATTAACAATTGTAGATGGAATGATTAGAGATCCGTCTATAGGTTCTAGAGCATATATAGCAACGACCAAAGATGAAGTTTCTAAATTACTGCAAGGTCAATATAGTAGCCAAGATAATGGTATGTTTATTTCCGACACACTTGATCACAATATCATTTCAGGATCATTGCCTAGAACAAACCTTCATTTATTTTTTAATGATTATTACGCTAAAGGTAAAGATCCATTTATACCTGATCTATCACAAGACAAGAATTCAATTAAGATTTCTGGGGTGGCCTTATTAAAAGAAGATCAAATAGTCGGACATGTCAATCAAGATCAACTTTTCACATTTAAGACGTTAGTTCAGAAAAAAACTGAGAATGATACATTCTTAGTTGATATTAACGATGAAGATCAAGCCTTGTTATTTAAAATTAGTTCACATACAGATTATGATATTCAAAACCTTAATAATAATCCTGAGGTTAAGGTTAAAGTCAAAATGAATTTAACCATTCGTGAATACTCTGAAAGTGAATTAAACGAGAAAAAAATTATAGAAATTGAAACAGCGGCCGAAGAAAAGTTTAAAGAACAAGCAACAAATCTAATACAACAATTTCAAGAATTAAATGTTGATCCGATTGGAATAGGTCAAATGGCAAGCGCAAAATCAAGACAGTGGAATAAAGAACAATGGTACGACCAGTACCCAGACATTAATTTTCAAATCGAGACAAATTTTAAAATAACCGAAACAGGTGTAGCAGAGTAAAAATGGAATAATTCTACTTACTTAAACATCCACCTAACTTACACTTGATTGTTCCTAATTAACATTTAAAAGCTCCCAATTAACTTTAGTGGCTTTTCTATTTACGTTTGAACGTTTTTTATTAACATTACGAGCTTTTTTATTAACATTATAACTCTTCCTAATTAACTAAAAAAGGTTGGTATCAACTGTCGCCAGTTGATACCAACCCAAATTTATGGCTGTTCCCTCATTTGCTTAAACAATTGATGTCCAAAGACTGCTGCACCAGCTATCAATATGGCTTGGATAATCGAATTGAAATTAAACCCTAACATGGTGCTTGTTAAAATTAAGCTGATTCCTAGTAAGGTTAGCGGTATAAATCTAGTGGGAAATAGTTTAGCTTGTTTAATCATTTTCCCTAGAATCATGAGAACAGGAACTAAGATAAGGGCTTCTTCCATAATGAAGTTCATAAACTCCATTCTCCATCCCTCCTTTATCTTTATATCTGATTCACCCAGCCAATTCGAAATGGTCCTGATATTACACGATATATAACTTTAGGATTGGATATACCATTTTTTTCTCTATTAGAAAGCTGCAAAATTAGGAGCTTGAAGGAATTAACATGTCCCACTTTGCTACCTAACAATTAGCAACCTTCATATACTTTATATATTCAAATGCAATCAATAATGAAACGGTGGATGAACTAATTTAAGATCTATTATTAAAATCGGCTTTCATCATAAAATGTGGAGTTATATTTTAAATACCATGTTCTGAATTTTTTGTAAACGGGATATTGACCCAATTACAGCACATAAATACAAAAAAAGAGCAAATTCCTGAATCGGAAAATGCTCTAGCTATTATTATTTAGACAATTTTAAACCAAATCATTGTTATACCCAACTTATAAAGCTTCGTTAACTTATTTTACAATACAATTATTCTACTACTATATTTGACTGTATATAAACGTTATGTGCGATTATGCTACCATCTTTATAAAGATCATATGTGACATTCGTAAGTTCACCGTGAAATGTAATCTTACCTTCTGGTTTTGGGAGCGTCATGGCTACAACTGATGTTTTTTTGCCTTGTTCAATGCTATTGATCATATCAGTAATTTGATCTTGTTCTGTTGTCTCATATTCGGTTGTCCCATCAATGTTGATTGTCACTTGACGGTATTGTTGTTCTGGTAAAATGACTTGATCCACAGGGGCACTTAAGATTGGAATCATACCAGATTCATCGCTACACTCTGTTAAATTAATATGAACTTGTTGTTCTTGAAAACTCTCCTCGATCGACTGACATGTCACTGATTTTACTTCTTTTTCTGAACTAAATCCGTCCTGGGTGTTATCCATATACACATTAAAATGATCCTCGTTTGGCTTTATCACCTCAAAAGTTGGGTCCCCTTCTACAGTATAGGCCATGATTCTAAGCGTCTTTCCGTCCTTTAAATGATGAATGTATGCGATATTTTCATAGTCTCCGTGTATAAATAATAAATCATTTGGTTCATCAATTTCTCTAATTATGTCAAACGCCTTTCCTTGTCCTGGATATGACTCTGCAATCGCACCTGTTTTTACCTTTAATTTCTCACCAAACATCAGTGACTCTCTCATCTGGTCATCGACGTCATCTAAGTTAAAATAAACAGCACTGCCTGCCTCTTGGTTTACGGTTTCAAATTTCATTTCATGAAACGGTTTTGATAATCTATTCTCAGTTACTAGAACTCTATTTTCATCCAAATCAGCTACATAACCTTCAAACGTATTCAGGTCTTCATGCTCATCAGGCATACTGCCATCAGACTGAGAAGATCCACAGCCCGTCACTAAAATTAGTCCAACTAAGATAAATATTTGGGTTAATCTTTTCAATAGAAAAACCTCCTTCATCTAACTAGTCGTATTAGATCGAAGGAGGTTACAATTTTTAAGCATTTATTTGAAAACCTATTTTACCGAAATTTTTCGTATCTTTTAAATAATTGAATGCTTCTTCATACTCATCTAACCTGAACGTCCGGTCTAGCTCAGGCTTGATTTGGTACTCACTCACTAAATCTAACATCGTTCTGAATTCTTCTGCACTTCCCATCGTTGAGCCTAATAGATTAAACTGCCCATAAAAGAAGTGCCTAATATCAATCTCAACTTTATCTTCAGTTGTAGAACCGAACGTCACAATGGTTCCACCTTTTCGAATGATCTTTAACGATTTATTAAATGTCGCCTTACCTACACTTTCGATTAATAAATCGACTGATTCATCCTTTAACGCTTCATTCCAGTCACTATGCGTATCGATGGCTACATCAGCCCCTAAAGACTTAGCCTTCTCTAGCTTTTCCTTGCTTCTAGAGGTTACGATAACTCGTGCCCCAACTTCCTTAGCGAATTTCAGCACAAACGTCAGCACACCACTTCCGATCCCTGGTAACATGACCGTATCATTTGGCTTCACTTTTCCACGTGTAAATAACACTCGATAAGCAGTCAGTGCTGCTAAAGGCAATACTCCCGCTTCAGCCCAAGTTAAATGTTCAGGCTTCCGCTCTACATGGTCAGCGTCCATGACGATATACTCTGCAAACGTTCCATCATCTGGTAAACCTAGAATTTCAAACCCTTCTGGCGGAGCTTCGCTAATCCTATCCCAACCTAAGCCTGGGTTAATCACAGCTTCATCGTCTATATGCCAATCCTGAACGTTAGAACCGATCTCTGTAATTACACCCGCACCGTCTGAGCCAAGAATGAGTGGACCATCTTCCACTTGATGACGGCTAGTAACCGCAATGTCCCGACGGTTCATACCAGCAGCTTTTAATTTAACTTTGACTTGGTTTGGTCCAACTAAAGGTTCTTGTACGTCTTCAATTGTTAAGCCTTCAAGTCCCTTTAGTTCCTTATGAACAATCGCTTTCAACGAGCTTCCTCCTTTCTAATTTTTTCACCTCAAATTCCATCGTTTAAACCTTACCTTACCATTTGGAGGAATTTGTGTCATTCGCCAAAGGTCTTCTGTCATAATACTTCCTATCGTTGGGTAGCCTCCTGTTGTTTGTGAGTCCGCTAATAGCACCACAGGGTCACCGCTCGGCGGAACCTGTATCGTTCCAAAAGTCACGGCTTCGGAGATAATATCAACTGGCTTTCTTAGTTCAATTGCTTGATCACCTTTTAATAAAGCTCCCATGCGATCACCTTTTGTAACAGTAAAGCTAGTAGAATAAAAAGCCTTTATAGATAATTCATCAAATAATGATTCATGGTGGCTCGGAACAACTCTTAACGTCACTTCATTAGTATAAGTGGGAATCTCTCTGTGTGGAATATTTAATGACTGGAGAACATGATTCGATTTTATTGAAAGACGATCCTTTTTCTTTAATCTTCGACCTAATCCGGCTTTTTCATAAACAGATTGCGAACCGAGATATTCTGGCGAATCCACACCGCCAGCCAATGCGATATATGTGATGACACCTGAATTAGTTCCTTTTAACGATAATTGTTGGCCTTTATTTAGTTGTATCGGGGTCCACATTGAAACAAATTCGCAATCTACTTTTGGAGTCATAGGTGCCCCAGTGATAGACACTGTCACATCTTCTAAGATCTTAAATTTAGCGCCACCATACATGACTTCAATGGCAGCTTCATGCTGGTTATTTCCAACTAGTGCGTTCGCCCATTCAAACGCATATGAATCCATCGCACCTGATATAGGCACACCGTATGAACGGTACGTTAGTCGACCTTGATCTTGTATAGATGTATAAACACCTGGTGATAAAACTTCTAACATTATCATCTTCCTTACTCTAACGATTTGATCTGAATCTGTTCATCTTCTAAAGCCTGTTTAATGAGTCGAGCATTTTGGGCTGCTTCAGGTGTATCCCCATGAAGACAGATTGTATCTGCGTTAAGTTTCACGTATGTCCCATTATTCGTCAGTACTCGTTCGTTTTTAACGATGTTTATCACTTGTTCGACAATATCTTCTAATTGATGTTTGACACTACCCGGTTCATGACGAGGCATTAAAAGGCCTTCCTCAGTATAAGTCCGATCTGCGAATGCTTCCTGCACAATATCTAACCCTTTTTCTCTCCCCGCTTCAACTAAGAAGCTATTACATAATCCAAACAATTTCAATTTAGGGTTAAAATCGCATACCGCCTGTGCAATCGTTTGAGCCATTTCGTAATTTCGATTTGCCATATTGTAAAGAGCGCCATGCGGTTTTACGTGCTGAACTTCAAGTCCATAAAGTTGAGCGAATCCTTGAAACGCTCCGAGTTGGTAAACAACCAAGTCATATATTTCATCTAAGTTAAGATCTAATTGCTTCCGACCAAAACCTTTTAGGTCAGGAAATCCTGGGTGTGCTCCTATAGCAACACCTTTGTCTTTCGCTAATTGGATTGTTTTAGGAATCGTTTGATAATCTCCAGCATGAAATCCGCAAGCTACATTGGCAGAGCTGACCACATCTAGAAGTTCATGATCGTGTCCAAACGAATAGATCCCAAAGCTTTCACCTAAATCGGCGTTTAAATCAATAGTTTTCATCTAACCACTCCACTTCTGGCTGTTGTCCTTCATCAAGTTGTAATTTGCTTATTTCATAAAATTTTAGGACGTCACCTGCTTGAAATAAAAAAGGTTGCTCTTTTTCTAAATCAAAAATCGAAATAGGTGTATACCCAATAATATTCCACCCACCAGGTGATTCGACTGAATAAATACCTGTTTGGTGATTAGCTATTCCGACACTTCCAGCCGGTGTCTTCGGTCGCGGTTGGTTTAGCCTTGGAGTGGCGAGCTGTTCATCTAAGCCACCTAAATAAGGAAAACCTGGCAGGAACCCAATCATATAAACCTGATACTGACCATCCACATGACGCTTAATGACCTCATCAGTCGTTATATGATTGTATTGAGCTACACGTTCTAAATCTGGACCATCATAATACACCGGAATATGAATGATTTTTGTCTTCACTTCATCAGACTGACTAGTTAATTCTTCAATCAGGCCTTTAAGTTTGTCTTCCATTTCGTTGTAACTAATCAATTTATGGTTGAAAAACACAGTCACGTTTGTATAAGTAGGCACGACATCGATGATATAAGGGTCATTTAGTTCTAATATCTTTCGATAAAGCTGCTGCGCGTTCCGGTTAATGTTTAAGTCAATGACATCACCGAACGAAACCGTTATAGACTGGTCATTTAATGGAAAAATCTTTTGCATGCTAATCCCTTTCTTTGCTGACTTTTAAATATGAACCGATGATTGAAATGACGAATACAATTCCAAATGATCTTAGGAACATTTGGAAGGCGGACGCTCCTAAAATAGCTTCATTTCTAAACTCTTCACGCTCCGAAACCATTGTTAATGACGAAGATAAATGCGTTCCGGAATAAATTAAAAAGGCCATCATCATCGAAACAACGAGACTGTAAACAAAAATTGACTTCAATCTGGTACTAATATTTAATCCACTAAATCGTCTTGCTATAACGACTATAAAAACTACGGTTACAGCAAATAACAACCAATATATGGTTTCATAGTTTGTAATACTTTGATAGATATCAGCGTATTCTCTTCGAATATCAATCGGTTTCGAGAATAAATGATAATTTAAGAACTCATGTAATTCGTCTAACTCGATAGGCTCGCCGCCGTTAGGATCCCCACTACGTCTTAGAAATTCTAATTTGTTTAAAAATACAATGTTAAGCAAGTAAACGGCAATTTGTACAATGATGACTAAACTGAAAATCGATGGATTGGCATTTAAAAGTTCCATTACTTCACTGTGTCTTAAATCTTTAAAATAAACAATAGAGGAGAATATTAACATAATTGAAAATAAAATCATGGATAAAATGGCGCTATACTTAATTGCTTTAATCCCTCTAGGGAGCTCTACTTTTCTTGTAAAACTAAAAACGGATAATATTACGACAAAGCTAATAAGAAAACCTTTCCATAAACTGTGTAAAGATAAAAAGCTAAGTGATGATTCTCTAATAAAATCCCTACCGTCCATTGAACCTGTGTATTGAGTGACTAAACTTACAACAAATAGTATCAAAGCATATACAGTACTAAATGCTAAAGCTTTGAGTAATAAATCCTGCCAATTGTTAAATTGAACCCTTCTCATTATGACAATAGAGACAATCGCAATTGATACCATCGCAATGACAAAGTAATAAGCTAAGCCCATATACGATGTATTTTTTGTACTATAATCAATGACCTCTTCTCGCTTATCGAAATTAGAACTTTCTACTTCTGTCGGCACTAAATTAGCAATCAACAAAAGGTCAAACGGTGACATACCATTACCTTCTTCAAGTTCGGTAGGCTCAGGTTCACCTTGATTATTATTATTCCTATTGAAGTGGTTTATTTCATCTTTAATGTTCTTAAAAGAGGACGTTATATAACGGTACTGATAAAATATTTCTTGAGATGGATTATATTCTTGAGAATCTACATAACCTGGTTCACCATTTGTTTCCTCACCGACAGAAAAGTAAGTTAAGAATGCAATCATAATCATAGATATAATGACAAATGGTGCCATCTTAAGCATAGTCTTTCCCACAAACTTATAATTCAAGTTTTCTCTGCTATAAGATATTTGCCTGTGATCTTCCATTTGTGTCGCTTCTAACTGCTCAAATGTTTCTCCACAAAAATGGCAATACAAAGCATCTTTAACTTTATTAGAACCACAGTTTGGACATTCGAATTCATAGTTTTCACGATTTAAAACTTTCGATTCATGAGGTTTATGTAAAGGATAACCATCATGTATACAGTAATGGGACGTTGGACTATTGGCGGTACCACACTTCGTACAATAAATCATGTGGATACCCCCTGCTTTTGGTTATGCCTACTTCCACAAACATGGCAAAAGTTAGAATGGAGTGCCATCTCCGTCCCACATGCTCGGCAATATGAAGTCTCTTCTTCTTTCACACTCTCAATCTTTTTACCACATCTTGAACAATATGTATCATTTAGATCAATAGCATGACCACAACTACACCTAAATTGTAAGTCATCACGATTCAATTTCGATTTTAACTCATACATTTCAGCATCAAGAGAACTAATTTTCTCTTCAAATTCCGTAAGTTCCTCACTGTAGAACTGTCCAATCCGATATTGATAATAGATTGATTGTCCCAGTTTTGCTAACAGTTTTGACTTCTCTCTTTTTAGTCTTTCAATCTCTTGATTCACATACTCATTCATCGTAATCCCCCATTATTAACCATCAATAAATATATTTTAACATACAAAATATTCAATTAAATTATCGAATCTTCAATTTAAAAAAATAAAAAAAGCTATCCCTGTCGAACGTAGACAGGGATAGCCTTGTATTCAAATACTACTGATTTTCTTTACCGTTTCCTTTGCCTTTTCCATTGCCATCACCGTTATCTTTGTCTTTATCTTTACCTTTTTTAACGATATTGACTTTACCTTCAGCTTCAGCTGTTGTAACATTACCAAACTCGTCAGTGGCATTAACTTGAATAGTAAAGCTCTGTCCTTCTAGCCCTTTTGGAATTGTCCAGTACCCAACATAATGTCCTTCCTCTGTTTCCATCATAGGAAGTTCATCCGTATCTTGTAGACTATTTGTATCAGATACTAAATTCGCAAGAACTGAGAATGTTGCGTCAAGGTCTGTTTCACTGTCGAATTCAATGACGACTGTTTCACCTTTCATTACACTTTTGTCCTCAGTTGGAGTTAAATTATTTATTTCTGGTGCGGTGAAATCAACTTCAACGGTCGTCGTTTCTGTACTCATGTTTCCAGCAAGATCATATGCTTGAACTTCAATGTTATTCTCACCTTCATCAAGCATAATACGCTTAGAATAGGTTCCATCCTCAATTGAAGCTTCTTGACCATTTACTAATACATAGTCAAGGTGTTCATCTGAAACGTTACCTTCAACTGTAACAGTCTCTCTATTTAACATGTCTCCATTTGATGGGTGCTCAATCGATAACTCAGGAGCAGCTGTATCTAGAGTTACCGTTACAATATCAGTTTCATTTGCTTGTTCCCCATCTACCATGTTGATAGCTTGTAATTCATTCGTTCCTTCTTCTAATTCAATCGGTAAGCTGAACTGTCCTTCTTCATCAATCTCAACTTGACCAACTTCTTCTCCGTTATTTTCAATCACAACCGTAGTTGTTGGAGAGGCTGTACCTTCAACGGTTAACTCAGATTCATTTGTAATTAAACCATCAGAAGGGTTTGTTAACTTAACATCTTCTACAGCATAATCCACTCGTGCACGAATCATGTAGTTACCTTCATCAGCAGGAGATTGAGACCAAGTTCCACCTACAGATTGGTAGCTTCGTTCTGCATTTGTACTGCTCTCATCTGTAGCGAGCCCTGGAACATCAGGATTCGCATCTGTTTGGACATACACCATATAGAAGTCACCGTCAACTTGAATGTTATATTCACGTAAATCAACGACTGTCCATTGATCTAAATCGCGAATTGCCTCAGCTTCAATTGGACCGATCAACTTCTCTCCAGGTAATCCATCAGATCCACTAGCATCCCAAACTTCAACCGCAAAGTCTGTTCCACCTGGATTAGGCCAATCCGTTCCATGGAACTGGAAGACACCATCTGTTACAATCGCTTCGTCTTTTCCTTCTGGAAGCGACATTTTAACAGCCCATTTATTGCCCGCGTCATAAAAAGCACGCGCGTTCTCAGCTGTTCCATCATCGTATCCAATTTCTTCACCTGGATACGTGAACATAGGTTCAAGTTCAATATTTAATTCTTTGTTCTCATCAAAATTCACGCTAATTTCTTTGCTGTGGAATCCTTGTGCATATACTTTCATCGTGTATTCGCCTTCGTATGCTGTTAGATCATAATTACCATTAGCATCCGTTTCCACAGGTTCAACGTTTGCATCTTCAATAAGCTGCAAAGTTGCACCTTCAATTGCATTGCCAGAGTTGGCGCTTGTTACCGTACCTGAAACAGAGTAGCTAGGTAATTCTTCTAAAACAAAGTTAGCATTCACAGTCTCATCTGCTTCAAGATTAACCATTTGTTCTTCAGATGCAAAACCGTAAGCTTCAGCTAGTACTGTGAATTCACCCGCAGGATGTACAAAGGAATAACTTCCATCAGCAGGGTTCGTATTCACAGACTTACCACTTTCAAGAACAGATACTTGGGCATCTAAAGGAAGTGTATTGAGATCATTCGACGCCTCAAATTCTTCAACTTTAGGATCTACCATAAGTGGTTCTATGGTTGACGGATCGACTCTTTCAGCATCTTTAGGTTCTATATTTACTGGATCAGTTGGTTGAATAGTAGCGTTGGAACCAACCGTTGAGTCTGAAAGCGTCACATCGTCAATATACCAACCTTCTCTAGTTATAATACTGTCAGAATCTAAATTGAATCCAATATAGACTCTTTCACCAGCATAATCAGACAAATCAACCTCAACTGTATTCCATGTTTCATCTGTACCAGTTAGCTCAAGCAACGACTCCCAGTTTTCCATATCGTGAGAGATAAAGACATTACCATAATCCCAACCAGATTCAATGTTGTACCAATTTTCAAATTGAAGGTATGATTCGCCTTCTGGCAAGTCAATTGGAGGCATTAGTAAAGTGGAATTTTCACTATTATTATAATCGCCACCTAAATTAGTAGCATACACATTCTCTCCTGATACTGCGTCACCTGGTCCTGAAGTTGGTTCACCTTGTTCCCAAGAAATATTTTCTCCATTAACTTGCCAACCAATTGCAGGTGATTCGAAGTCAGCGGTATAACCAACTGTTACTCCCGAATCAATTGAGACAGTATATTCTTCACTTACTGTATTACCTCCGAAATCATCAACTGTAACAGTATAAGTGAGGTCTCCTTCTACAACATCCTCTCCAGGAATTGTTGCTTCATACAGACCAGATTTAAAATTACCTTCTGAACGTACCGCTTCAACGGTATTCTCATCACCATTAGCGTTCACATAAGATACTTCTACTGACGTAACGCTAATATTATCACTTGCTTCAATTAATAGATCTAAGTCCATTTCTGAAAATGCTTGTTCAGGTGCTTCATGGTTGAACGTAGGTGCTTCAGTGTCTTCACCATCCATTGTTACAGTCCCTTCAATCGTACCTAGTCCATCCATTACAGCAGAAACGGCGTTATAAGCATCTACTAAACCATGTCCAAAACCATTATTCGGTGATTCTGGATAATCACCATTTGTTAATGGTAAAGCAGTTGACATTAAAATTTCTTCTAGGTCATCTACTGACAACCCAGCATTAGCTTCAATTAATAATGCGGCTACACCAGAGACGGCTGGTCCTGCCATCGATGTACCATTCCATCCACCTTCATATCCGCTACCTGGGACAGATGAACGAATATTTACACCTGGTGCTGCAATTTCTGGTTTGATTTCATCGTAAGGTGATGGGCCTTCTAACGAGAAGCTTGCTAAATTATTACTAGCATCAGTAGCACCCGTTGCAAAAGATTCAGGATAGTTAGCTGGAACAGCAATAGATCCTGGACCACCTGGATTTGTTAACGTTGTATTACCCGCAGAGAACTCAGGGAAAATGCCAGCAGCTCTCCAAGCAGTTACCACATCACGATACCATTCATCTAAACCTGGGCCTCCACCCCAAGAGTTATTAACAACATCCGGAGCTTTAGAGACATCTCCACCTGGAGCTAAAATCCACTCGCCACCAGCTAAAATATCAGCATCTGAGCCACTACCACCAGCACCAAAAATTTTAACACCAATAAACTCAGCCCCTGGTGCTACACCAACCTGGTTAGAGCCGTCTGGTTCACTACCTACCATTGTACCTGTAACATGAGTACCATGACCATGATCGTCATACGCACTGCTTTGTCCATTTACAGGATCGAAAAAGCTATACGTATGATCAACTTCACCAGTTGAAGCGTCGTAGCCACGATATTTTTCCATTAGAGCAGGGTGATCCCATTGAACACCTGTATCTAGTGAAGCAACTACAATACCTGATCCATCAATACCCATATCCCAAACTTGGGGTGCATTAACTTGTTCTACGTTCCACTCAACATTCGCTATTTCTGACTGAATAGCTTCTGCATTTTCATCAATCTCTACATCATACAACTGTCTAGTTTCATTAGGTAGAATTTTCTCTACACTATGGAAATTAGATAGTTTATTTGCAATTTCTTTTGTTGCTGTAACAGCCATCCCATTTACAATGTAATATGAATGGAAATCGTCTACTGTACCACTGTCCATTGCTTGTTCTAGGAATTTAATAACATCTGCCTGAGATGTTTTTGCTGTATATTTCAACTCCGAAATCACTGATGAGCGCTGTGCAAGTTCCGTATTAAATGCAGATAAACCTTGTGATTTAGCATTTGTTTTTGCTTCATCAGCTACTTTTTGAACATCTGCTTTTTCACTGAACTTTACTAAGAATGTCACCTTCTCATCATTTTCAAACTCATCGTTTAACCGTTCGCTGATCTTGTTTTGATTTGTAGCTTCTTTTAATGAGCTAGCTATATCTCCAGAATTGGCGAAAGCCATTCCAGGTGCTACTAGTGTCCATAGCATAGAGATAGTCATAGCAATACTCATTACTTTTAATCTCTTCATTATTCTCCTCCTCCCGAAATTTAAAACCGTTTGTTTTTCTGAGATGAGGGTTTATTTGACCGTTTGTCCCCCTTTCTTTTTATAAATCTATCAATTATAGCTACAACCAAGATGTTATGTTTAATATAATAGAGATGGTATAACGAAATTTGTCATAAAATGTAATAATTTGTAGCCCGAAAATAAAATCAGTTCATTTGCTTCATCCAATTTTTGTAATTTGAAACTTAAGCCTTTTATTTCGACAATAAACGCCTTTTAATTCTATGACTATTGTACTCATTCTTTATTTCAAGATCATAATTTGATAGATTAGTTCTATCAAACATTTTAATTTATATAATTTTACAAACCTTAGCAGATAGTTAACCACTCATTTATTCCATAAAATGACAATTTTATATCTACTAAGTTCTAAAGGAGAATTCATATGAAAAAAATATTATTAACTGGTTTTGAACCATTCCTATCTTTTAATACAAACCCGACGATGGAAATTGCAAATAGCTTAGATGGAGAAACTCTTGAACAATATCAAGTGATCACTCGAATTTTACCTGTAGAATTCAAAAAGGCAGGAAACGTTATGACTGAATTAATCGATGAGATTGAGCCTGATGTTGTCGTTGCTTTAGGACTTGCAGGTAATCGTAGACATATAACACCAGAGAGAATTGCTATTAACTGTAATGAAGGACCTGAAGATAATGAAGGTAATAAACCTGATGGGGAAAAAATATACGAGGATGGCCCTGATGGTTATTTTTCAACATTGCCGATTAAATCGATGGTTGAGCACATGAAAGAAAAAGGATACCCGGCTTCTATTTCAAATTCAGCGGGGACATATGTTTGTAATCATGTGATGTACCATGCACTTCATCACGCTCATGTACACAAACTTAATTACCGAGCAGGATTTATTCACGTTCCACCTTCACACGATATGGCCTTAGAAAAGCCTCAGTTAGCTAGCTGGTCTCAAAAAGACCTGAACGAGGCAATCCTAGCTGCGATAAAAGTGTTTTAAACGTATTTTTAATATAAAAATCCCGAACGATTTTAGTTATCGTTTCGGGATTTTTTCTTAATAAGTTCATCTTCTAATTCTCGAACTCTCTTGTTTAAACTGTAAAACATCGGGAAAAATAAAATAGCAACGATGACAACAGGCCCTAATGAACTTAATAATAATTCCCTTAAAGAATCCAAATTTTCACCTCCAATAATTACATCAAATCTTCTTCATCCCGCTTTTCGATAGCTTCTTTTGTTAAACCATCGACTTTATCTCTAAATCTGTGCGCTATTCGACTAGATGCATTAGCAGCAATACTTCCAACAATGTCATCTAAAAAAGTATGACACTTCTCGCCACTTTTTGTATCTAAATATTGGATGACGCCGACTTTTTGTTTATCCAGGTGCCCATAAGTGGTTACTGCAATACTACCATAACCTAACGCAGCGCCTAGCGCAATGGTTTCATCCACACCGAAAAGGCCTTCATCTTGTGCGATTAACGATTGTAAAGGTTCAGACAATTGTTCCTTCTCAGCCAACACATCGAGCTCAATTCCGACCAAAATAGCATGCTGAATTTCGCGTTTTTCTAACACTTTCTCTACACTATCTACACAATCATCCATAGTTAACGTATCATTATAAGGTCCTTGCATAATATACACAATATCAGCTATATCTTCAACGGAAACCCCCCGTTCTTCTAACCGTTGTCTTGCTGCTAATTCAACTTCTTGACTCCTAATATGCTTTAACGACATGTGAACTCCCCCTCTTTTTATTATATCACTTGAGGTCTTTCGGATGAGTTTAAATTATCGCAATATTCTAGTATTAAATGAATAGAGAGTCGTAATATTAGCCATAATGAATAAATATGGTAAAATTGTCTTGTCACAGATATACAAACATGATGGAGGTTTTAATGATGGGCAGAAAGGGTACCATGGTTGAAAAGGATATTGATAGTCAATATTTGAATGAAACGTTGACTGTTAAGATCTTTAAACCTGAAAACTTCTCACCCTTATACAAATATCACATTTGTATCATGCAAGATGGTGACGATTATTTTCAATTAGGACGAATGGCAACTGTAAGTGATCGTCTTCATGAACAAAATGAAATTGAGAATACCATTTTCGCAGGCATACATTATAAAGATCGTCATGATCGTTGGGATAAATATCACCCAGATGGTCAAAATAATGACGCTTATATGAAATTTTTAGTATTTGAAGTTGCCCCACTTCTTGATAAAGAATTACCGAGTTATCATGTTGGATCATGTCGTGTACTGATGGGCGATTCATTAGGTGGAACTGTATCCTTAATGACTGCATTAAAATATCCGAATAATTTTGGGAAAATTATTATGCAATCACCTTATGTGGATGAGACTGTAACTTCTGCCGTAAAAGAATCAACAGAGGTTCAAAGTATGACGATTTATCATACGATTGGTAAAGATGAAGTTGAAGTTCCAACAACTAAGGGTGATAAAGATGACTTTCTAACGCCAAACCGTGAAATATCCGAGGTTTTAAATGAGCGCGTCAGTGACTATACTTATAAAGAATTAGAAGGAAAGCATACTTGGAAACAATGGCAAAAAGACTTACCAGAGGCAATAAAGAAAATTTTCGGAAATTAAGTCTATTTACTGACGAAATTTTATTGAATTTTTTGTTATAATAATGATTAGACTTTTTTATATAGTAACGTGAAATTTAATTATTAGGAGGGAATTATATGTCTGAACTAACATATGGCATTGCAATTTTTCCATCAAAAGAAATTCAAGACACGGCAAATTCTTATCGAAAACGATATGACCCAAGATATAACAAAATTCCACCTCATATCACCTTAAAAGAGAAGTTTCAAGCCAGCCAAGAAGAAATTAAAGAAATTACAAAAGAACTGAACCAAGTAGCATCAGAAGTTGAACCTTTTGAAATTGAAATTAACAAAGTAAGCTCTTTCAGCCCTGTAACAAATACAGTTTATTTAAAAGTTGAACCAAATGAGAGCTTAACGACTTTAAACAAAAAAATGAATGAAGGAAAGTTCTTAGAAAACCAAAAGTATGCATTCGTTCCTCATATTACAATTAGCCAGGAATTATCTGAGGACGAGCATTCTGATGTTTATGGAAGCTTAAGAATGTCAGAGTTCGATATGAAAGATCATATCGACCGTTTTCAATTATTGTATCAACTAGAAGACGGTGCTTGGACAGTATTTGAAACATTTAAGTTAGGAAAATAACGATGAGAGTATTTGAAGTAAAAACTAATCAACAGTTGGAAGATGCTTATCAGGTAAGAAAAATAGTCTTCATTGAAGAACAAGACGTTCCACCAGAAATTGAAGTCGATGAACATGAGGATTCAGCTATTCACTTCGTTGGATATAAAGATGAAAAGCCGATCGCTGCTAGTCGTATGAGGCTAGTTGACGATTACGGCAAACTAGAAAGAATTTGCGTCTTAAAAGAAGAACGCGGCAAACATTACGGCGTTGAGATCATACAAGAAATGGAACAATACTTAAAAGTTCATAAAGTTAAAAAGTCGAAATTGAATGCTCAAACCCATGCTGAAGATTTCTATAAAAAGATTGGGTATAAGACAGTATCAGATGAATTTATGGACGCTGGAATACCTCATGTGACGATGGTGAAAGAACTAAGCTGACGATTGAATCGTCAGCTTTTTTATATGAGAAGGTATTGAGTGAGCCTCATTTGACCATACTGAATAAAGCCAAATGTTCATTCAGGATGGTGACAGAATTGGATTATGTAAGAATTTTAGCAGATAGTCTAATAGGCTTCACAGCTTTATTCATTTTAACCAAAGTACTTGGGAAATCTCAAATCACACAAATTACAGCTTTCGACTTTATCGCTGCTCTAGTTTTGGGTGAATTAGTCGGGAATGCTCTTTTTGACCCTGAGGTTGGCGGCCTTATGATCATATTTGCTGTTTCAATTTGGGGGGTATTAATTTATATAACTGAGTGGTTTACTCAAAAGTACAGGCGTACAAGGACAATCTTAGAAGGGAAACCCTCAATCATTATTCGAAGGGGCCAAATACAGCGTGATATTATGAAAAAAAGCAAACTCGATATGAACCAGCTCATGCACTTATTACGTGATAAAGATGTCTTTTCTATTCAAGAAGTCGATTATGCCATTTTTGAGACAAATGGCTCTATCAATGTTTTGAGAAAGTACATTTACCAGACACCAACGAACGAATTCTTTAACGCAACCCCTCAGGAGACTGTCTTGCCAATATCCGTTATTTCAGACGGAGAATTACTACCTGAGAACATTCAAGAGATTGAATGGGACGAACAACAAGTGCTAGAGGAAATATCAAATCAAGGCCTTCAGCTAAATGAAGTGATGTACGCCGAATATAATAAGGAGGAAGGGTTGTATGTTTTACCATACTAAGTCCCTTCCTCCTCTTTTATTTGAAACATCCAGCGATGACGCTGAATGTAGTGATCAATTTTTTCTTGTTGAATTAAAGCTGTTATATATGCAGTAGCAGCTGTCCTAAACAATAAGAACATGGATAATTGGCTAGCATTCACTGACATTTCATCACAAAAAATAGAAACAAGCTCTTCATGAGAAATCGGCTGCTTGTCCTGGATGATACAGTACAATCTATGAAGAAGGTCTTGATGATATTCTATATTTCGTTCAATTGTTTTTATAAAATTTTCTTCATAATTTCCATGCCCAGGGACTGCCCCATTGGCTGAGAACGATTTTAGTTTTTCTAAGCTATCCATAGTTTTGTAAACACTTGTGATATAAGGGATTTTGTGTTTGTGTAACTCTTTTTCACCAAAGTAACTGTCAGCAGCAAATAGTGTGTCATGAATGCGTATAGCTAATTGATTATAACTGTGACCTGGTGTCGCAATTGCTTCAAACTGAAACTCATCAATCTGATGATCCCCTTCATCTATCACGATGTCCGCTTCGATTGAGGGTCCTTCTAAAAATTTATTTCTCAACTCATCAAGTGGGTCATTTCCCATAAACAAGTAAGTTGGTTCTAAAATGGGATGTTGTAAAATGGTAGCTTCAAATTTAGGAGCAATGACTTTTACATTATATACATCCTGTAAATATTTAGCTCCGCCATAATGATCTGAATGTGCATGCGTAATGAGCAAATGAGTAATTGGTAGATTTTGAGCCTCTATTTGTCTCACGACTTTTCTTATGGAGGATTTATCAATGGCAGCATCAATAATCATACCTTGATTTCCTTCATGCACATAGCCGATATTAACGGAGCTTAAAAATACATAATTGTGTTCATTAATTTGTTGCATATTCATATTAACGAAACTCCTTTATTAGTTCGATACTAAATGGTTTCGCTAAAATATCTCCCTTTTCCTGTTATATCTGCAAGTTGATTGTGATTAAATTTTGTGTACTTCGATTCTGTTGGCTGATAAACTTTAGTTGGCTTATAAGCCGATACGCTGTTTTCATTTGATTGTTCGTGTAAGTCTTCTTCTTGACCGCGTTTCAATTCTTTCAATTCTGCACGAAAGATTTTCTCTAAAGCTAGGTTGGATTTCTGTGATTTGGTAATATGACGACGCTGATATTGTTGATACTGATGAAAATCAACCGGTAAAATATAACCCACCATCACCAACCCCTTTCTACAAATAATTTACCCTTTCTTCTATTAAAATATTCGTATTTAATAGATTTTATGTGGGGTATTATTTAAGATTCGAACCATTTTTCTATTTTTTGCATCCAATCATCCAGTCGTTTTTCATCTTCTATTAAAACCTTTTCCCATTCTTGCTGTTTTTCCTGCTCATTTATAAACTTTTTTTCAGGAGACTTGCCAATTTCAATTAAAATTTTCTCAAGATCCGTTAGCCATTTCACGTCAACAACTCCTTTTGTCTAAAAAAGAACCCGTACGATGTACGAGTTCTTCTTCGCCATAAAGTCAAATTTAAATTAAATCCAGAAGAACGGTGGGCGTCGGTCTTCATGGTGATCGTCGTCATGATGGTCACCATGCTCTTCATGTTCCTCGTGCTCTTCGTGTTCTTCCAACTTTGGCTCTTCAGCCCCCTCCATCTCTTCCATTCTTCTACGCGGTGGTCCAAATAAGAAATCACGATCACGACGTTCTGGACGCTCAGGGCGCTCAAACACCACATTATCAGCTCTCACCACTAAATCTTTTACGCGAACCTCTTTCTTTTCGTCTGACACAACATTCACTCCCTCCAACGAATTTACGATACTAGTATATTCATCCAATATTTTTCAGAATGGTCGCTTGACCTACTAATTAAAATTTTAGCTATTAATAATTTTATAAAGCTAGGACTCTTATAACGAAGAAAAGTAAAAATCACATCAATTGCCCACACCCAACCGTGTCAAATGCATAGATTATTAACGTAAGAAAAGTCATATATGACCAGAAAGGAGAATGACAATGTCTTGTCGAGGAGAAGATCGTTCAGACAACTGCGTAAGTGATATTCTTCGTCAAATTGTAGACGCACAAAACGACATCGTCGAAAACGATTGTGATATAAGTTGTAAGCAATCGATTGAGGATTTATTGGGTGATACTACATCACCGTCCGGCCTGGATACAGTTCCTGTACTCCTATACTGTGAGTGCAAACCATTTAAAGGTTTTGGGGTCCGCAATGACCAAAACCGTACTTGTGTAGCTAGCTTCTACTTCCGTGTTCAGAAGGTTTATGATGACGACTGTGCTGTATTGGAACTATTACGTGACCCTGCAGACTCTCGTCAAAACCCATCAGACCCTTGTGAACAAAAAACAGCTAACTTAAGAAGCACTGGCATTTGCATCAACGTTGACTTAGATTGCTTCTGTCACGTTACTTGCTTACCAGCGACAAATGCTAGAAATTAATTCAAATAAAAAATGCCTGCAAGGTTGACCTGCAGGCATTTTTTGTGTTTATAAATCTTAAAAACCGATAAGCTGAATATCCAAAATAATATCTTTTGGTAAAGCTCGCCGGCGTGGAATATCTCGAACGACCACATTCACGATCTCATCACTTATATCCTCAATAACCCCATTAATCGTTCCTTCTTTGGTTAGGATTTTACATTTTAACTTAGGCAACGTCTCTTGCATTTTTAAGATGTATTGAAACTTTTCGTCTAAAGACAAACTTTGAAAACGACTTCTGCTAGAGGCCTTTGCTTGTTCTGCAGGATCTTGTTTTGCATCGTCCTGACCGCTGTAATAAAAAGATTGTGAAGTGACTTCTGGGAACGCCTCCTGATTTTGGGCAATATACAATAAAGGTGGCTTTGAGCGTCGATCTTCCATCAACACAGACTCCTTTCTCTTTTGACTCTATCCCATTTTATGCATATTAGCCCATAGTCGTGAGTTAAGTATGATTTAGTTTTCAGATTCTAAATTTCTTATAACCTCATTCAATATTTGTATCATTTTTCAGGGTTATCTGCTTTTTGAAAACCTTTTTTAGAATAAGCGAAACAGCTAACACAATCCGTAGTAATTTCATCAAAAAACCTCCCCTTACTCAAATAAAGATCCCATTTATTACTAATCATATAAAAAAGCAGCTCAATTTTTAATTGAACTGCTTTTAAGTCTTAATATCCCATTATATTGTAACCCGAATCCACGTGAATGATCTCACCTGTCACACCGCGGGATAAGTCACTCATTAAGAAGTATGCTGTATCACCGACTTCTTCTTTCGTTACAGGTTTACGTAATGGTGAGCGTTCTTCGATTTCTTTAAGGATCGCGTTAAAATCACCGACACCTTTAGCCGACACGGTACGAATTGGACCAGCTGAAATAGCATTTACGCGTACACCGTATTTTCCTAAATCATTTGCTAAGTAACGCATAGTGGCATCAAGGCTTGCCTTTGCAACACCCATGACGTTGTAGTTTTCAACGACACGCTCACCGCCTAGATACGTTAGTGTTAAAATGCTTCCGCCTTCAGTCATGAGATCTTTAGCCGAGCGAGCAATTGCTGCTAATGAGAAAGCACTGATATCTTGCGCTAATGCAAATCCTTCTCTTGATGTATTTAAAAATTCACCACTTAACTCCTCACGTTTTGCAAAAGCGATACAGTGAGCTAACCCGTGAATCACCCCAACATCATTCTTAATGTTTTCAAACGTCTGTTCAATGGCTTCATCAGATGTCACGTCACACTCATAAAATAATGAGTCATCACGATCCAACGTCGCAGCTAGGTCACGAACCGGTTTTTCAAAGCGCTCATTCGCATATGTGAACACTAGGCGTGCACCTGCATTGTGTAGAGACTGAGCAATACCCCAGGCGATGCTTCGCTTATTCGCGACACCCATGACCACATACGTACGGCCTTCTAAAGAAAAGTTCATTTATTCCGCCTCCTGATTTTGGACAATTTTTTATGGTTTAATATTAGTACCTAGTCCTATTTTATATAAAAAAACATAAATACTCAATCCATATTTTAAATAAAGTGTTTAAACTAAGTATTCCATAAAAATTGTAGCTGTTCCGAAATAGATAATAACTGAAATAGTATCATTGATCGTTGTAATAAATGGTCCACTTGCAACTGCAGGGTCAATTTTTAACTTATGCATTAATAAAGGTAAAAAAGCGCCTGCTATTGTTGCAACAATCAGTGAAATCATAATAGAAAAGCCAACTACTAGTCCTAAATGAATTTCACTCATCCCTTGCCAAACCATGATAATTAACGTAATGACAATTCCACAAACAACCCCCGTAATCAATCCTGTTAAGGTCTCGCGTTTCAAACGTTTTAATACCCCTTCACTCATCGCATCTCCAGTCGCTATACCACGAACGGTTACGGCGAGAGCCTGTGTTCCAGTATTACCTGCCATCCCCGCAATTAGCGGAATAAAGACAGCTAGAATCGCAACTTGTTCTAATGTGTTCTCAAATTGACCGATCAAACTGGCTGTGATCATACCAAGGAACAATAAAATAATTAACCAAGGTAAACGTTTCCTTGCAGAATCCCAAGCACTCAAATCATTACGGTCCATATCACGAACTGCCGCTAACTTAGAATAGTCATCGCTCGCTTCTTCATCCATAACATCTAGGATATCATCGACTGTAATAATCCCTAATAAGTGCTTTTTAAAATCAACTACCGGGAGAGCTAAGAAATCATAATCACGCATTAACCTCGCAATATATTCTTGATCATCTCCAGCCGACGCATATACGACATGTTCACTCATGATGTCACTTACGACCCAGTCGTCTTCAGCTATAATTAAATCTCTTAAAGAAATGACACCGGCCAACCGTTTATCATTATCCGTAACAAAGACATAATAGATTGTTTCAGCATCTGGTGCTTTCTCTCTTAAATGAAGCATCGCTTGTCGTATTGTCATGTTTTGATTGACGACGACAAACTCGGTCGTCATAATACTTCCTGCTGTCCGTTCTTCATAATGAAGTAAATCTTTAATTTCTTTAGCTTCATCTCGTTGCATTAACGTTAAGTAACTCGCAATTTGATTTCGTTCCAGTGTATTCATAATATCAACAGCATCATCCGTTGATAACTCATCGAATATTTGCGCTGCAAATCTTGGGTTCATTTCTGTTATAATCTCACCGACATCCTCTAATTCGAAATGCTCAATAATCTCAGACATTTCATCAGGTGATAAATACGTATAAATTTGCAATCGAATGTCTTTAGGTAAATTAACAAAAATATTCGCCTGGTCATAAGGATGCAGCTCTAAAAATTCTGATCGGAATAAATCTATGGAGTCCTCTTTTAATGCATTATGAATTCTTTCAATAATCCATTCGTATTCAATGCTTTTATGGTTTGGTTGAACTTCCATAGTCTTGACCTCCTTTAGCGAATACCGATACGTATATATTATATAAAAATGATGACTAATACCAACTAAACATGAAAATTTTTTTAAAACTATGTATGATCTTTGCTTTTACCTCCTTTTCACTATTTTAAATTATACAATTTTAACGTATCATTAATTGTAGAGTTCATGAAGAGACTAAAGGGAGTATAAATAATGAACGATTCTATAAAAAGACAGCGACTAGACACATTCATGATTTTAATAGTTGTGTTACTTGTGATCATTAGTTGTATCACATTATTCTCGCTACAGAATACATTACCAGCTGCCATCCGAGGTCGCCCATTCTATATCTACCAAGGTGTTTGGTTTATCGCAGGTGTCATTGCGGTAGGTGCGATTATGCTCGTTGACTTTGATCAATATAGGCGATTCGCTATGCCTCTTTATTGGATTGGCGTCCTTTCACTCGTCGGACTGTTTTTTCTACCTTGGGCTGTACGCTTAAATGGTGCCTTAAGTTGGTATCAAATTCCTATTGTTAACACGACGGTTCAGCCAGCAGAATTTATGAAGTTATTTTTAATTTTGGCCTTAGCTCATGTTATTGCTTCTCATAATGAAAAATGGGAAGGCGATAAAAATTTAAAATACGATTTTATTTTATTAGGTAAAATGTTCGCGTTAACACTGCCGCCATTTTATCTCATTTTAATACAGCCCGACACAGGTATAGCAGTTGTTATTTTATTTATTGTTGGATTTATGGCACTGATTTCTGGGTTAAGATGGCGATTTATATTTTCACTAGTTGGTATTACTTTTTTAATAACTGCGTTGGCAACAATTATATATTTAACATTTCCAGATGAAGTATCAGCCATGTTTGCGGACACTGAATTTGAACATGCTTTAGAGCGTATACAAGCTTGGCAAGACCCAACCCAGTATCAGGATGGATCTGCTGCACAAGCCATTAGATCCGCTCTAGCTGTTGGATCCGGGCAATTATTTGGTAAAGGAATAATGGGCACCGAAGTTTACGTTTATGAACGCCATACCGATATGATTTTCTCAGCTATTGCTGAACAATTTGGTTTTATCGGTTCTAGTATTGTTATTGTCCTATTCTTCCTGTTAATTTATCGGATAATCCAAATAGCACTTGAATGCCGTGATCCATTTGGAACCTATTTAAGCATAGGTATCGTAGGCATGTTAACATATCAAATATTCCAAAATATAGGGATGTCTATTCAATTAATACCATTAACTGGATTACCTCTTCCGTTTATTAGTTATGGTGGTACATCATTAATTGTTTATTTAGCTGCCATCGGTTTTATCTTAAATATTCACTCACGACAAAAATCATTTATGTTTGAAACAGAGAACCGTTAAATATATTCTTAAAGATCGAAGGATAAGAAGCGATGAACGACATCGCTTCTTTTGTTATAGGATGGCATAATTTGACGTACCTGCAATGTAATGCTTGTCCTTCTATTTCAAGTTTTGTTGAACCATATAAACCATCACCTATTAAGGGATGGCCAAGATGTGAAAAATGAACTCGGATTTGGTGTGTTCGACCAGTATCAAGCCAAACCTTAAGTAGTGATCCGTGTTCACTTTCTCTAATCACTTCATAATGTGTCACTGCATGTTTTCCATTTGGATCAATTTTACGTTCAATAATAGATGGTAAATTTCTTGAGATTGGAAGGTTTATGGTATCTGTTTTATTAATCAGTTGACCTTCCAATATAGCTCGATATTCTCGCTCAATACTCGTTTTACTTAAAACATGGTGAACATAACTGTTTTTGGCTACTATGACTACACCTGAAGTATACTTATCTAGTCGTGTCACAATATGAATAGAACTTCTTACTTGATGCTTTTTATAATAATCAGCTAAAGCATTTGCGAGTGTTATATGATCATTCATATTAGGTAACACCGACAACCCTCTTGGTTTATTAATGGCTAATAACACTTCATCTTCGTAAATAATATCAAGAGGGTATGAGATTGGTGCAATGTTGTCTCCAATATATTCCTCAGGCATAACGATTTCGAGTTCATCACGAGTATTTAACGTCTGTTTAACTGTGACAGGGTGTTTATTAAGTAATATTTGTCCATGTTGTTTAATATTTTTAATTAGCCGACTAGAAAAAGCTCGTTCGCTTAAAAAGTCACGAACGAGCTTTCCTTCATCTTGCTTCCGAATAACCCAACGCATGATTTACATCTCCGATCTTGAATCAGATATAAACGAATCATGAACTCGTTTCCAGAACGGAAACGGGCGAAAGCGGGCGAAACGAACCCTTTCTTTAGCCACGCGACACTGAATACTATGAACGTCATTAAAAGCCATTGTCAAATGGTCAATCGTAATCATAAATGTTCGTTCATTCTTCGGGCGCAACACAGCTGTATGATGCTTAGGAAGTATTAGTGGTGAACCAACTGTACGGAACACCCGGTTGTTGATTGAGGCCATTTCTGTAATTTGAAAAGCCTCTAAAGAAGGGTGAATAATGGCTCCGCCGAGAGCTTTGTTATAAGCTGTTGATCCAGAAGGTGTCGATATACAAAGCCCATCTCCACGGAAGGTTTCAAAGTGTTCACCTTTAATCTCAACGTCTAAGACTACAGAACCTTCTGCTGTTTTTACAGTGATTTCATTCAAAGCAATATATGTGTGTTCTTTGTCGTATTCATTTGGCCTAATCGTTAACTCAAGGAGTGGATACTCGACCACTTGAAACGGCGTTCTAGCTATTTCAATAATGAGTTTTTCTAATTCTTTTGGTATCCAATCTGCATAGAAACCTAAATGGCCAGTATGTATCCCGATAAATGCGGTTTGATCTAGTCGGTGGACATACCTATGAAAAGCTTCTAATAATGTACCATCACCACCTACAGAAATACATAGGTCGGGTTCATCTTCATCGTACTCCATTTTAAATTGTGCTAAATAACTTTTTAACTTGGATTTAATTTCTTTTGAGTCTTGATCTCCTCGACACTGAACAGCAAACTTCATAACCATGACCCCTTTACCTCTAATCTTTTTTACGGCGAAAGACTTCTTGAGCATCACGAATTTCTTGACGTATTTTGGACATTTCTTCATCCAATCTAAAGGCGGCTTCTGATGCGCTCCTTAGACGCTGTTTAATATCAGTTGGTATTTGACCTGAGTATTTATAATTTAAGGAATGCTCATTAATAGCCCAAAAGTTCATTGCTAATGTACGAATTTGTATCTCGGCTAATAATTGCTTCTCCCCGTAAATCGTCTCAACTGGATATCGTATAATGACGTGATAAGAACGATAGCCACTATCCTTGTTTTTTTCAATGTAATCTTTTTCTTCTTCGATTGTAAAGTCTTTTCTCAATTTTAACATGTCAACAATATCATAAATATCCTCAACAAAAGGACAAACGACTCTTAACCCTGCAATGTCTTGAACCTCTTCTTCAACATTCGCCATCGCAATGTTCCGTCGTTTTGCTTTCTCTATAATGCTTGTGATCGGCTTTACCCGACCTGTAACAAACTCAATCGGAGAATGGCGAGATTCGTAATCAAATTGTTTGCGCATTCCTTTAAGTTTAATCTTTAGTTCATCGACTGCTTGAGTATACGGTGCTAAGAATATTTCCCAATTCAATGCCGTTCCCCTCACTTTCCACTTCTTGCTAACTTGCAAGTTTATTGTATCACAAAATATCCTATCATAACCTTTGAAACAACTAGAAGTTTCAGTCATAATGAATGAAAAGTAAACGCCATTTTAAACTTGGAGGATGTAACCATGCAAGAGCTTGAGATTGAATTTAAAAATCTATTAACGAAAGAACAGTACCACTCACTTAAACAAAAATGGTTTTCCGACGAGACGCCTCAATCACAAACAAATTATTACTTCGAAACAGACGATTTCAAACTAAAGCATAATCAAGCTGCCTTAAGAGTTCGTAAAAAGGGAAATCAATATGTTGCAACACTGAAACAGCCACAATCAGAGGGCCTTTTAGAAACCCATGATCCATTAACAGAAGATGAGGCTCAGAACTGGTTTAATCATCAAGTTGCATTAAAGGACAATATAAAACATCAACTTCAGCAGATGAATATTGCCGAAGATCACATCAACTATAAAGGGTTTCTAAAAACAGATCGACTAGAAAAAACTGAATCGAATTTTACTATCGTATTAGATCACAGTGAATATAATGGTTTTGAAGATTATGAGTTAGAAGTTGAAGCTCCTTCTTATGAAGAAGGTTTAGCCTTCTTCCAAAAATTACTTAACGACTATCATATCGAACAAAAGCCTAGTACAAACAAAATCCAGCGTTTTTTCCAGACACTCACTAACGCATAAAGTTTGCCTTAGTATCTTAACGTTGCTAAAATAAATAAAGTAAATGGTTACCTTATTTATAATTTTTGCTCTAAATATGACATACTAGAATTTATATCTGATATATTAATGATTTACTCAGAAAGGGTTTTATCTAACATGGCTTACCAACAAGGCAACATCTATGAAGCTATCGGCGGAGCTGAAGCAGTTGATCGACTAGTAGAAGCTTTTTATAAAAGAGTTGGGCAACATCCTGACTTAATTCCTATTTTTCCAGATGATTTAACTGAAACAGCACGTAAACAAAAACAATTTCTTACTCAATTTTTCGGAGGCCCTCCGTTATATATTCAGGAACATGGACACCCGATGTTGCGTGCACGTCATATGCCATTCCCAATCACACCTACAAGACGTGATGCTTGGTTAGAATGTATGGCTGGTGCTTTGGAAGAAGCTGAAATTGAAGAACCTTATAAATCATCAATTTTTGAACGCTTAACGATGACAGCGAATCATATGATGAATACTGAAGAATAATTGGAAAGGGGAAATCGATGTGGGAAAGTTAACATCACAGCTTATGAACAATCTAACATCGAATGATAATTCCCAGGTAAACTTCTGCTCGTTAATTAATAAACCTGTTGAAATATATGTATTTGTTGACCCTATTTGTCCGATATCTTGGTCATTAGAGCCAGCCATTAAGAAATTAGCTATGGAATACGGTTGTTATTTTAGATTAAGAACGATTGTTTCTAGTAATCTACCAAAATTAAACCTTTTCTCATCAGCAAATTCAAAAGAGTTGGCACAATATTGGGATAAAACAGCAAGCCGAACTGGCATGAGCTGTGATGGCGATTTTTGGTATGAACAATCTTTATCCTCACCATCTTTAACTGCTCTTGCTATAAAGGCGGCAGAATTGCAAGGACAACGACACGGTTCAAAGTACTTGAGAAAGCTTCAGGAGTTTTTATTTTTAAACAAACGAAACATTTCTGATGAGGAAGTACTCTATGAAATAGCAGAAGATGTCAATTTAGACGTCAATGAATTCAAAAAAGACCTCCACTCCGAAACAGCAAAACGTGCTTTGCATAATGATTGGAAAATCACATGTGAAATGGAAGTAGAACAGCTCCCAACCATTGTGATGTTTAACCGTGAGAGTTCCGAGGATGGGCTGAGAATATCTGGACTTTATGACCATCATGTGTATGAGAAAGCTTTATTTGAAGTCCTTGATCGTGAAGTTAGACCAACAAAGATCCCATCATTAGAAGATTTCTTGTGTTATTTTGAATTCGTGGCAACAAAAGAGGTTGCAGTTGTTTATGGGTGGACAATGGAACAAGCAGAAAAAGAACTCAAAAAATTAGTTCTTAAACAAAAAGTAAAGAAAGTACCGGTAAAATATGGTACTTTCTGGCAGTATATTCTTTAAAAAATAGGAGGGGCTCCCTTCTATTTTTTTATGTTTATGGCACCGCATGATTGTAGTCTTTAATACATACATATGGATATAGAACGGTTTGCCGGAGGTATGGTTACCATGTTTAAATTCGTGACTTGGGTTTTATTAATTGGAGGGGCGTTTATATTTAACTTGCTAGGCCTTATGAATTTAGTGCCCAAATTCATATCAATTCCCTTTTTGTTTCTAACATTCTTCTTATTCTTCTATTTTATTCTTCAACGAAATTCCTTCAAACGATTTAAATAAAAGGCTGACCATGAAGCAAATTCATGATCAGCCTTTTTTCGTTTATTCTTTTAGTAGCTTCTCGAATTCATCGAGTTTTTGATCAAATACATCTAATGCTGAGAGGATCGGATCTTTCGATGTCATATCAACCCCAGCTTTTTTCAGAACGTCAATTGGATCTTCACTGCTACCCGCTTTAAGATAATTCTTATAGCGTTCAACAGCTTCGTCACCTTCGTCTAAGATCTTCTGAGCTAACGTTGTAGCAGCAGAATAACCTGTAGCGTACTGATAAACATAGTAATTCATATAGAAGTGAGGAATACGAGCCCATTCTAAACCGATATCCTCATCTACTACGACATCATTGCCAAAATACTTCTTGTTTAAGTTGTAGTAAATAGTTGTTAATTTTTCAGCTGTTAAAGCTTCGCCGTTTTGGTCACGCTTATGAACTTCATGTTCAAATTCAGCAAACATTGTCTGACGGAAAACCGTTCCTCTAAATCCTTCTAAGAAATTGTTTAACAGATATAACTTCTTCGTCTTATCATCTAATGTTTTTAACATGTAATCATTAAGTAAAGCCTCGTTTGTCGTTGAAGCAACTTCTGCGACAAAGATCGAATAGTCACCGTAACGAGGGGCTTGGTTCTCACGTGTATAATAACTGTGTAATGAGTGGCCAAGTTCATGAGCTAGCGTGAACATATTATCTACATTGTCCTGCCAGTTCATTAAGATATAAGGATTAGTTGAATATCCGCCTGATGAATAAGCACCGCTTCGTTTACCTTTGGTTTCTAACCAATCAATCCAGCGCTCTTTATATGCTTTCTGTAGGAGATTCGTATACTCTTCCCCTAAAGGTTTTAATCCATTAACCACATGATCTTTAGCTTCGTCGATTGTTAATTCTATTTTCTCATCCACTAAAGGTGTATAAATGTCATACATATGAAGCTCATCAACATTTAACATTTCTTTTTTCAACTTCATATAACGATGTAAAGAAGATAGGCGCTCATTAATCGCATCCACTAAATTATCATATACGGTTTCGGGTATATTGTTTTGGTCTAATGCTGCTTCACGAGCTGATTGGTAATTTTTAGCCTGAGCGAAGAAATTGTCTTTCTTTACTTGGCCGGATAAAGTTGCCGCAAACGTATTACGGTACTTACCGAATGTTTCATACATCGCTTTAAAAGCATTTTCTCTTACAGAACGATCTTTTGAATCTAAGAATTCACGATACCGTCCGTGTGAAAGCTGTACGTCATTTCCGTCTTCATCTTTAATCGTTGGAAAGTCAATATCAGCATTATTTAACATCCCAAAAGCGTTTGAAGGTGTTGATGTCACTTCTTGTGCTTGAGCTAATAAGGCCTCTTCTTTTTCACTTAGCACGTGTGGACGTGACTTCATAATGTCTCGTAATACTTTTTCATAATGCTTTAATTCATCGTTTTCTTTTAAATATTGTTCAATTTGTTCATCTGTCATAGCTAGAATTTCAGGTGTTACAAAACTAAAAGCACTCATAACATGAGTAGCTAATGTTTGAGCACGAGCGTCTTGATCTTGATATTTACTGTTTGCTGTATCCTGATCAGAACGCATGTGTGCATAAACGAATAACTTCTCTAGACGGATTTTAATTTCATCCTCAAATTTAAATACTTCAAGTAAAGTCTGTGAAGAATCTGCAATTTTCCCTTTGTATTCCTTAATCTTAGGAAAATCCATCTTAAGGGCCTCGAATTCTTTTTCCCAATCATCATCTGTTGCAAAAATAGCTTCTAGGTCCCACGTTAAATCCGTTGGCACTTCTTCCCTTGTTTTTAAACCAGTTGCTGTTTCTGTCACTTATGTAACCTCCCCAAATAATTTCTATAACTTTATTCTATAGAAAAAACTTACTTCTGTAAAAGATATGAAACAACATTTAAAATCTTAATAATTTTTGTAAAAGAATTTCATCTGACTGATTAGCTTCATCTAATGTTTTAGGAAAATAAAAATCTCTTAACTTGATATAATATGGTTCATCTCTTCTAATATATCCTAATTGCTCTAAGACATTTAAATAACTTAACGCAGGGTGTGAAGGATGGCCTGGATAAATGGATAATATTGGGGACAAAAAATGTGCTTTAGTTTTTTGATAAATATCAGCCCAATGAAATGAATTACCTATCCTAAGGTCGGCTATTAATAGGACGATTGTTGTTTGCCATATATAGTTTGGTAAGTTATAACGGTGGGCGTTGTTGACTGGAAGATGCACACAAGAAGGTAGCGACTGAGGGTGTAAATACCTTAAGTATAAATTTTTTAAATACGCTTTCTCAAGATCTGTAACATAAGGTCGGCTTTGACTCCGAAAACGTCTTTTTTCGTTTAACCAAACCTTTTTTAACTTTGGGATCGATACATTGAATGGCCGAAATAATTCTTGCCAGGTCAATTTATCAATCGTTTTTTTCCTTAAATGCGAGAAGGCTTTTGATTTATTCGCAATGGGGTTGCTTGCTGTGGTAAATAGTTTGCTTGATGGATCATAAAACCATAACTTAGATTGGTCACTTTTCGGGAAATACATAACACTCGACTTTAAGGTGGTATTTAATCGAATGTATTTAGTACTTGGATTATAATAATTCTTGCCGTAAATCCACATTGGAAAGATCCCCCTTGAGGCCATTCCGTGGGTTCTATTTAAATGGTCTGAAATAGTAATAGGTGCGTTCTGGTATTCAATACCGAACCAGCGATTATTAACCTTCAATAGGAGATCAATTCTTTGTTGAATACTCGGCATATAATGTTCTAACTTCGCTTGGAAACCTTGCTGGAGTGCCCAGTGGTATAAATCTAATTTACCTTGTAAGTGGTCTTCACCTTCACCTGTATGATGGGAACAATCAGCATCTTTATGGTGGGCAAAATGAGGGATCATAATGGGGCCTGCTTTTAAAATTACTTTTTCTCGACATGCTGGACAAAAAAGAGATTTCCGACGTATGTGTCGCAATTGATCCTCAGAACAATTATACGCCAGAATCTCATGCCCATTTGCATCTACTGCACTTAACATGACATCGACTCCTCTTCATTATAGTAATGGGGATAGTAAGCGGAACAGGGATTCCATTACTCGGATGAAGATTGATCGATTTTTAAATCTTTCAATGTCTATCTCTCTAGACTTTAAGAAATCCTCTTTAAAGTCTGCAACCAATTTATTTGTGCTTTCAGTCCGGAATAAGAACGCATTTACTTCAAAATTCAAGTGGAAGCTTCTCATATCCATATTTGAAGTTCCAATGGATGCTAGCTCATGGTCTACAATCACAATCTTACTATGCATAAACCCTTCTTCATACTCAAAAATTCTAATACCTGCATCCAATAATTCTGGATAATATGACCTTGATGCGTGAAAGACAATTCGCTTATCCGGACGTCTTGGCATTAACAGTCGTACATCGACACCACTTAAACTCGCTACTTTCATCGCCGTTAAAATGTCATCATCTGGTATAAAGTAAGGCGAGGCAATCCAAATCGATTTTTTGGCAGATATAATCATGGAGAAATAGAGTTTCTTAATCGTCTCCCATTGATTATCGGGGCCACTCGTAATCATTTGCACGCCGCCGAAACGGTCATCTAAAATTTCAGGTGACAAATACTCTGGTTTCAATAAATTCTCATCTGTTTCGTGTCTCCAGTCTTGTAAAAAGATCGTCTGCAGACTACGGACAGCTTCACCTCTAACATATAGATGAGTATCTCTCCAATTACCGAAGTACTTATTTTTCCCTAAGTATTCATCACCAATATTTAATCCACCAACAAATCCAATTTTACCATCTACTACAATGATTTTTCGGTGGTTTCGAAAGTTAATACGATTCCCGATAAAAGGAAGCCTAACTGGTGAAAATGCCACAAACTCTACCCCAGCTTTTTTTAACTCTTCTTTATATTTGTTGTCCATTTTCCAACTTCCAACAGCGTCGTATAAGAAACGGACCTCAACACCAGCTTTAGCTTTCTCAATTAAAATATCTTTAATCTCATTTCCGATCTCATCACTACGAACGATGTAATACTCCAAATGAATATGATGTTCAGCTTGCTTAATAGCATTAATGATTGCAGGAAACTTTTCACTGCCGTTTGTAAGCACTTTGGAGTCAGTATTAAATGATATCGGTGAATTCCCGAGATGTTGAGCCAGTCGAAATAACATCTTCTGGTGGTCACCCATTTGATTCAATTCTTCTTCATTAATGGGTCGTTGGCCTTCTACTCGGTTAAAAGCTTGTTCATCTGCTTCTTGCTTTTCTTTATAACGCTTTTTCTTCGTATAGTTACGTCCAAATAATAGATAGAAGAAGAATCCTAATACAGGAAATACTGCAAATACGAGTAACCAATTTAAGGTCTCAGAAGGATTTCGATTTTCAATAAAAATTATAAAACCAAATAAGACTGCTGAAATAGTAATTAAAATGGAGAAAGATGTAATAAACCGTCCTTCCCAAATTATAAAAGAAAAATAAAAAACAGCAGATACAATGATTAAAAATATGGTTACTTGTATCCATTTCAACATATAAGTACATCCTCTTCTGCTAGTGCTACGAACCTAAATTAAAGATACAGAATATTTTACCATATTGCAACAAAATTTTTACATATCAACATAAAAATAGAACACTGACTTTAATCAGTGTTCTTCCCTAATTTATTTAATTTGAAACTTATTTTTTAATTGCTTTAATGCATTCTGCTTGAAAACAAATTGACCATATTCCATTAAATAGTGAATAGACATTGGTGATTCTTCACTGAATTCTAAAATACGACTAATATAGTTTTCTTGCTCATCTTCACTCAAGTAGCCTTCTGGGAATGCCACATATAGATAGTAATGATTATTAAATGCATATAATCGATCATCGATAAATCGTGAGTCTGTCAGTGAATGACTTAAAGAAATAACGTCTTCAATGTCTCTGAATGTCACCATTAAATCTAAATGATCATCTTGTTGTTCTTCACTTGCTTCTTGTTCTGGTTTATATGACTTTTTCGATTTACGACGTTGACTATTATGGTCCATGAGTGATTCTAGCTTCTCATCTAAGTTAGTTTGTAAAGGGTTCATCTCCTCATGTGGAAACTCTAATTTCTCTCCGTCTTTAGAGACTTGAGCTTTCGTTACGACGATCTCTAGCCCTTTATCGAGTGCTTGCACTTGAATCCATAACGGTCCATCTATACTAAAATCTTCTTCATCATTGACTTCATCCATCATTTCCCAGAAAAGTTGTTCACCTTTTTCGCGATTATACCAGATATCTTCTCGATTAAAGCCTCTCTCTTCAATATCCTGATAGGAAATGTAAAACTTTAACGTGTTTTCATTAATACGTTCTATTTCCATTATCTTCCTCTCCCTTCATTAATAATCGAAACTGGGAAGGATCACTGGATAATCAATTTTCCTACAAATTCATTACCCTTTTTACTAAAATGCTAATCATTTTCATAAGACGACGTTCTTAATCATATTTTATGATAGGTAGTCTTAAAACGAAAATGCTTTTACAACTAAAAACTAAAATCCATATTAGCCCTAATTTCTATTATGTGTTGAGTATATTACATAACAAATTGTTGGACAAACTTTCTGCATTGATTTTATTTAGTGTATGATTTTATCTCATATTTTAGAATTTGTCACTACTTTTTATGGAGGTTTTTTATGGAAATCATATTTGTTGACTTTAATTGGGATTTACTAAAAGCTGTACTTATTATCATTGGACTCGATCTAATTTTAGGCGGGGATAACGCCGTTGTCATTGCTATGGCTAGCCGAAACCTTCCTAAGCATAATCAAAATAAAGCGATTCTCTTCGGGACAAGCTTAGCTATCATCATCCGAGTCATATTAGCTACCGTCGCCATCTATCTTCTTACTATTCCATACGTCCAATTAGTTGGAGGACTATTTTTATTTTATATAGCGCTTAGGCTACTAATTGAACAAGAGGAAGAAGTTGAAATCGCATCTTCGACCACATTAATCGGAGCGGTAAAAACAATTGTAGTGGCAGATTTGATTATGAGTTTTGATAATGTATTAGCGATTGCCGCTGCCTCAAATCAAAATGTCCTGCTAATTATCTTTGGACTAGCAGTGTCTGTACCCATCATTATCTTTGGCAGTAAAATCATTCTAATGATGATGAACAAATACCCCATTATTGTTTATGCAGGTGCCTCGCTACTGGCTTATACTAGTGCCGATTTAATTTTACATGAAGAACGATTAGAAGGAACGTTTCAATTAATCCCAAATGAGCAACTATATCTGCCATTATTTTTCATGACATTAGTTTGCTTCTTAGGTGTCCTTGTTAATCATTATCGTAGAAACTAAAAAGTCGAATCGCTAACGATTCGACTTTTCTTTTGGTTAAAATATATTAATTGACTAAACGTTGTGCCTCTTTCAATTGGAATGAGCGCACCTTTCTAGGTAAAAAGCGTCTAATCTCATCCTCATTGTAGCCAACTTGAAGACGTTTATCATCCAAGATAATTGGTCGTCTAAGTAAGCCTGGGTTTTGTTGAATTAAACTAATCAAATCTTTTAGTGGCATTTGATCTAAACTGACATCTAATGTTTGAAATACTTTAGAACGAGTTGATATAATCTCATCTGTTCCATCTTCTGTCATACGTAAAATCTCTTTAATTTCATCTTCTGATAAAACGTCTGAGAAAATATTACGTTCTTTAAATGGAATTTCGTGCTCTTCTAACCATGCACGAGCTTTACGACAAGATGTACAGCTTGGTGAAGTAAATAATGTTACCATGCCATTCACCCTCCTTTTGAAAGGTATTCTATATCTGTAACAGCTTGAAACTGTTATTTAATTATAATTAATCTAAATTACCTTTCATTTCATATTATACAATAAACCTAAGTATTTAGATAGGACATTTAGAAAATTGTAATACATTTTTCACAAATACCCAGTAAGTAAATCTGTTATATTTATGTTTTACCCTACTTTGGATATATTAAACATTTTTTCATAAAAAATTTTTTTATTTTTTTAAGTATATTCTAATTATCATACTCGGTAAGCTTTCCTATAGGCATTTTCAGACTTATTTCAATAGAATTTTTCCATAACAAAAGAATGACCCTGTATGTAATGACACACAGGGTAACCCTTTCTTTATAATTTAATTTGGTTTTTTAATAGCCTCGAATAAATCAACATCACGTGATTGATCAATGGTTAATACTTCTTCAACAGGTTGATAACTTTCACCATAAATTTCTTCATCTTTATAAGTATGAATTTTCTCATACATTTGTTTCATCTTATCATAAATAATTTCTTCAGATGCTTCATCTGGTGCCCAATACAGAATCTCTAGTGTGTTAAGTTCTTGTGTAGCAAGTGATTTTCGCGTATAACCAATTGACTGTGCATGTGTAAAGCCTTCCCTATGATAGAAGTGTAGACGTTTTTCTGAATCTGTATCGTCATAATCAACAGGCTCAACCTCCAAAATGATCGGCTTACCTTTAGCTTTCAGTTTTTCCATCAATTGATGTCCTAATCCTTGTCCTCTTGTCTTAGGAGAGACAAATACATAATCTATAAAGATAAATGAATCAAACTCGGCATACATCATTACATGATGCTCACCTTCATCCTTATAATAGACATCTCCTTTTTCCTTTAAAAGGGTCTCAAAATGTTTTTTTGATTTCATCTCTTCTACAGGAAAATACTGATTAAGCTTTTCATACCAATTCATTGATCTACTCCTTTTATGACTGTCATTAGTCTTAACGTACGGCAGAGTTAGAAATTTATGCCGTTTCCTCTTTGCATTACTTATTATAACGAAGATGGTTAAGAGGGTTAAATTCCATATAACTGTCTTCAATAGGAAATATATTCATTAACCTTCTTTAGCTTAACTTCTATCTAAAATCCCTTTTTATTTATCATACATCCTTTATCATTCTCTTAAATAATCGATAAATACTGACGCTTTTTATTATTATCTCTTTAATACGTTACAGAAATGAGACATAAAAAAGCCAACCAGCAAATGCCGGTTGACTTTCATATTTTAAATTAGTTTTGCGGGTCGTAGTCAACACCTTCAGTATAAGTGTTTCCTGCATCCCAAAGTAAATATTCGTACACACCGTTATCATATAGCGCATCAATCTGGTCTTGGACCTGCTTTGGACCATACGTGAAAGATTGACCTGGTGAATATAACCAAGATGCTGTGAAGTCTTGAATCCAGGGCCTAGATATAGGTCCATCATCTAGTTGCTCTAATAATTCACTTTCTTCCTGAATATATTCGTCTATTAAACGATAAGGTTCTGTATCTGGATTTTGAATTCCAAAGTAACCTGTTGTCCAATGACTTGGGTAAATCATAGAAGAAATGACATCAACATTATTAGCAATTCTTAAGAAGTTTTGCCCAATTCCGGGTGCATCTCCAATCGTAGCCGTGTAGCCAAAAATATCGACAGATACATCTATGTCATAAACTTCAAGTTCATTGTTAGCATACTCAACAAAATCAGTTACAGCATTCACACGTTCTCTTATATTATCTAGACTCGCATCATCATAATCACCACGTGTGTAGTCCAATCTCTCGTCATTTTTTTCGAACCCTTCAGGGAACCGAACATAATCAAATTGAATTTCCTTAAATCCTAACTCAGCTGCTTCTTTAGCAATCTCTACATTATACTCCCATACATCTTTTACAAATGGGTTCACAAAAGCTTCCCCTTTATTGTTTTCCCAAACTTCACCATTATCTTTAAACGACCATTCTGGTTTTTTGTGAGCTAGTTCAGAGTCCTTAAAAACAACTACTCTTGCAATCGGATATATGCCTTCTTCTTCTAAACGATCCATCATTTCTTTCGGATCACCTATGAAATTTTGAGAAGCTTCATGGAAAGGAGAATCCTCTGGGAATTCATACGTAATATTTCCGTGATCATCTTTAATATCAATGACCATAGAATTTAACTCTGTTTCGTTGACGTACTCTATTAAATTTTCAAATCTAAAATTTCCTGCTGAATGACCTGTTAAATATATTCCACGAACAGCATCTGGATACTCAAATTCATAGCCTGTGTCATACACAAAACGTGGCGCAGGATCAGGAACCTCTTTTAATTGAAGCTTTGTCTCAAATTCACTATGAAAAGATACCGTATTAACCGTATCCTCTTCAGCTTCACCAGCTACAATAACAGACGGCACTATGAAACTTAATAATAAGCCTACTAGAATTATGTAATGTTTTTTCATGTCGAATTCCCCCAGTTGTTCTCTATATGGATATTATATTATAAAAGTGAGAATAATAGAGTAATAAATTGAAATTTTTTAATAAAATATTTTTCCAATCTTATTGAACTTTTTTTGTAATTATTTTTTGATTTGATAGTCGAAAAGAGTTGCAATGAACTGATTTTTTATCTATAATAAATTAAAATTGAACGAACGAAAGGCTATGAAGAAGTTTAAGTAGATCTTCACCTCTCTTAATCAGTGAGCCTGGATAGTGAGAACAGGTAAGTATGTGAGGATTGAAATTGGGACTTACGAGCCGATGACCGGCAGCATCCGTTATCTGCTTTTAAGTGACCAATTTTGGTAATTAGGGTGGCACCGCGGTTCCATTCGTCCCTAGAGTTTATGGGAGGAATGGATTTTTTTATGTTTAATTAAGAAATGGAAGGAGTAAATCATAATGACTCAGACTATTTTTTCAGGAATTCAACCATCAGGAACATTAACAATCGGGAACTACTTGGGGGCAATGAAACAATTTCCGGAACTTCAAGATGAGTACAACAGTTACTTCTGTATCGTTGATCACCACGCGATCACAGTGCCTCAAGACCGCTTGAAGTTACGTGAGCGGACCCGTTCACTTGCTGCAATGTATATTGCGTGTGGGATTGATCCGAATAAAGTGACTTTATTTATTCAATCCGAAGTACCTGCTCATACCGAGCTAGCGTGGATGTTACAATGTGTCGCATCAGTCGGTGAACTAGAACGTATGACACAGTTTAAAGATAAATCTGAAGGTCAGGAATCTGTCACTGCAGGTTTATTAACGTACCCTCCACTAATGGCAGCTGATATTTTACTTTATCAAACAGATATTGTACCTGTTGGCGATGATCAAAAACAGCATATTGAATTAACTCGTAACCTAGCAGAACGCTTTAACAATCGATACAACGATATCTTTAATGTACCCGACATTAAAATTCAAGAAGTCGGCGCACGCATTATGTCATTACAAAACCCAACAAAGAAAATGAGTAAATCAGATGATAATCAGAAAGCGACCATTTATTTATTAGACGATCCAAAACGAATTGAGAAAAAAATCAAAAGTGCCGTAACTGATTCGGAAGGCATCATTGAGTTTGATAAAGACAACAAACCAGGGATATCAAATTTACTCAATATCTATGCAGGTTTTACAAACAAATCAGTTGATCAAATCGTTGCAGAATATGAAGGAAAAGGCTACGGCGACTTTAAAACAGACCTTGCCGAAATTGTGTCTAACTATATTTCTGATATTCAACAACGCTACCATGAGCTTTATGAATCTGAAGAGTTAGATGATATTTTAGACCAAGGCCAAGAAAAAGCTAATAAAGTCGCATCTAAAACTCTTAAAAAAGCTAAAAAAGCAATGGGAATTGGCCGCGTTCATCAAAAAAGATAATCAAAAAGGGTGTCCATCTGATCGGTGGACACCCTTTATTTTTTGTTTTGGGAATTAGATTGTGTTTCTGTCAGTCTAAAAGTTTAAACTATGATGACCCTTTAAGAACATTTTTCTTCCGTTGTTCCATCTCATACAGCCTTTCAAAAAACGGCTGGCCTTTAGCCATCTTTTCGCACAGTTCTTCATGCTTGGAACCCCAACCTATTTTCACTTCTTCTAGCAATAAATCGTAGCCTTCATCAAAAGTCATCACTTGAATTCGTTCGTACCATTCTGGTTTCCACTCAGTTAACCAGTACCTGAGTTCGTCAATTCGTTGACCTTGATTTAACTGGTCAATCATTAACATTAACAGATGTTTTAATTGTCGTTCTTTACGCGTTAAGCCAACCATATAAATCGGCTCAAGTGATAATAAATGATGTTCTTTTCGATCAACTGGAATGGTGAAATTAAACGTCATTGGATCCTTTTGTTTAACTAAATCAAGAACGAGTCGCTCTTGTCTTGGAATTAACCTGCTTTTTCGTACAGGAATTTCGTAACCTAACGTATCAATGACGAGTGCATGTTGACCATCAGTTAACACGAAAGCATAATCTAGGGGGATTCTCTTATGATGTTTTTTCAAGTAAGCGCGTTGGTAAACTTGCTCGAGTAAGGGGTTGGGAATGTCTTGCATATTATTTTCTATGTAATTGTACAAATCTTCTTCTACAAGGACAACGGGAATCTGGTCTAAAAGCTCAATAGCATCATCTTTTCGCCATTCATGGAATTGACAGACATTATAGCCATTTTCTTCACCTTCGAACCAATTCACCCAAATGTCGTGAACATATAACATCATAATCCCTCGCTTTTCTAAATCCTCCATTTATGCTCATTATGACCAAGTGACTTATTTTTATTCTTAATTTATGAATCAAATGGTTGAATATACATAGACAAAAACATAAGAAACAAGCCTGCTGGAAGCAAATAACACTCAGGACGGTCGTGGATGAAAATCAAAAAATCTGAATAGTTCATTCCAGCAGGTAAAAAATTTAAATAACCAATAATGGAAACGCCTCCTACGCATGTAAAACCAAAGCCAATTAGAAAAATAATTAATTGCCACATAATGTAACCTCCAGGCTTGTCCACTCGTCTATAATCAATATATGATGAATTGTTAAAAATATTTAATAGAATCCACCTTTACGAAACAAAAATTTAGGTGTAAATTGTGTAATAGTGGTTTACTGAAAGAGAGAGAGGGAATTTTGAATGGTTTCAAAAAGAACTGAAAAGAAAAAACTTAAACGCAAACGTAAACGCAAAACCATTTTATCTGTTTTATTAATTTTATTTTTAAGTGCGATTGCATTTTCAGTATATGAATACTGGGCAGGGAAAAACGCAGCTCAAGAAGATATGGAAAAGTATCGTGATGAGGAAAAAAGTGAGCAATACGAAAATGAATTTACAGGTGATGATGAAGCTCCTGAAGATGAAAGAACGAACGTCTTAATTTTGGGTGAAGACTACGATCGCAATGGTACGTCACGAACAGATACGATTATGGTTGGTCAGTATGACAAAGAACATAACCGAGCAAAATTAGTCTCGATTATGCGTGATACGTATGTTGATATTCCCGGTTATGGCAAAAATAAAATCAATGCGGCCTTTGCTTATGGCGGGCCAGAATTATTGAGAAAAACCATTAAACAAAATTTTGGTATAGATTTACATTACTATGCAATTGTTAATTTCAAAGGATTTGAAAGCATTGTCGATACAATTGCACCTGATGGCGTTCAAATTGATGTTGAAAAGCGAATGTATTATAATGCTAAGGATGTATATATAGATTTATATCCAGGTGTTCAGAACTTAGATGGCTCTCAATTATTAGATTATGCTCGTTATAGAAATGATTATGAAAGTGACTTTGGACGCGTCAGAAGACAGCAGCAAGTCATGAGTGCATTAAAAGATGAAATGTTGTCATTCACAAGCTTAATTAAATTACCTAGAACCATTGGAACTCTTCAGCCATACATCGATACGAATATGAAGGGTGACACGATTGTTTCAATAGCTACTGATTTCTTAAAAGATACGCCAGACCAAATTGAAACAATGCGAATTCCCATGGAAGGAACTTACTCAAACCAAACCTATTCTCATGCTGGAGCTGTATTAGAAATAAATAAAGTGAAAAACTCAAATGAACTTCAGGAATTTTTTGAAAATCAGCCTAAAGAAGAAGATCAAACAAATGAATCCAATAACTCGGATTCAAGCGATCAAAGTTAAGTAAGTAAAAAGTCCATGTGACGATGAATTCATCGTCACATGGACTTTTTTAGTATTCGCCTCTTGATGTTTATGCGCCACTTTTTCGTATTTATGCGCTAGCTTTTCAAACTTATGCGCCACGAATTTTGTCGAACGGTACCTTTTTATCAATTTATGCGCTGTTCTAAGACCATTTATGCGCTAATTTAAAAAGGCTGACCCCCAAATTAAAGGAGTCAGCCTTTATCATTTAACCATTAAATTTTTTAAAAACTAAGGATGCATTGTGCCCGCCGAATCCTAATGAGTTAGTCATAGCAACATTAAGATCTGCTTCTCGTGACTCATTTGGTACATAATCTAGGTCACATTCTTCATCTTTAGTGTCATAATTTATCGTTGGTGGCATTATGTTATGCTTTAAACTTAATGCCGTAATAATAGCTTCGACACCACCAGCAGCACCAAGTAAATGGCCAGTCATGGATTTTGTTGAGCTCATAGCTAAATTATAAGCATGATCTTTAAATACGGTTTTGACTGCTGTTGTTTCGTATTTATCGTTATATTCAGTACTCGTTCCATGAGCATTAATATAATCCATTTCATCGGCATTCATTTCAGCATCGTCTAGTGCTTGTTGCATGGCACGGGCTGCACCTTCCCCTTCTGGAGCTGGCGCCGTGATATGATATGCATCACCAGTTGAACCATAACCTACAATTTCTGCGTAGATCGTAGCACCACGCGCTTGAGCTGATTCTAGTGATTCTAAAATAATAATACCGGATCCTTCACCCATAACAAAGCCATCACGGTCTCTATCAAATGGACGGCTCGCACTGTTTGGGTCCGTATTCGTTGATAAAGCACCCATAGAAGAGAAGCCGGCTAATGACATTTGGTTAAATGGCGCCTCAGCACCACCAGTAATCATAGCATCTGCATCTCCACGCTCGATTACTTTATAAGCATCACCAATAGAGTTTGTTCCCGATGCACAAGCTGTTACTGAACATGAATTAATTCCCTTAGCTCCTAAAATAATCGAAACTTGGCCTGATGCCATATCTGGAATGATCATCGGAATAAAGAAAGGACTAACGCGGCCCTTCTCTTTATATTTTTCAAAACTTTCTTCATAAGTTGTCATACCACCGATTCCAGAGCCAATCCAAACGCCTACGCGATCAGCATTTTCTTCTGTAATTTCTAGTCCTGAATGTTCAACTGCCATTTTAGAAGCTGCTACTGCATACTGTGTAAAAGCATCCATTTTACGCGCTTCACGTTTTTCCATATAGTCTTTGGGATCAAAATCATTTAACTGAGCGGCAACTTTAGCTGAATATTGATCAGCATCTAACTTTGTTAACTCACTGATACCCGTTTGACCTGATGTAATATTATGCCAAAACGAATCTACATCGTTACCAACGGGTGATATTACTCCTAATCCCGTCACAACAACTCTTCTTTTAGTCATCGAATCATTACCTCCTCTTATTTTCCCCAACGTAAGGCAACGGCACCCCAAGTAAGTCCGCCACCAAAACCAACTAGGACAATAAGTTCATCTTCTTTAATCTTACCTGCTTTTACATCTTCAGACAATGCAATAGGAATAGATGCTGCAGATGTGTTTCCATATTTATGAACAGATTTAGACATTTTTTCATCTGGTATCTCTAGTTTCTCTCTAGCTGCTTCCATAATACGAATGTTAGCTTGGTGTGGAATTAAATAATCTACATCATCTTTTGTTAACCCCACTTTTTCAACTACGTTTAAAGCTGAGTCACCCATTTGTCTAACCGCAAACTTGAAAACTTCACGACCATTCATATGAATATAGTCTTCAGATGTTTGGTGCAAGTGTGGGATTCCCGTTCCATCTGCGCCCAATTCAAAGGATAAAATACCTTTATCATCTGACACAGGACCAATAACTGCAGCTCCTGCTCCATCTCCGAATAACACACATGTGTTCCGGTCTTCCCAATCTGTAATCTTAGAAAGCTTCTCAACACCTACAACGAGAATATTTTGATAAGTTCCTGATTCAATAAATTGCTTGGCTGTAACCATTCCATAAATAAAACCTGAACAAGCAGCGCTTAAGTCCATAGCGGATGCTTGAAAGGCACCTAAACGTTCTTGTATTTGACAAGCTACTGATGGGAAGCCCATATCGGACGTTACAGTTGCAACTAAAATCATATCTAAATCTTTTGCTGAGATCCCAGATTCTTCTAATGCTCCAACTGCTGATTCATACGCCATATTCGACGTATCAATGTCATCTGGAGCAATTCGCCTTTCCGCAATTCCAGTTCTTGCTTGAATCCATTCATCTGACGTATCTACTATTTTTTCTAAATCTTTATTTGTTACAACATGTTCTGGCACATAATGCCCAGTCCCTAAAATACCTGCTTTCATCGTGGTCATCTCCTCATTACATACTATTATTATCATATATTATGACCTGGTTTTAATTTTATCAAAAAAAAGACCGAAAGAAAAGATATGATTAATCTAAACTTCCGGTATCAATATAGTTTGCTATTGACTGTTCCATTTCTTCTTGAATATCTTCGCTTACTTCATCCCCGAACTCACCTAAATGGACATACTTATTATCAAAGCCAAAATGAATAATACCAGATGGCAGATCCTCATTGTCATATTCATCCGCAATGTGCAGATACAGCTCTTCTAGGTCTTGTATGGTACTTGTAATTACAGTATCCGGTGCTACATCGTACTGATCATTGATATACCCAATCGCATAAATATCTTGTTCTTGAGCTGCATTTATAATCGGTACATTGAACCCATCCCCAGCTGGATAAACGACATCTATATCATTTTCCATTAATTCATCGAATAGTAACATCGCCCGCTGTTGATCATACCAGTCAAATACAGACTTTAACTGTAACTGAACGTCTGAATCAACCGATCTAACACCTTCGAAAAAACCTTGTACCTCTGGCTGATTCTGATAAGCAGAAATCACTCCGATATGACCTGTCTCAGTCATTTTAGCTGATAACTTACCAGCAAAATAACCCATTTCAAATCCATCAAACTGGATACTCGTAATATTATGATCAAATGTATTACCATTAAAATACACAAAATGAATATCTGGATAGTACTCATTTAATTGATCAAAGTATTGCCCGAACTGAGCACCATGTCCAAAAATCAAATTAACCCCTTGGCGGTCTAAATCTTTAACATGTTCCTCAGTTTCTCGTTGAGTGGTGACATTTTCATGAGTTAATACGCTTACATTGTGCTCGTCTTTAATGTTAAGAGCACCTAAATAGGCACCTTTTCCCCAAGTTTCATCGTGAATCGTACCATCTAGCAAAAGGCCAACATTATTTAATTGTCCTCTGTCAAAAACTTGTCCACAACTAACAAGGAGTGAAAAAGTAATGATGATCCATAACGTCGTCCATATCTTTTTCAATCCAAGCACTCCGATTCTTTTTATAAGTCCGTATATGTCTATTTTGAAACTTTTCAGATTATATAGCAACTGATTAAGATAAATTAATCATATTTTATCAAATGAATACCATGCTGTTCTTCTCCATTTATATGAATGGACGAAGGTAATTGAGAGTAAGCTAGTAATGAAGCTAAAAACTTTACTATATACTTTTTATTCATATCAATTCGATCGTCGATTAGTATACTAGTCTTATTTATCTTTTCAGAAAAATAATCGCATAAAACGTCGTTTGACGAGAAATCATAGATTGATTTAAAATCGATTTCATTATAATCATCTTCACTAAAATGAAAATCAGCATTTCTAGCAACTAATGCGTAACGTTCAAATTTCTCATCATCTTGAATATTATCTAGGCCATACACTTCTACTTCTTGATCTAGTAATTCATTGACAAGCATAAAGGCTATGTTGTCAAAACAGCTTTTAATTAAAATTTTCATCTGAACCACCTTTTTGAAGTAACATAAAAACGTCAAATTATTATTATTTATTTTTTCGATAACCTTTGGTAAACTGTATTTTGGAATGTAATGAAAAATGAGGTGACATTATGCGTTTAATTTGGACAGTCATTTGGAGTTTTCTTCTAAGCTTAATGGTTGTATATGTACTTGCTAGTATGACAGGAGATGAATTCAGTCTATCATTCGCTGGAATACTAACAGCAATTTTCACAATTGTAGCTGTAGTATTAGGTGAAGGTGTCATTAAAGATGACGCATCGAACTAATAGGAGAGGTTGACTCATTCCAGAAAAGACATTGAGTCAACCTCTTTTTTTAGAACCAAGGTAACAGACTTAAAGCAGCAATCGCAGTTAATGGTAAAATTAGTCTCCTTAACCCTACACCCGGTCCTTGTGGATACCCGTAGTATGGGTACCCATAGTACCCTGAGTATGGGTAGAATTGGCGTTGGTCTTGATTGTGAATGACTGGTGTAACGACATAAACATGGTCATCATCCAAATCAACAATAACACCCTGTAACTGTTCACCTTGGTTTGTTTCAATTAACACGTACTGATTCATGTGACTCTTACATAAATTTTGAATATGATCCTTTGAGTAAGTATTCACAAAAACCTTACCTCCCTTTTCAAGATTAACTTATTCAAAGAATCTAGGTTATGTGCACATATAGGGGGATTAAAATGACAGAATTATTAGAGTTACTTAAGTATTTGTTTTTAGGTATATTCCAGGGCTTTACAGAACCGATACCTATTTCATCGAGCGGTCATTTGCGAATCGTCAGAGAATTAATGGAAATCGATATGCAAAGTTTGGCATTCGAAGGTTTTGTTAATTTTGGGTCATTAATAGCTGTTGTATTGGTTTATCGAAAAGATTTACTGGAACTTGCAGTTAATGGTTCAAAGTTCGTCATTAGCCGAGAACCAGAGTATAAATCGGACTTTTATTATATATTTTTACTTGTCATTGCCACTATTCCAGCTGGACTGTTAGGGGTATTGTTTGAAGATACAATCAGTGGTGTTATAGGCGAAAACTTAAAAACTATTGGAATATCGCTTATTATTACTGGTTTAGCTCTTTGGATTATTCGGAACTTAAAAGGATTTAAATCTGATGAGGAAATTACGATAAAAGATGCGATAATTGTCGGGGCAGCTCAAGCAGTAGCTTTAATACCTGGCATTAGTCGTTCAGGTGCGACAATTGTTGGCGCCATGCTAGTTGGTTTTAAACGATCATCTGCACTTAGGTTTTCTTTCTTAATGTATATTCCTGTTAGTTTAGGCACGATGATATTCTCTGTTAATGACATGAAGGACGAGTTTTCAAGCCAATTTGCGCTCCTACTTATTGCACTTATTGGCGCAATTATTGCTTCATACTTCGCGTTGATTTGGTTCATTAATATTATGAAATCCGGCAACCTAAGGTATTTCGCATTCTATTGCTTTATTGTCGGCGCACTAGTTTTTATTTTTATGTAATTTAAAAAAGATTAAAGAAAAGACCGTACAGATGATTTAATCATTCTAATCATTGTACGGTCTTAGTTATACGCTCCGTCAAAATACTCCGCTTTCCTCGGGCACGGCCTCAACTTCCCAAAACTCACTGCCGTTCGTTTTGCGTGATTTTCGGCTCGTGCTGTTCCCGAAGGAGTCTGCGTATTTTGACTACGCTAATAAATATCACATTCTATAGTGCATTTTGATCCCACAATTACCTTTTGTCTAAGGCTATTACTTTATTATATTAATCTGGAATACCAAGTGCGATTTTAGCATAGCGTGACATGCGTTCTTTTGTCCATGGCGGATTCCATACAATATTCACGTCTATATCTTGAACTTCAGGAATATCTGAAAGTGCACGTCTAACATCTTGTTCAATTGTCCCAGCTAATGGGCATCCCATTGCCGTTAATGTCATTGTGACTTTTGCCGTATTTTCTTCATCCATATCAATACCATAAACTAATCCCAAATTTACGATATCAATGCCTAACTCTGGGTCGATCACGTTCTCAAGTGCACCCCATAGATTTTCCTCTAAGGCTTTATCCATTGTCAGTCCTCCTTCAACATTCTCTATTCTATTATAAACATGTTTGACCATATTTTTAAAGGACTATGAATCACGTTGTTGAGTTAGAGGAAGCATTTAAAACATGCTCTTCAATGAAATGCATGACTTGCCACTCAATTTCTGGTTGCCGGTTAAAGACTAACGTTAAATGATTGGCATTCGTTTTTAGAACGTTTATATTTTTTAATAACGTTTTCAGTTTATAAAACTCAAAATCATAAAACAACGGACGGTGGCCTAGATCACCAGTTGCCTGAATTAATAATGTCGGTACATCTATTTTGTTGGCAACCTGCTCAATTCTAAAATCAAAAAAGCTTAAAAAGTCACGTTCAATTAGAGTTTTATCAGATTTATGTTCCCAATGATTATCCACTTTTTCAATTTCGTAGTTAACGATTTTATTCATATATTCAGTCCAACGAATTCCCAGTTTTTCATAATTTTCACGTGTCTGATCGATATAATCTAATCGAGATAAATATGTCTTTTCTAACCGTAAAAGGGACGGCAAAATTAATTCTTTTTGGCCTCCGTCTGTTTCAGCTGCCCCATCCAGTAAAATAATACCAGCTACATTCTTCAGTCGTGTAGCTGCTTTTAAACAAATATAAGCTCCCATTGAGTATCCCATTAAAATAGGACGGTCTACATTTAAAGATTGAATAAATTCGACTAAGTCATCAACATGATGGTCAATGGATGTATCTACATCTGCATTTGAACTTTTTCCACGACCTCTTAAATCATACGTAATCATGCGGTATTGCATCTCGACTGCTTTTTGAAAATGCCCAAGCTGCATATGATGACCTGTAAGGCCGTGAACTCCTATAATGGTTCCCTTATCACCTGGACTTTCATGAAGGAATAAATACTTTCCGTTTGATAAATTTTTCTTACGCCACATTTTCATCCGCAAGCCCCCACTAGCTTTTTAGCTTGGTTTCGTGGTAGAGTACCATGATGCTTCGTTTTGACGTCTATACTGCTTTACCTTTTCTTCTTTCAGTTCAACCCCTAATCCAGGTTCATCTGGTAGGTATAATTTGCTGTTTGCCGGTCTTAGAGGTTTAGTAACAATGTCATCCGCTAGCCAATCAGGCCCAAAGATCTCTGTTCCATAGTCTAAGGAGCGGATACAACTAAACACTTGTAAACACGCAGCTGTTCCGATTGAACTTTCTAGTGATGTCCCGCCAAAACAAGAAATTCCTGAGCTTTCTGCAACCGCCCCAACTTTTAATGTCTTATGCATTCCACCAAATTTGTGAATCTTTAAAGAAAAAATGTCAGCGCCTTTTAATTGCGCTAAATGGTACGCATCATATATGGAACAGACACTTTCATCGGCCATGATAGGCACTTTCTTCATATCTACTAATTCACTTAACCCTTCATAATCCTCAGGTGGTAATGGTTGTTCTAAGAAATCAATCCCCGCTTCATTTAGTTCTTCCATCGATGTTTTAGCGATTAAACGACTCCATGAACCATTTGGGTCAATACCAATTGTTGAAGTTCCGCTTAAACCATGAGCAATGTTAATGGAACGCTCAACATCATCTTCTGGGGCTTCTTTTCCTGATTTAATTTTAAAAACTTGATAATGTCCTTGATCGACTAACTGTTTTCCTTCTTCAATATCTCCTTGAACCGTACCACTCGCAAGTGCCCAACGGACATTTAACGACCTGTGACAAGCTCCACCTAAAAGTTGGTGCACTGGCACTTGATAGTACTTTCCTAGTGCGTCATACAAAGCCATCTCTACCGCAGCTTTAGCAAATGAATTTTGACGGATATGGCGGTCTAGCTTTTGCAGAAGTTGATCTATATAGCGTGGATCCTCACCCACTAATAGTGGTGCGATATATTGATCAATGACGAGTTTCATCGTTTCAACACTCTCGCCATTCCACCAGATGCCTGGTGTCGTTCCCTCGCCTATACCTTGTATGTCGGAACTTAGGTCAAGCCGAACTAATACAAACCCTTTTTGGTCAATTTTCTCTGTTGAAAATTGATGAGGGCGTTTAATCGGAATATCTAATAGCTCTGTTTGAATGCGACGTATTTTTAAACCCATCAGCATTCCTCCTAGTGTTCTTTAAAAGAAAGGGGAGGGTGTCTTATGTCATGGACAACCTCCCTCTTACATTGACGTTATTTAGTCGTCGTATCTCATGGCGAAATCTAATGAGGCTCTCTTATGGTCGCCATGGTCATGAAGCTTCGTCATGAGTGATGGGCGCACACCGTCTGCAACGTCAGTTTCTAGCCACTCATCACCTTCAAAGAATACTTGTGTAATTAACGTTTCATACCCTTTGTGCTTAAACATAATATGAAGGTGCGCTGGTCGATAAGGATGCTGATCAATCATTTTCAAAAATTCACCCGTCGGTCCACCAGTCGGAATTTGATAAGGAATAGGTACAATCGTCTCAACCTCAAAATACCCATTTTCATCTGTATAGAAACGGCCTCTTAAGTTATAAGGTGGTGCTTCTGAATCAAACGATGAATAGTACCCATCAGCATCATCTTGCCACATATCAACTAATGTGTTGGCTAGTGGCTTGCCATCTACGTCCGTTACCTTCCCGGAGAAAACTAACTTCTCCCCTTTTTCGTTCTCACGCATCGGTAGCTTGTATGGCTTTTCTAAAATTGGAGCCCCTTCCACATAATAAGGCCCTAACAAAGATGGTTCTGTACCAGGTTTATCCGAGTACATATTCTTAAGTACAGAAGACTCAATAAATACATCCATAAATAATGGGAGCTCCCCAGTTCTTCCTAAACAATCTGCCCATTTCACAAATTCTGTGTACTCTTCATGGTTAGGATTTGCCTCAGCCAAAAAGTTGTTTAAGTGTTTGTAAAACAACTCAAAAATCTCACTTACACGATTATCTGTTTTCGCTTCACTCATCTCGTAATTCCTCCTTTAAATTCTGAATTAGATAGCGGAATCCGCTAATCAACTATTCTTAAACAAATTAATGTCATCTGGGTTAATCCATGTATCATTTGTCCAACCATCTAAGTCATAATCGTTCATACACATTTCAGCAAACTTCATATACTCATCTGCCATTCCAGAGCCTTGTGCAGCAACTAAATTTTCTAAACGAATGTTTTCATGGTTACCCGAGTAATTTCGCTCATAAAGCTCGTGGCGACCGCCATATTCTGAGCCAATCGAATCCCAAAGCAATTTAATTAATTTAATTTTCTCTAACGACTCAATGTCGTTTGAGCCCCTGTAAAGACGGTCAAGTAATGGCCTTAGTTCAGGGTTCTTAAAGTCCTCTGCACTTGATGGCTGTACAATCAAGCTTCCAGCCACGACATTTTCTATAATTTCTTTCACACGTGGCCAGCCGATGGTCATAAAGACACGATAAGCTAGGCCATAATTTAAGTTAGGTAGGACTGTATCGCCGCGTCCCGGGTCAGGTGTTTTCGCCATAGAATCACTTAATGACCAGAACATATTACGCCACGCTAGAACTTCACCTACGTTTGCCTGCACACCACGAAATTCATCCGTTCCATTTGTTTTAATGGCTTTAAGCAATAAACCAGCCATAAAATCTAATTTAACGGCTAATCGAGTAACGCCATGGAATGTGAACCGATTTAAGAATCCACTTTCTGGGAAGAATGAATTTGCTTTTTCAACATTTTTATAAATTAAAATGTTTTCCCAAGGAATAACCGCTTCATCAAATACTAATACAGCATCATTTTCATCAAATCGGCTGCTTAATGGATAATCGAATGGACTTCCCATGACAGACGCTGTCATTTCATAACTTTGACGAGAAATCAGTTTGACTCCCGGCGTGTTCATCGGTGCTACAAACACTAACGCCATCTCTTCATTATCAACAGGAATAGCCCCATAATGAGCGACAAAGTTGTAATTCGTTAAGGCCGATCCAGTAGCAACCATTTTAGCTCCGCTTACAATAACACCCTCGTCCGTTTCACCAACAGCTCTTACAAACACATCATTAACAGCTTCCATTGGCTTGTTTCTGTCAACGGGCGGATTAATAATCGCATGGTTGAAATACCATAACTTCTCCTGAGCTTCTTTATACCAACGCTTAGCATTTTCTTGATATGGTGCGTAATAATCAGGGTCTGCGCCAAGTGTTGCTAAAAATGCTGCCTTATAATCTGGCGAGCGCCCCATCTGTCCGTATGTCAGCTTGGCCCATTCAGCAATCGCGTCACGACTTTCAACAAGGTCTTCTACTGTTTTGTCAGTTCTGAAAAACTTATGCGTGAACCCTCCACTTCCAGTGTCCGTTTCACATGTCAAAATATCGCTCGTTTTCTCATCGTAAAGAGCATCATAAAGTCTTGCGATTGACCTAGCAGAGTTTCTGAAAGCTGGATGAGTTGTTACATCCTCCACTCTTTCACCATGAATCCAAATCTCTCTGCCATCTCTAAGACTTTCAAGATACTCTTGTCCTGTGAGAGGTCTGCTTTTCGTCTTGCTTTCCATCTATTTAATTCCCCCTCCAAAATAAATTAGTAAGCGTATACAACCTACCTGTTACTATATTTATTAATAGAAAGTCGTTATATGACGGAAAATTTAAACAAGGTTGGGCATGAGGAAGAAAAATCTATGCTATGCTAGTTATAGGGGTGATATGAATGAAGTCTATTAATCCAAACGATTTAAGTAAAAAAGAGAATTATAAATTACTGAGTGGAAGTGTCATTCCAAGGCCGATAGCATTTGTGACATCCTTAAATGACCAAGATGTTTTAAATGCCGCTCCATTCAGCTTTTTTAACATGGTTGGATCAGAGCCTCCTCTGATCGTATTATCAATCGGAAGATCAGAAGGAAAAGTCAGCAAACATACAGCAATAAACATTTTGAACCGAAAAGAATTCGTCGTACATGTATTAGATTTGAGTTTATTAGAATCATTGAACCAAACGTCAGCACCTTATGCAGAGGATATAAGTGAAGTAGAACGAGCGGGATTCAGTACGGTTGACAGTACGGAGATTAAAACGCCTGGCGTTCAAGAAGCTAAAATCAGATTAGAGTGTGAATTATTTGAGCATCTACCATTAGGCGAACAAGGTATATACCATCACGATTTAATCATTGGTAAAGTCGTACAATACCATATTGATGAACAGGTTTATGATGATGGCAAAATCTTAGCAGAACAGCTTAATCCAATTGCTAGATTAGCAGGCCCGAATTACGCACATTTAAGTGAACAAATTTATTTAGAACGCCCGACAAAGGGTGAATGATTATATCAACGTAAAAAAAGACTCCAGAAATATTATTTCCGGAGTCTTTTTGCATATTGTTATAAGTCTTGTACAATTTTTGAAAACTTGCCGCCATAAAAACCTAATGGCTCACCTTCTAGATAATCAAAGTCATGCACTTTACCTAGGAACAATACATGATCCCCACCATCATATTCTGCCCAAGGCTCACATTCAATATATGCTAGCGAATCTTTAATGCGATAACCGAACTCTGATTGCGCCCATTCAAACGGTTGTTTATCAAATGTTTTTCCAGCAAAATGCAACGCTGTATTCTGCTGTTCCGCTGATAGTATATTAATAATAAAACGGTTGTTTTTAAGCTTATGATAGGCCTTTGTATTACGATCAATCGATACTAATACAAGCGGAGGGTCAAGTGATACAGACGTAAAAGCATTCGCCGTTAGTCCATGACATTCATCCTGATTATCACATGTTACAACAGTTACCCCTGTAGCAAAACGTCCAAGACAATTTCTAAATTCTTTATGATCCATGAAGCTCCCCCTTTTTACTTCTTACCACATTCTATCGATAAAATCTCTATAACATTACTAGAAATATCTTTCTCTCAAAAGAAAACCCGCCATATAGGCGAGTTTCTTATAAATGTTTAACAAAAAAATCTCTTAAAGCAAATTTAGCTTCTCGACTAACTTTATGATCTCGATTCGGCTCTGATATAAAGCTGTAACGGTCTTCAGGATAACCGTTCGACTTCAACATTTCAGCAAAAGAAACAGAGTGTTCGTACGGAACAACACGGTCATTCTCTCCATGCCAAATCATGAGTGGACGATGTTGTAATTTATCAATCTGAGTTGATAAATCTATGGTTTCAAGAGATTTTAATTGGTAGTCAATTTCTTCATCTGTCATCGGAAGGTCAATGCCTTGTTGCTTAATATTCTCAATTAAGTAATGACCCATATCATTAATTTTAGCTGAACCCATCATAATTCCAGCGGCTTTAATCCATTGGAATCTCGTCAATGCGGCAGCAACTGTTATGCCCCCCATGCTCGTCCCGGCAACACCAATCCGATCATCTTGAGCTAAGTCACGCTCTTTTAAGTAAAGATAAATTTGATTTAGATCTTCTAAATTTCGTAAAACAATTTTCCAAAAGTCAATTTGTATTTTTTGTTCATCCTGAGTGATCAATCTCTCTCCATGATGCATACTATCTGGTAAAAGGACGCGATATCCTTGTTCAGCTAATAAATAGGCTTGTGATAAATCCATTTCCTTAGAGCTTGTAAAACCATGGAAGTAAATCACAACCGGTAAGGATTGGTTTAATGTTGTGTCGTCTTCTACTATTAAAACTGGTATATCTTTTATAGTTGTATGATCTATGACAATCATGCCGTTTCCCCTCTCCAACACTTTATTACTATAATAAATGAAGACATAATTGGATTCAAATAATGAGAATATGACATACAACTTTACATATGGTAAAATATTTTAATTAGATATTTAACGAGAGGATAAATGAGGTGAAACTATGGAGAAACATCTAATTGCCTTAGATTTAGATGGAACATTATTAAATGATGATAAAATCATTTCAAAAAGAACTCTTCAAACACTCAAAATTGCAAAAGAAAAAGGTCACGTGGTTGTCATTGCAACCGGTCGTCCTTTTCGTGTAAGTAAGCAGTTTTATTCACAATTAGAATTAGATACACCTATCGTAAATATGAATGGGGCATTGATTCATCATCCAAGAAATAAAAATTGGGACCATTTACATTCTCCATTACCAAAAAGTGCCGCGCTTGAGATCGTCGACACATCTCAGCAGGTCGGCGTTCAAAATATTATGGCAGAAATTAGGGACCAAGTGTTCATTAACGAACATACAGAGCATATTTTTAATCAATTTTTCTTAGATGGAATAGAACAACCTGCAAAAATTGGCGATTTAAGACAAACATTATATGGTGATCCATCTTCTTTACTAATTCATCCATTTGAAGAGGGTATTGGCCAAATTCGCGGAGCTCTAGATGAGAACCACGCTAACATTGTCGATCACCGTAAATGGGGCGCACCATTTCATGTCATTGAAATCATTAGATCTGGTTTGCACAAAGCCATTGGTCTACAAAAAATTGCAAAAGATTACGGTATTCCAAAAGAACGTATTGTTGCTTTTGGAGATGAAGATAATGACTTCGAAATGATTGATTATGCCGGCGTTGGTGTTGCCATGGGTAACGGCATTCAAGAACTCAAAACGTTAGCTAATGAAATAACACTAACAAACCATGACGAAGGTGTCGCAGCATTTATTGAAGAATATTTAAATATCCCAACACCAATATTAACTAATGATTAATTAATTATATTTTTGATCATTTGGCGCAAAATATACCTGAACACGTTTTTAATGTGTTCAGGTTTTTTCTTTGATGTTAGATAGGGGGATACTGATGAAGTCACAACCGATCTACAAAAGAAAAAGACACAACAAAACAGCTTCAATCCAGCAGGAAAAATTTACAGATAAGAAACGTAAGAAGGCAGAAGCCGATCGTCATACACGAGGAGGGTTTTAACCATGGAGAATAACTTTCTCAAACAAGCAAAACAAACGATGCAAAAAATGACTCACCGTAATAATCAACAGCAAAACCAACAAAAACAACAAGTTGATGATGAATCCATCCGCAGTGTACAACAAAGCATCCAGTCAGCCTATGCGCAAGGTACACCTGAAGAACAGCAAGAGCTTAAAGAGCTCGAACAGAAAATTAACAAAAATAAGATGAAATAACATTTAATTTGCGACACAGGTAGAACTGTGTCGCATTTTTATGTAAAGATTTCGTAAAAATGAGTTATTTTCTTAATATTATGTTGTACTAAATGGACTGCTCATTTATAATAAAATTGTTTAAAAATATTAAGGGGGAATAATTTTGAAAAAATTTCTTATGCTAATGATGGCTGTGACTCTTATGATTCTTGCAGCTTGTGGATCTGGCGATGACTCGGCAAACCCTGATGAATTAGTCATGGGATTTGTTCCATCTCAGGATTCTGACACAATCGCTGAAACAGCTGAACCTTTAGCTGAACGATTAGGTGAAGAAATAGGTAAAGAAGTAACAGCAGAAACGATGACTAGCTACTCTGCACTAGTTGAGGCTTTAGGTGCTGAAACTGTACAAATTGGTTTTATTCCAGCATTCGGTTTCGTATTAGCAGATAGCATGTATGACGTTGACCCAATCCTAAAATCTGAGCGTCATGGTAGTGCTACATATGTTGCACAATATCTAGTACGTGCAGATTCACCAGTTGATAGTTTAGATGATTTAGGTGAACATGCTAGTGATATGACTTGGGCTTATGGTGATGCATCTTCTACATCAGGGTACCTTTTCCCTGCATCACAATTAATGGAGATGTACGATCTTGAATCAACGACTGAACTTCAAGAAGAATTTTTCGGAGCTACAGTAAGTTCTGGTGGCCACGATGCTTCAGCCATTGCTGTATTAGAAGGTCAAGCTGACATCGCAACAACCTTTGATGATGTACGTGACACAATGGAAGAGGACTATCCTAACATTAAAGATGATCTAAAGAGAATCGGTGAAACTGCTGAAATTCCTAACGATACCATCACCGTATACAGTGCTCTAGATGATGAGTTAACTGAAGAAATAAAACAAGCATTCCTAAGCTTCAATGATGATAAAGAAATGATTGAGATCATGAATGAAGTTTATAACTGGGATGCCATCATCGAAGCTGAGCGTTCTGACTTCGATGTTGTAAAAGAAACTTATGAAAAATTAGAACTAGACGAAAGTGTCTTAGACGACGAATAAAGAGAAAATTCTTAGTAGGGAGAGACTAACCGCTCTCCCTATTTTTTAAACAAGAAAGGAAGTCCGCGATGATTACATTTAAAAATCTATCATTAGTATACCCGAATGGTACACCAGGATTAAAAGATGTCAACGTTACGATTAATGAAGGGGAGTTTGTCGTAATTGTTGGTTTGTCCGGTGCAGGTAAGTCAACGTTTATTAGAAGTATTAATCGAATGGTTTCACCAACTGAAGGCGAACTTTACTTAGATGACGAAAATGTTTTAGAGTTAGGCTCTAAAAGTTTAAGAAAACTTCGTACAAAAGTAGGTATGATCTTCCAAAACTATAACCTAGTTAATCGTTCAAGTGTATTTAAAAATACCATTAGCGGTCGCCTAGGACATACAGGTACTTTAAGAAGTATCTTTAACTTATACCCTAAAGAAGACAAAGTTAAAGCTTATGAAAATCTAAAGCGTGTCAATATTGAAAATTACATATACCAACGTGCTGATCAATTAAGTGGTGGTCAGCAACAACGTGTTAGCATTGCTCGAGTTTTAACTCAAGACCCTAAATTAATCCTCGCAGATGAGCCTGTAGCGAGTTTAGACCCTCCTACGTCTCATCAAGTGATGCAATATTTAAAAAGAATTAACCGCGAAGACAATATTACGACTATTGTGAACCTTCACTTTATTGACATGGCTATGGAATATGCTGATCGTATTATCGGTATGCGAGATGGCGAGGTTGTGTTTGACGGCCCCGTAAGCGAAGTTTCTGAAAGCACGTTTGAACAAATTTATAACCGTCCTATTCGCGAGGACGACTTAAGAGGAAGTGAGTCTAATGACGGAGAAGAATAATAACAAAAATTCAAGTGTCTACTCGCTTTACCCTCGTAAATTAAAAATGCAAATATCTATTGTGTTTTTCATCATTATTGCATTTTATTTCTATAGCTTGAGTGAGACAGGGTCAGACTTTTTTAAACTATTCATTGATTTTCCTGATATTGTTAAGAAAATGTTGACGATGTTCCCGCCAAACTGGGATTACATCCCTGCAGCCATTGACCCACTAGTTGAAACGATTCAAATAGCTGTTGTGGCGACTACATTTTCAGTACTTATTTGTATTCCTGCTAGTTTACTAGCTGCTAACACCATTTCAACGAATAAATATATCTACCAAACGACTCGTACAGTTTTAAATATATTACGTACGATTCCTGATATTCTATTAGCAACGATTTTTGTTAGTTTATTTGGAATAGGTATTATCCCTGGTATTTTTGCCTTAACCATATTTTCATTAGGGTTATTAGCAAAATTACTTAGTGAAACAATCGAAACAATTGATACTAGACAACTAGATGCCATTAAAGCAACAGGTGGCAATATTGTTCAGGTTATTTGGTACGGTGTTGTACCTCAAGTGTTACCGCAATTTATTTCATACGGTTTATACGTATTCGAATTAAACGTTCGAGCTTCCCTAGTTCTAGGTTTCGTAGGTGCTGGTGGTATTGGAACTATTATTGATACCCAATTAAACTTCTTAAGATATCAAAACGTCATGGCAATACTAATTGTTTTATTAGTGGCTGTTATTGTGATTGAAACAATTAGTAACATGCTTAGAAGGAGAGTTGTATAATGAACGAAATTTTACCACCGAAACCAAACCAGAAGAAAAAGAGACTACGAAATTGGTTAATTTTTATTGTGATAGGGATTATATATGTTTGGGCGTTTAAAGGCGTTTACGAACGCGCTGATTGGTCAATTTTTAACAATCTAGCAGAGAAATTCGACCGTGTTATACCAAGGCTCTTTAGTCCTGACTGGGCTGAGACTGAAAAGGTTTGGGGATATATTATTGAGACAATCTTCATCGCTTATGCTGGAACTTTAATTGCTGCCATATTAGCAGTTCCATTTGGTTTCTGGGCGGCTAAAAATATGGTGAAGTCACCTATTTGGAATACATTAGGTAAATGGATTCTAATTTTAGACCGTACATTCCCAGAACTGATCTTAGCGATATTATTCGTTATTACCGTCGGACCTGGTCCATTTGCCGGTGTCTTAACGATTGGCTTAACAGCTTTCGGTATGTTAGGTAAGCTTTATGCTGAAATTATCGAAAGTATTGATATGAAAGTTGTTGAAGCTATGGAGGCGAATGGTGCTAATAAACTACAAATTTTATTTTACGCCATATTCCCTCAAGTTTTACCAGAATTTTTATCATTTGCACTGTATCGTTTCGAAATCGATATACGTGCCTCGACTATCCTTGGACTAGTTGGTGCGGGTGGTATCGGTACTTTAATCGTCATCGCCGCTGCCAACCGAAATTGGGAACAGCTAGGATTGATCTTATTTGGTATTATCATTGTTGTTTCCATTATCGACTTTGCTTCCACTAAGATTAGAAAACGTTTAGTTTAATAAGCCATACCTAACACGTGAATTCAATTGAATTCACGTGTTTTTTTGCTTAATATTCGGAATTTAATTAATAGTAATTTTTTGTTATTATAGTCTTTAGATTGATTAAGGGGGAAATTTATAATGTATCTATGCCCAGAATGTAAAAGTGATCATGTTGAAAAGACATATTCCATAGGTTTACGCGTCATTGTTTGTATCATATTATTGTTCATTCCATATGGCATTTTGATCTGTTGGGTCCCTTTCGTGTTCCCTTATAAATATATTTGCTATTTATGTGGGACTGAAACTGTTAATGATCAAATGCTACAAATAGACTGGCGTGAACGCGAAGAATTAGCTAAGGAATTTTTCCGTTTTGAAGAGAAGATTGATCCATTATTAGGAGAATGGATTGAAGACCAAGATGGGAGAATTTTTAAAGTAGCAAAAGGTAAAGGGCAGTTTTTTCTTGTTGAGGTAAAAGATATAGAAAATGTTACAACACACCGTATCGTTGATTACATAGAGGAACCTAATACATCAGAGATAAAAGCTTCCTCAAAAGTAGGAGTAAACTACAGACGTGTCTTACAAAACGATCCTGTGGATTTTTCCACAGACATATCTACCACCAAGCCCGATCTTACTGATTTAGGTAAAGAACTCCTTACAGAAGATGAGCATAAACACATTATAGACCGTGACCTTGATCTCAATAACTGGTTAAAGAATCTACCTAAAAATCAACAAGAAATTAATGTGGAATTTTTGTTAGATCAAGAGAAGACTGCATCATAGACCCTATTTATGCAGTCAAGGAGCTTAGTTTTCTAAGCTCTTTTTTATATTTCGGGTTTAGCCCTTATTCATTATTTACATATTCCATTTTTCCATATACTATTTGTATATACACCTTTAGAAAGGATGACTGCTGTGATTGTACTAATGCAAAATGAGTTCGTCGAACGAGATCAATGCTTAATTGACATAGAAGATCGGGCCAATCAATTTGGTGATGGTGTTTATGAAGTAATCCGAATCTATGATGGTGAATGTTTCTTACTCGATGATCACATGAAACGTTTAGAATACAGCCTTAGAGAAGCTCAGATTGACTACAATTTAGACCAACATCACCTAAAGGATTTATTGTTAGAATTAGCAAAGAAAAACGGTGTTCACGATGGTGGGATTTATTTACAAATTTCGCGTGGATCAGCTACACGCTCTCACCCATTCCCTAAGGAAGCAACTCCAACAGTGATAGCTTATCCACTAAATATATCGCGACCATTAGAAGCTCAAAAGAACGGTGTAAAAGCAACGTTGTATCAAGATATAAGATGGCTTCGTTGTGATATTAAAAGCCTGAATTTATTAGGAAATATTATGGCCAAACAGCATGCCTTAGATGTCGGAGCTTTTGAAGCTATTTTCTACCGTGATTATAATCATGTTACAGAAGGAAGCTCAACCAATGTATTTATTGTAAAAGATGGTGTGATCAAAACGCACCCTGCAAACAATTATATTTTAAATGGTATTACACGTTTATATATTCAATACTTAGCAGAACAATTAAATATACCGTTTGAAGAGACGGTTTTGACAGTTGAAGAAGTTAAACACGCTGATGAGGTATTTATCTCCTCTACAACATCCGAAGTGATATCCGTTGTTGAAGTGGATGAACAACCCATTGGCAATGGGCAACCGGGGCCGATTGTTACTCAACTTTTAGATGAATTCTTCAACTACCATCGAATTACCAGTCTTACTTAATACGACACAATTCTTTTTTATATTTGAATTTCATGCTACTATAATAAAGAGAATATTAGGGAGGGATCTTAAATGGGCGTAATTGCAGAAGCAACTCCTAACCCAAACGCAATGAAATTTACAGTCGATTTTGTACTATTCGAAGGTGACGACAGTATTTCGGTTATGCAAGGTGAAACAAGTGAACATGACATTTTGAATGATTTAATGAAACTTGAAGGCGTTGATAATGTATTTGGCTATCATAACTTTGTTACTGTAAACAAAACCTTTGATGCAGAATGGGATCAACTTGTCCCAAAAGTCGAAAAAGTATTTGAAGATTTCGGTTACTAAACTCTTCAAAAAAGCTATCCCCAAAAATAATTTTGGAGGATAGCTTTTTTATAATTTATAAGCGTTTTAATTTTCAATTAAAATATTTCTTATTTATATTTAAGTACTCCCTATAATCACTAAAGGAGCTTCTTACTGTCAATTAAGCGCTCCCTTCTTTCACTTATCCGATTCTTATTTATCATTAACTAATTTCTTTTTATACTTATGCGTTTTAAAAAAACACTCGACTTATAGCCGAGTGCTTTATAACCTCTAATTGTCTTTATCAGCTTGTTCATCTGAGTTAGCCACTTCAACTGTTAATTCTTCTACAAATGGACTTTTGTCAATCTCTTCTCGATTTATGGACATTGGTATTAACTGAACCGTTGCCTGATAGTCTTTTGCCTCAACCTTTTCTCCGTTTTGAGTATAGTCCCAAGCTTGTTCCCAAGTTAACGACTCGTTAGGCTCAATCGTCTTATTCTCAATTGCTTCAGTAAACATCTGTCCATCTGAATATCGATAGACTTCTTGTTTTGTGTCCGGGTCTTGTATCGTAATTTCATACTTTTGACCGGAACTGAAGGATAAATCAACTGCAGAGCCTGAGTTATTCGTTAACTCCATCTTGAATCTCAATAAATCTGCCTCTTCTTCTATCGCGACATTGAACTCTAATTGATCGATGATTTGATCAGTATCGTTACCTGATGTTTGATCCTCACTCATATCAGTATCCTCCTCTATCGGTTCACCAGTACCTTGATTTCCTTGAGAAGTTTCTTCTTCATCGTTACCACCAGAGGTTCCGCAAGCTGTTAATAGCAATATAACAAACAATAAATAAATAATTTTTTTCATTGTTCAACCCCTTTTGATCCTTTTTAAATATAGTCGCCACTTAAAGGACAAAAGTTACACCTTTTCATCATCTTTTCTGAAGAATCCAAAAATACCTGTTGTTTGAACAATATTCGTAAAGGCGTTCGGGTCAACTTCTTTCACTATGTTTTGTAAATCATATAACTCATAACGCGTAATGACCATCATCAGCATTTCACGCGGCTCATTGGTAAAAGCACCTTTTGCAGGAACACTCGTAATCCCGCGTACCATATTTGAATGAATAGCTTTTGTCACAGCGTTGCCTTTAGTTGTGATAATCATGGCCGTAAGCTTTTCATGACGTGTGTGAATAGCATCAATGACACGTGTTGTGACATATAACGTTACTAGTGTATATAACGCTTTTTCAGGCTCGTACAACCAACCTGCTAAGAAAATAATGATACTGTTTAATACTAGAAAATAAATTCCAATCGGGCGATCCCTCAGACGGCTTAATACCATAGCTACGATATCCATACCGCCAGTAGAAGCACCCCACTTCAACGTTATTCCAACTCCAAAACCAGCCAATATACCACCAAAAACTGCATTTAATAAAATATCATCAGCTAAGTTCTGTAGTGGTATCGTCTCAAGGAAAAAGGTCGTCACAACAACTGATATGGCACTATAGACTGTAAATCCTTTTCCTACTTTTAACCAACCTAAAATGGCTACAGGAATATTTAATAAAAACAGTAATATACCTGTACTAATATCAATATCTAAAAAGTCCTGAAAGATACTAGACATCATTTGGGCAACGCCGGTAAAGCCACTAGCATAGACATTGGCTTCAATTAAAAATAGATTTAAGGATACCGCGTTAAAGAAAGCCCCAACGATTACAATTAAAAATCTTTTAATTTCAAAAATAAACATAAATAACCCCCTAGACAAATACGTCATTGACGTTTTTCACATTCGCATTTAAACTTATATAAAGAATAGCCTTAAAATTGTCACATTTCACGAACCGTTTCCTATATACATCTTACTATATTTTTAAATTTTAGGAGGAAATCCATGAATGTTCAAATTGTAATTGATTCAGCCTCTGATTTACCAAAAGACATCCAAGAACAATATCAATTAGAAGCTGTACCTTTAATTGTACATCTTGACGACGAAGACTATCTAGATGGTGAAACGATTCAACCTAAGAAAGTATACGACTCAATGCGTGAAGGTAAGAGCCCGAAAACGGCTCAAGCGACACCTGATTCTTTTTATCAAGTATTTAAAAAGCATGTTGAACAAGGTAAACCTATTATTTATCTCGCATTTTCTTCCGAATTATCAGGGACTTACCAAAGTGCCACCATCGCAAGAGAACAAATCCTAGAAGAACATCCAGAAGCTGATATCTATTGTATTGATACAAGAGCTGCTTCATTAGGATGCGGCCTAATCGCCTATCATGCTGCAGAGCTAGCAAGTCAAGGTGGAGAAGTCCAGGACATACTAGATGCGACTAATCATGCCGTTAACAATATGGAACATATTTTTACCGTTGATGACCTAGAGTACTTATATCGCGGTGGCCGCGTCAGTCGGACACAGGCCTTTGTCGGTAGCCTACTTAAAATCAAGCCACTATTACACGTTGATGACGGTAAATTAATCCCACTAGAGAAAATTCGCGGTTCTAAAAAAGTTTTACGTCGAATGGTCGACCTTATGAAAGAACGTGGTGAGGACTTTCAAGAACAAACACTTGCCATTACTCATGGGGATGACGAAGAGAATGCTCAAAAATTAAAAGAAATGATTCAAGAAGAAGTTCAACCAAAAGAAATTATCGTTCATTCAATTGGTTCCGCCATTGGTGCCCATGCTGGCCCTGGAACAATTGCATTATTCTTCTTAAATCAAGTCAAAAAATAGCTGTATAGAAGGGTTATTCCCTTTTATACAGCTTTTTAATACTTAATTTTTATTTTTTCGATACATTAGAATCGAAAAGACAACAAAAATCGTCATGATTCCAACGAAAATGAAAATTAAGGGCCAATAAACACCTGTGTCATCCTGTACCATAAATATATTGGAAGATTCACGTTCTGCCGCGACTGAGTATGTCCCATCATCATTCTCACGAATCAAATCGTCTACTAATAACCCTCGTAACTCTAAGTTTGATTCAAGGTCTACATTTACCCGCTGCTGAGTTGAACTATTATTAATCGCTACAATTGTTGTTTCATCTTCATATGTTTTCTTAAACACTAAAAAGCTATCATCAGCATGTAATATGTCCATTTGTCCTTTTGATAAGGACGGTAAATCGTCATAAGCATTAGCAATCTTCTCGATATGTCGAATAAGTTGGTCTTCCCCAGCTAAAAAGTTCATCATTTGATGGTGTGAACCATCTTCAACAACTCCATCTAAAGGAATCTCAGAACCTTGATAAATCAGAGGTTCACTAGAAGTCGTCATAAGATAAGTTAAGGCTAATTTCCAATGCGTGATCTGATGACTATTAGTTTGTGAAAAAATATGCGTAAATCGATTTGAATCATAGAAATCCATTGAATAAATGATTTGCTCATTCTTCCAATCTGTTGCATCCATTAACGGTTCGAGCGGTTGGTCCATGTCTTTAAAAAATTCAACCGCTTCATCTTGCGCTGAACGATCAAAGACACGATCAAAGCCAGTTTCTAATAGTGTTTCTAATTGACCATCCCGTCTTTCCCCAATGGTGAAACCATTTACAGCTGACGTCACTTGTTCCCAGAAATCTAAAGCGTAATCATCCGTATTTGAGAAGTAATAGCCACTGATCGGCAATTCTTCTTCCCAATGCGTCATATAATCAATTAAGACGTCCTCTTCTACCTGTTGATCTATTGGGAAGTGTAATATAACTTCAATGTCATGGTCATTTAATGAATTAATGAGTTTTTCCAAATCTTTTTGACTGCCAAACGTTGGCTGTATTCCTTCATAAGTTGATACTTCAAACCCTGTATAATCATTAGATTCAAAAATCGGGGACAAAATAACATGTGATACACCTAATGTTTCTAAGTGTTCAACCCTATTTTCGATTCCAGCAAAATCTCCGCCATTAAAAGCATACGGATCATCAACATTTACCCCTTCTCCATTTTGTTCGCCACTTTCAAATCGGTCGATTAAAATATAATAATAAACATTCTGATCTTCTTCAGCTTGAGCCACTAACGGTATAAACAAAAGAAGAAACAATATCCCAACAGTCTTTAATCTCATAGCTGCTCACCTTCTTTCAATGCATATAAAAAGCCCCTGTGTTAGGGACTATTTATATTAGTATTCCTAATTGTAGTCGAGCAAATCCTAATGATAGTACTAGGATTAATGCTAGTATAAACTGTAGCCAACCAAGGAATGTTGACTTCCCTTTTTTCACCTTTACTAAAATCATTTCCATCGCAGCTACTAACCATACACCAGCCAGTGATTTAACGACGGATTCAGCAAACAAGCTTCCTCCAACATGGCTGTAATTACTAAACCATAACAGAGCACCAGTTAAAATAATAAAAATATAGAATAGGCGTAACACCATATGCGTAATTTTAGCTGGCTTCTCTTTCGACTTCTTCAATAAGCTCAACACAACAAAGAATAAGATAATTCCTACAACCCAAGTTGTAATATGTAAATGTGTATTATACAAAAATACGTCTGCCATTTTCCTACCTCCTTTACTTATATCCTACCATTTTTAGACAAGCTTGTGCGATAAAATTGTTGACAACTTTGAAACAAAACATACAAAAGGTTATAATAAATGTTAATGATTACATAGATGGAGGGATTTCATGACAAAGAATAGTCAAGCCATTATGGAACAAACGGACAAATATGGTGCTAAAAACTATGTTCCGTTACCGATTGTCGTATCAAAAGCAGAAGGTATTTGGGTTGAAGACCCAGAAGGTAACCGTTATCTCGATATGTTAAGCGCTTACTCAGCTGTTAACCAAGGTCACCGTCACCCGAAAATTATTCAAGCGTTAAATGAACAAGCTGGACGCGTGACCTTAACTTCACGTGCTTTTCATAATGACCAACTTGGTCCATGGTATGAAAAGATTTGTAAAATGACTAACAAAGAAATGGCATTACCGATGAATACAGGTGCAGAGGCTGTTGAAACAGCGATTAAAGCCGCTCGCCGTTGGGCATATGATGTAAAAGGTGTAGAAGAAAACAAGGCTGAGATCATTGCGTGTACAGGTAACTTCCATGGTCGTACAATGACCGCTGTATCACTATCCTCTGAGTCTGAATACCAACGAGGCTTTGGACCACTTTTACCTGGAATCAAAACGGTTCCATATGGTGATGTAAATGCGCTAAGAGAGGCCATTACAGAAAATACGGCTGGCTTTATTTTCGAACCGATTCAAGGTGAGGCAGGTATTGTCATGCCACCAGAAGGCTTCTTAAAAGAAGCATATGAAGTATGTAAAGAAAATAACGTCTTATACATTGCAGACGAAATTCAAGCAGGGCTCGCTCGTACAGGTAAGATGTTTGCGTGCGATTGGGAAAATGTTGAACCAGACGTACTTATTTTAGGTAAAGCTTTAGGTGGTGGCGTCTTCCCTATTTCTTGTGTCGTTGCAAACAAAGACATCTTAGGCGTTTTCAACCCTGGTTCACACGGCTCAACATTTGGTGGCAATCCACTTGCGAGCGCCGTTTCAGTAGCTGCATTAGAAGTTTTAGAAGACGAACAGTTAGCAAAACGTTCTCTTGAATTAGGCGATCACATGTTAAATGAATTAAAATCAATTGATAATCCGAAAATTAAAGAAGTACGAGGAAAGGGATTATTCATTGGTGTTGAATTAACAGAACCAGCTCGCCCATACTGCGAGCAATTAAAAGAAAAAGGATTATTATGTAAAGAAACCCATGAAAATGTCATCCGTTTCGCCCCACCACTTGTCATTGACAAGGAAGACTTAGATTGGGCAATCGAGAAGATTAAAGAAGTATTATAAAAACATAAATTTAAGCTCCGGTTATAAACTTATATTGCCGGAGCTTTTGTTTTGGAAATTATAGAATTGTTTTTTGAGCACTAACAAGAAAATATTATTCCATTTCTTCTACATCTAAAATTTTTTTCTGTCCCCATGGTGACACTGCGACTGTTACAATCATTTTGCTATTTATCTGCTCGTATTCTTCTCCTGTGCCTTCTTCAATATAATATCGATTCATGCCATAACTTACACGATGAACCTGCTCATAATCTTTGTGACGATAACGTCCACTAATAACCACCTCATCACCCTGCGCTTCGAGCTTTTTATCAGATGCAGCTTTCACTCTGTAGATATCACGTTCATCTGGTTTTAATAAAACGTAAATTACTTCATTAGGCTTTACATTTTCACTGCCAAACCAATAGGACGGGTGAATCTCATTGATTGTGTAGCTTAAGTTAATATAATCGCCATAAAAAACATCGCGCGGATCATAAGGTTCCGTTTCCAAATGTATAACATCACCAAACTCTTCAATGACATAATTTAAGCTTGCCATGACAACTAAAAATAATACTTGGAGCGTGACAATGACGATAAACAAGTGCTTTTTCAAAAACTTTAGACCAGATGTCAACTTCTTATTCATCGTCACACATCCTTTCCATGATTGCGTTCTAGAGCAAAGCCAATAACAAACAGAATGATACCACCAATTAAAAAGAATAATGACTTATCGAGAAAATCCCACGCAACTTGTATATAAACTAATAACGTACTGATCAGAAAAGCACTTGTACCAAGATGTACTTTCCGTTTGTCAATCTGTTGATAACCCTCTAAAAGCAGGCCAATTGCAAAAACATACAATACGATAAAAGAAACTAACTCTGCAAAATGTCCAGCCGCAAATACAGGTAAAAACAAAGCCAGTCGAGTTAGACTAATTCCTTTTGCATTTTGTAACGTAAATAATATAACTAGACTTGCAAGTACAATCCAAATGAAATAAAACATAAAATGTGCTTCGATTGATTCTCTGTACGGCGAGCTAAAAATAAATGATTGAACGATCGTAAAGCCAAACATAAATAATAACGGAGCCCATGTAAACGGACGACTAATCTGACGTACTTGAAAATGTGTACCAACAACATATAGCACCAGGCTAAATATAATCATCCAATAATATTGGTCTAACTGCTCAATCGAATAACCGATTAGTTGAATAATAAAGGCGATCGCGAAAAGCCAGGATAAAACTTCACTTTTCTTAATAAATACAATCGTCCCATACCCAATCATAAATAACGCAAACAGCCACCAGTCAAAAGCGTGCATATTAGCTAAACCATAAATTTCTCCAATGGTAACAATCGCAAGTCCACTAAGTAATATAAATAAGTACGGACGACTTAAATATAATAGAAATGCCGCTAATCCCCATATAATAAATGGAAAGACACTGTTCATACTGTAATGATACATCTGTCCGGTTAAGAAAATCCCAGCGCCAAACACGGCTAACGCTACAATATAACAAAAAACACTATAACCAGAGCGTCCCTTCTCTTCTAAATAGCTCCCAAAACCATAAAAACCAATCATAAAGAAAATTATTAAAAAAATTCGCCATAAATTCGGGATGACCTGCCAATTAGCCGCCACAAAAGATAAGCAAGCCAACCCAATTAAAATCGCAGAAAAAAAGAATATAAACGTTGCTTCACCTTTTTGTGAATAACGGTTTACGATTTTATCTCGCTGAGTTGAATCAATAATCCCTTCTTCAACCCATTTTTCAGACTCAGATTGTATCCACATACGTTTCATATCAGTCACCCTTTTTGGTTATCGGCTGTCTTTTTCCATAAGTTAACGTACGGTAAAACCACTCTAATGGACCGTAATGAAAGCGTTTAACATACCATGCACTAAAAATTAATTGGAATATATAAATGCCTAAGGCTATAAAGATTAATGTTGCGGCATGCAACTCCCCATATAAATTAAAACCGTAGCCGTAAAAAATCGTCATGGCAATGATCGTTTGCATTATATAGTTCGTTAGAGATAATTTACCAACATTTGATAATATTCGTGCCACGATTAAAAAATTCCTTCTTCTAAAAACAACTAATAATAACAAGAAATAGAAAATACTAGAAAAAGAACCACCAATCGCATCTTGTATTGTACTCAGCCAAACAGGCATCCCTACAAAATGCGGACTTATCTTAAATACGATAAATATAATCAATGACGACCAAAGCCAAGTCATAATGTCAGTTCGATGATGTTCTGGATGTTTTACCCACCCCCGCTGTTGAATCATCATGCCTATGAGAAACATCGGTAAAATTGTAAAGACAACACCTATCCATTGGAAAAAACCGTTCACGTACAACCAGTCTGATAGATTCTGGGTTAAATACATAATTCCTTCTCCTTTATAAGCGTTAAAGGAGTCCAGGATGCGCTGATCATTCGTAACAATTAATTCTTCACGTACGGGATAACTTAATAACGTTAAAAACACTGCTGGAATCCACAACAAGTTGATTGCCCATTTTCTCAAAGAGTTTGAATGATTATGTAAGAACCATAAACTAATAAAGCCTACAACAGCATAGGTTAATAGAATATCGCCATACCATAGCAAAACACCATGAATAAGTCCTATAAAAGCCAATACAAACATACGCCGTTTTAATACGCTCTTTGCAGAAATCCCTCTCTCATTTAGTCTCTCATACATCATGTAGATTCCTATACCAAACAATAAGGAAAATAGAGGATAAAAACTAGCTTGTACAAACAAATCTATACTTGTTATGACGACTGTGTTTAAGGTCCCCTCATAAAACTCATCCAAACCACCGTTAAGAAAATGAGGCGAATGAAAAGTTAATAGATTAACAATCAATATACCGAGTAAAGAAAAACCTCTAATAGCATCAAGTACCTCTATGCGTGATGTGGTCGGTTGGGATGGATTCATGTTTTCACCTCTTTTCTTAGTAGTATACCATCTTTATAACACATGCACACCTCCGCACATATAGTAAGATGAAAGGAGAAATCTCTATGGCTGCGTTTGTCGGAGCGGTTAAAGTTAACTCAGTATCATCATCAGCAGTTTTTCATATTGGAGATAGTTATTATATTCAACCTATAAGCTCAGCAAAAACGTATGCCGGTGGCGGCTCATTTAACACCGGTAACGGAATCAACGTATCTCTTGGACAGTCAAAAACCATTGTGTTTGACCAGGATTATATTGACTAATGAGGTGAAAGTAATGGCGTTAACGATTCACCAACAAATATATATACAGTTTTTAAAAGTGGAATCCATTTCAAATTCGTCTGTTTTACAAGTTGGGAGCTCTGGCTCCATTCAATCTGTTTCTAATATCCTTAATACAGGTGGTTATGAAGAGCCCGCTGAAGAAGCAGAACCCGCTGAAGAGCAAGATCAACCAACTTTTGAAATGCCTACAATACCCTTCACTAACTAGGCGTTAGATTCATATTTTAGACCAAAGGGGGATTTGAGGATGGAGAACAACTCAACGATATGGCAGCAACTCGCCTATCTCGAACAAAAAGTCAATCAAAATCACCAACAGTTACAAGAACTAAACCAAAAACTAGACCAACTTATAGAACACCAAAATGAATCTCCAAAGGCAGCAGTTGATACAATTGAATATAATTTTGAACAATTAAAAATTGAAACATTAGAAGGTACGTTGAATATTGGTTTGACTCCTCATCAAGATCTGCCTTTTGAACAACTAGATTTACCCGAAGAATCTGACGAAGAGGTTTTAACGCCTATGGAACAGCAGATCCATAATCAACTACTCCCCTACATTCGAAAAGACTTACCGAAACTATTTAATCAATATGTAGACGATCAAGAAATAGATATTGATTCCAAACAAAAAATCGTATTAATTCAAGAGATTCAAGACCAGCTACCTAAACGGATTAAAGAACATACCTCTAACCTGCAACAAAACGGACGAATGATCATAGATCGAGACCAAGTCCCTGCTTTGATTAACCATATCAAAAAAGAAATTAACCAAGGCGTTCAGATTTATTTAGAGAAACTTAAGGAGAATCATAATGAAAGTTAATATATATAATGATGAATTGAATGTGAATTATATTGAGGTTGATGGTGTCTCGACGTCATCACTTTTTGTGATTGGTGATGTGGAGCATTTACAGCTCGCTTCTCGATTTGATACACCACCTGAGGCTTACATTTTTGAAAATGTATTCCCATTTGGTCCTGTTTCCGGTGGTACGTAATGAGAAATTCAAACGTTCAGTCGGTGTATTGTAATTCAATAGAATTTAGTGGAACCCTTCAAATCGGTGATAGTGAAGGCGTCTACCCATTTTCGATTGCAAGAGCCGTACAAAAAGAAAATCCCGTTTTTACTGATGAATATATTACCGACGACGAGACCATTATGAGAGAACCATTGCCTAATTTTTTAGAGAAAAGTAATGTTCAATTGCATCACAAAAGTCAACACCCGATCCAAGTAGGGTCAATTAACATGATTGGTGTCACAGGAGCTTCGGTTTTCCATATTGGTTCATTTAAACACGGAAAAGCCGTAAGCATAACGAGACACAAACGAATTTTATCAAATAATGAGTAGGTGAGAACATGCCTTCGATTGTCGGACCATTAAAGATTAATAGCGTCGGTGGTGGCACTGTTAACTTTGGAGACGCTTTTTATATCGCACCCAAAAGCTCAAGCAAAACCAACTCCGGCGCTGGTTCACTTAATACCGGGGACTTTATATGTACCAATAATTTATTAAGCTCAACGAACCCTTTTGATCCCGATGTTAATGATCAAAATGTAGCAGGAAATGCATAAGCTAAAGCAGAACTTAGGTCATCTAGGTTCTGCTTTTATTTTAACCAATTTAAAATTAAAATCGACTTCTATTAATAGTAAGGAATTTCGAAATGGCGTTGCTACAACTTTACCTATCGGAACAAAATTTTATAAAGCTAGAGGAGAATTCTCAGAAAGTGTAAAATCATAATTGCAGATATTGATGGTGAAGAAATACCTTATTTATATAATATTGAAGGTTAAAAGCCAAAATAAAGACGATTAAGAAAGAACAAACACTAATTGATTGGCTCTTCAATTTCTCTAACGATCTTCCATTCTCCATTAGATCGTTGCCAATTTTCTATAGTAAATAAACGTGCTAATACTTTCTTATCTTTTTCTATCATCTGTTCATAAAATACTACAGCATGATAGTCACTCTTTAAACGAATCACTCTATTTTCAAAGTGCTTCTTAGCTCCTAGTAACTGCTTAACGGACTGTTGCATTCCACTTACTGCCTCTTCCCTATTGTATATAATAGGCTTTTCATTTGAACTTTTAAAAAAGGCAACATAGTAGTCTTCTGACATTCTTTCCAAAGCAGTTGTGTCACCTGAAATCAACGCATTGTCCCAATCCAAAATAAATTCGTCATGCATTTGAGTGAATTCTATTAATTGTTCATCGTTATTGTACAAGATCGCACTTCCCCCTTTAATAACCTCTTAGTTATTATATAGAACTATTTCTTCAGCTTTATAGTTATCTTTTGTTTTAATCTCTATGGAAGATGTTAACGTTACTTTTATATTTGAACCTTCTTGAATGTCATTTATAGTAATTTCGTTACCTTGATTATCAACTAGATTCGTATCATCTGTTACTTCAATTAAACATTCAACCCCAAAATCATTATTAGTTTTGTTTAATTCGTCTGAGCAATTAACAGCAATGACATCATCTTCTGAAACTCCATCGACTTCCCAAGTGAAAGTTTTGGTTCCCATACAACCTACCAATAACATACTAAAAATAATAACGATCCCTTTTTTCAAAGATGCAATCCTCCTCTATTGTACATTACTGTTCGATTAGCTGATTCTATATTATCATAATATTCCGAATAATTAATGATAAATAAAGACGATCAACTTATTGATCGTCTTTATATTGAGTGACTGGTTAAATTATTAAGGACAATTGAGTCTGATTGAGCAATACCTCCACTAAGCGTTCGCGCGTTTAAAACTTAATGTTGCAATGGCTATGACGAGTGCTGTGAAAGCTAAAATGAATAAAATTTCTTCAAAGACGGTCACTTGCCTACCGAAAACGGTTAAATTAAGTCCCATTGTTTCGCGCACGGTCATTGACAGTTGGTCAACGTCAATCATAATCTTCTTCATGACGTCGACGCCGTATGTGACAGGGTTTAATTTGACGATGACATCGAGCCAGCCTGGCATGCCGTTGATTGGGAATAACGCCCCTGACATGAAGACCATCGGCAAGACAATGATGTTCACAATCAGCTGAAACCCTTGTGTTGAATTAATGAAGCTTGCGAATAATAATCCAATTCCTGATAAGGCAGCTCCGAGCAGGAACATAAACGGAATGACTTGGATTAACGATATCCAGTCGTAATTTAAGCCTAGAAGTGGGATGAGTGCAAACAGCATAATCCCTTGAATTGTCGAAACCGTAGCAGCACCGGCCATTTTTCCGACAGCAATACTCACACGTGAGATCGGTGAGACGAGTATTTCTTTCATATAACCGAAGTCCTTATCTTCAATGACTGACATGGCTGAGAAGACAGATGTCATAAGCAATGTCATCGACACGATTCCTGGAAAGACGAACTCGATGTAATTAAAATCACCACCGACATCCAAGTTTTGTGTCATCATCGTTTCCATCGTGCCGCTTAATCCTCCACCGAAGATGAGTAAAAATAAAATCGGCATCGTAAATGACCCGAATAAACGGGCTTTATCTCGCAAAAACTTGATCAAATCGCGTTGCCAAATAGCGATAATACCTTCCATATGTTGTCACACTCCTATTCGTCGTTCGTTTGAATATTGCGTCCCGTATATGCTAGAAAGACGTCATTTAAGGTTGGTTTGCGTATATTGAGTGTCGTAATTGGAATGTCTAGTTTTTTAATGAAATTGGAAATAAACGCATCGCTGCTGTCGACTTTAAGGTGAATTGTATCACCATTCACCGTGACATCCGCACCTGTTACTTTGTCCTGAATTTCTTGAATCGCTTGATCGTTATCTTCAGTTGAGAGTTCAATCAAATCGCCACCTAATTCGTCTTTAAGGGCTGTTGGGGAGTCAATAGCGATAATCTCCCCTTGGTCCATAATCGCGATTCGGTCACTTACTTCAGCCTCATCGAGATAATGCGTTGTTAAAAACATCGTAATGCCTTCTTGTTCTTTAAGTTTCAAGATGTACTTCCACAAGTGAGCCCGAGTATTCGGGTCGAGCCCGACAGTCGGTTCGTCTAGAAACAAAACTTTCGGATAATGGAGTAAGCCGCGCGCAATTTCTAAACGGCGCTTCATCCCACCTGAAAATTCTTCGACACGCTGATTTTGTTCATCTATGAGATCAACGATATGTAAAACTTCTTGAATCCGCTCGTGGCGTTTATCTTTTGGTACGTTGTAAAAACGGCAATGTAGCATTAAATTTTCGTTCGCCGTTAGTTTTTCATCGAGTGTATTTTCTTGAAAAATAATCCCGATACTACCCCGGACTTTATCTTTTTGTTTCTCGACATCATAGCCATTAATCGTAATCTGACCTGATGTTGATGGTAGCATTGTACAGATCATATTAATCGTCGTACTTTTGCCTGCACCATTTGGGCCAAGGAAGCCGAAAATTTCCCCTTCTTTCACGTCAAAATTAATGCCTTTGACGGCATCGACATTTTTATATTTCTTGACGAGATTGGATACTTTAATCACTGAATTCATAGTTTACCCCCCTCAAAAGCAAATAGTTATGTTATAATAACTATTAAACATTATCTACTTAATAAATACGATTGTCAAATTGTTCAGCATAATAGAGGAGGCCATTAAAATGAGTACGCCGACGAATGACTTGGTCAATCAAGTGTTAACGGCACTTCCGTATATTCCGAAAAAAATATTCGGTCCATACCATGTACTTGAAACAGGTGACTTGCATCCATCGCATTTTCATATTTTGCATACGGTAGAACAATCAGGGCCGATTCAAATGTCAGATATAGCCCAAAGTTTATCGATTAATAAATCAAATTTGACCCCGCTCATTCAGAAATTATTAAATCACGGATACATAGAAAAAGAAAAATCAACCCATGACCGTCGCATCACATATGTATCATTAACGGAAGACGGCAATCAATTTTTATGTGAACAAAAAGAGCGACTGGAACAGGTTGTGGAAGGGCGACTGTCAACGTTGTCAAAAGATGATCAAAGGCAATTGAAAGAGGCGTTTCAATCAATTAGTACGATTTTATCTGCATTAGATTAATTATGTATTGATACTTGCTCGTTGTGTGAAGAAAAGAAGAATCACAACGCGGAGAATAAAAATTGCCTATTCAGAGCGTGAGGGGGGTGAGCTAGTGAAGTTGCAATGGTTAACCGATTTTTTAAACTTAACCGGTATTAAGCCAAACACAACTATAACAAATCCGTTGTAGGGTGATTGGCTAGCCCCTCCAAGTTGAATAAATTTGGACGTCCTGACCTTTTAATTGAATTTCTTTTTCTAAACTCATTCCTATTTTACTTGCAACTTTTCTTGATGCTATATTTTCTGGTTGAATTAGCGAGATAAATCTTTCTTTACCTAGGTTATTTTGTCCAAAATCTTTTAAAGCTTCTGCTGCTTCTGTTGCGTACCCTTTACCCCAATGTTTACGAGCAATCCAATACCCAATTTCTATTTCTGCGACTCCATTAATCGTCTGTGGAACTAAACCAGCGTGTCCTATTGGCTGATTATTTTCCTTATGTTGTAAAACCATTAACCCCAGATCGGCACTCAATCTATATGTATGGTAAATCCATTCTAGAAATTGTCGGGTTCCCTCTATGTCTCTCGTCTTCCCTTCACCTATATGCTTAACCATATCTGGGTCCGATAATAAAAGATATAGAAAATCCAAATCATCTTCATTATATTTACGAAAATTTAGTCTTTCTGATTTAATGTGCATCTTACCACCCTTTTTTAACTGCATTACAAGATAAACATGCTTATTTTACTAACGTATTCTCCAAATAGGTTTATAATGGCATCAATAAATTTCATATGTATTTTCCTAAGATAAGCCACTTTAGTTAAACAACGTTTGACTATTTGTAACAGTTTCTATTAATTCATCAATAGATCCAATACATTTCTCAACATCAGATAAATGATAAAAGGTACTCGTTGTTTCAGTATTATTCACTTCATCATTCGACGAGTATAGATAAATTCTTTTTCCTTGCCCCATTGCAATACCAAACTCGATATGACTCCCCTTACCTGCAGGTAATAAAACAATAATGAAATCTGCTTCCATAACAGCATTTTTTTCTTTCTGCCCTATTTCTTCTAAGTCTTTAATTGTTGACGCTTTATCATTTTTCGTCCAATCATATGTTTGAACAAATCCCTTGTTCTTTAACTCGTCCCCTACCAAACGAACTGTGTCTATATTTTTAAAACTTGATGCTATATAAAACTTTTGCATGACTTGATTCCCCTTTGTAATAATTATTCAAGCTCTGATAGCCACTCATCTATGTAGCTTAAAATTTCTTCATTATCCTCCCTGTTCGAGGGATTCACTCCTGTGTTCGAGAGATTTCCTCCTGCGTTCGAGAAATTATCTTCCTTGTTCGAGAGATTTCATCTACGTTCGAGAGACCTCTCAAAATTACTCTTTTTAAATCTTTAGACTATAGACACAATATTTCAATTATTTTATCAAAAAATAACAAGACGACCAAATTAAGAATCGTCTTGTTATTTTGAACATTATTCTTCTATCATTTCCTTCCAAATTCCTTGAAAGGTTTCCTGCTTCATCTCAAAATAAATTCCGGTATAGGAATAGTGAATATATCCACCCTTGATTAACGTCAAACGAACCTTAGTACCATCGTCTAGGTGAAAAATTAATTCTCTAAATTCATCATTATTACGGGATTCTCGAATTGGATTTGCTTCGTCACCACTGACTTTCATATCCATATTATATAATCCATCTACAAACGATTGAACTCTTTCTGTATCTTCAATTGCATGGTAATTGTCACGGTTATAGTTCCAATCATCAAACGTACGATACTCCGCTTCCTTTACATGACCTTGAAGCTTTAATTTTTCAAATAGATCTTGGCTATTCTGAATTGTGATGCCATTTAGTCTCTCAAAAATCTCCACTCGTCCTTGTTCCGGCCAGTCAAAAGCCATAATTCGAAAACCTTCGTCATACCCTTTCATCGTGTAGACATCGAGCCCTGATCCAATTGATGAGGCTAATTCTTCAGTATAAGCTTCATCATCACTCCACTCATCGATATTTCCTTTTGTTACACCAATCTGTTCATCTATTAAATCTTGAGCATCTTCATAATTAATTTCAGTTCGAGTCTGGGTATACACATTTCCTTGATAAACAATTAAACCAATCATATCAGCACTGCTCGGGTTATCAGGTAATTCAATGGCAGGAATATCTATACTTCCATCATCATTTTGCTGAATACCATTGGCTTTTTGATTACCTGAATTTAAGTTCAGTAAAACAAAACCAACTCCAACTACTATTAATAAACTTATAGCAATTGAGATGAACTTTCTCGAATTTGGTGTACTAACTGCACCGTCGGCCTTTGCCTTATAAATACCTTTTTTACTTCTCGAATGAAGTTCTTCCGGCAGTTCGATCTGATCCAATTCATTTTTTATATTACTCAACAAAATCACTCCCCTCTAAGTCCTTACGAAGTTTTCTAATGGCTCGATATAATAAGGATTTTGCGGATCCTAAGGGGATTTCTAATACATCTGATATCTCTTGAAAAGTATAGTCATAATAATATTTTAAGAGTACGACCGATTTTTCATTGGGTGCCAGTTGATTAATGATATCTTCTAAAGATAAAGCCAAAGACAAATCAAGATCCTGTTCATCTTCAATCAATTCCTCATAACTTGTATTTAACTGAACGACCTTCTTTCTTTTATTAAGTAAATCAACTGCACAACGAATTGTAATACGGATTAACCACGTTTTGAAATACTTTGGTTGCTTTAATGATTTAATCTTTTTAAAGGAACGATAAGCCACTTCTTGGACGACATCCAGTGCATCTTCCTGATTGTTAACGTAGACGAAAGCGGTACGATAAATATCCGCTTCAAACTGCTGAAATAATTGAATATACGCCTGTTCATCCCCTTTTTGGGCTTTTTTCACAAGTTTAATGATGGCCATCACCTCTCAATCCTCTTACCTATTAGACTATAAACCATATGATTTGGCTTCAATTTGTTAAAAAAATGGTCCGGGAAATCCCGAACCATTTTAATGTTCTAATAATAAGTCGCGTTCAAAGAAGTATAGATAAACATGCTCAAGATTCACGTCCCAAATGTTTTCAACAGCACGCTTATATAGTTCGACTTGCAACGCATAACGGTCTTCTAGTTCTGCGACCTTGTCTTCTGTTAATTCGCCAAAAATGGAGTCTGTTTTATAATCTAATAGATACCAGCCGTCTTCTGTTTTAAATAAACAGTCTATGACACCTTGAATAATGACCGATTCTTCATTAGGGTCTTGCCAGTCTGGGTAAACTTCAGAAGCTGGAAGCTCCATTGTAAACGGTAATTCTCGTTCAATGTCAGTTGCTTGAGATAGTTTTTTACCGACTGGGTGATCTAATAATCTTAATATAGCGTCATAATCAATAACTTCTGTTTCTTCTTCGCGTAACACTTCTTTTAGTACCAGGCCATCGACAAACTCTGTTAGTAGTTCTTTCGTCCATTCACGATTAAAGTATAGGTGTTGCATGACAGTGTGCATGGCGCTTCCGATTTCCGTTGGAGTTAGCTTCTTTGCATCTTTTTGCATAAAACGCGGACGTTGGAAACGCATCTTTGGTTGTTTATTCATGAGGTCCATACTACTGTAATCATCAACCGTTTGTCTGAGTCTCTTCAGTTCGGTCACCGTTTGTTTAGCACGCCGGTTGGCACTGCTATGGTGCAGATAAACGAAAGTCAAACGGCGATCAACTTCCTCGTATTGATCTGATTTTTCGCCAACCTGAGATGCATCCCAATTTCGAATCATGTCTTCTAATTTATCATTACGTTCAACCGTAATCCACTTAGGGTCCATCAGTTCACTAGCATGTTGAACGCTTATCTTCCACTTGGATTCATCCCTTTGAATCGCAGAAGGGACATTGGAAGCCACTTGATTGACCTGAATGTCTTTAGCGTGTTCGTGACGAACTAAGGCTGTTCCAATCCAGTTTAAATAGGTCGCTTGATCTGTTCTTACATGTGGTGGTAGCACCCATTCTAGATGAGATGTGACTTCATTCCATTTCGCTAGACGTTTATCAAAATCTTTTACGGTGCCGACGATTGTTAGTTTCTCTTTTGCACGAGTGAGTGCAACATAAAGGATCCGCATTTCCTCAGCTAACATTTCACGCTTTAAGGCAACCTTAATGGCCTCAAACGGGAATGTTGTAAATAACAAACGTTTATCGACATCCATATACTTCGCGCCAAAGCCTTGGTCTTTATGAAGTAAGTATTGAGCGCGGAAATCCATTTCATTAAAGTTTTTATCTGCTGCACCCAATATAACAAACGGAAATTCTAGTCCTTTACTTTTGTGAATCGTCATAATTCTAACGACATCTTCTTGCTCACCGAGTGCTCGAGCTGCCGCTAGATCTTCACCTTTTTCTTCCATCCGTTCAATGAACCTCAAGAAACGATACAAACCTCTATACGCCGTATTTTCATACGAACGTGCACGGTCATATAATGCACGGAGATTAGCCTGTCGCTGCTTTCCACCAGGGGTTCCACCTACAAACTCAAAATAACCCGTGTCACGATAGATTTGCCAAATTAATTTAGATAGTGCACCATACCGTGCTTCCTCTCGCCAATTTTCAAACATCGTCAGAAACGTTTTTAACTGACGAACGACATGCTCGTTTTCACCTTGCCTTATGTAGTTTTTCATAGCTACATAAAATGGTTGTCGTTTTCCATGAAGTCGGATGTTGGCAAGATCATCTTCGTTTAACCCGACGATTGGCGATTTCAGGACGCTAGCAAGCGGGATATCCTGTTGTGGATTATCAATTGTTTTTAATACATTAAGCATAATTTGAACTTCCATCGCTTCTAAATAACCCGATGAAATGTCTGCATATACAGGAATCCCAAGTTGTTTTAACTCCTCAACAATCACACTTGCCCAAGTCATAGAACGCATGAGAATCACGATATCGCGATACTTCAATTCACGTGGTTGTTCCGTTTCTTTATCGATAATTTTGACCGGATCGCCACTATGAGTTCCGATACAATGTTGAATCTTCTCAGCATAAGCTCTTGCCTCTAATTGTGCTTTCTCGATATATTTCCACTCATCAGATACCGATTCGTCTTCGAGTTCATCTTGTGTAATGACGTGCATCTCTGTATCTACGTCAGTCATCGTTAATTGGTCATAGACTTGGTTACTATATATTAATTCCGCATCCTCTTCGTAAGGCATTTCACCGACTTGATTATCTAGAAGCTGACGGAAAATATAGTTTGTTGAATCCAACACTTCTTTACGACTACGGAAATTACGAGCTAAATCAATTCTAAGTGCCGGATTGTCTTCTAATTTGAAGTGTTTGTATTTGTTCATAAATAAAGATGGCTCCGCATGACGGAAACGGTAAATACTTTGCTTCACATCTCCGACCATAAATAAATGACCCGCATGCTCACCTTGTGTGACTAGCTGTAAAATGGTCTCTTGTACCAAGTTTGTATCTTGATATTCGTCAATGAGCACTTCTCTAAATTGCCGTTGAAATTGCTCAGCAACCGTTGATCCGATTAAATGATCTGGGGTTGCTGATTCATCTAATAAAATCTCTAGGCAATAATGTTCTAAATCTGAAAAGTCTACGAGGGCTTGTTCTTTTTTAGCCGTTTGAAACTGCTCATGAAATTGTTTGACCAACACAACCAACTGATCAATTAATGGACTTAACTTATGTAAATCTTCCATTAACGATTCGGGCTGACGGTTAAACCAACGCTCGATCAACTTTTTCATTCTGTCTTTATAACGGTCTCGAACGTCTTTAACCGCTTCTTTTAACGCTTCGTCACATTCGACTTTTTTACGAGATAACGTTCCGAACTTCTCATTCTCTTTAAACGCTTGTCTAAGCTCATCCCAAGGGGCACCAACATAGTCCATTAATTGTTTAATTTGTTCACGATCTTGTTCAAGTGTTGGAACGTAATGATACGGACCAGAGACATCTTGCGCCATATCCAATGCCTGATTGACATCAAATAACATCGCTTCAAGATTTTCTTTTATATCGTCTCTAACGATTGGCATCCACTGGAGGTCATCTAACGTCACATCATCTGCTAACTGATACGATTGACGAATGTCCTTTAACCACTCATAAGGCCAAGGGTTTTGCATCGCAAACTCATACATTTTAAGCACTAACGTTTCAACTTTTGCATCATCACGATCATTTGAAAAACTATCCACAAAACGAAAGAACTGCTCTTGTTCTTCTCCTTCTTTTCCGTACCATTCTTCGAAAATATCTCCAATAACATCATTACGAAGCAATTCCGCTTCAATATTATCTAGTATTCGAAAGCTTGGGTCTAAATCCAGTTGATAGCTATACTTTCGTACAACTTCCATACAGAACGAGTGGAGTGTTGATATATTAGCACGCTGTAATAAAGACAGCTGCTTTTTTAAATGAAAGGAGTCTGGATTAGATTGCAGCGCTTTTTCAATTGCGCCACCAACACGTGTGCGCATCTCTTGTGCGGCTGCATTTGTAAACGTCACAACGAGCATTTCATCAATGTTATAATGGTCTTCATCTCTTAACATCTTTTGAATGATACGTTCGACTAGTACAGCAGTCTTACCAGATCCCGCAGCTGCGGCCACTAACACGTCTTTACCATCTTCGTAAATAGCTAATTCTTGTTCTTTCGTCCATTTCATTTAACGGTCCTCCTCTCGTTCTAACATCTTCTGAAGCATGATTTCATCCTTATCTTCTTTCAATCTGCGGTATTCATGTTCATCTAACGTTGGGTCAAACTGACAAACGGATTGGAACGGACAATATGTACACGCAACCATATCTTTCTTCTGAAATGGATTGAGTTTCACTTGTCCACCCACAATCTCACTGCCCGCTTGGGTCATGACATTTCTGACATAATCATTCATCCGCTCAAAAACCGTTTGATCAACGGTTTTTGACCCACTTCGGAAAGAACCATCTTTTTTCACACCAAATGGCGCAATCTTACTCGTTCCTGAGTCAATCGACTGATCCATTGCCTGTGCCACTTGTTCGTCTTCTAGTAATAAGCCATTCATCTTGAATGCTTTAACGACTTCTTCTTCTAAAGCTTTTTCATCTAAAGTTTTTGGATCTGAAATGGTTGGATTGTGAACATGGAAATACAGCACACCAGCAGGTTCAGCCTGCTTTCCAACCCAGTTAGACGAATGCGTTAATACTACATCTAGGTACGTCAACATTTGAAGGGCTAGGCCATAATAAACGTCGACTAAGCTTAAGTCTTTATTGCTAGATTTGTAATCAATAATTCTTAAATACAGCTGATCATCAATTTCTGCCTGGTCCACTCGGTCAATACGCCCACTTAGCTCAAGCTTATAACCTTGTGGCAAATTCAGCTGCAATGGTGGTAGCTTCTGTTTCTTACCGAACCCTATTTCTATGCCAGCTGGTGTAAAGTCAGAATGTCTAGCTTGATAGGCTAGAACATTGGTTGCTCGAATAATAACTTGTTCGAGCTTTCTTAAAATATATTTATAACGATTTGAACTGAATAAAATCTGATGGTTCAACACAGGTGCTAATTGCTCGACTGCACGTCTAGCATAACGTTTAATCTCTTCATCGCTTAACTCGAAGAACGCTTTACCCTCTTCGTACACCCATTCGGTAATCGCACGTAACGATTCATGGAACAATTGGCCAATATCTGGTGCCGCTAATTGGAATGTGTTTCGTTCTTGTAAGCCTAATGTATACTGAGCAAAATAATGATACGAACACTGATGATAAGTTTCTAAACGAGACACACTGGAACGAATCGTCTCGTCGTATAATTGACTGACCGTCTCTTGTTTTAGATTCTCTGGTTCTGGGCGATAGAATAAGCTTTGAAGAACACGTTGTGTGATATCGCCTTTTACTTCGTGTTCAACATACCAGTGAAGCGTATCCCAATAGACAGAAGAGACAGGATAACCACGTAAATACTTCGATAATTCAGCGGTTAAAATTGCACGAGTCTTCTCCCTGTTCGTAATAAAACGCAACGGATCATGCTCATCTTCATCATCCATTAAAAATTTCCGCTCTGCCTCAGGAAACATTGTCTGCAGACGTTTCACAATAGGCGCTGGGACTTTAGACCGCCCTTCTTCGTCACTTAATGGATAACTCACCCATAACTTCTCAGACGCGAGTGTAAAAGCAATATACATATAAAAGCGATCGTCTAATAATACGCGTTCAGCTCGATCGGCTAGTTTTACACCGTGATTTTCTAAAATTAATCGCTCATCATCCGTCACCATACCTTCATTTGGTGGCTTTTGCGGATAGACACCTTCAACAGCACCAAGGACAAAACCGACTTTGACATCGGATAGCCTCGACCTCTCGACACTACCGATAATAACGTGGTCAATGGTTGGCGGCACTTGCGCAAACGTTAACGTATCAAAGCCCGCTTCAACGATCGATAAAAACATCGGCGTGGAAACCTCATCGTCTCCAATCATCTCAACCATTTCATCTAATAGTTCCATGACAGCTTGCCAAACTTGCTCTTGTTCTCTTGCCGTTTCGACTCGACCTGCTTCATCATACTGATCTCTAAGGCGCTCTAATGACCTAGGTGCATTTATCTGTTCTAACCATTCAAAAATCGCCTGGCACTTTTCTGAGACTGTTCTTGCAGATCTCAGTCCATCATCTAAAGGTTTCAATGCCGAGGCTACTTGTTCTCGGTAAGCGTTGATTTTCTCTTCCACTTCTTTTTCATCGTCAGTTTGGCGGCGGAATTCTAAACCTGTAAACCGTTGATACGGCCAGCGTTCATTAGATATCCATTGGTCGCGTCTTCTAATTCCATATTCCAGCACGTAATTTTCTAATGTATCAATCGCTTCTTCTGTTAACGGATGTTCTTCATGACTTTTCGGAACAAAGCCCGTTTTCAATAACCGAAAGACAGCGTCATAACGCCAGTTACTATTAACAATTTCGATGCCTGTTCGAATTAATTCCACAAACGGATGGTTTAACATCGTTTTCTTTTCATCAATAAACACTGGAATTTGATAGTCTTCAAAAATCGTTTCAATTAGGTCATGATAGACTTCCGGTTGACGAATGAGTAAGGCCATATCACGATAACGGTAATCCTCATCACGCACTAATCTCGTAATCTCTTGAGCGACACCTTCAACCTCCGCACGCGGATGAACAGACTCAACTAACTTCATCGACACATCACCATCGTACTCAGGTGTTGGTTGCGTTTCAAAATAACGCTCAAGGTGCTCTAAACCACGATTCCCTTTAAACCGCTGCTGTGGCGATAAATAATATGGCTCTTCGATTTCAATTGCATTATCTTCAGCAATTTCTGTAATTGTATCAAGTGTCGTTTTCGTTTGGTAAAACAAATCTAATTCGCTGCCATCAGACACACCTGGGTTGATCATCATCGTGATGTGTACATTTTTGGCATATTTCATTAAAGCTTCAATGACGTAATATTCTTGTGGGGTGAAACGGTGGAATCCGTCAATATAAATCGTTGATTGACTTAGAATTCCTGTATCTTTAATTTTTTCAACCATTAATTCCAATTGGTCTTCACGATCGATGTAATGGCCCCTTAAATGTTGATCAAGCTCATTATAAATTAAGGAAAGGTCTGATAATTTATTTTTCAACGCGACTTCATTGGGGTGTGTATGTTGAAATTTCGCCATTTCCATAACGACACTATGTAAAGACTCAGGCGTAATTCGATAACGCTTAATCTCTGTTATCATACTTTCTAAATGCTCAATAAACCCTTGTTTATCAATCGCTTCTTGGAACGCTTGTAAGGAATCACGTTGCTCCTCAGCCAATTTTCTAAGCATCATTTGGATACCAGTTGATGAAATAAACGGCTTTGTCGCTCCGCCTACTTCATTAAAGATATACCAAGCCAACCTAGAAAAACTAAACACTTGTGCCCTAATTGAACCATTGACGCCATGCTTACGAACTAAATCATACTCTTGTTGGAAAGCCATCTGGTCGGGCACTAAATAAAAAATAGGATCACCTTGTGGATCCTGTTTAATCTCCTCGGTGATCTCATTTAACACATAATGACCAAATTCCGAACCTGATCGTCCTAATATAAACTGTAAGGCCATCCTAATCCTCCTTACGCTCGAAGTCGTACTCACTTACTTTTTCTGCTCTACTTTGAATTCGTTTCTCCATATATTTACCAATTATCCAAAACAACCCTATACATGCCCCTACAATAACGGTTTTAAAAGGGTTTTGCGCAAAAGATGCTATACTGTCTCCTACGTAGGAAACAGAAAAAATCATTGCCGCTTTCCCTAATAATACAGCTAACGCAAATTGTTGAAGGGAAATCCTTGTAAACGCAGCCACCACATTAATTAATGCTGAGGGAGAAAAAGGGAAACATAATAATAAGAATATAGGACCGAATCCATGTCGATCAAAAAATGATATAACTTTATTTACTTGCTTCTGTTCTTTTAAACGCTGGACCCAATTAAACCGTTCTAATTTGCGTATTAAAATGAAAACTAAAATGGACCCAGTTGCTGCACCAATCCAAGAAAATAAAAAACCAAAAATTAATCCATATACAATAGAGTTCGCTAATATAAAAACAATGACTGGTAGAAACGGGAAAAACGCTTCAATAAAAGGAAGTAATAACCCCGGCACCGGACCGAAACTCCCATAAAATTCGAGCAACTCTACGATATAACCACCAATAACTGAATCCGAGATCATTTCTTTGACTTCATCTATATTTGAGAAATCCTGATTCATAGCTAGACTCCTATCTCTATCTCTGATACCTCTATTTTATATTAATTTAAGACTTTTTGCATTCTGTATCTTTGTTGAATATTTTTTAACATTAGGTTATAATATAGAACATACGTTCGATTTTGTTGGAGGGATACATCATGCGTTACTTAACAAACGAAGAATTTCGAATAGCATCGCGTTACCTGTTTCTTTCAATGGCAATTATTGTACTCGAAAAAGATCTCGAACAAATAGAGAATGGAGCTTTTAAAATCAAAGAACCTTATATGAACTTGTTACGTCACATGGAACAGTTAGCGAAGAACGAACGGAAAAACTTAAGAGGCCAGATGAGGAAAGGCAATATTGACGTTGTTTTCATCCAAAAGAATGATACTTTCTCAACTTACTTATTTATGGCGCGCGGCTACGAAGAAGAACGACGGTACTTTAACCCCGCCGTTCGTAAAAAGGTTGAACAACTATATCGAGAACTTATGGTTGAAGCTCTAAAAGATCTAGCTCAATCTCTTTCTGAAGCCTACTAACACGTTTTTCTAATAAGTTTCGATATTGAGCTGTTTTTTGTAATTGGTTATTCAATGATGAGTATGAAATATTAATTAAAATACTTTCGCCACTGTTGAAGTGAACTCGCGTTAATTTTTGTTTTACTTTTTCAATAAATAAAACATGATTGTAGCAAATCCACACGCACTCATTGGACTTAGGTGATGAAGTCGGCAGGTAAAATACTTTGCTATGAGTATCAATTGCAATGGGTGCTTTTCGATTAACACCTGCAATGTGTTGAGTTCCGTTAATACGCCCTCGCAAATCGGAACCATACTCTTTACATGCCTGATCCATGAGCTGCCTAGGGTTTAAGTGAGTATGATACTCACGACCTTTCTCTAAAACATGCGACCCAATATTTTCATCACTCATCTCATAAGGCAAAATAGCTAAAGTTTTTCCTGTAACTGTAGGTGTATCGTTAAACTTCATCTTATTTCCCCCTATTGACTACTATTTATCTTTTAAGACTATATAAAAATTGCCTTTAAAAGTTAAATGTCTCCATTCAGTCTTTTTCAAGGTCTAAATGCCTAAAAATGACAAATTTCTATAGTAAAAAGACATAATTCAGCAAAAAACCGCTTCAAAGATACTTTTTTAATCAGGTAAACTCCAGTAAAAAATTTTTACCAACGAAAATAAAAACATAGTTCAACATAAGCACCATAATCGGTACTTATATTGAACTATGTTTAATCTATTTAGCTAATAACGCACGATCACTTGCCATTCGTTTGCCACGAACATTCTCAAATTCTTTTAACAGGTCTGGTACAGTGAGGTCTTGTTTATTTTCGTCGTCTGCTTCAAAAATGATTTCGCCTTCGTCCATCATCCAAAGGCGGTTGCCTAGTTCCAAGGCTTGGTCCATTTGGTGTGTGACCATGACAGTTGTAAGCTGTTGCTTTTCGACTAAATCCTTCGTTAGGTTAATAATCAGCGACTCCTTGGATGGATCGAGAGCTGCTGTATGTTCGTCTAAAAGTAAGATTTTAGGTTCTGTGAAGGTTGCCATCAGTAATGACAACGCTTGTCGTTCGCCGCCTGATAATAAGCCAACCTTTGAATTCAGGCGGTTTTCTAACCCAATCTCTAACGTTGATAAATGCTCACGGAACTGTTCACGTGTTTTTTTCGTGATGCCTTTCCAAACACTACGTCTATTCGTTCTACCGAGGGAAATCATCATGTTCTCTTCAATCGTCATGCCTGGTGCTGTTCCAGTTAACGGGTTTTGAAAGACGCGACCGATGAATTTAGCTCTTTTTTCTTCTGGTAAAGCCGTTACGTTCTTTCCGTCAATCCAAACTTCACCTTCATCAGGCAATAAAGATCCTGCTAACATGTTCAATAACGTCGATTTTCCAGCACCATTACTTCCGATAATCGTCACAAAGTCTCCAGAGTTTAGTTCTTGTGACACATTTTGAAGGGCACGACGCTCATCCGGTGTATTGGGATAGAACGTTTTATGAATGTTATTTAACTGAAGCATGTTGGACTTCCTTTCCCTGCTGACGTTTTAATGCCAATTTTTTAGACTTTTTAAATTCACGTTTGGCTTTATTTTTATCTAACCAATTTGGAACAACGAGTGCGCTAATGACAATTAATGCTGTAATTAACTTCATATCACTCGCTTCTAGAAAATCAATTTGTAGCGCTAATGAATAAATGATTCGATAAGCAATTGAGCCTAACACAACGGCTAATGTCATACGTACAATTTTGTCTTTACCGAACAGAACCTCACCTATAATCACGGACGCAAGTCCAATAATAATCATTCCGACACCTAAGTTAACATCTGCAAACCCATTGTATTGAACGACCATCGCACCACTTAAAGCGACTAACATATTAGACAGACCCATACCAAGGACAATATAAAGATTCGTATTGGTCGAAAAACTTCTAACCATCGATTGATTATCACCAGTCGCTCTTAGCGTAATACCCGCTTCCGTACGTAAAAAGAAGTCTAGTAACTTCTTGACTATTAATATAATGATAAACATTGAAGTTAGAACATAAAACGTGCTAGGGGCGTATGCCGCAATACCTAACAACTCAAAAGGTTTGATCAAAACGTTATCTAAACCAGTTAACCAGGATGATAGAGTTGTAAAGACTGTCACTTCATTTAACATCGGTATATTCGGCTGCCCCATAATTCTAAGATTAATAGAATATAAGGCAATCATCATGAGTATACCTGCCAATAGCGGATTAATATTTCCTTTCGTATGAAGAATACCAGTTAAAAAGCCTGCGATCATCCCTGCTAAAGCACCTGATAGAGTGGCTATAAGAGGATTGCTGCCGCCGACGATCATGACTGCGGCAACAGCCCCACCTGTAACAAAACTTCCGTCTACCGTTAAGTCAGGGAAATCTAGTATTCTAAATGAAATATACACCCCAAGTGCCATAATAGCGTAAATTAAGCCGGATTCAATTGCACCGTATAACGCATCAATCATAATTACTCTCCTCTATTCATCCTTCTCTGTTGTAACTAATTCAGCCTTTTCTTTTAGCTCTTCTGTTAGTTCAACACCCATCTTCTCTGCTGCTTCTGTATTAATCATAAGTTGTAAGTTTTGCGGAAATTCTGCTGGAATTTCACTAGGTGACTTTCCATCTTTTAAAATTGCGACTGCTTTTTCACCTGCATCGTAACCAATATCGAAGTAATCAAACCCAAATGCGGCAAATCCACCTCGCTCTACCGAATCATGTTCACTTACGACAACAGGCATTTGCTGATCTTGTCCGACCATTATGACAGTTTCTAATGCACTGACAACCGTATTATCTGTAATGATGAGAAACACATCTGCTTTATTAGTTAAAGATTCAGCAGCTTGTTTTACCTCAGATGACGAAGACACCGTTGCTTCTGCAGTTTCAAGCCCTTTTTCTTCCGCTAACTGATTTACAGATTCAACTTGAGACACTGAATTTTGTTCAGATGCGTTGTAAATTAGTCCAACTGACTCAGCCCCTATTTCACGAATTAAATCCATTGTGTTCGGCAATGTATCCGGGTGCATATCAGCTGTTCCTGTTACATTGCTACCAGGCTCTTCCATCGTTTCAACCAAACCAGCGCCAACTGGATCCGTTACAGATGTAAACACGATTGGAATCTCAGATGTTTCGTTTAGTGCACTTTGAGCACTTGGAGTTGAGTTACCAAAGATTAAATCGACATCATCGCCAACTAACTTTTGAGCGATCATTTGGTTATTATTGCTGTCACCCTGTGCCACTTCTTCTTCAAATTCAACATCCAAATCAGCATCAGTGATCGCTTGTTTAAAACCTTCTGTTGCTTGGTCTAATGCCGGATGCTCAACAATTTGCGAAATACCAATCGTCAATGAATCTTGATTTTCTTCTGCTCCCGAAGACGTCCCACACGCGGTTAAAACCATAGCGAGTAACCCTACAATGACTAAACTAATTAATTTTTTCATGTTCAATTCCCCTCTCAATATTTTATCACTTTTATACTTGTTTGCTTTTATGTACTAAAGCAAAAATTGATGTTGATAACTAGTATAGAGATGACGAAATAAGAAATCAACCTTTTTTTCATAAAAAAATTCCCCAGCGTTAATCACCAGGGAATACTGAAAACGGTTTCTTTATTGATTTGGTGCAAGTTGTTCTTTTAAGCTTCTTCTTAAAATTTTTCCTGTTGTATTTTTTGGTAGTTCGTCTAAGAAACGAATTTCTTTAGGGACTTTGTATTTAGCGAGTTTATCTTGAGCTAACTTATATAACTCCTCTTCTATAACGGATGAATCTGTTGCGACAACAAAAGCTATCACTGCTTCACCTAAATCCGGATCAGGTACGCCAATTACAGCTACTTCACTAATTTTATCATGGCTATATAAAACTTCTTCAACTTCACGCGGGTAAACATTGTATCCTCCGACTAGAATTAGATCTTTCTTACGATCAACGATGAAAAAGTATCCTTCTTCATCTTGGTAAGCCATATCTCCCGTATATAACCAGCCATCTTTAATTGATGCATTCGTTTCTTCCGGCAATTTGTAATAACCTTTCATCACGTTTGGTCCTCGAACAGCTAACTCACCAACGTCGCCACGTGGTAACTCATTTCCGTTCTCATTAACAACTTTATTTTCGACATTTAAGATATCCGTGCCAATTGACCCTGCTTTTCTTGGGCGGTCAAGTGGATTGAAGCAAGTAACCGGTGATGCTTCGGATAAGCCATAACCTTCTGAGACGCGTACATCAAAGTGCTGTTCAAATTTTTCTAATAAAGCCACTGGCATGGATGCGCCCCCAGAAATGCATAGTCTAATTGATGAGAAGTCTTTTTCATCTTCGTTCGGGTATTGTAATAAATAGTTATACATCGTCGGTACACCAGCAAACACAGAAGCATTAAATTGCTTCGTAATTTGGAAAACTGCTTCTGGTGAGAATTTCGGAACAATTAAGACCGTTGCGCCACTTAATAATGGAGCGTTTAAGGCCACGGTTAAACAGAACACGTGGAACATCGGTAGCGCAGCAATAACGCGATCTTCAGCTCCAATTTTTAAATACTCACCTACATCTTTTGCATTTGAATATATATTTTTATGCGTTAACATAGCACCTTTTGGTTTTCCGGTTGTGCCTGAGGTATATAAAATAACCGCTGTATCATCATCATTTAATGTTGGACGGTCGAGTTCTAAACTTCCTGCATGCACTAATTTTGTGAATGAATAGGCTTTTTCGCTTAAAGAAGATTGATTCACATCATAATCTGGTTTCGTCTCACCCACAATATAATGCTGAACATTTGAAAGCATTGAATCCATCTGTTCGAATTTTTCCATTAACACATCTAGCGTTATAATACCTTTCACATCACCGTTATTAATGATGTAACCGATTTCATCCGCGGTATAAATTGGATTAACCGGAATAACTGTTAAGCCTAGGCGCAATGCACCATATAATCCAATAATAAAATGCGGTGTATTACCGACCACTAATGCAATGTGATCGCCTTTTTGATACCCTAGCTCTTGTAAACTTGATGCAAACTTAGTCACGGAGCCTTCTAGCGTTTGATAGTTCGTCTCCTCTCCGTTAAACACATATGCCGTTTTTGACAAATTATCCTTTGCCGTAAGCGACAATTGATCACTAAGATTCATATGTAAAATCCCCCTCGAAGTCATTATGAATGAATAATCATTCATTATTTTCTGAATTCATTATAAATTAATACGGCTAAACTCGCAAATTTTTTACGTTGAATAAGCTAATGACAGTTGAGTGCTCAAAAGCCAATAGTCAAAAAGACCACGGGCGTCCCGTGGTCTTTGATCAACTAGTAAACTAACGATAAGAAATCGTCTTCTTCAATTTTACCTAAATAATGCTGGACATCTAGGTCCTTAATCGCATCTTGGATTGCTTGTCGCTCATACTTAACACCTTTAAGTGCATTTTCAAGTTCATCTACTTCACCGATACCAAAGAAGTCTCCGAAAATATGAACATCTTCAATAACACCTTTTTTCACATCGAGGCGAACGTCATATGAACCAACGCCTTCAACACGCTTAGAATGTTGGATATTGAATTTCGGCGAACGTCCGTAGTTCCAGTCCCATCTTTGATAGCGGCTTTCTGAAATCTCGTTAATTTTCTTCCAGTCCTCTTCTTTCAGTTCATAACGAGGGACATCTTTGATATCTTCTACATCAAAAATATACTTTAATAAAACTTCTTTAAACTCGTCCATTGTCATTTTGTTATCTAAAAACTCAGAGATGTTAGCTACACGGCTTCTAATTGACTTAATCCCTTTTGAACGAATTTTTTCTGATTTAACTTTTAGGGATGACACAACATTTTCAACTTCCGAGTCAAACATCAAAGTTCCATGACTGAACATGCGGCCTTTTTTCGTAAATTGGGCATTCCCTGAAATTTTTCGGCCATCAGCGGTTAAATCGTTACGACCAGAAAGTTCAGCATTAACTCCAAGTTTCTGTAGCGCGTCTACCACGGGTTGTGTAAACTTCGCAAAGTTACTGAAGCTATCCCCTTCGTCTTTTGCTAGAAAACTAAAATTAAGGTTCCCTAAATCATGATAAACTGCTCCGCCTCCTGATAGACGGCGAACCACTTTAATATTATTAGCGTCAACAAAATCCGTATTAATCTCTTCTACTGTATTCTGATTACGTCCAATGATAATTGAAGGACCATTTACATAGAACAGTAAATACTGCTGATCTTCACTAATATTTAAATGATTTAGCACGTATTCCTCAATCGCCAAATTAATATAGGGATCGGTTATATTTTCGTTATCAATAAAGTAAAGCATTGTTCTCCTCCTTATGTAGGTTTCCACATACTAATTTTATATAACTCTATTAGTATTAGCAAAGATTATGAGCGCCAGGTTAAACCTTCTTTTGCTAATTGTATCGGGCCATCGTACCCCTCTGAGACTTCATTTAACAACTGATCATGTTCACCAAAATGAGGTAAGTGTGTCAACCAAACTTCATTAACATTAGCTTTTTGTGCGAGCTTTGCGACGTCATCACTCGTCATGTGCCCCGCCTTACTACCATCCATACCTCTGTAAAAACTTGTTTCTGCAATTAATAAATCTGCATCTTTTGAGAATTCAACGAGTTCTTTAAAGTAAGACGTATCAGCCGTGTACACAACGACATCATCACCGCATTCAATTCGCATTGCATAGCAAGGTTTTGGATGTTTGGTTTCTAAAAACGAAAGATAAAAAGGACCAATTTGTTGCTTCTTTCGCTCATCAAAAGCACGAGCTTCCGTTGCCTGATGATTTAATTTTTCGAAAGGTCTAGGGTTGTCAGTTGAAGCATAAATTGGGATTTTTCCAGGTAACTGTTTCAATTGCTGTTGTACTAAACATGCGTATTGAAAAGCACCTACATCAGCTATATGGTCATTATGAAAATGGGACAGGACAACAGCGTTAATATCTTTAATATCTATATAATGCTGTAACCTCGATAATGCCCCGCTTCCAAGATCAATGACCAAATGAAAGTTATTTTTCTTTACTAAATAACAGGACGTTGCTTCACCTTTCTCAGGATAAGCACCCCAAAATCCAATCGTTTTAATTTCCATATAGGTCTAACCTCCTATTTTGTTATAAAACAGAAAAAGGTGTTAACAAAACTGTATTAATACAGTATAGTAGTATTAAAAGGACACGAGGAGGAATCTTATTTTATGTTAATGTCACCTATTCAGTTCTTTAAAAACTTGCCAAAGAAAAAGTGTGTCGCTTGTAAAAAAGAGATGGAGGAACAAGCTGATTGTTACACGAACAAATGTGAAAAGTGTTCTACTATCATTTAGTGAATAACCCCACCTCAATATAGAAAAAGCACTTAGATGATAAAATCTAGGTGCTTTTTCAATGTGTTAATCATTAATTTGTTCTACAACAGTTTTCGCTTGTCTAATACAATCTGGCAGACCAATGCCTCGGTAGGATGCTCCAGCTAACCAAACATTTGGCAAATGTTCTCGCATTTTTTGTTCCAAAGAGTCTAATCGGTCAATATGGCCAATCGTATACTGTGGCATGGCATTATACCATCTAGAGACTACTTTAAATAAAGGTGGTTTATTAATCTCCATAATCGTTTGAAGATCTTTTAATACCAAGCTTCCTATTTCTACATCTGTTTGTTCTAAAACCTCTTCATCTCCAGGTTTCCCAACATACGCTCTTACTAAAACATGCCCCTCTGGTGTTGTATGTGGCCATTTTTTATGAGTCCATGTACAAGCTGTAATTCGATATTGTTCTTTTCTGGACACAACAAAACCTGTACCATCAGGCAAATTTTCAATAGCGTCTTCTTCGAAAGCTAGAGCCACGTTAGCTACAGATGTACTTTTCGCCTGCATAAAACTTTGCATAAAGTCATAATGACTAAAAATCTTAGCCGTAACATCATGTGGTGTGGTCATGATGACGTGATCAGCCTTTAATGGCTCATCTAATTGCTCAACATGAATCTCATACTGGTCCTGCTTTTTATTAATATGTCTCACACGATGATTAAGCATCATTTCTTGGCCTTCTAATTCCTCTTGCAACCTTTGAACAATCTTCTGAAGTCCAGATTCTACAGTCAAGAACTGTCCCTGTTTTTGAGCTTTGCTCTCATTCTTCGTTGTGCGTTTTAACCCTTTAATTAACCCACCATATTTGTGCTCGAGATCTAAATATTGCGGAAAAGTTGCCTTTAGGCTTAACTGGTCAATGTCTCCAGCATAAATTCCCGATATTAGCGGATGTATTAAACGATCAACCACCTGATTCCCTAAACGTCTTCTAAAAAATTGTCCAACAGACTGGTCACCTGCTTCAGAACTACTACCTTTAATCAGGTCATTTAAAGCTTGTAATTTCCCATTCCAATTCAATAGTGATGTCTTCATAAAAGGTCTCAATTCTAAAGGAATCCCCATTTTAGACCCTTTCGGAATAGGATGAAGACGATCCTGAGATAAAATGAACGCTTGTCCAGTCGCATTACGGACTAACTCATCTTCTAAGCCTAAATCTTCTACTAACTGTTTAGCTTCTGGTTTACGCTCTAGGAAAGAGTCGGGTCCACGTTCAATCTTAAAACCATCTTTGATTAACGTATCAATTTTTCCGCCTAAACGATTGGTCGCTTCTATTAACGTAATTTGCATATTCGGTTGTGATTGTTGTAAATAATAAGCGGCGGTAAGGCCTGTAATGCCTCCGCCGATTATTACTGTATGCTTACGTTCTTCCATGAACAACGCCTAGCCTTTCATTGTGTCTAACACCACTTTAGATAAGGTTGAAATAAATTTAGGGTGTGTGTTTGGCATCTCCGGTCGGTAATAGGAAGCCTGAATGTCATCACACACATCTTTACATTCAATATCATTATCATATAGAACTTCTAAGTGATCTGATACGAATCCAACTGGAGCATAAACAAAGGCTTTATATCCATTTTGTTCAAATAGATCACGCGTTATATCCTGTACATCTGGACCTAACCAAGGCTCAGGTGTATTACCTTCACTTTGCCAGCCAATTTCGTAATCTTTAATACCAGCTTGTTCTGCAATTAAATCAGCCGTTTCTTGAAGTTGATTTGGGTAAGGGTCCCTTTCTTGAATAATTTTCTCAGGTAAACTGTGAGCTGATACAATTAGGCATGAATTTTCACGTTCGTCTTCCGGCATCGAGCCGTAAACTTTATTAATTTGCTCAACCCAGTAGTCAATAAACCCTGGTTCATTATACCAATCGACAACAGAACTCAACTGAATGCCATGTTTCTGAGCTTCTTCTTGAGCTCGGCCATTATACGATTTAATACTGAACGTTGAGTAGTGAGGTGCAAGAACAATACTTACCGCTTCTTCAATGCCATCTTTCGCCATTTGCTCAATCGCATCTTCAATAAACGGATCAATATGTTTTAATCCTAAGTAAAGTTTAAACTGAACCTCATCTTGTTCCTCATTTAACTTCGCTTCTAATGCATCACCTTGCTCACGCGTAATTCGTGCAAGTGGTGAAATACCACCGATTGCATTATAACGGCTGCGTAAATCTTCAATTTGTTCATCAGAAGGTTTACGCCCATGACGAATGTGTGTGTAATAACGTTCTAGATCTTCTTCTTTGTATGGCGTTCCGTATGCCATGACGAGTAGACCGACTTTTTTCTTAGCCATTGTAACCTTCATCTCCTTTTATCTTGCAGAATACTCATGTACAAAATGTGCAAGTTTTTTTAATGTATCCGGGTTAACTTCAGGAAAAACACCATGACCTAGGTTAAATACATAACCTCCATCTTGTGCTTTTGCTTGGTCGAGAATTTCTTTGGTTCTAGCTTCAATTACATCCCAATCTGCTAGTAAAACAGCTGGGTCTAAATTGCCTTGTAACGATTTTGAAACTCCCATTTCTCTTGCTTCAGTAATCGATGTACGCCAATCTAAGCCAACAGTTGTAACTGGTAGATCGTTAAACTCAAGCAATAAATGGTTCGCACCAATTCCAAATAAGATTGTTGGTACATTCTCTTCTTTTAACGCTGTAAAAATTTTCGTCATTACAGGTTTTATGAATGTCCGATAGTCTTGTGCGCTAACAGCTCCAACCCATGAATCAAAGATTTGAATAGCTTTAGCACCAGCTCGGATTTGAGCTTTCGTATAATCTATGACTAAATCACCTAGTTTGTCCATTAAAGCAAACCAAGTTTCCGAATCACCATACATCATGGCTTTAGTTTTATTGTATTGCTTTGAAGGTCCACCTTCAATCATATAGCTTGCTAATGTAAATGGTGCACCACTAAAGCCTACTAAGGGAACATTTAGTTTTTCTTGTGTCAAAATTTCTATTGTCTTCAAGACGTATGGAACGTCCTCTTCCGGATTTAACTGACCTAATCGCTCAATATCCGCTTTTGAACGAATCGGATTGTCTATAACCGGGCCTACACCCTTCTTAATTTCTACATCAACACCGATTGGTGGTAAGGGCGACATAATATCTTTATACAAAATTGCTGCATCTGTATTGTAGTTTTGAACAGGCAACTCTGTTACGTAAGCACAAAGCTCAGGTTGATGGGTAATTTCAAATAATGAATACTTTTCTTTTAGCTTCCGGTATTCCGGCTGGGATCTTCCCGCCTGCCTCATAAACCATAATGGAGCATAATCTGTCTTCTCACCATTATAAGCTCGCAAAATGGTATCGTTAAATTCACTCATCCTACATTTCACCTTTCATCTTCGACCATTTAATCCAATACTACTATATAAGAAAATTGGGTTATTTGTATAGCATTCCACTTGAATTGTCATGAATTTGACTAAAATGCCCGATCTCTGTTTGAAGAACTGCCGGTTTGTTCATTTAATGGATTTTCAGGGACAACAAAGTAAGTCGGATTATTCATATAATCAACTGAATGGTCGATAAATCTACCTTCCCCTGTCACTTGACCAATGCGTCTGACATCTCCATTCGTTTCTTTATATACATGATAGATAACACGCTCATCATCACTTGGTGTCCAAGTTACTTCAATAAATAACCCATCAATAAAACCAAATGAAAACTTCGCTTCTAAATTTTGAATCGTAGGTAAGCGTACAGGGGCTTCTAAGTCCTTCACATCTTCGGGCTTCTCAAACTCACCTGCAAATTGATGAACATCATCTATACGACTCATGATTTGAGATGACAAATTAGTCGCAAGCGGACTGCCTTGGATTAAATATTGCTCTTCATTACTTTGATCATAACCTATCCACGTTGCAATCGTATAAGCAGGATTAAAACCAACAAACCAGGCGTCTTTGGTTCCCGTTTCTACTTGAGGGTGCTCAGTTGAACCCGTTTTACCAGCAAAAGCCTTTGGGTAAGTGCTTTGACTTGCTGTACCGCTTTCTACTACCGCTTCTAACAAACGTGTCATATACCATGACGTTTGTTTTGAAAATAATCGTTTGGGCTTTTGTTGTGTTGTTTCAATTATGTCCCCGTGACGGTCCTTCACTTCCAGAATCGTATACGGTTCAACAAAGAACCCCTCATCGTAAAACGTTCTATATGCGGCTGCCATTTGCAGGGGCGTTAACCCTTCTTCCAGACCGCCAAGAGCCACTGAAAGTCCTTGATCTTGAATCTCATATTCAATTTTCTCTAAATACGACTTCCCTGTTTCAACACCAATTTCATTTAAAACAGCTACAGCAGTTGTATTTTTAGATTGTCTCAAAGCATCATACAGGGTGATCTCCCCATCATATACACCGTCATGATTTTTAGGATTGTACCCATCGATATCTATTTGTTCATCGTTTAAAACACTATAAGGCTCATAAAAACTCTCTTCGATTGCTGGGCCATAGACAATTAATGGCTTAATCGTTGAGCCAGGCTGTTTTTTCACCTTCACACGATTCAGATCGCCTCGATTATTATTCCTGCCACCAATTGCAGCTCGAACAACACCTGAGGCTTGATCTAACAGCACGACGGCACTTTCTACATTGTCATTTGACCCTTTAAAGTAGGTATCATTCTGCAGTTCTTCATATATGATTTTCTGGGCTTGTCGGTCTAATCCAACCTTAATTTCATAACCACCTGTATATACTTCCTGTCGACTTAAGTGATACTGATTTTCCATTTCTTCGATGACTAAATCTATGTAGCTATTTAACCAAGGGCTTTCTTCAGTTTCTCCTTGATTGAGACCGAGTGTTCTACCCGTTTGACTCTTTAATGTATCTGCATTAATCCAATCTAAGTCATGCATCCTATTTAAAACTAGATTCCGTCTTTCTAAAGCTAGGTCTTCGTTTTTTAATGGCGAATAAAGATTAGGTGCCTTAGGTAATGCAGCTAATAAAGCTGCTTCTGACAGGTTGAGTTGATCAACGGGTTTTGAGAAGAAAAATTGAGACGCTGACTCAATACCATAAACACCGTGTCCAAAATAGATTTCATTTAAATAGTATTCTAAAATTTCATCCTTGGATTTAACACGCTCTAAATAAATAGCTCCCATCACTTCTTTTGTTTTACGCATCCACGATTTTTCGTTTGTTAACTCCACGTTCTTAACCAACTGTTGCGTAATGGTACTTGCCCCTTCTGCTTTACTCCACGTCACAAGATCCACTGAAACGGCCCTCGCCACTGACCAAAAATCAACCCCGCTGTGGTCATAAAAGCGGTGGTCTTCAATGGCAATAAACGCTTCTTTAACGTGATCTGGAACTTCAGTGATGGGTACATACGTCCGATTTTCATCGTATAACTTAATAATCTCTTCCCCATCCTCGTTTAAAAGCGCTGTTGACTCAGAGAGCACAAAGTTCTCCTCATCGACAACGAAGCGACCGCCTAATATAATAAACATATATCCTAAAAAACTGATTACAATAAACCCTATAAGACTGTATACAAACCACTTTAAGCGTGGATACTTGTCATTGAACGACTTAAATCGTTTCAAGCTTTCCACCTCATCTATTAGAACTTCATTTATTTCATAGCTTTCGTAAACTTTCTACATTATATTACAACAAGTGACACACGACAAAAATCAAATCTATGAAGGATTGGTGAATTTTTAATGAAAAAATTATGGATAACGTTCGGGACGAAAGATTTTTTAAAGCAACTTCAAGAGAAAAATGAAAAATTGATTGTCATGCAGGAATTAGATGGAGATGCCATGGCTATGATGGAAGGGGAAGAACAACATGTGTTAAAAGAACCTCGGGAATTCGAAATCGTTGAAGGAATAGGAGAATTAAAACAATACGGCTATATTGTTTTAAATAACATTCCAGTAACACCAGAAGGCGGGCCTATATTAGAAGATAAATTCAGACAACGATCTGGCAGCATTGAAACTCAAGAGGGTTTTGAAGCCTTTCGAATCTTAAGACCGACTCGTAACCATACTTACGTCATCTTAACGCAATGGAAACAAGTTGACGATTTCTTACAGTGGAAAAACTCGCAAGACTTTAAACACTCCCACAAAAAACAAGAAGAGAAGCCTTCATATGTCCAAGGCCACTCTTACGTTACGCAGTTAGATGTATTAGAGCCATAACTAATAATAAATGCTGGGGCAAAAGTTAAAAAATATTAGTTTGAGTTAATAATGAGCGTAGACAAAATGCGTAGACTCCTGCAGGAACAGCACGAACTGAAAATCACCTAAAACGAACGGAAGTAAGTTTTAGGAAGTTGAAGTCGTGCCTGCGGAAAGCGAAGCATTTTGTCGGAGCGTAATCTAAACCCTTTTGTCCCAACCTTTTATTTAATTTGTCTCTTTCATCAATCCATTTCGATGAGCATAAACAGCTGCTTGTGTTCGATCTTGAACATCTAGTTTACTTAAAATGTTACTAACATGAGTTTTGACCGTTTTAATTCCAATAAATAATTTCTCACTAATTTCATTATTCGTAAGGCCATTCCCAATACAAACTAGAACTTCAAGCTCTCGTTCTGTCAATAACTCATGCGGCAATCGCTCAGAAGTACGAATCCGGTTCATCATGGCGCCTGCTACTTTCGGTTCAATCACATTTTCACCTTTCGCAGCTTTTTTGATCGCATTGGCGATTTCATCTGCAGAAGAGGTTTTTAGCATATAACTAAAAGCGCCTGCTTCTAAAGCCGGAAACACTTTCTCATCATCATAATAACTCGTCAAAATAATAATTTTGACTTCAGGTAGATCAGCCATAATTTGTTTTGTTGCATCAATCCCAGTCCCATTTTCCATAATCAAATCCATTAAAATGACATCTGGGTTTGTCTTTTTTGCGAGTGATGCTCCTTCATTACCGCTAGAAGCCTCACCCACAACATCGATGTCATCTTCTGTCATTAAGTAAGTCGTAATTCCTTTTCGAACGACATCATGATCATCAACGACTAATACTTTAATTGCGTCCAATCCATTCACCTCTATTTCGGAATTCTAATATCGATATAAGTCCCTTGACCTTCTTGAGATTTAATTTGAAATGTCCCGCCTATTTCTTCACAACGCTCTTTCATTGTTTTCAGGCCGTAAGAAGTTTTTTGTTCCATTTCTTCACTTGCATTAAATCCAATTCCGTCATCATCTATATGTATGTATATATCTTGATCGCGGTCCTTCAATTCAACTTTTACGTTTTGAGCACTAGCATGACGTAAAATATTCGACAACGCTTCTTGCACCATTCTGAAAATGTGTTCTTCTTTGGATTGAGATAAGTCAAACTCTTCGTCAATATTTAAATGAAATGTAATATTGGATTTTTTCTTTAATTCTTCAATTAATCGTACGATACCTTCGTTTAAAGGCTCACCTGATAAATATACCGGCCGAAGATGAAGCAAGAGTGCTCGCATTTCATTTTGAGCCTGAAGGGCCATTTCTGATATTTCTTTAATATGCTCTTTCGCTTGTTCTGGCTTTTTATCAATGAGCTTAACTGTCGCTTGAGACATCATAGTTAGAGCAAACAATTGCTGACTTACAGCATCGTGTAAATCTCGTGCAAGCCTTTGACGTTCTTCCATAGTCGCAGCAATATGAGCCTGCTGTGCAAATTCTGATTTTTCATCTGCCAAACGTTGCAACGTATTAACTTGATCTTTCATCTTTTTAGCTAAATCATTTAATTCTTCAGTGAACGCGTCTAATTCATCACCTGAATCCTCTAAGAATAATTCAGCACTATATTTCCCTTGCTGTAGCATTGATACAAAAATAGAAAAAGCATGAATTCGTCCTTTTATATATTTCGTTCGTTGAAACATCACGTATAAACTAACCGGAGTCATGATTAAGATAACTAGAATTAACAAGAAAAAAATAGCTTCTAAATGTAGCCATCGAGGCTGCAATACTGAATATGTAAAGAGTGCAATTAATGAAATAATGAGTAGAGAAAAATATATAATATATAATTCCGCTCTCATAAGTTGAAATCGTATTCCTTTAAGTTTCTTTAGCATGACAAACGCTCCTAAACATAATCAACTGTAATATCACCGATCTTATAATCCATATGAAGGTCAATTTTCCTCGTGGCTTCTTCATAATCATCTGATTCATACGTGATCGCATTGCCAAAACTGGATCGATGTTGGTTAAAGATTGTAGCATCACCAATGCTGACATTTGCATAGATGCGACACGAGACATCATCAGGCATTTTTATATGAACATCTCCAATATAACCTCTAAGTACAATCTTCGTTTCTTCATTTGGTATATAGGCTTTGGAAAAATCTATGTCCACATCACCAATCCCTGACCATAGATTCATATCTTTTACTTTCCAGTTATCATCAGAAAAATTAAAATCACCAATTAGATTCTTTTCTTTTTTTAAATGATATTTGTACTTCCCTTTTTGGGCTTTAGCCTTTTTGACTTGTTTGCCACCATAGCCTGAATAGTCAACATCGCCTCCAACATACACAGACATTGTTTTATTCCCAAATAAAATGTTGGCTCCAATATAAATTAAAATGAGCGGCCATAATTTCCAAATATCGATTAATTCAAATTCAATACCACCGACATTGAAGTTATCAGCCCAAAGTAAACCACCGTAAACCATTAAAAAAGACCCAAATTTCCAACCGCCTGATTTATAAGGGCTAAAGTGATTAATAAAAGATAATAAACCAATAATAACCAAGATGATAGGCCAAGATCTCCAGACAATGTTCGACATTTCCAGGGAAATAAGATTGATATTTTGTAGAATTAACACGAGACCGAAACCTATTAAAATAAACGCTATCGTCCATTTGGCTACCTTTGTAAAAAATCTAAAAAACATTTCTCTCACCTACAAATTTTATTCGCCAACTAAGGCTTTTATCCTTTTTTCTGTCTAATTTATTCTATCATACTATTGAATCACACAATCAGAAACAACCTTAAGATTGTTTCTGACTCAGACTCTAGACTGAGTGTTTTTGATTTAACAACACTATAAGTTTGATATAATAATAATAATCGAATCATGAGGAGGTCCGGAATATGTGGGAAAAAGTTTACCAAAAAATTGATGAACTATATGATCGAATGGTAGAAGATCGCCGTTATCTTCACCAATATCCTGAACTATCATTTGAGGAAAAGGAAACGTCAAATTTCATTTGTAGGAGATATGACGAATTAGGTATTCCTTATAAGAGCAATATCGGCGGTTATGGACTTGTCGCAAAGATCGAAGGTGGCAAACCAGGTAAAACTGTTGCATTAAGGGCTGATTTTGATGCATTACCGATCCAAGAAGAAAATGATGTCCCATATAAGTCAAAAGCAGATGGCGTCATGCACGCATGCGGTCATGACGGACACACCGCAACCTTACTTGCTGTTGCAGAGGCTGTAAAAGAATTTCAAGATGAACTTGAAGGAACGATGGTTTTTATCCACCAACCTGCTGAGGAGTATGCGCCAGGCGGGGCTAAACCAATGATTGAAGATGGTGCACTTGACGGAGTAGATGCTGTTTTTGGAACTCATTTATGGGCAACCACTCCGCTTCACACGATTGAAATAACGAAAGACGCATTTATGGCAGGAACCGACCGTTTTGAAATTATTTTCAAAGGAAAAGGCGGCCACGGGGCAATGCCTCACCAAACAAAGGACCCTGTTGTCATGACAGGTCAAGCCATTGTTGAATTACAACAAATCATTAGCCGCAGAATTGATCCGTTAGAGCCTGCAGTTTTAACGATTGGCGTTATTGAATCTGGTGAAGCCTTTAATGTTATTCCAGATACAGCGACTCTAAAAGGGACTGTTCGCTACTTAAATAAAGACGTTCAAGAGCAAATTATAGATGAAATGCATAAAGTTCTAAAAGGAATCACGGATAGCTACGGTGCTGAATATGAGTTGGATTATTTCAAAGGCTACCCACCAGTCATCAACCACGACCGGGAAACAGATTTCTATTTAGAAGGTGGAACAGAGATTCCAGGAATTGATACAGTAACCGACGTTCCTCCTGTAATGGGAGGCGAAGATTTCGCTTATTATTTAGAAGAACGACCTGGTACCTATTTCTTTACCGGAGCTAATATCGAAGGACATGACTATCCACACCATCACCCGAAATTTAATATTAACGAAAAAGCCCTGCCAATCGCCGCCAAAGCATTGTTGCACGGGTATAAAAAATACCAGAAAGCATAAGGAGTAGTAGTTAGAAGTTGAAACAAGAGGTATGTAAAAGAATAGATTCGAATGTATCTCAAGCGTAGTCAAAATACGTAGACTCCATTGGGAACAGCGCGAGCCGAAAATCACGCAAAACGAACGGCAGTGAGTTTTGGGAGGTTGAGGCCGTGCCCAAGGAAAACGGAGTATTTTGACGGAGCGTATATTAAAGAGCGTACAATGATTTAACAGATGAACTCATTGTACGCTCTTTATTTTAATTATTTTGATAGAATCCTCTGCCTAATACTTCAGTTGAATCCATAACAATAACAAACGCTTCAGCGTCCGCTTCTCTAATAGTCCGCTTTAGTTTTGCAATCTCTGTCTGGTTGACGACACACATGAGGACAGGCCTGTCCTGTTCGGTAAATCCACCCTGAGCTGAAATGCGGGTAACTCCCCGATCAACTTTTTCATAGATGGCTTGTTGAACGTCACGATGTTTACCAGAAACAATAAGCGTAGCTTTTGTTCGATTAAAGCCAGTTTGAACAAAATCAATCGACTTACTCGTCATAAATAAACTAATTAATGCAAATAACCCTAGCTCTACATCAAACACTACAATGGCTGTTAAAACAATTAAGCCATCAATAACTGCTAAACTAGATCCTAGCGATAAATTAGAATATTTATAAATCATCTGTGCAATTAAGGATGTTCCACCTGTTGAGGCGTCACCTAAATACACGATTCCTAAACCAATACCAACGCCAATTCCTCCGAATATAGTTGCTAGGATGACCTCTTCAGAGATCGGCTGCATATTACGCGTTAAATACACGAAAAACGGCAAAACGAGCGACCCTGCCACTGAGCGGAAAGCCGATGCTCTTCCTAGTAATAAAAACGCTAGAATTAAAACAGGAATATTAACGCTCCAAATTACATATGCTGGCTCAAGGTTAAATAAAAATTCTGTAATAGTACTAATTCCGCTAACGCCACCAGCTGCAATATAATTAGGCAGTAAAAATCCATTGTACGCGAGCGCTACAATGGCTGAACCGACGATAATATAGACCAATTGTTGCCAAATAGGAACATATCCGTTAAAACGTGTTACCATCTGTGCTCCCTCTTTCTGTCGAAAAAACTTTAACCTTGATGATTTTAACACTAGCTTTAACCTTTGTGAATAGCAACGAATAAACGCTTTAACGCACAAAAATGCATGCCCATCTTCGTGGACATGCATTTTTAATTATCCCATACGGTTCAACCTTGATTTCACATAAAAATTCTCAAAAAATAACGTAAATGCTAAACCAACACCTGCATAAATAACAGCTCCCACAATATCAGTAGCAAATACGAACAGAACACTTAACATCCCAACTTTAATCAACATAAGCAAAAATATTAACTGATGAACTGCCTTTTTTCTAATTTGTTCACTTACTGGGTAAAGTTGTACCCAATCAATCGTCTTATGATGATTATATATCGTTATAAATTGAAAGCCAGTGACAAATAAGAAAAGCATGGCAAAGATCATCTTACCCCAAAATAATGGGATCCAGAAAATAAAGAAGATCGTTAGACCAATTAAACGTAAGTACATCCCAAAGTAATCCCCACTACGAATAAATGTGATGAAATATAGATATATATAAGTATTACTTTGGTCAAACTTGATAGGCTTTTTCACTAGTCTTACTAAGCCATGTCGTTTTTTAGGCTTACGTTTTAGGTCTGGAACATCCGTCGATAAATTGGCCAAGCGATAAAACAACTGTAATCTGGCTTCTTCTTTTTCAATCAACTGATCCCAAGGCAAACTGTATTTCTGATGAACATTCCAATAATTCAAATAGACTAAAGCTAACAAAAAACCGATTGTAATAAGAGTAAAAACGACCTCCTGATTAACTAGCATAAATACCGCAATCGCATTAATAACAAACCGAACCACGACATCTAAGTATTGGATTTTACGGTCCCTCGTTTTCTCTAAAAACCAAACGGCTAATAAATTTATGACTTTTAATCCTATTAAAAAACCTAATATGACGAATAAAAATTTAGCATCCAAACCACTATATATTTTTAAATACAATGGCGTAAACACAAATAAAAATATCGCAAGCCAGTAGCCTTGAATGACTAGGCTATAAAACACGCCGTTACGTATATAAGGTTTCATTTTATTCTCAACCGCTAATAAAAACACGGTATCTGCTTCTTTAAAAAAAGTTCGTACTGGACTATGGGCTAAGAGCATACCTAGTACGATTGCCAACACCCAATCCACCGGAAACGTATCCGGAACACCTGATAACCATTCTTGGTAAAAATAAGCACCAGCCGCTACAAAAAAGATCAATGCAAACGCAAGGTGATCATTGAACATTAAGCGTAAATATCGGCTCATCATTTTTACATGATTTTGAAAACGCTCTTTCCATAAAATATTGGTATCCATTACGCATCGTCCTTTGTGAGTTGTACATAAATATCATCTAAACTAGCTTGTGGCATATTAAATTCTTGCTGCAACTCTTGTAGTGTTCCAAACGCTCTAATTTTACCGTGATGGATAATAACAAATCGATCGCAATACTTTTCTGCTGTTGCTAAAATATGCGTCGACATTAAAACGCCTGCTCCCTGCTGTTTCATTTCGTTCATCGTATCTAAATAAGATTGAATGCCTAACGGATCCAAACCAACAAAAGGCTCATCCACGATATATAACGAAGGCTTAACTAAGAACGCGCACATAATCATTACTTTCTGGCGCATACCTTTTGAAAAATGAACAGGAAACCACTTTCGTTTATTATCGAGACGAAATTCTTTAAGTAAAAATTCCGTACGTTCTTGATACGTCGCTTCATCAATCCCGTATGCCATTGCTGTTAAACGAAGGTGCTCTTCCAACGTCAATTCTTCATAAAGCATCGGCATCTCAGGTATGTAAGCAAATTCACGACGATACTGTTCTAGATCATCCGATAACAATCGACCATTAATTTTAATACTTCCTTTTTTTGGCGTCATCAAACCAATAATATGTTTAATCGTCGTACTTTTTCCAGCACCATTTAAGCCAATCATTCCGACAACTTCACCTTGATTGACCTCAAAAGAAATGCCGTGCAGTACATTTTGCTGTGTATAGCCACCGACTAAATTTTCAATCGTCAACAACTCACTCATGATATCCCTCATTTCTATCTAATCCACTACAGTTTATCATACCAAAAAATTGGATAGATTTAATAGAAATGACGTTTAATTCTGTTATTCGACAGTTCACTACGTTAGAATAAATGATAAGAATATACATAAGGAGGATTCATTCATGTCAGATTGTATCTTTTGCAAAATTATCGATGGAGAGATCCCTTCGGCTAAAATTTATGAAGACGAGCATGTTTATGCTTTCTTAGATATTAGCCAAGTAACAGAAGGACATACACTCGTTATACCAAAAAATCATAAGCAAGATGTTTTTGATCTTGATGAAGAAACTGCGTCCAATTTGTTTAAGGCTGTGCCTAAAGTTGCGAATGCGATTAAAGCAGCATATGAACCGAAAGGCATGAATTTACTTAATAATAATGGCTCATTTGCTGACCAAAGTGTATTTCACATCCATCTACATTTAATACCTCGTTACGATGAGAATGATGGTTTTAAATCTAATTGGTCAGTTGGTGAACAAGCAAGCTCAGAACAATTACAAGAAATCGCAGGAAAAATTAAGGAACATATCTAATACCTAAATAAAGCCGTTTCTAACTAATTTGCACTAAACAATTTAAGTCAAAAAGGTTATAATAGTAGTAAGAATGAAAGGAGTCGATACGATGGCAAACGGTAAATCGTTATTGCTAGGCGTCCTCTTTGGAAGTGCAGTAGGAGCATCTGTTTCACTTCTGACGACCCCTAGTTCAGGAGAAGAATTACGTTCAAAGGTAAAAGATCAAAGTGACCGCTTACGAGATATAGCCCAGCAAATTCGTGAAGATGGATTAGATCTTAAAAATCAACTAAGTAAAACGTCTAAAGAAGGTGCAGCGCTTCTTAAAGATCTTTCACAAGATATTAAAACATCTATTGAAAGCTGGAAAGAAACGATTGAACCCCATCAAGAAAACTTACAAGAACACCTTCGTCAAATAGAAGAAAGTATTAAAGAACTTGAAGATAAAATGAAAGACGATTCCAAACAGGAAGTTTAAAAACTCACCCGTAAGGGTACTGCACCCCAAAAGTTAGAGTAAAAATCTAACTTTTGGGGTGTTTTCATATGGCAAAATATAGTGATAGTTTTAAATTAAAAATTGTTAAG
>NZ_RKRF01000009.1 GCF_003843875.1 Aquisalibacillus elongatus | reverse complement strand
GCAGAGAGGTCACACCTGTTCCCATGCCGAACACAGCAGTTAAGCTCTCTAGCGCCGATGGTAATTGGGGTGTTTCCCCTGTGAGAGTAGGACGCTGCCGGGCATTTTAATTAAAATATGAAGGTATTTTAATTTTTTTATATTCAAAAGTAAGTTATACTATAAAAGAATATAGTTTTAAGACACATTCCAGCGTAGCTCAGTGGTAGAGCCACCGGCTGTTAACCGGTTAGTCGCAGGTTCGAATCCTGCCGCTGGAGCCATTTTTTTATTTAAAGGCTTCCATAGCTCAGTCGGTAGAGCACTTCCATGGTAAGGAAGGGGTCAGCGGTTCGAGTCCGCTTGGAAGCTCCATTAAAACAATTCAATTAAATACATAAGGGGCTTAGGATTTCCTAAGCCCCTTTTATATAGACTCTATTTCTTATTGTTCTGGTTATACCCCAAAAAAGAAAACGGTATAAAACTGTTATAACAAAAAAGAGATAAATAAATTCGAGAAAAGAGAAAGGTACATAATCAATTAGATAAAAATTAATAAAAACGATTATTAATGACAAAAGTTCCATAAGAGAGTTTTTAAATCCGTTATAACTGTACAAAAACTTAGTTCTCTTTATATTAAAGACATTTTCTAATTCCTCACTAAGCAGTCCTTTAATGATGCTTAATCCTATTATGTAAATTCCTAAAGCTAAAAGATCCCCCAAATTCAAAATATGTGTTGTCACAATATAAACTATGGTGAATAAAAGTAAATACATTTTACTAATCCCCCATTCAATTAACGTTTGCGTTAAACCGTTAGAATCACTGATTCTATTCATAAAAAAATCGCCTTACTTTCGATTATAACGAAAGCGGCGATTTTTTTCTGCTTTAATTTAAAATTTCACTAAAAACAGGGTAATGATCTGAGTAATCATTGTATTCATAAGTCGTTCCCCAAGAAGTGACCGACCAATAAGGTGATTTCACATCTCTCGCTTCTAGTGTCATAGATTCTGGTTGTTTATGATTGTTAGAAACGAAAATGTAATCTAGATATTGAGATCCTAAATCTGGATAGTTGTAGTTTGCAATTGAATTTGTCTCAGGGTCCCAAGTTGCGTCAAAACCTGTATATTGTGGTTCACTTACATTTAATTGGTTTAACATAGCATCATATTCTGCAGAATCTTTAATGACGTTTAGATCTCCTCCGATGATTAACATCTCAGAACGAGGAATACCTTTATCATCAATAAATTGGTTCATTTCTGCCATTTGAGCACTTCTAACTTCTGCTGGTTCACCATCTGAGCAGTTAGAGTCCGTAGACTGCATGTGCGTGCCAATAATGTGATAAGGATCTCCATCTTTCATAATCTTTGTGTAAACAAAACCTTTATTACTCATACTCTCCGGTCCACAAGCTTCACTGAAAACGTATTGAATCTGTTCTTCAATCGGCCATTTACTAACTACAGATACACCACCATTTTCAGGCACAACATAAGAATAACTTCCTCTAGTGTCATCCCACCCTGAAGTTGTGCTCCCTAAAATTGGTGTTTGGTATGGGTATTCACCTTGTAAGTGACCTAACAGTTGTTCAGCTGAACTGTTATCAAATAATTCATTTAGAATGATCACATCTTGACCCGACATGAAATCAGCCTGTCCAATTAAATCAGCTCGTTGTGACTGCCCCCAATTAGGGTATAACGTACTTGACATTAAATAGACATTATAAGAAACAATATCTAAGTCTGTTTGATACGTTTCATCTGCATTTTCCTCAGCACTTGTCGTCATAGAAATAGTAAAAACTAAAGCGAATACTGTTAACAGTGTAATGATTAAACCTTTCTTCACTGAACATCCTCCTCTAAAATATAGTGTGGTTGATCTGGAAATGAGAGTTTAATCTGATCGTTGCGTTGATAACTACCTAAACCATGTGCGTTAAAATCATCTACCATAATCTCTTCACCTTGAATATCAACGAAATACCGTGTGAAATTGCCGTTATAAACGATTCTAGCAATTTTTCCTTCTAGCTGACCTTCTGGGTCTAGTTTAATTCTTTCGGGCCTTATAACGGCTTTTACGTCCTGATTCGTGGTGTTAGAAGGTTGTTCAACTTTAAAACTAAACTTACCAGTTTTAAAGTAAGTATCACCATCAACCTCGGCCAAATTACCGCTTAAGATGTTAGCATGTCCTACAAAGTTGGCAACAAATTCGTTACTTGGTTCGTTATAGATATTGTCAGGGCGATCTAATTGCTGAACAGTTCCATCTTTAAGTACAATCACACGGTCTGAAATACTAAGTGCTTCTTCTTGGTCATGCGTTACGAAAATAATCGTTAAGTTTAGTTCTTCTTTTAAACGGCGAATCTCTTCACGCATGATCATTCGTAGATTAGCGTCTAAGTTAGATAATGGTTCATCTAGTAGTAGAACTTTAGGCTTTAACACTAAGCAGCGCGCAATAGCGACACGTTGCTGTTGTCCACCACTTAATTCACTTGGTTTTCGTTCTTCATAGCCTTCTAATTGCACTTGAGCTAAAGCCTCTTTAATACGTTTTTCACGCTCAGCTTTATCAACCTTTTCAATCTTAAGACCGTATTCAACGTTTTTATAAACGGTCATATGTGGAAATAGCGCGTAGTTTTGAAACACCATTCCTGTAGGACGTTGCTCTGGCGGTAGCTGATCGATTGCCTGGTCATCGAGTGTAATAGAGCCTTGATCTTGCTTATGAAAGCCACCAACAATTCTAAGTAAGGTCGTTTTACCGCAACCACTAGGGCCAATGAATGAAATTAGTTCACCTTGTTCAATATCAATTGAAATATCATTAACAGCTTTGACGTCACCAAAGTATTTATAAAGATGACTTAGTTTTAAAAAGTTTTCGTGTCCACTCAAGTAAACTCACTCCTTATGCTTGATTAAATACTGACACCTGTTTTCTTCTCGATATACTTAAGTAATCCCATACAAGATAGGACAATGACGATTAAAACAAATGACATAGCTGAGGCCATTCCAACTCGCGCTTGTTCTGCTAGGTTTAAAATATAAACCGCTGCTAGATTTGTCCCAGGTGCAATTAAGAAAATGACGGAACTAATTGATACCATAGCTGTCATAAATGTGTATATAAAACCTGCAATAAAAGCAGGGCTCAGTAATGGAACAACAACTTTGCCGAATGTTCGGTAAGGGCCAGATCCTAAATCGCTAGAGGCTTCTTCCATAGATGTATCAATTTGATGCATTTTACTAATACTCGCCTCTAAGCCGACACCAATTTTTCTAAACGTCATGTTTAATACAATTAATAAAACAGTACCTGTTAGGAAAAATGGTGAACCATTAAAGATCAGTACATAACCAATCCCCATGACCGTACCTGGTACGGCTAGTCCGAAAAGTGTCAGGAATTCTAAAGCTTTTTTGCCTGGAATAGGTTTTCTAGCAAATAGATATCCTTGTAGCATACCGATAGTGGCAGCTAGAATTGCAGCGACAAAGGAAACAAATACACTTGTGTATAGTGAGTCCCAACCATTTCTGTTTTGGAAGTGTTCAAGTGTAAAGGTGTTGTTAATTCCAATAATCTTAACAAATGCACCTAAGACAACCATGACAAACATTAATATAATAAAAGATACGAATAGTGTATTGATGGTCATCACGACAGTTTTCACTCTACGTGAAAGTGGAGCATTACTAGCACCAGATTCTCCGCTAATCGTCTCTAAGCCAGAATCATCTAAAATGTAAGTTTGAAAGATAAAAATGATCAAACTTGGGACAATTAAAAATACCCCTAACACAGCAGCTTGTTCTAAATTTTGCTGACCGACAACGAGCAAATAAGCTTCTGAAGCTAAGAAAGGCTCGCCCCCACCTATGATTAAAGGGTTAGAAAAGTCAGCTAAAGCCATGACGAATACAAGTAGTCCAGCTTTTGTAATACCTGTTTGCGATAAAGGAAGAGTTACTTTTCTAATGGTTTTCCACTGTGAAGCTCCAAGGTCACTTGAAGCATGCTCAAGGCTTGGATTCATATTGCGCATAGTGCTCTCAACTAGCATATAACCAATTGGAAAGTACCCAAGTACCTGAGCGATTACAACACCCCAAAATCCATAAATACTGAATTCGACGTCAAACGTACTGTTAATAACGGATGTCACAATTCCGTTTCTACCAAACAGAATGATTAAAGATAGTGAAAAGATAAATGGTGGTGCAACAAGAGGTAATAAAGCGGCACCTCTGTAGAATCTAGAAACAAAACTTGTTGATCTCGTAACATACAAAGAAATGCTTACGCTTAAAATAACAACGATGATGGTGGATATAACGGCAGCACCTAAACTATTCATCATAGAATCAAAATAGTAAGTCCTTGAGAAAAATTCTCGGTAGTAATCCAAGGTAAAACCGCTAGCATCCATGCCAAAACTTTTATATAAAACGGCAAATACGGGGGTAACGATAAATAATAGAATCGCACCTGCTAGAATCATCGTTAGAATAGCAAACCAAGGCTCAGACCAAAATTGGCGTAAGTCTGATGCAAGTTTAGCTGTCCTTGATTGTCTCGATGCTTCATTACTCAAACAAAATCACCTCAGTTGTAGACTATATAGGTAGACCAGCGTAATTTACGCTGGTCTAAATACTTTAGTTTGAAAATTTGTCTTGCCATTCTTTCATAATGCGATCACGGTTATCCGCGTCCCATTGTGCATCATAATCTATGAAACTTTCTTCTAGTCCTGAATCATCTGTAATCCCCGGCTTCGTTACCATTGAACGATACTCAGCTGATAGCTCCATAAAGTCTTGAGTACCTAAGTAGTCCATAACTTTTTTAGCTTTTTCTGGTTGGTCAGTGTTCTCGAAAATCCAAGCAACGTCAAGACTATAGCCAACACCTTCAGAAGGTATAACATCAGTTATTGGGTATCCTTCATCAATATAATCGTAAACAGCTTGGTCCCAAGTTAAACCGACAGCATATTCACCTTGTGCAACCATTTGAGCTGGAGCAGATCCTGATTTCGTATATTGTCCAACATTTTCATCTAGTTGTTCAAAGTACTCCCAACCTTCTTCTTCACCCATGATCTGCATAATAGTTGATACAAATAAGAAAGCTGTACCAGAAGTACCTGGGTCTGGTAGGACAATTTCACCTTCATATTGAGGGTCTAGTAGATCTTCCCAAGTTTGTGGAACATCTAACCCTTTTTCTTTCATAATATCTTCGTTAACGGCAATTAAGTTATACCAGAAAGATGTTCCGTACCACTCACCGTCTTTTTGTTGGAACTTATCTGGTACATCTTCCCACTCATCAGATTCATAAGGTAATAAGTGACCTTCTTCCTCTGCTTTAATACCAAAACCATGGAGCATACCAATTTGCATGTCTGCCCCTACATCAGGTGCTTCAGCTTGGATACGACTCCAGCCTTCACCACTAGACAAACGTAGAACATCTAGTTCTACACCTGTATTTTCCTCAATGTCTTGAACCATTGCGTCCATTTCTTCTGAATCGTTATGTGTGTAAACTTGTAATGGCTCACCGTCTGAGCCTGAGTCACCACATGCAGCTAAAACTAACATAGCTGAGATGATCAAAGTAGTCGTTATTAACTTTTTCATCTTAATTTCTCCCCTCTATTAATGTATTTTATATATTGCAACCTCGGTAATTTTGAATCACGAGGTTAGCATCCTCTAAATGTGAATGATCTTCATGGGCTGATAATCCAATCCCAGCCTGTAAACCAGCATTATGAACAAGTTTCATATCACCATTTGAATCACCAAACATTAATGCTTGATGGTTTTCTATGCCGAGTTGTTGACAGGCTATATCAGCCATGTCACGGAAAGGTTTTCCACGTTCAACGTGGTCATGCCCAATCACAAAATCAAAGTATGATCTAAGATTAAGTAAGTCTAAATGACGTTTAGCTTCGTCAGTTGAGTCAGATGTTACAACAGCCATTTTTAAACCGGCTTGATGAGCATCCTTTATGAATTCGGTAATACCGTCAATTGGCTTTATGTATTGAGACCAATCGAGGTTGGCACTGATTGCTTCGAAACTTTTCGTCACATAAGTATAAGCATCATTCCAAGGAATGTTTCTTTGATACAAATAATGCGAAAGTATCGTTATTAACTCACTTGTTCCACTAATAGCCAAAGGCCCTTTAGGATCCCAAGAGTTTTCATTCAGATATAAACCAATTACTTTAGCCATGTCTTCAGGGTTGAGGTGAATAGATTCACTGAGTTGGTTGCTTATATCCTCAGTAATATCCTGACCCCATTTACCCCATATGGAATAGAAGTCAATAATCGTCCCATCCTTATCAAACAGAATGCCTTCAACTTGATAAGACTCTTTTTCAACTGAAACCTTCATCGTAACCTCCTTTCAAAATTGAGGTTATTAAGTATCTATAATTTGTTAATTTTATTAAGAAAAAATTAAACAAAATTAACAGATGCTTATAAGGTTAATAAGAGTTTGATGGAATGTCAACGAAAGAGGTTGGAAAATAGTGGGGTAAAAACTGTTGTAACAGTGCTTATATCAACTGTTACAAGATTTTTAAAAAAATAATAATTTATTTTGATTATTTTAGGAAATGAGGTTTTTTATTTACAGGATGGAGAAAAGTAGTCTTAAAATTTCGAATGTAAATCCATCCTTTACAAGATGTTTAAATCTATATATAATAAAAAATGTCCGATTTGGACAGGTCACGTTTTGAAAATAGATTGGCCCGTTGGTCAAGCGGTTAAGACACCGCCCTTTCACGGCGGTAACACGGGTTCGAGTCCCGTACGGGTCACCATTTTTGAGGAGGATTAGCTCAGCTGGGAGAGCACTTGCCTTACAAGCAAGGGGTCGGTGGTTCGAGCCCGCCATCCTCCACCATTTAAATTGGATACTAGCCGGCCTGGCTCAATCTGGCAGAGCAACTGACTTGTAATCAGTAGGTTGGGGGTTCGAGTCCCTCGGCCGGCACCACCAATCATGGAGGGGTAGCGAAGTGGCTAAACGCGGCGGACTGTAAATCCGCTCCCTCAGGGTTCGGGAGTTCGAATCTCTCCCCCTCCACCATTTATTAAAATGATTGGGCCATAGCCAAGCGGTAAGGCAACGGTTTTTGGTACCGTCATGCGCTGGTTCGAATCCAGCTGGCCCAGCCATTTTATTTTTTTATGGATAAATTTTGATTGTAAGCACAAGAATATGGCTTAATTAGTCATATAATTTAGAGCCATTAGCTCAGTTGGCAGAGCAAAACCGTAAACATCATTGATTAGACATCCTTGTAGGTTTCTGCGAGGAGCGCGGGCATCGCCGAACTAACTTGCAACGCGACGAGCATTTGACGATCTTGATCTAACATAATTAGAGCCATTAGCTCAGTTGGCAGAGCATCTGACTTTTAATCAGAGGGTCGGAGGTTCGAATCCTCCATGGCTCACCATTACATAATCTAACTGAAGGGGCCTTAGCTCAGCTGGGAGAGCGCCTGCTTTGCACGCAGGAGGTCAGCGGTTCGATCCCGCTAGGCTCCACCATATCAGTTACCAAAGTTGTTCTCTGCTTAATCGGGGGGCAACTTTTTTTATTTAGGAATAACTTTTGCACCACATTCTTTCTCATAAAATTCAATAGGGCCAGCACCACCTATAATTGCATATTCATATCCGATTTGTTTCATTTCATATAAGCAATGGTGAAGAAGAGCAGAACCTATTCCTTTTTGGCGCTGATGTTGTGCAACCCCCATGGGTCCAAAGTATCCCTTCAAATCTTCAAAGGTGTCAAAGCAGGCAAAACCTAAAATGTTATCACCTTTTACAAATATATAAATGTTAGGTAGTTTTTGTTTTAGACCACTATTGATCGTATCGAGCCATCCTTGCCCGAAGTGTTTTGATATGTATTCTTTCAATAGCTCTTCCCATAGTTTATTGACACGAATAATGTTGTCATTAGATGCCTTTTTGTCATAGTGTCGTAAATGAACAATTAAATCCCGTGATGTGGTGCCTAGTTCTAAAAGAAGTAGAGCGTCTTTTTGAGACAACAGATGATGGACACTGTTAGATTTTATTAATGCTTTGAGTAAATGCCCTTCATTCAGTACTGTTTGATTGTAATGTTTCATATATTGCCAAGCTTGGTTGGTAATATTTTTGACCGTCTCTGTAATTGGGATAGAGTAAATCTGTTCATTTTCCGCAGCTTCAAACGTATGGGGTAATAGTTGTCTGATTTGGTCAGCATTAGTTTCTAGCCTTAAAAAAGTATCCGCAAAAGGGCCGCTTTTTTCTTGGATAAAGGCTAATAGTAGATGTTCTGGTAGTAAACAGTGGTAGTTGGCTTCATGCTCAGCACGTTCAATGATTTGTTTTATTCTATTAGTTATCATAATTAACCCTCCTACCATTAAGTTCTAATTAGAAGTTATAAACCCTTTTTTGAAAACGTTTGCAAAATTGCATATTTATTCATGTTTTTGTTCAGTTGAACCAATATAAGCGTAATGGATAAAATGAGTTTGGATGGAGGGAAAAGCAATGAATAAAAAATTAGCAATCATTGGAGCTCCAATAACAATAGCCCAACCAAATATGGGAGTCGATTTAGGCCCTGATGCTATTAGATATGCCGGTTTACATAATCGATTAGAATCTTTAGGTGTGAATTTTTATGATTATGGCAACCTAGACGTCCCAAAGTCAGGAACTGATCAAAAAGACCCCAAAACAAATTTGAAGAATTTAGAGCAAGTAGCAGAAGGCAATGAACAAATTGCAAATAAATTAAATGAAGTAAAAAAACAAGGTGAGGTTCCACTAATATTAGGTGGGGACCACAGCATCGCAATTGGTAGTATTGCTGGTGTTGCACCTTATTATAAAGAAATGGGTGTTATCTGGTATGATGCCCACCCTGATCTCAATACAAATGAGACGTCACCCTCAGGAAATATACATGGAATGTCCTTAGCAGCAAGTATTGGCTTAGGACATAAGCGTCTAACCTCTATTAATGGACAAGGTCCTAAAGTAAAACCTGAAAACATCGTTATTATTGGCGCGAGGTCTATCGATGAAGGTGAACGCAAATTAATTCGTGAAAAAGGAATCCGCGTGTATACGATGCATGACATTGAGACATTAGGTATGAGTCACGTAATGAAAGAGGCAGTTGAATACCTTCGTGAACGGACAGATGGTGTTCATTTAAGCCTGGATGTTGATGGAATCGATCCTCAGTTTACTCCAGGAACCGGAACACCGATAGAAGGTGGCCCATCGTACCGTGAGACGCTTTATGCTATGAAGACACTGCACGATTCCGGAATCATTACTTCTGCTGAAGTAGTGGAAGTTAACCCACTATTAGATGATCAAAATAAGACCGCTGTTGTGGCAGCCGATATGATTGCTGCGTTATACGGTGAGAAATATTTATAAGCATTCATAAAAGCCAAAGTGTAAATTTAAGGCGCTTTGGCTTTTTTCTATGATCAGATTAATATTCTGGAATTGGACACTTTTTTTTCCGGAATAGAGACTGACTTATCGGGAATTGGACAGCGCTTTTCGGGAATTGAACATAACATATCGGAAATAGAATATTCCTTTCCGAAAATAGAACCTGTCATTTCGAGAATAAACCCCATCATTCCGGGAATAGAGTCGTTATTTTCTAAATTAAAACTCCACCAAAGATCATTTTTTATGACAATATTTTGAATTCAAATTTTATTTTTCCAAATTTCAAGTATAATAGGGTGAGATTATAATGTGTCATGCTTCTATAAATTTTTTGAAACCTTTTAGTGGAATCATTCGTATTTAAGCATGACCGCATTTTGCGGGGGAACTGATATGGATTTTAGGTTGAATCAGTTGATTAAACAAGTCAAAAAGGGTAACCATGAAGCTTTCGGTGAAATTATTGATAACTATCAACATGCGATCTATCAACATTGTTATCGAATGCTAGGTAATCATCACGATGCTCAGGAAATGACGCAGGAGACGTTTGTCCGTGCGTATACAAACATCCAAACCTTTAAGAAGAAAAATAAATTCTCACCATGGCTTTATCGGATCGCAACTAATTTATCCATAGATTGGATGAGAAAAAAGAAACCAATCCATATTCTAGACCAACCAGTTCGAGAAGACCAACAGCAAACCTTATTAGACCAAATAAATAGTGAAGAAAAAACCCCGGAGGAAAGGTTTGAGACAAAAGAATTAAACGAAACGATTCAAGAAGTTTTACTTACTTTACCTACCAAATATCGTTCCGTAATTGTTTTACGTTACGTAAGGGATTTATCTTTACAAGAGATTGCTGAAGTTTTAGACTTACCTGTTGGTACCGTGAAAACGCATCTACACCGAGGTCGAGAAGCGTTAAGAGAAAAACTGGTTGAGGTCAATAGGAGTTGATTAGATGGCGTGTAACCAAGTTTTCGAGGATGAGTTACATCATTATTTAAACCATGAATTAACTTATGAAGAAGAGATTAATTTAAAACATCATATTATGTCCTGTCGTGCGTGCCAAAAACACTACCAGGAATTAAAACGAGTAGATCAAAAGCTTTCTGATATAAAAGATGTCGAAGTTCCTTCTGATTTAAAGTGCAATATTATGGCTCAATTGCCAAAGGATTCGAGGTTCAAACGAGGGCGGAAGATTGTTAAAGAGCACCCTATGATCTCAGCAGCGGTGGCATTTTTTATCATGTTATTTATCTCTACCTTAATGAATTATCATTCGAATCAACAAATGTCACTATCAAAACATGAAGGTGTTGTTACGCAAGGGGACCGAGTCATTATCCCTGAAGGTGAAATCATAGAAGGCGATTTTATTGTTCGGAATGCAGAAGTAGTGCTAGAAGGTCAAATAAGAGGTAATTTGACCCTAGTAAATAGCCAAGTTATTGACCATACAATTCACCATGGTGATCAATTTAATAAATACAACCATCATGTAGAAGGAAAAGTTGTTGAGATTGATCAATATGTGCACTGGATTTACCACAAAGCTGAAAATGAAATCAAAAGCTTTATGACATTCGTTACGCCATAAACGTTTAGTAGAAAACTCTGCTAAACGTTTATTTTTTGCTACGGAACAAGCTTAAAAGTATGCTATAATTATGATGGGAAAATATTGGCGTAAATTTAAAGTTTAATTGATATAGACAAGAGTGAAATTCAAGCGTAAGGGTGTGTCATACGTGTGGCAAGATCAAAGCCTGATTGATATATTAAAAATTATCGTAGACATAGCAGTTGTCTGGTTTGTTATATATAAATTATTCACATTAATCCGTGGAACAAAAGCCGTTCAATTATTGAAGGGAATTTTTGTCGTCCTAGCGATTTGGTTTTTCAGTTCCGTACTGGAATTAGCTACCGTACAATGGTTAGTCCTACAAGCGATTGATTGGGGTTTCCTTGCGGTAATTATCTTGTTCCAGCCGGAAATCCGCCGCGCTTTAGAACAGCTGGGGCGTGGAAGTCTTTTTGCCAGACATTCCTATTCCCAGGAAAAAGCAATTAATGATACGATTGAGTCAATCATTAGTGCTTGTAAATACATGTCTAAACGCCGGATCGGTGCATTAATCACCATTGAGCGTGATACCGGCATGAGTGAATATGTTGAAACAGGTACTGATGTGAATGGTAGATTAACGAGTCAGCTTCTAACGAATATTTTCATGCCAAACGCACCCCTACATGATGGAGCGGTTATCATAAAGGACGATGAAATTGTTGCGGCAGCCTGTTACTTACCGTTAAGCGAAAGCCCGTTTATTTCGAAGGAACTTGGGACCCGTCACCGAGCAGCGATGGGGATTAGCGAAGTAACAGATGCATTTACAATTGTTGTATCTGAAGAGACGGGCATGATTTCAGCAACGAAAAATGGCGAGCTGCACCGCCGTCTTGAAGAAGAGGATTTAAGAAAAATGCTGATGAAAGAACTTCACTCCAATTTAGACTCGAATAAGTCGTGGAACTGGAGGGGAAAGAACAATGGATAAATGGATTAAAAGCCCGTGGTTCACACGAATTGTATCGTTATTTTTGGCGTTGTTATTGTATTTAACAGTGGCGTTAGATGATGCTAATTCACAAGATTCCGATCAGGCATTTCTGTTCCCATCAGGTTCTGACGAGGCGGAAACGATGGAAAATGTCCCCCTCCAAGTTGAACTGGAAGAAGAACGCTATGTCGTACGTGGAGTGCCTGATACGGTAGAGGTGACGGTTGAAGGTCCTGTTAGTTCTGTCACACAAGCCGTTAGACAACGGAATTTTGATGTATTTATTGATTTAAATGACCTTGAACCTGGAACGCATGAAGTGGATGTTCAACATCGAGGTATGTCGAGTCAATTAGGGGTCTACATAGAGCCTCAAACGATTGAAGTAACCATTGAGGAGCGTTCAAGTGTAACGAGGCCGGTCGAGCTTGATTTTGTCGGTCAAGATGGAACGGACATGAGTGAGGTGTTTGCATCAACGCCGACCATTACCCCAGAGGAAGTAGAAATTACTGGACCTAAAACAGAAATTGATCAAATTGGAATGGTTAAAGCCATTGTCGAGTTTAATGACTTAGCAGAAGATGGCATTGCAAGAAGTATTCCAGTTAAAGTCTATGATCCTCAAGGTAATGAATTAAATGTATTTATTAATCCTTCAACGGTAACGATAGAAGCAGATGTATCCGTTCAGGACAAGCGCTTCCCGCTATCACATGATACCGTTGGGGAACTAGACGATAATTTAGTATTGGAATCTATTAATTTAACACCTGTTACAGCAACCATTTATGGACAAGAAGAAAGGTTAAATGAGATTAATCAACTATCACCTGTGATGATTAACTTATCCGATATAACAGAGACAACAGAGTTTGAGACAGAGCTTGATGTGCCAACTGATATCCGAAAAATAGAGCCGGAATCTGTCGGCGTAGAAGTGGTTGTAACAGAAGCGGACGAGCGTGAGTTGTCCGATATGGAAATAGAAGTTGAGAATTTAAGAGAAGACCGTGAGATTGTGTTCCTTGAGCCGGAGGAAGCAACAATCGACATAACAACGATTGGAAAGGCAGAAGACTTAGAAGACTTAACAGAAGATGATATTCGTGTTTGGATTGATGTATCTGAAACAGTTGAAGGTGAAGTCTTCGCAAATATTCAAGTTGAAGCACCAGAAGATATCCGTTGGCGTACCAATAGAGAACAGGTACGTGTACGAATCGAGTAAATCGTGACAATGGAAGAGATAAAGGAGCGAAAAAATATGGGTAAATATTTCGGTACAGATGGTGTCCGAGGCATAGCCAATACAGAACTAACACCAGAATTAGCATATCAACTTGGCCGTTGTGGTGCATACGTGTTAACAAAAGATGCAACAGAAAAGCCTAGAATTCTAGTTGGGAGAGACACAAGAGTATCTGGAGAAATGTTAGAAGGCGCTTTAGTTGCTGGTATCCTATCAGTAGGCGTAGAAGTGATGCGCCTTGGCGTTATTTCGACCCCTGGAGTCGCTTATTTAACGAAAGCATCAGGCGCACAGGCTGGTGTTATGATCTCAGCTTCACATAATCCGGTTGAGGACAACGGAATAAAATTTTTTGGTTCTGATGGGTTTAAATTGTTAGATGAGCAAGAAGACGAAATTGAACAATACTTAGATGCTGAATCAGATGAATTACCTCGCCCGGTTGGTGCAGATGTTGGCCAAGTAATGGATTACTACGAAGGCGGCCAAAAATATTTACAACACCTAAAACAGACGATTGATCAGGACTTTGAAGGTGTCAAAATCGTCCTAGACTGTGCACATGGTGCTACATCTCCATTAGCGTCACACTTATTTGCTGATTTAGAAGCTGATATTTTTGCGATTGGTGCATCACCGGATGGCCTTAATATTAATGATGGCTACGGTTCAACCAACCCAGAAAAACTTAGAGAAACTGTGGTCGAACAAGGCGCCGATATCGGCTTAGCCTTTGACGGTGATGGTGACCGCTTAATTGCTGTTGATGAAAAAGGAAATATTATCGATGGCGATAAAATTATGTATATTTGCGGCCGTTTTTACAAAAACCAAGGTCGCCTAAAGCAAGATACAGTTGTAACAACCGTAATGAGTAATATCGGTTTATACCGTGCTTTCGATCAATTAGATATAAAAACGGTGAAAACGAAAGTCGGCGACCGTTATGTTATGGAAGAGATGCGTAAGTCCGGATACAACCTTGGTGGCGAGCAATCCGGCCACATCATTTTCTTAGACCATAACACAACAGGTGATGGCATGTTATCGGCTTTACAGCTAGTTAATGTCATCCAAGAAACCGATAAATCATTATCAGAGCTAGCCGACGATATTAAAAAGTTCCCACAAGAGCTTAAAAACGTCCGCGTGACTGATAAACACGCCGTGACGGACAACGAAACGATCAAACAAGAAATCGACCGCGTCGAAGCGGAATTAGGAGATAAAGGTCGTGTGTTAGTTCGACCTTCTGGTACAGAGCCAGTTGTTCGAATCATGGTTGAGGCACCGACGAAGGATGATTGCGAAAAATACGTCAATCAAGTTGTAAAGGTCGTCGAAGAAACACTCGGAATGTAATTTCATCATATAATAAGCATAGGGGTCACACCCTATGCTTTTTTCTTGTAAAGGAAATGTAATTGACCTTTGACTAGAAAATACAGTAAAATAAGAATTGTCCGTTTGAAAAGGACATGATTCGGGAATGGAAAGGAGCGTAGTCGGAAAACTTAATACAAAAGCGCCAGGACTATTTCTATGAACGGTTTTAATAGAAATAGTTGACGAGGAGAAGGTTTCATCGAAAAATCGGCGGGTGCCTTCCAGCTGTCAATCATCTCAGCTGAAAAATTTTAGTTGAAAACATAGAGGCGACTCTATGCACAACCAGCTAAAACAAGATGACCAAAAAATGCAGAATACGAGAAAGGGGCAAACGAATGCCCCTGACATCAGGACTTTGTTTGCCTCTTTCGTCTAGGAGGTAACGAACTATGTGTGGAATTGTAGGATATATCGGTAACGAAGACACAAAAGAGATTCTTTTAAAAGGACTAGAAAAACTTGAATACCGTGGTTATGACTCAGCAGGTATTGCCGTACGTTCAGAAGATATGAATGTATTTAAAGTTAAAGGACGTATTGCGAACCTAAGAGAAGCGGTCGATGAAAGTGTTCATGCAACAACCGGAATCGGTCACACACGCTGGGCAACACACGGTGAGCCAAGCGAAACGAACGCTCACCCTCACCAAAGTTCAACTGGCAGGTTCACGTTAGTTCACAATGGTGTCATTGAAAACTTTGAAGAACTTAAACGTGATTATCTTGAAGGTGTGAACTTTGCGAGTGAAACAGATACAGAAGTGATTGTTCAGCTTATCGAAAAATTTGCTTTAGAATCAGGTAATACGCTTGAAGCGTTCCGTAAGACGGTTAGTTTACTACACGGATCATATGCACTAGCAGTATTAGATTCAGAAAATCCAGATGAAATATTCGTTGCGAAAAACAAAAGCCCATTACTCGTTGGCTTAGGTGAAGACTTTAACGTGGTTGCAAGTGACTCAATGGCAATGTTACAAGTAACAGACCAATTCGTTGAGCTAATGGATGAGGAAGTTGTTATTGTTAAACAAGACAATGTCGAACTTCAGAAATTAGACGGAACAACAGTAGAACGTGAACCATTCACAGCTGAAATCGACGCAAGTGACATTGAAAAAGGCACTTATCCGCATTTCATGTTAAAAGAAATCGACGAGCAGCCTTTTGTTATGCGTAATATCATCCAAGAGTATCAGGATGAAAATGACGATATTAAGCTAGATGAAGATATTCGAAAAGCCATGAGTGAATGCGACCGCGTATATATTATCGCTGCGGGCACAAGCTATCACGCTGGCTTAATCGGTAAAGAATTTTTAGAGAAAATCGCAGAAGTACCAACAGAGGTACACGTCGCAAGCGAATTTTCATATAACTTCCCACTACTATCTGAAAAACCACTGTTCGTGTTCATCTCACAAAGTGGTGAAACAGCAGACTTACGTTCAGTATTAGTGGAAACAAACAAACTAGGACACCCAGCACTCACGCTTACAAACGTGCCAGGGTCCACCCTTTCTCGTGAAGCAACTTATACGATGCATCTGCATGCAGGCCCTGAAATTGCCGTTGCATCAACAAAAGCCTATACCGCACAAATGGCTGTATTAGCGATCTTAGCAGTCGATACAGCCCGTGCAAAAGGCTTAACATTAGACTTCGATCCAATGAAAGAACTAGGCATCGTCTCAAGCGCAATGGAATCATTATGCGACCAAAAAGAAGTATTCGAGCAAATCGCTCGCGACTATCTATCAACCACTCGCAATTGCTTCTTTATTGGACGCGGCCTTGACTACTTCGTTGGATTAGAAGGCGCATTAAAACTTAAAGAAATCTCATATATCCAGGCTGAAGGATTCGCTGGCGGAGAACTCAAACACGGTACAATCGCGTTAATCGAAGACGGCACACCAGTCATTGCCCTTGCAACACAAGAACACGTGAACAGCTCGATTCGAAGCAACGTTCAAGAGGTTGTTACACGTGGAGCAAATGACTGCATTATTAGCCTAGAAGGACTAGATCGTGAAGGCGATGCATTCGTCATCCCTAACGTTCATTCACTTCTAACACCATTAGTCTCTGTACTACCATTACAGCTAATCTCTTATTACGCTGCCCTTCACCGTGATTGTGACGTTGATAAGCCGAGGAATTTGGCGAAGTCGGTTACAGTTGAGTAATAGAACTAAAAAAGCTGAGGTTGTTTTCAATTTACAACCTCAGCTTTAATATTATCTCCTATTATTTTTAGCTTTATACAAACTTAACCACAATTCTTTCATCTAATTCATATTTATAAACTGCAAAAATAGCTTTATATAATTTTCTGGTTTTGCATCTAGTGTATCGATGATAAATTCCTGCAAAGGGATCTGCCTCGAATGATTCATTTCCGAATGAGGAGCTGTTTTCAGAATTTATGCTTTTAATAATTTCGCATTAATTGCAACAATAACAGTACTTAGACTCATCAACATCGCACCTACTGCTGGGCTTAGCACAACTCCAATTGGAGCTAGTACTCCGGCTGCTAAAGGGATGGCTATAATGTTATAGCCTGAAGCCCACCATAGATTTTGCACCATTTTACGATACGTTTTTTTGGATAAATCAATCAATGATACGACATCTTTTGGATTGCTTTGTACTAACACGACATCTGCTGTTTCCATCGCGACATCTGTTCCAGCTCCAATAGCAATCCCTAAATCAGCCGTTGCCAATGCTGGTGCGTCATTAATTCCGTCTCCTGTCATAGCCACGCGTTGTTTTTTACTTTGGATTTCTTTAATATGATTGGCTTTATGGTCTGGTAATACTTCTGCATGCACCTCATCTATTCCAATTTGCTTTGATACCCAATTAGCAACTTTCTGGTGGTCACCAGTTAACATAACAGGTTGAATACCAGCATCTTTTAACAATTTAACAGCTTCTTTTGCTTCGTCTTTGATAATATCTGCTAGTGCTATCATGCCCATTAATTGTTGATCCAATAGAACAAACACGACAGTTTTTCCTTGATCTGATAGTTGATTAAAAGAGTCTTGGTCAAAGTTAATACTATTTTCTTGAACATACTTGGGACTCACAACTTTAATTGTTTGGCCGTCTACTTGACCTTCAATTCCTTCTCCAGTAGAAGAACTGAAATTTTCAATGTTCTTTAAAGTAATTTCTCGTTCTTCAGCAGCGTGAACGATTCCTTCAGCAATAGGATGTTCGGATTTTTGTTCGACGCTCGCGGCTAATTGTAGTATTTCCTCTTCGCTTGTCTCGTTTGGAATAATGTCTGTTACACCAAACTCTCCTTTTGTTAAAGTCCCTGTTTTATCAAATACGACAGTGTCAATTTGTCTCGCATTTTCAAAATTAACACGGTTTCGGATTAATAGCCCTTGTTTTGCGGACAATGCGGTAGACACCGCTACCACTAATGGTGAGGCTAGTCCCAAAGCGTGTGGACATGTAATAACCATGACGGTCACCATACGTTCTAGAGCAACATCAAATGAATAGCCTAAGCTGAGCCATATAACAAGCGTGATAATACCCGCAGCAATCGCAATGTAGAATAACCACTTCGCTGCGCGATCAGTGAAGTCTTGAGCTTTTGATTTGGAAGCTTGAGCTTCCTTTACTAAATCAACAACTTGAGACAAATATGAATCATTTCCTGTTTTCTGAACCTTGATAGTTAACGATCCTTCTTTATTAATTGAACCGCCGATCACTTCGTCATTCTGTTGTTTTTCAATCGGAACAGATTCCCCGGTTAACATCGATTCATCAACCGAGGTATGGCCATCCAAAATCAAGCCATCTACAGGAATCTTTTCACCTGGTTTAACTAAAACATGATCATTTATTTTTAACTCAGACACTGATACTTCTTCTGCTTGGTTATTTTCATTTAATCTGTGCGCTGTATTTGGCATCAGTTTGACTAATTCCTCTAACGCATTGGAAGCTCCCATAATCGAACGCATTTCAATCCAATGTCCGAGTAGCATTATATCAATAAGTGTCGCAAGCTCCCAAAAGAAGTTTCGTCCTTCTAAACCAAAAACGGTTAGTGAACTATAAACATACGCTACAACAATTGCAAGACCAATTAGAGTCATCATGCCTGGATTTTTTTCTTTTAACTCATCGATTCCACCAGTTAGAAAAGGCCATCCTCCATAGAAAAATATAAAGGTTGATAGTCCAAATAAAATGTATTGATCATAAGTAAAACGCCAGTCTACTCCTAAGAATGATTGAATCATTGGTGATAATAATAATATCGGAATAGTTATGGCTATTGAAATATAAAGTCGTTTCTTAAAATCCTGAACCATATGCTCATGATGATTATGATGGTCGTGCTCTTGGTGGTCCTCATGGTTTTCGTGATTATGTTGGTGATGCTCATGATTATGGCTCATCAATCTTTCACCTCTTTTTTTAGGTTTTATAATTCTATTCACTAATAATACTATTTTTAAACACTAACTATGTACCAATGGTTTTTATGCACAAAAAAAGGACAGGCATAGACCTGTCCCGTCTTGAATTACCCTGCCATTTGACGACATTGTTGAGCACACTCACGACAAATTTGAGCGCATTCCTTACAATGTGCATCCTGGAAATTTTCACACTCCATAGCACATTGTTCACAAACTTGAGCGCAGACACCACAAAGGTTCGTCGCAAAAGTACTATTACGTGACATGTATTGTGCTGCTTGTCCACAAATTTCAGCACAATCATTTAAAACCTGAATACACTGAGCTCTTGCTTGTACATCAGGCTCTTGTAAACACGCAGTAAAACATTCTTCACATGCTCTTAAACATTTAAGGCATGCCTCAATACAACTATCCATATTAGTAGGTGATGTTGATAGTACTCCCATTAGTTCGTCCTCCTTATGTTGTAGTTCATCAATTATATTATCCAAAGTGTCTGATAATATGAGCAAATTAATGTCAATAATTGATTTAATAAAAACTGTTCAGTTTATGTGCACAAAAACTGCATATGTTTTGGCTAAAATTTAGGCATGAGGAGGTTAGAATAGTGAATAAAAAAATTATAGGTTCCATTTTAATAATATTGCTTCTATTTTTAGGATATAGTAGTTATCATTGGATTTTTAATGAAGGTTCTGATGGTACACCACAACTGGTCAATGGTGAGATTAACATTGAAGAGTTATACAAAAATGATTTTAGTGACCAAAATATAACTGAATATAATTTGACTGCTGAGGAAGTTGAATGGTCATTAGAAAATGGTAAAAAAGTTAATGCTTGGACTTATAATGGTTCAGTACCAGGTGAACCTCTCCGTGTAACGGAAGGGGATATTCTAAAAGTTAATTTAAAAAATAATTTAGATGTTCCTGTTACAATCCATTGGCATGGGGCTATTTTACCTAATGTCATGGATGGTGTACCCGACTTAACTCAAGAAGCTGTACAACCAGGTGATACATTTACTTACCAATTTGAAGCGAAGCACCCAGGGACATATTGGTATCATTCGCACCAACATAGCGCCTTACAAGTTGATAAAGGCCTATATGGTTCATTAGTAGTTGAAGAACGTGATCAACAAAACAATTATGATCGTGAACAAATACTTATATTAGATGAATGGGCGACAGACAGAAATCCAGAAAGTTTAACAACAATGCCTGGTATGATGATGGGTGGAATGAATGGGGAAGCTGATACGAAACAAATGTATGATACTTATACAGTTAATGGTAAATCTGGGACTAGCATAGAGCCAATAATGGTGAAAAAAGGAGAAAAAACTCTTCTTAGAATTATTAATGCTGGGTATCAAGTTCAAAGATTAAGTTTTCCAAAAGGGACTACAAAAGTCGTTGCTTACGATGCGATCAAAACATTGGATAAAAATAATCAAGCTAGTGTTATAGAGGTTGCACCTGGAGAAAGGGTAGATTTAGAAGTATCAAACCATCAATCTAAACCTTGGTTCGTATCAAACCTTACTTCATTAGAAGATGGTGTTAACGCTAGTATACCAGTTATTACAAATAAGAATGATAATTATGAAAACATTGAACCTAATCAAGCTAAAGAAGGTTCAAGTATCGATGGCGCAACTCTTGGTAATAAAAATCTTATCTTTGAAGATACACCTAATCAAGTTGATGTTAGTTATGAAATGGATTTAAACATGGGAATGGACATGGGTGATGGCATGGTATTTCAAATTAATGAGCAACAATTTCCTAATACCCCACCCATTGAAGTGGAAGAAGGGGACATAGTTAAAGTCGAAATCAACAATAATGGACGTTTTAACCACCCTATGCATTTGCATAGCCATCGATTTCAAGTTGAGTCGAAAAATGACCAAAAATTAAATGAACCAATCGTAAAAGATTTAATTAATGTTAAACCAGGAGAAACCTTTGAGATTTTCTTTAAAGCTGATAATAAAGGAGAATGGTTATTCCATTGTCATGATAATAACCATGCAGACCTTGGTATGATGACAATTGTAGATTATGAAAGTGTTTACTCTCCGTTTGTTGAGTAAATATGAAAAGGAGTGTTTCTTATGATGAATGGTAACATGATGAATGATGGGATGGGAGGAAGTTTTTTTGGAAATTTCCTATTTAGTATTATTATGATTATCATCATTGTGTTAATTGTAGTAATAGTAGTATGGATGTTTAAAGGTGAGAATAATAAAGAAAGGAAGGACTCAGCTTACCCTGAAGGCGATTCATTAGAAGTGTTGAAACGCCGACTTGCCAAAGGGGAAATTACTGAAGAAGAATATGATCGATTAAAAGATAAACTAAAAAGTTAAAAGAAGCTGACTTTATTGGTTAGCTTCTTTTAACTTTTGAAACCACTAACATTATTTTATCCACTTGTATCCAACCCCCCATACGGTTATTAAATGCTGATCAACTGGAAAGCCTACTTTTCTAATCTTATCTCTTATATTACGTATATGGGAGTCAACGGTTCTCCCTTCAACATCTGTGACATATCCCCAAATTAAGTCTATTAATTTTTCGCGTTCATAAACTTGATGTGGGTTCCTTAATAAATAACCAATCATGTTAAATTCCTTTGGGGTTAACTTGATTATTTGATTTCTATATGATAATTCAAATTTATCTTTATCCCAGACTAAGCCATTTGTTTCAATAATATTTTGGGGTTGTGTTCGTCTAAGTAAAGCTTCCATTCTAGCAACTAATTCATGTTCGTCAAAAGGTTTTGTAATATAATCGTCCGCTCCTAGTTTCAACCCTTTTATGAGGTCTTCTTGTTGGTCACGTGCTGTTAACATAATGATAGGTATATTTGAAAAAGTTCGTACTTTTTGGCATAACTCAAATCCACTCATTTCAGGCATCATGATGTCTAAAATCATAATATTTATATCATCTTCTTCTAAAATTCTTAAGGCTTCATGTGCATTAGTTGTTTTTGTGCATATAAAAGAATGAGTCTGTAAATACACTTCAATTAAATCAAGCATTCTAACTTCATCATCGACTACCAAGGCTTTAAACATATTTTTCACCCCTTGGGAGATTAACTTTTACACTTGTTCCCTTTCCTAATTCACTTACAATTTTAATGGACCCTCCATGTGATTCAACGATTTCTTTTGCTATAGTTAAACCTATCCCAGAACCCCCACTTAAACGCGATCGTGATTTGTCAATTCTGTATAAACGATTAAATAAGTATGGAATTTCTTCCTCTGGAATACCTTCCCCTTCATCAGTTATCAAAATCTCAATTTCATTAGATGTATCCGATACATTTAAAGTTATTTTACCACCTTCGAATGAATGTTTTTTGGCATTATCTAATATGTTGATTAAAACTTGTTGTATGCGAGGAGGATCAATAAAGGCAACTAAACTTTTTGGACAATGTTCTTCTATGGTTAAATTTTTATCATTAAAAGCTGGCCTTAATCTGTTAATGACAGATTGTATAACTTCACACAACGGAGTCCATTCTTGGTTAATGGCAAACTTATTCTGATCCACTTTAGCCAAGTCAAATAAGTTTTTGATTAAAATAGATAACTGTTCAGCTTCATCTTTAATAATAGAACTATAATTTTTCGTATCTTCAATCTTAATGTTAGGACGATTGATAATATCTGCATAACCTTTAATATAGGTTAAAGGTGTTCTTAGTTCGTGTGAAATATTGGTTAAAAACTCACTGCGCTCAGTCTTTAGTTGATCTAAATCATGAGATATTCTTGTGATGGTTTTTGCTAAGCTACCTAATTCATCATTTCTCTTTAAGTTTAATTTAATCTGTTTATTTCCCTTGTAGATTTGCTCGGTCGCTTCTTTGATTTTAATGAGTGGTGACGTAATAAATTTAGATAATATCAATATAGTTATAATTGTTAGTATAATGGTGAGTATACCAATAATTTTAAATTGATTTCCTAACTGCAAGAGCATATTTTTTACTTTATTGGTTTCCGCAAACATTAGTACATGCCCTTTGATTTCTCCATCAACTTTAATCAGACTATCAGATGCTATATATTTTTTGGTTTTCCATTTTTCTTCAATAATTTCTCCATCAGAAGAAATAGGTTGTTGAACTGCACTTTGAATGACTTGTTTAATTTCAGGTTCTACGGGATTAGAATTTACGATGACATTGCCATTTGTGTCTGTTATTACGACGACAAAATCTGATGCAGACTCCATGATTCCAACATGCTCCATAGTAGATTTATTATAATGATCTTCTAAAACATCTCGATGTGTATTACCCCTTGCCAGTAAATTATCCATGACTTCATCTACTTGATTATTAGCCAAATTTGTATAAAGAATGAAAAATAGCAACAGTTCAACAAGAACTATAAATATAAAAAATAATAGTCCAACCTTAATAGAGAGTTTATTCATCATTTACTGAACACTACCACTTCTAGATATTAAATCCCATGACTCCATATGATCCTTACTAATAAAAATATCATCTGAATAAGTATAAATAACATATTCATCTTCATTATTTGGATTTTGTGCAATGTACTTAGGGGCGTCCTCACCTATGTCCGGTAAATTCTTCACCGTTTTCTCTTTCGTTTCAAGTTTATAAGTTGTTAAGGATGCTTCTCCGTTAAATGAAGCGTAAATTAGTGTCTGTTCATTAAAAAATAATCCGGTGCCTTGTTCTTGGTTAGTCAATAAATTGAAATTAACGCCACCATCTTCAGAAAAGTAAACCCCAGCTGTAGTTGCTATGGCTAATAGATTAGAATTTGTCGGATGAATAGCCAAATCTACATATTCCCCTTTTACACCTACTACTGATATATTTTTCCAAGTGTCACCTTCATCTTTGCTTATATAAAACCCTGATTTTAATTCAGAATTTGGTTTAGGATTATATAAAAAGATATCGTGACTGCTATAACCAACAGCTAACAAGTGAAAGTCCGTTTCACCAACGAACCCTAAACTTTCTAATGTTTTGCCGCCATCTAAACTTCTTTGTAATCCAATTGGATTCGGTAGATCGGATTGAGCACTTGGGTGTCCGGAAGTATAAAAGCCACGATCAACAACGTTAAACCCCATATAATCATTTATGTTTTTATTTGTCTCATACCATTGCTCATTATCATAATACTTCAGTCCAGCATGGGTACCAAACAATAAACGTCCTTCTTCGGTGTACCCCAAACCGTGGACATGGGTTAATTGGTCACCTTGCATTTTTTGTTCAAATGATGATTCATCAGCTGAACAACCAATTAAAACTAATAAACTAATTATCCCAATGATTATAAATACTTTTGATTTCATTTTGCGACTACCTCCACACTGTATTTATCATTTGAATTATATCACTTAATTATCAAGTTTCTATGCAGAAAATTGGTTTATTCAGTGAAAGGCAACATCAGTTATTTCAATACTAACTTCACATTTTTTGCACATTTATAGGGAACCATTTAAAAGATAGGGTATTAAAAAAGAGGTGATATTATGTCTCAGTATAAAAAGAATAGTATTACACTGATTGGAGCCATTGGCTTAGGTACAGGAGTCATGATTAGTGCTGGAATTTTTGCTCTATTAGGTCAAGTAGCTGAACTAGGTGGCAAGTGGTTTCCGTTTATATTTATTTTAGGAGGTATTGTCACGGCATTTAGTTCTTATTCTTATATAAAACTTAGTAACTCATATCCATCAGCAGGCGGTATTGGGATGTACTTAGTTAAAGAATATGGTAAAGGGACTCTCACAGCATTTGCAGCACTACTAATGGCTTTTTCAATGGTAATCAATCAAAGTCTTGTGGCAAGAACCTTTGGGACGTATTCATTGCAATTGTTTGATATGGATGAGAGTAGTCTTTGGGTTCCTGTATTAGGCGTGATTCTATTAATTTTTGCTTTCATAGTTAATATTTCAGGTAATAAGTTTATACAGTCATTTACATCTTTCGTTTCGTTGCTTAAAATTATTGGTCTGCTAATTTTTGCAGGGGCAGGACTCTTGGTGACAAACTTTGCTTTGAGTCCAGCCGAAAGTACAGGGCAATCACCTGAAACGAGTATTGCAAGCTTTATTGCTGCGATTGCATTAACCGTCTTATCTTTTAAAGGGTTCACAACCATCACCAATCAAGGTGAAGAAATTGTAAAACCAAAGAAAAATGTAGGACGAGCGATTACGTTTTCTATTTTAATTAGTTTAATCGTTTATATATTATTAGCATGGGCAGTGTCCAGTAATTTACCGTTGAATGAAATTATTCAGAAAAAGGATTACGCGCTTGCTGCTGCTTCAGAACCAGCTTTAGGCAATCTAGGTGTTTGGTTTACAGTCATTATTGCTATCATTGCTACAATCTCAGGCATTATTGCTAGTGTGTTTGCCGTATCAAGAATGTTAGCTATGCTGACTAAAATGGATTTAATCCCTCATAGCCACTTCGGAATGCCTGGTAAAATTCAAAGGCATACATTAGTTTACACGATTGTGATTGCTATGATTTTAACTGTACTTTTTGACTTAAGCCGGATTGCTTCTATGGGGGCCATCTTATACTTGGTCATGGATATGATTATTCATTGGGGTCTACTAACAAAGCTGAAACAAAAGGTTGATTTTAATCGATTTATTGTTATAGGTGCATTAATTTTAGACGGTCTAATTTTATTAGCATTCCTCTGGGTGAAAATAAAAACAGATATACTTATCGTGATCATTTCAATTATTATAATGGTCCTTACTTACTTAGGGGAAAGATGGTTTTTGAAACTAAGTCAAAGTTAATACATTAATTAAGTTTAATTATAGTCTGTTAATAAAAATAGGTTGCTCTTTTAATTAAAGAACAACCTATTTAATCTAATATAGTCCCAATTTTCCTAATCTAATTAAAAGTGCTTGCTGGCTTACATTAAACTTTTTTGCTAACCCTTGTATACTATTGTCGTCATCTAAATCAATGCCTACCTTTAAAACTTCATTCTTTAAAGCACTTTCTGGCATTAATAATGCAGCTGCAGATGTGGAAGGCTGGCGAAAGGTTGGGGAAGATAAATTAGATTGCTATATGGTAAAAGTTATTGAAAGCAGAAGAATATCCAATGAAATTGTAAGGAGTACAGGCCTTGCACATAAATCACCCCAGATTCTCCTTATAGATAAACAACAAATTGTATGGAATACATCACATTGGAAGATAACAGAACATCGCATAAGGAAAGCGGTGCGTAAATTATCGTAAAGAGCACAAAGGGAATGGCATTAGAAGGCAAGCAGATTAAATTACTCTGTTAACGGGAGCGAGTGTTCAATAAGAGCAGTCGCTTCTTGTGCTAAAGAGCAGATTGAACAATATGACATTGAAAATATTATTAATACACGCTTAAAGATTAACATTGGATATAATATTGATGATGAAACTTATGATTTTTATATAAAGAATTTTAGCAAACTTCCTTGCTAATAAATGAATGTAGTTTTTTAGAATATGAAAGAGACTTTAAAAACCAGTATGATCCATACGCTATATTAATTAAATTTAAAGAGAGAAGTATTGGTTTTGTATCTAGAGAGTTTACCAATAAAATTGCTACCGATATTGATTTGAATGAGACGCATTTCTTGACGATATTCTTTATATAAGTCACTTACCTGTAAAATAGGGGTCTGATCCTACATACGCTTACGATTTTCGATGGAATTTAAACGATTTTGATAAATAAGCAATATATGCCTCAGCAATTTGCTTGTAATCCTCTGACGTCTCAAGTTCTTGTTCGAATGTTGCAAACAATGGCAGTGATTTTGTCCGTATAAAATTACACGTAGCGGTAAATGGTGCCATCACTTGATCAATCGTATGGCGGTGTAATCCGTCAAACCTGTAGTCTTCCGCAGTAAATCCAGAGCTAACAGCAATACCAAACTCTTTTCCTTTGAGCGCATGCTGACCTCTAAACGCCCAACCACGTTCTAAAACAAGATCAAACCATTTTTTTAGCAATGGTGGGTAACTATACCAGTAATTTGGAAACTGGAAAATAACCCGATTGTGTTCTTCTAATAAATGCTGTTCACGTTTAATATCAATTTGTTCATCTGGATATTTTTCATATAAGTCATGAACAGTAATATCGGTTTCATTCATAATCGTTTGCTTCAAATGTTTATTTATCACAGACTCTTCCATTGATGGATGTGCAATAATTACCAACGTTGCCAACATCATTCCTCCTCAAGATGTTTTAGGGCTGTCCCCTTAAACCCGTACTCTTTTGGCCATAATTGATTCTCCTCCAGCATTTCACACAATTAAAATTTGATGATTTATTTAATAATTAATACCGGACAGTTTGCTCGTTTTGCCACCTTATGACTGACACTACCTAAGACCATTTCCTGAAAAGCGTTTAAACCTCGACTACCGATGATGACGACATCAAAGTTATGATCATTGGCATGCTCAACAATGGTTGGACCAGGTTCACCATTTAAAATGTTAACTTGATAATTGACTCCTGCTTCAATGAATTTCCTTTCAATTCCGTTTAATTTATCCTTTTGAATGTTTGTAACACCGATCTTATTCCAATTGTGTAAGGTCTCGGTTTTTACTTTTGAACTATCTTTGACATATACAATCTCAATATATGAATCATTTTCTAGATTAGCTAAGCCTCGAGTTGTTAAAGTATTTTGCATGATGTAAACTCCTTAGATGAATATACTTTATATATTTCCTAAATAACTAATTGTAAATACTTAATATTGTGTCTTAGTTATTTTTCTTTATAATACGATTATTAGTTTAATACTTTAGTTAGAAAAGTCCATTTTATATCGAACAGCAAGATAGATTCCTGAAACGATGAATGCAAGAGAATACTTAAATAGGAAGAAAATTTGCCACATATATTCTTTTGGAAAAATTATGTCGGACATAATTACTACAAATAAAATAATAGAAGCACTTCTTAAATGTATTTGACTTACTCTTTCGTCAGGTTTGCCTATTTTTTTGTAAAATGAAAAAGTTAAAATCAATCCAACTAAAAGCAATACAAAACCAATACCAATCAGCATATTCCAATTACCCGGCTCTGCATCTGCCCAGGTTTTTAAAGGGTGAAAAATTGAATTTAACATTTGATCATTATTCATTTGAATCATTTCCTTTCTCATAAGTAAAAATATCGTTAACATCAACATTAAAAAAATCGGCAATTCTGTAGGCTAATAGTAGAGTCGGAACATAATTACCTTTTTCCATGACGAAAATGGTTTGTTTAGAAACCCCGACTTTTTCTGCTAACTCTTTCTGAGACATTCTGGCAAGTACTCGATATTCGTAAACCTTATTGGATATCGAATCACCAGGCTTCTTTTTCATTACCATCACCTCTTGTAAAGATGGTAAACTATTTTTTTACAAAAGTAAAGTAAACTTATACAAAATAATAAAATACTTTTATTTTAGGTTGATTTATTTATATATTATAAGAGTCAGAATACTGAAAGAACCTGACGTAGTTATGGATTTTCGTCAGGTTCATAAATTACATGTTTTTAAATTAAAGCCTTTAATTTACTATAGTTATGAAACTTTTATTAAAAACAAATCGTATCTATGGGAAGAAACAATAGTGTTTAAATTGTAATAATTTCAAAGTTTTTTGTTAGGTCTGTTAAATTTAGTTGTTGATAATTTTCGATGAGTCAATTACTAGTTAATATAGAGGGTAGATTATTATGAAATTACCTACTTGTTGGTCTTGTGATTATAAATTCAAATGGAAAGAACTTATATTTTTTATAGAGGGACGAAAAAAGTGCCCAAAATGTGAGGAAAAGCAATATACTACTACACATTCTAAATGGAAAATGGGAATGGTATTTTTACCAGCGTGGCTTTGTACTTTCATAAATTTATATTTAACTATATCTCTTTTTCTTATTTGTTATTATTTTATGCTCTATCAAGTGGAGTTTACCGATAAACAACAACCTTTATATTAAGCCATAATTTTATTAACAGATTCGTTAATTTAAAAACTAATAAATAAGTGAAATATTAGAAAGGAATGACAACCTATGTTATGGATTTTGACGCAAGATAAGGATAGCTTGATCAATGTCAAAGAACTTACGGTTAATGGGAAGAAAATAAAGGGCATAATTGGAAGTGCAACATTAGATGAATGGAGTAAAAGTATAGGCAAATATCAATCCAATGAGCGAGCATTAGAGGTAGTAAGTGAAGTGTTTAATAAAATTGAAGAAAACCAAGGACATTCAGTCACTTTTGCTATGCCAAAAGAATAAATCACGTTAATAATAAAGTATGATGACAAAACGGTTGGAAAAGTATGGTCTGTCACGCCACGCAATCGCTAGTAAAGACGATTGATTTATAAAAAGAAAGGAAGGTTGTTTATGGCAAAACACAAAATCTATACCATGAGTTTCGCGAGTGTTTACCCTAATTATGTTAAGAAGGCTGAGAGGAAGGGACGCACGAAAGAAGAAGTGGATGAAATTATTCGTTGGTTGACTGGGTATAGCCAGGAGGATTTAGAAGCAATACTGGAATACAATATCGATTTTGAGACTTTTTTTGAAGAAGCTCCACAATTAAACCCTTCACGAAGAATGATTAAAGGTGTAATCTGTGGTGTGCGAGTTGAGGACATCGAAGAACCGATGATGCAGGAAATTCGCTACTTAGATAAACTGATTGATGAGCTTGCAAAAGCTAAGACAATGGAGAAGATATTGAGGACATCATAATTTTGGGCTGAGATCGTTTTTATTCGATCTCAGTTCTTTTTTTAGTCTTTATTTACATTCTAACACTCTGTTACAGTAAATTCGTGAAGGTCACCGCTGTTAGCGTCAATTGTGATTGACCCAAACTCACAGTCTTCGTCTATTACCCATTCAACAACGTAGTATCCAGAATCGAGCTTTACAGACTTTATTTCTATATTCTCTTTATCTTCCTGAAAGTCTTCAGTAATGACTTCTATGGCATTTGATATTGCCTTATCTTCAGAAATGATATCCTCTCCTTCGGAACTCCGCGTCTCTGTTGTTCCACAGGCACCTAGAAATACATAAAGCAACAAAAGAACTAAAACAAAAATCGTCCTCTTCATATTACTCCCCCAATAATATAGTCAACAACTAAAAATTATTAGAAAACTTTGACAATATTAGTATATCATAAGTTTCAATATTTGGAATTATATTTCCATTAATCATCAAATTATTACTGTTCACTTCGTTTCTTTGATGGTGGATGCTCTTTGAAACCCGAAACCAAGTAAGGTAGCTGTTTAGGATATCCAATCAAATATCAACAATGAACTTTAACAGATCCTTTTTAATAAAGTAGTTGCACTAAATAGTTAGTGTGTATATAATGTATATATAGTATATATACATTATGCAAGGACACTGATCAGTAAAGAGGGATCAAATATGCAAATTATTATTTCAAACAGCTCCAAAGAACCAATTTATGAACAGATTATAAACCAAATTAAGTCCTCCATATTGTCTGGTGATTTAAAGGAGGGGACAGCCCTTCCGTCAATACGTCAATTGGCCAAGGATTTACAAATTAGTGTTATCACCACAAAGCGGGCATATGAAGAACTGGAAAAGTCGGGGTTTATCTACTCTATTGTAGGTAAAGGTTCTTTCGTGGCGGAGCAAAACCTAGAAGTTATACGCGAGAAAAAATTAAAAGTCATTGAAGAACAGTTAAGTGCAGTCATCGAAAACAGCAAAGAGATTGGTTTATCATTTGATGAATTACAAGAATTGTTAGAGCTTTTGTATGAGGAGTGAGGGTTATGGAAAATGTAGTTGAACTAAAAGGTGTTACGAAGGCATTTAAAGGTTTTTCTGTAGATGATATCAACTTGGAAGTGAAAAGAGGTTTCATCACGGGATTCGTAGGAGCAAACGGTGCGGGTAAGTCGACGACAATTAAAATGATGATGAATCTATTAAAGCCAGATCATGGGGAAGTTAAAGTTTTCGGGTTAGATTATAAAACAAATGAAAAGGAAATCAAAGAACGTATCGGTTTTGTCTATGATGGTAATGTCTTTTATGAAGGATTAAATCTAAAAGATATTAAGCAAATTGTTGCTCCAGCTTATAAGCAATGGGATGATGAGTTGTTTAATTATTATATTGATCGGTTTGATTTGCCTCTTAATAAAGCTATGAAGAAACTTTCAAAAGGGATGCAAATGAAGGCTTCATTAGCGATTGCACTATCACATCATGCTGAACTTATTATCATGGATGAACCAACGGCAGGACTAGATCCTATCTTTAGACGCGAGTTTCTGGATTTATTACAAGAGTTAATGATTGATAGTAATCGTACTATTTTCTTTTCATCACACATTACGACGGACTTGGACCGTATTGCTGATTATATTGCCTTTATCCAAGATGGTGAATTGGTGGTTAATCAATCGATTGAAGAAGTTGCTGAAAATTACGCGATAGTAAAAGGGGAACTGGAGCTTTTAGATCAAGATACAGAGAAAGCTTTTGTTGAAGTGCGCCGTGCTTCAACGGGTTTTGAGGCACTAACAAATAACTTAAAAGAAGTGAATGATATTTTTGGAGATTCTGTTGTGATCGAAAACGCAACTCTTGAAGATATAATGTATTACCTTCGAAAGGGTGGTGTACACCATGTTTAACCTAATTCGGCGAGATATCATTTTACAAAAGAAGATGATGTTAATCTTTATTCCGTTTATCTTATTTTTCATTATCATGGATACAACTACGACTTTAACCGTCTTAGTAGCCAGCCTTTTTATACCTTTTAATGCGTTTTATTATGATGAAAAAGCAGAGACTAATATTTTATTAAATTCTTTACCATATACACGTAAAGAAATTGTCGCATCACGATACCTTGGTGCCGTTGTCTATATGGTATTAGCAGTTGGCTTTACTAGTTTATTGCTTTTTGTATTTAATCAATCTTTTTCATTAGATGAGATTGCGATTGGAAGCGGTATGTTTTTATTTTTTGCTGCATTAACCTTTCCTATCTTTTATATATTTAAACCTGGATACCTTATGGTTGTTGTGTTTATTAGTTTTTTTACCTTTCTATTTATAATGGAAAATGCAATTCCTTATATATTAGAGAACTACACTGCATTAGCTGAATATGTCATGGACCTTTCAACTCTAGAGCAGTATTTAGTAGGGTCATTGACTGTTATGTCATTCTATATGGCCTCCTGGCTAGCTTCAACAATCATTTACCAACGGAAAGCATTATGATGAAGGGGTTGAATAGCTTTGTTCAGAGAAACAGTTCAAGATGTTTTTAGTTATTTAAGTGAAGTTAATGAATTCATTCAGTCAATTGGGATTTTCCTATTGTCTTTAATTCCTTTTGTTGAATCACCAGGTGGTACAGCAATCGGTGCTCTAATCGGCCTTCCAATTATATTTGCTTTAGCAATAAGTATAATTGGTAACTGGCTGTCTTTAATGGCCATAATCTTGCCATTTAATGCTTGGCTTGTTAAATTTCGTAATGCGAAACAAAAGGGCTTTATTCATAAAAGGGCTAGTAAGGCGAGAGAAAGATACGAAAAGTATGGTGTTCCAGGTGTAGCGCTTCTTGCCCCACTAGTCGCTTCTGGTCATATTGCAGCCTTTGCCTCATTAGCAGCGGGTGCAAGCAAAAGAACTGTGGTCTTTTGGCATGTGGTTAGTATTGTTGTATGGGGTGTCATTGGGGCAGGATTAGGTTTATATTTAAAATCTGATGTGATTTCTTAAGCTTATTTATTATTATTTTCTCAATATTCCTTTACAAGAATATTCAGTTTAAGGTATATTTACTTCAGATGTGAAAACTATGGGTGTATAAGTAACAAGAGAAAGGAGGTAATTACATGAATCAAAATCACTACATTTCTGCACAGCCTGAAGTGGTTGACCGGACAACGTGGCAAGCCCAATTGAACGAGTTGCGAATCCGAGAAAAGGAACATACTCGTGAAGGTGATGCAATTGCGGCAGCCCGTCGGCGTCTACCAATGGTCGAGGTGGACCCTACCACGCCGTTGATTGGCCCAGATGGACCGGTCACATTGCTGGATACGTTCGAGGGCCGCAGCCAGCTGATCGTTTACTTTCACATGTGGCACACCGGTAGGCCTGCTTCTGAGCAGTGCGAGGGCTGCACTTTTTCTACGACACACATCAACGAGTTGTCCTATCTGCACTCACGGGACGTAAGCTACGCAACTTTCTGTGAGGGGCCTTATGAAGAGAACTCCCGGTATCGTGACTTCATGGGCTGGACGATGCCTTGGTACTCGGTGCCGGAAGAAGCGGTGGATCGATTGATCGTAGACAGGCACTTTGGCATTCTAGTCAGTTATCTTAGGGATGGAGACAAGGTTTACGAGACCTACTGGACCACGGGCCGAGGCAACGAACTAATGTCGCCGTCGTACGGATTGCTTGACTTGACTGTTTACGGTCGGCAGGAGTTCTGGGAGGATTCGCCAGAGGGCTGGCCACAGCATTGGGGCTCTAAAGGTGGTCAGTTTCAGCTGAACGGCCGTCCGACCGCCCAGTGGTCCCGCCTGGCAGAAGGCCGCTCCGACAATCTCGGCACCTAGATTACACCTTCAATGTTGGCAGCTATGCTGATAAAAGGAGTGATTTGAGGTGGCCGCGTTGAAGACAAATTTATGAAGTGTTTTAAGGGTTATAGCTTAATAATGCATATAGTCCTTTCTTCTAACCAAACTAATTATAGTCAGTGCATACAGTTAGAGGAGGGAACGCCTTGAATCGAAAAGATCAACGAATTCAAAATAACAGCCAGGATCGCTACAAGAAAACTAAAGAAGCCGAGGAATTAAACCCGGATGATTTTGAGAGTAATAATCAAAAAAGTGAGAGTCTACAAGAAGATATAACAGATGAATTAAATCCAGATGATTTTGACCAAAATTAATAATAACCCCCTTCTGAATTTTGAAGGGGGTTATTGCATCTAAGATAACTATATCGAAGTAATGTGTGTCGAATCGGACCTAGATATATTAATGTGTTTTAGTTCCCAAACCAGTTAAGAGGTTCGGGTTCTAAGTTGTGGAAAACATGCTTCGTTTCTGTATATTCTTCTAGTCCAAGTGTGCCTAGTTCGCGGCCAATGCCTGATTGTTTGAAACCGCCCCATGGTGCATGAGGGAAGTATAAGTTGAATTCATTGATCCATACGGTTCCCATTCGCATTTTTGCGGCACAGCGTTTGGCTTTTACAATATCATTTGTCCAGACACCGCCAGCTAATCCGTAAATCGAGTCATTTGCTAGTTTCATGGCTTCATTTTCCGTACTGAACGTCTCAACCGTTATAATTGGACCGAATGCTTCATCCTGTACGATGCTCATGTCAGTCGTGCAGTTCGTGAAAATGGTAGGTAAATAGAAAAAGCCGTCTTGGAGCGATGAATCTTCAGGGCGTTTACCTCCTACGACTACAGTTGCTCCTTCAGATTTACCTTTTTCTACATACTTTTCGACTTTCTCAAGATGTTCTGCAGAAATAAGTGGCCCCATTTGAGTCTCTTCATTAAAACCATTACCGATCTTAATTTTTTTCACGCGTTCTACTAATGCTTCAATAAATTGGTCGTGAATTCTTTCTTCTATTATGATTCTTGTTCCAGCTGAACAAATTTGACCTGCGTGGAAAAAGACAGCATTCATAGCTTGGTCAACGGCTGTATCAAAATCTGCATCAGCAAATATGACATTTGGATTTTTTCCGCCGAGTTCAAGTGCTAGCTTTTTCACATTATCACTTGCTGCTTGCATTATTTTTTTCCCAGTTTCAATTCCACCTGTGAACGAAATTAAGTCAACATCGTAATTTCTCGAAAGTTCAGCACCGACTGTGTGACCTGCTCCAAGTACGAGGTTAGCAACTCCTTTTGGCACTCCGGCTTTTTCGATTAATTCAAATATTTTTATGGTCGTTAATGGTGTGATTTCACTTGGTTTCATGATTAGCGTATTGCCAGTGACTAATGCAGGTGCTAGTTTCCATGAAGCTTGAAGTAACGGGTAGTTCCAAGGCGTAATTTGTCCGCATACTCCTACCGGTTCATGAACGACAAGGCTTTCAGAATTTGGAATAGGTGATTCGATTAATTCGCCACCATTTTGATCCGCAATCTCCGCATAATAACGAAAGACTCCAGCAATGTCATCCATATCTCCACGACTTTCCTCAACTGTCTTTCCGGTATCTAATGATTCCAAGGTTGCTAATTCTTCTTTATCATGTTCTATCAATTCTGCAATTTTACGGACAATTTGCCCGCGCTCTATAGCAGGTGTTGAGCTCCAGTCACCTTCATCAAATGCTTTTTTGGCTGCATCAATAGCCTCTTTAGCATCAGATTCATCACCTTCTGGGACGGTTGCAATAACTTCTTGGTTAAATGGATTAATAATTTCGCGCGTTTGACAACTGTTGGCTTCAATCCACTTTCCATTAATGAACATTTTATCTAACGTCATCTCTTAATTCTCCTTCTGTTCTAAACTGTAAATTACCTGATTAGACTCCACTTAAAACTCTTGTACTATGTGGTGGCTGCACTTTTACATTTGGGTCAATATAATGTTTAGCCTGACTGATGGCAGTTGGAGCCTCACCAAAACCAGATGCGATGAGTTTCACTTTTCCAGCGTGAGTCGTAATATCACCAGCGGCATAAATTCCAGCAATATTCGTTTCCATTTTTTCATTGACGACAATAGAATTTTTCTCTAATGTTAAGCCCCATTCTTTAATGGCGCCTAAACTTGAAACGAATCCATAATTAACGATTAAGGTGTCAATATCTAGATTTTCCTTACGATCACCTTTGCTTTTCTTTAAGGCTAGACTTTCAATCTTATAATCACCGATTAGTTGATCGATGACCATGGGTGTTTTAACTTGAACCGTTGATTCTAATAATTGATTGACACTGTGTTCGTGAGCTCTAAATTGATCCCTCCGATGAACTAGTGTCACTTCTTCGGCAATCCCTTCTAACATAAGCGCCCAATCAACAGCCGAATCACCGCCACCTGTTATGCAGACTTTTTGATCTTTGTAGGCTTGAAGATCAGAAATCGAATAGTGCAGGTTTTTCCCCTCAAATTTTTCTGCTTCCTCAAGTTTCAAACGTCGAGGCTGAAAGGCCCCGGCGCCACTTGTAATAATGATCGTTTTCGCATAATGGACTGTTTTAGTCGTTATGACTTTAAATAATTGCTCATCAAGCTTTTGTACATCTTGAACATCTTCTTCTAAACAAATGGCAGGATCAAATTGTTTTGCTTGTTCTTCTAGTTGTTGAACTAAATCTTTTGCTAAAACTTTAGGGAATCCAGCAACATCATAAATATATTTTTCAGGATACAGAGCCATCAACTGGCCACCTATCTGAGGTAAACTGTCAACGACTTTAACGGACATTTCACGCATTCCACCGTAAAAGGCAGCAAATAATCCGGCAGGCCCTGCTCCAATTATGATTGTGTCAGTGACTTGCTCAGAATCTTCCATAGATCATCACCTTCTAATGTTTATTTGTAAACGATGACATCATCGTCTTCTATTCTTAATTTAAAACCTGGTAATTTTTTATTAGGGTTGGCTAGCATTCTACCTTCATTTTTAATATCAAATTCTCTTCCATGCCAAGGACAACGAATAATTTCTCCTTTTCTGCAGTAGTGGTAGTCACCGGGCTTACTCTCTTCCGTTGTGGCACCACAAATCATCCCTTTATCCAAAGGGGCACCTTGGTGTGTACATTCGTTTCTGAATGCATAAAATTCACCATCTAATGTCCGACAAACCAAGACATTTTGTTTACCGAAATCAGATTTCATCATCTCACCAGGTTCAATATCAGTAGTTTTACATACGACTTGTTCTTTCATGATTCATCCTCCTTCAAATTAGGGCAGTTTTGGATAAAATGCCTTTGCGTTATCGGCAAATATTTTCCTTTTAAGGTCTGGGTCCATATTCGGCAATGCACGCGTTGGAGAATCATAGTCCCAGTGTGGATAGTCCGTCGAGAAGCATAATATTTCATCACTACCCATTTGCTCAACAAGTGATTCAAATTCATGTTTCGTCAGTTCTTCTGCGGGCTGTGTTGTGACCCGGATTTGATCTTTAAAGATTTGACTTGGTTTTCTCTTTAACCAAGGTACTTCATGACGGAGGTCTCGATATTGTTGGTCCATCTTCCACATTAAATGTGGAATCCAAGTGTAACCACCTTCAATCATCATTAGTCCTAGGTTTGGAAATTTATCGAAAACCCCGTTAAAAATCATGTTGGTAACAATTTTCATATGAGCGGTTGAGATTAGCGTATGCCATTCAATGAAATATCTCGGCCATTTCCCGTAATATACAGGTGGTTCATTATGGTGCATACCAATCATTAAATTGTGCTTTTCACAAGCTTCAAAGATTGGATGGTAGAACGGGTCACCCCACATAATGTCGTCAATTGGTAGTAAAACTTGAACCATTTTCGGGTGTGAACCAACTCTTTCAATCTCTTTAATGGCACCGTCACGATCATGTGCATTAATATGAACTGATCCATATAATCGGTCATCTTTCTCTAACCAATTGTTAATTTGCCAATCATTATAGGCAGACGCTAAAGCGGTCGCCATCTCATACCAACCGTGCATAGAAGATGGAGATGGATCAAGTGCACTCGTTAAAACGCCATACTCGTGATCTAAATCATCTAATAGTTGCTCTTGCATAAACGCTAGATCCGTACCTGGTAGACGCCCGTCAGGAACAACGGTATCTGCACGATCCACCCCAGCTACAGATGGTTGTGTGTATGGCATATGTTTTTCTTGAACCCAATGACAATTTTTAATGTAATGCTTAAAAGGTTCATCAAGATATTCTAGAATATCTTCATATTGAACGCGTTCGTGAATATCAGTATCTACTAATCTGATTTGATCTTTAGACAAAATACATTCCTCCCTAAGTCGTGTTTTATTAAAATGCATTGTAGCAGTGTATATAGAATTTTCAAAACTTACTGAGAGAGGATGAGAGCCATTTAGATCAGTCAGTGAAGCTCAGTGAAGGTCAGTGATACTTTTATAGATTTTAAACAATAGATAAGAATATGGGGCTTATGAAGACAAAAAACCACCTTCAAATCGCAGAAACGATGAAGGTGGTTTAAATAATTTGTTTTGTGGTTTTTATATAACTAGTTTTAAGACAATTGCATCGTTGTAATACAAGTCCCGTCCGATTCAAAAGTTGATACCTCTTGTTCAACAACTTTATTACCATGTTTTATTGTAACGTTATATGTTCGATCACGAGGAAGCCATAAATCAAAGAAGCCGTTCTTAAACGCTTCAACTTCCTCATCTACCATGACATTACCATCTTGGTCCTCAATATAGACATCAAAAGTTTCTTCTGCCATTTCACCCTGGCACCCCGTTAAGCTATGGTTGGCACAAGGATGTGTTTGATTCACGTACGGTGCAATCGAGACAAAAAACTCATCTTCTGGTAAATCATAAACCTGTTCATTTCCATCTGGGTCTTGAGTAATCAGTTGCTCAGAAGTGATGGAAGCAGAACCTTCTGTTATTTCGTCAGTACTATAATCTTTCACTAACTGCTTAATATCAACATCATTTTCATTTGAAGATGCGTCTTGTCCGCAGCCAGCCAAGATCACCGAGATTGATAATATGGCTAGAACTAATTTTAATTTCATCTATGGGGTCACTCCTTTGTTTGAATCGATTTAAATTATATCATCTATTGTAATCAAAAGCAGTTAAGGTATTTGACGATGTATAGAATATTTTCTTCAGTCTTTTAGTTCTTCGTATGCTTTACTAAACTCCTGATAACTAAAATCACCTAAATGGTGCTTATTATTATCGAAAATTCGAAGAAAAGTGATTGCCTTGGCTTCGTCAACAGTGCAATTCATAGTATTCATGAGTAATTTCATATAAGAAACAAAATAGTCTTTTCTTAAATTCCCCGATTGATTAATCACCATCATAATCACTCCTAGATTCTATTGTCATCTTTTAAAACTTTAAGAACATCCACATGAGTTATTGGATTCTATTAGTTGATGTTGTGTAGAGTTAACCTGACATACCCCAGTTTCAGGGAGTTTTAATTTAACTTTAGTGGCCTCTTCCAGGTCCCCAGCTATATATGCAGCTATGGAACGAACTTGCTCGTAACCTGTTGTCATTAGGAAAGTTGGAGCTCTACCGTAACTTTTAACACCTACAATATAAAAGCCTTTCTCAGGTTGTTTTAATTCTTTTTCGCCATGTGGTCGTACTGTCCCGCAACTATGAAGGTTTGGATCAATTAAAGGAGCTAGTTGTGGGGTGCTTTGTACTGCAGGATCTATTTCAAGTCTGATCTCAGATAAAAACGAAAAATCCGGTCTTGCTCCTGTGTTAACAATAATTTCATCTACATCGTTGATGATGATATCGTGACTACTTTGAATGGAAAAGGAGCCATTTTGTTCAATGATGTCATCAACATAAAAATTGGAATACACATTAATTAGGCCTTGGTCAACCAATTGATGGGTTTTTGAACCTAATTTACCTCTAGCTTCAAGCTCATCATGATCTTCACCGCCAAAAGTATCTTGAATATTTTGCTTTCGAACAATCCATGAAATTTTAGTCTTCGGATATTGAGTTTTGAGTTCGATAAGATCGTTTAATGAGTTTTGTGCTGAATGTCCACTGCCAATGACAGCAATATGTTTATTTTGATATGTTTCTTTTTCTTCAAAGACGTTAGGGATGTGGGTATGAATGCTTTCTGTTAATGATTCGTTTCTCCAAACGCCATCTGCAAATGGTGGATTCGGATGATTCCATGTTCCTGTTGCGTCAATGACCGCTTTAGCTTCAAATTTCTTGATTGCCCCTTCGAGCTTGGTGTAAATGATAAACGGTTGATTTTCTCTATCGTTAGATTTCATCCTATCGATATTTTTTCTCGTAATATTTACAACTTCAGCATTCAAAAGAATCTGTTGGTTTAACTCTTTAGTTTCTGACAATGGTTTTAAATATTGATTCACTAATTCATAACCACTAGGTAAGTGACTAGGATCTGGTTCAATCCAGTTTGTTTGTTTTAACAGTTTTTTAGCTGCCTGATCAATATTAAACTCCCAAGGTGAAAACAACTGAACATGACCCCATTCAAGGATGTGGCTGCCAGGTTGATCTCCTTTTTCAAGGATTAGGAATGACTCATCATATTCGTATAAATGTGCTGCGGCAGCAAGCCCGACTGGTCCAGCTCCAATGATTATAGTAGGTAATGTTTTTATCATATAACCGCTCCTTTACTAGTTGTCACAAGAACAACTGTTAATTGTTTTTTCATCGTTTGATTTGCGAAATAAACAACAAAGCTCTTCGGAAAGCACATTATTTATTTCATCATGATTTAAAGAATAATAACTCCAAGTTCCTTTTTTCTCCTGAATAATTAAATTTGCTTGTAATAAAATTTTTAGGTGATAAGAAAGCTTGGATTGTGCCATCCCCATATCTTCAGCTAAGTCGCATACACAGATTGAATCATTGTTTGATGCAGCTAATAAGTTAAGTAAGTGCAATCTTTTTTGATCGGCTAAGGCTTTAAAGGTTTTTTCGTAATATTGAAAAGTACTTTGTAAATCTTCAGTAATAGGAGACATTCATCATCGACCTTTCTATTATATATCAAGATATTTTGATGTATTTTTAATTGTATATCAAAAAAATTTGATATACAACTAATAAATCAAATTTTTTTGATTATTATTTTGATATTAATAAAAAAAGGAACTTGAGAACACAGGGATAAGTGTTGAAGATGATAAGTGTTATTTTCTTAAAAATTTATTGATAATCAATAAATTTTTATCTATAATCAAAAGTAAGACTAAAAAATGAGGTGAACGTTTTGAAGAAAAGCTCTACAACTTTCCTTAAGTTGGTTATTATTTTAATTGGATTAGCTGTATTAACCGTATGCGTCACTGTTTTACCAATGGTTGCGATTAACTTGGCAGATAATCCAACGTTCGTGAAATGGGTCATGTATCCAATTATAATCGGAATGTATGTTTCCGCTATTCCATTTTTCTATGCACTATATCAAGCTTGGCGATTACTAACTTACATTGACCACAATGAAGCGTTCTCAGATTTGTCAGTTCATGCCTTAAAAATTATTAAACAATGTGCACTAACAATCAGTGGGGTTTATGTCTTAATGATGCCGCTTATTTATATTTTTGGTGAGAAGGATGATGCTCCCGGCGTGATTCTAATGGGGTTAGTGATTATTTTTGCATCATTCGTCATTGCAGTCTTTGCTTCTGTGTTACAGAAGGTTATGAAAAGTGCGCTTGAAATTAAAACAGAAAATGACTTAACAGTGTGAGGTGAGATCATGGGAATTGTTATTAACATAGATGTCATGTTAGCAAAACGGAAGATGAGTGTCACAGAACTTTCTGAAAGAGTTGGAATTACCATGGCTAACCTCTCTATTTTGAAAAATGGTAAAGCGAAGGCCATCAGATTCTCAACATTAGAAGGCATTTGTAAGGCATTGGACTGTCAGCCAGGGGATATTATTGAGTATGTGGAAGATGATGAAGAGAATTAGTCTTTTTTAAATTCAAAAATAGCGCATAAACGGTTTTAAAAGGGCTCATAAAATAGAAAAAGTAACTCGTAAACTCAAAAAGGGGCGTATAAACGTGACAAAGTAGCTCATAAAGTAGAAAAAGTGTTGCATAAAGTAACAATTTTCGAACTTATATTCAGAAAATTTTCATATTTTCTTCATATTTAAAATAATTAATATGTTACCCTTGAGGCCAAGAGGAGAAGATCAATTATGAAGAATGAGTGGAGAAATCCCGCTATTCTCTTGGCTTCCTTAGGGCTTGGGAATATCGGAAATTTTATATACCTAGTGACGATTAATATACTTGTATTTGATATGACAGGTTCTGCTACGGCAGTTGCAACACTTTGGTTAATTGGACCATTAACCAACATCGTGATGAAACTTTGGACAGGTAGTTACATAGATTTTCGTAGTAAACGTCATATTATGATTCAAACATATATCGTTCGTGGACTGTTCATTATGATGTTACCGTTTGTGTCTCATGTCGCCTTGATTTATGTCATATTGGTCATCCTTAATATGGCGAATGCCTTCTTTGGTCCTTCATCAACGACTTACATCACTTTAACGATTTCAAAAAGTATGAGGAAGCAATTTAATTCGATTCGAAGCTTTACGTCATCGTCTGCTTTTATTATTGGTCCCTCCATTGGTGGTGGGCTCATTTTATTAACGAGCATCCAATCAACACTTTGGATTAATGGGTTATTCTTCATAATTGCAGCTTTATTGCTTTTATTAATTCCTAACAATGAAAATATTGATAAGAGTACGATTCCTAAATTGACCTTGAGCCAGGTTAAACAGGATTTTGTTGTGGTAAAACAATTTATGGCAGTCCATAAATATATTGCAATCGTCTATTTAGGGTTTGTCTTTGTTATGGTAGCGACTTTTGCGATGGATGCACAAGAGGTCGTATTTGCTCAACAAGTGATTGGATTATCAGAAGTGGAGTATAGTTGGTTGGTTAGTATAACCGGAATTGGTTCTGTTGTTGGAGGATTGATTCTATCTATTTTCTCCAAGCATTTCTCAATTCGTTTTATGATTAGTATTGGAATTGTTATGGCATCGGTGGGTTATGTGATTTACGCTTTTTCTTGGTCTTTCGCATCTATAACCATTGGTTTCATGTTACTGGGCTTCTTTTTAGTATTTTTAAATGCAGGGATTTCAACATTCTATCAAAACAATGTACAAACTGACTTAATGGGGCGAGTGACGAGTATAATCCAGTTGATCCAAAGTGCCTTACAAGTAATACTTATCCTGTTGGTAGGTTTACTGGGTGATTTAATATCATTAAGGGTTACCATCATAGGATTATCTTCATTGATGTTAATCAGTGCATTGTTTTATGTTTATTTAGTGTTTCAACCAAAGTATAAGAAGTTCTATGCGGAGGACGAGCAACTCTAACATTGGCCAAGAATTAAATTTAAAATATCATTATGTGACATATCTTTAGTTATTAACGTTTCACCCTCTACCTCAAGGTAGTCCTGAAGATTCCACCACCTGCGTAAGGAATCTTCACCGAATTCATTTACCTTTTCGCGTGAGTTGTGGCGTTTAACGGTTTCTTCAAAAGGTAGATCAAAGTAGTATGTACAGGCTTTTTGATTGTAAAATTGAATTAAATCTTTCAGCATATCACCGTATCGCTTGCTATATAAAATTCCTTCTACAATGACAAACTCACAATTTCCCTTTCCGTATTCAGCGATTTGACGGATCAAATCAATGGAAAGGTTTCCCTCTCGGTCTTGAACTTTTAACATGTCTCTACGAACGGTATCTTGAGAGACTACCAGTGTGCCTCTACCAAAGTGTTCTTGAAGGCTTTTAGCAATAGTCGTTTTTCCGCTTCCAGAATTTCCGCGTAGGATGATTAGTTTAGATTCCATATGGCTCACCTACTTTAAATTAATTTGAATAATCTAACTTTACCACAAACTCAATCAGTTTTTTATGTAATCCTGTAAAATATTGAAACCGAGGTACCCCTTAAAAGGTTCTCGGTTTTTTCAATCGTATAACAATCCATTTACAATCTATTAAAAGTCGTTTGGTTGTGAAAATAAGTGGGGTATAGTGAAGGTAAAAGTGTATGAAAAGGGAGATACTGTATGCAACGAGAAGCTTATTTTGATAATGCCAAACTCCTTTTCATTTTCTTGGTTGTTTTTGGCCACTTGATTCAACCTCTGAAAGGGAACTTAGTCAGTGCAGATGTTCTATATCAATGGATTTATATATTTCATATCCCGGGGTTTGTTCTAATTAGTGGTTTTTTTGCAAGTGGGGCTCGAGATCATTCTCATTTATCTAAACTATTAAAACGTTTGCTCATACCGTTTGTTATTTTCCAAGTGTTTTATACCATAAGCTATACTCTAGCTGGAAATGGTGATTGGTATATAGGGTTTTATGAGCCTCAATGGAGTTTGTGGTTTTTAGTTAGTTTATTTAGCTGGCACATTCTATTAATTTGGTTTAAAAAATTACCACCATTAGCGGGGATTGCTATCGCCTTTTGTGTTGGACTGTTAATTGGAGTCATACCTTTTATTGGGCATGGTTTAAGTTTATCTAGAACCTTTGTATTCTTCCCGTTTTTCTTAATGGGGTATTGGCTAAGTAAAGGGCAATTATTCCAGTTACAATATGCAAAATATAAAATCATGGCTGTGAGTATCCTAGTGACATCGTTTGTGATCAGTTATTTTTACCCAATGATTCCATCTGAGTTATTGTTTGGCTCTTATTCATATCAAGCGATTGAACTTCAGTCAATTGGTATTTTAAGTCGTTTTGGATTATATGCCTTAGCGCTATTAATGGTATTTTCGGTATTGGCCTTAGTCCCTCAAAGAAGGTTTACTTTTACCCATTTAGGTCAGTATACGTTATACGTTTATCTGTTGCATGGCATCATCATTCAAGCTACACGACAGGCTGAGCTGTTCCAATTAAATGAAAGCCTAGATATTATAGCACTAGCCTGTGTAGCAGGTGCAATTGTATGGTTACTAACATCAAATTGGGTAATGACTGTTACTCAGCCTTTGGTTGAATGGAAAACAACACGCTTACAACAATGGATTGAAGATCGAAAACAAAAGGATTCCATTTATCAAAATAAATCATATAAAAATGGATAGTAAGTCAAATAGCAGGTGATTTCAGAAGTGAGATCACTTGCTATTTTTTCCATATACTTCTGAAATGGTATAACATAATCCCAAGTTAATACATAAATTAGAGAAAGATTATTAACTAGGAGAGAGATCGATGTACTTACGCCAAGGTGTTGAAAGTTACGGTGCAAAAGGAGCGCTTAGTGCTTCTGCGCTTGATTTAAGTCAAATGTTAACGTATGCCATTCAAGATGAGTACTTAGCACAATCAAGGTATCAAGTTGTTATTAATGAGTTTGGAGCTGTCAGACCTTTTACACAAATACAACAGGCGGAAGTTCGGCATATTAATGCTTTAATTCCGCTATTTAATCAATACCAAATACCGATTCCAGAAGATGATTCAAGACAATACGTGATGACACCAATAACATTGAAGCAGGCTTTTGATGAGGGTGTTGAGGGAGAAATTGATAATATCTCAATGTATAATCGTTTTCTAAATTTAGATATACCGAATGATGTTAGATTTGTGTTCACGCAATTACGAGATGCGTCGCTTAATCATTTGGAGGCGTTTCGACGGGGAGCGCTACGGGTATAACAAGAGGATGAGATTTGTCATCCTCTTGTTGTTATGACGATAGTTGGGAATACTATAAGTGAAATAAATTAAGGAGTTGATAGGATGCATGGACACGGTCATCGTTTTGATCCGAAAAAAGCGGACAAGCTGTTAAGCGAAGAGCGACAAGAAAGTTTGAATTTGAAACGGGTCATGGAATTGATGGATCTTCATTCCGAAGATGTTGTAGCGGATTTTGGAGCTGGGAACGGGTTCTTTACAGTGCCTTTTTCAGAGCAAGTTAATCAAGTATTAGCAGTTGATATTGAGCCCAAGATGTTAGATTTACTGAAGGAACATGCTGAATCCAAAAATCAAACAAATATTGAATATGTCGAAAGTGATTTACAAGACATTAATCTGAGTGATGATGTAGCGGATAAAGGCATCATTGCGTTTGTCATGCATGAAATTCCGAAGATGGAAGTCGCGCTTAATGAATTTAAACGAATTATCAAAAGTGGCGGAAGCTTGTTAATCATCGACTGGGAAGCGGTTGAATCAGAATCAGGTCCACCGCTTCATGAGCGAATTGCATCCGATGATATGAAGAGATTCTTGGAAGAACAAGGCTATACGCCAACTTTGGAACATTTAAATGAGTCCGTTTATTTGATTAAAGTCCATTTTTAATTTCAATTGGGAGGACACAAACGTTAATAAAAAGCGTTTAAATGTAAATAGAAAGTGCCTAAACGTAAATAAGGGAGCTCCAAACAACAATAGAAAGTACCTTAATGTTAAATAGAAGGCACGCCATTGAAGTAGCCAAATATATTGAAGCTGGTACAACGATGATTAATACAGCAGCCGTTCAAGGCTTGGATGTGCGTTTTCCATTTGGTGGAGTTAAACAGTCAGGCATTGGACGTGAATACGGGGAGCAAGGCCTTTTAGCATATACGAATACGCACGTCATTAATATCCCGGAGGATGGGGATTTACCATACATTCCAGAATAAATAGTTAAAGAACTGAGATGAGCTCTCAGTTCTTTTTACGTAATTTGATCTTTTGTGTTCTCTAATGTCTCTATCGCAAAATCAACCATACGTGTGTAAATATCTAAAATGGATTGACCATAGTTGTCACCTGGCACAGCCCATTTTCCGTTCAAATCAGTCCAGCTCGGAGCACTGCCTCGGGTGACTAAGTCAAAGCGCGGGTCGACTAAGGGCGCATCATCCGGTAATGCTTGTGAAGTTGCATAAGCATAAAGGTGTTGGATGTGCGCTAACACACCCTCTTCTGGTGATTCAAAGCTCGCACCTGGGTTTTCGTCACTCGTAGCACCAATCCCGGCGTAGTTGTTTTGATCTGGTTGCACAACTCCAGTGAATTTAAAGTAATTTGTCTCATGAAGGGCTTGGGCAAAAGCGATGTCTCCTCGAATGCCGTATCTTTCGCCAAAATGTAGGTAATATTCGGCAATCTCGATGGCATCAGAATTGAACACTTTTACAAAACGATTCATAAGTTCAGGTGACAACATCGTGTCGCCCTGAATCGCGTATCCATTTGTATCATCAGGTTCTTCTGGTTGGTCGGGTTCTTTTGGGGCTGGTGAAGAGGTTTCATTAGGTTCGTTTTTAATATAGGCATCTTTAATTCCAGCAGATTTGACACGATTGAGATGATTTTCAGCATTTTCCCTACTCTGAAAGGCACCGGCTTGAACACGATACCAAGTCTTACCTGATATCGTAACAGCCATCGGGAATGCTTCAATGCCTCGGTCTTCTAAAAACTGAACACGGCGTTCAGCGTTTTCTTTAGCTTGGAAGGAACCAGCAATAATTTTGTACAAACCACCAGTATCATCGGTTTCTTTAGGCTTAAGGTCAAAGGCTTTAGCCAAACCATTGACGTGGCCTTGTGCGACTTTTTGACGGAATCCAGGATCCTCTAGCAATTTAGCATCCTGAGTGTTATCAATAAAACCATTTTCAGTTAACATAGCAGACATGTTTGTTTCTCTTAAGACATGGAAGTTAGCTTTTTTCTTTCCTCTATTTCTTAAAGAAATCGCATCGGTGATCTCTTCATGAATAACATCACGGTATTGCGCAGTCTGTGAAGAGTTTGACAGACTACTATGAATATAGTCTTCATAACCCCTGGTACTGCCGTTGAACGCATTACAGTGAATGGATAAATAAAAGTCCGCTTCCCAAGAATTAGCTTCATTCGTTCTTTGGGTTAAACTTTTATACTGATCACTGGTACGGCTCATTTTGACTTCTACATTATCATAAGTTTGATTTAACAGTGAGCGTATTCGAAGGGCAATGTCTAAATTAACACTCTTCTCTACTAAACCACTACCACTTGCGCCAGGGTCTCTTCCGCCGTGACCGGGGTCTAAATATAGTTTCATTAAATCCCTCCTTAGAGAAATCTTACATTCTATTATATGAAATTTTTGAGATTTACGGTGGACGATTGTAAGATTTCTATTAAAAATATTATTTGATAGTATAATCGTCGCTAATTTTTAAAAGAGGGGCAGAATAGAACAGGCCAGGCAACGATGAGAGAGCCTGACCTGTTCTGTTAAAAATCATATTTCGCTTCTTCTTCACGCATTCGTTGATATGTCTCGGTTAAGACGACGGTATCTTGCACTAACCGATCAATGCGGAATAGCACATCATGGTTAATAATTTCTTTTCGCTCGAAATCTTCTTCCTCAATAAATACATAGGATTGTACAATTTGAGCTTTCATATATCCTAAAATAGGCTTAAGTTGATTTTCTAAGATTAAAAAGTGCTTTGGTGACCCTGCTGTTGCGAGCATTCCTACGACTTTGTCGCGGAGAGCATTCACAGGCAGGAGGTCAAAAATATTTTTCAACGTTGCAGGAATCGATGCTTGAAAGATTGGCGTTCCAATGAGGATTGCATCAGCTTCCATTATCGTTTTGGTAACATAGCCTGTATCACCTTCGTATTCGAGGTAGTTACGGCCGTCACTGAATTGAAGGTCGTAATCGGCTAAATCAATTAATGTAACTTCATGATCAGGGTATTGTTTAGTTATAGATTGGACGGTATAATCCATCGCTGTTCGTGTTTTCGAGCCAACGATAGAGCCGGAGATCGCAACAATCTTCATCAGTTAACCTCCTAATTTTTCTTCGTGTACTTACGGATGGCTGGTAAAACTTCCGTAGCAATCGTCTCGATATTGCGTTTTAGTTTATCAAACGTCACGCCACCAAAATCCATTTGCGCAATGTAACGTTGGTGACCGAACAATTCGTGCTGATACAGTATTTTTTCAATGACTTCTTGCGGGCTTCCGATATTCATCACATCACGCGGGTCAGCGCCCTGTGCGAAGTGTTGTTTCGGGAACCCTTGTCCGTTCGTGCGTTTCATTCCCTCATTGACGTGAGGATAAATCTCGCGCTGCGCCTGTTGTGTCGTTTCAGCTGTATAGAAAAATCCAGCAGTTGATACTGGGAATTCATTAGGATCGTAGCCGCTTTTTTCAAGCGCATCACGATAGGTATCAATCGAGCGTTTAAAGACCGTGGCTGGGCCTCCTAAGTGTGCTAAATACATCGGCACGCCAGCAGCACCCGCTTTTCGGGCACTAGATGGATTTCCACCTACCGCCCGCCAGATCGGGATCGATCCGTTTTTAGGCCTTGGAAGCACCCTCGCATTACGAAGAGGAGCACGGAATTGCCCTTCCCAATTAACGACTTCATTCTCATTGATTTGAAGTAACAGATCAAATTTTTCCTCAAATAATTCCTCGTAATCCCTAAGGCTATAGCCAAGCAATTCAAAATTACCGATACGCGATGCACGTCCTGCTACCATCTCAGCACGGCCTTTGGAAATCAGGTCAAGCGTTGCAAAATCTTCGTATGCACGCACAGGATCCAGGGTGCTGATGATGGTAGACGAGCTTGAAATTTTAATTTTCTCTGTTGCTTGAGCAATCGCTGCCAACACCACTGAGTGAGCTTGCGTCGTGAAAAAATCCTGATGACTTTCCCCGACGCTAAAAAAGTCAATCCCAGCCTGCTCAGCAAGCTGAGCGAGCTCGATGATTTCATGAATCCGCTGTTCAGCAGAAATTCGCTCTCCCGTGTGCGGTTCAGGCAAGTGATCGCCTAGCGTGTATAGTCCAAATTCAAGACCATTATTAGGGTCAATGCGGTGTTGTTCCATATGTAATATCCCTTCCTAACGATTTATTATCTATTTTGTCGATATATTATCCATATTTAGATTTTATTATCTAATTACCGACTTTTATTATCTATTTCAGTGCATTTATTCTCTAATTTAAAATTTGTACCATAACTTATGATAACTCAATCTGTTGTTTAAGTTAATTTCTATGCCTTGTAATCGTTCATCTGCTTCTACACTAATATGAATTTTCCTTTGATAAAGGAAAATGGTGAAGTATTCATCAAGTAAAAATTCCTCTATCTCTCTTAAGTTTTGGTAAGCAGATTGAGTATCTGAACTTTTCCATACAGTATCCAATAATGAATTAAGATGTGTTCTTGCTTCATCAGGGATCGTATTACAAATGAAGCTGGTGTTAGAAGTGTATGCATTCATTAATGATACTAATGGGTTATCACCTAAACTGAATCCTGCTATGACTAAGTCCGTTTGATTCAGATTTTCTTCTTTCGAAAGTTCAAAAATATCGACGACTCTAGTTTCAAGGTTAATGCCAACCTCTTCAAAAACTTCTTTTAAAACTTCGAGTTCGTACTTAAAATATGCATCATGCTTAAGACAAGTCGATGTTAAAGTCAGAGTTTTACCTATAAAACCTTGATCTTTAAACCACTTCTTGGCAGCTTCGTAGTTTGAATGCTGTCTTAAGGGCCTAGCTTGTGGGTCAAACATACTATCAGGAAACCAAACATCATGGTGTGGATGATGTTTGAAGAGTTTTGGTCGATCCAATAAATATGATAGATGTTTTCTGAACTCAGGGTGTTGGTGAATCCCTGATTTTTGGTGATTAACAGCTATGAAGGTTCCACCAAGTTGTGGTCGAAACCAATCCTTCTTATTAACATTTAACGTATCTTCATTCACAATTCGATAATGAATTTGACGTTGAGGTGAGATTGGTTTTTTCGGAATGCTGTACAATTCAACTTTATCTAAAAGCGGTCTATAACCAAAGTAGTTTTGAAAGGCTTCTAAGATTAAGTGGCCTTGGTTGTGACTTTTAATCAAATATGGACCACTTCCGATTGGATGATAGCGAAATTTATTTGGTTCTTCTAAGTAGTCCGAAACAGGAATAATACTGGCTTTGTGTCCGGTAAACAACTGCATAAATAATGGATTGGGTTGTTCTAGTTTAAATTCAATTAATGTTGAAGTTGGCGTATTGATCTCTTGAATTTGTTCGATCATCTGGCGTTTCCAAGCAGCTAGTTGTTTTTCTTTCCAAATTCGCACATTATCACGAATCTCAGATGATGTAATGGCTTTTCCGTTATGAAAAAAGAGCCTTTTTCGTAAATAAATTCTCCAAACGCGGCTATTGTCTTTAGACTCCCAGTGGTGAGCCAATTCTGGAGCAAGTGTCTGTGTTTCTTGATCAAACTTGACTAAACAATTAAATATATGCTCAATAATATGACCTTCGTGACGTGTTGTGCTTTCCCAAGGTACGAGAGAATGAAGTGGATAGTAGTAAGGGTAGCTTAATACGTCCAACCCTTCGTTATGTTTCGTAGATGGTGTCCATTGAAAGTGATTCTCCAACCAATTAACGAATGATTCTTCTAACGTCTCTTGTTTTTCCATCCACTTAAGAGCTTTAGATATTTGGCCATGCTTAATCCACTCTTGAACTTGTTGCTCTTCAATTTCTGTGGGCTTTTTTAAAAGTGTCAAAGTTGATGCGTTACCTCGGCCAGGGTTGGGATCCCATTGAATCCAGTTTTCCGCCTGCATCTGCTTAATAATTGATTTAGTATGTCGAGTTGAACACTGAAGAGCCTTAGCTAATTGGTCTAAGTAAACTTCCGTTGGTTCAGCTCCGTAATTTTGAAAAAAGGTGAAGTAATGTTGTTTTAATTTCATCATCTTTTATTCCCCCATAAGTAAAAAGGTGAAGTGAAAATTTTCGGTAATACGTTCTTTTTATTCCTGTTTTTTCTTTGTACCATAGAATTTAGAAAAATTCTACAATTTTTTGGAAAAGAGAAGAGGGAGATACGATGAGCGAAGTAGTTAAAGTGAGCACAGAAGCAGAACCCCAACCATCAATATGGAAAAACAAAAGCTTTTTGTTTTTATGGACTGGCAGTTCGATTAATAACTTAACCTTCCAAGTGTTTGTGTTGGCCATTCCGATTATTATATATGAACTCACACAGTCGACTTTTGCTATGAGCGCTATGCGAGCTATTCAGTTTATTCCGAATATACTGCTTGGTATTATCATTGGAGTAATTGTGGATCGACTGAACCGAAAGCGACTAATGATGGGAGCATTATCTGTTCAAATTTTGATGATTGCTTCTATAGTGGTTTTACTAATGAGTGATCAACTAGTGGTTTGGCATTTGTATATGTTAGGGTTTGTACTTTATTCAAGTAGTTACGCGTTTGGTAACGCATACCATACTATTTTGCCTTTGATCATGCCTAAAGGTCAGCTGACAACAGCAAATTCGGCCTTAACGTTTATGAGTACGTTTATAAGTATTATAGGGCCAGCTTTTGCAGGATTTATTCTTCTTTATATGAACCATTCATTTGGTTTAAACATTACTTTGGCAGGAATGTTAGTGCTTTTATTATTAACAAGTTTAGTGAAAATTCCTCATGAAGAACGGGAAACACGTCATTTTAATAAAGAAGGCATCTGGTTAGATATTAAGGAGGGCTGGTATCAATTGGTTGGAACCGCTGAGTTGTGGATTGCAACTTTGATGGTATTAGTTTCGAACTTCGCCTCCTCACTTGCCGGAGCTGTGTTGATCTTTTACGCTTTAGATTCATTTAAAATTAATTCAGGTGAGCTTGGTTTTATTTTTTCAGCTAGTGCAGTTGGAGGCATTATAGCTTCTTTTATTGCGAAAAAAAGTCGAGATTGGGCACCGAGAGGTAAGTTGTTTGTTTGGACTTTTTATTTTGCCTTTTTCGGACAATTGATTATGTTTTTATCAATGAATTGGTATTGGTTAGCTTTTGGCATGTTTTTGTTGGGATTTCAAACGACATTTTTTAATATTCATTATTTGACGTTTAGACAAGAATCTACGCCAAACCATCTATTGGGTAGAGTGGCAGGAACGTCTTCAATGATTATGAAATCTGCTGCTCCACTAGGTTTTTTAATTGCTGGTGTTTTTGGAGAATTCATAGAAGTGCATTATATCTTTTTAGCATCAGCCATCATTTATGTTATGATTCTGGTCTTTGCCATGCGTTCACCAATTTACCGAATAGGTTGATTTCACAACAAGAATAGTACAAACTCCCTCCTACATAAATTTTTATAAAGGAGAGGATGGCTATGCTTAGGGAAATCGACTGGCAGATGGTCTCATTCGTTGGTGGTTCAATGTTAAAGGAATATTGGATTTATTATAGATTGCCTCAAATTTATTATTGGGAGAATGACGATCAAAAAGCATAAGTGTAGGCCTTTAATTTCTGTTCATACTAAGGGAAAAGTATGAATGGAGGTTAAGTATGAAGAAAAAGAAGCAAGAAGAAAATAAGGTTGCTGAGAAAAATTATGAGCCTTCAGATTATGAAGGGAATTCGCAAATCGAACAAGGTCTTGCGGAAACGCATGAACAGGTCTCAGACGGTTATCATGAAGGTACGATTGATCGGAAAGAGGGGAAGGAAGACTAGTAGGCAATGCCCTATTTTAGTGCTAAAAAATACCCATCGAACTTTTTCGGTGGGTATTAATATTAAGATGCCAGCCGCTCACCGTCAATTTCTTCATCAATAAAGCTAAAATAGGGCAATAATATACCAATGAATGAAGTTAAACATATAATCGTTCCAATCATGAAGTACATCGGGCGAATGCCGTACAATTCGCTTAATAACCCACCTAATAAAAGTCCGACTAAGACGGCTGTTCGAACGATTAACATTCTTACCGAGGTTATTTTACCCATTAGTTGATTCGGAACGACCTGCTGTATGAGTGTTATGTTATGGATGCTGAAAATCGCAATCATGACACCACCTATGCTTTCAGTAAAGATGGCAAACCAAACATTTTGGTTAAAGCCTAGAGCAATGAAGGTTAATCCCCCGATAAAAAGCGCCCCTAGCATCATCAGTCGTCGACTATTTAATTTTATATAATTTATTAAAACCGATCCGATTACATAACCTAATGGAAAACCTGCTAAAAATAGCCCGTAGTGAAGTTCACTACCTGAAAGGACTTCTGTAATATAAGGAATCGTGATGACAATTGTGACTCCTACTCCAAATTGTACAAAGGCTATAAAAATGCTTAACCATAATATGATTTTTTGTCCGAAGAAGTATGAAGTACCTTCTATAAACTCCTGAATCCAAGGTTTGCGAATGTCTCTAGGTCCCCGATTTTCTTCAACCCGTAAAATAAGTAACCCACTTAAAATAAGCAGAATACTAACTAAGGCTAACGTTATTTCTGTACTTAGATATTGGACAACGATCCCAGCTGCAATGGGCGCGACTACTGTCATAACTCTTATCGTACTCTCTAAATAACCGTTAGCAGTTTGTAATTGTTCTTTTGGAACAATGGTTGGTGTAATTGCCTGGTTTGCTGGTACATAAAGAGGGGTGATAATGCCGATAAAAAACTGAACAACTTACAAATGCCAAACTTCAAGTTGGCCCATGGCTAAAGCCAATGCCGGCAAGATGAAAATAAGCCCTCTTGACCACTGAGTTAATACCATCACCCATTTTCTACTCCACCGATCAATAAATGGTCCAATGATGAGCTGAAGAATTAATGATGTTAAATAATATAAAATCCACATGCTCCCTAAAGCTAATGTGGATCCTGTAAGCTGGTATACTAATATTGACATACAAAACGTTCCGAACTGTCCACCCAGTTCCGAGACACCGCTCCCCATCCAAACAGAGGTAAAGGAACGATTTTTTAATAATGAGGCCATTTTTTGCACACCCTATTTATTTACGAATACACTTTTTTAAATCATTTATCGCTTGGGTATGCATACCTTCGTGAAAGATCGTTCTGATGAGTACTTGTTCAATCGTGAACATCCCCATTTCAGTTGGAGGGAATTCTTCTTCCAATCGATTTCCATACAAATCCTTGATTTTCTGAATTTGTCCGTTTAGAAGTTGCTTTAACTCTTCAAAAGACGGTGTCTGCTCATCAAAATTTGAAGCGCTTGTCCCAAAACCAAACCATTGGTTGAACTCTTCGGGGTAAAGTTCATCTTTTGTCAAAACTTTAATCCACATATATTGATCCATGTAAACGTGTCCCAAATTCCAGCGAATGTTGTTGTTGAACTGCTTAGGAATGATATCAGCTTCTTCCTCAGTCACATCACTAACACTAAGTAAAAGTTCCTCACGGTATGTATTAAGTTGATTAAATAATATTTCATGTCGTTTTTTCATCTTTTTCACCTCTTACTATTATAATTCCACTAAAATATGACAAATCCTTTTATTAATTTGAATCTGGAACACGCAACATTTTTTCACATAGAACGTCAATCTATGTTATTTTTATGTATAAACACCGCATAAACAGCCTGAAAAGGTCGCATAAATTTTGGATTTTGTTACATTCGACAAGATTCGAAGCGCATAAATTCGAAAAAGTAGCGCATAAACCGTGAAATGCGGCGCATAAATTGATGATTCTGTAATTTTATAAATGATCGTACAGTAGAGATTATCTTTTGGGCAAAAAGGCCGCATAAACCACTTAAAAAGGTCGCATAAATTTTGGATTTTGTTACGTTCGACAAAATTCGAAGCGCATAAATTGGAAAAACCAGCGCATAAAAGACAAAACATAGCGCATAAACGCAAAAATTAAAGGAGTTTTTTTAATGGATAACAGTCAGGAGATTCGTTGGAGACAGTTCTTTGAAAACTTTGAGAAAATTTATTTATTATTAGAGGAATACAGTGATGATCTGTTGGAAAATGAGCTTGAGATAGCAGGGTACATTCATTATTTTGAAATGGCCTTAGAGCATGCGGGTAAAGTGAATTATGCTTATTTAGAAGCGAAGGAGATTGCAGCCGAGACGCCACGGCAGACTATTAAAGAGATGGCACAACTGGATATCATTCATGATGAACGCATTTGGTTTAAGGCCCAAAATCGTAAAAACCTTGCGTTTTATATTCATAATGATGAGCTGGCCAATGAGCTTGTCGGTGATATAGATCATACATATTTACCTGAATTGGAAAAGTTTTATCATAACTTAAAAGAGTTGTTATAATTTGTAAGACATAATCAATCTCACCCCAATCCAAACTAATAGAGATCATCATGAAGAAATGGGGTGTAGTGATGCGAATGAATATGAGAAATATTCAGTGGTTACCGATGATTGCCTCAATAGGGATTGGTGCTGCGGCTTACAGCATGATGACAGGTCGTGGTGGTCAGCTTCAAAGTTTTTTACCCATGATTACGAATATGATGAATCAACAGCAAAATAAATCACAAACGACTAATCAAGCTACTCAAACTAATCAACAGCAAAACCAACCTAACCCAATGGGGCCGATTGCTCAACAAGCACAGCAAAATCAACAACAGCAACAACGACCAAGTGTTCATTAATAACTAACAGAAGCGGGGAAACCTGCTTCTGTTTTTTTATGGATAAAAAAGTAAAAACTGAACACTTTAAATGGGGAAACTTGTCATAGGAGGAGGGATAGCATATGAAAAAATGGGTTATTGGTTTAATGTTGACAATGTTGATGTTCGTAGGTATGAATGGTATTTCGGCTGAATCGATGAACAAAGATGTTGAGTTGACGGATGAACAAAAGCAAGAAATGCAACAGCTTCAACAAGAATCGCTTGAGTATGAGAAAAGTATCATTGATAAGTATGTGGAGTACGGAGTGTTCTCACAAGAAAAAGCTGAAAAAATCAAGAACCACCTAGAAGAGCGTTATGCTAAGCTTGAGGAAAATGGTTTCGTTCCTAAGTGGGATAAGAAGCATCACAAAAACACTTGGGGTGACGATAATGACGGCGATAAACATGATGACAGCGACGACAAAGACGATGACGATAATATTAATGACTAACGAAAAAAGCCAACAACAACGTTGGCTTTTCGTTATTTAATCGGGCGTTCTAAGGATCTAATGTCTTCGTCCAAGTTCATCACTCTTTCATCAACGACTTCTCGAGCAGCTTTTAATCCTTCATTATAAAAGAGAGAGCCAATGTCTTCTTTTATAAACTCAAAAAAGTTCTCCGCAGCTATCTCACCGATTTCCTCACCACGTTCCATTTCAAAGTGGCTTTTAATACGATCTAACACTATTTTCTTTTGCTCGGGGTCAAGTTTTAAATACATATGAAGCCTCCTTTTTGTAAATACAGTATATCATGCTAAAATATAGTGAGATTATATAGTGAAGTGGTGATACATTGGATTTAACGATTTCAGAGATTTCTGCTTGGTTTTTAATAGCTGTGGCAGTTATTGGGTTATCTAATTTAATAAAATATAAAGGCCGAATGCAAGACTTTGACTTATTAGTGTTGGTCTTTCTTGTAGCAACGAATGTTGTGTTTTTAATTTTGAGCTATTTTGATCCTTTGACATTTGATTTATTATCGAAAAAGTTCTTGGTTTTAACACTAACTGCAGTTGTCCTTAATTATTTACTAAATAAAGCTATAGAAGGGCGAATGAAAGAGAAAAATGTTGCGGTTAATTGGCGCGAAGATCGGTTATTCATAAAAATTGTCTCTATTACTGGTGCATTGCTCTTGTTAGGCTTTTTTGCTTTTACAATTTGGTATTCAACACCGAAAAGTATTAATTATACGTATGAAGGTTTGCTTATAGAAGAGTCAGAGGCGCAAGAAACGGTAACAGTTGAAATCAATGGCGAATTGGATCGTAGCCTAGCTGGTGGCGGCAGTTATGTTGGTACTTTCCAAGTACAAGGTGAAAGTATTGATATACCCGAGGCAGAACTCGATGCTTGGGTAGACTATCGCGGGTCTAGTAATGGTGGAATTCTTCGTTATTCTGAAGATGGCTCCATAGGTGATTCTACAATGCCGGGCTACATTCATTTAGAAAATAATTTCCAAGAATTTGTCCTTTATTTAGAGCAAGGCGGGATAATTGTCGCACCTGCTGATGGAGAAGGAGAAGCATTAGAGAAAATTTCAGAATTAGAATAATAAAGCTGCCCAGTGTGTTATCTGGGCAGCTTTTCTTAACCTTCCATCAGTTTAATGTAATAATTGCGATTCCGAGGTCCGTCAAACTCGCAAAAGTAAATGCCTTGCCATGTGCCGAGGACGAGTTTGCCTTGATCGATGATGATTTGTTGGGACGGGTTAACCGTGCTCGTTTTTAAGTGAGCGGCTGTATTGCCTTCCATATGTCGGTCGAGCTGATGGTCCCAAGGATAAACCTCATCAAAACGTCTGATCATATCAGTTTTGACATCAGGGTCTGCATTTTCGTTAATGGTGATGCCTGCGGTCGTATGTGGGCTGTAGACGAGTGCAATGCCGCTTTGAACTTTTTGCTCTTGGATAAATTGTTGAACCTCATGTGTAAGGTCGATCATGTCGTCATGGGACGTTGTACGTAAACTTAATTTCTTTAGCATGGATATCACCTCATCTATAGGGTAATCTCAAGAACTTACATGAATCAAATGATTTAAGAAAAAAGACGCTACCGAATTCTGTTCGGTAGCGTCACATGTTGTTAAACAGTCTAATATATTATATTAGCCAAGTTGTTTTATCGGTTTGAAGGTTGTGGATTCTGGTTCTTAGGGTTGTGAATCATGATCAGTGGATAAAATTTCTTCTACAATTTCTTTTTCCTGTTTCGTTTTGCTTTTATTCTTCTTATTGGTATTCATTAACGTAGGGTCCATGTGCATATACGGGTTGTAACCTGCAGTTGGTTGCATATATAAATAAGGGTTATAATTCGTATATGCGTTGGTATTATTGTAACTTGGACTAGCGTGACCATTCATATATTGGGCATATTGAGGTGGGATATAATTCATATAAGAATTAGCGCCACTCGACTGTCCATGTCCGGAGTATTGATGATACATGTTATCCCTCCTTTTTTCGTTTTTTTCTAAGCTTCTCGTAATCAGGGTTTCGGTTTAACAGCTGTTCTTTTATCGATTTGGCCTGTTTGGATTGTTTGTTCCGTTTATAAGCGGAACTTAATTCGTATAAAATGTCTTCATATTGATCTTCTGAAAAGATACTGCGATCCTTTTCGTAAAGGTGCAATAAATGTTCAAGGTCTTCGATTGCTTTTTCAGTACGTTTAAAATATTTTTCAGGTATACGACTGTTGACGTAAGCACTTAAGAACCTTACGTCAGTATGGTTAGGATATTGTTGGACAACTTGGTCTAATACTTTTAAGCCTTCGTTGGCTACTCGGATTCGTTCTTTGTTGTTACTGGCGTCTCTGCCAACTAGCGTTATAATACTTCCATAATAAGCTTTGATGAGTGGATCGTGAGGGTTAGATTGTTGTAGTCTCTTTAACATTTGGTAGGCATCTTCAACTGCTTGTTTGTTACCGTCTACCCCTTGATCGTGCAATCGTTTAGCTTGAATAAAGTCTGATTGCAAAACGGACAACCATCATCACCAACTTTCGTATGCTTTAAAGGGCTAAGTTCCCTTTGTCTAAAAAGCTTTGAATTTCATCGCTTGTTAAGTTGTGGTCCATGACGTAGCGGATTTGTTTAGCGATTAACGTAGGGTTTTTATCTTGGTAAATGTTACGGCCGATGGACACGCCGCCTGCACCTGCTTGCATGGCATCTGCGACCATGGTGAGGAGTTCCTTCACTGAATCAACTTTCTCACCTCCTGCGATGACAACAGGGATTTGAACAGCGTTTGTTACGTCTTTGAAACTTTCTAAGTCTCCAGTATAGTTAACTTTTACAATGTCAGCTCCTAGCTCCTCAGCAATGCGTGCGGCGTGTTTCACTTTTTCTGAATCAAATTCATGATTTGGATCGCCATCTCTAACGTACATCATAGCCATCAGAGGCATTCCCCATTGTTCACACTGCTCAGCGACTAATCCTAAGTGCTGAAGCATATGACCTTCATGCTCATTTCCTAAATTGACGTGCACGGAGATAGCAGAAGAACCTAATTTAATAGCGTGTTCAACTGATGATACTAATTCTTTGCGATTTGATTGTTGATTTAAGTTTGTCGATGCAGACAGGTGAACGATCAATTCACCAGGGGTTTTGGAATTCAACTCAGTAATGTTCCTTACTAATCCTTTGTGAACAACTACTGCATCTGCGTAGCCGTCAAACACATGGCTCGCGGCCTGTTTTACATCGACGATGCCTTCAATAGGTCCCATTGTAATCCCATGGTCCATAGCGACGATCAGTAATTTATCCGAATGTTTATACAAGCGATTAAGTCGTATATCTTTTCCTTTCAATGATTAACCCTCCAATCATTTTTAAACTTCGGTAATGGTTTCATTGACTTTAATTCCAACATGTCGGCCTGGTTCGCATACATATGCAAGTAACTCATCACCGGGTTTAACTTTATTGGCGTTTCGCGGTTTGCCATCTGCGCCCATCACCCGGATGTGCCAATCATCTTGAACAATCACATTTAATTCTGTTCCTTCTACTTCACCTTTAATTAGCAGGAGTGGGCGCACTTCTTTTTTGATTCGACCAACTGTCAGTTCTCGCGTTTCGCCTTTCGTGTTGACGCATAGGACTTTACTTCCCACGGCTAAGTCTGAAATATATTCGGACGTATCATTAGGCATCCAGACGTAGGAATGGATGGCGCCGGCGTTTACGCGAAATGGTCTTAAATTCATATATGGCAAGTAATGAGTTTCTGAGCAAACAAATATGCCACCACTTGAAGTTGATCCCACAAGCATTCCTTCATCTTGGGTCATAATGTCAGTCGTATCAATACAGCCTCGAACACCCATGCCAACGTGTGTAACTTCAGTCACTTTGAGTGGATGAAGCTCAAGTTGATCCACCATCTCTTGCGACAAAAAGTCGACAAGCTTCATGACCTCTTGTAAGTTATCGGATGAAAACATGACCCCATCACTACCTGTTTCTAAGCAACCTAGCGCAAGCTCAACATCGTTAAATGATAATGATTTTCTTAATAAAACGGTGTTTCGTTCTTGAAGTTTAGCGATAATTAGTTCTAATGGAATATTGGTTGGAAGATCAAAGTCAACAGCAGCATAATCAAATTTAATCGCATCTTTCCAAGATTGTTCGAGGGCTTCCTTATCGTTCACTTCCATGTAAACGCATGTTTGATACCCTTGTTCTTTAGCTTCTTCCAGCAAGGATTGATCTGATGAAAATACGTACTCACCAGAAGGAACTTGGTTTAAATCATCTTTGTGTTTAACTTCAGTTACCAATTCAGTCTTTTGAGGGAAGTGATCTTCTTGTCGCTGTTCAGGGCTAACAATAATTTTTGTGATTTTGGAGTTGTGAACTAACCCCCAAATGTCTTGTCTAGAAGCAGGAACAACTCTTCCGTCGAAGAACACTTCTCGCTGTAATTCTGACACTGAAAACACTCCTTTCAGTAAAACTTCTATTTAATAGTTTATGGTCAATTAAGATGGCCCGTTTACTTGTCTGTACCGTTCTTCATGACCATATTATAAACAGGCCAATACTATCTAACATTCAACTCATCACCCGAGTAAAAGTACTTCGGTTTGGTATTGAGTCCATTCGAAATTAATTTTTCTCGGTTATAGATGGTGCCAGTAGGAACGAGTTCGATCTGCATTGGGATGTCGAACTTAGCCTCGAGTAGACACTGGAATGTGGGGGATACATGGTCTGTTTCTTGTTCTTTTTCGATAATGATCTTCAATTTTTGTTGGTCAACTCCAGCACGCCAAAAACGTCTGCATGGGAGGTAGGATATGATTTCTTCGATGTCCCAGATGTCTATTTTTTTATGATCGATGAGTAGCGTATCGTCACTTCTTCCTCTAATTTCAATCATTTGTTTTCTGCCGCAAAGACAGGTGTCATCCCGTAACCTGGCCCGATCGCCTGTATGATAACGGATCATAGGTGTTGCATCTTTTTTCAGCGTCGTAATGACGAGGTGACCAAATTCGTTTGGCTGTACGTCTTCGGTAAGCGAATCATCTAAAATTTCCACTATGAAATCATCGTCGAGCACATGGGCGTTTTGGTATTTACAATCAATCATCGATGTTCCGATCTCCGTCATCCCGTAAAATTCATAGACAGGAATGCCCCAAATCTCTTGAATGAGTTGCCTTCTAGCAGGAGAGAGTGTCTCACCTGCTGTACAAATTGCTCGTAGATGGGGAAAGTCATCTTTAGGATTAAGGCCAAGAATTTCGGCCGTTTCAGCAATCATGATGGTTTGTAAAGATAAACAAGATAGCACGGTCACATCGAGCTTTTTCATTAAATCTACAATTTTAGTAAATGGTGTTGATGTTGTTCTGCCACTTGCGGGAATGACGCAAGCCCCTTTTAATTGAACGGCTTCATGAATCATATGAGCTGCGGCGGATAGGGCGTAGGGGAAGCGGATGAGTACGATATCTTTATCATGAAACTGAATACCGCATGAAGCGATTTGTTTGGCGTTATGGTAGACGTCCTCTTTTGTAAACCAGGACGATACAGGGTTACCTGTTGTACCTGATGACTCGTGATATTGGTAAAGGTCCTCGTTTGGGACGCAACGCAAACCATTAGGCGAATGTTGCCTTAAGTCTTCTTTCGTTGTTAAGGGTATGTCTTTTAGTTCTTGAATCGTCGTTAATGGTTGAGTAGGAAGCCGCTGTTTATAAAAAGGCGACTTTCTGGCATGCTGGATTACACAATTTAATTTTTTTAGGTTAGAAGAATTCATATGCCATCACCTACTAAAATTGGAGGCCTAAAAGGTTTTGGATGTTTTGGCCCAACATCAGATCAAGTTCGTCATCAGTGGCGTCGAGCAATAATATATTTTGTAACTCGAGCTTTGGATGAGACAGTGGGAATTCTGAACCGAAAATGATCTTGCTTGCGCCGATTTTTTTAAGTGTTTCTTGAATGTGTAAGTGGCTTCCTTGTGAAGTTTCTAAGAAGAAGTGATCCATTTTTAAAGCTGCTTCGACACCTTCAGTATCAGCAGGACCAAATCCCATGTGCCCTAAAATAAAATTCGTGTTTTTAAATTCTTCAGCCAGTGAGATTAAGCGTTTCGTTGAAGCGCCTGGGTTGAAGACAGTGTGTGTATAAAGTGGCACATTGTACTGCCCGCATAATTCTGCAAGTTCTTTAACTGTTTGGCTGGCAAATGAGAACTGGTGCGACATTGGTGAGAGTTTTAAGCCTTTAAACCCGTCATTTATGGCTTTTTCAAATTCTTCAACTGACTGAGCTTCGCGCGGATTGACACAATAAAAAGGCGTTAACTTATCTGGGTGCTGAGTGATGGCTTCTTTTAAATATTGATTGTTAGGCGGTTCTTTAGATGGTTTTTCTTTTCCGATAATATAATCGGTCAGTTTTCGGACATCTAGCATACCCCCTGGTACAACGACACCATGGCCAATCCCGGCAACTTCTAAGTGCTTAACGTATAAATCAATACTTCCGTAGTCAGTCGGCGATAAATGGGCATGTGCATCAATGATCATGTTAATCCTCCTCGTGTACGACGCGTACGGTTTTTCCAGTTGACCTCGGCATTTGATCGACAAATTCAAATTGAAAAGGAATTCCTAAGTCGAATTCCAACTTTGAAGCCAAAGCTTCTTTTAGTGACTCAGACGCTTCAACGCCATCGTTTAGCTCACAGCGGATCTTAATGACATCAGCCTGAGGTCGAACGACAAATTCAAACCAATTCCCAACTTCAGGTAAACGCATCAGCATTTCTTCTAAATAAATAGGGGAGTACGATTCGCCTTGAAAGTCGATTTGATCCACTAGGCGGCCTCGAAGATGTAATCTTGGAAGCTCGCATCCACAATCACATACATCGGGGTCAATATAGCCTAAGTCCTTTGTGCGGTATCGAATCATAGGTGAGTCATAACGAACCGTAGATGTTACGACGATTTCGCCGACCTCACCGGGCTCCAATACGTCACCTGTATCCGGTTCAACAATTTCAATAATGGCATGGCCCATTGGAAGGTGGTAGCCATTATGCTCTTCGCATTCAACACCTAATCCGCCACACTCTAGTGAACCATAGTAGAAATGGGCTTGTGTTCCCCAAAGTTCTTCAATGCGTTCTCGAAAGGCTGGTGAACAACCTTCTCCAGTTAGCCATACAGCTTTAAGCGGTAATGACTTAAGGTCAAACTGCATTTGATCAGCTGACTCTGCCAACTGAATGGCCCAAGATGGCGTTGTGATGACGATGGTTGGTTGTAAGTCTCTAATCATTCTCACGGTTTTATCTGATGTCGAGTATGCGCCCCCTTTTCCAGTTGGGACAACCGTCGCTTCACAGCCTTCTAAAAATGTTTTGTGAAAGGCGAGGCCAGCTGAACTCATTTCATAAGGTAACGAATTAATACAAATATCTCCTTTTTTAATTGGGAAGAGCTTTGGATACCCTGGAGACAATTCATGCAAATAGTAATCCTCCCAGGTATACATCATATAAATCTCTTCGCCGCCGGTCGTTCCGGTTGATACTTGAACGAGCGAGATATCTGCTTTGTCACAAGCTAATAGCGCCCAAGGGTTGCCTCTTAGTTCGTCTTTCGTCATTAATGGCAGCTTGTTCAGATCTTTAAGCTCCTGAATATCTTCAGGGCTAACTTGAAGCTGATCCATTTTGTTTCGATAAAATTCACAATGGTCATAGGCGCGTTTTGTGATTTCTATTAGAGACTCTTCTTGAAAAGCCTCGAGCTTCTCAAGTGGCATTCCATCAGGGAATTCAGTATCACTTGAAAAGTATTTAATAAGCGGTTCTGGTTTAGAGATCCGCTTAAGTCGTTTTTCAAATAGTGAATTCAATTAATACACCCTCTCTAGTAATAAAATCTCGTAATCTAAATCAGGGTTATCTCTTAACAGGTCTCCCCAAATCAATTTAGCCATCCAGCCTTTCTCATGTTTTTCATAAGCTAAGCCCAATTGGTATAAAATCTCGTGGTAAGTTTCTTTTGAAAAAATAGAAGAATCTTTTTGGTAGGCTGACTTAACTTTTTCAAAATCCTGAATGGCCTGATCTTTAAAGTCTAAAAAGGCTTTTGGGAAACCATTAATTAGAAAAGCCCTTAACATGAGAGCTTCAACATTGTTAGGGTCCTTTTCTAGAGCTTTTTTAATTTCCATGTATCCTTCCATGGCTTCACCAAATTGCTCTTTCGGCTTGCTTTTATCTCTGGCTAATAAGGCTTTGCAGCTTCCGAAATATGCTTGAGTTACCGGGTCATTAGGGTTGCTTTGAAACTCACGCTTCCATAAGTCATAGGCTAACTGGACGGCTTGTGCATTTCCTTTAGCTCCAAGGTAGTGCAACCGTTTAGCTTCATCTTTCATTGGAGCTGTGTAATCCATCAGTTGATAATTGTAAGTCTGTTTCGGTTCGTGGCTTTCCATTAATGTTATAAATCGTTGTGGCGGGTCTAAAGTGATTAGCTTATCCCATACTTCTTGAGCTTCTTCTGAATCTTCCATAACTAAATTAGCCAACCCTAAGTCGTATAAAAGCTGATAATAGATTTCATTTGAAAAAATACTAGAATCTTGTTCGTAACGTTCAATTAAATATTCAAGATCAACAATAGCCGTCGTTGTTCGGTGGAAAAAATGCTCTGGTAAGCGAAGTGCGTGGTAACCTCTCAAGTATCGATATTTAATATGATAAGGCTTAGAATTCACAACACTATCGAATAATTTCATTGCTTCGATCGCTTTTCCAATCATATCTGAAGCGTCATCAGAGAATTTAGATTGTAAAGAGAGACAATCAGCGTAATGAATTTTGTAATCCAAATTAGCCGGATTTTCTGAGTAAGCTTTTTGAAAGTATTCGTATGCTTGGTTAGCTACCTGCTGATCACCGGATAATGCTTGCAAATATAGATCTAACTCATGTTCATTCAAGGTATACGTCATCGTGAACGCCTCGACCGTCTTCTGCTTTTTTCCCGTTTTGTTTGAGGGAATTCTATTAGTTCTTCTGGTTCTTCATTGCTCTCAAAGGTTGGTGTGGAGTCCACTTCTTTGGCTGGGGAATCGTCTATTCCTTCGTGACTCAACAACGTACGAATCTCCTCATTTGGGTTAAGATTGCTTAGTTTTGTAAAGACTTGTTGTGCCTGATCTTGTTTCTCAGTTCGTTTGTACGCTATTCCGAGATCATAGAGTAGTTGCCAATACATATCCTGAGAGAATACCTCAGGGTTGGATTCGTATTGATTAATTAAATACTCGAAGTCTTCCACGGCTGTTGATGTTCGTTGAAAGTACATTTCAGGAATGTTGTAGCTTACATAACCTCTTAGCATTCTAATTTCAGAGTGCTCAGGTTCCTTTTTGACAACATCATCGAGGATTTTCATTCCTTTTCTAACTAGTCGAAAACGATCCTTTGTATCAGCTGCGTCACGCCCGAGTAGCGCGACGACACTGCCATAATAAGCTTCAATTAAGTGGTCTGAAGGTGCTTTTTGTTTGATGTCTTTTAGAAGTTTAAAAACTTCTTTTACAGCTTTTTCATCACCAGCAACTGCTTTTTCATGTAGCTTTTTGGCTTCATCAAACGTGGCTTCCCAAGTGTCGCCTTCTTGTTTCCACATTTCAGAGTTCTTCTGAATAGATTCATTGACTTCACTTGGAACGTATTGTTTCCAGATATCTTGATAGTTTTGTCCCATACGTTTGACCTCCTTTATAATTGACTCAAATCAACTCCCTCATCCTGAAGTAGTTGTTGGTATTTCTCAGATTCAATAGAGCTTTCTAATAGCTTTTTCCAAGATTTCAAGGCTTTTTTGTTTTTACCAATGTTTTGATAAGCAAATCCTAGGTCTAGCAATAATTTTTCATAAAATCCTCTTTTCAGTTGGATGTTATTTTTTTCATATTCGTTAATAAGATATTGAAAATCGTTTATGGCCGTTTCGGTACGACCAAAAATATCTTCAGGGATCTTAAAGCAGACATAGCCCCTAATGGTGCGAATATCTTCATTGTCAGGACTTTGGGCTACGATCTTATCTAAAATATCTAAACCTTCTTCTGCGTATTCAATTCGTTGAATAGGATCGAGATCTTCATTACGTCCTAGTAGAGCAATAGTACTGCCATAATAGGCTTCGATTAGTGAGTTGTTGGGCTGTTGAACGCGAATGTCTTTTAATAATTGATGGGCTTTCGTAACTGACTGATCATCTCCTTCAATCGCTTGATCGTGTAGTCGTATAGCTTTATTAAAAAGGTCTTTCCAATCTTTACTCATAAATGACCTCCTATTCGTTCAATGGTACTTATAAACTATTCAAAATCTATTTATTGGAAAAGGCGAATGGTAAAGGGTTGGCAAAATTAATAAAACAACCTATGAGTATTGAAATTGAAAAATTTTTGCTATCATAACGTTGAAGCTTTTTTAGAATTTGTGAGCTTTTTTGAAGTTTATGTGTATCGAATAATGTCGAACGTTACAGTTTTGGTTTTTTATGTGGTATTTTTACCCTTTTTATGTGGACTTTTTGAAAGGTTGAAGTTAAATGAAGAAGATTGATCAATTCAAAGCATATATGAAAAAACATGAATGGTTATTTCAGTGTCCGATCTGTCAGGAAGCCATGAGCGTTGAGGAGAACCGATATGTGTGTGGAAACAACCATTCATTTGATATCGCTAAAAAAGGTTACGTTAATTTTATGATGCAACCTGTCAAAACGAAGTATGATAAAACGCTATTTGAAGCTCGTCATCACATTATTGAAAGTGGAATGTATTCACCCGTACATAAAGAAATAGCTGAATTAGTTGAGGGGTCTCATCACTTAGTGGACCTTGGTTGTGGGGAAGGGTCACACCTTGCTCATATCAGACAGCGTGTACCGAATCCATTAACAGGGGTTGGGTTAGATATTTCGAAAGAGGGTGTCATGACAGCGGCTAAGAACCATTTAGATACGGTTTGGTGTGTTGGGGATTTAGCGCAGACACCATTTAAAGGTTCTGCGTTCGATACGGCGCTGAACTTTCTATCTCCAGCAAGATATGATGAGTTCAAACGGATTTTATCACCTGAAGGTCGTTTAATTAAGGTGATTCCAAATTCGGGTTATTTGAAGGAATTGAGGGAAGCTGTTTATGGCGATGAGCCTTATGATAATCAGGATACAGTTGAGTTGTTTGAATCAAATATGAAGTTAGTTGACCGGAAGCGTGTGACATACCAAATGCCTTTAAATCAAGACTTAGTCACATCACTAGTCAAAATGACACCTCTAACTTGGAATGTGGAAGAGGATCTAGATGTAGAACTGAATGAGATTACGGTGGATTTGGATATTTTAGTAGGGGTTCGAGAGTAACGTGGTTGCAATCGAGAGTAAAGGGCTTTTGTTCGAGAGTAACGTGGTTGTAATCGAGAGTAAAGAGCATGAGTTCGAGAATAAAAGGTATGAAATTGAGAGTAAAATGACTATAATCGAGAGTAAACCTCAATGACAAAAAACGGCACAGGTCTAACCTGTGCCGTTCCTCTTTACTTATTTCCGAAAAATTCTTCTGCTTGTTTTAAGTATTTTTCTTCTTCTGGCATGAGTTCAAAATCTTCCACGATGGCCGCAACCGGGCAAACGGATACACATGCACCGCAATTAATACATATATCTGGATCTATGTGGAATTTATTTTCGCCTTCTTCAATACAGTCAACTGGACAAACTTCAACGCATTCACCTGCTTTTTCTGTTTCGCAAGGGCTAGTTATGACGAAAGCCATTTCATATCCTCCTTTTATAACTTCTATATATAACAATAATGATTATAGAGTTATTCCGTCAATGGATTGGCTCATGGTAATTCGTACAATTTTATTAATCAAGAGACAGTGACACGGTTTGACTCTGTTAAATTAAATATAATAAAACAAGCAGTTATATATTACCTGTAGTTAGGTGTATAGGTGACCAATCTCTCTCTTTTCGTTTGCAGAATGTTGGAAGCTATGGAACGATTCTTTCAAACCTACGGCTAGTATAACTGTGGGCAGGGTGTTAGCCTCCAGCACCCTGTTTACATACAATTGACTAAAACGCCCCTTGGTGTAAAATGGAAATAAGAAAAGACGTTGGGGTGTAGAAATTGAAAAAGCGTAAGAAAAAAGAACGGAAAGAAGCGCGTGATTACTGGATTGTAGACGTTATCTTTTCGTTTATTGATGTCATTCTGTTAGGTATTAGAAAAATTACCAGGCTCCTTTTTCAGTTTTGGAATTAGCTGTTCACCATGTATGGTGGCAGCTTTTTTTGTCATACTAGGGGAAAAAGGAGGTGCGCGTATGGATCAAGAGATGAATTATGGCGAGGATTATAAATTTATTCCTGCCACATCCGTCAATAGTGGAGTAGGGTTTGAAGTTTTGCCTGATGTGTATTGTCATACGATTCAAATCGTCAATATTCTATTAGTCGGAAATCAGGATACAGGTGACTTTGTGTTAGTAGATGCGGGGATGCCGAATTCGTCAGATGATATTATAAAACTCATCGAGGAGCGGTTCGGTGAGGGAAGCAGACCGAAAGCGATTGTTTTAACTCATGGGCATTTCGATCACGTTGGAGCGATTATTGAACTCGTTGAACATTGGAACATTCCGGTTTATGCACATTCTTTAGAGTTACCTTATCTGACAGGGAAGGCACAGTACCCCAAGCCTGATGCATCTGTTGAGGGTGGTTTAGTGGCCAAAATGTCACCATTTTTCCCCAATGAACCAGTTGATTTAGGCGACCACGTGGAGGCGTTACCTTCTAACGGAAAAGTGCCTTATATGGATGGTTTTCACTGGGTTCACACCCCAGGTCATACGCCAGGACACGTGTCATTTTTTAGAGACGAAGATGGGGCTTTGATTGTTGGAGATGCGTTTGTCACCGTTAAACAGGAAAATTTGTGGGATGTGATGAACCAAAACCAAGAGATCAGCGGCCCACCACGTTACTTAACGACGGATTGGGAAGCGGCAAAACAGTCGGTTCAAAAGTTGGCTTCACTAGAGCCTTCCGTGGCCATAACTGGGCATGGGCTCCCGATGCATGGTGATGAGCTGACCAACCATTTAAGAAGGCTGGCACAAAACTTCGATGAGTTAGCCAAACCGGATTACGGAAGATATATTTAATGCATATTCTCCATCGCTCATCATAAAATTTATATTATATACTTAGTTGACACGTTCATTAGACCGTGCTAGTATATCAATTAATCTAAAATTTAATAGCATTTAAAACTCTTATCTAGAGTGGCTGAGGGACTGGCCCGTTGACGCCCGGCAACCTTCAAACATCGGTTTGAAAGGTGCTAATTCCTGCAAAGCAAAAGATTGCTTTGAGAGATGAGAGAGGATATTACGATAATATAAGTATAAATGCCTCTCTGCTCAAAGCAGAGGGGCATTTTTTATGTTCAACAAAGGTTGAAAGGAGGGATGGCTATGGGGACCATCTCGTACGAAACGAAAAGCGTTACGATTCCCAATTTTAATCTAGAAACCGGTGAATCGGTTGATGAAATTCAATTAGCATATGAAAGAGTTGGCCCGAAAACGGCACCTGTCATCTTGGTTTGCCATGCGTTAACAGGTAATCAATATACGGTTGGGCAAGATGATGAGCCTGGCTGGTGGCATGGGTTAATCGGTGAGGGAAAATACATTGATACTCGGTATTATCAGGTGTTGACGTTTAATGTGTTAGGAGGCTGTGATGGATCATCGGAGCCTGAATCATTAAATTTTGAGAAGTTAACCGTCCGTGATTTGGTCGAAGTTCAATTTGTCGCTTTAAACATTTTAGGAATCCATCATGTGAAAGCAGTAATCGGTGGATCGCTTGGAGGCATGCAAGTTCTAGAGTGGGGCTTGATCTATCCCGACTTTATGGACGCCATTTTTCCAATAGCGGTAACGCCTCAGTTTAGCGATTACGCAATTGCGTTTAACCATATCGCCAAACAGGCAATAGAGCAGGATTTAAAGCAAAGTGGTGAAGCAACACAAGGTCTTAGTCTCGCAAGGATGATCGGCATGATTACGTATCGGTCAGATGATTTATTTAGTAAACGATTTGCGCGCGGTGAAGTGGATGGTGAGTATGATGTGGCGTCCTACTTGGATCACCAAGGGGAAAAACTCGCCAAACGCTTTAATCCATATAGTTATACCACGTTGTTAGATGTGATGAATGGTCACGACATCGGTAGAGGCAGAGGCGGCTATCAACAAGCGATTCAACAATATAAGGTGCCGATTTTTGCTTTAGGATTTAAAAAAGATTTGCTTTATCCGTCTAGTGAAATGAAACGATTTGTGATTGACGTTCAGGAAACGGGTGGTTACGCCGAGTTTTTAGAGGTTGAGACCATTTTTGGCCACGACGGGTTTTTAGTTGAATTCGAAAAATGGGGGCCGTTTATTCAAGACAAATTATCATCATTGACGGCAAAAGCCGTTTAAATAAACAAAAAGGGAGCGATTTTTAATGACAGAGAAAAATTATCGATTAGAGACAGTAGGCATTCATGGTGGTTTGGAGGCAGATCCGGCAACGGGCGCGCGTGCATTGCCGATTTATCAAACAAACTCCTATAAGTTCAACAATACTGATCATGCGGCTGATTTGTTCGCGCTAAAAGAGCAAGGATTTATCTATACTCGAATCGGAAATCCGACAGTAGGTGCGTTAGAAGAGCGCGTAGCTCAGCTTGAAGGTGGAGTAGGAGCGTTAGCACTGGCAAGTGGAATGGCGGCCATTTCGACAGCGATCTTTAATGTAGCTGAAGCTGGAGATGAGATTGTGTCAGCTTCATCTCTTTACGGCGGCACTTACAACTTATTTTCAACAACCCTTCCGAAGCATGGAATCCAAACACATTTTGTTGACCCTAAGGACCCTGAAAATTTCCGCAAGGCGATCACATCGAAGACGAAGGCCATTTTTGCTGAAACGATTGGTAACCCCGGGTTAACGGTGTTAGATATTGAAAAAGTCGCGGACATTGCGCATGATGCAGGGGTACCGCTAATTGTCGATAATACTTTTGCGACTCCTTACTTATGCAGACCTATCGACTTTGGCGCAGATATCGTTGTACATTCCGCAACGAAATGGCTAGGCGGTAATGGAACGACGCTCGGCGGCATCATTGTAGACGGTGGCCATTTTGACTGGAACTCTGAAAAATTCCCTGGATTCACACAACCTGACCCAAGCTACCATGGCATCGTGTATGCGGAAGCTTTACCAGAAGCGGCTTTTATTACGAAAGCTCGTGTACAGCTGTTGCGTGATACTGGCGCGGCACTAAGTCCTTACAATGCCTTCCAAATTGCCTTAGGAATCGAAACATTGCACGTTCGAATGAAAGAACATGTGGCAAACGCCAGGCAAGTCGTAGAGTATTTAGAGTCACATCCGGGCGTAGAATGGGTGCTTTATCCCGAGCAAGAAGAGCACGAATCGAAGGGTTTAATTGGAAAATATTTACCAAAAGGAGCAGGGTCCGTCGTCGTTTTTGGAATCAAAGGCGGGCGAGAAGCAGGTTCTGATGTCATAAACAACGTTGAATTATGGTCACACCTAGCCAACGTCGGCGATGCGAAAAGCTTAATTATTCACCCGGCAAGCACGACGCATCAGCAGTTGAGTGAAGAGGAAATTAAAACGACAGGCGTAACCGAAGACTTAATCCGCTTATCGGTTGGAATTGAGCATATTGACGATTTACTAGAAGACTTAGAGCAAGCTATCGAGACCGCAACAGGCGAAACTTCGAAGCAGGAATACGTGAAGGCCTAATGGATTCTGTTAAGGTCGCTATCTTAGGTTTTGGAACCGTCGGAAGTGGCATATATGAGATCATTTCCGAGCAACAGGAACGGTTAGAAAAGGTACTGGGTCGCCCTGTTGAAGTTGCAGCTGTTTTAGTGAAAGACTGCAGCAAGGAGCGCACCATTCCGAGCGACGTACTGGTGACAGATGACTTTGATGATATTTTAAGGCTGTCAGATTTAGATGCGGTGTTTGAGGCCATTGTTGGTGTGGAGCCAGGTTATACTTATTTATCGAAAGCTATTGATGCTGGTTTACATGTAGTGACGGCTAATAAAGAATTGTTCGCATACAGAGGCTTGGAGCTTAAACAGCGAGCCGAAGAACGCGGTGTTAATGTACGTTTTGAAGCAACCGTCGCAGGAGGTGTCCCGATTATCGGTGCTCTCTGCAACTTGCTTCGAATGAATCAAATTGTGAAAATCGAGGCCATTTTGAACGGAACGTCGAATTATATTTTGACGAAAATGAGAGAGGAACAAGTTTCGTTTGACCAGGCTCTGTCTGAAGCTCAGCGACTCGGATACGCTGAAGCAGATCCCACGAATGACATCGAAGGCTTCGATGCCCTTTTTAAAGTGGTTATTTTAGCTGAACTATTGTCTGGGCAAAAAGTTGATTGGGATGAAGTGTACCGAAAAGGCATAAGCCATATTACGGCTTACGATTTGGCCCAGGCAAATGGACGTATCAAGCATATCGGAAGGTTAGTTATTGACGGCGACGGTATTCACGCCGACGTCCGTCCGATATCGTTAACTGAAAGCCATAAGCTTTATCCAATCGAGGGCGTCGATAATGCCATTGTCGTGACTGGCGACTTAGTCGGTGAGCTCGTCTTTCAAGGTCCCGGTGCAGGTAAGCTTCCAACAGCGAGTGTTATGGTTGAGGATTTTGTGGATTTATTTAAATCAGCTCGAAAACCTGTTGATATTTTTTAAAAACCTGCGTGTATTTCGGAAAAACCTGCGGATAAATTTAAAAAACATGCAGATAAAATTCAAAAACCTGCTTATAAATTACAAAAAACTGCAGAAAAGGCGTCCGCGGACGCCTTTTTTTCAACTTGATTTTTTTGAAAAAATTCATAAAATATAAGATTAGAAAGGACTGATGCTTTTGATTATAAAAAATCATTCACATTCTCCATATCACTTACAGCTCGAATCTCTTGTAGGGAGAGCCTCGCAACAGAAAATTGAGAAACCTCTCTATCAAGAAAGGTCCGGCTACTTTGGGGAACGCGCCCTCGATTATCCTCTAAAGAAAGTACAATTCCCTCATTTCACGACCCACCATGTCAGGCTTGAAAACGATCAAATAGGTTTTCAAATGGATTCAGTCTTGTGGACGCCAAGGTACGACCTCATCATCGAAGCCAAAGACTATACCGGCCACTTAACTTTCAATGAAGGATTCAATCAAATTATCCAACGAAAACTCGTCGCTGGTAAGGAAGAGATCAATGTGTATGACGACCCCGTCTTGCAAGTCGAGGAACAAAAATTACAACTAGAATTATGGTTAGAAGCCGAGGGACAATTCTTTCCCCCGATTGAGACCCTCGTTGTGATGACCAATCCCCGAGCCTACTAAGAAGCTCCGGAAAACTCCATTTACCAACAAAAAGTCATCCCGCTCAGTAAACTCTCATCTAAACTTAGAGAAATCGATCAGCATTACAAAAAAGAGTACCTTTCATTAAGCCAAACTCGTAATCTAGCGAAATTTGTTGCTAGTAGGCACACACCCTGGAAGCCAGATGTTTTTAAGAGACTAGGTCTAAATCCGAACGAGATTAAGCGCGGAGTTCGTTGCCCATCATGTAGAAGACTACCAATGGTTTGGAAGCGTCTCCGTTTCGAGTGCCCTTATTGCGGATTACGTTCCTCCGATGCATTTATGGGTGCGCTCAAAGAATTCTATTTACTTTATGAAGATCATATTACGAACAGGCAGTTTAGGTGGTTTACCAGGGTAAGCTCAGAAAGAACTGCGTATGAAATGTTGAAAAGAGCTAACTTACCGAAAATAGGCAATTACAAAAAAACCTCATATAAGCTAGAGTTCAATTTCGAAGATGACTATCATGATTTAATTGTTCAACCTGCGCGTAAATTTATAAAACATGCGGATATTTTTTGAAAACATGCGAGTAAATCGAAAAAACTTGCGGGTAAAGTTCATAGACCTGCAGGTAAATCACAAAAACCTGCCGATAAATTAGCAAGTTATTTTTTGAATTGACAAAATTTTTAAAAAAATGTATCATTTACCTAAGAATGGTTGGAAAATTTATCTATTTTACTGGCGGGTGATCTGGTGAGAATTCGTTTAACTCAAAAAGGAAAAAGGATTCAGATGATGCTCGTTTTATTGATCATTTTTTTACTTATTCCTTTTTCCATTCATTCATTAAGTGATGCATCCAAAACGGTTGAACAGGAGATTTATGATTTCGCTCGGGGGAGTTATGATCTATTACTGCGACCTCCTGATAGTCGAACAGATGTTGAAGAAGACTTAGGCCTGGTTGAGGAGAATTACTTAGGGATTGGAGACGGTGGTATTACAGTTGAAGAGTGGCAAAACGTCCTTGAGCGTGACGACGTTGAAGTCGCTGCGCCTGTGGCGGCCTTAGGGTTGTATACAGCCAATGGTATTACTTACTCTCTACCCGAAAGAGAAGACGCCACTATTCGATACCAAGTTGAGTACACGACCACGGATGGCTTACATACTTATGAGATCGGCGACACTCTAACAGCTTACACAATACCAGATGAGGAAGAGTCGCATGGCTACACCGAAATCGTGGAACGGTCGCTTGCAGGTTTTTTTAATGGCAGTTACCCATCGTTTGACTTCCCTCCGACCTATCATCAAGTGGTTGCAATTGACGTTGATGAGGAAGAGAAACTAACCGGAGAAGATTTTGCCCTGTTAAATTCTGGGGGATCAGGGATTACGGCAGAAGGGTTTCAAGAGGTGTCAATATTAAGCCTGGAAGATGCCAAACTTCCTCTTAAAGCGCATATTCAACTAGACACCCTTGAGATTACCCAATCTGAACTACAGGCGATGAAAGAAGAATATGGCGGGAATTTTATTTCGGTCATGTATAATGATGAACAGCTATACCAGCAATTGATGCAAGACATGCGTGACAAAGAATCCCTAACGTCTAATGAATACGAGTTAGATTTCTCAGAAATTGTTTCGCCATTTTATGCTAATTTACTGTATGCAGATGAAAATTATCAATTTAAGCTAGATGAAATAGGGAGTGGGAATGGTAGATTTATGGCAATCAGCCATTATAGTCAGGAAACCTTTTACGATGTTCACCCTGTGGACTACCAAATAACAGACGAAGGCTTGGCCATCGACCAACAAGGCGTCGATGAGTCGTCTGGAATTCCTATCTATAGAAATATTGAAGAAAAATCAAATTATGTTAGGGAAGATTGGGAAATAGTCGAAGGAGAAGGCATTCAGTTTTATCATGCTGGTAACTTTGATGTAGACACCAATAATGAAGCCCTGGCTGCGTCACCATTAGGTATTTATGGTATTCACGAAACGTATTTAGCTGACGAGCGAGACACACAAATTCAACCCACAGCGGTGCCAGGGAGTTTTATTACAACACCCGCAAGAGGGTTAGTGTCAATGGAATGGGTCGAACAACTAAAAGGTGAAGAGCCAATTGATGCTATTCGAGTTCGTGTGGCGGGGATTGATGGTTATGATCAAGCGGCTGCTGACAAAATTAAAGATATGGCACAAGAATTTGAGGAACAAGGCTTTACGGTTGATATCGTTGCAGGGGCTTCCCACCAATGGCTAACGATCGATGTAGAAGGCATAGGAGACGTGGTACAACCTTGGACCACATTAGGGGCCGCTGATACGATTTTACAAAGCTGGGATGTCGTCAGTCTTACCCTGACGTTGCTGTTTACGCTTGTCAGTATGATTTACCTAATTTTTAGCTTTGCACATTTGATTAAATCGAGACAATCAGAAGAAGCGCTACTTCAAAGCTTCGGATGGTTAAAACAAGATATTCGCAAACTTCGCCTAAAAGAATGGTCAGAGATGGTTGGCCTTCCGTTCGTCGTAGCGTTCCTTGTACTTGTTACGATGAGTATCGTTTTAGAGGTGCCAAGTCTCGTGATCAGTTTAGGTATCCTATGCCTTACAATCATAGTCTTAATGGCCATTGTGACCGTTTTCGTAACCAAGAGTCAAGACAAGCCACAACGCCAAGGGGTCAGAAAAGGTGGCATCACGTGGCAAAATGCCTGGTATTACCGCCGAATGGTTATCTTTTCAATGCTGCAGGTGTGGATTATGACGGTCGTCTCACTGTTCCTCACGTTGATGCTTGAACAAGAGCACAGTCGTACAACGGAAACCACTTTAGGCGTTTATGTCCATGGCGAAATGGAATGGTTTTATGTCGTTCTGTTGGTGATTCTCTATACCTTAACGGTGTTTACGTTAGTTGAAACCTTAGTCACATTGTGGCGACAGCGCTCACATGAGATGACGTTATTTCACCACATAGGCTGGAATCAAAAACAGTTATATACGTTCTATTTACGAGAAGTGGCGCTTTGGAATGGGTTTTCCATTTTGATCGGCGTTATGATTAGTGTCATTGCTTATCAGCAATTGATTGGTCAAGTAGGTGACCAACTATGGCCGGTGGTGCTTATAAGCTTGTTCCTATTCTTAGGCATTATGGTCGTGTCTTCCGTAGTCTTAACGTCTATTCTACGACGGTTTACAAAATATTGGTATAAGAAGAAGGTGGCATAATGAAGTTAAACGTATCGAACTTAAATAAAACGTATCAAACGGCTACCGACGATTTACAAATTTTAAAGAACATCAATTTTACGTTAAACGAGGGCGAATGGTTAACGATTCTGGGTCCTTCTGGTTCTGGGAAAACGACGTTGCTTCAATGTATCGCTGGGTTGCTGCCAGCGGATGAAGGCAGTGTCATTCAGTATGACGAGTTTCAGATCAGTGATGCCAAAGACCAAGAATTGCAGGCGTTTAGACGTCATCAATTAGGGTTTATATATCAGGACTACAAACTGTTTGACCAATTTCATGCGGAACTGAATGTTATGCTTCCGTTAGTCCCATATCAAAATCAAGACGCCTTGAAGTCAAGAGCACAAGAATTATTGGAAAAAGTTCATTTAGGAGATCGGCGTCACCACTATCCAGCTCAACTCTCGGGTGGTGAGAAGCAACGATTGGCTATTGCAAGAGCGTTAATCAACGAACCAAGTTTGTTGATTTGTGATGAGCCGACCGGGAACTTAGATCAGTCCAATCGGGACCAAATTATGGATATTCTAAAAGAGCTTAAGGCCGACGGGACTAGTGTCATTTTAGTCACGCATGATCGAGATTTAATGGATACAGGCGAGCATACCCTCAATCTACGTTAAACTTTTATTGAAAACCGCCTCATAATATTGTAAAATTAATGCTTGGAAAAAATCATTCTACGTACTTATACGTAAGAAAATTCAATTATGAGGTGGTTTTATTTATGGGAGATAAAACTTATCGCGTATTGCTGTATTATAAGTACGTTCATATCGACAATCCGGAAGAATTGACGAAAGATCATCTGAAATTCTGTAAGGATTTAGGTCTTAAAGGACGTATTTTAATCGCGGAAGAAGGTATTAATGGTACGGTGTCTGGTACAATCGAGCAAACAGACAAATATATGGAAGAGCTTCGTCATGATCCTCGTTTTGCGGATATGGAGTTCAAAATTGATGAAGCAGGTGGGCATGCGTTTAAGAAAATGCACGTGCGCCATCGTCCGGAGATTGTAAGCCTTAGTTTAGAAGATGACATTGATCCGAATGAATTGACGGGAAACTATTTAGAGCCTAAGGAATTCAAAAAATTATTACAAGATGAAAACACGATCGTGTTAGATGCTCGTAATGATTATGAGTATGATCTTGGTCATTTCCGTGGTGCGATTCGCCCGGATATTAAGACATTCCGTGAACTACCGGATTGGGTTGAAGAAAATAAAGACATGCTTGAAGGTAAACGCATTTTAACTTATTGCACAGGCGGTATTCGTTGTGAGAAGTTTTCAGGTTGGTTGAAAAAGCAAGGATTTGAAGATGTAAACCAACTTCACGGCGGTATTGCGACTTACGGTAAAGATCCAGAAGTTCAAGGTGAGCTTTGGGACGGTCAAATGTACGTGTTTGATGAGCGCATCAGCGTACCTGTTAACCAAAAAGAACACGTAGTCGTTGGCCGTGATTACTTCACTGGCGAACCTTGTGAGCGTTATGTAAACTGTGCTAACCCTGATTGTAATAAGCAAATCCTTTGCTCAGAAGAGAACGAACATTTCTATATGCGCGGGTGCACGCATGAATGTCGTACGACCGATCGCAACCTATATATCGAAGAATACGAACTTTCTGAAGAAGAAATCCAAGAGCGTTTGCGTAAAATTGAAGAATACGAAGCACAAACTCAAGGTGCTTAAATATAAAAAATCCACATGCGACGAAGCATGTGGATTTTGTTATATCCAATCGGATATACGTTTTACATGATGTTGTTCGAGCTCTTTTACCCAAAGGTGTCGCCCGGCGAGTTTACTTAGGATCGAGACTTTTGCCTGGGCCAACCCTTGTTTACGATGTAAGAAGTGTTTCTTAAAATCAACGCTCTGAACTCGATTGTGCGGTATAATTAAGGTTTCCTTTGAAAAACGTCTCATTTGAACCATAAGCTGACGACCTTTAATCGTATAGCCTGCATCTCGGTAACAGAAATACCCTAAGATGAACATCGCACCTGCGAAAATTGCAATGTACACCCAAAGTAAAGGGATGAACAGGTAAGAGCCGATCACTGCCAATACGGGCAATGTAATGGACCTTACAATATAATAAGGAATGGCTCGTTTCGGTGGGCGATGAAACTCATCCGGGATGTGATTATATTCTGGTAATATTTCACCTAAAAAAGCCGAAATGTCACGTTTTTTCAGAATAGGAAAAAGCAACGTGTGTTGGTCGGCTGTTTTACCAATTTCGCCACCAGCTATGACGACGTAAACAGTGGCTAGACCAAATGGTTGCCTTGTTAACCCTTCTTCGATTCCTACAGCTTGAATTCGCTTAAGCGGAATCGTCATCTGCTTTTTCTCAAGTAACCCTCGAGTAATTAATAGTTCATCATCAAACCTTGTGATTTGGAAACTGCCATATTTGATAAACGTTCCTAAAATGCCTAGTAACCAAAGGAAGACGACAATGAATATGGCCAAAACGACCAAGGTTATAATGGCCTGAGCTAAAAGCCATTCAGCCCCAACTTCGTAAACGTAATCTGGGATCATATTTTCAAGTTGAGAAAACAATAAACCAAATAGACCGATAATAATCCCAATACTTCCTGATGTCGCACCGGCAATAAATAGGCTGCGATTTGTGATCGTTCTCTTTGGGTACTGTTTCTCAGCTTCGGTCTTCGTTTCTCCAGTTTCAACAAGACCTTTTAGTTCGTTTTTAACTCGCCGGCCTTCCGACAAATGTACCGCACTTAGACTCGCATCTACATCTTTATCACTGCCAGCGGTTTCTATATCCACGCGAGTCAGGCCAAAAGGACGGTGAAAGATTCCTTGTGTTAAATCAATCGATTGAATGCGGTTTTTGGAGATGTACCGGTCCTTTCTAACTAAAATTCCTTGCTTAATATGTAACTCATCATCCGTCACTTCATAAGTAAACCGCAGCCAAGTTAGAACGCCAATAACAATCGTGATGACTAATATCGCTCCGATCGCGAGAAATAAGTACTTAAAAAAGCCGTCACCAATGGCCAAGACAATAATAGGCAGCAAGCCGTACATAATACTTCGGACTGATTTAAAAATATTAAACAAAATGGCTAACGGGTGTAGTTTAGACATCTTCTTGTTCCACCCTTGCCAATTCAGAAATTAAGTCTCGCATATTAGAGGCTTCTTGTTCAGTTAGAGCCGGAATCTCATGAATAGTTGCTGCCGTCGAAATCGTTAGAGTTGCTAATTTATAGTTCGCCAATATTGGCCCTTGCTTCGTATCGACATGTTGGACTCTAATCATCGGAATCAGCGTTTGAGTGACAATCAGAATACCATGCTGGATGTAGATTTCATCATCCAAAACTTCATAACGCCACCTGCGCCAACGCAATTTTGGCAAAATGAAAGGTGAAACGACTAAATCAATAATCGTAAGCGCAAGTAATAAAATCCAGACCCATGGCGGCAAAAATTCAATGACATAGGTTAAGATAAAAGCCCCGATGGTTAGGGCAACTGGAATTAATAGATACAATAAAGCCGAAAGACGCCAAGCTTTGATTGCGTCTTCTGCAATTCGTTGCTTTGGTGGTTGTCTCACTATAAATCTTCCTTTTTTCTAGAATGTTAAATCTATTATAACAAAAATTGGCATAGAAAAAGCTCATGTAGACATAATTCTATACATGAGCTTTAAATATTATTTCATCGTCTCTTTCATTCGAATCGCTCTTAAACCTGCTAATAGCGGTAAGATCGCGACTAGACCAATCGCCCAATCAACATTCAGAAGATCGGTGAAAAGTCCGGCAAAAAGAGCACCGAAGGCATAACCACTATCACGCCAGAAGCGGTAGTAGCCAAGTGAAGTCGCACGCCACTTAGGGTGTGAGGCATCGCCGACCCCTGCAATAATGGTTGGGTAAACCATTGCGGTTCCAATACCAAGAATGATAGCCGCTGCGAGCCATAATGCATACGTATCCACCAACAGAAACATCCATAATGCTAGGGCTTGCACAATCATCCCGCTAACGATTAAGCCTTTACGTCCAATCCGATCACTATAGATACCGGTGAACAACTGAAAGAAACCCCAAGCAAGTGGATAGGCTGCAACAACAATTCCGATTTGGCCAACTGACAACCCGCCGGCTGCTAGAAAGACAGGGAATAACCCCCAGGCCATACCGTCTTTTAAATTAGTACTCAAGCCAGCGAATGTAAGTGTAGATAAGTTAAAATCTTTCCAAGTCGTTTTCTTAAACACTTCTTTCGCATCGATCTTTTCATTTTCTTCACCATTATGCTGTTCGGACTGTGATTGAACATGTTTTTCGGTGTCTTTAGCAAATAAAGATAAAATAAAACCGATAACGACAATCCCAATTCCTAATAAAAACGGCTCCGGTCGAATTGAGGTCTGTGACGCTACAAATCCAGAAATTGACGCCATTAGCCCAACGCCGATATAGCCTGCGAATTCATTGAATCCAACCGCGACACCACGCTGGTTGCTTTTGGCTAAGTCAATTTTCATATTCAACGTCATTGACCACGTAAGACCTTGGTTAATCCCTAATAAAATATTCGCAAACACGATCACCCACCAAGCGTGAGCGAAGATGACGAGGATTGGAACGAGTAAACCGATCGCCCAACCAACTAACAGTACTTCACGACGTCCAAAACGATCCGCAAGACCACCAGCAAAAAAGTTCATTGCTGCTTTTGAAAAACCAAAGCTAACAATAAATGATAAAGTCGCACTCGCTGAAGCTAATCCGAAATGCTCTTCACCAACAATCGGAAGAACCGTCCGCTCAAGTCCGACCATAAAACCAACGAATAAATTAATAAAGACAAGTAATGTAAATTGTAAAATGTTTTGTTTAATTCCGATCTGTGTCTGACTCATAATGTAACTCCTTTTTTATGTACATTAATATTGTAAAGTTCATATGAAGATATGTCATTTAATTAACTCATAATCATCTCTTTTGATAAGAAAATGCTTTTATGAAATACTTTTAAGTAGGTTCTATTCTAAAAAGGAGCTGATTAAATGAAAGTGTTAGTTGTCGGAGCAAATGGACAGATTGGTAAACAAACAACTGAGATGTTGCAAGAACAAAACGACCATCATGTTCGAGCGATGGTACGCAAGGAAGATCAGCTTAATGAATTTAAAGAAAAAGGCATCGAAGCTGTTTTGGCAGACTTAGAGGGGCCTGTTGAACAGTTGGCACAGGCAGCAGAGGGGTGCGACGCTGTAATCTTTGCTGCTGGGTCAGGTGGTCAAACAGGTGCAGATAAAACATTACTAATTGATTTAGATGGCGCGATTAAGATGGTTGAAGCGGCAGAAAAAGCCGGTGTCGAGCGTTTCTTAATGGTGAGCGCGCTTCAAGCGCACAATCGTGACAATTGGAATGAAAAAATTCGTCACTATTATGTTGCGAAACACTATGCTGATAAAGCTTTAGAAGAAAGTTCACTTAACCACACGATTGTTCGTCCAGGCGGCTTGTTGAATGAAGCAGGCACAGGACAGGTTCGTGTGGCAACGGACCTACCAGAACGCGCAACTATTCCAAGAGAGGATGTTGCACGAGTCCTCGTGGCATCACTAAATCAGGAAAAAGCATTCAACCGCGGATTTGATTTAGTATCCGGGGAACAATCTATTGAAGAAGCACTGAAGACGTTATAGGAGGTCATCTCATGTCTAAAGTACAGCAATTTTTAAATGACTGGTTAAATCACCGTGAGAAGTTAGAACAATTATTAGAACAAATTGATGATGAACATGTGCATTATAAACCGTGGGACGGTGCGATGTCGCTTGGAGCGATGGCACTTCATGTTGCGACAGCTGGCGACATGTTTGCAGCTATGGTCAAAACAGAAAAAATGGAAGCACCTGATATGCCGAAGTTTGATTCTATGGAAGAAGTTAGGCAGAAGGTAAAAGAATTTACCGAAAGTACGAAAAAGAAAATTGAAAATATGACGGATGAAGAATTAGATAAGCAAAACGAAGCGGAACTTCCTCAAATGAAAGGGACTAAGTTCACCTATTTACAAGGTATGTTTGAACACGAAATCCATCATAAAGGACAACTGTTCGTCTATGCCCGAATGATTGGTGTTAAAGAGGTTCCATTCTTTAGATAAAAATGATGCACACCCTGTTGAAAACGGGGTGTGCATTTATTTTATCAGCAGGTTTTTTAAAAATACCTGCAGGTTTTAAAGATTTACCCGCATGTTTTCTCATTTTATCAACATGTTTTGTGCAAACTATCCCTTAGAGGTGAGGGATATGCATATCGACGGGCAAATTATTTCGGGTGATTATGATCAGCAAAATCATGAGTTCTCGATTACGAGCGTGAAGCACCTAACAACTGAGTCGACCATTACGGAAGATGAGCTTGGTTTGTTGCATGATTACTTGTTAGCTCATACAGGTGATGGGGGACAAGTCTTAACGTTGAATGATCAGATTTTAGTGAAGTTAAATGAAGAGGATGTGGAGAAGGTGCTTCAGGATTTAGAGGATATTAAAAGATTTTTTTAAAGAAGGAAAACGCCAGCTGGGAACAACCAGTTGGCGTTTGATTTTTAGTATGGATCTGAAGGATGCCCTAATTCTTCAGCATCATGGACTGCTTCATCCATTTTGTCTTCGGTTTTCATTTTTTCAAGAGCTTCTTTTAAACGACGTCCGTATTCTTCGTCAGCCTTTGTGCAGTGTTCAATCATTTTATCTTGAATAGGTTTTCGGCACTTCGATAAGGCGCCCGATAAGTTGGTAATTAAATCGTCGCGTTCCCAATCACTAAAGCGGCGGTAAGTTTCGCCGGCTTGGGCGAAGTTATTTTGCCGTTCAATGGGTTCGCGAACGATATTACCTTCGACATGAGGCGTGTTCTCAACGCCAGGGTTTTGGGCTTCTTTTAAGCCATTTAAAGTAGATGGTTCATAGTTAATATGCGGATTTTTTTCCTCAGCATAATCCATCCGATAATCCATTTGCCCACCGTTTTGATTCGTCACCACTCGTTTTATTGGACTGTTGATCGGTAGTTGTAAGTAGTTTGGACCGACACGGTAACGTTGAGTGTCCGAGTATGAATAGGTTCGACCTTGTAATAGTTTATCGTCTGAGAAGTCTAAACCATCTACTAATACCCCTGTTCCAAAGGCAACTTGTTCTACTTCAGATTGGTAGTTATCTGGATTTTTGTTTAACGTCATCTTACCAACTTTATACCATGGAAATTGATCTTTATACCAAAGCTTCGTCGGATCAAGCGGATCAAAATCAAGTTCCGGATGCTCGTGATCCTCCATGATTTGAACGTATAACTCCCATTCAGGGTAGTTACCGTCTTCGATCGCATCGTATAAATCTTGCGTTGCATGGTTAAAATTCATGCCCTGGATTTTATCTGCTTCATCCTGTGTTAAGTTTTTGATACCTTGTACAGGCTCCCAGTGATATTTCACCAATACCGTTTTGCCTTCTTTATTCACCCAACGGTAAGCATGAACCCCAGAACCTTGCATCTGACGGTAATTAGCTGGAATTCCCCACGGTGAAAATAAGAATGTAATCATATGTGTGGCTTCGGGTGAAGCACTTATGAAGTCAAGTTGCCGCTCAGGGTCTTGTATGTTCGTCACTGGATCAGGGAAAAACGAATGGACAAAGTCTGGGAATTTCAACGGATCACGAATGAAGAAAATCTTTAAGTTATTCCCGACTAAATCCCAGTTGCCATCTTCTGTGTAAAACTTCACCGCAAAACCACGCGGGTCGCGTAATGTCTCGGGTGAGTGTTTCCCATGGTTAACTGTTGAAAAACGCACAAATACAGGCGTTTTCTTACCTTTTTCAAATACTTTTGCACGTGTATATTTTGAAATTGGCTCACCATTCGCCTCACCGTACGATTCAAAATAACCATGAGCACCAGCGCCACGTGCGTGTACGATTCGCTCAGGAATTTTCTCACGATCAAAGTGACTGATTTTCTCAAGAAAATCGTAATTCTCAAATACTAAAGGCCCTCGATTTCCGACCGATCTTGTATTCTGATTATCCGTGACAGGATGCCCTTGCTGGTTGGTCATTTCTTGTCTAGGTTCTTTATCTTTTGGATGTTCTCTCAAAGTCGCTTCCTCCTTTCAATATTCAATGGTTATTGTTACCGATGGAAAATAAAAACATACATCACGGAATTAACATAATTCATCCCAAACCTTCTCATAATAGTGGATAAGAGGTGATCGTGTTGAAGAAAATTTTGATTGCATTGATGTTTGTAATTTGGTTAGTTCCAGCAAGTATGATTTTGGCTGAAACGAACTTAGAAGAGGAACTAATTATAGAGCTTTTAAACCCTTATCTTGACGAAGCGGTGGGTGAGTATTACGGACGAAACCTGAAAATTGATGAGGAGCAGGTGATTCAACTGAATCCTGTAGAAGATTGTGAAGGGTGCTTTGAGGCAGTCATTCAAGTAAAAACTAAAATTCCGAGTCAAGAACCACCATTTGTAATGGATCAGATTAAAGTAGATGTCCGTAACGGCAAAGTAACCATAAAAGACTATCAGCATGACGTGTAAAAAAAGAGCACTTCGTTAGCTGAAGTGCTCTTAATCTTCTTCTTTATTGGTAATGGTCGCGTTTCCATTATCCATATAAACGGTACGCGATGGAAATGCGACAGATACGCCTTCCTCTTCTAAAATATCCATAATCTTAAAATTAATATCTTGTTTAGCTTTTAAATATTCGCCCCAGTCAGTCGTTTTCGTAAAGAAGTATAAGAAAATATTTAAGCTGCTATCATTGTACTGATCGAATGTGACAAAAATCGTTTCCTGATGGATCTCATCATGGTTTTGTAATAATCCGCGAATGCGTTCTACAACTGTCTCGAGTTTTTCTTTCGGTGTGCTATACTCAACACCTAAATTAAAGGTAATTTGACGTTTGCCCATTTTACTCCAGTTAGTAATGGCTTCGTTGGATAGGGTCGCGTTTGGAACGGTCACCAAAGCTTGAGCAAACGTCCGAACAACGGTGCTACGGAAAGATATGTCTTCTACAACACCTTCCACACTACCAGTGGCGATCCAATCCCCTAAGGTAAATGGTTTTTCCGTGACGATCACAACGCCACCAAATAAATTCTTAATTACTTCTTGAGCCGCCAGTGCAAAGGCAAGACCACCTAACCCAAGTCCGGCTACAAATCCGGCTACGTTATAGCCCAATGATTCAAAAATAATACTAATTGTAATAGCGATGATAACGACTCTTAACGCTTTTGATAAGAATGGAATCAAAATTTGATCGACTTCAAAACCTACACCATCATTGAGTTTCATGAAAAATAGTGATGAAGTGGAGGACAAATTATAAAGCCCCCAAGAAATTAGGATGATTAAGCCTGGCTTGTATATAAAATCAATATCTTCCGCCTTCAAAAACGGGAAGACTTTGACAGCAAAATACAAGCCGATGATGACGAATAACCATCTGAGAGGTTTTTCATAAGCCTCTAGAATTTGTTTCAACACGTCAGTTTTCTTATTATTAACTAACTTTAATAAGAAGTAAAAAATGTATTTAGTAAAGATTTTCCTTAATAAATGGAATCCTAATAAAATGGCAAGGGAATAGCCAATTAGAATCCAATCTTCTGTGCTTATGTACTCCCATAATCTCCAATTAAATGTAAACGGCATATTTCTTACTCCTTCGAGCTATAGTTCCGGTAATTGATCCCACGCGTAGACAATCTCATTTAAAGATTTTCCTGCAATCGTTAAATTTTCCGTGCCGATTGCCTTACCACCGACACTTTCATAAAAGTGGGTCGCAGGGTTTCCTTCCAATACTAGCACAAGCATTGTCCCTATGCCTTGTTGTTTTAAGTGTTCAACAATCGGTTTTACTAGCATTTTGCCCAAACCTTGGCCTTGATAGTCTTTTAGAATATAAATGGCATAGATTTCACCTTCATAGGAAGGGTAATCCCCTGAACGCTCTGGCCCACCACTCGCAAAACCAACGACTTCACCTTGGTTGTTTTCTGCTACCCATACTTTACCATTAGGAATAATGTTTTGCCAACGTTCCTCTCGGGCATCATAGTCTAGTGAATCTAAAAATTGATCTGGTACTAGTCCTTTATAAGTCGTTCTCCAACTATCGATATGGACTTTTGCAATACCTTTAGCATCTGATAAAACGGCTTCTCTAACATTCATTTGTGACACTCCTTTTCTCTATATTACACGGAAATAGGTGAGCTGTCATATCTGTAAAAGACTCTTAAAAGGGGTGTAACCACAAGTCCAGTTCGAGCATGTTATGATGCACGTGCAAGTCATCTAAGGAGGGACAAGCAATGAAGAAGACAATTCTTTCGTTAGTAGGAGGAATTATATTAACTGGTTTCGGATTTACTTCTGCATCAGCTGAGGCAGAATACGAAATTCAACCGGGTGATACGGTCAGCGAAATTGCTGAAGAGTACAGTTCGACGACAGATGAAGTGATGAAGCTTAACAATCTATCATCTAGTTTAATTTATGCAGGCGATACATTAGAAATAGATAATCAAAAAACAATCGAAGTTCAACAAGGTGATACGTTAAGTGAGCTCGCTCGGGACTTAAACGTTGAGATGAAAGATCTTAAAGAATGGAACAGCCTTGATTCAGATTTAATTTTAATTGGACAAGAACTAGAATTAAATCTTTCATTAAACGCGTTGAAGCAGTTTGATGAGTTTATGGTTAACCGAGATGGAAGTCAGACGACGACTTCACCTGAACCAAAAGAAACAAGTGAGTCTAACAACGAAGAAGAAGCTAAAGAAACTCTAACTATGGAATCAACTGCTTACACAGCTGAATGCGCGGGTTGTTCCGGTATTACAGCAACAGGCATTAACTTAAACCAAGACCGCGACAAAAAAGTCGTAGCGGTTGACCCAGATGTCATTCCGTTAGGTACAAAAGTACATGTTGAAGGCTATGGCGAAGCAATCGCTGGCGATACTGGCGGAGCAATTCAAGGTAACCGCATCGATGTCCACTTACCAACAAAATCCGAAGCTAGACAGTGGGGCATCAAAACAGTTGATGTAACCATTTTAGAATAAACTAGTTAAAATCTGCTCCAATGTGATTGGAGCAGATTTTTTATTAGAAAAATTTATATATTACTAGGAAATTTTCATCAATACTAGAAAAAAGAGGAGCTTGCCGTCAGCAAGCTCCTTATATTTTAGTTTTCTAATGCTTCTACGACTTTTTCAGCGGATGATCGGCTGGATTGTGGGTTTTGCCCAGTTACTAGCTTCCCATCACGAACTGCGTAGTCTTCCCAGTTTTCGCCGTGCTTAAAGTTAGCGCCTTTTTCACGGAGCTTGGTTTCTAACATGAATGGCATGTGCGTATCCAGTTGCATTTCTTTTTCTTCGGAATCCGTGAATGCAGATACTTCCTTGCCTTTTACTAAAGGCGTTCCATCATTATACGTCACATTAACCAAGCCTGATGGTCCGTGGCATACGGATCCGATCACTTTGTCAGCCTCTGCAAACTGCTGAAGGACATATTGGAGTGTTTCGCTCTCTGGAAAGTCGAACATCGTGCCGTGTCCGCCAGGTAAGAAGATGGCGTCGAACCCTTCAGTATCTTCTTTCGTTAATTTTTGTGTATCTTTCAATTTCTCTTCTGCTTCTTTCCACTCAGGGCGGTCTTCAATACTATTAGGGTCTAAAGCAACCTCGCCACCCTCAATGCTCGTTATTTTTAAATCATAACCTTTTTCCTTAAATACATTATAAGGAACAGCAAATTCTTCAAGCCATAAGCCTGTCTTATGGTCATCTGTAATTTCTGTATGGTTCGTAACAACCATTAGTACTTTTTTACTCATGATGTATACCTCCTTCTGTAATATTATTTATAACATCTGTAGAAATTATGTCGCAAAAGTTGTGCATATAAAAAGCTACCCCTTTGTGGAGTAGCTTGTAACTTAGCATAATTGTGGTGGTATATTGAAATTTGTATTGAATGAGTAGGCTGGAGCTGGTTCAAGTTTTGGTACACCACCCATAGGTTTAGGGTTGGCAACGTATTTAAAGGTACTGCATCCATCAATACTTGGTCCACTTGCCCAACGACCTTTACTGCTCGCATCTCCTTCAGATAAATTATAAAATTCATAGGCCACATCTTGGTTTTCAAGTTCTGGAGGGAAGGTAGATGGGACAATGACGCCTTCTTTTTCTTCAAGTTCTTGAATCGTTGCTAGCCACATATTCTGATGGTACCTGTCACGAGCAATTAAAAAGGCCAACATATCCCGAACGCCTCGGTCTGACGTCGCTGCATATAATCGACTAGCTTGTAAACGGCCTTGCGATTCTGCCATCACATTTGCACGAAAATCAGCTAAAAGATTTCCGCTCGCTCCAATATATTCAGCCGTCCAACGGTTTCCTACACTATCTACAGGCATCGCACCAAAACCTGAAACAATTGCGTGTTGTGGATTCATACCACCAATAACTGCACCTAACACAGGGTCATCCATGGCTTCTTCTAAATCACCAACCGGTGCATCATCTAACAGTCGCGCAATCATGGTTGCCAACATTTCCACGTGAGCTAACTCTTCAGTTCCAACATCCGCCAATAAATCCTTATATTTTCCTTCCATTCGTAAGTTGAAACCTTGAAATAAATACTGCATCGCAACAGAAATCTCGCCATATTGCCCACCTAAAATTTCTTGTAGCTGCTTAGCGAATAACGGATCTGGTCGGTCAGGTTTAGCTTCATACTGCAATCTCTTGACATGATAAAACATATTTTCACTCCTTAAGTAATTGGGTGTCTGCATATACAATATGCGAACAATTAGTCAAACGCCCCTTTTTGAACACAAAATAGGCGTGAGCCTTAAAGAGTGAGTATAAGTAATCTTTCAAACAAGTATAGTAATTTACCAAAAGCTGAACATCCCAAAACTCAAAATATTTAGAATTTTATGGTAATATAGTGATAATACTACTTTTAATGGGGGATAAATATGTATTTGCAAGATATTTTGCCAAAGATGTCTAAGTTATACTTAAACAGAACAGTAGATAGCTTCTTAAAAGATGTAAGAATGGACACAGAGGAAGAAATGAGAGAAGTCATTATTAAGAATGTTGATGAATTTCAAAATAAGGAAAGAGTGAAAAGGAATTTAAACTTTAACTCCTCTGAAAGAGACATTGCCTTGTTAAATGAAATGGTTCTCATGTCACTAATGGATCAGCAAGGTTATATACTTTCTGAAAGTGAAGTTTTTTCAACAGTAGAGAATTTAGAAAAAGAAATTGTTGAACAAAGTAAAGATGAAGAATATATTAAAACTGCTATACCAGAGGAAAGAATGAGAATATATAAAGCTGTATTAATTGAATCGTGGAAGAAAGACGATTCATTAAATGAACATGAGATTAATATCTTAAATGTTTTACGAAAGGAACTTGAACTTTCTAAAAGAGATCATTATTTAATTGAAAGCATAATTGGAAGGTTTCCTCAGAAGAATAACAAGTTACATACTCATAAACAAATAGAAAGAACTTTAAGAGATTTACAATCGAGAGGTATTATTCTTAGATATAGAGATGGGAAATCGTACTATATTATACCGAATGAAATAGCTAGAACAGTTAGATACGAAATGGGAGGAGAATTGAGAAATGAAGTATACGAAACGTTACTAAACGACTTGAATGTAACTCAACTTAAAGTCATTCTAAATTTCCTATCAATAAATGTCGGAGGGAATAAAAAAGATTTAATTCAAAGAATTCTTAAACATAACATTCTTCCTTCTACAGCATTGAAAACGTTTAACACTAAGGAACTGACACAAATTCTTAAAAATTTAGATGGAGCAAAAATAAGTGGGACAAAAGAAGATAAGGTCCAGAATATTATTGATTATTATGAGAACCTTTCAACACCTGAATTTTCTGACCCAACTGACGAGAGATCGAGAATGTACGATTTTTATGAACAATTGGCATCAAGGGACTATAAATCATTGAGGGTTAATAAGGTGATTGAAAAAGATATAAACGTAGAGAGGTATTTTGAAGAAGCAACTCATTATTTAATTCAAAAGAAGCTTGGCATAGAGCCAATTGATATGAAAGGATCCAAACATGCAGACGGGAAAATAAAATACAACCCTAAAGAAGTAGTTCTTTGGGATAATAAGAGTACTGAAAAACCATATGAATTTCCTTCAGAGCATTTTGATCAATTCCTAGGCTATATCAGAACAGAAAAGTCTAGGGTGACATTGTTTCTTATAATAGTTTCAGAATATACCAGAGATGCAATTTCTCAAGCCCAGAAATTAAAAGCATTCTCCGAAGAAGATAGTGATGTGGCAATAATTAAGGCTACAGACCTAAAGTATGTAGCTGAAAATTGGAAGAGTTATTCAAATAATAAGAATCCAAAGTTTAATTTACAAGTTTTTAATTTAACTGGTGAACTGACGCGCAATATATTGAATAGCCGTATGGAATGGGCTTTATAAAATTTTGTTTTATCAAATAATGTCACACATTCCACCTCTTAATCGTCATGTTTATAACATTCGATTAGGAGGCTTTTTTATGAGATATGATGTAGTCATTATTGGCGGTGGTCTGGCAGGATTAGTTGCTGCAAATTTTTTAGGGGGTTGTCATCGTCGAATTTTATTATTGGAAAGAGAAAAACGTCTAGGTGGGCGTGCCAAAACAGACAAAGTAGATCAGTACTATTTTAATTTAGGTCCTCATGCATTATATAAAAAAGGTAAGGCTAAACAGATATTAGATGAACTTGGGGTAAGGATTGAGGGCCAATCACCTGATACTGGGGGAATATTATACGATGGCAGAAGGCGTCTTCAAGCTCCATTTTCTCCAAAAGGTATTTTAACTACGAAACTATTAAACTGGAGGGAACGAATGGAATGGCTTAAAGTCATCTTGCAATTAGGGAAACAAAAAATATCAGATATAGGGCCTGTCACTTATCAAGACTGGGTTAGGAATACGACTGACAACCCTAAAATACAATCTATATTATATACGATTGGAAGGTTGTCGACTTACTGTAATGCTCCAGAACTAACGGATGCACGGGTAATCGTTAATCAATTGCAATCTGCATTTAAAGGTGTCACATATTTAGACAGTGGATGGCAGAAAATGGTTGATCAATTGTATGAAAAAGCTAAATCGAAGGGTGTTGTCATACAAAAGGGTTCCTTTGTTAAACAAATCATACCTAAAGATGACCATGAATTTTTATTGGAAGTAGGAAATCAGCAGATATTCGCAGAACAAGTCTTATATACAGGTGAGCCTAGCAAATTAAACAATTTAATAGATTGTATTAACGATGATATAACACCTGTAAAAGCTGCAGTATTGGACGTAGCGTTAAATCACCTTCCTAAACCCAAATTAACCTTTGCTATGAGTCTTGAGGAAAGTTATTATTACGCTTTACACTCGAAATATGCACAGCTGTCTGAACAATCGAAGGGTTATGTTTTACATGTTATGAAGTATCTCCATCCTGAGGAAAATAATACAACCAAACAATTAAAAGTAGAATTGGAATCGTTTTTAGACATTGTTCAACCAGGGTGGCGTCAATTTTTAGAAACGAGTCGATTCTTTCCAAACTTAACCGTTAATCAGAGGTTACCAGAAGTTTGTCAGAATCAATCCATTAACGATCCAGAGACAACAGTTCCAAATTTATTTATAGCGGGTGATTGGGCATCGAATGAAAGTATATTATCCGAAGCATCGATTAGTACTGGAAAGAATGCCGCTCAAGCAATGATGAATAAATGGCAGGTGAGTTTATGAACATCAGTCAAGATGAGTTTATAGAGTGGAGACCACTTTTATTTTCCATTGGTTATCGAATCCTCGGTTCTGTTACTTATATAGAGGATTTTGTGCATGAGACTTTTTTAAAGATGTATGATGTAGAGGATCAACTGGTTCATAATAAAAAAGCGTATCTCTGTAAGATGATGACGAATCGTTGTTTAGATTATTTAAAATCGGCACAACATACGAAAGAACAATACATGGGGCCTTGGAACCCCGAACCGATTCTGATAGAAAAGTTACCAGCAGATATCGTATTGGAAAAAGAGGGCTTATCTATTGCTTATCTACGAATGATGGAAAATCTAACACCAAATGAAAGAGTGGTTTTGGTATTAAGAGATGTGGTAGGATTTTCTTATTCTGAAATTGCCGATATAGTTGATCTGAAAGAGAACAACTGTCGAAAAATTTATAGTCGTGCTAAGTACAAAATAAAAGAAGTTGAGAATGAAAGTCTAGATTACAGACAGAATCAACAGATTGTGGATCAGTTTATTGGAGCTATACAACATCAAAATATCAACCAATTGCTTCATTTATTATCAGAAGATGTTACCCTGTATTCTGATGGTGGAGGTGAGGTACGTGCAGCTTTACGTCCGATAATATTTAATCAGAATGTTGCTGCCTTTTTGAAAGGAATTTTGAAAAATGCTACTGATGACTTTTATTACGAAATTAAAAGTGTGAATGGCCAACCCGGGATTATAAGCTATATGGATCAACGATTGCACAGTGTTGTTAGCTTCTTTATTATTGATGATATTATTCAGGGAATTTATATAACAATGAACCCAAAAAAATTACCAAACGACTCTGTTCAAGAGAAGAAATAAATTATGTTAATATTAAGTTGAGGAATAAAGAAGGGAGTAAAGATAATGGCAGAGGGTACATTTGTAACAGCAATTAATTGCATGGATGGTCGTGTTCAAGAGCCGGTCATTCAGTGGATGAAATCTAAGTATCAAGTTGATTACGTTGATATGATTACTGAAGCGGGCCCAAATAAGTATCTACTTGATGGGTCAGAGGATCAAGTGGAATCATTAAAAACAAAAGTAGATATTTCTTACAGCAAGCATGGGTCGAAAGTGTTAGCAATCGTTGGTCACCATGATTGTGCTGGGAACCCGATTGATAAAGAGGAAAAAGTAGCTCAAATTAAACAATCCATTCAAAAAGCTAAAACATGGGGATTTGAGTTAGACATTATTGGTTTATATGTAAATGAAAAGTGGGAAGTAGAAGAAGTCTGATGGAGAGCCATCAGACTTTTTTCGTGAAAGATAGCTAGTTTTCTGAAAATGTGCCATAATGAGCTAAAAGTATAGACGGGAGAGTTCTTATGTTTTTTAGAAGAAAAACGTATCAAATTTCCTCAGATCAAATTGAGACATTTAATAACTTTTTTCACCATTATCTCTTACCCAATCAACTCGCTCACGGTGCGAAATTAGTTGGCCGTTGGGTGAATGAAGAGAAAAGTGAGATTATGGCAATGTGGGAGTATGAAAGCAAAGAGCATTATGAAAAGATTGAACAAAAAATTAAACAAACTGAATTACACCAAATGGCACAAGAGAAACGAAAAGGTTTTACATATGAAAGCCAAGAAGATTTTATGTACTCGACTGGTGAGTACCATATCGCAAAACACATTGTGTCGGTAGCTGGTTATATTACAAATGACGAAGGAGAAGTTTTACTCGTTCGTAATGAACATAGGCCTTATACGGCAGAGATTCCAGGTGGTGTTATGGAAGAAAATGAAACATTAATAGAAGCTGTAAAAAGGGAAGTACTAGAAGAAACAGGGGCAAACGTTGATATTACAGGTGTCGTCACCGTTAATCAAAACTTAAGTAGTGGTAATGTGAGTGTGACGTTTAAAGGTAAGTATGTGTCAGGTGACCTTAGAGTAGCTCAAGGTGAAACGAAGGAAGTGTATTTTAAAAAACTTGATCCTCAAAAGTTGGACGAGCTTATTACATCTGAACAATTGCGACAACGGACGTTAGATGCGATGGATGATCATACAGTTCCGTATCAAGTGTACCAGTCGCGTCCGCAGTATCAATTAATTGATCGATTAGAAGCCAAAGGAGAATCCTAAGTCAGCCTAGGATTCTCCTGTTTGTCTAGAGCTATCTTGCGTATTTAAAACACTCGGACGACTTTTATTAAGTGGCATCGGCGAGCGGAATAAGGTAACGTATAAAGCTTTTGCGTTAAACGGAATGAAGGGCCACATATAAGGCGCGTTTAACACTTTGGTTGAGATGAGTAATAATAACCATAAGAAAATAGATACTACAAAACCTATAACTCCAAAAGCGGCGGTTGCTGCTAGAAAAACTAGTCGAGTAATACGATTAGATAGTGAAATTTCATAGCTAGGCATAGCATAGTTGCCTAAAACGGCAATAGCTAAGTAAAGTATAACCTCGGATGTAAACAACCCTACTTCTATAGCAATTTCACCAATCATTAAAGCCGCGATTAAACCTAAAGCCGTTGCCAAAGCACTAGGGGTGTGGATTGCTGCCATTCTCAAGATTTCCACGCCAATCTCCGCTATTAGAAACTGTAAAAATAGCGGGATTTCGCCTTCCTCGTTAACCCCAATAAAACTAAAGTCCTTTGGAAGCAATTCCGGATGCGTTGCAAACAAATACCATAATGGAAGTAAAAATAACCCTGCAAATAAAGCAACAAAACGAACCCATCGTAAAAATGCTCCGACAACAGGTTTTTGTCTATATTCCTCTGCATGTTGTAAATGGTGCCAAAATGTCGCAGGGCAGACCATCACGCTTGGGGACCCATCTACGAGAATGAGGATGTGCCCTTCCATTAAATGAACGCTTGCTGTATCGCCTCGCTCCGTATAACGTACTTGTGGGTAAGGGTTCATGGTTTTACCGAAAATAAACTCTTCTAACGTTTTCTCACCCATGGATAAGTCATCAATGTTGATTTCTTCAATTTTATCTTTTAAACGTTTAACTAATCTTGGGTCTACAACACTATCAATGTAGGATAAACAAACGTCCGTTTTGGATCGTTGTCCAACTTGTAAGTATTCAAAGATGAGTGAACGATCTCGAACGTGTCGCCTGATTAAAGCCGTATTGAAAACAATGGTTTCTACAAAACCATCTCGTGGTCCGCGAACTACTCGTTCAAGGTCAGGTTCTTTTGGAGAACGGACTGGATATTCTCTGGTATCGACTAAGACAGCCTCTTGACATCCTTCAATTATAAAAGCAGCTTGTCCAGACAGCACTTGAACGATGACTTCTTCTAAATCTTTAGTCGTATCTACTTCTTGATGGGGGATAATCGACTGAGTTAAGACTGTCACAGGATTTTTTTTAAAGCTTAGCTCATCAACTTCACTAAGTCGTTTTAATGTTTCAATCATCGCCAAGCCACCGGCGAATCCATCTACGAAAAACATGCCGATTTTTAGCTTGCCATGCTCAATTTTATGATGAATGAGATCAAAGTTTTGCTCAATCCGAAGTTCTTTTTGTAAGTATTCAATGTTTTTACTAAAATGTTTACTGATTGGAATCTGAGTGCCTTCTTTTCCCACAATACCCACTTCCTTCACAATGAACCTCTATTTGCATAGTTTCTCAGTGGATAATTAGATTATGTATTGAAAGAAAATTTAGATTAAATGGTGAAAGAGAGTAGCCTGATTAAAAACGAAAGGGAGCTCTCTCAAAGCTCCCTTAATTAGTCAAGAGATATAAAATGAATAACCTTATATCTTAATGAGGAATAAAAAGCTTTTGACCAATTTGAAGATAAGCACTCGAATCCAAGTTGTTCACTTTAATGATTGTATCAATACTGACTTGGTACTTTTGAGAAATTTCCCATAGTGTATCTCCAGACTTTACATTATAAGATATTGTTGTGGAAGGTATTATTAAATTCTGACCAACCTGAAGATAAGCGTTTGGATTTAGGTTGTTTAAGTTAATTAGAGTTTTAAGGCTTACGCCATATTTGCTTGCAATTCTCCACAGTGAATCACCTGGAAGTACTTGATACATAGCAGGGATCGTTAGCTTTTGCCCAATTTGTAGGTATTTATTTGGATCGATATGATTTAATGTCACAAGGCTATTAACAGATACCCCATACTTCTGGGCGATTGCCCATAGCGATTCTCCTCTTCTGGCATTATGTTTTTGAGTGAAATCAACTCTTGCCCAAGAAAATAATTTACCGGGATCAGTTTTTCTACGTGGCGCATATTCTTCATGTCCTATAATGTGATTTCTATTTCTCTTAATGGCTGGGTGCCGATTTAAAACAACGTCTAGAAGGCTGTTAAGAGAACGATATTGAGCATCTGTAAATCCAATATTAGATGGAGTAATCAAATTGTATGCTTGATTGGATAACATCGACTGCATTTCGTTTTCAGTTCCAATGGCGAGTAATTCGATTCCGATAGAGTGTTCATTCAAGTTGTTTTTGTACCCCGAAAACCTTGATAGTTCCCCTTCACCTGCATGAAAAGCAACTCGGTCTTCGTCGACTAATTGATATACTTCGCCACTTCTTCCGATCATGTAATGAGTGGAAAAACCGTAATCAAGGAAAATGTTATAAATAGAGTTTATATTGTATGGGTCTTGAGGGTTATTGCCTGCATTTGAAATAAAATGAATCATAGCATGAGTGGCTTGGTCTTTTCGTTCTTTTGAGTAATCTGAAGATAACGGCAAATGCAAATCCCTTGTTTGTACACTTGCTTGAATCGTATATGCGTAAGTCGTCCAACTAATCATTACAATTAAACTAAGAAGCATTAGAAACATAGGTTTTAGGTTCATTATGTTAACTCCTATTGCTTTTTATTATTTAGAAGTATTGTCATCGTTAATATTATGAATTATTCATAGCTCTATTAATAACTAATTTGAATAAAGTCTAAACTGTTTTCTAATCATAAAAGAAACCTTTTTAAAAAAGAAGAAAGGACTTTAATAATGAAAAAACAATCTGTCATTATATTTAGCTTGATATTGTTTCTTTTTGTAAACATTGCTCCTGCTCAGGCTATAAATAATCCGAGAAATATATATGAAGTAAAATCAGGTGATAGCCTATGGGAAGTTTCAAATACCTATCAAACGACCGTCCAAAACCTTAAACGAATTAACGGTTTACAGTCTAATTTATTATTAGTCGGTCAGAAATTAAGAGTGCCCATCATGTATGAAGTGGTTAAGGGTGATACCTTGTGGGAGCTTTCACAGTCTTTTAATTCAACCGTTCAATCAATAAAATCAGTAAATGATCTTACTTCAAATACCATTTATGTCGGACAAAAAATCAGAATTCCACCTCAAAAATTAACTATGAATGGACAGTATGTGTTAATGTCTAGAGACGAATTTAGGGATTGGCTGTTTAACCACAAATTCACTAGAGAAATTAAAACTATACAACAGCATCACACATACCAACCCTCTTACAGACAATTTAATGGATCGAATCATTTTGCGCTTTTACGGGGGATGGAAGATTATCACGTCAATGAAATGGGGTGGAGCAATATTAGTCAACAATTGACGACTTTTCCTGACGGTACAGTAGCTGTTGGTAGACCATTTAATACGCCTCCTGAAGGTTCATTTGGTTTGCAAAACGAATCAGTCATGCATCAAATCGAAGCAAATGCATTAGCTATTGAGAATGTGGGAAACTTTGATAAGGGAAATAATCAAATGACGCCTGAGCAAAGGGAGACGATTATTACAGTAACGGCATTATTAATGTTGAGGTTTGGTTTAGTACCTTCGATTGATAGTATTACTTATCATCACTGGTGGGATGTGAATACAGGGGAGAAGGTGTTAGATCAAAGTAAAGGGCATGCCATTAAAACTTGTCCTGGGACAGGGTTTTTTGGCGGCAACTCAACTTCTAACGCAAAAAATCAATTTTATCCATTAGTGGTACAAAAAATGAAAGAAATTAGAAGTTCTATGCAATAATTTAATGGCACATTGGGCAAAAATCCAATGTGCCATTTCAACTTAATTCGAATTTATCTGCTTTAGTTTAACTGCTGTTCCGTAGGCTACAACTTCTGCTGCTCCACCCATGACACTGGATGTGTGTAAACGCATGGTAGTAATAGCGTTTGCACCTTTTGCTTCAGCATCTTGGACCATGCGGTTAATCGCTAAATCTCTTGCTTCATTCATCATTTCCGCATAGCTACCAATTTCTCCGCCGACTAATCCCTTAAAAGCAGCAGTAAAATCACGGCCGACATGTTTAGCTTGTATGGTACTTCCTTTCACGTACCCATAAAGCTCCTCAACCTCATAACCTGGTGCTTGTTCTGTAGTCAAAATCATCATAATGAATCTCCTCCTATTTTTTATTCTTTTAACGCTCAATAACATTATAGATATTTACATTGTACCTAATAATTAATTTTTTTCCTATAATTACTAGCTTATGTTTTAAAACTTGATTAACAATAAAAAAGAAAGGAGAGAAAGGTATGCGTTTATTATCTAGTTTGATGATTTTAGTTTTAGTTGTGCCAATGTTTTTTCAATCAGAAGTTTCGGCACAATCTCCTGAGCAAAAGGTCGCTGAGTTAACAAATGCTGAAAGGCAAGAGCGTGGGAGAAAGCCTTTAACTTACAGTGCAGAATTATCTAAAGTTGCAGAAGCAAAGGCAAAAGACATGTACAACAATAATTATTTTTCCCACACATCACCTACTTATGGATCCCCCTTTGATATGATGAAACAGTTCGGAATTAGTTACCGTACTGCTGGAGAAAACATTGCAAAGGGTCAACCATCAGCCTCCGCAGTTGTGCAGGACTGGATGAACAGTTCAGGGCATAGGCGAAACATTCTGAGTCCGGATTTTAACCGAATTGGTGTTGGTTATTATCAAGGTTACTGGGTGCAAATGTTTGTTTATTCAACGAGTAAATTGCAAACAGATGAAGCACAACCAGCACCTAAAGAGGACAGTTATGACCCAAGTCCGAAACGACCTTCGTGGCAGTATTATACGGTTAAAAAGGGTGATACGGCTTGGGAGATTGCAATTAATAACTGGGTTAGCCTTAGACAGCTCAAAATCTTGAACCCTAAGATTCAAGACTTAGGACAGTTAAAAGTTGGTCAACAAATTAGAGTTAGCGGAAATCAATATGAAGTTAAACCAGGTGATTCAGCTTGGGGAATTGCTCGTAAACATGGTATGAAATTATGGGAATTACGAGAGCTGAACCCGCAAGATGAAAATTTAAATACACTATATGTTGGACAAGGATTATTTGTAAGGTAGAGAATAATTAATGAATGAAAGTGAATCCACAGGAAAGTTAAACCCTTTTAAAAGTCCCCTTGAGTTCTTCAAGGGGACTTCCAAACCTTAATCGTTCATATGGGTTTTGATTCGGTCAGGAATCATCGTAACTTCCAATTTCAAATCGACAGGACTATAATTAGTGTCAATACACTTCTGCCAGTACTCCAAGTGTTTGTGGTCTATCCAGTGATCTGATTCTTCAACTGGTTGGCCATCTTCTCCCTGGATGGAGTACCAATACAAATATTCATGTCCGTGTTCAAATTCTCGAAAAATGTTTTCGACATACATTTTTTCATCTTCAAGCGTTAGTAAAACCTCATCCATATAATTGTTCAAAAAATTTAACCACTCATCTACAAGCTCAGATTTCCCTTGCTTTACTTTAAATTTAGTTAATTCAATATTCATAACATGCTCCCTAAAGATTAATTAGATGATTGTCTAATTAGATTTGTAAAAAAAACAGCTGATTAAATCAGCCATAATTCTCGCGGGTTCAGTTCGTAATAGCCTTTATCTCGTGTCATAAAGTGATGCATGATAAATTCCCTACGAATTGTTGCAAAGTCTTCGTGATACTTTTTAATATGTTCATTAATTTTGGGCTCTGGGTATGATTTACCTGGCTCAAGCCCTTTTATAATATGTTCTAATACAATGAGTCTTTTCTTAAGTTGGGCAGGGATCGATTTTAACTGACCATTGTCATCAAAGAAATTCGATAATACTTTAAGTTTTTCTTCGTCTGAAACTTGGAATTCGGTGTTCATCTCTTCATCTCCTAATTTTGTGATGGCGGATGCCAATAGTGATAATTTACGTTCATTTAAATGATAGTAAATCGTATTTTTATCACGGCGCTGAACGATCACATCAATTTCTTTAAGCTTCGTAATGTGATGTGAAATGGTCGGGGGTGTTAGTCCTAATTTGCCCGCAATCGCTTGCCCGTGTAACGGTCCTTCCTTAAGTAAACCAATAATTCGAAGACGTGTTTTGTCTCCTACTGTTTTATGAAAATTGACTAAACGATCTAATTGCATAATGTCCAACCCCTTATTAGATAATAATCTAATTAGATTATAATCGAACTAGATTTGCTTTTCAATATTTGATCCAAAAAAAAGACCCCCATCATTTTGATAGGGATCTTAATAAGCCTTAGTAACCTTGCATTAACATGATTTCTTCTAATTCTTCGATGGTAATAGATTCACTGTTTTCAGGGTCAATCGTGAATTCAACCCCTTCGTTGATGCTGTTATAGACTGTCTCTGCACTGAATGACATCTTGAATGTTTGACCTGCTTCTTCTACCTCGATATCAGTTGAGAAGCTCATAGATTGAATCTGATCATCTTCAACTGTGAAATTAACGTCAAATGTTTCTAAGTTAATTTCTTCGAGTCCTGTATTAATTTCTTCAATACCTTGGTCAATTTCTTCATCACTCATTGTTTCATCTAAACTTGATACTAAGTCAGCTGTTAACTCAGAAAACTCTTCACTGGTGAAGGTAACCGTGTATTGATTTTCATCACTACTAAAATCTTCTTCACTTTTTTCATCTAGATGATCTTTAAATATTGTCATAGCTTCTTCTTGAATAGCCTCATAGTCTAGTTCGTTAGCTTCAAGTTCAGCCATATCTTCAGAAAGGTCAATCTCAACTACATTGTCTTTGTATTCTTCTGGGATGTTTAGGAACATGCCTAAATTTTCTGCTAGACTATTAGTTTCTAGATACATTTTATAATTTTTCATATCTTGTAACACTGGAATTTGTAGATCAAATGTAAATGGGCTAAAAGCTGCTTTGACATTGATCACCATTTCTTGTTTTTGCTGTTCTTGATCAACACGTTGATCTACGCTTAATTCTGCGTCATTAATTGCTTGTAACACTTGCTCTTCCATTGGATCCTGAGTTTCAAAATCAAAATTGAAATCAATTGTTGTCGTAGCATCATAGCTGGATGCTTCCATCATTGAATTAAAAGTATCAACCGTGACTTCCTTATCACTTTTAGATTCAGAACACGCTACTAAAAACAATGACCCGAGTAATAATACGCTTAAGATGACTTTTTTAAACATAAAACTCCTACTCCCCCTTTTATTATTCACATATATGATAGCACACCTTTTGATAGATATATAGAAAATTTTTGAAAAAAGTTATTGACCATTTCAGTCAATGAGTATAAAATAAAGTTGACCGAACTAGTCAAGAAAGGTGATCTTAAATGATCTTCGAAAATATAAAAGAAGAATCCAAGCAAAAAATTGTTACAGCAGCACTTAGAGAGTTTGCTGAAAACGGATATAATCGAGCATCGACGAATAGCATTGTGAAACGTGCTGGTGTTGGAAAAGGTATGCTTTATTATTACTTTAAAAATAAGTATGAGTTGTATGTGTATTTAATTACACAAAGTTTAGGTGTAATAGAGGAGCATGTTAATAAGCAAATTAACTTAGACGAGACAGACTTTTTTGAACGTTACCGTCAAACAGTGGATATAGAAATGAAGGTTTATATGGAGAACGCAGATTTTTTTAATTTTATGAGTTATGTATTTGTTATGGAAAATGATCATTTGCCCAACGATCTATCAGATAGTATTGAACAGCTAAAGACAGAAGGATTTGGGAGTTTATATAAAAATATTGATCTCACAAAGTTTAGAGATGATATAGATGTTGAAAAAGCTTTGCAACTCATTCAGTGGGCTTTGGATGGTTATCAGCAGCAGTTAATTGAGCGTTTAAAAGGCACTGATTTTTCGAATTTTGAGTTTGAAGTTTATCAAAAGGAATTTATGGAGTATTTAAATGTTTTAAAAACTAGTTTTTATCATTAAAGGGGGATGTTGTGATGAGTGTGTTAAAGGCGAGAGGGCTAACGAAGCATTTTGGTAAAGTGAAGGCATTAAATGGTGTTGATCTTGAGGTTAACGAAGGTGAAGTTTATGGATTTATTGGACCGAATGGTGCTGGTAAATCAACGACAATTAGAATTTTATTAGGTATTTTGAAAGCAACATCAGGTGAGGCGCAAATATTCGGAAAAGATGTTTGGGAAGATGCGGTCGATATTCATAAGCGTATTGCTTACGTACCCGGAGATGTGAATTTGTGGTCGAATTTAACGGGCGGAGAAATCATCGATTATTTTACGAAAATGCGCGGAGCTGAGGTTGACCTTAAACGAAAAGAAGCACTGATTGAACGGTTCCAGTTAGATCCTACTAAAAAATGCGGTACCTATTCAAAAGGTAACCGGCAGAAGGTAGCGTTAGTGTCAGCATTTGCAGCTGATGCAGACTTATATATTTTAGATGAACCAACATCAGGCTTAGATCCATTAATGGAGCGAATTTTCCAGGAGACGATTACAGAATTAAAAGAAGAGGGAAAGAGTGTTTTACTTTCGAGTCATATTTTATCTGAGGTAGAGAAATTATGTGACACAGTTGGCATTATTCGAGATGGAGAAATGATCGAGTCTGGTTCGTTAAAAGAGTTACGTCACTTAACACGTACTATTCTATACGTTGAGACAAAGCAGAAGATAGCTTTAGATGATTTGGAAGGTATTCATAATGCTGTTGTTAACGGGTTATCTTACGAGTTTCAGGTTGATACGGAAAGATTAGATGATGTGATGAAGCACATTAGTCAATCTGGTGTAATAAAAATTGAAAGTGCCCCACCAACATTAGAAGATTTGTTTATGCGTCACTATGAGGGTGAAGTCGGGGGTGTCCAATCGTGAAAGGCCAATTTAATCAAGTCGGGAGTATCCTAAAACTGATTTTGCGCCGCGATCGACTAAGAATTTCCCTCTGGGTGTTAGGTTTTTGGGTCGTTACAATATTAACTGCTGTTGCATTTGAGGACCTATATCCAACTGATAGTGATCGGCAAGAAATTGCTGTAACTATGGAAAATCCTGCTATTACAGCGTTGATTGGAAAGGGCTATGGATTAGACAATTATACTGAAGGTGCTATGATGGCGCATCAAATGCTGGCTTTTACTTTGTTATTTGTCGCAGTCATGAGTGTTCTGTTAGTTATCCGTCACACAAGGAGTGAAGAGGAGGAAGGACGTGTTGAGTTAATACGTGCCTTACCGACAGGGCGTTTAGCCAATCTTGCAGCAACGATAGTCGTCATGGTTATCACTTATTTTGTATTAGCCATCTTGATTGGTTTTTCGTTATTTGCATTAGGTATCGATAGCATGGATTTAAATGGTTCATTGCTTTATGGCATTGCGATGGGAGTTACAGGAATATTTTTCGCTGCAACAACTGCTCTCTGTGCTCAACTGTCCGAGACATCGCGGGGAGCGATTGGGCTTTCCTTTTTAATCGTTGGCGTATCATACTTAATTCGAGCCGTTGGGGATGTATCAAATGAGACCTTATCTTGGTTATCCCCTTTTGGATGGGTATTGGCGAGCGAAGTTTACGTTAACAACTATTGGTGGACGATTGGGTTAACGCTTGTAGTGTCCCTTGTCATTTTGTTTTTCGCGTTTTATTTAAATTCCATTCGTGATCTAGGAGCTGGTTTTTTACCGACTAGAGGCGGGAAGCGACATGCATCAGCTTTTACGAAAAATCAACTAGGCTTGACGATCCGTTTGCAGAAAACATCTATTATCTCATGGGCAGTCGTACTGTTTGTTTTTGGAGCAACTTACGGTTCAGTGCTAGGTGATACTGATACGTATTTTGCTGAAATTGAAATGATGAAAGAAGTCATGGCTATTCAAGATGGGATTCCAATGTCACTTCAATTCGTGACGATGGTGAGCTCGATTATGGCTGTTTTAAGTACAATTCCGGTCATTATGTCACTCAATAAATTGAAAAAAGAAGAAAAGCGGAATCGGACAGAGCAAGTCCTAGCAACTGCTATGTCACGCATTAAGTTTTTAGGTAGTTATTTGATTACGTCCCTATTAGTTAGTTTAATTATGTTAGGGTCAAGTGCGGTTGGATTGGCTTTAGCTGGGGCTCAGACAATGGATGAAGAGACAGCTAGCTTTATGGAATTAATGAATGCGGTTATGGTTTACTTACCTGCTGTTTGGTTAATGGTAGGGGTTGCGGCTGTATTTATTGGACTCGGGCGTCTGAATGGCGTGACGTACGCCTATTTAGGTTTTGTGTTTGTCGTGATTTATTTTGGTGGTGTTTTACAATTTTCTGATACTGTAAAAAATTTATCACCATTTGAACATATTCCTGCTATTCCGGTTGATGATTTTCAGTTTTGGATTTTATTTTCACTAACAATTATTGCGGTAGTTCTTATGATGATAGGTTTAGTTTTTTACCGAAGAAGGGATATAAAAGGTTAAACGCTAAAGTATAAATGGTGATGTAACTTGCAACCTGGATTAAATGATGCTTGGCATACAGGGCACTCGTTTGATGAGTTTAAGTATTCATGAATGGTTAACTCATGTTTACAAACACCGCATAGTATAGCTTTTTCATGAAATAATTCAGGTTGCCAAGTTTCTGCTGTGTGATCGGCTGTTTCTTGATGACATTGATAGCAAGGATAATATTCACCACAGCATCTAAATTTAATGGCGATCACATCTTGAGCACTATGGTAATGCTCGCATCTCGTTTCTTCATCTATGATTTTCCCTTTAATAGTCATTCTTGATCAACTCCTGTTGATGTTCATTATACTTTAAATTGAGTATGTATAAAATCACTCCTTTTGCCAAAATCTAAATCGTAAAAGGAGAGATGTTTTTCATGGAAAATGCAATTAAAAACTTAATGAGTACAAATGTTGTCTCGGTAAACCCGCAACAATCATTAAAGGAAGCTGCTGAGATGATGGTCCAAAATGATATTGGAGCAGTTCCAGTCGTAGAAAATGGTCAAATTCGAGGTATCATAACAGACCGTGACATCACCACTCGTGCAACAGCAATGGGTAAAGACGGAAATTGCACTGTTGGTGAATGTATGAGCGGTGAGTTGACGACAGCTGATGCGAGTATGGATGTTCATCAAGCTGCTCAATTAATGGCTGAAAAACAAATCCGTCGCCTGCCAGTTACTGAAAATGGCCAATTAGCGGGCATGCTATCATTAGGTGATCTAGCCACCCAAAACATATTCCAAAACGAAGCGGGTCAAGCCTTATCAAACATATCATTCCCAGCCCATAACCAACAAGCTCAACAACAAGGCCAGCAAGCAGGTCAACAACAGACGATGCAACAAAATCAGGCACAGCAGGCGCAAATGGGACAACAACAAGCTCAACAGCAGCAACAACAAAATCAGGGACCGCAAAATATGTCATAAATAAAAAAGACTGAACTCAAGTTGATAGAGTTCAGTCTTTTTACTTTTGAGTACTAGTCTAAAAACAAAAAAAGCTGCCCTTTAGACAGAGGACAGCTTAATTTATGTTTTATTGATTGATAGCTTCATAAGATTGCACTAAACCGTGGCCATACTTATTAGCATCTCCAAGATTCTGTGCTGTATCTTGTAGAAGGTTACGCAATTCGACGTTCGATAAATCTGGTTTTTCTGCCCACACTTGTGCTGCAACACCCGCAACATGTGGTGATGCCATGGATGTACCATCATATGAGTCATAATCATTTCCAGGAACCGTGCTTAATACACTGACGCCAGGAGCAGATAATTCAACTGCAGATCCTGTGCTAGAGAAGGTGGCGCGGTTATTATTTTGGTCAACTGCAGCAACTGCAACTGCGGAGTCATATTTAGCTGGGTAACCTACAGTATCATTATTACCTCCACGATTACCATCATTACCCGCAGCAGCTACCACTAATACGCCTTCTTCATAAGCAAGATCAACAAATTCTTCTAACACGGATGAATCTGTAGAGCCACCTAGACTCATGTTAATAACATCCGCATCGTTTTCAACTGCCCATTCAATGCCTTCAGCAATGCCTGAGTAAGAGCCGCTACCATCTTCGTCTAATACTTTGACTGCATATAATGAAGCATCTGGAGCTACGCCAACAACACCAACGTCATTGTCTTGTGCTGCAACAGTGCCAGCTACGTGAGTTCCATGACCGTTTTCATCTGTAAAAGGAGAGTCATCCACAGAAGAATAGCCATCTGCGACGTTTAAATCTTCATGTGAGGCATCAATACCTGAGTCTAAAACGGCTACTTTAACACCTTCACCTGTATGTCCATTATCTTGTGCTTCAGTTCCTTGCACGTGAGGGATACCCCACGGTGTGTCTTGAGAGAAGGCCTGAGCTTCAGCGTTTTCTTCTACGTATTTAATTTGAGGGTGATTTTGTAACCCTTTAGCCTGCTTTTTCGTCAATTCTAGTGTAACAACTGGTAAGGAATTAAATTCATGAACGACATCTTGTTCTTCAACACCAAAGGCTTTTAAAAGACCTTTTTCTGCAGGTCCATCAAATTGAACTAAATACTCATCTTTTTCTTGTGCTTCGGTTTGATCAGCAAAACTTGGATTCATTGGAATTAATAGTAGAAATAATACGGTTAATGCTAGTAGAATTTTTTTCATATTTAGCCTCCAATTAATTTTTTATATAGTAAAGTAGCGCTACTTACTAAACTAGGTTTTATTGGTAGGTCTTGAGGTTAATAATCAATAGGTGCTTTTTTGTGAATTGTTTGAAATATTAACATTTTTCAAAATTGGAAGTAAATAGTAAGATAGTTATAAGGGAATGTTATTTTTGAGTGGCATCATACAAAACATCTATGTCATTAGTTTTGTTGGTTTGGAATTAATTGTATTTTATTGCACTAAAGTGGTAGTATGGAAACGCTTTTGTTGAAAAAAATGTGGGTGAGGTGGGGATAAAGAATGAAAAATAGAATTAGTACGCTCTTATATTTTCTTGTTGTAACGTTGGTTAACTTGTACCCCATATACATATCGATTGCAGTCGTAGGGTTTGTGAATCGTAGTGGACACAATATCGATGGTTGGTTTCAAGTTACAATCTTAGGAGTTGGACTCACGCTATTAGCGATTTTGATTACTGTACCAATTTATTTAATTGCTTGGCAGTTTGGACATAAGTATATTAAAAACTTTCAAACCCGGATGTACACGGCCTTAACGAGTATAGTCATATTAGGTTTGTTTACATGGTATATTTATACGGCTATTAGTCTTTATTAGCAATCGTTTTTAAAAACTGTTTCCTGAATTTTTCTCGGTCGTGATCTGTTAAAGCCTTCGGTCCTTTTGTGCGCTTTCCACTTTTTCGTTCCATGGCACTAGCATAGCGGGTGTGTAGCAGTGTGTCCATTTTTTGAGGTGTATAACGAAATCCTTTATGGTGTAAAATGGTGCATTGTTTAGCGAGAAGTAAAGAAGCTAGGCCGTAATCTTGGGTTATGACAACATCGTTGGATTGAACGAGTTGCATCATTTTATAGTCTGCTGCTTCATTTTCAGAATCAACATAGATTGTTTCAACATGGCTTGGTTCTGGTTGATTGGAAAAATGAGCATAACTTTTTATCAGAACAACTGGTAGGCCTCTTTTTTCGGATTCTTCTATAATAATGTCCTTGACTGGACACGCATCTGCGTCAACGTATATCTTCAAGATTGACCCTCCAAAATTTAGTTAACTTTATTGTAGCATGTCTAACGTGTATTGACGTGCCCCATACGTTAAGGTACGATTTTTAATAAGACAAGTGGAAATAAATCTTTTGAACTATACAAAAGGCGGTGCTGCTATGGAAAAATACGTTGTATTTCGAATGAGAGATGAGTATTTCGGTGTACCGATTCATCAAGTACAAGCAATTGAAAAGGTGACTGATTTTACGAAGGTACCTCAGGCGCCTGAATACGTAAAAGGTATTACGGAACTAAGAGGCGAGGTCACAACTGTTATTGATTTGCGTTCGTTACTTAATATTGGACAAACAGATACAGAGTCTGAAGCGCGTATTTTAATTGTCCACGTAGAAGGTTTAAGAATCGGGTTAATGGTTGATGAAGCAAAAGAAGTGGTGGACCTTGATGAAGAGACAATTGAACAACCACCTCAAATGGTTGGTGGCGTAAAAGAGGAATACATACAAGGTGTTTCAAAACAACAAGATCGGTTGTTAATTTTGGTTAACTTGCAAAAAGTATTAAACGTCGAGCAACTTGAACAAGTAAAAGAAGCTGTTGAAGCATAAAAGGCTATCCCGATTGCGGGATAGCCTTTCTACTTTTTAAGGGGGAGGTAATTCAAAATTCTATATTTCAGTTATTATTCTTCAATGATTTGAAACTCATGTTTAGGCATAACATGTTGTGACTTCGCTGTTACATGAGCGTACATTTCATAAGTGCCTGGTTGATCAAATTGATAAGAGATTTCATAAATGCCGTCCTCTACATGAGTGGCATCAATTTTTTCACTTTCACCTTCATGACCCTTTTCCCAGACTTCAATTGACACTTCTTCTGCATCAGTAACGGGTTCTCCGTCATGCGTAACTTCAGCTTTTAATGTTACTTCACCTAACGGAACCTCGTCCTCAACTAATACGTTTACTTCTACAGGTATTAACGAATCAGCCTGTTCATCATCACTATTATCTTCATGCGATTGGCCATCATCGTTACATGCCGTAAGAATTATACCTAAACCTAAAACTAAAAGAAAAAATACTTTTTTCATCTTCTTATCTCCTAATAAGTTTTCTACATTTTTCACCTTAACACACATTTTTATAAATCCTGTACCAAAATGTGAATGCCTTCTGAAAAATATTTGAACAAATTGTGTGAAGGCGTTGACTTTTAAAAAGAAAGACATATAATTAAATTAGTACATTACATCACTAATGCACTAATCCACATACAAAGGTGGGGATTATTTGGTTTTAAACCACGACAGTATCAAGCCAATCTATGTACAAATAGCAGAGTGGCTAGAGACAGAGATTTTAAACGATCATATATCAACTGGGGAGAAAATGTATTCGCAATACCAGTTAGCCGATATGTTTAATATAAACCCGGCGACTGCTGCGAAAGGGCTTAATATACTTGTTGATTATGATGTTTTATACAAAAAACGAGGTCTAGGTATGTTTGTCAAAGACGAAGCGAAAGAAAACATATTAATAAGACGCAAAAATGAAAACCTTAAACAAATGGTCCGTGAATTAGTTCAAGAAGCAGATTACTTAAGTGTAGAAGATGAAGAGCTTATGGAAATGCTTAAGCAAATAAGACAAGAAAGGCGGGGGCAATCATGAGTGTTGTAACGTGTCAGAATGTTTCTAAACAGTTTGGTAGCAACAGCGTGTTGAAAGATTTAAACGTCACCATTCAAGAAAATTCAATTACAGGTTTAATCGGCCGAAATGGTGCTGGGAAGACGACACTCCTTCAAATGCTAGCTGGAATGTTGGCGCCAACTAGCGGTAATATTCGAGTGTTTGAAGAGAATCCAATCGATAATTTAAAGGTTTCTGCGAATACGATTTTTGTGGATGATGATTTAGTATTCTCACCTGAAATGAAATTGTATGAAATTTTATCTTCTGCTGAAATGTTTTATGACAATTGGGATTCAGAGTTTGCCAATCGCTTAATACGATATTTTGGGTTTCAAACCGGTGTGTTTCACGACAATTTATCAAAAGGGAAAGCAAGTACATTTAATGCCATTTTAGGGTTAGCGGCACGTACACCTTTGACTATTTTCGATGAACCAACAACGGGCATGGATTATTCTGTGCGACAAGATTTTTACCGGGCGTTATTAAAAGATTACATGAATCATCCCCGTACAATTATTATATCTAGTCATCTACTAAACGAACTTGAAAGTATTCTAGAAGACATCATGATCATTAAAGATGGAACTTGTATCGTTCACGAACCTATGGAAGATTTTAAAACTTACGCAATAGCTCTATCAGGAGATTATGAAAAGATTGAGAAGGTTGTTAACGAAAGTCGTATCATTCACCGTCGTTTCATTAGCTCCAATCACGCTTACGTTGTTGTGAAGGAATTATCAGGTTCTGAACAGGATTGTCTTAAACAATTGGGTGTAACCCAAACATCAGTCGAACCAGCAGAGCTGTCGATGTATTTAACGAATGAAACAAAGGGAGGCATAGATGATGTCTTTAAACAGTCCTAGCTTAAAATCGACTGTGATTAAACAGTCTAAATATAAATGGATGAGTTATAAAAGTGCTTTTCAGTCGTTGATTGTTGTGCAGATTATCTCTATTCTCTTTACATTGCTAGGAGCTGCGAGTGGTACGTCTAGTTTTGGACTTTTACAACTTCACATCACATATTCAACAGGTGATGTCATCCTATTCTTCACCTTTATATGGGCTTTCTTTACTGGACTATCAATTGATCGAAAAGAGAATCGCTTAGCTGATCAGATATTTGTAACGAACCAGGTGTCGAGGCATTTGGCTAATATTGTGTTTTTAATCCTGATTAATCTAGTAGGAATGGTTACTCTAGTGATGGCAGGTTTTGCTATAAAACTAATTATCTTTTGGTATAAAGGACCGGATCAATTTTTATTATTAAGTAGTTATTCTACAAGTGAATTACTTTTAGTCTTAGGCATGGTTTTTCTATATTTAACGTTGCTCAGTTCAATAGGGTATGCCATTGGCAGTATCGTCAGACTATCCAAAGTTGTAAAGGTTGTTGTGATTACAACAGGTGTAGCATTGGTTTTCTTAGGTGACGAGCGTGTAGGTCAAATTATCTCATTTTATGGGTCTGAATCTAGCATCGTCTGGTTCATTGGTAAAGTATTAGTTTCTAGCTTTTTAGCATTTGGATTAGCTTACGCCATTGCACGTCAATCGGAGGTGAGGTCATGATTGGCGATATTTTATCACAATTTATAGTTTTGATTTTAGCTGTTTTTACTATATTGCTTTTTGTAAAATTATCTTCAAAAAAGACGAAGCCAATAAAAGGATCAAGTTCTAAAGGGAGCTTCTTTATATCTCGTCGTAATCAGATTCTCTTTGTCTATGTGGGTGCCTTGACCGTTATGTCGGTATTATATTTCGTAATTGTCAATCAACAAACTCCTTTGATTAATGCTGAATCAAGTGAATATAGAGAGTTGAATGAACATTTCCAAGAAGCCAAACAGGGTCAAAACTTAGAGGATGAATCAATTCATATTGTTAAAGAGTGGGAAATGAATAAACCAAGCGGCCCGTTAAGTGTTAATTATAACCCTTTCATGTATGAAGTTAATGTAAATCAGGTTGAGGGATTGGAAAATATTCGGGTGACTCAATACATGAGAAACGTAGATAATCAAATACAGGAACAAATTAAACCGTTTAAGCTAAACATTATTAATAATGAATTCGTAGTTGAGGATGTACAAACGGAGATTACCTTAAGGGCTGCTACCGAAGAGTTCCCTGTTAGACAAATTAAAGATAAATCATTATTTGATGTTATTGATGATGATGAAATAAGAGAGATCTACAAACAACATATCCTAATTGAAGTCCCGGCTGAATTAGAGGTTGAATCGATGGGACAATGACCTGGTAAATGCCAGGTTTTTTTCTGAATTGGTAACCTAAAAAAATACTTGCTAAAATAATAGGCGGAAGAAGAGGTGAAACATCATGATGAGCAAAAGAATTGATCCAGCTGCTGCTTCTATTATTATGGCAACTGGTATTTTCTTATATGGAGGAGTGCAAGCCTTTCCGCTTATTGATAGATACTTAGGAGAATTCTTGGCCTTTTGATTATTTATAGCATGGATTTTAATTTATAGTCGATTAACATTTCAATTTTTCCAAAAGGATTTTTTGAAACCTTTTTTGAATGACCCGATTCATTCTTTTGCCATTGGAACTTGGATTGCGGGGGATTCAGTTCTCTGTAATGTTTTGCTTAAGTTTTCCAGAAACGCTGCCTTTTTTACAAGTCATGTCGACGATTAATATAATCCTTTGGGGAATTTTTCTCATAACGATGATTAAGAGTTTCAGTAAATTAGTCAAATGGCCTTCTAAACAAATTCATTGAATTATACTATTATCAACCGTAGGTACTCAATCGATTGTCATTCTACTAAACAATTTATATAGTCTTATACCGATTGAGATAACTGAAGCATTAGGGATATTAGGCTTAGTATTCTATATATTAGGTGTGTATCTACTAATAAAACGATTTGTTTCAACAGAGTTGACGTTAATTGATGATTGGAAGAATACGAACTGTATTATTCATGGTGCGCTATCTATAAATGGATTAGCAGCCTTAACCTCTAATTTGTTTGCAACTAATGTAATGCACTATTTTTGGTTTTTCGTATTGGGGTTATTAGTGGCTGTAGGAGGACTTGAGGTTCTTCGAGCATATAAACGAGTGAAGACTCATGGATTCAAAAGAGGGATCTGGGTTTATCATACGTCTCAATGGTCTAGAAACTTTACATTTGGCATGTTCTTTGCGTTCTCGCTAGCTCTCACTGTTAATTCTAATTATAACTTGCCAACTTGGCTTACCCAGTTTGAACATTGGATGTTATCATTTTGGGCGTATGTTGTTTTAATCAGTTTATTAGTTGAAATTTGGTTGTTTGTCGATCATAAATTGAAGTCAGAGCATGTCGCTTATTAAGAAGTTTTGTTGAAATATAATTTTATCTAATAATTTTGTATATTTTGTGAACTTCTTGTATAATATTTATTAAATTCGAGAGGAGGACATGTTATGGGGAATAATAACGAAGAACTAGATGAAGCCACAGCGTCGAAAAAAGTCGAAAAGCTTGAGTTTCGCGGTGGTCCAGTTATGGCGATTGTGCCATTAGTATTTTTTATAGTTTGGGCGGTTGTCCTAAGTGTCAATCAGCTAGTTAGTGAATCTGCTTTGATTTTAGGAATGGTAATCGGACTAGTTTTAGGTCTATTATTAACGAAGTCGAAGTGGAAAGATTATGCACAAGCTTTATTTGATGGTATGGCGCAACCAATTGGGGTTGTGGCGATCATCGCTTGGTTCTGGGCAGGAATGTTTGCAACCCTTTTACAAGCGGGTGGTTTAGTTGATGGTCTGATTTGGTTAGGTTTTCTAACCGGGTTTGAAGGTGGACTATTTGTTGGAATGACGTTCATCCTAGCATCCATGTTCTCAAGTGCAGTTGGTACAGGTTATGGTACAGTCTCTGCATTTGGTATTTTAATGTATCCTGCAGGTGTTATATTAGGGGCAGATCCAACGATACTACTTGCCGCGATTTTATCTGGTGCGGTATTTGGAGATAACTTAGCGCCAGTATCAGATACGACAATCGTTTCAGCTACGACTCAGGAAGCAGATGTTCCAGGAGTTGTACGTTCCCGTTTTAAATATTCAATTGCTGCGGCAATTCCAGCATTAATATTATTTGTAATATTCGGTGGTGCTTCATCTTCAGCTGGCGGAGATGTTGCTTTAAGCCAATTAGAAAACGAAGTATCAGCGAATGGTTTAATATTTCTGATACCGTTTGTGCTCGTTCTGGTGCTCGCGCTAGGAGGACATCATCTTTTAACTTCCTTAACGTGGGGAATCATTTCGGCAATTGTTTTATTCTTCGTCGTTGGAATTAACTTTACAGAAATCATTCATATCTATGAAGGGGAGGACGGCGCCGTTATTGAAGGTGCCTTAATGGGTGGTCTAAGTGGATACTTCGAAATGGCCATCTTGATTTTGTTTATTTTATCAGCCTCCTACTTACTCGAAATTGCGGGTACTATGGAGAAAATTATGAGCTTCTTTATTAACATGATTAATGGTGTTGTTAGACGTGCTGAGTTATCCATTTTTGCTATTGTGGCATTCCTTAACTCATTTATCACGATTAACACAGCTGCCGAGATTGCAGCGGCACCATTTGTAAGTAAAATTGGTAAAAACTCAAACTTACACCCTTATCGTCGTGCGAATTTCTTAGATACCGTTAGCTCGGCTTTAGGGTATATCTTCCCTTGGAGTGGTGGTGTGCTACTCGCATACACGACTGTAAATGGCGTCATTGATGAGTATGGTATCCCAGGGGTGAATCCTACAGAAGTATTCCCGTTTGTCTTCCAAGGTTGGGGCTTATTGATTGTTATGTTAATCGCAGCTCTAACTGGCTGGGGATTACGTTATCACGGTAAAAATGGAGAAGAAGTAAAACCAGAAGATTATGAAGGTTAAATTTAAAAAGCTGACTCGGTCGACCGAGTCAGCTTTTGTTATGTTGATGAATCGCTTGCTTAGCTAATCGATCAGCATGGTGATTTTGTTTATTAGGAATCCATTTGATGAAATAGAGGGGGAAGTGAGAACCTTTTTCCATTATTTCATCTAAGAACGGTTTAAACTCATGGTTTTTAGTGTATTCTTCTTCGATGGCATCGACCACAATTTGAGAGTCTGATCGAAAAGATAAAATGTCATTTGGAAATTGATCAAGACATATATCGAGAGCCTTGATAACAGCTATAAACTCAGCTTCATGATTTGAATGTGTCTCTAATGGAATCGAATACTCATATTGGTTAGCCTTTGCTTTAATATAAATACCTACTCCACTAGGGCCTGGGTTGCCTTGTGATGCACCATCCACATAAACTTCGATCAACGGTGAACGCTCCTTTTAAAATTCTGTATTTAGTATAGTTTATGTAAAAGATGTGTTCAAACATTAATGAAAAAAAGCTTGGATCGGCTTGATCCAAGCTTTTATATATAATGGGGGGGTAATAAACCGTGACGTTTATTCAGAAAGTAGTTTCTCTTCTAAATCGTCTAACATTAAGTTAGCTGCGCGGACGCCGCCTGCTGTATTCCAAATGGTGTCACTAACTTCATAAGCGTTACCAGCTTGAACAGCTTCTAAGTTGTTCCATAGTGGATCGTTAACCCATTCGCTTTCTACAGCTTTTCCATCTTCACCTTCTGGTTGATACGTGAAGTAGAAAATAACGTCGCCATCCATTTCACCAATGCGTTCTTTCGTCACACCTTTAGCGGCAAAGTCATCGACATCCTGTGATTCAGGACGGGCTAATCCGATTTCATCTAAGATAATGCCTGAGAAAGAATCCTTATGGTAAATGCGGACATCTGATGGCATAAAGCGTACCATTGAAACTTTTGTGTCTAATTTATTTTCTTCTTCAAGTTTCGTACGTAAATCTTCTACGCGTTGTTGATAATCATCTAAAACTTGTTGCCCTTCTTCTTCCATATTAACGGCTTCAGCGATAAGCTCGAAGTTGATTTTCCAGTCGCCACGTAGAGTTTCTTCAAATACTGTTGGAGCAATTTTGCTTAATTTATCGTAGTGTTCTTCCTGACGCATTTTGTTAGCTAAAATAAGGTCAGGCTCAAGTGCTGCAATCGCCTCTAAGTTGATGTTACTTTCGGTTCCGACGACTTCAACACCCTCCATATCATCACTGATATGGTCATACCAAGGGTCTCCAGTCCATGACTGAACAGCACCAACTGGCTCAATTCCTAAAGATAGAAGAGCTTCTGTACCGTGGTTTGTTAGAACAACAATACGTTCAGGATCTCCATCAATGGTTTCTTCGCCCATTGCGTGTTCAACCGTATAAGATTCTGTTTCTTCATCTGAAGATTGCTCTTGATCATTGTTTTGGTCGCCTGCGTTTTCATCCGTATTGTCATCAGATCCACCGCAAGCAGCTAATGTAAACACAAGTGCTAAAAGGAGTAATCCTAACTTCCAAGCGTTTGATTTAAACATATGTGTTCTCCTCCTGTATGTAATTTTTATATTTTATTATTGTTGATTGAGAATGATTTTCAATCACAATACAAATGATAATGGTTATCAATTATAAAGTCAATAGGTTTTATGCAATTAATTGAAAATGATTCTCAAGTTCATTGACAATGATTATCAATTAAATTAGACTAAAAGCAGCAAGATAAAGGGTATGAAAGGTATTTTGACCTATGTTGACGAAAACATCAACCCGGATATTGGGGATTATCATTGGCTTTATAGCTGTTTTAATATTAATTTGGGCGAGTGTAATTTTTGGCTTAACCAAAATCACCACCCAAATGGTCATTGATTCATTTACGAATTTTGATCAATCGAATGAGCATTACATTATACAAACAACTCGAATACCTCGAGCGTTAATTGCCGTTGCTGTTGGTTCTAGTTTGGCTATTGCAGGTGCGATTATGCAAGGATTAACGAAAAACCCTCTAGCATCACCGAGCATTTTTGGTATTAATGCAGGCGCTAGTTTTTTTGTTGTACTAGGGGTAAGTTTTCTAGGGATAACTTCAATTACAGGCTTTACGTGGCTAGCATTTTTAGGTGCCGCGATTGCAGCTGTTGTAGTGTATTCCCTAGGATCAGTTGGAACAGATGGCCTGACCCCTGTTAAATTGACGCTTGCGGGCGCTGCAATTGCAGCATTGTTCTCGTCTATGACGCAAGGTATGTTGACCTTGAACGAGCAATCGTTAGATCAGGTATTGTTCTGGCTAGCAGGTGCTGTGCAGGGACGTGACTTGGAATTATTAGTTGATGTCCTACCTTATTTAGTTATTGGCTGGGTGACTTCCTTACTTATAGGAAAGAAAATGAATGTGCTGACAATGGGGGAGGATGTTGCAGTTGGCCTCGGGCAAAAGACGTGGCTAGTTAAAGTCATTGGTGCAATGGTCATTGTTTTACTTGCAGGTGGGGCTGTTGCGATTGCAGGACCTATTGGTTTTGTCGGCCTAATTATTCCTCATATCGCCCGCTGGTTAGTAGGTTATGATTATCGATGGGTAATACCATATAGCGGGTTACTGGGAGCTATTTTATTGATTTCGGCTGATATTGGTGCACGTTATATCATTATGCCAGCAGAAGTTCCAATTGGAGTTATGACAGCGTTTGTAGGTGCTCCTTTCTTCATTTACATTGCGAGGAGGGGCATAAATGAGTAATTACACTAATATAAAAATATGGAAGTATAAGATTGTTATTAATAAAAAATATTTGAAAGTCATATCGTTGCTAACCTTAGTTTTAATTAGCTTAGCGATACTTAGTCTCGGCATGGGCCAGATGAAAATTTGGCCACAAGACGTGATTAAGGCGTTATTTGGCTATGGCGAATATATGCATGATTTAACGGTGAACGATTTTCGAATGCCACGAATTCTGCTTTCTATCTTAGCGGGTGCAGGGCTAGCTATGTCTGGTGCGATTTTACAAGGCATCATCCGAAACCCTTTAGCATCCCCAGATATTATCGGGATTACGGCAGGCGCAGCCTTGTCGACAGTAGGCTTTTTAGTCGCCTTTAGTGATCGCAGTCAAGCGTTGACTGTTAGTATTCACTGGCTTCCTTTTGCTTCGTTAGTTGGAGCCGTTTTGATGGGCATATTCGTATATATTTTAGCCACAACAAAAAATGGCGTACAGCCCATTAAATTGGTATTAATTGGAGTCGGTTTATCAGCTGCAGTTGAGGCTGTGACAACGATGCTAATGACGTTCGGACCGATTCATACTGCCGCCCGTGCAAATATTTGGTTAACTGGAAGCGTCAATGGCACGAACTGGCCCGAGATTGCGACCGTCACACCTTGGATTTTAGGTTTAACCATATTGCTGTTTTTCTTTATATCGCAATTGAATATGCAGTCGCTAGGGGATGACCTTGCGACTAACGCCGGTGCAACCGTGCAGAAAGACCGACTCATATTACTCGTTTTAGCAACAGCACTAGCTGGCGGTTCCGTCGCATTCGCAGGCGGAATTGGGTTCGTCGGGCTTATGGCACCTCATATCGCCAAACGATTAGTCGGTTCTGTATTTGGCGCGTTAATTCCAGTATCCGCGCTTATTGGCGCAATTATTGTCGTCATCGCAGACCTCATTGCAAGAACAGCCTTTGCACCACAGGATCTGCCAGCAGGTGTTTTCACATCACTTATCGGTGCACCATATTTTATCTACTTGTTATTCAAAACTCGTAAATAACTAATAAACAACAAAGGGTGTTTTCACATGACACAACTGTTGAAATCAGAAAAAATTTATCTAAAAGACAACTTCAGAATGGTTGATTATGCCGAAAATGTTTCGGTTAAATTGGATCAGCTTATGGATGAGGAATACTTACGGAACTATTTGCAAGACATTAAGCATGAATTCAATACTGAAAGCATTTTTGTCGCAGGCTCCCAGCTTATGAAGCGACTTGGCTTCAATATCGCATTACCGGCTCTTTACCTGATGACGGTACATGATATGAAGTTGGACATGACCTTTAACCGTGCAGGCCTTGTCTCGAATACGGTCGGTGATAAGTGGTTGCCTAATCTCTATATGGACCAACTATCGGTTGAAAAGATGTCTGAAGAAAGACGAGAGACGGAACGCCAGGTGTTAACCGAAGAAATTTTTCAAAAACTGGACAAACTCGTCAACGTCTTTAACAAAGTCTCACGAGTGCCTCGACCGAACCTTTGGGAGAACATCGCGATTTATGTTTATTGGTTATACGAGAAAAAATTAAAAGAAGAACGCTTTTCACATGTTGCTAAGCGTGTAGAAGAAGATTACGAATACCTAATCCGAGGTCTGTCAGCGAACGCATTCACCGATGATTGCAACCAACTGACGAATTTCTATTGGGGTCGCCGCATTCAAGTCGACGGAACACGCATTCGCCGCACATGCTGCTTCTATTACGGCGCCAACTCGGATCGTAAGTGCTGCTCCACCTGTCCGAAATCCCCAGAGGACGCAGCCAAACCACTACCGTTTGAGACGGTGAAAAGTACACAATAGAGAGGAGGCTTTTGCGCATAGCGCAAAAGCTTCTTTATTTGCTCTAAAATATGGTTTTATTATCAGTGTGCACTCACTATTATTTAAATTTTTGAGTAAACCACTCTAAAAACTCTTCATTAGCGATACCTTCACCTTTTGCTGAGAATTCATAATTACCATGATTGAACCCTAATAAATTAGGAGTTATATTTCCGTAAACTTTAGATATTCCAGGAAAATTATCAATATCGACAAGCACTAAATCAAAGGGTGCGAAATGATTAGCTAGTTCATTCTTTTTGGCTAATACTGCTGGAGAATACGGACAAGTATCACTATGAAACAGCGCTACGATTTGATTATTGTTTATAAGATTGAAAAATTGCTCTTCACTCTTTAATGAATAAATTTTTCCTGAGGAAGTAGCATGATCTGTTTTTTTAATTTTAGACTTTTCTTCATTTGTAGAGGAATCGGCTTTTTCTTTCTTAGTTGACTCTTTTACTACTAAATTTTGATCTTTTTCCTCCTTCTTTACTTGTTTGGCAACTCTATGAGAAGCGGTATCTTTTTTCTTGTTTTGTACCTTTTGTTGCTCTTGATCTTTAACTGTTACCTGAGTGGTTTCCTCTTTATTAATTTTCTCTTCCTCATTCTTTTTCGTTACTTCTTTATTTTCAGAGTTCTTTTTGTTTGTTCTAATTCTTTCTCTTTGCTAGTGATTAATTTGTTAACGATAGCTGGATTTTTGTTTTCAATTTTAAAAGAGTATAATGAATGATTTTTGGAATTTAAGTTTGTTTGTGTTTTGACTTGTTGGTTATTAACATTTGAGTTAATCAGTAGAAAGGCAACTAGAATGACTAAGGATACAAAGGTCATTTTGATCATTATTTTCATTATCTCTCAATCCTCTTACAAATTATTAGTTCAAAACACCTAAATCTAATAGGTTTATCTTAAATTAATATTATAGTTTGAGTCTTACAGCATTCTTACACATTACCGAATAAAGTCGAAAAGTGTAATTTTTGTGTAAGACTTACTTGATAGAGTAGTAGTGCGACTTTGGAATTAATTTAACTACTAGGAGGAAATCAAATGAAAAAAATTATTATGTTATTTTCACTTCTATTTATTTTAGGAGCTTGTAATACTGATGGTGAAGTCAAGTCATCTCAAGAGGAACCGGAAAGTGACCCTAATCAAGAGTTAGTTGAAGATGACGAGCAAGAAAAATCAAATGAGGAAGATAATAACTCTGAGGACGAGCAGTCAAATGAATCAAACGAAGAGGACACAGCTAATGAAAATCAGGGGTCTAAAGATGATGAAGATGTCGAAGAGAACAATGATGAAGAGGGGAAAGGTGTCGCATCGGTTCCTGTTAAACAATTGTTTGATTTTGGTCCAGATGTTGATGGTTCACAATTGTCAGAGGAAGTAAAGAATGAAATGCAACTTAAGGTGAATGAACTAGGAGATCCAATGGAAGATACAATCCAATTTAATGGATTTAATGCTTTTTACAGAGATGATGGTACATTAACCGTTGAAGCGTTTATTAGAAATGGGTATCACCACCCTATTTGGGATATTACTGCAACACTTAAAGTAAAGGATAAAAGCGGTGAAGAAATTTTAGCTAATGGAGAATTCATTTTACCAAAAGATGAATTTGGTACACTTGAACCGACTGTATCTCGAGTGTGGGCACTAAATTTCATGCCGGAACAAGTGATGAATTCGAATGCAGATTTATCAGAGTATATAATTGAAGCAGATTATGAGTATAACTATTAATAAAAAAGCGTGCGACACTTGTCGCGCGCTTTTAAACATTTATTGTGGTGTTTGATGTGACTCTTGATGACCTGTTTGTTCATTTTCTTTTAACTTTGAGTTAATGGCGATCAAAAACTCCTCTTGGGAATTTTTCGTTTTATGTAATACTACGATGACTTCCGATATGCCGATCAGTAACATACCCCCTAACACTGGATAGAACCACCACATAAGTGCGACTTCCCACATAAAACCGTATTGTGTGGAAGCTGCCATGAATCCAGTAATGCCACCAATTAAAATAATCATAATTCCAATAAATCTTATAAAAAAAGACATATTATGATGAGTACTCATGTTATTTGTATTCCCCTTTGTAAACTTAAATGGCTTCAGATTTTTCGTTTTGTCCACTTAATAACTTAGTTGCTATTTCAATATCCTCTTTTGAAGCTTTTCTCTTCGGTTGAAAATTAATTAAGTAATTTGTTAAGTCACTTTCTTTCGATAGTACGTTATACTTACTTGATTGTGCATTCACCTTAGCATTTGGATTGGAAAAGTAAACAATCTCTTCTACCCATACGTTTACATTGTGTTTCTTTAAATATCTAGCTAAAATAAATGTTTGTCTTTTAACTTGTTTTAGCGGGTTTTTCATTTTACTTTTATATGGCGTTCCCTTTCGGCCGATTTTGTGTTGTGTCCATGAATGCTCAGCCTCATGCCCTTCGATTCTACCTTTATGATTTTTAACTTCAATAATGAAGATACAATCTTTACCTACCACAACCTGATCGATTTCAGTTCTGCCTTCTTCAATCGATATTTGAACCGAATTAAAGGTCTTGAAATATTCGGATAATGAATTGAGGACTTTTTTTGTATGTTTTTCTCCTTTTATTCCGGATCGTAAGGTGGCAAATCTACTCCAGAAGTAGCTACTAATTAGAGCAGGTATACCCGGAAGTAAATGATATATACCTTCAAAACCTCCATATTGAACAAAATAGAATATGTAAATAATTACTGGTATGAAAAATATAATGGATAATGTTAAATAGAGGTTTGCTTGTTCTTGTAAAGACTTATATTTTTTGTTGGACATTACTTGCACCTCCAATTAGTGATTTAGGATTAGGTTAAAATAACTAGTTTGTGTCCAAAGAATAGGTGAGTAAACTTCTCATTATTATACCGAATCGTTCTTACAAAAATCTTGCAAAAGTTTGTCGTAAATAATCGAAAAGATGCTAACTTTTAGTATAATGGGCTTAAGACCTATTAGGGGAGTTATATTTATGTATAATTGGTTAGAATTAGAAGATACTCTTCTTCGTTATGAGTATATTAGAAGTGACCGTGAAGATGCGCCGACTCTTGTGCTAACTCATGGAAATGGTTTTGACTTAACTCAATGGGATGAAGTCGTTCAGTTATTGCGAAATGATTATCATATTTTAAGGTATGATTTTAGAAATCAAGGGCGAAGTGACAGTGATTCTACACAATTAACTTGGGAGATTCTCATTCATGATTTTGAGAAGCTGTTATCTTATCTTTCTATTAAAGACATTCATTTAGTAGGTTACTCAATGGGTGGTAATTTTGCGATTGAATTGGCAAGAAGGCAGAAGAGTTACTTGAAATCTATGGTCCTTATTTCGACTGCCATTTATATTCCGAAGAATATTGCAATTCAAGAAATTAAGAGACGAAACAGTTGGGTTGAAGAAGAAGTATTTAGAAACAATATTTATCATTTAATACAAAACCTTTGTCACCCTGCTCATGATGATAAAATTAATCGGATCAAGCGTATGTATGACCAAGTTGAGCAGAGAACTTATATCGATTATTTTAATTTGTGTGCAGATACGGCAATTGATTATGATTTTGAAGAGTTCCACCAACTTAGAGTACCGACGTTATTTCTAGCGGGGGAATTCGACCCATTATATCCACCAAGACTGCAGATGGTGTATCATCATTATTTTCCTAACAACCGGATTTTTGTCGTTCCACAAGCGTCTAATGCGGTTATGATCGACCAACCAGAGGTATTTTCGGAACATATTCGATTGTTTATTGATCAGTCTTATGAAGTAAACTCAGGTCATACATATAATTACACTGAGCAGTTAAATAGAGAATTAGATGAGATGTTTGAAGCAGGCATTCGTCAGAGAAATGAAATTCTTTATTTGGAATTAATGAATGATTTTAAGCTTGTTATTGATGGAAAAGTCGTTGAAGGCAAATGGAGTCAACGTAAGTCCATGCAGCTAATGACTTATATTATACTTAATAAAAGCGTTACAAGAGAACAACTGTGCGAAACGTTTTGGCCAGATGAGGATATTACTAAGGCCCGAAGTCAATTGAGTGTCGCCTTGAATCATATTAAACGAATGGTTGAAAGGTCTGCCAATAAACCATTTGATAATTACCTAGATATTAAACGTGATGTCATAGAGTTGAAAGTTAACCCAAAAATAGACCTATTTGAACTTATGAATCAAATTCGTCAACTGGAAAAAATCGACGATATAGGCGTAAGGTTAAAAAACGCATTATCACTGTTTAACTCGTTACCTAAGAATTTCAATCGGTTAATATACGATGACTGGTTTGTACAAATCATCGTTGACATTGAGAATCGTATATTAGATATTTGTAATGTTTTATTACAATATACTTCAACTAAGAAGGAACGTGCTGATCTATTAAAGATTATGGTAAGATACAATGCGGTAGATTTTGAGTATATTGAAGAGCTGATTAATATTTTAAAAGATGTAAAAAGTAAAGAGGTAGAGTATTATAGGAAGAAGGCGCTTGATGTTTATAAATAGATGATATTAGATAGTCAAACGCTAACTCGCCTCGATAGCAGGATTGATAAATGTTGAGGTCGTCCACAATCGTTTGTTATATCGGATGATTAGGTTCTGACCGATTCGTTAATTTGGCTAGCTTCAACAACGTGATCGGTATTTCGTGTTTTTTACAATCATCAAATCGACTCCTTTTTTAAATTAAAATCAATTTCTACTAATCTGTCAAAACGAAAAATTCCGTCGAAAATCTAATTTTCTACCAATTTTAGATAGAAATTGATGAAATAAGGTAAGATATTGTGTAAATGAAAGGAGGTTAGTAATGTACGAACAAATTTTTGAAGAGATTGTCGATATAGTTCACCACGATTATTCAGGTTGTGAAGATAAAGAAGGATGGGATGAACCTGATATATACAAGCAAAAAATTCAACAAATACAGACAAACCATGAATTTGTGAATCTCGTTGAAGATTATTTAGCTGATTTTCAAGATCCGCATATGTCTTTTCGACTAATAGGAGATGAAAAGAACCAGGATGTTGGGTTTCGCGTAAGACGATTTAACGATGTGCTTTATGTGACAGAGATTGTGGGTGAATCCCGACTAGAAATAGGTGATCGAATTATTGCGTTAGATAATAAAAGCGTAATAGATTTGTGCGAATCTCATAAAAAGTATTTATATGAAAAGCCAGCAGAGCGTGAAAATTGGCGCCCAATACTTAATTTGCACCAAATAGCAACAGTTGAAAAAACAACCGGTGAGACGGTTGAAATGGACATCCGACAATATAAAAAAGTGGATTATAAACCAGAGTATTCCTTTGAACAATTAAATGAAGATACCGCTTATTTAAAGATAACTGACTTCTTAGATCCTGATGCTATTAATGAACTTATTAAAGAACATGAAACGTCTTTAAATGACTCTGATTTTTTAATTGTAGATGTCCGAAAGAATTTAGGCGGGACGGATTCAGCTTTTAATGAATTATTACCCTATATATTTCCAAAGGGTGAAACGAAGTTAGAGTTTGTAGAAGATTATGTTCAATTCTTTAATACTACAAATCGAAATGCAGATCTAACCATTCAATTTATACAAGAATATTTAGAACAGGTTGATGACCCACAGTTTAAGAAAAGTGCACAATCGTTTATAGATGATTGGGAAAAGAATCGGGGTAAAGGGTTTATATCATTTGAAGAAGAAGACCCTGAAATAGAGCCAATTTACGGTAAGGAAAATCCGAAAAAGGTTATTGTTTTAAGCGATGTTTATTGTGGTAGTGCTGGAGATGTGTTTGTAGAAGTATGTAAACTTTCTGAGAAAGTGACGGTTTTAGGTCGTGGAACAGCGGGTGTAAATGATTATTCAAACTTAGCACGAATGAAATGGGATGATCAATTTGAATTATTGTATCCAACCTCTAAACTCAGAAGGGTTAATGACGGTAAGGGCATGACTGGCGTAGGTATTTTACCTGATATTTATATTCCTTGGACGCCAGAACATTTAGAACGAGATGTAGATTTAAAAAAGGCGTTAGATTTATTAGAATCATAAAAAGGAGACATACCGATGGGGCGCATTCGTGAGCAGCTAGAAAAGTTAAATGACCAACTCTATTTTGATGAGACCGACTTTTTGCGAGAAAAAGTCGGTGACCCTAAACTAGTAGATGAACTCATTACACAAGTGCGTCGTGAATTGATGGTATCTGAAGCTCAGGATGAACGTTGCTTTCTATATGGTACTTTAGGAAACTTATATCGACTTCAGGGTAATCTAGAAAAATCGATTGATTGCTTAAAAGAAGCGTTAAAAATAGCTGCCTCTGATTCTGCACGGGAGATTGTGATGCGAATTCGGCTCGGTGAGACTTATAAGTACCATCAAGATTATCAAAAAGCTCTGGATCAGTTTGAATTAGCGGAATTAATAGGACTTGAATACGAGCCACAGTATTTAGATTTTGCCTATCAGCACAAAGGTAAATGTTTAATGGAAATGGGCATGTACAATGAAGCGAAAGAAGCCTTCGAAAACGCCCACGCCATTAGAAAAGGGAAAAAAGATGAAAAACTAATTCAATCAACAGAAAAGGCAATGGAATTACTCGATCAATTAGTTGAGAGTGAGTGAAAAGGTGGATAGCGAAAGTGAAAGACGAACTTTAGATTGAAATATAATTAGCGTAGTCAAAATGCGAAGACTCCATCGGGAACAGCACGAGCTGAAAATCACGCAAAACGAACGGTAGTGAGTTTTGGGAAGTTGAAGCCGTGCCCGAGGAAAGCGGAGCATTTTGACGGAGCGTATAAGAAACTCCGTACTTTGCATCAAAATACTTAATCAAAGTACGGAGTTTATACAATTATAATGTATTAACCTTTCTTCTGCTTCGTCATTTCCGTCATTTGCTTCCAAATCGAGCCTTTCGCTTCTTCGCCTTCTTGAATACGGGATAATGCCATTTTAGCTTGCATCCGAACTTCAAACTCAGGGTCTTCCAACGCGTCTTCTAAAGCTGGAAGCGCGGTTTCATCACCATATTCGTATAAATACATAGCGGCACGCCATCTGACAATACGACTAGAATCTTTTAAAGCCTCAATCATCTTAGGAATTGCTTGTGTAAACCCTAAGTCTGACAAGCAATCGCCTGCTGTACGACGGACTGTTACGGTTTTATCTTTTAAAGCTTTATAAATATAAGGTAAAACAGCTTTGTCTTCGATTTCACCAAGATAAGCAGCAGCTAAACGTCGCACAGACATTTTCGGATCTTCAAGTGCTTTTTCTAATAGGGGTAAATCGTCGACCGTCGGATCAGGCATTCGGTCCAAAGCTGCATAACGATCCTTCCAGCTGTCAGCTTCTAATTTTTCAAACGTTAATTTTTCCTCTTTAAATGCCTGCTCTTCAGAACCACCTGATACAGCCAATTGAATTAATGCATTGAGCCGTTCTTGATCATACGTGGCTTCTACTTCATCAATTACATCTTGTCCGACTTCGTCTGCGTCTCCGTACCGCGGGTATTGTTCAACCCATTCACGTTCAGCTAGCATATCGGCATCCTTAGACGCTTCCATCGCCGCATCCATAAAACGGCTACTCAAGCCAAAACGCGTTTCTTCATCTTGCTCTTCTACTTTAACTTGCATCGGAATGCCACGGAATTTTTGGATAAAAACTTTGATTTCGCCAAATTGCTCTTCCGACGAATCCTCAGCTCCACCTACGTCTGTCTCGTCCTCAGCAGAACCTAATACATCTTTAACTTTCGGTAAAATATCTTCCCAAGGGACCTTTGGATGTCTTTCGAGCGCTATAAAATCAATCACACGATATAACTCTTTAACCCCTTCAATGGCAAAAAGGTCACGTACATATTGTGGCGCTTCGCTTAAATCTTGATCTAATTTATACTCCTCAGTCTGCCCATCTGGTAAATTTTCATCTAAATTAATTTTCATCGAATAAGGGCTCGGTGTTGGTTCGATTGATACAATTTTCATGGAATAGACCTCCTTATCATTCTAATAAAATTTTAACAAATCTATCATGACGGGGCTAATTTTACATAAAATAGGGTATTAATAGAATAAGTCGTTTTAAGGTTATTTAAAGGAGGTTACAACATGAGTGATTTTAGCGTCAAAATGAAAGGATATGTCGAACAGACGAGAGATTATACATTGGATAAAATAGAAACGTTAAAATCAGCGCCTAGTAGTTATTGGTTAAAAAATTCGCCCGCTATTATAATCATTATGATTACGATTGTATATTTAATATTTGTGCCAAAAGGTGAATCACTAGGTTGGGGCATCTTCTTCCTAATTGGTTTAGCTTATGCAGCATTTGCGTTAAATTATTGGAAAAAAGATTCAGAGTTTAGTCTTTACTGGTCGTTAGCTGTTTTATTCATTAGCCTTCCATTTGCAGGTTACGAATGGCTCACATATTTACTTACAACATTATACGATAAAATTTTGTAAGTTTAATCCCGGCTTTTTAGTCGGGATTTTTGTATGAGATAGGGTTAAATCTCGCATAATAAAAACAAAAACAGTTGGAGGAACTTATGACGTTTGTTATATACTTCGCTATATCGTGGTTAGCTGTCACAACTTATTGTGTTATGAATAAAAAATTATCGTTGATTGAAAGTACGATGATTTACTTAGTTGTACTTGTCATCTCGATTAACTTTTCATGGATCATCGTTGAAGAAATGGAACTCGTTTCGATTAAAGAAAAAGCCAATTCTTATATGGCTTACATATTTAAACGTAGTGTGATCACGCCGTTTGTGATGATTATTTTCTTAGATTTAATTTTAAGGTTTGAAAAAGTACTAGCAAAAATCATGACAGGTATTGGTGCGATTCTGTTTTTAACGTTTTGTCGTTACCTATTAGTCCAACTCGAAGCTGCGACTTACTTAGATTGGAATTTCGGTTATGATATGCTCTTTTTCCTTGCTCTGACGTTCATCACGATCATGACATATAACGTGTTCCATAAAATTACGAAGAGTGCGGTGAATTTACAATGATTCTTTGGGAAAATTTTGACCAAAACGAAATCTACACAATCGTTTTACTAGTGGTCTTATACGGAGCATTCTTTACGTTCAAAAAAGTCCTCTCTACAGAAATTACAATTCTCTTTTTAGTTTGGGGCTTTGCTATTTCTACTTTATTCGACTTTACAATCGGTGGAGGAATGTTAAGTTATTATCGAGTCAATGACTCTAATCAATATGAGTTAACAGATCTCTTATCTTACTTTGTATTCGCACAAGTCAGTTACTTCTTTGTTTACTTCTATAAACGGTTTAAGATCGACCGCAAACGGTTTATTCCTTATTTGGCAGGTTGGACGGTCGTCGGTATTATTATGGAGTTTATCGCAACAAATATGAAGGTCACGAACTATCAGAATAATTATAGTTGGGAGAATTCCATTATTGTATTTTTAGTCGTTATAACGTTAACGGCTCTTTATTACGAGTTGGTGAAATGGTCTGTTGAAAAACGTTAACGCTCGGCTTGAGGTCGAGCGTTTTCATTATGTTTTCATTCTGATCATAAGTGATATCGTATGATTAGAGGTGAAAAGTCGTATGGACTGGGTAGATGAACTTAAACGAGTTCCCAAACGAACTTACGTCGGTTTAATTTCAATGTTTGTGCTACTAATTGGTGCCAGCTGGCTTTTTATTGAACTGGCAGAAGGTGTACTAGAAAATGAAAAATTTCTTATAGATCAATATGTTAGAGGGTGGCTAGAATCAAATGGTGTGCAGCTGTTAGATGAGATCTTTGCTTGGGTAACAGAGCTTGGTTCCGTCACTTTTATAACAATCGGGTCATTTATGCTCGCCATTTCGTTATACTTTTTGTATGAGAGGTGGAAGTGGCGGGTTCTATACTTCGCTATTGCGATGATCGGAATCAGTATTCTTACGACTTTGTTAAAAGAGGTATTTGAACGGAGAAGACCTAATATATTAGAAGAGCATGATGGAACTGGATTTAGTTTTCCAAGTGGTCATTCAACAGGTCCTATGGTGTTTTATGGGTTTATGATTTACTTGATTATTCGAAGTCGAGCGAGACATTCAATAAAGTGGTTGTTCGGTATTTTACTTAGTTTGTTAATATTAGCTATTGGCATTAGTAGAATATACTTAGGTGTCCATTATGCGACTGATGTTATGGCAGGTCATCTACTGGGATTTGCCTGGTTAGTCTCGTGTGTGTCTGTACTTGAATTTACTTTATGGAGAAGGCACTGAATATCAATTCATTATTTTTAATTCAAATGTATTGACTTAAAAACGTGTTATCGATATTCTACACGGGTAAGAAAAATATCTGCAGTTAGGGGGGACGCGTTTGTTAACTGAGGGACAATTAAAAGATATCGAGAGGCTTCAAATGATTGTCGAGCAAGCCGATCGAATTGAGTTGAAATTGAATTGGTATTTCCTCCGTTCGCGAATGACGGACAACAACGATTTCTTCTATTATGAAGGTGACCAATTACTAGGTTACGCAGCACTTTATTATGTCGGTGGAGCTTATGAAATGTGTGCCATGGTACACCCTGATCACCGCCGTAAAGGTATTTTCACAAAACTTTTTCAAGAGATCTTGGATGAATTAAAAACGCGACAAAGTAAAAAGTTATATATAAATGCGCCGCCAGAGTCTGACCATGCGAAAAAGACACTTAAAAAACTAGGCGCAACTTACGCATATTCTGATTATCAAATGCGTTGGAAAAAACAAGAGCTTCCTGAGGAAGAAACGGATATTAAATTGCGTTTATCAACTAAGGATGATTACGAGAAAATTATCGAGTTGGATGAAAAAGGATTTAATTTAACGCATGAAGAAGCGGAAATGCTTGTAAATGTTTTGCTTAAAGATGCCGGTCACAGAACCTTTATGATTGAGAAGAGTGGTAAGACGGTTGGAAAAATTCGCTTGAAAGCGGAGGGAATTGAGACATATATATTCGGATTTACAGTTGCTCCTGAGTATCGACGTCAGGGAATCGGAAAGTCAGCTTTAATTGAAGTGGTTAAACAAGAAGCTGAATCCGGGCATGTCATTTTTGTTGAAGTTGGAACCGAAGACGAACGTGGTCTTCACCTGTATGAAGCAATCGGGTTTGAAACGTTTCAAACACAAAATTATTATGAATATCAATGTGTATAATGATTTAAAGCCCTGGACTATCTTTTTAGGTGGTTCGGGGTTTGTTTTAGACCAAAATTGCACACGTTTAGCCCCTTTATTTACATAAATGAACCATAAATTTTGTCGAAAAGTTTGTGTTTGTATTGTTTTCAGCCCTTTTTTTAGAACCTTCCACTTAAGACACGTGTAGCACCGAAGCCACACCCTGCCCCAACAGCACCATATAGAAACATAAACTTTCCAATGTCTAAGAATAAGCCTCGGTTTACGTCCAATAATCCAAGCAATAAAAATAAAAAGCCAAATGCTATAAGAGGACCGAATACAAATATGTAAAGGTCAACACGAATTGCCGCACGGATCTGAACAAATCTCAACACAACTGAAATCACAGCGATAACGAAGAATACGACTAAATGATGTGAAAAGCCCAAGATGTCATCATCTCCCTTAGACAGGTTTATATATTATACGTTTTCAAACTTATGAAATATTACTATTTAAACAAACGGTCATACTAAAGGGTGAGGTGATTAGATGATTATAGGAATGAATCCATATTTTATGTTTAATGGAAATGGAATTGAAGCAGTGGAGTTTTATAAGGATGTGTTCGATGCGGAAGTGGTGGAATTCAAGACTTATGCTGAGCTACCAGATGCAAAAGAAGGAGATGAATCATTACTTTTACATGCCAACTTAACGATTGCCGGAAATGATATTATGCTTTCTGATACAGATCAGGAAAACCCTATTGAAGTCGGGACGAATGTTTCTGTTGCCGTCGTGACAGATGATGCCGATCAGACAAGTGATATGTATCGGAAAATCAGAGAAAACGATGGTGAAGAAGTGATGCCTTTACATGAGACTTTTTTTAGTCCAGCCTATGGCAAAGTCAAAGATAAATTCGGTATTGAGTGGCAGTTAGCGACAGCTAAGAACAAATAACCTTCCCAATGTGGAAGGTTATTTTTATGTTAAAATTATGAAAAGAAAGTGTGGTTGTTAGATATGAAGAGAAAACTAATAGCCCTAGTTTTGGGGCTCGGTTTTTTATTTGTGCCATTGTTTGTTGAGTTAGCAAATCCTTTTGTCTATATCATTGTTGTAGCTATTTATAATATCATCTGGATTACTCGCGTTTTACATGAGGATTATTTGGATGAACGTTTTTATAAAAAGTGGTCTATATTAAGACAGAAATCAGTATTCTATCTCATCATTCGAGAGTGGGGGTTACTCTCCACATTGGCCCTAGTGTTTTTAGTCGGGGAACGAGTAATTTTTGAAGGCGTGCATCCACTTGACTATCTTGAAAGCATATTTGACTTATCTCGACTTGTATTATTTTTATTTACCAGTTTAATCTTTTCAATTGGGATTGCGTTCGCTATGAAATACGAGAACGAAAAAAGGTATAAACGTTTAAGATGGAAGTATGAAAAGCAAGCTTCACAAGCTGGATAGGTTTTAGGGGGAGATTAGTTTGACGAGACCAATTTGAAAGCTTTAATGATGAGAAAAATAAATTTGAGATATCTGTATGTGTACACAACCCATTGTTAGGAAATCTTTTTTATTATGAAGGGGAATTTACGTGTGAGGATCTTACATAATATTGGTTTAATAAATGTTGTTGTTCTGGCCATTATAGCGGTGTTAACACCGCATCCATGGTATTTCTTGATTCTCGCAGCGGCTCAGCTTATTTTTGTACCGATTGTATTGAGTTCAATAATCCAAACGAAACGAATCATATGGTTTGCGTTCACTGCTTATTTAGCAGTTGTTTTCATTCATTTGACGCCAGATATGATGTGGCACGGAATATTAGCCGCAATTTATTTACTTTATACGCTTGCTATTGCGTTAGCTGGATTCAAGCGGTTCCTGAATCGTGGGTTTACGCATTTGGAAGAATTCCTAATCGATTTGGGAATGATTTTTTTATCAGTTGGTGGGGTGTGGTTTTTCGCTTATGAAGCGGGCATCCAAACGGGTTTTAGCCCCATCATCACATTTTTAACTGCCGTTCATTTTCACTATGCAGGCTTTTTGTTGCCTATATTAACTGGGTTCCTAGGTCGTTTAGGGAAATCCTCACTCTATATGTGGACGGCACCTGCTGTGATTGTAGCTCCTGTTTTAGTAGCCTTAGGCATTACGTTTTCAACGACACTGGAATTTGTATCTGTGTTAGTTTATATTTTTGCGATTTACGGTTTGCTGTTGGTAAGCTTCAAAACGAACTTTCAAAGTTCTGTTCAAAAATGGATGTTCAGAATGGTGTATTTATCACTTGGTGTTTCAATTTTATTTTCACTACTCTACGCTTATGGTAACTGGTCCGGGAACTATACCATCACGATCGATTTCATGATTAAGTTTCACGGAGTGACGAATGCGGTTCTTTTTGCTGGGGCAGGGACTGTTTTAGCATCAATGTTTATCCCTGATACGCAATATCGAAAGCCTAAATTCCCCATTAGTGAATTGCGTGGCGGCCTGAGGGTTGGAGAGAATTTTCTATCAGATAAAACAGCGGTAGATTCAAGAGTTAATGGACTTGTTGATGATATGAGTATCTATCACCTAAATTTAGCACCTACCATTCGTGATTTTTATGAAAATACCTCGCATTATCGACTGTGGGCGAACGTTCATTGGTCGGCTTGGTTTAAGCCTTTAGCTGCGCTATATAAGTTGATGAGTCGGCAAATTCAGCAGATTAATTTACCTCTATCTAGTCAAAAAGTAGAAATGACTGGTGAAATCGTCGAATTAAAACCGAACCTAGATTCGCGAGAACGTGTTCGCGCTTGGTTTAGAAAAATCAAACAAGAACCAACGTTCATTGCGCTATACTCTGAACACGAAACCGAGGAGGGAGCGTTTATGAATATTGCCTTGCCACTTCCTGGCTCTACGATGACGGGTATTTTAAATTTAAAAGAGGATCAAGGTCATCTGATTTTATCTAGTGAACAAGTGGGCATTTATCTTGTTTTTCGTGATTATGTCATGAAGCTTCCATTAGACGAACGATTTACCGTATGGGAAACTACACCGGGTGAACTGCAGGCTGAGCACCGCATGTGGATTTTGGGGATGCCTTTCTTACAAATTCGTTATGAGATTAAAAAGAAGTAATACTACCATCGTGCTTCGTGATCCTCAGCCCACCCTAGCAGACGTTGTATTTGAATGATTCGGCCGTCATCAGCTTCAATGGTTCCACTATAGTAACCAATCATCTGATGGACGTTTGATTTAATGAATCCCAAGTTCGTTTTTGATACGCGTTCGAATAGTGGCTCGAACATTAGTTTTACTCGATGATCATTTGGTGAGTTAATGACCCAGGGTTTCATGTAATCTTGCTTATCATAGATCCAATCAAGTTCATCATGAAGTTTGTTTAACTTGGAATCAATGATGAGGCCATTTTCGGTTTGACCGGTGCCTTCCGTCCATTGTCCGCCAAAGTTCAGACCGATTCGGTAGCCATCTACAAAACCAGATGCAGCACCCCAATTCCATTTTGATTGGTAGGGCCATTTACCTCGACCGAAATCTAACGTCGCAAACGAATCCCGTGACTGCATTTGATAGTTTCCTTCTGACCAACTGATCATGCCACTGACCGGGAGTGCGACTTGTTTTGATGTAAACTGAAATCGCTTCGAGCTCCAAGGAATAACGACATTAAGAGATTCACTATTTGGTTCTCGGTCGACGGTTAATTGAGCTTCTAATGTCCGACCTTGATAAAACTTTGGCCAGTGTACGTTAATGTTCGTAGTGTTGTCCGTCTCCTTCATAGACACTTGTACACCTTTACGTTCGAATTCTAAAGAATCTTGCACGTTATCAGGTAAGTGGATGTTTTTCGCCAGGGGAACGAGAATCGAACGCTCATGAATTTAAGTGTGGTCAAATCGAGTATGTATGCAAAAATAACCGCAGCGTAATCAATGTGCGAAACGGTAATTGAGAATAAAACTTCATCATTGGTAAAGCACCAGTAGTTCCATTTCTTTTTTCTTAAGTAATCTCCTGTTATATTGCAGTAAATGACCGGATGTCGTGACCAGCCAATACTGGCTTCGTTAAGCTTTCCGTCACTGTCGCATAGTTTTACGGCGCGAGTAATTTCTTTTCCTCTCATAAGGCTTGGCTCCTTTCCTCTTAATATTTTATATACGAGAATGATAGATTATAATCCTTTTTTGGCTAAACCTTTGGTAAAATAGTGTATAAGATTATTTGTTAGGGAGTGTACGCATGAACTTTATTGATGTTTTAATAATTATTGCAGTGTTATTTATTTCGGCTTTTTTGATTGAATTGTTGATGATTAAATTGTTCAATATCACCATACGAAAAGAACGTTATATTAATGAGCAGCATAAAAAACGGTACAAACAATTTATTATAGTGTTCAGTGTGATCATGTTAGTTTTATTAATGTTTTATTTACTTGGATTTATTATTATCTTCATTCCAATTACGTTTATCATTTTGTATCCAATCGCAAGTGCACTCGTGGATCTTATAATGGAGTGGAAATATGCACGTGAAGATCGACGTTATATCGTTTCCATATCCAATATCATGGTTTACATCACATTTTTAATAGTACTATTTATAACCGATTTCTTTGGGATGGTTTAAACGCGAATAAGTAAGTATTTATACAGAAAGACTCACCTATTAAAGATGGGTGAGTCTTTTTTATTACCCCCAATTTCCTTGATTTAACCGCATTTCCTACTTGTCTATCAAACATTACTCGTTTATAATTATTCAGTATATTAATAAGATAAATTGTATAATTTTGAAGAGGGGAGAAAAGATAATGAGTTCAAATGAGCGGGTAAAAAAGAGAAAATTCGCCGCTCCCCATGCGTTTGTCATTATTTTTGGGTTAGTAGTGTTTTTAGCACTTTTAACTTACGTCATTCCGGCTGGGGAGTATGAACGTACGACGAATGATCAGGGACAAACTGTTGTGGTAGACGGCACTTATCAACAGGTTGAGTCTAATCCGACTGGGTTTCTGGAGTTATTTAACTCAATTCATTTAGGCATGTTAGAAGGGGCTGCCATTATATTCTTCATATTTATTGTAGGTGGCTCATTTAATATATTTAAGGAAACAAATACGATAGAAGCGGCTTTTGGTTCTATTTCAGGGCGTTTTGAAGGTAAAGAAATTTGGATTATTCCTATCACGATGATCTTTTTTAGTATTGCTGGTGCAAGCTTTGGTATGTTTGAGGAAGCGTTGCCGTTTATTATGATAATGGTTCCGTTACTCATTAAGCTTGGTTTTGACTCTATGGTGGGAACAGCTGCAGTCTTGGTAGGTGTATCAAGTGGTTTTACGGCGGCATTTATGAACCCTTTTACACTAGGGGTTGCACAAGGAATAGCTGATGTTCCACTATTTTCAGGGTTAAGTGTACGTGTTGTCTTTTATATTGCATTTACACTAGTTAGTATTTTATATGTGGTGCACTATGCTAGAAAAATTAAACAAGATCCAACGAAGAGTCTAACCTATGAAGAAGACTCCCAAAGGGATTTAAATGTTGAACTCGAACAAACATCTATGAACTTAGGTCAGAAACTGACGATGGTTGTCTTAGGTTTAACGTTAGTTACTCTGGCATATGGTGTTATCGAGTTTGGATGGTACATGACCGAGATAGCTGGGATTTTCTTAATCTTTGGTTTACTAGTCGGTGCTATTAATAAGTGGTCGCCAAACCGAATTGCGGAGTCCTTTGTTCGCGGTTGTAGTGATTTAGTGGTCGGTGCTTTAGTTGTTGGTCTGGCTTATGCAGCACTTGTTGTTTTACAAAACAGTAATACCATCGATACAATTTTATATGGTGTGACAAATGTTGTAAGCGAAATGCCAGGTATGTTAGCTGCATTAGGAATGTATCTAACACAAGGTGTTTTAAACTTTATTGTGACATCCGGAAGTGGGCAGGCAGCCTTGAGTATGCCGATTATGACACCACTATCCGACTTAGTTGGCGTGGATCGTCAAACTGCTGTGCTAGCGTTCCAAATGGGTGATGGTATTTCAAATATTTTCGCTCCAACATCGGGATTATTATTAGCAGCACTAGCCATGGCCAAAATTTCTTGGTGGAAATGGTTTAAATGGATTTGGCCACTAATCCTCATTCACTATGCATTAGGTGCCATTTTTGTAACGATTGCCCATCTATTTATTTGGACGTCATAGAAGTGGAGTGATGATATGTTTCATATCAAATTGATTGATGAGTTAGTGGAGAACAAAAAAGACTTGTTCACTAACATGAGTGATCGAGTATGGGATTTTGCAGAAACAGCGTTTAAAGAAACGCAATCAGCCAATTATATTTGTTCAAAGCTTGAAGAAGAAGGTTTTGAAGTCGAACGTGGTGTTGCCGGCATTGATACGGCATTTGTTGGAACGTTCGGTAGTGGTCAGCCGGTTGTCGGTTTTCTAGGTGAATACGACGCGTTACCCGGTCTTAGTCAAGAAAAAGGAATAGCTGAGCATAAGCCGATTACGAAGGGTGGAAATGGTCACGGTTGTGGTCATAATTTGCTTGGAACAGGCTCATTCGCGGCAGCAATAGCCGTTAAAGATTATATGGAACAAAATGGAATTTCAGGAACAGTGCGTTATTATGGATGTCCTGCTGAGGAGTTCGGGGATGGAAAGGCCTTTATGGCAAAAGAAGGTGCGTTTGATGACTTAGATTTTGCTTTATGTTGGCACCCAGCTCCAATTAATTCCGTTTTTCAAATGAATGTTTTGGCTGTTAATCAAGTATATTTTAGATTTAAAGGGCGTTCAGCACATGCTGCGGCGAGTCCACATTTAGGACGTAGTGCGCTAGATGCTGTTGAGCTTATGAATATTGGCGTGAACTATCTACGTGAACACATTATTCCTGAAGCACGCGTGCATTATGCCGTAACGAATACTGGAGGCGATGCACCGAATGTTGTTCAGTCAGATGCTGAAGTTCTTTATTTAATTCGTGCGCCAAAAGTATCACAAGTTCAAAATATTTATGAACGTGTATGTAAAATTGCTGAAGGTGCTGCACTAATGACGGAAACGGAGCTCGAAGTTGTCTTTGACAGTGGCTCTTCAGATATGGTTCAAAACCAAACGCTAGATTCCGTTATGGAGAAAAACTTTAACCAATTAGAACCGCCTAAATATACTGAGGACGAAGTAGCCTTCGCTAATCAGATTCGCACGACATTATCAGACGAAGAGAAAAACACCGTCTGGTCACGCGGTTTAGAAGATGTTGCTTTAACTGATTTTGTTATTCCACAAAATGAGCAGGATTCGTCAACTGGCTCGACGGATGTGGCCGATGTCAGTTGGATAGCACCAACGACACAGGCGCTTACGACGTGCATTTCGAATGGAACAGCATTGCATTCGTGGCAGGCCGTTTCTCAAGTCGGTACGTCAATCGGTCAAAAAGGTATGCTTTATGCCGGTAAACTAATGGCGGCAACCGCCTTAGATGTTATGCAAGATTCAGATCTTCTGCAAAAAGCAAAAGATGAACATAGTCAAAAAGCAGGTAAAGATCGTTATATTAGCCCGATTCCAGACGAAGTGAAACCTGGGTTAATTGAGTAAATATTGAAAGCCTTTATTGCGCCGCAATGAAGGCTTTTTATTTTCCATTAAATTCAACGAAAATTTATACACTTTTCCATTGCAATATCTGAAGAAGCGTCGTAAAATGATTAAGCCATTCATTATAGTATTCATTTTGACTTAATCTTAGTAGTTATTCCTGTACCTGGTAGATAGAGAGAAAAGGGAGGGATTAACGATGAGAATGAACCAAACCATTGCTTATTCAATGGTCGTGTTAGGTGCTGCGTTCTGGGGCTTGACAGGTTTGTTTGTTCAAAACCTTTATGCGTATGATTTCAGCCCTTTACAAGTCGTCGCATTGCGCCTAACGGTTTCAAGTGTCGTACTATTAATCTTGTTGGGAACCATGGCAAGAAGTTATTTGAAGATCCGATTAAAAGACTTGCCATACTTTATTGGTCTTGGGGTTTTTAGTATTTCATTGTTCAATTGGTTCTATTTCCAAGTCATGGACTTGGCATCACTAGCCGTAGCTGTCGTCTTTGTTTATACCTCTCCCGTCTTCGCCGCAATTATAGCCAAAATATTCTTTAATGAATCACTAACAAAAGCAAAAATCATCGCCATTGCTCTAACGGTTATTGGAAGCGCCTTTGCCATTGAGTTTATCCCGCTCGGTGAATTTTCACTGACAGGTCAAACAATTATTTTCGGTTTGTTGGCAGGTTTCTTCTGTTCAACGTATAGCCTGTTAGGGAAAAACGTCAGCCGATGGTACCATCCATTTACGATAACGTTTTATGCAATGTTATCCGGTAGCGTTTTCTTAATTCCAACTAGTCAGATTTGGAACAATGTAGGCGCACTAGGCAATGGAACAGTATGGTTAAATATTTTTGGGATTGTCCTAATTTCAACTGTGGCAGCGTATTTACTTTACACAATCGGTCTTACTTACATCGAATCTAGTAAGGCAACCATTCTGTCATCTATTGAAATTGTAATCGCTGTGTTAGTCAGCGTCGTTGTTTTCGGAGAATTATTAACAGGTTGGCAGCTACTTGGTTTCGTGCTAGTATTTGTATCATTATTTTTAACCATATTTTCATTTAAATATAAAATACGGACTTGATTCGCCTGAGCTTTTCAGGCGAATTTTTTTATGAAGAAGTCGAGTTTACTAGACAAAACCTAACATTTACCAGAAAATTTATACCAATACTAGACAACATGTTTTGAAACTCATTGGAGATCTGTTCGTCTGAAATGCTTAGATGATAAATTGAAAGGAATTTTCGATGAAGAAGTTCTTCCTAGTAGGAATTCTATTAATTATACTCGCAGGCTGTGGTGAGGATGACCCTGTCAGTCTTGATTCGGTAGATTTTTATACGGATTACAATCGAGTCACAGTTACAGTCGATCTTGAAAACCAGACAGATGAAAATGTTTTTGTCGATGTTGAGGTAGATATACAAGATGAATGGTTGTCTAATCAGATGGAAGATGACTATGTAGTGAATATAAATGGAAACGAAGTGACTAATGAGGCTATTGAAGTTGGTCAGGAGCGTTATGGTACTTATGTTTATTTTAAATATGAGTTGAAGGAAAAGGTAAATGAGCGTGATCTAAAGGACGCTGTTTATCACAATGGGATAGAAGTGAGAGTCCTATCAGAGAGTGGAGAAACTTTAGCAGAAGAAACGAGTCGGCATTTTAATTATCGAGATAATCAGGATTCAAATATTAAATCTCTCTTCATAGCAATGATTGGTATTGGATTGATTATGTGGGTGCTTGATAAGTTCTTAAGAAAATTTTTGAATATCCGCAAATTATCTAAAGAGGAATATCCGAAAGTTTATCGGGGAATTAATGGCGTGATTAATTTCTTCGGGTCCGTTATGCTGGGCTTGATCCCAATATTTTCAGGCTTTTTCAATTTTTGGGCTTACATATTGGCCTTTGTATTACTTACTGTTATACCGCTTGTTGCTTTGGATTTAATTTATTTAAAACATACACGAATTTACCAAGTGCATTTACTAATGGGCTTATTCCTTATATTAATTATTATTATTGGGCAACAGTTATATCCATATATTTTATACTAGTACCTCAATTAAGTTTTGAGGTACTTTTTTAAAATTATTGAAAGAAATATTAGCGTTCAATCGTCTAATGGTTAAAGAGAGGGGGATGGTGGTGGCGAATAATCAACAGATAGAAGAATGGTATGAGATGTACAGTCAAGATATTTATCACTTCCTTGTTTACTACAACAGAACGCATGATGTAGACGATCTATTACAAGACGTCTTTATTAAGGCGCATCGAAATTTAAAGCAGTTTAAAGGAGAAGCGTCACCCAAAACGTGGTTAATCACGATTGCTAGACGATTGTCAATTGACCGAGCTCGTAAGCAAAAATTAAAAAAATGGTTGCCAATCAAAGAAGATGTTGAAAGCGAACAAACTATATCACCAGAACAACAGGTGGTCTCTGATGAACGAGATGATGAATTGTATACACAGATTAATTCGTTAAAACCACATTATCGTGATGTAGTCATTTACAGAGGGGTTATGGAATTAACAGCAAAAGAAACGGCGGAGATTTTAGGGTGGGATTCGAAAAAAGTCGACGTCACGTTTCATAGAGCTAAGCAAAAATTACGCACGCTTTTAGAAGGCCAAAGGAGGGATCTAATTGAAAAGGGATGATTTGGAACGTCAAATGAGTGAATTTCCGAACCATAAGATGAGCCCTCAACAAAAACAACGGAACTGGAATCAAATAACTCATAAGCTGCAAGAGTCGAAGAAGAAAAAACAATGGCTCATTTATCCTGTTACGATAGCTGTGATGGCGATTGCGGTATTAATCGGTGTTATGACGTTCAGTCAAGAAGACGAAATTGTTGCGCCGGAACAAAAGCAAGGGAGTGGCGATGTATCTTTATTCGAGGACGTTAAACCTTTTGTGAACGTGAAGACACATCCGTTTGGAGCCAATACTAATGGACATGAACTATCACTTGCAGTCAGCTATTTGTATGAAGCTGCCACTTTGTTGGATCAAAACAAAGAAGCTGTCAGCCCATTTCAAGAGAGCTACAGCCCTGAGCAATTAGTTAATAATCACTTAGATTATTTCTATGTAGATAAAGCGAGAACGTTTGCCTATCTTGAACTGGCTCTTTCAGAAATTACTGATGCAGATGCAAATACAGATTCTGCAAAAGAAAAAATATCGGGCTGGATTGATGAGATATTATTAATCAAAGAAGGAAAATCAGACGAAGAGAACCGAGAACAATATGTCAATGTACTAACTGAACTCATTGCTTATGTACGAGGAATTGAACAAGTCGCCTCGGAAGTGACTGTTTATACTGGAGAAGGAACTTGGAAAGTGACTTTACAAGCAATAGAGCATCCAATGTATTTACTAACTTTACACAATCCAGATGAACTTGAGAATACAGAGGAATTTGACTTGATTTTAAAGGATGGAGATCAGCCACTCTCGTTCCAAACTCATAAAGTAGTTGAAGAATCTAGTACGTTTGAATTTATTTCACCAAGACAGCTTGATACGATGGATGACCCTAAACTACAAATTCGTTGGGGTGAAAGTAATTTGGAGACAATTTCACTTTCGCCTGAAAATTACTAAGCTCGTCAGTTTGACGGGCTTTTTATTATGTTAAAATAGAGAAAAGAATGTTGTGTGAGGTTATGCTTTTCTTAAGCAAAGGAGTTGTGATGATGAATTTTAATGGCAAAAAGATGGTTTTTTTAATTATAGCCATTATTGCTGTGATGGCAGTTGTGACTTATTTAATTTTTATTTCAATTGATCGGAATCAGTATATTGAAGAGATGAATATGATCTTACTTGGAGGAGAGATGATTAATGGAAATTAAACAAGACGACCACGGCTTTTATATCGGTGATGAGGATCACAAAGATGCGGAAGTGACATTTAATTATACGGATGACAAGACGATTGACATTGATCATACCGAGGTTTCTGAAAAATTAAGAGGTGAAGGTGTAGCTGGAAAATTGGTGAAAACAGTTGTAGATTATGCGCGGGAACACAATCTAAAAGTGACAGCCTCTTGCCCATATGCTAAGAAAAAACTTGGACGAACAAATGAATATCAAGATGTGTTTATTGGTTAATGAATTCTAGTGATCGACATTAAACAATACAACCCAGACATAACGGGTGAATATCCGTATGAAATGTGGGTGAACAGGAAAGAGTAGCTGAAAAAGCTGCTCTTTTTTTACGAACGTCAAAAGTTGAAAAGGTTTTGAATATGAGTTATAATTATCTTGAATTCAAGATAAATTGAAAGGAGACATTCCTTATGACGAATAAACAAACGAATGGCGTTCATCATATTACAGCGATTGCAGGTCCGTCGCAGGAAAATATCGATTTTTACGTTGGGGTACTTGGGTTAAGGTTAGTGAAGAAGACTGTTAATTTTGATGATCCGGGTACTTATCATTTTTATTTTGGAGATGAAAAGGGGACGCCGGGAACCATTTTGACTTTCTTTCCTTGGAAAAACATCCCACAAGGTCGTGTAGGTTCCGGGCAAGTTGGATTTACAACGTTTGGTGTGCCGACTGGAGCACTTTCATTTTGGGAGAAGCGGTTAAGTGATTTTGGTTATCAAACGGAAACCGAAACACGCTTTGGTGAGACTTATTTACAATTCGAAGATCCTCATGGCTTGAAGTTGGAATTAGTTGAACGGGAAGATGGCCCAGAAAACACTTGGGAATTTAACGGAGTGACGTCAGATGTTGCGATTAAAGGGTTTGGCGGCGCTGTGCTTTATTCAGGTGCACCTCAGAAAACAGCCGAATTATTAGAAGAAGGTTTAGGTTTTGAAAAAGTAGGAGAAGAGGATCGTTATTTAAGGTTCCGTTCGAAAAGCGACATCGGAAATATCATCGATGTACCAGTCAAAGCGTTTCCGCGAGGTGAAATGGGAGCAGGAACTGTCCATCATATCGCGTGGAGAGTAGATGATTATGAAGATCAGCAAGATTGGCGAAGCTACATCCAAGAACATGGCTTAAGGCCAACGGAGATTCTAGATCGACAGTACTTTACGTCTATCTATTTCCGCGAATGGGGTGGCATTTTATTCGAAGTTGCAACGGACACACCAGGGTTTGATACGGATGAAACGGTTGATCACTTAGGTGAAGAACTCAAATTACCTGAATGGTTAGAACAACACCGTAATCAAATCGAGTCTTTAGTAGATTCGATAGAAGTGCGTGAAGTAAAACCAAAGAAATAGTAAAAACGCAAGGCGAAATTGAATTCGCCTTGCGTTTTCTTATGCCCACCACATTTCTTTTATGGATTCTTTAACCATAAGTGGTTTTAATGTATCAACGGCCTTTGAAAAGCCTTCGTCAATAGACATTAACCCGTCTTCGTGTTCGATGCTAACGACATAATCATAATCCATTAAACGCAGAGTACTAATCATATCCGCCCATGTTTTTGAATCGTGTCCGAAACCAACCGTTCTGAAATACCATGCGCGATCTTTCATTTGAGAATAATCCGTCATATCCGTTAAGCCATTACGGTTCATGTTAGGTTGATCAATGATCGTATCTTTTGCATGGAAGTGGTGAATCGCATTTTCACGACCTAAAATTTTAATAGATTCAACAGGGTCAATTCCTTGCCACCACATATGTGACGGATCTAAGTTAGCTCCGATTGCTTCTCCACAAGCTTCACGTAGTTTTAACATATTGTTTGGCGTATGTACGGAAAATCCGCCGTGTAGTTCAAGGCCAATTTTTACACCGTAAGATTGAGCCAAGTCATTTTTTTCTTTCCAATATGGAATTAGTTTTTCTTCCCATTGCCACTTTAAAACTTCCTGAAAGTCATGAGGCCAAGGTGAAACAGGCCAGTTTGGATAAAGAGCGCCTTCATGGTCACCTGGACAGCCTGAAAATGTGTTGACGACAGGGACGTCTAAGAGAGAAGCCAACTTAATCGTTTTATCTAACAAGGCGTCATTCGGCTCAGCAATCTGTTTCTGCGGATGTAGAGGGTTCCCGTGACAACTCAATGCACTAATGGTAAGCCCACGACTATCAATCTTTTCTTTAAAAACAGATAAAGCACCAGGATTCTCTAGTAATTCGTCAATTTTACAATGCGCATCACCAGGGAAGCCACCTGTACCTAATTCAACTGCTTCAATACCTTTGGATGATACGTAATCTAACATGTCATCTAGTTCAAGGTGAGAAAACAATACCGTAAACACACCAAGTTTCATAAAAAATACCTCCTCAAAATATTTTCAGAAAATACGAAAATGTAATCCTTTACATAACTAACATATATAATTTATTCATAAGAATCAATAGTTTTCATAAAATTTAAAATAATAGTTGACAGAAAATTTTGGGTAATATAGTATAAAAATTGTAAACGATTACAGAACTTGTGTATTGGAGTAGATTAATAAATGGCGAACATCAATGAAGTAGCAAAAGTAGCTGGTGTCTCAGTTGCAACCGTTTCAAGGGTGTTAAACGGCCAAAATGTTGTAACCCCTAAAACGAAAATAAAAGTAGAAGACGCAATTCGAAAACTAAAATATGAACCTAGCATGTTGGGCCGAAATTTAAGAAACTCAGAGAGTCGAGTTTTACTAGTCTTAGTTCCAACTATTTCAAACCCATTCTATTTTGAAATTATTAAGGGAATAGAGCAAAATGCATTAGATCATAATTATAATATTTTGCTTTGTGAAACGGATTCAAATCCCGAGCGTGAGAACATTTATTTTGACTTAGTTCGAAAAAAGATGGCAGATGGCATCATTTCAATGGATCCAGCTGTAAATATCGACACTTTGAAGGAACTTTCTAAAAACCATGCAATCATACAGTGTAGTGAATACTCCTTAGAAGGCAATATTCCTTATGTAACCATTGACAATGAAGATGCTGCGTACCGTGCTGTTAAGCATTTAATTAAATTAGGGCATGAGAAGATTGCATTGTTTAACTCAAATGAAAAGTATTTATACGCTAGACAACGTAAAGATGGATACGTTAAAGCACTTGAAGAATTTGGCATCCAAGTGAACCCAGATTATATGTTATATACGGATCAGCTTGGGTTTGAACAAGGAATTCAAGCCACGAAAAAAGTGATGAGTTTGAAAGACCGACCTACAGCTATTTTTTCTGTATCAGACTTATTAGCTATTGGGGCATTAAAAGAATTAAACAATACAGGTGTGGAAGTGCCGGATGAAGTGGCGCTAATTGGATTTGATAACATTGATTTCTCAAACATGACACACCCAACATTAACCACTATTGCTCAGCCAATGTACCAGATGGGAACAGTAGCTTCCACCATGCTAATCAATAAAATTAACGGCGAAGATGTAGAAAATAAGTTTTTAAATCACGAATTGCTCATTCGTGAATCAACATAGATCCACTTCTAAGATTAATGCTCTGTTATTAAAATTTTATATTAATGGCAGAGCATTGCTCTTAGATGTAAATGAAATCGATTACATTTAAGGCTTCATTAAAATCATTAAGGGGGATGTTGTTTTGAAGAAATTTTACATGTTTCTTGTCGTATTGCTGTCAATTTCATTACTTGCAGCTTGCGGTGACGAGTCAGGCGGAGATGATGACACGTTAACGATTGGAATCTCACTACCATCTGCTACACACGGTTGGATGGGAGCGTTAATTGACAACGCAGAGAATAAGGCTCAAGAGATCGAAGAGAGTGAGGGTGTTGAGTATGTCATGACGAATGCTGATGACCCTAACCAACAAGCCAATGACGTTGATGACCTAATTACACAAGGGGTTGATGCGATTGTCATGCTACCAATCGAATCCGCTGCGTTATCACCAGTTGGACAAAAGGTAAAAGATGAAGGTATTCCACTCGTCATCGTTGACCGTGAATTGGAAAACGATGCTGCCTCAGTTGTTGTAAAAGGTGACAACGAAGGTATTGGAGTAAATGCTGGTAAATACTTTATCGAAAAGCTGAATGGCGAAGGTAAAGTCGTAGAGATTACTGGTCCTCCAAGTTCTGTAACAGAACAAAGAGGTGCGGGATTTGAAGAAGCGATGGCGAATGAAGATGGAATTGAAGTAATTGCTTCTCAAAGTGGTGACTTCTCAACTGAAACATCGTTATCCGTGATGCAGAATATTTTGCAGGCACATGAAGAGATTGATGCTGTGTTTACTCAAGATGATGGAATGGCACTAGGTGTTGTTCAGGCTATTAATGAAGCAGACCGTGATGATATTCAATTTGTCACAGGTGCAGGTGGCGCTAAAGAAGTCTTTGAAAGCATTCAAGATGGCGGTTTAATCTCAGCAACTTTCTTATATTCTCCAACGATGGTTGAAGATGGAGTAGATATCGCTGCTCAACTAGCTCAAGGTGAAGAACCAGAAGAAACGATGGTTATTAAGGAAGCGACAGAAATTACGGATGAAAATGTAGATGAATTCTACGATCCAGATTCTAAGTTCTAATAGACTTAAGGGAAATACAATAGCCATTACGAGCTATTGTATTTCCTCTTTTCCCTTTTAAAAGGAGCGAGTAAAATGGCTTATTTAGAAATGCAGAATATTGATAAATCGTTTAACCAAGTTCAGGTTCTTAAAGATGTCTCGCTTGAACTTGAACAAGGTGAAATTCATGCGCTGTTAGGTGAGAACGGTGCTGGAAAGTCTACGTTAATGAACATATTAGGTGGAGTACATCAACCAGATCGTGGTGTGATAACAGTCAGTGGTCAAAAGGTTGAAATGACAAGTCCAAAAATCTCACAAGATCAAGGGATCAGTTTTATTCACCAAGAGCTTAACCTAGTGTCGGACTTAAGAGTATATGAAAATATGTTTTTAGGGTCTGAGATTCGCAATAGATTTGGGTTTGTTGACGTCAATGAGATGTGCCGACAAACGGAAGAGATTTTAACAAAATTAGGTGTTCATATAAATCCAAAAGAGTATGTAAGGAATTTAGGGACTTCATACAAACAGTTAATTGAGATCTCGCGTGCATTATTACATAAATCTAGAATTATTATTATGGATGAACCAACAACGGCGTTATCAGAGCATGAAGTGGATCGGTTATTTGAGTTAATGCGCAATTTAAAAGAAGATGGCATATCGATCATTTATATTTCTCACAAATTAAAAGAAGTTAAAGCGGTTTGTGACCGCCTGACTGTTTTAAGAGATGGCAAGGTTGTAAAAACAGGAGATTTAAAAGAAGAATCGTTGGACTCGATTACGCAGTATATGGTAGGTAAGTCATTGTCAGAGGACCGAATTATAGACGAAGAAAATTTTGGTGAAACGATTTTGAAGGTGGAAGAACTGACCATGCCAGGCGTCTATAAGGACATTCATTTTCAAATTAAAAAAGGCGAAATAGTAGGCTTTACCGGATTAGCTGGAGACGGTCGAACGGAACTCTTTGAAAGTCTCTTTGGGTACCGGAAAGATTACAAGGGTCAAGTCTATGTAAACGGAAAGCTAGTGAATATTAACCATCCGAAGAAAGCGTTAAGAGCTGGAATTGGTTATGTACCTAAAGACAGAAAAGAAAATGCGATCATTCAAGATATGAATGTTGTTCAAAACATGAGTATTTCATCATTAAATCATTTTGAAAGAAAAGGCTTTTTAAGAGGAAAACTTGAACATAATAGATTTCAAGAATACAAAGATAAACTCAATATAAAAGCTCACAACCCGAAGGCAACGATTGATCAGTTAAGCGGTGGTAATCAGCAGAAAGTCATTATTGCTAAGTGGCTTGAGTTGAATACAGATATCATTATCTTTGATAACCCGACACAAGGGATTGATGTAGGGGCTAAGCAGGAAATCTACCAACATATTATTGGGTTAGCTAAACAAGGGAAGGCCGTTATTGTCTTGTCTTCAGAAGCGCCTGAAATTATGAAGATTTGTCATTCCGTTTATGTCATGTATCAAGGTGAAATTGCAGGATACTTCAAAGGTGAAGATACTACAGAAGATAAAATCATGAGTTATGCAACGGGTTCTAAAAAGGAGGCTGTTACAGTTGGCTGAGTCTCAATTAAAACAACAGACAAATGAAAATAAACCTAATCGAATGAAATCGGGCTTGAACTGGTTATGGTCTGATTACAGTGTTGTCATTGCATTCATTATCATTTTTATAGCGGCATCCATAATGAGCTCTAGATTTTTAGATATCGGTAACTTAATGAACATTCTAATGCAAGTATCCATAATCGGTATTATAGCTTTAGGTATGACCGTCATTATGTTATCAGGTGGAATTGACTTATCGGTTGGTTCCGTTTTGGCTTTAGTTGGTGTTGTAACTGTAACAGCTCTAAATGCAACAGGAAGTGTTGTGTTGGCTGTAATCAGTGCACTTGTAGCGGGGCCATTAATAGGGCTGTTAAATGGACTGATGATTGCGAAGGGACGAATTGCTGCTTTCATTGCCACTCTGGGAATGATGGCAGGAGCCCGTTCCATAGCCCTATACATTGCTGATGGTGGAAGTATTTCGGGAGAAGTGCAGGAATTTTCCTTAATCTCAAATAGTGAACTAGGAATTGTTGACTACCCAATTATTATCTTTCTAGCGATGACGGCATTTGTTTATATTTTAATGCACAACACGCGTTTTGGGCGTTACGTTTATGCCATTGGAAGTAATGAAAAGTCCGCAAGATTATCGGCTATTAACGTTGAAAAAATGAAATTAGCCATCTACAGTTTAGGCGGTCTTATGGTAAGTGTTGCAGCCATTATTGAAACGTCTAGGTTAAATTCCATATCATCTTCAAGTTCTGGTCAGCTTTATGAACTTGATGCGATTGCCGCAGTTATTATTGGTGGTACGCGTATGACTGGTGGTCGAGGTAAAATTATCGGAACGTTCTTCGGCGTGTTAATTTTAGGGATTTTAAACAATATGATGAATTTAATGAATGTCTCACCACACCTTCAAGGTTTTGTGAAAGGGCTCATCATTATCATAGCAGTTGTATTCCAAAAGAGAGAGTAAAGGAGCGTGACGGATTATGAAAATCGGTATCATTGGGTGCGGTTCTATAACGAAATATCGCCATGCACCTGAGTATGACGAAAACCCTTATGTAAAAGAGATTGTGTTCTATGACCGTAATCCAGAACGAGCAGAGGCTTTGGCGGAACTTTTTAACGGAAGTGTCGCCCAAACGGCTGAAGACTTATTTGAAGATGAATCCATTGTGGCCATTAGCGATTGCTCATCGAATGATTCACACCATATTTTTTCGACTAAAGCATTACTTAGCGGAAAGCATGTTCTAACAGAAAAGCCAATTGCGCTAACAGTAGAAGATGCAAAAGAAATTCTTGATGCCCAAAAGAAAACGGGAAAATGGTTAATGGTTGACCATAACCAACGTTTTACAAAAGCTCACCAAAAAGCGAAATCAATTATAAAAAGTGGTGAGTTAGGAAACGTTCTAACATTTAAAACGAATTTTGGTCACGGAGGCCCTGAGAGTTGGGGTGTGAATAAAAGCAATTCGACTTGGTTTTTTAAAAAAGATCGATCAGGTTATGGTGTTGCAGCTGATTTAGGGATTCATAAATTAGACCTTATACATTACTTGTTAAACGATCGAATCAATCAAGTTAGTGCTTTTCAAGGTGTTTTAGATAAAGTCGATGAAAACGGTCAGCCAATTGAAGTCTGCGATAACATCATTTGCAACTTAAGAACCGAGGGCGGAAAATTAGGAACGGCTTCATTTTCATGGACATATTACGGAGAAGAAGATAATAGCACGACGATTTACTTTGAAAAAGGGATTATGAAAATTTATCAAGATGATCAATACCAAATTGAAGTGTTGACTAAAGATGGGGAAAAGATTAATTATGAAATCGAGGCCATCCAAACTAATGATAACCAAACAAACACAGGAGTTATCGATGCGTTTGTTGATAGTGTTAGGAATGAAACGGAACCAATCGTTACCGGTCAAGATGCATTAGAGTCATTGAAAGTTGTATTGGCAATTATTGAATCTGCTGATAAGAATCAAGTAGTGATGGTAAAATAGAAAAAAGCTTGGATCAGGGTGGATCCAAGCTTTTTTATTGAAGATTTATCCAAAGTGAAACAGTGCTAAAGATGATAAGGGTCATGGATAGGCTAAGCTGATAACGGTCTATCTCTGGCTTTTGTAAAGTTTTAAACAACGAAACGATCCCATAGATAATGCCGCCTATGAAGATGATTTGAAGAATTATATTTCTCAAACGTTATTCTCCTCTCAAAACCTTGTACTTCATTATACCAAATATTGAGTTTTTACTTACAAGGGTTGTCTATAATATTAGGTTAAGTAGTTCATAATAAGTTCATAAAAAACGACGTTAATCCTTCGACTTACGAAATAAAATTTGTTATGATGTAATGTTGCAACTGAAAAATAGAAAGAAGGATTATGTATGGCAAAAGATCATGAACAACGAGGAAAAGATATTAAACGTGGCCCGCTAATGGCAGTTTTGATCTCAGGGGCATTTGTAGCAATATTAAACCAAACTTTACTAGGAACCGCGCTTCCTAAAATAGCGGAATCCTTAGAAATAAATTACGCAACAGCTCAATGGTTGCAGTCAGTATTTATGTTAGTAAACGGGATTATGATTCCAATTACAGCCTTTTTGATTGGGCGCTTTACATCTAGGGCGCTCTTTTTAACGGCAATGGGGTCGTTTGCAGTTGGAACTTTGATATGTGCGGTAGCACCGATCTTCGAAATACTGATGTTAGGTCGTGTGCTGCAAGCTGCGGGTGCAGGTATTATGCTTCCGCTTATGCAGACGATTATGTTTTTAGTATACCCAATTGAAAAACGTGGGTCGGCCATGGGCATATTTGGGCTGGTTATAGCTTTCGCGCCAGCTATTGGGCCGACTTTATCAGGGTATTTAGTTGAGCAATTCCCTTGGACTAGTGTTTTCTACGTTGTTTTACCAATTGCAATTATTGATATTATTGTAGCTTACTTCATCTTAAAAAATGTAACGGAGCGAACATTCCCGAAAATGGATTTGATTTCCATAGCATTATCAACATTAGGGTTTGGCGGACTGCTTTATGGATTCAGTATTGCAGGTAATCCAGAGACAGGTTTCGCAAGTCAAAGTGTCATCATTTCGTTAATTGTAGGTGCAACCACATTGACTTGGTTCATTTTACGTCAGTTGAAGCTCGATACACCTATATTAGAGTTCCGTATTTTTAAATACCGTATTTTTACCTTAACAACAGCGATCGGTATGATTGCATTTATGTCCATGATTGGTGGTGCGGTCATTCTTCCAATTATGATGCAAGATATGTTAGGGTTCACGGCATTAGAATCGGGTCTCATGCTGTTGCCAGGTGCTGCATTAATGGGCTTTATGAATCCGATAACGGGACGATTATTTGATAAATTTGGTGGACGTTATTTAGCTGTCATCGGATTATTTTTAGTAGTGGTCACAACGTTTATGTTTTCTAACTTAACTCCGGGAACGAGTTTCGCTTATTTAGCAATCGTTAATGCTGCTCGAATGCTAGGCATTGCAATGGTCATGATGCCAGTAACAACAGCTGGTTTAAATCAATTGCCTGATAAATTGATGCCTCATGGTACGGCGATGAATAATACGATGCGACAAATGTCTGGAGCTGTAGGGACAGCCTTATTAGTTTCGATTATGACAAGTCAAGCCATTCCAAACACTGGTGTTGAAGGAGCGTTACATGGAGTGAACGTATCATTTTTCGTTGCAGGTGTATTGTCTATAGCCGGTTGGGTCTTAGCCTTTTTCATTAAAAACTCAAGACCTGGGATAAAGAATTAAAGGGAATAAAGAAAAGGCGCTCGCCAAATGGCGAACGCCTTTTTTTTACATGATAATTTTCGTTTTCAGCACCTTTTAATAGGGCTTCAGAACAAGTTTTGTATTGTTCAGACCCTTTTTTGAGATTTATAGCATCGAACTTTGTCGAAAGGCATCCAAATTAAATCATTTCAGACCTTTTTAGAAAATTAAGTGTGCCATTAAGATTATAATTGGCAACGTGATCAACGTACGTAATAAGAAAATTACGACTAATCGCCAGAAATTAACCGGTACTTTGGAAGCGAGTAGTACACCACCGACTTCGGATAGATAAATCAACTGCGTAATACTTAATGCTGCGACAATGAAGCGGGTGATTTCGTGTTCCACACCTGAAATCATGATGGCTGGCAAGAACATATCGGTAAACCCAACTAGAATTGTCTTAGCAGCTTCTTGTGCTTCTGGAACCTGCATGAGTTCTAACAATGGAACAAATGGTGCGCCGATAATATCAAAGAAAATTGTTTTTTCAGCAATGATCACACCTAATGTACCGATTGCCATGACGACTGGGAGAACGCCGAACCACATATCCATTGCATTTTTAGTTCCTTCTTTGACAAAGCCAAAGACGTTAGGCGATTGTTTGGCACGCTCGGTTGCTTTTTTGTACCCCCAAGTCACAACATTATAACCTTCTGGCGTTGTCTCATCATGACTTTTTGGCTCGTCTGTATAATACGTGTCAGGTATTCGTGATAATGGCGGAATACGTGGCATAATGATAGCAGCGGCTAAACCAGCTACAACAATTGTTAAATATAAAGGTAAAAACATGTGCATTAAATTTACATAATCAACGACTGTAATTGTAAAGGTAATGGACACAACTGAGAATGTTGTACCAATGACGGCTGCTTCACGTTTTGAATAGTAGCCTTCTTCATATTGGCGACTGGTTAGTAATACTCCAATCGTACCGTCGCCAAGCCAAGATGCTAGGTTATCAACGGTCGAGCGACCAGGAAGTTTAAACACTGGGCGCATAATTTTAGAGAAAAGCGAACCAATGAATTCAAGTAATCCATAATTCAACAGTAATGGCAGTAAATACGATGCCACTAAAAATACAGCGACTAGTGCAGGCATAAGACTAGTTAAAATCATTCCACCGGTATCAGAAGAGTAAATCCCTTCCCAACCGATTTGATAATAAGTAAATATGATAAAAATCATACCGACTATTCTGACCAATAACCAAAATCCAGACACATTAAAAACGGACCCTAAATATGACTCTTTATGAAAACGCTCTGGAAAAAGTTTAGCAATAATAGACATTAATGCTGAAATAATGATGATCACCATTGCCACAGCAGTGATGGTATCACCTAATTGATCTTCAAACATACCTGCTAAAACTGCGACAGGCACACTTGTTGAATCGTCATATGGTATAGGAATCATAAACAAGAATAGACCAATTAATGAAAGCAAAATAAATTTTAGTTGTGCCACACTTCTCCTCCTCTATAAGATATTGGTTATATAAATTCATAATCATACAAACATTTGTATTCCCTATACGAAGATATCACGAATTGGTACGAAAATAAAGAGGCCTCTCCAGGTAAACGAGAGGCAATGTTTTACAATCCTGCAGGCTTTAAGATCATGAGAACGAAGATGAGTACACCCATTGTTGAAACAGTCCAAAAGATCTTGTTTATTTTGGAAAAAGTCTTTTGGTATTTGGCAGGCAAAGCATCGAGCTTAGATGTAGTTGGGTCTGACAAGTATGTGCCTAATTTTTTCGATAAAGGACCGACAAAACCAATCATTAGGATTTGAATGGCGATATATAGTATAAGCGTTCCTAGCAACCATAGTTGTACAAACGTTCCCCAACTCCCCATGTAATACAAGATAAGCCCAGTGATCACAGCCAAAGTACCACCGATCTTTGGAAAAATCTCAAGTCGTTTAAACATCATGAGAGAATTACGTAGTTCCGCTAAGCTCTGTTCTTTACGAAATAAAACATGCCCAAAAAATGTAGGACCAACCCCTAGAATGGCGGATAACACGTGAACTAACACTAGAGTCTGATACACATCATTCCTCCTCTCTGGGTCTTAAACAGACCTCCCCATTAAAATATAGTGAACAGAGCGCAAAAACATTCCTATGAGTTTTTAAAAATGAGTGGATTTTGTTGGGCAACGTCCACACAAAAAATCGCCCAGAACGTTTTCTGGGCGAAGAATTATTTCTCTCTAATTCTGTGTGAGATGAACTTGCTGTTGTGCTCGACTGAGGTGTACATGGACCTTCCTAAGTAAAGAGGGATGGAGAGGTTCTCAAAATCAGGTAACCCATTTTGAAGAAACTTTTCTTGATCACAGTGGAACTGAATGATGTCGCCAACAAACCAGTCGTGATCGCCATAGGTATTAATATCAATCGTTTTACATTCATAAACGACATAGGCGTCTTTTAAAATGGGGGCACCAGATGCTGTACCATATTCAAACTCCATATTTCCTTGCTCGAACTTATTTAAATCGGCTCCAGTATATGTACCTGCTTCTTGGATGAATTGAGCTTTCTCTAAAGGTAAAAAGTGAATTGCGAAATACCCAGCATTTTTAACGAGTGAGTAGGTATGCCTTTCACGTCCAATAGCAACACCATAAATCGGTGGATCATAAGATATATAAGAGTGCCACCCAGCTGACATCACATTGTCGCTGCCGTTATGTGAAACTGTGACGATTGCGACCATCCCTGGGTAGCAATGCATAATTTTTCGATCTAAAACGTCTAACATCTTGCTGCCTCCTAATCTGTATTTCTGTTATTGTTTCGTTTTGTCCAAACTTGATAGGATAGAAAAATTGTAAAGCCCATGATGATAAAAATACCTATCCAATGATTAACAGTCTCCGGAAGGTATTCAAAAGGGGACAAAGAAAATGGAATCCAGTCTAATATCTGCTTCAATATAAATGCTGCAGCACAAATTCCAAAACTGTCTCTAATAAAAGACCTCAAAGTCAGGTTTTTTTCTTTCCACAAAAGAAATCCCGCAAAGAGGATTAAAGTTATGTACATATTCCAATCCATGTAATCAACCCTTTTGAAAATAAGCCCCTTATACACTAAATTCGACTAAGTACGACAAAGTCCTTTTAAGTTATAATATAAAGAAAATTGGGATATTTAGTATAAAAGACGTAAAAGGATTACCACATCGGTTCTTCATCGTTAGATAGTGAAATAAAAAATGGCATGATACTCAAATAAATGAGACTAAGAACAATGACTGCAGAAATCTTTACAAGCCATGAATTATTCTGTATGACAAAAGGCAGTCCGGCTAATGGAATTAGTCCGATAAACGTCGTTCGTTTTAATGAGCTAGACGTTTGATATTGTGTTGCTTTACAGTGAGGGCATTTTATTCCTCTATTAAAATGGAATAACCCTTTTTGAGTATCCAGCCAAGACCATTTCGTCTGGCATTTTTGACACACTGGTAATGACATAAAACCAACTCCTTAAATCCATTATAGGCAGAAATTAATAAATATGATATTATAACGTGGTTGAAAATTATTAAGAAGGTGACCATCATGAAAGAACTCTCATATTCTATTTTATTTTATATTTTGGGTATGCTCCTGCTCTCATTTGGGGTGACCATGCTAATTAAATCTGGTCTTGGTACAGGTGCGTGGGATGCGCTGTTCTATGGATTGTTTGATTTAATTGGATTGACCGTTGGTTCCTGGATTTTTATTGTCGGGGTCCTATTAATGATCATAAACAGTTTTATGCTTCGAGCTCGCATCGATTACTCTGCGGTCATTACCATCTTTTTAATTGGTGTGTTTATAGATTTTTGGTTATTAGTCGTATTTCCAAATTTTGAAATAACCTCAACTGTAATGAGTTACGTTTTACTCACCATTGGAATTACAGCTATGGGGTCCGGTATAGGGATGTACTTGCAGTTTAACTTTGCTAAAAATCCCATTGATAATTTAATGTTAGCTGTCAATTACCGAACAGGCTGGAGTCTGGCGGTGTCTAAGTCTTCGCTTGAAATTTTAGTGATGATTATTGCCTTTTTAATTGGCGGACCTATTGGAATTGGAACGATTATTATTGCTTTTGGCATCGGCCCTATCGTACAATTTTTCTTCAAGCGATTTGAAAAGGTCAAAACAATACTTGTCCATGGCCGTCAAGTGCCGCAAAATATGTAAACGCGACTTTTGTCGCGTTTTTTTAATTTATGATAAAATCTAGAAAAAATAGAAAGGATTTATCATCATGATTCGAAAAGCGACTGAAAACGATCTTCAATCTATTTTAGAGATTTACAATGAAGCCATTCTTCATACAACAGCAGTTTATGACTATAAACCATATTCTTTCGATAACCGCAAACAATGGTTTCGTGAAAAAGAAGAGGCTGAACTTCCGGTCATTGTTTTAGAAGATGATGGAGAGGTTGTAGGGTTTGCGACATATGGGCCTTTTAGAAGTCGACCTGCATACAAATACACGGTCGAACATTCGGTTTATATCAAACGTAGCCATAGTGGAAATGGACGCGGCAAAACTTTATTAAAAGAGATTATAACTGTAGCTGAGCAAAATGGGTATAAAATGATGGTCGCGGGGATTGATGCGGCAAATGAGGGAAGTATTAAGCTTCATCAGAAGTTAGGGTTTGAACATGTGGGCACCGTAAAATATGCCGCCTATAAATTTGGTCGTTGGTTAGATTTAGCTTTCTATCAATTAGAGCTACCGGGACCAGATGAGCCCATTGAGGAGTAATAGGCTCATCGATTAACTGGATTGATAGAATCCGATGGTAAAACAAATGCCAATGAAGTGTAAGGCTTTTACAGGGTCCTCAGGAATTGTTATATAATATCCATCAGCATTATATAGGTTGTCCTTAATCGATTCATATACTATTGATCGTTTGCGTATGGATGCGACCCCCTGATTAGACTCAAATTCTAAAATATTATAATCTATTCCACTCGATGAAACCTCAAGCTTATATAAAGGCTGTTCGTTTTTGTCGAGTGTTTTAATATTCTTAACAGATAACCCACTTTCAACGGAACCTACATAAGTTTGATCCCCTTTAAATAAATGGAATTTCTTTGCGCGTAACCCAGAAGATTTTCGGATATATCCTACGACGCCTTTTTCGTGATCAACAATTTCAACATCGACTGCTTTACAAGTGTGCAAACTGATTAAAGCATAAATTGTATTCTGTATATGTACTGGCGCATCGGACCTTTTCCTAATTTCGCCAATCGGTTCTTTACCGTTTAAAATGTTATGTTTATTTATTCCGACAGGTTGTATGAATACCTCTGAATTTGTAGAGAACATTACTTTAAACCCCTTTCGAGCACCATTATATCAGAAAAAATGATAATTACTTCCAAGGAAATATAAATTTTTTAAAATTATGAAGGAATTCGACAATGTTTTGTCGTAGATAGATTATGTGGAAAGCTCGTCAATGGGGTAACGCAAATAAAAATGATTTTGGCGAGAAGTACATAGTTTGCAGGAAGGCCCCACCTATTCCCACTCCCCCTTCCTGCAATTTTTTATGAAAAAATGCCACCTTTTCAGGTGACATTTCACTTACAATGAATGATTAGCTCGTACTGTTCATATTCTTCTTGTTGACGCTTCAACGCAATATCCTCATTTCTAAAACGAATCCAACCACCATCCCGTTTTAACTTCCCGACTCCCTTATAAGGTGTTTCACACATTCGGTTAGTGTATGAGCATTCGCGGTGTAGGGTGTAGCATTTCGTTGGCACATCAATATTCACCCAAACAGGTTTATGACGAAACATATCTAAGCCCCTTTGCTCATGTTGTGTAGTGTTATTCTATGTATTTTGATTGGAAAATTATTCGTGTAAATTTGAGTGCTTCTTAATTTTATAAAACCAATTACCTCGCTTACTTATGTTAAAATTGAATTAAAATTTTAACGTAACGTAGTAAGAGGAGTTTGTCATGAGTAGCATAGGGTTAGTGTTAGAAGGCGGAGGTAGCAGGGGGATTTATACAGCAGGTGTCCTTCGTTATTTAATGGAAGAGCAGATGTATTTACCATATACAATCGGTGTATCAGCAGGTGCTTGTCATGGTTCGTCTTACATATCAAGGCAGAAGGACCGCAACCGTGAAGTCAGCATTGACTATGTGGACCACCCAGAATATTTGTCATTACGAAATTTTATCAAAAAGCGTGAGATGTTTGGTATGGACTTCTTATTTGATCGGTTGCCGAATGAATTGGTGCCTTTTGACTATGAAACCTTTGATCAAACAGAAGACGAGTTTGTTATTGGTGTCACAGATTGTATGACGGGAGAACCAGTTTTTTATAAAAAATCTGAGTACGCAGATGATGCCTTGACATTGATTCGTGCTTCTAGTTCAATACCACTACTGTCTCCGGTAGTGGAGTTTGAAGGTAGGTACTTAATGGATGGCGGCATAGCTGACCCCGTTCCGATCAAGCAATCAATTAAAGATGGTAATGAACAAAATATTGTCATCTTAACGAGGAATAGAGGATACTACAAAAAGCCACAATCGTTTAGCTGGTATATCCGCAAAAAATATTATGAGTATCCAGGCTTAATTCAAGCACTAGAAAAACGACATACTCATTATAATGAGACATTAGAATATATTTTTGAAGAAGAGAAGAAAGGCAATGTCCTTGTCATTAGCCCATCTGAAAAGTTGAAAGTCGGGCGAATGGAAAAAAGTAAGCGTAAACTGACATCCTTATATGATCTTGGCTATCAAGATGCTCAAAACATGAAACAGACTTTAGAGGATTTTATAGGAGTTCAATCAAACGTTTGATTGAATCAAGGAGTCGATTTGCTAAATGAGCAAAGGTGAAATATTGAAACGCATACCAGAACGTGAACAATTCATTTATAAGACTATGACTGAACTGCAGCTGTCAGATAAAGAATTACTGTGGCACCTCATAAAACAATCTAACAAAGAAAACGTTGCCATCTATGACGATACCTTATCAAAACTACGCCCACTATTGGACCAACAATTAATCCATTTAAATCAATCTTACAAGCCGAGTACCAACGAAGTCAGTTTGTTTATATTAAATCGAGCTCCTTATTTAATGAGAGTGCTGAAACGTGAGTATTTATAGGTTAAAGATTGCTGATCGTTCAGCAATCTTTTTTCTTTATTAGGTTTACTAGTTTGGATGATAATTATTGTTCTTTTTAGAACCCTGTAGACAAGTTTCAGACCTGTTTTTGGTGGGTTTAGACCCTTTTTAAAAAAAAATGGGCCCAATCTTCACGAAAGACTTACAAAAAATTTATTTTCAGACCTTTTTTATAAAGGTAGCAACTATTTCATGAATGAACATTCAATTCTTGTTGGCAAAACGCTTACAATTAATATAATTTTTCTTTAATTACTAGAAAATAATCTACAACAAATCTTATTTCACCTTCCACTTTATCCCTTTCCTGTAAATGAAATCGCATACGTTTTAATAAGAAAACGTTTACTTTAATTTTTTCAGAAAAGTCGTTGTATTCAGTTATTCGCTATGCTAATATTTCCTTTAAAACAAATTAGAGGTACCTAAATATTTTGAAAAAAGGGGTTGATCAAAAAATAATCATAAGGTGAATCTTTTTTTTATAGTTTAACTAACTAACATTCGTTAGGTAATTTCAGGAGGTTCTATGTCTACGAAGGAAAACATTAAAGTAGCAGCTACTAAACTATTTGCTGAGCGTGATTTTCTTGGGATGACCATGAAGGAGATTGCAAATGAAGTGGGGATTAAAGCCCCGTCTGTATATGCATTCTTCAACGGGAAAGAAGATCTTTTCTTAGCAATTTATCATGATTTGTTAGATGGCCATCTAACGGTAGTGGAGTCTCAAAGTCATCAACATGAATCAGCAAAAGATCAGTTATACAACATTTTAAAGTCAGCAATAGATTTTCAGTATAAAGAAGAACTAAAGTCTAAGTTTTTAGTGCGATTGATTATCTCTCCGCCTGATTTTCTTAAAGAAGATATTAGAAACAGGTTTGCGGAGATGGAAAAAGGAGAGTATGACGTCCTTTATCAAATATTTCAACAAGGAATGGAAACAAGTGAAATTGGAAACTTCAACCCAGACCATTTAGCTATATCATTCCAAGGACTAATGGATGGATTGTTCTGGGAGATGCAACGTTATGAGGTTGAAGTTATGTACGAGCGAATGGATCTGATGTTCAATCAGTTCTGGAGAGGCATAGAAAAAGATTAGCGCATAAATCCGTGCAAAAGCTATGGTGACTTTAGCAAAAACTACTTTAAGTCCTTTGAAGCAGTTTTTTAGACCAAATAATTTTCGTTTCAGACCTATTTTTAATGGCTTCAGACCCTTTTCAGAAATTAATTGGCGCGAATCTTGTCGAAAGACATACAAAAAAATATTTTCAGACCTTTTTTGGAATTTTTCAGAACATATCTAACAAAAAAACAAAAAGTTATATAACATACATTCTTCCCAATATATGCTAAAATAGAATACAAAATCTAACGGTATTTAAGAGGTGTTCATGTGAGAGTTATAACGGTTGATTTTGATGGGACGTTGTATCAAGGGAATTCCTTTAAGGTTATGTTTGATGTCGCGAAGAAGCAGTATAGCCTAAAACAATGGTCACAGGTTGGTCTTGGCACGGCCAAAGCTTTAGGGAAACTGGTTACTAAAGGAAAAGCTCCAGCTAAACATACCTTCTTCAGAGCGTTTGTGAAATCCTTTAAAGGTAAGTCAAAAAAGGAGTTGGAGGAGTTTTTCTACGCCCTTGCACACGGAGACTTAGAACGTGTGAATAGACCTTTAGTGGACAAGGTGAAGCGGCATATTGAGGATGGCGATCAAGTTGTTATCGTATCTGGTGCACTCAATCCTTTTCTAGTGGCATTTAAAGATGCGGTCGGTTTTGAAAACGTTGATATTATTGGATCAGAGTTATTTTATGACGAAAATGATATCGCAGTTGGCAAAATGGGTGATATCGTGAATGGTAAGAAAAAAGCCGAAGCAGTGCAGGAGTGGCTTAAAAATCGCGATCTTACTTTAGATGATGTCACGTTGTGGGCATACGCAGATAGTGAAAGCGATAGTCCACTTTTAGAGATGGTCGATCACCCAGTTGTCGTCAACCCTGATGAAGACATGGAGAAACTGGCCCACCAAAAAGGCTGGCCAGTGTTCGGAAGTTAGATGAAAAGCTCCGTCAATGTATTGACGGAGCTTTTGTATTAGTCACATCGAACCGTTGTCTCGCCGGTAAAATCAATGGTAGCTGTTTTCCCTTCATTAAGACAAGATTCATACTCACTCAGGAGTTCTTGTTGGTTTTGATCGATTTGATTAACACGGTTAATCGGAAAGACGATCGCTACTATAAGGGCTACTAACATCACAGTCACAAACATCTTTGAAAAACGGTTATTTTTCACTCTTTTGCTAGTATGAAGTTTGTAATTCCCAGATAAAAATTTTCTAATTTCTAGATAGTACATCGCATTATGCCCTATTAACAATAGGAATAACATGACAACATATAGATAGCGATCTAACGGAAAAATAACCATAAAGAAAATGAGTAAAGGTAATGCGTGCGAATAAAAAATGTAGATCCTCTTTGTTGCGTTCTCTGTCACCTGTTTAAGTAGTTCATCGTCTTCAAGAAATTCTCCAGGCTTTAAAAATGTAATGAAATTCATTTTTATAGGGTGTTCGTCATTATGCCGTTTAAGTTTAAAAAAGTATGCTATTAAAAAAACGATTAGCAGGACCAAACCTATTACTACCGAAGATAAGGGCAACACGTTAAAATCAGCTGTTAGTTCACCGTTTTCCACCTTAAATACACCTTCAAAATCACCATTAATTAGGTCAACTAAATACACAACTCCATAAGTCCAAATGATTAGAATGAACCATAAAGCTATATTCCACAACGGCACTTGTATTCGAAAATCATTTTTATTCATCTAAATCCTCCTCCAGCCAAAATAACTCATCAACGCTAATTTGCAGTTCCTTAGCTAGTTTCAAAGACAACGTAATGGAGGGCGAAAACTCTCCTTTTTCAATGAATCCAATTGTTTGTCTTGTGACATCTACACGATTAGCTAACGCCGTTTGGGAATAGCCGTGCCTAGCCCTTAATTCCCTTACACGATTTCGAAGCATATGGATCTCCTTTAAAATGTTAAGTATTTTAAACATAATGTAAACTATTATTAACATTTAGTCAAGGACTATTAACAAAAAATAAAGAGCAAGCCTGTATGCTTGCTCTTCGCGGGTTTCTAAAATTATTTAAAATCAATGCCCTTTACAAATTCCATTAACTCATTTTGACCTTTGATTGAATAAAAGTCAGCTTCACTAGAGTTCTCCATTAATACAAGACCGTCTTCATTGAATTCGATTGTAATGCTACGGTTATCACTTGTTTCGAATTCGATCTTATAATCAGTGATTACAGGTTCCTGTTGTTCTTCTAATTTTAAATCAGACGTTTCTCTTATGATGTTATCAAGGTCTATATTATTGATTTCAACGTTTTTCGCAGATTCTTCTTTGTCATGGTATATATATCCTTTCTCAACCTCAGCATCTCCTAGTAAGGTGTTAAACTCTTCCCCTAGTGTCTTTACTTCATCTTCTAAATAGTAGTTATTTGCAAAAGCAATAGCGTCATTTATATTATTTGTTTGATATAAGAGTGTCTCTGTATCAAAGAATAAAAATACAGGTTCTTGATTTATCGGTAAAGTGGGGTATCTTTTTTTAAAGACTCCGAAACCGGACTGAGCTTTAAATTCTGAAAAATCTCCAGCAACACTGTCGTACAGCTTATGCATGCCATCTGCCCCTTGTAAAACCTCTTCACTGATCAGTCTTACTGACAATTTACCTTTTTCAGTTGATAGTAACTCATCTGGTGTACCAATGTTGACTTCACTAAAACTTTGATCAGATTGTTGATGTAAATCTGTGTACAGGGAAGAGTCTGTGTTGTACCACAAAATATGATGATCTAAAGTAATTTTACTAAACGTCTTTTCATTACCTCTAACTTCTTTTATGCTTTTGTCTGTGTTAAGCGTGTAAATATATTGTTCTTCATCTACTTCCCACACAGAAGGGTTAGACATAGAGAGTGGTCTCCCCCGCATATTAATCCAGTGGCCATCTTCACTATATTGAAAATATCCTACTTGAAGTTCTGTAACTGAAGTATCCATGGCAGGAGGTCCATCATAAATAGCAAGAACATCTTGGTCATGAAACACACCAACGACGTAATCAATCAGTTCAAAGTCCTCAGAGTAATAGGATTCCTCATAGAATTCTTCAAAAGGATGTTGATCAGTTGATAATATATTGAAAATGTTTCCGTTTGTGCTGAGTAAAACTGTGGCTAGGCCTAAAAGGAGTAAAACTGTCACAACCTGAGGCACCCAATACCTTTTCTTTTTAACTGTTCTGTTTGTTTGAAGCCACTCATCAAAGCGTTTACGATCTTCAGATTTGCTTAAAGGTGATGAGCTAATTTGTCGATTAAATTCTTCTTTTAGCTTTTTATTCATATTGCTCAAGAATGTCACCTCCAATTTTCTTTTGAACTTTCTTCTTACCTCTCATTATTCTGCTTTTGACCGTAGATTCATTAATATTTAAAGCCTCACTGATTTGTTTGATACTAAAAGATTGATAGAATTTCATAACAAAAATTTCTCTGTATTTAACCGGTAAGGTCAAGATAGCGTTAACAACTATTTTTTCTTGTTCGTTTGAGATGGCTTGCTGTTCAGCGGATGGAACATTATGATACGTTCCTACCTCTTCTTGATAGTGGCTAATTATTTTATGAAATGGTGACCTTAGATAATCTTTGCATTTATTAATCGTAATTCGGTAAAGCCACGTCTTTAAAGAAGAGTTCCCTTGAAAGGTATCGAAGTTTTGATAAACCTTAATTAAAACTTCTTGGAAAATGTCATCAGTCTGAGCGTAGTTTTTTACATATGTGAAAATAAGGCGTTTCAGTTCTTCACCATAGGAATCTATTACGATATCGATTACTTCTTCATTTGTCATTTCAAGTAAATAACGGTCGGTATAATCCATTTCCAAGTTATCACCTACTTTATCCTGCTCTTACTTTTTAGACGATCCGTTTTAGAAAAAGTCCCATAAATATAAATTTTTTCGTGAAGTTTTACCTTAGAATACCATAGAAAAAGTGACATGATGATGCAGGATTTTACATTCTTTTCTTGAATTTACTTTTTGGGAGTTATCTATTTCGGTTACAGTGAACAGTTTGTAGAAGGTTGTTATGAATGGGTGAAAAAAGGAAGGGAAAAAATCGAAAATTGGAGGTGGCATGGTTGGGTTTAAAAGAAGGCTGTGTATATTTTGTTACACAGAGTTAGAACAAGATCAAGAAATAATAATGAGTAATGACCTATGTGTTTTTCTTCAATTGACACAATTTCAGGTAAGTGGTGTGACTTTAGAAGGGGCTGGAGTAATTGTACCTAAGCAACATCGAGAAACGGTTTTCGACCTGAGAGAGGACGAGTGGCGAGCGACTTATGAACTGTTGCAAAGAGTTAAGGCGCATTTAGATAAAAGCTACCAACCAGATGGTTATAACATAGGATGGAACAGTGGGGAAGTTGGTGGGCAATCGATTCATCACGCTCATTTACATATATTACCTAGATATCAAGATGAAACGATGGCAAACAAAGGGATTCGTTATTTTATTAAAAGTGATGAAAATAGAAGGCTTGGCTAATGGCCAAGCCTTCTAGTGTTAAGAGGACAAGTCTAGTACATAGGCCTGTACGATAATACCATCGTTTGCTGGTTCAAAGTCATATTCCGGTGTGCGCTTAAAGCCCATGCCTTCATAAAGTTTCATCGCATTTGTCATAAATGAGCCTGTATGTAATCCGATTTTTGTGAAACCTTTTTCCTTTGTCCGCCTCACACATTCGTTGACCAATTTTTTGCCAATTCCTTTGCCGCGAGCTTCTGGATTGACTGCTAGCATACGTATCTCCGGATAGTCGAGTGCATCTGTCCAATCGCCATATGCCATAGTTTTAGCGGGAAATAGAACAACACTACCAAGAATTATACCCTCTGTGGTCTCAGCGATGATCACGTCAACTTCCGTCTCTAAATCTGCATCCGATGATAAGGTTCCACTGAGTGCCTCCCAGTGAAAGCTATTCAAAATACTAGTGTATTCCTGATAAGCTTGCAGGCGTTGCTTACGTACCATCGGAATTTCATCTTGAGCGGCATCCCTTAACACAATTTGATTCATAAAAGTCCCTCCAGTAAAAGTTAACTTTTTTCCAAAATTAACCGATAAAAAACCCTTATATTCTCGAAAGGTATTTATATATAGATATGTTCTTCTCTATTGTTTTAGAAATTTGAAACTAACTTTTATATCTGTTCGTCTAAAATGGCATGTAGTTAATCTGGCTTATTTTTGGCTAATTTTTCTAATGTTATAGACTTCTAGATTAGGTTTCATTAAAATATGTTTATCATAGTGCTATGTGGTTGTTGATTTGGGAGGGATTGAATGAAGCATTTAGTTTGGTTATGTTTAGTTTGCCTGTTATTAGTTAGTTGTGTTGACGAACAACCCGAAGAGGAAGTGCAGGTTGATGATACAGGTGAATCAGATGATCAGGAAGAACAAGATCATGATGAAGAACAAGATTCTGAAGAAGAACCTGATCAGTCTGAAGATGAAGGTGAGCAAGTAGAAGAAGAAGAAAAGGATGAACCTGTTACATCTTTAATTAGCGTCGATCAAGCGCGAAGTATCGCTGAACGCAAGTTGTATTTCGCCATCAATACGATGCAAAACCTCCAGGAAGAGAAGCAAGAGTGGTTTGGGGTAGAAGAGGAATCAGAGGCGTATACAAACGCTGTTGAAGAAACGAAATCAGAGTTAGGCGAGAACATTTCTAGTGAAACCATCGATCAATGGGCGGAGAATTATTTTCAGGAATTTTTTATATATAATCATTTATATCGTGTTTTACAGCCTAGTGATCTAAATACACGTTTTGATTTGAAAGAGTTTTCGGATCAGCACTTTGTTTTAGCTTTTATCCAGTTAGGTGATGGTGCTTATAAGGAAACCACTGAGTACGATGTGGAATTTGTGAAAGAAGATGGAGAGTGGAAGTTTAAAGACTATAAACATATGCCGGTTGATGAGCCACTTGATTTAACTTTTGAAGACTTGCAAGAAGCATTTGTAGATGTGGAATCTCTAGAACGTATAGAAGGTGAGTTAGTAGAGGAGAAAACTCACGAGGGAGAACATTATCTAGTCATTGATTACGAAGGTATGACAAAAGCCATTAATACAAATACAGGATTTGAGAATTTTGATTTAGTAGAATAAAGGGTGCACCTTTTTTGGTGCGCTTTTTATTTTTGAAATTTATAATACACTCAGACTTTCATTTATGCACACCTTTATAGTCCTTCGCATGAAATAATATGAGGATTAAAAAGAGGTGGTAGATGATGTCGGAAAGAGAACGGACGATGACGGTGATGGGTGAAGGGATTGTGACAACAGAACCGAATGTGGCGGAAGTAAAATTGGGAGTCGTAACGGAAAATCAAGATTTAACACAGGCTCAAAGGGAAAATGCTGAGAACATAAACAGGGTAATTCGTGCGATCATGCAGCAAGGCGTCGCGCGTCAAGAGATTCAAACGATGGATTATTCCATTCAGCCACAATATGATTATGTCGACGGAATCCAACAGTTCCGTGGTTATGAGGTTTCACACTTTTTGAGTGTTACGATTGATGACATATCAAATGTTGGGCGGGTGATTGATGCTGCAGTTGAAGCTGGCGCCAATAGAGTGATGGATATAAGGTTCTCTGTCAGCCATCCGGAAGTTTTCTATCAATTAGGGTTGACTCGCGCTTTAGACGATGCGGTGGCTAAGGCAGAGACTTTAGCTGAATCTATGGGAGTTGAATTTGATCCGGTGCCTTTAAAGATTGAGGAAAAATTTACAGAAGGCCCGAGCCCTTATCAAACCTTTGCTTTAACGGAAGCATCAAGTGGAACCCAAATTGAGCCTGGACAGTTGGATGTTAGTGTAAGGATTGAAGCCAAATTTCAATATGGTAATTAGAAAAGCATTGGACCTAATCCAATGCTTTTTGGTTGTAGAATTTTTGAAGTTAGTCAATTGATTTATGCGCTACTATTTTACATTTATGCGCCGCTTTTTAGATTATATGCGACTCGAAACCTGTCGAACGTTACCCATTTTCAAATATATGCGCCCTTTTAGAGTGCTTTATGCGGTCTTTATCATCTATATTGCTCTCCAATTCAATGCTTAAATATTCATGCATATTCACCGTCTGGTTCGTAAATTTTAGCATCCATCGTTTCAAGCCAATAATCAACAAGCTTAACGCCGTCAATTAATTTAATGTCGAGGTCTTTGGCATATTCATAGGCCGATTTAGTGAAATTACTTGTTGTAATGACATAACCGCCTTTGGCCCCATTTCTGACCATGTTCGAATGTAAGGTGGCAACTGGACCGGCGCTAATATTCTCCCTAGATACATTAACTTGACCAATAAATAACTCTTCATCCAAGTAGTGTTCAAAATCAATACCATACTCATCACTTTCAGGTGTGGTGTAGATATTTCCACCGTAGTGTTGTTTCAGAATGCGAGCTACAAAATCCTCGAATTCCATCGGGGTTTGTTTAATAAAAAGATCAGACCCACCTTTAAATACAATATCGTCCTCATCATTTCGTTCTCTGGGATAATCAAAACGGTATGCAAGCCCCATCATTAACGTCTTTTTCACTTCTTCACTTCTGTCAATTTGCCTGGACACAAATGAGTCCTTCTCACGTTGTTCTTTTCGCAAAAACCACATTAATACGCCTATTAAGACTAGTTGAAGAATGACTAGTGTTTCCATTAAATCACCTCATTCACAATGTCGTCAGTTAAAACTAAGAATATACTTGTTATTTTTGATACAAACTAGTAACAAGTTAAAGAAAATTATGGTAAAATAGTACTATAAAGACAGAAAATTTCGTGGACGGCTAAAGGGTGTACATATATGAAGCAAGCCAAATGGCTTTTATTACCGATGATTATACTGTTATTTGGTTTTTTCTGGGCGAATCATGAGGAGAACACTGTCCCTAATTTTGGTGGACAATTCAATCTGCCTGAATCGATGGAAGGTGAAGTGTATTCATTACAAGGAAAATGGATGCTATTTCCTGACCAGTTGCTCGAACCATCCGAGTCAGTATATGAAGGTTATGACGTACGTTTAGTGGACATGCCTCATTCATTTGACGACTATGAATACGCAACGTATCAGGCGAATATAACATTACCTCCTGATGCGGTTAATCAATTAATGTCGTTTTACATACCAAATATAGAATCAGCCCATAAAGTTTGGGTTAATGGAAAACTTTTAGCAGAAGAAGGAGAAGTAGGAACTGATTATGAATCAACAACACCAGCTAAAAGAGGTAGAGTGCTGGATTATTACCCTGAAAGCCGCATGTTAACTATTACTGTTCAAATGTCTAATTTCCATTATAATTCAAGTGGTCTATGGACAGATGTCCTGATTGGTGATGACGCTGCAGTGGACCGACTGTATACGTTAGATCGAAGCTTATCGATGATTGTCATTGGAAGCCTATTTGTGTTGCTTCTTTATTACTTATTCTCATTCTTGGTTCAAGGACGAAACCTTTACCACTTATATTTTATTGTTTTAGTCTTTTTCGTTATGGTCAGACTGTCACTCGAGGGTGATAAGTTACTTTATGATTTATTCCCACAATTTCCTTGGTATTGGGCAGATCGGTTAGAGTATTTATCGTTTATTTGGTTACTACCGTTGTTTTCATATGTTATTTCGTTCATGTATTCAAAACATGCAAACTTTAAATTCACGAGAGTCTATTTTATTTTAATGTTCTTAGTCAGTGCATTTATAGTGTTCCTGCCTGTTTCTGTTTTTACAGATTACCTAGTATTATTCCAGGCCACACTTATTTTTGGGTTTATTTATATTTTTTGGGTGGTTTATCGGGCTTATCTAGATGGAGAGCCATTTGCGTTTATTAACCTGATGGCATTATTTGTCCTGCTTTTAACAGGATTTAACGACGCTTTTTATTATAATGAGTGGGTGAATACACAACCGATATTATCATTAGGATTTTTATTTTACTTACTCATTCAGACGATTATTTTAGCGGTACAACATGCACAAACGGTTGAAAGGTATAAACAGTCTTCAGAGGATCTAAGCTTTTTGAATCAAAAACTCGAAGAAAAAGTGCAAGCGAGAACAAATGAATTGGAAAAGTCACAAAAAGAATTATTAGAGAAAAATCGCTTCTTACAAAAAATCTCTTATTTAGATGAATTAACGCAAATTCCTAATCGACGGTCGTTTGTCAATGTTTTAGAAAAAGATGTGGCTGATGCAAAGGATAAGGGTGAATCAATCGCGATTTTATTTATTGATTTGGATTTATTTAAAAAAATCAATGACCAATACGGCCATCAAATGGGAGATGTTTGCTTAAAAATACTAGCAGAACTACTAAACCAGCACTTTAACGATATAGGCGGTTTTGTAGCGCGTTATGGTGGTGAAGAGTTCGTAGCCATAACTAAAGGTCAAACAGTCGAAGAATTAAATGTTACAGCAGAAAAGTTAAGAGAACGTGTCACGGACTTGAAAGTACCTGGACTTGAAGTAGGTGAGTTATCTGTAAGTATTGGTGTTGGGTTTGATGAAATTGCAAAATTAAGTGGAGATGCATTAATGAAACGAGCAGATGAAGCTTTATACCATGCTAAAAACAATGGCCGTAATCAAGTGGTTATTTATACGGAAGATTAATACTAATCGAATGCATAAAAAAGGGGCCTAGAATTTTTCTAAGTCCCTTATTCTTATAAATCTTTATTAATTTTAGCAGTCCGTTAGTTGTATTTCGCAGCAACTTTATTATAAAAAATAAAACTAATAAGTATACTTAAAAGCCCTGTTCCAAGAAAGATATATACCCCATCCCAATAATTAGAACCTCCTGTTATTACCCATACTTGGTAAGGAATTAATATCATCGAGGTTACTATTAAAACTCCCCACAATAATGAAATAATATTAAGTTTAGCTTCTTTTAAAATGGAATCATCCTTAGAATATCTAATCTTAGACAGTTTTGTTAATGCGAAGAACAATAGGAAGATCGATATTGCTAGTAGTAAAAAATCGATATTTATAACCTCCTTGAATGATGCAAATTTGCTACGATATTTAATTAAAATGTTAAGATAAATTTTAGTATAGTGAGCAATTTTTTAAAATATATTTTTTTGCAATAATGACAATTTTGTTCCTTGTTAAACATTTTAAGATAACGCAACTTGTTTTGCTTCATCTTCATCTAAAACATCTGGTATTTCGTGATTCATATTTCTCACCCGTGGATGGAAGTAGATGACTAGTAGAATAAGGGTGTGCAAAAGTCCGATGACTAGAAAAACTAATCCGATTCCACGACCTTCACCGACACCAATAACCATACCGACTGTGCTCGCTAACGCACCACCTTCAGCCATGAGAGGGTCTGCGATGTAATCGATTGTTGGTCCAGCAAGAACAATTGAAATGGGCATTAAGATACGGCTGACCATTATACGAAGTGAGAATACACGACCTTGTACGCTCGGTTCGACTTTTTGTTGGAAAATACTTTGACTATGGGCGTTCACCATCGGTATTAGGAAAAAGGACAATGTGACCCCCGCTGTGATGACAATCAAGCTTTCGGTTAAGCCAATCATAACTAAAGAAACTCCGAAGATTGAGGCAATACTGAATAACCCTTTCACTTTATTTTTAGCGCCTCCCCAAGTACTCATGAGAATTCCGCCGATAAACATTCCTACTCCAGAGATAGAAATTACGGTTCCAAGAACAGTTTCATTGCTTAATGAAAGAATTAATGGCTGAATTAAGACATTAAAGAAGCCGAACAAAAAGTTAATTGTGGCAAAGTACAACATTAAACCGATAAGACCTGGTCGTTCCTTGATATACAAGAGTCCTTGCTTTGCTTCGAACCAGACACTTGGTTTTTCCTCAGTTTTATATTCTTCGTGTTCAATTTCAGGGATTTTGGCAAAACAAAGTATGGTGATCGCAATAGACATTGTGATAAGGTCAACTAAAACAACAGCGCTAAGTCCGTAAAGAGCAATTAAAAATCCAGCTACAACAGGACCTACAATTAATGAAGATGCTTCTGCTAATTGGACCATTCCGTTCGCTCGCCCTAACTGACTTTTAGGTACCATTAAGGAAATGGCAGATTGATAAGCTGGGAGTTGAACGGAACTAAAAAGTGAAACGACTGAAGCAATTATATAAATGTGCCAAATTTCAAGGTTATTTGTAAGTAATAAGGTAAGTAATGATAATGTTGCAAGACCTGATATGGAGTCAGCGATAATCATAATATATTTTCGTTTGAAGCGATCGATAAGTACACCGGTAAACGGAGCTGCAATGATGGCAGGTAAACTTGCTGCAAGCATGATGAAAGAGAATTTGGTAACCGAACCTGTCTCAAGTAAAACCCAAACCCCTAAACCAAATGAAGTTAAGCCAGACCCGATAACAGATAATAGTTGCCCAATCCAAACCACGATAAATGTTTTCATTCAAACTTTCTCCAATCTTTTATTGTCTTTATAATTATAATAGGTCGTAGTGTGAAAGGAATGAACGGTGCAGAGGTTGAATTGTCTTCGGTCTGAAGTCTGATTTGAAGGGGTATCCAGTAAAAAGACACCTATCTCTAGGTGTCCCTTTTAGAAAAGCTATTTGGTTGCATTTTTAAGATTTTTGAATGCATTCCAAATTAGAATCGCACCGAACACAACTGAAGCGACTAGTCCAACTACATAAAGTAACGTGTCTAAAAATTGAGCTAACCCCTCTAACAAATCTGTACGAACAGGAATAAACATAAAGCCGAAACCAGCTAGAAAACCAAACAATAGTCTTTGGTCCATAATCAATCTCCTTTCAATAAGTTGTCTACAGTAGACTTTATTCACATAAACCGTTTGATATTATAAGCCAATGGGACTAACTCTTAATAAAGGATTTCAGAAGGCGAAGTCGAACTTAAATATTATGAAAGTGAGGGTCCATATGAATATAAATCAAGATGCTATCACTGTGAGGGAATTAACAGATGATGATCGTTCCCTTTTACTAGAATGGCTATTGAATCCTAAAGTGCTAGAATTTTATGAAGGGCGTGACGCAACATTTGATTTAGAAGAAATTGATCGAGAATTTTATCAAGATGATGAGCTGACAAGATGTATAATTGAATTCGACAAAAAACCAATTGGCTATATTCAATTTTATAAAGTAGAAGACGAGTATAAACAGAAATATGGTTTTGTGAGCGACCATACATATGGGTTAGATCAGTTTATCGGAGAAATTGAATATTGGAATCAAGGCATCGGTACGAAACTTGTAAAATTGATGGCTAACTACTTAGTTGAGCAAAAAGGAGCAGAGCATGTTGTTATGGATCCACAAGTGTCTAATAAAAGGGCTATTCGGGCTTATGAGAAAAGCGGATTTGAAATTATTAAAAAGCTTCCAAAACATGAATGGCATGAAGGAGAGTACCGTGACTGTTGGTTAATGGAGTTTAAGTATGAAATCAGGTGATATGATGAACATTGAAACAGATCGGCTGATTCTAAGGCCGTATCATTATGAGGATTACGATAGGTGGTATGAAGGGTTTAGCGAGAGGTATCCTTCTCAATATAAATACGATGTGGGTAAACCTAAAGATTTATCAAGAAATACAGAAGACTGGTTCAAACAATGGATTAATGGTTTTAATGAGCAGGCCGAACGCGATGAAATGTATGTGTTAGGCATCTTTCGAAAAGAAGACGGAGCAAATGTTGGAAAAGTAGAGCTCGTTACGATTTTAAGAATGGATTATGACTGGGCGATGATGGGGTATTCCATTCATAATCAATATTGGAAAAGAGGTTATGGAACTGAGAGTGTTAGAGCCTTTACGAGCGCATGTTTTAAAGAACTTGATTTTCACCGTATTGAGTTGCATATCAATCCTGATAACACACCTTCTGTCAAGTTGGCTCAAAGATCAGGGTTTCATCTAGAATGTAAGCGAGAATCGTTTAAAAAAGAATTAGGGAAGTGGCAGGATATGTTAATTTTCTATCAAAATAGACAAGATTAAAGCTGATTTGACGAGGTTTATCGAAAATTTATTTTTACAATTATTGCAAGATTACTAGACTTTTTAATAACATTTAGATTAAAATTATGGTATGATAAATATCCAAGAAATTACTAAGGGGGTAATTTAAGTGAAAAAATTTAGTTTAATTCTAGTAATCTTCTTATCACTTGGTCTTTTCCTAGCTGCTTGTGGTAGCGGAGATGACAGTAGTGATGGAGAAGACAGTAACGGTGAAGGAGAAGGTGACGGATGGGTTGAAAACGTCACATTCTTAACAGGTGGTGAAGCAGGTACATACTTCCCACTAGGTACAGCAATGGCGGACGTTGTTACTAACAATGTTGAAGATGTATCAGTAAACGCTTTAGTAAGTGGTGCATCTGTTGTAAACATTAATGATGTAACTGCAGGTGAAGCTGAATTAGCACTTGTTCAGAATGACACCGCTTTCTATGCACAAGAAGGTACAAAGATGTTTGATGGAGAAGTAAAAGATGGCTACAGCGGTGTATTCACGATCTATCCAGAAACAATTCAAATTGTTACAACTGCTGATAGCGGAATCGAAACAGTTGAAGACTTAGAAGGTAAACGTGTTGCTGTAGGTGACGTAGGCTCAGGTACTGAAGCTAACGCTGAACAAATCTTAGGTGTTCATGACATAACGTTTGACGATTTAAGTGCAGAGCATATGGGATTCGGTGATGCATCTACAAACCTACAAGATGGTAATATTGATGCAGCATTCGTAACTTCTGGTACGCCAACAGCAAGTATTCAGGAGCTAAGCGCTACAACTGATATCAAGCTAGTAAGTATTAACGAAGATATGATCGAAACGTTAATGGATGAGTACCCGTATTATGCTAAGCAGGATATCCCTTCTGATGATTATGACAATTTCGATAGCACAGCAACGACTGTAGCAGTTCAAGCTATGTTAATCGCTAGCGATGACCTTCCTGAGGATCAAGTTTATGAAATGGTCAAAGCGATTTTTGAAAACAAAGGTGATATTGAGGAAGCACACGATCGTGGTAAAGAATTGACAGTTGATACGGCACAAGATGGTATGTCCATCGACCTTCATCCAGGGGCAGAGAAATACCTGAATGAGCAAGAGTAATCGTTCAACTGAACAGAACAACCGAAAGGCATTGCTTACAGGCAATGCCTTTTTTAACAAAAAGTTCGGACTATTTTTATTGGCTTTCATATTAACCGTAGCAACTGCTGTCTTACTTTACATGAATGATTCAGGCAAAAAGCTAGTCATTGAGGATTTGCAAAATGGAGACATAATGTGGCAGGAGCAAGTTAATCAAGAAGATTGGTTCTCTCACCGTTACATCCATTCTGTTGAGAAATCTCCCGTTATAGAGAAATTCAAAATTGATCAGGATTGGACCATCTTAACCATGGAAAGCTGGACAAAGTCTTTTGGAGCGGGGTTGCCTTACGAAGATAAAGGCGATGTTGAGATGAAAGATGGTTTTTTCGTTATTCAAAATCTGAATAGGCCGGTGATTGGTGGAGAACTAAAGTTCCAACCGTCCCATTTATATCCTCATACGTTTCATTTCGAAGACCAAGAGGTAACACTTTCTGAACCTCCTTACTCTGATACACAGATTTTAGTCACGATTAAAGACGAAACATTTTGGGATTGGATTAAATTCTCATTCTAGTAGATATATTTGAATGATGCAGAGTTATATATAATAAAATATACTGCTAGGAAATTTTTTATGGACGAGAGGGGTTTGACATGGATGAAAAGCAACAAAAGATGATCAACGAACTAGAAGGAAGTGACCGAGAGTTAAGTGGTATATGGGCAATAGCAGTTATTTCAGTTGCTGTTTTTATGTCATTATTCCATTTATATGTAGCAGGTTTTGGTCTTCCAGGCCTTGGTTCTAAGACATTTCTGATATTTCATTTAACGTTAGCGCTTGTCTTAATCTTTATGATTTTTCCAATTAAGAATAGGTTAGGACAAACTAGAATACCAATTTATGATATTATTCTCTCTGCTTTTGCATTGTATGTGGGAATGTTTATTATACAAAGACAGGACGCATCCTCCATTATGTCTGGAGAGCCGACTGGTTATGAAATTTTCATTGGGTTAGCATTAATTGTGTTAGTACTTGAAGCCACGCGTCGTGTTGTTGGCTATCCATTAGTGATTATAGCTCTAGTCTTTGTTGCCTATTTCTTTTTAGGTGAATTCATGCCGGGACAGTTCTATCATTCTCGGGGAGACTTCGAGCGTTTTATCTATGAGATTACATACCGTAATAATGGTATTTTTGGAACACCAATCTATGCTTCGGCACAGTTTGTCTTTATCTTTATTCTGTTTGGTGCGTTACTAGAATCAACAGGCGCCGGTAAAATGTTTATAGATTTAGCTCTTCGTGCATTTGGCAGATATAAAGGTGGACCTGCAAAAGCAAGTGTTGTAGCAAGTGGAATGATGGGGAGTATCTCTGGGAGCTCTACAGCGAATGCTGTTACGACAGGTACGTTCACAATTCCATTAATGAAAAAAGTCGGATTTAAACCGCATGTTTCCGGTGGGGTAGAAGTTGCTGCTTCTTCTAGTGGTCAGTTTTTACCGCCAATCATGGGTGCTGCAGCCTTTATTATGGTCGAATTGACAAGCATTCCATACTACGAGATTATTCAAAGTGCGATTATTCCAGCGATTTTGTGTTATGTAGGAATTCTTTTTATGGTGCATTTCGAAGCTTCTAAGAATGGCATTAAAGGTATGGATAAAAGTGAACTTGCAAGTGGTCGTAAATTGCTTATGCAACAAGGCTACTTATTGATTCCGATATTCGTTCTATTATACTTCCTAGTTGTTGAACGTGTATCTGTAAATAATTCAGCGTTTTATTCAATAACTATTTTGCTTGTTATTGCTTTATTTGCACACCGGTTTAAAGAGAGTATGGCACGAGCACTTGTTTTTGCAGCCATATTATTAGGTATTGCTTTTGTTTTCAAAGATATAGCTGAACTTCTGAATATTGGCTTATATAAGCTCAATGATTTGTTTGGTACTTCATTCTTTAGTTCGGAAACGATTCGTTGGAAAGATCCAATTGCTTATATGGTGTTATTAGGAATCATCGTGGCACTAGTATTTGCACTTGGACAAAAGAAACTCAAAGTAGATGCGGCACCTGTACGTTATGGCATGCGTGAGATGCTTTCAGGTTTCGAAGTGGCGGCACGTAATTCACTTTCTATCATAGTGGCCTGTGCGACTGCAGGGATCTTAATTGGTGTTATTACGACGTCTGGTCTATCTACTAAATTTACACGAATTGTAGTTGGCTTCTCATCTGACTTAGCGTCAATGGTTCCAGCGTTTATGACGACGGATAATACGGAGCTTTATTTCGCCCTAGTTTTAACTGTATTTGCTTGTTTACTACTAGGATTAGGCTTACCGACAACTGCAACGTATGTTGTATTGGCAGCAATCGTTGCACCGGTTCTAACTGACTATGGAGTTCCAGTGTTAGTCGCTCATCTATTCGTGTTATATTATGGTGTGTTAGCAGACGATACACCACCGATCAACTTACCGGCCTATGCGACGGCGGGTATTGCGAAGGCCGGTCCTGTTAGAACAGGGGTTCAAGGTTTCAAGTATGACTCAGCAGCATTATTACTTCCGTTTGTGTTTACAATGAATAATACGATACTATTAATCACAGATGCTAGCTGGCACGATGTTGTGCTAGCGATTGTGACAGCCACAATTGGTATGGTTGCTTTTGCATCATTTATCCAGAACTGGTTATTAACGAAGTATCACTGGATTGAGCGAATTATTGCTGTAGTTGTTGCTCTGATGTTTATCCAAGATAATGGCTTGACTGACCTTTTCGCTGTCATCTTATTCGCATTCTTAATTGGCTTCCAATATTTTAAATCCAAAAATCAACAAAATGTAGAAACAGCACAAGCAAGCTAATCATTATAAATCTCCCTCGAAGTTAGGATAAAAATCTAACATTCGAGGGTTTTTATATCTCTCGAGCAGAAAATGGTATTGAAAGGCTAAAAAATCAGCCATTTTAAGCCCTATTTTGTTAATATTCGACCTTTCTTACTAATTTTTCACGTATAGAATAAAGGTCTACCATGTTAAAATAATAGATAGATTAGTTGAAGGGGATGAGAGAAGTGAAAATCTTTCATACAGCGGATTGGCACCTAGGGAAACTTGTGCAAGGTGTATATATGACAGTAGATCAGAAATATGTGTTACGTCAGTTTATCGATGATGTGCGAGAAGAAAAGCCGGATGTCGTCATCATCGCTGGAGACCTCTATGACCGTGCGGTTCCACCTACGGATGCTGTGCACCTATTGGACAATTTATTAAAAGAGTTAGTCATGGATATTGGTGTTCCGACCCTTGCTATTGCAGGGAACCATGATAGTCCAGGGAGGTTGAATTTTGGTTCTCAAATTATGAAAGAGAACGGGCTGCATATTGCCGGACAACTAGATCAAATGATCAAGCCCGTTGTCATCCCTGACCAGCATGGCGAGGTACACTTTTATCTTGTACCTTACGTCGACCCGAGTGTGGTACGTTATGTGTTCGAAAACGAAGAAATTAGAACACACGACGATGCAACAAAGCAAATTATTCAAGAGATTGAACAGCAAATGGAACCTAATGCCAGACACGTGTTTGTTGGACACCAATTTGTGACACCAATGGGACATCCACAAGACAATACTAGCGAATCGGAGCGCCCATTATCTATTGGAGGTGCTGAACACGTGAATGCTGAGTATTTTAAGCAGTTTCACTATACAGCTTTAGGACATTTACACCAGGCACATCATGTTGGAAATGAAACGATTCGATATGCGGGATCACCGCTAAAATATTCAGTTTCAGAAGAAAAACATAGAAAAGGTTATCTTGTTGTGAACATAGATGCTGAAGGGGAAATTGAAGTAGAAAAGCAGGAATTGAACCCTCTCCGTGATATGCGAACAGTAGAGGCAACAATGGAAGAACTGTTGACTCATGAGGTGAGTGAAGACTATGTGTTTGTTCGTTTACTAGATGAGACCCCAGTTCTTTATCCAATGGAAAAAATCCGCTCTGTTTATCCTAATGCGATGCATGTTGAGAGAAAAATCACAAGTACTTCGAGCGAAACAGATTCGGTTGAAGCATCAGAACGCCATCAGATGAGTGACCTTGAATTATTCCGAGCGTTCTATGAAGAGGTAAAGGGAGAAGCTGCAACTGATGAGACAGAGGAAATTTTTAACGAAGTATTAGATGAAGTATTAAATAAAGATCGAGAAACGGTTTCGAAGTAAGAAAGGCGTGAATAGTAATGAAGCCCATTAAGTTAACTATGACCGCGTTTGGTCCATATAAAGATACAGAAGTAGTCAGCTTTAACGAACTAGAAGACAATCGTCTTTTTGTCATTTCTGGAAAGACTGGAGCAGGGAAAACGACGATTTTCGATGGCATTTGTTTTGCATTATATGGATCTGCAAGTGGTGAAGACCGTCAAGATTACAAAATGCTTCGCAGTGACTTTGCGGATGATCATGTTCACACAAGTATAGAGCTTATTTTTGATATTCACGGAAAACGTTATCGTATTTTAAGGCAACTAGGTCATGTGAAAGATGGTAATAAAACGGCTACAGGGGAAAAGTATGAATTTTACCAAGTAGTTGATGATCGTGAAGTCCCTTGCGTGGATCGGCAAATGGTATCTGAAATCAACGAGCGAGTTGAGGAAATCGTTGGTTTAACGAAAGATCAGTTTTCACAAATTGTTATGTTGCCTCAAGGTGAATTTAGAAAACTTTTGACCTCAAAGACGGAGAATAAAGAAGAGATTCTAAGGCGTATTTTTCAAACGTACCCTTATCAAGATATTGCTGAACGGCTTAAAGAGAAGCGACGTCAAGCTGAGGAAGCTTTTTCAAAAATTGAACAACAACGTGAACATTATGTTGCCGAAATCCAGTCCAAACTCCCTGAACGTGAAGGTTCGAAACTCACTCACGTACTATCACAAGAGCATTTCAATATGAATCAATTAGTAGGAGCATTGGAAGATGAGCTTGAGTTTTATCAAAACGAGATTAAGGTTAAAGGTGAAGAGAAGACTAAGGCTTCTAATTATGCACAAACAATGCAAGACAGATATCAGAAAGCTAAAGTTTTAAATGAGAGATTTGAAGAGTTAGCTAAATTTGAAAAAGAACTAGATTTGCTGAATTCAAAAGAATCCGTGATAAAAGAACAACAAGTCACACTTGAGAAAAGTGAACGTGCTAGTCAGCTTGAAATTTATGAACGTCAGGTTAAAGAACAAGAACAAGATGCAGATGAGAAAAAACAGGCCAAGTTAAAAGCTGACCAAGCATTGAAAACAGCTCAAGAGAACTTCAAAGAAGCGGACACTCAATATCATTCAGAAGCAGCAAAAAAAGAAGAACGTGAACAGGCTACAACACACTTAAATAGATTGAAAGAGTTACGGCCAAAAGTTGAAGAAATAAGTACAAAGAAAAAGCTAGTTGATGAAGCAGAGGTGAATTTAAAGCAGGTTTCATCTAAACTGAGCTCAGTAGAACAACAAATCACAACCAAACGACAGCAAGTAGAAGAGCTGGACTCACTAATTCGAAAAGAAACGGAAATGGTTGAGAAACTTCCTGAAAAACAAAGAGAGCTTGAACAGCTAAGGGAGAAGTGGAAGGAATCGAACCGTTTTATCCAAATGATTGGTGAACGAGATATTTTGAAAGACAAGGTTCAAGCTGAAGAAAAGGTATACCATGAAGCCAAGGCGGAGTTTGAACAAAAAGAACAAGCATGGCTTCACGGGCAAGCTGGTGTACTAGCATCCCATTTAAATGATGGTGAGCCTTGTCCAGTCTGTGGAAGTACAGAACATCCGAATAAAGCCGTTCTTACGGAAGAGACGCCTTCTAAGGAAGGGATGGATCAAGCGAAAAATCACTATGACCAACATTATCAAGCGTATACTAAGCTAGTCACGCAGTATCAAGAAAAATTAGATCAAATGGAAGAGAAGAAACAGGTGTTAGCTGAGTATGATATTGACGACCAAAAAATCAATCAAACGTTTGATTGGTTAGTAGAACAAGGTCAACAATTAAAAAATGAAGTAGAACATCTTGATCGAATTTCAAAAGAGCTAAAACCAAAACGTGACCAATCAGAAAATCTGGCTAAACACATAAAAGAAATAGAGTTAGAACAAGAAAATTTGCGAAAGCAGGTTGAGGATAAAAAACAAGGATATCATCAGGCCAAATTGACTTATGAGTCATTATTAGATGCAGTTCCTGTGGACATTCGGACACTTCAAGCGTTGGATGGGGCCATTAACCAAGCAGAAACTAAAAAGTCCAAGCTAGAATTCGCTTGGGAACAAGTGCAAAAGCAGTGGAATGATGCAAGCGAAACCTTAACTAAAACTAAAACGCAGGCTGAAAACAGTCATCAGTATTTAAAAGAAGCAGAATCAAAACTTCAAAAAGTGAAGGAAACCTTCAAGGAGCAGCTCGAATTATCAAATTTCGCAAACGAAGACGACTACCGAACGGCTAAACGAACTGAAGAAGTGCGTAAAGCAATTAAAGATGAGATTGAGCACTATAAACAACAAAGAACAACTGTCAGCTCACGTGTACAGGAATTAAAAGAGCAGTTATCTCGTGAAGAAAAAGTTGAACTGAGTGCAATTGAAGTTCAATTGAATGAGGCTAAAGAGCAATATGAATTAGCTTTACAACAATATAATTCAACAGTTGATCACCAGAAGAATGCAGCTGAACTAAAAGAACGGATCCTAGAAACAAATAAACGTGTGAGCGAACAAGAGAAGACATTAAACCGTATCGCAGATTTATATGACGTTGTGCGTGGACAAAACAGCCAGAAGATTTCGTTTGAGCGTTATTTACAAATTGAATACTTGGAACAAATTGTAGATGCAGCGAATCTTCGTTTAAAACGTCTATCTAATGGGCAGTTTTATCTAAAACGGAGTGACCGTCAAGAAGCGCGCGGACGACAAAGTGGCTTGGGGCTTGATGTTTATGATGTGTACACAGGTCAAAACCGCGATGTTAAAACACTATCTGGAGGCGAAAAGTTCAATGCTTCGCTATGCTTGGCACTAGGCATGTCCGATGTCATTCAAAGTTTCCAGGGTGGTGTATCAATAGAAACAATGTTCATTGATGAAGGCTTTGGTTCACTAGACGATGAATCTCTAAATAAAGCCATAGACACACTCATCGACCTTCAAAAATCTGGACGTATGATCGGTGTCATCTCACACGTCCAAGAGTTAAAAGCAGCTATACCAGCAATTTTAGAAGTTAATAAATCACGTGATGGATATAGCGAAACACAGTTTGTTTTAAAGTAATGAAGAAGAGTCAAAAGAAAATTGCCGAGAGCAATAGAGGAGTATAACGCTGGTTTGTTATTTTCAGCGGAGTCAAAATACGCAGACTCCGACAGGAACAGCACGAGCTGAGGGGCCACAGGAAGTGGGTCAGTTCGGCGTTGCTACAGGACGTTGCGAATTTAGCCGAACATCCTTAGTGTAGCGAAACGATAGTGAGTTTTGGGAAGTTGAAGCCGTGCCTGCGGAAAGCGGAGTATTTTGACGAAGCGTATATAAAAGGTGCGTACAATGATTAGTATTACCCAATCATTGTACGCTTTTTTAATTGTTTATTTTCATAAAAATAGCCACCTTCTAGTATTAGAAGGAGGCGAATCATTAATTGTGTATATTTATTATAATATTATGAAAATTTATATTAAACGAAAGGTGAACGCGATCTTTAACCTTTCGTGAATGATGTCTTATGTTAGTAAGTGTTAGTAACTATTATTTTTGTTTCTTGTTGAATTTTTGGTCTCTGATGTATTGTTCACGTAAATCATTGATACGTGTTGTTGTACTGATATCAAACATGCAAATCCCTCCTATGGCTAAAATTTCCTTAAGCCAAAAGTTATTATATTACTCTCATTTCTTAAAGGCAACTAATCCACACCACTTTTTTATGTGGATTTTAAATGTAAGCGCTTTTGTTCACAATTTGTTCAGAAAGAGTATCGGGGGGAGGCCAATACTCTTTCTAATTATGCTAATTTACTTTGATGTTTTCTATTCCAAACATGTCGGAAAATGCGGTTCTTACGACTTTGCTCTTGAGTGATCTGGTGAATTTGTTGTTGTTCTAAGCATTCATTTCTCAAATCCTCAATCCTGGTTAAATGTGCATTATATATATCAAACATTTTGAAAACCTCCATTTGTTATGTTCTAATCTTAGTTTACGCGGTAACGGGGTTTTTCTTAACGGTACCAGGATTGAAATGTATTCATCCTGCAGGCTGATTTTTATATCCGACTTTTAGTTAACATGTTATACACATTGTCCACAAGCAGTAGTTAACAACCACCAACTTATCCACAAAAATTAAGAACATCTGTTTGTGAATTTCAATTTAATCCCCAAAACAAAAGAAAAAGTCCACAAAAAATGTGGACTTTTCCCCAGTTACTCACAAGTTTATCAACAAACTGTGTGTAAAATGTTAATTAATCGGTACTTGATAATCTGGATGATCTTTATACTGTTGATAATATTGAACCATAGCAGGAACCACGTCTTTAAAGTCAGGACATTGAATGCCTGACCCTTTTAGATCTTCTTGGGCTTGCTGGCAGTCATGATTCACGTTAATGATAGAGTAATCAAGAGATTCCTTTTCAACTCCAAGCCATCTTCGCATCAAACGAAGTGATAATCCTAGTTTGGCAACAGGTAATGGTATAGCCCATTTTGGGTCTTTACCGAGATATTCTTTCATTAACATGCGGTAAACATCCCGCATCTTATAAGGATTTGGATCTGCTAAGTGATAAGTTTTGCCAGAACCTGACTCTAGATGTGCTAAATAAATAGTTGCTTTGAAGATATAGTCGACAGGAACAAAATTGCCCATTCCATCACTGCGTCCTATATACGGAATGACTGGTAGACGTTTTAATGAGTCAAATATATTGAGCATAAAATATGGACCGTCAAATTTAATGGTTTCACCTGTTTTAGAATGGCCGCACACAACTCCGGGGCGAATAATCGTAACTGGCGCTTCATCCTTGATCTGCTCTACTAAAACTTCTGCTTCATATTTTGTGTATTCATAATAGTTTTTAAAAGATTGTCCTTTTTCAAGTTCTGTTTCAAGAATTACTCCTTCACGCGTTCCAGATACATAAGCGGTACTAAAATACACATAACGTTGCAGTTTTCTAAGTTGTAGGACCCAGTTATTCACATTCTTAGTCCCGGTGACATTGACGTTGTAGGCTATATCTTTAGGTACTGCAAGGTCATAGATAGCGGCTAAGTGAAACAAGTGGGTCACGTTTTCTGATAGCAGCATATGGTTTTCATCATCTAATCCAAGATTGTGTTTTGTAATATCTCCATACAAAATATGAATTTGATCACGATTAATATTGCCTGTAAAAACTAGCTGTTCAATTTCCTTCTCCGCTTGATCAGCCATCTTAGGCAAAACTAGAACATATAGGTCTTTTACGTTCTGATCATTTAAAAGCTGTGTCACAAGGTTCCTAGCTAAAAATCCAGGGAATCCAGTAAAAAAGTAAGTCTTTTCCATACACATGGCTCCTTAAAAATCACATTTCATTAAACTTATATTTCTATATAAAATTTTCCATTCCTGCAAATAATGTAAAAGATTGCTAAGTTATGAAGGAGTTCATTTTAGTTGTGCTGAAAGATGATGTATAGGAGGGGTTACGAGTTATGAAGAATTCAGAGCGTTTTTTATTTGCTTTTAATAAGATCGAAAAAGTGTTAAATGAGGATTTAAACCAGCAGGGGCAATATATATCTTTTTCGAAGGCAGTATACAAGGCCAATAAACAAAACCGAGTGGTTAAGCGGTTTAAAGACGATTTGTTAGAGTTTGCAGTTTTGCGTAATGCCATCGTACATGAACGTACAGAGCCAGAATATGTGATAGCTGAACCCCACGACTCCACCGTCGAAAAAATAGAAAAGATTTTATCTGAACTGACGGAACCGAAAACGGTGATTCCAACTTTTCAGCAAGAAGTTAAGTCGTTTGATGTAAATGATTCGTTAGCAGATGTACTAACCGTCATTAAGGAATCAAACTTCTCGCAATTTCCGGTGTACGACAAGGAAGAGTTTAAAGGTTTACTAACCGCAAACGGAATTACGAACTGGTTAGCGAAAACTGTGGAAGAAGATCTATTATCACGTGAGGAAACCATGTTAAGTGAACTCATTGAATATGAAGAAGGCACGGATAACTACCATTTTGTCTCACGTGATGTCACGATTTATGAAGCTGAGGATATTTTTAAAGAACAAGTCAATAAGGAAGACCGAATTGATGCAATTTTAATTACGCATAATGGGAAAACCTCAGAGAAATTACTCGGCATTATATCAGCGTGGGATATTATTGATATACCATAAAAAGGGAGTGACACATATGAAAGTAGGATTTATTGGTTTAGGCATTATGGGGAAGCCAATGTGCAGGAATTTGATTCAAGCAGGTTATGATGTGGTCATTTGTAGTTCAAAACCTCAAACCAATGATGAAATGCAAGAAGTTGGAGCTATAGTTGTGAATTCTTATGCAGAAATTGCCCAGCAATCCGATGTTGTTTTTACGATGGTGCCAAACTCACCTGAGGTTAGAGAGGTTATAGACCAGATAAAAAATCGTTTAGTCCCGGGATCTGCCGTCATTGATATGAGTTCCATTGCGCCACTAGCGAGTCAGGAGGTAGCGGAAGTTCTGAAGGAAAAAGGGATTCAGTTCTTAGATGCACCAGTAAGTGGAGGTGAACCTAAAGCAATCGAAGGAACGGTCTCGATGATGGTTGGAGGGGATGAAGAGACGTTCCTTAAGTATAAACCTGTGTTAGAGACTATGGCTGGCTCTGTCGTGCATGTAGGGAGTGTTGGATCTGGCAACTCAACGAAATTAGCTAACCAGATTGTCGTTGCATTAAATATTGCTGCCGTGTCAGAAGCCTTTGTTTTAGGAGAAAAAATGGGTGTAGACCTAAATAAACTCCGTGAAGCTATACGAGGAGGATTAGCTGGTAGTGCCGTTTTAGATGCCAAAGGCCCGATGATGATAGACCATCAGTTTGAACCAGGTTTTAAAATTGATCTTCACCTGAAAGACTTGGGTAATGTTTTGGAAACAGCCAATCAATTAGATGTCTCATTGCCTATGACTTCTTATATCCAAGAGGTGCTACAAAAGCTTACTGATTCCGGTTATGGTAGTGAAGACCATGCTGCTATATTAAGATATTTTGAATAATCGATCCTAATAAAAGTCCCTTCAACATGTTTAATAGGTGTTGAAGGGACTTTTTACGAAAGGTATTTAACTGAATGGCTCAAGTGTGAATCTCCTTTCTAATTATTTTTTTGCTTGGCTAGCTTCACGTTGTTGTTTTTGATAACGTTGGTGACGTTCCTTTAGCATAAATTTGTGTAATTGAGGATCAAATAGATACATGAACATCGCCTCCTTTATCAAGTTTATTGCTTTCATTTATTGTTTACCTGTTTTTAAGAGCATTTAAACATAAGAAAAAAACCAGTCATTAACTGGTCACATATGGTTCTAAAATAGGGCGTAGTTTTCGTTTCACTTCTTTTCCCCACCCCTTAACTGCATCGATGGTGGTTCCTTCTTCGTCAGCGATATCTTTAATCGCTTTTCCTTCTACAATTCGTTTTTGAACATAAATCCATTGCTTTTCAGACAAGGCCTCACGTACCATCTGCCAAAAATATGGGTCAAAATGTTCTATAGAGTCTTGATAACTTCCTTGGTCCTGCAAAAATTCGGATACCGTCTCATGTTCAATTTGTCTACTCTTTTTTCGGATTAAGTCTATCAATCGACTTCGGATCGTTATGTAAGTAATTTTTGAGAAGGTGGGTCGTCCGTAGTACTTTTGGTATGACTCCCATAAGGCAATCAAACCAGTTTGATAAAACTCTCCATCTCGGTCCTGAATGTTAAGCTTGTATATGAGGTGATAGATCATGTTTTCATATTGATTCAACACCTCACAAAAGTCTCTAGTTTGGTCTTGTAATATGTTAGACATGTACCTCATCCCCCTTGCAGTCATAAAGATATGGCTAAATCCGATTTTTGTCACTTGGTATAGGTTCATAAAAAAATATGAAAAGAAATAAGAAAATTTAATTTTCTTACCCAAAAATGACAAAAAGTGACTAAAAAACGCTCGAAAAGTAAATTTTTGAGAAAGACGTTTCTGAAAATATAATCGATTTTATTTCTAAAAAGGGGTAAATAAAAACCCTTAAGTTGATCAACTTAAGGGTTCAAAAAATCAGTATTTAGCGATTTGATTCAAAATCTTTGAATACGATGTACTTAATCATAAAGAAGCTTGATAAAAATGAGAGAAACATGGCTAAGCCTTTTGAAATATTGTAACGTAACCAATTTGGAATTTCGGTAAAACTGATTAGAGAATGGCTAGCAATGAACACAACGTTACTTACTCCGAGACTTATAATACCTTGTACGATAAATAAACTTCTTTGTTTTTTACTACCTTCAGCTGAACGTTGAAATGTGAATCGAGCATTCCAAAAATAGCTATTGATAATCGCTAACGAATAAGCGATTGTATTAAAAAGAACGAGTAACCATTTCTCATCAGTTGGAAAAAGAATTAATAATAAATTGAGCGTTCCAATATCAATACCGGCATTGGCAGCGCCAATAGCACTAAATTGTAAAAATTGAAGCGGACCTTTTTTCTTTTGTCCCATATTCGTCTTACTCACCTGTTTCAATCGGTTTTGAGTCTGTATGCTGAAAAGTGTGACTATAATGATCTATAATCTCTTCGTAGTACGTTAATACTTGCTGAGATTGAGTATCCCAGTTAAGTTTTTCAATTTCATTTCTTGCATTTTGAGCCAGGCGTTTGCGTAATGTCTCATCATTAAATTGAAGCACTGTGTTTATAAAGTCATGGTCAACCTCTTTATCATAGAGGAGCCCAGTTCGTCCGTCTTCTATTTGTTCACATGTGGGTCCACTTTTGGCAGCTACTAGTGGTGTTCCAGATGCCATCGCCTCAGAGATGACAAGTCCAAGTGTTTCAGTTGTTGATGGGAAAACAAACACATCAGATGATGCGTATACTTGTGCTAATTCTTCACCATGCATAAAGCCTGTAAAAATAGTGTTTGTCCCTTTGAAGTGTTCTTCTAATTGCTCGCGGTAAGGTCCGTCACCAACGATCGCGAGAACAAAATCATCTGAAGCATCTAGTACACCACGTATTTTTTCGATCTCCTTTTCTGAAGCCAATCTTCCGACAAATAATAATAATGTTTTATCAGTTTGTCCATTCGTTAAGTATTCACGCATGTCTTGGCTAGATTTTTTTGGGTGAAAGAGCTCTGTGTCTACCCCGCGTTTCCACACGCGTACATTCTTAAAGTCGTGTTCTAGAAGTTCGGATTTAACGGACTCAGATGTACAAAGATTTAAATCAGCCTTATTGTGAAGTTTTCTAAAGTACCACCACAGAAATCCTTTAAAAACAGATAGATTGTAGTAATCTGCATATTTAGGTACTTGAGTATGATAAGAAGCGAGCATCGGATATCCTAATTTCTTAGCATAATAAACTCCTGTCATACCTAATAATGCGGGGTTTACCACATGTACAATATCAGGATTATAATCCTCTAATAATGTTTTTATTTTACGAGATGGTAAAGCGAACTTTTTAGATCGATAAAAAGGTAATGTTCTCGCAGGGATTCCGTCAATCTTCGCCCCATTAAAGTGGGTTTCTCCAAGGTCAGGTGCAATAACTCTTACGTCATGACCCTGCTTATGGAAATATTGGATACATGCCTTAAGCCTGGTAACAACACCATCTGTGGAGGGGACGAATGTTTCGGTGATGATTGCGATTTTCATTGCGACACGTCCTTACATGCTCTGTTTTATCTCCAAGTGACTTGAGGTAAGACATTGTCCTCGATTACTCGACTTTTGTAATTAACAACAGTTCTTAAAATTTCACGAATAACATCTTCGCTAAGTAAATATGGTTCTAACCCAAGATCTTTTAATTTCGTGTTCTCAGCATGGTAAAAATGGTCCTCAGCTTCGACACGAGGGTTTTCGATATGTGCAATATTCGTATTGAAACCTTCATTTGAAGCCACTTTTTGGACCTTTTCAGCTAATTCTAGAACTGAGAAGTACTCAGTGAATTGATTAAATACACGAAACTCTCCACGATCAGCAGGGTTTTCAGCTGCAATCTCAATACAACGTACAGTGTCTTTAATATTTAGAAAAGCTCGCGTTTGTCCACCTGTCCCATAAACCGTTAAGTCATGACCAATCGTAGACTGAATAATAAAACGGTTTAAAGCTGTTCCGTATACACCGTCATAGTCAAGGCGGTTATAAAGAACAGGATCCATTTTAGTTTCATCTGTATCAAGCCCGTAAACGATACCTTGGTTAAGGTCAGTGGCACGGATGCCCCAGATTTTGCATGCAAACATAATATTATGACTATCATGAACTTTTGATAAGTGATAGAAAGATCCTGGTTGTTTAGGGTAAGGTAGGGTATCTTTACGACCTTTATGTTCAATTTCTATGTACCCTTCTTCAATTGGAATATTCGGTGTACCGTACTCTCCCATTGTACCCAATTTAATGAGATGACAATCAGGAACAATCTCTTTAATGCCGTATAAAACGTTCAATGTCCCAGTGACATTGTTCTCTTGTGTATAAACTGCATGTTCACGATCAATCATTGAGTATGGAGCAGAACGTTGCTCAGCAAAATGAACAAATGCTTCAGGCTCTTCTTCCTTTAACACTTGTTTTAAAAAGTCATAGTGGGTTAAGTCACCCTCATAAATTTTAATGTCATGACCAGTGAGTTCTTTCCATTTAGCCACTCTTTCCTCTAAAGTCGCGATTGGCGTAATAGAATTTGAATGTAACTCTTGGTCAATCTTTCTTCGAACCATATTATCGATAATGGATACATTGTGTCCTTGTTTAGATAAATATAAGGCAGTTGGCCAACCACAGAAGCCATCACCGCCAGCTACAATTATATTCACTTTCCTTACCTCCTGATTTACTTGTTTTCTAAGTTGAAATTACCATTATAAAGCGTTTTTGACAATTAAAAACCTATGCACTTTATTTGAAATAAGGTTTTCAACTCACGTATGATTAAACTAGACTTTACAACATAGGAGTGGATTGTAATGGATAATAAGTTGAAACTAATTGGGTTGTCTGGAAGCCATCGTAAAGATTCTATTAATAAAAAACTGTTAGATGCGGTTGTGCAAGAACTACCTTCTGACGTGACATATGAATATGTAGACTATTCAAACGTACCAGTATTTAATCAAGATCATGAGGAGCCACTTCCTAGTAGCGTTGAAGATTTTAAAGAGAAAGTAGAGTCAGCTGATATAATTCTAATAGCAACTCCTGAGTATAATGGTTCAATACCGGGTGTGTTGAAAAATGGAATTGATTGGCTATCACGTCCAGCTGGACAAAGCTCACTTAAAGGGAAAGTAGCAGGGATTGTTGGTGCTTCACCAGGTAGAGGCGGAACATTAAAATCCCAACTTCATTTACGCGAGAGCTTAAGCCATATGGACGTTGAAGTCCCAAACCAGCCACGTCTGATGCTAAGTTTTGTGGATGAAAAAATTCAAGACGGGCGTTTAATACTGAATGAACAAAAACGTGACGTTGTTCAAAATTTAATCAAACGTTTGATTGATACTTCTAATCGTTATAAGAAAGATGGCGTATTAGTTTAATTCAAAAGCCTAGCCACCAGGATGGTTAGGCTTTTTTGCGATAAAATCCTGTAAGTGTTAATTAGCAATTAGTAAATGTTAATAGAGATGCATTTTTTGTTAATTAGAACTCATTAAACGATAATAGAAACGTAATTAATGTTAATTAGAATACACTAAATGTTAATTTGAATACATTAAATGTTAATAGAACAGGCTTAAATGTTAATTGGAACAGGTTAACTAATCATAGAGACACCACCAACAAAAATAGTGCGTCACATTAAGTAATTGAGCTCACCAATATAGGCGGTTGTGCATATGATGTTCCAAAAGGGGGACATCAAAATGGAGTTAACTCTTGCGCATTGGTTGTATGCGCTTGTGACGTTGATTGTAATTTTAACGATGGTGTTTCGTAAAGGTGTTGTGCTCCCGACACTGCTTGGAACATTCCTTGTTGCGTGGGTATATAAAGGTAGTATTATAACAGGTTTCACAGCCGTATTTAACGCCAACTTAACTGCGGCAAAAGAATTGTTTAGTATATTTTTAATTATCACGTTTATGGTTGCCTTACTTCATTCGTTAAAAGATCTAGGAGCAGATCAGCAAATGATTGCGCCAGTTCAACGCATCATGACGAATGGCCATGTCGCATTCTTCGTACTTCTAGGGGTTACATTTATCATTTCTCTATTTTTCTGGCCGACGCCAGCCGTTCCTTTAATTGGAGCTTTACTCATTCCTGCCGCTGTACGTGTCGGTATGCCGGTGATGGGAGCCGCCATGGTTGTGGCTTTAGCTGGGCAAGGGATGGCGTTGTCTTCGGATTACGTCATTCAGGTGGCACCCATGTTAAGTGCCACAGCTGCAGGGGTTGATACAGCAGCTGTAGCAGATAAAGCGCTAGTATTATCACTAATTACAGGTGTTATAGCTCTTGGCTTAGTCTATTTGATGATTCGTAAAAAGATTAGAAAGCCAAATGACCCATTAAATGAAGAAGCCTTAAAACAACTCCCAGGTCAAGAGGAAGCAGAGGTTACTGGAACGAGTGAGAACTGGAAAAAATTCTTTGCTGTTTTAGTTCCGTTATCCATGCTTGCTGTAATGATCTTTATGGTTTACACCAAATTTGAAGGTGGACGTTCCGGTGGATTTGAAGGTGGCGATGGTGCTGCATTAATTGGTGGAGTAGCCGTTTTACTCCTTGCTTTTGCAACTTTGGCGTTTGGAAAAGTAAAAGCATTGGACCGAATTAGTGAGCATATTGTCAGCGGGTTTGTCTTTGCTTTTAAAGCCATGGGGCCGGTCATTCCAATAGCGGGATTTTTCTTCCTAGGAAGTGGTGATTTCTCAGGGAGTATTTTATCGATGGGAGAAGCAGAACCTCCAGCATTACTATTCGACCTAGTTGCAGCTGGTCAAAACGCCATTCCTGAAAGCGCATTTCTAACCGCATTAGGTATTCTCATCATTGGGATTATTACAGGTTTAGATGGCTCTGGATTTTCAGGATTGCCTCTGACTGGTTCATTATCAGGTGCGTTAGCGACTGGTGGATTAGAACCATCAACACTCGCAGCAATCGGTCAGATGGGATCGATTTGGACTGGAGGCGGAACTATTGTCGCATGGTCTTCGCTTGTTGCGGTAGCAGGCTTTTGTGGCGTCTCTGCTTTAGAGCTCGCCAGAAAAAACTTTATCCCTGTTATCATCGGCCTGATCCTGTCAACGCTTATTGCCGTCTGGATTTGGTAAACTTACAAACTGCCTTTCGCATCAGCGTAAGGCAGTTTTTCTTTTTATGAAAAAAATTAACTCAACAATTTTTTTAAAAATGGTATGATAGACGTAATAAATAGATTAGGTGATAAGGATATGGAACGTCATTTAGTTTGGTTCTGGTTAACGTTGTTGTTTTTAGCGTGGGGCTTTGGAATTAACGAGCTTAGCGCGATTACATTACTAGCTTGTGCGCTTTTCTTTTCTCTCATTTTTGTGATGCCTATTATTAAGAACCATTCGCTTGCAAGTACAATGGCATTAATATTAGCGGGGGCATCAGTGACGATGGCATTTGAATCTCATAGCTCACCCTATGCAATATTAATCTTGGCTTATTTAGCCGGAGAAACCATTGTAAGGTTAGAAAAATGGCATGCTGTGTTAGTCGGTGCATTTTTAGTCATGTACTTAGTCATTATTGAGCCATTTTCAAAAAGTTTCACACTACTCTTAACAGCTTTACTAACACTGGCTAGTATTTTAGGGTATACATATTGGAATCGGACGAAAGAGTCGGACACTCGTTATGATGCGTTATTACACGAGTTCAGGAAAATGAAGTTGAAGTCTGAGTCAGATGAAAAGTTGGCTAGACAAGAAGAACGAACGCAAATTGGAAGAGAAATTCATGATCGAGTCGGGCATAAATTAACGAATCTATTAATGCAATTAGAAGTAGCTCGAATGAACAATGGGGGAAATTCTCAAGAGCAGCTTAATATGTTAAAAGAATTAGCACGTGAAAGTTTAGATGAGACGAGACAGGCAGTTAAAACCATGGATCATGAAGTCATAGGTGGCTTACCAGCGATTATTCGTTTGATTCGAAAATTAGAAACCGAAAACTTTATCCGTATACACTTTTCAGTTCGTCATCGTGCTTTGTCGGCAACATTAGAAGTGGATCAAACAGTCGCTGTATACCGAGCGGTTCAAGAAGCATTGACGAATGTTATGAGACATGGTTCAGAACGTGAGGTTTCCATTCTTTTTGAATCTCCTGGTGAAAGTATCTTTCGTTTTGAAGTATCTAACCCGATACAAGATGAACTTAAATATGAGGAAGGTTACGGTCTTAAATCGATGAGAGAACGGCTTGAAAGTGTTAACGGGAAGCTCGAGGTCTTAATCTATCAGAATCGATTTATTGTACGTGGAACAATTCCGTTGTTGAGTAAGGGGGATGGTCTAAATGGCGAAAGTGCTGCTCGCTGAGGATCAGTCATTAGTCATTCAAGGTATTAAAATGATGATTGAAACCGATTCGGAACTTCAAGTGATAGGTGAAGCCCAAAATGGTCGTGAGGCGATTGAATGGTGTGAGAAGCAATGGTTTGATATAGCCATTCTAGACATTCGTATGCCTGAAATGGATGGGCTCCAGGCGGCGAAGGAAATTCGGTCTAGGTGGCCAGATATGAAAGTGTTGATGCTGACAACGTTTAATGATGATGAGTATGCGCTAGAAGCACTGAGAATTGGTGCACATGGCTATATATTAAAAGATGCTGATGCAGAGTCTTTAATCGACACCATAAAAAAATGTCTGGCAGGTGGACTGGAGATTCATGGGGATGTAGCGGCGAAAGTAGTTCCTCGATTACTAAAGCAGAAACAATCGGAAGCGACACCACAAGCTCATTATTCATTGACGCCACGTGAGACCGATATATTAATGCGAATCGGTGAAGGTAAAAGTAACAAAGAGATTGCATCGGAACTTGCCTTATCGGTAGGTACAGTTAAAAATCATATCAGTGTGTTGTTGGATAAGTTAGATCTTCGCGATCGTACGCAGCTTGCTATTTTTGCGATACGAAATGGGTTGGTTTAAAGTAAAAATAATGACTTAGGTCATGGGTTAAATCATCATTTAATGACTGAAGACAGTTTTCATGCTGTCTTCTTTTTTATATATTAAATTTAACGATGTTCATTTATTGGGGGAGAGGAAATGTTAGAAACAGTAAATCTGAAGAAAGTATTTAAACGAAATATAGCTGCTGATGATGTCAATTTGTATTTGGATGAAGGAGAATCTGTCGGTTTGTTAGGTCCAAACGGGGCGGGCAAATCAACAACAATCTCAATGATGTCTACGCTGATGAAACCTACAACTGGGGATGTAAAGTGGAATGGTCGGAGCGTCATTCAAAATCCTAGTGAAATACGTAAAGAGTTAGGAGTTGTACCACAGGAGATTGCATTATATCAGGAGTTGACGGCACTTGAGAACCTAAAGTTTTTCGGTAAAATTTATGGTCTTAGTGGAAGTAACCTTGACCGAAAAATCGAAGAGGTCGTCGATCACGTTGGGCTTAATGAACGGCAAAATGAACTGGTAAAGAATTATTCAGGTGGAATGAAAAGAAGATTAAATATTGCAGTCGCGCTGCTGCATGAACCTGAAATCATAATAATGGATGAGCCGACTGTTGGTATTGATCCGCAGTCTCGAAATTATATTTTGGAAATGGTTCGTCAACTTAATAAGGAAAAGGGAATGACCGTTTTATATACGAGTCATTACATGGAAGAAGTTGAACGGCTTTGTGACCGAATTTATATTATGGATCACGGCAAAATCATTGCAACAGGCACGAAAGATGAATTAACTAGTATTCTATCGAGTGAAGAGTCTATCTTAATTGAATTAGATCGAGATCAACCAAATTTAATCGAACGATACAAACAACAAGAATCGATTTTGCAAGTTACAGAAACAGAGAAGGGTATTAAGCTTATTGTTCCAAAAGGCAGTCATCAGCTGGGGACGATTTTTGATTTAGCGGAGGAAGAACAAGCGCAGATTGTCAGTATGAATGTTCAAGTCCCAACCCTTGAAGATGTGTTTCTACATTTAACAGGACGAAAATTAAGAGATTAAGGGGGGATCGTAAATGTGGAATTTTTTAAAGAAGGATCTATTAGTTTTGTTACGTGATAAAACGGAACTTGCGGTACTCATTACGATGCCCCTTATTCTTACAGCAATATTAGGTTTTGCGCTTGGTGGTTTAATGTCAGGTGAAACAGATGCTATGGAATCGAAGTTAGCTATTGTAAATGATGACAACGCTGAAGAAGGGTTTGAGCATTTTGTTAGTGAGCTTGATGAGCAACCTATACCTGAAGATGCCAAGCAACGAATAATTGAAGGAGCAGAAGCTTATCAACCTTCTACGATTATTCAAGAAACCTTTAAATCTGATGAACTGAGTTCTATATTTGAATTAACTTATTTAGAAGAAACTCAGGCTCAAGAAGCATTAATGAATGAAGAAGTTTCAGCCATATTAGTACTCCCTGAAGATTTCACATTCAAAGCTTTGAGGAAAATGTTATTGAATGAAGGCAATGGGAGTGAACTAACTGTTATAACTGCTGATCATAGTTCAGTATCTGCTAGCACAATTGAGAGTGTTGTCGATATGGTGATTGGTCAAATGAATGTGATGACAGCAATTTCAATGGAATCACAAGGCGCTATAACATTCTCAGAATATGAAATGAGCCCTGGGGAAATTAAGTCAGTTACTGACCGGGATCCTATGTCAGCCATGCAATATTATGCATTTGCTATGGCAGCTATGTTTGGATTATATATAGCTTCGACTATCGCAAGAAAATCCTATGTTGAGACTTTTCAAAACGTCTATAGTCGTATTGTATTAGCTGGAAAACACCCTATGTTCTATCTATCTGGGAAAGGCATCTCAACTGTCATGTTAGTTACCATACAAGTAGCTTTATTATTGGTTATCTCCATATTTATTCTAAGAGCTTTTATGTTTGAAACTTTAACGGATTGGTTGGGAATTGGTCTGATTACGTTTGTGTATGCGCTTTGTGTTGGAGCTATAGGGGTTTTATTAACATCGATCACTCTTTTATTTGAAAGTGCATCAATTCCTGAACTCTTTACGGGAGCTGTTGTCAGCATTCTGGCCTTTTTAGGTGGCAGTTTTGTCCCGCAGACTCAACTACCTGAGATCATTAACACAATCGGAAACTTTACACCTAATGGATTAGCGTTAACGGCTTACCTGCAGTGGTCACAAGGTTTAGGGTTTGAATATATTACACCTTCCCTGATTAAACTGCTCGTCATGGCGGTAATTATTTTAGTCATTGGATTGGTATTATTTCCAAGAAAGAGGGTGGTTTAGTTGAGGCATTTATTTAAGCTGCAGTGGCAGCGCTTTAGACGAGAGCCGTTTTCCGTCTTGGCGATGTTTGTGATGAGTATAGTATTCGTAGCAGTCATTGGTGGATTTCAGGTCAATATGACAGTTTCGGTACCGACATATTTTGATGAATCAGTCGAACATCCAGACCGTTGGTTAGAACAACTAAATGAAGCGGAAGGGTTTACGTTTTTTGAATTAGATGAAGTTTCTACACGAGAAGGCATTGCATTAGGCAAACACCAATATGGGCTTCATATTATGGAAGATGATTACAATATTGTTGTGATGGCAGAAGGAGAGCATTTGCCATTGTTAAATCAGGTTGTCTATCAAACGTTTACGACTGAGAGAATAATCGATGTCGCAAGTACGCAATCTGGAAGTCCTGAACAATTTAGAGGGCAAATTGAAGAACGAATTGATGATCCACCTGTTAAAGTTGTAAATGAAGCTCCAGGTATGCTAGAGAGTGCACCAAGTTATGATCACCAGTTGCAAACGCTGTTTGGAATGGCTTTATTCTTTGCGATATACAGTATCGTTTTTTCGCTTAGTAAATTTGCACAGGAAAAGCAAACGGGGACACTTGACCGTATGATTTTATCTCCGATTAAAAAATGGCAAGTCTACCTTGGGCATATGGCTTATTCGTATATTATTGGTTTTACTCAAATATTTATAGTATTTATGATGTTTAAATATTTGTTTGGCTATGAACTAGGTGAACAATATTTAGCGATTATTTTAACGATTGCTTGTTACGTTTTTGCATTTGTTGCTATTGGAATGTTGATATTAGGCCTGACAAAGTCAATGCAGCAGTTAAATGCTGTTGTTCCGATTGTTTCAGTGAGTCTAGCAATGATTGGAGGGGCATTTTGGCCAATTGAGTTTGTAAGTCATAAGGCCATTTTATCGATTTCAAAAATAAACCCAGTCACTTATGCTATGGAGGCGTTAAAATCCGTTAGTATGTATGGTAATAATCTTGCAGATATTCTCCAACCATTATCTGTACTATTACTCATTGGTGTAGTTTGTATGGGAATTGGTGTGAATTTAATCGAGAGAAGGGCGTAATAGTAAGGGTGCTCAATATAGTGACCTGAGCGCTCGCAACATCAACCTAACAACATATAAATAAAGAGGCATCCGGACGGATGCCTCTTTATTTATTATTTAGCTCTTAATCTAGCGATACGATCATCTAAGTCTGGGTGTGATGAAAATAAATTCATTTTGCCTTTGTTATTTATTTTAAGCGTTTGAACAGCGTTGTCTTCATGCTGTGGATCTCGAACGCGGTTGACATGCTGTTTTAGTGATTCTAATGCGTGAACCATCTTATCTTTACCTGCTAAATCAGCTCCGCCTCGGTCGGCATGGAATTCTCGGTAACGAGAGTAAGCGAACACCACCATTGAACCTAAGATCGAGAATAAAATTTGGAAAATGATAATAGATGCGAAATGAACGACAAAACGCATTTCTTCTTTAACAAAACTTGAAACAATGCTCGCGACAATCCGTGATAGGAAGACTACGAATGTGTTGACGACACCTTGTAATAAGGTCATCGTAACCATATCACCATTAGCTACGTGTGCTACCTCGTGGGCTAGTACACCTTCAACGGCGTCATCATCCATGGATTCAAGTAAACCAGAGGATACTGCAACAAGCGATTTCTTTTTCGATGCCCCTGTTGCAAACGCGTTTACCTCTCTTGAGTTATAAATACCAACTTCTGGCATATGCATAAGTCCAGCTGCGCGCGAAAGGCGGTGAACACGGTCCACTAAGTCTTTTTCACGAGCCGACATATTTTTATTTGGATCAATCACGCGGACGCCCATCATCTTCTTAGCCATCCATTTAGACATGGCTAATGAAATAAAGGAACCCGCAAAACCTACAACGGCACTAAATAATAACAGTGTGCCAAAGTCCAATGTTCCAACTCCATTGACTCCGCTAATACTACCAAGGTCAAAGAAGTGTGATAATACTGACCATACGATCACAATCGTAGTCATAACAAGAATGTTTGTGAGTAGAAAATAAAAAATACGTTTACCCAATCTATTTGCCCCCTATGGTTGTTGAATATAATTTTCTGTAAATATTATAGCACGAAAATCATGTAAGAAGAAATGAATTCAGTGTGACAATGTCACGGGTCAACCATATGTAGGCATATGTTGTAAAAAGTACGGTTTTAAAGGAGGAAGAGTATGTATAACAATCCATTTCACCATAATCCTTACCAAATACCGCCTTTTTTTGACGCTCGACAGCAAGTCATCCAAGGTCAAGCGACTTGGACAGAGGGAGGACAAGTCACAAAGTGTAATATCGCGTGGTCGGATAATCAATATATGACGGTGGCAGTTAGTCCTCGTGCAGGATTTCAATGCGGTCAGACGTTAAAGGTCCGTAATCCACAAAATACTAGAGAAGTACTTGTTGAAGTCGTTGATACAGTCCAAAATTATCCACCAAATCGAATAAATTTACACAAACGGGCTTTTGAGGCACTTGGAGTTAACGCTGATGTTGGTGTGATCAATGTTGAAATAACACCATCACCAGAATTAGAAGAAGAAAAATTTGGTAAATATTTAATTGAACTTGTTCAGGTTGGTTACCCAGGATATCGAGTTGTAAATTACGATTTCGAAGGCAGTGAAGAGGTTTCTTCCAATCGTGTAAGAGAAACGTATATTTATACGTTAGAATCTCCGCGTGAAACGATAAAAGTTAGAGGAAGTGTGGTTTATAACCCTAATACAAATCGAGTCATTTCATTTGATTTATCAGAAATTGAACAGTAAAACATAAGCCGCAGTTAACCTGCGGCTTTAACTTTTCCAAATTATGTGAGGAAGGCATGGTATACTTAGATTAATATCGTTTAAGCGGAGGGGTGTGCATGAGTGTTTTAAATGTGAATATAGAACAAGCTGGCTACAGTGAAGAGCATCGTATTATTCGTGATATTGTTTTTCAAGTTAGGAAGGGTGAATTAATCGGTTTAATTGGACCAAATGGTGCAGGGAAAAGTACGACAATCAAATCTATATTAGGCACGATTGATTACCTAGAGGGGTCTGTGTGTTTTGAAAATAACCAAATGAAATATGCGTATATTCCTGAACAACCCGTATTTTATGAAGAGCTAACTTTATGGGAACATATTCAGTTTGTTGCGTCTGTTAGAGAATGGTCTGAAAATGAAATGACCCAGCGTGTTTTACCGCTTTTAAAAACATTTCGATTAGAGGAACGAGTGCATGAACTTCCAGTGACTTTTTCAAAAGGGATGCAGCAAAAACTGATGATTGTGTTGGCAATGTTGAATGATCCAAGTCTTTATATCATTGACGAACCATTTGTCGGTTTAGATCCAAAAGCGATTAATGATTTTTTGCGCTTATTAAATGAAAAGCGTCAAGAAGGTGCTGCGGTACTAATGACTACGCATATGCTAGATACTGCCGAGCGTATTTGTGATCGAATAATTTTACTGATGGATGGTGAGATATTAACGCAAGGGAAGATTGATGATATTCATCAGAAAGCAGGAATGGATCAAGGAAGCTTATTTGATAGCTTTGAAGTCTTAATGGAGCGATCGACATGATGACTGGTAAAGAGTTGTTTGTACATAGATTAAAAGACCAACTGAAGTTTTATAACCAGATTTATAGGGTGACGGTTTATTGGGCTGTCTGGGTTTATATCATTATCCCTTTTTCTATTATAGGTTTAGGATTGTATATAGATTTGTGGCGAGGATATGTTGACTTAGGGTTATTATCAAATGAGTTCACAGCACCATTATTAGTTTTAATAGTAGTTATGAGTAGTTACAGCACCTCTTTTATACGTGGGGCAGATATCCTCTTTTTGTGGCAGTATCAATCAATTTTTAAACGTTTAAATCGTGCTCGCTGGGCATATTTTGTGTCTTTGTCACTTTTTAAGACTTGGTTATTAATGCTCATCATAGCTCCTATCTTCATTCAATATTTAGAATGGTCCGTGTTAAACTATACTTACTATGCACTTTTTGCTTCTCTATTAAATGCATCAATAGGTATAATAAAAAGAGAGATGAAGGTTAGGTTTTCTAATTGGACAAACCGTTTTTTCTTTTTAGTAAGTAGTATCATAATCTATTTTATTTTGACTGTTTTATATCAACCCGTATTATCTATTTTCGCTTTGATTGCTTTAATTATGGTAATTCTAAAAGTCACTAAACAAACACAAAAGTTCAATCAAGAGATTGCGTTCGACTTAGAACGTAAAAATAAAATTTTAAGCTTGATTTTGATGCAATCTTCACATATAGGTGCGCCTGAGTTTGTTGGTGAGCGTCTTTATAGAAAACGCGAAAACCCATGGATATTTAGAAAATCTAGAAAATTATTTAAGAAATCTACGCCCGAAGCGGCTTTTGAAGAACTGTATATTAAAGCCTTATTACGAAACAAAAATTGGTTATCATTTTATGTACAAGTTACTTTGATTGGTGTAATGGGAGTTATTTTTGTACCTGTTTGGGTTAAATTAATTCTTTGGATGTTAATACTTTTTATTATAGGAGTCGTTTTAAAAGTATTTTGGATTCAGGTCATGTCAAATCAGTTTTTACAAATAGTTCAATGGCAACATCTAAATTTGTCAGACATCACAAAAAGTATTTTTCAAAAAGCAATGTTGCCAGGAGCTATGTTAATAAGCGTAACGTTAGGCTATAATGTATTGTCATTCCTAGGATTATTGATCATGCCTGTTATAGGACTTGGATTGACTTTCGTTTTGGCTAATTATTTAAGTCGAAGCGTTCGTAACGAGTAAGGAGGCCTTCTATGGAAATTTTATGGTGGATCTTAATTTTAGCGTTCTTTGTTTTAAGTTTTATTGGCGTTATATTCCCGATTGTCCCATCAGTTTTAGTATTATGGCTTGGGTTTTTAACCTATCATTTCTTTATTGATTCTAGTGAACTTGGCTGGGTCTTTTATTCAGTTATGGTAGTGTTTACTGTGATATTAATAGTCGCAGATATTATTGCGAATAGTTATTTTGTCAAAAAGTTTGGAGGCTCTAAACGAGGCGAGCAAATCGCTGCAGTGGCCGTGATTGTTGGGTCTTTCATCATCCCGCCATTTGGAATACTAGTTGTACCTTTTGTTGCAGTTTTTATAACTGAAATGATTCAAAAACGCACGGCAGAAGAAGCTTTAAAAGCTTCGGTTGGCTCGTTTGTTGGTTTTTTAAGTGGATCAGTTGCCAAAGTTGTCATTCAATTAATTATGGTTATTTGGTTCTTTATTCAAATTGTGTTTTAGTGAAACGAATTATTATTTTAGTTCGTCTTACTAAATAAAAGGGTCGGAAAGGGTTAATCATATGCAAAAATTAGTGATGTTGTCATTCGTATGTCTATTAATGCTACTAGTGGCCTGCTCAGATGATGAGGAGACTGAACATGTTGGAGACAAAATAGCAGGAACGTGGAACGGCGCTATTGAGGTCCCAGACTCACCGCTTAACATTGTGATTGAGTTTGCTAGCGAAGATGAACTTGATGGCAACATTAGTATACCTATACAAAATTTAGATGAGTTTCCTTTGTCCAACTTAACATTCGACGGTGAATCGGTTTATTTCGAGATGGAGATACCTGAACAACAGATTGACTTTGAAGGTGAATTAGTTAATGAAGACCGCATTGAGGGTACTTTTACTCAACAAGGTCAATCGTTTTCATTTTATTTAGATCGTGGTCAATTAGCGGGTCAAGTAGGAGATCGTACGGAAGAAGAGAATTTCCTAACTGTTGAAACGGAACACGGTAAGCTGAAGGGTGAATTACTTGAGCCAGAAGGGGAAGGCCCTTATCCGGTTGTTTTAATTATTCCCGGATCAGGACCTACTGATCGGGATGGTAATAGTATCTCAACTCTGCCGGGGAAGAATAATAGTTTGAAAATGTTAGCAGAAGGTCTTGCAGAAAATGGTATTGCCAGCTTACGTTACAGTAAACGAGGTGCAGGCGAGAATTCGGAGGCTGTTATTCCAGAAGAAGAGATTCGGTTTGATGATTTTATTAACGATGCTAACAGTTGGCTTCAAATGTTAAAACAAGACGAACGCTTCTTAAATGTTGGTGTTATCGGACATAGTCAAGGAGCGTTAATTGGAGCTTTAGCGATTCAAGAGTCTGGAGCCGATGCCTTTGTTTCTTTAGCAGGAGCAGGACAGTCCGTTGACCATGTCTTAAAGGACCAATTACAAGGTAACTTAAATGAAGAAGACTATAATGAGGCAGTTGAAATTTTAACGAGCCTCAAACAAGGAAATACGGTTGATGACATAAATCCAAACTTAGAAGGACTATTTTCTCAATCGATACAGCCATTTCTGATCTCATGGATGCAATATAATCCAAGAGTTGTCTATTCTAAGCTAAATCTCCCTATATTAATTGTACAAGGGAATCAAGATTTGCAAATTTCACCTGAGAATGCTGAGATGTTATTAGAAGCAACACCTCAAGCTGAACAGTTAATATTAGAAGACATGAGTCATGTGTTGAAGGATGCATCAGAAGATTCGGCTAGTAACATGGAGACATACACGAACCCAGATCTACCTCTTTCAGAAGGCTTAATTGAAGGGGTTGTTGAATTTTTAAAAGAGGACTTCTAAAACTTATAAGTAGTTCAGTTTTGGAGTACAAAAATGTAATTTGTACCCCTTATTGAACTACTTTTTTTTATATAGAGCAGTAGGCTAAGGAAGCAGTTAAATAGAAGTGATGAGCTATAATAGTTATAAATATCCAACAATAAAGGGAGGTGTATTATTTTTGATAAATATTTTCATAGGGCTTATCTTTGTCTTCTTTAAAACAAATTTAAGTTTTTGGGATATCGGAGTGACCTATTACTTAACTAATATAATTGGATATTTAACGATGTATTTTGGGATACAAGAATTGGGGAGAACAAATCAAAGACTTTTAAAAGTCAAACCTTACGTCATTATTATGGTCATTCATAGTATTATATTTCTCTTATTGAATATTACGGATCATTCGCCGTTAACGATGGGTATGTCAACTATGCTAGAGACAATTATAGTTTTCGTTGGGGTTGTGTTTATAGTTATAGGTATGTTTATGGTATTTGTTATTATTTTCGAACTTATGGACGCTTCAACTAGTAATATTAATAAAAAGCTGTTATACAATCTAGTAAATATAATGTTATTGCTATTCATCCTGGCAGGTTTAAGTGCTATCTTTAATTTTACAATGTTAGTAACTACTATAATGGGCACTTTATTATTAGTAGAAGTACTATTTTTAATTAGCTATTACCACGTTTTCTTAGGGGAAAATATATAACACCATAAAAGTCCTTTTTTATTTTAGTAACTTCTTCAACACTTGGGCATGGTTGTAGGTTTCATCTTTTGAAGCATATAACAGCGTCACGAGTTCTTTATTTGACCATTTTAGCAGTTTGTTAAAAGCCTCTTGTTGTACAGGGTTTTCGTTTAACTCTTGTTTATAGTGTTTCTTAAACTCAGAAAACCGCTCGGGGTCGTGATTGAATTCTTTTCTTAATTCGGTTGATGGAGCAACTTCTTTTAACCACTCATCAAGTTGTGCTTTTTCCTTTGAAACACCTCTTGGCCAAATTCGATCAACTAATACACGCTTTCCATCATCATCTGTTACATTCTCATAAATCCTTTTAATTTGAATACTCATCGTTTCACCTCTCTAATATTTAAGTTATCACCTTTTGTCATAATTAAACAAACTCAACTAATTTTTCCGAATTTTCTACAAATTATTAGAAATTTTGTGCTATAATATAGGCATTAATACTTACGGTAGAAGGTGGTAGTTTGAAAAGGCTTAAGTGGAAGAACATTCGAATTGGATGGAAGTACGGAATAGCATTTGTTTTAACAATCTTATTATTTATGGCTTCAGCAAGTTTTATTGCGTATTTTATGAACGGAGTCATTCAAGATTTAGAAGAGGTTGATGTTCAAGCTGACCGTTCAGTTCAAATCACAGAAATGACAACACAATTTAGTGCGAAAGATACATTAATAGCAGATTACGTCATTTCACGTGGTTTATTGAAGATTGAAGAGTTTAAAGAAATTAGAGATGATTTTCAAGCTAATCTTTCTGACCTTGAAGCTTACTTAGAGACATCTAATCAACAAGACATACATAACCAAATTTTAGAAAACGAAAAAACAGTGAATGAATTTTTCTTAGATGAGATTGTTCCAACTGTTGACCAAGGACAGACAGCAGTTTCTATGCGGTATCGTGATGAAGCAGCAGCAATTAGAGATGAAACAGACGAATTATTAGATCAACTACGCGTCGCTATGAATCAAGAACGGGTTCAATCGATACAAAATGCTCAAGATAATGCTAATTATACGTACTCATTAATTATTTTCTCTGTATTAGGATCGATTCTAGTTGGTGGATTATTGATGATTGTCATTAGCCGTTCAGTTCGTAATAAGTTAATGGCTGTTATTGGCATGACTCGAGAGGTTGCAAAAGGGAACCTTGCTGTTAAAAAAATGAACCATGACAGTCGTGATGAGATTGGTCAATTGGCGGACTCCATGGATGAGATGGTGGAACAATTGCGAGAAATGGTATATAAAGTACAGGATGTATCAGAAACAGTCAGTAGCCAAAGTGAAGAATTAACGCAATCAGCACAAGAAGTTGGTCAAGGAGCAGAGCAGGTTGCATCAACAATGGAAGAACTGTCTTCAGGTGCAGAACAACAAGCTAACTCGTCTAATCAAATTACACACTTATCTAAAGAGTTAAATGAACAAGTCGTACAAGCTAATGAAAGTGGGCAAGCTTTACAAAATTCTTCTTATCAAGTCAAAGATCAGGCTCATAAAGGTAACGAGCAAATCGAACAGTCTGTCGAACAAATGAATGACATCACAAACGTCGTTTCAGAATCAGTTAAAAAAGTAAAACAATTAGAGACGTACTCGACTAATATATCAAAATTAGTCGATGTCATTCAGGATATTGCGGAACAAACCAACCTACTAGCTTTAAATGCAGCTATTGAAGCGGCACGAGCTGGTGAATCTGGTAAAGGGTTTGCTGTTGTAGCTGATGAAGTAAGGAAACTTGCTGAACAAGTGGGGGATTCCGTTTCGGAAATCACCACAATTATTAGTGGGATTCAAACAGAGACAAAATCTGTTGTGGGAACTTTAGAACAAGGACAGGAAAAAGTTGCTTTAGGAAATAAACAAATCAAAGTGAGCCAGGAGAGCTTTAATACAATTAGTGAATCAGTTGAGGATATGATTGAGAGAATTGAACATGTATCTAATAACTTGCAACACGTTTCAGGTTTCAGTGAGAAAGTGGTATCTGCCAGTGAGGAAATCGCTTCTACGTCTGAAGAAGCAGCAGCTGGCATTGAGCAAAGTTCAGCAACAGTAGAACAACAAAGCTCATCCATGCAAGAAATTTCAGCTAGTTCGGAATCATTGGCACAGCTATCAGAAGAACTAAATGACCTAATTAGAAGGTTTAGATTATAGTGATGAGGACTGTCAGAACCCCTGACAGTCTTTATTTTTATGTAGGAGATTAAAATTTTAAAGAAAATTTTGTAAAATATTTGTCGAAATACTTTAAATTTAAGAAAAAAATGGTATAGTAAAATATAAATATCGTTATATTTTAACGATATCATTCTGAAATGTAGTGAGGGACCTGCATGAATCAGTTAATAAACGTCCAACAATTGATTAAGGAACAACGAAAAATTATTGAAATGCTAGCTATGGATTACCTTCCACTAGCAAAAATACTAGAGAGATTGATGGGGACTATGGATATAGTTCTACCAGATGTTAGATCGTCGATTCTTCATTTTAATGAGAATCTACATACTCTGGAAAAACCGATTGGTCCTCATTTGCCTAAGGCGTATCTAAATAATATGGACGGCTTAAAAGTTGGACCGAACGCTGGTTCGTGCGGTGCCGCTGCATACTTTAACGAAAAAGTGTTAGTTGAGGATACTATGTCAGATCCTCGTTGGAAAGACCTCCGAGAATATGCAACACTTTATAATTTGAAAGCTTGTTGGTCACTTCCAATAACATCCGAAAATGGTCACTTATTTGGGACCCTAGCATTCTATCTAAAAGAGAAGAGATTACCTTCTGAAGAGGAGCTAGATTTACTAGATCAATTTAGTCAATTAGCTGCAGTTATTATTGATAAAAAGAAATCCGAAGATGACTTAATACTAGCTAACCGTGTTATTGAAAATAGTCCAGCTATTATTTTTCGTTGGAAGCCTGAAAAAGGTTGGCCAATCGATTATGTTTCACAGAATGTTAAACAGCTTGGGTATACGCCAGATATGTTTATTCAAGAAAAAATAGATTTTTCTTTCGTTATTCATCCAGACGACTTAGGTCGGATTGAACAAGAAGTTGATGAGTACCTATCTAAGAAAATTAATCAATACCAGCAAGAGTATCGTCTCATAACAGCGGATGGGCAAGTTCGTTGGATAGATGACCGTACAACTATTACTCGAAGTATAACAGGTGAAATACAACACATCGAAGGCGTTTTAATTGATATTACGGAGCGGAAAGAGGCAGAACAGCAAGTTTTCTATTTAGCAAATAATGATCCGTTAACGGGTATCCCTAACAGACGTTACTTCAAACAAGAGCTAGAAAGAAGTTTAATCGATCGAGAAAGAACAACAGATCGTTTAGCGGTATTTTATCTAGATTGTGACAACTTTAAGCAAATTAATGATGATCTAGGTCACGATGCTGGTGATGAATTTTTAATGCACTTATCTAAGCGACTACATAATTGTCTTCGCGGGGAGGATTTAATCGCCCGTATTGGTGGAGATGAATTTAATGTTTTAGTCAAAAATATTACGACTGAAAATGATATTATTAAAGTCGCTGAAAGATTAATTAATGCTTCATCAGAACCATGGGAGATTTGTGGTAAAGTCTATCATGTGACCATGAGTATTGGTGTAGCAGTTGCGCCAGATGATGGAGTGGAAGTTGACGATCTTATAAGGAAAGCTGATCGGGCACTATATCAAGCAAAAGAGTCTGGTAAAAATAAATTGATGTGGTACGTACCACAAATGAGTATATAAAGAATATTCGATAGAAGAAGCAGTTCAATTTTGGAGTGCAAAGTGTATTTTGCACCCTTAATTGAACTGCTTTATTCTTTTTATAGATTAAATATGAATTTTATTAATATGTTGTATAAAAATACCTGATAACGCTGAAATCAAAATAAATAGCGCGCTTGTTATCAAGCTGGTTTGTACTCCCGCGTAGTCAATAATGAAACCAAATATATAATAACCTACTGGTAGGAAAAGTAATCCTCCAAACATTTGCAAACTAGTGACTCTTCCAAGATACTTTTCCTCAATTAATTCCTGCACAGTACTGTCCCAAAGAATGACGAAAGAAGTAATTGAAAAACCTATCAACACCATAAGGAACATTGCGAGAAATAAGGTATGAACAATAGCTAGTAACAATAAACATAAGCCCATACCACACATAAATAGATAATATTTTAGCATTCTATTCTCAATATGTGTTTTTCTGCTAATAAATAACGCGCCTAAAAATGCTCCGACAGCCATACTACTTAATAATAGTCCAAAGCTTTCAATTCCATCAAAATAGTATTCAGCATAAAGAGGCAAAATAATCACATCGAAAGAAGCAATACCTATATTTACAAATGAAGCAATTAAGATGCTTAACCCCAGCCACTTATGTATAAGAAGTACTTTGAATCCTTCTATAAATTCTTTGAAAATCGAAGTTTGTTTTTCAACATTCGTTCTCTTTTCAATAAAAATAAAGCTGTAAAGTATAGCGGCTAATATAAACGAGATTCCAGTGATGCCAAACGTCACGAATATACCGATTGCCCCCACTAAAAAAGCTGCAATGACAGGACCAATCATCTCTGAAATCTCCCTGGCCATTGAGCGAAATGAGTTTGCTTTGATTAGATATTCCTTTTGAATGATCGCAGGTAAAAAGGCTTTTAGTGTAGGTCTATAAATGGTATTAAGTAAACCTAAGGTGAAGGTAAGAACAAAAACATGCCAAATTTTAATATTCGATGTGAATATTAAAATCGCAATTATAAGGAGACACGTTGCTCTTAGAATATCAATAGCGATTACTACTAATTTTTTGGGGAGTCTATCAACTAACACCCCTCCAAAAAGAAGTATAAATATCTGCGGGAGTATAAAAGCACTTTGCACCCCACTAATATGACTAGCGTTTCCATCCAGATATAGAATTAGAAAAGGAAGGGAAGTAGTGAATAACGCCAATCCGAGAAAAGCAATAATTTGACCACTAAAAAAACGCACAAAGTTTTTATTTTGCCACAAATTCATCCCGCCTTTAAAGACAATTTACCAAATATACTGAAATTTTGAAAATGATTTAATTTTTCTTCATTTATGTAATAACTTATTCTTTATTAACTTATTTGGATGGAAAGATTCGATCTTAACCGTAAAATATTTAGGTAATCGAAAGAAATTTCCAATTATCCATGTTATCTGTCGAAATTTTGTGTTAGAATAATACAAAAGTCTGAATAATTAGATATCTGGAGGATTATGGATGAGGTTTTTATCGAAGTTACTCATTTTTTTAGGGTCCTTAGTACTATTAGTCGGAATCATCCTTGCCATTGTTGACTTTCCAAAAGGAGAGGAATGGCGAGATATCATATCATATTTATTATTTGAATCATCGGCAAGAGTGGCACTATTATTTGGTGTCTTATTTCTAATTTTCGGTGGGTTATTTTCAAAGAAAGCCAAACGCAAAGATCGGATATTTTATTAAAAACCTTCCATGGAGCGAAACTCACATGGAAGGTTTTCGTTATTCGACTAGATATTGATCTATAGTTGGTGGTTCATCGAATTTTGAGGTGTATAATTGATAATTTATTCTAGAAAATACACCATCTGCTGATAAGGCTAAGACTTTGAACTTTAATTTAATGGTGTCACCTTTTACATATTCGTCTGTCAGATCACCTTTAAACACGATGGACTCTTCATGATCCCCTTCAAAAATGAGGTGCGTAAGGTCAAGTTCTTCATCATATCCTACTTGATCAATCTGGTCTTCAACATAGATGGTATCACCTGGTTTAAAATGTCTGATAGTCGTTATAGGTTCATTAAATTGCTTATCAATGTGTTGAGCCCACAGTTCTTCAACCGTAATAGACTGGTTAGTGTCATAAGCCTCAAACTGAGATAACATTTGATCGACTGAAGGTATACGGTTCATGAAATCGCCTGTTTTGATGTGTTGTGGGGTTTCGCCTCCCGTTCTATCAAATATTCCTTCTGTCAAATCACCTTTGTCATGCTCTCGTATTTCTTCAGTCATGTGATATTGATAGATGTTTTCATCAAGGTCTTTCGTGTATATAGCTGAAAATGCTTCTACCTGATTATCGTTTAGTTGGATAAACATTTGCATATCCAGTTTTTCGTTAACTATTGCAGGAAAGTCCACAAAATTTGTCAGGGGTGTGTACGTATTGTCTCCTACATCGTATCGTAAATAATTATATTGATAATCTAACTCACTTTCAGTTGCGCCATGGCTAAAAATAAAACTGTATGGCCCTAAAATCGCAAGTACTTCTTGTTTGGACATGCCTATTTCAATATCTTGTTTTAATTTTGCCCTTAACTGAGAAGCGCGATCTTCTCCAAATAGAGTTTCATCAACCTGACCTTCATATTCTTCATCGTCACTCATATAAATGGTTAGGTCACCTTGTTCATTTAAATAATAGGCATAGTAGCGTAGTACTTCACCATTATCCTGTTCAACGAATAACTGCGCAGTTAAGTTTTCACTTTTTAATGCATCCACATCGATAATCTGTGCGGGATCGTTAAATTCGTATGATTCACTTGCTCCAATATCATAACGCTGAAGTGTTTTGTTTTCGTAATTGTGAACGGTCGTATAATCTTGCTGGTCAATAACATCTGTAATAGATTCGTTTTTAATCTTGTCAGTTAATTCTTGTACTGAAAGATTATTTAATGTGCTTTCTTGTTCACCTGTGTTTTCACTAGGGGTCATTAACATTGGAATCATCAACAAAAAGAGTGCAGCCGCAACCCCTGTTAGTGTAAATGCCAATGCTTTATTAAAAAAACCTTGTTTAGATCTCCCTGATTCATCCATGCGTTCGTTGATTGATACCAACAGTTCGTTTGATTCGTCTTCAGATAATTTAAATTGGTCATTTAAGTCTATTAATTGATCATCTAGTGGCTCGTTATAACGCTTCATGCTGGTATCCCTCCTTTTCCAACTGTCGCTTTAACGCTTGAATAGCACGTGTGAGCGTGACTCGTACTTTTTCCTCTTTCCAACCTAATATGTCAGAGGCTTCTTTGACTGAGAACTCCTTAATTTTCCTTAGGATAATGACATCTCGGTATGACCGTTTTAGATTACCGAGTGCATGGTATAATTCTTTTTCAGATTCTGTTAGTTCCAAGTGCTTTTCTGGAGAGTGGTCTTGATGTTGGTTAGATGGAAGTGTATCCATCAAATAACTGACAGGGTGTTTTTTTCTAACGAAGTCGATGGTGATATTGCGTGCGATACGGAATAACCACCCTTTTTCATTATCTTGCCTAAAAGTATCATACTTTTGATAAGCTTTAAGGAAAGTGTCTTGAAGTAAATCTTTAGCCTGATCGTGATCGCGAATTAAGAAGAAAATATATTGGTATAAGTCCTGATTATAGGTTTGGTACCAAACATTTACTTGTCGTTTTGCTTCATCATTCACCTAGCCCGCTCCTTTCAGTGTATTCTACTAAACAAACGTAAGACTGGAGGGATTGTTGCAGTAAATTATAGTATTTTGTAATTTATTGCATAAAAGAACAGCGAGACCCCCCGCTGTTACCCGATATATTCAGCTAAAACGGCTTGAACTTTATAGATGTTTAACTGTTTATTAAATGTTTTTTCTATTGGTTGAGAGCTACCTGATAACCAGATTTTAAGCTCTGCATCAAGGTCGAACGTACCGGCTGTTTCGACTGAGAAGTGCGTGATGCTCTTGTATGGTATGGAGTGATACTCTGTCTTTTTACCAGTTACACCCTGTTTGTCAACTAAGATTAAACGTTTGTTAGTAAAGACGAAGAGGTCACGAATCAATTTATAAGCGTGTTCGACTTGTTCATTGGACGCCAGTAGTTCCTCCAATTCTGACTGTACAGTTGCCGTATCCATTTCAGAAGCATTTCCCATCATTCCATCAAATAAACCCATAATAAAACCTCCAAATTGCTTTAGTCGTATTATATCAAATATAAAATTGTAAGTCGGGGTATCATTTTTAGGAAAGAGAGATTAGAACTTTATATGTAAAAATTGTATAATCGAGTTAAGAATTGATAGGAGGCTTTTGTATGGACGTTCGAGTTGAGTATCGAGAGAAAGTCACTTTAATAGGTATGGAAATTAAAACGTACGGCATTATGAAAAAAGGAGAGCCAAATTCAATTCCAGGGTTGTGGGAGGATTTTAATCAGGTAAGTCATCAGATCCCGAATTTAGTAGATACACATGTTGGCTATGGCTTAATTGAGTTTCCAAGGGATTGGCAATTAGGAAATCGTTTTTTATACACGGCTGCTGTGGCAGTTTCAGATACGGAAGAGGTACCAGAAGGAATGGTTGTGAAAGAAATACCAGCACAGGAGTATGCCGTAGTACGTTTTAAAGGAACGTTAACAGAAGTAGGTAAGGGGTTTAATTACTTTTACAATGAGTGGTTACCTGAATCAGGTTACAAAAAATCAGGTGCGTTTGAGTATGAATATTATGGGAAAGATTTTAAGGGAGATGAACCAGAATCAATATTGGAGGTTCATTTTCCAATTGTCTTTTAAACCAGTATTTACTTAAAGTAGAGAACGAAAAACTGAAGTTATTAAATTAAAACTAAAAAAGACACTAAATAAGTATGTTCTATGAAATTGAAGGATTATAAATCTTATTGAAGTTCACATTGCTTCCAAATTTAGGTCCACACATTTCAGAGGGTATATTAACTTAAATTGCCAATAAACGCGTTGGGTACCTAATTAGGTATCCAACGTGTTAAACTAACATCTAATACAATATTAATCTGCGGTTGTAACAATTAAATCGTCTATTAACTCCGGGTCTTTATCCGTCACGTTAATTTCAACAACTTCACCTGCATTTGCTATAATATATAATTCATCTAATTCTAAAACAATTGCAGATAAAAATTCTTTATTATTCTTTTTAAAACCATAACCGCTAACTTGTTTTATCCAATTATTTTGAACAGAAAAACTGGATCCCATAATAATATGGTTTTGATGTGAAGCCTCTGCAAGTTCGTACTGAAGTGGTTGTGGAGTCTTCTGTACAATGGGAGTTATGATATCATCTCCTTGATTATCTTCAATGCAGTCAAACCTCCAATAACGTGATTCATTAGAATTAAAATCTCTGTATTCTAAAATAGGTTCTGCCGAATGAAGCTTAAAACCTTTAGATGATTTGTTAATATGGAGAGGATTTGCATAAATCCCTATTAATAAACTATCTTTAATTGATTTAATGCCTTCCCATTCAAGTTTCATTTTGTTACATCCCTCCTCATATTTACATTCAACTTTTAATTAATCTAAATACATATTTCTATAAAATAGTCTATAACCCTTTTATTTCCAATGCCTTTTTATTCTTCTACGAGTCATTTTATGAGGATTGTTACGACTGGAGTTAATACGGTATAGCTGACGTTCGTACTTTTCTTTAACTTTCGGTTTTTTCGAAACTTCCTCTGAAGCTGTTCATCTACTGATTTTTGATCTTATAATTGTAAGTAATAACATTTTGTTCGTTTGAAATATTACTTTTTTAAAAACGAATAATGTAGATAATAAGGCCATTACTCTCTTGTTGTTACTCGTTTCAAATATCTCACCATAACGGAAATAATCGATTCCTTTCTCGTTTATAGTTTAATCTATTGGAGAAGACTAGTTGAGCAATAAACTTAATCGATCATTTAACAAAATTGAGAAACTGTTCGATAAATGTATGAGAATCAAATTCCAAAGTATATCGTTGCGAATAAAAAAGAGTATAAAGATTGAGTTAAAAAGTTTCTGCGTACTGGTTTTTAAAAAATAGCCGCTAAGAGTTAGCGGCTATTGAACGGGGATCTGTATTTCACACAACAGATGCTCGTTTTTATTATGTATCCATCAACAATTTATTCTTAATTAGTGATCAAATGTCATTGATTTTCTTATTTTTAGTTTTTAGGTAAAATGGCTTTTGTAAGTAAACGTAAGGGAATGATCAACCATGAAACAAATACATAGTGACATTTTTCAATTCAGAGGATCCCATTATGATTTTGGAAAAGCATTAGGGGAAGAGCTTCGTGAGTCGCTCACGGTAAAAAATCGTAGGCAAGGGTGGAAGTTGAAACGCCCTCGTTTTGAAATCGATGTAAAAGAGGCAGAAGAACAATTTAAACGATTCCATCCAGTATTGTGGGATGAAATGGAAGGACTTCGGGATGGGCTGGATTTGCCGATGAAGGAAGTATTACGTGACTTTGGAGGTTATCGTGTAGAACCGGATCCAAGTGGTTGTTCCGTATTCTCAACTGAGCACTTTATGGTTCGCAATTATGATTTTCATCCATTTACTTATGATGGGATGTTTAGCCTTTATCAACCCACGGATGGTGGTTATGCGGTGATTGGTCCTACTTCACGTATCACTGGCCGAATGGATGGTATGAACGAAAAAGGGTTAGTCATGGCTTATAATTTCACCCATCGTAAGAAAACGGCTGACGGGTTTGTTTGTTATGTAATTGGGCGAATGATTCTTGAGACTTGTGCAACAGTTGATGAAGCGGTTGAACTCGTCAAAGCTGTGCCACATCGCGGGGCATTTAGTTATAATGTGATGGATACGAGCGGTATCACTTACACAATTGAGGCAGGCCCGCGTAAAGTTGAAGTACGAGAGTCTAACGTTTGTACGAATCATTTTGAAATTTTAGTTGAAGAGAATCGCCGCTATTTAAAGGATTCACTAAAACGACAAAACCTTATTAAAGAAGAAGCTCATCATTTAGAAGATCCATATCAGGCCTTCCGATTTTTTAACGACCGGGATCAAGGCATTTTTGCAGAACAGTATAAAAGCTGGGCTGGCACGATTCACACATCACTATATTTACCGCAGGAACAGTTGGTTTGGTTCGTCCTCGGAGGGGATGAGAAGCCGGTTGTGTTTGATTTTAAACGTTGGCTAAATGGAGAGGATCTCGATCTCAAACGTATGTATGGCGAAGTAGATACGGAGTTAGGCTTTGCAAATATGGATTCAAAATTAAGATAAAAGGTATAAATCGAGAATAGGCGCATATAATATGATGACTCTATTGGTGTTCGGTCACACCGTAGGTCATGCACACGAGCCCTTACAAAGGGGGCAGCTCGCTTCTAGGCATCGTAACCACCTGAAAAAAAGAGAGGGTGGTTACTTTTTTTATGTCATTAAGACCGTTTAAATTCGTGTTTAGACCCTTTTTTTGTCAGCTTTAGACCGTTTTCAAAAAATATTAAGCACGAAACTTGGAAGTGTATTAAAAAAATTTTCTTCAGACCTTTTTTATTAAACTTTAGAACCCTTCAGTGATTAAATTAATAATTAAGGCTGCTGTTACGATTCTTAGTAATAGCTTAACTTGTTTTGGTTTAAGCTTGCCGGCTAGTCGGACGCCGATTTGTGCTCCGATAAGGGATCCGATTAATAAGGCGAAGGTTAATGGCCAAATGATTTTACCGGTTGAAATGTAGCTGATGGCAGCACCGAAGCAGCTTGAAAATGTGGCGATCCTCACAAGGCCCACTGCACGGTAGTATGCAATGTTTAAGTAGGAAAATAAGTAGAGCATGAGTGTTCCTTGTCCTGGGCCGAACACACCATCATAAACACCTATTCCATAAAGCAATGGTGTACCTCTAAATGAAATTTTAAAAGTTTGCTGACCAGAGAAGTCCGCCTTTCCAATAAACGAAAATAAAAATGCAAAAACTAAAAGGCCAATAGCTATTTTGAATAAAACATCTTCAGAAATAGATGCGGCGAGCAGACCACCTGTGATACCCCCTGCAAGGCTAATCGGAATAACTTTGAACCCCTCTTGTAACGACACGCCTTTTTGCCTGTAGATCATAATAAAACCAGATAGTGAACTTAATGTATTTGATACTTTGTTGGCCCCAATGGCTGAGTGAACTGGCATTCCGATCATCAGCATAGCTGGAAGGCTGATTAAACCACCACCGCCAGCCATCGTTCCAAGGGTGGTGGCGATCGTTCCGATAAAAAAGAGTAGGATTAAGTCCATGTGAATACTCCTTTTGACATGAATAAAATCCGCTCTTTAAGCGGATTTTTATTCGGACTGATATTGTTGAAAATCTTCTTCTATTAATATAACGATTCGGTCTTGGTATTCTTCTAAACTCTCATTGTCTTCTTGAGGATATAGTTCTTGGTATGTGACGAATAGTTGATCCTGGACAAGGTACTCGGCCATCCGGTCATATTCCCATTCGTAGAAATACTCCGTTTCAGAAAGGTTAAGTGCCTGACTCAGCTTCGTATAGAAAGGTTGAGTTTCTTGACCACTATCCATGTGTTCTAATTGTTTTTGAATATAGTCATCCACTTCTGAGTCTGTTACGTCAATCTGATGTTCTTTTTCAGCCCATTTCATTAATTGATCATGGTTGTGTTTATAAGTCATGGCACGATCAACTAATTCAATACCCTCTAATTCTTCATTCTGCAAAACAGCTGACTGGATGTGGGTGTGTATGATCCAGTTTTTCACTTCAGGGTCATCCATTTTAATGGATTTTTTATGAACCGTTATTTGATCATGCTGTTCATTTAACTGACGGTAGTTTAAAATAGCTTGCTCAATTAAGGAGTCGATATCCTGTGTAATACGTGGTTTGGGTTCATCTTGTTCAGCGGTGACGTCATCTCGTTCAGGATTTATTAAAAAGTAAAAGCTAAAAAGGATTAAACCACATATGAACACCCATATTATGAGTTTTTTCATCATTCTCGCCACCTATGGTTTTATTAAAGATAACATAACACATATTGGAAATGATGGCGAGTTATATATGCCTATTTATAGATAATTGATTTAGAAGAATCAATCAAACGTTTGATTGATTCATAGTCTTTCTGATGAAATAGCTCAACAATTTTACTTCCGACGATTACTCCGTCAGTCGTTTCGCTCATTTGCTTCACATGTTCTGGAGTTGAGATCCCAAACCCAGCTAAAACGGGAACTGAACTCGCTTGTTTTAATTGTTTAAAATAAGTGTTTAAGTTTTCAGTGACGTTACTACGAGCCCCTGTGATGCCATTAACGGTAATGGCATACGTGAAACCTTCGGAAGCTTCTGCTAAATGTTTGATTCGTTGTTCTGAACTGGTGAGAGACACGAGTTGAATTAATGCTATATCTGCTTCTTTTAAATAACCTTGAATGACGGTCTGTTGTTCATACGGAAGGTCCGGGATGATTAATCCGTCAACGCCAGCTAGTTTAGCGTCATGAACAAATGATTCGATGCCCATTTTAAAAATCGGATTCAAATAAGTCATAAAAATAATAGGTGCATCAACTAAGTGTCTGTTCGCTTTCAATGTGTTGATAACATCATATAATGTAACTTGTTCTTCTAATGCTCGTTTTCCCGCTTCTTGAATGGTTGGACCGTCCGCCACAGGGTCTGAGAAGGGGATTCCAACTTCAATGGCTGATGCCCCAGCTTCGCTTAAAAATTGTAGCTTATGGATCAACTCATTCAAGCCCCCGTCACCGGCCATGATGTATGGGACAAATAGTTTATCTCCATTTTCGAGTGTGTCATTTAATCGTGACTCAAGAAACTTGCGTCCATGTGTCATTCTAATACCTCCTTTTTATTTACCTAGTGCTTCTTTAACGGATTCAACATCTTTATCGCCACGTCCTGATAAACAAATGACTAAAGATTCATCTTGTGACATACTAGGTGCGACTTTAAGAGCTTGAGCAACAGCGTGTGAACTTTCTAAAGCTGGAATAATGCCTTCCGTGCGCGACAGTAGTTGGAATGCTTCAAGTGCTTCATCATCGGTAACCGATGTGTATTGTACACGCTCAATATCTTTTAAATAACTGTGTTCAGGGCCGACACCAGGATAATCGAGACCTGCTGAAATGGAGTGGGCCTCTTGTATTTGACCGTGATCATCTTGTAGTAGGTACATCATCGAACCGTGTAATACACCGACTGAGCCTTTCGTAAGCGTTGCGGCATGGCGGTCTGTATCAACACCACTACCAGCCGCTTCTACACCGTATAGTTTTACAGTATCATCATTTACAAACGGGTAAAACATACCCATCGCATTACTTCCACCGCCTACACAGGCGATAATGGCATCAGGTAGTGACTGTTCTTTCTCTAACATTTGAGCTTTCGTTTCATTGCCTATCACACTTTGAAAGTCACGTACCATTTGTGGGAAAGGATGTGGTCCTAATACAGACCCCATAATGTAGTGAGTATCTTCAACATTAGTCACCCAATAACGTAATGCCTCATTTACGGCATCTTTTAGCGTCGCACTTCCTTGATTAACACTTTCAACGCGCGCTCCTAATAGTTCCATACGGAATACGTTTAGTTTTTGGCGGCGTATATCTTCAGCTCCCATAAAAATCACGCAGTCTAAATTCAGTAGGGCGCAGACAGTTGCGGTTGCTACACCGTGCTGGCCGGCGCCTGTTTCAGCAACGACTTTTTTCTTACCCATACGTTCGGCTAATAAAGCCTGCCCAATGGTATTGTTGATTTTATGGGCACCCGTATGGTTCAAATCTTCACGTTTAAGATAAATTTTAGCCCCGCCGAGTTTTTCGGTTAGGTTTTTGGCAAAATATAAGGGGTTATCACGACCGACATATTCTTTTAGCAAGTCGTTTAGTCGGTTTTGAAACTGCTCGTCGTGTTTTACTTCTTCATAAGCTTCTTCAAGTTCTTTCACGGCACCCATTAAGGTCTCTGGGATATAACGTCCTCCGTAAGGGCCGTATTGTCCGTTCATATCTGGTTGTGCATAGGTCATTATGATCGCTCCTTTACTCGCTCAATAAATTGTTTTATTTTCTTTGGGTCTTTAACACTGTTTGTTTCAACACCACTTGACACATCAACCATAGTTGGGTTTGTTTGCTCGATGGCTTCTTGAACATTTTCTTCATGTAGCCCACCAGCTAAAATGAATTGGCTAGGGTCGATTGATATTTGTTTGAGTAACGACCAGTCAAACGTGGTGCCATTACCCCCTCGAGCAGGACCGTTGCCACTGTCGAGTAGCATGTAATCAGCTTCGTATTGCTCAAGTTTTTTTAGATCTTGTTCAGTCGTAATACTCAAAGCCTTTATATAAGGAATGGATAAATGACGGCAAAACTCTGGAGTTTCATCGCCGTGAAGTTGAACAAAATCGAGTCCAACTTCTTCCTTAATTCGCACCAGTTCTTCAGGATCTGTATTAACAAAAACGCCAACTTTTTTAACGTGTTTTGGCACAGCTGATGAAATGTCACGCGCCTTTTCAATGCTGACTTGTCGCTTACTCGGGGCAAAAACAAGACCAATGGCATCCGCGCCCGCATGAGCAGCAGCCTCAGCATGTAAAGGGTCTTGAACGCCACAAATTTTAACTTGCGTCATACGCTTGGCACCTCAATTTTTAGTTCAGATAACGTTTGCGTGACATCGCCACTAAGCATAAGCGATTCACCGACTAGAATGCCCTCTGCACCTGCTTTTGCTACACGTTTAGCTTCTTCGCGCGTTTTAATTCCGCTTTCACTAATAATTAGCGTATCGGGGTTAGTGATCTGTTTAGCTAACCGTTCTGTCGTTTCTAGGTTGACTTGGAACGTTTTTAAATCTCGGTTATTAATCCCAATGATTTTGGCCCCCACTTCAAAGGCATCTTCAAGGTCCTCTTCATTATGCACTTCAAATAAGACTTCTAGATTTTGTGATTGGGCATATTGATAGAGTTCCTTTAATCGTTCGCGATCTAATGCCTTTGCAATGAGTAAAATGACATTAGCACCTGCTTGATGTGCCCGATCGATCTGAATTTCATCAATTATAAAATCTTTGTTTAAAATGGGCAGGTCAATGGTCTGTCGAACGGCTGCTAAATCGTCCATAGAGCCTTTGAAGAAAGGTTGGTCTGTCAAAACTGAAACAGCTCCTGCGCCACTTAACTCATAAGTTTTGGCCTGCTCTGAAGGCTCCATTCCAATATTGATGTCCCCTTTGGAAGGGGAGGCACGTTTAACTTCTGCAATGACGGATAAAGCATCCGAGTGTTTAAAAGAATCATATAATGAAAATTCATTCTTAGGGAGACTAGACTTGTAATTTAGTCCAGCTAACTTTAAGGTTTGAACTTCTTCTATTTTCTTTTCTAAAATTTGATCTAAAATGGTCATGATGACATCGCCTGCTTTCGATTACGACTATATTCAACTAAGTGATTTAACTTCTCTAATGCACGACCTGATTCAATGCTTTCACGAGCGCGGTTAACACCGTCTTGAATATTCTGTGCAATATCAGCTGAATAAAGACCAAGTCCAGCGTTTAATAGAACTGTATCGAGGTAAGCGCCAGGCTCACCTTTTAGGACACTTAATAATATATCCGCATTCTCTTTCGCATTGCCGCCTTTAATCTCTTCATTTGAGTAAGTGTTAAGGCCAACATCTTCAGGCTTTAACGTAAACGGAATTAAATCGCCCTGATCTAATAGAACCATGTGATTTTCTCCAGCAAGTGATGCTTCATCCATATGTCCAGCTCCATTTACAACAATACTTCTGCTGCGACCGAGTTGGTGTAAAACGGACGCCATCTTCATTAACATATCGCGGCGGTAGACGCCTAGGAATTGAGTGTCTAACTCAACTGGATTGGTTAATGGTCCAATTAAGTTAAAGATGGTAGGAACCCCAAGGTCTTGGCGTACTTTCATGATGCGTTTTAGCCTAGGATGTACATACGGTGCGAATAAAAAGGCAATTCCATTTGTTTCAAGTAACTCCTCAACTTCTTCACTTGTAAAATCGAGTGAAATGCCAAGTTGCTCTAGGACATCAGCACTGCCAGTTTTACTCGAAACACTACGATTACCATGTTTGGCAACTTTAGCACCCGCTCCAGCTAATACAAAAGCTGAGGTTGTGCTAATGTTAAAACTGCTTGAGCCATCACCACCCGTTCCGCAATTATCCATGACATGGTCGATTTGACTTTTAATGGGCATGGCTTTTTCACGTAAAACTTCTACAATCGCCGCAATTTCATCTGCTGACTCTCCGCGTACTCTTAATGCGGTTAGAACAGACGCGATTTCGCTATCCGACGTTTGCTCGTCGAATAAAGCCTGTGAGACACTGCGCATTTCATCTTTCATAAGTTGTTCACCGTTAGTTAACTTTTTTAACAAGGTGTTCATATACATTCTCCTTCCGAATCGTTAATAAAAATTGATTGAGTATCCGTTTTCCATCTGATGTCCCGATTGACTCAGGGTGGAATTGTAATCCGTAAACAGGGTATTGGTGATGTTTCATAGCCATCAGCTCACCATCATCCATTGCAACCGCTAATTTTGTCATGCTAGGCGGGAGCGTCATGGAATCAAGGACAAGGGAGTGATATCGCATCACTTCTAAAGGCTGTGGCAAATATTGAAACAAGCCTGATCCTTTATGTCGCAGTAAAGACTTTTTTCCGTGCCTGACTTCTTTTGCACGTTTGACTTCAGCACCAAAGGCAACGCCAATCGCTTGATGGCCTAAGCAGATACCAAGGATTGGAATCGTTTGATAAAAGTGTTTTACAATAGGTACGCTTAATCCGGCATCTGTCGGCTTTCCGGGTCCTGGTGAAATCACAATGGCTTCAGGTTGTAAGGATTTGATCTCTTCAATGGAAATCTTGTCATTTCGCTTAACCAGTACATCTGCACCTAACTCTTCTAAATACTGAAACAAGTTGTAGGTAAACGAGTCATAATTATCAATAAGCAAAATCATTTAATTCACCTCCATTAATGCGCGAGCTTTGTGTATGGTTTCTTCGTATTCACTAAGTGGATTAGAATCGTGAACGACCCCAGCGCCAGCTTGAACATAGGCTTGTTGGTCTTTTAAAACCATCGTTCGAATAGCTAAAGCAAAATCTAAGTTTCCATTAATGGCAATGTAACCGACAGCTCCGGAGTAAACGCCACGTTTAACATCTTCTAAATCATTAAGAATTTGCATGGCTCGTATTTTAGGAGCACCACTGACTGTTCCAGCTGGCAAACAGGCTTTTAAGGCTTCAAGTGATGTATATTGCTCAGCGAGTTCGCCGACAACTTCTGAGACAATGTGCATCACGTAGCGGTAGCGTTCAATGACCATATATTTAGAAAGATTGATGCTACCCGGTATACATATTCGACCTAAATCGTTTCGCCCTAAATCGACGAGCATCTGATGTTCAGCTATTTCTTTCTCATCCGAAATTAAATCCTGAGCAAGCTTTTGATCGTCTGATTCTGTTAATCCTCGTTTGCGCGTCCCAGCTATTGGATTTGTCGTCACCGTTCGATCATTGACTTTTATTAAACTCTCAGGCGAAGCACCTAGTACAATATAATCCTGAAAATCGATGAAAAACATATAAGGGGAGGGGTTTGATTTTCTAAGCTTTCGGTAAAACTCAAATGCATCACCCTCGTATTGAGCTGAAAACCGTTGAGTTAATACGGCTTGAAAAATATCGCCCGCTGCAATATGTTCTTTGATTTGGTCTACTTTCTTCTCAAACGTTTTTTGTGCAGTATTGGACTGGAAAGACGAAAGGCTAAATGGCTCGTGTTGATTTTCCGTGTTTTCGAAAAGCTGATGTTCAATTTCGTCAAGCTCTGATTCGTCTGCAAGCGTGATGATATAAACTTTTTGCATTAAATGGTCGTAGACGATGATCGTGTCATAAAACATGAAATGAACGTCTGGCATATGGAGCTCATCGATCGCGTCATCGCCAATGTTTTCAAAATGTCTAATCGCATCGTAAGCGACGTAACCAACCCCGCCTGTTGGAAATGGTATGTCAATCGGCAGGTCAAGCTCTGTATTTAACGTGTTTTCAATCGTCTGAAAAGCTTGATGGACGTCGTTTGATTTGAGCTCGTTGTATGGGCTTGCGCCGATAAACGAGTAACGGCCTGATTTTTCGTGTTTTAATGAACTTTCAAGTAAGAACTTTTGACCACCTTTTAAATTTAAATAAATTGAAATGGGTGTCAGTGTATCTCCTTCGACGATTCGATAATGGCATTGAACCATGCTATTTTCCTCCTTATAAAAAAAGTCCTCTGCAAACACGTATTTGTGTTTACAGAGGACGATTGACTCGCGGTACCACCTCAGTTGGAAAGTGTATACTTTCCCGCTCGATTCAGGTACGGGAAGAACATAAAAGGGGGATGTTGTACTTCCGATACCCTATCCATATAACGGTGGAAAAACCGGGATATCATACTAGCTTTTTAGCGTTCAGATTCCTCTCGTAAGTCCATTCGGTATAACGTATCGTGCCAGCTCTCACCAACGCTGACTCTCTGTAACGACTGCATTATACTTACTTCTCTTACTCGTCGATTTATAATCTTAAATTTTTACAAAATAAAACGGGTTTCCCATCCTTATAAAAAGGACGGGAAACCCGTGGTGCCACCTTTGTTGACTGCGAATGCAGTCCACTTAGTCCGTATCGAAGCGGTTAAGCTTGAATACGTGTCTCTTGTAACGATGAGACGTTCGCTAGCCATACTAATAACTTGTCGTTACGTTGGGCTAGAGGCTCAGAAGTCCATTCCTTTTACGTCCTACGCTAGTTCGCAGCAACCACTAGCTCTCTGAAGTATTTCGCAAAAGTACTCCTCTTCATCAATGCCGTTCCGTTTCTAAATTGTTATTGAATATCATATGATGTTTTTTCAATTATGTCAACTATTTATTTTATATTATGCCTCAATTTCTATATGATTCCGGCCAATGTCTTTTGCGCGATATAAGGCCTGATCTGCTTCGTTGTATAAGATGTGATCTTGTTCCATGGCTGACTTGTAGTTTGCAATTCCTATTGAAACAGTAATTCGAACCTTATTTCCGTGTGGCAGTGTAAAAATGGTATGTTCAACCCGTTTTCGAATTCGTTCAGAGAACTTCTCAACTTGCTTGATCGTTTGCCCGGAATAAAGGATAGAAAATTCTTCACCGCCGTTACGAGATACCTTTGCGTGTGGTCCTGCTTCTTCAGTCATGATGTCAGCTAATTGCTTTAGCACTTCATCGCCAGCCATATGACCATAGGTATCGTTTACTTCTTTAAAGTGGTCGATATCTAACATCACTAAAACCATTGGGGCTAGTTCTTCTCGAGCTCTTCTTAAAAATTTATCATAGTAGTAATAAAAAGTTCTCACATTATAAAGACCTGTTAATGGGTCTAACCTTGAATATTCACGATACTTGAGAAACAATTCGCTATTCCTTCTAACATATCGAACAAAATAGAAAGCTAACATACCCCCGGTGAGTGTGCAGACAATATGAAGGATGGCTGCACTAATAACTTCTGAGTACACGGGTGCAACAATATATAAAGCAATTGAGAAAATAGCTTGTGCGTATACTAAAAGGAGGAGCCACTTTTTCCAAGGGACAGCTTTAACATAAAGCGCAATGAAGCCTGTTCCTACAGCAATAATAAGCATCATAAATAATGCCACATGAGAAGAAAAATTAATATCAATCATGTAGCGGCCAATGGTAATGATGATAGCTCCTACAATAGGCGGAATCAAGCCGCCATAATAAGCAACAATAGCTATGGGGACGTGTCTTAAATCAAGGATGGTAATGTCATTTACATAGATACTATAGCGCATTAAAATAATGCCTAAAACACCAGCAAGAAGCCCATCAATTAACTTAATCCAAAAAGGTGAATGGAAGGTTAAACGATTGGTTCGAAATAATTGGTGCCAAAAAAATATAAAAGTAATCAATACACATATATTAATGATTAAATCATCGATCATGGTTCTCAGCCCCAAATAGTATTTTATTACCATGATGTATAATAAAAAAGTACTAGTATTTAAATTTTAATCAATAATTTAAAATTTTACAAATATTTAATTATTAAAATTGACTTTTCTGTGTCAAGATTATGGAAATTTTGTTACAGTAGAAGTAACAATATTTAATCGGTGGTGAACTAATATGGGTATTACATTAATGTTCATGATTTTAGCAAGTGTTGCTCCATATTTGTTTTATCAGATCAATAAAAAATGGCTTGCTGGAGTGCAAGCTATTGTAGTTATCGGTATGTGGATATATGGTATTAATATTTCTTTACTTGGTATTGAACCCGCTATTTTTTCATTAACTTGGACGTCGTTCTACTTAAGTTTCATTTTAGCCGAAGTGGCGTGGATAATGTTTATTATTTATGTCGTTAAAAATACAGACCAACCTGCAATAAATAAAAACCCCTCATCTCAAATGTAATTGAAATGAGGGGTTTTTCAGTTTTCTAGAAGCCATAAACCATTACAAAAAGTGAACCGACTACGACTATGGCTGCAGTAACAAAACCGTGAAAGATCATATTCCATGGTACGTGGCCATTTTGACTTTCTGGTTCTACGATGTGCATGAACATAACAAGTTGTATACCTGCTTGTATGACTGCCAGTAGCATGATAATGGTAATAATCCAAGCAGTTGATAAGTCAGACCCTAAGGCTGTCCAAACTGCTAATGCTGTTAAAACTAGTGATAAAACAAAGCCTACGATATGTTGTGTTGGTACTTTTTTAACTTGATTTGACAATTAAATCACCATCCCAATCAAGTAAACACTTGTGAAAATAAAAATCCAAATAACGTCTAGAAAATGCCAATAGAGGCTAATGATGAAAACCTTTCGACTTGTTACGGCTGTAATCCCCTTTTTATAGAGCTGTATAATTAGGAGAATTGCCCAACCAATCCCAAGTGTGACGTGTAAGCCATGTGTTCCTGCTAGTACATAAAAGCTAGACCAGAAGGCACTTGAAGAAAGAGTTGCTCCTTCATGTGAATAGTGGATAAACTCATATATTTCAAAGCCCAGAAAGCCTAAACCGAGTACTAGCGTTATAATTAGCCAGGTAATCAAACCGCTATTAGATCCATGGCGCATCTGGTGTATGGCAATGCCACATGTAAAACTACTTGTCAGTAATAGAACGGTCATGATTAACACAATTTCAATTCCAAATAATTCACTCGGAAGAGGTGCATTGGCTGTGCGCCCAAATAACACGGCATAAGTTGCAAATAGGGTTGAGAATAATACAACTTCAGCCGCTAGAAAAATCCAAAATCCTAAAATACTCATTTGATTATGCTCTGTTTGATATTCTAATGGGGTATGTTTAACATTCGATTGCATACTATAACCCCCTTAATTGACGTTCAGTTGTCTTAATTTCTTCAACTTCAACATGGTGCCCTTCATCCTCATCAAAGGAACGAACAACCATCATGACGATTACACCTACTAAGAATAGAATGGCTAGCGTCATCCACTCAAATACTAATGCAAAGCTAGACATAAACAATAGTGCCATCATGATAAAGGGTTGGCCAGTATTATTTGGCATATGAATCGGTTCAAGTTTCGATTCATCAAAAGTTGATTCATTGTGCTTTTTCATTTCTACAAAAGCATCAAGACCACGGATGGTAGGTTGAGTCGCAAAGTTGTAGTGCGGTACAGGTGTTGGTGTAGCCCACTCAAGTGTGCGACCATCCCATGAATCTCCAGTTGTTTCACGTTGGCTTGTTCGATAACTGTAGTAAATGTTAAAGACAAATACAGCAAATCCAAGTCCCATACCGAATGCACCAATGGTTGAAATAAAGTTTAATGTAAACCATTCAGGTCCTATATCAAAAATACGGCGTGGCATTCCATCTAACCCTAAGAAATACTGAGGGAAGAACGTCACGTGGAATCCAATGACAAATAGCCAAAAACTTAATTTTCCAAATTTCTCATTTAGCTTATGATTGAACATTTTTGGATACCAATATTCTAATCCCGCGAAACAAGCAAATACGGTACCAGCAATTAATACATAATGGAAATGTGCAACTAAGAAATAGGAATTGTGAAACTGATAGTCAGCAGCCGCCATACCTAACATGACGCCTGTAACACCACCAATCACAAAGCTCGGTATAAAGGCTAATGCCCAAAGCATCGGTGTCGTAAATTGAATCTTAGATTTATAGAGTGTCCCTAGCCAGTTAAAGATCTTAACTCCTGTTGGCACAGCAATTAACATAGTCGATACTGAGAATACTGAATTGACAAATGCGCCGGCACCCATCGTAAAGAAGTGGTGTACCCACACTAAGAAACTAAGTGCAGCAATCAAAATCATTGACCATACCATTGCTTTATAACCGAATAATTGTTTCTTAGCAAACGTAGCGATGACTTCAGAAAAGATACCGAATGCTGGAAGAATAACGATATATACTTCAGGGTGACCCCACATCCAGAAAAGGTTTGCCCACATCATAGGAAGTCCTTCACCAGTTAATGTAAAGAACTGAGAGCCAAAGATTCGGTCAATCGTCATTAAAGCTAATGCTACGGTTAAAATTGGGAATGCGAAAATGATAATAAATGAAGTTACTAATGTTGACCAAGTAAATATCGGCATTTGGAATAACTTCATACCCGGAGCACGCATCTTCAAAATGGTCACCATTAAGTTAATACCTGTTGCTAAAGTTCCGATTCCGGAAAGTTGTAAACCTAGTAAATAAAAGTTTTGACCAGGACCAGGACTCATTGCTGCTCCTGCTAATGGAGTATAACTAGTCCACCCAGCATCGGGTGATCCACCAATTACGAACGAAATATTAAATAATAAGGCTCCGAAAAAGAATGACCAGAAGCTGAGTGCGTTCACGTATGGAAATGCGAAATCTCGTGCACCTATCTGAAGTGGCACGACAATATTCATTAAGCCTATTAAAAACGGCATCGCCATGAAAATAATCATGACAGTTCCGTGGGTAGTGAAGATTTCATTATAGTGCTGGGTGTTTAAAAAGTTTAGATCCGGAAATGCTAGCTGTACACGCATCATAAGCGCATCAGCACCACCTCGGAATAACATGGCGAGTGCACTTAAGATATACATAATACCAATCTTTTTATGGTCGACAGTCGTGAGCCATTCGCGCCATAACCATCCCCATTTCTTAAAATAGGTTAATAGAAAGATAATTGCACTCGTCACCAAAACAATCGCTACCATACCTGCATAAATTAAAGGTTCTCCTGTCACAAAAAATTCATCAAGACTCATGATCTTCACCTTCTTTCTCGTATTCAGTTAAACTTTTAATGTGAAGGTGTTGTTCGTAATCACCTAGATGGTGTTTAAGTGAATAATCACTATCCCTCATAGTGCTATGGTCAACCCACTCTAGATGGGTGTTTGAAAAGGCCATCTCACCTAATATTCCAGGTTTTAAAAGTTCGTTATATTGATTTTGCGTTAATTCAGGTTTTTCATTTTGAATTTGATCGACCCAATTATTGAATTCTTCTTTTGGTTCTGCGTGAACTTTAAAGGTTTGGAGGGAAAACCCTTCCCCGTTAAAGTTGGAATTGCGCCCATCATAAACGCCTTCTTCATCGGCTTGGAGGTATAAAGTAGTTTCCATACCTGCCATATTATATTTCTGACCACCAAGAGCAGGAATCCATAAAGCAGCCATTGAATCAGCAGATGTCAAACGGAATTCTATAGCTCGATCGGTTGGTATATGCAAATAATTGACTGTTTCAATATTTTGTTCCGGATAACTAAAGAACCATTTCCAATCTGCTGATGTCGCATGAATGACAAGTGGTTCTTGTTCATTAGATGACTCAGGTGGTTTTTCTAAATCAAATAATGTCTCAACAGTTGGAACAGAGAGTAACATCACAATGATTAACGGTATCGCTGTCCAAAGTATTTCAACTTTTAAATTCCCATGAATCTCAGGGTTGTAATTTTTGTCCCCACGTCCTGGTCGATCGCGGTATTTAATGACCATGATTCCAAATAAAACAAAGACCACTACGACAATCCCCAACATAAACCAAAGGGAATACACGATGAGGTCTTTTTGGCTTTGGCCAACTGGACCTTTAGGATCTAATACTGTTAAATCGCTACATCCAGTTAAAAGTAGGAAAAAGCCTCCTATCATTAATAAAAACAGTATTTTTTTATATCTCATGAGCAATCACTCCATGCTTCGTGTTCTCATTTCATTGTATATAGTCTATATACCACTTTTAAACCGAGTTAACTCTTTTGTAAGACATTCATCACAGATTTGTTGAAGTGTTGACATAGGATGTTCAAAAAGGGAAACTAAAACTAACTTAAACTAGGGAGTGCTGTTGATGGTTCAATTAGAGGATGTTCTAAGAGCGAGAGGAAGAATTGTAGATTCTGTTAAAACAACGCCTATTTTGAAATCGCGTCAATTGTCTAAAAGATGCGAAGCTCAAATCTTTTTAAAATCAGAACATTTGCAGACAACAGGTTCTTTTAAAATTCGTGGCGCTACAAATAGAGTTATACAAGCAAAGAAGGAGGGGGTAAAGTTCGTCGCAGCTGCTTCATCTGGTAACCATGGACAAGCAGTTGCTTATATTGCCAATAATTTAGAAATACCAGCAACAATTGTGGTTCCAACTGATGCAAATGAAAGCAAAGTCAATGCGATAAAAGAGTATAGAGGGTCGGTTGAATATTGCGGCACGACCTCTGCTGAACGCATTCCTCGAGCCAAAGAATTAGCGGAAGAACTAGATGGCATGTTTATCCCTCCATATGATCACCCAGATATTATAGCTGGACAAGGGACGGTCGGTTTAGAGATTTTGGAACAGGTTGAGGATGTCGATACCGTGATTGTACCAATTGGCGGTGGAGGTTTGATGTCTGGTACCTTAATTGCGATTAAAGAAAAAAACCCTAATGTCCGAGTAATTGGCGTTGAGCCAGAGTTAGGTTATGATACGAAGCTTTCACTTGAAAGAGGGGAGATCACACCCGTTGAAGGCACGCACTTAACGATTGCAGATGGTATTCGAACGACTCAACCAGGCACTCTTACGTTTCCGATTCTACAAAAGTATTTGGATGAACTCGTTTTAGTAACCGAAGACGAGATTCGCTATGCGATGAGTTTTGTCATGGAACGGATGAAACAACTCATCGAACCATCAAGCGCAACGACTGTTGCAGCCGCTATGTTCGACAAAGTTAATTTGAACCATGAAAAAGTTGTTTGTGTCATATCAGGTGGAAATGTAGATTTACAGAAACTAAGTGAGTTGCTCGTCAAAACGGAGGGGTCAAATTGAGTGATTTGAAACAGTACTTATTAGAATTAGAAGAGATGCTATTATTAAAACGAAAATCTGACTTTGAGAGATTACTAGCAGATGACTTTAAAGAGTTTGGTAGCTCAGGAGAGGTCTTTACGAAACAAGACCAATTAGATGCTTTTGAAGGTGATGTTCATAAACGTATGACAAAATATCACCTTTCCAATTTTGACATGAAGCCTTTAGCTGATAAGGTCGCCTTAGTCACATTTTTAGTGTTCAATGAAGGAACTGAACAGTATTCCTATCGAAGTTCGATTTGGAAGGACATAGAAGGACAATGGCAGATGGTTTTTCACCAAGGAACTATCACAAATACAGCCTCCAGTTAACTGGAGGCTGTATTTTTACTTTATCCAACTGTGAATTCAACTTTGATACGATCAGGATCCTCAAAGTAAACCGCGTAGTGGTCAGGGCCACCTGCATACGGGTGTTGGTCCTGATACAGAATTCTAGTGCCTTTTTCTATTAATTTACGAGTCATGACATCGACATCCTCGTGTGACTCTGCGTAAAAGGCTAAGTGATTTAATCCGGTACGCTTACGGTGATAAGGGATATCCAGATACTTTTCCTCTGTTTGAACAAATACAAGATAAGTGTTATCCATTTTCCAACTAGCGCCTTGTTCCCATTTCTGATAAGATTCATAGCCTAGTTCTTCTAAGAACCATCCCCAAAAAGCGAGCGATTCTTCTAAATCTGACACATATAGTTCGATATGGTGTAATAACCCTCTTCCCATTAAGATCTCACTTTTCCTTTTTCGACGTAATCTTTTAAGAAGTCACCTAATAGTTCTTGCCATCCTTCATTATGCATTTTGTGCCATTCAGGGTCGAGAAGTCCAACAGCATGATGTGACAGTTTTAGAGTCGTATAATCACCGTCTTGTTCAAGAGTGTACGAGTAAGCACTATCAACAGCACCTTTCATACCTAACAGACCGTTAAGCCTCAATTCTTCGTTTTCCTTAACATAAGTCACGGTCCCCCATAAAGCACCGCCTTCTTCGTTAGTTTCTAAAAATAATCCACCTGGTTTCGCATCGAGTGTAAGTGTCGTATTCTCACCGTCAAAAACACTATACGTCCACCATTTTGAAATGTCTGTTGTAAGAGCCTTGAACACTTCTTCTTTAGATCCCTTAATGTTAATTTTTTGTTCAATTTTAAATGAATCATGAACTAAACCTGACATTTGATTTCCACCTTCAATTTGATTTTTTAATGATAATAGATTGTGACTTTGCAACTCTTCATACTGGCTGACCCACCTGTTGTGAACTGTTTGAAGCGGAACAACATTTAAATAATTAATTCTGGATCGCCCCTCTTTGCGAGATAAAAGGAGCTGACTATCTTCTAGGGTTCTAAGGTGTTTCATGACGGCATAGCGGCTGATGTCTGGAAAGCGTGAGACGAGTTCCCCTGTGGTTGATGGATGATGTTTAATATGGTCTAGGATGCGGCGACGAACTGGGTGGGCTAAGGCTTTAAAAACTAATGTAATGTCATTTTCGTTCAACTCTAACCCCCATTTCATTATTTTATGTGACTAAAAGGTAACATATTTAAAATCGGTGTGTCAATTTTAAGAAAATTAGGGTGAGTTTTATTATCTAAAAATCTAGTTTATTATCTATTTCGATAGCGTTATTCTCTATTTTGCATAGTTTATTATCTAATCCAAAAAAAGAGCATCATGAACTTGGTCATGATGCCCAATCATCTATTAAAATGTTTTACCAAAAATATTTAAATAACCGAATGTGTAAGAAAGGTAGAAGGCCAGGACTAAGGCGCTGACCATGGAGGCTAGGAACATCCAATCTCGTTTTTGTACTTGAATGTCGTGATAATGTGTCCGCTCTCGGCTTCCGGTAAAGCCTTTTGATTCCATGGCGTTCGCGACACGTTCCGATTTACGAATAGCGTTAGCGAGCAATGGGATCAAGTATCGTTTGAAACGTTGAATGCGGCCTTTGATTCCTTTGGTTCTGCTAACCCCACGAATTTGGTGGGCTTGCCTCAATAGGTCTAACTCGTGTTTAAATAAGGGTAAAAATCGGTAACCAGCTAAAATCCCATAAGTCAGTTTCGGTGGAAGTTTAAGCTGCTGCATCATGCTTAACATGAGCTTCGTTGGATCGGTTGTGAGTGCGAAAAGCAACGTTAATGCAATAAAACACATCGACCTTAAGGCTAGGCTAATTCCAACTTGTAAGCTTCCTGTTGTAATTTCAATCCACCAAAAGTCAACGAGAATGTCACCACCAGCGTATTTTTCATCGGTATGAATCATTGAAGTCCAGGCTAACATTAATGCAAAGACTGACAATGGTATAAAAAACATAAGCCATTTCTTCAAATTGACCCCAGAGAAAAAGACGGTCACCATCAACAAGTATAAGAAAAATATAAGTGGTGTCATTACATCAAATGCTAAGCTTAGGATGAGGCCAGGAATGACAATGGCAATCATCTTAACACTTGGATTAATGGATGAGACCAATGGATTCCACCTCATTTCGTTCTAAACGATACGGTTTTCTAAGTCGTGCTTCTTTTAGTAAATCTTCATCTTGCCACAATCTTTCAGGTATTCCGTCATGCGCAATCTTGCCCTCGTTTAACACCATGACTCGATCGGCATACTGATCAACTAAATTTATATCGTGTGTGACAAACACAATTGCCGTTCCTTTTTGTTTAAGGTTCATGATCATGTTCATCAGTTCTTGTGTGGTATAAGCATCTTGACCAAATGTCGGCTCGTCGAATAATAGTAAATCAGGTGTCTCATCTAACATAGTCGCAACACTTAAACGGCGTTTTTGCCCTCCACTCAGAGAAAACGGATTACGCCATTGTTGTTCTGATAGATGAAATGTGTTTAGTAGTTGCTGAACCACCGTCTTAACTTTTTCCTCAGATTCATTATTCAATCTCAAACCAAACGCTATTTCGTCATAAACAGTGTCGGTAATAAATTGGTGTTCTGGATTTTGAAAGACAAAACCTGTTCGTTGCCTTAATTTCGGTTCGTTCCATTCGTGAAGGGGCAACCCCTCAAATGTTATGGAGCCATGTTTTGGCTTAAGTAATCGAGCCATGAGTTGTAATAAAGTCGATTTTCCTGCGCCATTTTGTCCGACAATCGCCATTAGTTTTCCAGGATAGATCTTAAAGGTTAACTCATCTAATATGGTTTTATTTTTTCTAGTAAAAGATAAATGGTTAATGGTCATGCAAGGATGTGTGCTAGCAATAGGCGAAGGTTGCTGTTTTGGTGATTGATGTCCTGAAAAATCCTGAGGTAAGAAAAGCCCTTCTTGTTTGAATTGTTCCGCATGTGTTTGAAAAACGTCACTAGGATTACCATCAAGCGTTAATTGGCCTTCTTGGTCTAAAACTAACACACGATCTATTAATGTAACCCAGTCATCGGCTTGATGCTCTATCACCACAATGCTCATACTAGATTTTGCTTGGAGCTCACCGATTAATTCGATGAACTCCAAGCTAGAGACGGGGTCTAAATTAGCCGTCGGTTCGTCTAGAATGAGTAATTTTGGTTCCATGAGTAAAACAGCTGCTAAAGCGATTTTTTGTTTTTGCCCGCCTGATAATTCGTGAATTTTACTTTGTTTATATGGTTTCATACCGATCAAATCCAAGACATGATCAATTTTTTCGACCATTTCTTTTCTAGGAATTGATAGATTTTCTAGTGTGAAGGCTAGTTCATCCTCAACTTTTATCATACAAAATTGACTTTCAGGGTCTTGAAAAACAATTCCGATCTGCTGGTTCAGTTCCCCCTTTTTAAATTCATTGATGTTTATTCCACGAAAATAAAGGTCTCCTGATGATATTCCTTCAACGGCTTCTGGGTAAAGACCGTTTAAGCATAAAGCTAATGTACTTTTACCTGAACCACTAGCTCCCATTAAAAGAACGGACTCACCTTCGTTAATTTGAAAACTCAAGTCATTGATGACTGGCTTTTCATCTTCCTCAAATGAAAACGTGAAATGTTCTAGCTGTAATAACGGACTATGCGACATGGTCATCACGTTTTTTCTGTTTCATCTCTTTACCTAAGGCATAACCTTGAAGGGCACCTGTTTTCGCTAGTTGGTCACTAATGAACTTACCTAGTAAACCAGTAATTAGAATGGCACTGATGACGCGTGCGCTAAACATTAATGTGACCACCCATGGTTCAAGGGCATCATAGCCTTGTGTGAAGAAATGGTAAGGGAAACTTAGTAATGCGGCTCCGACACCTGAGAATATGAGTATACGTAGGCGGTAGTCTTTCCATCTGGTTAAGGCAAACGCGAGCTCAGCTCCTAACCCTTGAATAAAACCTGAGATTAGTAAAGATGGTCCTGTTGTTGAACCTGCTAAAACTTCCACTAACGCAGCGATCATCTCGGCCATTAAGGCTGCACCTGGCTTCCGGATGATATAGGCTGCGATGACAGAGACGATAAACCATATCCCGTAGATCACCTCGTAACCTAAATCCCCTAAACCTAGTGGAGCCATTATACTCGTGAGGATTTTCCCCACGCCAAAAAACCCTAAATAAATAAACCCAAAGACAACACCTAAAATCGACATTAAGACAATTTCTTTAAGTTTCCATTGGTTCACGGTTCATCTCTCCTTTATTGATTTGATGGACTATTGGCTGAAATCGTAAATGTCATCGTGACGTGTGAGACTGCTTGCTGAACTTGGTCAAAGGATTCGTGTAGAGTTTTGAATATATCCTTCACATCACCATCTAAACGAGTAGCGTAGTGTGTTGGACTAACTTCGACTCCGCGGTGTTTCGAAAGGTTGACCTGCTCTTGGATCTTTTCAATATAATCTTTTTCACCCATTGGGTATAAGGCAAATTTACAGCCAGCCTTTTGGTTAATTTCTTTTATTTTTGAAATATTTTTTGGCTCATCCTCTTCTGATAAAAATACATCATCCGTCGTATCGCATGGGCAACCAACGCCGAATGTTCCGCTCATCGCGACATGTTTCCCTGTCTTCGCCGCATGAAGGAAAATGGCCTGAGTTATATCGTAGACGTGAACCATTTTTCCTCTAATACAAGTGCTGACATCATCTGTCTCCATCCAAACTGTAGACGTATCAACTTCATCTAATGCAGAAAGGATTATATCGACGAAGTTGTCACTCATTGGGTATAGAGTGAATTCACACCCTACAAAACTGTTTTTAGAATTGTTACTTGTCATAAAAATCTCTCCTCCTTAGAATTTTTTCCATAAAAAAACTGCACTCCCGTGGGAATGCAGTTCACCTGTATGTAAAAAAATAATCTATTATACAGCTTCACCACACTTCCCCACGCTAGTATTATCTAGTTCGGGTACAAAGGGTCAGGCATTGCCTTCTCAGCCACTTGACTTAGCTCCCCTAGTGTTTGTTCGAGTATGCAGTTTTCTTACAGTTAAAAGAATAACATGTTTATTAAATTTGTAAAGGTTAATTTTTCCTATTGTTTAAATTGCCTGAAAGTTCTTTGGTATAATGAACTTACACTAGTTGGACGGAGGATTTACCATGGATGGAATCATACAAAAAACAGCTTCATTTGTCAGACAGGAGTTAGAGAATGAAGGTTCTGGTCACGATTGGTGGCATATTGATCGTGTGACCAAAATGACTCAAAGAATTGCTGAAGAAGAAGGGGCAAATAAATTTATATGTGTAATGGCTGCTCTTTTACATGACTTGGCGGATGAGAAACTGAATGAAGATGTTGAAGCGGCGAAGGAAAAAGTAGAGGATTGGTTAATACACATGGGTGTAGAGGAAGTAACCCGTCAGCATATTATTGATATTACTGAATCGATCTCGTTTAAAGGTGGTAATGGTCCTGAACTCACCAATTTAGAAGCAAAAGTTGTACAAGACGCTGATCGTTTAGATGCGATTGGTGCCATTGGGATTGCGAGATGTTTTACATACGGTGGATCAGTCGGCAACGTTGTTTATAATCCAGAAGTGCAACCGCGGGGTACCATGACGCATAAGGAGTATAGAAATAATGAGGGTACAAGTATTAACCATTTTTATGAGAAATTACTTAAGTTGAAAGATCTAATGAATACCAAGTCAGGGTATGAGATAGCCAATAGTCGACATGAATTTATGGAGCATTTTCTTAATGAATTTTTTGACGAATGGAAGGGAAAAAAGTAACTTAACCCTCAAAAGCTAAAAACCAATTTCGTAAAGTATAAGTAGATTGATTGAGGGAGAGGTACATAAATGCTTAACAAATTATGTCTTGTTCTGGTAGCAGGATTGTTGGTTTTGTCGGGCTGTGGAGCTGACGCTGAAGAAAAAGATCAACAAGAAGACCAGGCAAAAGAAGAAACAAAAGATACCTTGTATGAAGAAGGTGGACTAGTAGTTTCGAATGTTTCAGGTTGGTCTATAGGTAAAGAAAAGAAAGAACCTTTAACGGTTAATTTTAACCATCAAGATTTGAAAGCTATTGCGACAGTGGTAGAGACTGAAAAAGATTTTAATCAAATTAAAGATGAACTTCTTGCAGGTGCTGGAGATGTTGAGGTTATAGAAGAACAAGAAGAGTCTTTTTCATACCAAACCAAAAATAAAGAAAGCATTAGAACAGATGTTTATCTTGAACAAGATGAAGAACAAACATTAATTTTGTCTTTTTTATCTAAAACAAATGTATATGAAGATGTAAAAGAGACCATTGAAGAATTTCAATCAGCTGTCGAGTTACAAAAATAAGAAAGGGCGAGTGTATTGAAAAGATTAATATTTGCTATTACAGCTAGTATTTTGCTAATTGGAGGAACAGTAAACGCTGAAGAGGAGAAAACGTATGTAAGCCCTGACTCAGAAGTTTATGACATGAGTCGCTTCATGGAGCAAGCGGAGTATGAATTAACAGAAGATAAAACAGTTAAGGCATTATTACAAGATGGATTTGCTGAAGAAAGACTAGCTGAGATCCAAGAATTAATTGAAAAAGACCATCAAGAAGAAGTGGATGAATTATTCAAAGAGTATGAGCAACATTTAGAAGAAATCAAGAAGAATATTGAAGAAGCAAAATCTGATGGTGAAGATGTAACGGAAGTCGAAGAGGAAGTAGAAGAAAATCAAGAGCAGCAAGTGGTTAATTTACAAGATTTATTAAACAATGATGAATTGTCACAAGACACTAAAGATGAACTTGAACGCGTTCTAACAAAACAAAATGAAGAGACTTCAAAAGAAGACAATGAGGAATCTGAAGAAGAAAACGAACAAGAGGAACAAGAGAGTGAAGAAGTAAAAGAAGAAAAAGATGAAGTCGTTAAGAAAGTAGAAAAGACAGAACGTAAGCTAGATAAAGAAAAAGAGAAAACAACTAAGAAATTAGATAAAGCAACAGAGAAGGCAGAGCGTGAGTTAGATAAAGTTCTGTCTGAATTAGAACGAGAATTAGAAAAGGTTGAAAGCGAAGAAAAAGCTGAGAAAAAATTAGATAAAGCCGAAGAAAAAATCGATAAGATTCTAGAAAAGTTAGAATGGAAAACAGAAAAGGCTGAAGAAAAAGCTGAAGAAAAAGCTGAAAAAGCTTTAGAAAAATTAGAAGAACAAGTTGAGAAATTAGAAGAAAAAGATGAAGAAGACAAAGACGATCGTGACGACGATGATGACGAAGATGAAGAAGACGAAGATGAAGAAGACGAAGATGATGACGACGAGGATGAAGATCGCGAAGATGATTAATCATGTCAAAGCTCACTAGTAAATCTAGTGGGCTTTTTATAATAGGAATATATGTTCTGTATTTTAATAGATACATTTGTTAAAATGAATAGTGTACAATAAGGCTTTTAGGGTGGTGGCTCGCCCCTCATTTGGTGAACAAAGGGGGTGATGCCTATGACGGTATTTGAAGCCCTCATGATCATGTTGACGTTCGGATCATTTGTGGTGTTACTGCTGTCACAAAAAAAGTAACCACCCTCATGCCTGGTAAGCTGTAGGGTAGTTACTATCCCGAATGCGAGCCGCCCCTTTGAAGGGCTATTGTACGTAACCGTTGGTGTGTCCGCACCAGCGGTTACTTTATTTTATGCAAATTTTCTAATTATATTATAACCACCTTTGACTAATAAAACAAGTCAAAGGTTATTTTTTATAACATATTACTTTGACACAAATAGTAATATGTTATATGATGTATTTCAGGAGGTGAGGCATATATGAGCACGAATATTTCAACAGACTTAATCCGCGGACATACAGTGACCATCATACTTAACATTTTGAGACAAGGAGATAGTTATGGATATGAGATCTACAAAAAAATTATTGAACTCAGCCAAAACCAGTATGAATTAAAAGAAGCTACACTCTACACAGCTTTTAGACGTTTACAAAAAGAAGGCCTTATTACATCTTATTGGGGAGACGAGACGCAAGGTGGAAGGCGGAAGTATTACCGAATAACTGAAGATGGTCTGAAAAAGTACCAACAAAACAAAGAGGAATGGCTATTTGCAAAAGATGTACTGGATCAATTAATTACAGGAGGGGATCAGAGTGAATCTAAATGATGAAGTAAGGAAGTATATTGATGATTTATTTAAGGACGTAGGGAAAAGTCAGCAACTGTTTGATTTGAAACAAGAATTGGTAACGAATATGCATGAGCGTATTAAAGATTATCAAAAACAGGGCATGTCGGATGAGGAAGCATTCAAAGAAGCAAAGGTTTCGATGGGTGACTTAAGTGGTTTAGTTGATGATATGCGTGAAGCGGGCCGTGAAGAAGCAAAAGGTGAAGTGTATAGTTCCATGACGAATCGGATTTCGACTGGTGGAATTGTAATTAGTGTGATGTTAATTGTTTTCGGCTTTTTAATGACGATTAGCATGAACTTTATGGATGTTGCAGCACCGGCGAAGTCAGGAACGAGTATTTTTATTGTCATCGGAGGAGCTATTTTAACTTATAGCCTATTGGCTAGAGAAACGGCTCGAAAATATGCGATGAATCGCATACGTGCGGTTTTGTACGCTTTAGCAGTTGGTGTTTCGTTATTTGGAATTTTCGTCGGAGTCACATCAGGTTTAGCCACTGGTGAGATGTTTATCGCTTTCTCATCGAGTACTATTTTTCTAGTTATCGGAATAGGCATGTTCGTATCGCTAATGTTATCTGAAAAAGTAGATCGAACAAAATAAAGGGGTCACCCCTGCACTAAACAGCGCATAAATTAATGATTTCGTTCACATGAAAAGAAGAACGAACAATATGAATAATGGCGCAGGGGGAATATCTCCTGTGCCAAACAGCGCATAAACCACCTGAAAAGGGCGCATAAATTTAAGATTTTGTTACATTCGACAAAATTCGGAGCGCGTAAATTCAAAAAAGTAGCGCATAAATCGCAGAAAGCAGCGCATAAATTAATAATTTCGTTCATTTGAAAGAAAAAAGAAAAAAATGATGGCATAGGGGGATCACCCCTGCGCCAAACACCACATAAACGACTTAAAAAGTGCACATAAATTTAAGAATTTGTTGCGTTCGACAGAATTCGAAGCGCATAAATTCAAAAAAGTAGTGCATAAATCGCAGAAAGAAGCGCATAAATTAGTGATTCTGTTCTTCAAGCAATTTTATGATGCGTTTGTTTTGTTCAACCTGTTCGTGATTATAATCTCGAATTTGTAAAATCCACATAACGACTACAATGCAAATTATAATAGGGATTAAAGTAATTAAAATCCCAATAATTGAAAAACTCTCCAATTCATTCACCCCTTTAGCTTTTGTCTCTATATTAACAAAATTTGGTTTTTGAAACTATGATGTTTAGGGTGATGGTCAACTATAACTTCTTTTGGGAATAACCCAAATACGAGTACCACAGTTATGCACAAAATAACTAACAACTTATAAGGCAACTCAAATTGCCGAGCTACTGAAAAGATAGTCATACTACATAGAAATGCTAGTCCAACCATTAATAAAAAGGCGCTATCCTGAACATTAAACATCATAATTAACATAATCCCCATCATAGATGCCATTAGTCCGGAGAAGAACCCCTCAACTTGACACTTAATCCCAAATTTCATACCGATAAACATACCGATGAAAGCAGCTGACCCAATTGCGATAAGTGTAGCTACTAGGTGATTTTCGCTGAACAAAAACCAGATAAAAAAACCAATTGATAACCCCGTAGATGAAGTTAAAACCATGGTTGTGATCATAGATTCCATCTGTTTTCCGTTTGGACGAATAAAAATAAAAATGATTAACAAATTAATCAGTAAAACCACGCTTGAAAAAATGACTACACTCATTAGTGCGCCCCCTTCAATAAACTGTTACTTTACTAAGATATACGCTTGTCTTTCATAATATGATTAAAATGCTTGGAGGGGGTATATGATAGGCAGGACTTCAAGAGTTCAATTATTATAAAGAAAAATGAGTTATATAATTTGAATACCTTTCGGGGGTATGATATATTATAATCAGAACAAATAGAAAGGGGTTATATTCATGAAGGATTTAACACTAACTGTTCAAGGTATGTCTTGTGGACATTGTGTATCTTCAGTTGAAGGTGCTCTAAACGAATTAGATGGGGTTTCAGAGGTTAACGTTAACTTAGGTGAAGGTAAAGTTGATGTTAAATTTGATGAATCAAAAGTAACCGTTGATCAAATGAAAGAAGCAATTGATGATCAAGGTTATGACGTAGTAGCATAACGAATTTTACCCCGTTCGAATTTTGAACGGGGAATTTTTCGATTAACAATATACCGTATCCGGGTATAGTATATAGTGGGTGTGAGGTGACATTGTCATGGACGAAAAAGATGTGAAAATGGTGGATCAAGAGGAACCTGTTGTTCCGAGGACAAACTCCGAGAAAGAAGCAATGGCAAACAGATTGAAAAGAATTGAAGGTCAAGTACGTGGTCTTCAAAAAATGGTAGAAGAAGATCGTTATTGCGTAGATGTTTTAGTGCAGATTTCAGCTGTCAAAGCGGCATTAGATAAAGTGGGCTACCAAATGCTAGAGCGTCACGCAAAGATGTGTGTTACGAATGCCGTGAAAGAAGGTAACGGTGATGAGTACATGGATGAGTTAATGAAAGTCATCAAGCAGTACTCAAAATAGGAAGGGGGTATCATAGTGGCAACGGAAGAAAAGGATCAAAAGCAAACCCAACTCGATGTAACCGGCATGACGTGTTCAGCTTGCTCAACGCGAATTGAAAAAGTGCTGAACAAGATGGACGGTGTTGAAGCTAATGTGAACCTTTCAATGGAAAAAGCTTCAGTTTCTTATGATGAAAACCAGGCAACGGTTCATGAAGTAATTGATCGGATTAATAAATTAGGCTACGGCGTTCAAGAAGAAAAAGTCGAACTTGATATACGTGGTATGACATGTGCAGCATGTTCAACTCGCATTGAAAAAGGCCTTTCTAAGATGGAGGGTATCTCTGAAGCGAATATTAATTTGGCGACAGAATCTGGAACGGTTGAATACACCCCAGGGGTAGTATCAATAGATGATGTATTAGAGAAAGTTAAAAAACTAGGCTATGAGGCAGTTGTTAAACAAGACCAGGAGGAAAAAGAATCTCATAAAGAAAAAGAGATTCGAAATAAAAGACACTTATTTATTTTCTCTGCTATATTATCATTTCCATTATTATTAACGATGTTAGGGCACATGCCGTTTGATCTTGGGTTATCTGCTCCAGGGTTTATAGAATATCCATGGACGCAGTTTGTTTTAGCAACGGTCGTTCAATTTTACGTCGGTTGGCCTTTCTATACAGGTGCTTATCGGGCCTTAGTTAATAAAAGCGCCAATATGGATTTGTTAGTTGCATTAGGGACGTCAGCTGCTTATTTCTACAGTGTTGTTCAGGCTATTTTGTGGCAAACTGGTGCCATTCAACATGCAGACCTTTACTTTGAGACAAGTGCGATTTTAATTACGTTAATTATATTAGGTAAATATATTGAAGCATTAGCGAAAGGGCGTACGACAGCAGCTATTACAAACTTGCTCAAGCTTCAAGCCAAAGAAGCAACAGTTTTACGGGATGGAAAAGAAGAGCGTATCCCGGTTGAGCAAGTTCAAGTTGGCGATCATATTATCGTTAAACCTGGTGAGAAGATTCCGGTTGATGGTGAAGTCATTCAAGGGTCAACATCAATTGATGAATCCATGATTACAGGGGAATCTATTCCAGTTGATAAAGGTGAAAACGATGCGGTGATTGGTTCTACGATTAATAAAAATGGAACGATTACGCTAACAGCGAAAAAAGTTGGAAAAGATACCGCGCTCGCTGGGATTATAAAGATCGTTGAAGAAGCCCAAGGATCAAAAGCGCCGATTCAGCGTATGGCTGACCGTATTTCAGGGGTTTTCGTTCCAATTGTGGTTGCGATTGCTGTTGTGACGTTTGCTGTGTGGTTTATGTTTGTAGACCCTGGTGTATGGTCATCAGCATTAGAAGCATCAATTGCTGTTCTAGTCATTGCGTGTCCATGTGCATTAGGGCTTGCAACGCCAACATCAATTATGGTTGGTTCTGGTCGAGGTGCTGAAAAAGGCATTTTATTTAAAGGCGGTGAATACCTCGAAGGAACGCAAGCCATTGAAGCGGTGTTGCTAGATAAAACTGGTACGATTACAGAAGGTAAGCCAAGAGTGACGAATGTCATGACGGTTTCAGGCTCTAATAATGATTTTGCCTTAGTAGCCGCAGCAGAGAAGCGTTCTGAGCATCCACTCGCAGAAGCGGTTATGGCTTATGCGACGGAGCATGACTATGAAGTTGAAGACCCGGATTCATTTGAAGCGGTCTCTGGCCACGGAATCCAGGCGCAAATTGATCAGCATCAAGTTTTAGTTGGAACTCGTAAGTTAATGGTTGAGCAAGGCATTAATACAGAACTTGTTGAAGATAAATTACAAGAGTTTGAACGAGAAGGTAAAACGGCTGTATTGGCTGCGATTGATGGTGAGTTAAGATTTACAATTGGCATTGCAGACACAGTCAAGCCAACATCGAAAAAAGCCATCGAAGAACTGAAAAACCTTGGAATTGAAGTCTATATGATGACAGGTGATAATACCCGAACAGCTCAAGCTGTGGCAAAAGAAGTCGGCATATCAGAATCTCACGTTTTTGCAGAAGTTCTACCAGAAAACAAAGCTGACAAAGTATCAGAATTACAGAAAAAAGGCAAGAAAGTCGCGATGGTAGGAGACGGTATTAATGATGCGCCGGCTCTTGCGATTGCAGACATTGGTATGGCAATCGGTACAGGAACGGATGTTGCAATCGAAGCAGCGGATGTGACACTAGTTGGTGGCGATTTATCGAATATCGCACAAGCGATTAAATTAAGCCAGAAAACGATGCGTAATATTCGACAGAACTTATTCTGGGCGCTCGCTTATAATAGTGCAGGCATTCCAGTTGCAGCGATTGGGTTACTCGCTCCATGGGTAGCAGGCGCTGCAATGGCCTTTAGCTCAGTCTCCGTCGTGTCGAATGCGTTAAGACTTAAAAGACAAGAAATATAAGATTAAAGTGAAAAATGCGTCCGCGGACGCATTTTTCTTTTTTAACGCTTTTGATTTTTAATTCTGGTATCAGCTGCTCGTGCTCTTGCTTGAGCCTCAAGATCTTCTTGGTCAGCCATTGACTCTGAAAATTCAACATCATGGGCTCGAAGTTGGTTTTTCGGCGTTTGTGCCATTCGGTTCTTACTTTTTCGCTTGTGTTCGTCTTTTCCCATACCATCACCTCATTATTAAAGTTGTGATTAGTATGTGAAAATGAAATGATTTTATTAGTTATTAATGGAAGTTTATCTTCTATCGCCTCCGAACATATCAAATAGTCCCTGGGTGATACTTCCTTCTCCTTTTTGTTCGCCACCTTGTTCAGGTGTCGCTGCAAAAATTCGGCTTGCTAGGCGGCTAAATGGTAGCGATTGAACCCAAACTGATCCTGGTCCCTTTAAAGTTGCAAAAAATAATCCTTCTCCACCAAATAATGCTGTTTTAATCCCTCCGACAAATTGAATGTCATAATCAACATCTTTCGATAGGGCTACTAAACAACCTGTGTCCACCCGAAGTGTTTCACCGGGCTCTAAATCTTTACGGTAAATCGTTCCGCCTGCGTGGACAAATGCCATTCCGTCGCCTTCTAATTTTTGCATGATAAAGCCTTCCCCACCGAAAAAGCCAGCGCCAATTTTCTTCTGAAAGTCAATACCAACTGACACACCTTTAGCAGCGGCAAGAAATGCATCTTTTTGACAAATGATTTTACCGTCTAGTTCACTTAAGTCCATTGGTACAATTTTACCGGGATAAGGTGAGGCAAAAGAAACATGTTTTTTACCTGAATCTGAATTAGTAAAAGCAGTCATAAATAAACTTTCGCCCGTAATGACTCGTTTACCAGCCCCAAGTAATTTGCCCATAAATCCACCTTGGCTCTCTGAACCATCTCCAAAAATCGTCTCCATCTCAATACCATCATCCATCATCATTAAACTTCCAGCCTCTGCAATGACCGTTTCATCAGGGTCAAGCTCAACTTCGACGAACTGCATGTCATCTCCATGAAGTTCGTAATCAATTTCGTGGTTATTCATCATATCCTCTCCCTAAACATTTATCATTTGATAATATGTTTATTCGATAAAAACATGAGTTAATCCTACTAGATTGTAAAAACTTTACTGATGGGAATTAGGAATCTGCATAGATATACATTGCATCACGCATAAATTTAGCTAATCCTTGCCCGTATTGATCGATATTCTTTGTAAATCGTTCATCGCTGACATACATGTCCCCAAGTCCTTTAAACATTTCACGTGGGCATTCGTAAAAATAATCATTTATTAATGAATGCCATTCACCTATAACGTTTTGAACATCATTGTGGGAAGGGTCATGTTCCATTAATTCTGCTAATCGGCTATAAATACTATTAGATTTCTCTTGAATCGTTTTCCAATCTTGTTCAGTATACTTTGCTGTTCGCTCCTGAGATTGTTTATAAGCATCTGTATGGCCATATTTTTCTTTTACTTCGTCTTTATATTTATTTTCATGCTCACGTATGTCACCCATATTAAAGCCTTCAAACATTTTCTTTTTACTCATTTGTTGATCCTCCTTTAAAGAATTGTAAGTCTCATCAATCGTCTGAATTAATTGTTCGAGGCGATGTTTACGTTTTTCTAAGAGTTCTCGATGGTTTATTAGTGCTTCAGCTTCATCGAAATCGTCATCTAACATAATTTCTTTTATTTGCTGTAAGGAAAAATCAAGCTCTTTAAAAAATAAAATCTGTTGTAATTGATTTAAGTGATTATCGTTGTAGAGACGGTAACCATTTTCATTAACACGATTAGGTTTTAAAAGTCCGATTTTGTCATAATGATGTAGTGTGCGCACACTAACACCTGTGATTTCTGAAACGTCTTTGACTTGATACATATCATCACCTCAATCTCTAAGTTAAACCATCACGTTACGTAAGGGTCAAGAATTTTTTTTATAAAATGAAAGAATGATTAACATCGTTTATAATAAAAATAGGAGGGGATGAAACATGTTAAACACATCTTATAATGAGATTGTGAATGTAGCGAAGATAGGTACATATGAGAAAGTCAATCTAAATGAAGTGGTAAAACAAGCAATTGAAGAAGAAGTAGAACCAGCTAAGAATGATAATAAAAAAGTGCTCTTTCTAGGGATTGATATTCAAAATGACTTTATGGAAGAAGGGGCATTAGGAGTGCCTGGAGCACATAAGGACCTAGAACGAATCACTAAATTTATTTATAATAATTTAGAAAAAATAACAAGCATTGCTGTATCATTAGATACTCACGAATTGAATCAAATCTTTCACCCAAGTTGGTGGGTGGATTCAGAAGGGAAACACCCAGAACCATTAACGATTATTACAGCTGAAGATGTGGAAAATGGAAAATGGATTCCGGTTGCTCATAAGGAAGAAAGTGTTGAATATGTTCGTCAGATTGAAGAAATAGGCAGACAAAAGTTATGCATTTGGCCTTACCATTGTGTTAAGGGCACACCGGGTGCAGCACTAGAAAGCCAGTTTTCTAAAATAGCACATTTTCATTCAGTTGCTCGAGATACTGAAGTGAAGAAGGTCGTGAAAGGACAGGATCCACTTAGCGAAAAATACGGTATTATTGAGCCTGAGTATAGTCAAGAAGATCAAACTGATTACAACCTCTTAAACTATATACGTGAATTTGATCAAGTTGTTATAGCGGGTGAAGCTGAATCACATTGTGTTTATGAGTCAGTTCGACAAATTGCAGAGCACTTTTCTAATGATATACAATGGTTACAGAACATTTATGTTTTAAAAGATGGCATGAGTTGTATACCCGGATTTGAAGAGATCAATGAAAAAGCTTGGAATTCATTAGTAGAAAATTACGGTATACAGTTAGTTAATTCTACAGAATTAGAGTTGTAAATTGTTGATATTTCCCGGGAAATGTCGAGGAGAGGTGAATCATGAAAACAATCGGGATCATTGGTGGTATGAGTTGGGAGTCAACAGCCACTTACTACCGTTTATTAAACGAAAAAGTTCAAGAAGAATTAGGCGGATTACATTCTGCGCAGTGTATTATTTACAGTGTTGATTTTGCTGAAATTGAAAAGTGGCAAACACAAGGTGACTGGTGGAAAGCTGGAGATGCATTATGGTATGCCGCTCGGTCATTAGAGTTAGCAGGTGCCGACTTTATTATACTGGCTACCAATACCATGCATAAGGTAGTCGAGATTATTGAGGAGCGCATTACAATTCCGATTTTACACATTGTAGATGCAACCGTTCAGTCAATTAATCAAAAAGAGTTAAATAAAGTAGGTTTAATTGGTACTAAATACACTATGGAACAAGATTTTTATAAAGAACGTATTGATTCATCAGACATTGATGTTGTTGTGCCGAATGAGGATGATCGACAAAAAGTTAATAAGATTATATTTGATGAATTAGTATATGGTGAAACTAAAGATTCGTCAAAAGAATATTATTTAAAAGTTATTCAAGACCTTGTGAGCCAAGGTGCGGAAGGGATTATTCTTGGTTGTACGGAAATAGGTTTATTAATACAACAGAATGATATGGAATTGCCAGTGTTTGATACAACAGAAATTCATGTAAAAGCAGCAGTTGATGAAGCGCTAGAAGAATAGTTTTGGGGGAGTTATGTGAGAAAGTATGTTCTTTTATTAAGTTTATTAACCTTAATTGCGTGTAGTCCTGAGGCGAGTGCTGACGACGCGTTTGTAACGCTTGAGCCTTTAGAAGAATCGAATACGGCTAAAAGTACAAAACGTCTGGCTCTAGGTCCAGTGATGGAATTTGACTTGACGTTTCAAGATCCTGAGAATACTAAATTAGATGTGTGGATTGAACGCTATCATGAAGGTGAGTTATTTAATCCTGATAGTAAACATTTTAGGACGGTAGATGAAAACATCAAGCATGCTAACAGAACTATCGGGTGGTTTATCGTCGATCCTCAAGCTGACTTGTTGGATATGAGACTCTATGATTTTGATGAGTCAGGTAGTACTACAGGTAGTAATAAATTCGAATCAAATATAAATAGCAACCCGATATCTCACGGCTTTTTAATTGATGGTTCGATTGATCTAGAAAAAAGTCAGGAATATACCATTGCTGTATTTAACCAAAGTAATAATGAGAACAGTATTAAAGCGTATGATGATGTCGATCAAATACTTAACAACAATCGAGTCGTATATTTAATGAAGGTTCAAGTTGAAGAAAAATAGAGTAGAGGAGCGATTTTCGTAAGAAAGTCGCTCCTTTTTAATTCGAAAATAATCTAAGACGATCGATTAAGTCTTCAGGTTCTTCTTCCATCATAATGAATTCTTTATAATGTGGATCGGCAAATCCCTCTGAGATCATATGGTCAAACAGCTCTATTAAGGGTGTGTAATAGCCATTAATATTTAATAAAGCACATGGTTTTTGGTGATAACCAATTTGTGCCCAGGTAAAGACTTCAAACCATTCTTCCATTGTTCCCGCACCACCTGGTAAAGCGACAAATCCATCTGCCAATTCTGCAATCTTGGCTTTTCTTTCATGCATTGTTTCGACAACATGCATTTCCGTAACATCAGGGTGCATAATTTCTACAGTTTTCAGGCGTTCAGGAATGATACCAATGACTTTACCATCATGCTCGAGAGCTCCTTCTGCTACAGCTCCCATCAGTCCAACAATGGCTCCTCCATAGACAATTTCAATATCATGTTGCGCAAGTAATTCCCCAAACCTTTTGGCAGTGTTTCGATAATGATCATTCGTTCCATCTCTAGAGCCACAAAAAACAGCAAGACGTTTCATAGTGACACTCCTTATGTCTTAAGATTAAGTAATAATATTTATTCTAATTTATCCTTGATTATGTGAGTTTTCAAGTTTGTGAAATTTATCAATCAAACGTTTGATTAAAGTTGTGAAAACCTTGTCTACATTAATGTTCAAGAATTAAACAATCGTTTGATTGAATTTAACAGCAGGACATTTTAAACAATTCTAGAAATCAATTATAAACGACACCACTTAGAAAAGAGGTAAAAATATGATTCGAGAAGCAAATTTGTCTGATGTAGAGGAATTAACTAAATTAATGAGTGAACTGGGCTATCCAACAGATGCTGAAACCATGAAGCAACGGTATGAAGCGATTGATCGTCATCCGGATTATCATACGTTAGTTTTTGAACACAATGGTACGTTATTAGGAATGGTCGGAATGTTAAAAGCAATGAGATTTGAACATGATGCCCCTTATGTTCGTATCATCACAATGGTTGTAGACTCATCTGAGCGTGGGCATGGTATAGGCAAAAAACTTCTTAATGCAGCAGAGGAATGGGCTAAAAGTCAAGGTTGCCAAATGATCAATCTGAACAGTGGCAATCGACCAGAACGACAAAAAGCCCATCATTTTTATGAACGAAATGGTTTTAAAGGATCCGCAACGGGTTTTTATAAAAAGATTTAGTATGTTCATTTTTTCTTATTAATGGCCATAATGATTTGTACAATCAGGGAGATTAGCCCAATAATGAACGACCCAAATGCAAACAGAATTAAGACATATCCATAACCTTCCATGATGTAACACCTCCAAATTATACCAAGAACTGTTCGCTTGTCCATATTATAAAACACGAACATATGTTCGTAAACACTTTTGAGTAAAATGCTACAATATCACTATTTTTCAGTGTAAATTCTGTTGTTTTGCACAAAATAAGCATTGTTATCAAAACCAATCGTGTTTGAATAGACAGTTTTTAGGGTAAATTTTACATAGAAACGTATAATATAACGTGGATATGTACGGACATTTGGAAAGGGGTTTTAAAATGAAATTAAACGTAGCTCAGAAATTAATTAAAGAGCATTTAGTTTCAGGTGAAATGGAACCAGGTACAGAGATTGGCTTGAAGATTGATCAAACCTTAACGCAAGATGCAACAGGTACTATGGTCATGCTTGAGTTAGAAGCGATGAACGTAAAGCAAGCACAAACTGAGGCTTCTGCTCAGTATGTGGACCATAACTTGATTCAGGATGACCATCGTAACCCAGATGATCACTTGTTCTTGCGCAGCGCAGCTAAAAAATTCGGTATGTATTTTAGTCGACCTGGTAATGGGGTAAGCCACCCTGTTCATATGCAGAGGCTAGCTAGACCAGGAAGAACATTATTAGGTTCAGACAGTCACACATGTGCTAACGGTTGTATGGGCATGTTAGCAATGGGTGCTGGTGGTATCGATGTTGCAATGGCTATAGCTGGTGAGCCTTTTTATGTGAAAATGCCGCAAGTTTGGGGTGTTAAATTAACAGGCAAGTTACCAGATTGGGTTAGTGCTAAAGATGTCATTCTAGAAATGCTTCGTCGTCACGATGTTAAAGGCGGCGTGGGCAAGATCATTGAGTACTATGGTCCAGGCGTAAAGAATCTCTCTGCTATGGATCGTCACGTCATTGCGAATATGGGGGCTGAATTAGGTGCCACAGCGACTGTGTTCCCGTCGGATAAAGAGGTTAAGCGCTTCTTAAAGGAACAAGGTCGTGAGGAAGACTGGCAAGAAATTTCAGCTGACCGTGGAGCGACTTACGATCTTCATGAAGAAATTGACTTATCTGAGCTTGAACCATTAATCGCGAAGCCATCAAGCCCAGGAAATGTTGTTCCAGTAAGCGAAGTTGCTGGCGAAACCATTTATCAATCTTATGTAGGATCTTCAGCAAACCCTGGCTATCGTGATTTTGCGATTGCAGCTGAGATTGTTAAAGGTAAAAGCATTGCCAATGGTGTGTCATTCGACATTAACCCATCATCACGCCAAATCTTAACCCAGTTAGTTGATGAAGGTCATATCGCAAGTCTATTAGGTTCTGGAGCTCGACTGCACCAAGCAGGTTGTAACGGATGCATAGGTATGGGGCAGGCACCTGCTTCAGGCCGAAATAGTTTAAGAACGACGCCACGTAACTTCCCTGGACGCTCGGGTACGAAAGAGGATAGCGTCTTTTTGTGTAGTCCGGAAACGGCAGCAGCTTCAGCGTTAACAGGTGTGATTACAGATCCAAGGACACTAGAAATGAATTACCCATCGATTAAAGAGCCGAAAATTGATTTTGAGAAAAATAAAGGCATGCTAGAAGAACCAATTGATCCTGCTGAAGGGTTAAATGTGGGGTTAGAAAAAGGGCCGAATATTAGCTCAATCCCTGAATTAGCACCAATTGAAGACAGTTTTGAGGTTCCAGTGTTACTTAAAATGGGTGATAACATTTCAACTGATGAAATTTTAGCTGGTGGTTCACGCGTACTTCCATACCGTAGTAATTTACAAAAGATTAGTACATTCACGTTTGAAATTGTAGATGACACGTATTATGAACGTGCAATGAAACAGCGTGATGAAGGCGGTCATTCGCTAGTTGGTGGCTATAACTACGGTCAAGGTTCATCCCGTGAACACGCTGCTTTAGCCCCACGTTATTTAGGATTAAAAGCCGTTATTGTAAAAGACTTTGCTCGTATTCATTTACAAAACTTAATTAACTTCGGTGTGTTACCACTAACATTTGCGGACGAAAGTGATTTTGACAAACTAGAATCAGGTGATGTTTTAGAGTTCGAAAATGTTCGTGACAAGATTCAAAACGGAAACGAATTTGAAGTCGGTATTAAAGGTAAAGATGAAAAAATTAAAGTTAAACACAGTTTAACAAGCCGTCATCTGGACATAATACTAGAAGGTGGAGTGATTAATTGGATTAAGAACAAACAAGAAAGTGGGGTTTAAATGGGATCTCAAGAACACCGATGTAAAGCTTGTGAAGGTAGCGGCCTTTTAATGGACGACGAAGAATGGCATTACACCTGCACTGTATGTAGAGGTGATGGCTTCGTTTCCAAATATGAAGCTCGTGAAGAGAACCGTGTCAGTAATGTCGATGAAAACAATCGAATCTTAGATTAAATTCAAAGAGACTGGACAAATGCAATTTGTTCAGTCTCTTTTAATGAAAAGACCGCATAAAGCACCCAAAAAGGGCGCATAAATTTGAAATTTAGTAACGTTCGACAAGTTTCGAGTCGCATAAATCCGAAAAAGCGGCGCATATATGAGAAAAAGTAGCGCATAAATCAAATAACTTAGCACAAAAATTCAACTAGCAGGAGATTTGTGCTTTTTATAGAAAAATTATAATGAGAGGGGGAAATTGAAATGACTGAAAAAGCAGTTTTAACAGAAGAAGCTATACTTCAACACTTTAAAACTTGGCGAAGTTGGGTGGTTGGGCTCGTTGAGAAGATTCCTGAGGAGCGTTTTGACGAAATACCAGAGCCATTTCGTAATAATATTAGGTGGAATGCAGGGCATCTCGTGGCAAACTTAGATTCCAAGTTAGCTTGGGTCTTAAATGAAGAGACAACACTTCCACAAGTATATTTGGATTACTTTGATCGTGGGACAAGTCCTGAAGATTGGACTGATACCCCACCAAATAAAGAAGATATTTTAAAACAACTACAAAAGCAATCGGAAGAGCTTGAAGCCCGAGTGTTAGGAAAGTTAGATCAGCCACTCCCCGAGGACTTTATAGGGATGAAAACAGTAGCTGAAGCGCTTGAATTTTTTACAGCACATGAAGCGATGCATTTAACGAACATAAATACGATGAGAAAAATGTTAAAAGGTTCATAACTCGCTTACTGCGGGTTATTTTTTATTTACCTATCATTTCCGAGCCAAATTTTGTTATGATAATTGTGATGTAAATGGGGGTGATGGCGTGACGTGGGATATATTAAACATTATCGGGACGATGGCTTTTGCGATTAGTGGAGCCATCGTGGCGTTAGAAGAAGAATATGATTTATTTGGTGTTTATTTATTGGGGTTTGTAACGGCGTTTGGTGGCGGTATTATTCGTCACGTTTTACTTGGTTTGCCGATTTCAGATATTTGGAATCAAAATATGTTATTCACCATCGCATTTATCACAATGACACTTATCTTTTTTATCCCGTTCCATTGGGTGCTTGGGTTTAAGAGACTTTGGGGAGTCTTCTTTGATGCGATTGGCCTCGCATCGTTTGCTGTACAAGGTGCACTTTTCGCTAAAATGGCCGGTTACCCACTGAGTGCCATAATTGTTGCAGGTGTTCTGACTGGTACAGGGGGCGGTATGATCCGAGACTTACTTGCGAGTCGGAAGCCACTCGTTCTTCATCAAGAAATCTATGCACTGTGGGCAGTTTTTGGTGCCTTAGCCATTGGATTCGGAATCGCTGATACCATGTGGCAATTTATCGTTTTAATCATTTGTATTGTTGTATTAAGAATGTTGTCTGTCATTTACAGTTGGAGCCTACCGACGCGATTCGATTGGTTAATGCAACTAAAGAAACTAAAACGATAAGGGGGGGTAGCTAATGTTCCAATCAGAGTCGTTTTTTGGACAATTTCCGATTTTTCGTGATTTAAGTCATGATGAGTTACAAAGATTGAGAAATATTTCTTTAGAGCGAGACATAGACCAAGGAGAGATTTTATTTCATCAGAATGCACCACGTCATTCGGTATACTTTATTCGGTCAGGACTTGTGAAAATTTTTAAAGTTAGTTCAGAAGGTGATGAGCAAATCATTAATATCCTACATTCAGATGAAATGTTTCCGCATGTCGGATTTTTTGATGAAACCCCTAATCCAGCAACGGCTATAACTTTAACAGAAGCAAAAATCGTATCTGTTCCAATTGACGAGTTTGAGTTACTGTTATTAGAAAAACCAAACATGGCGATTAAGGTAATGAAAGTCATAGGCGAGAAGTTACTAGACTTACAAGACAGGCTTCAGGCTATTCAATCACAAGATGTGTTCCATCGAATTGTGATGATGCTCATTCGGTTTACGAATGAGTTAGGCATAAAAAAATCAACAGGGGAGATTTATTTACAATTGCCGATCACAAATGCTGAACTAGCTAGTATGATCGGTGTGTCACGCGAAACCGTTAACCGAGCCTTTAACCGGCTAAAAAAAGAAAATGTTATGGACTATAATCGTAAAGAAATACATATCTTAGACGTTGAAAAATTAAACCAATATTGGAATCAATAACGCCTGGCGAATGTCAGGTGTTATTTTTAATTTCTATTTGTGAAATACTTCACATTTTCGTCAACAAAAACATCTAACTTTGTGATTTAAATCACAAAGTTTAGAAGAAGTTACCAATACAATAAAAGTAGAAAAAGAGATAAGGAGGGCTGCCAATGAAACGCCAGAAGCAAAGTGAAGAGAAGTTGTATGGAGCATTTATATCGGTTTTAATCGTCGGCGCATTCATAGTGGGGTCTTGGTTGTCGATTTATTATCTTTTTATTACGAGATAAACCAAAGGAGGGGTTTAAATGCATATGCACAAGCTTGAGAAGGTTTGGTTAATCATTGGAGTTGTAACATTAATTGCCTTTTTATCCACTGTAGGCTACCAAGCATTTGCATCAGGTCATGCACCACCTAGTGATTTAACAAAACTTGATCCTGAAAAAGTTCACGAAACAGAACCATTTGATGAACCAGGTTTAAAACAAATTGGTGATAATGAATACGAATTAGTCATGGTTCTCGAGTCATTTGGTTTCACACCCCATGAAATTGAAATTCCACAAGGGGCTACCGTCAAATTCATCGTAACCTCCGTTGACGTCGTTCACGGATTTGAAATAGCAGGAACACGCGTCAATATGATGGTAACGCCAGGGCATGTGAATTCCATGACCTATAAGTTTAATGAAAAAGGTGAATACCTCATTCTCTGCAATGAATATTGCGGGGTTGGTCACCACATGATGAGTGCTTCTTTGGAGGTGAAGTAAATGAACAAGTTAGATAGTCGTTTGAGTATGGCGCATTTTTACATCGCATTTACAGCCATTGCTATTGGTGGATTATTTGGATTACTACAAACCTTAGTCAGAAGTGAAATGATTACATTACCATCTTCTTTAAATTATTATCAAATCTTAACCGCTCACGGTGTCTTGATGGCGATTGTTTTTACGACATTTTTCATCTTTGGATTTCTATATGCAAGTGTCGTAAGAACCACAGGTGAACTCAGTTGTGGCAAGCGACGTGCAGCCTGGATTGGTTTTTGGATGATGACTGTCGGAATGGTTTTAGGTGTCATCATTATTATGTTAGGGGAAGCAACAGTTCTCTATACATTTTACGCACCACTTGAGGCACATCCTCTGTTTTATATTGCTTTAGCATTAATTATCGTCGGTACGTACTTTGGATCGTTTGCAATTATTAAACAATATAATGATTGGCGTAAACAACATAAAGGTGAAAAAAGTCCGCTTATTGTCTTTATGGCAGTTGCCACATTAGTCCTTTGGTTAATCGCAACCATTGGAGTCGTCGCAACGGTTGTTCTACAGTTTATACCATGGTCAATTGGATGGGTGGATGAGATCAATATCGCCTTAAGCCGTACGTTATTCTGGTACTTTGGGCACCCACTCGTGTATTTCTGGTTATTACCGGCATACATGGCATGGTATGTGATTGTTCCAAAGATTATCGGAGGAAAAATCTTTAGTGACTCTTTAGCACGTTTAGCATTCTTGCTCTTTATTCTATTTTCAATACCAGTTGGGTTCCACCACCAATTACTTGAGCCAGGTATTAGTCACGAATGGAAGTTTATCCAAGTTGTCTTAACATTTGCGGTGATCATTCCATCACTCATGACTGCTTTCGCCTTATTTGCAACGTTTGAAATGAGGGGTCGAAGTTTAGGTGGAAAAGGGCTTTTCGGTTGGGTTAAAAAACTTCCATGGAAAGATGTTCGATTTTTAGCTCCATTTATGGGAATGGCTATTTTCATACCAGCAGGAGCAGGTGGCATTATCAATGCCAGTAACCAAATGAACCAGGTTGTTCATAATACCATATGGGTCACAGGGCATTTTCATTTAACGATTGGTGCAACAGTAGCCTTAACATTTTTCGGAATTAGTTACTGGTTAATACCGCATCTAAAAGGAAGGGTACTAACCAAACAATTAAATGGATTAGCCATTTATCAATCTGTCCTTTGGGTTGTCGGCATGTTGATTATGTCTGGTGCAATGCACTTCTCAGGGTTACTTGGAAATCCAAGAAGAACTCAAGTGACAACGTATTTTGATCACTCAGTCGCAACCAGCTGGGGAGCTTATGAAACAGCCATGGCAGTTGGTGGATCACTATTATTCATCTCACTAATTCTTTACTTAACACTAATGATTAATCTATCATTCTTTGCGCCAAAAGGTCAGGAAGAATTTCCGATCGGCGAAGAAGCGGATGAATCTATTCAACCACCAGCGATTTTAGAAAATTGGAAGGTCTGGATAGGAATAGCCTTTGCGTTAATCTTATTTGCCTACACCATTCCAATTATTGATATTATTCAAAACGCCCCACCAGGATCAAAAGGATTTAAGTTCTGGTAGGCGCTTAAAAATATAAATGGGAGATGATGAACATGAAGAAATGGTTATTGGGGATGCTAGTGGTGTTTATAATGTTTTTAGCAGCTTGTGGAGGAGATGAAGGGTCGAATGAAGAAAATCATACACAAGCGGATCCTTCGAATAAAATAACATTAGAAGCCTCAAATTTTGAGTTTAATCAAGATGAGTATCAAGCAGAATCTGGCGATGTGACGGTTGAACTTAAGAACGTAGAAGGTATGCACGGAATTACAATTGATGGTGTATCTGGTTTTGAAATTGACGGAGACGGCTCTAAAACGGTTAATCTAGAACCAGGTGAATATACGATTCGCTGTAGTATCATGTGTGGCCCAGGTCATGCAGATATGGTTACGACACTAGTTGTAAGCTAAATTCTCTTAAGGACTGGCTCATTTTGAGTCAGTCCTATAACCTTTAAGAAAGGAGTGGTTGGATGAAGCGACACGAAGCGTTGAATCCGCTATCACATCACCATCATCATGCGCTAGTCATGGCATTGGAGATGAAGCGGTCAGGGACTGAAAAAAGTGATAAAACGTTTAAGCAGCTTGTACGTGACATGATAGATTTTTGGGAGAACGATGGCCGCGATCATTTTCGTGATGAAGAAGAGGTCTTAGTTCCGTTGTATCTAGAACATGCTGATTCTGTAGAAGTTGATTTAGTTAAAGAAATGCTTTATCAACATGTTCAAATTCGCAGTCTCATTTACGACCTTCGAGAAAAAGGTGTGACTCAACATGAAAAAATGCGAGAACTTGGCGAAATTTTAGATCAACACATCAGGTTAGAAGAGCGCGAACTTTTTCCGTTAATTGAACAGGCTGTCCCTGAGAAATACTTGTATCAAGCAAACGGCCGTTTCCATCGTGATTCTTACAGTGGGTTTTAGCTTAAGTGATTATACCAATATGACACCGCAAGGCTAATTAAAGATCCGATGAAAAATAGCGTCCCGTAACCCATGAAAAATAAATGGTACTTAAAGTCAAAAAAGTACCCAATGATAAAAGCAAAAATACTTAATACTAAAATGCCCCCAAAGATTGAGACATTATAATCTCGTTTGACATTTAATCCATTTTGAATGTAGTGAATTAAAATGGATACGACGAAAAAACCCACTAAAATAAATAAGTAAATCATAGACTAATCCCTCTTATACGTATAAGTCGAACATACTAACATCATATTCTAATTGCTTTAAATAATTGAACAATTGAGCGCGATGGTGGAACATATGAGTCATCACTTCCATAAGCCATTGCGCCTGACTTTGCCCCTTCTCCATATAGAATGCTTTCGTTGTTTTATGTAAAAAATCATCGTCTGATAGTGTATTCATATATTCTTTTAATTTATTATAACCATCTTCAAATGCTACGCACATGTCATCCGCTGTAGTTAATGCCTCATATTTAGCCTCTAGTTGTTGTATCGTTTCGTGAGATTCTTCTTGCATAATGTATAAATCAATCGCAGGGATCGATACAAGGTGCGTGGCTAACTCCTTAAGTGTTCGCATGTTTTCCTGCGGTTGATAAGTCCAGTGATCCTCAAATACTTTCATCAATAAATTTTGCGTAGAACGAATCGCAACTTCCATTTCATGATACAAAACGTCTTTCATTTCCTGAACTTGACTCATATTAAAACCACCTTTCTTAAATCATATTACTAAAAGTATATCACATCATTTGGTTGATAAAGGAAACAATTATAGGGAAAGCTAGTGGTGAAGACAGCAGGAGAGTGACAGGTATGACTGGAGAGACGATCGGATATATTCTTTTAATCATATTATTAATCGCCTTAACGGCTTTTTTTGTAGCATCGGAGTTCGCAATTGTGAAGGTGAGAAGTAGTAAAGTCGAACACTTAGTTGAACAGGGCGATAAACGTGCTATTGCAACTCAAAAAATAGTGGATGAGTTAGACGCTTATTTATCAGCTTGTCAGCTTGGGATCACCATTACAGCACTAGGTTTAGGTTGGATTGGTGAGCCAACCGTTGAACGATTACTTAGACCTGTTTTTCATTACATCGAAATTCCGACGTCACTATCACACTTTTTGTCGTTTATTTTTGCTTTTATTATCATTACGTTTTTACACGTTGTGATTGGTGAGCTTGCTCCGAAGACGTTTGCGATTCAACTAACCGAAAAAGTAGCTCTCTTTACAGCGCGTCCATTAATTTGGTTCTACCGATTAATGTTTCCATTCATTTGGCTATTAAATGGATCTGCAAGATTGCTAACACGTATGTTTGGCGTTTCTCCCGCATCTGAACATGAAATTGCACATTCTGAAGAAGAATTGCGTATTATTCTCTCTGAAAGCTATCAGAGTGGTGAAATTAATCAGGCGGAATATAAATACGTGAATCGGATTTTTGAGTTTGATAATCGATTGGCCAAAGAAATCATGGTTCCACGAATGCAAATAGAGGCATTTGAAATTGATGCAACGATACAGGAATTTTTAAATCGAGTTCGGGATGTGACCTTTACGCGTTATCCAGTAATAGAAGGAGATCACGATCATATCGTAGGAATGATTAATGTGAAACGCGTGCTAACGAATTTTTTAGATATACAAGATTTTGAATATGAAACAATTGAGCCATTTGTTAGGCCAGTTATTAGAGTGATTGAAACAATCCCAATAGAAGAATTACTTAAGAAGATGCAAGTTGAACATATCCATATGGCTGTTTTAGTTGACGAGTACGGAGGGACATCAGGAATTGTTACGGTAGAGGATATTTTAGAAGAGATTGTCGGTGACATTCAAGATGAATTCGATGAGGAAGAAGAAGTCATGTTCGTGGAGATCGAGCGAAATGTCTATATTGTTGACGGTCGCGCGTTAGTGAGTGAGATCAATGATTGGTTTGACTTGGACATTGAAGCGGTGGATGTCGACACGGTAGGGGGCTGGCTGTTAACGGAGAAACATGATTTAAAACAGGGCGATACGGTTCAATACCAGAATGTACATTTTGAAGTAAAAGAAATGGACGGTTATACGGTTAGGAAAGTTGAGGTGAGCCGATAAAAAAGGTCTGAAATTATAAAAAATGATTATGTTTCGACAAGATTCGCGGCCAATAATTCAAAAACTTGGTCTGAATATACTCAATAAGGGTCTAAAAGTTTTTAATAAAGGTCTAAAACAAGGTAAGAAACAACTCTTCTTACCTTGTTTTTACTTACCATCTCAAATCCATTTCTAAATGACAACAATCTAAACCTTCGACGTCCGTTTGCATCATCATCGTTATCCCGTCTGGGTTATAATCAATCTCAACTTCATTATGAATCCCAGTTGATTCTAATAAGCGTTTAACTTCTTCTAAATCATCTTCTTGTGCTGCTGTCATGACATCGAAAGCAAATTCCTCTGACTCTGAAAGTCTTCCTAATAGCTCACTTGCATCATTAAGTAGTTCTTGGAATGCAGCCGCTGATTCTTTAAATTGCGTTGGGTCAACCTCAGGGTAGTTTTGACGTTGTGTGGTTGGTTGGTAACTTCGGTAAATGTCATACCACGGGTAATAGTAATAAGGATGAATGTGTTCATTCGGATTGTACCGATGTCTCATAGTTCTCCTCCTAAATAATTATCATTCTATGTATATGACATTAAGTGAGGAGAAGTTTTTCTAATAAAAAAATCCAGCCGAAATCACGGCTGGATTTATTATTAATCTTTATTAAGCTTTTACTTCTTCAGGTACGTGTAGGCCTAGGCCTTCAGCAACACGCTCACCATATTCAGCGTCAGCTTTGTAGAAATGACCAATTTGGCGAAGTTTAACCTCTTCCATCGTGCACTGGCCTAAGTGACCAACGACAGCCTCGATTAAACGGTCCTTCTCATCAGCACTCATTAGGCGATATAAGTCACCGGCTTGAGTGTAATGGTCATTAGAATTATAAGGCACTTGTGCAGCTTCACCTTCAACTTCAAATGGATTAATTCTATTTGAAGTGTCTTCTTTTGGTTCTTCACTATAACTGTTAGGTTCATAGTTAATGTTTGTACCATAGTTACCTTGTTGCATGTAACCATCACGTTGGTTGTTCTTAATATCAACTACTGGACGGTTAACAGGAAGCTGTTCATGGTTCACGCCTAAACGGTAACGCTGAGTATCAGAATAAGAGAATAGGCGACCTTGTAACATCTTATCTGGTGATGCTTCGATTCCAGGTACTAGATGTGCTGGAGATAGAGCTGCTTGCTCAACTTCAGCAAAATAGTTTTCTGGATTACGGTTTAAGACCATCTTACCAACTTCGATACGAGGGTAATCTTTTTGGCTTACCGTTTTTGTTACGTCAAAAATGTCCCATTTGTAAGTTTTATAGTCTTCAAATGGAATGATTTGTACGTATAGTGTCCAAGAAGGATAGTCACCATTTTCAATAGAATTGAATAGGTCCTCTGTGTGATAGTCAGGATTTGTACCTGCTATCTCATCAGCTACTTTTTCATCCATACCTTTGACACCTTGGTCGCTTACAAAGTGATATTTAACCCAGAAAGCCTCGCCTTCTTCGTTAACCCATTTGTAAGTGTGGCTTCCATAACCGTTCATGTGACGGTAAGTTGCTGGAATACCACGATCACCGTGTAAGTAAGTTACTTGGTGAAGTGATTCTGGTGAATGACTCCAGAAATCCCAAACCGCATTCTTATCTTTTAAGTTCGTCTGTGGATTACGCTTTTGTGTATGGATAAAGTCAGGGAATTTAATCGCATCACGAATGAAGAAGATCGGCGTATTGTTCCCTACTAAATCATAGTTACCTTCTTGCGTGTAAAATTTAACTGCGAAACCACGAGGGTCACGCAATGTATCTGCAGAACCTAGTTCACCTGCAACCGTTGAAAAACGGATGAACATTGGTGTTCGTTTACCTTTTTCGTTTAAGAAATCTGCTTTTGTGTACTTCGAAATTTCATCATTTGTCACTTCGAAATATCCGAAAGCGCCAGCACCTTTTGCGTGAACAACACGCTCTGGAATACGCTCACGATCAAAGTGCGCAAGTTTTTCTAATAAATGTACATCTTGAATTAATGCTGGGCCACGCTCACCGGCTGTAATAGAGTTTTGGTTATCGCCGACAGGAGCACCGCTTGAAGTGGTCAGACGGTTTTTATAATCTGCCATGAATCATTCCTCCTCATTAAGATGATTACATCATATATATTAACTTAATGATAATAATTTGTAAATTAAAATGATTATAAATTGTGGTGGGTTATTGAAAATAAGAGTTTAGTAGGATAAAACGTGGCAAAATGCTAAAGTCTATCTTTAATGATACTATGTTTTCTCTCATTTGGCTAGAATTTTAGTTTAATAATTGAGAGTAAAAAGCGCAGAGGCAGGCTCTACGCTTTGGTTGCTATAGCTTCGATTTCGACTTTAGCTCCTTTAGGTAATTGACTTACCTCAAATGCAGCTCTCGCTGGATATGGCTCGTCTAAGAAACTTGCATAAATGTCATTTACAGTCGCAAAATCAGCCATTGAGTCTAACAAAATGGTCGTCTTTACAATGTTTTGGTAATCAAGCCCTGTTTCCTGAAGAATTGCACCTAAATTTTTCATCACTTGTTTCGTTTGCTCGGCGACATCATCACTGACAAATTCCATAGTCGACGGATCTAAGGGAATCTGTCCCGAGATATAAACGATGCCACCAACTTCAACAGCTTGTGAATAAGGTCCAATCGCTGCTGGTGCTTGTTCAGTTGAATAGACTTTTTTCATTTTAATCAGCTCCTTCTTTTTTCATTTTATCATAACAAATCGAAAATCTGTGCCGTTAGTCCTGTTTTAACGCCATATAATTTATATAATTCAGAAAATTTGATACAATAATAATGCGCGTACAAGCGTTAATTAATTGACCGGAGGGGATCGAATGAAAAGAGAAGAATTAATTGCACCTGAACAGTACAATATTGTAACTGAATTTGAAAAATATGCGTCAGAAGGAAACAGGACAGCGATTCTCTGGGAAGATGATGCAGGACAAAAGCAAAGTATTAGTTATGTGGACATGGTAAAAAATGCTAATAAAATTGCTAATGTATTTGTGAATAGTGGACTTGAAAAAGGCGATAAAGTATTAATTATGGTTCCGAGATTAATTGAGGCTTACCAGATTTATATTGCGGCATTAAAAGCTGGGCTTGTTGTGATTCCAGGCTCTGAGATGTTGAAGGCTAAAGATATTGACTATCGTTTGTCGCATGGTGAAGCCAAAGCGATTGTAAGTTATTACCCTTATGTCAATGAAATTGAAAAAGTAAGTCGAATTGATGACCTGCTTAAATTCGTCCTTGGTGCCAAACATGATGATTGGTATCAGTTAGATCAATTAATGGAAAGTCAATCAAATGAATTTGATCTGGCGAATACAAAGCGGGATGATATGGCATTCTTATCTTATACATCGGGGACGACCGGTAATCCGAAAGGTGTCGTGCATACGCACGGTTGGGGCTATGCGCACTTAAAAACGTCCGCGTCTAACTGGTTAGGCGTACAAGAAGGCGATGTCGCATGGGCAACTGCTGGACCAGGCTGGGCGAAGTGGTTGTGGAGCCCATTCTTATCAATCTTAGGGTCCGGTGCAACAGGCTTAGTTTATCAAGGCAAATTTGACCCTAATAAGTACTTACAGTTATTACAAGATTATAAGGTGAATGCGTTATGCTGTACACCGACCGAATATCGATTAATGGCAAAAGTCGACGGCTTAGAGCAATATGATCTGTCTCACTTGCACAGTGCTGTCTCAGCAGGTGAACCGTTAAACCGTGAAGTAATTGACACTTTCCGCCGCTATTTTAATATCACGGTCCGTGATGGTTATGGTCAAACTGAAAATACCCTATTAGTAGGCATTACGAAAGATATGGAAGTACGTCCAGGGTCAATGGGTAAACCGACCCCTGGAAATACAGTTGAGATCGTTAATGAAGATGGTGAACCGGTTGGGGTGGATGAAGTTGGTGACATAGCTGTTCATCGTTCTACGCCGGCATTATTTAGAGAATACTATAAAGACCCAGAACGCACACAAGCTGCTTACCGTGACGATTACTACTTAACGGGTGACCAAGCGAAAAAAGATGAAGACGGCTACTTCTGGTTTGAAGGTCGCAGTGACGATATCATTATCAGCTCTGGTTATACGATTGGACCGTTTGAGGTAGAAGATGCGTTAGTCAAACACTCAGATGTTCAAGAATGCGCGGTTGTGGCCAGTCCGGATGAAGTAAGAGGTACAGTCGTTAAAGCGTTTATTGTGTTGAAGAAGGGAGTAGATTCAGAACGAGAAGGTTTTGTGAAAGAGTTGCAAGATCACGTCAAACACTTAACTGCTCCTTATAAATATCCGCGTAAAATTGAGTTTATCGAGGAATTACCGAAAACAACCTCAGGTAAAATCCGTCGGGTTGAATTGAGACAACAGGAAAAAGAGGCAGTGAAATAAATTTTACGTTAGTAGTTCAGTTTAGGGTACACAACCGTACCCTTAATTGGACTACTATTTTTATTGTAAGTATAACGTTATTTTAGAATTTATGGTAAAATATGTTTAATAGCAATATAACTTTTTAATCCACTCAATGTACTAATTTAAACATAATAGTTTTAAGGGTGAAATAATGTATAAAAGTATTTGTTTTATGATTTTAATAAGCATAAGTTTTGTAGTAGGTTGCTCTGATTCTACTAATTATGATCACGATGATGTTGTAGCTGTTGTAAGAGGGGAAGAAATTACAGTTGGGTACATACGCTTTTTCTCAGAAGTAAAAGATGAAGATCTACCGGAAGCTGTCGATTATTATGTTCGTGAGACATTAGTGATTCAAGAAGCTAAGGATATGGGAATCGATGTATCTGAAGGAGCTGAAGAGGCAGTCGAATTTTTTGGTCAATATCCGTCTGAAGATGTCGATACTGAAAGAGGTAAAGAAATCAGATCTTTTGCAGATGATCAGGCTGAAAAATTTGGAATGGAACCGGAAGAATTCCATGAAGAATATACAAGAAGAAGTTATGAGAGAAGCGAATATCAAAATCAATTTTTTAAAGAGCATTTAGGTGAACCTGAAACAGAAAAAGAAGCTAAAGAAATGGATGAAAAAGCAGAGCAATTAATAAATGAATTATTAAAAAAACACGAAGATGAAATTGAAATTATAATCAAGAAATCCCAATAAATAAGCATTGAATAGCTCTTGCCATTCAATGCTTATTTTTTATTTATTCATATGGATTCACATGCACATAAACATCTTGAACTTCTTCATGTTCGTCCATGAGGTGTTCCTTCACTCGGGCTGCGATGCTATGTCCTTCATCTACGGTTATTTGTGGATCGACGCTTATTTTAACATCGATAATGACGTATGACCCGTGTGAGCGAGCATTTAACATATCAATCCTCTTAACACCATCAACGGTTAAGGTCGTATCCCAGAAATCTTGAGTATCTTCATCACTTAAAACAGTTTCTAATGTCACATGTACGGCATCTTTTCCTAACTTAAATCCCATCCACATAACGAGAATGGCAATTAAGCTTCCAGCTATTGGATCGAAGTATTGCAGAGCCGTAATATTATACTCGCGACCAAGAATAGATAATCCTATTCCGGCAAGGGCGATCACAGAAGATATGGCGTCGGAACGGTGATGCCAGGCGTCTGCAATAATCGCAGGACTATTAATTTTCTTACCGAGACGGTTTTTATATTGAAAGAGTGCTTCTTTGACCACAATTGAAAAAATAACAACGTATAACGCGTTTATACTAGTTTGGTTCTTGTCCTGACTCCAAATAGATTGAATCGAATTCATTAGAATTTCAAAGCCTACGACAAAAAGTAATATCGAAACAATGAGTGTAGCGATATTTTCAGCTTTCCCGTGGCCGTATGGATGCTCAGGGTCAGGTGGCTTTTGAGCGGCTCGAATCCCAATTAAAACGGCAAACGAACTCACAACGTCTGAAGCGGAATGAAAGGCATCAGCAATGAGAGCTTTACTGTTGGTAAATATACCTGCAACACCTTTAATAATAGCAAGTAATAAATTTGCAACCATGCCTAAAATGGAAGCGAATTGTGCTTTTGATGAACGTTGATCCATATCAAAACCTACTTTATTATGTATTTCATATATTTTCATCTTAACAATAAATTGATGTACAATCTATCAAGATTCGATGAAGCAACATTTGGGCTTCCTTACATATAATGCTCCATAAATGAAATTTTAGAAATGGAGTTGGCAGTTAATGTGTGGAATTACTGGATGGCTAGATTTCGACGGAATCAACCATCGAGAACACGAACAGAATCTCAAACAAATGACTAATCAATTAATCAAACGTGGAACAGATGATGAAGGTTATTTTTTCAATCAACATGTGGCATTTGGTCATAGACGACTTGCTGTTATTGATGTCGAAAATGGCAAACAACCAATGGTCATACGGCATGCAGGTCATTCTTTTACCATTATATATAATGGAGAATTATACAATACAGAAGATATTAAACGTGTACTTATGAAAAGAGGATATCGTTTTCGGACGACGTGCGATACTGAAGTGCTACTCAACGCCTATGTGCATTGGGGTCTAGACTGTCTAGACCATTTAAATGGCATCTTTGCATTTGCTATTTGGGACGACCGAAAACAACATTTATTTATCGCGCGGGATCGTTTAGGGGTAAAACCTCTATTTTACGCTGAATTCGGTCGAAAGCTAATCTTTGGATCAGAAATAAAATCCATATTAGCCCACCCAGACATAACGCCAGCTGTTGATCGAGATGGTTTAGCAGAGATTTTTGGTTTAGGACCTTCTAGAACACCGGGGCACGGTATCTTTTCGAATATACGCGAGTTAAGGCCGGGCCACGCTATGACGATATCTAAACAAGGCAAACGATTATGGCGATATTGGAATGTCAAAAGTGAGCCACATACTGACAACCTCGATGACACGATCGAAAACGTTAGACATTTATTCGTTGACGCTGTGGAGCGACAACTTGTATCGGATGTGCCAATCTCAACGTTCTTATCTGGTGGCGTTGATTCGAGTGCTATTACAGCAATCGCAGCTAATTACTTTGAACAACATGAGAAAGGGCAGCTTCCAACATATTCGATCGATTATGATCAAAACGAACAGTATTTTGAAAAAAGTACTTTCCAACCATCCTCAGATCGAGATTTTATAAAAATTATGTCTGATACGTTTAAAACTAAACATCATGATTGCATCATTCAAGAAGATGAGTTATTTGAAGCCTTAAAAGAATCCGTTATATTACGAGATCAACCTGGTATGGCAGATGTTGATTCTTCCTTGCTTTGGTTTTGTAAGCAAATTAAACAGGATACAACGGTCAGTCTGTCGGGTGAGTGTGCAGATGAGATTTTCGGAGGGTATCCTTGGTTTCATCATCCTGAATCGAATGGAGATAGCGATTTTCCATGGATTCGTTCATTGGAATATCGGGAGAAGCTTCTACGCCCAGAGTGGCAAACGAAACTTAGTTTAAAAGACTATGTTAACGCACGATACTTAGAAACGGTTCGCGAAACGCCTCATTTAGATGGTGAAAACAGAGTAGATCACAAGCGACGCGAGATGTTTTATCTCAATATGCAGTGGTTTATGTCACAACTTTTAGACCGTAAAGACCGGATGAGTATGGGGGCGACATTAGAGGTTCGAGTTCCTTTTGCCGATCACCGTTTAGTCGAATATGTTTGGAATGTACCTTGGGAGATGAAAAACGTAGGCGGTTTAGAAAAAGGCTTATTACGTAAGGCGTTGGAGGGTCTTCTCCCACACGACATTTTATATCGTAAAAAGAATCCATACCCTAAAACATTCCAACCTAAATACACAGAATTAGTGATGAAATGGATGAGCGACATTCTTCAAGACCCAGATAGCCGATTGTTTGAAGTCATGTCAAAAGAACAAGTACAAAAGCTCGTTGATTCTGAAGGTTCCATGTTTGAAGAACCGTGGTACGGTCAATTAATGCAAGGGCCTCAATTAATTGCTCACTTATGCCAAATTGATTATTGGATGAGACAATATAATATTCAAATTAGGTAATGGCTGGATTAATTCCGGTCATTTTATTTTTATGTAATATAATCCTTGTAATGATTTTGTAAAAATTAAGTCGAACTATGTAGGACAAGTAACCTGTTTAGAAATTAAAGCTGGTTAATTGATAGGTAAAAAGTCGCTTATGGTTTAAACAAAACATTTCTTTATTTACAAGTTATTTACATCCGTTATTTTATGTTTTAATCCGGGTATCTGATTTGTGCAACGACAAAAGTTGCAAACACTTTGACCAAAATATAAAAAAGGAGTGTTCAACATGAAAAAATTAATTATCAGCTCATTATTAGTAGGAACAGGGTTTTTAGCTGCCTGCGGTGGCGGTGAAGAACCAGAAGAACCAACGACAGAAGATCCAGCAGTAGAAGAAGACGGTTCAACTGAAGAAGACGGCATGAATAATGAAGAAAATGGAACAACTGAAGACGGTACAACAGGTGAAGAGGAAGAAGGCGGTATGTCAGGTGAAGGTGATACAGAGACTGACACTGAAACAGATACAGATTTAGGAACGGATAATGATGAAGAAGATAGCGAAGAATAAAAGATAAGATTGTAACAGTTGCAATCCCTTAAAACTCCTCCCCCTTTATAATAAATGTTTTAATCCTAAGACTCGATTCGGGTCTTAGGATTTTTTTGTTTTTATGGAAATGAACTCACCGATAAGAAACTTTACCCCTTAAGTAAAAACCGCCCATTTAAAATTTTCGTACAGGCACGGATAAACGCCCAGTGCATAAAATGAAGCGTAGAGGTGATAGAGCTGTGGAAGAGTTGAGTAAAGCTGTTGAGGTGGAAAAGAGAGATTTCAAACGTAGGCAACGCAGTAACCGTTTGAAGCAAGTCCTAACGATATCGTCACCTATATTTATGTTACTGATCTGGGAATTTCTTTCACAGACAGCGATTATTGATCCGAGGTTTTTCCCGCCGCCAACAACGATCATCGAGACTTTGATTTCCATGGGGGCATCTGGTGAGTTATTGGAGCATGTAAAAGTGAGTCTAATTCGCATAGTGTTTGGTTTTTTGCTCGGTGTAATTCCGGCGATCACGCTTGGCCTGATTATGGGGATGTACTCATCCATTAGGCACTTTTTTTCACCACTCATTATGGCGCTAATGCCGATTCCAACACTTGCGATGTTACCGATTATCCTAATTATTTTCGGTATTGGTGAGTTTTCCAAAATGGTGACAATCGCGGCAAGTGTATTTTTCCCAGTCGTGATTAACACTGTTGCAGGTGTGATGAATATTGATAAGGTTTATGCCGATGTTGCGAAAAACTACGGGGCTAATCCTAAAGATTTCTTCATGAAAATTGCATTGCCTGGTGCCATGCCCGTTATGATGGAAGGTGTTCAAATGGGGCAAGCGATTGCGCTATTGACCATTGTAGCAGCGGAAATGATTGGGGCGAACTCAGGGATCGGTTATGTCATTTGGATGAATTATAAAGCCTTTTTAATTCCTGAAATGTTTGTAGGTCTAATTTTAATATCGTTCTTTGGCTACTTGTTCTCGTTATTACTTAGAGGCCTGCAAAGTAAGCTGATTCCATGGAAATAGGGGGCGTTATCGGTGAGTGAAAAAATTAAGGTCGATCAATTAACGAAAGTGTTCTTCAAGCATAAAGAACAAGTGATGGCATTAAAAGATATTAATTTTTCCATTGAGGATGGTGAATTTATTTGTATTTTAGGGCCAAGTGGTTGTGGTAAAACGACATTGCTTCGAATTCTAGCAGGTTTAGAAACGCCAAGCTCAGGACATTACGACATCCAGGCAAAAGGTCAAGAGCGTCCACTTCAATCTATGGTATTTCAGGAACAAGGTGTTATTCCATGGATGACGGTTGAAGAAAACGTATCATTAGGTTTGCGCATGCGACACGCTCCTAGAAAAATAATTAAAGAACGAACATCTATGTACTTAAAAAAGGTCGGTTTAACACCTTATAAGGATTTGTTTCCAAAAGAATTATCAGGTGGTATGAAACAACGTGTTAGTATTGCGCGAGCATTTGCTAATGATCCTGAAATATTACTTATGGATGAACCATTTGCCGCTTTGGATGAGCAAAATAAGTTCATTTTACAAGAAGAGTTATTGTCGATTTGGGAAGAGACGAAAAAAACCGTTATCTTCATTACGCACAGTATTGATGAAGCTATTTTACTCAGCGATCGAATATTTTTAATGACGTCACAACCTGGAACGATTAAAGAAGAAGTTAAGATTGATTTGCCTAGGCCTCGTCAGATGAAAAAAGTTCGCTCGGATCCGAAATCGGCGGATGTTTTCTTAAAGATTTGGAATCACCTGCAGACAGAAGTGCAGGAGTCCAGAATAAAACATGAAAGGTAGATGAGTATGACTAAAAAGTGGTTAATACTTCCGCTTTTAATGTTCGTCTTTGCGCTTGGAGCTTGTAATCAGGATGAAGGTCCTGAGAGTTCGGGCAATGAGACTGAAGAAGGTCTTGAACCGTTAGAAGAGCGCACAACAGTTGTTGTTGCTGAAGATGGAGCAGCTTCGGGGGCTGGCTTTTACATTGCGAATGAAATGGGCTACTTTGAAGATTACAACATAGAGATAGAATTCGCGACGTTTGGAAATAGTGATGAGATGCTACCAGCCATCGCTTCTGGTGAAGTGGATGTTGCAGGAGGGATTTCGACAGCTTCATTCTTCAACTCTATCGCTCAAGGAATTGACGTTCGCATGATCGCAGATAAAGGTCATAACGTTGAAGGTAGTTCGTATTTTACGTTTGTAATCAGAGAAGATTTGCAAGATGAGATTACGAGTTATGAAGATTTTAAAGGTAGAAAAATTGCCGTGTCATCGAGAAATGCAGTGGACGATTACATTTTTGGAGAAATGTTAAAACACGCTGGCTTAACACGTGATGATGTTGAATTTGTGTTAATGTCTGATTTCGGCAATATGCTAGCTGCTATGGGGAACGAACAAATTGATGCAGCGCTTCAAATCGAGCCTTTAATTACCCAAGGTGAGTCTCAAGGGTTACACGTTCGCTTTGGAGATGCAACAGATTATGCGCCTGAAGCCCAAATAGCGATGGTGTTAGGTTCTCCCAAATTTTTAGGTGAGAAGCGAGAAGTAGCGAAGCGATTTATGGCAGCCTATTTAAAAGGCGTACGTGATTATAATGATGCCTTTATTAAAGAAACAGGTGACATAGACCGTGTGATCGAGATTATGACCGAGTATACAGCGTTAAAAGACCCTGAAGTTTGGAAAAATGTGGGTGTAACAGGATTAGATCCAAACGGCCAAATGTTCGTTGAGGATATTAAAAATCAGTATGAGGTTTACAACGACAATGATGCCATTAGCGGAGAACTAGACTTTGATCAGGCGATTGATACATCCTTGGTAGAAGAAGTGCTTGAGTTAATAGGTGAATATGAATAACCTATACACAAGGTACAGCGGGCTATATTACTAGCTCGCTGTTTTATTATGCCTAAATACTGAAAACCCTTTCAATTATCGGAATTATTTTTCTTTTATAAAAAGCTTTTTTAATCCATATCTATGTGTTAATATACATTTATTCGTATAAATATACATTTTTGAAAGGGGATATACAAATGATTAAGAAAGTGATGTTGGCGGCATTATCTATGTTTCTATTAGGGGTTTTAGCTGCATGCGGTACTAGTGGGGATTCAAGTGAGGAAAGTAATGGAACGATTGTGATGGGGACATCTGCAGACTTTCCTCCATTTGAATCGTTTACGCCAGAGGGTGAATATGAAGGGTTTGATATAGACCTAGCTCATAAGGTCGCAGAAGAGTTGAACTATGATTTAGAGATTGAGGATATGAGTTTTGATGGATTAATAGGATCGTTACAAGCAGAACGTGTAGATATGGTAATGGCTGGTATGTCTGCGACTGATGATCGTAAGGAAAATGTTGATTTTTCAGTGGAATACCACCATTCAGGTGAGATGTTTGTTACACAAAAAGATTCAGAGGTTACGAGTTTAGAAGATTTAGAGGGTCAAACATTAGGCGTTCAACTTGGCACGATCCAAGAAGAAGGTGCTAAGGAACTTCAAGATGAATATGGCTTTGAGATTAAAGAAATGGATGAAGCGACGACTCTAATTCAGGAGTTAAAAACGGGTCGTGTTGACGTTGGGTATATGGATAAAACCGTTGCTGAAGGTTACATTGAAGAGCAAGATTTAGCTGGTTTTGATGATCCAACAACAAGTTCACCAGGGATGGCGATTGCATTCCCTAAGGGGAGCGATTTAGTTGAAGATGTTAATGAAGTATTAGAGCAATTAATAGAAGATGGCACTGTTGAAGAATTAGAAGAAAAATGGGAGCTAACCGAAGAATAAAACTAGAATTGAGGTGTTAAGGCATGAATTTGGATTTCAGCCAAGTCGTGCCTTATATTCCTTTTATCTTAGAAGGAATATGGGTAACTTTAGGATTTGTCATCGTAGCGATTATTATAGGTTTTTTCATAGGGGCATTAGTTGCATTAGTCAAAATTAGTCACGTTAAATTTTTAAGACAACTAGCTGATCTTTATACGTCAATTTTTCGTGGAACACCACTTATTTTACAACTAATGATTGTGTATTATGGGATTCCACAATTACTAGAATACGATATTTCACCTTTTTTAGCTGCGATTTTAACATTTGGCCTTAATTCATCAGCTTATGTGTCGGAAATTGTACGTGCTGGGATCCAGGCCGTTGATAAGGGACAATTAGAAGCGGCACAGGCTTTGGGAATTCCTTACCGCCAAACTATGGTGAAAATCATTTTACCGCAGGCGATGAAAAATATCTTACCAGCTTTAATGAATGAATTTATAACATTAACGAAAGAATCGGCAATTGTATCTGTGATCAATTACCTCGACTTGATGCGTCGTGCGCGTGTGGTTGGGGCGGATTTATATAGTCCGCTTGAGCCATTAATTATTGTTGGGGTTATTTATTACATGATGGTGATGGTTCTAACGATGCTTGGTAAGTTATTAGAACGGAGGTTGAGAAAGAGTGATTAAAGTTGAGAATTTATATAAAAGCTTCGATGATTTAGCTGTTTTACAAAACATTGATACAACCATCAATCACGGTGAAGTCGTAGCAGTCATTGGTCCATCAGGTTCGGGTAAATCCACTTTATTAAGGTGTATGAACCTGTTAGAAACACCTACAGAAGGACACATCTGGATAGATGGCGAAGATCTAACTATTCCAAGCACGAATATTTTAAAGGTCAGACAAAAAATCGGAATGGTGTTTCAGCATTTTCATCTTTTTCCCCATATGAAAGTGATTGATAATTTAACGTATGCGCCGATGACGGTAAAGGGTTTATCTAAGAATGAAGCTGAGGTAAGTGCGGACAAATTATTAGCTCAAGTCGGGCTAAGTGATAAGAAGGATGCCTATCCTAATAGCTTATCGGGAGGTCAAAAGCAACGTGTTGCGATAGCTCGTGCATTAGCGATGGAACCAGAGCTAATGTTGTTTGATGAACCAACATCAGCGTTAGACCCTGAGATGGTCAAGGAAGTTTTAGATGTTATTAAATCTTTAGCTGATTCAGGTATGACAATGGTTGTTGTGACGCATGAGATGGGCTTTGCGAAAGAAGTTGCAGATCGAATTATCTTTATGGATTATGGTCAAATCGTTGAAGAGTCTAAACCTGAAGATTTCTTTAGTTCTGCAAAAACAGATCGTGCGAGAGGTTTTTTAGATAAAGTGTTATAAACTGAACTGATTTAGGTCTAAAGGGTATTAAACGATACCGCAGGATTAAAAAAGCTCATAAAAATTTAGACGAAGACACATAAAAGAACGTACTAAGGTACGTTCTTTTTTTGTTACAATTTAGAAAAACGTGTATAGGGGAATGACGATGGAACTAACAAAACAATTAGCCAATGAAGTGATCGAACGTTTAGCAGGTGATATTGATTTTTCAATTAATATTATGGATAAAGCTGGATTAATATTAGCTAGTACGAATGAAAACAGAGTCGGTGAAGTCCATGCGGGCGCTCAGTCTGTGTTAAATACCTTAACAACAGTTATTATTGATCAGGACAACGTTGAGGAGTTTCCTAATTCAAAGCCTGGCGTTAATGTGCCTGTTTATTTAAACCAAGAAGTCATTGGGGTTGTTGGAATTACAGGAGAGCCGGATGAAGTATTGCCGATTGCAAAGGTTTTTAAAGTGACGGTTGAAATGGTAATCGAACAAATCTATCACGAGCGTCAGTACTTTTATCAAGAACAGTTGTTACAAAACTGGCTTCAAAAGTTACTACACCCCTTGATGATTGATGAGAAGGAAGTATTTAAGCAAGGGCAGCGCATAGTGGAATTTGAGGAAACTCAGTCCTATCAAGTTCTTGTCTTCCAATCAGAAAATATTAATCTTTACTTAGATCAGATTAAGCGTGCAATTAGTGCTGTTGCAGATCCATTGTTTACGACGATGCTTCAAAACGAGGAGGTTATTTCGTGTGTTCCACAGACAATCTCAAACGAAATGATTAAGAGCTTTGAGAAACTCAACCTAGATCGAATCGGAATCGGCACATTCGAACGTGGTTTAATGGGAATCCGTAAGTCTTATTTCTATGCTAAAGATGCCATGAAGCTTATAACGAGTCAAAATATTGCCAGTGTGACCGATTATACATTAGAAGTGTTAACCTCGAAACTACCTGAAGATGTCATCCAAGATTTTTACCAAAAAGAACTAGATCAGCTTAAATTTTTATCGAGTGATTATCATAAGACGATTAAAACATTTGTGGCTTATGATTTTCAGATGAATCAAACAGCAGATAAGCTCCACATCCATCGAAATACGTTAAATTACCGATTGGACATGGTTTCTCAAATTGTCGGTCTTGACCCGAAGAAAGCGAAAGATCTTTTTGTGCTATGGTTATTGTTAAACCAACTAGGTTGTGCAAATGACCAATAATAATTAACTGAAAATTATAATTTTTATTCAAATTACACATTGTATCAGAAGAACTCAGAACATAAACTGATTACTAGATAGAAAAAGGAGTTTTAAACATGAAAATAACCATTAGTCCTGATTCTTTTAAAGGAAGTCTTTCAGCAAAACAAGCAGCAGACATCATAGCAGAAGCGGGTTATGACGTGTTTGGGGAAATTGAAATAGACCAAAAACCAATGGCTGATGGCGGTGAAGGGACCGTTGATGCCTTAATTTTTTCAACAGATGGAAAGCGGTTTCATAAAGAAGTTAAAGGGCCCCTAGGCGAACAAGTTGAGGCTTATTATGGTGTTCATGGATCAGAACAGACGGCTTTTGTAGAAGTTGGAAATACAGCTGGCCTTGTTCAAGTGCCTGAAAACAAACGAAATCCTTTTCATACAACGTCTTATGGCTTAGGTGAAATCATCTTAGAAGTTGTTGATCAAGGCTATAGAGAGATAATAATAGGCCTTGGGGGTAGTGCCACGAATGATGGTGGACTAGGAATGCTGACGGCTTTAGGAGCAAAATTTTTCGATGATTCAGGCGTTGAAGTAGGTGTTTATGGTGAGGACTTGCTAAACGTTTCGCAGGTTGATTTAAGTGGATTAGATGAACGGTTATTCGACATTGAATTAAAAGTTGCGAGTGATGTGAATAACCCACTTTGCGGTCCTAATGGGGCTAGTGCTGTCTTTGGACCTCAAAAAGGAGCGACTGTTCAACAAATTAAAGAGCTAGATCAAGCGATAGGTTCTTATGGTTCATTAGTGAATGAGCCTATAAAAGACCACCCGGGTGCTGGGGCAGCAGGTGGACTTGGTTTTGCTTTATTGGCTTTAGGCGCAAGTTTAGAATCTGGTGCAGAATTAGTAGGTCAGACCATGGGGTTAGAAGATACTATTAAAAATAGTGATTTTGTAGTAACAGGTGAAGGGCAAAGCGATCACCAAACTCTTTACGGAAAAGCGCCGAGTTATGTCGCTCAGCTTGCCAAACAGTATGACAAGCCAGTTGTGCTGTTGTCTGGGGCTATTGATGATCCGCAATTGAAACTACTCGATTATTTCACGAGCGTTTTTTCGATCGTCAATCAACCAATGACGTTACAAAAAGCGATGAATCAAGTGGAGCAACTTCTCTACAATCAAAGCTATCAAATCTTTCAGTTTTATAAACAGGTAGGGGAGTCCAAATAAATACATATTATTTTTAGGAGGGGAAACATGGAAGGAATAGGTTTAGTGTTAGTCATTATTGCTGCGGTGTTGTTAGTTATTGGGCTAACAGCGAAGTTAAATGTACATCCGTTCTTATCTTTAATTATAGCAGCTTTTGCATTAGGTATTGCCGCAGGATTACCGCTTTCTGATGTTGTTAATGCCGTGAATGACGGCTTTGGTGGACTGATGGGCGGTATTGGACTTGTAATTGTTTTTGGTACGATCATTGGAGTTCTTTTAGAGAAAACAGGTGCTGCCTATCGTATGGCAGAGGTTGTTTTAAGGTTAGTCGGGGAAAAACGACCACAATTAGCGATGAGCGTCATCGGAAGTATCGTTAGTATTCCAGTTTTTTGCGATTCCGGTTACGTCATTCTATCTTCCCTTAAAAAGGCTTTAGCGAAAAGAGCTAAAGTAGCTGTAGCTTCAATGGCTATTGCGTTATCTACGGGACTTTTCGCAACGCATACATTAGTCCCGCCAACGCCAGGTCCGATTGCAGCAGCTGGTAATATTGGCGCAGAGCAGTACTTAGGTACGATTATATTAATCGGGGTTATTGTTGCGATTCCAGCTATTATGGCAGGTTACTTCTGGGCGATTAAAGTCGGTACTAAGATTAAGGTCGAAGGTGAAGACGAGTGGGATTTTGATTATGATGAAGTTGTGAGTCAGTTTGGCGAAATGCCTTCTACTGGCAAAGCATTTGCACCAATCGTCGTTCCGATTCTATTAATTGGTTTAGGATCTGTTGTCACATTTGCCGGTTGGGAAGGGGCTTTCTTTAACTTCTTATTATTCTTAGGGTCACCAGTTGTCGCATTGCTTGTGGGTGTATTATTTGCACTTGCTTTAGTTCCGAAATACGACAAAGAAACATTAAACGATTGGATTGGACTAGGGATTAAAGAAGCAGCACCAATCTTGTTAATTACGGGTGCTGGTGGTGCATTTGGTACTGTTATTCAAACAACAAACATTACAGGTTTCATTGAAAGCTTTGGAAACAGCCCATTCTTAACAGGTGCGTTCTTCTTATTAGTTCCATTCTTAATTGCGGCTGCGTTAAAGACAGCTCAAGGCTCTTCGACGACAGCATTGGTAATCACATCAACTCTTGTCGCTCCATTGCTTGTTGATGTAGGGATTACAGGAGCACTTCCAATGGCTTTAGTTGTCATGGCAGTTGGTGCAGGTGCAATGGTTGTATCACATATTAACGATAGCTACTTCTGGGTTGTTAAAGAATTTAGTGGTATGTCAGTCACACAGGCTTACAAAGCGCAAACAGGCGGTACCTTAATACAAGGGATCGTTGCTATTGTGACTGCGATGCTTATTTGGCTCATATTTGTATAATCAAAAGCCAGGCTGATGCCTGGTTTTTCTTTTATCATCATCATGCATATTTTCCCTCAATTTGGTTTAACTAAGAATATAAACCAATGCGAAAGAGGGGTCGTATATGAATGAAAATGCTAAAAAGACCGTTAAGTACTTTGTGGTTGCATTTTTAATTAGTTTTATTATTGCAAATATATTATCAGCCATTTTCTCAAGTGCTGAGGATATTTATGTCGACCAAGACAATGATTTCGATATTGTCGATACGAAACATGAGGGAATTAGGCTGTTAACGTTTGAAAAGCATGAAGATTTATACGATATAAAGTTTCAATTACCAGTTTTTGAATCTGATGGACTCAATAACTTTTTTAAAGGCTACATGCAACGAACGAATGAACATTTTCTGTCGTCAATTGAAGGCAATGTCAGTCAAGATCGTCCCGGGAGTTTGAATGTACTTGTTGAAATTTATCCGAGTGGGAAAGACCTTTACTCAATAGTCTTTAAAGAAGAGACCTATACAGGCGGAGCTAATGTAAACCAAACAAGCCATGTATGGATGGTTGATCTACAGTCGAATTTAATTAAAAGACAGAATGAACTGTTTAAAAACTCTAGAAAAGCTAGAGAATTAATTCTACCGATGGTCAAAGAGTCGTTGTTGGAGCAGCCAGATTTAGGCGTGTTTGAAGAGGAACTTGATGAGTGGGTAGAAAACCCGAACTATATGTTTGGGAATATGTTTATTCGAGACGGAAACTTATCATTCATTTTTGATAAGTACGAGATTACACCTGGGGCAGCCGGAATGCCTGAGGTTGATATTTCGATAACAGACGATATTAGAGATTTGTTTAAAAAAGAGTGGAAGAAGCGGATTAAATAGAGGTTCAAGGGAATGCCTATCATTAGTGAGCATTCCTTTTTTCCTTTACTTACCAATAAACCATACTGAAAATAGGACGCCATTCATAATAAAAACGCCAAGTGGAATTAATGAAGCAAAGAAAGAAGCAATGATTTTTGATTGTTTACGTTCAGAATTAGCTTTAAATAAAAAGGTGATAGATAGAATAACTAAGATAAATGTTGCTAAGGTTCCGGTCAATAAAAAGCTTCTATTCATCTCCCCTGATAGACGAGCCAAACCTTCAATATTAAATACTAAAATTAAAGCTATAAGTGCTAAAAACATGGAGCTAGTAAACCATTTAGTAAAGTTATTCATTTACATCTCCTCCTTAGGAATATTTTAACATAATTTTCCGATAAAAATAACACTCGAAAGTATTCGAGTGTTAAATTGGCTCTATTTTAGTTAGCGTGTTGATTAAGCTGACTTTGATAAAGCTCTGCATAATGGCCTCCGTTTTTAATCAATGATGCGTGGTCACCTTTTTCTATAATGCGCCCATGTTCAAGCATCACGATTTGATCGGCTTTCTGAATCGTGTTAAGCCTATGAGCAATAACAAAGCTGGTTCGTCCTTTCATGAGACGTTGTAAAGCTTCCTGGATTTTGACTTCTGTAACGGTATCAATGCTACTCGTGGCCTCATCTAATACTAATATTTTAGGGTCTGCCAATAAGGCACGCGCGATGGTTAAAAGTTGCATTTGACCTTGACTAATTCCGGTGCCATCAGGGTCTAGAACAGTATCGTATTGATTAGGGAACTTCATGATGAAAGAATGTGCGTTTGCATTTTTTGCTGCATCTTCAACTTCTTCATCTGTTGCATTTAGTCTTCCGTAACGGATATTCTCCCTAATCGTGCCCTCGAATAAAAACGCATCCTGTAGCACAAATGCCATGTGCTGACGTAAGCTTGAGCGTTTGATGTCTTTAATTTCTGTTCCATCTAGAAGAATCTTACCGCTGCCATAGTTGTAGAAACGGGAAATTAAATTAATAATAGTTGTTTTACCAGCACCCGTGTGCCCAACGAATGCAATTGACTCACCGGCATTTGCTTTAAATGATACATCTTTTAAGACTACTTCATCTTCATCATAAGAGAAGGTGACGTTCTGAAACTCCACGTCTCCTTTAGGTTCACCGATTTCAATGGCATGCTCTTCATCAAGTTCTTCGCTATCCTCATCAATAATATCAAACACACGCTCAGCACCTGCGACTGCTGATAATAGCTGATTGAACTGGTTTGATAATTCATTAAGTGGTCTGGTGAATTGTCGGGCTAACTCGGTGAAAATTACAATTGTTCCGACAGAAGTCATATCGTAAACAACTAACACACCACCGACAAAAGCGATAATAGCGAAGCTGAAAGAGTTTAACATGTTCATAAGTTTAGGGATGAACCCCGAGATCGCTTGTGCCCAAAAACTTGAATACATCACGCTATTGTTTTTCTCTTCAAAGGTATCGGTTACACGGTCTTCTTGTGAAAAGGTTTTAACAATCTTCTGACCAGACACTGTTTCTTCTACATATCCATTCATGTCCCCAAGGCGCTTTTGTTGGATTTTAAACAAAGGTCCGGTTCGCTTCGTAATCCACTTCATCCCAACCACCATCATTGGAATAATTGTCAGCGTGACAACGGCTAATATAGGGCTTAAATAAAACATAACGGCAACTGTTCCAATGAGTGTTAGGACACTTTGAAAGATTTGGATAACGGATGAGTTCAACGTGTTACTAACATTATCAACGTCATTTGTGATGCGGCTCATAATTTCACCGAATTGTCGTTTGTCAAAAAAAGCAATCGGTAACAGGTGAAGTTGATTAAAAAGTCGAGAACGCAGTGAATAAACGGTGTTTTGCGCAATGCCAATCATAAAGAATTGCTGTAAGAAAAGGGACAATGAATAAAAAAAGTAAATAAACAGCAAGGCAATCATCACTTGACCTAATCCGGTTAATTCACGCTCGACGATGTAGTCATCAACTGCGAAGCCAATCATCGTTGGTCCGAGGATGGCAAGAGCTGAACTAATGACGACCATGGAAAATACAAAGACTAACAACCATTTTTCCGTGAGCATCATGCCCCAAATGCGCTTTAAGGTTCCTTTCCAATCGCGGACTTTTGGTTTTGCGCGAGGGTCATCGACATGGTCAGCTTCACTAAGGTCGATTTTCTTATAAGTAAAAGGTTCAAGAAGCTGCTCTTTAATGCTCATGCACATCCTCCTTTCCGAATTGGGATTCAACGATTTTACGATAAAGATCAGATGTTTTAACTAATTGGTCATGGCGTCCAACGTCTAATAATTGACCGTCGTCCATGAGGAAAATACGGTCCGTGCTCATGGCTGTTGTGACTTTTTGTGTCACAATTAACGTCGTGCATTCATATTGGTTAATCGCATCTAGCAAGCGCGATTCGGTCTTTAAATCTAATGCACTCGTACTGTCATCCAACATTAAAATCTTAGGGTGTCGAATAAGCGCACGTGCAATTGAGACACGTTGTTTCTGACCGCCAGATAAGTTCACACCTTTTTGCCCGATTTGGGTATCGTATCCGTTAGGCAAGTTTTTTATCGTGTCGTGGATTTGTGCATCTTTGGCTGCTTGAATAATGTCGTCTTCTGATGCGTCATTTTTGCCCCATCGAATATTTTCGCGAATCGATCCGGTAAATAATAATGGTGCTTGCGGCACGTAGCCAATTGCCCCGCGTAAATAATCCAATTTATAATCGCGAACGTCGTGCCCGTCAATGAATACGGATCCTTTCGTTGCATCATACAGTCTCGGGATCAGTTGGAATAAGGATGTTTTACCCGAACCAGTAGCACCGATAATTGTTATTTTTTCTTGTGGCTGTACGGTAAACGATAGCTCTGATAGCACGTCTTCTTTTAAATTCGGATAACGAAAGGAGACGTTTGAAAACTCAATCGTCCCATCGTTTACACGGTACTGTTCATTAGCATATTCAGATTCAACTAAGTCGATTTCGGCATCTAACACTTGAGCAATTCGATCTGATGAGGCTTTCATTCGAGCAATTGCCATTGTTAAAAACCCAAACATAGAGATTGCCATTGATACTCTTAACGCATAGTTGACAATCGCAACAACATCACCAACTTGGGCGTTATTATTGCCAACTTCAATGTTTCCGTACCATAGGATAAATAACAAGCTCATGTTCATGACAAATAATAATACCGGCATGGAAGTCTCAATTAGACGTAAGGCCTTCTTGGTATTTTGCATTAATTCTGTATTCGCACCCATAAATCGGTTCGTTTCATGTTTTTTGCGAACAAAGGCTTTAATTAATCGAATACCTGATAAGTTTTCTTGCATGACGCGGTTAACATTATCCAAACGTTCCTGTACTTTTCTGAAAAGCTTTCCGGCCTTCATAACGACGAATAATAAAAATCCGATTAATAAAGGAACGGTAACTAGGAAAATAAGGGCGATGCGCCAGTTAACTAGAAATGCCATAATGACACCACCAAGGACGAGTAGTGGTGCGCGCAACATAATTCTTAGTCCCATAAATATACCGTTTTGAATCATACGTATATCGTTTGTGAACCTTGTGACTAAGGATGAGGTTGGGTATTCATTTAAATTTTTAAATGAAAAAGCCTGAACCTTCTCAAACAATCGCTGTCTCATGTCATAACCGAATTTAAACGTAACATGAGCAGAGAAAAACGAGTTGATAATACCAGCGGCAAACGATAAGATCGCAAGCCCGACCATGATCGAACCCCAAAAGATAATCGTATCTAACTCTTGCGTTTGAATTCCTTCATCAATCATTTTTCCTAAGAAAAACGGGAGCATTAGCTCAACGGCTAGCTCCGTTAACATTAAAAACCATGCAATAGCCATTTGAAAATAATACGGTTTCAAAAATCGTGCGACATACTTCATGGTGAATCCTCCATATGTATATAAATCATCCAATAGTATTTATTTTATCGAAAAATAAGAAAAATAAATAGTACGGCGTTCGAAGTGTTCGAATAAAATAAAAAATCTATCCCAAAAAGCGGGATAGATTTTACTAATCTAGATTGTCATCCTTTGAAACAAGTGTTCCATTGGGTAGAACTTCTGCATAAAAAATGTTTTTTTATATTAATATTCCCATCAGAAATGACCTCAGTTGCAATCGGGTTAGCCACCTCATTCATAGTTAATCGTGGTGAGGAACTTTTGAGTGTAATGGTGGTGTGATTAACCAACCTTTTTCCTTATTCAAACGTAAAGCTTTAGCTGCTACTTGTGCTTTATTCATATGATATTGTCCAAATAACATTGCAATATCATCCCTAGTGCTTTGGGTTACTATGGTAGTACATGCAATTAAACCTTCACCTAAATCTTTAGATATACTTGCACTTATTTCAGGATCGGCAATTTTAGCGCCTGTAGGTATGTCTTCTAAACTCGCTAGTGGTTTTTCGGCTGGAGCGGGAGGGAGGCCAACTCCATTTTCTTTTAAGACCTCTTGAACCTCATCAATTTCTGTTTTAACCCCTTGGATAAGTTCTTCAATTAATTTTTTTAAGTCCTTATCTCCAGTATGATTACTGTATGTTTGCAACATTGAGTGGAAACCTTGTGCGGCCATTAAATATGACCACATTCCATAAACTTCTCCATAATGTAGAGGCTGTTTCTTTTGATAACCAGTTAAAATACCCATTTTCTACACTCCTTTTAAAATATATAATTATATCTTTTACTGACGTTTAAGAATTATCCAATCATATTCTAAGAAATAAAAAGAGTCCTAAGAAGTCATCACTATGACTACTTAGGACTCCTTTTTTGTGCTGCCAAAATTTACTACTCTCTCTTTGTCAATTCGTTGACAATTCTTTAAGGGTCAACCTAAATTCGCCTTATTCACTAGGCAATCACTATTTGTTTTGGTTCTTAATATATTCTCCATCTTGGTACTTATAGATATGAGTTAACTGATTTGTAGCTAACTCATATTCATAAATGTCCCAGTTATCAAGGTCTATATAGTACCAACCGTACGTTGCAGTTGCTTGATCATTTTCTTCAAAGACGTGGATCAAAGTTAAATTCAGGTCCTCGTATTCTTCAGAAGGAGGGTCATTGTTTTCGAATTTGTACATGTATTTTGCTTCTAATTGTAATGCATTTTTGACTTCAGCAGCTGATTCTTGGTTAGATTTAATTTAATTTGAATGGTGCTCTTATTCTGTATCAGCTACAATCCATTGATCTTGACGCTTTTTAATCACAACCGTGACATGTGGATGCTCCATTAATTCAGTATCTACTTGTTGCTTTACATAATAAGTCTCAGCGTCCTGCTGCTCTGTTTGATAATCTTTTTCTGTATCGATGAAAGTAGGGAATTCGGTTTCAATTAAATACAATCCGCCTTCACGCTCGTCAATATACGTTTCGATATGAATTTCTGCTAATGATTCTGACATCGCCTGTGTGAGATAGTTCTTTAATTCTTCTTCATTGTTGAAATCTATATATTGAGTTTCATTATTTTTTAATGACTTTAGCGTTTGTTCATATTGGGTTAGTATATCATCAAAGTTAGGTGTCTCATCTGTCTCGTTATTTTGATTGGTTATGACTTCGTTTGTTTGATCGTCAACGTCTATAACTAAACTGTCCTGATCATTTGTGGAAACTTGAATAGACCAAACGCGTGAATCGGAGTGGTACTGAACTGACTCAATAATTGGATGGTCAGCTCTTTTAAATTCTTCAGCCTTAAGTGCAGTGCGAATTGCTTCCTCATCAGTTAAATCTGAACCATCTATAGTTTCACCTTGCTTTATTTCATAATCCTGCAGTTCTACATTTGCACGATCATTTACCTTTTCATGCCAACCGGTTACCATCTGACCAAGTTTAAATTCTTCCGGTATGTTAGTATACGAAATGTTTTGCTGTGTTTCGGAATTGGTTATAATCGCTTCATTTTCTTCAATTTTGACAATATATCCTTCAGTTTTTTCTAAGTCTGACTCTGTACCCGTACTAGGTGTTACAAGATTTTCGATGTTAGTTAAAAATAAGACTGCAATGATTAAGGAAGTGATGAGGGTAAGAGCTACTGGTATAGGATGAAAAATACCTTTTTTAGTAGGAACCGATTGTTTAGATTCTTGAATTTTTTCAAGTACTTGTTCGCGATCAACTTCTGTAAATGAAATATCTTCAACGTATTCTCGTTTGCTATTAACAAATTCTTTACTCAAAATAGTCACCTCCATCGTGTTCAATTAACGGTTTAAGTTTTTTTCGTGCCCGTTGTAATCTAACTTTAGCTGTATTGACTTTGATCGATAGAATGTCCGCAATTTCTTTAAGAGAAAGATCTTCATAATAATATAAAACAACCATTTCACGATACTTAACAGGGAGCTGTTTGACCTTATTTAATAACTGATTCGTGTTTTCTAGTCTGATTGATTGTTTTTCAGGAGTCTCATCATCTTTGTTATCCCAAAGTTTAATAACTTTCTCTTTATAAATCCGCTTACGGTTTTGTGAAGATCTTAAATGGTCCTTGCTTTTATTAATAGCGATTGAATAAATCCAACTTCTAAGTTGTGACTGTCCCTTAAAAGTATTTAATTTCTCATAGACATCTACGAACACATCTTGTGTAATGTCATCAGCTTCAGTTGGATCCTTGATATATGAATAAACAACACGTTTAATTTCATGTCCGTATTTCGTCATGCATTCCTCAAGGATCTCGAGGCGTTCTTGTTCTGTTAACTCTTTAGTTCCTTGAATTATGTCAGCCTCAAAGTGGTCTGCCATAATGTTCCTCCTTTCTTTTATATGTTAGACGAATCAGTTGCCCCCTGGGACACAAAATATTTAATTTTTCTACATAATAAAGACAGATTGGTGGGGTCCAACCTGTCTTCGTAAGATTATTGAGATTCAATTTCAATAGATTCAACATACCACTTATAGTTTTCATTTTTTATAATATAAGTGAGCAATTGCTCTCCACCCTCTGATTGAATAATCTGTTCTACTTGGTATGTCTGTTCATTGAGTTCAGTTGTTTCGTAGGGGGCTTGATGATCAATGACTGGAGGCATGTTAAAAGTGTTTAAAATTAGAGCCCCATTAACTTCACTTATATAGTGACTAAAATGTTGTTTAGCTAGGTCATGTGACATGGTACGTGTAAGAAAGTCTAAGGTCTCTTGCCCTGATTCAAATACTAGTTTTTCATTGTCATGATGACGGAATAGATACCGGAAAGTTCCACTGTATGCATTGATTGCTTTTCTTATATTGTCGGATTCATTGAAAGATTCGTATTTGTCTTTTCTCTCAATAGGTTCATTTACAGCCACCTCATAAGGTGTATCTTCAGATTTGCGACTTCCGTTAAATTGTAAAATAAATTGGTTAACCTCATCGTATTTAAAAACTATTCGTCGCATTTCGTCAGTAAAAGAGCCAATTTCATGAGTCGTTAAACTTTCTTCAAATGGCTGAAAGTCTATGGTTACGATCCCGTCTTCTATAGCTGCTCCGTTTAATTTATAACTAAAATCAACGTCATGGTAGATATTTTTTCGATTGTAATAATCTTGTCTAGCTAAATGGTAGAGTGATGTCCAGTCACTATTAAGAGCTAACCTTAAGTCATGCTCAAGCTCCTTAAATTGTTGCCCATAACGACTGTAATCAAACGTATAATCACTAACAACGTCGGATGGTGGTTCAGTCGGTGTCGCCAATGATCCCGTTTGGTCATCAATATGGACTTTGGTATCCGTTTCAATCCCGTTAGTAGAATGATTGAACTCAACCTCCCAGATTCGGTCTTCAGGTATATATGCAACATTCGTGATGTAATATGTGGTTTCGGATTGGTTCAAACCTAGGTGTTCAATGGCTTTTTGAATCGCACTATTTTCAGGTAAAATGGATTCATTTACAGGCGTTGTGTTTAAAACATTAATTTTATCAGTTTGTTTATCATAAACAATGTGATCACCTATTTTTATATTATTTGAGATATTTTCAGAAAGTAAAATTTTGTTACGTATTTCATAATTTGATACGATCACACCCTCATTCTGAACATCAATCACATAGCCCTCAAAAGCTTCATTCTGATCTGTCGCATCATCAGTTTCATCGTCAATTGCTATATCTTCTTCAAATTCGTGATCAGCCATTGGGGGATGACTTTGTTGGTCATGATAATTCATCAATATCAAAAAACCAATGATCAATAAGGCTATAATAGTTAAGCCTGACCTAAATATATAAGATCGCCTTGGGCTTGGGGGTTGATGTTTGGCTGAAATCTTTTGAAATACTTGCTCGCGTGATTGTTCCTGGAAAGACGCTTGATGACGTTTTTTATATTCTTCTTTCATCTGATTTAAATGATTATCCATAAAGCTCACCTCCGTCTTCAAGCTTTAACTTAAGTCGCTCACGAGCGCGCCGAAGTCTAGCCTTGGCCGTGTTATTGTTTAAGCCTAAAGCCTCTGACAATTCATTTAATGATAATTCTTCAAAATAATATAAAATAATAATTTCACGATACTTTAAGGGTAATTGGTCTACGTAAAGTAATAATTGCGAGTGTGTTTCTTGTTCAATGGATTGTTCTTCAGGTGTGGGGATCTCTGGTTCGTTAAGCAGTTGCTGAAATTTTTCCTTTAACTTTCGTTGTTTTGATTGAAACGATCTTAAGTAGTCTTTACATGTATTAATCGCAATGCGGTAAATCCAACTTTTTAAAGAAGACTCACCGTTAAAAGTATGTATTTTTTCGTAAACCTTAACAAAAACATCCTGAGTAAGATCATCTGCATCTGAGTAGTTGTGAACATAGGAATGAACGAGACGAAATATGTCATGACCATACTGATTCATACAGGTCTCAAGGACAGTAAGTCGTTCTTGTTCCGTTAAGTTTTCACGTAGATTTATTGCTTCAAATGAATCCGACATCTCGCGCCTCCTTCCTTTTACTTATTAGACGGAAGTGTTTGTAAGTAGGGTGCAATTTGATAAAAAGATTTGGCCTACTTGGGGCCAAATCTAGATGTGTTCTTAATTTTAGTATCGGCTTCTTGTTCAATAGCGTCTTTAAAAGCTTCTAAAAACGGACTGAACGAAGTGTGTTTGCCTAATTTATAGCTCATATCATATTCGATTGGGAGCCATGTTTCAATAGAAGCTTCGTTGTGTTGAATTTGTGCTTCTAACTTATCCAATGCGTTTGCGACTTTTGCTTCATAAGTGTCTTTGGCTTCAAACTCATGCCATAGGTAATACCACTCACGACCTTGCTCGCCACCAATAAGTTCTTTAATATGAGTGATTGCTTTTTCTTCATTTTGTGCCTTGAGTTTTTTGGCTTCCTCATTTTCAAGGGTGTCAAAAGCAGGGATATCCCCAGCTTTTGCTTCTACTAGGTCATGGATGATGATCATTTTTAATAGTTTAGTAGTATTGATATCTTGCTCTAGGTGCCGTTCTACGAGCATCGCCATTAAAGACACCCGCCATGTATGTTCGGCAACACTTTCTTGTCTACCGTCAGATAGCCAGCTATGTCTTAATTCACGTTTTAGGTTTTCAGCAAGGTGAAAGACTTCCATGATTTGCTTAATTTTTTCTTCCATTTGACGTCACTTCCCATATAAAGGTTTATGAGAAAAGTGTATAATAGGATGAATAGGTTGTATAGTGTGTTCGCCTTACAAGAAGACATCAATCGGCTTGAATGATATAATAATTTTCAGTACACAGAAGGGAGTTTTTCTCATTTTACACAAACATCCCTACTTCAGCATTAGACGCGAAATTGATCATTTTAATTTTGAACAAAAGCGGATCGAAGAAGAGTATTGGGTCGAACTATACGAAGATCGAGTGGTAACAGCTGAGTATGAGTTCCCAATCGAACAGGTTTTTGATGTTTCTTATAAAATGTTATCCAACCAATTTGGATTCTTTTATTTACATACGACAAAAGGTGTTTTTACTTTACACACCAAAGAGTCACCAGAAGAGTTTGTGCGACTTTTTCGTAATGTTGAAAGAAAGTAAGCACACAACAAGTACGTGTGTCTTTTATATTGGAGGCTTTTAAAATGGCAAAAAATAAAGTGTTATTAGTAGACGGCATGGCACTATTGTTTCGGGCATTTTATTCAACCGCGATGTCGGGTTATTTTATGGTGAATAGTAAGGGCGTACCAACAAATGGTGTGCATGGATTTGTGAGACATTTAATTACGGCAACAAATACTTTTGAACCGACACATGTTATAGCGTGTTGGGATATGGGAAGTCATACGTTTAGAAATGATTTATATCCTAATTATAAGGCGAACCGTGGGGCCCCGCCGGAGGAATTAATTCCTCAATTTGATTTAGTTAAAGAAGTGACAGAGGCCATGGATATCCCTAACGTCGGTGAAGTTGGTTATGAAGCTGATGATTGTATCGGAACGTTAGCGAATCTTTATAAGGAAGATTCTGAGGTTTATATTTTAACGGGTGACCAAGATATTTTGCAGATTCTCGATGATAACGTAAATGTGGTGTTGCTTAAGAAAGGGTATGGCAATTACGACATTTACCATGCTGAGCGTTTCAAAGAGGAAAAAGGAATTACACCACAACAAATGATCGAACTAAAAGCAATGATGGGAGATACATCAGATAACTACCCAGGTGTTCGAGGTGTCGGTGAGAAAACAGCATTAAAACTATTGAAGCAGCATGGGACATTAGAAAACATCTTAGACAACTTAGATTCATTAACAAAGGCTCAACGAACGAAATTTGAAAATGATCTTGAGATGATTCATTTATCAAGGAAACTCGCTGAGATTTATTGTGAAGCGGGAGTTACGTGTGACTTATTAGATGCTGAATTCCGAATTAATCGCGATCGTGTGATGGAAAAGTTTCAAGAGTTGGAATTTAAGAGATTAGATCAAATGATATAGAGGTTGATGTTGCGTGCGTTTATGGTCCATTCATCCAAGATATTTAGATGCTAAAGGGTTAGTTGCCTGTTGGCGCGAATCGTTACTAGCTCAAAAGGTTTTATTAGGTGAAACAAAAGGCTACCGGAATCATCCGCAACTCGTGAGATTTCGTGAACAAGATGATCCGCTGCAGGCAGTTGGGATCTATTTAGAATATATCTATATTGAAGCAAAATCTCGTGGGTACAATTTTGACCATTCTAAAATTATTAAAATTGAACCAAGGGACAAGCTGGCTGTTACAACTGGTCAGTTAGAGTATGAGTGGGCACACCTACGTGCGAAGTTAAGACAGCGAGATCCAGAGCGTTTAAAACAATTAAAGACATTGATTTTAAAAGATTTAATCCCACACCCGCTATTTTATGTAGTGGAAGGGCCAGTTGAGTCTTGGGAAATTGTGAAATGAAGCTTTTGTGCTTAGGCGCAAAGGCTTTTTTTATTCCAAAAATACACACGGGTTTTGAAATTTTATAAGTAAAGTTTAATAAATAGATTGAATTTTCTGGTATAATAGATTGAAATTTAACCAAGGGAGTTGTGCTATGAAACTCTTAGAACCTAATCTAGAAATAAAAGATGCATTTTATGAGTATATTAATGAGTGGAAGCAATATAATGAAAAGATTGTACCGACGACGTTACGGAAAGTGAACGGTGATTACGAAGATTATGTGGAGCGTTGGTCAAAAGAATCGCGTGGAATGGTAAGAGAAGGTTGGGTCGCGAATACGACTTTCTTTCTTGTGAATGACGACGACTACATTGTCGGCTCTTGTAATATGAGACATGAATTGAATGATAAACTTCTCGAAATAGGTGGGCATGTCGGTTATGGTGTGAGGCCAACTGAGAGGGGGAAAGGGTATGCGACTGTTATGTTAAAAAAGTGTTTAGAGCACTTAAGAACTTTGGGCGTTAAGAAGGCGCTTGTTACCTGTAATAATGAAAATGCAGGGTCTAAAAAAGTGATCCTAAAAAATGGTGGTATTCAGGACGAATCGTTCGTTGAGGAAGATGGGACGATTGTGAATAGGTTTTGGATTAACCTTGAAGGGGAATTAATTTAATCTCAAGATATTGTCTGTTACGATATAATAAGATTAAACCTTTTGGAAAGGGGCTTATAAGATGGAGCTTTTAGGCATTCACCATTTGTCAGCTATTACTGCAAATGCTCAGCAAAACGTTGATTTTTACACGAAGATTTTAGGGATGAGGATGGTCAAAAAGACTGTCAATCAGGATGATCCGTCAGTTTATCACTTGTTTTATGGTGATGAGATTGGTAATCCTGGAACTGAACTTACCTTTTTTGAGATACCACGAGCAGGACAAAACCATAATGGAAACAACAGTATCTCAACAACTTCTTTGCGAGTGCCGAACGATGAAGCTTTAAAGTATTGGGAGAAGCGCCTAAGTGACTATGATGTTGATCATGAAGGAATTATTGAACAGAATGGTCGAAAAGTTATTCCGTTTAAGGATTTTGAAAACCAGCGTCTAACTTTAGTATCCGATGAAAATAACAACGGCGTTGCTGGCGGAACCCCATGGGAAAGTAGCGAGGCAGATCCTAACTTTGGCATCATAGGTTTAGGTCCAATACATCTAACAGTCCCTGAACTTAAACCAACAGAGGCGATTTTAACCTCATTGATGGGTTTTAGAATAGCACGTGTTTACAAACATCATGAAACAGGAATGGACGTACAGGTCTATGAAACTGGTAAAGGTGGCACAGGTGCTGAGGTACACGTGCATGTTAGAGAAGACTTGCCGAAAGAGCGTCTAGGACGTGGTGGCGTTCACCATGTTGCGTTTCGTGTTGAAAATGAAGAAAAAATCCGTCAATATTTAGAGCAATTAAATGAAATTGGAATCGGAAATTCTGGCTTTGTGGATCGTTTCTATTTCCGTTCTGTATATTTCAGAGAGCCAAATGGCATATTGTTCGAACTAGCAACAGACGGTCCGGGTTTTGCAACCGATGAAGATGCTGAGCATTTAGGTGAATCGCTTGCACTCCCTCCATTTTTAGAAGATCGCCGAGACCAAATCGAACAAAATTTAAAACCGATCGACTACAGGCCGTAATCATTTGTTACGGCTTTTCTTTTTACGAATATTAATGAAAGGATGATGAATATGGGTCAAGATATTAAAAGAAAGATTGCATATATTACTGGAGCAGGTTCGGGGATAGGTCGTGCAACCGCATGTGAACTCGCAAAAGAAAGCGTTCATGTTGGTTTAATCGCAAGAACCGAAAGCAAATTACAAAAGGTAGCAGAAGAGATACAATCATACGGCGTAAAAGTTGAATATGTCGCCGTTGATATTGCCGACATGGAAGCTGTTAATCAAGCCGTTAGCAAACTTAAAGACCGACTTGGTAAAGCTGATATTCTAATTAATAATGCAGGTGTTGGTTCAAGTGGAAATCTAGTAGATGCTGAACCTGATGAGTGGAAAAGACCAATTGAGGTTAATGTGTTTGGAACATATCATGTCACGCGTGCCGTTCTTCCAGATTTAATCGAGAAGAACAAAGGAGATATTATTAATATTTCATCTAGTAATGGCCTTAAAGCAACAGCTGGTTCATCTGCTTATAGCGCTTCGAAATTTGCCGTTCAAGGCATGAGTGAAGCATTGATGCAAGAAGTTAGACCTTACAATATCAGAGTCTTTACGATGAACCCTAGTTTAGTTCAAACTGAGCTTGTCTTTGGAGGCCAACTAGAAGAGAAGAAGGATGAAGAGAGATTTATGCAGCCAGAGGATTTGGCGGAGTATATGGTGGCACAACTTAAATTGAACCAACGTATATTTATCAAACAATCCTTACAGTGGGCAACGAATCCGTTTTAAACAAACTGCCTTCCCCGTATTTAAAGAAAAATGGTAATATTAAGTTAATTAATTGGGGGAATCTGATATGGGGAGTAAAGTGATTTGCGATCAATGCGCTAAAGAAATAGAGCATGAAGATGACTTAGTAGTTACAACGGTTATTTTTTCAGTCACGCCTTATTGCAACCGTTGTTATGTTGATCGAATAAAAGGAATGTCTTCATTTTTTGTTGGTAATGTCCCATTAAATGGCATGTATTCTAACTTTACAACATTTTTTTCAGTACTGTGTTTCTTAATTCTATTATTAATAGAGTCCTTCTCATTTAAACCGTTAATATTGTTAGCTTTAGGTGGTTTTATAGCTTTTCGAATATATTCCTATGTCGTGTATGAAAGACAAGTTGGTAAATCATGACACTAAGTATATGGCTAGTATTACTAGCAGCGGTTCTTTGGGGGACAACAGGGACGGCTCAGGCGCTTGCGCCAGATGACGCTTCTCCACTTGTAGTAGGTGCTTTGCGTCTACTCATAGGTGGGGGAGCTTTACTTATATTTATTAGTTTTAAAAAAGGTCTACAACTAAGAGCGATTCCTAAATGGCCATTGTTCATCAGTGCTTTAGCGATGGCAGCTTACCAGCCATTTTTCTTCTCAGGTGTCTATATGACAGGTATTGCGATTGGGACTGTTGTTGCGATTTGTAGTGCCCCGATTTTTGCGGGATTGATTGAATGGGCTCGTTATAAAAAACTACCAGATTGGATTTGGGCAGTCTCAACAGCGTCTGCCATTATAGGCTGTTTTTTGTTGTTTCAATCAGGTGAACAAGTTAACCTCAACCCACATGGTATGGTTATGTCACTAGGAGCTGGTTTATCTTTTGCTACTTATACGTTTGTCAGTAAAAGGCTAGTGGAACACCATGCACCTGATACAGTTGTTGCTATTGTTTTCAGTACGGCGGCGTTATTTTTACTTCCGATTTTATTTACTGCGGATTTATCGTGGACAATTGAGGCCTCGGGTATGATTTCGGTTTTACATTTAGGGGTTTTGGCGACGGCTTTAGCTTATATTTTATTTGCTAGAGGGTTAAAGGAAGTTGAAGCTTCTACGGCTGTTACATTGGCTTTAGCTGAGCCACTTACCGCATCAATGCTAGGAATATTCTTAATAGGTGAATCTCTAACGTGGCTATCTGGTTTTGGATTAATTTTGTTAATGGTCGGATTAATTTTACTTTCGAATAAAGAACGTATTAAAAACGCACGGACATAAGCCCGTGCGTTTCACTTAGGCAGGAACCAACTACCTATGAGCTATTCCACTTACGATCAAAACCAACGATTAAACTCGTAAGGAAATAGCCGATGATCGTATAGATCAAAAAGGCAAATATAGCGGAGAATTCGACCACAAATGTCCCGTCTAACACTTTAGTCGGAAAGATTCCTTCAAACGGGTGTAGTAAAGGTTCGCTAGTATTATATGTCCATTCGACAAAAGGTGCCGATACAGATGCCCCAAATAATTTCAAAATAATCCTTAAGCCTAATAGTAATTGAACAAGTCCAATTACTAAATTAATTAAATAGTTTATAAATTTAATTCCTTTCATGTGACACTCTCCTTTGTATAATTATTTTCCTCAACCATTTTAAAACTAAACATTTTCATAAATTGTGTATTTGTATTAAGCTAATTCCAAGTTTATTCATATGATATCTTATACTTTGGAAGGAGCTTCAAGATGTTTGAACAAGATTTAAAATTTATTAAAAATGACCGACAAAAAATGTTATATAAAAAAGCAGAACTTATATCTCAAGACTTATCATCATTTGTCAGAAAAGCGGATCAAGAAGGGCGCTTTTTAAAAGAATCTTTAGATACACTTAAGCAACATGAATATTTATCGCTTGTGTTATCGGATACTTATGGTGGCAAAGATTTATCATTATATGAATGGTTATTAATGCAAGAGAAAATTGCAGAACAAGATGCGGCAACAGCTCTATCTGTCGGGTGGCATAACGGCATCTTAATGGAGCTAAAAGAAGGAAAGCTTTGGGCGGAAGACGATTTTGATTGGATTGCCAATCAAGCATCTCAACAAAAATTATTTAATCGTGCATCAACAGAGAAAAACACCGGTAGCCCAACTCGCGGAGGTAGACCTGAGACAATTGCAACGAAGACCGCAATTGGATATGTTTTAAACGGACGTAAAACATTTACGACCATGGCCGAAGTGTTAGATTATGCGATTGTATCTGCTTGGATTGAAGATGAAGAAGCGATCGGTTGGTTTGTGGTTGATATGTCAAAAGATGGTGTATTTGTTGACCGAACTTGGGATACACTTGGAATGAAAGGGACTGGAAGTGATGATTTGGTTCTAGAGAGTGTTAACGTTTGCGCTGATAGTCTTGTTGAGCGTAAAAGTAAAGGTTCTGGACCAAAAGGTTGGTTGCTTCATATTCCTGTTTGTTACTTAGGGGTTGCAAAAGCCGCGTTAAGGGATGCGATTCAGTTCGCAAAGGAATTTCAACCGAATAGCTTAAATCACCCAATTGCAAAAGAGTCTCATATCAGACAGAAAATCGGTGAGATGGATATGATCTTAAGACGGGCGCGAGCTTATCTGTTTCACATAGCTCAGGAATGGGATCAGTATCCAGAGAAGCGAACAGAGTTAGCTCGGGATCTTGCAGTTGTTAAAGTTACAGCAACAAATGATGCTAATCGGGTCGTGGATTTAGCGATGAGAATTGCAGGTGGCCGTGGATTGTTTAAGGAATATCCATTTGAACGTTACTACCGTGATGTCAGAGCAGGTTTGCATAATCCACCGATGGATGATTTAGTTTTAGAGCAAAATGCCTCATCTTTACTCGATGACTGAAAGTTGACTTTAGGTCATGAAACAGTTATACTGAATTGTCTTATGAAAAGTTCGGAAATTTTTTCTTCATAAATTAATTATGGTTAAGGAAAGCTAACGTTAGGTCATGATGTACGCTGCCTGAAGCTTAAAAATAACGAGTTTTTCAGCAGTAAGATGAGTTTAAATATTAGGAGGAACAAGATTGACAACAGCATTTAAAGATTTTCAAATTGGTGAGGACATTGTTAAGGCTTTGTCTAACATGGGCTTTGAAAACCCAACACCAATACAAGAGAAATCAATTCCGGTTGCATTAGATGGCCGGGATATGATTGGACAGGCTCAAACAGGAACAGGGAAAACAACCGCATTTGGTGTACCAATGATTGAGAAAATGGATATGAATCAATCAATGGTACAAGGTTTAGTCATTGCGCCTACGCGTGAATTGGCTATTCAGGTTGGTGAGGAATTAAACCGTATTGGACAGGATAAAGGTGTAAGAACCGTACCTGTTTACGGTGGACAAGACATCCAAAGACAGATTAAAGCGTTGAAAAAACGCCCACAGATTGTCGTTGCCACACCAGGTCGACTACTCGATCACATTCGTAGGAAAACGATTCGTCTAGATCAAATTCATACAGTCGTTCTAGATGAAGCAGATGAAATGTTGAACATGGGCTTTATTGAAGATATTGAAGCGATTATGGCAGCCATTCCATCTGACTATCAGACATTGTTATTTTCAGCAACAATGCCGAAGCGAATTCAGACCTTAGCTGAGCGATTTATGAATGAGCCAGAAGTAATTCGTATAAAATCGAAGCAGCTAACGGTAGAAAACATTGAACAGTTATTCATAGAAGTGAAAGAGCCACAGAAATTCGATGTTTTATGTAAATTACTAGATATTGAATCTCCTGAATTAGCGATTATTTTTGGTCGTACGAAAAAACGTGTTGATGAATTGACTGAAGGTTTATTGAAACGTGGTTATTCAGCTGAAGGTATTCACGGTGATATTACTCAAAACAAACGTGAGCTTGCGATTAAGCGTTTTAAAGACCAAACAACCGATATTTTAGTGGCCACAGATGTGGCAGCACGTGGTTTAGATATCTCAGGTGTGACACACGTATATAACTTTGATTTACCTCAAGACCCTGAAAGTTACGTACACCGTATTGGACGTACAGGGCGTGCAGGTAATAAAGGACAAGCTTTAACGTTTGTAGTACCAAGAGAGTTCGAACACCTAAAAAGTATCGAACAGTTAACGAAGCATAAAATGACACGTAAGAAAATTCCATCTTATGATGATGTGCTTGAAGGGATTCAACAGGCTACAAAAGATAATCTTCTTAAGGCGATTGAAGACCAAGATTCTCAAAAATATCGTCATGTAGCAGAGCAGTTATTGGATGAGTATTACTCGGTAGAAGTCGTGTCAGCTGCATTGAAGCTACTCGCGAAAGAACCTGACAGAACGCCAGTAAAATTAACCGCTGTTTCACCATTACGTGTGAAAAAAGTTAGAGGCGGAAACGATAGCGGGCAAAAACGAAATCGAGGTCATCAAGGTGGCGGTCGCTATAAAGGTGGAAAGCCTCAAAATGATCGCCGTTCAAACCAAAGAGGACAAAAAGGGAACAAAAAACGTCGCAACCCTAATCACAAATAGAGGTGTTATGAGATGTTAAAAGTTCTTATCATAGCAATAGCTATTGTAGTTGGTGTTTTAGCCTTAACGTTATTTGCTATTTCAAAAGGGTATTCGTATGATCATAAAGTGGATCCAATGCCTAAAAAGCATAAAGAAAATGATGAGGAATAACTTTTCCCCAGTTAGCGGTGCTAGCTGGGGATTTTTATAAACCTGCTTGTAAATTTAAAAAACTTTCTGGTAAAATTCGGAAACCTGCGTGTAAATCAGAAAAACATGCTGATAAAAATAAGCTAGCCTGATTTAGGCTAGCTTATTTTTATTCATCCAATACAGCTTGATTAAAGAATTGTTCGAACTGTTCATTTGGAACGGCACCTTTCACACGTGCTACTTCTTCGCCATTCTCAAAATGGATTAATGTAGGTGTTGCATCAATGTTGAACTCATTCCAGCCTTGTTCAAACTCTAAAACATTGTACTGCTGTACATCAACATTCATATCATCGGCAATAGGCATTAATCGTGGAGTTGCTTCACGACAATATTGACATGTTGGGCTGAAAAAGTATACAGTCACATCTTCACCAGATTCTAATTTCTCCTCTAATTCATCCGGTGTAATGATATTTTGATAATTAGGATCATCTAAAAGTTCGGCTGTTTCAGATTCTAAGTCCGTTGTTCCATAAGCGTTATTTTCGTCCACTTCTGGTTGAGACAGATTGGTTAACAGTATAATAACTATAAACAAAGCAATAATCGTTAACCCGAAGATGATAAGTTTCTTCATGGTCTTATTCCTCCTTCATATTTTTCCAAATCAATATAGACGCAACTAAAATTAATAAAAACGCCAGACCAGCTAAGAAAGGGATAGTTATAAACCCTAGCCAGTTAATATACGAGCCTGTACATGATACCTGTCCACACGTTGGAGCTGATTGCTGGAATACCTCAAATTTTTGAATCGCATAATGGTAGGTGGAAACTAAATACCCGATAATGGATAAAGCTATTGTATAGTAAACGGCTTTAACATCCTTAATCGCAATTCCAATCAGTAAAATAACAACCATTGGATACATTAAAATCCGTTGAAACCAACACATTTTACACGGTACATACCCTAGAATCTCTGAGAAATATAATGAACCTAGTGTTGCAACTAATGCAACGCCCCAGGCAAATACCATTAAATTTTCATTTGTTTTGTTCAAAATCATCACCTACTTAAATGTACAACAACATTATATTATGAATTGTACTAGAAGATAAACGATTTGTATTAAGTATTTTTAAAATATTTATGACTTAAGGTTGAAAAGATCATAAAATCATTATATTATTATATAAGCATTTACTTATATAAGGTGGATGATCATGGAGAAAACTTATTTAGAAGTTCAGGAAGTGGCACAAGTACTTAAATTAATGGGGGATCGCAATCGGTTATCCATTTTGCGTTATGTAGCGGTTGACGAATGTTGTGTATGTGAATTAGTGGAACTGTTAGATTTATCACAACCGGCTATTAGTCAACATTTGCGAAAATTAAAAGATGCCAAATTAATTAACGAAAGAAGAAAAGGGCATTGGGTATTTTACTCAATTAATAAGGAACACCCTGCATATGACGTCGTTCAAGGCGTGATAGATTCAATTCCAACTGGTAAAGAGGATCTAGAAGAACTATCAAACAATAATTTACGCATTATTTGTGACTAGAAAGGGAGTTAGACGTGGAGATCTTTGCAGCAAGTCTTATATTTCTAATAACATTAACGTTAGTGATCTGGCAGCCTAAAAATCTAGGAATTGGCTGGTCTGCATGCGGAGGGGCAATTGTCGCTTTATTAGTTGGTGTCGTAACATTTAGCGATGTCATTGCCGTTACAGATTTAGTTTGGAATGCGACGTTAGCGTTTGTCGCTATTATTTTAATATCACTTATATTAGATGAAATTGGTTTCTTTGAGTGGGCCGCTTTACATATGGCACGAATTGCGAATGGTAGTGGCATTAAAATGTTTATTTTGGTCACTCTATTGGGAGCAGCCGTTGCCGCACTGTTTGCCAATGACGGGGCTGCACTTATTTTAACACCAATCGTGTTGTCGATGGTAAGAGCATTGAATTTCAAAGAATCGATGATTTTACCTTTTATTATGGCAAGTGGGTTTATCGCAGATACAACATCACTACCATTAATCATCAGTAACTTAGTAAACATTGTCTCAGCCGATTTCTTTGGCATTGGGTTTACGGAGTATTTAATCCGTATGGTGATTCCGAACTTATTTTCCATTGTGGCAAGTATAGTGGTGCTTTATTTATTCTTTAGAAAATCACTACCCCAAGATTACGATTTATCAATGTTGAAAAAGCCACATGAAGCCATTAAGGATCATAAAATGTTTCGATTATCTTGGGCTGTATTAACCGTGTTATTAGTCGGATATTTTGTGAGCGAATTTGTAGAAATTCCTGTGTCGTTTGTAGCAGGCATCATTGCGATTTTCTTCTTATGGATGGCCAATCGTAGCCCGGCAGTTCCAACGATGGATGTGGTCAAAGGAGCACCATGGGATATTGTCTTCTTCTCAATCGGAATGTATGTGGTTGTGTATGGCCTAAGAAATGTTGGTTTGACCGATTTATTATCTCAGGTTCTTGATGTTGCAGCTGAGCAAGGTTTGTTAGCGGCGACGATGTCGATGGGCTTTATTGCAGCAATTTTATCTTCAATTATGAACAATATGCCGACTGTCATGATTGATGCACTTGCGATTGCTAATACAGATACATCTGGATCTGTACGTGAAGCTTTAATTTATGCGAACGTGATCGGAAGTGACTTAGGGCCAAAGATTACACCAATTGGTTCATTAGCAACTCTATTATGGTTACATGTCTTATCTAAAAAAGGCATTCACATATCATGGGGCTACTATTTCAAAGTCGGAATTATTCTAACCGTTCCAGTTTTATTCTTTACCTTATTAGGTTTATATGTATCATTACTTTTAATTTAAAAGAGAGGGATGTCTTATGTCAGACAAGCCAATTTTATACTTTTTATGCACCGGTAACTCATGCCGCAGTCAGATGGCAGAAGGTTTAGGGAAAGAGATCTTAGGTGATCAGTGGGACGTTCATAGTGCCGGTATTGAAGCACATGGGTTAAACCCTAAAGCTGTTGAAATCATGAATGAAATCAGCATCGATATCTCAAATCAAGAATCATCCATTATTGATCGTGATATTCTAAATAACTCAGAATTAGTTATTACACTTTGTGGTGATGCGAGAGATAATTGTCCAACCTTACCTCCGAATGTGAAGTCTGAGCATTGGGGATTAACCGATCCAGCAAAGGCAGAGGGGACAGAAGAGGAAGTTAATCAAGTCTTTCGTGATGTTAGAGATGAAATCAAAAAGAGAATTGAAGCGTTAAAATAGACCGCGAGAAGCGGTCTGTTTTTTTATATATTAGTCGGATTGCTGGTTAAAATATAGAATACTATGAGCTATTAAAAATTGTGCGCTGTAATAAGTAGTCATAATCCATATGCCAGAGTAAGGCACGTTAGTTACGAACATGTTCCATGCTAGGATAGAATCAGATATAACAAATAATAATGCACCTATAATGGCATAAACATTCCGAGCCATTACTGCTGCCCAAGCCATTGCCGTAATGACGATGATGTAAACCATAACTGGAATGACTAATGTGTTGTCTGTAATCGACTGAAGGATTCCATTACCCAGAATGTAACTATAAATGATAAACGGCACGATCGTTATACTCCGGACAAAAGACGTACGCCATTGTGTTAAAAAACCGATCAAATAAAAAACATGAGCAATCAAAAACGCCGAAAGTCCAACGATAAACCAATGCAAAGTAACGTCTCCAATAGCACTAAATACAAGCCCGATAATAACTGCATAGTGAACAAATAATCGGTGTTTAGGAAGTTTTAAAAAGGCATACCAAATAATTAAGATCATAGGGATGACTTTGAAAATAAGTTTTATTCCTAAAGGCCAATCAGGTATGATGAAAATATAAAGAATCGCGGAAATTATAATGAGCCAGGTTAGTAAATTTTTCAACACGAACACCCCTTTAATAGATGATAGATAAGGAGGAGAAAATTTTGCTTAAATACACCATATGCTTCATTAAACTAAATGATGAAATATTAATGTTAAATCGACAAAACCCGCCTAATATGGGTCATTGGAACGGTGTTGGTGGTAAAATTGATTCAGGTGAAACGCCTAAAGAATGTGTTATTCGTGAGGTTAAAGAAGAAACAGGAATTGAGTTGTATGAAAATCAAGCCATCTATAAAGGTGTAACCACTTGGTTGTCTGATGGCATAAGACATGGTGGTATGTATGTGTTCCTAGCAGAATTAGATAAAAACCCTGGATTAAATACACCGGTAAAAATGGATGAAGGCATTTTTGATTGGAAGTTTGTTGATTGGTTGTTAGACGAACAAAATCTAGGATCTGGACAATTGATTCCTCGGTATTTGCCTGATATTTTAATGGATCAACAATGCTATGAACACCATTTTCAAATTAATGATAAACAAGTTGTTTCTTACGAAAGAAGTGTATTAGAGCATGCTAACGTTTGAACAATTAAAATATGGTACAAATAATCAGCAGAAAGCCTATGATTCTATTAAGAAGCTTGGTATTTTTGAAGGTTTATCTGAATATACTCCTGTGTTGTGTGGGACAATACCGATCGATGTTGATATAGAAGACTCTGATCTTGATCTGATTCTTGAGGTTCACGATTTTGAGGAATTCAAATTGTTAGTGACATCATTATATAGTGAAATGCCAGGTTTTACAATTGCAGAAAAGCAAATTCGTGGTGAATCGATTATTAAATGTAATTTTATTTATGAAGGTTTTGAATTTGAGTTATTTGCCCAAGCTACACCGGTTAAGAAACAATATGCATATCTACATATGGTGGTTGAATATCATATCCTGAAAAGAAAACCTTATCTAAAAGAACAAATAAAACAATGGAAAAGAGACGGGTATAAAACAGAGCCTGCCTTCTGCAAAGCTTTGGATTTAAATGGAGATTCATATGAGTCTTTAATTGATTACGGTATTAGGCATTCAATCATTGAGGAGGTCAATCATGACTGATACAAGTTGGCAAACACGGGCTAAAGAAATGTGGAATGAGAATGCCGATTTTTGGCATTCCAACAGTCAGGACATGTGGGATCATGGAAGTCGAAAATCAATCATTCCGTTTGTTTTAAATCATTTTAAATCCGGAAGTAAGGTGTTAGACCTAGGTTGTGGAGATGGTTATGGCTCTTATAAGCTATGGTCTGAAGGTTTTGATGTGACAGGCGTTGATTTATCGGAAGAAATGGTGTCGCTATGTAAGAGTCGACTTACAAATGGTATGTCTAGGATGGAATTTCTTCAAGGAGATATGTTAAACCTTCCGTTTAATACGGACTCTTTTGACGGTTTGATGGCCATCAATGCAATGGAGTGGGCAGAGGTTCCCGTTGATGCGATATTAGAAATTAAACGCGTCATTAAACCAGGGGGTCATTTATGTATTGGAGTTTTAGGACCGACAGCTATGCCTCGAGTTAACAGTTACAATCGTTTGTATGGCCGTGATGTCATCATGAACACGATGATGCCATGGGAGTTTCAAAAGTTGGCAGAAGAAAATGATTTAACGATTATAAATCAAGAATATGTTTACAAACGTGGCGTAGATCTTAAACACGTTGGATCACTTCCTCAAGATTTGAAACAGTCATTAACATTTATGACGTTATTTATGCTAAAGAAGAAATAAAAAAGCTGCCGTTTCAACGGCAGCTTTACTAATTTAAACTAAAGTTTCAATTTCGTAGTCTTCACGTAAGTTTTGAATTAACTCTTGTTGTTGTTGACCTTGTTTTTGGCTTTGAATTTGTTGAACGATACTGTCTTCCACTTCTTCTAAGCTTGGAACTTCCTCACCAGATTCGGATTCTTCCATTTGTGCCTTCATATTATCATATTGTTCTTGAATTTCTTCATCAGTAACTTCTGGTTCTTCTAAGTTTTCATCTAGATACTTTTGAATGAGTAAATCAGTTTGTAAGCTATCTTTAAGTTCTTCTTCATTCATACCAACTTGTTCTAGAACTTGTTCTTCGTCTTCAAACTCGCCTTGGCTTTGTTCAATTAAGCCGTTAATCTGATTGTCATATTCTTCGCTAATTTCTTCATCACTAACTGAAAGATCTTGACTTTGAGCTTCTTGTTTAATTACTTCACGGTTAATAAGTTGATCTAATGCTTGTTGTTGAATTTGTGCTTGCATTTGATCAATGCCTTGTCCGCCTAATTGTTGTTGATACATTTGTGTTACGCGATCTACACTGGATTTGAATTCTTCACCAAGAATCTCAGTGTCATTTACAGTTGCTACAACTTCATCGCTTTCTATTTCATCAACATTAATAGCTTCTTGTTGCGCCTCTTCACCTTGGCCTTCTTCGCCTTGACCTTCTTCTTCGCCATTTTCTTCTTGACCATCTTCTTCTTGACCTTCTTCAGGATTATCGCCTTCATCACTGTCGCCTGAGCAAGCAGCTAGGAAAGCTGTTAACATCACGATAAGGATCGCTGTTAAAAACTTTTTCATGTGATACACATCCTTCTTCAATAATGATTTGTTTCTGAATTGTAGCATACTACTGAAGACAGGGACAAGTTATATCATATCTTGAAATTGAATTGTAATATTTGTCGAATGACTTGCATTTTCTCTAGAAAAGGAGTAAAGTATAAATAGAACGAAGTAATTGAGATCGACGTTTACTGAATGGCCTCTCTTTAGGAAGTCTAAGTAACAAAGATTCAATTGTTTTGTCGTTATTTAATAAAGGAGGTCATTTCAGATGACAGGTACAGTAAAATGGTTTAACGCAGAAAAAGGTTTTGGTTTCATCGAGCGTACAGACGGAGATGACGTTTTTGTTCACTTCTCAGCTATCCAAGCAGACGGTTTCAAAACTTTAGCTGAAGGTCAAAACGTTGAGTTCGAAATCGTTGAAGGCGATCGCGGACCACAAGCAGCTAACGTAGTTGCTAAGTAATATAACTTAAAACGTTATTCTAAAAACGCACGTAAATTAAATTTACGTGCGTTTTTTTATATTCATAAGACTTCCATCGAGTTCTCGTCTGTGGTATTTTTTTAAGACATATCGTTATTAAAAGGGGTTGGGTGACAGCATGAAATGGATCAATAAATCATTGTACGAACTAACACATGATGAGCTATACGACATCTTGAAACTGCGCGTTGAAGTATTCGTTGTTGAACAAAATTGTCCATATCCTGAAATTGATGGGTACGATCAAAAATCATTCCATATATTTGCGCAGGACTCAGAAGGGATTATGGCTTATTGTCGGGTGATCCCACCAGGCGTTAAGTTTCAAGAGGCGTCAATCGGAAGAGTGATCACACATGAACGAACAAGGCGGACTGGTATAGGGACTGAGATGCTACAATATACGCTTAATGATATAGCGCAAAGGTGGAACCACCCAAGTGTGAAAATTGAAGCCCAGGCACATTTACAGGCGTTTTATGGTAATTGTGGGTTTAAGACAATTTCAGATGAGTTTTTAGAAGACGGGATTCCACATGTCGAAATGATTTTTCACCCTAAATAGAGCAAGATTTAAGGGACTTTTGTCAAAATTATTTAAAAAGCCTTGAAAAGTGGGAAACCGATGAAAACATGGGTGAAAATTTTATTAATGACCGTATAGCGATATTTTTTGGAACGTTTTCATGGTTCATTATGGCCATTATGATGTTTGGTTTTATGACTGAACAACCGAGTTATATCGAGTCATTAGGGGCATTAGTTTTGGCGTCATTGTATGTTAATACATATATCCTGTGGTTAAGTAAGTTTTGTTCTTGGGAGGAAAAGACACATAGAAACATTCAATTAACAGCTTTTTTATTATTAGCTATAGCGCATTTTATCATTTGGAGCATAGCATAATGTTTAGTGACAAAAACGTTAACATTTGCCAATGGATGAATGAGAATGGTAATTTTAGGGTATGAAGTAATTAGGACTAAATTTAAAGGAGTGGTTTCATGAGTAAACTATTCACATCTTCAGCAACAGCAAAAGGTGGCCGTGGTGGTCACGTTAAGTCAGATGATGGTGTCATCGACTTAAATGTCGTTATGCCAACGGAAAATACAGATGAGACAGGCACGAATCCGGAGCAGTTGTTTGCAGCAACTTATTCAACTTGCTTTGATGGAGCGCTAAATTTAGTTGCAAAGAATAATAATAAAGATATTGAATCTACAACGACAGCAGATGTTAGCTTTGAAAAAGATGCATCTGATGGTGGATTTAAGATCAGTGTTAAACTGACATCTGAAATTAGTGGTGTATCACAAGATGAGGCAGACGAGCTAATGAAAGATGCTCATCAAGTCTGCCCATACTCAAAAGCAACTCGCGGAAATGTTGATGTAGAATTAGAAGCAAAAGCTAAGTAATGAAACTCCCAAGTATGAGCTGATTAGCTCTACTTGGGAGTTTTTGTGTAGAGGGAGTTCATGGATTATCTATTATTTAAGAAAAATTTCTAGTAAATACTGAGTTTTGTCTAGTAGAAACTCCATTCTGTCAAGTAATTTATTTAGTAAAGTTCATACTTTGTCTAGTAATGGATAAAAATTTATAGTAAGATTAAAAAAATCTCCCGTCATCTTAAGTTAGGGTGGTGACCCCAAAAAGTTAGAGTTTTAATTATGCAGCTGATTGGCTGGTTTGAGTTCGGTATTTAACTGGACATAAACCAGCCAATTTTAATTTAATGCGT
>NZ_RKRF01000008.1 GCF_003843875.1 Aquisalibacillus elongatus | reverse complement strand
CACAACTTAATCATTTCAGATGAAATATCGGTACTGAATGTATTTAATCCTTGCTCTTTGAAATAAAGACTATCTTTCCCTGTTCCTGCTCCAATCTCCAATAAACTACTATAACTTTCATTATGTATCAGATTCAAAAAATTCTCTCTTTGTTTAACCTTCCAGTCGGGTATATTAGATGTATTTCTTTCAACTGCCTTCTTGTTATATGACTCAGTAATATTTTTTAAAAATGTACTTTTCATTTTATTTCCCCTTTTTATTTTACTTCTCTACTAATTGCCCCTTTAGTTGATCAACGCTAGAATTCCTTCTTCAACTATTGCCCCCGTTAGCACAATAAGTAATAGTTTTTGATTATTGTTCAGATTAAATATTTTTCTTTGAAAATTGGACTAAGTTCACTCCATACATCAAATTTATTATCATCTAAATCGTAAAAAACAAAATTCCTGCCAGAGTGTCCTCTGTTTTCAATATCTCCAACTCTTATCTCTTTTTCTATAAATTCCTTATGTACTGCTTCTAGAGCATTTAACCCATTAACTTCAAAAGTTAAAGAAAAACGTTCTTGACCATAAATATCAATAAAATTAGAACTTTGATTTTCATTTGACTTAACTAAAAAAATACTTTGGTTAGCAAGATTTAAAATCGCTTTGTCTTCATCTATATAACTTAACTCCGCACCTAATTTATTTACATACCATTCAGATGAAAGTTCTACATTAGTTACTGGAATATAAGTAGTTCCAACCCTCAATAATTTCTCACTCATTTTTAAAACCCCTTTCAAATTTTTATAATTCGAAAACAATTATCTCATTATGTACCTTTCTCCTGAACAAGAGTCAAACTTCTCTCTTCAATTCTTGCCTTTTTACTTGAATATTGCTTTTTATCCATTTAAAGGTTAAATTTTTTTAATTTGAATATTGGAATTTCTCTTTTCTAACTCGTATATAAATTCATCTATGTTTTTAGGAGAGATTTGTATTGTATTATATTTTCCGTAATTTATTTCAATTCGGTACATTGAAAGCGAGGGAGCTGTAAATGGATTCTTGGTCTCCCTAATACTGTGAATTTCATCAATCTTTATTTCCTTTTTAAAAGGTCCGTATTGTATTTTGATAAAATTGTTTTGGATTGTATATCCAGTCTTAAACCATATCCATAGTAAACAAAATCCTATTGGACATAAAAAAACTATTTTGATCCAATGTTGGTCCAGGAACTCAGGGGTCATCCAAACTCCAAAGTCTGGAGAGAAAATAGGTGGCACAATAAAAAGAAATGCAAACAACCAAACTATAATTGTCATCCATGAGTCTTTTTTTGACGAAAAATACAATTTATCACCTCTATTTTACGTTACGAATAATACCTTTTATGGGTCTCAAAAATACATTGAAGCTTACTCCACTATACTTCCTATTTAGCTCAAGACCTTTCTAAAATAATGTTAACATAATATTCCAACATTTTATCAGATAAAATAAATAGACGACCAACATAATGATCGCCTTCTTAAGCTATTGCCCCAGTTAATTGAACAATTATCTTTTTATCCACTTAAAGAGTTTATATTAAAATTTATCTCCTCAACCATTTTTTTTGGTTCGTCAGTCCTAAATACAATCGTTTTAACATATTTTTTTCTTCCATACGAACTTATCATTAAAACAGGTTCTTTTAAAAAGATTTCATACTGTGGAGTATCCATATTCAACAATGCGTAATACGTTTCTTTAGATTTATTTTCCCAAATGCCACCTTGTTCTCTTGCGGTTTTGATACTTTCTATATTTGTAATATCTAATTCAATACTGCTCTGGTATCCAAAGCGAATAATGAGTTTATCTCCATAAAAGTTATGAGGCAAAAATCGTACAGAATTATACAGTCCTATCATATAAAGCAATGCATAGATATTTATTATTGTAAAAATCCACGCAGCAACTTCACTCCATAACTGGATAAGAAAATGAAATAATATTCCTTCCAATATAATTAAGATTGAGAATACGATTACAATAGTCTTTATCTGCGAAGTCTTATGATATGAATAGACTTTTCCATTTTCAATCACGGTTGGTTTTCTGAACCATCCTACTATTGAATAATAGAAAACGCTTAGTTCTGTTAAAATTGCTTCTAAAACAAAACCGTTGCCCAATTTAGGTTCAAGCGTTATTCTAGTTATTTCAAGAAAATCGTTTTCTTTACTTTTATTGTTTCTCTTATAGCGGATTATGCTTTTTATAACACTATACACTACTACAATTACGATACTAACTTCCAAGACAGGTATAAGCCAAATCAAAATCTGATTAAATAATCCCTTTTGCGAAGAAGGGATTATTAAATGGGATGCTCCCAAACATACAATAATTGAAAGATAAACAAATAATTTCGGCATTGACTTTGGACGTATCAATAACCAATAGACACTCATTGGAGGGAGAATCATTAGGGTTAACGTTAATAAAATTACTGTAATGTTGCTAATATTACTAAGCCGTAAGATAAAGTAACTTCCTCCCATAAAACTTAGGAGAAACACAAGTAAAATTGGAACATAGAATTTTTTTATGACCTACACCTCCCACTACAAATTACGCTTTTTCTTGTTCAACTAACCTGCCCCGTTAATTTAAGTACATTTCTTCACAAACTCTTAAAATTCTTTCTTAAATCGTAACATAATTATCCATTTTTTAGTTCATTGTTTTATAATGAAGTTATTAATAAATTAATTTACATTTGTATAAAACAAAAAAACTGTAAACGCTATTTAATGTTTACAGTTCATTATTTCAAGCATAAAATTGTAGAGAGTTTTTTAAAGCATAAGTTTGCAATTACTGCAAACTTATGCCTTAAGTCACACATTTGCATTTTAGTTTTAATGCAAAATTATGGAGACGGCGGGAGTCGAACCCGCGTCCAAGGATATCGGCACTTAAGCTTCTACGAGCGTATTCGGTATATTGTCATTCGCCGACCCTTCAGCCTACCGACAGGCTTCCGAGTGACTAGTCTGATTATTCTCTTCTAAAGACCTCAGACGGTGGCCTTTAGCGTAGCCCGCTTCGTTTGAGACCCTTCAGGCTGCCACACGGGCGATGGCAGGAAGGATCCTGTAGAATCTGCTTACGCAGCTACAGCGAAATCGTTTTGTTTGCCAGTTATTATTAACTGTATGACGTTTAACGAGTCGTCACCTCGGCTCGCTACTTAAGCTCGACCTATCCCTGTCGAATCCGGAACGTCCCCGGATAAAATCAAACTTTATTCGTTTGTATACTTATTATAACACGCACTCATACAATTGAAAATGGAAATACTTGCTTAGTAGTTATCCTTTAAAGCGCGTTCGACATCGCGTTTCATGGCCTTTTGTTTTAAGTCTTCACGTTTGTCATATTTCTTCTTACCTTTACCTAATCCAATCAATAACTTAGCCACACCGTTTTTAATATAAATTTTGAGTGGGACTAAGGAGTAGCCTTTTTGCTGTGTTTGACCAATTAGCTTATTAATTTCTTTTTTATGAAGTAAAAGTTTTCTTGCTCGTGTTGGTTCGTGGTTAAATTGGTTGCCTTGCTCATAAGGTGAGATATGCAAGTTATGAACATAAGCTTCCCCTTTTGAGATCCGAGCGAAGGCGTCCTTTAAGTTCACTCTTCCAGCGCGAATCGATTTAATCTCTGTACCTTTTAGCACAATTCCCGCTTCAAACGTTTCTTCTATAAAAAAGTCATGTCTAGCTTTTCGGTTTGTTGCAATGGCATCAGAACTTTTTTTCGCCATTTCTCTTCCTCCTCACTGCATAACGATATTTTACCAAATACAAGGCGTAAAGCAAACTGTCAAAATCCTATTTAACGTTTTAATAGACAATGATTTCATTTTTGTGGCACTATATGTAATTAGATAAGAATTTAAGGGGGTTCACGACATGATTGACACCGTTCAAATTCGCCCGTTAACCATGGATGATTATGATCTTTTGACGCAAATGGAAACGGGTATTGAAGATGACTATATCATTCGGATCTGGGAGCGACTCATGACGAATGATGAACATAAAGTATACGGTTTATTTGTTGAAAGTCAACTCGTATCCATTGCGGGTTATACGATATTTGCTGAACAATATGCGATGCTTGGCCGTTTAAGAAGTGACATTCGTTATTCTGGGAATGGTTATGCCACTCAATTATTCAAACATATAATAAAAGAACTTAATCAAGTCCCAGAGATTAAGTGGGTTGGAGCCAACACGCAGCTCCATAACTACTCAGCCTTAAGAGTGATGGAAAAATCGGACTTACCTCAGTTAATAACATTTCACGCGTCCACCTTGGTTAAACCTAGGCTGTTAAACTACGAAAAAGGTGAGCCTTGGACTCCAATTACCTCTTTAGATGAGAAGCGTGAGTGGACTTCTAAATTTGAACAGGATTCTGAGTTAATTTTTCCATATCAAGCTTACTATCCTTTCCCTGCCTCTTCTAAGTTGTTTAAGGATGATGAGATTAAGGACTGGTATTTCTTTAAAAACCCAGAAAACGACCGCGTGCTAATCATCTATTACGACCAGAAAAAGTATAACTATGCGCATGTCGTCTATTTATGGGATGACCTGTTTGAACAGCCAGGCTTATGGGAAACCATCTTTGAAACGCATGAACTCTTCAAAAAAGAGTACGGTGAAGATGTTCATATTCGCACTGACTTAACGGATACGACCCGCGAAAAAGCAGTCGATGACGCCTTTCAAATTCAAGACCCTTGGATATTACACGGAAAATGGAAGTAAACCATAAAACAGCCACAGCGATCAACTGTGGCTGTTTTTTTATTTGTTTTTACGTGGTCGTTTATTGAGTTTCTTTGCCTTAATAACCTTAGGCTCCTCAACAACCTCATCGTCTTCATCTGCGCTGACAATTTCAAAATCAACGGCACGTTCTTCAACGTTGGTGCTGACGACTTGTACACGAACGGCATCGCCAATTCGATAAATATTACCTGTCCGCTCACCGATCATCACTTGGTGGCGGTCATCGTAATGGTAATAATCGTCGGTTAGCGTACTGACGTGCACTAAGCCTTCAATCGTATTCGGAAGTTCAACAAACATACCGAAGTTCGTGATTGAGCTAACGATACCATCAAACTCTTCACCAATTTTATGACTCATAAATTGAGCTTTCTTAAGGTCATCGGTCTCGCGCTCAGCATCCACCGCACGTCGTTCCATTTCGGATGTGTGACGAGCGATGTCTGGGAGTTTTTGACTCCAATGATCTTGCGTGTCTTTTCCTATATTGCCCTCAATTAAATACGTGCGTATTAAGCGATGGACAATTAAATCTGGGTAACGACGAATTGGTGATGTAAAATGTGTGTAGAAATCCGTCGCAAGCCCAAAGTGTCCGACACTCTCAGGCGCATAGCGGGCTTGTTGCATGGATCTTAGCATCAGTTTAGAGACAACTAAGTCCTCTCTACTGCCGCGTATTTCTTCTAACACACCTTGCAAGGCTTTTGGATGAATGTCATCCATCGAGCCTTTAATTGTATAACCTAAGTTAGCAACGAATTCAAAGAATGTTTGAAGTTTGCCAGGATCTGGGTCTTCGTGAATTCGGTGAATAAACGGCACGTCCATCCAATGGAAATGCTCAGCAATTGTTTCGTTCGCGGCTAACATAAAGTCTTCAATGATTCGTTCAGCTTCGCCACGTTCACGAAGGACTACATCGGTCGGCTCGCCTTGATCATCGACTAAAATTTCTGCTTCCTTAAAGTCAAAATCAATCGCACCACGCGCCATACGTTTATTTCTCAAAACCTGAGCAAGTTCCTGCATGTTTTCAAACATCGGCACAAGTGATTCGTAGCGGTCTCTTAAAGCTTCCTCACCACTTAGAATGCCGTTAACGTCAACATACGTCATGCGCTCATTCGTTTTAATGACAGATTGGAAAATTTCATGATTAACGATATCGCCGTTTGAATCGATTTCCATCTCACAGCCTAACGTTAAACGATCAACTTGTGGGTTTAAGGAACAAATACCATTAGACAGTCGGTGCGGAATCATCGGTACGACACGGTCGGTTAAATAAGTACTTGTACTTCTTTCAAATGCTTCCTTATCAATTGGTGAGCCTTGGGTTACATAGTACGAAACATCGGCAATATAAACGCCTAATAAGTAGTTGCCGTTGTCCATTTTTTCAACACGAACGGCATCGTCTAAGTCTTTGGCGTCAGCACCGTCGATAGTCACGATCATTTTGTCTCGTAAATCACGGCGGTTCGGGATTTCGTCTTCTGAAATCTCATCCGGCACTGAGTTCGCATGTTCGATCGTTTCCGGGTCGAAATCCGAATTGATCCCATGCTTGTGTAAAATCGATAAGATCTCAATGCCAGGGTCATTTTTGTGACCTAAAATATCAACGACTTCCCCTTCTGCACTTTTTCGTCCTTCAGGGTATACAGTAATTTTGACAATAACTTTATGTCCGTCAATGGCACCGCCGGAATTACCTTCTCGGATAAAAATATCATTCGGGATTCGCTTATCATCAGCAATCACAAAGCCAAAACGACCATTATCCTGATACGTCCCGACAATTGGCGCGTTATTGCGTTCTACGATTCTTACGACAACACCTTCTGGGCGGTTCCCTGCGACTGAATCCGATTCAACGCGAACGAGTACTGTATCACCATTCATCGCTGTCATTAAATCGGACTGATGAATGTAGATATCAGATCGGTCTTCATCATCCGGGATTAAAAATGCAAATCCTTTAGAGTGCATTTGAATACGGCCACGGATTAGGTTCATTTTTTCCGGTAAGCCGTAGCGGTTTTTACGATTTCGTACGAGCTTTCCCTCTTCTTCTAGTTCATTTAATGAATTCATTAATGTTTTTAGTTGATCACCATCGTGAAGATCCATTTCTTCTTGAAGGTCCGAGACTTTCATCGGTCTTTGAACCTCTTCTTCAAAATACGTCATCAACTGTTGTTTCAATCCTTCCATATTGTCACCTCATTTCTATTCTGACCAATCCAGCCCTTCTAAAAATTGATAGACGTCTTCGTGCACCTGATCTTTGTAATCACTTAATGTAATCACGTGTGGTGCACCTTCGTACCACTTAATATCTTTTTCGTCTGATTCAATATTTTCATAAATATAATTGGCACTATCTTTATTAATCATGTCATCTTCTTCTGCCTGAAGTACGTACGCCGGAGCGTAAATGGTATCAACATTGTCATGCACTTCCTGGATCAAATGACTGAGCGTTTCAAACGTCTCATCGGAATCTTTCATTAATTCCTCTATTTCATTCTGGATTTGGTCGTCTTCTTTCTTTTCTAACTGCTTATATTCTTTCGCAAATTGCTTAAAACCTTGCGTCAATTCCTCAACATTATCAAAATACATAGGTGTGCAAATCGGAATTACGGCTTTTACTGGTTTGTTGTAAGCTAATTTAAGAGCGAGTACACCTCCTAATGATAATCCTGCAACAGCAATTTCGTCATAACCTGAATTTTTTAAATGATCATATCCATCTAACACATCCTGCCACCAATCATTAGCTGTTGATTTAACTAAATCCTCTGGCGGTGCACCATGACCTTCATAAATCGGCGCGTGTGATGTGTAGCCTTTTTTCTCTAAAAATCGCCCTAGCATTCGAACATCTGCTGTATGGCCTGTAAATCCATGTAGTAATAAGACAGCTCGATTCCCTTTTTCAAATGTAAATGGTTCTGGTAGTTTAATTTCCATCTTGATCTCCTCCCGCAACTCACTTCTTCTAATTTTCCCTATTTAATGGATTGCTAATCATTACCAATGCATGTTTCCATAAAAAAACAGTAAGCATGACACTTACTGTTTAACCTAATCATTTATTTTGTCTTAAACAATATAACCTAAAAGGAAAGTGATGACCATAAATAATACACCAAACACAATTGTGAGACGGTGCAATACGCCATCGATTCCTCTTGCTTTTTGTTTACCAAATAATTGCTCTGCGCCACCTGAGATTGCACCAGATAGGCCAGCGCTTTTACCAGCTTGTAGTAAAACAACAGTTATTAATCCGATTGTTACAATAAATAATAGCGTCACTAAAAATGTATACATACTCATTGACCTCCTAGTTCATACGGACAATTCCATAATATAAATGTAGCATACTCATAGCCTAAGTTGCAAGATAATATTTATAGGGATTATTCTGTAGTGCCTTGAAGTAATCAATCGACGAAAGTCTCACTCCTTTTGCTTAGTGCTCAAATAAGTGCGATTAGTGCTCAAATGACGTAATTACTGCTCAAATAGATCCAATTAGTGCTCAAAAAGATGTTCTTTCTCCTCAAAACACATAATTTAGTGCTCAAAAGGCTTTCTATAAAAATAAAAAGGGAGCCCATGCGAGCCCCCTTAACATTATGATGCTTGTTCTTCAGTTGGATTTTTCTCTTCTAAATCTTTCTCAGTTTCAGATACGAATAAGGCACAAGTCGCATCACCTGTAATGTTAACTGCTGTACGCATCATATCGAGTAAGCGGTCTACACCTAAAATAAGGCCGATCGCTTCTGGCGGTAGTCCAACTTGATCTAAAACCATTGCTAACATAATTAGACCCACCCCTGGTACACCTGCTGTACCGACGGATGCTAATATAGCAATCAGAAGTACGGTTAATAATTGAGTGAAACTTAAATCAACTGCATAAACTTGAGCGATGAATACAGTTGCAACGCCTTGCATGATCGCAGTTCCGTCCATATTAATCGTTGCGCCTAGAGGCTGAACGAAACTACTGACTGATTTTCGAACGCCTAAGTTTTCTTGAGCAGTTTTCATACTAACCGGTAAAGTAGCTCCACTACTTGCTGTACCAAATGCGACACTCATCGCTGGCGAGAAGTTCTTTAAGAACCATATCGGACTTTTCTTAGCAACAAATTTAATAACGGAACCGTAAGTGACGATGGCATGAATAATTAGTGCTACAAAAACCACTAAGAAGTAAGCAGCCATCGATTTAATCGCTTCCATTCCAGCCCCACCAACAGCTGATGCGATTAGACCAAATGCACCAAATGGAGCAGTGTACATAACAACCATAACTAAATACATAACTAACTCATTAGCCTGTTCAAATAAACGATAAATGCGATCAGTTTTCTTCGATAAGATCGTTAAACCAAAACCTATGAAAATAGCAAAGAATATGATCTGTAGCATTTCACCATTTGTCATAGCGGCGATTGGATTCGTTGGGATGATATTTACCAACGTATCCACAACAGATGGTGATTCTGAAGCTTCGTAATTTGCAGCGCTTTCATCCATGAGTCCAGGTGAACCTGGTTTAACGATAAACGCTAGTGTCATCGCAATTGTAATCGCTACCGCAGTTGATAATAAGAAAAAGGCGATTGTTTTTCCTCCGATACGCCCTAACTTTTTCGGATCGCCGATACTAGCTGTACCTAATACTATTGAGATAAAGACGATAGGGACAACCATCATTTGAATTAAACGTAAAAATATATCCCCTAGTGGTGAAAAGAAATAGTAGTCTACTGAATCGAATACATTTGGCATTAAGAAGTTCATGCCTAAACCTACAATAATACCTAATAAAAGCGATATTAAAATCCATTTTGTTAGATTCTTCAAAAAGATCCCTCCCCTTTTGATTAAATGGATACTTTATATAATAATAGACGAGCTATTCTAGTTTAGCACACGTTTGACCATTACACGGATGTTAAAATCATCCCCATCTGGGAATTGATGGGGATGGTAAAGGTTTATTTTATGTTATAAAAAGCTGATGTGCCTGCGTATGTTGCAGCAGTTCCTAAATAATCTTCAATGCGTAAGAGCTGGTTATATTTTGCTACGCGATCCGTACGGGATGGCGCACCTGTTTTAATTTGACCAGCATTTGTTGCAACAGCAATATCTGCGATCGTCGCATCTTCCGTTTCACCTGAACGGTGAGAGATGACTGCTGTATATCCAGCTTTTTTCGCCATTTCAATCGCTTGGAACGTTTCAGTTAATGTACCAATTTGGTTAACTTTAACGAGGATTGAGTTGCCGATGCCTTTTTCAATACCTTCATAAAGCTTTTTAGTGTTGGTTACAAACAAGTCGTCACCGACAAGCTGCACACGGTCGCCAATGCGATCGGTTAATAGCTTAAAGCCGTCCCAGTCATTTTCATCTAGACCGTCTTCAATTGAAACAATCGGGAATTTATCGACTAACGACTCGTACCAATCAACCATTTCTTCAGCTGTACGGGTTACGCCTTCGCCTTTAAGGTTGTACTTGCCGTTATCATAAATTTCAGAAGCAGCGACGTCCATTGCTAGTTTCACTTCTGTACCTGGCTTATAGCCTGCTGTTTCAATCGCTGTCACGATCGTCTCAAGCGCTTCTTCGTTCGATTTTAAGTTTGGCGCAAAACCACCTTCATCACCTACAGCCGTGTTGTAGCCTTTATCTTTCAGAACGTTCTTAAGCGCGTGGAAGATTTCAGCACCTTGGCGTAACGCCTGTTTGAATGTTGGTGCGCCAACCGGCATAATCATAAACTCTTGAATGTCTACGTTATTATCCGCATGCTCGCCACCGTTAAGAATGTTCATCATTGGTGCAGGAAGCTGTGTGGCATTGAAACCACCTAGGTATTGATAAAGCGGGACGCCAAGATAGTCAGCCGCTGCATGAGCAGTAGCCATTGATACGCCTAAGATGGCGTTAGCGCCTAGGTTACCTTTATTCTCAGTTCCATCAATCGCAATTAGTTGTTGGTCCACTAAAACTTGGTCCGTTACGCTAAAACCTACAATTTCAGGCGCAATGATTTCATTGACGTTTTTAACCGCTGTTTCAACGCCTTTTCCTAAGTAACGATCTTTGTCGCCATCACGAAGCTCAACCGCTTCATATTCACCTGTTGAAGCCCCACTCGGCACTAAAGCTGTTCCGAATGCTCCAGACTCGGTGGATACTTCAACTTCTACTGTTGGATTACCTCGTGAATCCAACACTTCTCTAGCATAAACATCAACAATAAATGGCATGTTTAAAACGCTCCTTTATAATTTTCTAGGCCTTTGTTTCGGTAAGTTTTTTAATAATTACGGCCTGTTTTTCCGATTTTACGGCAAGTTCTTGAAATATTACGTTAAAATTTTCAAACTTATCGGCAAGTTTTCTGACTTTACCAGCAGGTTTTCGAGATTTATCGGCAGGATTTAAATTTTATCAGCAGGTTTTCAAGATTTACCCGCAAGTTTTTCAAATTTACCAGCAGGTTTGGAGTTATCTTTTAATTAAAGACTCGCCTGTCATATCTTCAGGCTGTTTAATCCCTAACAACTCTAACACAGTCGGTGATAAGTCGCCTAAAATTCCGCCGTCTCGAATCTCGACGCCTTCTTTCGTCACTATCACTGGAACAGGGTTCGTCGTATGTGCAGTCATTGGGCTTCCGTCATCGTTCATGACTTGGTCAGCATTACCGTGATCGGCTGTAATAACCGCATGGCCGCCTAAGCCATGAATTTTATCCACGACTTTTCCTAAGCATTCGTCAACCGCTTCGACTGCTTGAATCGTCGGCTCAAGTCTACCTGAGTGCCCGACCATATCTGGATTAGCAAAGTTTAAAATAACGAGATTCGGCGTGTCATTTTCTAACTTATCTAGTAAGGCATCAGTCACTTCGTACGCGCTCATTTCAGGCTTTAAATCATACGTTGCAACTTTCGGCGAATCAATTAAAATTCGGTCTTCGCCGTCAAACTCCTGATCTAAACCACCATTCATGAAATATGTCACATGCGGGTATTTTTCGGTCTCAGCAATACGTACCTGAGTTAAACCTTCATTTGCAACGACATCACCAATCGTATTTTTTGGCATTTCAGGTGGGTAAGCCACGTCGACATCAAGCTCGTCACTATATTGCGTCATCGTCACCATATAAAGATCACGAATGTCCTCATACTGTCCTTGAAAAACATCTAATCGATTGTTCGTTAATACATCAGTTAACTGAAGTGCGCGATCAGGTCTGAAGTTGGCAAATATAACGGCGTCGCCATTATGCACTTGAGCGACAGAATCGCCATTTTCAGTCATGACAAACGGCTCAACAAACTCATCAACGACGTCTTGTTCGTATGATTGTTCAACGGCTTGAACAGCGTCTTCAGCTATTGAACCCTCGCCTTTTCGAATCGCGCGAAACGCTTTTTCCACGCGCTCCCAACGATTGTCACGGTCCATGGCGTAATAGCGGCCAGAAACCGTCGCCAATTTTCCAACGCCTAGCTCGGACATTTTCTCATTTAACTGCTTTAAATAAGTCGTCGCCGTTTTTGGACCAACATCGCGTCCATCTAAAAACGCATGAACATAAACTTCGTCAACGTCCTGCTCCTTCGCCATTTCAAGCAAAGCAAAAATATGATCGATATGACTGTGCACGCCACCGTCTGATAAAAGTCCAAAGATGTGAAGCGCACCATCATGACCTTTCGCATGCGATGAAGCATTTGCAAACGCTAGATTTTGATGAAACTCGCGATTTCTAATCGATAAATTAATACGTGTTAAGTTTTGATATACGACACGACCTGCGCCGATGTTTAAATGGCCGACTTCGGAGTTGCCCATTTGACCTTCTGGAAGGCCGACCGCTTCGCCAAACGCCTTTAATGTTGAATGCGGGAACTTGTTCCAATAGCGGTCAAAATTCGGCGTGTTGGCTTGCTTCACCGCATTGCCGTATTCTTCGTCGCGTAAAGCGTATCCGTCTAAGATGATCAGAGCTGCCATTGGATTAGCGGGCATTCTGACCAGCCTCCACTAATTTTAAGAAATCTTCTTCCTTAAGACTCGCACCACCAACAAGTGCTCCGTCAATATCTGACATGCCTAGTAGTTCTTCAATATTTGCTGGCTTAACGCTTCCGCCATACTGAATACGAACAGCTTCCGAAACGTCTTCGCCAAATTGATCTTTAACGACCTTTCGAATATGTGCACAAACCTCATTTGCTTGCTCACTTGTCGCTGTACGACCAGTACCAATTGCCCAGATCGGTTCATAAGCAATGACAACTTGCTTCGCTTGCTCTTCAGTTAAACCGTCTAGCGCTTGTCTGACTTGCCCTTCAACAAAACTCATCGTCTCGTTATTATCACGCTGTTCTAACGTTTCACCAACACAAACAATCGGGTTTAAATTATTTTCAAACGCCGCAAGCGTCTTCTTATTAACCGTCTCATCCGTCTCATTGTAATACTGACGACGCTCAGAGTGACCAATAATGACATAATCGACTAATAGATCTTCAAGCATTTGCGGGCTTACTTCGCCAGTAAAAGCACCGCTTTCTTCATAATGCATATTTTGTGCGCCAATTTGAACATGATACTCCCTTGCCGCTTCGGTTAAAAACGGAAGATGAACAAATGGTGCGCACACCACTGTATCTACCTCGTCACCCGAAGGAACTTTTTCGCGAATATCGACGACAAATCGCGCCCCTTCTGCGACTAATTTATTCATTTTCCAGTTTCCTGCAATAATTGGTTTTCGCATTATTTCACCTCATCTTCATGATCTTTTAATGCTGCAACACCTGGTAACACTTTACCTTCCATAAACTCTAATGATGCACCGCCGCCTGTTGAAATGTGATCCATTTGATTGGCATATCCGAACTTCTCAACGGCTGATGCGGAGTCACCACCGCCAATTACAGTGTAACCTTCCGTACGAGCTAAACTTGCTGCCACACCTTTGGTACCATTAGAGAACGCTTCGTATTCAAACACACCCATTGGTCCATTCCACATTACGAGCTTCGAATCTTGAATAATCTCATCAAACTTCTCAACCGTTTTAGGTCCTACGTCAAGTGCTTCCCAATCAGAAGGGATTTCTTCAATTGGAACCACTTTCGTATTCGCTTCACGTGAAAAGTCATCTGCGACTACGCAATCAATCGGTAAATGAAGCGATACGCCTTTTTCCTTCGCTTGTTCAATAAAACCCTTCGCCATATCAATTTTATCTTCCTCAAGAAGCGACTGTCCGATTTCGTAACCTAATGCCTTAATAAACGTATAAGACAAGCCACCGCCGATTAATAGATGGTCCACTCGGTCAAGTAAATGGTCGATTACACCGATCTTATCCTTAACCTTCGCCCCACCAATAATCGCTGTAAATGGACGATCCGGATTTTCTAAGGCTTCACCTAGTACACGTAATTCTTTTTCTAATAAAAGTCCAGACACAGCTGGTAAGTGATGTGCCACACCTTCAGTCGACGCATGCGCACGGTGAGCTGCGCCAAAAGCATCATTGACATAAACATCAGCAAGTGATGCAAATTGCTTCGCTAACTCTTCATCATTTTTCTTCTCACCTGGATGGAAACGGACATTTTCTAGTAGTAACACTTGGCCGTTCTCTAAACTATTCACGTTACTAACGACCTCATCACTATACACGTCGTCTGCCTTCAGTACAGGCTGATCGAGTAAATTGCTTAAATGTTGCGCCACAGGATCTAATCTTAGTTCATCAACCACTTCGCCACCTGGGCGACCTAAGTGACTTGCCAATACAACACGCGCGCCTTGGTCCACTAAATACTGAATCGTCGGAAGCGCTGCTTGAATACGCGTATCATCAGAAATTTCACCTTTTGAAATTGGCACGTTAAAATCCACGCGACAAAAAACACGCTTACCTTTTAATTCGATATCTTTTACCGTCATCTTACGCATAAAAAAATTACCTCCATTAGTCTTTATGTAACTAATATAGCAGTTCTTACTTACATCGACAAAATTCTAGAAAATAGGGAGGAACAACTGAATGTCCCTCCCTATATTTTACCATTATTCAACCAATCATTCGAATAAACTTATAAACCTTGCTTAGCCATGTAAGCTGCTAGGTCTACGCAACGGTTTGAGTAACCAGATTCGTTATCATACCATGCAATGACTTTTACCATATTATCTTCAATTACAAGCGTAGATTCGCCATCAACAATAGAAGAGTATGGGCTTCCGTTATAGTCACTTGATACTAATGGAAGGTCGCTATAGTCCATAATACCTTTTAATTCATTTTCAGCTGATTCTTTAAGTGCTTGGTTTAACTCTTCAGCTGTTACGTTTTGATCTAATTCAGCCACTAAGTCTACCAATGATACGTTTGGCGTTGGAACACGCATCGCCATTCCTGTTAACTTACCATTCACTTCAGGTAACACTTTTGCAACCGCTTCTGCTGCACCAGTTGTCGTTGGGATGATATTCTCAGAAGCTGCACGCGCACGACGGTAGTCTTTATGTGGTAGATCTAAAATTTGCTGATCATTAGTAAATGAGTGAACTGTTGTCATGATGCCACGCTTAAGCCCAAACTTGTCGCTTAGTACTTTTGCTACTGGAGCTAAGCAGTTCGTTGTGCAAGATGCGTTTGATACGATGTCATGACTATCTTTGTCATATTTATCTTCGTTAACACCCATTACAACCGTTAAGTCTTCATCAGGTGCAGGTGCTGAGATGATAACTTTCTTCGCTCCTGCTTCAATGTGTTTATTAGCTTCTTCACGCTTACGGAATAGACCCGTTGATTCGATAACAACCTCAACACCTAAGTCGCCCCAAGGTAAATTCGCTGGGTCGCGTTCAGATAACACTTTGACTTCTTTTCCATCAACTGAGATAGCGTCACCTTTCGCTTCAACGTCTACATCTAATTCACCATGAACCGTGTCATACTTTAATAGATGCGCTAACATGTCAGCATCTGTTAAGTCGTTAACCGCTACAACCTCTACGTCATCATTTTTTAAAGCTGCACGGAACACACGACGTCCAATACGTCCAAAACCGTTAATTCCTACTTTTACTGCCATTATGAATACCTCCTAAAATTATTGTTGAGTTAATAAGTATCGAGCAATGGCTTCATCAATAATGAGCACATCACTGCGCCCCCATTTGAAGAAAGCCGAAATTGCCTTACATTTCGATGTACCACCAGCAACCGTTATTACGTTCTTATCATCGGTTAAATGCTCTTTCGTCATTCCGATTGAGTTCAACTGGTGTATAGTTTTCCCGTTCTGGTCAAAGTAATAACCAAAAGCTTCGCCAACTGCTGAATTTTCTTTTAAAATGTCCATCTGCTCAGCACTTGCTTTCCGGCGATTCGCCATTTTAAGCGCATCACCAATGCCGTGAATCACCATATTGGCTTTCTCAATTAACGAAATGACATCTTTAACCGCTGGCTCTTCCATCATTTTCGCGTAAACTTCTTTACCGACCGTATCCGGCACGTAAAGTAGTCTGTAGCTACCATTCATTTGCTTCGCCATCTGCACGCAAATTGAACTGGCTTGATATTCGTGCATATCTCCTAGTCCACCCCGTGCTGGGACAAACAAAGGACGAATGCGGTCAATCGGGTGCAACTGACTAGCAACAGCAGCCATCGTTGAACCGCCTGTTACCGTCACAATGGAATCATCTTGTACCAACTGATTCATTTCATGCGCAGCTGCCTGACCTAACAGTTGCTTTACATCTTCGTCTTGATCCGCATCGCCTGGGACAACTTTGACTTTTTTAACTGGAAGTGTTTGATTCAACTTCACTTCTAAGTTATCAATGTCAGAAATATCACGCATGACTTCAGGATAAGCTCCGACAAGTTGCTTGCCTTCATCACTCACCCACATCCCTTTAGTGGTGACCGATACTAATTCTTGTTCGACTAAAAACTCAATCTCACTCCGCATTTGGCGTTCCGTTTTATTCAAACGGTCAGCCAACATTCTGCGGCCGATTGGCTCATATAAGTGAATCGTTTTTAACACATGATAACGCCTGTCGATCACATCTAACAGATCAGGGACAAGCATTTTTTGAAACTGATAAAGTTTATTCAAATAACGATCACCTTCTTTTAATGGTCAAAAAATGTCCTTCAGTTAGTCAAAAAATGTCCCGCGTAGATCAAAAAAATATTCTATCATTAGAATAGCAAACCGATTGTACTTTGGCAAACAATTTATGCCTTAAACTTCTCGGATAAAACATCATCTAATGTCGCCATATTAAGCTCTGTTGCATCAAGTTCTACTTCACCAATATTCACAACTGGAATTTTCAAAAAATACTGCTCATGTAATTGATTATTCTCTTCGATATTATGCTCTATGACTTCAAATTCATACATCAATTGATACGTCTCGAGCATTGCTTTGGCTTCGTCACATAGTTTGCATTCAGGTTTTGTATAAAAGTGGACTTGGTTAGCTGACATATAAATACACCTTCTTAAATGTTTTAGATCGTGATATTAGGTTATATAAAAAATATACCATACAAAAAAGGAGAGGATTAAATGAACGATTTAGCCACATCATTCCAGAATATGCTGAACGATTTAATCCAAGCCATTCCGAATGTCATTACAGCTTTACTACTTCTATTATTAGCTTGGATTGTTGCAGTTGTATCCAAAAACATTGTCCAAAAACTCTTTGTCAAAATTGGATTACACAAAGGATTAGGTAAAACACCTGTCGTTGAAGATGAAAATCAAGGTAAAAGCATCTTAGAAAGCCTTGGTAAAGTGATTTATTTCCTTGTATTCATTTTATTCTTACCAGCGATTTTAGACGCTCTAAATATGAGATCGGTCTCCGAACCAATCTCCAATATGATGGATAAACTTCTCGGATTTATCCCTAACCTCATAGCCGCATCTATCATATTAGTGATTGGAATCTTCATTGCTAAACTCATCAAAGACCTTTTCGAAAAGTTTTTCAGAAGCCTAAACCTAGATGACTGGTTCAACAAAGTCAGTCCAAATAACACAGGCGGAGATGACGTTCAAACAACACTATCCACTGTTCTAGCCAATATCATTTATATCATCATTCTAATTCCAGTCATCACGATGGCACTTGAAGCGTTAGAAATCAGAACGATCTCTGAACCGATTCAAGCTGTCTTAAATGATGTCTTAACCATGATTCCAAATATCTTCGTAGCGATCGTTCTATTAATTGTTGGTTACTATCTAGCAAAACTACTAGGCAACTTATTAACAAACCTTCTACAAGGTACAGGTATTAATAATATCTATGAATCATTTGGCTTAAACAATGAAGATAAACCAAACGTAGATCTAGCTCAATTACTCGGAACGGTTGTCAAAACATTAATCATTCTATTCTTTACAGTTGAAGCCTTAAACGTTCTAGAACTTGAAGTGCTTAACACTATTGGAGACGCGCTAATCGGATATCTACCGTTCTTAGTAAGTGCCCTACTCATTCTTGGTGGTGGACTATTCTTAGCTAACCTACTAAGTAATTGGATCTCGAAATATACGAACAGTCCATTCTCAGCCGAAATCGTCAAATATGTTGTGATTGTATTTGCTGTATTCATGACCCTAGACCAACTACAATTCGCAAAAACAATCGTCAACATCGGCTTCCTACTCATTCTAGGTGGTCTTATGATCGCATTCGCCATCTCATTTGGTATTGGCGGCCGTGAATTTGCTAAAACACAACTCGGAAAACTTGAAAACAAATTAAGTAAGAAAAATGAATAGATAAAAATACGGCACCCAGCATTGGTCGGGTGCCGTTTTTATTACTACTCTTTTTTAAGTTGTTCTTCAGCTAGTTCAGCTAAATCCTGTGCGTTTGTACTAATTTCTTGAATGGTAGATGATATTTCTTCAATTGCAGCCGCTTGATTGTCCGTCATTTCATGAATGCCTGTGAACGATTCATCAAGTTGCTGGATTAAACCTTGAATTCTATTTGTTGCTTCATCGATTTTGTCCACATTGTCTTTAGAATTAGTCGATAATTTCCGAATCTCTTCAGCAACAACTCCAAAACCTTTTCCAGCATCACCTGCTCGAGCAGCTTCAATTGATGCGTTTAACCCTAGTAAGTTACTTTGATCAGAAATACCTTTTACAACCGATGAAACCTCACCTATTTCCTCTGTACTTTGATTAACTTCTTTTACCTGAGAAGAGACTTCCGTCACATGGTTCGCTAATTCTGTAATAGAACCTGTAACTTCTTGAACGGATGCCGCTGTTTCTTCAACAACCGCTGAAAGGCTTTCAGCTACTTCATTAAGTTTATTTGCTTTTTCTAAACTTGTACCAATTCCAACACCGCCAACGATTGTCCCTGTCTCATCTTTTACAGGAAGCGCCCTTGCGATTAACGGAAATCCAAATAACTCTTTCGGCACAATTTCTGACTTTTGTTCATTATTTCTAATTGCCTTGGTAATAATATCCCCTTCTACTAGTGGGTCCCCTGGTTTAACATTTAATGAAAACGTCTCACCAGGAATATTAATGATTAATTTCTCAGTATCATAGATTCCAACTGTAATATCATCATTAATTAATCGATTAAGCATAGGTGCTACTTTAATAAATGCATTTAAAATATCTGATTGTGTTTCAACTTGAGGTGTTTGTTCAGTCATCATATCCCTCCATTATTATTAGTATGGTAATTGACGCTGACCATGATTGATCGAAATCCATTTTAACGTCGTAAATTCTTCTAAACTCCACTCACCATTTAAACGACCAATGCCGGACTGTTTTTCGCCACCGAAAGCAACAATCGGTTCATCATTAATCGTAATGTCATTGACATGAATCATCCCCGTTTGAACTTGTTTAGCTAGCTGTACGCCACGCTCACCATCAGCCGTATGGACCGCACCACTTAAACCAAATTGAGCATCATTGGCGATTTGAATCGCTTCCTCATCTGTCTTAAACTTCATAACACCAACAACTGGACCAAACATTTCCTCTTGAGCTACATCCATATCTGTCGTCACATCAGCTAAAATCGTTGGCTCCACCATGTTTCCAGAAATATTACCTTTTAGAACTGCTGTTGCGCCTTGCTCAATACCTTTTTCTATTAATCTCTCAAGGTTCTGAGCAGCCCCTTCATTAACAACCGGACCAATTACCGTATCCGGATCGCGAGGGTCACCCGTTTTAAGTGATGCAATTTTTTCTTTAAACTTACTTACAAACTCATCATAGATCGACTCATGAACCATGACCCGGTTCGCCGACATACAAATTTGTCCTTGGTGCGTAAAACGACTGAACGCCGCTGCATTCACCGCATAATCAATATCGGCGTCATCTAACACGATAAAGGCACTGTTGCCACCTAATTCAAGCAATGGCTTTTTAAAGTTTTTAGCTGCTACCTGAGCAATGTGTCGACCAACGGCTGTTGAACCAGTAAATGAAATAATTCTCGGAATCGTATGCTCGACAAACGAATCCCCAATTTCTTTGATGTCCGTCACAATGACGTTAAAGAGCCCTTTTGGAACGCCTGCTTCTTCAAAAATCTTAGCAATCAACGTCCCACCAACAATTGGCGTTTCCTCATGCGCTTTAAGTACAACACCATTTCCTGCACCAAGAGCCGGAGCAATCGATTTAATCGATAAGAAAAACGGAAAGTTAAACGGACTAATAACACCGACAACCCCTGCCGGTAAACGATATAACCGATTTTCTTTTCCATCCTCAACAGATGGTAAAATCTTGCCCTCTTTCTTTAACGGAAACGTTGCCGCTTCTTTAATCATATTTTTAACAAGACCGATCTCAAAAGCCGCCTTAAGTCGAGTCCCACCTAATTCATCAATGATAATATTCGCGATATCCTCTTCGTGCTCTTCTATGTACTTCACCGCATTTTCAAGAATATCTCGCTGTTTATATGCGTTAATCTGATTCCATTCTTCCATCGCATCTTGAGCTGCTTGATAAGCTTGATCAACATCATCAGTCGAAGCCATTTTAAATTCTGTTATGAGCTCACCATTATAAGGGTTCAGGTCTTTTAACGTTTTACTACTTTGTCCATCAATCCATTTTCCTGCAATGAATTGTTTGTTTAATAATTGAATGTCTAACATGATATCCCTCCTAATTGGAGGTATCGGTTAATATTGGATAAATATGAAGGGTTTTGTTAAATGTCGCAATTGTCTAATTACATAACGATTGTTATAAAGGAAGTTTGTTTTACCGTTGATGTTTATGATCAACGCAGACAAAAGAAAACTACCTTGCTTAAGGGAGCAAGGTAGTCGTAAGAAAAACTAAGCATCTAAGAGAGTGAACAGCTCACTATCATGCATGCGGAGCTGTGATGAGATAGCATTCCTTTTAATTATAACTTATATTATTCAATTCTTTCATGTAACATACACTTATATTTAATATACAATTACAGACTATTTACCACGAAACGCCTCCTCCAGCTTACGTATATCAAACTTCTTCATCTGTAGAAACGTTTGGGTCAGACGTTCCTTCTGTTCGCCTTCAGCCTCCGACAGCATTTCCCCCATCACTTCGGGCCAGACTTGCCATGAGACACCATAAGGGTCTTTTAACCAGCCACATTGTTCAGCCGTTGGATCTGAAGAAAGTCGATCCCAATAGTAATCAATCTCGTCTTGATTTTCACATTTAACCAATAGTGAGATGGCTTCATTAAACTTAAAATCATGTTGCTGCGCACTATCCATAGCCGCAAACCACTGATTCTCAAGCATAAAATCCGTATACATAACCGTTCCTTCTTGTTCTGGTTCCATACCACTAGGATAACGTGCCAAACTCCCTCTCTCTGAGTCGTTAAAAACAGAAAGATAATAATCAGTTGCTTCCTCTGCCTTTCCAGCCATATCTTGAACAAACATCATCGACGGCATGATAAACGGTTGTTCTTCATCCTCTTCACTCTTTAGTATCAATTGCCACGTAAGACCATATTTGTCTTGGATCCAACCATAGCGTTTACTGAAAGGATATTCTTGAAGTGGCATAAGTGGTTCGCCACCTTGCGCTAGATTATCCCATAGTGAGTCCAAGTTTTCCTTCGCATTTGGATCCTTAGATGGATCGAAATTTACGAAAAAGGAAATTGAAGGGTTAAATTGAAAATGTGGCCCTCCATTAATGGCCATAAACGAAAATCCTGCTAGATTAAATGACACGATATCACTATCTCCAGACGGCGTGTCGTTTACAGTCGAAAGATTTGTAATGGCTGAGTCAGGAAAAATAGACGTATAAAACTCGGCCGCTTCATTTGCTTGATCATCAAACCATAAATGCGGGACAATTTTTTGATTATGCATTAAATTCCTCCTTATTAATCTTGAGACCTTACTGAACCTTGTTAAGATAGTCTTCTAGGCGATCCCAAGTTTCGGTGATACCTTCGAGCATGCCCATATCCATAACTGTTTTAAGATCTTCAGCAGATTTGAACTCAGCACGATTCACGAGCTTTGTTTGACCACCTAGATCGACGAATTCTAATGTATTCTCAGAAGGTGGTAATTCTTCATTTATGTTACCTTCAGCATCCGAAAAATAATCTGTATATGCTATCATCTCAGGCTCGATGATATCTTTGTAAATGGCTTTACCCCACGCTTCCATTCCATAAAAATCACCTTGATTAGGGTCTACACATTTCATACAGTAATGCCAAATACCTCCCCGCCTAAAATCAACTTTACAAACGGGAAGTTCCCAGCCAGCAGGTCCCCACCAATGCTTAAGGTGTTCAGGCTTTTTAAACATTTCAAAAACGAGGTCACGCGGCGCATCAAAATCACGTTCAAGAATCAGCACCTGGTCATTCTCCACTTTAGAACTCATTTCATTAATAGACATATTAAGTTCCTCCCTTGATTTAGATTTAGTAAATAACTTTTTCTAATCATCAATTCAATGGTTTCTTACCTTGTAATACATCAAGATAATCATCCAATCGATCCATTTTTGCCTCCCACATTCGGCGGTAAGAGTTGAGCCACTTATCCATTTCCTGAAATGTTTCTGCCTTTAATTTATAAATTCTGCGATTAGCTTCAGGCTGAACCTCGACTAATCCAGCTTCACTCAACACACGTAAATGTTTAGATGTTTGAGGTTGGTTTAAGTCAAGCTGCTCTGTAATTTCCCCTACTGATAACGGTTGATCAAGAAGTAACTCTACGATTTCTAGTCGATTAGAATCTGCCAATGCACTAAATGTCTGTGCGTTCATGTTGAATCAGCTCCTACCATAATATTTTGAATACGACCGCCAAACTTAAGAGTTTTGTTAGCATAACACCTCCACCTTATTTAAATTTCAGTCGTACTATGATGTTATTTTTATTATTCCATTTAAGGAATATTCTTGTCAAGGAATATTAAGGAAATAGTTTTTCTGTACTACAAAATTAGAAATTTGACCTAAAACTGCGCTAAAGCAAAAGACACCGAATTTAATCGGTGCCTGATTTTAATAAGAAGCATTTTTCAACATACCTCTTATGGTACAATTTTCATACAATTACTTTTTTAGGGAATGGGGCGAAGTCTATTGAATAATGTTAAAACCATATGTAGGTATCTTTCATTTTTTTGTATACTAATTGGACTAGCTGCATGGCTCCCTAACATTATTCTCCAAGAGGCATACGGTTATTGGATCATCACATTTTTTATTAACCCCATTGGAATTTTTCTAGGATATTTAGGCAAAAGCAAAATAGGCATCATTTCAAATATCTTCATGAGTCTTAGCTTTTTTATATTCATGTATATTGGTTATTTATATCAATCAATATTTGGTTAATCCGACTTCTTTCCAATTATTAACAAAACTATAGCTATTAAGAATAATAGTATGGGGTTTAGTGTAGAAAGAAAGTTACTACCTGGATTGAGATACGTATAAACACCGTTTACTATTGTAATTATACATAATAAACCTAATAGTATTTTGTATTTGAGCATGATCAGGCTCACTCCCAACAAATGTGACGTTATCCATACTATATGAGTCTAATATTGTTTCTTGCATTTATTTAGTGCAAAAACAACCCCAATCCCTTTGTTGCAAGGGATTGGGGTTGTTTATATTTATTCAATAAATTCTATTTTTGATGCTCCAACCTGTAATGGATTGCTATCAAGAGGTTCATTACTATACCAAGTTTTAACTTTGTCACCTTTTTTAAAATCATTACGATCTTTTCCCTCAAAGACAGTATCATTAGTAATTGTTAAATCCACTTTTTCATTATTACTTTGTATCAAAAATGAATTATCATCGATATTAATAATTGATCCCGTCACTCCTTCATAGTGTAAGTTTTCTTCACTAGGAGAACAACTAACACACAGTAAAATAAAAGCGATGAAAATCGACATCATAGTTATTTTATTTATAATAAATCACTCTCCTAAGAAAAAATCTACGAAACAAATTTATGTGTTTTAATCTTAAAGTAATTGGAAAATTGATGCAATTGTAGATTATAGACAAAAATAACCTCAACCCCTTTGTTTGCAAGGGATTGAGGTTGTTTTCCACTCGTCAATTTTTATCAAAACGCTCTTCAAAGGAATTTATAATTATTTTTAAACGTTGATGTATTAGTAATTTCATCTTCTTATGTGTTGGAATATGTGTTGAAAACTTCCCTCTATTAATAGATTTTAAAGCAAATTTAATATTGATTTTTATATAAACCAGTGATTTACTTACCATATAATATTTTAAGCCACCGACTAAACGGGGGAAATATTTATGAAAATATTTTCAAAAATATTTAAAATAACACAGTTATCAACAATAAGATTAATTGTTCTCTTCTATGTTGTGGCCGTCTTGTTTTCGACAATATTATTAAGCTTTCCTTTTTTTCATAATGAAGGTGTGGAGTTAACGTTTATTGATCTATTATTTACAGCTGTAAGTGCTGTGAGTGTCACTGGTCTTACTGTCGTTTCTACAGCAGAAACGTTTAATGCAGCAGGTAGTATTGCATTAGCGGTCGTATTACAGTTTGGTGGCATTGGGATCATGACACTTGGCACTTTAATCTGGGTATTGTTAGGTAAAAAAATTGGATTAAAAGGGCGAGCGCTTATACAAATTGACCAAAATAGAGCAACCCTAGGGGGATTAGTCAATTTATTATTAAAAGTCTTTAAGATCGTATTAATCGTTGAATTGGTAGGCACTATAATCCTTAGTACTTATTTCTTACAATACTTCGATACGTGGTATGAAGCAATATTACAAGGCTTTTTTGGTGCAGTCAGTGCAACGACAAATGCTGGTTTTGATATTACCGGTTCATCACTCCAGCCATTTTCTAATGACTACTTCGTTCAATTTGTAAATATGTTATTACTAATCCTTGGTGCAATTGGTTTTCCTGTATTAATAGAAGTCCAGGATCTCATTTCGAAAGGGCGTAGAGAGATACATCCTAAAAACAGTTTTTCTTTATTTACAAAATTAACTACACTCACTTTTTTTATATTAATATTAGTGGGATTTGTATTAATTTTATTGCTAGAACATAATGGAACGTTTTTTGCTGATAAATCTTGGCATGAACGAATTTTTTATAGTCTGTTTCAAAGTGTCACGACTCGGAATGGCGGTCTGTCTACAATGGATGTAAGTGAATTCACAAACCCTACATTAATTATGATGTGTGCTCTTATGTTTATTGGGGCATCACCTAGTAGTGTTGGTGGAGGTATTAGAACGACAACATTTGCTATTATGCTATTAACAATTTATAACTTTTCCAAAGGGCGCCAATCCATTAAAGTATTTGGGCGTGAAATCGAAACTGAAGATATTATAAGATCATTTATTGTCATTACAACAGCTGGCATGCTATGTATTTTGGCCATTATTGTTCTGACTCAGATAGAAAATTTTCCATTAATGGCCATCATGTTTGAAGTGTCATCAGCTTTCGGAACGACTGGATTATCCATGGGCATTACACCAGAACTATCTACTCCAGGTAAATGTGTAATTATATTTCTTATGTTTGTGGGTCGTATTGGCATTTTCTCTTTCCTATTCTTATTACGAGGATATACTTATAAAGACAATTATCACTATCCAAAAGAGAAGGTTATTATAGGCTAATAAAAACTATATCGTGTCTTACTAAAAAATTGTTTTTGCTCATAAAGAAAAACACCTCTTAAAAGTCAAATTAATAATAATTTAGACATAGGAGGTGTTTTTTATGTTTCATATTATTTGGGCACTCTATTTGGGATTTTGATTTTAATATAAACGCCCTCGGAGGGAATCGAACCCCCATCGTGAGAACCGGAATCTCATGTGTTATCCGTTACACTCCACTCGGCAAAACACAAGACTCGCTCACGTGCAATCGAACTGCTTACGTAATATTTCGAGGTTAAATGTCGTGAAATTTCTACTTGCATTTCGTGTTATTTGATTTATTAACGTAATTAATTACGTTAATAATATATTAATTGAACGAAATGACAAAATCAACATTCAACTCCGTCACTCGTTCAATGTGTTAACATCTATATTACTTGTTACTTTATTAACTAATTCTTTTTACTAAATCTATGTTGAAATGACAAAACAAACTCTTTAGCTATCTTTTCAGACAAAAAACTTATCATTTCTTGAGTAAATACTGGATTTTCTTTTTGAGGATATTTTTCATTCATTTCCTTCATAGCATTCGTTGTTATTTCATTTATCCTTCTATCAATTACAATTTTATCTATTCTCTGCAACAGGTATTTCATTCTTTCTTTAAACTTTTTTGTATTAATATTTTTAGAAGTGTATTTTTTTATTTGCTGAGGTGAAATACTAACAGGCTCTTCAAACACGACTACTTCATTGGTAACTACATTATAATGATAACTTTCATATACTTGGTTTCCAATGTATTGACTGTTTAAAAAAACAACCATTTTAAATTCGTTAAAAAGTTCAATAAAAACATAAAGAAGATTATGTTGGGGTTCACCAATGATATCAAAGAATGGTATATGTCATTATCACCTTTATTAAAAACCTCTGATTTAGGGTAAAAATAATAAACTTCTACTTCTTCTTCAGCTTTTTCTCCATTTATAAAAGGTAAAAGATGTTTTATCTCATTTCGATTACCTCCGTTAAAAATGAAATAATTCACAGCCATTTTACATAAAGCACGGCTAGTATTCTCTCCTCCAAAATTAATATTAATGGTAACAGAAGGTAAATAAGACTTGTTTCTTTTTGCATTATTAAGATTTTCTTCAATATCGATTTGTTTATATTTCCTTTTTAACCCATTAAGTACTTGCCTAGCTTGTTTTGTTGATGATGTTTGAATTTTAAAGTGATTTTTATCCAAATCAAAATAGGGTCTTGCAAGTTTCATTTTTCCTCCAGGCTCAATTAAAATTTCTTTGTTTTGATATGTTCCTTTGATACTACGAGGTTGGCCCCTGTCCCGTTTAACATCTAATAGATTCGCTATTGGATTTAACTGTTCAGCAAGTATGTTGTCAATTTCAAAGCCAAACTTTGAATTACAGTCTTTACATACTAGTTTTTTTGATTTTAATTTTCCTCCGATTGCATTTAATATAATATGTTCTTCAGTCTCATTTTCTTTTGTTAAATCATTGTTACATACATAACATTCCATTCTTCAACTTCCTCTGTAACCTTATTTAGAGTTTAAATTGAAAAAAACATCCCAAATCTTACCGTTTTTGAGACTGGAAATAGCCTCTCTTCTTACATATATATGACACTAGAATCAAATTGCATATATTACCAAAAACTATTTTAATTAATTTTAAAATTTTCAATCAACTACCCACCATCTTTAAAATCATGATAAAATTATATTTTCATTTAATATGATGTTATAAAATTTTCGATACTTTCCAATTCATTTCTTCAAATGAGTATTCTTCATTATTTGTAATATCTTTAATTATATTTAAATTAGGGTTATCAGACATTATATCTCGAACAAAATAAATTACATAAACTTTCCCTTTTTTCTTCATTTCTTCCGCTGTTCTAAATTCATTTTTAGACAAGTAGAAAGTCTCTTCCGTTCCCGTTGTAGCTTTAACCTCTATATGAATTGGCTCACCCTCAATAGTAAATGAGAGAATATCGTAACCATTTTTAGGGTCTAAGGCTTTTTTATTATCTATTTCTAACTCAAATTTTGTACCCTTTAATTTCTCACATTCAATTTCATAGACAAACGCTTCACCTAGTTTACCAATTTTCATTTGTATTTCATGTAATTGTAAATAATCAATGGGTTGATTCTTAATATTGTCCTTTAAAATGTTGTATGAATACATAAACGGGTTTAAATTAACTTCATGTTCAGTAGACATAACTTCAACGTCTTTATTCTTTATAGAACTTATTTCTAGTTGAAATCCTAGTTTTTTTTTAACTCATCAGAACATTTTTTACAGATAACCCTATTATTAATGGAAAACCAATTATCCGTTGTATTCCAATATGATTCAATACAATTTGAACATGTTAACATATTTGCGTTTCTAGTTTTTTTAATAATTATAGGTGTTAATTTCCTCTCTAAACCTGCCATTTCTCCTAATTCGGCTATAAGCACATGAACCGTATAGAATCCATTGTAATTATTATCACGTTTATTAAGTTCATCGAACATCCGATTAAATCGTTCTGGGATTTTTAGATTATTACCTAAATGAGTAGTAATAAAACCATTTGCTAATTGATTACTTTTTAGTTCTTTCACTTCTTCTACACTACACCCTAGTTCAAACAACATATACCAACAAAAATCCATTTTATGCAATTCGAGTCTTGTAAAATCTTTTTTTAATATTTGTTGAATAGTTGTTAGTTCTAATACAGATAAAGGTTCATTAGTTTTTTTCTTTTTTGTTTGTTTCTTTCTATTTTCCTTTGAAAACTCCTCAATTAAATTTTCTTTAATCCATAACGAATTAAAGCCATCCGGATTCCTTAAATATTCAAAGGCATATAAGAATTTAAAAAAGGATTCTTTATGTGAATTTTGTCCATTTTTATTAATTTCTGCATAATAGTCATCTATTGTTATTTCAGTAACTTCCTTTTCTAAAGAAAACAATAACTTATTTATCTTACTTTTATACGTGCGTCTTGATGATTTACTTTCATATAATTTTAAGAAATTTTCAACTATATCATTGGTTTTATCACTAAATAATTCTCTTACTTCCTCACTTTTTATAACCTCGCGACTAGCCAAAGGTTTCCCTCCCAATCACTCTCTCTTAATTTAACAATAACTTTTTCCACAATGGTGAATGATTTCTTCTTTATCATTTTCCTCTAAACAAGTTTTTAAAATCTGTTGCCCTAACTGTGACTTATCAACTTTATATTTCGCCCATTTATCAATTTCAGATTTAGGATTAGCAGCGAATCGGTAAGAAGATTTATGAGATTTGCCTTCTGATATTAAATAAGCTAATTGTTCAAAATCTTTTGAAGGTATTAACCATACTGTCTCTACTTCTAAATCTTTAGGACTAAAATACATGAAAATGATATAAAACGAAGAGTGACTTTTAAATGTTTTACAACCAATATTTGTAACAAAACGTTTTTTCTTATTTAAATTAAATCTACTTTTAACTTGTATGTATAAAGTATTAAATTCACCTTTAGCATTTACAATAATATCAATTCCATCATCATCTGAAGAAGGTGTGTAACATGTTAACTGTCCTCTTGAACCTAGAGTTATTAGTTCTGCAACTCTACTCTCGGTAATATCACCTTTTTGTTTAGATGAAATTTTGTCTTCTAAATTGATTGGTTCCAAGTTACCACATCTCCCATTAGAAATTTCCAACCTATATCTCCCATGTTTTACCGTTTAATAGTTCGGCAATATCAGCCGCTGACATATCTTGGTCAATACCATCAATCTCTGGTAAATCTATATATCGTGTGCCTTGCACAGCTCCTTTTGATTTTTTCATATAATTAGTTTCATAGTATTTATCAACAAAGAAAAACCTTCGTCCTTCTTCAAGCTGATAGCCATATTTATGTTTCGCTTCAATCGTTACCTCTTTAATAATTTCCTTTTGTTCCTCTGTTACACTTCCTTTTACTTCTTTAATGATATCTATTTTGTCTGCTTTAGGTATGTACTGTGCGTCAACAATACATGAAAACTCACCAATTGCTCGAACAGCCTTTTCTTTATATAAACCTAAATATTTCGTGTTTTGATAACCTCTGTCAGCAGGATTATAGTAAACATTATATTTTAAATTCTGTTCTAATGTTTTGCCTGTTAATACGACTCTAATTTTTGAATCAGAATTATCGATTAAGTTTGTTTCATTACAAAATGATTCATAATCATCTATTAGACCTTTCATCTCTAAATCATAGTCATTTAGAACATTATTAAAACTATTACAAATATCTTTAAATGTTGTTGCTACAAATTGGATATTTTGTTGATTGTCATCATTATAAGTATTTAATACTTTGTTTATTTTATCTAGATAATCACCAGAAATAGGCTCTTTGTTTATCCATAAAAATATTTGTTGGTCTTCGTTTTCAAAACCATCCCAATGTTTCTTTATTTGAGGTAAATTTTTCTGCCCATACAACTTTGTTTCAATAACTACTTTAATACTTTCTTGTTCAATATAACCATCTGGAACACTACCACTTGATGCTTTCTCTTGCTGCTTAAACTTTACTGTTGTATTCAGTACTATATCATTGTTTTCGAAAAGAGCATTCATGAATTCAGTAAATTTTATAGGGCTATGATTATATAGTCTTCTAAATAATAATAAGGTGTTATTTGTAACCATATTTTCTTTTTGTGAATATCTAGGAAAATAGTGTACTTCTGACATTAAAAATCATCCTTTTAATAGATTTGATATCATTACCGATTTTCATGTTGTAGTGGTATTAATTCATATCTACCTCTGCCCACTCTTTTTAATCGTCTAAATTCATATGGTACTGTAGAACTAGAATTCCCATCGTAATTCTCGTGGGTCATATCTGCTAGGGTAGTCCTAATATCTTTCCAACTCTGTGAATAGTTCTTATCAATATAGTCACTCACTTCCTGAATAGTCATGACTTTCTGTGAAGTTCTAAAACATTCCAATATAGCTTCATACAATGTCGACATAATACCCTCCCCTTAAAAATCAAATTTTAAGTTTAAAAGTTCCTTTAGTAAATAGTACCATAATTTTCAAATTAAAATTATTAGAATTTATCTATAAGTTATCTACATTAGCATTATATATATATTTCTCAGGATTAAAGTACCTTATCATCAAATCAACAATTAATAGAAAAAAATACATATAAATGTCCTTAAAATAAAAGCTATTTTTTCCTAGTAAAGATTTTTTGAATACATAAAATTACCAGTTAATAAAATAAGAACCTTGCAATAAGAAAGGTTCTTGTTAACATGCTTATTTCTTCATTTTCTTTTAGTCTAGAATACTTATTGTGAGGTTAGTAGGTGGGACAAAATTGTGGATGGTGTTAACTCCTTAACTAACCCTGTTAACAATGTTACTCATTTTTACTGCCTCTTAATCTCATCCAGTGTTTTCCCTGCTTTGTTCTTCCAAGCTATCCATCCATTTTGATTCCTTCCTAAAACTATTGAAGCAGCCAAACTAGGCGATGTGAATTGATAGTCTTCATAAAATATAAACTTTCCGTCTTTTTCAATAATAACTTTATCTTCTATTAGTTTATCTCTTTTACTTTTAGCTTTAAAAGCTTTCGTTGTTAGTGGTCTAACACTTGAACCTTTAAAAACGATAAATCCTTCTTCGTTATATTCTCCTTTTGCGCTTACTTCATTATTAGAACAAAAGTATATCTCACTCTCATCAGTTTCACTTACTTTTCTCATAGATTCATATAGTGGGTATCCAAGTGTGGATAGCAAAATTTTAATTGTATTAAAAATATCCTCTAAATCTGCTTTTCTCCATTCTGGCACAAAAGTTTGTTGTGGAATAGTTTGATTAATATAAAACCTATTATTCTCAACAGCTTTAAGATAAGAAAGATTTTCTAAATACTTCACATCACTTTTAGTAAATTGATTTTGGGGATTATTTGTTACAAATACAACAACAACTTCCCAAAAATCTTTTTCTTTATTATGAGTGTTCAAACGTTTGTAGCAATTTTCAGCCTCTCCTATATATACCTGAGGCTTCGAATTTTCTTCGTCGTGACCAAATAAAAAATAAATACCTACATTCTGTATTTCATGTCTTTCGCTAATTCGATTAAATTCATTTCTAGGTATTAAAATAGCTTGAACAGTCCTATTTGTGATTTCTGCAATTTTTATTCCCCGTGGTGAACCATAAGGCAAAAAGATTTGAATTGTTCTTGGTCTTTTTTCCATGCTAATCCTCCATTATCCATTAATAACATATTGTTAATTTTAGTTTAATTATACGTTAGCTCTCTCTTTTATTCGATTCTTTACTAAGTCTTCTATTTACTTCAAGCATTTTCTCATCATCTTTTTTCCTTCTCATCCAGTATAGCCATTCTGGTATAAGTACAGAATTTGTTCTATTATAAACATAAATAGCATCTTGATATTGTCTACAATACGTAATATCTAAATCAATTTCATTTGATACAAATTTCTCACAATCAATTCTTATGTCTTCTCCCAGTTCACAAATTATGTTACTTTGCTTTCTTAATTCCCACCATGTACTCACCCCATAGAGTAATACTGAAATAGAAGGTAAGAAAATTATCATTAAATAGCTCTGCATTGACATATCAATAAAACATGCATAAGCTACTGTTATGATTAGGTATAGTATTGAGACTATTAAAATTAATTTTGAAAACCTCTTTTTCAAAGAAACTGCCCACATTAAATTACTCCTTTGAGCCAAAAGCACATTTACTAAGTAATGCTTAGAATCCAATCCAACATACCAATCTCTTAAAGTTGAAATATTCCCTTTATAAAAAATAGCTTTCTCTTGAATATCCTCTGGAGAAATCCTAGTTCTTACTAAAGCTTTATTCCAGGGAAGTGAAAATACATTCGTATCAAATTCTTCTTGGATTTTTGCTCCATTTCCTATTTCGTTATTTTCAAGTTGATTTAAAAAGTAGAAGACAGGAAGCCAAACTAAGCCTAATATGGAAAACAAAGAGGAAAAATCACCAGTTATTCCATATTGATTTAATAATGAAAATATAATAGAACTAATAGGGATAAAAACCCCTATTGTCATCCTTATCCCATAGACTTTCTTGGCTCGGTTATAAGTATGCCTCATTGCTTTTAGTAAAAGGATATTTTTTTCTTCATTCTGTCTATCAAGCATTTTATTATCTCCTACTCGTCACATTCTGGAAAATCATTTCCGAAAATTGTTCGCCACTTTTCTACTGCTTTCTTATGTTCACTTTGAGACTCTAACTCAATTGCTTCAGATGCATAATCATAGCAATTACCAGCATGATTACTTATTTTTACTTTAATATCATAATCTAAATCATTTAAGTCTCCTTGTATACCCTTTGGGTCATAATGAGAAAGAAAGATTGAGGTTTTTAAGTTAAAGAAAAAATCTCTTATTTCCTCTTTTCTTCCAATCCAAGAATGTTTACCATCAAAATAATCCAAGATAATATTTTCCATTAAATACGATGAAACTTTAGGAGTGTTAGAATTACAATTCCAATACTTTATTAACCTAATAAACTCTAAAATACTCCCATCAAACTTTTTATTAGTGTTTCTGGTTCTATCATTATCAATCCTAGGGTCGGTCTTTTTCCACTTACCATTTCCATTCGGTATTATATAGTAATTTTTACCAAACGAATCTTCATTCGTTATAAACGCGGGGACTATATCAAAATTCCAATCATAGGAAGTCATTTTTAATGTAGCAGCTTCTTGCCTCCTGTGAATCTCTGCTTTTTGGTATTGTGGTATGTTAGAGAGCGAATTTTTAATTTTTTCTACTACCTTAATAGAATTTAACTTGTTATCTGCATTACATAACTTCCTAAGTTTTTCTGATGAATCAGGGACATTCAACTCTATTTCATCTACCGAATATTCCGTATATGTTGTTCCTTCACCTTTAAATACAAGTAGAAAATCGATATCATCTAAAGGACGTATCTTAGTCCGACGTTGAAAAGAGCCAAAACCTTTGGTTTCTTTTCCACTATATAAACTTGGGAAATTATCAACTTTATTAGGGAAATCTTTTAATTGCTCATATAACCAATCCCTACTTGAACGAGCAGTCTTAGTATTATCTTCATCTAAATTAACAAAATCTTTAATAAATGATTCAAAACCAGAATTAACTGTTTTAATAGTCATTATAATCCTCCTAAAAAAGACAGAAGTATAAAAATCAATAACTTCTGCCTTAAAATTTGTGTAATATTTAATTTTAAATTAAATTAAATTAAATTATATTCTTTTTAACTAATTTAGAACGTGTTTTTTCTCATATTAATTAGAAGTTAATCCCTATGTTTCCTATTATCCATTGGACTTCGCTTTGCTGTTCATCCGCCATACGCACAGCACCAGAAAAATCATGGTCAAGTTCCATTTGTTCTTCTTTAACTAACTGAGAATAATAATATGAATAACTATCCCATAATTTACCGATGTTCTCATATAACTCATTAATTAACTCCATATCTTGAACATCAATTTGCCTGTCAATATATTGGATATGATTAATGAGAACTTTAATTGATTTAGGTTCAAAACCAGCTTGTTTAATTTTTGAGGCAATTAGGTTTTTGTTTTGTCCCCTAGTGTTTTCTTTAATATCAACTATAACCTTTTTAACCTTTTTATCAACCATTTGACTATCCAATTCATCTTCAATCTTTATTCTTTGGTTGTACTGATTTATTTCCTTTTTAAGAAATGAATTAACAATTTCATTTTTTACTTCAATTAACTTATTTTGAGCTTCATCTAAACTTAATTCTTTTTGATTTAATATACTTGAGTCATAAGCTTTATACCATAAAGGCTCTACCTCAGTAAGTTCCTCTTTAATATCATTATTGTATATCATAATATGTTTGTTGTATTCATCGATAATGTTACTATTAACATCTTTCAATGTGATTTTAACAACAGCAGTGTGTCCACTGTTTTTAGAAAAACTACAATCTCTAATTTCTGCCTCATGATTAATTTCATACTCTTTATCAAGTTCTTGTTTCATGCGTTTTTGTGATTCAATATAAGCAACTGAATGTTCTTCTGCATCTATTGTTAAAACAGTAGATTGAATGGTCTTATCGACCATTGTTTCCATGTCTTTTCCACCTACGGCTCTTTTGTCTAATACTTGATTTAAGAAATCTTGATATTCAGGTAATACCAAATTATCAAATTTAGTATCTTCATATATGCCATGTAATTTCTGTCTTAATCTTTGAGTTAGTTTTAATTCTGATTCAATTACTGGCATTGATGGGAAAGTGATAATATCAATTATTCCAGTTCCAACTTCTTCCCTTGGTCTGTCTATTCTTCCTATGCGTTGTTCGAGGTTCATTGGATTATAAGGTAAGTCGATATTCATTAACACATTACAGTCTTGTAGATTCTGTCCTACAGATAGTGTTTCTGTTCCAATGACTAATTGCACTTCACGGTTACTATGAACAATGTCAGTACGATTTTTGGACTGCGGTGAAAAGCGTTCTAACACCTCATCTTTTGAATTGATTAAATCATGGTTTATATAACACTCATCATCACTTCCAGTAACTTGTGCTAAATTATATTTTTTGAATTTTTCATCATTAACAAAACGTTTATAGTAATTAATTACCGTTGAACGAAATTGGGATATTAAAAGTACTTTTTCTCCTTTTTTTAGATATGAGAGAATAGAATCTCTAATTTTCTCATATTTTTCATCTTTTCGTCTAAAGGCAGTATCTAATTCATCAATAATAGTTTTCAGAATAGTTAAGTCATCTTCAGCATGTTTAATCATGGCTTTCATTGTCTGTACAGCTTTGTTATGAGATATAGATTGAATTTTAGTATCTAAGCGAATACGATTCTTTTCTTTACGTTGGAAAGATATTTCTTCCAACTTGAACATTTCATTGATTTCTTCTTCATCAATACCTTCAAATAACTCTCCGTATTGGTCTTTTATATCCAATTCATAAAAAGCCCTTAACCATTCTTTAAATTGTGCGACATTATCGGATTTTTGATAAATATTATTTAAATCATTCAAAAGTTTAGAATTATGATATAAAACTTTCTCCAAAGTATCCTTAAAAGCCGCCCAAGAAGAATCCGCACGCTTTAAAAACAATACTTTCATTCGGTTTGCAGTGAACTCTTCTTGTTCTTCATTTCTTATATATCGAAGAGGGTTCATGTAAGGTAAGTGTAATCTGTCAATTCTTTCACCATTTGCTGAAAAAGCTTTTTCTTTTTGAGGTTCATATTTAACCTCTATAACTGGAAAGTTCCTTTCAGAATAAATGACGTCTTGTCCACCATATGTTCGTTTAGTTCGTTGTAAAAATAAATCTCTCCAAAACGTTTTAAAAGCTTTATCATCTTCTTGGATTGCTTTTTCAGCTTTACGCCTTCCATGAAATAAATATGGGTAATAAGGAGTTTCGGCATGAATGTTTTTAACACTTAAAAATAAACGACCTAGATTAAAAACATCACTTCGTGAATTATTCCAGGGAGTAGCTGTTAATAAAAGACCTTTTACTTTTTGAGGACTTCTTTCTTTAATAAAATACAAATTCCTATAGAGTTTAGTTCGGCTGTTCTTTAAACCTTGATGCGCTTCATCCACAATGATTAACTCTGTATCCAAATATTCATCTAAGGATGCTAACTCTTTTCTAGCCACTTCTTCTTTACTCTTTAGTAGGTAACGGTCTTCTCGAACCCCTACAGCATTTAGTTCATTTCTCCATTGCTCATGCAGCTTCCTTGATGCTAATATGAGAACGGGTTTAGAGTGAGATGCCAAAATAGTTGCTGCAGCAGTTCTTGTTTTTCCTAAGCCTACACCATCTGCCAAGACACAAGTATTATATCTATCTAGCCTATATTTACATTCTGATACCCCTACTTTTTGGTGTTTGTACAGATTGTCCATAAATTCGCCGCTAATTTGTTCAGGCAATTTTCTTACAAAGTACTTTGCAAAAGTGCTATAAGTTTCTTTTGGATGCATATATATAATTTTCTCTAATTCTACGTCAGATTTTATGACCTGAGAATCAATAAAATCTAATAACTCCATTGAAAAATCCATTACTTCTTCGCTATTCCAAATATCTTGAAACCAAATTGAAAGAGGTCCAAAATTATCTTGGCTTACGGAGTTCAACTCTGTATTTCCTATAAATCCACTTTTAGTGAAATTACTAGAACCTACGATGGACACTCCATCGTAGGTTTGGTTTTTATCTTGTCGATAAAACAAATAAGATTTAGCGTGGAAATAGTTTGCATCACCAGTATATATTTTAACTTCAAGCCTTTGTTCTGAAATCCATTGATGTATCTTCTTAATTAATGTTAAACTTTCGTCTTTTTGATTAGCTTTTGATAGTTCCTCAAATAAAAGCTCTTTTGTCTGTGCTTTTTGTTCATAACCTTCATGAATGGTTTCACCTGTTTTAATTGTGGTGATATTACCCATAAGTATGCGGATGCTACCGCCACGATTCATGTATTCTGTTATGTTGTCTTCTATAACTTCAAACCCGCTTAAGAAGAAATACCCTACCCCTATGTCAATATGGTTTGATAACGGTAATATTTGTTTAAATGAGTCTACCATACTAATCTCTCGATTATCGATAACCTTCCTTGCAAATACATTACTTATTTCGGACAAGATAATTCACCACCTTCGCTTAAAACATCATAGTGCTCTATAATATCTTGTGATATTTTTTCCACATTATCTGCATGATTAGCCGATTTAAAAGTTGATAATACATATAAAAATTCATCCCTATTTAACCCGTAAATATGAGCGATATATGCATCTATTTGATTTTGAAGAGTTTGCCTATCCTCAGAGGAGTAAACGGAATCTCTGATGCCAATTTCGTTTTTAATCTCATCAAATTCATCTGATGTACATATCAGTCTTGCGGAACGATTCATTATTTCGTCAAAATACATGTCTCCAACTTGTAGTCTAGGGATAGGTAGTTCATATACATAAGACATATTGACATTTGTTGAGATTTTTCGTCTTAACATGAAATCAGCAATATATGAATTTAATAAAGCCGTTATCACGGTTAATTCATCTAATGTATAGTTTGGCAAGCGCTTTATACTATTATTTATGTTTTCAAGTTCGTAAGGGATACTCAGTACTAAGCTATTCCCACAGAATACATGTTTAGGTAGTACAGTTGCAATTAAACTTCTTCTATTAGTGCTCGATGCAACTGCACGGAACCCTATTCTATAGTAGTCACTGTGGAGTTTGACTTCTGGGTTTTTAATTGTCTTATTAACTTTTTTGATTCGTTTTAATTCTTTTTTTGTTAATACTTTTTTTCCAATTAATTTATCAACGTGATATCGAACATTATCCATATTTAATTCATATTGCCAAATATCTTTCCCTTCATATAAAGGATAACCCTTTCCTTCTATGTTGAATAAATTACTATCATTGGTCATATCAAATTCTCGAATAAACCTTAAATTCCACGAACCTCTACGATAATCCTCTAATGGAGAGAATTGTACAAGTTTTTTCATTAAGTTGACCTCTGTTTTATCCCTGAATTCTGGTATAGCAAAGTATTTAGGAGATAGCTTTTTAGCTACTTCTATTGGAATATTCATAAATTTGTTGGATTGATGAAGTGCATCTAAATGCAATTGATAGAAAAAACCTTTGAATTCCTTCGTTATATATCCTTTTGTAAATGTAACTACTTGGAATTTGTAACTTCGATGTATGTTATCAAATATTCCACGTCTATTCTCAAATGACGCGACTTCATGCAAGTCAGTGTTATTAAACAACATCTCTCTGATACCTGTCGCACCTCTATCGGTATTCATGTTGGCTGGAATGAGATAACTACAAATGCCATTAGGCTTTAAAATTTGGTAATTTCTCTCAGTAGAAACTTTATATAAATTAATGTCACTTCCGGTAAATTTACCATCAACTTTAATCCGTTGATAATTATAAAATTCATGCCTTAAGAAATAGCGACTACCTGACTCGTAATACTTTTGGAGCCAATTCCACTTTTCCTCAACTTCTGGATAATTATCAAATATTTCGGTTTGTAACTCAAGCTTATCTTTTCGTTTTAATTGTCGGTAGGAGCGGTCATATATCTCAAAAAATTCATCTGCTAACGGCTTCCAGGATTCCCAAGGTGGGTTTCCTATTGTGATATCAAAACCACCATCTTCTTTGAATTCACCTTTATCATTAAAAAATACTTCAGGGAAGTTTATTTCGATTGACTGGGACATTAAAGCTTCTTTGACTTCTTCATCAAAAATCCCCTCAATATCTCGGTTTAAATGTCCTTGTACAGATAACCTAATTTGTTTAAGTTCTTCCATTGCTTCATCTGCAATGGAAGGAATTGATTCTTTCCTCACCTGTCTTCGCAACTCAATCATACGACTAATTTCTTGTTTATAAGGCTCAAATATTTTTTTTCTCTCATTTGGTCTTATAGGGCCGATTAGTGCATTTTGCTGCATTAACGTAAGACCGATTAATTGTGGTAAATTTGACCCTATTTTCCAATGATTTAATGCACTGAGTGTTAAGGTCTGAGAACTTATTATTAATGCCTTATAATCAATATCAATACCGTAAATCATCTCAAGTAATACATGTTTTTCCCATAAACTTTCAGCTTTAACATCATTTTTAAAATAAGGATGTTTTTCAATTAAATCTTGGTAGAGTTTATCATCTTGAATTTGTTCTATGGTGCGTACAATACCATCTCGTCGACTGGATATATATCTAAAGGCTCCTCTTAAAAACGAGCCACCTCCGCAAGTGATATCAATAACATTAAGTGTAACTAAATCACTTAATAATTGCTTAATCTTTTTAGAGTCTTGTTTTTTAATGGCTTCACTTAATTGATTCTGATAACTGTCTATTTTTTTACCTACTGTTTTAGCTACCATGTAATCCACTAATTCTTGGTTAGTATAATAGGCACCTTTTTGTTTTCTTTCTTGTAAATCATCTGCATATGTGACAACAGAGTTTCCGTTTTTGTCTAAACTGTAATGTAATGAATAACCCATGCTTGTTTCATAGAAATCTTGAATCATTTCAGGAGGTAAGTCCTCATATCTAAAGTTAAAACGTTCTTCTGAAATATCAGCTAATAATCTTAATAGTAAATCAGGTTCTATTTGATTTATTTCTTCTTCAACATTATTAACTACTTCAGAGATGTCGCTAGAAAACAAATCCCCACCATATGCTGACTCAAATTGTTTTCTCATCCTTTGATAAACTTCATCAAATGTGATTTCTGTTTCTTTTACATGAACCCCTGTAGTTATCTCATCAAATAAATCTAGAGACATCTGTCCTAGTGTTTCATCATTAATTACTTTTTTTAGTTTGTTTTCGGTGATATGTTTATGTTCAATCTCAGCCATAACGTGGATAACTTCCTGCATTTTACCTTCTCTAATACCTAACCCAATATCCTTAAAACCACCATGTTTTGTAAATGTATCCATACCATGGTAACTTTCAAGGAACCTTCTCAAAATTACTCTTAATACAATGGTATCAATAACACTACCAATAGCCTGTTTGAAATTAACATTAAGTAATTTATGATTTAACGATTGCTTTTTTAAAGTCATTTGTTCATATTCAGGTAATAGTGTTAGAATTTTAGTTTCCAATGACTTATTCGATGTAATAAGTTCTGCAATGCGTTTTCTATATAATTGAACTGTCAACATAAATAGGTTCGATAATTCACGCTTAAATAGTTCATCAAGCCCTATAACTTCTTTCCCGAACCCAAAACTATCTTCTTGTATTGTGATACGGTCTTTGCTAAGAGCTAATAAATTATCGGCAAATAAGGATACTTTTTCAATGGATTCTTTCGAAATATCCAATCGTTCATCTCGATTACTGTCATACCCTTTAAATACCAAAATGCGACCCTTGCCTACAAAAGCATATAAATAAACATCATACCCCCTAAACAGTTCTTTTTGAGATTCAACTTGTTCATATTTTTTCCTTAATTCTCTAACTGTTGTGTTGGCGTCCAATGTTTCATCATAATATAAAGCCATTAATGATTGAGAATCATCATCTAACTCTGGGTGGGATAACAATTGCCAATCACTTGTAGGGTCAATAGGATTTTTAATTATTTGGTACTCCAAAAATTCTGCAATTAACCTTAATGATTCTAATTCATTAGATTGCTCTAGTTTATTCAAAAGGAATTCTACTTTTTTTGTTGCTAAACCTGTTTCTTGCAATTTAGTTACGCTCCTTTCAGGATTCTCAAAATAATACTTGCCAATACGTAGTATGTACTTCTAAAATTCTAAATAAATAATGATTATAATATTCTAGGTATTCCATTGTTGTAGCGTTTTAATACAAATTTTTCAGTTCATAAATTCAACGATAGTTTTTAGTATTATAATTCTTTATAAAGACAATCATATAATCAATGTAAAATTGGGAATCAACACTTCAAGGATGCTTGTCCATCTTAAAGTTAAACTAACTTAGATATTTATATAACTCCAAATATTAAAAAAATTATAACGGTAAATAAAGTACTGATTAAAGGTATACACTTGATTTTATAATGGTTGATAATACTGATATTATAATAGGGGGTAAGATAGTTATTAACTGCCATAATTTTACCTCCTAACAAATATTACTATTTTAATTATATATGAAATTATTATTCTATGAAACTTATGAACTAATATTATATACATAGTAGACTTGCTATCATTAAATTAAGGCCACATTAAGAAAAGAATTCTTAATGTGGCCTTGGTTTACACTGTGCTTTTTGTGGAAATCGAAAAGTTATATTTTAGTTCTATGGTTCCATCCGCTAAAAAATTTTTTCTTGCTTTCTCAAGTATTCTTTTAATGTTGTCGGAGTTTTTGTTTGAGGAGTAATTACTTCTGAATAAATTTCACCGTCAATTGACCTGGTTAATGGTGTTGAAGTTTGTACACTAGAAAGAAAAGGAAACTCAAATAGTGACATTAGTATTTTCCTTTTTAGCGATATAAGTTTTGTTTTATAAATTATTTTTATGATATTAGCTTTGTTTCGTAACAATATTATCAATATTAGAAATAATTTGTTTAAATATAACATCGCTTAATTTTAATGATTCACTTAAGCAATTTTTTTTAATTAAATTTTTTAGTTCCTTTAAATAAGGATAGTCTGTTTTTAATTCATCATGTTGGGAGGCATATCGATTTTTCAACAATGTATTAAAAGATACTAAATCAGAATTTTCCATCTTATTAAGAGTTTTAATTAGAAGCTGTAAATCAATTTTGTCAAATATAGGTTTTAACCCAAATTTTTTATCAACTTCCTGTATAAATTCCTCTAGAGAAATGGTGTTTTTAATTAGATTTTCTAATACTTCTATGTCTTCTTCGTTTCTTATGTCATTGTTAATTTCTAAAATTAATTCTTTGATTTCATTCAAATCACTATCGTTTGGATAATTATTAAAAATATCAAGTTTCATTGAAATATCATCCTGATAACTTCCTTTAATATTGTCTAAATCTTTTTGGAGATTCTTTTTAATCTGATTAACAACTTCTTCAAAGTTCTCAATAAGTTGATTTTCACTAAGATTACGCAATATGGTATAAATTTTATGATATAAATAAAATGGAATTTCGTTGTTACTTAATTTATATAAAGTATCACTTAAATTTTTCTGAAATTCATTATCTGTCAAATCCCAGTACCCATTTAGTAAATGTTCAAAAGATTCAAGTTCCCTTTCACTTTTACATATAACTTGTTTATCATGAAGCAATAAATTTCCATCTATTATTCCATCGCATATTAATCTCTCTATAAATTTTAAAAAAGGAATGTTTTTAAGATAAGTGAGTTTATATTTTTGTATCATTTCTAACAATCTATTTTTAGCGGTATCATTACCTTTATCTTTAATATAAAATTGCAGAGATAATGAGCTTAAATTTTTCGTCGTTTCTATTTTTTTTAATGTTGATTTATCTATGTTTCCCGATTTAATTTCAAAAGATAGTATAAGTGTTAAAACTAACATTTTTTCTTGAAGGCATTTTAACTCACTATCGACTTTCGTCTCCTCATATATAGAACTAAAATCAACTAACGCTTGTTTTAATATTCTAACATTATTAGTTTTACTCTGATTAAAGACTCTTATTATCAACTCAATTTTATCATTTAAATATTGATTAATATCACTTGAACTTGCTGAATTAGTAACAACATTTCTTATAATTTCCTCATAATTAGGAACAAATGTGATAGTTCTGCCCACTAGTTTTTCTTTAATTCTTTTATAATCATTCATTGTGTCAAATAAACTTGTCAAATTATTATTAATGAAATCAACTTTTTCTTCAATATTATTAATAGAATTACCAACTAGACTTGCCGCTGCTTGAACTTTTTGTTCATAATTTATTGAATGATTTTTCCCTTCAATTTCATCCTCATTACAAATTATTATTGTGTGAATATTGTCGTGCTCAACGAAGTTATTTATATAGCCTAGTATTTCTGTAAGTTCTATATCTGTTCTTTCTAAGTCATCAAAACATAAAACACAATTCTCCAAATCAAATAAATTTTCATATTCAACACTTTTATTACCAAAACTAACACCGAATCCACTACCGATATTAAGCAATATCTTCCCCATTTCAGGAATAGCTCCAACAAATTTATTATCCGTAATTTTTTTAATATTTGAATTGCTTTTTATTGAGTTTGCATAAAATTCATAGAATATTTTTTTTCCCAATTCATCAACCGATTTGAGTCCATATAGTGAAGTGTAAATAACTTTTAAACTCTTATTTTCATTTTTCTTTTCGGCTATAGCTGGCCTGACAATATTCCTCCAAAAATATGTTTTTCCACTCCCCCACGGACCATTAATCATTATTGCATAATCTGGTTTATCTTGGTCAATATATTTTAATATTGCTTGAGTAACTTCTTCCATTTATATTCCTCCGTATAACTTTTAACTACCTTAAAAATGCACCCCTGATTTACAATAAATTTTTCCAATAAAAAAATTAGTTGAACTTTTTTATTCACCACTAATTATTGTAATATTAAGAAATATTTTATATCTAGTTTTGATACATGTAAATGGGAAACTGCGAAACTAGGTAAATCAAGCAATTCATCTTGTCCCAGTAGAGTACACCCAATTGATACAGTAATTTATATTGAAATTTGACTTAAGTTTTATAGTAGTTCTATAATAAAATTGTCGTAGAAGGTGGTCATCCTAATATAAGGTTGACTATTGCTAAATCAAAGTTACCTGAGAAGAAGTAGCCTAAGTGGCTGCTTCTTTTCATTTTTTATAATCATAAATAGATTCTAGAAAAATTTATTACCTACATTAAATAATAGATTAATAACAATGAATTGACGTAAACAATAAAAATGAAAAGGAAAAAGACGCCATGAAAGACGTCTTTTAGTATTTTTAAAAATAATTCTTTATAGTTCTTTTTCGTAATTCATCGTCAAGAATTTTATGCAAATCATCAAAAGACTTACATCCATTCTTAACCACCACATTCCATACTACATAGGGATTTTTGAATCCAATTCTTGTCATATATTTTGACCAAAGTAAATTCTGTTCTTTTTGAGTAAGATTAATTTTCTCTTTTAAAAGAGAACGTAAATCATCATATGAAAAATATGAAGAACTATCTAGTAATACATTTTCATTTTTTATTTTTTCTATATTTAATTGATGCTTTCTCTTGTTATCTTCAATGAGTTTTAATTGGGCTTCTTCTTCATCTTTCATTTTTTTATTATATTCTTCATTTAATTTAAAGTAATAATCATAAAACTCACTTCTTCTTCGCTTCTCTAATTCAGCGTTATTTAGTTCAAATTCTTCTGCTAACCTTAATGTGCTGGCAAATGGAAGTTCATATCCATCTAGCAGAAGGAATGCACGAAAGGGTTTAGCAGTTCGGTCCCTTAAAAACCTTTGCAATTTGACCTTAATATTTGTCTCAGTTGAATAAATGTAGTACATACTTCTAACATCAATTTTTATTTCATCCATGCTAATTGGGTAATTGAAAGGCTTAAAGAATTCTTTGTCTTTGATAATATCCTCTAAATGTCTATCCCACTCTCTGTCTTCCTTAGTTTTTGAAGAAATATTGTTTTCAGCATCCCAAAGAACTATAGCGTTTTTGTCTTTTTCAATTGCAGATTCCTTTTTTTCAATATACCAAAGCGGAATCATATCATTATCCTTGAAATACTCATGCCTAGTATTTATCTGCTTTGCTAAGCTGCTATCAGTAGTAGGGCTAACATTAGTTACGATTGAAATAGCAAATGTCTTATTGTTCACTTTAGTGATTATGTCAGGATAATACTTAAGGTCTGTTTTAAAGCGATAACCTTTCTCTACAAACAATTCATTATTTACCTTTGTTTGAGTAGTAAGTTCATCATAAACAATATCAACTAAAACTTTATGCGTTTTTGTTTCTCGTTCAATTTGTTTGCTATACCTCTTTTCCGCCTGGTCGAATTCTTTTGAATCAATACATGCTTCAGAATGTTTATGGGCGAAATGAACTTCCCGTTCCTCTCCAGATTTAACTATTAGTTCCGAGTTACAGTAAGGACATTTATATATTCCTTTCTTGGCAAGCTTTTTGAAATTATTAATTTCATCAAAATTTGAAGTGAAAGGTAAAACTTCAATTGTCTCGTCAATAGCATGAATTGCTTCCCTCATAAAAATCCCCCAAAAAACAAAATATTTAAATAAATCATACCATAATATACCTTATTTTCAATTTGATGCTCAGACCATTTATTGTAAAAACCTTTTAAAAACTTATGCTACTGTTTTTTTATTATAGAACACCATAAAAAACAAGGTTCTACAAAGATATGATTATTAAAAATAAGTATATCTTTGTGCTAAAAAGAATAAAAAATGAATACGAATTCCATGTAATTAATAAAAATATAAATAAAAACACTGATAAACGATGATTTATAGGAAAATATAAGAGAAAACGGGAATTTATATGAGAAGTGATAATTGTCTTAAATTGATAGTTTTTTGCTAAGAAAGGGTTTAACTAAGAAGGAGACGGTCAAGCTCTTAACTCCAATTCTAAAGTATTTCTCTTAGTTCACTCATCAGTTATTTTTGAAATTCCTTAAATAAAAATAAAATTTTTTTAGTTTATAAGCGAGGCCCTTCCCTTCAAAGTTTTCATCTTTTTTCACACATTTAAATTATTCATGGTATAAGATAATAAAATTGAAAGGATGAAAAGAGAATGAGAATTAAACGAGGAAATATACATTATGTTAATTTCAGCAGTAATAGAGGTTCTAGCATCCAAAGGGGAGTTCGTCCAGCATTAATATTACAGTGTGATGCTGGGAACAAGCACAGCACTACAACCACTGTAATCCCAATTTCATCTAAACAAAAAGGATTACCAATGCATGTGAGAATTGATAAATCTGATTGCAAAATGGGCGAACTTGAATGTACGTCTTATGTTTTTTGCGAACAAATACGTGTAGTTAACCAGGATGACGTACATAGTAAGATTTGTGTCGTTCATAAAAATGTTTTAGAACGTATTCACACTGCACTTATGATTCATTTAGGGTTCAAAAAAAACAAAGAGAAAAAAGAGAAACTAGCAACAGTATAAAATGAGAAGTTTTCATTGAATTGAAGAAAAAGAAGGAATGAAATAAGAAAAAAGAAAGAAATGCAATTGAGTTGACTTGTTCTTCTAAATTCACTTCTCTCGATAGAGTTCACATAGATAACAATATTGAAAAAAGAAGTCGAATAAAGGCTTCTTTTTTATTTGTTATTAACACAATGGTCAGAAAAATGACTCAGAAACTACATTTTTATAATGAAAATTCAAAATAACCATTCTAAACTAATAGACTAACTTACAGCACTTCAGTTTTGAAGTGTTGTTGTTAATTATTGGCATTAAAATATCTATAAATTTCCAATGATAATATTTATAACTTTGTTCAAACTATCATGGTAAGAAATCAAATCTCATTGTGAGAGGATATTAAATATGGCTGTTAACTTTCCGACTCCAGGTTTTTTATTACCAGTATTTAACGTTTGTGAACATAGTTATTCAGAATTAACCAATAATAGCGCAGCATATATTATTTCTGCCCTTCCAACAAGATATGTTCAGTATATAATATAATTAATCACCCAAATATGAATGAAGTTCCAAAACACATGGAGCCTATAGAAATTTACATTGGTAAAGCAGGCAATTTCAGAAGAAGAACACACGATTACCTTAATATTATTAATAGTGGACAAACACCTAATAATGTGAATTGTTATGTAGCTGATTTATTAAAAACCTATCCACCTGAATGTTTCTATATAACATGGCTAGAAAATGTTGCATATGAAGAAATTGAGTATTATTCAATTAAAGGTAATAATAAACAAATTGATACAACTTTCTTAGTTAATACTGAAGGACGATATGGTGGTAAAAAAGCTGCTGAACTTAATTACAAACTCTTAAGGGTAATGTTGTAAACATAATTTTTTTAGTTGAATTTACTTACCATACTAAATAAATTTAATAATTATTTGTTTTGCTTTTCTAGTTTAATATTAGTTAATGTTATAACTATCAATGTTATAACCCAATCGTTTATGAAAAATCAATTGCTAATAACATTGAATTGAGCAAAGCGAAATGGGTTGGTAACAACATTTTTGCGAAGGGAGTGAAGTGACAGACTACCCCCTTTTTCGAGGGTAGAATGTGCATTTACCGAAATTTTTAGCTCGGTCGTTCGCTCCATCAAATGAAAACACCGTTTTTTCAACAAGTCGCCCAGGTCCTGCTTTACCGACTACGCTACCACAGCGTATGTTTTCACCTACCTTGCTTTCGCAACAGGCACGGGGTGTGTGTTCAGATTGTTTAGTAAACAAAAAGACACTCTGGGAGTGTCCCGCCCCTCTAACGGGCTACTCCACGAGGGTGAGTCGTGGCCGCAGGATAGACGTGTAAACCCCCGGATACTTTTTTTCGTCTTTGCTAATAAAATAATTATTCATTTTTTCAACTCTATTAATACTATTTCGAAATAAAATCAAAATACCTTCCCAAAAATTTTAAATTTTTCAATCTATGTAATTAAAATGTTTAATAAACTTTTCCACAACAATTTGCTGCTATTTACATATATTTAAACTTTTTTTGAGTTTCGATTCACTTTAATTATTTGACTGACTTAAAAGTAAAGTTCAGAAAATGCCTTATACAATAATCCACCCTTAATTAAAATAAAATAAAAAACGTTAATCCTCCCTGGATTAACGTGCACATTAGCTTAATATGAAATTATATAAATACGTTGGTTAACTTTGAATTAAAATAAATACACACTATTAATTAAATTATTGGATATTTCCTCAAATATCTTTTATCACATTTTCTTCTGATTGTGTTTATCAGTAAGATTATATAATAAGTTCAAGACTAAAGGATTCAGTAATGATTATTAAAAAACGAAATGTTCCCCTAGACTTCACATTAATGTTAGTAGTAGCAATTGATAATTTCTCTGAATTAAAAAAACACTATTTAATTTCATTATGCAATGCAAACACAATCATTTGATGTGTTTAATCAACCTATGACCTAAGTTATATTTGGTCAATTGTGTTACCGTATAAAGCTACTAAAACATTACTCAGAGGATGTGTAGTTGGATACTATCTAGGCTGTAGAAGCAGACGGTTTATTATCATTTCTAGCATCTATAAGTATAATATTCTCCTCACCTGATAACTTTAACTCACTCAGAATTCTATTTACCCTACCCAGTTCTTGTTCAGAAAAATAAAGAATAACTTTTATTGATTTTTTTGTAACGTTAGCCTTCTCATATACCTCCACTTGTTTTTTAAGGTTTCTCTTTAGTTGTGAATTACTGGCTAACTTAAATTCAATTAACGTCTTATCTTTATTGCCTCTGGATATTTTGTAATCAACTGGACCTCGCCCATTATTTACTTCCCTATTGACATCTGATTCAGTTGCAAACCATGTTAACCTATATAAAATTTGAAGGTCGTCTTCTTTTTTTATTGGCTTTCCTTTGGAATAGAATATACGATATCCATCGTTGTTTTCAATTACGTTCTTCATGAACATGACTCTTTTCAATGATTCTTCAATTGTGTCGTCCTTCGTTTGATAGAACTCTGTCTCTTTATCGAGCAATGTAATAAGATATTTGAAATTTTCAACATAAAAACTAGAGGATTCTTTCACCTTTTCAATACTAGATTCTTCAGCCTCATCCCCTCGTTCTTCCTTATATTTGATATAATAATCCACAAATTCTGGATACTCAGCTATAACTCGACTGACAGCAAGACTTCTGTCTTTTTGTGAAGGTTTTTTGGGGAGTATAGACATAAAATAATTATTAACTTGGAACCTTAATTGTTCGTTATCAAAACTCTCAGGAATTAGAGAAAAATCCTTTACCATATCTATTTTATTTATCCATGTTTCGTCCTTAGTTAAGATATCAACTGGTGATAACAGCACATAATCACCTTTAATAAAAGGCAATTGAAAAGTATCACTCTCCCATGTTTCAGTTCTATAGTTAAACCTAACATTATTTACTGAAACCTTTTTAACATACTCTTTTTCCAAGTGTTTTAAAGCAAACGTTTGAGTATACTTCAGTAAATATTCATGAATCAACCTTGTAGTAAAATCACTTATACTGTCTTTCCCCACCTTTTCTTTAATTATACAAAGCTTTTCCAGATGGCTACTCTCTGTTACTTTTTCTTCTCCGAAATTTGAAAGTACATTATTTAAATTGGAGTATAATGCTTGTGCGAAATCTTCACCTAAACCATTGCCTCCATTACCACTCTTAGAAAAGCCGAGCCAGTTTTGCTTAATTTCAGGAAACATAAACCAGGCCTTCAAAAGTCCAGGAGATATCTTTTTCTCTTGCGCTTTATCCCTTAAGAATTTAAGGTATTTAATCATGCCCTCATGTAATTCTTGATACTCCGTTTTTCTACTATTAAAGAGCAGGAAAGGGTCAATAAATAGTGGAAAGTCATTAATCAATGAGACGTCAAATGCTCCATAATCCTCAATCACTTTTGCTTCAATATTAAAAAAGTCAGAAAAATAAACGTCTACACTCATTGCAAAAACCCCATTCATTAAATTGTTGTATTGTTAATTATATCCAATTATATAGTAAGCATCAACAATAGTCTGAATATTCCTACATGATTTGACTTTATCTAACATAATTTATTCTAATAAGCCTAAAGAAAAATAAATACCGATGCACCTAACAAATGAAAGTGATTAATCAGGTGGAGAATAAGAAATAACATAAAATCTGCATAATTGAACAAAAATATATCATCGATAAATATTCCATCCTAGATATATAGAACTAGCCTTCTAAAAGATTTACATTGGTCTAATGACGATGGCATCAATTTAAAATTACACTACTTAAATAAAAGTTATTAATTTTACTGATAAATGTTGATTTAACAACGTTCATGTCCACTTATAAAAAATTCTCAAAAATTAAATTGCGATTTTTCCCAAAATTTCTTTTGAATTGATACGATTATTATAGAGCAATTATTCAACTAATAAATTTTTAGAAAGGATGAATGTAAAATGAATAACCCATCATGTCACAGTCAGTACAACGAATCGAGAAAGGAGGAAGAAATCTTACATATACTCGAAGATTTCAATAAACAATTTGAAGAATTCATCAATGAGATAAATACATCAACATCCCAGGTTAGAAATGATGTTTCAAAAGAAACAAAACAAAAAATCTATGGGTGCCAAGAATGTTCAGAGAGTATAAATTCAATGCACGATTTTTGCGAAAAATGTCAATGGGAAATGTACATAGATGAACAAGTGGAAGCAATTCAAGAAGCAGAGGAAATAGAACTAAAAGAGGAAATTGAATATTGGAACAATTGTAGTGACACAAAATCAATGATTAATAACCCTTATATAAACGAAATACTTTCGGATAATGAAATTAAAGCTTTGGAATATTACTCTGAACTAAACGAAGAAAACGGTTATACATATTAAAAAGATTTTTTGTAAATTATTAAAAATATTACATAGAAAGGAAGACTAATATGGCAATATATAAAATGAAATGGAAAGAAAGATTTAAAGAAAGTGGATTTGTTAAAAAATTCAAAGGATTTAACTTTAAAAATGACAAGGGAATTTACACAGGTTACTTAGAACCAAGTGAAGGGAAATTTACTGCTTGTCGGAATGGATTAGCAATCTTTGATTTAGAACCAGGTTGTTGGTACATTATTCAGAATACTGATAGTTTTAGACCCAAATATTACTATGTCACACCAGACGATAAAATTATTGAAAAACAATTTCATGATATAAAAAAATATTTTTCGGATAATAATAATGAACACTTTTCTTCTAATCGCTCTGGTTCAATAGAATATAAATTTACAAAAGGTTTGTATCAAAATCATTCTAAACAGAACAATACAGAAACACTTAGTAAAGAAACCATATTTTTAATTGATAATTGTGAAATAGCCTTTTGCTATTTAGAAAAGAATAAAGAAATAGCAGCTGGTATGTTAATCACAGTCTATAATTTTGCTGAATTAAATATGTTGTGTGATAAATTCAAACAAATAAAAAACCTATTCAAACAAGGAAAATCGAAGAATGAAGTTAAGGAAATTTTATTGAATAATAAAAATGATAATATCGATACAGCTGATGATATACTCAACCAATTTGATGTATCATAAATGAGAAGCCTTTGAGGCTTCTCATTTTTTCTCCAAAAATTTTTAATCAATTCCTTTTTCTATTGATTCTTTTAAATCTGGACCATAAATTGCTACGTATCGTTTTAACATATCAAGCGATGAATGACCCAAATACTGCTGAACGACAAAGATATTAACACCTGCTGCAATTTTGTTCCTTGCAAATGTTCTTCGAAACGCGTGAGGTGAAGCACTAACTTCCCTTTCCACACCAGTCTTTCGACTGTAATGCTTTATTTGTTGTTGTAACAAACGGTTACTAATCGAGCCACCATCTACAGATATAAACAAACAATCATTATCACTCTGCCCTCTTATTTCTTTAATCCATATACTCAGTAACTTGTTCAAGCGTTTACTCATAGGTATTCTCCTAGGATTTCCGTTCTTATTAATCCTAAACAAGATAGTACCCTCAACTAAATCAACATCTGTAAGCTTCAATGCGACTAATTCACCAGCTCTACATCCAGTATCAGATAATGTCGTCATTATACAGACGTCACGAAAACCAGGGAAAGTGTGTAAATCTGGAGCAGCTAATAGTTTTCTTAATTGATTTTGGCTAAAAGTTGGCCCAACCTCTTGACGTTTACGGAGTTGTTTTACATTTTTGGCAGGCGACTCAGAAATATAAGAACGTTCAACAGCCCAGTTTAATAGTGCTTTTATCGCAATTAATCTAGTATTAATCGTACTAACTGCATAACTCTTTTGCTTCATAAATCGAATAACTTCATATATATGATTCTGAGTTAAGTCAACCAAATCATTTTCAATTGGTTCAGTTATACCTAAGTCAATTAAATGAAATCTAAATTGTTTTAACTCTTTTGTATAATATTTTAAAGTATCATATCTTAGTCCTTTAAGTTCACAATAGTCTAGAAAAGCTTCGATAGCACTTTCTAATGGTAATTGCTTTCGTTCAATCCCCTCTTTTTTAACTTCTAATTGCTTAACTGCTTCGAGGGCCGAATCGTCAAGTTGCATTCGATTTTTTCGACGGCTCTGTTTGTTATTGGAATTTTTCTCACTTGCATTTTTTCGCATAAAAATTTTCTCCTTTCAAACGCGAAATGCAAGTAGAAAAAAAGGAGCACGTGTTAGTACTTCGTGTTATTTTCAAAAATTATATAGTCGGGTTTTCGGGGTGCTTTCGAATGTATTCAAACGTCTCGAAAGCAGTCATGACGTGGGTTTAGGTAACGCCCTCGGAGGGAATCGAACCCCCATCGTGAGAACCGGAATCTCATGTGTTATCCGTTACACCACGAGGGCATGTAGCAATAAATGCATTTGTAATTATACTTCTAGTTTCGATATAATTCAAGTATGCAATTGGTTGAGATTTTTGATTGGATTGGCATTTTCAGACGTTTATTTTCATATTTATATGGGAAAATTGAAAGTGTTAAAGTTGGTAAGTTTTTTGTTTGACCTTTATTGACCAAACGAGTAAGATATTAAGTGAAGACATAATTTGAAGTTGTAAAAGGAGGAAATTGAGAATGAATTTAATTCCTACAGTCATTGAACAGACTAACCGCGGGGAACGTGCTTACGATATTTACTCACGCTTACTTAAGGACCGTATCATTATGCTTGGTGGTCCAGTTGACGACAACATTGCGAACTCCATCGTTGCGCAAATGCTTTTCTTAGCAGCTGAAGATCCGGATAAGGACATTTCATTATACATCAACTCACCTGGTGGCTCGATTACAGCAGGTATGGCGATTTATGATACGATGCAATTCATTAAGCCTAATGTATCAACGATTTGCGTTGGTATGGCAGCTTCTATGGGTGCATTTTTACTTGCTGCTGGTGAAAAAGGCAAACGTTATGGTCTACCAAACAGTGAGGTCATGATTCACCAACCATTAGGTGGTACGCAAGGTCAGGCTACTGATATTCAAATCCACGCTAAGCGTATCGTTGAAATGCGAGAGAAAATCAACCAAATTCTTGCTGATCGTACAGGTCAGCCTTATGAAGTGATTGAGCGTGACACCGATCGCGACAACTTCATGTCAGCTGAAAAAGCGAAGGAATATGGCTTAATTGATGAAGTAATGGAAAAATAAAATGTTAAGGGGTGAGCCCGTGTGAGGCTCACCCCTTTTTTGTTTAAAAGATTAATAAACCAATCGCAATTGGGAAAAAGCTGTACATTAAAATAATTAAACAGAAACCCATAATGTCTTTAACCTTAAGGCCTGCGATTGCTAGTAATGGTAATGCCCAGAACGGCTGAATCATGTTCGTCCAAGCATCTCCCCAAGCAATTGCCATCGCTGTTTTTACCGTGTCAACACCTAAACCTTGTGCTGCATTAATCATAATATCCCCTTGTACCGCCCATTGGCCGCCGCCGGATGGAACGAAGAAGTTGACAATACCAGCACTTAGGAAAGCGAAGACTGGGAACGTCACTTCATTGGAAATGCTTACGAACCACTCGGTCATGGCAACAGACATGCCCGAACCTGCCATCATACCCATAATCCCGGCATAGAACGGGAACTGAATAATGATGCCTCCCGCGTTTCGTACGGCATCGTAAACACTGTCTAAGAATCGTCTAGGCGTTTGGTGGAATAAAATACCGACAAACAATAAGATGAAGTTTACGATATTAATGTTTAAATCAAAGCCATTAATCGCGAAATGATAAACAATAAATGATAGCCCTAATAATCCTACGAGATACGCAATGATTTTACTGTGCTCGAGTCGGTCAGCCGGTGTCAGTTCAGCCTGATCAACCGTTGCCGCTTGCTCCTTGTATGAAGTTTGTGCATCTAAAATAGCTGGGTCGATATTCGTATGACTTTCACTATTTTTCATAATGAACCAATTGACTAAAGGAAGTGTTAAGACTAATACAACAACGATAAAGATATTTAACCAACCGAATAATGACTCCGTAACTGGGATTGTCCCCATTGTTTCAACTAGTGGGTGATCTTCTAAAGCGATTGTGAGTGGAACGGAACCTGATAATCCTCCATGCCAAACTAAGAACCCACTGTAAGCGCTTGCAACTAATAGTCTAAAATCTACGTTTGGAACGCGTTTCACGACGTGGATTGAAAATAATGCGCCGACGACCAGTCCGAAACCGTAGTTAATGAGACAGGCAATAGCCGACACAAACGTCACTAACATAACTGCTTGACTTGGTGTGTTCGCGAATTGGCTTAAACCGGATAAAGCTTTTTTCACAACTGGTGTGTTCGCCACGACGTAACCTGTGATAACAACGAGTGACATCTGCATGGCGAAAGCTAATAAGTTCCAAAAATCTCCTCCCCAGTAAGCGACCATATTAGTCGGTGTACTGTCGGTAAAAATGAAGCCAAGTAAAAAAACTAAAATCGTTAATAAGATCGCAAATAAAAAGGCGTCTGGTAAGTACCGACGAACCATTCGGTCTGAGAAGTTTGTTAATTTTTTAAACATATTGTTTCTCCCTCCTATTTATAAAAATATGGTGACAATATTCTAATTTGATACTTGGAGGGTGAATTCCTGCTGTGTTTATGCAACCCATTTTTGAATTTATGCGCTGCTTTTTTGGATTTATGCGCTACGATTTTTGTCGAACGGTTCCTTTTCCAAATTTTATGCGCCCTTTTTAGGGTGTTTATGCGCTCTTTTTCCATAAAAAAATCCGGGAGTTAACCCGGATTTAGGCTACTTGAGATTTTTTCCGAAAGGCCATGCTAAAGAGTACAAAGGCAAACAACGATAAGAACACTGGCAGGGTCACAGTGTGGACTCCTAGCAAGTTGCCATACGCTTCGTTGTAAAAATGAATGCCGATATACGAGCCAATGCCTGTGATCATTGAGGCGATGGCGCCGTATTTATTACCGTCTTGCCAGTAAAGTCCGAGGACGACTGGCCAGATGAAGGCCGCTTCTAAGCCACCGAAGGCAAATAAGTTTAAGAAGATGATAAACTCTGGTGGTTCGATGGCTAGTAAAAAGACGATAATGCCGATAATCGCTGTGACGCTGAAGCTGACGTTTTGGACATTTTTTCGTGTAGCTTCAGGTTTGATGTAATTGACGTAAACGTCCTTGACGACAGATGAGCTAACTAACAACAAGAGTGAGTCCACCGTTGACATGATGGCGGCGAGTGGTGCTGCCAGTACGAGTCCGGCAAGCCACCCTGGTAAGACTTCGAGTGCAATCAACGGAATGACTTGATCAGCCACTTCAATGCCAGGTAAAACGGGTCTTGCGAACACACCGATTAAATGCATGTTAAGCATAATGAAACCGACCACGATCGTTCCGATGATCAAGGCGCGGTGCATGGATCGTGAATCACGGTATGACATCGCACGGACAGCGACTTGCGGAAGACCAATGACACCAACACCCACTAAGATCCAGAAAGATGATACATATAAAGCCGATAAATTTCCATCGTTACCATATGGTGTGACAAGGTTCGGGTTTTCGTTGGTTAAGTCTGTGAAGATTTGATCTAAACCACCACCTGCGATAATCACGCCGATTAAAAGGAGTAATGTTCCGAAAAACATAACGATTCCTTGTAACGTGTCGGTCACTGACACAGCTCGGAACCCACCGATGACGACGTAGACTAATACAGCAATCGCGAAAATAAATAGTGCGCTTGTGTAGCTTAGTCCAGTGATCGACTCAATTAAGTATGCGCCACCGATCCACTGGGCAGCCATCGCTGAAAATAGAAATATGATAATGCTAAAGGCTGCAAGGATTACCACAGTAGAACTTTGGTAGCGTTCCTTTAAAAAGTCGGTTAACGTCACGGCTTTGTAGCGTCTAGTGACGATCGCGAATTTTTTCCCTAAAATAAGCAGGACAAAGTAACCTGTCGCCACTTGGGTCATGGCAAGTAAAACCCAACCGAGGCCAATTGAATATGCGGCACCCGGTCCTCCTAAGAAACTGGATGCACTTCCGTATGTAGCAACCATGGTCATTGCGAGCACTAATCCTCCGAGCTCACGACTGCCAACAAAATAATCTGCTAAGAACGATTTTGATTGCGATAATTTTTTATTAGACCAAATACCGATTAAGAAAATAATCACTAAAAATAACACTAATGGTACTAATACATCCCAATTCATTCAGACTGCTCCTCCCTTCCCTCATCATCAAGAGGAACATCTGTTAATAAAAACTTCACGACAACAATCACCAAAATCACCATGACGATGAACCCGATGATACAGCTCCAGAAAAACCAAGCCGGGAAGCCTAGAATATAGGAATATTCATCTGGCGATTTATTGCCTAAGCCATACGCAAATCCGTACCACCATAGGAAATTAATCAAGGCTAGCACGACACCAATGAGTGCCTCACTATGTGCGATACGGAAGCGACGGTCCTTCCCCATTTTGAAATCCTCCCCTATCGAGTTTGAATCTATTATACCATGCATCGTATTTTTTAAGACAATTTTCTAGTTCGGGAGTAAAGTCATTGTGTTCGGGAGTTTCCCCATCCTGTTCGAGAGTAAAGTCTTTGCGTTCGAGAGTATTTCTTTCCTTTTCAGGAGCATAGCTTCTGCGTTCGGGAGTATTCTCCGCTGTTCGAGAGTAATCATTTTTAACCCTTACTGTTTAACGGTCTAGCATTTTATGTAGTACAATTCGGTTAAGGAAAAGTTTCAACCTACACAACTCGAAAGGAGTCCGACATGGATCTTACACAAAATTTACCTAATGACATCAAGCAATTGATTGATCAACATAAAAACAAGGCCGATACCGATTTTGATTACTTAATTGGTGAGAGTGGTTATATTCCGAGTCAAGAGAGTGTTTTAATTGATATCATCGCGGCGCTTTCTCAAGGAAAAAATGTTTTGCTCAAGGGGCCGACGGGGTCTGGTAAAACGAAGCTTGCGGAAACCCTCTCCTCCCTTTTTAATCAACCACTTTTTAGCGTGAACTGTTCGGTTGATTTGGACGTGGAGAGTTTTGTTGGCTTTAAAACGATTGACTATAAGGACGGAAAGCAGATAATCGATTTTGTGCCAGGGCCGTTAGTTCAGGCGATGAAAAATGGGCATTTTTTATATATTGATGAGATTAATATGGCTAAGCCTGAGACGCTGCCGATTATTAACGGGGTGCTCGATTATCGTAGGCAGATTACGAATCCGCTGACGAATGAAATGATTCGTGCTAAGGAAGGGTTCAACGTGATTGCAGCAATTAATGAGGGCTACATTGGAACCACGCGCTTGAACGAGGCGCTCAAAAACCGTTTTATTGTGATCGATGTCTCGTATCTTCAAGGGGATGAGCTAAAACAGCTCATTAAAGATCATACTGATTTAAATGATGAAAAACTGATTCAACAGTTCGTGCAGTTATCAAGCGATTTAATTGAAGCGACTCAGCAAGGTCGGGTTTCAGAGGATGCGGCGAGTATTCGGGCACTGTTAGATGCATGTGATCTAAGTGCCATCATCCCGCCCAAACGTGCGATTTTGCGAGCAATTATCGACAAGCTTGAAGACGACCGTGAAAAAGAAGTCGTTCGAAATTTAGCTGAAACGTTATTTGAATGAGGGGTCACATATGATTAAATTCAACAATTCAATTATTGATGCGAAGCTATTCGCTGAGCTTCAAGACATGGCGATGGTTTTATCGAAAGTGCCGGACCTCGAATTCGACTACCAGTTTGGTCATTATGTGCATTTTGAAAATCGCAAACTATCGGCTAGTCATTTCTGGGACCACTTCGAAGATCGCGAGCGAATAGCGGGTTATAAATCGGACGTCCTTCTTCGTGCGCTTGGGACGATGACGGACACGAACTTATCCGACTTTCAGGACATTCAAGACGAAGTCCAGACAACTGAACGCCCTAATTTTTTAACGGAATTATTTACGTTACTTGAAGATTTAAGGCTAGAAGACCGGATCCGCCAAAAGCGACCTGGTGCGATTTCTTGGTTTAAAATGAGAACTAAAACGTACACAAAATACTTCCGCACGCAGCTTGAGACCAATGTGACGCGCAATTTTCCAACTGACGAATTATTTTGCCTGATCTATCTGACCTTAACGAACGATTCACCCGTTCAGTCGTTTCCGAAAGCTAATCGTAAGCAACTGGATATGTTAGAAAAAATTAAACCACTGTTATTTCAGACGTTTGAAGCTCGTTCGACAAAAGATATCGTCAGCATTAGTCTTCAAATTGATGGTTCATTGGCTGAGGATCGTGATGCGATCAATCGTTATTTTGTGTTGCCGATTAAAACGGACGTACAATTTCAAAACGACCTGCTGTTTGATGAATTAATGCGTACTGATCCTTTAACGAATGACGACATGGAAGACGTTGAGGATCAGGATGAGGTCATGGATGAAAAATTTTCGACATGGCATCGTGAAAATGAAAATAGCGACCGACAGCAAAGCTTCATGCGCTACGAGCTCGATCAAGGCACGAAAACAAATATTTTAGGCGACGGCGCGCGTGAGACTGAGGAAGGCGATCAAGCGATGGCGAGCGTCCAAGGGTTTTCGGCTGAAAGTAAAGAGTACGATTATTCAACGCTTGAGAATTTAGAGGAGAAGAAAAATGAGCGACAGGAAAGTCAGGCCAGTCGTTACGGCAAGGAAAATTTGTATGCTGAACAACACGATATAGAACCCGAACCTGTGGCACCTGAAGACCGGGAGCGTTATCAAGAGTTTGTCTCGGATATTCAACCTGAAAAATTAAAACTGAAGCGAACGATTGATGAAGCACTCGAACATAAACAAAATGCGGCTCGCGATCATTTATTAACGGGACGTTTGTCTAAAAAACAGCTCCTTCCACTGATCATGGATGATGATGCGCGTGTATTTTATAAAAAGGACCACGAGTCAAAAGAGATTGATGCGGTCTTTACGCTACTAATTGATTGTTCAGCGTCGATGGTGAACAAAATGGATCAGACGAAGCGTGCGGCAGTTTTATTCCATGAGGTTTTAAAAGAGCTTCGGATTCCGCATACCCTTATCGGTTTTTGGGAAGATGGATTCGAAGCAGATGATGAGAGTCAGCCGAACTACTTTCACCGGGTTATTTCTGCGGAACAATCACTAGACCCGAAGTCTGGCGCTGAGATTGTGCAGTTGGAATCGCAGGAAGATAACCGCGATGGCTACAGCATACGTGTGGCAGCAGAAGAATTGCAACAACACCAAGCTGAACATCAAATTTTACTCGTCTTTTCTGACGGCGAGCCGTCCGCTTGCAATTATAGTGAAAATGGCATTATCGACACGCACGATGCCGTGTTAGAAACGCGGAAACGCGGACTTGATGTTATTGGCGTTTTCTTATCTGAGGATCAAATTGATGAGCAAGAAGCGTTAATGATGAAAAATATTTACGGGCGTGAACACTTGCTGGTAGAAGGCCTTGAAGAATTGCCCGACGCCCTTTCCTTTTTACTACGAAAAATTTTATTATCGACCATTTAGATTATTTACAAAATATTTTGAATAATTTATAATGAAGACAATTGAATCCCTTCGAACAACAACTGTTCCATCTGGCCCCAAACCAATGCCCGGTTTGGCTCAACAGATGAGAAGCCAGTTTTAATCCAGTCACCGTGGATTAAAACTGGCTTTTTTTAGTTGGTGTGTCGTTTTGAACGAGGGGATTTTGAGCACTTAGAAAGGAGTGAGTCAACTGGCAAAAACGTTAGAAGGCATTCGGGTACTAGATTTATCACGCGTGCTGGCGGGACCCTATTGTTCTATGATTCTAGGTGATTTAGGAGCTGAGGTGATTAAAGTCGAAGCCCCGGGCGGCAGTGATGAGACGCGTAAGTGGGGCCCTCCTTTTCAAGAAGAAGTTAGTGCCTACTATCTATGCGCCAACCGCAATAAAAAAAGTTTGACTGTCAACTTGAAAACGCCAGCAGGTCAACAGATCATTAAGAAGCTCGTGCAAAATAGCGACGTTTTATTACACAACTTTAAAACTGGCACGATGGATAGGCTTGGATTAAGTTATGAAAACTTAAAATCTATCAACCCTAAAATCGTCTATTGTTCGATTACGGGGTTTGGTGAAACGGGGCCGTATCAAAACTTCCCTGGCTACGATTTTATTATTCAAGCGATGAGTGGGCTGATGAGTATTACGGGTGATGAATCCTCAGGTCCGCAAAAAGTCGGTGTGGCGATTACGGATATTTTAACAGGGTTGTATGCGGCGATTGGCATTCAGGCAGCGCTCCTTGAACGTACTCGGTCAGGACAAGGGCAAAAACTCGACCTCTCACTCTATGACTCTGCGGTGAGCTCTTTGATCAACATTGCTAGTAATTACTTGATGTCAGGTGAGATTCCTGAACGGCTCGGAAATCATCATGCGAATATCGTTCCTTATCAAACGTTTAAAACGAGCGATGGCGAGATGGTCGTTGCGGTTGGGAATGATCAACAGTTTGCGAAGCTGACTCAGATGGTGGGGCTTCCTGAGTTATCGAGTGATCCTAAATTTTTAACTAACCCAGACCGTGTCGATTATCGCGATGAGCTTACAACACTTTTGCAGGAACGTTTTTTACAACATTCAACCGAGTACTGGACTAGGCGGTGCCGAGACAACCACATCCCGTGTGGTCCGATTCAAAACTTACAAGACTTAGAAAACGACCCACAGCTTAAAAGCCGGGATATGTTAATCGAAGCGGATCATCCAACAGCAGGTAGTATACGAATGGTTGGAAGTCCGCTTAAACTATCACGCACAAACGTTAACTACCAACACCACCCACCTGATGCTGGTGAGCATACCGACGAGATTTTAAAGCAACTCGGGTTTGACGAGGACACATTAAAGGATTATCGAAACCATAACATTATATGAGGAGGAATTGTTTAGATGGATTTTGAATTAACCAATGAACAAAAGTTGTTAAGGCAGACGGTGAGACAGTTTGTCGATCAGGAGATCAATCCTTACATCCAAGAATGGGAAGAACAAGGTGCATTTGACCCCAATATTTGGAAGCACTTAGCTGACCTAGGATTAATGGGAGTTTGTATTCCTGAAGCATATGGCGGCTCAGGCATGGATTATAATTCGCTCGCCATCGTTTGTGAAGAGCTCGAGCGTGGTGATACCGCTTTTCGAACGGCCGTTTCGGTTCATACTGGCCTTAACAGCCTAACGTTACTCCAATGGGGAACCGAAGAGCAAAAGCAGCAATACCTTGTTCCGCAAGCTAAAGGTGAAAAAATTGGGGCGTACGGCTTAACCGAGCCTAGCGCAGGGTCTGATGTGGCTGCGATTCGTACGACAGCTAAAAAAGAAGGCGATTACTACATTTTAAACGGGCAAAAAACGTGGATTTCGCTATGCGATCAAGCGGATCACTTTTTAGTTTTTGCCTATACAAATCCGTCTCAAAAGCATAAAGGCATTTCGGCTTTTATCGTTGAGCGAACGATGCCTGGCTTTTCATCGAAAGCGATTAAGGGCAAACACGGCATTCGCGCTGGGAATACCGGCGAAATCTTTTTCGATGACATGCTCGTGCCAGCGGAAAACTTACTTGGCGAAGAAGGTGAAGGTTTTAAAATTGCAATGTCGGCGCTTGATAATGGTCGTTTTACCGTGGCGGCTGGTGCTTGTGGCCTCATTGAAGCGTGTCTTGAAGCGAGCGTAAACTATTGCCATGAGCGCGAAACATTCGGCAAACCGATTGGTAAGCATCAGCTCGTCCAACAAATGATTGCCAAAATGGAAGCCGGCCTTCAGATGAGTCGGTTGCTCGTCTATCGTGCAGGTGAACTGAAAAACAAAGGAAAACGTAACACGCGCGAGACGTCCCTTGCGAAATGGCAGGCGTGCGATTTTGCCAACCAAGCCGCCGATGACGCGGTTCAAATTCATGGGGCTTACGGTTATTCCAATGAATACCCTGTTGAGCGCTACTTAAGAAACTCTAAAGCACCCGTCATATACGAAGGCACCCGTGAGATTCACACCGTAATGCAAGCTGAATATGTATTGGGCTACCGTCAGGACAAAGCATTAAACCAAATGCTTCCGGCGTGGCCATTTGATCAAAACGAATCGTTACAAAGGAGATGATGAAGTTGTCATTAGTTGAGACAAAAGTTTCGAGTTTATTTATCAACGGAGAATGGCGCGATGCGATATCGGGCCAAACAGACACCGTCGTCAACCCAGCAACGCTTGAGCCGATTAGTGAAGTCGCTTATGGTGGTGAAACGGAGACACATAACGCGATCAAAGCTGCGAGAGATGCCTTCCCTGAATGGTCATCGATGAGCCCACGAAAACGTTCTAGAATCTTATACAAAGCTCACCAGCTCATGTTTGACAACCTAGACCGTTTAGCAGAAATTTTAACGACTGAACAAGGCAAACCTTTTAAAGAAGCGCGTGGTGAAGTCAAATCTGCAGCCAGTTTCTTGCTTTGGTACGCTGAGGAAGCGAACCGCGTTTACGGCGAATGGATTCCGTCTTCACAAACGCAAAAACGAATCCTCGTCGTCCCACAACCTGTTGGCGTCGTCGGTGCGATTACGCCGTGGAATTTTCCATCATCGATGATTACCAGAAAAATAGGTCCTGCTCTTGCTGCTGGCTGTACCGTTGTGCTAAAACCCGCACCTGAAACGCCACTTTCGGCAATTGAAATCGTGAAAATTTTTGAAAAAGCTGGATTGCCAAAAGGTGTGTTGAACTTAGTCACAGGTGATGCTGAAGCGATCGGAAATGCGATGCTGACGAATCAGGATGTACGATTAATTACGTTTACAGGTTCGACGGAAGTTGGAAAACATTTGATGCGAGAAAGCGCCGATCATGTTAAAAAGCTATCACTTGAGCTTGGCGGGCACGCTCCGATTATCGTGTTTGACGATGCAGACCTTGATATAGCCGCTAAGATGACCCTTGCTAGTAAATACCGAAACGCAGGCCAAACATGTATTTGCGCGAATCGCGTGTACGTTCACGAGTCCGTTTACGATAAGTTTTCTCAAAAACTATTAGAACACGTCGCCGCACTATCCATGGGTGATGGCACGGAACCTGATACTGATATCGGACCACTCATTAACGAGCAGGCCTTGCAAAAAGTAAACGACCACCTCGAGGATGCAGTCAGTCATGGAGCTGAAGTGTTGTACGGTGATTCTGATTGGCAAAGCGACCTTGGTGGATACTTCTTCCCACCAACCGTTGTCAAAAACGTTACCAACAACATGAAGGTCATGAACGAAGAAACGTTTGGCCCTCTTCTTCCACTTCAAGTGTTCAATGACGAAGATGACGTCATCGCTCAAGCTAATGATACGGTTTACGGTCTAGCAGCTTACATGTTTAGCGAAAACCTCGACCGATCACTTCGGGTCATGGAAAAGCTTGATTACGGCATCGTTGGCGTGAACGACGTCTTCCCTGCGACAGCTGAAGCACCATTCGGAGGCATCAAACAATCCGGCATGGGCAAAGAAGGCGGTCACCACGGAATTCATGAATTTGTAGAACAAAAATATGTTTCGATTGGGATGCATAACTAACATGAAAGGGCTTAGTGACTAACATCACTAAGCCCTTTATAAGTATTATTCTTCTAATTCTAGCGAATCTATAAACAACACGAAATCTGTTTGAACGTGTCCGTTTGAAAAACCCGCTCCATTCGCAGAGTTTTCAGGAAAAACTGTTTCACCATTTTTGTTTAGTGGTTGATACCCGAACTGCACTTTCGGATCTTGAAACATAAAGCCAAAATGCATGTCGGGATTTTTTTGTTCAGCTAACGCGTTAATCTGACTCGCTAATGTTCCCCAGTCATCAGAGAATTCATACACGCCATATGTCTCATCACTGGCAGACACTTTTTCTTCAACTTGTATTCTCGGAATGTATGTATGCTCACCAGCCGACACGTGATAGCTACGATCTCGAATTAAATAAAACGTTATATCTTGAACGTCGTCATCTGGATGAAAGTTCCAAATGATATAGGTTGAAATTACATCATCATCTGTATTCCAAACTCTCGGGTCGCCATCTGTACTTATTCTAATTGGACGCCACTTACGTTTATCCCATTTCCAATAACTCACACCATACATGTCATTACTTGATATGAATGGCACAAATACATGTTTATCATCCAACTGAATCGTATCCTGAATCTCTTCAGCATTCGCTCGATCAAAAAGGTCGTTCATTTCCTCAATCAGTTGTTCATCTTCAGGAAAAGCGGTTGGTTCAGAAAAGAAATACCAATAAATTAGAAATAGCGTAACCACAAGCAAAATAGTAGTAATGCTAATAATTTTCGTTAATTTGGTCATTCAACTCCCTCCTTTAACAGGGAGTCTTCTGAACGGAAATAATACTGGTGATCAGATGATGTGACAAGAAGTCCTTTACCATCATGTTCAACATAAATCATCGTCTCAAGATCACTGCCCCACTTAGGTTCAACACCTGTCAACAAATAAGGGAAACGAGCGTCAACTTCATTTGAATCAGGATCTGGATTATGCGTTAAATCATTATACCAATCGATACTTCTAATTGAGTCGCGTTGCATCGAGTCTATTTTGGGCTCAAGGTCATCGAGTGACACGTCATCACCTGATGGGTGAATTTTCATAACAGAAGCGTTTTCTACATCAGACATATAAGTCGATAACTCTTCTTCTGGATACATAAAGTGGTCCACTGGAAGGACAAGTAATTTAGTTATAATAAAAAGAAAAAGACTTAAAAATCCTAACCAGGCAAATGGTTTGTAAATCGGCCATATTTCGGTGTTATCTGTCCATTTAAATATGAGGATTAATAACCAAACGCCGAGTGGTAATATGGGTATGCTTAAACTAAATTGAGTAAATGTAAAGCTGAAATCAAATGAGAACATCCCCACAACCACAATGATTAAAGCAGCCCACCACTTAGGCTTCTCATCTAACTTTTGATAGACAACATAGATTAATATAATTATGATGAACCATGCTAGTAGCAAAGATAAACCTTCTGTAAAACTCGTTATTCCCAACATAAATTTAATCCCTTTCAGTTTTTACAAAATCTCCTTTATCTTAACACAAAATTCCAAGTAACTGAATATTAGATTAAATTTTTCCCAGTTGGGTTTCGTATTGTTTATGTAAATCTTTCAAAGCAGACATTAAGGCATTGCAGGCCTTGCCTTGATACCTCTCTTCGATCCACTTCAATGGTTCCTCGATTCCATCTTTCAAACTATGACCTTTTAACAGCTCACTTATAAAATCCCGTCCGTGAGAGGTCGCTAACGTACAGTTAGCTTGAACGATCACACCATACTTTCGGTCTACTTCGACTGTAATGGTTAAACTTTCATAAACGTTTTGCGCCGCCATTCCAGACGGCAGTTTAGCATGTCCTGCGATAAAAATAGTATTCAAGAATGTCCCTCCTTTTTTGCGTACCCTAAGCATCGTGAAATCTCATCAGCTGTTTTTTTAGTTTCAACTTTAATAAACGTTAGATGATCACCTTCAAAATGGCTAGACAACCCACTTACAGTGAGCGCTGCTACAACATTTCCGCTATGGTTATAAATTGGGTAAGATAACCCTGTTGTATCAAGGTCCTGCTCACCTACACTCATCGCATACCCCTGCTGTCTAATCTGTTCCACTTCTTCTATGAGACTCTCATCTGGTAAAACTCTCATTTGCTCAGTTTGAGGTAAGTGTGCCAACAATAGTTTGGGTCCTGACCCTTTATACAGTGGCGCACTTTTTCCGACTTTCGTATACAGCCTTAACGCTCGCCTGCTTTCGACTTTTTCAATATACGTTGCATGGTCGCCGTGCAATACGACTAGGTGTACCGCTTCGTTGATCGACTGAGCCAAATTGGTCATTAACGGCTTTGCGAGTTGCCTTAGGTCGAGTTGGTGCGATACTAAATGTCCTAATTCTAGTAGTTTTAATCCCAGACTATAGCGTCCGTCATGCCCTATTATGTAACCCATTTCTTCAAGTGACTGAAGCAAACGGTATGCTGTCGGTTTCGGCAAATTTGATTGGGTCGCAATCTCTTTTAACGTTAGCTCCTGCGTCTCTTCGCTGAATAAATTTAAGATTTTCAAAGCCTTAATCACACTCTGGTTCATATAACCCCCTCAATCTTATAGTGGGCCTTCTATTGAAGGCCCACCTGCTTTCGAGAGATTTCTTCTTGAGTTCGGGAGATTATCCTCCCTGTTCGAGAGATTCACCCTCGCGTTCGAGAGATTCCCGCCGTTCTCCAGCGGGTACGTTTCCTTCTCCAGCGGGTACGTTTCCTTCTCCAGCGGGTACGTTTCCTTCTCCAGCGGGTACGTTTCCTTCTCCAGCGGGTTCCGTTCTCCAGCGGGTACGTTTCCTTCTCCAGCGGGTACGTTTCCTTCTCCAGCGGGTACGTTTCCTTCTCCAGCGGGTACGTTTCCTTCTCCAGCGGGTACGTTTCCTTCTCCAGCGGGTACGTTTCGGCGAAAGGGGTTTCACCCTTTCGCCTCACCACCCCCTCTTAATCAACCCTGAAATGGAGAGTACTCGATTATCGGTGCAAACAGCTTGGTCCCATCCCGTTCGAGAGATTTTCTCTCAGGTTCACCTCTTGAGAAAAATTCTCCTCAAGCTTTAATTAAGTTTTCGCAACTAACGAACTCTCAGAGCGACTTTCCTTAATATGAACGTTACGCTTCGCCATCTCATCTATATAGGCACGGCCTGGAACGATTTGTTCTGGCGGATAGACACCGCGTTTCGTAATCGTGCCGTTTCCGATCATTTGAGCCACAACGGAAATCGTGTTAGCTGTTGCCTGCGCCATGGCTGTTACATTGTGCATCCGATCTTTAAACGTCGCCATTTCATATTGATACTCGACAGGGGTATCATTTTCTTGACCACCGACACCGACTCTTAATAGGACTGCGTCATCACGGTCTTTCAAGTCAACAACAGGCTCGAGCACTTTCAACAATACATCTCTAGGGCGTACAGGCATCCCGTTAATGTCAACTTCATAATCATTGCGAGTTAAGTTTAAATCGACTAATAACTTAAATTTCTCTGCGTGCCCGCGGTAGCGAATCGTTTTGTACTCCAATGTTTTAATATCAGAAAACGTCAGTGGCAACGTCGACGTTCCACCCGACGTATGGAAGGCCTCAAGCGGACCAAATTTTTCAAAATGAAGTGTTTCAACCTCAGTTAAGGCTGGCACTTCCACCTTTTCTCCGTTTCGAATGATTAAAGCCGGGTCTGTATAATGATCGAACAAACCTTCCATCGAGAAAACATGATTGTACTCAAGCGGTGGCTCTGGCTGAACCGGAATACCGCCGACAAATAGTTTAATTGACTCTAGTTCATTAAGTTTACTAGATCCATAACCTGATAAAATATTAATCATCCCCGGTGCGACGCCTAAATCTGGAATGACCGTTACACCGGCTGCTTGTGCGTCATCTTTTAGCTCCAATACACGGTCCGTTATATGGCCAATATGTCCGCCTAAATCAACCGCGTGTGTGCCGACTTCAATAGCGGTCTTCGCGACGATTTCATTAAAACTATAAAACAACGCGTTAATAACGACATCATATTGTTTCAAAAATTGACCAAGTTCTTCAGGATTGCCTGCATCCACCTTAAACGCTTCAAGCTTCGATGAATTTAGCGTGTCACATACGTGATTCGCACGCGCTAAATCAATATCGGCTAACCCCACTTCATAAACACCTTCACTCTTCACCAAGTCCCGTGCCGCTTCTTTTCCCATTAATCCTGAACCTAATACTGCTACTTTCACGATTGAAACTCCCCCTTCTTCTATTCCACATCGATTTGTGCACGTTGTAATTTACCACTGAAATCAACGTAAACAGCTTTCCACTCCGTAAATACATCTAACGCCGCCTGACCGGAATCACGGTGGCCGTTACCAGTTCCTTTCGTGCCACCAAACGGCAGGTGAATTTCTGCACCCGTCGTCCCCGCGTTAACGTATACAATACCGGTATCAAGGTCACGCTGTGCTTGAAAAACTTTATTAATATCCTGTGTAAAAATGGAGCTTGATAAGCCATACGCAACGTCATTATTAACTTCAATGGCTTCATCTAAATTTTTCACTGGAATAATCGATAAAACTGGGCCAAAAATCTCTTCTCTTGCGATTCGCATATCCGGTAGGACGTCCGTAAACAATGTCGGGACAAAATAATAGCCTTTATCATAATCTCCGCCTTCAAGCGTATACCCGCCAGCTAGCAACTTCGCACCTTCATTCTTACCCACTTCCATGTATGACTCGATTTTCTTAAGACCGTCCTCATTAATAATCGGTCCCATTTTATTCTTTTCATCCAGGCCATCACCGATTGTGATGTTCTCCATTTCGGCTAATAAGCGTTCTTCTAAACGCTCTTTCATATCCTCATGCACAATAACACGACTACATGCTGTACAACGCTGACCGCTTGTGCCATACGCACTCCACACAATACCTTGCACAGCTAAATCCAAGTCCGCATCATCCATTACAATAACGGCGTTTTTTCCGCCCATCTCAAGCGAAACTTTCTTTAGTAACTGACCGCACTTTCCAGCAATCATGCGGCCTGTATCATTGGACCCTGTAAACGAAATGACTCGAATGTTGGGATGTTCAACCATGGCATCCCCCACTTGCGATCCTTTTCCAAAAACAACATTAACGACACCTTTGGGCAGTCCCGCTTCTTCAAAAATTTTCGCCATCTCATAAGCCATCATCGGCGTTTCCGTTGCCGGCTTCCAAATCACCGCATTGCCCGCCACAATCGCCGGGAACGACTTCCACGTCGCAATGGCAATCGGGAAGTTCCAAGGCGTAATAATGCCGACAACTCCAACAGGTGCACGCTGACTCATCGCAAATTTATCTTTTAACTCGGCAGGTGTGGTGTGACCGAATAAACGTCTACCTTCTCCTGCCATATAAAACGCCATATCAATTCCTTCTTGCACTTCACCACGCGCCTCTTCTATCACCTTGCCATTTTCCATCGTTAAAATTTGAGACAGATGCTCCTTGTGTTCTTTCATGATGGCTCCAATGCGAAATAACACTTCGGCTCGCTGTGGCGCTGGTTCTAGAGCCCATTCTTTTTGAGCGACTTTTGCTGCTTCAACAGCCTGATCGACATCCTCCTTCGTTGATAAAGGGACATCGATTAAATGTTCACCATTGGCTGGATTCACCACCGACGCATAATCACCATCGTGATTCACCCATTCTCCGTTAATGTAATTAGACAACTTCTGTTCCGTGACTAATGCTTGTGACATGTTTAAAACCCTCCATTTATAAAAATTTAATGAGGTTAAACCCTCATGACTGACGCAAGTCTTCAATCGTCGATGTTACAGATATTTGTTCGGGATCTGTTAAAACTTCAATTACTGTTGGCCTTTTTTGATCTAACGCTTTACTTAAAGCGTGTTCGAAGTTTGATATATCTTGAACTTGGAAGCCTAACGCTCCCATACTTTCTGCAAGGTTTGCAAAATGAACGTGACCTAAATCAGTTCCAACGACACGCTTCGGGTAGTGTTTTTCCTGGTGCATACGAATCGTGCCGTACATTTGATTATTAAACACGATACTGATGATTGGAATGTCGTTACGCACGGCCGTTTCAACTTCTTGCATCGTCATCATAAAGCCCCCGTCTCCTGCAAGGGCTACAACGGTCCGGTCGGGGTTTGCCACTTTTGCACCAATTGCTGCCGGGACACCGTACCCCATGGCACCTGACGTTGGACCGACATACGTATTCGGTCGTTTAAATTGATAATATTGATGGAGCCAACCGGCAAAGTTCCCTGCATCGTTAGTTAAGATTGCATCTTCAGGTAATACATCTTGCAACAATTCAATGATATGCCGATTAATCGGATCTGATGACTGAACCGGTTGATAGGCTGATACTTCATAAGTCTGACGTCGCTCTTTTCGCCATTCAGACCACGTGGGCTCAAATGACATAACCAGGAGTTCATCCAAAGCCGCCCCTGCATCCGCTTGCAGACTAACTTTTGGCACATAACCTTTCGCCATACTTTCTTCAGAAATATCGATATGAATTAAGGTCTGTTCATCTGAAATTAGCGAGTAACTCTGCGTCGTAATCTCAGACAAACGCGTGCCTATTGCAATGATCGTATCTGCTTTTTTAATAGTGTCTTGAATGTGTTTCGGATTTCCAAGTCCTAAATGACCAACAAAATTGGGATGCTCATGATTCATGACATCATGACGGCGAAATGCCGATACTATTGGTAGATCAAAACGCTCAACAAATGCTTCTAGACGCTGTTCGGTCTGCGAGTGTTTAATGCCACCGCCAGCAATCACCACTGGTTGGTTCGCTTGTTTTAGGTATTGTTCAATCTGCTTAAGCTTGTCGTGGCACGGAGTAAATTTTTCTCGTTCAACGCATGGCAACTTCGGTACCTCGGAAACATCTCGCAAAACATCTTCAGGGAATGACAACACAACCGGCCCAGGCCTGCCTGACACAGCCTTCTTATAAGCCCGGTAAATGATTTCCGGGATTCTTTTCGCATCACGGACTTCGCAAGCCCATTTAGAAATTGGATTAAAATATTTCTCTAAATCAACTTCTTGAAACCCTTCTCGACCAAGAAAAGAACTATGCACTTGTCCTAGTAGCACGATTAAAGGCGTTGAATCCTGCATCGCCGTATGAACGCCAATTGAAAGATTGGATGCCCCGACGCCCCTTGTTGCTAACACGACGCCAGGTTGATTGGACGCCTTCGCATATCCTTCCGCCATAAATGATGCTCCGCCTTCATGTCGATTTGAGATAAACGTCATTTCGGGCTCACCATAAATGGCATTTAAAATAGGCAAAAAACTCTCGCCCGGTACACCGAACATTTTTGTTACGCCAAGCTGTTTCAGACAACTGACGACAGCGTCACCACCAGTTTCGTTTTTCTCAACTTGCACACCTTTCGTCACATGATCCCTCCCATCCGATTCAGAGCTTCAGTTAATTGTTCTTCAGAAACTGATAATGATAATCGGAAATAATCTTTCCCTAGTGAACCGAAGGCTGAGCCCGGCGTTACGATTACACCGGCTTTCTCAAGTAGCAAGTTGGCGAATTCCATTGATGTGAAACCTTTTGGAACTTCAGCCCAGAGAAAAAAGGTTCCCTTCGGACGATTAGCTCTGACACCTAGTTTTTCTAATCCATCCATCGCAAGGTTCAAACGTTTTTCGTAAAGGTTATTATTGTCTTTCACGGTCGATAAATCGCTTCTAAGTGCTTCTGCTGCCGCCTTTTGAATCGGCAAAAATTGCCCAGTGTCTATATTGCTTTTTAAGGTTGCTAGAGCTTTGATTAACTCTGGATTGCCCACGACATAACCGATACGCCACCCGGTCATATTAAAACTTTTAGACAATGAGCCGAATTCAACAGCGTGTTCTTTAGCCCCATGGACTTGCATGATGCTAGGGGCTTTATAATCACCAAATGTCACGAGCTGATACGCCGCATCGTGAGCGATGATGATCTCATGTTCTTTCGCGATTGTAACCGCTTCCATTAATGTGTTTAACTCAACTGTTCCTGCGGTAGGATTGTTGGGATAGTTCAGTAGCATCAACTTCGATTGTGCTAGGTCAGTTTGAGAGACTGATTGAAAGTTAGGTTTGAAATTTTGTGTAGAATCGAGTGGTAAATAGGCTGGCGTTCCACCTGCTAAGTGGATCGCAGACTGATAGACTGGATAACCTGGGTTGGGAACTAATACCGTGTCGTTTGTGTCGATGACGGCTGACATAAAATTTGCTATGCCTTCTTTAGAACCGATCAGTGCGAGAATTTCTGTAGCTGGATCAAGCTGTACGTTATAGTGCACTTCATAAAATTCCGCGACGGCTTCTTTGAAGTCTGAACAGCCTTGATAAGGTGAGTAGCGATGATTCTCTGGCTTGTTTGCCTCTTGAATCATTTTTTGAATAATAAATGAAGGTGTTGGTAGATCGGGTGCTCCAATTCCTAAATCAATTATATCGAATCCGTTTTGTTCTAACTCTTTTTTTCGAGCTTGAAATTGAGAAAACACATAAGGCGGAAGCGTTTCAACTCGCTTCGCATATTTTGGCAACACCTTACCTCCCATCATTTCAATAATTGAAATGGTATTTCAATTTTGTGTTACTTTGATTATAAATGAGGTGTGAAATTTTTACAATACTTAGAATTATCAAAAATATCGACAAAGAAACAGAAAAACCTCACCCTATTCGGATGAGGTTTTAATGAGTGTTCATCTGCCTTATTTTTCTTGTTCTATAAATGTCATTAATGAATCCAAAGCCTGTTGTTCATCAGGGCCTTCAGCTTGTAACGTGATTGTCTCATTTGAGCCAATCGCTAAGCTCATGACTCCCATAATACTTTTCGCATTCACTCGTTTTCCGTCTTTTTCTAGAAATACATCTGACGAATAGCGGTTTGCTTCCTGTACAAACTTGGCAGCTGGCCTTGCTTGCAAGCCAGTTTCTAATTGGACTGATAATTCCTTTTCAACCAAATTCAGCTACCCCTCTCTCTGATATAATATTAAAGCGCTTCATCGAAATTTTCATTCATTATAGCATGAAAAATTGGAAATAAAAAGTTTTATTGCATCACTTTTCTAATAATTCTCCTCGGCGGAGTTTTTCAGCGTATTCATCGATTTTTTTCAAGCGATGATTAATGCCAGATTTACTGATCTTTCCGTTTTGCGAGAGTTCTCCGAGTTCTTTTAGGGTCACGTCTTGATGCTGAACGCGGAGTTCGGCAACTTCGCGGAGTTTTTCCGGAAGTGCATCTAAACCTACCGTTTGTTCAATATACTTAATATTTTCGACTTGTCTAAACGCCGCTCCAATCGTTTTATTTAGATTGGCGGTCTCACAGTTAACTAATCGGTTGACTGAGTTACGCATATCTCGCATGATGCGAACGTCCTCGAATTTCAATAGCGCCTGGTGCGCCCCGATTAAAATGAGAAACTCGGTGATTTTTTCAGCCTCTTTAATATAGCATATATAACCGGTTTTACGCTCTAGTTTTTTAGCATTTAAATCAAAATAATTAAGCAAGTTACATACCGATTCATTGTGCTCTTCGTAAAACGAAAAAATTTCTAAATGGTAAGAAGACGTCTCCGGGTTATTAACCGAACCACCAGCTAAAAAGGCACCTCGTAAATAAGACTTCTTACAACATTCATTTTCAATAAAACGTTCAGAAACTCTACGCTTAATGGCAAACGTTTCTTCTAAAATTTCAAGTTCTGTTAATAAATTTTTAACGTTTTCGTACATACGCACGATGTAAATATTATTCTTTTTGAGGCGCATTTTTTTACGAACAAGTAGTTCTAACGGAACATCATATAAACCCTTAATTAATGAATAAATCCGTCTTGCTATAGCGGCATTTTCCGTTTGGATATCTAAAATGTACTGGCGATTGGAAAATGATAATGAACCATTCATTCTAATGAGTGCTGCCAGTTCCGCACGTTTACAGCAGTCATCAATCTCGATGCCGGTTAATTCTTTTTTCGTATCAGATGCGAATGACATGGCGTTTCCCTTCTTTCTACTTATACATCCATTATAACAAGTTATAAAGGAGTTTCGCGATTTTTTGCTCATCATGCTTTAACGTGCCATCTGTATGAAGGCTAGCGATATCGTCTTTTAAGACGTGAACGCCTAAACCTTCAAGGCGCTCTTCGTCACACAAGACTGGCTCTGCCATCTCTTTAGCATAGCCTTCTTTAATCGTCGATTCAATCATTTCACCGTGTATTACGATGTTATCGATAAAACGTTCACCGACGTGTTGATGTAGCGCCTCAATATGATCTGAAGCCTTATAACCGTTCGTTTCACCGTGTTGGGTCATAATATTACATATATAATATTTCTTGGCATCTGCTTCACGTAACGCCTGTTTAATCTCAGGAGCAATAAGATTCGGAATAATACTCGTATACAAGCTGCCAGGAGCTACGACAACCATTTCAGCTCGTTGAATAGCCTGAACGGCTTCAGGCAACGGTTCAATTTTAGGCGGGTCGTAAAAGACGCGTTTAATTTTCTTCCCGACCTTTGGAATGTTTGATTCACCGCGGACGACGCTTCCGTCTTCAAACTCCGCTTTTAAATACATATTCTCATTCGCAATCGGATATATACGGCCTTTGACATTAAACACACGCGAGATCTCTTTGATCCCCTTATAAAAATCACCTGTAATCGATGTCATTCCCGCTAAAATTAAATTCCCTAGCGAGTGCCCTGATATTCCATTTCCATTTTCAAAGCGATGCTGAAATAATTCTAATAAGGTCGGCTCAACATCAGACATAGAGGCGATGACTTTTCGAATATCTCCAGGCGCTGGAATCGATAAGTCCTCTCGAAGCCTTCCTGTACTGCCGCCATCATCTGAAACCGTCACAATGGCAGATAAATTGATCGGAAATTTTCGAAGGCCCCTTAATAAAACAGGCAGCCCCGTTCCTCCCCCGATGACGACCACCTTTGGTCCATGTACATTCGTCATTTATTTCTTATTCCCCTTTTTCTTATCTATATCTCTATGATAAACATGAGCGTTATATTGTGCGTTAATAATTTCACCAATTTTCTCAGCAATTGCAACAGAGCGGTGCTGACCACCTGTACAGCCGACTGCTATGACAAGTTGACTTTTGCCTTCGCGTACGTAATGCGGCAACATGAACTGAAGCAGATCTTGCAATTTGCGCACAAATTGGCGCGTTTCTTTCCATTTGAACACATACGCGTTGACTTCTTGATTTAACCCAGTTAAGTCACGCATTGACTCAACGTAGTGTGGATTCGGTAAAAACCGGACGTCAAACATTAAATCCGCATCAATTGGAACCCCATGCTTAAAACCAAATGATACCACTTGAACAGAGAAAATTTGCTGTTCTTCCTCTGTGTAGTGTTTAATAATTTTTTCCCTTAGCTGACGGGCTGAGCGTCCTGTTGTATCAATAATGCGTTGAGCGCGCCCTTTTAACTCATCTAAAATTTGACGTTCTTGCTCTATTCCATCGAGCGGCAATCCGTCAGATGCTAAAGGATGCGAGCGTCTGGACTCTTTATAACGCTGCACGAGCGATTCGTTATCGGCGTCTAAGAAAAGGATATGTTCTTGAATCCAACTTTCGGCACTGAGTTGATCGAGCGTTTCATATAAACTATCGAAAAACTCGCGTCCTCTTAGGTCCATCACCACAGCGAGTTTTTTATTTTCTTCCGGGTTTTCTTTCATCAGCTCTAAAAATTTCGGTAATAACGTAGGCGGTAAATTATCTACGCAAAAATACCCCATATCTTCAAAGCTCTGAATCGCAATCGTTTTCCCCGCACCCGACATGCCTGTAATGATGACTAACTCAACCACTTTGTTTTGCTCTTGCATGAGATCCCCTCTTTATTTTGTAAGATTTTACTCTTCTTCTGCTACTAGTTCTGAAGGTCCGTCAATGAATTCTTTTTGTAGTATATAGTCCTGTGTATAATAAAACGTCCCTGTTAAAACATATTCAGGATCGCTGATAGCATGCTTAATGATTCGTCTGTCACCCTCAGCCATTGGAAGGTCTAACACTTTGTCAAATGGCACCCATTCAAGTTCTCCCTCTGGAGTTTCCTCCAAAAGCTGACCGGTAGATGCTTGTGCCACAAAAGTAAACAGCATCCATTCTTGTTCGTCTTCAATCACAAATGTGAAGGCGCTTGACAGTTTTGCATCGGTTAAAAGTAGTCCTGTTTCCTCTTCGAACTCACGAAGAACAGACTGCTTAATACTTTCACCTGGCTCCATTTTACCGCCAGGTGTTCCGTACCAACCGCGTTTCGGTTTTTTGAGCATCAACACATGATTATTTTTTATATAAACAGCATTCGTCACACGTTGCATCGTGTTTCACTCCTCCACTTCCTATTATACATCTTAAAGGGGGTGTATAACAGTATCTAAATCTTTTGAGAGTAAAGCTTTTGTGTTTGAGAGTATTCCTATCGTGTTTGAGAGTAAACCCCTTGCGTTCGAGAGTATTTTCCTCGTGTTCAAGAGTAAACCCCTTGTGTTCGAGAGTATTTTCCTCGTGTTCAAGAGTAAACCCCTTGTGTTCGAGAGTATTTTCCTCGTGTTCAAGAGTAAACCTTATAGTACACTCTACCGCTGTTTTTTGAAACCAAAAAAAACACAGGTAGAAGAAAGCTACCTGTGTTAACTAAATCTATAGTTAATAAAGGGGGTCAATTAATTACCCCTATTGTAACGTATCAATGTTTCAAGCGTGTTACAGCGCAGTTAAGATGCAATTACTTTTACTGTTGGACTTTTAATTCTTCCATTAAATTCTCGATATAATGCTGTGCTGACTGGGCTGCAATACTGCCATCGCCGGTTGCTGTAACGATCTGACGTAGTTCTTTATCACGGATATCGCCGGCTGCGAAAATACCAGGAATGTTCGTTGCCATGTTTTCATTAGTTTCCACATAACCTTCATCATTCGTAATGCCAAGATCCGTAAATGCTTGGTTTAGAGGAATCATCCCTATATAAATAAACACACCCTCAATTTCTTCCTCATACGTTTCATCCGTTTCGTTATTGTAAAGCACGGCGCTTCCGACTTTACCGTCTTTTTCTTTAATTTCTTTCATTTCAGTGTTCCATTTGAAATCAATTTTCTCATTGTCAAATGCGCGTTGTTGAAGAATTTTTTGCGCGCGTAATTCATCACGACGGTGAATGATCGTTACTTTATTAGCAAAGCGTGTTAAATAAACACCTTCTTCAACCGCGGAGTCACCACCGCCTACGACAAATAAGCTTTTATCACGGAAAAATGCACCATCACAAACTGCACAGTAGGATACACCACGGCCACCATATTCTTCTTCACCCGGAATGCCAAGTTTTTTATACTCAGCACCCGTCGCTAAAATGATCGCACGTGTCTTAAATTCCTTATTCCCTGCTTTAACCGTTTTATATTCTTTTCCGTCAATAATTTCTTTTATATCGCCAAACCCGTATTCCGCTCCGAATTTTTGTGCGTGTTCAAACATTTTATTTGATAAATCAGGCCCTAAAATATGATTGTAGCCTGGATAGTTTTCAACGTCTTCTGTGTTAACCATTTGCCCGCCTGGTACACCACGCTCTAACATTAACGTATCTAAGTCGGCACGCGATGTGTAAACCGCTGCTGTTAAGCCTGCAGGGCCAGCGCCAGCAATAATAACATCATAAATTCGTTCTTCCATCAAACTCACTCCTTTTCGCTCGTCTTTCTATATCATATTAAAAACCAATAAGAGCGACAAATTTTTTGCTTATGACTATTTAAAACGTAAACGACTCTAACGCCGGATGCTTGTTCAACCCTTTTTTCCAAATCTTTTCACCAAATTGTGTTTTTCCGTTCTCAAATAAAACTTTTGAATACCAATAAAAATAGCTCATATAATTCGCCACTTGCATCGAGTCAACGCGCTTAAACCGCCTAAATGCTTGGTTATATTCACCAACTCGAGCTAATGTTACCGCTAGTTTTAACTTTTGCTGTTCCAAAGTCGGATATACGTTATTGAGCGTTGGTAACAATTCCATGAACGCTTGTTTTTTACCAATTTTGTAATAAAAATAAACTAAATTCATGCGGCTGTATAAGTTAGTCTCGTCTTGCTCAAACCAAGCTTCTTCTAAAGCGATCGCTTCATCGCAATCTCCCTTTTGAAATAAAGCGAAGGCATACTCATGCTTCGATGATGTATATTCAGGATAAAATGTCATCATCTCTTCTAATATCTCGAGGGCTTCATCCCATTTTTCGTGTTCTAAATAGTAAAAGGCCGTTTCTTGATAAATGATGATCTCATCCAGCTCTTCTAATTCAAAATCATCTTCAATGTTCTCTTCCTTAGAAAGATAGTCTAACATCTCGACTAACTGGTTAACCTCTTCTTTAAAGTCGCCATCTTGACTATGTTCCAAGTACTTATGAGCATATTTTTGTGCTTCATAAAAAAGACCTAAATGCGCATAGTTGTTAGCAAGTAGGTAGTAACAGTCAGGGTAGTCTTTCCCATGAACATCCACAACGCGCTGAAGCCAGTCATTGGCTTTCTGATACTGACCAATTTCGGTATATAAAACCGAGATTTGCGATAAATACAATGGATTGTCTGGCTTATATTCAAGAGATTTTAAGAACCACTTTTCTGCTTTGTCGAAGCGCTTTTCTTTGAAAGCCTTAATGCCATAAGAAAAGTAGAAATCTCCATCATTTCGGTAATTTAAAATATTGGTATCAGTTGTTTGCATAAAGGCCTCCCGACTAAATCATTCTAAGTGCAAGTATAGCACAGATGTAAAATTTCATCACTTTCTGTAGAAAATTCTGTAAAAGACATAAAAATTCCCGCAGATTCAACTCTGCGGGAATGGTTCTTGTGCTTGCTTAATCGCAATCTCGAGTTCCTCTTGATATTGAGTTAATTCATGTTCCGACCAGCTAAGGTACTCACTCATCCAATCAATTACTTGTTCCTTATGTTCTTGTACCCACTGGATGTTGAAAAATAGCGCACCAGTTCTTCGGGTAAAAAAGTCAACCGGCTTATAAACTAACTCGTGCTCTAAACTATAGGTCAATTCCGCATAAACATCACGTGCAAGTGCCAAATCCTCTGGAGCATTGGTGTAGTATTCGATTAGCTTATGAACATTTCCGCCGTATCGCTTGATCCAAGGACGGATCACATCGTCTGGCACCCCTTGATCAATGGCTTCTTTATATGCGATCGCTCCAAATGTCAGCAATCCATCTGCCCCACCAACATCGCCACCGCTTATCGGCATGTCTTTCGTTTGTGATTTTGGATAGCGTTTGTATCTTTCTTCTTTAAAATCCTTAACGACTCGGTCAACGATCTCTTCTGCCATTATACGGTAGCCCGTTAGCTTTCCGCCTGCGATTGACATTAACCCTGAATCCGATACAAATACTTCATCTTTTCTGGAGATCTCTGAAGGGTCTTTTCCTTCCTCATGAATGAGCGGTCGTATGCCTGACCACGTCGATTCAATATCATCCTCTGATATCTCCACTTCTGGAAAAATCCAATGAATAGCCTCTAGTAAATACTGTCGATCGTCACTGGACGTTGTCGGGTTGGCTAAGTCAGATTCGAAAGGTGTGTCTGTTGTGCCAACATAAGTTTTATCATCACGCGGAATCGCAAACACCATACGCCCATCCGGTGTGTCAAAATAGACCGCCTGATTAAGCGGGAATTTAGACTGATCAAAAACTAGATGAACACCCTTTGTATGATACAGGTGTTTTTCCTTCTTGAAATGGTCCATTGAACGAATCTCATCCACCCAAGGGCCAGTAGCGTTGATCACCTTGTCACCATGGATTTGGTGCGTCTCACCGTTTGTCGTATCAAGTGCTTGAACACCAACCACACGCCCGTCACGGTAAAGCAACTGGTTCACTTTCATGTAATTAAAGGCATAGGCACCTTCTTCAATCGCCTTTTTTAACACTTCGAGTGTCAACCTCGCATCATCCGTTTTGTACTCGACGTAATAACCACTTCCTTGAAGCCCTTCGCGTTTTAAAAGGGGCTCTCTTTTAAGGGTTTCCTCTACTGATAACATTTGACGTCGCTCTTTTCGTTTGACCCCTGCTAAAAAGTCATAAACACGGAGACCCACGTTCGTTGATAGCGGCCCGAACGTACCATTTTTATAAAAAGGCAGCATCATGCGCTCTGGCGTTGTCACATGCGGACCGTTTTCATAAACAATCTCACGCTCTTTTCCGACTTCTGCGACCATTTTTACTTCGAAGTTTTTTAAATAACGAAGCCCGCCGTGGACTAACTTCGTCGAGCGGCTTGACGTTCCAGCAGCGAAATCTTGCATCTCTAGTAACAAAACACTTAAGCCACGCGTGATTGCATCTAAGGCAATACCAGCACCTGTGATGCCTCCACCAATTACGATGATGTCGAATTCGTTTTTTAAAATTTGCTTATTTTCATGTCGGGATTTGTTCGATAAAAAATCCAAATCATTGCACCCTTTCTAAGATGTGAATGCTTGCGTTGCTTTAACGGCCCTTTTCCATCCGTCATATTTTTCCTGGCGCACTTCTTCACTCATCTCTGGTTCAAACGTTCGATCTCGTTTCCATTGGTTCGCAATTTCTTCTTTGTTTTCCCAATAACCAACGGCAATACCTGCTAAATAAGCCGCGCCAAGTGCCGTCGTTTCGTTTACAACGGAACGTTCAACCTCAGTATTTAGAATATCACTTTGAAACTGCATTAGAAAATCATTTTGAACAGCGCCACCGTCAACACGGAGTTTTTTCACTTTCAAATCAGCATCTTCAATCATCGCATTGACGACGTCTTTTGTCTGATACGCAAGCGACTCTAACGTCGCGCGAATGAAATGTTCTTTTTCCGTACCGCGGGTAAGGCCAAAGACAGCGCCACGCGCTTGACTATCCCAATACGGCGTGCCAAGCCCAACAAAAGCTGGTACGACATACACACCATCCGTTGAATCGACCCTCTTAGCATAGATTTCGCTATCGGATGCGGATTTAAACATTCGAAGGCCATCACGAAGCCACTGAATAGCTGACCCAGCTACAAAAATACTACCTTCTAAAGCATAATGGATTTCACCGTCAATGCCCCAAGCTAACGTCGTTAAAAGCCCATGATCAGATTTAACGGCCTCCTGCCCAGTATTCATTAACATAAAGCAACCTGTGCCATATGTATTTTTGGCCATACCTTCTTCAAAACACGCCTGACCGAACAGCGCCGCCTGCTGATCGCCACACGCACCAGCAATCGGGACCTCATATCCTTGAAATTGATAACTTGCCGTATGGCCGTAAATTTCAGATGACGGGCGAACGTCAGGAAGCATGTTTTTATGAACACCTAAAATGTCCAGCAATTCTTCATCCCACTTTAACTCATGTATATTGTACATAAGCGTTCTAGAGGCATTTGAATAATCAGTGACATGCACCTCGCCACCCGTTAATTTATAAATCAACCATGTATCAATTGTTCCAAACATTAACTCACCGCGCGCTGCTTGATCTTTCGCACCATCAACATGGTCTAGAATCCATTTTACTTTTGTCCCTGAAAAATAAGGATCTAATAAAAGTCCGGTTTTATCACGGAATGTTTGCTCTAAGCCTTGTTCCTTTAAGTCATGACAAATATCCTCTGTCTGACGCGATTGCCAAACGACCGCTTTATGAATCGGACGGCCAGTCTCACGTTCCCACACAACCGTCGTCTCACGCTGATTCGTAATCCCGATCCCTGCAATTTGCCCAGGACCAATATCTGCTTTTCGCATCACTTCAGTTATACAATGCTGGGTCGAAGTCCAAATCTCATTCGCATCATGCTCAACCCAGCCTGGTTTAGGAAAATACTGTTCAAATTCCTGCTGAGCAACTTTTACGATTTGACCTTCTTGATTAAATAAAATCGCACGAGAACTCGTCGTCCCCTGATCTAGTGATAAAATGAACTGTTCCACACCGATTCCTCCTCTACTTTTCTTTTTCCCATTATTAAAATATTAACAAACCTATTAAGCAGTAATTTTAGTGTATTAAGCACTAAATTATCAGTATTAAGCATTAATTCAACAGTATTAAACACTAAATCATAGTATTAATTACTAATTTGGGAGTATTAAGCAGTTAGCAAAAAAGACGCATACTACTAGTACACGTCTCTTATGGTCGTTTCTCTAATTCTTTTTGCTCTAGTTGCTCCTTCGTATAAATGACGCGCATTGGATTGCCGCCGACAAACGCTCCGGCAGGCACATCCTCGTGCACAAGCGTTGCTGCGGATACAATCGCACCGTCCCCAATTGTTACCCCGGGCAAAATGGTACAGTTCGCGCCGATCATGACTTCGTCGCCAATTAGAACGTCACCCAATCGATATTCGTCGATTAAATATTCATGCGCTAAAATCGTGGTGTTATAACCTACGATCGAATTTTTTCCGATATGTATGCGCTCTGGAAACATGACATCAGGCATGACCATTAAGGCAAGCGCTGTATGCTTGCCAATCGTCATTCGTAAAAACGTTTTATATAGCCAGTTTTTCAATTTAAGTGATGGTGTGTAGCGCCCGAGTTGAATGAATACAAAATTTTTAGCGACTTTTAAAAAAGGGACCGTTTTATAAATCTGCCATAACGAGTTTTGTTCTTGGACCGCGTAACGCTCCGTCTTCCGCATGTCCCTCACTCCTCAACGATTTCTAATAGATCCGAAATATGACCTAACATGTAATCTGGGTTGAGCGATTCCATAAATGACTTTCCTTTAGCTGACCACGCTACAGCAGCCGTTTTCGTTCCAGCGTTTTGTCCAGCATGAATGTCGTGTGAGTTATCACCAATCATGATCGTTGTCTCAGGCTCGCCACCTAATGCATTCATGCCTTTTAAAACAGGTTCCGGATCAGGTTTCGCATGTTCAATGTCGTCTAAACCAATGACGACATCAAAAAATTGGTCTAATTGCGTCAATTCTAAGCCTTTCATCGCCGTTTTTCGAATTTTTGTTGTGACAATCGCCATTTTATATCCTTTGTCATGAAGCTCTTGAAGGGTCTCGAACACGCCGTCATAACTTTTGACATACAAGTCATGGTTCTCAAGATTATGCTTTCGGTACGTCTCAACCATGGCTTCAACTTCATCTGGCTTCACTTTTCCTAGTGATTCTTGTAAAGGCGGTCCGATGAATGGCAAAATCTCCTCGCGAGAATAATCTTCTTCTAAGTGTTCCTTAAGCGTATGCTTAAAGGATTCAATGATTAATTCGTTAGTATCAATTAGTGTTCCGTCTAAATCAAACAGTATCGTACGTATGCTCATGGCTTACTGCATCCTTTCTTGCGTCTTTTTCTTTATTCTTTTCAACTCGGTTCCAAATATAAGCGATGACGGCAGTTAAAATAATGGCTGTCGTTAAGCGGATTAAGAGTAATGGCCATACAGGAATCCCTAGTGGAATGAACACGAGCGTATCCTCTACGACCGCGTGACAGGTCACGAGGAAAATCAACACGAGCGTCATGTCTTTTCTTGACACACCGTCTTCTTTAACAGCTTGAATCATCAAGCCTGCTCCGTATGCTAATCCAATCGTTAACCCCGCCACTAAGGTCATCGAAGCATTTTCTTTCACACCAATCATTTTCGTAAACGGTGACATTTTCCGTGACATCCAGTCCATCCAATGGTGCTCGCGTAACCACTGCATGACAACCATGAGCGGAATGACAATCGCAGCCAATTGAACAATCGATAACACAGCTGTTTCAAGGCCTGTTAACGTAATTTCAGCCCATCCGCTTGGCTCAGGTCCTTCATTTGAAATCAGCCCGTACTGCGCCATCTCCTGACCGCCTTGCCAAAACCAATTGACAAGCATGGCTGAGAAGAGCGCGAGACCAACCCGCACAAGAATGATGATCCAAAATTTCACACCGACCTTCGCCGCAACGGCTGACTCGATAAATAAGTTGTGCGAGAATGACAGCATCAAAGCTAATATAAAAACTTCTTTTACTGTAAAGTCAAAACTCACAATAGCTCCAATGCCCGCATAAAGATTCAAGGCATTTCCCAAAACGAGTGGGACAGCCGCTTCCCCTGGCAGGCCAATCAGAGCCATTAACGGCTGGATTAAATCTATTATATATGGTAATACAGGTGTAAACTGAAGAATCGTTACGATGAGCGTAATTGGAAAAATAATTTTCCCTAACGTCCACGTTAACGACAATCCACTGTGTAATCCCCGCTTAAGTATCCCCTTCAATTCACAAACTCCTCTTCCTTATGATGTCATTTTTTCTTCTTTTTCTTGCTGTTTTTATTCGGTTTTAACGACGTTCCATCATAAAGCACGTCGTCATATCCTTTCTTACGACGATAGTATAGTAGCACAATACTACCGATAATTAATAAAATCGAAATGACTTGTGCTGTACGTAATCCAGGTACAATGTATAAACTGTCTGTTCGCATGCCTTCAATAAAGAATCGACCGAATGAGTACCACATGACGTATGATAGGAAAATCACACCGCGACGCGGATTAACTTTATAACGTAGTACGAGTAATAAAACAATTCCTAACATACTCCACAACGATTCATATAAAAACGTCGGATGGTGATAAACGCCATCGACACACATTTGATTCATAATCCAATCAGGTACATATTGTAGCACATTTTGATAAGCTGCTTCAGACACCGGACCACCATAGGCCTCCTGGTTCATAAAGTTACCCCAACGTCCTAGCATTTGACCTATCAAAATACTTGGTGCTGCAATATCGGCAACCTTCCAGAACGAGACGTTTTTCTTCTTCGCATAAATGTAAGCCACCAGCACGGATGCAATTAACGCCCCGTGAATCGCTAAGCCACCTTCACGAATGTCGATAATATCCCCAAAGGAATTATAATTCTCCCATTGGAAAATGACATAATACAATCTAGCACCAATGATTGCTGCCGGTATGGCAAACACTAATAAATCGATGAAAAAGTCTTTATGTAGGCCAAGTCGATTTCCTTCACGCTGTGCGACAATAAGGGCAATGACCGCCCCTAACATAATTAGAAAACCATACCAGTAAACTGGAAATGGGCCTAGCTCTATAAATACTCTGCTATATGGTTCCGCTTCACAATACATTGCTAATCCCCCTTATTCAATCTCACGTTTATTCAACATCATCAATGACAGAATTGAGTCGATTCGAAAACTCTTCTGCCGTATTAATTCCCATCCGTTTTAATCGGAAATTCATCGCGGCTACTTCAATAATGACCGATACGTTACGACCCGGTCTTACCGGAATCGTCGCCTTCGGAAGATCAACATCCATGATATTTAACTTATCTTCATCCAACCCTAAACGATCATATTGTTTATCCGCTTCCCAGGTCTCTAAGTGAACAACCATCGAAATACGCTTATAGTTACGGACGGCACCCGCTCCAAACAACGTCATAACATTAATAATGCCTAGACCCCGAATTTCTAATAAATGCTCAATTAAATTCGGTGGGTTCCCAATCAGCGTATCGTAATCTTCCTGACGAATTTCAACGTTATCATCAGCCACTAAACGATGCCCGCGCTTAACAAGTTCAAGAGCCGTTTCACTTTTACCAATCCCGCTTTTACCGGTGATCAACACGCCAACGCCGTACACATCGACTAGAACACCGTGCAATGCGGTTGAAGGTGCAAATTTAGTCTCAAGAAAATTCGTCAAACGACTAATGACTCGCGTCGTTTTATACGGCGAACGCATGACCGGTACCCCAGCATGATCCGCGGCTTTCACTAACGCTTGTGGTACTTCCAATCCACGCGTAATGACAATCCCTGGTGTGATATCTGTACAAAGTTGCTCCATCCGATCCTCAATCTCATCACTTTGCAGATCGTATAAAAACTGTAACTCCGTACGTCCCATCAACTGAAGACGCTCTTTTGGATAGTGCGTGAAGTACCCAGCCATCTCCATCCCAGGCCTTGATATATCACTCGTAAAAATCTCACGATGGACGCCATCTTTTCCTGCTACTAACTCTAAATCAAACCGTTCAATTAAATCCTTTACACGGACTTTAATCATCCGTCTCTCTCCTTCTATGTAAAACATTATTAATAACTATATCATAAATGAATATAGCTTATTATGAAAATAAGTTGAATTAAATTTACTGACGGATTTTTTAAGTTTACTGACAAATTAAGATTATTTACTATCGGATTTTAACTTTTTACTGACGAATAATCACCTTTTACTGACGGATTCACATACAAAAAGAGGCTGTGACAAAAGGTAAGTGAAAGTTATAAAAGACGATTATTAATTGAGGGCACTGATTTCTCAGCGTAGTCAAAAAGCGCAGACTCCAGCAGGAACAGCACGAGCTGAAAATCACGCAAAACTTACTTAGTGAGTTTTGGGAAGTTGAAGCCGTGCCTGCGGAAAGCGGAGCTTTTTGACGGAGCGGCATTAGAAAGACCGTACAATGATTTACTCATTGTACGGTCTTTATTTTACTTATAAACTTTTGTTCCAGCCTATTAATATTAATCTAACACTTCTTTTAATAGCTTTTGTAAAATCGTATTTAGAATCGTAATAATAATCGCTGCGAGGATTGCTGTGCCAAAACCTTCGATGACGAAGTCGCCAGCTAAAATCCATTGTGTCAACATAAGTGTAATGGCATTAATAACAAATAAGAAAAGTCCTAGTGTTAAAAACGTAATCGGAAGGGTAAAAATGACTAGAATAGGTTTAACAATTGCATTTAAAATCCCTAGAATAACACTTGCCAAAATCGCAGCCGTAACACCTTCGACATGCACACGGTCAAATAATTCTGCGACAGCTAAAATAGCAACGGTGTTAACGACTATTGAAATCAACCAATTTTTCAGCATAGAGATACTCCTTTAATTTAATGTATTTACTTTTATACTACCCGTTTTGGTTTCGATATCAACATCTGCGTAATTTTCATCATCTGTTGCATTGTAAAATTGGACTAACTTTTTCACCGAATGGTCATCCATTTTACTGACGACGACTTCCGGTATATTCACATCTATGCTGCCTACGCCAGTGCTGGCTGTGCCTTTTACTTTTAATCCCTTTGGTAAATATAACTGGCTTGAGCCAGTGGTCGAGCTTAAGTCCACACGCTGAACGGTCGAGTTGTGAAGGTACGTACGCAAACTACCTGTTGTGACATCAACATCTAAGTAGTCGACTTGACCATCATAATAAATCGAACCTGTCTTCGTCTCAAGCTTCACTTTAGATAAATTAGCTTCATCTAAGCGAAGTGAGCCATGCTTTGATTCTATAAAAATAGCATCGCCCTGATAATCACTTAATCGAATACTTCCATTAACTGTGCTGACACGCGCAAACTTCAAGTTAACGGAGCGACCTTTGATCGAACCGTTAATCGTTTTAATATAAGCTTGCTCGAACTCTTTTTCTGGTAAATAGATAATGTGTTCAATCGACACGTTACCTGATTTTTGATCGATGTGTAAAGTTTCATTCGTTACACCAACGGACAACACATCATCAAACTTCTCTTCAGCCCGTTCCTGATCGTCTTCTTTATGAACTTTACCGATACACTGAACGACAATCGTCGAATCATTAGAAGGTAAAAATTCAATCCGGCTATTCGTTAAATCAACGTTTAATTGATTAATCTCGTCAGCGTGAAATTCAAATTTTCGTTTCACTTGAACATGACTAAACGTAAATTCAAATGGGCCGTCTTTCACTCGCTGAATCGTATCATCAACAAAATTGAGAATACCACTTGTAAAACTCTTTAAGTCTTCCTTAAACTCTTGAAAAGCATCTTGATGTTCGTTAGATGATTCCTTCGACTTTTCCTGCTCTGCTTTTCCTTTTTCAAGTGCATTCAACAGTTTTTCCGCTTCTTCAGATGTAATATGACCTTCTTCTAACAATCTTAAAATCTTTTGACGCTCCTCACTCATGGAGGGTCCCCCTTTTTCACTCATCTTAATATTATCTTACGCAACTTTAAGATCAGTGGCATCATTCACGAGAACGGAACTTCATCCAACTCAAGTCTGATTCTTAAGGTCAACCTGATCGATATCAACTTCATAAAACGCTTCATAACGGAAACGTTCAAGTGCCGCTTCGTACTCATCATCTGACTCACTTTGGGCTAATAACTGACTTAGCATGCCTTCAGCCTGTGACCTGTGGGATTTTATCGCTTCTAATTTTTTATCAAATGAATCAATAAGGTCAATCACGACGTTCGGATCTCCTAATTTTTCACGATGATCGTTTGAAAAAGCAGTGCCCCATAACGTCGGGCGTTCATTTTCTGGCATTTGTTTAACTGCTTCAAATGCAGCTGCTCCCATTGCATTATGATCTGGGTGTACCGCATAGCCTGGATAAAATGTAATGACTAACGTTGCTCCAAGGTCTTCTATATATTGTTTAAACCGTTCTGCCAGTGCTTCACGTGGTTCAAATTCAATCGTTTTATCACGATAACCTAGCATTTCGAGATTCATATCTAGAACTTGGCACGCATCCTGCAACTCTTTTTTACGAATTTCAGGTAAGGTCTCACGGTTTGCGAAAAACGGAGTCCCCATATTACGTCCCATTTCCCCTAACGTTCCACAAAGGTACGTTACCGGGACACCTGCTTCACGGAATTTTGAAATCGTTCCTGCTGCACCAAATGACTCATCATCTGGATGCGGATAAATGATAATGACATGATTATGTTCACTAAAATTCATTGTTAATCCTCCCTAGTAAGAAAATGGCTCTTCACTGATTTCTAATGCGACCATTAGACGCCCTCGGTCGTCATGACCAGCCATAAGCAGTTGCCCATGCTCATTAAATTCATAATCTGAAAGGCCCTCTGCATAAATCCAACCAATGTCATGTTTAAGGCCTACACGATAAGAGCCATCGTCGTGTTGTACAATTTTTCCTTGTTTGTACGTCAACTGTGCGTTTCGAATATACGCTCCAACATTGTAAGCATTCGTATTAAAATGGCTAGCATAAGCCCCGTTTGTCGTTTCTAAATGAACATAGACGGGCTTATTCGTAAACTGATCAATATAATGTTGTATGCGTTCTCTATTAATGGCTTCCATGGTTTGTTTTCCCCTTTCAATTTGCCGAGCTTTCTAAAATTCGCTGTTTCATCCGCTCACGATCTCGTTCTAAAATTGGTGCTAAATATTTGCCTGTATATGACTTGTCACTTTCCGCTACTTCTTCTGGTGTACCGGTTGCGATAATCTGACCGCCACCTTCTCCACCTTCAGGACCTAAATCAATAATGTGATCCGCGGTTTTAATAACATCTAAATTATGTTCGATAATGACAACCGTATCGCCATTTTCAACGAGTCGTTGTAAAACATTTAACAACTTCGAAATATCATGGACGTGTAGCCCAGTCGTTGGCTCATCCAAAATATATAAGGTTTTACCGTTCGAACGTCTTTGCAGCTCACTAGCTAATTTGACACGCTGAGCTTCACCGCCGGATAATGTGGTTGCCGGCTGACCTAAACGAATATACCCTAAGCCGACATCGCAAAGCGTTTGAAGTTTACGTTTAATTTTCGGGATGTTTTCAAAAAAATCAAATGCTTCTTCAATTCGCATACCTAAGACATCCGCAATATTTTTTCCCTTATATTTCACTTCTAATGTTTCACGGTTATAACGTTTGCCATCACACACTTCACACGGAACATAAACATCAGGTAAGAAATGCATCTCAATTTTAATAATACCATCGCCTTTACACGATTCACAGCGTCCGCCCTTCACGTTAAAGCTAAAACGGCCTTTGTTGTACCCGCGAATTTTTGCCTCACTCGTTTGAGCGAAAACACCGCGAATATCATCAAACACACTCGTGTATGTTGCCGGGTTTGATCGAGGCGTACGCCCGATTGGCGATTGGTCAATATCAATGACTTTCTCTAAATGCTCCGTTCCCTTGATTTCCTTATGAGCACCTGGTTTCACCTTCGCTCTATGAAACTTCGCTGATAGTGACTTATATAAAATATCGTTGATTAACGTACTCTTTCCTGAACCTGAAACACCTGTAACGACAGACATTAAACCAAGCGGAACCTTTGCATCGACTTTTAATAGATTGTTCTCTTCAGCTTTTTTAATCTCAAGTTGTCGGTCTTTTTCAATTGGCCTGCGCTCTGTCGGAAGTGGGATGAATTCTTCACCACTTAAATACTTTCCAGTTAATGATTCTTTAACTTCCATGACTTCACTAGGTGATCCAGCCGCCACGACTTCACCGCCTTGTGCACCAGCGCCAGGACCAATATCAACTAAGTAATCCGCAGCCAACATTGTATCTTCGTCATGCTCGACGACGATTAAGGTGTTATCTAAGTCACGCATGCGTTTGAGTGCCTGAATTAACCGATCATTATCACGCTGGTGTAAGCCGATAGAAGGCTCATCTAAGACGTATAAAACGCCAGTTAACGCTGAACCAATTTGCGTCGCAAGTCGAATACGCTGAGCTTCACCACCAGATAACGTGCCAGCTGAGCGTGATAGTGTTAAATACTCCAGACCAACATTTGTTAAAAACGCAAGCCGTTCTGAAATTTCTTTTCGAATCATTTTAGCAATTTGTTCTTCTTTTTCGGTAAGCTCAATTTGATCAATCCATGTTAGCGCGTGACTGACAGATTTCTCAGTTACTTCTCCAATGTGCCGATCATTCACTTTCACTGCTAAGGCTTCTTCTGACAGGCGATACCCTTTACACGTTGGGCATTCGCTTTGCATCATATATTTTTCCATCATTTCACGAACATAACTTGAAACCGTCTCGTGATAACGTCTTGATATATTTTGGACGACCCCTTCAAAATAAATATAATTCTCGCGGACATTGCCACCGCGATCGTTTTGATATTTGAATAAAATGCGCTCTTTACCGCTACCGTATAAAATTTTATTCATTTGCTTTTTCGGCAAATCTTTAACGGGTGTATCCATACCAATTCCATAATGTTCACAAACACTTTTTAATAACTGAGGATAATATTGAGAAGAAACAGGCTGCCATGCGACAATTGCTCCATCATTTAAAGTAAGGTCCCAATCAGGAATGACTAAATCTAAGTCCACCTCTAGCTTCGAACCAATACCGTCACATGTTTTACAAGCACCAAATGGGCTGTTAAATGAAAATAACCTAGGTTCTAAATCACCAATCGTAAAACCACACTTAGGACACGCGTGATGTTCATTAAAAAACATTTCATCGCCATCAATCAAACCAACAACGACTTTACCGCCACTGAGTTTTAACGCAGTTTCAATAGAATCAGTTAAGCGCGTCTCAATGCCCTCTTTAATAATAATTCGGTCAATGACGACCTCAATATCATGGTTTTTATTTTTATCTAGATTAATTTCCTCGTTAATCTCACGCATTTCTCCATCAATACGAAGACGAATGTAACCTTCCTTTTTCAAGTCTGATAACACTTTTTCGTGTTCGCCTTTTCTTCCTGACACAACTGGTGATAAAATTTGTAGCTTCGTTCTCTCTTCTAACTCCAAAACTTGATCCACCATTTGCTGGACCGATTGTGCCGAAATTTCTTCACCATGTACCGGACAGATAGGTCTGCCAACCCTTGCATACAGTAAACGAAAGTAATCGTAAATTTCTGTTACCGTACCAACCGTTGACCGTGGGTTTTTACTCGTCGTTTTTTGATCAATCGAAATCGCCGGTGACAGTCCTTCAATGGCATCAACATCGGGTTTATCCATTTGTCCTAAAAACTGTCTAGCATATGCCGATAAGGACTCCACATAACGACGCTGTCCTTCAGCATAAATTGTATCAAAAGCCAGTGATGACTTACCGGACCCTGATAGACCTGTCATCACGACGAATTTATTTTTTGGAATTGTTACATCGATATCTTTTAAATTATGCGTACGTGCACCTTGAATCGTAATAGACTTCATGATCTATGATCATCCTTCCGCTTTTAGCTCTAATATGACATCGCGTAGCTCCATCGCTTTTTCGAAATCCAATTCCTTGGCAGCTTGTTTCATTTCGGCTTCCATTCGTTCAATCATTTCAGCTTTATCTTCTTTCGATAAGTTCTGGTATTGAGCTACCTGATCACTTTCTTCATCCGATTCATACGTTGCCTTAATGACATCACGCACTTCTTTCTTAATCGTTTTAGGTGTAATGCCATGCTTTTCGTTGTATTCCATTTGAATTGAGCGACGTCGGTTCGTCTCATCCATTGCATATTGCATCGATTTCGTGATTTTATCAGCATACATGATGACTTCACCGTTTTCATTACGCGCCGCACGTCCAATGGTTTGAACAAGCGAGCGCTCTGAACGTAAAAAGCCTTCCTTATCGGCATCTAATATGGCAATGAGAGACACTTCAGGTATATCAAGTCCCTCTCTTAATAAGTTAATACCGACAATGACATCATAAACACCCAGTCGTAAATCACGGATAATCTCAATCCGTTCAAGCGTTTTGATCTCAGAGTGTAAATAGGCCACTTTTATGCCCATTTCTTGAAGATAATCCGTCAGGTCCTCAGACATCTTAATCGTCAAGGTGGTCACAAGGACACGCTCATTATGTTCTTTTCTTTTATTAATTTCGCCAATTAAATTATCAATTTGTCCTTTAATCGGGCGAACGTCAATTTTAGGGTCTAATAAACCTGTTGGACGAATGATTTGCTCCACGACACCTGGTGAATGCTCTAACTCATAATCACCAGGTGTTGCCGTTACGTATAAAATGTTCTCAATATGCTTCTCAAACTCTTCAAACGTTAGTGGACGGTTGTCCAAAGCCGATGGTAACCGGAACCCGTGGTCGACAAGCGTCATTTTACGCGCTCGGTCACCTTTGTACATGCCACGAATTTGAGGTAACGTCACGTGTGATTCATCAATTACAATCAAAGAGTTATCTGGAAAGTAGTCCAATAATGTATAGGGTGTTGATCCCGGCTCACGGAATGATAAATGTCTAGAGTAGTTCTCAATTCCAGAACAAAAGCCCATCTCATTCATCATTTCCAAATCATAACGTGTCCGTTGTTCTAACCTTTGAGCTTCTAACAATTTATCTTCCTGTCGAAACTTCTCAAGCTGCTCCTCTAATTCCGCTTCAATGTTTTTAATCGCCTTTTGCATTTTTTCTTCTTTCGTGACGAAGTGTGATGCCGGATATATCGCTACATGATCACGATCCCCAACAATCTCACCCGTTAACGCATCGACTTCACGTATGCGATCGATCTCATCACCAAAAAATTCAACGCGAATACAGTGCTCTTCACGTGATGCAGGAATAATTTCAACAGAATCCCCACGCACGCGAAATGTTCCGCGCTGAAAGTCTATATCATTTCGCGAATACTGAATATCCACTAAATCGCGTAAAACTTGATCACGATCTTTTTCCATTCCGGTTCGTAGTGATAATACGAGGTCTCTATAATCTTCTGGCGAACCTAAACCATAAATACAAGACACACTGGCTACAATTAGAACGTCATTTCGCTCAAATAAGGACGATGTAGCTGAGTGCCTTAACTTATCGATCTCATCGTTAATACTAGCGTCCTTTTCTATGTACGTATCCGTCGACGGTACATACGCTTCAGGCTGATAATAATCGTAATAACTTACGAAATACTCGACCGCATTTTCAGGAAAAAACTCTTTAAACTCACTATATAACTGCCCCGCCAATGTCTTGTTATGTGCTATAACAAGTGTTGGACGGTTAATTTCCTCTACAACATTTGAAACCGTAAACGTCTTCCCTGTTCCAGTCGCCCCTAGCAATGTTTGATGTCTTTCATTTTTATGAATACCATTCACGATCTGTTCAATCGCTTTGGGTTGATCGCCTTGTGGTTCAAACTGAGATTCTAATTTAAATTGATTCACAAACACCAACTCCAATATTTTCGATAATTTGTATTTATTATAACATAAAATACGAACAAGAGTTCTATTATTTGCATTTCCGTATCTTAAGCATAAGTTTGCAGAAACAAATTTGCAAAGAATGTGATGAACTAATAAAAGCTCGAATACATTGTACCCGAGCCTTAACTAATTTCTTCAGTTTTTAACGTGAATTTCGGCGTTTCTTTCACAAAAACTAACCCTAATTCATGATACTCGCCTTGATATAAAGCCCGTTGAACAAAACGAATTTCACCGTTTAAATCTTGAACGGACATTTTACAGAACGTTCGGTTTTCACTCATCACTTCAAAAAACTCATGTTCATTCGAAACTGGCTCTTCATGAATTTTAATAATTTTCTCACCGACTTGTATTCCCATGTCAGCGGCTGGCGAATTCGGCATAACACCGACAACTGTAATCCCAACTGGCTGTGGTGAGAAAATCGGTGCTTTTTCTACATCTTTAATGGAAACAAGTGCTTGGGTCATCGCACGCCCAACAATTGCTACTCCTATTAGAACAGGTGCAAAACTTTGATAAAAATAAACACCTACCGCTCCGATGACTAATACTACAATTAATACACTTAACGCTTTAGCCATTTTCTTAGCCCCAACTTCCGAAAACTCACCTTGGAAGCGTTGGCTAATCCCGAGGACAAACGGAACTAACATAAGCCCAAACGTATCATTAATCCCAAATACCGGCCACCAATCAAACATATTAAGCTGAAGCGTCCCTGTTGGCACAGGGGCTAAAAATGGAATCACCATTAAACGCTTATTTAGATGTCTTCCGATAAATTTGCCACGTTTACCTTTTTTCAGTTCAGGAAAGGACAAAAACCGTTTCGATGTGGATATTAAGATTAATTCACCTACGAGTAAGAAAACCAGTAAGTAGCTGACCAACACTAAATCCACTGACATAACAGGGTTTAATACCGCTGGGATATTAATATCAAAAAACATAACAGCCCACATCGACAAACCGAGTATCCCAATGGTATAAGCTGGCGAAAATCCTTTTACTATGTTGAATAACATAAAAATGAATACGATTGCTGATAAAGCTAAGATCCATTCATATGTCATCATCGAACCTGATAAGATTAAAGCCGCCGATAGAATGACTCCTACAAGCAATCCTTTCAACCAGGTTTTGGACCACTCTGAGCCTACTGGAAAAATCCGATGTCGAAACATCTCACGCTCTTTTTTTACACGCCTATAACCTGTCCAAAATGTAAAGGCCACTACCAAATATAATAACGGTTGCGCAAACAACCATAACATTCCGAATCCAATTTCTCTAAGCCACTCCATACCCATGCTGCTAACCCCCGTTTAGGTTTCCATCACGTTTACATTTCGTCAAGTTCGTCATCGATTCCTTCTAATTTAAAACAGATGACTCAACTATTGATAGCTGAGTCATCATGTTTTTCACTCAAACAATAACTCGACAGCACGTTGTAATTGTCTGTCACTGTCTGGGTCTTGAACGAGGTCTAGAATTTGTTGTTCAATTTCGTCTTCTGTCTGTTCATTCAATGTACCCGTTACATCTAAACCATTATCTTGTTGGAAGCTTTCTAATGCTGACTCTGTCTTGCGATCAAAATAGCCGTCTGTACGTCCTGGCTCATAACCTAAGCCATCTAACATTACTTGCATTTTATTAACTTCTTGACTATTCATATCATAAGCTAACGGTTCATCAGTTTGAATTAAGGAAACATAGTAGTATTCTGGTTGTTCAACTTTGGCGGTCGGCTCAATTCCAACTTCATTAATCTGATTACCTTCTGGGCTTAACCAGTTCATCACCGTCATCTTAAGTAAACCATCACCTACTTCTACCGTTTGCTGAACCGTACCTTTACCAAACGAAGTCTGTCCGACGACATCATAGCCGCCATTTTCTTTCATCGCAGCTGCCATAATTTCTGAGGCGGATGCGCTACCTTCATTAATTAAAACTGAAATCGGATAATCTTTATCACCAGATTGTTGTAAATAATAAGGGGATTGATCTTGGTCTTTACTAGAAACTTGTAAAAACGGATCATCTTCATTTAAGAAATGTCCTAAAATCGTACGAACAGATTCTAATAAGCCTCCAGGATTACCTCTTACATCGATGACAAGGCCATCTATATTTTCTTCATTCTCTAATTTTTCAAGTTCTTCTGCAAACTCTTCATGTGTTTTTTCTGAGAACGAACGGATTTCCAACACACCAACATTGTTGCCGTCATGTTCTTCAACGCTTGAATAAACCGTTGTGACTGGAATAGTGTCACGTGTAATCACGACTTCGAAAGGTTCATCTTCACCGGGACGATCAATCGTTAACGTAACATCCGTACCTTTCTCACCACGAATTAATGTTACTGCTTCATAAACGGTATACCCTTCAAGGCTTTCCCCATCGACTTCAATAATACGGTCGTTTGGTCGGATGCCAGCATTTTCAGCAGGAGTGTCTTTTATCGGTGCGATCACCGTAATGTAATCATCACGTTTAGTGACTTCTGCACCAATCCCTTCAAATGTAGACTCTATTTGACTTTGGAATTCACCCATAGCCTCAGCATCCATGTATTCACTATATGGATCATCGAGCTTATTTACTACACCTTCTAAAGCTCCTTCAATTAGCTCTTCACGGCTCACTTCACTGACAAAGTCCGATTCAATTAAATTCATAGCATAACTCAACACATCTAGGTCTGAATTAGATTCCTCGGATTGATTTGATTCATCCTGATCATTTTCTTCTTGTTCTGAGCCATTTTGCTGATCATCTTGATCTTGCTGTACAACTTGGTCTTCCTCTAACATCTCTAGTGTTACAGCTGTCGACGCTGCTCCAACCAGTAGAGATACAATAACAATCGTTATAAAAAATCTTTTACTGATATTCATGGATTCACCCCAATGTAAGCCTATGTAACTTTTGTATATCTTTTTATTATAGCATTTGACAGACAACCTGTAATGATAAACCAACTAAAAATTAAGTTTTTAGATGATTAAAAAGCACCACACGATTGTGTGATGCTTAAACTTATTGAAAAATTATTATGGAGTTGGAATGTAGTTTAGAGGGTTAGCAGGCCGTAAATTACCCCATTCACGTCCACCAGGATGAACTTCGAAGTGTAAATGGTCTCCTGTAGAATCACCAGTTGAACCCATACGACCGATCATTTCCCCCGCTTGTACCACTTGTTGTTCATTTACATAGACTTCAGATAAATGAGCATAAACTGTATCTATCTCCTGACCATCAACATTATGTGTTATAAATATTGAATTACCAAATCCTCCACCTGAACAATTATTACTGTATCTAGCACATCCAGTATGGGTAGTATACACTACCCCTGTGGCAGCTGCGTAAATAGGTGTTCCTCTAGCGCTCGCAATATCAATCCCATTATGTGACCTATATTCTTGGTGTATTGGATGCCACCTTTGTCCAAAATGAGAGCCATCATAACCATAAGTACCCTTAGCAGGAACTACAAAACCATCTCCACTAGCTACTTGTTTTGCTTGTTCCAACGATTGCTCACGCTTTTGCAATTGTCTTTGTTCTTGTTCAGCTGACAACTCAAGTTTTTCTAATTCATGAACTTGTTCCTCTAAACTAACAAGCACGGCACGTTGTTCCTCACGCTGTTGATCTAAGTTAGCAACTAAGCTATCAAGATCTTGTTTCTGGGCTACTAACTGATCGCGTTTATCCTCAACTGATGATTTATTACTCTCAACATTTTCCTTTTTACTAACAACGGCTTTTTTAGAATCTTCTAAAGCTTCACGGTCCTCGTCTAATTGCATCTTATCTGCTAAGTGATTCTCTAAGATTTTCTGGTCTTGACTCATAATCTTATTAACAGCTTTTGTTCGATTTACCAAATCACCAAAATCTTCGGCACCCATGATCACTTCTAAATACTTAACAGAACCACCGCTTCTTTGTAGTGAGCGTATTCGATCTTTAAGTAGATCTTCACGATCGGCAATACGTTGTTCCGCACCTTCTATTTCTTCCTCAAGTTCAGTGATTTGATTTTCTAAATCTTCAATCTCACCTTCAAGTTCTTCAATCTGAGCTTCTAACCTATTAATCTTAGTTTCCGTTTCTTTAATCTCTAATTCTTTTAAACGGATTTCACTTTCCGTCTGACTGATTTCATTTTTAATAGATTGTAAATCTGCTTCTGCTGAGCTTTTCTTAGACTGTGCTTCATTTAGGTCCTGTTCTATACTGTTCAGGTCATTATTAACGCTATTTTTCTCTTCTTGAATTTTCTCAAGCTCTTTTTCAATCTCCTCGACCGACTGTGCTTCAACTGCTTCATCTTGATTAAACATGAACACTAAAGCAATTGCAACTGCAGAAACTGACAAGATCCCCAGTGTTTTCTTTACCAAATTGTTTCTCCTCCTCGTTTTTCGTTAAGTTGTGAGTTTTATTTATACGTTTAAGAATTTACGAACACTCATGACGCTTCCCCAAATACCGATAAAGACGCCGATTCCAAGTAGAATCAAGGATATTTGTAACGCAAATGGGTTGAAGGGTAATAGTTCAACAAAAGCCATGTTGATTTTGTCATTAAAGTTTTCGTATAAATAGTAATAACCGCCAATGACAATACCAATAGGAATAATTGAACCTAATACCCCCATCAAAGCACCTTCTACGAAGAAAGGCCAACGAATAAAGCTATTTTTAGCACCGACAAGCTTCATAATGCCGATTTCTTCTTGTCTAGCAATAATCGTCATCTTAATCGTATTAGAGATTAAGAAAATGGCTGTCAATAGTAAAGCTGATATAAAACCAATACCTATGTAACGGGCATATTGGTTAAAGCTTAATAAGTTTTCAACTGTCGTCTGCGAGTAACTGACCTCATCCACATAATCCATACCTTGGATTTGTTCAGACAGAGATTTATATTGAGTTGCTTGATTTGCTTTAATATAAAAAGCATCATTTAAGGGATTACTATCCTCGAAGACAGATCCCCATTGTTCACCAGTGTCGCCCATATCTTCAACTAGTTTTTCTAGTTCTTCTTCTTTAGATGAAAAATCGAGTGACCTTATATTTTGGAGTTCGCTTAGGTTTTGTTCTAGTTCGTTTAACTCTTCTTCACCTGCTGTTAGTTCAGCATATACCGTCATTTCCACATCTTCTTCAATATTTTCAGCGACTTGGTTTAAGTTAAGGATAAGCGTTAAGAAAATCCCTACTAGAATAAGTGTTGTCGTCACCGCACCAACCGATGCAACGGTCATCCAACTGTTACGGATAATATTTTTTGAACCTTCTCTTATGTGTCTTCTAGCTGTACTAAACTTCATAACCGTACTCTCCTCGATGCTCGTCCCTTACGACTCGACCATTTTCCATCGCAATCACACGCTTTCTCATTTGGTTAACAATATCTTTGCTGTGCGTTGCCATAATGACGGTCGTCCCCGAGGCATTAATATCTTCGAATGTCTGCATAATATCCCATGATGTTTCAGGATCTAAGTTTCCTGTAGGCTCGTCCGCAATTACAAGTTTTGGATTATTAACTATCGCTCTAGCAATTGCAACACGTTGTTGTTCCCCTCCTGACAATTGTGCAGGTATGAATCGTGCTTTGTGCTTCAAGCCAACTTGATCAAGTACACTTAACACACGTCTTCTGATTTTTCTTGGATTTTCTTCGATGACTTCTAGTGCAAAAGCGACATTTTCATAAACCGATTTACGTTGCAATAATTTAAAATCTTGGAAAATAACGCCAATATCACGCCTTAAGTATGGTACTTCTTTCTTTTTTAAAGAAGCAACTTCTACTCCGTTCATAAATACTTGACCTTCTGACGGAGTCTCTTCTCGATACATCATTTTAATAAACGAGGTTTTACCTGCCCCACTTGGTCCTACAACATATACAAAATCGCCTTGATTAATAGTGACATCAACACCATTTAAGGCGCCAACTCCATTTTTATAAACCTTTGAAACTTTTTTGAGCTCAATCATCTAAGGTCCACGCCTCCTGTTGCAATAAATAACAATTTATCCGAAAATTCGATATTTTAGGCTTTATTATATCATAAATTCTACGTTAATTATCTGCTTATACTAAAATTCTTACAATTTACTTCATTAAGTTAATTCTTATTATAACATGACTCGACAAAATGTTTAGGTCTATTTATATTACATTTTTATTTCAAATTATTAAAAAGTACTTTTCAGACAAAAAAATAGTCCTTGGACTCATCCAAGGACTTGACCTTCTTAATTATTGGTTAACTAACCATTCTGCAATAGTATTCGCATCTTCGTCGTTAACATCTTGTGCAGGCATGGCACCTTGACCATTTTGAATAATACCTACGATTTCATCAATATCATAATCGTCACCTGCATTTTGTAGGCTCGGCCCATTGGCACCATTTAGGTCACCACCGTGGCATTGTGCACAATTGTTTTGATATAACTGTTCTCCAGCTTGTGCTGTATCGCCACCTGCGTCGCCTTCTGTGCCTTCGTCAGTGCCACCTTCATCAGTGCCACCATCTTGCTCTTGGCCAGACTCCTCATTGCCTGTATCACCATTTTCTCCACCATCGTCACCACCGCCACCACAAGCGGCTAACACTAAAAATACACTAAAAACACCCACGAGTAATTTTTTCATCTGCTTTTAACCTCCTCTTTTTGGATGTGATAAGTATAATGTACCCTAAAGTGAAAAATTTATCCTTTCACTTTAGACCTTAAATATGAATCAATGAATGGACCAATATGGCCATCCATGACAGCCTGTGTATTACCATTTTCTAAATTGGTTCTATGGTCCTTCACCATGTTATAAGGGTGGAACACATACGATCGAATTTGACTACCCCAGCCTATTTCTTTTAGCTCACCACGAATTTCATCTAATTCTTGTTGTTGTTTTTCAATTTCTTGTTGGTATAACTTTGATTTAAGCATTTTCATCGCTTGTTCACGGTTCTTAATTTGAGATCGCTCTGACTGACACGTCACAATCGTGTTTGTTGGTAGGTGCGTAATTCTGACGGCTGAATCGGTTGTATTGACGTGCTGTCCACCAGCACCACTTGAGCGATAAGTATCGATTTTTAAATCTTCGGATCGCACATCGATCTCAACTTCATCATTAAACTCAGGCATCACATCACAAGAAGCAAAAGACGTGTGACGGCGCCCTGAAGAATCAAACGGCGATATGCGAACGAGGCGATGAACTCCTTTTTCAGCTTTTAAATAACCATAAGCATTATGGCCTTTTATGAGTAACGTAACGCTTTTAATACCAGCATCATCACCTGGCAGAAAATCAAGCGTTTGAACCGAAAACCCTTTACTTTCAGCATAACGCTTGTACATTCTAAGTAACATTTCAGCCCAGTCCTGAGACTCAGTCCCTCCAGCTCCTGGGTGAATTTCTAAAATTGCATTATTTTTATCATAAGGTTCACTTAATAAGATCTCTAACTCAAACTCATTAAATTGTTCAATGACGCGTTTAAGGTCCTGTTGCAAATCCTCAAAAAGCTCTGCGTCATCTTCTTCTTTAACTAATTCATATGAAACCTCAAGATTCTCAAGGTCTTCTTCATTTTTTTCAAACTTATCAACCCTGTCTTTTAAGGCATTCGTTTCGCTGATGACTTTTTGTGCACTGTCTGGGTCATCCCAAAACGTCGGGTCAGTCATCTGCTGTTCTAATTCAGCAATTTTCTCTCGATCCTGATCTAAGTCAAAGAGACCCCCTGAAGTCTTCTAATCGATTTGACAGCTTCGATAATTGGTCTTTAATTTCTGTTAAATCCATAACTCTCACCTCTATATCATTTCCTAATGTTAGTATACCACGTTATATTTTGGTAAAAACAACTAATTGTTAAGATAAATTGAAGAAAAAGGTCTGAAAAACTCAAATTTAATTGCTCTTCGACAAAATTCTTAATCATTAGTTCAAAAAATGGGTCTAATCCTATCTCGAAAGGGTCTGAACTAAATTAAAAAGGCTCTAAAAAAATCCCTCAGACCACCATCTGAGGGATTCGTAACAAACTATGCTTCTTTTCCATGACAATTTTTATATTTCTTACCACTGCCGCATGGGCATGGGTCATTACGACCGATGTTTTCACGTTTAATGTATGGTTTGCGTTTTTTCTCTTGATTTTGGCGACCGCCAGAGACTGCTTTTGTGCCTGATGCGACCTCAACACGCTGTAGGTTGTCGCGAATTTCAGCTTTCATCGCATATTTGGCCACTTCCTGCTCGATCGAAGCGATCATCTCTTCAAACATCGCAAAACCTTCCATGTTATACTCTTGTAACGGGTCTGTCTGACCATAGGCACGCAAATGAATACCTTGACGTAGCTGATCCATTTGGTCAATATGGTCCATCCACTTCGAATCAACTGTGCGAAGTAAAATGACGCGCTCAAATTCGCGCATTTGATCTTCAGTCAGTTCTTCTTCACGTTCATCATATTTTTTCTTCACAATATCCATGATTAAATCAACGATATCTTCAGGCTCTTTGCCTTTCAAATCACTCACGTTGATCTCATCTGTTTCTAACACATTCGCATGGATAAAGTCGATTAATGAATCTAAATCCCATTTTTCATCGTCTTCATCTTGCGTGTATGCATGGACATTACGCTCTACCGTTGAATAAATCATGTTAATGATAATATCGCGTAATTGATCACTTGTTAACACTTGATAACGTTGCTCATAAATCACATCACGCTGCTGACGAAGGACATCGTCATATGCTAATAATTGTTTACGAGCATCAAAGTTATTACCTTCAACGCGTTTTTGCGCAGATTCTACTGCACGTGAAACCATTTTACTTTCAATCGGCTGATCATCATCCATACCGAAACGTTCCATCATATTACGCATATTATCAGAACCGAAACGACGCATGAGTTCGTCTTCCATCGAAAGATAGAACTGTGACTCACCCGGGTCCCCTTGACGACCAGAACGTCCACGAAGCTGGTTATCAATACGACGTGATTCGTGACGCTCAGTACCGATAACGGCTAAACCGCCTAAATCTACAACACCATCACCAAGTTTGATATCAGTACCACGACCGGCCATGTTTGTCGCGATTGTTACAGAACCTTTTTCGCCAGCTTCTTGAATAATTTCAGCCTCACTAAAGTGGTTCTTCGCGTTTAGGACGTTGTGTTTCACGCCTGCTTTTTTCAGCATTTGGGAAATCAATTCTGACGTCTCAACTGCAACAGTACCAACAAGGACAGGTTGCCCTTTTTCATATCGTTCTTTAATATCTTGAACGAGCGCCTTATACTTACCTTCAGTGGATTGATAAATTAAATCAGCGTAGTCCTTACGAATAATCGGTTTATTCGTTGGAATCGCGACAACACTCATATTATAAATGTTACGGAATTCCTCTTCTTCCGTTTTCGCAGTACCTGTCATTCCAGATAACTTGTCATACATACGGAAGAAGTTCTGGAATGTAATCGTCGCAAGCGTCATGCTTTCTTTTTGAATTTGTAGGCCTTCCTTAGCCTCAATCGCTTGGTGAAGACCATCACTATAACGACGACCTTTCATTAAACGTCCAGTAAATTGGTCGACGATGACAACCTCGCCATCTTGAACGACATAATCCTGGTCACGCTGCATGACCACATGCGAACGTAGCGCCTGATTAATGTGGTGCGTTAGCGTTACATTGTTTAAGTCATATAAGTTTTCAATATTGAAGTAATTCTCTGCTTTCGTAATACCCGACTCTGTAAGCTGGACATTACGCGTCTTTTCATCGAAAGAATAATCATCTTCATTTAATGTACGCATGAACGAATCTGCTTGCATATAATTCGTTTGCGAACGCTTTTGCGAACCTGAAATGATAAGTGGCGTACGAGCTTCGTCAATTAAAATCGAGTCCACTTCGTCCACAATCGCAAAATGTAAGTCACGCTGAACCATTTTATCTTTATATAACACCATGTTGTCACGAAGATAATCGAAACCAAATTCGTTGTTTGTACCATACGTGATATCAGTTGCATAGGCCTCACGCTTTTCATCTTTAGACAACTCATTCGTATTTAATCCAACTGTTAAACCTAGCCATTCGTATAACTCACCCATTTCACGTGAGTCACGGTCTGCTAGATAGTCGTTCACCGTGATAATGTGAACACCTTTACCAGTAATCGCATTTAAATACGCTGGCATAGTTGAGGCTAGTGTTTTACCTTCACCCGTTTTCATCTCAGCAATGTCGCCATGATGAAGCGCAATGGCTCCAATTAGCTGGACATAGTAAGGACGTAAGCCTAAAACACGATCAGCCGATTCACGTACAACCGCATAGGCTTCGACTAATAAATCATCTAACGATTCTCCACTTTGATAACGTTCTTTAAATTCATCTGTTTTCGCTTGTAACCCAGAGTCTGATAACTTTTTCATCTCCGGCTCAAGCGCTTCTATTTGATCAGCAATTTTTTCAAGCTTCTTCAATTGTTTTGAATTACCATCACCAAAAACCTTCTTCAATAACTGATTCATTATTTGCACCTCTAATTCTTCATTTACAATAGTCCAATTATAATGATAACACTAAAAAAACGAAGGTACAATACAGGCCCGTAGCGATAATAGACAGGTTTTGTCGAATTTTGTTTCGCCATTAACAAAAGAAAAAGCCTCTGCAAACGACAGAGACTTTATGAATAACTGAAGGTCAGCGAAAGGAGAAACTGACCTTCAACAAGATCACTAAAGGGTCTTAAGGGTAGAGGATTAATCGATGACGGAGGGATCTGAGGAGGGTTCGGAAACGTCGCATACGTATTCCACCTCATTTTCCGGAGTGATTTTATGGACATTCCGTTCCATAACAACAACTTTTTCGTGGGTTTGGGCAATCATTCTCATTAACTGGGAAATTAATTCACCTTGTTGGTCGACATATTTCTTCAATTCCACACAACTGGAGCAATGGGTTTTAACAATTGGACGACTCATATCGTATTCCCCCTTCAATGATCTTGTTGATTAAGTTATACCACGGGAAAATTGTTTGTGTCACACCCCCGAAAATTGAAATTTCTCTAAGGGAAAATCAATTTTTCTATTAAATTTTGAGTCAACTTGTATCAAAAAATAGCAGATAATTTAAAAACATACTTTTTTAAAAAAATTTATAAAAATTTTTATGAGTTCTCAAAAGACCTTTTACTGCTTAATTGCTATGAATTAGTGCTTGATACTCCTCAATTAGTGCTTAATACACAAAAAAAGCCCTCTTGCTATAAGCAAAAGGGCCTTGACTTATGTTATGCATTCGGCTCAATCAAGCCGTATTTCCCATCATTACGTTTATAGACCACATTAGTATCTCCCGTTTCCGCATTTTCAAATACGAAGAACGCGTGACCTAACATGTCCATTTGTAACACTGCTTCTTCCTCATCCATTGGTTTTAAATCAAAACGTTTCTTCTTAACAATTTGTATCTCATCATCTGGTTCATCATTAACCGCTACAGCTGCTTCCTTTTCCAATTCAGCAAACACATGCTTCGGAGCACCCATCTGGCGGAACTTTCGGTTAATCTTCGTCTTATGCTTACGAATTTGACGTTCTAACTTATCCACCACCAAATCCGTCGCCGCATATAGATCGTTATGATTCTCTTCAGCGCGCAGTAACAAATCCTTCATCGGAATCGTCACCTCAATACGCTGCTCATCATTGTGTACACTTAAATTCACGTGCACCTCTGAAGACGGAGGAGTGTCAAAATAACGCTCCATCTTCCCAATCTTCTTTTCTACATACTCTCGGATCGCATTCGTGACTTCGATGTTTTCCCCTCTAATGTTGTAGTTCATATGCATATCCTCCTTTCAAGATATGTAATCTATATTCTACATTACCCTCAAATATCCCTTTATAAACCATCTAAATATTTGAAATTTTTTGTCGAAAAATGTTTTGTTTTTAATTATATCTCTTAATCATCGCAATCTCACGTTTATTCTTCGTTACCTTCTCATACATAAAATTCTGAAGTGACTTAAAACAACTGGCATATATTTCTTAGATTTAAAAATTAAATTTCACTCAATATAACCGATATTAATAACAGGAGGTATTTATAATATGGCAAATTCAAATAAAGAACTAGAACAAATCGTTAATATTTCAGATACTATTTTAGAAGCTACAGAACATTTTCATCAGCTCATTAAAGATAAAGATGTCCCTAAAAGTATTTATATTTTTAGCTCTATTGTTGAAGGTTACACAGTCATTCAACAATCCATCAATCAAAATAATCATCTTTACTCATTATTTAATAAGTATGATCAAAAAATCATGAGTAATATAAAAAATATATCTGAACTTCTAGAGAAACAAAAACACTTAAAGGTAAATGAAATTGTTCAATTTAGCTTTTTACCTTTATTAAAAAAATGGAATAAAGAGCTTCATCAGCAAATTGGTTATAAAGATTTTAAAACTATATCCATTGGAGTATATAACGATAAACAAAATCCGTTAACTAGCTATTCCAAGGAAAGAATTTTAGCTCTAGATAAACACGCTAAAAAGAAAGGTTGTCCCATTTTTTACTTCTCTTCAGAAGATGTAGATTTAAGTGAAGAGACGATTAATGCCCATTATCTTGAGAATGATGAATGGAAAAAAGGGCAGTTTAATTATCCAGATGTTATACATAACCTATTTCCAAAAGCTATTACACAACAAAGTCGAACTGAACGTAAACTCAAAAGAAAAATTCCATTTACATCATTTATTTTCGGAAACAAATTATATTTACCAAAAAAAATGGTTGAAAACAATGTCTATGCGGATTTACTCGTCCCGTTCCGGGTGTTGAAAAGTAAGAGCCTTGTTTTCGAATTCTTTAAGTATTTTGACAAAGGTGTTTTAAAACCCATTTCAGGAGCACGTGGTGAACACATTTATTTCGTGACTAAACGAAAAGATAAATTTGAAATCTCTCGTAACGATAAAAGTAGAATTCTAAATGTTCATGACTTCTCAGATTGGTTAGACCAGATTATTTTTAATAAACAAAAACAATATATGATTCAGCAGTACATTGATTTTAGAACGAAACAAGGAGAACCTTTTGACTTTAGAGCTCATATGCAAAAAAATGGCGAAGGCAAATGGCAAATTACTAAAATGTACCCAAGAAAAGGGAGTACCAAAAGTAATCAAATCCAAATCTACCAAGATAATAATCTATTAAATTTACATGAATTTCTGAAAGATGAATTTGATGAATCATGGAAGGATATATTAAATAAATTAGAATACTTGTCTTTAGACCTATCTTTTCAAATAGATACAATGCATGGTTTTGCTATTGATGAAATGGGGTTAGATATTGCCATCGATCAAAACAGACGTTTCTGGCTCCATGAGGCTAACTTAGGACCTCAAACAAAAGCACATGAATATGAAAGAGCTGAAGTAGTAATTGATTACGCAATGTATTTAGCAGAAAACCAAATATTCCATACAAATGCATACAACGAAAGGTACTTCCTGAAAAATTTCTTTGATTCAAGAAATTCAACTTTACCTATTCGCAAGCTCGACCAAAAAACAATCGGTATTTTTACGATTAAACAACATGATGAGTTTACTGAAGCTTTGGCTGAAAAATCTGCACAATCGGGGTACCATGTCTATACCTTTACACACAAAGACGTCGACATCGATCAAATGTTAATCAGAGGACAGTTATTTGAGAATAACGATTGGCATGAAGTAATTGTTGAATACCCAGATGTTATTTTTAATCGTGTCCTAAATAATCAAAATAATGAAATCTTTAACTCGATTTTTGAAGACTTTGAGCATATCCCTATATTAAATCAATATCATCCAGATTTTTCTGACAGAAAGTTTTTATTTAACCAACTAAGCTCGGATTTAGTAGTCCCATATGCTGTGGTCAACGATGCGAAATCCACTATAGAATTTTTAAAACAAAATCACAATATAGTATTAAAACCAGTCAAATTATATAAATCTAGAAAAAATTATATCTCTTCAACTGGTAATGATGAATATGATTTAACCATAAAAGGGAAAACTGAAAAAGTTAATTCTATTACATTAAAATACAGGCTTGAAGACTATTTCAAAGAGATTAGCGAGGAAGAAATGGCTCTTTCGAATCCAAATTTAAATTTGAAGGATGAAGAACCTTACGAAATTAATGTTCACTTACACAAGGTATCGAAGAATCATAAATGGGACATTGTTCACAATCAAACTAGATTTAATAACTCTAAATCGGAACAAAATTTTGTAATTTTGACAAACAATTTTGTAAACCAATCTGATTTAACACCAGAGCATATTAATATTATTGAAAAAAATGCTCTTAATATTGCTCAGGAATTTGATTCAAGTATTAATAAATACGATATAAATGATGTAGTGATTCACTTTATTGTAACTGAAGATTTAAACATATTCGTTAATGATGTACGCATAAACAATCCTGAACTATTATTCCAAGAAAAACTTCTAGCAGACTACGTCCTACAGTATATCAATCAACTTTATTAAAAAATGATGGACATTGACTTGTCCATCATTTTTTATGATCTAAATATGCACCACCATTACCATATAATTGCTGATAAGGGTTAATATACTTTTTATTATGAGCTTTTTTCTGTTTAAAACTACCCAACTCTATTTTGAATGAGTTAAAATACTCTTGCGCAATATTTTGCAGTTTTTGATCGACAGATATGAGGTCACGGCTTAACTGTTTCTCTTCATCCGTTTGAGACTTCGAAACCTGTTTAATAAGTGTTTCCCTCTGATCTAAGAAGTCATTAAATTCTTGAATTAGCTCTTCTCGCTTTTGGCCGTCAGATTGAATTTCTTGAAATCTCTCATACATCTTTTTTGTCATGTCATATAGTTGTGTAAGTATGGACATCTTAATGACCACTCGCTTGACGCTCTTGGCGGTTCAATTTAATAACTTCTTTCCAAGTGTCACGGAATTCACTAACCAAACCTTCTACTTCTTCTAAAATTTCCGTGTCATTCTTTAAATTCGCTTGAACTAATTGATGACTCATATATTCATATAAAGGCATCATTTGTTTGGAAATCTCATAGTCTGGATTCAACGTTACCATAAGCTCATTAATGATATTTTGTGCTTTTTGAATATTAATATTTTTATTTTTAACATCGTCTTCTTCAATATAACGCTTCGCATGTCTGATAAACTTAATGCAACCGTTATATAGCATCAACGTTAACTCTCCAGGTGATGCGGTTTGTACTGAATTTTGCTGATACGTTTGGTATGGTTTTTTATAATTCATCCTCGAACACTCCCCTTAATACGTTTACTGTCCGCCACCAAATTGACTCATCATTTGTTGAGATTGTTGGTTCATACGTTGAATCGCTTTTTCCATTTGTGTAAACTGTTGCCAATAACGATTTTCCGTCTGAGTCATACGACGTTCGAAATCTGTCATACGTTCAGCCATTGAAATCAGTTCACGCCCCATACTATATTGCTGTTGGGTACGGAACTCATTCCCTGCTTTGTTCGTAATTTGCTCCATTGTACCAGATAGTTCATCTTGAACACGGTTAATGACCCCACGGCTATCTCCTTCTGAATCATTATGCAATAGATTTTTCACTTTTTCTGGATCTTCTTGAATTGCAGCACGCAATTCTGCACGATCAACTTCAAGTTTCCCATTATCTCGATAGTTTGAAGATGTTGTAATCCCGATATCAGCTAATAGATTATGGCCATCCTCACCTGTATCGACCACTGAATAAAAAGCCGAACGCATACTAGATAGACCACGCTCTAATATTGAATCACTACGTAGCATCCCGCTTTTGGCTTTTTCTTCCCAAAGCTCAATTTCACGTTCTGACATTTCTTCTTTTTGTGCATCAGTTAAAGGCGGGTAATCACGGTGACGCTCCTCTGATGTTTTTTCAGAAACAAAATCAACGACTTCATTATATTTGTCAACAAACCCTGTAATTTTGTCCATTAGCGCATCGTCATCGTTCTGCACATTGACGCTAGATGAACCAACGCCATTGAATTGAAGTTCGACACCATCAATCTCATAATCATTTGAGTTTGAAGTCATCTCGATCCCATTATACTTAAATGACGCATCTTTTCCTCCGACTTCGACCTTCTCCCAACTACCGTCAGCCTGTTGCTCTCCATTTTTAATTTCTAATGTCTCCGTAAGAAAACCAGAGTTCGTACTGCCATTAAAACCAATCTCAGCACCTAAAAATCTTGTATCATCCTTATTAAAATTTCCAGTCTCAGTTCTTTCTAGGAATACTTGATCCGAATTTTGATCATAAAACGCACGGACACCACCATCTGTCGCATCCGAAATTTTATTAAACACATCATTTAAAGAGTCCGTCTCTTCAACTTGTACAGAATGAGCTACTTCATCACCATTCTCATTATACGTATAAAACTCTAGTTCACCTGTCACTAAATTATTTTTTAAGTCTGTATCTTTAAGTGCCTTTTCCGGGTCAATTCCTTCACCATTAGAGATGGCTCCCTGACTATAATTCATCGCTTTTGAAGCGAGTTCATCAACCTCTACGTTAAAAGAACTCTCACTCGCTTGACGAGTAGCTGTTGCGGATAACACCTGTTCATTTGTAGAAGAAGCACTCTTAGATTCATAGGTTCTACTCTTCGTCAAATCTGAGAATAACGAATCAAACTCTGATAACTTTGAGTTCACTTCACGATACGCATCACGCTCCCAAGTCAATAATGTTTGATCCTGCTCCATTTTGTTCATTGGGATACGTTCAGCTTTCATTAAATCTTCTACCATGGTATCAATATCCATACCCGTTGCTAAACCGCCAATCCTCATGCTGTTATTTCCAATCATAACTCACACCACCTTTATATTCTCTCATCGACAATAAAGCCCATAAACTCAGCCATTGCAGCATACACATCAAGCATTTTCTTAGGAGGAATTTCTTTTATGACTTCGTCTGTATTCTGATCGACAATCGATACATAATACCTGTCCAATTTATCATGAAACTCATACTTCAAAGACGTATCCATTGGTTCTAAAAATTCGTTTAAGCCATCAACCAGTTCCTTGGCACGTTCCTTTGATAACTCCTCACTAGTTTCACGCTGTGAAGCCCCTTCATCTTGAATCGCCTGCAATTTCGGTTTTGCCTTTGTCTGTTCAATGTCCTGTCGCCCTATCGTCCCCGATCCCTGCAGGAGTTGAGAATTCGTCAAAATAGAGTCTATATTCACTATCAGCAACTCCCTTTCGTCCTTTTTTATTTATATCGGCAATTCTATGATTCTTTTAAGTCTTTTCACAAAATAAAAAGACGACCTCTAAACGAGATCGCCTTTGTAAATAACTTATTATTGAAGTAACTGAAGTACTCCTTGAGGTTGTTGATTGGCTTGAGCTAGCATCGATTGAGACGCTTGAGAAAGAATGTTGTTTTTAGTAAATTCCATCATTTCACTAGCCATATCGACATCTCTAATACGAGATTCAGCTGCTGTTAGGTTTTCAGAAGAAGCTGAAAGGTTGTTGATAGTATGTTCTAAACGGTTTTGGAATGCACCTAATTTAGACCTTTCTTCTGATACTGATTGAAGTGCTTCATCAATTGTTGAGATAGCTTCATTTGCAGCTTTGTGTGTAGAGATATCGGTTCCGCCAACATTAAGTTCGTCTCCGTTTTCTAATGCATTCTCGAAACTAATCTCGCTACCATCTAAAGTTTCAAATGTTTCTCCATCTTCGGTTGTTGCAACGACATCCCCATTTTCATCCGTTAGGGCGTTGTTACCAGAATCAAAAGTATATGTCCCTGCCTGAAGTGCATCGTTTTCAACTGATCCTGTAGCTTCTACCTCACCACCAGAGTCTACAGTAATAGTTCCACTTGTAACGTTAGCAGGCTCTTCACCGAAGTTAATTGTATCATCACCATTTGTAGCAGTATAAGTTGCCCCACCATCTTCGCTTTCTGCAATGACCTGACCATCCGAATCAATCATATTGTAGTTTCCAGCATCATTTTCCTTGATAGAATAAGTGCCTTCAGCGATGTCTGTAGTAGTGTCTCCTCCATCAGTTACTGAAGAAGCAACATCAACTTTTGCATCACCTGCTACTCCTAATTCTAACCCTCTCATATCCTGTACATCTAAGGATAAGTTCTGTCCTTCATTAGCGCCAATTTGAAGTGTGCCTTCAAAATTTCCGCTAAGTAATTTTTGAGTGTTAAATTCAGTGTTATCACCAATACGTGAAAGTTCTTGAGATAACTGATCAACTTCTTTCTGAAGCTCTGCACGGTCCTCAGCAGTGTTCGTATCGTTGGCAGATTGTACAGAAAGTTCACGCATACGCTGTAGGATTGAGTGTGACTCGTTAAGAGCACCTTCGGCTGTTTGGATTAATGAAATACCGTCTTGTGCGTTACGAGTTGCTTGGTCTAAACCACGAATCTGACCACGCATTTTCTCGGAAATTGCTAGGCCTGCTGCATCGTCGCCTGCGCGGTTGATGCGAAGACCTGAAGATAGTTTTTCAAGTGAGCTTTGTGTGTTGTTCTGGTTGTTTGTTAATTGGTTGTGCGTGTTTAACGCCGCAATGTTGTGATTAATTCTCATTGTAAAATTCCTCCCTGAATTGTTTTTTCGTCACGTCCTTGTGACTTTGTTCATGAAACTTAAGTCGGCCGACATTAGTTCCACCACTAATATTAATATCGACACGTTTTAAAGGGAGTTTAGTCTTTTTTTAAATTTTTTAGTAGATTAATGGAATTTTTCGTCTGTGAGGCTTGTTGGTTGGCCTCCAGGATCTGTTGATAGATTTCTGATCGATAGATATCTACGTCGCGGGGAGCGTCGATGCCTAGTTTGATTTGTTCGCCTTCGACCTCTAATACCTTAACCGTAATGTCTTCTCCGATTTGGATCGATTCACCGACTTTTCGTGTTAAGACTAGCATCTTACTCCCCTCCTTTAACTTGAATCGGATGTGTTGTAGTGTATTGTTCTTCGTTTAAAACGACTTGTTTAGCTGCTTTTTTCTGTTTATTAATAATGATTGGCGCTTTTAAGTTAATCGTCGATTGTTCAAATGGTTGTTGAACGGTGATCATGCATCTAATGACCAGATGTTCATTCGTATGTAAATCAAGTTGTTCAAGTACTTGGTCATCTAAATCAAATTCATAGTCTTTATAAATTAAAAACGGATCTGTAACGATAAATGCGAGTTCCTCGTTGTGGATGGCTTGTAAAACTTGAAATGTGGGATTTCCTTCAATATCGATTAAGGCAAATTCTTTTTGTATTGGAAATCCAGGGATGCCATTTTCAAAATTTATAATTTTTGATTCGTCTAATTCAATTTCGCCAAAATGTACGGTATTAATGTTCATAGTCTCCCGCCTTTTCTAAATTTCAACGTCAATTTGTAAATCATTCTCTTGTCTTAAATAGGTCTCAACTTGTCCACGTTCGTAGTTAATTACTGGTTTTTGTGGTTGTGCTTGAATGATCGGTTCATTTCGTTTCACGTTAATATTTAATTCACCTGGGTCATAGTCTGTTTTCACTGAAAAATGTGATGGAATCCAGCCTACATTAAATTCTTTCATCGGTTCATAAGCGTTGTTTTTTGAAATTGATGCAATGGGGTTGCCATCTTGTTCGATTTTCATGAGTTGATCGCCTTCTTGTGATTTTTTGGCAATGGATTGAAGCCAGGCTTGCTCTCCCTCTTGGGCGTTACGTTCGGTTGCTTCTAACGCTCCATATAACCCCATATCACTCCAGGCTTGGGATTGATCAATGGTTAGTCTAGGCGGCCTTCTATTAATCATGACTTCTGCTTTTGGCTGCTGGATTGATAATTCTGCCTCTGGTTGTTGAATCGTTTGCTTCCCTTGCGTCGAATTAATTCCGACTAACGCCATTTGTGATTGCATTCGAATTTGTGGAAACTGCATCTTTCTCAACGCCTTTCTTATGTGAAAAGACTATCTGTATTGCGACAGATAGTCTTATCTTAAGAAATCAATTAAACTTGGTTGGATGATTCGTGAACCGGCACTTAGTGATGCTCGGTGAACACTTTCTTGCATTTTTAGGTTCATAATGACCTCTTCAATGTCAGCATCTTCGTTATCCGACAACAATTTGTTAGTTGAAACTTTCTGCTGACCTAGTCGGTCTTCGATCATTTCTACACGGTTCATACGAGCACCTAAATCGGCACGCTCGTTCACGAGATTTTGAGAATGGCCATCAACGACATCAATGAATTCGTCTAAATCATCGCCCCTTGTATCAGGGTTGCGTAGAGCGTCCTCGATTTCTTGTAAATCATCAAATAAATCCTGACTAAAAACATTCTCTGGGTTAACGTTTGCCTGCAAAGTCACGCCGTCCATGACTTCAATATTAACTGCGCTATTATTCGTTTCATCGACATTCCCATCTTCAACTCGCTTACCTAACGTATTCGTACCGTTAAAAATATACTTGTTGTTAACCTTCGTATTCGCTAAGTCTTCCAAGTGATCACGTAACTCAGAAACTTCTTCCGCAATATTGTCGCGCTGATTTTCTTCATATGTATCGTTACTTGCCTGGACTAATAATTCGCGAACACTCTGTAACGCCTGGTTAGATTCGTTTAACGATTCGTCCGAATTATCCATCCAGTTATGAACTTCAGAAATATTTCGCTCAAATTGTTCAACCTTTGTTAACTCCGAACGATAGTTGACCCCTTTCATGGCAACAACTGGATCATCTGACGGGCGGTTAATTTTTTTACCCGTAGATAGTTGGTCCATGTATTTATCCATACTCGAGTAACTTTGGCTAATATTTCTTAACATATTATTATTTAACATTGACTGTGTGACGCGCATGATTATTCACCTACCTTCCGACGATTCCCATTTGATTAATAACTCGATCAAGCATTTCGTCGACTGTCGTTAAACTTCTAGCTGCTGCATTATAAGCATGTTGGAATTGAATCATGTTAGCCATTTCTTCGTCGAGTGAAACGCCACTAACGGATTCACGGTTTTCCTCAACCGACTGCTTTAATACATCGCTATTCTCAGCCATTCGATTAGCTTCTTGGGCTTGAACACCTAAGTCACCAATCATACCTTCGTAGAACTTTTGAATACTCTGTTCGCCAATCGCACTGTCAGCTCCAAGAGTCATATCTTTAATTCCAGCTAATAAATCTGCGTTGCTACCATCTCCCGGGAAGCCGTCTCCAGAAGCTGCTAGTAAACGCTCGTCATTTTTTAATTGGTCTGAAACACTGATAGAACCTGCAGCGTTATCAGCATTAAATGTAAAAAATTCTAAATCAGGGTTTTGTTGACCATCTAGATCGTATCCCTGTTGATGCTGTTCGTTAAAGGCAACTGCAAATGCTTGAGCAAGGTCATCCAATTCACTAATTTGATCTGAATAAATGCCTTTAACCTCGCCTCCGTCTTCATAACCATGTGACTCGATCAGGCCTTTTAGCTCTCCTGGAGAGTTGAATTCGCCAACAGATAATTCGTGTTCCGTTGAAACAACTTCACCTTCATCGTCTAATTCAACAACATTTATACCAGATACAACTTCCTCACCATCGACATCTGTGTAGTCAACATTTACATGTAGCATGTCATTATCGGCATTTAACAAATCAATACTATTACCCTCTGAATCTTCTAAGGCTTTTCCTTCAGCATCTGCTAGTTTAATTGTATACTTTCCCTCAGCCGTTGGGTTCGCGTTACCACCACTAGGCTCGGTACCTACCACAATATTGGCATGTTGTGAAAGCTCATCGACTAACTGATCACGTTTATCGTATAAATCGTTTGGTAGATAGCCGTTGGGCTCGATTCGACCGATTTGTTCGTTTACACCTTGTATCTCGGCTAGTAAATCATTAATTTGTGTTGTGCTTTGGTCCATTTGATTTTTAAGTTCGTTTTGAACATCGCTTAATCGGTTGTTTAAATAATTAAACGTATCCGACACAGCAACGCCTCTCTCAACAGCGACACGTCTAGCTCCTTCATCTTCCGGATTCGTCGCTACGTCTTGAAGACCTTGCCAAAACTGATCCATGACTTCATTTAATCCTTCATCAGTCGGTTCGTTCAGTAAATCTTCCATACGGCTTAATGAATCAGCACGCGAACTCCAATAACCGCTTTTATTGTTTTCCATACGATACTGGTAATCTAAAAACTCATCGCGCACGCGCTCAACTTGTCCTGCTTCGACACCCGTTCCCATCTGACCTGGTATTTCTGGTCTGTTACGTCCCGGTGAAGGAAATGGGCTTGTTTGGCTAAATTCCACGCGTTGTCTGGAGTAGCCTTCTGTATTCGCATTCGCTATATTATGGTTAGTCGTTTTTAAAGCCGATTGCTGCGTGAATAATGCGCGTCTCGCAATCTCTAAGCCATGAAATGTTGAAGCCATGATCAATTCGCTCCTCTGTTAAAAACTCTATGCTTTCGAATCAAAAACGGAAGAATTCGATTTTGATCCTTGCTTTGCCTGCTTCTTGTCATAATTAATGTTTTTCGTCTCAGGCTGATACATTTCTAGAGACAATTCAATAAACTGTAACGATTGTTGAATTAAATCTCGATTTAACGCTTCTTGACTTTTTAAATCAGCTAGGTTGTAAATCAGTTTCTCATAAATCGTCTGCAAACGTTCTTTTTCTGACTCATCTTCTATACGTTCTATTAGTTCACTGATTGTCTGTTCTTCTGCGTCGGGTGCGTGTTGTTGAAACCAGTCGTCCGTTAGTTTCATACGCTTATTTTCGACTTGTTCAATTCCTTGAGCGTGTTTACGTTCTTTCATTAATAGATCATTGAACTCATCGATCTTGCTTTTCTTCACTAGCTCCGTTTTCTCTTTTGATAAAGCTAGCAAGCTTTCATTCAACTGATACAACTTCTCTAAGTGCTCAGTAATGGCTTGGATAGACAAAGGATCCTCTCCTTAAACCTGTTTATTCGTCCAAAAATCAATCATTTTCTCTGCCGTTTTCTTAGGGTCTATGTCATAGTTGCCGTCTTGAACTTGTTGTTTTAAGTTCTGAACCTTTTCCTGACGAGCTTCTACTAAGCTATTGCCTTCTTGTAGCTTCTTCGCTTGATTTGAGATTTCTATTTTATCTTGAGTTTTCTGGGTTTGTTTGGTGTCATCTTGCTTTTGAAGCTGTTGCTTATACACGTTTAGGTTCGAACCGTTTGTTGGATTTACCTTCACTTTCGATTCACCTCTTTTACGAACATTCTCTCTATATTATATATCGGATATAAATTAAAAAGTTTAAGTGTTTATGATTCCCATTTTGAAACATTGATATAGGCTCTATTTTTCTCATACTCTGCTTCTTTCTCAGCAATGGTCTTCGGTTGTTCATCATTAAAACCTTCTTTCAACTCATCCGCACAGTCTTTGCACAGCTTCCCTTCACGAATCGGGTTACTGCACCTTTCACAAGGGTATGTCAAATTCGGAAATTGAGCTGGATGTAGTCTTTTTTGATGTACCCACTTCATGATCAACTTTTCCTCAACACCAGTCTCACTTGAAACTTCAAGCACAGTCGCCATTCTATTTTTCTTTTGACGAATGAATTGATAGACTAAATCGAACTTTTCTTCTTCCTCTTGATAACAATTTTGACAAACGTCCAATGGCCCTTTTAAAAACAATGCGCCACAGCGAGGGCAATTCGCTAAATCTCCCATAATGGATCCTCCCCGTATATTCTTCTTTCTATTATATCGGCAAAAAGAACGAATCACAAAGTAGGTTTGTGTAATTTTTTAGCTTCTGATTAAAGTTAATGAGGAAACGGTTGTTGCGCCATGGTCAATTAGTGTTTGTGCAGCTTGTCGTAAGGTTGTACCAGTTGTGTAAATGTCATCGATTATTAATACATCTCCGGAGATCGGATGATTAGCTCGAAAAGGATTTTTAGACGTCAGGCGCTCTAGTTTGGATTTCTTTGATTGCTTTTCGGAATGGGTTCGTTTTAAAACGTTGTAAATTGGTAGATCAATCAGTTGTGCGAGCGCTTCGGCTTGGTTAAAGCCACGCTCGGATAGTCGTTCGTCGCTTAAGGGAATTGGGACGAGTTGAAATGAATGTTTGAAATGTTCGCTGAAAGTATCCTTGATGGCTTCTTTAAACACATGAACTAACTCATAATCTCCTCTGTATTTAAAGCACGCCATGACGTCTTTCATATAGTCGTTATAAGTGAAAATGGACACGTTTTGGATTAAAGGATCTTGTTGAAAACGCTCTTGCCATTCATAACAATCACCACAAAGGTTAACTTCTTCTGAAACTGGCTTCATACATTTTTCACATAGTGTTGAACCCTTGACTTTTTCGAATTTTGATTCACAGTCGTCACAAATATTTTTCTCTTTAACGGTCCATAAATTCTGCCAAGTCGTCGCTTCCGTTATGTCACGAAAACAGATTAAGCAGTGCATATCATCGCTTCCTTTGTGCTTCTTTATTTTTTATCCGTGTGTATTGCCTCGCGGCTACCATCGCATTGGTTTTTTGTTCGTAAAAAAATGTAATGTCACCAGTCGGATCATCCGCGCTGCGCCCCACTCGTCCAGCAATTTGAACAAGTGCCGCTTCATCAAACACATGATGGTCAGCTAACAATACCGCTACATCAATCGACGGAAATGTCACGCCTCTCTCTAAAATCGTTGTGGTGATTAACGCATTTAATTGATGGGTTCGAAATTTCATCACGAGTTCTTTACGGTCAGGGCTTTCCGAATGGACATAGGGAATACTGAGTGATTGAGAAAGGGTTTGGGCAAGTTCGATTGTTGGAGTGAATAGTAAAAAACGTCTTCCCTTACGTTCTTCAATCCAATCGAGTATTAACTTTGGTAATTCGTATGCTTGCAGTTGTTTTTCTAGTTGGTGGACGCGTTTAAACGTTGGAACAGGTAGTGGGTGTTCGTGGTAACGCATAGGGATGGAGACGGTTGGAATCAATTTTAATGCGGTTTGAAGTTTTAGGTTGAATCTAGGGGTTGCGGTTAAATAGATAAGAGCGTGTTTGGGTTTTAGCGCACGATTGACAGCCTTTGGCAGTGATCGGTCTTTATGAAAAGGGAAGGCATCGACTTCATCAACGATAATGACATCGAAGGCGTTTTGATAACGGAGCATTTGGTGGGTGGTCGCGATGACGAGGTGTGCCCCGTGGTCTCGTTCCGTTGAGTCACCATAAAGAGCAGCTGACGTTAAACTAGGAAAATCTCGTCTTAACCTTGGTGCTAGTTCTCTAACAACATCTTGCCTAGGCGTTGCGATGCAAAGGCGAAGGCCATGCTCGGCGGCGTATTCGATTCCTTTATAGAGCATTTCAGTTTTACCTGCGCCACAAACGGCACTGATGAGAAGTCTCTTTTTTGTTTGAATTGTTCTCACGATAGCATGGGCTGCCTCTTCTTGAAGTGGGGTCAATTTCCCTTCCCAAGCGCAGCTGTTGGGGATAGGTTCGAGCTCATTTTCAGGCCCCGACCACCTGTAAAGAGGCTCACGCTCACTCAACCGCCCCATTGCAACACATTTTCGGCAATAGGTGATGTCACCCGGCATAAGGCCAAAGTATTTTTTCTCAGTATTAAAACACCGCTGGCACATCGTCACCCCAAACTTTCGAACGATTCCAGGCACTTCTTGAATCCACTTTTTCTGAAGCCATAACTCAAACAACTCATCATCCAAGTTCCACTCATGTTTTAATAGAAGTTTTCCTGAAAATTGGTTAGCATCCATAGGCATACCTCCATAAAAAATCAGACAGATAAGTGACCTGTCTGATTGGATATAATGATAAATATAATTGCAAACTTATTTAACTTTGTACCAGAAAAGGCCCATTCCGCCTTCTCCTAAGTGCGTTCCAATGACAGGACCAAAATAACTAATTTCAAAATTAACATTCGGGAATTTGTCCTCAAGCTCTTCTTTCCACTTGATCGCTTTTTCTTCACGCTCTGCATGGATAATGCAAGCTTTGACCTCTTCCGCCTGGTCCGCGGTTTCTTTCAGTAACTCTTCCATTCGCTTATACGCCTTTTTGCTTGTGCGAATTTTTTCAAATGGAACAATTTTTTTATCTTCAAAATGAAGGATTGGCTTTACTTGAAGTAAGCTTCCAACCATTGCCTGAGCGCCGTTCAAACGACCGCCACGCGCCAAGTGACTGAGGTCATCTACCATGAAGTAGGCACGCATTTCTTTTTTAATGTCATCCATCGCTTCTAAAATCGCCTCTGGCCCATTGTCTTGTTGCGCCATTTCAGCCGCACGCAACACATAAAAACCTTGCGCCATACAGCTAATTTCAGAATCGTAAGGATACACCTCGACACCCTCAACAGATTGCCCAGCCGAAACCGCCGCCTGATAAGTACCACTAACACCACTTGATAAATGAATAGATATAATTGCATCGTACTCTTGCGCCAGTTCTTCATACTTTGTCAGAACATCACCAATTGAAGGCTGCGACGTTTTAGGAAGCTCGTCCGACTGGCGAACTTTTTCATAAAACTCTTTCGTCGTAATATCATAAAGCTCACGGTACGACTCTTGTCCAAACGTCACAGAAAGCGGAACAACATGGATGTTCAATTCCTTCAACTGCTCTTCCGGTATGTAAGCTGTACTGTCCGTCACGACTACAGTTTTCATGACTTCACCCCTCTCTAATTGTTTAGTTTAATTTTACTATAGAATGAAGATATTTGCGAAAAAATTTTGGAACTTAGATCTTCTTTTGACTACTAATTTACTTGTTTTGAGCACTATTTTCCTTGTTTTGAGCAGTCATTTTCCTCTTTTGAGCACTTAATGCTTCCTTTTGAGCACTAATACCCTTCTTTTGAACACTCAGCCAAATATCAAAAAATCCGCCGGAGCTCCGGCGGATTTTAACTATCTAACTTCAACCCACCCATTTTTAATCGCTGTCACTACAGCTTGGGTGCGGTCGTTCACATTCATTTTTTGTAAAATGTTTGAGACGTGGTTTTTTACTGTTTTTTCACTAATATAGAGTGTCTCGGAAATTCCTCGGTTGCTTTGGCCATCAGCCATAAGTTGCAATACTTCACATTCACGTCGTGTCAACAAATGAAGTGGTTTGCGATATTCTACTGGCTGAAAATAACTGCTTGTCTGCGTTTCATTGCCTGACTTAGACCCACTTAACGCTAAACGGTGATAGTCTCTCACTAAATTATGTGTAACTTTTGGATGAACGTATGAGCCGCCTTCGCTAACAATTTTAATAGCGTTCACGAGCTCGTCTGTATCCATTTCTTTTAACATGTACCCTAGTGCGCCTGATTGTAAGGCATGTGTGACATAGGATTCATCATCATGTATCGATAAAATAATCACGCGTAAGTCTTCAAATTGTTCGATTAGTTCTCGAGTGGCTTCAACGCCATTAATTCCTGGCATGTTGATATCCATAATCACAATATCAGGGTTTGTCTGATTGACGATCTGAACCCCTTCAGACCCATCATTCCCTTCTGCTACAACTTCGAAGCCCTCTTCAAATTCTAAAATCCGCTTTACACCTTCGCGGAATAATTTATGGTCATCTATTAACGCGATCCTTGTTCCCATCATTAAACCTCCCAGTTTCCATTTCCAGTTTCAGTATACATGACTAGCTTTTTCATTTTAACCTTCGTAAACAATTGGTAAAGAAATTTTAACCTTAGTGCCATCTCCTATTTGAGATTCAACTTTTAACTCGCCGTCTAACATTTCTATTCGTTCTCTCATACCAATCAAGCCAAATGACTGATTTTTCTTTTCACTTTGGTCAAATCCAACCCCATCATCAATGACGATGACATTTAACTGATGCTGGGTGGTTTCGAATAAAACTTTAATTAAGCTCGCTTCCGCATGCTTCAACGCATTTTGCACAGCTTCTTGCACCATACGGAATACAGCGGCTTCAAACTTTTGCCCATAACGCATTTCCTTACCTCTTACGTCAAACTGAACTTTTAAATTATGATAATCTTCAACAGTTGTTAGATACTTTCGTAATGTCGGAACAAGTCCTAAGTCGTCCAAAGCCATCGGCCGTAAATCATAAATAATTCGTCTCACTTCATATAAAGCGTTTCGAGCCATCTCTTTCATCTCTCGGATCTCTTTAACCGCTTCATCGATTCCTTTTTGTTTAATCGTTTTATCTACTATATCAGAACGAATCAACACATTGGCTAACATTTGCGCTGGCCCATCATGAATTTCACGAGAAAGTTTACGACGCTCCTCTTCCTGAGCTTCAATAATCTGCAGGCCAAACTCATGCTTTTCTTTTGCCGATTCTAGTGCTTGATTCACTTCTTTAAAATCTTCTTGTAAATAGGTTGATATAACATTAATTTTACTCATCAATTTTTCAGCACGTTCAACATTGTTCGTTAATGCTTTTATCCGTTGCTCAAGATCATCACGGCGTTTAATTAACGCCACTTCCTTCTGCCGTTGGACCACAAGCTGAGTCTGCAGCTCGTGTGTACTATTATAAACTTTGCGCACTTCCTCCTCTGAGTACTGGTCAAAATGCTTACTCACTTCTGATAACCGTACTCTTGAGGCCTTAAGTCGTCTCTCTAATTCATCACTCTCTTTAATAATATTCTCTACTTCTTGCTTAATTTCCTTCACTTCGCTCGTTAAAACTTCTTGTTGTTTTCGTGACTCTTCTCCGATTTCAAAAACTTCTTGCTTACTGTTGTTAACCACGTCCATCATATCTTCGATGACCTGGTCAAGTGCGCGTTCATTTTCTTTCGTCACCGACATTACAATTCCTCCAATGTGTCTATATCCATTCGAGTATCAGACTTTTTTCACGAGGGTTATAGTCATATTTTATCATTAAATTATGTCGAATACACACTTTGCTCTTTAAATACTACTTCTTTATAATAAAATTTGAGAGGAGCCATGCATATGCTTGAACATTATTTAACAATAAAAGAAGAAGGTTCACATGAAATCGAAATTCAAAAGTCTCGTTTCATCGGACACGTCAAACGCACTGAAACGGAAGAAGAAGCACAAGAATTCATTCAACAAATCAAAAAAGAACATAAATCCGCGACACACAACTGCTCGGCCTATATGATTGGCGAACAAAACTTAACTCAAAAAGCCCATGACGACGGCGAACCTAGCGGAACTGCTGGCGTTCCCATGCTGGAAGTTCTGAAACAAATGGACCTTAAAGATACAACCATTATTGTGACCCGTTACTTTGGTGGCATTAAATTAGGTGCAGGCGGATTAATCCGCGCTTATTCTAGCTCTACATCGGAAGCTATAAAAGCTGTTGGCATTGTCCGTCGCTCACTAATGCAGCACATTCAACTAAAAGTTGACTATCATCTGATTGGAAAAGTTGAAAATGAGTTGAGGAATAGTTCTTTCTTATTAAAAAAAATTGAGTATCTTGATCAAGTAACGTTTAATATTTATGCTCCTATTTCAGAAGCAGAGAGTTGTAACGACTGGTTAGTTAATTTAACTTCTGGGCAAGGTCACATAGATTTTAAAGATCAAGCTTATATAGAAGAAGATGTTCAATTGAATTAATCTCAATATATAGTAAGGGCTGCACGTTAAGTGGAGCCTTTTAGTTTAGCTAAAAAAAGATAAAAAAAAGACCTCCCACAAATGTGAGAGGCAAATAAAAAGATAGCGTCTAAATAACCCTTTATGATCGAGGTCAATTTTTATTTTATTATAGTTGTATAGTTAATACAATAGGTTTATGGTTGATAAATTTTTTTGAAAATAAGCCAAAAAATCGCTCTTATTAATCATATTTTATCACAAATTTAGAATTATTATTATTTAATAATAATTCATTGTTATGAGTCTATCGACCCAGGAAAGAAATACAACTAAAGTCGGTAGGTAAATTTTGATAAATTAAAGAATTAAATTAAGTGTAAGAAAATTATTTAAGGGGGAGGAAACTTAATGCGTAAATGGATTATTGCAATGGTTGCAGCAATCGCAATCGCAGCCATGTCATTCACTACTTTAGGTGCAGATGCAGAAGAAGATTACTATTCTGTTGTTCTGAAAAACAATGCTAAAGTAGAACAATTCAAAGGTGATCTGTCCTTAACAGATGCAGAAATTGTTTATGAAGTACCTGAAATTGGTTATTATCAGGTTAAAGGAACTGAAGGCGACCTAAATCAAATTAAAGGTTTTAAAGCTGTACAAGCAGCAAGCCCTTCACTTTCTTGGGACTTACCTGAACAAGAATCGGTAGAATTCAATGGTGATTTAGATTTATCAGGTGATCTTTTAGGAGATTTAAATGGTGACCTGTATGGTGATTTATACGGTGACCTCAATGGAGATCTTTTAGGCGACCTTAATGGCGACCTTTTAGATGAAGCTGGAATGGAAATGCCAGGATTCTGGCCAATCCAGTGGGACATTCAGCGCATCACTGAAAACGGTGCAAGCTTTGCGGAGCACACAGGTTCTCATGATACAGTCGTAGCTGTTATTGATACGGGGATTAACCCTACTCACCAAGACTTAGCACCGAACCTAGTTGATGGGTCTAAAAACTTTGTTCCTGAAGGTGGATTCCAAGGAACGGAGCCAGATGAAACTGGTGACCCAGATAATTTTGTAGACCTCCACGGTCATGGTAGCCACGTATCTGGCTCAATTGCTGGTGCTGGTAACGGTATGCTAGGTGTAGCACCAGACTTAGGTCTACGTGCATACCGTGTATTTGGTACTAGCTCAGCTGAATCGGCTTGGATTTATGATGCTATGATTTCAGCTGCTGATGATGGTTCTGATGTATTATCGATGAGCCTTGGCGGATGGGACCTTTTCGGTCAAACATTCGTTAAAAATGAAGATGGAAAATGGGAAAATGCAGGTAACGATGTAGCAGACTATGTTGCTTATCAACGTGCTGCTAAATACGCTGAAAGCAAAGGATCTGTTGTTGTCGTTGCAGCGGGTAACGACGGACTTGACTTAAGCAACAATAATCAAGTGATGGACTACTTAAATAGTGCGTACGGAAGTGAAAATGTTGAATTCCGCGGCACAGGTAAAACAGTTCCAGCTCAACTGTCTAACGTTGTAAATGTTTCATCGACTGGTCCAAACGATGTATTAGCGGTTTACTCTAACTACGGGGCAGGTCAAGTTGACATTGCAACTGTTGGTGGCGATACTCGCTTATATGATCAGTATGCTGCTGAAGGTCGTTTAGATGAGTATTTAGATAATCAAATGTATATTTTGGAATTCAACCTAAGCGCTGACAACCTTTCTAATGATGGTTACTACTTCAGCGTTGGTACGTCCATGGCAACACCTAAAGTCTCAGCTGTTGCTGGTCTAATCATTGATCAAAACAATGGTGAACTTTCACCAGCACAAGTTAAACGCGAACTGCTTAAAGATGGCGTTGAAGAAGTTAACGGACAAGATAAAAAGTTATTTGGTAACGGCCACTTAAACGCTGTTAACGCATTACAATAGTAAGGATCACAACTCACGGAGATGTTCCGTGAGTTGTTTTTTTATGAAAAAAATTACTTGATGAGGGTTTTGTCTTTTTCCAGCGGGTGAGTCCCCTCTTCCAGCGGGTCTGTTTCACTCTCCAGCGGGTACGTTTGCTCTTCCACCGAGCCTGTTTCACTCTCCAGCGGGTACGTTTGCTCTTCCACCGAGCCTGTTTCACTCTCCAGCAGGTACGTTTGCTCTTCCACCGGGCCTGTTTCACTCTCCAGCGGGTACGTTTGCTCTTCCACCGGGCCTGTTTCACTCTCCAGCGGGTACGTTTGCTCTTCCACCGGGCCTGTTTCACTCTCCAGCGGGTGAGCCCCCCACCGAGCCTGTCTCAACAAAAAAATCCACCGGAGCCCCGGTGGATTTTCAATTAATCTTCTTTATCTGTGAGTTTAAATTTATCTTTACCTAAGATTAAATAAGCTAAATCTTCACGGTCATAACTGTTTAAATCTTTACGTCTGATTAAGTAAAAGAGCAAACCTAGGATAATCCAAATAAGTAATGCCCAAAATGATTCAGCACCTAAAGCTGCAGGCGACCCTGGATATAATAGTAGTACTAAGAAACCAATACTTGATACCATACCTAACATTGCTATAAACTTCTTCCCAGGTGAAACAATATGAAGCGTTTCATCAAATTCCGCACCATCTTTGTTCCACTTCAATAACTTATACGCTGTAAAACATGTATAGAAGTACGCGATTGCGACACCAACAGATGACATATTGACTATCCAACCCAGCACTTCACGTCCAAACCAAGGCGCGATGATCGCAACAAGAGCTGCGAAAATAATCGCAAAGTATGGCGTGTTGTGTTTAGAATGAAGTCTTGAGAAAACGTCTGGTAAAACTTTACCTCGTGCCATCGCAAATAACACACGACTTGCAGAGATGAGGAAACCGTTTAAACCTGTGAAAATCCCCATCGATAACGCAATGACTAAGATGATTAATCCACCTGTACCTAATACGTCTTCAACAACCGTACCTGTTCCCCACTGCAATCCAGCATTAGAAGTTTCTTGCCAAGGAGCGCCTAGTGCAGTTGTCATAATCATTAAAGAATAAATAATAGCTGCGAATAGTAGCGCCATCATGATGAGTCCTAAACTTTTTCTAGCTGAGAATTTAAATTCCTCTGCCGCCTGTGGAACGTTATCAAAACCAACGTATGCAAACGGTGCAATGGCAACCATTGCTAAAACAGCTGCTAAAGGTGACACATCGGGGTCAAAGGATGGTGTCATATTACTAAATGATGCATCAACATTTGTTGTCATTAGTCCAGTTAAGCCAAATACACCGACAACTAAAATCATAACAAAAATAAATTGCATGCGACCAGATAATCCTGATCCCTTAATATTTAAGTAAGTAAAGAATGCCACTAAAATCGTAACCACAATAACTTCTGTGAAGTATACATCCCATTCTGCGATGGAATACATTTTCATATTCTGTATAAAATCAGGAAATACGAATTTAAGCATTAAGGCAAAAGCTGTCGCATTTAAGGCGACAATACATATATAACCTAATGTTAAAAACCAACCACTAATATAAGCATGTACACGGTTTAAACCTAAAAACGTGTAAGCAAATTCCCCACCTGAAACGGGATAATTTCGAATTAATACACCATAACTAATCGCGATAATTGCCATTAATACAGCACCGATCGATAAACCAAGGATAACCGCTAGAGGTCCAGCTCCTTGCATCCAATCAGCTGGAAGAACAAATGAACCCCAACCAATCGATGAACCAAGTGCAATGGCCCACACCCAATGTGGTTTAAGTGTTTTACTTAGTTTCTTCCTCGTCAGACCACTATCTGAACTCAATTTAAAAACTCCTTTGTCTTTTAATAGTTTGAATAGTCATTCAATACACGAAACCATTTTACACGAAAAATCGCATCGACAAAAATGATAAATGAGATACTATGAGGCCTTGTGAGTTAGGATACGGTTAATATGCCCCACTATTTGTTTAATTAGCGACTGTTTTAGGAAATTTGTCAAATTACGGCGAGATTTATGTTATTTCCCCCTTTGCCGTTGGTATAAAACCCCTTTTTTTTGACGAAGATGTGATAGAAAAGTTTAAACGCTCCGACTAGAAAGGCTGAGTGAACAATCATGCGAAAGCTACTATTAGTATTAGCTATTTTTATTTTTTATATCGTAACCAATAGTCTTCAGCAAGTTGATCGAATCCTTCACCATGAAGTCGAAACAGAACTTGAAACTGACGAAGAAGAAAAAACTCCTTGGGTCGATGATACGCTAAATGCTGAAGATGCTTGGTTAAGCAAGCCGAACGTCAATCAAATCAAGTCCAAATATAAATCCGAGTTCGAACGTTTAACCGAAGATACACTCAGTTACATAAACGATTTGAAAGAAGACATTTTAGCAGAAGTAAATAACAAAGATACAAACACTCTCACTTTAGGAATGACCATTTTAAAATATGAAAAAAAGGCAACTCAGCTAGAAGAAGAAATTGATACTTCATATCAAAAATTATTTCAGGAATACCAATCTGAATTAAGAAGAAATGGCTATTCGACAACCCACGTCAAACAGTTAAAACGTCAGTATTCCGAGACAAAATCTGACATAAAAGATGACCTTTACCAAGAAGCCAACGCCTGGATCGAGGAACAAAAACGTTTTTAATTCGACAAATATTATGTAATATATCTAAATTTTTAGAATATTTAGTAGTATTTTCGGGTAATTTTTGGATGAAAAGGGGGTAACTTTTTTACTAAAAACCATTTACAATTAAATTAGGTTAATAATTCGATGCAGTATAAAGGCAAACCTTTTGAAAAAAAGGGACGCAAAGCAAGTGGTCTAAGGGGGCTACCTATGATAGCACTGCTGCCTCATCTGTTTGGGGGAGGAAATATGGTCACGATGACTTATTATGAGAAAGGAACGCCAAAACAATTAGATAGAGACTGGGTTATTTTAATGAAGAAAGCAAAAGAAATGGGAATCAGCAAACGAGAAATTAGAAATTTTTTAGATCAAAATCGACCTGGTTATTAATTCCTATCACAAGCATCGAATTTCGGTAAACCGTGAACTAATTAATGGTCGCGGTTTTTTTGTGTTTTAAAACACAAACTACTTGGAAAAAATGGAGCTATAATCTAGTTTTTAATAGACTAGCAATTTTTAGTATATTACAATGATTACTATAATGTTTTAGAGAGTTGGTGACAGTGTGCCGAACGGGAAATGGTTCCGAATTGGGTATGGAATAATTATCATCATGCTCATTATTTTCTTATCAACAAAAGTACAATTTGTATTTGAGCCAATTTTTGTACTAGCCCAAACAATTTTTACACCTATCATTATTGCAGGTATTCTCTATTACCTGACTCGGCCAGTCGTTGACCTGTTAGATCGTAAAATGCCTCGACCATTAGCCGTACTACTCGTGTTCTTAGGTGGCATAGGTGTTCTAACAGCACTGGTTATTATCATTTACCCAGAGCTTCAACAACAGTTTGAAAATCTAACAACTCAAGTTCCAGAGTTTATTAATGAAGCAAATCAATTTTTATTAGCTGTTCAGGAAAGTGATTGGTTTAACCGGTTCTCACCTGATGAGCAAGCAATCACAGAATGGCTAGAGGGTATTGAGAGTCGTATTACCGAGATTTTATCAAATGTCGCTAGTCATATTACGACTTACCTAGGTATGATTGCTAGTTTCTTAATTATCTTGATTGTCGTACCGTTCGTATTATTCTATTTACTTAAAGATGGCGAGCGTCTGCCTAAGCGAATTATCGGCTTTTTACCTAAAAAGTATAAAGATGAAGTTGGTGACATCTTAGATGAGATGGATGATGCTTTAAGTAACTACATCCAAGGGCAAATTATTGTGAGCCTTTGTGTAGGTGTTTTAATTTATATTGGTTACTTAATTATTGACCTTCGATTTGCGTTAATCTTAGCGCTCATTGCACTTTTTACCAATTTCATTCCGTTTATCGGGCCTTGGATTGGTACAGCGCCAGGAGTTATTGTTGGATTTTTCGAATCGCCGTTACAAGCACTATTGGTTGTCATTATCGCTGTTGTTGTGCAACAAATTGAAAGTAATTTGATTTCACCACAAGTGATGGGTAAAAAATTAAACATTCACCCGATTACAATTATCTTCTTACTCCTATTTGCGGGTAGATTCGGTGGAATTGTTGCGATGATTATTGCGGTTCCGACTTATGCTGTTGCAAAAGTGATCGTGAGTCACGTCTATCGAATTATTAAATTACGAAATAAAGAGATGTTTGACTGAATTAAGGGCTTGAGCGATTGCTTAAGCCCTTAATTTTTGTTTAACTCCTTTTCAATTTCTTCGTTCGACATCTTTTCTTCTCGTTCAAAATGTTTTGCGATTTTGCCGAGTTTAATAATTATTTCTATAAGTAATAAAATGACAATGACCATGGTTATGTATAAAAACAGCATCTACTCGCCCCTTTCGTTTATTTTTCCTTCATGTTAACACAAAATTCTAATCCAACGTCCTATCTGATATAATAAGATTTAACGACATTAAAGGGGAAATTGTTATGAATTTACATAAATTATCGCAACTGTTTCCTAATATTAAACGGGTTCAACATGCTGAGGATGGTCACTTTATTTTTCAATATAAAGGGCAGCAGTATGCCATACCGGAGAACGACATCGACGCTGAGCAAAAGAATTTAATTTTAGCTCTCAGTGATGATCCTGTTTGGCATTCGGAGGGCGAACAGCGTTGGCTAGCGTTTTTAAACGGCGACCAACCGAAACCACCTGAAACGTTTAATTCTTATAGAATCATCATCATGCAGCTTAAGGAAACTGTTTCGGATCCCACTTCGTTTAACGAAACGATCCAAATGATTGTCAGCCAACATGTCACAGTCATTTGGCTAAATCCGAATGAAGTCATTTTATTAGAAGACATCAAATATCCAAACGACACTATTGATTTTGACAGTATTATTGATGTGATGAGTGAAGATTTAGATACGAATATAAGGCTAATGATTAGCAGTCCGAAAACAGACATTTACGATGCGCCCACTGACGTTCAATGGCTATTAAACTTAGCGAGAACGTTATGGCCAACAACAGGTAAGCGGATTTTAGATGAAAAAAGTAGTCTAATCCCCCTCCTCCCTTCAAAGTTTAGCGACCAGGACCGAGATCATTTCACGAAGGCGATTTTAAAAACAAGTCTAGACGATGAAAATCTATTAAATACAATTAAGACGGTCATTGAACATCAAGGAAATGTATCTTCGGCAGCAAAAACGCTGTACATGCATCGTAACAGTGTTCAGTACCGAGTTGATAAATTCCTAGAATTAACCGGGAATGACATTCGCCAATTTGACCATATGCTACGAGTTTATTTAGCTGTTTTACTGATCGATTAAACATGTTGCACAAAACGAGGCAGCATTTTTGTGCAACTCAACCATATGAAACCGCTTTCGAATCTATTAAACTAAAATTAATCATTCTTTGGGAGGCATTTCATATGGCTGAACTACGCTTAAACAACATTAACAAAGTGTACGACAAAGACGTGCACGCGGTACAGGATTTTAATTTACATATTAAAGACAAAGAATTTATCGTCTTCGTCGGTCCATCAGGTTGCGGTAAATCGACGACACTTCGTATGATTGCAGGTCTTGAGGATATCACAGGCGGGGAATTTTTTATCGACGATCAACAGATGAATGACGTCGCACCAAAAAATCGCGATATCGCGATGGTGTTCCAGAACTACGCGCTTTATCCTCATATGAACGTTTTTGATAATATGGCGTTTAGCTTAAAACTACGAAAAGTGAAAAAAGCTGAAGTTAAAGAGCGTGTGCAAAAAGCAGCTGAAATACTAGGTTTAGAGGAATTACTAGACCGTAAACCTAAGGCATTATCAGGCGGTCAGCGTCAGCGTGTGGCGTTAGGACGCGCGATTGTCCGTGATGCTAAAGTTTTCTTAATGGATGAACCATTATCAAACCTTGACGCGAAACTACGTGTTCAGATGCGCGCGGAGATTCAAAAGCTACACCAACGCCTTCAGACAACGACGATCTACGTTACACACGACCAAACGGAAGCAATGACAATGGCAACTCGTTTAGTCGTTATGAAAGATGGGATTATTCAACAAGTCGGTTCACCGAAGCAAGTTTATGACGAACCAAATAATATGTTTGTTGGCGGATTTATTGGTTCTCCAGCGATGAACTTCTTAAAAGGAACATTGAACGAAAACACGATTACGATCGAGGGACACGACATTGAGGTTCCTGAAGGTCGTATGAAAGTTTTACGTGAATTAGACTATGTCGGAAAAGAAATAGTGTTAGGTATTCGTCCTGAAGACCTTCACGATGAACCAGCATTTTTACAAACAGCAGAAGGTTCAACATTTACCGCTAACATTGAGGTTGCTGAACTAATGGGTTCTGAGTCTTATCTTTACTCGAAAATCGGTGATCAAGAATTCACAGCACGTGTCGATGCTCGCTCCAATGTTGATGCTGGTCAAAACATTACACTAGGCGTTGACATGAACAAAGCGCACTTCTTTGATGCTGAGACAGAAGAACGAATTGATTACCACGAAACAAAAGTTGAAGCCTAAATATTAAGTAGTGGCTGAAGTATGTGGGTCTATTTAACAAACCAAATTCAAATAATTCGCAATCAAAAACGCTCAGTAGTTAAATCTGAGCGTTTTTTGTATTTCAACTGTCTCTTTTTCATTAAATAAATTTCTTAATCCTGCTTGTTATTTAATAACTTCTCCACTCTCTTCTCTAATTCTTCAATTCTAGTTTCCTGTTTTATAAAAATCGTAATTAACACCGACAAAAAAAGTGCAATAAGCGTAACAATAATCCAAATATTTTCTAAAATAAGATATGCAAAGAAAAAAGTAGCGACATAACAAATAACAAGGCAAGCAAAAAATGTGCCGACAAATTCTTTCAATTTTAGATACCTCCTTTTACGTTACGTGAACGTCTTTTTTAATTGGATAATCAGGGTGACAAGCCCTAAACCGATTAGAGCGCCAAAAGCGTCGATGATTACATCGCCAAAATAAGGCGTTCGCCCATCTGTAAATCCCTGATTCACCTCATCCAAAATCGCAAAATGAACGACGAGTAAATAACTCATCGTCATTTGATAGAATGATTGAATCGCTGTCGTTTTAATCATGGCAAGGTATACGAGAATTGCCAGTATAAAATAAACCCCAAAATGTGCGAGTTTGCGAAACACAAACTCAATAAACGGCTCGACTCCCATCGCAGCCACACTTCGCACTTCCCCATAATATGTAAATTCAATCCACGAAATGAAAGGTTTAATTTGTTCTACCGGTAAATATATTGATATAAGAGGCTCGATTTCCTGATCTTCACCGGGCTGGCCAGATAAGAAAAAAATCACCCCGAGCCACACCATCGCTGGCATCCACCATAGAATTTTTCGCATATGACCAATCCTTTTCCTATTGATAGCTTGATTGATGTTTGCTAGTATTCTGTTAATTATATAAAAAGGAGCGCTTGATATGGACCAAGTAGAAGAAGTTTTTCGCCATTTACATACGCACCCTGAGATTAGCTGGGAAGAATATCATACCACCGATTATATCAAACAGCTATTGGAACAAGAAGGTATTTCAGTACAGACGTTTTCAAATATGCCTGGTTTAGTTGCAGAAATTGGGTCTGGCAAGCCCGTTGTTGCCGTACGAGCTGATATGGATGCTTTATGGCAGGAGGTTGACGGTGAATTTAAAGCGAACCACTCTTGTGGACACGATGCGCATATGACGATTGCGATTGGGACATTACTTGCTTTGAAAGATACACCTTTGGATGGCACCGTACGATTCTTATTTCAACCGGCTGAAGAAAAAGGCACTGGAGCTCTGGCTTTTGTTGAAAAAGGCGTCGTGGATGACATCGATCACTTATACGGCATGCACTTGAGGCCGGGTGAGGAACTCGAGAACGGTAAATTTTCACCTGTTATTAAACACGGTGCCGCTCGGTTCATTCACGGAAAAATTGTCGGAGACGATGCACATGGTGCGCGTCCGCACTTGAACGCCAACGCTATTGACATCGGAACCGAATTAAATCAACTTATCCAAGGAATACACATCAATCCTATGGTGCCTTATTCTATTAAAATGACGAGTTTTCAAGCAGGCGGGAAAAGCGATAATATCATTCCTGGTAATGCCAGTTTTTCGATCGACATGCGTGCTCAAACGAATGAAGCTATGGAGCAATTGCACGAACAATTTAACAAAGCCGTAAAGTCGCTTGCGCAATATCATAATGTTCAAATGGATTGGGACCTCAGTGCAAATATTGCCGCCTCCGTCACCAATGATGAGGCGATCAATTTTATGTCGCAAGGTATCTCTCGAGCGGCAGGCCACGATTCTTTGGCACAGCCAATCGTTACAACCGGCGGCGACGATTTTCATTTTTATACCATCAAACGGCCGCATTTAAAAGCGACTATGCTTGGGGTCGGCTGTGATCTAGCACCTGGACTGCACCATCCAAAAATGACATTTGATCACGGTGCCATTCCGAAAGCTGTTGACGTTTTATCGGAAGCCGTTAAAGTGACATTGGAAAATTATTAGTGCTCAAATGTTTGGGGTTACTACTCAAAACAATCGGATTAGTGCTCAAAACGATGAAATTAGTGCTCAAAAGGTATCGTTTACTGCTCAAAAGACCGAAATTAGTGCTCAAAATTTATAACAAAGTTAAAGTCTCTTTTCTGTAACCTCTCCCCCTCCTTTTCGTCAAATAACTTATAAGGTAGATGTTCGTAAATGGAGAGAGTATTTTGGAACTTCTATTTAAAACAATACCGTTGATGAATTGTTAAAAGCTTAACAGAATAAAACGCTTGGCCTTGTTCAGCCAAGCGTTTTATTATTTACCCTTATCTATTTAAAACATTGATCTATCGCTTTAATAACCGAACCTCTGAATCCATCCTGCTCCAGAGAAGCTAGAGCGCGAATCGTCGTGCCGTTTGGCGTCGTCACGTGGTCCTTCAACTCTCCTGGGTGCTTACCTGTTTCCATCATCATTTTAGCTGCTCCAAATACAGATTGTGTCGCGAGTTCATAAGCCAGCTCACGCGGAATTCCTTGGCGGACAGCACCATCTGCCATCGCTTCAATGAACACATACACATAGGCTGGCGATGAGCCACTTACTGCCGTTACCGCATTCATCAAGTCTTCTTTAACCATCTCTGCTTTACCATAACTCGCAAACAATTCTTGCAAATCTTCTAACTCTTGATTCGAAAAGTTATCGTTTGGACAATACGCCGTCATACCTTCACCGACGAAAGAAGGTGTATTGGGCATTGTTCGCACCACTTTCGTGTCTGATGAGAAAAGATTAGCCATTTCCTTTAATGAAACCCCGACTGCAATTGTCACAATAATTGTATCTTCACGAACGTGAGTACGCACTTCTTCTATGACATCAGGATAGACATACGGTTTTACAGCTAAGTATAAAACGTCACTTTCAGCCGCTACCTTTTTATTATCTTGCCCCATCTCAATTCCAAATTGTTCAGTTACATAATTAATTGTCTTATCAGTAACCGCGGTTGCCTTAATCTGTTCGGGTGAATAACCACCATAAGTAATCATGCCATTAATAATTGATTGCGCCATTTTCCCACACCCTATAAACCCTATGGTACGGATTGTCATGCCACACACCCCTTTCGCCTATCGATTTTAGTTTTAATTGATATCATACCCTTATTTTTATCAAAATCCAAGTGTTACTAATATGTTCAAACTTGTAAAAATAATTTAGATCTTTACTCAATAGCAAATGCCAGTTATTGTCGAATTTCTATATTTCGCCATACTTTTAAAATAATACAAGTGACGATTAACTGTCTTTAAAGACTATAATTTGTCTATTTATATAAATATCGGAATATTCCGTCATTTACTGAGTTAATTTTGTTAAAATAACTATGAAACTTTCAGTGCGCGCTGAAAATGTATTTAATATAGGAGGTATTTCTTTGTTCAAAAATAAAAGTAGCATTTGGCTAATTCCAGTTACTATTTTGACGTTAGTGCTTACAACTCTAAGTACGCCATTATTGAGCCAAGCTAATAATACAAATATTAACGAAACAACCTACGGTGGTAAAGAATTTATTGATACTCCATTAAATGATGTTGTCAGTATTTTTGACGGTGCAGTAGGCAAAGAAGATGGACGAGACGTCATGTATGCGACATCCAAGGGAATGCCAGCTAGACTAAGTGTGCTTGATATCAACAATGATGAATTATTACGAGTGATAGATCTTAAGGGTGCGGAAAGCACTTGGGCACACGAAGTAACCGTAGACAACGATTTATACATTGCTACTATTGGAGGCGGTGCCAAGCTTTGGAAGTATACGCCTGGTTCTGAAAGCGCTACCATCGTTGCGAGATTTAGTGGTGAAACCTTTCCTTATTCAATAACTTCAGATGATGAAGGTAACGTTTATGTTGGCACATATCCTAGTGGAAAAGTATTTAAATACGACCCTACAAATGACGAAGTAACGTCTTATGGACAAATGAATCCTGAGGCCAACCAGGAATACATCCGTTCTATCGGTTATTTAGATGGTAAAATCTACGCAGGTACGGGAAGCGACAAAATAGTAGAATACGATATTTCACAAGATACAAAAACGGATATAGCAGAACCATTAGATGAAACAGGAATTGTTTATGACTTAGAGGTTGTAGATGATCGCTATATATTTACTAGATACGGTGACAGTAGCAACATGTACATTTATGATGCTCAAAATCAAGAATGGTTAGACATCGTTATTCCAGATGTACGTGGCCTTCATGTTGAAGAGGAATCTTTAAATAATGAAGTTTACTTCATGAACACTCAAGATCAGTTTAAAAAGGTTAATCTCGAAACATTAGAGGTTACAGATACGGGAATGAGATACCAAAGTGGATTAAGAGGAGCAGACTGGGTTGAACTAGAAGACCCTGATTTACCTGGTAAAAGTCTTGCAACCATCAACTGGTCTGGTTCTGTTGTGAAATTCAATATCGAAACCGAACAGGTTGTGTCAGGTGACCAAATCGCAGCAGGAACTCCAACTGTCACAAATGAAATAGCAAAAGGTGCTGATGGAAACTTCTATATTAGCGGTGTCCAGTCAACTAACGGTGCAATTTTCGACCCATTAAGTGAAACGTTTAAGTCTTTCGAAATTGGACAAGCTGATACAATGTCAAAAGTTGGAGATAAACTATACTTGGGTCAATATCCTGGAGCCAGAATTTTTGAATACGATACAAATAAAGACCCTTCTTCTTCAAATCCAAAAGAACTATTCCAAATCGGGGATCAACAAGATCGTGTCAAAACGATTGTTGAAGGTGAGAACCAACTATTCATTGGAACGATTTCTGATTACAATACATTAGGCGGAGCTTTAACTGAATACAATCCTAATACTGGAGAAAAAGAAGTACACCGCAATGTTGTTGAAAATCAAAGTGTCGTTAGCCTAGCTTATCGTGATGGTTTAGTATATGGGTCTACGTCAATTCATAACGGTTTAGGCTCTGATACCGTTGCAGATGAAGCCAGAGTTTTTGTTTGGGATGTTAATAGTGGTGAGAAAATTAACGAGACTACCTTAAATGTTGAAGGTATTGATAATCCTGAGGTGATTGGAGATTTATCATTTGGTCCTGACGGTTTATTATGGGGCGCATATGAGAATGTAATTTTTGCATTAGACCCAGAAACTTTAGAAGTTATAAAAAGTAAAAAGGTGTACCCAGACAATTCTCTATATTATAGTTCTTGGCAGACAATAGAATTAAAATGGTTTAACAACAAATTGTATGCTAACTTTGACCGTAATTTAACGGTTATAGATCCTGATACTCTTGATAGCCAAAAAGTAACCGAAGCATATGCGTTTGATTTCAGTGATTCTGGAGATTTATACTTTTCACTCCCATCAAACCGTACTCAACTTTATAAAATCGAAACGTTTAGCACAGACCTTACTAATTATGCAATTAACCAGTATTTAAATAAAGGATTAATAGAGAAGCCATTGGCATCCACGTTATCCAACAGTATAAACCAAGCGAAACATCATACCGAGAAAGGTGATTTAGATCAAGCTGAAAAACATCTAAACGATTACCTAAAGCATTTAAATAATGAGGATTTAGATCAATTTATATCACAAGAAGTCAAAAAAGCACTTCAATTTAAGGGCGATCAGCTTATTAATATTCTAAATAATGAATTCGAAATGCCAGGTGATTCTGTAGCTGTCCCTAATCAGTATTTTGAAGAAGAATTAATTGATGGTCAGATACCTGGTTGGAGTTCTGATTTTGAAGAGTCTGATAACTACTATCACGAATTATCGAATGAACATAGCTTTGATGGTGAGTACAGTTTAAAAATTACCGATACTGTTCGTGATGGATCCGTGGCAATATCTAGTGATCCAATTGAAGCCACTCCTGGTAGAGAATATAATGCATCAGCTAAAGTAATGCTAATGGATGGTAATACGAGTTTTATGGTCCGTTTTTACAATGAGGAAAACCAATTAATTGATAGCTATCCAGTGTATCACAACACATCGATTGGTCAATGGACTGATTTAGAAGTGAGTGCTGTTGCACCTGAGGATACAAGTTATTTAAAAATTTACGCTTATACAACACGCTATCAAATTGGAGAAGCCTATTACGATAGTATTAGTTTAGAAGAAATATAAAAGGGAACCCCCGAAGAAAAATTGATTTTTCTTCGGGGGTTATTTACGATTAAACAATTTCTTCTGTTGTTGTATTCATTAAATAAGCATCAACCTGCTCAGCGACTTCTCTGCCTTCGCGAATAGCCCAAACGACTAGGCTTTGGCCGCGGCGGGCATCGCCAGCTGCATAAATGCCTTCTTCAGATGTGCGGTAATCCTGCATACCGTCAACCGTCCAGATGCGGCCGCGTTCGTCAGTTTTTAGTCCAAAGTGTTCTAGCACTTCTTGTTCTGGGCCTAAAAACCCGATCGCGATTAGCACTAAATCTGCTTCCCAGACTTGTTCTGTTCCGGGAACTTCTTTTGTAATGAGTTTGCCATTTTCATAGACTTTTTCGACATTCAATGTGTGTAATGCTGTCACTTGGCCGTTTTCATCTTGTTCGAAGCGCTGGGTAAGGATTTCGTATTTACGAGGGTCCTCGCCTTGCGCTTCTAAGCCTTCTTTATAACCGTAATCTAGTTTAAATGTCATCGGAAACTCTGGCCAAGGGTTATCTTCCGTACGTTCATCTGGGCTTGCCGGGTGCTTACCAAATTGTACGACGCGGTTTGCATTTTGGCGTAAGGCAGTCGCGACACAGTCGGCACCGGTGTCGCCGCCACCGATCACAACAACGTTTTTACCTTCCGCAGTAATAGGTGTGTCTTTTGGATCGGTTTCAAGTGCTTTAGTCGCAGCTGTTAAATAATCCATCGCAAAATGAATACCTTGACTGTCACGGTTTTCAATTGGCGTATCGCGTGGGTCTTGGGCCCCTGTGCACATAATGACCGAATCGTACTCGCGGTTCAGTTCATCACGCGTGATGTCCACGCCCACTTCGGTATTGCATGTGAACTCAATTCCGGATTTTTTCATCACATCAATACGGCGGTCCACCGTGTCTTTATCCAACTTCATATTCGGTATGCCATACATTAATAAGCCACCAGGACGGTCGTCGCGTTCAAAAACGGTGACGCGATGCCCCAATTCGTTAAGCTGATCGGCTGCGGCTAATCCAGCTGGACCGGAGCCGACAACCGCTACGTGTTTACTAGTGCGCTTCTCAGGAACTTTGGCTTCAACCCAGTTATTATCAAAACCACGCTCGATAATCTCATTTTCAATCGACTTAATCGTTACCGGATCATCATTAATCGCAAGCGTACAAGATCCCTCGCAAGGTGCCGGGCAAACCCGACCGGTAAACTCTGGGAAGTTATTCGTCTCCTCAAGTCGACGAAGCGCTTCTTCCCAGTTTTCCTCACTAACAAGTTCATTCCACTCAGGGATAAAGTTATTAACCGGACACCCGACGTAAGAACCTTCCCACTCTGCGCCCGTATGACAAAACGGTGTACCGCAATCCATACAACGCGAGCTTTGTTCTTTTAAATCTTGATCGTCAAAACGAATGACGTACTCTTCCCAACTTTTAATTCGCTCAACCGGATCTTGAACGTCTTGATCTTTACGTTGATAATCCATAAAACCTGTTAAATAGCCCATTCAATCTCCCTCCTTTTACTGAACGACTTTTTCCTGTTCTTCACTGTCATCCTTCGACAACATTGCTTTAAACTCTTCAGGAATAATCTTCACAAATTGCTTCACGGATTCTTCCCAATGATTCAAAATGTACTTCGCACGTTTACTTCCTGTATATTGAACATGTTTCATGAGCATATCTTTAAGCTCATTAATCTCATCCGAATCTACTAATCGCTCGAATAACACAAGCTCTTTATAACACTTTTTCTTAACTTCCTTCAGATCGTTTGCCCAAATATATGCAATTCCACCTGACATTCCGGCTGCGAAGTTTTTACCGATGCCACCAAGGACAGCGACGCGACCGCCTGTCATGTACTCACATCCGTTATCGCCAACTCCCTCGACTACTGCGTGGACGCCACTGTTACGCACGGCAAAACGCTCGCCAGCACCGCCGTTAATGTAAGCTTCACCGCTCGTTGCACCGAAAAGGGCGACGTTACCAATAATGACTTCCTCCATGCGGTGAAGGTCACTCGGCAAGTTCGGCTGAAAAATTAACTTACCACCGGATAAACCTTTTCCGACGTAGTCATTTCCATCACCTTTGACGCGCATCGTGACACCACGAGGCACAAAGGCTCCGAAGCTTTGACCCGCTGATCCAGTAAATCTTAGGTCAATCGTATCTTCAGGTAAACCTTCTTCACCGAAACGCTTCGAAATTTCAAACCCAAGCGTCGTGCCAACTGTACGGTTCGTATTCACAATCGGAAGGTCCAACTGAACGCGCTCGCCTTTTTCTAGTGCTGGTTCGACTTGTGGAATAATGTCTTCTGTATCTAAATAATGTTCATCGTATTCGTTAATATGCGGACGTTCGTTTTGAATCCAGCTTCCGTCTGCTTGATATAAAATTGGCGACAGATTAAGCTGCCTTGCCTTAGAATGGTTAGCCTTTTTGTCGCTAACTGTAAGCAAATCTGTGTGGCCAATTAATTCATCTAACGTGTGGACGCCCAACTTCGCCATTAGTTCGCGCATTTCCTCGGCAACAAAACGTAGATAATTCACAACATGATCGGCATTACCGACGAATTTTTCACGAAGCTTCGGATTTTGCGTAGCGATTCCAACCGGGCACGTATCTAAGTGACACGCACGCATTAGAATACATCCAAGCACAACCATTGGCGCGGTTGAAAAACCATACTCTTCTGCGCCAAGTAAAGCTGCTTTAACGACATCGCGACCGGTCATCATCTTACCGTCTGTCTCAAGCTTGACGCGCTCGCGTAAGCCATTTAAGACAAGCGTCTGGTGCGCTTCTGCAACACCTAACTCCCAAGGTAAGCCAGCATGACGGATACTCGTTTTCGCAGAAGCACCGGTTCCGCCTTCATAACCACTAATTAAAATAACGTCGGCCTTACCTTTCGCAACACCTGCGGCAATCGTTCCAACACCTGATTTCGCAACTAATTTGACGTTCAGACGCGCCTCAGGATTCGCGTGCTTCAAGTCATAAATGAGCTGAGCCAAATCCTCAATCGAGTAAATGTCATGGTGTGGTGGTGGCGAAATCAAACCAACGCCTGGCGTCGATTTACGAACCTTCGCAATCCAAGGGTGAACTTTTTTACCAGGCAAGTGACCACCTTCACCCGGCTTCGCACCTTGCGCCATTTTAATTTGTACTTCATCCGCATTCGTTAAATAGTAACTTGTGACACCGAAACGGCCTGATGCGACCTGTTTTATCGCACTTCGTCTAAAGTCGCCGTTTTCATCCGGAGTAAAACGATCAGGGTCTTCTCCACCCTCACCGCTGTTACTCTTACCGCCAATACGGTTCATTGCAATCGCGAGTTCCTCATGCGCCTCTTGACTTAGCGCCCCGTAAGACATGGCACCTGTTTTAAATCGTTTAAAAATGTTCTCGACGGGCTCGACTTCATCTATCGGAATCGAGTTCGATTCGTCGACTTTAAAATCTAATAAATCGCGTAAGAACGTGACGTTTTCATTTTCAACTAAATCGGAAAACTTCTCGTAAAGCTCCTTACTATTCGTACGCGCCGCATGTTGCAAAGTATGAATCGTACGCGGGTTAAACGAATGGTGTTCCCCATCATGACGCCACTGCATATCGCCACCGGACGGCAACGTTTTCTTGTGACTGTGATACGCCATCTCATGACGGACGAGTGATTCTTTCGCAATCGTCTCTAAATCTACTCCGCCAAGCTTCGACTTCGAACCATAGAAATATTTATCCATCACATCTTGATCAATACCGATCGCTTCAAACGTCTGAGCCCCACGGTAACTTTGGATCGTCGAGATACCCATCTTCGACATGACTTTTACGATTCCGTTCGTTGCTGCTTCACGATAACGCTCAATCGCCTGCTCGTAAGTGAAGTCTTCTACAAACTGATCATCAACGAGTTTCTCAATCGTCCGATAAGCCAAATACGGATAAATCATATCCCCGCCAAATCCGATTAAGACAGAGAACTGATGCACATCACGCGCTTCTGCTGTCTCCAGCATAATGCTTGCCTTTGTACGCAGTCCTTTTCGAACTAAATAATGGTGCAAACCACTCGTGGCAAGTAAGGACGGCATTGCCACTTGTTCACTCGATGTTTCACGATCGGTTAATACAATCATCGACACACCTTGATTAATCGCGTTTTCCACACGTTTAAATAACGTCTCAAGTGCTGATTCCATCCCTTGCGCACCACGTGATACCGGGTATGTCATTGAAAAACGCTCAAAACGAAAGTCACTGCGACTATTGTGTATAACCGCATCGAATTCTTGTTTTTTCAAAATCGGCGTGTATAAACGAATTCGTCTACAGTGTTCTGGTCCATCGTCTAAGAAATTATGACGCGGTCCCAAATAAGACGTCGTCGATGTGACGCCTTTTTCTCGAATAGCATCTATCGGTGGATTCGTCACCTGTGCGAAAAGCTGTTTAAAGTAGTTAAACAACAACTGAGGCTGATGTGATAACACTGCAAGCGGCGTGTCATTCCCCATCGAGCCAATCGGATCCTTTTGTTCATTCACCATCGGCAAAATATTTCTCATCGTTTCTTCTTTTGTATAACCATTCGCTAGTTGATATTTTAATAAATCCGCTTCGTCCATTTCTTCAAACGGATCTGATATTTTCGGTCCTTTTAACTGCACCAGTGAATCATTCAACCAGTTGCGATACGGAAATTTCGTCGCAATATCGCGTTTAATATCGTCATTAAACAACACATCATGTTTTTCTAAATCAACATAAATCATCTCACCTGGTGCGAGGCGACCTTTTTGCACGACTTTTTCAGGCTCAACGTCCACAACACCAACTTCGGATGATAAAATAATTCGGTTATCTTCAGTAATGTAAAAACGCGCTGGGCGTAACCCATTACGGTCGAGTGACGCACCGATCTGCTTTCCATTCGTGTACGCAATCGCCGTCGGTCCATCCCAAGGCTCCATAATCGTACTTAAATATTCAAAACACGCACGCTCTGGGTCCTTCATTTGTTCATTTAAATCCCACGCCTCAGGTACCATCATCATCGCCGTTTGCGACATGCTTCGACCATTCATCACTAAATATTCAAACGCCTGATCCAGCATACCGGAGTCACTAGACGTTTCATCAATGATCGGAAGTAAATCCTTATGACGATCTTCGTAAACATTCGAAATCGCAGCCGTTTCGCGGGCCTTCATCCAGTTTACGTTACCCGTAATTGTATTAATCTCACCGTTGTGCATAATCATACGGTTCGGATGCGCTCGCTCCCAAGATGGGAATGTGTTCGTACTATAGCGCGAATGCACCATGCCGAACGCCGTTTTGGCTAAATCATCATTTAAATCTAAATAAAACGTATCCATCTGCTCCGGCGTCAGCATGCCTTTATAAACAATCGTATCCGGAGACAAGCTCGCAAAATAAAACGGCCCTTCCTTCAACTCTTCCATATCCTCAATGCGACGCTCGATAATACGGCGAATAAGGTAAAGCGATTGATTAAAACGCTCGGTCGAAAACGTCGTCTCAGGCTTTTTAATAAATATCTGCTTAATATACGGCATCGTTGACTTCGCTGTATCAGAAAGAACAGACGCATCAACTGGTACATTCCTGAAGCCAATTAATTCATGGCCCTCTTCCTCAATCACATGCTCGATTACCGCTTCAGCTTTTTCTCTTAAATTGTCTTGTTGCGGTAAAAACACCATGCCGACCGCATAATCGCCCGGTTGCGGTAGCATTTGATTCCATTTTTGACGAAATAATTCATCCGGAATCTGCATCATGATTCCAGCACCATCACCCGTATTAGGATCCGATCCACGGCCACCTCGATGCTCTAGGCGACAAAGAATCGTAATAGCATCTTGAATCATTTGATGCGTTTTTTCATTATCTATACTTGCAACAAACCCAATACCACAGGCATCACTTTCGTAAGCAGGATCATAAAGCCCTTGCTTCTCTGGAAACCCTGTTCGTACCATACAAACCATCCTTTCTATACACGTGCTCGTTTCGTTCAAATACTTATTTAAAAAGAAAACCCGCCAATGACGAGTTCATATGCTTTTTATTATTTTTAAAAAATCCTAAAAGTGCGACAACTAGCTATTTTAATCGTATGATTTTTCTGTTATGCTATCAATATATATATTCGATAGAATTAATCGCATTTTGAGATATATCGCTTACAAGGGTTGGTATAATGGAACTTAGACAACTTCGATATTTTATAAAAGTAGCAGAATTAGAACACGTGAGTGAGGCAGCTGCGGAATTACACGTAGCTCAATCAGCTGTCAGTCGGCAGATCGGAAACTTAGAAGATGAACTCGGTGTTAAACTTTTCATTCGAGGAAGCCGACGCATTCGCCTAACGCCTGTGGGAGAAATTTTTCTAACGCGCGTCAAAAGTGTCATGGCTGAATTAGAAAAAGCCGAACGCGAAATTTACGAATACTTAAATCCGGAGACCGGTACAATTCGTTTAGGTTTTCCAACGAGTTTAGCAGCTAAAACACTCCCGAACGTCATATCTGCCTTCCGAAAAGAACATCCGCAGATCGGATTCCAACTACAACAAGGTACTGTTAACGAATTAACGGAGCAAGTCGTTCAAGGTCATATCGATATCGCCTTCGTCTCCCCTGTTCCGTTCGGTCAAGAACAACTTGAAGGCCACATCTTTTTTACCGAAAAAATGATGGCGCTCCTGCCGAAACAGCACCAACTCGTGCACGAACCGCACTTGCGACTTGACTTACTTAGGCACGAGCCCTTTGTCTTATTCAGACAAGGCTACATTATCCGCGATATCGTCATGAAAGCCTGCTCCCAAGTAGGGTTCCAACCTCGCATCGCATTTGAGGGCGAGGATATTGACACGATTAAAGGGCTTGTCTCTGCAGGTCTTGGCGTTAGTGTACTTCCTGAAATTACACTAAACGACATGCCGATGCGCGACACAAAGGCAATTGAAATTATCGAACCAGACGTCACACGTACAGTCGGCATTGTCCTCCCAACCAATCGAGAACTCGCGCCATCTGAGAAAATTTTCTTCGAATTTCTACAAACCTATTACGAAAAACTAAATCAATTCGGATTTTAAAAAGAGGCGTCTTCGCGAAGACTGTCTCTTTTTGAGCACTCGGCTTTACTATCGAATAATCAATTTTTACTGACGAGTTCACATTAATTACTGTCGAATTTCTTCTCCAACTGACGAATCCCTTCCCTTTTAATCAAAAAAAGAACTTGGCACCTACCAAGTTCTCACCACCTATTAATCTTTAACATTCACAAAAACGTTAATTACAAATAAAACAACACCTAGGATGATTGCATACGACATCATCATCCCGAATGCTACGAACCCTGCAAAATCTGCACCTTGTATATATTGCGCTAACGCGTACATGAATAATGGAAGCCCGATCGTATGAAGCCAAAAGTGCCCTTTTGCCATCCAGTTATTCGCCGCATCTGGATACAACTTGTAAATCACACCAGCTAACGCAAACGACACCCAACCAATTAAATTAATATGAACGTGAACACCGGTTAACACATAGTCTTGTGCTTGTGACATATATTGGCCCATTAAAACACCGATTAAAAAATATAAGACCGATAGCCTAAACATCCACTTAACCACTTGTCTCACCTACTTTCATCGAGGTTAACTAATTAACCTTATGAAAGTAGATGTCAGATTATACCAAAAATATGAGTAAAACGGATATCGTGATGACACTAAGTACCGTCGTCATGAGTGTCACACTCGATACTAAGTCAGGCCTTGCTTTAAACTCAAGAGCGAACATCGTTGTCGTCGCAGCAGCAGGCATCGCAGCCTGAATGATGATTACTTTTCCTAATAAATCAGACACTGGTAGCAATGCAACGAGTCCAACGGCAATCACTGGCATGACAATCAGTTTCAAAGCTGAGCCTAACATGACTTTACCTGTTTCAAACTCCTTAAAGGAGATATTCGCAAGTTGCATGCCCAAACCAACCATCATGAGTGGCAATGCGACAGCCGACATGAAATTAACCATTTCCGTTAAACTACTATGCAGTTCAACCTCAAGTAAATTAAGCGCAATCCCTAAAATAATCGCATATGTTGCTGGCATCTTAAGCACTGCATATACCGCATACCGAAATTCGTAACCACCACGCGACGCATAATAAACGCCGAACACATTCATAATAATGGTTTGAATCGACATAAATACAATCGCATATGTAAAAGCTTCTTCACCGAACGTAAATAAAATGACAGGTGCACCATAATTCCCTGCATTCATAAACGCTGAGGATAAAATCATGCCACTTTCTTCACCGCGGTCCCATTTTAATACGACCGCCAAAATTTTTATAATTAAAATGGTACCAAATAATAACGCAAAACAGCTAATAACAATGTTCGTAAAAGCTCCACTAAACTCTTCATTATAAAAAGCTTCAAATACTAGAAACGGAATGAAGATATAAATGGTCATTGCTGAAGCTGTTTTAACGTCTAAATGACGCCACTTTTGAATTACATACCCTATAACAAACACGCTGATGATCGGCAAAACCACTTCAAGAAAGATCCCCATCTTTTCACCAACCTTTTAGTGTTCACTTTCCATAAACATAAATTACTAATTCTTAAATCATAATATGACGACCCGCTAATTGCAATGAACAGAACGAGCTTTAAAAAATTTTAAAAGTTGTTTGACAATAAAGCGTTTACATTCTATAGTGTATAATGTATACATCATACATTTAAGGAGAATTTAAATTGAGTGATTTCAAATTAAAACCCATTCAAAAGAAAAAAACATCCAAAGAACTCGTCTACGATGAACTAAAAAACGCAATACTACACGGCGCTATTTCTCCTGATGAATTACTAACTGAAATCTCGTTATCCGAAACCTTTAACGTATCAAGAACACCTATACGTGAAAGCTTAGCTGAGCTGACTAAAGAAGGATTACTCGTCCACGTTCAGCGCAAAGGCTTTAAGATACGTCAAATTTCAGATAATGAAAAAGAACAAATTATTTACTTAAGAAAATCAATGGAACAAGAATGCATCCGCAAGCTCGCCTCCTCTATCAGGGATGACCAAATCCATGAACTAGAAGAAATTTTAATTGAGCAAGAAGATGCGGCTAAACAAAACGACCGTGTTCGTAACATTGAGCTCGATCAGATGTTTCACAAAACCTTACTAGAATTTGCGGAACAAAACATGTTCAAAAAAATCTTCTTAGACCTTTACAACCTAACACGTGTCATCGGTCATGAAGCCTTAATGAAAAAAGGTCGTATGGAAGAAGTTATTGAAGAGCATCGCGCGATTATCGATGCTTTAAAAGAACATGACGAAGAGCTTGCCGTTAATAAATTACTCTTTCATTTAAGTAATACTGAAGTAATTGTCAATAATATAAAGCAATAAGAACTACATCTGGAGGGAATACTTTGACAACATTAACTTTTAATCTAGACATCAACGGCGTCCAAACCCCATTAGACATTGCCCATGTTTATTGCATCGGTTACACCGGACGAAACAAAGAAAAAACATTAGAACATATTAAGGAACTAAAAGAAATCGGCATTCCAGAACCGAGTGAAGTCCCTGCTCTATATCCAATTCGACTCACGAGTTTGAACCAATTGGGTCAAATGGATGTCATCGGTGGAAAAACGAGTGGCGAAGCTGAAATCGTCCTTCTTTTCGGTAATGATGAAACGTATATAACGGTTGGCAGTGACCACACTGACCGAGGTTTAGAAACCGTTGATATTAATAAATCCAAGCAAGTGTGTGATAAGCCTTTTGCAAGTGAAGCTTGGACATTATCTGATGTCAAAGATCACTGGGATCAACTCGAGCTTTCATCAGAAATTCTTATAAACGGCGAGTGGGTTTCGTATCAACAACATGAAATCTCAGCGATTATTCCATATGAAGAAATCGTCAAATACCTTGAAGATCATGAAGTTCCCTTTGAAAACTCAATTGTATTTGCTGGAACCGTTCCACTGCTAGACGGCTTTAAATTCGGAGAAGGTTTTAAGATGCGTTTAAATGACCCTATTTTAAATAAAACGATAGTAGCAACCTATACTATTAATCAAATCACAGGTGATGAATAAATGAAATTTTCCATCTATCAAATGGATGTTATCCATGGAGATCCTAAAGCCAATAGAGAGAGAGTAGCCGAATGGCTAGAAAAAGATATAAAAGAAAACAACCCTGATACCGTTGTTTTACCCGAAATGTGGACAACGGCATATACCTTACCCGAATTAAACGACATTGCAGATGAAAATGGACAACCTTCCATTGATTTCTTAAAAGAACAAGCGACGAAATACAACGTCAATATCATCGGTGGTTCGGTTGCCAATAAGAAAAACGGTGGCATTTATAACTCTGCCCTCGTTGTTGATCGAAACGGAAAGCTCGTTTATGAATATGACAAAGCACATTTAGTCCCAATGTTAAATGAGCCACAGTATCTTACAGGGGGTGAGAAACCAACAGAAGTTTTCGAACTGGATGGGCTAAAGTTTGGATTAATCATTTGCTACGACCTGAGATTCCCAGAACTTATCCGACCTCTGGCGTTAGAAGGTGCACAAGTCCTATGCGTCGTAGCCGAGTGGCCATCAGCTAGAAGAAACCACTGGAGAAGCTTGCAAGTCGCACGAGCGATTGAGAACCAAATGTATGTTGTTTCAAGCAATCGAATCGGCGAATATGATGGCCAGGAATTCAGCGGTAATTCCATGGTGGTCGATCCTTGGGGGGACATTTTGTCAGAAGGAAGTAATGACAAGCAGGAAGTCTTAAGCCTGTCACTTGATTTAGAGAAAGTCGATCAAGTCCGAAAAGACGTTCCGATCTTCGACAGTCGCGTCCCAAACCTTTACAAAAAATAATTCGACATCAAAGGAGAGATTAAGAATGAAAAAATTACTGTTATTAGTTGTATCTGCATCCTTATTAATCTTAGCAGCATGTGGCGGTGGTGATTCTGAATCAGGCGGTGACTCTGTTTCTCTAAAACTTGCACACTCTGGCTCTGATTCACACCAATATCAAATTGCCGCTGAGAAGTTTAAAGAACTAGTTGAAGAAAAGACAGATGGCGAAGTCTCGATTGAAATTCATGGTAACGCAACATTAGGAAGTGAAGCTGACGCAGTTGAACAGGTAATGGACGGTTCCATTGAAATGACAACTGTTGCTGCTGATAGCTCATTCTCTAATACCGTTGAAGAGATGAACGTATTTGGTATCCCTTACCTATTTGAAGACGAAGAGCACATTTACTCCGTTTTAGATGGTGACATTGGACAAGAATTACTAGGCAAAACAGAAGAATATGGCATGAAAGGCTTAGGTTATTGGGAAGTTGGTTTCAGACATTTAACGAATAATCAAAGCGAAATTAATGAACCTGCAGACGTTGAAGGTTTAGAAATCCGCGTTCAACCATCTGACGTTTGGGAACAACACATGACGGCACTTGGAGCAGAACCTACTCCAGTTGACTTTAACGAGCTTTACTCAGCATTAGACCAAGGCGTCGTTGACGGTCAGGAGAACCCATTACCAACAATTGATTCAATGAAATTTTACGAAGTTCAGGACTATGTTGCCTTAACATCGCACACGTATTCACCAGCCATCGTCGTTATGAACCAAGGTATATATGACGATTTATCTGAAGAGCATCAACAAGCAATTGACGAAGCAGTTGAAGAAACTACGGATTACCACAGAGAAACGCTAGCTGAAAAAGAAGACGAGATCATTCAAAAGCTAGAAGACAACGGTGTTACGATTACAGAACCTAATCGTGAAGCGTTCCGTGAAGCAACTAAAGATGTTAAAAACGCGGTAACTGACCGAGTACCAGAGGACTTAATTAACCGCATTGAAGACGCACGATAAAAAATTGAACAAGACTAGCTCCTAAACACTTAGCTCTAGCTAGGAGCTAGTCTTTTTTAACCTTAATTGTTCTATGAAATGAGGTGTTTCTATTGCTTAAAAAAATAGATACCTTGATCTACCGAATCGTGGAGATCATCGTCGGACTTACGCTAACAGCAACTGTTGTCGTAACCTTCCTACAGGTTTTATTTCGTTATGTCATTCAACAACCATTAACTTGGTCGCAAGAAGTGCTCATGATTTCATTCGTATACAGTATTTTATTTGGAGCAGCTCTTCTCATTCATAACAGCGGCCACTTGACGGTTGATTTATTTGAAGAAGCAAGTGGAATCAAGATAAAAGTTTTAAAAGTACTTGAATTTTTAGTAGTTGGGTTCACCATCGTCTTTCTTATTTATTACGGCATCCAACTCGTTCAAAACAACTTAGATTCTGGTCAAACATTAGGATTTTTAGACATCCAAAAAGCGTATGTGTACTTAGCTTTACCTGTCAGTGCCATCTTAATGTTTTACTTCCACGTTAGGAAGGTGTTTAGATGATTTGGATTGTTGTTCTATTATTTGCGCTCATATTACTCAGAATCCCGATTGCCTTTGCTTTAATTTTCGTTTCCATATTAGGCATGTTACTGAGTAACCCAGATTTATTAATCAATGTACCACGTAATGTATTTAATGGCATTGACCAATTTACACTTGTTGCCATTCCATTGTTTATTTTAGCTGGTGAACTGATGACGAAAGGCGGAATTTCAAAACGCCTTATAAACTTCTCGAAAACGGTCGTAGGTCCCTTGCCAGGTGGTCTTGCGATGGTCGTCATTCTATCTAGTATTTTCTTTGCAGCATTAACTGGCACAGCAATAGCTGCCGCAGCAGCAATTGGCGGCATGATGATCCCAGAGATGAAAAAAGACGGATACGATCTCCGTTTTTCAGCAAGCTTAGTGGCTTCAGCCGCGACGATCGGCCCGATTATTCCACCTAGTATCGTGCTTATTTTATACGGAGTAATGGCCAACCAGTCCATTGGCGATTTATTTATCGCAGGTGTTATTCCTGGTCTATTAATGGGTCTTGGATTAATGGTCTACAGCTATTTTGTTGGCAAAAAGCACAATTATCGTGCGAGTGAAACGCGCGCATCCTTTCGTGAACTTTTATACGGATTTAAAGATGCCATTTTAGCTTTGATTATGCCAGTCATTATTATTGGCGGTATTGTTTCAGGCGTGTTTACCGCAACTGAATCCGGTGTTATTGCGGTTGTGTATGCGATTATTATCGGCATGTTTGTCTATAAAGAAATTTCGATCAAAGACTTTAAACCTATTTTATTACAAACAGCTAAAACATCAGCAGCAATTGTATTTTTAATCGGTGGTGCATCCTTATTTATTTGGTTCTTATCCTTTAACCAAATACCGAACCAACTTATTGATGCTCTAGGCATCGTTGCAGACAACCCGATTTTATTACTATTATTAATTAACGTCATCTTACTATTAGCAGGTACGTTTATTGATACGATCAGTGCAGTGTCGATCTTCACCCCACTCTTACTGCCATTAGTCGAGCAAGTCGGTGTGGACCCGCTTCACTTTGGGATTATTTTAGCTGTCAACTTAACGATCGGTATGGTCACGCCACCACTCGGTGTGTGCTTATTTGTCACATCATCGATTGCTGAGATTAGCGTGCCGAAAATGTTTAAGTTTTTAATACCACAGGTCGCTATTTTAATCGTTGTGTTATTAGTCGTCACTTATTTACCGGATGTTATTTTGTTCCCTGTCGAGTTATTTAACTAACTAGAGGTGTTACACAATGAAAAGTCCTAAAGACATGAGAGAACTTTTCCGAAACAATGAACACGTTGGGACCACGAGCAACATGTGTCCCAATTATTTACAAACGAATTTAATCTCGTTACCTTATGAGTATGCGTTCGACTTTTTACTCTTTTGTTTTCGGAATCCAAAGTCCTGTCCCGTCATCGATGTTTTGGAACCTGGCCAGGTGGAACCCTCAATTGCCATTGGTGCAGATATTCGAAGTGATTTACCTAAGTATAGAGTTTATCAAAACGGAGAATTTTCTAGGGAAGTCTTTAATATTGCAGAGGAATGGAACGAGCGGTATGTAACATTCTTAATCGGTTGTAGCTTTACGTTTGAAAAAGCACTGACCGAAAAAGGCATTCAATTATTACATCAGGAACAAGGTAGCGTTATCCCAATGTATCGAACGAATATCCCCTGCCACCCAGCAGGCCCTTTTTCAGGCAATATGGTCGTCAGCATGAGACCCCTAAAGCCAGAAGAAGTCGATCACGCCGTTAAAATTACAAGCCGATTCGAAACATCACACGGTTCACCCGTTCATATTGGTGATCCTAAGGAAATTGGAATTGATGATTTAAACCAACCAGATTACGGGGAACCGGTTGATATGGATGATGATCGAATCCCTGTATTTTGGGCATGCGGCGTCACACCACAAAACGTCTTACAAAACGCCAGACTGCCAAAGTTCATCAGCCATGCCCCAGGCTATATGTTGATTACCGATCAATTCGAGGAAACTTAACCCCCAGATTGTGGATAATTCCATAATTTGGGGGTTATCTTTTGAATTTCGATGATATTTTGAGTTCTGATTTTGGCCTCTTGAGCTGTTAAATTGTAATTGTGAGCATTCAAACAACAATTCAGAGCACTTAATTTGCATTCAAGAAATGTTCAATAGCTTGTAAAGCGGAATCTGCATCTGGACCTTCACAAATGACTTTAACTTGATCATCACCTTGTAATTGTAAATTAACTAAACCTAATATACTTTTCAGATTTGCCTCCATCATGCTGCCATGCACATTTTTTTGAAGAAAAATTTCAGCGTCATACTTTTGAATAAGCTGACTTAATTCCATAATCGTTTGAGCATCATCCAGTTGAATCCGAATTGTTTTACTCACTTGATTAGACATTTTAAAAACCTCCTTTTAAACAATTAATAATAAAACAGATATCGTGAACACACTCATAATAGTTGTGACTAATGTAATACTAGAAACTAGGTCTGGTTTTGTATTAAATTCGACAGCATACATCGTTGTCGTTGCAGCTGATGGCATGGCAGACGAGACAATAAGAACCTTGGCTAATAATGGCTCCATATCTATAAATGATACAATGATAAAGGCTATAAGTGGAGATAAAAATAAACGTACAACGGTAGCATAAGATACTTTCCACCATTCTAGTTTTTCAAATTTGATGTTAGCTAGTTGCATCCCTAACACCACCATAACCATCGGCACTAATGCTGATGCTAACAAATCAACCGGTGACATGACGGCGTCTGGCATACGAATATCAAAGAATTTTACAAACATAACAATCATCAACGCATATGTCGGTGGCATTTTCAATACGGAGTAAACCGCTTTGACCATACCGCCTTTAGTCCCTCTCGCTGCATAATAAACTCCAAAGAAGTTCATAATAATGGCTTGTAGAACTAAAAAAGAAACGGAATAAACAAAGCCTTCTTCACCAAATGCAAATAATATAATCGGTGCACCATAGTTACCCGCATTCATAAAAGCCGTCCCTAAAACTAAACTACTCTCATCTGTTAAATCTAACTTTAAGATCCATTTCAAAATCTTATTAATCATAATAATGGCCAATAATAAAATAGCCGAAAAAACTACCATCTTAATGTATTGTTCATTTAGTTCTGATTCATAGAAGGTCTGAAACACTAAACACGGTAACATGACATAAAGCGCGACAGAAGAAACTGATTTGACATCTAGTTTAAGCCACTTTTGCAAAATATAACCTATAAAAAATATTGAAATAACTGGTAGGACTGTTTGTAAAAATACGCCCATTTTAACTTACCACTCCGCAACTGTTCCGTCTTGATGTCTCCAAACTGGGTTTCTCCAACGATGTCCTTTTTGAGCCATCTCCTCTACATATTCTTCATTAATTGAAATACCTAGCCCTGGATTTTTCGGAAGTGAAACATGTCCGTTTTGGTATTCAAAGACAGATCGATCATTTATATAATCTAGTAAATCGTTTCCTTTATTGTAATGAATGCCTAAAGATTGTTCTTGAATAAATGCATTATGACTCGTTGCATCTACTTGCAGGCAAGCAGCTAAAGCAATGGGTCCTAATGGGCAATGAGGAGCTAAGCCGACATCATAAGACTCTGCCATACTGGCAATCTTTTTCACTTCTGTAATACCGCCAGCATGGGATAAGTCAGGTTGAATAATGTCCACATAACCATCTTCAAATAGTGGCTTGAAATCCCACCTGCTATACATTCTCTCCCCAGTTGCGATTGGCGTAGCTGTGTGAGATGCGATATCGCGTAACGCTTCATTATGTTCAGGCAATACCGGCTCCTCAATAAACATTAACCGATACGGCTCTAATTCTTTAGCTAATATTTTGGCCATTGGTTTGTGAACGCGCCCATGAAAGTCAATGCCAATGCCGATATGATTACCAACCGCTTCTCTTACTGCTGCCACACGTTCTAAAACTTGATCAAGTTTTGCATACGTGTCAATATACTGAAGTTCTTCCGTTCCATTCATCTTAACTGCATGAAAGCCTTTATCTACTACTTCTTTCGCAGCTTGTCCAACATCTGATGGTCTGTCGCCTCCTATCCAAGAATACACTTTAATCGATTCGCGACAAGCGCCACCCATTAATTCATAGACAGGTGCATCATAATACTTGCCTTTAATATCCCATAATGCCTGATCAATACCGGCAATTGCACTCATATGAATGGGGCCACCTCGATAAAAGCCACCTCGATACATGACATTCCAGTGATCTTCGATGTGTAATGGATTTTTCCCTACGAGATAGTCTTCAAGTTCATGAACCGCAGCTTTAACCGTCTCAGCCCGTCCTTCAATAACAGGCTCTCCCCAGCCGACAATCCCTTCATCCGTTTCAACTTTCAAAAACAACCACCTAGGTGGTACAACGTAGGTGGTTAGCTTTGTAATTTTCATTATTCAACACCTCTTCCATTGCGAATTTCACTAAGAAAGGCACTTGCTTTCTCTTTAATTTTTTCCATATCCGACTGCTGGATAGCCTCACGGTCAATAAGCGATCCTCCAACACCTACAGCAACTGCACCATTTTTAATATACGCTGCCGTATTCTCAATATCGACACCACCAGTTGGAATCATTGGGATATGACCTAAAGGCCCTTTTAAATCCTTTAAGTAACTTGGTCCAACTGCAGACGCCGGGAAAATTTTCACCGCATCCGCACCAGTATGGTGGGCTTGAACGATTTCAGTTGGCGTTAAAACACCGGGTATTGATATGGCGTTAGATTGATTCGTTAGCCTGACCACTTCTTCATTATATGAAGGTGAAAAAATAAATTTAGAACCTGCCTCTAATGCTTGTTGAGCTTCGTCGATTGAAACAACAGTTCCAGCACCAACTAAAGCACGGTCTCCGTACTGCTTATTTAATTGTTGGATTGATTTAAATGCATCTTCACTATCCACCGTTAACTCTAGAACATTAACGCCTGATGAGATTAACGTATCAACTAAAGGAAATAAGCGCTCTTTAGGTACACGCCTTAATACAGCGATCATACCTGTCTGTTTCAACATTTCTAGGTTTTTTGACTTTTCCATTAGCCGTCTCCTTCCAAAAAACAAATTAAAAAAAGATAGCTGACAGAACTAAAAAAGCCTGTCAGCAACTTTTACTAATCACCTAATGAGACCAACCAAGTTGACAATTCTGGGATGAAAACAATCATTAATAATGAGAAAATCATCGCAAAGAAAAATGGGATGACCGCTTTAGAAATCCTCTCAATCGATAACCCAGAAATCCCCGAACTCACAAACAAATTGACTCCCAATGGCGGTGTAATAAATCCAATTGCTAAACTAACAACCATGATAATACCGAAGTGAATTGGGTCATAACCAATATTCAAAGCGATCGGTAATAAAATTGGTGTTAAGATAATAATGGCAGCAATCGTATCCATAAAACAGCCGACTAGTAATAATAGAGCTGTGATTAATAGAATAAGAATAATTTTATTTTCGGTTAAACCTAACATCCATTCTGCGATTTGGTTAGGAATTTGTTCAATCGTTAAATACTTACCAAAAGCATTGGCTGTTCCTACAATAATTAAAACAGTTGCCGTCGTTAGCGCTGAATCAGCAATTAATTTCGGTAAATGTTTGATCTTTAATTCACGGTGTAAGAATAAACCAACGACAAGTCCATAAAACACAGCCACGACTGCCGCTTCTGTTGGCGTAAATTTACCACCGTAAATTCCACCTAAAATAATGACTGGAATAACCATAGCCCATTTTGCATCCCAAAATGTTTGCAAAATATGTTTCATTGTTATTTTTTCAAGTGTACCTTTATAACCCATTTTCTTAGAGTGTATATAAGCCCATGTCATTAAACCAAGACCAACAAGTATACCCGGAATAATTCCTGCAATAAACATATCTCCTACGGAAGCACCACCTGTTACCCCATAGATAACCATCGGAATACTTGGTGGTATAATCACACCAATAGAACCTGCAGCAGCTACTGTTGCCGTAGCAAAGGCCTTTCCGTAACCTTTACGCACCATAGCAGGAATCATAATCGACCCAATTGCCGCCACGGTCGCTGGTCCAGAACCAGAAATCGCCGCAAAGAACATACACGTTATAATCGTTGCGATTGCAAATCCACCCGTTTTGCTTCCGACTAAGGCATTAGCAAAATTAAACAGTCGTTCAGAAATACCGCCTTTACCCATAATCTCACCGGCAAGGATAAAGAATGGAACGGCCATAATTGGGAACGAATCAAGAGAGGTTACTAACTCCGTCATTAAAAAGGAGATTGGCACAGACTCTGAATAGACAATCGTTAGTAACGTGGCAATACCCAATGCAATTCCAATAGGAACACTTATAAGTAATAGTAAAGCAAAACTACCGAACAGTACCGTTACTGTCATCTGTGACTTCCTCCTTTTCTTCTAATACTCTCTCTCTTTCATCTGCAACATCCATTTCCTTTTTTCCAATTAACATTAGAATCTGACGATACATGTTTTGGATCAAGCGAATTACGGTTAAACCCATGCCTATTGGAGCAGCTAAATAGACGAGTCCCATTTCAACTTGTAAGGCGGGAGATTTTTGTCCCAATCTTAGTAGATTAGACGAAATATCACTACCGTAATAAACCACTAAAACGGCAAATATTAAGAAAAGTAAATTAGCAAACAAGGATAATAAAACTTTCCATTTACCTTTTAATAAGAACAATATGACATCTACTTTAATATGGCGTTGTTTCTTAACACCATAACTAATACCGATATATACTAACCAAATAAAACAATAACGTCCTAATTCTTCAGACCATGATAGTGAACTTCCCATTTCACGCATGACAACTTGTAGAAAAATGACGGTTGTCATCACACTACCAATAATCACTAAAAGCCATTCTTCAATGTGTTGTTCAATCTTCTTTAGCAAAAACATGACTTCACCTCAATACCTACCAACTTTCCCCAATTTTCACACTCACATAAGGCAAAACTCTTGCCACCTAAACGGCAGCAAGAGTTTTGAATTTAAAGGGTGTGGGGAATATTGTAATTATTCAGCTTGCGCTTTTTCTACTGCTTCCATAATACCGTCAACGACATCTGGACCAATTTGATCTTTGAAGTCTTCAATTACTGGTTGAACAGCATCAACCATTTCTTGACGGTTCTCATCTGAGATTTCAGTATACTCCATACCTTCTTCTTGTAAGTTTTCTAAATAAGTCGCGTTTGCTTCACGATTTAACTTGATTTGATGTTGTCCTGCTTCTTTAGCTGCATCACTTACAATTTGTTGTTGTTCTTCAGTTAGACCATCGTAGAACTGTTTACCCATTAAGAATACGAATGGGCTATACACATGGTGAGTATTAGAAACGTAATCTTGAACTTCATAGAAGTTTTCTAAATAAATAGTTGCATACGGGTTTTCTTGTCCATCAACAGTACCTTGTTGCATAGCAGTGAATAACTCCGTAAATGCCATTGGAGTTGGGTTTGCACCTAATGCCTTGAACGCTTCTAGGTGTAAATCGTTTTCCATGGTACGGATATCTAATCCTTCGAAATCTTCAATTGATTCAACAGGACGTTCACTATTCGTTAGATCACGGAAACCATTTTCCCAATAAGCAAGACCTACTAAGTCTTCCTCTTCTAATTTGTCTAATAGACCTTGCGCTACTTCTCCTTGCAGCACTTCGTCAGCTACATCTTCACTTGGGAATAAAAACGGAATATCGAACACGCTGAATTCAGGAACAAAGTTCGCAATTGGCGCTGTAGAAGGAACAGTTACCTCCTGGTTACCAAGTTGAAGTGCTTCTGTCATTGAGCGGTCATCACCAAGTTGACCACTATGATATGTTTCAACTGTGATTTCGCCATCTGTTTCCTCTTCTACAATCTCTTTAAACTTCAATAAACCTTTATACTGAGGATGGTCTTGGTTTAATCCAATACCTGCGCGAATTGTCTTCCCGTCACCGTCTGAAGCGCTTTCATTTTCACCATTTTGATCTCCATCATCGCTACCACCACAAGCTACTAATACTAATGCTAAAAGAGATACAGCAAGTAATGAAAATAACTTTCTCATAATAGAACTCTCCTTTTTATTTAATTAAAATTTAATCTTTTTTCACGACTGAATGTCCGCCAAACTCATTACGTAAAGCGGCAACAACCTTACCAGAGAATGTATCATCCTCTTGAGAACGATATCTCATCATTAACGACATTGCGATTACTGGTGCAGCCATTTCAAATTCAATAGCGCTTTCAACTGTCCATTTCCCTTCTCCTGAAGAGTTCATGACCCCACGAATAGATTCTAAATCGCCGTCTTTCGAAAACGCATTCTGCATTAATTCAATTAACCATGATCGAATAACAGACCCATTATTCCATACTTTCGATACAGCTTCATAATCATAGTCAAAAGGGCTTTTTTCTAAGATTTCAAATCCTTCTGCAATAGCTTGCATCATGCCATATTCAATGCCGTTATGCACCATTTTTAGAAAATGGCCACTACCATTTTTACCTGTGTAAAGGTAACCGTTTTCAACAGCGGTGTCTTCAAATAACGTTTCAATTTTTCTGAATTCCTTCTCTTCCCCACCGATCATGTAATTGGCACCATGTCGTGCACCATCTGTTCCACCGCTAGTTCCACAATCGAAAAAGTAAATCCCTTTTTCTTGTAGATGCTCACTTAGACGAAGGCTTTCTTTATAGTTGGAGTTACCACCATCTATGATTCGATCCCCTTCACCTAACACTTCACCTAGATCCTTTACAACTTGCTCGGTAACGTGCCCAGCTGGGACCATTACCCAAACAGTTCTTGGGGTTTCTAGCTGATTTACCAGCTCGTCCAAACTGTAAGCAGGAGTTGCTCCTTCTTCAGCAATACCTTGGACTTGGTCTTTATTCACATCATTTGCTATAACTTGGTGTCCATGGTCCATGAGATTAAGTGCTAAATTATATCCCATTTTCCCAAGACCAACTAATCCAATTTGCATCTGGTAACTCCTTCCTTGAAGTAAATTAGAAAAATTCAATGAAATTATTTTTCTTAATTTTGATTATACATAAAATTTTTTTCATTACAATATCTTTTGTGAAATTTTTTTCGTACAAATTACTTCAGTTTAAATTTTTTTTCATATAAACTAATGATAGACGCTAATTTTAATCGGAGTGATTATAATGACTGAAACAAAACAGGTCTTGAATTTAATTCGAGGATCCATGTCACAATTCAGCGATAAAGAGCAAAAGATTGCTAGATATATTCTTAGGAACCCTCAATTAATTATTCACACGACCATTAATCAAGTAGCAGATGATTTAGATATTGCAGAAGCAACGGTCTTTCGATTCTGTAGACGACTGGGGTTCAAAGGGTATCAAGCATTAAAAATTGCCTTAGCTTCTGAAGTTGTGGAAACGGTTGTGGACATTCATGAAGAAATTAGTGAGGATGACTCGCCGATTGAAGTAACAGACAAAGTTTTTCACTCAAATATTAAGGCGATCGAGCGAACGAACGAGATACAAAACGAGGAATCCATCAAAACTGTCATTGACAAATTAACGGAAACGAAGAATGTCTATTTTTACGGAAACGGTGGCTCTGGTATCGTCGCTCAAGATGCACAACACAAATTTATTAGACTGGGCATCAATGCTCACGCTTATATGGATTCCCATTTACAGTTAATGTCAGCATCGCAATTAAATAATCAATGTGTGGCTTTTTTCATCTCACATACAGGGGCTAATGTTGACATTTTAGATGTAGTGGAAGTTGCTAAAGAAAAAGGTGCTTTTACAATTGCAATTACCAATTATGCCAAGTCCCCCCTATCAAAAGCGGTTGATATTGCACTATATACGCTTTCGGACGAAACAAAATATCGAACGGAAGCCATATCATCCCGAATTGCTGAATTGAGTATCATTGATGCTTTATATGTTAATTATCATATTCAAAATCTTGAACAAGCTAAAAATGCTGTATCTGAAATGCGTCGAGCTATATCTAAAAAACGTTTATAAAGGGTGTTAAACATGACGAACCTTCTAGGATTAGACATTGGAACAACAAGTGCAAAAGCCGTTTTATTTCAATTAGATGGTACAGTCGTAGCAGAGAATGAACAGCCGTACCCCATTTTGAATCCTAAAAACGGTTGGGCTGAGCAAGTTCCAACTCAAATAGAAGAAGCGACCATTCATGCCGTCAATCAAGTCATGACGCACATTAATCAACATCAATTAATCGGTATTGGTCTTTCGACCGCAATGCATTCTTTGATTTGTATAAATGAAGATGGAACTGCTCTTTCAAATGCCATCATTTGGGCTGATACAAGAAGTTCAAACGAATCTGAACAACTTGATTCGTCCATATATTTATCAACTGGTACACCCCTTCATCCTATGAGCCCTCTATCAAAATTAACGTGGATGAAAAATCAGGATGCACAAGAATATCATGAAGCAAGCTATTTCGTTTCTATTAAAGAGTATCTACTTTATCGTTGGTTTGGAGAAAAGGTGGTCGATTATTCGATGGCTGCCGCAACAGGGTTATTCAATATCCATAGGCTAAATTGGGATGATCAGGCTCTACGTGCAGCTGGCATTACAACTTCTCAATTGTTTGAACCTAAACCACCCGAAACTATTTTACAAGATATAGATTCAAATATAGCTAAACGAATGAACATCTCAGTTAAAACTCCTATTGTCATCGGAGGTAGCGATGGACCATTAGCTAATTTAGGAATCGGTGCCATCAACCCTGGCGAAACAGCAATTACGATTGGAACGAGTGGTGCGATACGCCAGTTTTCACGCGAACCACTATTAGATACAAAGCAAGAAATATTCTCTTATAGTTTCACAGAGGATTTATGGATTACGGGTGGTCCTACTAATAACGGTGGCATTGTACTGAAATGGATTCAAGAAGTGGTTTCAAACGAACACTATGAATATTCTATGGATGAATTAAACCAATTAGCTTCATCCGTCTCACCTGGAGCTGAACAATTAGTTTTCTTACCGTATTTAAATGGAGAACGCGCACCATTTTGGGATGGTAAGGCAAAAGGTAGTTTTATCGGATTAACACCTTCACATAACAAATCACACCTTATCCGAGCTAGTATGGAAGGCGTGATCTACTCGATATATCATATTGGTCATGCTTTAGAACGATTAGGAAATCAACACGACGTAATATATGCAAGCGGAGGCTTTGCACGATCAGAACTTTGGCTTCAAATTCTAGCCGACACATTTGGCAAGCCCGTCAAAATTCCTAACAGTCACCAAAGCTCAGCTTGGGGGGCTGCGTGGTTAGCACTTTGCGGTATTGAAAAATATCAACTTGAGGACATTAAGGATTCCATTCCGATGAGCCATGAAATCGAACCCCAAAACAGTCATCACAAACAGTATCAGAAAATATTCTCAGTCTATCAGAAGTTATACTATCAGCTTAAGGACACCTTTCATGAGCTCTCATAGATGATGATAGAGAGAACACGCAACCTCTTATAAAAAAGTTGCGTGTTTTTTGAATTAAGTCATTTATGATGAACTGACTTGATTGGATAATGTTCCGATTTGTTCAACTTCAACCCTAACTTCATCACCTTCATTTAAAAACTTCGGTGGATCAAAGCCTTTTCCAACACCACTTGGCGTACCTGTTGCGATGATATCCCCTGGTTCAAGAGTCATTCCATCCGACAAGACTTCTATTAATTCTGCTATCGAAAAAATCATATCCTTCGTATTGCCATCCTGACGGAGTTCATCATTCACGTAAGTTTTAATATTTAAATGATGAACATCATGAATTTCATCTTTTGTTACAATATACGGGCCCATCGGTGCAAAGGTATCCAATGATTTTCCTTTGAAAAATTGTTGATGACGTTTTTGCAAATCGCGAGCCGTCACATCATTCAAAATCGTATAGCCAAATACATGATCCATGGCGTTTTCCCGCTTAATATTAACACCTTTTTGACCAATAATGACCGCAAGCTCACCTTCATAATCTAACTGCTTGGTCACATTTGAATGCGCGTGAATCGTATTCTTGTGACCAATCACGGTACTAGGCGCTTTTGTAAAGATAACGGGATGTTCAGGTAAAGATGATGGATCATTCGTCATCTCCATCGCATGATCCCGATAATTTTTACCAATACACATAATATTCTTTCGAGATTTCAGAGGAGCTAAAATCTTGCATTGATCAAAATCAGCAAACTTATTTAAATCTTTTTCTAAATTAAGATGATCAATATTTTCAATCACCGACAATAAATTAGGAAAATAAGTCATGAGCTGATCAGAATAATAAAATCCATCATCTTTTAAAATTCCCCAATAATCAATCTCATTAAATCGAAATGTTAATAACTTCAAAATACGCTCCTCCTTTTAATCGGTTTAGTCTAAGTCGTTCGGATTCATTCCCGTCCGTTCATTTGTGTTCATATCATCAATGCGTTTTATATCTTCGTTCGTCAATTCAAAGTCAAAAATATCAACATTATCTTTAATTCGACTAGGCGTAACCGACTTTGGAATGGTAACCACATGATTTTGGACGTCCCATCGTAAAATGACTTGTGCTGGAGTTTTATTATGTTTCTCAGCAATCTCCGTAATCGTTGGGTCATCAAATAAGTGGCCCTTTTTCATCGGTGACCATGCTTCCATTTGAATGTTTTCCTGCTCACAAAAAGCTTTCACCTCTTCTTGCGTTAAATGCGGATGATATTCAATTTGATTCACAACCGGTTTAACGTTAGCTTTAGTAAACAACTTCTGCAAATGATGAACGTGAAAATTGCTTACCCCAATGGCCTTAATCACGCCTTCTTCATACAACCGCTCCATCGCACGCCATGTATCTTGAAACTGACCTTTAACGGGCCAATGAATTAAATAAAGGTCTAAAACATCAAGGCCTAAACGATCCATACTACGTTCAAAAGCTCTCAGTGTCTCATCATAGCCTTGCTCATCATTCCATACTTTAGTCGTCACAAATAAATCATTGCGAGGAACGCTCGATTCACGAATCCCTTCACCGACACCTTCTTCATTTTTATAAAACGAAGCCGTATCTATCAAACGATAACCATGATCTACCGCTGTTCGAACAGCTTCGACAACTTCCCTACCCTCTTCAGCCTTATACACACCAAGGCCAAAACCTGGCATTTCGACACCGTTGTTCAACTTTATCCGATCTTGTAAGTTGCGAATCATATGTATGCCCTCCTTGTTTATCCTATTATATCGAAACATCGGCTATATTTAAAAAGATAGCTTGCCTATGTCGACTTCATGAAGAATTTTGGAATATTTCCGTGGAAATATTGTAGAAAATTGGACGAATGTTTTCGACAGGCTCTTACTAAATAATCCACTTTATGAAGGACGCTTGTGATGTATCTGAAGTACATTTCCATCTGGGTCTGATATAAAGAAAGTTTGAACACCTTGATTCCTCTTGGATTTGACTTCGTAATTCTGTGTTTCTAATAGACGATAGTAATAAAACAACTTGTGAGGCTGTTCATGTTTTACAGCATCAGAGAATTTCTTGATTAGCATAGATTCATTAGGAACAGCACTCTGTTCATTGTGATTAAGTTTTAGTTTAATACGCGCTCTATGCAAAGCTGTTTTTATAGATTCATTACTTACCCTAAGCATTTCTGCAATTTCTTCTGATTTGTATTTAAAAACATCTTTCAATGTCACTATCATGGCCTGACGCAGTGGAAGCGTCGTGTATAATAATTCTAATAAACTTTCCCATTCTGAAAAACCATGATCAGATATAATCCATTCGTCATAATCTATAAAGACCTCTTTTGTTTTCCGTTTTTCATCAATCATTAGATTCCTAGCCATTGTATATAAGTATGTTAGATTAAACTCTCTGTGTGGTTCTTCTTTTTTCAATTTTATATATTTATATAGTGTATCTTGAACTAAGTCTTCCGCATGCCACTTTGAGTTCGTTAACTGTAAACAGTAGTTATACAATTTATGAGTGACGGTTTCTAAATTCTCTGTGTTTTCCCCCATAATTTCCCCCAAAAAAATTTTAAAAAATATGTAACTTTCCTTTAATTATATACGTTTGTATACGAAATAAAAATTAGGAAGGTGATTATTATGTTTAAAATTGGTGGCATTTTTATACCGGTAACGGATTTAGAAAAATCCCAAAAATGGTATGAACAAAATTTAGGTGTTAAGAAATTTGATGAATGGCAGGAAGATGGTGAGGATCATGGCGTGGATTATCTATTCCAAAATGATACAACTGGACTCACGTTAATCAAAGTGGACAAGCCTCAAGCGACTGAATTTACGATAAAAGGTAATCGTAAAAATGCTTATTACAACTTTGAAGTCGATGATATATACGACGCTTTCAATCATTTAAAAAACAATGGTGTTGAATTAACGGATATTCATGATTACGGTCCAATGAAAGGATTTGACTTCTTTGACCTAGACGGCAACCCGTTTAGTGTGATTAGTGAAGAGGAATGATAAAACAAAAGCGCCTACTGAAAGGCGCTTTGTTTTTAACCATTACGATAGAAAGATAGCACCGTAAACAAGTGATCCGGCTACGACAAAAGCAGGATGCACTTTGAATTTTTCTAATAATAGTAAGCTTACGACAACTAATAAAATTGTTTGGATCCATCCTGCCGTAACGACCGATGAATCGAAAAATTGAAAAGTCAGTACACCCATCAGTACAGCAATGGTCGGTCGGACGTAAGCACTAATTCGTTTAACTTTAGGCGAATCTTTATATTTATTAAGAAGTCCTAGTAGCGCGAGCATCGCAGCGAGTGACGGGACAATCGTTGCGGATAATGCGACGATGGATCCCAACGTGCCAGCCACTTCAAACCCAATATAACCGGCCATTTTTGTTGCGATTGGACCAGGGAGTGAATTGGCTAAGGCGAGCACTTCCCCAAACTCATTCGTCGACATAAACTCGTATTTTTTCACCACTTCATGCTCTATTAGTGGAATCGACGCGGGGCCACCGCCGTAACCTACGACACCAGGGATAAAGAATGCGACAAGTAATTCCCATAGCTCTCTCATGCCTGATCACCCTCCTTCTTAGGTGATTTTTTCACTAAAGCGAAAAGGATTAAGGCAACAATAATAAGCGCCGGGTGGACCCCAAACAAAATGTAGAGCACTGCGCTTACAATAATAAGCAATAGCGCATACACCCAACCAAGGTCATGTTTAGACTTTTTCGCAAAAGAGTACGTTAACTGCAGTAATAGCACACCTACAACTGGAGTGATCGCCGCAGTCATTCCTTGCACAATTGAGGAGTCTCGAAAGCGGATTAAAAAGCCAATTAGAAATATCATGATTAAAACCGTCGGCAATACAACCGAAATAAGAGCACAAAGCATACCTAAAACTCCACCGACACGATAACCAATATACCCAGCCATTTTCGTTAACATCGGGCCAGGTAACGTGTTCGTCAGTGCTAAGGTATCACTGAATTCCTCTTCCGTCATCCAACCATATGTATCAACCACTTCTTTGTAAACTAACGGAATCGTGGACGGTCCGCCACCGTAACCAAGCATGCTTGACCTAAAAAAACTAACAAATATGTCTTTTTGTAGCGTCCAATTCATAGAAGTTCACCTCATTCTAAAACATTATATCACGGTTTATCTTATATATTAATATCTTGAAAACGTATCGTTAAATAAATAAAGCCACCCACTAGGGGTAGCCTCTTATTTTTCTATTAAATCAATGCGTTCTTTAACGACTTGATTAACGATATAAGTTGGGAAATATCCTTGTAAAACATCTGCTACGTTTTGGGCTGATTTACGTTTTAACTCAGCTTCTGCCTCTACTGAATAGAAAGCAGAATGTGGGTTAAGTAAAACTTGATCCATATTTAAGAATGGATGACCATCCGGTATGGGCTCTGTTTCCAACACATCTAACCCGGCACCTGCCAGTTCATTCTCCTGAAGGGCCTGGATGAGAGCTTGTTCCTCAATAACGCCACCTCTAGATGTATTAATGATAAATGCCGTTGATTTCATTTTTCGAAAAGCTTCATGGCTTATAAGTTTTTCAGTTTGTTTGTTTAACGGTAAGTGAACTGAAATATAGTCTGACTGTGCATAGAGTTCATCCAATTCAACGAGAGTAACGTTCAATTCATCCGCTACTTCTTTAGGAACAAATGGATCATAGGCCATGACATTCACACCAAACGCCTGTGCTTTTTTCGTTAACGTTTGTGGAATATTTCCAAAGCCAACAAGGCCTAAAGTACAGCTTCGCATACGATAAACCGGAACGGAGACCTTATAATCCCAATTACCCGCTTTAACAGCATTATTCATTTGTGTGATTTTCCTTACACTGGATAATAATAGAGCCATTGTGTGATCAGAGACTTCATCTAAGCAGTAGTCCGTCACATTGCTAACGACAACGCCGTTTTCCGTTGCTGCATCAATATCTACAGTATTAAATCCAATCCCATATCTCGCCACTACTTTAAGGTTGTCCAAAGCTTCAATCACGCGTCTTGAAATAGGACCATATTGATTTAATAAAGCATCAGCATCCTGGCATTTTTCTATAATTTCATCTTCCGTTTTACATTGTTCTAATATGAATTCAACCCCTATTTCGTCGAATACTTGCCTTTCCGGTTCAAAGGTATTGTAATTATAATCCGTAACATAAACTTTAAATTGACTCATTTGATACACTCCTTACCTTTTAACATCTCGGTTCTCTTGATCAGGTGACATAAAGCGCTTAACAGCTTCATCTGACGGCAACCCTTCAATATCCCCTGTCATACTGACGACCATAGCACCAATCGCATTAGCACGTCTGACGACTTGATCAATAGGTTCCTTTCGCAAAATACCACTAATAATGCCAGCAGCAAATCCATCACCTGCACCTACAGGGTCGACAACTTGTTTGACGGAATAACCTGGCACATAACCTTCTTCATTCTCAGAAGAATAATAAGCTCCTTCATCACCAAGCTTAATTATAATGGTTTTTTCTTTATGAGGATCTAATGCTTCTGAGATCGCTTCAGGTTGTGTTTGGCCAGTTAAAAATTCACCCTCATCCATGCCTGGTAAAATAATATCAGCCATCTTTACAATTTCACTTAACACTTCCTTTGCTCGTTCTTCTGACCAAAGTTTTAGTCGTAAATTCGGATCGAACGAGACGCTCACATTGTTTTTCTTAGCAATCTCAATAGCTTTCATCACTGTAGCATAAGCAGATTCACTTAAGGCCGGTGTTATACCTGTAATATGTAGCACCTTTGCATTTGCAATTGAATCCTCTTGAAGCTGTTCTGGTTTCATAAAACTCGCCGCTGATTGATGACGGTAATAATAAACATTTACGTCTTCAGCAGACAATTGTTCTTTAAATAATAAACCGGTCGGAGCTTCATTCGTGAACTGACAAGTTGAAACATTTACTCCTTCACCACGAATAGTCTTTAAAATATAACGTCCAAACGGGTCTTCACCTAATTGACTGAACCAACTTACTGTATGACCTAATCGTGATAAGCCAATCGCGACATTTGACTCAGCACCACCAATTTTTTTCGGAAATGTATGTACATAATCTAAAGGGGCATGTTGATCTGGTTGAAATAACACCATCGTCTCCCCTAAAGTAAACACATCAATTTGACTCATATTAATTCCTCCTTTTCTAATACGGTTACCTCTTGTTCGCGACCTACAATGACGAGGTCCACCATATCTAAAAATAAACCAGTCTCAATAACACCTACCATTGATTTTAGCTGGTTGTGTAGTGTATGCGGCTTTTCGATTTGATTAAAATGACAGTCTAAAATATATTGATGATTATTAGTCACAAATGGTTCTCCATTTTCTTCTCGTAACAATGCCTTGCAACCTAACGACTCCACTCGATCTTTCGTTGTCTCCCAGCCAAACCTTACGACTTCTATAGGTAATGGATAAGATCCTAATTGATTTACCAATTTAGTATCGTCCGCGACAACTATAAACTTATTCGCTGCGACATCAACGATTTTTTCACGTAATAAAGAGCCGCCACCGCCTTTAATCAAGCGAAATTCAGGATCAATCTCATCTGCTCCATCAATTGCTAAATCTAGTTCCTGAACATGAGAAAAATCCGTTAATGGAATTCCAAATTCCTTGGCCAGCTTTTGTGTTTTAACGGACGAAGGAATACCTTGAATGTTTAAACCACTTTGGACTCTTTGACCTAATTCTTCAAGAACCCAATACATCGTTGAGCCTGAACCAAGTCCTAACACCATTCCATCTTTCACATATTCGATTGCTTTTTGCGCAACTTTTCTTTTTTTATTAGAACTGTTTCCCATCTAAACACCTCGTTGATTCTCGTTCCATTAATGTCACTGGTATGACCATGGTTGAGATTGGTTTCTTTTGACGACATTCCATGCTCTTCAGTAATAACTCAGCAGCTTTCATCCCTAAAGCTCTCGTATCTTGATGAATCGTCGATAAAGTAGGATAACTATACTGACTAAACGTAATATTATCAAAACCTATCACTTGGACTTCATCAGGGATTTGAATACCACTTCGATGAAGGGCTTTTAAGGCACCAATAGCCAATAAATCAGAACTAGCAAAAATCCCATCAAAATTTATACCACGTTCAATTAATTGCTGAACGTTCGATTCGGCTCTTTCCACGTTGAATGGAATATGGTGTACAAATAAGTCAGAATCATATCCAAATTCCTGAAGCGCTTTGCTAAATCCGTGATGACGCTGATTAATAGGCTGAATATCACGTTCATCTCGCAATAATATAATCCGTTTAGATCCACGTTCCAGTAACGTTTTCGTTGCAAGATAGCCTCCCATTAGGTTGTCTGATTCAACAACTGGTAATTGATCATCTAACGATTGCAACTGATTAACAGCTACAATAGGAATGTTTTTTTCATAAATATTCAAAGCGGTGTTCAAGTTTCCAGATACGTAAATCAGACCATCGACACCTCTTGAATCGAGGTCTCTCATCATTAGCTTTTCCTTATTAGCATCTTCGTTTACGTTATAAATATTGATCGTATAACCCTTAGAAACAAAAAACTCTTCAATACTAATAGCAATCTTAGCAAAATACTCATTGGTCATATCTGGCAGAACTACACCGATACTATTGGTGCGATTAGTTCTTAAGCCCTTAGCCAAGGCATTTGTCTGATAATTATACTGATCCAAAACATCCAGCACACGAGTTTTCGTTTCCTCTGAATAGCCACCAGCGTTGTTTAATACTCTAGAAACAGTAGCTGTTGATACATTAAGTATATTTGCAATTTCTTTGATTGTGATTTTTACCATTGGCATACCACCATTATTTTCTCGTTACGTAATCGTTTACGTAACTTTTGTAATAATAGGCCTGATGAATAACATCAAGCCTATTAGATAGGTTTATTTTACTTGAAAATTACTTAGTAAACAATGAATTTTTGATTTCGTAAACCTCATAATTGTTTTATAAAACCGCAATATGTCCATCCGTACGAGGCTCTGTACCACCACAAAGCACACCGGTATCTGGGTCGCGCCAAATGATTTGGCCTCGGCCAAACTCACTGTGATATAGGCTGCGCTTTACATTATGACCTTTTCGCTGTAAGGCTTGCGCAATATGTTCAGGGAAGGATGGATCCACATGAACAACCTTTTCCTTCATCCACTGCCACCTCGGCGCATCTAATGAGGCTTGCGGGTTTAACGCAAAATCGATCGTATTCATCATCACTTGTACGTGTCCTTGCGGCTGCATAAAGCCACCCATCACACCAAATGGCCCTACTGCTTCGCCATCTTTAGATAAAAAGCCCGGAATAATCGTATGATACGTTTGCTTGCCAGGTTTTAAAGCATTTACGTGATTCGGGTCGAGTGAGAATGTGTGGCCACGGTTTTGCATAGCAATACCTGTACCCGGAATGACAATGCCAGAGCCGAATCCCATATAGTTACTTTGAATGAACGAGACCATATTGCCATCGCCATCAGCTGTCGATAAATAAACCGTACCACCACGCTGTGGTTCGCCTGGCGATGGATCAACGGCTTCATCTCCGATTAATTCACGGCGCTTATCAGCATAGTCCTGTGACAATAGCTCCTCAACCGATACATCCATTTTTGTTTGGTCCGTAATATACTCCAAACCATCGGCGAACGCTAATTTCACGGCTTCAATCTGTTTATGATACGTATCCACTGACTCTTTTTCATGGAACGTATAACCATTTAAAATGTTTAATGCCATGAGCGCAATGATTCCTTGACCATTCGGTGGGATCTCCCAAACATCATACCCACGATAATTCACTTTAATCGGGTTGACCCATTGAGGTTGATAATTGGCGAGATCATCTTTAGTTAAATAACCATCATGCTTCTTGAAAAATGCATCAATTTCATCTGCCAAATCACCTGTGTAGAACGACTGCGCCTTCGTTTTTGCAATTTCACGTAACGCCTTGGCATGACCTGGTGATTTCCATAAGTCACCTGCTTGCGGTGCCTTCCCATCTGGCGCAAACGTTTCAAACCAATGGTCAAATATCGAATCCGTTAAAATTTCTTTGAATTTACGATAAGCTGACTGCCAGTGAAAGGCTAATGTCGGACTTAATGGAAACCCTTCTTCCGCATAACGAATCGCCGGCACAAACAGCTCCTCAAACGGAAGTTTTCCGAATTTCTCCGATAGCTCAGCCCAAGCCGCTGGCGTCCCAGGTACTGTCACCGGAATTTTGCCGAAAGTCGGCATTTCCTCATAACCGGCTTCATTTAGCGAATCAATCGACATATGCTGAGGTGCATAACCACTTGCATTTAGGCCATGAATGTTGCCATCAATCCATACGATCGCAAACGCATCCGAGCCAATACCATTAGACGTCGGTTCAACGACCGTTAATGCCGCTGCAGTCGCAATTGCGGCATCAACCGCATTACCGCCTTTTCTTAACATTTCAATCCCCGCCTCAGCTGCTAAAGGCTGAGACGTTGCCACCATGCCCTTTCGGCTATAAACGGCATTTCGTCTGGAAGCATAAGGGTAATATAAACTATCAAACTGCTGTGTCATCTAGGAACCCCTCTCATCATTTTATGAAGTTTTTGTACATTATATCATGTCAGGCTCAACTTGAAGATACTCGTTGTCTAGTATTTCAAAAAATTTTTTAGTTTTTAAACTCAAGAAAAAAAGCCTACCAATCTTAGGTAGGCGGGTTGCCGCATGAATCGCGTACGATTAACTGATGAGGAATCGTCACGCGACGTGGTAATAGATTTGGGTTATCAACTTGGTCAAACAAACTTTGAGCCGCTTCGTATCCCAACTGAAAAATATTGATATCAACCGACGTTAACGATGGATTGGCTAACTCCGAAAAGATGACATTGTTAAAGCTAACCATCGATATATCGCGTTGGACTTTTTTACCCATTTGCTCAAGGGTATTCACGATTCCAAAGGCCATCACATCGTCTGTGACGACTAGCCCTGTCGGCGGCGTATCAAGCGACATCAATTCATAGACCGCATCACGTCCACCTTCGCGTAAAAATTCATGGTGAACAATGTACTCATCGCGCTGTTTGATTCCTGAATCGTCTAAAGCTTGTAAATAGCCGTTTAAACGATCCATCGTGACCACTAATTCCATGCCACCACCGACAAACGCGATGCGCTTATGTCCTAGTCGAATTAAGTGCTCCGTCGCATCAAAAGCTGCCTTCACATTATCATTATCGACAAACGTCACCTGAGACTCTAAATTATAAGGCTTCCCAATTACGGTAAAAGGAAAGTTTTTATCTATTAAATAATGAATAATTGGATCTTCCACTTTTGAAGATAACACGATTAATCCGTCGACGCGTCGTCCTTGAACAATATCGTAAACCCCTTGTTCAATCTCTTCTTCAGAATTCCCCGTCGTCATGTAAATGCCGAAGTTTTTATCATGCGATATCGTACTAATTCCACGAATGACTTCCGGGAAGAAAGGGTTTTGGAATACTTTATCCCCAGAGCTTGGCATCACAAGTCCAATCGTTTGTGTGTTACGGCTCACAAGGCTCCTCGCCGTATAGTTCGGGTGATAGCCAAGATCATTCATTGCTTCTCGAACGACTTCTTTCGTCTTTGGACTGATATTCGGATTATTCGCTATGACACGCGAAACGGTCGAAGGCGACACGTTCGCAAGTTTAGCCACATCTTTTATCGTTGGCGTCATGGTCTATACTCTCCTAAGGTTAACGTTCAAAGGTTATCGTTCTATTTTCAAATGAAATATGCTCCAGTTTTTCACCATTATATACCACTTCAACATCTGATGAAACATCATGAATGCAATACTTAACCGTTTCCCAAGCAGGCTGATAACGATCATTCTGAATAGATGCATCAATCGTTACGAGCGTCCCATCACGCTTCACCTTCACATCCATCTCAAAATATTCGCCACGTTCATAACTAAACGTTTCACCATCATCGTCATACAGTTCATATGATGATGTCTCATCGTCTGGATAAATATGAAGCGTCATCTCATCGACATCATAGGCCGTTGATGGTTTTACGTTCGCTTCCGGAATCATTGCACCTTGTTTTACAAAAATCGGCAACGTGTCAATTTCAGCTTGAACGATGATTCGCTGATTACCTTCATACTTTTCACCAGACCAATAGTTATACCAAACACCTTCTGGTAAATAAACTAAACGATGCTTCACACCCGGACGAATAACCGGCGCGATTAATACGTTACGACCAATTAAAAACTGATCCGATAATTGATACGTCTCTTCGTCATCCGGATACTCTAAAAATAACGGCCTCATCATCGGAACACCTGTCTCCGATGCTTCTTTAAACAATTTATACAAATGCGGAAGCCATTTATAACGCAGTCTAATATATTCTTTTATAATAGCTTCATACGTTTCGCCAAATTGCCATGGCTCTTGATAAACGAACTCAATCGCACTATGGTTACGGAAAAATGGCGTAAAAGCACCTAATTGCGTCCAACGAGTTAGAAGCTCGCCGTTCGAATCGTGCGCGAATCCTCCAACATCAGGCCCCGTGTAGTTCACACCGGACATTCCAAGGTTTAAGCACATCGGAATCGCCATCTCTAAATGCTCCCAGAAACTCCGGTTATCTCCAGTCCAAACTGCCGCATACTTCTGAACACCAGCGTATCCCGCACGTGTTAGTAAAAATGGGCGCTTGTCATCTAACAATGACTTCATGCCTTCGTAAGTCGCTTTCCCCATTAAATAACCATACACATTATGCAGCTCACGGTGCGTTTTAGGATTGCCATCATTGTCATGCATGACCTCAAGGTCCATCGTCTTCGATTCATTGAAGACGGCAGGTTCGTTCATGTCATTCCAAATACCTTCGATGCCCTTTTCCGTATAAAATTCATGCTTTTCAGCCCACCACTTACGGGCCGCGTCTTTCGTGAAATCCGGGAAAGCACTCTTTCCTGGCCAAACATCGCCAAAAAAGATATTCCCTTCTAAATACTTACAAAATAAATCGTTTGTAACGCCTTCATGATAAATGGAATACTCCGCGTCTACTTTAACGCCAGGGTCTACAATAGGAACCGTACGAATTCCCTTTTCCTTCATATCTGTAATTAATTGTTTCGGATTCGAAAAACGATCCTCATCAAACGTAAACACCCGATAACCATTCATATAATGAATATCAAAATGAATCGCATCAACTGGGATTTCGCGTTCCGTAAATTGTTTCACTAGCTCACGTACTTCATCTTCTGTCTCATAGCTATAACGTGACTGATGATAACCTAACCCCCACTTCGGTGGTAACGGAGCTTTCCCAGTCAGATTTGTGTACTGCTCTAAAACATCCTTGGGTCCTGGTCCAGCACAAATATAATAATCCAACTGGCCACCCTCGGCTTTAAAGCTATATACATCGGTCTGATCAACACGCATATCAAACGTTGTTTTAAACGTATTATCAAAGAAAACGCCCGAAGCCTTGCCATTTCTAAGTGTCATAAAAAATGGAATAGATTCATAGAGAGGGTCCGTCTCTGGATTGTGCGGAGCATAAACGTCTGTATTCCACATCGTATACTTTTCGCCACGTTTATCGAGAAAACCTGTTTTCTCACCAAATCCATAATAATGATCGTCTTGAAGTGCATCTTTAAAACAAATCACGTGACCGTCATTGTTATAAGCCATCCCTTGTTCCGACTCAGAGACAATCACCTGGCCTTGATGATCTGTAACCGACAGACGTAATGGAGCTTTCTGGATGTGAACTTGAACATCCTCAGCTACAAGTTGAAGCGTTTCACCTTCATCAATGACCTTTATAGCGTCACGCTTTGGCTCGATTTCTACAGCAAAACTCTCATCTAGAGCCGGCTTTTCATACGGGTTCATCACCACGCGCACGATTTTGTCGTCATAAAATAAAACCGTCACAAAACCATGCTCAGCTCGAATATGTAACTGATGGCCGTCTTGATCATAATCTATTAAACGTCCAATATCTTGATAAGTTGCATGTTTTAAAGATTTCTTCTTACCTGGATGGATTGCAAAACTCGTATCCTGCATGTTCTCACCTACTCTTTGTTTGTTCTACCTAAAAAATAGGAGACCCCGGCTAGCCGGGATCTTTAAATGTCTAGTTGACTATTATCCTTTCGTCCCTCCAGACGTTAGCCCAGAAATGAGGTAACGCTGTAATGATAGGAACACAATTGAAATTGGAATCGCAATTAAAACAGCACCTGCTGCGAATTTCGTAAACTCCGCTCCGAAGTTATTCGCAACCAGATCATATAAACCAACTGCTAAAGTGTAGTTCTCCGGTGTTCTTAGAATAACTTTGGCTAAAATGAAATCCGTAAACGGTGTAATAAACGCAAACAACGCAATGACCGCTAAGATTGGCTTAACTAATGGTAAGATGATGCTCCAAAATATACGGAAGTGTCCTGCTCCGTCCATTTTTGCTGATTCATCCAACTCTTTCGGAATCGTCTCGAAATAACCTTTAGCCAACCACGTATTCATCGGCAGTAAACCACCGACATAGATTAAAATTAACGCGAAGTGCGTATCAATTAATCCAGTCATAGACGCTAGGACATAAATGGCAATAAGCGCTGCGAAGTTCGGGATCATTTGCAAGATTAAAAACGTCATAAGGCCATATTTACGCCCAACGAAACGGTATCTTGAGAATGAATACGCCATTAACGCGATCATCGAAACCGTAATAATCATCGTTAAGAAACAAATCTTTAGCGTGTTCCAATACCATCGTAAGTAGTTACTCTCTTCAAGATTAAACAGTTCCTTATAATGTTTAAATGTCGCGTCATCAGGGATCATGCTAGAACCGCTTAAACTATTTCCGGGATTTAAGGAAGAACCAATAATCCAGATAACCGGATATAAAATGATGACAAACACAATCGCCACCATAAAGTACGTTAACGTTAATCGAATGAGTTTTTGAGTTTTCATATTCATATTACATCATATCCTCTTCTTGGAATGCTCTTGTTCTCCTAAACTGCCAAAGCGCTACAGCTATGACAATCAGTGATAACATCATCGTAATCGCTGCTGCTTTACCGTACTGACCGACTTCTAACGTCAATTTATAAATCCAAGATATTAAGATATCCGTAGCGCCTGCTCCATTCTGACCGACAACTGACGGGCCACCACCGTTAAATAAGAAAATGACATTAAAATTATTAAAGTTAAACGTATACTGCGTAATCATGATCGGCGCCGTTGCGTACATCACAATCGGGAACGTAATCGATTTGAATTTTTGCCAAATACCCGCGCCGTCGATGGTTGCCGCTTCGTACAAGTCATTCGGAATAGACTGCAGAACACCTGTTACCATGACAAAAATAAACGGAAAGCCAAGCCAGGATTGAATCATGATGAGCGCAAACTTCGTCCAGAATGGTTCCGTCAACCAAGGAATGCCATCAACGCCGAAGAACCCTAAAATGTCTTGGTTAATCGTGCCAAATGAATTGTTGAACATTCCAGCGAATACCAAAATAGATACGAACGCTGGAACAGCCCAAGGTAAGATAAAAATCGTTCTGATGATTTTCTTGAATTTTAATTCCTTCTGATTCACTAATACCGCTAAGAACATACCAACCGCAACTTGCAATGTCGTCGCTAGGAACGTCCAAATAATGGTCCATTTAAACACATTAAAGAACGTGTTACGCCACATATCTAATTGGAAGATATCTTGATAGTTTTTAAAACCGACCCATTCAACTAGATTCGCAGGCGGTGAGTTGTTAAGGCTATAATTCGTAAATGATAGCAAAATCACAAATAGAATTGGAAAAATAACAACGAATATTAATAAGAAAAACCCTGGCGTTAACATTAAGTATGGAAAACCTGTATCAATTAAGTTTTGATACTGTTTACGGATTGAATGCTTCTCTAAGCCCATATCTCTTCGCTTACCATTTTTATAAGCATCTCTTAGATTAATAAAATAGATAACTAACCCGAGTGCTATAACGATCAAGGCAACAATCCCTTGAACTAATAGAAAGATCGAATGGTCTTCCATTGGGATTTCACCTAATGTGACAATCCCCCAAAGTCCAATATTAATAACATCTTTAAAAGCCGAAATAAACACAACACCTAAAATTAAAAAAAGCAACCCTTTCAAGTATTGCTTATTATAAAACTGACCTGCGCCAGGCACGACGGACAAATACATGGCAATTTTTCGATGATTGGTATTTGAATTTATTTCTTTCTTGTCCATATGAAAAACTCCCTTTCTCATCTATCTAGGGAACATAAATTATGTATAGGTGAACAGGCAGCCATTTGTTGCGCCGCCTGTTCTATAAAACCTTACTCTTCTTGACTTAATTGAATATTTTCTTCGATTGCTTTAACCGCATCATTTAATGCTGGCTCTGCGTCTTGTTCACCCATTGCAATTAACTGAAGTGCTGTTGCCATTGGCTCCCAAACCTGACTCATTTCAGGAATGTTTGGCATTGGTACACCACGCTGAGACTGAATAGCAACTGCTTCAGCTACAGGGTCATCAGCAATAATCGGGTCCTCAATCAATGCTTTAACTGGTGGAATCTCGTTCGTAATCTCAAAACGTTTCTTACTATTTTCTTCGTTCGATAAGAATGAGATTAATTCAGTTGCCCATTCTTGATTCTCAGAATAGTTACTGACGTTCCAAGATTTAATACCAACGAATGTTTGAGCATATTCACCGTTCTGTAGCTTAGGCATTGGTGAAACGCCAAAATCGATTCCTTCTTCATTCATACTAGATACAGACCATGGACCGTCCATTTTTGCGGCTACTTGACCGTCATTAAATAGTCCTTCCATAGCTGATCCACCATTTTCACCAATGATACCTTCAGGGAACAATCCTTCTTCATACCATTTCTGGATGTACTGCGCACCTTCAATCGCGCCTTCGTTATTTAAACCAACGTCACTAGAATCCATAACGCCGTCTGATTCATTAAATACGTAACCACCGTAAGTCGATAAAATACCATGAGAGAAGTAATAGTTATCCCACAGTGCTAAGAAACCAAACTGATCACCATCTGTGAAATCAGTCGAGAATTCGTAAAGCTCATCAAATGTTTCAGGTGCTTCATCTAAATGCTCTTTATTATAGAAGAATACTGGAGTTTCAGTTGCTTTCGGTAAACCGTAAACTTCACCTTCATACGTTACCGCGTCTAAAGATGACTCAGTGTAACGATCTAGTACAGATTTTTCAACCTCTAACGGTGCTACTAGACCTTCGTTGACTAACTGTCCAATTTGGTCATGCGGAACCGTAATAACATCAGGACCTGTACCAGCTGGACCGTCTAATCTTAGTTGTTCTCTTTGTTTTGTCGCCATTTCTAATTCTTCAACTTTAACTTCAATCCCATGCTCTTCTTCAAAAGCCGTTACTGCTTCTTCAATACCTTCGCTTTTATCCTCATCTGCCCAAACTAACAATTCTTCAGGTTTGTCTGAATCACCTTCTGATTCATTACCCTCATCATCGTTATTCGTATCTTCTGTTTGGTCGTCATCCGATTCACCATCAGACGAATCACGATCAGGACCACAAGCTGCTAACACTAACGTAAGTGATAACATTAAAGCCATGAATAAAATCAAACGTTTCTTCATGAAAAATATCCCCCTTAATAAACTTTAATAACATCTATGCAATCGTTTGCATTACGAGCCAAAAATAAAAGGAAGCGATTTCAAATGCTAGTTTATGTAATGAAAACGTTTGCATAACTTACCTCTAATTATAATCACCTATCACTATTAATTGCAAGAAAATTTTTTAAATTTTTATTAAAAAACTTTATAATCCTTGCGCATTTATGCATCATGTGTCATGATAGTCGGAAATGAAAACGATTGCACGAAAGGAGTTTTACTCATGTTAAAAGAAGCGATCGACCATCGCCCGAAAAACAACTATGCTTACCCATACGATGATGAAACATTACATATAAAGTTACGAACCAAAAAGAATGACCTTGAACGAGTTACCTTAATTTACGGCGATCCATTTGATTGGACGAACGAACGGCCGAATTTCTATGAATCTAGCATGGAAGTCGCTTATCAAGATGACCTGTATGATTATTGGTTTGCAGCGATCAAGACTGTTCGAAGACGCACCCACTATGTCTTTAAATTAGAAGATTCAAGCGAGGATTCCCCTGTTATTTTTTCAGAACGTGGCTATTTTGATTCGGTACCTGAAGACTGTCCACCTTGCTTTTTCAAGGTTCCGTTTTTAAATCCAATTGATGTTTTTAATGCACCGAATTGGGTTAAAGACACAACTTGGTATCAAATCTTCCCTGAACGTTTTGCGAATGGCGATACCAGCAACGACCCTGAAGGCGCTCTTGATTGGAACAGTTCACCTCCCTCCCCTACCAATTTCTTTGGCGGTGATTTTCAAGGTGTGATCGATCACTTAGAATACCTGCAAGACCTTGGCATCAACGGCATTTATTTTACGCCAATTTTCAAAGCCAAATCGAACCACAAATACGATACAATTGATTACTTTGAAATAGATCCGCAATTTGGGGATAAAGAGAAGTTCCGTGAGTTGGTTACGAAATGCCATGAACGAGGCATTCGTGTGATGTTAGATGCTGTGTTTAACCATAGTGGTTATTACTTTGAGCCTTTTCAAGACGTGCTTGAACACGGTGAGAACTCAAAGTATAAAGACTGGTTCCATATTCATGAGTTTCCGATTGCGTATGAACCAAAACCGAATTACGACACCTTCGCTTACGAACCTAAGATGCCAAAATTAAACACTGAGAATTCTGAGGTCAAGCAGTACTTATTAGATGTTGCGACTTACTGGATCGAAGAATTTGATATCGACGGCTGGCGCTTAGACGTTGCGAACGAAATTGATCATCAGTTTTGGCGGGAATTTAGACAAGCGGTGAAAGCTGTAAAACCAGACGTTTATATCCTCGGCGAAATTTGGCATGATTCCATGCCATGGCTTCAAGGGGATCAGTTTGACGCCGTTATGAATTACCCATTTACGGAAGCAACACTCAACTTTTTTGCCAGACGCACAATCAACGCTGAGCAATTTAAAAATCAGATCAATCAAGTATTAGCCGCTTATCCAGAAAACGTCAATGAAGTCGCATTTAACTTACTCGGAAGCCATGACACGGCACGCGTTTTAACCCAAGCAGGTGATGACAAACGACTTGTTAAGTTGATGTACTTATTTGAGCTCACGTTTATTGGAACACCGTGCATTTACTATGGCGATGAGATCGGTTTAACTGGAGATGACGATCCCGGATGCCGGAAATGTATGCCATGGGATGCTGATGAGCAGGATCACGAATTAATATCCTTTTTCCAAAACTTAATCCGCCTCAGACAAGAGGAGCCATTACTCCGTGGCGAAGGCTCGTTTAAGTTTGTTAAAACGGAAGGAAACATCGTGATGTACGAACGTCTTGATCAAAATCAAAAAATTATCGTCGTCATCAATAACCAAGATGAACAAGTTGACTTCAAGTTAGCAGATGCTTACCAGAACGCAGAATATATGCTGTTTGAGAAACCACAAGATGGTGCACTTTCCTTAGATCCATATGGGTTTTCGATTTTGAAGATGGCTCGTGGTTAACTGGTAAGTGTTGTCTATTATTTTGTAACCCGAATCTAAGGAAGATCCCATTATCCAAGGGGTCTTCCTTTCATTTATGTCCACATCTCCACCTATATCGTCGAAATATAAAACAATCCCTATGTATTTGACTAAAATGACATATAAAACTATATTTTTAGGACTATTCAACGATTTTTGAAATACAGACTTATAGACACATTATAGACTTGTCTTCAAACGACAACCTATTAAAATTAGAATTGTAACCGGTTACAAAATAGCACCTAAAGATTTACTGAAAATCTATTATAAGGGTGGTTTAATGTCTAAGAAACTATTAGTTATTCTTTCTATGATTCTAGGTTTAACAGTTATTACTTTTTCAACATTGAATTCGAATGCAGATGAAGACCGGGAGAAGGAGCTAGGTACTGCAATTAATGCGGTATCAATCCCTGGAGCTGCATATGGCCAAGGTCCTGATGGCGAAAATTATGTATATGCAGTAGCCGGCGGTTCTCCAGGGAAGTTTAACGTCGTAAATGCCGATACAGGAGATTTGGTAGATAGCTTTGACTTAGAAGGAGCAAGCAGCTCTTGGGGAGTTACTGTGGACCCTGATGGAAATGCTTACGTTGGAACATACTCTAACGCAGGACTTTACCGCTATGTTCCAGGCTCTGGTGAACTTGAACATTTAGGTAACATTCCGGGAGAAAGCTTTATTTGGAGAATTGCCTCCGACAGTGACGGTAACATTTATAGTGGTACTTATCCGAATGCAAAAGTCGTTAAATATGATCCCGACACAGATGAATTCCATGACTATGGTTCAATGGTCGAGGGACAACAATATGCTAGAAGTATTGATATTTACAAAGATAAGGCATATGTAGGTGTCGGTACAAATGGACCAAACTTAGTTGAGTTAGATTTAAAAACAGGTGAGAAAACCATCATCGATTTACCTGAAAAGTTTGATGATCAAACAAACGTCTATGATATGGATGTTGTAAGAAACAAATTATTTGCACGTGTAACAGGTGTTGCTACAACACTTGTATACGACCTTAAGACGATGGAAATCGTTGATGAAATTGAGGGTGTTGACGGACTAGATATTTCACCTGCTGGTCCTAAAAATAATGTGTATATGGTTCGCGGAGGAAAATTACATGAGTACAACCTAAACTCATTAGAACTCACCGATACAGGTGTTGATTTTCCACGAGCTAGAGGGTTTGGCTGGTTTGAATTTGATACGAAGGAATTCCCTGGCAAAACACTTGTGACAACAGAATGGAACGGTAACATCAATAAATATAATCCGATTACAGGTAATGTGGAAGTTACACCCGGACAAATCGCTGGTGAGCCTGTGGACATTCAATCTCTAGCCCAAGGCCCAGATGGTAACATATATGTAGGTGGTTATTTCTCAGGTGGATTAGCTCAATACGATGTTGAGGAAGACAAGCTAACTGAATTTAAGGGTATGGGACAAATAGAAGGGATGACGACTCACCAAGATAATCTTTACATGGGCGTCTATACTGGTGCAGAAATCTTTTCTTATGACCCTTCACAACCTTATGAATATGGCACCAATCCACAAAAGGTTTTCGACTTAAAAGACCAAGAACAAGATCGACCATTTGCCTTGACATCTGTTGGTGATTTACTCGCAGTCGGGACAATCCCCGATTACGGAAAACTTGGAGGCGTATTAGCACTCTACGATCCATCTACTGACGAATACACGTCCGAACGACACGTTGTCCAAAACCAAAGCATTGCTTCTTTAGCTAGTAAAGATGACGATATTGTATATGGTGGAACAACGGTTTGGGGCGGTTTAGGTATAGAGCCGACCGAAGAAAACGCTAAATTATTTGCCTATGATGTAAATACTAAGGAAAAATTATATGAAATGACACCAATTGAAGGTGAAAAAGCCATTACTTCACTGACTTTCGATGATGAAGGCTATTTATGGGGATTAACATCAGGTAAAGTATTTAAATTTGATGTGGAGTCTCAACAAGTAGTTGAATCAGTGGAGCTCTACCCAATGAATTGGGATTCTGTTAGCCATTCTTGGCGCGGCGGATTCATTTCGTTTAACGACGACGGCCAAATTTATGGTCAAACTCACGGCGAGGTATTCAAACTTAATCCGGAAACACTAGAACATGAAACGTTAGCAGAAGATGCTTTGCTCTTTGCACAGGACAATTATGGTGACGTATACTTCGCAAGAGACTATAAACTATTTAAATATATCACAGAATAACTTTCCTTTTAAAAATATACCCCCAGTCATGATGTGAAACCATCACGACTAGGGGTATTTTTCTATATGTTACTCATCACCATCTTCGCTGCACCTACAGCACTCGACATCGTTCCAAGTCTTGTCTCTCGTAGATTAATGGTTTTAAAACTTGAACTACTGTTTTGCTCGAATTGTTCAATTAATCTATGCCACCAATAATCTTTCGTTTTGATTAATCCGCCACCTATGATAAACGCTTCAGGATCAAATGTGTGACTTAAATTGATCAAGGCCACGGAGAAATCTTCAACAAATTGATCCAAAACAGCTTGAGCTTGCAGGTCTCCTTCGTCTAGTTGTTCAAAAAACTCTCTCCCATTTTGAACTTGTTTCATTGATTGCGAGTTATAAAGCTTATGAAGGGCGCTTCCACTCACATATTGTTCAAGACAACCTTTTTGGCCACAGTTACATAGAATTCCATTTGGGTATAAGATCATATGTCCGATTTCACCAGAACTCCAATGCTGACCGTGTAGTAATTCTCCTTTAACCCAAACGGATGCTGCGATTCCCGTACCAATGGTAATTAAGACAAAGGATTCAAGATCTTGTGCCGCTCCGATCCACTTCTCTGAAATGCTTGCTACATTCACATCATTATCAACCGTCACCGGAAGTTGAAACGTTTCTTCTATACGTTTTTTAAGATTAACACCAGTCCAGTCTGGTAAGTTAGGCGTTGCATAATAAACACTACCCTCATCCACATCAATTCTACCGGCACTTCCTATACCTATCCCTTGAACTGTTTGATCTAGCATTAGTTGCTCCGTTAACTCTACTAAACTATTTAAGATTGATTCTTTCCCTGCTTCGATAGAGGTAGGAATTTCTTTTTGTTCTAATACTTGTCCATGTTCATTCAAAACAACACCCAATATTTTGGTACCACCAATATCAATACCAACTGTTTTCAAAACGTGCTCCTCCTCTATGTAGCCTGTCTGAGTTTAACTTTGTTTGCAGCTGCTTCATCTAGAATCACCGTTACATTTGAATGACCTTTTAATGCCGTAATTGGCCAATTTCTTGATTTCTCTCCATGGACTAATTGGTAAATGGCTTCAGCTTTATGTTCTCCATTGGCAATCACGATAATTTCTTTAGCATCTAATATCGTACCGATTCCCATCGTAATGGCTTTTTTCGGAACATCTTTAATAGAATTAAAGAATCTAGCATTAGCCTGAACCGTCGAAGGCTTTAAGTTAACGACATGCGTTCTCTGTTCAAAATGACTACCCGGTTCATTGAAGCCAATATGTCCATTTTCACCAACACCTAGTAGTTGCAAATCTATCCCACCATACGATTGAATTAATGTTTCATATTGACTAGACTCATCTTCTAAATCATCCGCTTTTCCATTAGGAATAAACGTTTGATCATCTGAAAGATTTAACGGTTTATAAAAATGATCATTCATAAACGTGTAGAAACTATTGGGGTTTCCTTTGGAAAGACCAATATATTCGTCTAAATTAAACGTTCTAATACATTCTGTCATATCATGACCTTTTAAAAACTTAACAAGCTCCTGGTAGAAGCCGACGGGAGTGCCACCAGTTGCGAGTCCTAAATTAATGGCTCGTTTATTAATAATTGATTGATAAAACATTTGAGCACTTTTCTGACTTAGTTCTTTATAATTCTCTACTACCATAACTTTCATGTTCAAAGTCACTCCTCTACTTCATATACCACGTTGCCATCTACAATTGTTTGGTTGACATTAAATTGGCGATCCATGATGACGACATCAGCATCTTTTCCAACATCAAGGCTTCCTTTCGACGTTAGTCCTAATGACTGGGCGGCATTCATAGAACTCATTTTGGCTAAGTCAATTAAAGACACATCGTTAATCTGACTCATGTGACGGACCGCTTCATTCATTTTCAGAACACTTCCTGCTAAGGTACCATCATTTAATCTAGCTTCACCGTTATTTAATGTAACTTGCTGACCTCCTAAGTCATAAGAACCGTTTGATAAATTTTTTCCTCTCATGGAATCAGTTATTAAAATCATACGGTCTGACGTTTTCATGCGTACCGCTAGTTCAACCATTTCATCGCGTACATGAATACCGTCAAAAATAATCTCAGCATAGAGGTCCGAAAGTAAAACGGAGCCAACCACGCCTGGTTCACGGTGATGTAGTTTACTCATCGCATTATAAAAATGAGTGGCATGCTTCAAACCGCTTTCTATAGCTAATTGAACCTCTTCAAAAGTCGCATTTGAGTGTCCAATTGACGGGACAATGCGTTGGTTATGAAGGAAATCTATTAACGAATTACCGTTTGGTTGTTCAGATGCAAGGGTAACGACCTTAATTAGTTGGTCTGCTACTTCATTCCAATACTTAAACTGTTCTATATTGGGGACTTGAATAGCTGAAATAGGTTGGGCACCTGCAAAAACTGGATTGATAAACGGCCCTTCAAGGTGCACTCCTAAAAGTTCTGCCCCTTTTGATGGTCGTTTAGCGTAAGCAGCAATCCCCTCTAAGGCTTTTATTGTGGTGTTTTCATCTGATGTAATTGTCGTCGCTAAAAAACTCGTTGTTCCTTCTTGTGGTAGAACATGAGCAATGGATTCAACAGCTTCTTGACCATCCATAAAATCGTAACCAGACGCACCATGAATATGTATATCTATAAACCCAGGAAACACATATTCACCCTGTTGCAAGTGAATCGTATTTCCTGCTTCATACAGGGGGATTTGGTCTTCGCTTCCTATATCTTGAATAACACCATCTTTTATATATAGCCAACCGTTCGATAGATAGCGTTCGGGCGTTATAATCTGACCACCTTTAATGAGTAATGTCTGTTCCAATCTGCATCACGCTTTCTATGTCTAGTAAATTTTATTAACGACGGCTTCTGCCGTTTTTTGTTTCATGTCTAATGACTGTTCTTTTTCTTCTAACGCAAGCCCAGTACATAATAAATCAATGACGTAAAGCTGGGATATTTTTGCAGTTAAGGAACCGCCCTCTAATGGGGATTCTTTTGCACCACCTAATAATACTAAGTCCGCAAATTTTGTAATCGGGGATCGTGAGAAATACGTAATGGCGATCACTTTTGCCCCATTATCCTTGGCAATTTTTAAAGACTCTAACGTATCTCTCGTACTTCCTGAAATACTTAACCCTACGACGACATCTTGTTCATTTAAGGTAGAAGCCTGCATGGCTTGAAGGTGTGAATCTTGAATAAATTCAACCATCTTACCAATTCGTAAAAAGCGGCTTTTGGCATCCATTGCCGTGATTCCAGATGTTCCGACACCAAAAAAATGAATACGTTCTGCTCGCTTGAGTAGCTGGATTGCCTCATTCAAATCATCGTCTGTAATCATAGATTCAGTACGTTCTAAAGCTTCTAAAGTATTAGATAGAACCATTTGCGATAGACTCGAATCACTTTTTTCTTTTGTACCATTTTTTGTATCAGCTACGGTCTGGGCAATGTTAAGCTTGAACTCTTGGTAACCTTTTAATCCTATTTTTCTACAAAAACGTAAGACAGTTGTCTCACCAACATCGGCTTCGTCAGCTAAATCATTAACCGAATAATACATAATTTGGTCTAAATGGTCTAAAACATATTGTGCTACTTTTTGTTCTGAGTTTGTCAGTGACGGGTAATAACTATTGATGACTTCTACTATTGGTTTTTTCATCATATAACCTCCTTAGTTAACGACAGCTCCATTTACAATGGTATATTTCAATTGATATGTATGGTCTAAAACAATGGCATTAGCTCGGTAACCCTTTTTTAACTGTCCGACCTTCTGATTGACTGTAAGAGTCTTAATCGGCGTTTGAGTCATCATATAAATGACGTCTTCAATCGGAATGTTACATTGTTCGACTAACACCTTTAACATTTGTATTAATAATAATGAACTTCCGGCTAGATTACCTTGTTCCAAATAAATTCCTTTTCCACGCTTAATAAGGGTTTTCCCTCTCATGTGATAGGTGCCGTCTTCTAAATGATCATAGCCTGTACAATCTGATACAACGACGACATAATCTTTCCCTTTTGTGTTATATAGTAATTTAATGATTGCTGGATGAACGTGCAGGCTATCCGCTATGATTTCAGTGTTAATATCCTTAAAATATAAAGCCGCTGCTGCAGCACCAGGCGTTCGGTGATGGAAAGGACTCATCGCATTAAAGGTATGCGTCATATGGTGTACGCCCTGTTCTGTAACGTGTTGAACAGTATCAAAAGACGCATCTGTATGCCCCATCGATAAACGAATCCCTAGTTCTTCAACCTCTTGTATCCTTGATGTATGCTCAACTAATTCAGGAGCCAACGTTATTTTTTTTATTAATGAATGATAGGGCTTAATAATAGTCGATAAATCGTCTTCCGAAAATGGTCTGATATATGACGTTGGTTGAGCACCTCGATATTTTTCAGATATCCACGGACCTTCCAAATGGACTCCGAGAATTTGACTATTTTGATGATCAAAATGACTAACTTCATCTAAAAAAAGTAGAAGGTCTTCCATAGAGGAAGTTCTAGACGTAGCCAGAAATGACGTCACTCCATGTCGAGCTAGATGACTGGCCATCGTTGAAAACCGTTTAGGTTGATCAACATCCATAAAATCCAACCCATGCACACCATGTATATGGACATCTATAAGCCCTGGGCAAATATAATTACCTTCCTCATAATACACAGGCGCTTGTTTAAAACGTGGTTCCGTGCCAACTTCCGTGATATATTCACCATCTATTCCTACGTAGTAATTAGGTAAGACTTTACCATTGGTTATGACATCGCCAAATAAATAATACATATGCTAATTCCTCACTTCACTAATAATGCAGCACCGATCACACCTGCGCGATTGCGATACTTTGCCTGAACAATAGAAATAGGTAAGTTGGACTTTTCCAGCTCTGTTTCTAATAACGTCCACCACACATGGGCTGAATCAATGACACCACCACCAATGACTATTTTATGAGGGTCATACAAATACTGTAGATTCACGATACCTGAAGCAAGAAACTGAATAAAACGTTTCACAATATGATGACAATTAGCATCTTCATCATATTGATTGAATACATCCTCTGGCGACAAGCGACGATTAGACAATTGATCGTCTTCGTTAATATACATCTGTATAGCTGTACCTGAAGCATAGGCTTCCCAGCAACCGTTTCGTCCACAACCACAACTTCTGCCACCAGCTTGTACCACCATATGACCAACTTCCACTGCATAGCCATTAGCACCACTTAGTGGTCGACCGTTTTTTACAAAACCACCGCCAATACCCGTTCCAATCGTGACACAAAGTGATGTGGGAACATCACTCGCAGCTCCTTCGATTGCTTCAGAAAGTGCGGCACAATTCGCATCATTATTAATAGCAACTGGTATGTTAAAATGCTGTTCAAGTTCATCACAAATTGGAACGCCTTCTAGTACGCTTAAATTTGCCGCACTTATAACTAATCGTTTTTCGACATTGACTAAACCAGCAGTCGCAATTCCAATCCCCGCAAGGTTATTAAGGTCAAAGTGATGTTCAACCGCTTCTATGAGATGGTCCAAGAATTCAGCTTTCGGTGTCGGTATGACTTTTTCAGTTATGATGTTCATTTGACCATCAAACATCGCCATTTTGATGGTGGTGCCTCCAATATCTACTCCTAAAGTTGTCATGAGTGATTTCACCCTTCATGACATCGAACAGATTGACCGATGTCATTAGATTGATAAGCACATAACGCCACTTGCAAAGCTTTTAACCCATCATGTCCAGAAATAAATGGCTGGCGTTTCTCTTCAACACATTGAATAAAGTCTTTAATCAGCGCTAAGTCCATATTATGACCTACAAAATCAAAAGTTAAATGATTAGGACCTTGTTTTGGATAGACGTTTATGTGTTCTTTAAAAGCGTCCACCACAACATTTTTCTTAGTACCAATAACTTCTAACGTGACATCACCCCACGTTGGGTAGTCAACGTAACGCGACCAACTCGCATCATGTGAGGCAATGACACCGTTATTAAACTCCATTGTTAAAATGCCGGCATCATCAATCTCGACGTCATGAAAAAATGAATCAACATAAGCGTGAACGTCTTTTACCTCATCACTTAAAAACCATCTCATAATATCTACCATATGCACCGTATGATCTAGTACAGCACCGCCTCCTGAGTAGTGTTCATCAACGAACCAGCCACCCGGATTCTGCCCTCGATTTGTTGATCGAAACGCCACAATGTCACCTAACTCACCTTGGTCGATTCGTACTTTCAATTCCATAATAGGTGAACTAAAACGAACAGGGAATGCGATTTGTAAAATAACATTTTGTTCCTCACAATAGTTAATCATCACTTGAGCATCTTCAATGTTAGTTGCAATCGGCTTTTCGCATAGAATATGCTTTTGATGTTTAGCAGCTTCCAGCACCATTTCCTTATGGCGATTATTCTCAGAACAAATAATAACAGCATCGAGATCTTGTTCAAAAAATTCTTCGTAGGTTGTGTAAGCCTCAACATCATATTGTTTAGCAATTTGATCAGCACGTTCACGATCATCATCAAAAATCGCTGCCAACTCGACGTGTTCAATTTCATTCAAACAGTCAGCATAACTATGTGCATGCATATGTGCAAAACTCATCATGCCGATTTTCATGATCCATTCACCCCTAACTCAGCCAAGTCTAATCTACTAATATAGTTAGTTAAGCGTTCAAGTGGATAAGCTTCATTCAACAAATGATCAACATCAATCTGAAAACTCTCAAAGTAATTATGTTCATCAAATGGGGACATATCATGTTGGTCAAACTCCAAAATATACTTAAGTCCACTCCACTCGATCGACAAATAGTCTTTCGTTTGAAACGTATAATCCACATGAGCCATTGTTCCATCTACGTATCTCACTGACACGATCGAATGATTTTGCGTTGATTTTAAATAGATTTTCTCAGGTTTTCCAAACAGGCTTTCTAACTCAAATAAATCAGCTCCGATCACAAACTGAGGATCGTCGACGTGATTCAACAAACGCCTCATTCGAAAGACGCCTTTTAAAGAAGTTTCTTCCTTTATATAATGCTTCATTTTCTGAAATGGGGCATATAAAGATAAGTCGTGATATACATAGACATTGTGATTCGCCAAATTTTCAACAACTCTTTCTGTCGGTAAATAATAAACTTCATTTTGGTCTTTGAAATCACTATCATCGACGATCATTTCATTATTCGATGTGATTTTTCTTCTATCACCAACAATAATAGGACTCACACATATAACCCCCTATTGTAATAATTGTCTTAAACGACGAACAGCTTCCAAGTTGGATTCTTTAGCGTCGTCTTTTCCTTCATACTCAATGGACAACCAACCATCATATTGATTTTCTTTTAATCCACTTACAATTTCATCTAAATCAACTTGCCCATCGCCAGGGACGACACCAATTAACTCAACACCTTCTAAGGATTTAAAACCTTTAATATCTTCGCCCTCGGCCTTCGTTCTAAAATCTTTGAAATGAACGTGTACAATATCTTGTTTAAGTCGTTTGAAAGCTTCTGTTGGTGATTCATGCACTAATAGAAAATTTCCGGTATCAAAAGTAGACCTAACATAATGACTATCGACTGATTTTATAATTTCTTGAACTTGTTCACTTCTCCCTGCTAGTAATCCGTGATTTTCAATGGCGAGATATACTTGTTCTTTCTCAGCGACTTTTGCTGCCTCTTTTAAGCCATCTATAATCCAATCTTTTCCGTCTTCATACGTGTAACCTTCTTTTAAATCACCGCAAAACACCCTAACGACGTTAGTGCCTAATTTTTTAGCCGTGAACACACTATCAATTACCTTTTGAACTTCTTGCTGACGCTCTCTCTCTGAATCTTTTACAAAGTCATTCGTAATATCATAGGCTGATACGACTAAATTTTGTTTTTTTACATAGTCGTAAGCCCAATCGATCTCTTCATCTTCATTGTCCCAATATATATCTAATAATTCGACGCCATCTACATTGGATTCTTTAGCAAAATCCAAAAACTCCTTAATGCCCCATCCTTCTTTCTGAATCGTGCTATTCAAACTGTACATACTAATGCTTACTTTCATATTCTACCTCCTGTTTTTCGTAAAATTCCGCTGGCCATTCTAATTCGAATCCATTTGATCGAAGTTGATTTTGAAATGACTTCAATAATTGCGGCTCCCTTCTCACTTCCTTCGGTTGAACTTGATGTTTTAGGCAAAATGCAATCAACTCTCCGCTTGCTTCTCCTATATTCCATTCAACAGGGTGAAGTCGATAACAGCCATTGGTAATATGCGTTGTCCCAATGTTCTTAGAACCTGCTACAACATTTTCCATATCTTGTGGCAACAAAGCACCTAATGGAATATGAAACGGTAAAGCTGGGATATCTAAATAGTTGTGTCCTCCCATACTCGGATGTAAATCTATACTATATGAACCTATTCCAACCGAATCTTCGTAGCTTTTTCCTACTTTTAGTGGCTGATACTCTGGTGACACATCTTGTTCTACTATCGTATATTCCGCTTTGATGCGGCGTGACTCACGAATATATGGATACTTCGCTAACCCGTCACTTGTCCCGAATAAATCCCGTCTAAGCATTAAGCCAGGATAACCTTGGCCGCCATCCGGCCGTGGCGCTTCAGTTTGCAGCCAATATAGTAGAGATAAACTTAACTGCTTAGATTGCTCAATATGCTTCTGTTTTTCACCCTCCGATACTTCATAGACATTACCTAAAAAGTAATCATTCATTGGCCAATTCATCAGTGTGACGTCACCAGCTGTGTAATTTGATTCATACTTAGATGCATCATAAATACGTCTGTATTCCCAAAGCGGAAAACCTGTCTCTTCTTTAAATAGAGTGTATTGACGTTTTTCTTTCGTTACAGGGTGTGGTGCGTAAAGACTCAAGTATTGATCCGGCCAAAAATCAGGTTTGAATTGTTTCCAGAAATCGTACATATAAGGTTTTTCGATTGTATGGTCCTCACCACTTCGATACTCCATTCCCAGTACATTTGTAATGGCTTGAATATCATTACGGTCAGCTTCAGCCCGAGCATGTGGTTCACACGTATCCGCTTTTGACTCCGCCCCAACGACGTAGTCCATATTTGCAATAGGTAATAAACTGCCTTCTTCACTAGCATCAATCACGAAAGGAGCTGAAACCGAAGTTAAATCACCTGACTGCGTATGTTTGAATACTGTTTCTTCTATTGTGGAAGGACCGCTTTTAACCTCTTCAACTTTTGTATGATAATGAATGTTTAGCTGGCCCGTAATTGAATAAGGTAGTAGCTGGTCATTTAATACTTTCAGCGTCACTCTTGGATCATGACAAATTTGGCTGACTAATCCATTCCCAGGGTTAAATGGAGTGTCTCCGGCTTTAACATTTAGCATTTGTAAGTACGTTTCTCTAACAGATTCCCGATAGTTTTGATAACGTTTCGTTCGACCAAAAGATTCGATCCATTTGTGTTCATCTGGCGGAACCCCTTGTGACGTCACCTGACCACCTATCCAATCCGTTTCTTCGGACATGAAGACGTTTAATCCTTGTTCACAAGCGGCTAATGCTGCGGCTACTCCACCTAGTCCTCCTCCAATGATAACTAGATCGACTTGTTCGTGATGCATTATAAAGTTACCTCCTTACCAGATTCAGCAGATTCATAGACGGCACGAAGCATGCGCATCACTTCTACCCCGTCTTCTACTGGTGCCATATTGGATTCTTCACCTTTTATTTGTTGAATAAAATGGTTGATTTCGTTTTGAAAAGCACTGTTAAAATCAAAGCTTAACTGATCGATTTGAGGCTCTAGATTTAAAATAGTATTGTGTTTTTCACTAACTAGAGATAACTCAGGTTCTATCTCAGCTCCTCCTTGATCGCCAAATAGCTGGCATCTGACCTCATCTTGTTTAGCATTTAATGTGAAACTCACGTCGACAAATAATGAAGCACCATTATCAAAACGAATTAAGGCATTCGTTAAATCTTCAACATCATTCAAGGACGGATCATAATCAGCAGCTTTATAGAATGATAGATTATTAATGTGACTGCGATTACCTAAAACATGATAGGTGTTCCCTGAAACTGAAACAGGTTTTGGCTTACCCATCAAATACCAGCATAGATCAATCATATGAACACCTATATCTATTAACGGACCACCACCTGAGCGCTTTGAATCACTAAACCAGCCGCCAGGATTACCTAACCGTCTTAAAATGCTCGCTTTGGCATAATAAAGATAGCCTAACTCATTTTGATCTATGAACTCTTTCAATAGCTTCACATTATCGCCGTGTCGTCTAACAAATCCAACCTGTATCACTTTATTTGATTGATTCGCAGTTGCCTGAATAGCTTCTGCCTCATCCACTGTCATACTTAACGGTTTTTCGACTAAAACGTGTTTACCTGCTAATAATGCAGCAATTGCTATTTCTGCATGCGAATTATTCCACGTACAAATGCTAACAGCATCAACATCGCTTTGATCAAGTAGTTCTTGATAAGACGTGTAAAGCTGACTAACACCATATTTAGATCCCTTCTCCTGCAAACGTGTTTCATTCAAATCACATAATGCAGTGATTGTTACCTCTTCATGCTCCTTATAGGAATCTAAATGAAGCTCTGAAATCGAACCAACACCAATAACTCCGACCTTCAACATTTTCATCGCTCCTTTTATTACACCAAATTTTATCAAAGATGACTCTAAAAAACGATTTCACGATTTTGTTTTGAAGATTCGTAAATCCCAACTAACATTCTTAAAATGTCATAGCCATGTTGCTCGTTAACTAGCGGTTGTTCCCCATTCTTTAAACATTCAATAAAATGATTTAACTCATATTTAAAGGGATCCTTCGCTTGAACAACAGGCTTTGTTTCAACTAAAGTTCCAAATTCTTCTTTATAAACGGTGAGTGGGCTTAGTGTTGCACCACCACGATCACCGAAGAGATCTATTTTCATCCCTGAACCCTCATCACCATTCGACGCCCATGCTACCTCTAATGAAAGCACCGTACCATTGTCGAACCTGATCCATGACGTCACAAAATCATCGACATCAAAGACTTCAGTTCCATTTAACGTTTGATTTGTAGATTTCCAACCCGGTGTTTGATTCACACCATATTTGCCCATCGTATTGAGCGCTTTACCGGTAATAGATTGAACGTTCGGTTCACCTATTAAGGTCCACGCTAAATCCAGTGTATGAACACCGATATCTAACAAGGCCCCACCACCTGCTAACGAATAATTCGTAAACCAACCTAACGGAGTACCGCGACGTCTAAACATTTTCGCTTTCACATAATGAATGTCACCTAATTCACCATGATCAATATATGATTTTAGAGTAGCAACATCATCTCTAAAACGATGTGTCATTCCAATCATCGTATGGACATGGTGCGCTTTGGCAACCTCTATGTACTCTTCAACTTCTTCTAAGTTAACCCCTATCGGTTTCTCTAAAAAGATATGTATGCCATGTTTGGCACATTGTATTGCAATTGGAATATGAGTGGAATTAGGGGTGCAAATCATGACACCATCTACGTCTACCTGATCAATAAGCTCATCAACTGTCTCAAAGTAATGTGGTATTTGATAAGTATCAGATAGATACTGACACCTTTCCAAATTAATATCTACAATGGCTTTGACTATAACGTCATCGCGATTAAGCAAATGACTTAAATGTGCCTCTTCGACTATAGCTCCGGCTCCAATTATGGCTAGCTTAATTTGACTGGTCATATACTCGACTCCTTTAATATCAATGTTTAATTAAATACGTTAAGACATCTGAGTGGTCGTTAAGGCGCTGATACGCATCCGCTGCATTATCAACCGTCACTTGACCTTCTAAAAATGGCTGAACATTAATACGTTTTTCTGCAACTAACCTTAAATATTCACTCACATTTCGTCCTTCTGTCCACCTCACAAAACCGTACGGATAGTCCACAGCGTCCTTTTCGAAACTCGCATCATACCGCCCAGGGCCTCCAGCTCTTGAGATTAATAGTTCCGCTTCTTTGACAAACATGAGATTTCGAGGAAAATCTGGTTCAACATCTCCTACGATGACCACTTTGCCTCGGTCACGAATCCAATTTAAGCTCTCGTGTGTTAACGGCGATTTCTTTCCGCCAGTGCAGAGCAACACAGCATCCGCACCATGATCCTCAGTCATACTTAATACGTCTTTATATAAATCATCGGTAGACAAATGGGCCTGAATCCCTTCTTTCCGAACCATGTTCACACGTTTTTCATCCAGATCACAAGCAACAACTTGATATGATGCAGCATGAGCGATTCTAGCAATCATCTGGCCTAATAAACCTAACCCAACAATCGCAACCGTCTCACCAAACTGCAGTTTGGCTGTCCGCAGTGCGTGAATCGCAATAGCACCAATACCACCTAAGGCAGCTTCTTCTGAGGTGACAGAGCTCGGAACTTTTGAACATAACGTTTTTGGAACTAATAAGTATTGAGCGTGTTTTACATATGGCGCTCCATAACAACTTACTTGGTCACCTTCTTTAAATCCTTCGATATCTTCACCACAAGCTTCAACAGTCCCCATCGCACTATAACCAAGTGTTAAGGACCGACTTTCGCTAGTATTTAAAGCTGTCATCTCAGTCCCTGGTGATATAGCAGATACTTCCGTTTTAATCAAAAGATAATTCGGTTGAACCTCTGGCTTATCATCTTCCACGATTTTAATTTCATGATTTTCTGCCACAACTTTTTTCATGAATAACGCTCCTTTTCTATCCTCAACTAAACCACTGATCTAGTCGTTGTTTAACAAATTCATCATCATTTAAATGAGGGTATTCCTGATAAACGCGATCAATTTCAGCCTTTTGACCAGCACTTAATTGTTCATGATCCATCAGGCACCAATTTCCCTTAAGCAACCCTTGTCTAGCGAGTACTTCATTAATTCCAGCAATACTGCCTTTAAATTGATTAGCAGCATCAAAAAATGCAGCATTGCAGTCAGTAACTTCTTGAGCCTTCGTTAATAATTCTTGAGAAAAGACGCCTTCCTCTCTAGCCCGCTTAATTTCGTCAAACAACTTAACAACTTCTTTTGTCCAAACCGACCAGTGACCAAGTAAGCCTCCGACAATTGGTTTGTAATATGGCTGACCATCTACTGACACTCGATAGGTCGTAAGTAAATCATTAATTATATTGTCATCGTTACCCGTGTAAAGCGAAATATCCTCGCGACGTTTTGAATGACTAACAGCACGAACGACATCCAATGTGTAGTAGCGATTAAACGGTGCCATTTTAATTGCATACATATGTTCAATATCAGCGAATTGTCGCCAGAAGTCATATGAAAATACACGACCACCAACAGCAGGCTGTAAGTAAAATCCAAATAACGGAATTTCAGCTGCCACTTTCCTAGCCCGTTCTAAAATCTCATCTTCAGATAAATGATCTAAGCCACCCATACTAAGCAACCCTAAGTCATAACCTAAAGATTTAGCATAACGTGCTTCTTGAACAGCTTGCTCTGTGGGACCAGCAATGCCAGCGACTTTTATAAAAGAATCAGTAATGCCAGCAGCTTCTATTTCTTCCATAGCAAGCTTTAACACTTTTTCGTATAAATTAAATTTCGGATCGCGAATCTCAAATTGTGTCGTATGAACCCCAACTGCAACCCCACCAGTACCAGCGTCAATATAATACCTCGTTAACGCTCGCTGCCCTGCTTCGTCTAACATTTTATCTTCATTTAAAGCTAGTGGATGTGCTGGTATAACGGTGCCTTCTTCTAATAATTGTTTGATTGGTTCCTTAATCATTTAAAACGCTCCTTCACGCTCTTGGAAGTGTGTCGGTTTATCATGTGTGTCTCCGTCGTGTTTAACCCATTCAGCAATCATTTCGATCATTTCCCTTACAGATACTTTAGGATAGCCAAATAAACGGTGAGATTCCGAAGCGTTATTGAGTAACGCTTCATCTGATTCCTCAGACACAAACTGAACGTCTTTCTCAAATAATTTTCCAAACTCTTTAGCCAACCAACGGACTGAAAGTGTTTCTGGCCCCGTAACATTAAGCACTTTGGCTGGACTTTCTACGTGAAGTAATGAACGTAAGGCATATTCATTGGCATCACCTTGCCAGATGACATTAACATTCCCCATCGTTAAATCTACAGGTTGACCTTGATAAACTTGCTTCGCTAATTCCAATAACACACCATAACGTAAATCAATCGCATAATTTAATCTGAACATTAGCATTTCAGTCTTATTTTTATGTGAAAAGTGGGTCAACACTCGTTCTCGCCCCAGACATGATTGCGCATATTCTCCAACTGGGTTCACGGGATGATTCTCGGAGCACCCATTTGTTGTCACTTTAGTAAGGGGGTAAACGTTGCCAGTTGAGAAAGCTACGATACGAGAATTAGAGTATTTCTCAGCTACTCTACCAGGCAAGTACGCATTCATTGCCCATGTAAAATGCTCATTGCCGACTGTTCCAAACTTGTTACCAGCCATATAAACAACATTTGTAACATCTGGAAGGTCTTGCAGTGCTTGATCATCTAGCAAATCACACGAAATGGTTTCTATGCCTTCTGCTTCTAATTCCTCTTTTAAATTCCCAGAGGAAAAACGGGATACACCTATAACTTTCTGTTGACTATCCAGTTGATCAAATGCTCGTTTTGCGAGTTTAGCTAAGGTTGGCCCCATTTTACCGCCAACACCTAATATCATTAAATCACCATATAAATGTCGCAGATCTTCCACTAACTCTTCAGAAGGCGACGTCATAAATGCCTCTAATTCTTCAACCGTTTTCATGATAAAACCTCCAACTTTTTAAAAATTTTGACTTTTATCCATCTACACTTTACTATAATTAAAGACATGTCTTTAATGTGTCTACAAAGGAGCGTGAAACAGTGCCACATACACTAAATAATCGATTTGATCCCAAACCAGAAATTAATTTAGGTATTATCGGACCTGAAGATCTCATTCAAAAAATCAAACCCGTTTTAAAAACATTCCCGAGTTTTCAGCCGTATTTCTACGTTGCAACTACTTACGACTTAGCATTGGAGACTGCATCCAATCTGAAAAATAGTGTAGATGCTCTAATGTTCTTAGAAAGCCATTTCTACCAAGCGGCTAGAAATCAATTAAACTTAAACATTCCTATTCATCATATTCCTTTGGCCAGTACTGGCTTATATCGATCATTATTCTTAATTAATAGCAAATATAAAACGAAGAACATTTCCATTGATACGATCAGTTTGGATTATGTCAAACAAGTACTAAATGAATTAAATGAAAATAAGTATTCTATCTTTGCTGAAGACCACTCTTCTATAACACCATTTGATGAAGTGATTGATTTTCATATAAAAACTTTCCGGAAACATCATTCTGTTGCCTTAACAGGTATGTCTGAGATTGCACTTAGATTAAAACAACTAGGTATTCCTTATGAACGCGTCATTCCGACCAATCAAGATATGATTGTTGCATTAGAACGAGCGTTATTAGCAACTGAAACCAGAAGGAATAAAGAATCTCAAATAGTACTAGGGTTAATTAATTTAGACGAATTTAGAAAAGTTACTGAAAAGTATGATTCAGAACATGACGTTCAGTTACTTAAATTAAAAATCCAACAAATGTTACTAGATTATATAAAACAAATCGATGGTCATTTGATTAATCTAGGTAGCGAATATTTATTTATCACCACTCGAGGGACATTTGAACGTGAAACGAGAGGCTATAAATATATCCCACTCCTTTATGACGCTAAAAAACATATTGGCGTCAGTTTAAGTATAGGTGTCGGTTTTGGCCAATCCGCTTCAGAAGCTGGCAACCACGCTCGCTTAGCTTTAAGTCAATCGAAAGATACTGGTGGTAATGTGTGCTATATAGTCCGTGAAGATCGAAGTGTCATAGGTCCTGTAGAAGTCACATCAGAAAGTCATTATGAACAATATAACTTATCAATCACTGACTCATCGTTACTAGAACGAGCTGAAAAAGCTGGAATGTCTGCGACGTATATGACTAAATTAATGGCTCGCGTTTCACGACATCAAAAGATTGACTACACGGCCCAAGAACTAGCTACGACTTTAAACATTACAATCAGAAGCGCTCACCGCATTCTTCTAAAATGGCTAGACGCTGAACTCGTTAGAATAATCGGTGAAGAAAAACATACTCACAAGGGCCGACCGCGTCGAATTTATAGATTAAACTTTGTTGATGAAGAAGTTGTTCAGTAGACTATCCTTCTCTTGCTTGATTAATAGTTTCTATTAAAGCAATAACTTGTAATGTCTCACTTGGAGCTATAGGGGTCTGTTTAGCGTAAAAGAATGACACAACCTCATTTAATAAATTGGCGTAAAATGGGTTGGTATCATCTTTCGTCGTAACGAATTGCGAGTAATCTAGGAAGTGTCCTGTAGCTCCAAACTCATAACTTCCTCTTTTATTAGCCCTTATGGACCCTATCCTTCCATCATCGTATTGAAATATAACTATTTCATGTTCATCAGTTTTCTGTACGGATACGCTCTTTACATTAGTTCCCATAACACTTACCATCATTTCAACTAAGTGAATACCATACCAAAAGTAACCATCCTGAGTCTCTTGAAACTCCAAAGGTCCAAATACATCTAGACCCATCAATTCTTCATCAGACTCCTTAACCTTATGAATACAATCTGAATACCGTAGGGTTGAACAACTCATAATAGGCACTTGATAAGTTTCTGCAAGCTGATAGATTTCCTTTGCTTCAGGGACAGACAATGCCAAAGGCTTATCAATAAATACAGGCTTGCGATAGTTAACAAGCTGCCTAAATTGCTCTAAATGAACCCTCCCGTCAGATGATTCAAGTAAAATAGCATCCGCTTCTTCAGCAACTTCTTGAATGGAGTCTCTAATCTCCACACCAAATTCTTTACTAAGCTTCTCTTGATTCTTAGGCACTCTATTAATACTTAAAGGAAAGTCAGGTGACCCTCCTGGGTATGCACTTACAACTGTTGCACCTTGAACCTGCTTTGAATCATTCAATAATTGAGTAAAAGCAATGGCATGAGATGTATCGACTCCAATGATCCCTACTTTTAACATGGAACCCCACCTATAATCCTTATTTCAGTCCTGATAACTGAATGCCTTCGGTAAAATATTTCTGGAAGAATAGGAATATTAAGAAGGTCGGTATAAAGGATAATGTCGAACCTGCCATTTCAATTCCAAAATGCCCTTCTTTACTTAACATAGACGCTAAACCAACTGTTACAGGGAACATTTTTTCCTCAGTCATATAGATTAAAGGCTGGAATAAGTCATTCCAGTTCTGAATAAATGAAAATGTCCCAACAGTTGCCACGACTGGAATTGTAAGCGGGAAAATAATTTTTAAGAATATTTGAAAATCCCCTGCACCATCAATCTTAGCTGCTTCTTCAAAGTCATTAGGGATACTTTGTAGATACTGTCGTATTAGGAACACACCCATAATCCCCCAGATCTCAGGTACAATCATAGCCTCATACGAGTTAATCCAACCGAAGTTAGCAAACATAATATATTTTGGAATAATTAGTAGCTGTTGTGGAATCATGATGACGGCCATAAACACCCAGAAAATAATATCTCGACCTGGGAATACTTTTTTCGCAAAAATATAACCAACCACGGTACAAAAGAACATTTGACTGACAACTGGCGCGATGGTAATGACCGTTGAGTTAAAGATCCACCTTAAAAATATGCCATCTTGTAAAATATATTGGTAGTTGACCAACTGAAAGTTATCAGAAAACCAAAACGCTGGACTTAACAACGCATATTGCATATCTCTAAAAGAACCAAACAACATAATGACAAATGGCATTAAGAAACATGCAGCGAAGAAAAATAAACCTATATAAGCTATTATTTTTTTCAATTTCATCCCCTCTTATCTGATATGTGACTTAATGTTAGTAAATTTGTGTATCTTTCCCTAGGTATTTTCTTTGGATTAGGGAAATGACTAGTATGATGAAAAATAAAATATATGATAGAACAGCCGCATAACTAAGGTTTAAAGATGTGAAACCTTGTTCATAAAGGTAATAAACAATCGTCGTCGTTGAATAGTTAGGTCCCCCACCCGTTAATAAGAAGGTAGAATCAAAGATTTGGAATGAACCAATCGTCGTAATAATAGCAACGTAAAAGTGAATCGGTTTTAGCAACGGAAACGTGATATTCCAAAACATTTTAAGTGAGTTTGCGCCATCTATTCGAGCCGCCTCATATAATTGATTCGGAATAGATTGTAATCCCGCATAATAATAAATCATCGTACTTCCACTGACCTTTAATATACTAAGACCTGCGAGAACCATTAAAGCTTGATCTGAATCCGACAAAAACAATTGTGGTTCAATCCCAAAAAAACCTAATATAATGTTGACCATTCCATCTGCTGTACCTTGGAACATCCAACCCCATATTCCAGCGATGATGACAAATGAAGTAACAACTGGTAGGAAAAATATACCTTTAAAAAAACCAGCAAATCGAACGCCTGAATTAATAATTAGCGCCAATATTAACCCTAGAGCCATCGTCGGAATAATATAATAAATTGAGAATAATACAGTATTCCATATGGCTCTATGAGCTAAGTCATCTTCAAAGAAACGCTTCCAATGTTCAAGGCCTACAAATTCCGATTCGCCGATTACCTTCCAATCCATAAATGTCAGAACTAAACTGAACATGAATGGAAAGACTTGAAATATTAGGAAGTGAATAAAAATCGGCACAAAAAATATGTATATAATCGCATATTTTTCCCAGTTCTTTTTTAGTCGTGTTTTAAATGGGAGTTTTTGTTTTTGTTGCTTTTGATTGTGTGATTGTTCATGTAATTCTTGATTGTTTTGCATGTTAAATCCTCCCTTACTTCAATAAACAATGCACATATTAATTAGCAGAGAGCGTTAAGATTAACGCTCTCTACAACAAATACTAATTAATCTCGTTCGCGATTCTTTCTGCAGCAGCATCTGCCGCTTCTTGAGGTGACTTCTCACCTTCAAGCATCGCTTGCAGTTCAGCTTGAATGAACGGCATAATTGATCTTCCTGCTGGGTGAATAACACCTGGTAATGCATATTGAGTGTACGATGCCAACTGGCTTAAATAAGGTTGGTCATCAAAGATATCTTTAGCCGATTCTCGAGTTGGAATATACTTCGTTACGCTATTAAACTTTCGTTGATTTTCAGAATTTGTCATGTGTTTGACGAACTCTGCGGCAGCATCTGGGTTTTCAGTATTGGAAGGTACGACAAACATACCTGTTGTTCCATAAGTTTGTTGCTGCTCATTTTTCATTGGTGGAGCAATACCGAAGTCAATTTCGTCTTTTTCTTGTAGAATCTGAAGATTGATTCCCGATCCCATCGAGGCCATGATTTGACCGCTATCCCACATTTCATTATGTTCCTGGGCTGTGATTGAGTCTTCAGGCACATGGCCGTCTTCGTAAAGCTTATTAACGTATTCAAAAGCTTCAACTGATTTTTCATCGTTAATTTTAACTTCATCATCTTGAGTTAAGATTTCTCCGCCTGCTTGCCAGATATAAGGGTATAATGTACCATTCATCGAGCCACCAAAAGAAAACGCTGTTGCATAATAATCGTTTTCCTTAGCTTTAACAGCCCATTCTTCAAATTCCTCCCAAGTTTCTGGAAGGTTATCTGGATCTTCACCAATGTCACGAACCACATCTAAGTTATAAAATAACGTATAGGCTTCTTGTAAGATTGGTAGTCCATACGTTTTATCTTGCCACTGTACCGACACAAGACTTGATTCTACAAAGTCATCCATGTCATGGTCTTCTAAATACGGATCTAGTTCTAGAAGCATACCTTCATCCGCATATTGAGGCATTTGGTCTGGAATCGCATAGAAAACATCTGGACCATTGTTCGCGGCTAAAGCAGTTAAGATTTTTTGGTCACGGTTAGACCATGGAATTTGTTCAAAATTAACTGTTACACCGTATTCTTCTTCATATGAAGTCGTGATCTCATCCCACATTTCTTGTTCAGCGTCACCTTCGCCCGTGAATGGGTGTGCCCAAACCGTTATCTCCCCAGATAAGGATGATTCTTCGTCATTTGAAGCTTCCTCATCATCTTGCTCTTGATCTTCACTGTTTGTATCATCTTGATCTTCTGAGTCGCCCTCTCCATCAGAATTACAGGCCACTAAAAATATTCCTAAAAACAGTACTAACATTAATAAAAATGCTTTCTTTCTCATAAATGATCCCCTTTCAAAATAATAAATTGCCACTCCTTAACTCGAAACGCCTAAAGTACATCCCCCCTTTTATTTGAAAGCGTTACCAAAAAGATTAAGTATGTAGTGGAATAAATTTGATAACGCAAAATGTCTTACTTTTAAAAATATTCTCCATTTATTTTTAATATTATGGTTTTTTTCTTCAAAAGACAAGTCTATAATGTGTCTTAAAATGAAAATGTTGAAAAATTTAAAAAACTGCATTTTTATGATTGGCATGTGACTGAAAATTAAGTATAGTTACAAATAAGGAGTGAATGACATGACAGCATGGAATCGATTTAACGAAGCAGCTTATTGGTTACTAAGAGCCATTTACTTAAACTTTTTATGGATGATCTTCACATTATTAGGAGCCGTATTTTTTGGAATCTTCCCCGCTACAGTAGCTATGTTTCACATTTCAAGACAGTGGTTGGTCGAAAAGGACTTATCCTTAAGGGTTTTTAAGAAGTTTTGGAGAATCTATAAAGCTGAATTTATAAAAACAAATGTCTTCGCAATAGCATTTATCATTTGCGCATATATCTTATACATTGACTTTATATTTTTGATTTTGGCGGATGGGTGGGTCAATTACCTGTACCCCGTTTTCATCTTATTAGCTTTTATGTATGTAGCGACATTGACGTTTTTCTTTCCTGTTTACGTTAACTTTCAACTAAAACGAACACAGTACATTAAACAATCTTTCTTAATCGCGATGGCATCACCATTACATTTCGTCATGATCATCATGAGCCTAACTGCATTAGGAATTGTTGCCTTCTTACTACCTGGAATCGTTCCATTATTCACAGGAAGCGTAATGGCCTTCGTCACGACCTATTTGACGAATCATTCAATAGAACGAATAAAAATAAAACAACAAAAAAACTTCGCCAAAGAAGAACCCTTTTATAAATTTTAGTGATTTAAAAAGATCCGAACGACTGATTAGTGTTCGGATCTTTTTGTGAAATCATTCCTTTAATAATTGTTTTTCGTAAAATTGAACGATTTGAGTTAAGAACGCAAAAAATAACTCATTTAAATGGTTTTTAGCTCACCAGTCTATCAAAGTTAACCTCTTGAAAGCCATGCTGTGCATCACAAAACTTTTTTAACTCGCGACTTGCAAATGCTAGAACTTGACTGTCAGCTTTAAATCGTACCTTCACTGTTAAGTTCCCCTTTAGCCTTTAATCGAGCCTGCAGTTGATCCTTCTATTAAACGTCTCTGGAAAATTAAGAAAAAAATCGTGACTGGGATTATGGATAACACAAGTCCAGCGTACAACGCTCCCCAATCCGTGTGATATTGCTGTATCATCATGATGTTCGCTAACTGTAAAGGTAACGTCTTCATACTATCATCGCTAATTAAAATAAGCGCTAAAATATATTCATTCCATATCCCAACAAAATTAAAGATAGCTGCTGAGATTAACCCCGGTTTAACTAGTGGCAGCATCACATTCCAAAAGACACGAAATGGTCCACAACCATCAATAACAGCAGCCTCTTCTAAAGAATCAGGAACCTGATTAAAGAAAGCAATTAATATAAAAATCGTAAAGGATAACGAGTAAGCCACATATACCAAGACTAATCCTACTAAACTATTCACAAGATCCAACTTATTCATTAGTAGAAATAATGGAGCCATCGCTAAAAATGTAGGTAGCATAAGACCTAATAAGAACGATAGTTGGATTGTCTTTTTAAAACGAAATTGCTTTTTACTTAAGACGAACGCCACCATCGCAGATAAGAAAACAATTAATATAATACTAATAGAAGTCACAATCAAACTATTTACAAAACCGACACCTAAACCAGCATCACTCCACGCACTTACGTAGTTTCCGAAATCAATTTTCGATGGAAAAGATAGTGGTGCAAGTAGTATTTCGGATGAGGGCTTAACTGAGTTAACGAACACCCAAATGACTGGGATGATAACTAATATTGAGACAATAACTAAAAATATATGCTGACGTATTTGATTTAATATTTTCATCATGAGCGATCTCCCCTTGTGATTCTAAGCGTTAGAACTGATGCGATTAGGGTTAAGATTAAAAAGACAACACCAATGGCCGAGGCATAGCCGAAATTAAAATTAGAAAAGGCCTGTTCATACATGTATAATGAGATCGGTTCTGTTGACCCATTCGGCCCACCACCTGTCATTAACTGTGGCATTTCAAATACTTTTAACGTATTAATTAACGTAAAAATCAACACAACTTGTAAAATGTCTTTTAACATCGGTAAAATTACATAAATATTTTTCTGGAACCTAGAGGCCCCGTCTATATCCGCCGCTTCTAGTAACTCTTCTGGGATGTTCAAAATTGACGATAAAATAAGGACACTATAAAAACCGACCATTTGCCAAGCCGTGACAAATACAACACTACCAAAGGCTGTACTTTCTCGACCAAGCCACTCTCGAGTCCATTCTTCCAATCCAACCGCTTCTAAAATTCCATTTAACATACCACTCACCGGATTGAAAATCGTCGCCCATAACATAGCGATCGCAACAGCAGGTAAAATATACGGGAAAAAGGTTATGGCACGATAGAGATTGAACCATCTTGTTCGAATTAATTTAGCAATGGATAAGGCTATAATAATTGAAACCAAAAGGACAATTGGCATCAGGAACAATATATACTTTCCCGTCACAAGAAACGCATTAATAAAACTTGAATCTACAAACATGTATTTATAGTGATCGAAACCAATCCACTCTTTTGTTCCTAACCCTCTCCAGTTATAAAAACTCATTCTAAGAGCTTCAATTGAAGGGTAAATGACAAATAAAAAATATAAGACAGTGGCCGGTAATAAAAATATAATGATAGCCCATTTTTCATTTCTATGTTGCACGTTGTTCATCCTTTCAACTGGAGAAGTTTAACTCGGTCTTGTTTAACTAAAATAAGTTTAACGGCCAGCTACAAATGCACTGACCGTTGAACTTATTAACTAAAGTTACCAGGAGATATCAACTTTCTCTACATTATCATTATTTCTTGTTTGTTCAGCAAAAGCCTCTGCTTCTTCTGCAAATTCCTCAGGCGTTATATCACCTAACATTAAGCTTTGGTATAGATCCACAATATTTCCAGCTAACTCAGGGTAAGTATCATTGATAGCCGTTGGTGCATATGAACCTGAGGATTCCTGTAAAACGCCTAAAGCACTAGCTAAAGCATCCGATTGAATTGCATCATCTGTATTTTTAACTACACTAGCCAAACCTTTAGACTCAACCATTTTCTCTACTTCTGCTTCACTAGATAGATATTTTAGGAATTCGATGGCTGCGTCCTTCTGGTTAGCATCTTCTGGGATATACCAAGCACCACCCCAACCTGTTGAAATAGGCGCTAATTGTTCACCATCTCCATTAGCTACAGCTGGTTGATTTAAGGCACGCAATTTGAAATCTTCCGGTATAACGTCTGCCATTTCACCTTCTAACCATGTACCAGCCATTGCGAATAAAGCATCTCGCTGGAAGAAAAACGTTTGCGCTTCTGTATGGTTGATGCCGAACGTTCCTTCCATAAACAATCCTTCTTCAACCATTTTTTGTGACTCTTGTGCAGCTTTCAAAATAGCATCAGACTGCCAAGCTCCTTCTTCTAAATTGTAAGCATTTAATAGAGCCTCTTCTCCACCAAATCTTTCAACTAGTGGGAGATAAATACCATAGAAATAATAACTCGGATGTACACCAGGGATAGCAAAGACAGCTTTACCTTGTTCTTCAGCCTGATCGGCTAGTTCATATAATTCTTCCTGTGTTTGTGGGACTTCCCAACCTTGATCATTAAATAACTTTTCATCATACCACCATAAGTAACCTGAGGCGAAAACTGTAGGAATACCATATGTATTCCCATCTTTCTTCAGATTGAATTGGCCTTCCTCAAATGTATCAACCCAAGCTTGATCACTTTCATAAGCATTCTCATCCAAATAATCATCCAATGGAGCAATCATACCTTCACGTATAACACCTTGGATATCAAAGCTTGGACCCGGAACGATTAAATCCGGCACATCATCAGATAAGAAACGTGTTTGCAATTGTTGATGTATGTCGGGACTTGATGTAACGTCAATCGTAACACCCTCATTCATCTCCATATAGCTTTCTGCTGAGTCTTTAACCCATTCGGAACCAAAACCACCTTCAAACATCATCACTTCAACTGTCGTCTCACCATCATCGTTGTCACTTTCATCTGTACATCCCGCGACAACGACTAATAATAATACTAACGTCCATAGTATTTTTTTCATGCTTAACTCTCCTTTTTTATTAATCTAAAAATGTAACATGTTGCTCACTCATAATAAGACCCGCTATCGTTAATGCATTCGTCCATCCACTTTCTATACAATAAGCCCCCCATCCTGTGTCGCCATTATTTCCGAAGTATTCTTGCTGTTGTAAGTGGTAAGCTCGCATCCAGCCACCATGAAATACGTCTCTTTCAGACGTAATTTGAATCTGCTGAATAAAAGCTTTAATTCTTTTATGAAATTCAAGGTATTCTTGATTTCCAGTACTTCTATAAGCTTCAAAACTATTAAGCAGTAAGAAATTATTCGTATATAATTGATCGCCAATCCCTTCGTTGTTAAAACGAAAGACACCTGTGTCTTCCTTTCCATAACGGTCTGGGTCCGGATTATCAGCTTCTTCAATGCCACCCAGCTCATGCTGGTGTGTTCTTAAATAATCCACAACCTCTTGAATGCCTTTTAAGAAAACATCATAATTCGTTAATTGATACACTTCACTTAATGCCAATAAAAATCGACTGAATCCTGATGTTTTACTATACATAAATTTCAACTGATCCATATTCTCTAATAAATGCCTTGTCCCCTTGCTAGCGACATCTAAATACGTTTGATCCTTGGTGACAAGGTAGGCCTGTAAGTATGCAGCGTGGGCAATGCTCTCAAAATGAGGGTTCATACTACACTCATTTGACTCCTTAAAATGATTAGCTCCATGCTCCAGCAACTCATGACGCCTAATCGCTTCAACACGTAACCCCAAATGATTTTGAGTTCGGTACATCGCCTCTATCGTAAGAAGTCCTCGACGTTTGTAATCACTGTGCCCCGTTTTTCGATATAAATATAGTAAAACTAAGGCAACCCAGCTATTATCATCTGTGAACATTTGATCAGGTTTATCAGACGGAAACTTGAACCACTTCCAGAAACCATAAGTCAGCGATTCTGGATCAAGATCTTGATAACCACTCTCTAAAAGGTACTTTAAAATATTGTGAGAGGTATCCTTATAACGATCATTTCCACTGTATTCACCATATAAATAAAACATTAAAGCTGATTGAGCATTACAATCTGGTCGAATATCCTGACTAACGGTGCCTCGAAAAGCGTGTATATTTTCATAGATTCCTAGACTACCGTCAACTTTTGGCATAATGCCGGAGTCGAAAAACCAACGTACGCCTCGATGAATCGTTTCCTCTGTCGATTTCGGTTCGGAATCTATTACTTTTATTCGCTCCATTTTTGCAAGACCTGACTCAACCGATAAGTTGTTTAGAATACAATCCCAAACCCAATTCGGTCTTAACGTCCACGGCTCTTGATTGCCGATTATCGGGACAGTTGAAAAAATAGTTTTCCCACGACCTAAAGAGTGTCCTATAATAACCGGGAATTGACCTTCTGATTCCGTTACATGCGTCTCTGTAAACAATCCCATATCTACATAAACTTTTGAATCAAAGCTAAAACCCGTAAGAAAAGGGCCATTCATCTCAAACAGTTGCCCTGTCTGAAGCGATGTGAGATGATCAGTTACCCTCAATTTTTCTAAACGTCTATAAGTTAATGGAAAGTCTTGTTTAAATCCAAATAGCCTAGAAGACGGAAAATCATCACAATTAATCATTTCACCGTATAACATCCCGCCATTTTCCACGTACTTCCATAACTTGTCTAATACTGAATAGTCCAATACGGCCGGTTGATGGTCGGTTAGTCCATTAATTAAAACTTGCTCATATGTATATAAATCAATAGAAGATAATTCATTTAGTTCAAAATAATCGACTTTATTTTCTTCAAATCGCACTGAATGAACTTGTCCAAAAACTGCGATCACGTTAGCACCTCCCTTATGAATGCGTTTTCAAGTCTCTTTATAACTAACGGCCATCATTTCCGAGACAAAACGTTTCGTAATCTCTTGCGGTCGTGTTATTGCCGCCCCAACGACTACAGCATATGCTCCTTGTTCCAGACATTTTTTTGCAATGTCAGGTGAATGGACTCTTCCTTCTGCAATAACCGGCTTTTGACAAGCTCTTAATATTTCAGACAGTAAAACTTCATCAAAGCCCCTTAAATGCTTCGTATCTTCTGTATATCCTGCTAGTGTAGTCGAGATAACGTCTACTTCGAGCTCATCCGCAACAACTGCTTCCTCAAAGGTAGAGATATCTGCCATTAACGGCAAACCTGGATACTCCTGTCTGATTTGTCTCACAAATGCATCCAGCGGTTGGTCATCTGGTCTCTTCCGATAAGTTGCATCAAAGGCCACGATATCAGCACCTGCTTTAACAATCTCACGAACATCATCAATTGTAGGAGTAATATAAATATCACTATCCGCATAACGCTTTTTATATAAACCAATGACCGGCAAACTGACATGTTTCTTAATTTCTTTTATGTCCCACGGCGTATTAGCCCTTATACCGACAGCTCCTCCCTCTTCAGCGGCAATTGCCATTTTTGCCATGATATCTGAACCATACAAAGGTTCATGCGGCAACGCTTGGCAAGACACAATTAAACCCTTCTCTAATTTTCTTAGAATCTGTTCCATCTGAACACCCCGAATTTAAAAAATATTCAAATTAATTCTAATTATATAATAAAAAGGAGAAATAATCCACTTTTTTTCTAAAAAATGTAGTTTTAATCCATAAAAAATGCAGCTATGTTCAAGAATGCTTTTCAGTTACAATAAATTCAAGGAGGGATATTATGGCAGATGGTTGCATTAAATGTGGACAAAATGATGTTGGACAAAAGGACGTGTCCATGACAGGTTCAGGCTTATCAAAAATGTTTGATGTGCAGCATAATAAATTTACCGTCGTGTATTGTAACAACTGCGGGTACTCAGAGTTTTATAACAAAAATACCTCTGCAGCAGGCAATGTGATCGACTTTTTCTTCGGCGGATAAAAAGGCAGTGGCGGGCGCCACTGCCTTTTACTTCACATCATCATATGACATATTCTCATCGATATCGCCATCTTCATCTACCATCTGAACGTACGATTCATACTCATCCGAGATCTCATCTGCCCTTCTCAAGGCTTCCTTGTCCGTTTCAAATGTTTCGTAATCATCTTCTTGCCCCACTAAATAAACGATCCAGTCATCACCTTTCCGCTTAACAATGACGCCGTTTTCGACCATTTCAGGACGACCGCCCCCATGCTGACTTTTTTCTTCACTCATGACTATCGCCTCCTCCACTTTTAATATGCGAAAAGTTCCCTATTTTTATGAAAAACTTTTGGACGACGATTAATTTTTTAAAAAATAAGCAAAATATTTTTCATAGTCGGTTCATTTTTGCTATGATAAGAATATAATAAAACATAGTAATCTTATGGGGATTATATGTTAAGGAGGAATTTTGAATGACTGAAGAAAATCAAAATCCAATCAGCTTACCACGAATCGGAGACTCAGCACCTTCGTTTACAGCTAAAACAAACCACGGTGAGGTGAGCTTAGAAGACTACAAAGGAAAATGGCTTGTCTTATTCTCTCACCCAGCCGATTTCACGCCAGTTTGCACAACAGAATTTGTCGCGTTTCAAGAAATTTATCCAAGACTTCGCGAACTAAACACGGAATTACTAGGTCTTAGCATCGACAGTAATCAGTCACACATCGCGTGGGTACGCAATATTGAGGAAAATTTCAATATCAAAATTGAATTTCCAGTCATTGCAGACTTAAATAAAGAGGTTGCACAAAAATACGGCATGATTCACCCAAACGAAAGCGGAACTGAAGCTAGCCGTGCTGTATTTGTTATAGACGACAAACTAACGATTAAAGCCATCATTTACTACCCATTAACGACTGGTCGTAATATGGAAGAGATCGTTCGCTTAGTTCAAGCGTTACAAACAACAGCAGACAACCAAGTATCAACGCCAGCCAACTGGACACCTGGTGACAAAGTCGTTGTGCCACCACCAGCATCCCAAAAAGAAGCTGACGAACGCGCAAATGACGACAGCTACGAAGTCATCGACTGGTACTTAGCGAAGAAAGAGCTATAAAGAAAAAGGAGTGAGCTGCGGCTCACTCCTTAGTTTTTTTATAGAATTGTTTTGAGCAGTTAGCTCAGCGTTTTGAGCACTCAACAGCTTGTTTTGAGCACTCAATTTCGTCTTTTGAGCAGTCAGCCACCTGTTTTGAGTACTTAGCTATGCCATTTGAGCACTTATTACTCTCCTGCCCAAACAATCTCACCTTTTTGCTCAACATCATCCACTTCAACATAAAAGTGGTGTTTTTTATAAAAATACGTGAGGCGATTTAAATGATCCCAGTCTCGCTCGACTAAGTCGCCTTTAATATATTGATAATTGTACGTTCGTACATGCTCTTTCAAATGATTCATTAAAATCGAGCCATAGCCTTGATCTTCTCGTCCTTTTATATCATTAATGTGTACCGTGCTCTCCTTGCGGTATTCAAGTTGCAAGCAAGAATCCCACTCCCCACGGTAAGCACCTCGACAATCGTTAATCATAATTTGCGCTGACCCTTGATCTTCATGCTTAAAGACGATGACCCAGTGGTCGTGCTTCGTTTGATCAATTCCGATGACCTCGTACTTTTTCGAGATTTCTTTCATATTTTCACGCATTCGAAAGACCTGAAACTCCATATCCTCAAGCTCTTCCTGACGTTCCTCAGGGCTAATTGAGCCTGACTCAAGCTCCAATAATTTAGAAAAACTCATCGAATGCTCCTTCCTTAAAAAAACTCAAACATATTGCGCGATTATACTAGAGAAAGAGCAACCTTGCAATTACCTAAACTTTGTGAATAGCTTCAATAAATAAGTCCACCAACGAATCGCGATTGACATCATATAGTACGTAGGCGTTTGGCGGCATCCCCAAAGCATCGACATAGTCTACAACTGTTGTGCCACTCGTCACAGAAGCCCCTCGTTCAATCGTGACATAGTAAAAATTCCCACTAAATAACATAGGATCAATCACATACGCGACAGCACACACATCATGAAGCCGAACCACTTCTTCAAAATAGGGCTCATGAAAAGGCGTGCCAACAGCCGCTTCTTGGTAAAATTTCAACATGTCATACACTTTATCCGATAAATCCGTCCCGATTTCTTTAATCTCTTCTAACTCCTCATTCGTTAAATAAGCCTGTCTCGTCACATCCAAACTGGATAAAATAATCGGAACGCCTGACCGGAACACAATTTCCGCTGCATCAGGGTCCACGTACATATTAAACTCCGCCGTCGGAATAACGTTTCCACCGGTTGCCGCACCACCCATGATGGAAATCTTTCTTATGTTTGATTTAACTTCAGGATGCGCAAGCATTAATGCGGCTATGTTAGTAAGCGGACCCCCTGTCACAATCGTAACCGGCTCATCGGAAGTCATAATGACATCACGCATGGCGTCAATCGCCTTCTCACTAAATTCAATCTCCACATTCGGAAACTCAACAGGACCTGTTCCGGTCTCCCCGTGAAAATCAGCCGCCGTTTCTAACTCTTTGAAGATCGGCTTTTCAAGCCCGCGAGCTACCCTTACATTTTTACCTAAATAATTCACAAAGTTTACCGCATTTTGATGCGTCAAATCCTGCGTTTGATTCCCTGCCACAGTCGTAATTAGTCTAACGTCCAAATTTTCATGCGTGATCGCAACAAGTAGCATCATCAAATCATCAATTCCAGGGTCCGTATCGATGATGACTGGAATTTTGGCCATAAAAAAACCCCCAATAAAATAAGTACTTACTTTATTTTATTGAAGGCCTCCCCAAATGTTATGATTTTTTCATAATGAGGTAAAAAATGTTATTTCTGTCTTAAAAATTCCTTGACCTCATCTTGAGTTAATCCAATATTTTTCGCTTCTTTGATTAACTCGACCCACTCCCGATCTAATTCTGTTACTTGCGTTTCACATTTTAACAGTAACATGAATATCCTCCCCCATTTAGTATGAGGCAGCTGTGCTATCTTAGGCCTGTTAAGCCCTTAGACCACCGGCTTTGCGTCCCTTCTTTTCAAAAAGGTTTGCCTTTTCTAACAAGAAAAAGTTATTAGACTCACCACCTTTTATAGCCAAAAGTCTTATTAATTGTTATAATATTTTAAACTATTAAAAAAATCTGTTAGATAACTCACATTAAATAAATTTTTTTTAGGAGAGGTATTATGGAGTTCAGTAAACTATGGTATTTGTCGAAAATTGGCTTTTTAGACGGGGTTCCAGAATCAGCGAGTAACGATGTCGTCGACTGTATCCAACACACTGACTACAGGCGGGGCGAGATTATTCGGACGCCAGAGACATTTCGGGACGAGCTTTGTTTCATCAAAACAGGTTGCGTTAGAATTTTTACCGTGAACCACAAAGGAAAAGAATTTACCTACAGCTTACTTGGCCCAGGAAGCACATTCGGTAAAATGAAAACCTTCTCGCTCAACGTTCAAGAGTCCTATGTACAAGCAGTTGATGATACGCATTTTTGTTCAGTCAATGAAGAAACCTTCCTAAAACTATCCGAGAAACACCCCACACTTTTACAGAAGGCACTCCAAGAATTGAGTTTTCGCTTAGAAGAACGTGAGGAAATGTTAAAAAGCTTAGCGTTAGACCATGTACGCGACCGAATTATTCATCTACTCCAAACCCTTCATAACCGTTATTATGAACCTAGACCAAACCAACAATATCATTCAATTCATTTTCCTCTAACCCAACAAGAAATTGCGAATATGGTCGGCTCAACGCGCGAGGTGGTCTCGACAATTTTGCGAGAACTAGCAGAAGAAGGCTTAGTCCGTTTTCCGAAGCGCAAACGCATTGACGTTCACGACTCGATCATCAAAGAAGACCCTAATCCAAGTTACATTCGAAACTTATTTATTGAAAATGGCTAACGCGACAGTTAGCCATTTTTATATGACAAATTCCACCAATCACTCTATAATGGATGTAGATTTTGTCAAAAGGAGCGTCACCATGAAACGGATCTACATCCGGCCCATTGCCGCGCTATTAATGGGCTTTACCTATTTAATCGCACAATTTATCGAGCATCCCGTGTTGCCAACACTCATTAGTTTGTTTGCAACAATCACGATCATTTCATTCATCCCTTATTTAAGCAAAACACCAATGATTTTAATTAGTGGTTTGCTCATTTTGTCGGCTGCTTTATTTTTAATGGGAGAAGGGCTGACCGAGATGTTTCGCGGTGTCCGTGAAAACGTCGGATTACTTGCGATTTTTATATTCGTTCCGCTCATTTCACTCCCGATTCGAAACGGGCAGTATCTCGATTATATGGATATCATTTTTAATTATTATATCAAAACATCACGTCAGCTCTATGCCTATTTGAAAGTGTCACTGATGGGGATTGGCTCAGTCATGAACCTCGGGACAATCCCGATTATGTATCATTTAACGAGCACACCGTCATTTAAAGATTATGAAGATACGAGGTTGCGTGCGCTCATTCGCGGTTTTGCGATGTCGTTTTTATGGTCACCGTACTTTATTTCGATCGCACTTATTTTATCTTATTTTGACGTGACCTGGTTTGAACTGTTTCCGTATGGATTTACATTTGCGTTAATCGGAATTTTGCTAGGGTTTTTGATGATGGGAAAAGTGAACGAACAGATTGATATTGTCGAAAAAGACCATGACGTCTCCATTCAAAAAGCCAAACGAAAACTCGTTGAACTCGTGCTCATCATTGTCGTCATGACCGCACTTACGATGACCATTGAGCATTACGTCGATTTGTCAGTCTTAACGATCATCCCAATTATTGCGATCGTGGCTTCAACAATCTGGTCGCTCTTTTTCCAAAGTCCGGGCGAATATGTTAAGGACCTCTATGACTATACACAGAACCGGCTTCCGAAAATGGGTAACGAACTTTCATTATTTATCGCAGCCGGAACCTTTGGCTTGGCCATTTTAAACGCAGGCGCAAGCGAGTGGATCATTTACTTTATCGAATCCACCGGCATCACCCATATGCTAATTTTACTGCCGATTTTGGCGTTAATCGTAAACGGATTATCGTTCGTCGGCATTCACCCGATTATCACCAATACCGCACTCGCAATTACGCTAAGCTCCTCGCCAATCTTTGAAGGCGACCACCTGCTATTGAGCCTTGGGTTGTTGATCGGCTGGATGATGACGATTCTAGTATCACCTTTTTCCGCCACGAACTTGATGGTCGGAAATTTAACCAATACCAACTCCGTCCACGTCGGGTTAAAAATGAACTGGAAGTATGCGTTGATCCTGTATGCCTTGTTGTATGCGATTATTGCGGGGTTATATTTTATTGGAGTATAAGAAACGCCTCAGAAGCGCGTGCTTCTGAGGCGTTTTGGTTTTATGTGGAATTGTAGAGTGGTTTTTCTATCGGGTGTGTTCGTCATTCCAACAGGTCTGTTTTGCCCTCCAGCAGGTGAGTATTGCCCCCCCCACCGGGTGTGTTTGCTCTTCTATCGGGTAAGTTTCACTCTCCAGCAGGCCTGTTCACTCTTCCACCGAGCCTGTTCATCCCTCCAGCGGGCCTGTTTCTCTCTCCTGCGGGTATGTTCACTCTTCCACCGAGCCTGTTCATCCCTCCACCGAGCCTGTTCAACCTTCCAGCGGGTACGTTCGCTCCTCCACCGAGCCTGTTCAACCTTCCAGCGGGCCCGTTCCACACCCATATAAATTAATCCAACGAAAATCCTTTCGACAACACAAACTCTCGCATGTGCAGTCGACGTGGTGCTTTCAGCATTTTCGCCATCGTCTCTGACCATGTTCCCACTCGGCGGTTCGTCAACCTTGATTGATAATACTCAGCCATGTCCTCATCGTACTTCTCTATAATGCTTGGATACTTTTCTTCGTCATATTCATTCTCATGCAAAATAGCTTCAACCGGAAGTCTCGGCTTCACATACTGCGTCTCATCCGGCACACCAATCGTCATACCGAACAACGGAAACACATGATCAGGCAGCGAGACCAACTCACTAATTTGTTCAGGATTATTCCTTACGCCACCGATATAACAAATGCCATAACCTTTCGACTCAGCGGCTACTGCAAAGTTTTGAGCGAACAATGACGTGTCCGTCGTGCCAACTAGGAAGTTTTCTAGACCCGTCATGTCAAGCTCCTCACCATTTTTCTTTAGCGCATATTCTAAACGCTTAAAGTCCACGCAAAATAGTAACACGACCGGCGCTGACATAATCTGTTGCTCATTACGGCTTAACTCAGCAAGCGCCTCTCGTTTTTCAGCATCCGTCACGCGAACAATCGAGTAAGCTTGTACAAAATTCGAGCTCGCCGCATGTTGCGCTGCGTCAATCAATTCATGCAGATCCTCATTCGCGATTTCAGTATCTTTATATTTCCGAATCGAAACGTGTCGTTTAAGTAAATCCATTGTGTCATTCATTGTGAGATCACCTTTCTTTACGTTGTTGTATAAAAATGTATCTAAAAACCACGCTTATTTCAATTAATCTGTTTATGTTTAAAGTTCCAAACAATGGGGAACCATATAAGAAGACACTCAATCTCCCCCTTAATTATATAAGAAGGCGTCCGGCTAAAACCGGACGCCTTTTTACTTTAATAATTCTTGTGCGAACAATAACCCTATTGATTTATGCTGCTCCCAGATCCAGTCGAAATTTTCTATCGGCACAGGACCCGGTCCGACGAACGGCGAGATCTCAGGCGTCAAGTTCGGTCGATTCGTCTCTTCAACAAACCAATCCGAAAACATGCCACCATAGCCCCCCGTATCAATAGGATAACCCGTATACTCACTCATCAACTGCGCCAACTCAATCGACTCTCGCTCCAATTCATCAGGCAACAGCTGACCGTAGTAAATAATTTCACCCGATGAATGATAAGCAAGCGCCAACTCAAAATCATGCTCTCTGATTAAACCAGCCAGCGCTTGAACTTCCGGCTCACTCATCGGCTCAGGCCCTTTGTAATTTTGAAACCCAGGCTCGCCCGTATCCGCATGCGCATCTTCCCAACCCGTTGAAAAATTCCGATTCAAATCAACGCCGCGCGCATTCGCTTTCCAATGCGAAAAGTCCGTATCACCATTATTCATCGCCAAAAGCTCCTCCGAATTCTGAAGCGCCTCAGCCCCTTCCTGCACAAGCGTCACGCCATCCGGATTCACCATCGGTACATAATAAATTGAAACTTCCTTCAACAGCTCCCGAGCCGAAAAACCATCAATCTTCTCATTCTGAACAAACGCTCGACTATACGTATCCAGCTGATTCATCACGACATTCGTCGTCATATACTCCCTGGCATGAGTCGCCGCGTGAATCAAATACTCTGTATCACCATAACCCAACCGAGCCGCGTACAAATCCCGGCCATCCACCGACTGACCAATCACTTCAGTTGAAACAAGGCTCTGATAATTATCATCTAAAGCTTGCAGATCCTCGATCATTTGGTTGTATGTATAGTGGGTGTGGGGGTTGACGATGGGGTCAGTATGTTTTACATCGGACTCAGTTATGAATTTATTGTTATCATTTATAACTTTTTCTTTTAAAACAAAATCAAAATCCTTTAAGTTTGTTGTTGTTTTTTCTCCACTTAAATTAATAAACACACCAACAAATATAACTAAACTAATTAAACCAAATATCCAAAAGTTTCGATGTGTTTTCAATAAAAACGCCCCCAAATCACAATATATGACTATCATAATCATATCAATTCTTTGAGGGACCATGTTAAAAATTATAAAATTTACTTAATAAACTTTTCAATTTGCTTAAAAACTTCTGGCTGCTGATTAAACACTAATGTTAAGTGATTGGCAGAAGTTTCTTCAACTTGTAAGTTAGTTATATTATCTTCAACAACATTAAAGGATTCTTCTAAAAATAATGGACGTTGTCCCATATTCCCTTTGGCAATGATCAATAACGTCGGAACATTTATTTCTGACAAAATCTTTGAATGTTGAAAGTAAAAAAATGTATCATAATCCTGTTTTAGTAACTTAACATCCATTTTGCTTTCCCAACCATTTGATGTCTTGTTGGACTCATATTCTGCAAACTTTCTATGATGCTCAGTCCACTCAATCCCGGCTTTCTCAAATGAAATTTTTGTTTCATTTATATAATCTTCTTGAGAATTATAGGATTTGCTTAACCTTAACAATGAATTAGAAATCATAACTTGTTGATCATCATCAGCATACCCCGCACCATCTAATAAAACTAACTTCCCTACTTTATCACTCTTAGCTGCAGCTTCAGCACATATATATGCACCTATTGAATATCCAACTAAAATAACATCATTCAGGCTAAGTATATCTAATAACTCTAACAAATCATTGGCATGATGACTTATAGATGTCTGTGAATTAAAATCACTTTGACCACGACCACTCAAATCATATGTGATAAATCGATCGTCTTTAAAATAATCCTGAAAATACTTTAACTGCATATGATTACCTGTTAAACCATGAACAGAGACCACAGGTTGTTTATCATTATTAGGATCATTAATTGTTAAAGTCCTACCATCTTGCAGCTCGATTCTTTGTAGCATGATACCCACTCCTCAATTAACTTCGTAGATTGAGTAATTCACTTTTCCTTCCAAACGCTTACCGCGTGAAACGAAAATTCGTTTATTTAACCAGTCATATTTCTTAGACGATGTTTCAAAAACAGGTTGTGTACTGAAATAATATTCACTAATGTCAACTTCCTCATTAGCATCTAATCGATCTAAAACTTCTTTAGGTCCCGTTCGAATTCCTCGATAAGTCATCAAAATTAATTCATCGTCATTAGTTTGAAGTAAAATTCGTACGTCTTGAATAATTGTTCCATCTTCTCTCACGGTAATCCAATCATCTCCGCCTGGAACAACTACCCCTTTTAATTGCTCACCTTCAAATGAGCCACCTGTCACACGAATAACTCTTCTGTTACCAATAGGAGTCTTCCCAGGCAAATGAGGACTTTCAACAAACAATTCAAGGTCAAATAAAAACTCTAGATTAGGTGCTTCAAAATGTTCCATTCTATGCACTTCCTTCCCTTGCTTTTACAAGTACTCTGAAATCTCAAACCATGCTGGTATGCCAGCTGTTAAAGTGGCGGTTAAAGCGACTTCTGCCAACTCTTCGGGTGTTGCCCCTAGTTTCTTCGCTGCATTCACATGTAACCTTACACCTTCTTCATACTGTTCCGCTACATTAATACCAATTAAAGTAAACTCTTTCATTTTTCTTTCCAAGTAACCGTCTTTAAGAATAGAAGACCTCAATTGACCATAATGTAATAATACATGCTCGGCTTCACTTTGTAATAGACTAACCCAATTGGGCTTTTGACCATTCGCCTCCGTTTTGAAATAATCCAAAGCTTCCTGAATGGTTGATATATCACTTACCTCACCAGGGTGCTCAAGGTTCACATCTTTCTCTCCTAAATAATCTTGTGCATAATCTATAGCTTTAATTCCTTCTAACCATGCCGGTATGCCTCGAGATAAAATGCATGGTGTTAAAGTCTCAACTAATTCGTGTATTGTCGCTCCAGAATCGATCGCACGTTTTGTATGATGAATCATACCTTTTTCATAACGTCTAGCAGCATTAATACCTACTAATATAAGCTCTTTGTCTTTCCTCGAAACATACCCATCTTCCAAAACATCATCTTGTAGTTGCAAATAGGATTTTTGAATTTCTGGATAATGTTCATTTAACTTTTCAATATCACTTGTAACTTGAGCATTAAGTTGTTGCAAGTGTTTAAGTTCAACCATTGATGACATCACCGATCCTTTAATCTAAAATTGCCAAAGCACGAACTGGAGAGGCGGTTGCATTTTTCAGTTTCAAAGGCGTTGCATGGAACGTAAATTTACGATCAGTTGGCAGTTTCTCTAAGTTAACCATATTCTCAATGATATAGGTATTATGCCCAAGAACTTCCATGTGTACTTCTCGTCGCATATTATCGTTGACATCAATATTAGCTAAATCAAGACCTACTGATTTCACTTTTTTCGAGGTTAACCATTCACCTGCACTTTTTGCAAATGCTTTATCCGAAAAAAAAGTGTCGTCTCCCCACTCACCTTTTCTTGTGCGAACAAGTACTATATCATCTTTTTCCACCTGAACACCTTGAGATTGTTCAATTTGATCAAGCATATCAGCTGTGACGGGTTCATCTGGTGATTTAATATCGGAGAGATCCAAAAACACTGCTCTTCCCATTGTTTTTTCTAATTTCATTTCACTTGTTGATTCACCATCACGAATGAAATGTAGAGGAGCATCAATATGTGTCCCGCTATGATCAGAAAAGGAAAGTAATCTAGACTCAAAACCTTCACTAGGTGGTAAGTAACGATCTTTTGTATTTTCAAATGTTGAGTGTTCTTTAATGGATATAGACGGGTGACTCTTAAAAGTCTCTAATCCATCATAAATTTCTAATGTTAGATCTACTATCTTCATACAATCCCCTCCATTAAAATTGAAGTATGACTTTACCATTTGCCTGATTCTGAGCAAAATCAAATGCTTCTTTTGCATCTTCAAAACTATACACCTTAGATATTAGCTGATTAAATGGAAAGGCAGAATCTGTTGCATACTCTAGAACTCTATTAAACGTACTTCTAGTTATACCATAACTGCCGTATACTGAAATTTCACCTCTTACAATTTGGTCCATTTGTAATTGAAACTCTTGAGTTGATATTCCAACTAAAACCAACTCGCCTCCTTTTTTAAGGAGTTTAACAGCTTGATTAGGAACAGAATGGTGACCTGAACAATCGAAAATTACATCATACCCATTGCTTAATTGTAGTAGCTGGTCAGTAAGTGCTTCATCAGAAATTACTGTTTCATCTACCCCTACCTGCTCAGCTGTTTCTAAACGCTTCTCATCTCCTGGAATTCCTATCATGATGATTTTCCCTGCACCAAGTCCTTTTAATAAACTGGCAATACCTAACCCAATAGGACCTGGACCAAATACGACAAACGATTTACCTTGAACGTCTTTTACTTTTTCAATGGCAGTCAAACCAACTGCAAGTGCTTCTGAAATTGCAGCCACTTCATTTGGTACTTTTTCTGGTAACAACATAATATTTTCATTCGGAACGACAATATATTCAGCCATTCCACCATTTTCTCTAAAACCATAATTTAATGACGCCGGAGCAACTTTTTTACTAAAAAACTGGCCATTGTCACACTGATTCTCTCTTCCATCAAGGCAGTGTTCACATTTTCCACATGGAATATAAGGATTAATAACAACACATCGACCAATTAAACTAGCATCTTCAGCATCCTCTACCTCACCTGTCATTTCGTGTCCTAAAACAAGTGGGTATGTGATCCAATCATATCCGCTATGTCCAGCATACATATGAAGGTCACTACCGCAAATACTAGCCATATTAATCTTGACTAGAACTTCATCTTTACTTCTATCTTTTAAAGGTATGTTTTTAACAGATAAATCTCCGGGTTGATTTGAATGTTTAACTACTGCTTTCATTTAGTCCACCACCTTATTTATCCATCAAAGCTCTTAAAGACTGTTGCAATACCTTGGCCTCCTGCTATACACAATGTTGCCAAGCCATACTTACTGTTTCGCTTCATCATTTCATGAACGAGCGTTACACTGATTCTCGTACCACTATTTCCAATTGGGTGACCTAGAGCGATGGCCCCTCCGTTAACATTTAATTTATCAGGATCTATATTTAAATCATTAATGACTGCAAGGCTTTGAGCTGCAAAAGCTTCATTTAATTCAACTAGATCCATTGAATCTATCGATAAATCAATAGATTCTAGAGCTTTTTTTGAAGCATCTACAGGACCTATCCCCATAATTTTCGGGTTCACGCCTGACAGTCCAATAGAGACAACCTCAGCCATTACATTTAAATTGTACTTCTTAACCATCTCCTCTGAAACAACTAACATAAGGGAAGCTCCATCATTTAGACCAGAGGAATTCCCCGCCGTAACCGTGCCATTTTTTCTAAATGCAGGTGGTAACTTTCCAAGTTTTTCAAGACTAGTATCTCGAGGATGCTCATCAGTATCAAACAATAATGGTTCCTTTTTGCGCTGAGGGACTTTTACAGGTACTATTTCTTCTTTGAATCGACTACTCTCTATAGCTTTCTTAGCCTTTTCTTGACTACTACGAGCAAACTCATCCTGTTCACTTCGGCTAATATTATACTGTTCTGCTAAATTCTCTGCAGTCTCTCCCATATTAAGGTTTCCGTACATTTCCAGCGGTTGTGAACCAGGCTGACTTGATCTATTTGGATCTTTAAACTCAGTACTACCTGACATTAAACCAAAACGCGCGCCATTAACGTAATAAGGAGCTGTGCTCATACTCTCAACTCCCCCTACTAAATACGCCTGACCGAGTCCTGAACGTATACCCATTAATGCATTGTGGATAGATTGCATTCCAGATCCACACGCTCGGTGAACGGTATAGCCAGGTAATGTCTCAGGAAGACCAGTTTTTAATAATACTTTTCTAGCAATATTAGAATGATCTTGTGTTTGTTTAGCCTGACCTATTACTAGTTCTGTTAATTCCTCATTTGGAATTAAATTCTCAGATTTAAAATCTTCTAATAAAGGCATAAGTAAGTCATCTGGTTCGATATTCTTAAGAGTTCCACCCATCCTTCCGACAGCTGTTCGTTTAGCATAGACAACATAAGCTTTTTGATTCATTCTAATCCTCCTAGTTTATATCCTGATCGACTTTAAAATGAAATTCTGTATTCTTAGTTATTTCTTCTAAACTAGAATTAGGCATAATCTCTTTTAATACCCATTCATGATCAACTCGTTCAAAAAAGCCTAAATCAGTAACAATCGCATCCACAGCACGTAAAGAAGTAATTGGATAATCGCATTCTTTAACCAATTTAATTCGACCATCTTTTGCAGTATGTGTAATAGACACAATCACTTTCTTGGCACCACTTAATAAATCCATTGCGCCACCGACACCTAAAATGTTTTTACCTGGAATAGCCCAGTTAGCTATTTGTCCGTTTTCATCAACTTGCAATGCCCCTAAAATCGCAACATCAACATGTCCGCCTCGAATCATGCTAAACGAAGTTGCACTATCAAAGTAAGACGCACCTATTTCTTCCCCCACAGCCATTTTGCCAGCGTTAACAATAAGTGGATCAAACTCTTCATCACTCTCTAATTCTTTCATACCTAATAACCCATTTTCTGTATGAATAAAAAAGTCGTCGGGATTGATGAACTTCGTCACTAACGTAGGAATACCGATACCCAAATTTATAATGGATCCAGGCTTCAACTCTTCTGCTGCTCTCTTAGCTATAATTTCTCTTTTATCCAAGTTCAACAACCCCTTCCTTTGTTAGTTGATACCGACTCCTTACAACGACATCAACATATAAATGTGGAGTGACAATGCTTTCTGGATCTAGCTCACCAACATCAACAATTTCATCTACTTCTGCTATAACAAAGTCAGCTGCTGTGGCCATGACTGGATTAAAGTTTCTAGCAGTTTTATAATACTGCAGGTTGCCAAGTGTATCTGCTTTATCAGCTTTTATAATTGCAACGTTACCTTTTATGGCTTCTTCAAGAACGTATTTTTCACCGTTCATAATTTTCTCTTCTTTACCTTCAGCAAGCTTAGTTCCAGCACCTGTTTTAGTATAATATCCACCTATACCAGCACCGCCTGCACGAATTGATTCTGAAAACGTTCCTTGAGGCACTAACTGAACATCAATTTTTCCTTCATTATATAAGGTTCCTACTTCTCTATTACTCGTAAAATAAGATCCAATTGCTTTTTTGATCTTTCCTTGCCTTAATACCTTACCTAACCCTTTACCTTCCTCACCTACGTTATTACTAACGATTGTTAAATCGTAGGCTTCATGTTTTGTTAGTTCTTCAATCATGGTCAGAGGGGCTCCGACTAAGCCGAATCCTCCAACCATAACTGTATTTCCAGTTTGAACTTGCTGAATTGCTTCTTTAGCTGTCTTAAGTTTATCCATGAACTTCTCACCTCGTTAATTAATACTAGCCTAAGAAACCTGTTAATAATACAGATGTACCAAACACTAAACCTAACCAAATCATCATTACAACAAGATAACCCATGACATCTTTAAGTTTTAACTTAGAGATTGCTAGGACAGGTAATATCCAGAAAGGCTGAACGACATTATTCCAACCATCACCAATTTGTACAGCCAACGCCGTTTGTTTAACTGAGGTACCTAATTCACTTGCAGCTTCTAGCATAATCGGACCTTGTACAGCCCATTGTCCACCACCCGATGGAGCCAATATGTTAATAAAGAAGGCACTCACCATTGACCAGAACGGAAGTGTTTCGGCAGTTGAGAAACTAACAAATGAGTTTGCAAAAGTGGTTACAAGACCTGTACCTACTAGAATTGCCATTATACCTGCATAGAAAGGGTACTGTAGTACAATTCCAGCTACTGTCTTAATACCTTTGTTTACTACATCTAGGTATCGAGCTGGTGTTCCCATTAGTAAGATCCCTAAAAATAGCATTAAGAAGTTCATCGTGTTTAACTCTAAAGCACCGCCAGTAGTAAAGTGACGAATGATATAAATCATTCCAATAATACCAATCCCAACACCAACTACATGACTATTGTTCAAACGACTAGCTAGTGTATCCGATTTTTCTTCCACAACCTCTGCTTTCTCTTCCTCAACTTGTTTGACAATATCAGGGTTAATTTCTGTCACTTCTTCATCTTTTTTAGGGTGTAGGAAAGCATTTACTATCGGTAATGAGATTAATACAGCTAGCACTGTTAAGATTATTGGTAAAGAGAAAATCGTTTCTGATACAGGAATAACTCCAATTTGTTCTGCTAAGAAATGATCTGGAGTAGCAATGGTTACAGGAACAGTACCTGATAAACCTAAACCATAAAGTGAGAAACCACTGTAACCAGCAGCTATAATTAACGGATAATGTACACCTTTAACCTGAATTGCTAACTTTTGTGCTACTATACCACCAATAATTAAACCGAATCCCCAGTTTAATAAACTACCAATACCACTAAATAGAGTCGCTGTAATAACAGCTGTTTTAGGATTTCTTATTCCAGAAATAGATTTATTAATTAAATTATCTACTAATGGAGTTTTAGCCAGTACATACCCAGTTAAGAGAATCAAGGTCATTTGCATGGTAAAGCCTAATAAATCCCAAAAACCATTCCCCCAATACTCCGTTGTTTCTATGAAACCTGCTCCTTCTATCACCATTCCTAATACAATTGCAGCCGCAGTTAAAATAACAGCAATTACAAATGGATCTGGCAAATACTTGTTCATTAAATTTGTAAAAAAGTTCGTCATTCGTCTCATATTTTTATCCCCCTAAATTTAATAGTTTTTAATAAAATGAATAAGTTCTTTTAAGCTATTATTCTTGTTAGTTAAAAATTTATTTATATTAGTGTTTGACCAGTTATAAAACCCTTTGCCATTTTTCACCCCCAATTCATTAGACTCAACCTTATCCTTTAGAATTTGCGAAGGATGAGTAGAATTATTTAAATCTTTATATAAGTAAGAGGCAATGTGGTAATGAGTATCAATACCATTAATATCCCTCTGTTCAAATGGACCTGTTAATGCAAGTCTCAATCCGATGCTCCATTTAACGGCTTGGTCAATATCTTCTACAGAAGCAACACCCATTTCATTTAAATAAATAGCTTCTCTAGCAATTGCATGTTGAATGCGGTTACAAATAAACCCTGGTATATCTTTTTGTACCAATACTGGTAACTTGCCTCTGTTTTGCAAAAATTCTATTACATACTCTGCCACTTCATCCTTAGTTTTTTCTCCTTTAATTACTTCAACAAGTGGAATGTGTTCTGCAGGAGTAAAGAAATGTGTCCCAACTAAACGTTCAGGTAATTTAAGGTTTGATCCGATTTGAGTTATCGGTAAACCTGAAGTGTTCGTACATAACACTGTATCTGATGGCACATGATTTTCGACCTTTTGAAGGACAGCTCTTTTAATATCGAGTTCCTCTGGTACAGCCTCAATAACCATATCTACATCTAAGTTATCAGGATAATGATTATAAAAATGAACTTTCTTAGATTGAAATTCTTCTTGTGCTTGGTTTAGAACTGAATCACTCAATTCTATGATGGTAACGTTTTCATCATGTTCTAATAAAAGACTTGTAATGGCTCTCCCCATAGTCCCTGCACCAATTACAGCAATATTTTTACTCAATTTAGCATCCTCCTTTCTAAACAAAAAAACTCAGTTTTTCCACTGGTACAAGCACCCATACTAATCCCATGGATGTAGCTTGTTACTAATGGAAAAACTGAGCATTTTAAATTAATCAGAGAAACGGGTTGCGTTTCCCCCATTTAAAATTTAAGTTTTTCATTGTAAAGAATCTTCATTAAATTGTTATTTATAATTAAACCAAAGCATTTAAAAAATGTCAATAATATTTTTTTAATTCAGACAATTTTCAAAGTATCGATTATACGCTGACTTTAAAGCAGTAATAATGGAATTTTCTGATGGGGCAAAGTAACTTTTTTCAATAATTGAAATTAATCCATCCAATCCATCGCTAAAATCATAACCAATTGTTTTTCGCCTTAGAAAATTCTTTGCCAAATCAGTAATAAATGTAAATTCTGCATCAACTATTTTATTAGTCGTTTTGTCAATCTCAAGAACAATCCCCGCATACTTAGAAGTTTCATACATTGCAGTGCCCTGAGGAGCCTTAGCATAACCTGTTACTAATACAGTGTCCATATTATCCATCCAAATACCTCCCTAGTCATTAATAGTTATTTTATCAAATTTCATTGAGGCTTACATTAACTTAGCAAATTGGCATGACAGGCAAACAAAAACGCCAATGTAAAACATTAGCGTTCAATACATAATTCAGGTTCATAAACTGAAATGTGAGGTTCAATTAAGTTTTCATCTACCATTCTTTTCAAAACTTTACCAGTCTCTATCCCCATTTCATATGGCTTTTGCTTAATAAAGTTTATCTTCAAATTGTTAAGTAAACCCATAGTATCAAGCTCACCATAAGATGCAACACAGACATCATCAGGAACATTATAACCCAACTCATATAAACGTTTAATTACCCCTATAGCCATTAGGTTATTAAAGGCTATAATACCTGATGGGATTTCTCCACTTTTGATAAATTTATTTACAGCTTTAAATCCACAACTTTCTCTGAACTCTCCATTATAAATTAACTCATTAGACCTTTGGATTTTATAATCTTCTATAGCTTTCTCAAATCCCTTATACCGATCTGAACCAGTATTTACGTCAAAGGAGCCATTAACTACGCCAATCTTTTTGTGACCTTGATTTATAATAGATTGAGTTAATTTATAACCACCTAGAAAGTTATTTTCTAAAATCAAATGAAAACTGCCGCTATCTCTGTCTAAATAACGATCTATCAATATTACTTTTGTTCCATTTTTTTCCACATTCTTTATTAATTCTTCATTTCCTCCAGTGGTGGCAATAATTATGACCTCAACTCGTTTTTCTAACAATAAATTAATCAGCTTTGTTTCCTTAACTGGATCTTCATTCGATGATGAAAAAATAAGATTGTACCTTTCACTTTCTAACTCATCTTCTAAGCCTTTGGCAATTTGCATAAAATATGGATTCGAAATATCAGGTATTATTATCCCGATCATATTCGTTTTTTCTTCTTTCAAGCTTTTTGCCAAACCATTAACTTGATAATTAAGAGAAACAATAGTATTTTCTACTTTTTCTTTTATTTCGTCACTCACGTAGCCATTATTATTAATTACTCTTGAAACAGTAGCTATAGACACTCCTGATTCTCTTGCTACATCTTTAATTGTCACTTTCATAACTACACCTCTAAAACAAGAGTTTATTAAGTAGAGCTAAAATTTAACGATTTAGTTAAGTTTCTCATTTGTTCAATTTCACTCTTGAATGCATTAATAAAGTCTTCTTTATTGCTATTACGACATTGATAGGTATTTAAAACACCTTCCAAGGTCAAATAATATTTTGAGTTCATTGGATACATTTGCCTTTCGATAGTGGAGGCTAAACCAACGAAGTCTTGAATCTTTTGAGATTTAACTTCATTAGTTAAAAAATCATTATATAGTTTCACATATAAATCTGGATGAAAGTTGCACATTATTCCGCTGTAACCATCTCCGCCCGTTTTTAATGAATCAAGTAAGGTAGGAGCATTAGCATTAAAAACTTTTAGATTTGTTCCTTCCACTGCCCTTATTTTATTAGTAATTAATTCGATATCACAAGAGGTGTCTTTTAAAAATCTGAATCTCTCTGTAGATGCAAACCATTTCAACAACTCAGGACTAAAAAGTCTTTTATAAGGCAACGGGCATTCATATAATCCAAATTGAATGTTTTCAGTATTATCCAAAATTTTGTTTACACTTTCAACTATAACATCATCAGATTGGTCTTTTTTAGCTAACCTATTTGTTAATAATACAATTGCATCAACCCCTGTTGAATACATTGCCTTTATTTCTTCTATTTGATCATCAATAGAAAAAGACACGTTACCTGTCGCTATAACTGGAATACGATTGTTTGTCTTATCTACCACAAACTCAGCTAGTTGTAACCTCTCTGATAATGATAACTCATACATTTCGCTAGATTGACATACTGCAAACAAACCATTAACCCCAGAGTTGATGTACCATTCTATTAAATTTTCCAGTGAATCATAATCAATATCACCATTATCTTTAAATGGTGTTATCATAGTTGGCCAAACGCCATTCGGTATTAAATCATTCATATTTACACCTCTTTTATTCTAATATATTTGGTAAAAATAGTGAAATTTCGGGTATATAAGTTACAAGACCTAAAACAAACAACATAACTAATATCATTGGCCAAACTTCTTTAATCACTTTATTAATCGGAATTTTTGCAATTCCTGAAACAATAAACAGTAACATTCCAAATGGTGGTGTCGATAAACCAATCATCATGTTAAGAACGATAAGCACTCCAAAATGCACAGGATCAATCCCCAATGCATCGATAAAAGGAAGAACCATCGGAATAAAAACTAAAGTCATGACCATTGTATCCACAAACATCCCCATAATAAGAAAGAATATGTTAATAATTAACAGCATAACATATTTATTGTCCGTAAAATCTAACATAAAGTCAGAAATAACTGCAGGGATCTGTTCATAAGCCACAATATATGAAAAACAATAGGCCGCTCCAACAATTAACCCTAAATTCCCAGTAGTCACAACAGTATCTTTGAATACATCTTTTAGCTGATTAACACCCATTGTTCTGTATACAATTACAGAAACTAATAAAGCATATAACGCAGCCGCGGCTCCCGCCTCAGTAGGCGTGATAATACCCGAGTAAATACCAATTAATAAAATAACTGGTGTTAACAAAGCTGGAAAAGCCTGAAATGTAAAAATCACAAATTTTTTAAATGTATACCTCGGACCACTTGGATAGTCCCTTTTTCTAGCTACAAAGACAATATATATCATTAATGCCACAGCCAATAGTAATCCTGGGATAATCCCCGCAATGAAAAGTGCTCCCACAGACGCTCCTGATAACATTGCATATATAACCATAGGGATACTAGGTGGAAATATAGGACCTATAGTAGAAGAAGCTGCAGTTATGGCCGAACTAAATCCATCATCATAACCTTGTCTCCTCATGGATTCAATCTCCATTTTTCCTAAACCAGATGCGTCTGCAACTGCTGAGCCTGACATACCAGAGAACACGCAAGAAGCTACTACATTTACATGCCCCATTCCACCTTTATATCTGCCAACCAATGCATTTGCAAATGAAAATATTTTATCTGTAACAAGCCCTGTGTTCATAACGGCAGCAGTAAAAATAAAGAGTGGGACAACTAAAATTACATATGTAGACATAAGATTTGAGAGAATAGTATCTGCAACTAAACTAATATCTTGGCCCTTTGCATTAAAGTAAAAAATAGATGTTAGAATCATTCCTATGGCTACAGGTATTCGTATTATGAACGTGATTATAAACAAAATAATCGTAATTAATAATACTTGATCCATCAAAATCCCCCAAATCACGGTAAGTTCCTTTTACTAGTTTTTAATATTCTTTAAATCTACAATAATATCTTTTACTGAATAAAACACTAGCATTACCATTAAGATTAAAAACGGAAAGTATACAATATTATATGGAATGTTAAAAGTAGTCGTTTCAGACATTTCCATAAATTGTATAAATTCATATGTTGGTTTAAAAGCAATCGCAATCAGTACAATTACTAATAGGTTTCCAATTACTCTAAAAGCGAATTGAACTTTTTCAGGTACTAAATCATATATATAACTGAATGCAACGTGCTCATCTTTACGTCGTGCATAAATAGCACCAAATATTAACGTCCAGACGAACCCAACCACTGTGACCTCATAAGTCCATGCTAATGGATCATCCAGTATATACCTGTAATAAACCTGAATCACAAATGCAATAAACATTAATGAAAATGCAATTGCAGGTATCACAATTTCAATTGTGTTCCTTAAATAAATTAAAATATTTTTAAGCCACTTCATTGAAACACCCCAAAATATAGAGGCCCTACAATTTGTAGGGCCATGGTAATTTATTCAGCCATTTCCTGAATTCGTTCATACAGGTCCATGTCCCATGAACTAGTCATCTCTTCATTGTTTAAATACTCGGCTTGAACCCTTTCCATAAATGCATCTTTGTCTGCTTCAATTACTGTTAGACCTTCCGATTCAAAAAACTCAACTAACTCAGATTCTGCATCTAGATTTGTTTCATCAACATACTTCCTAGCTTCTTCTACAGACTCTAAGATTACTTCTTGATATTCAGAGGGTAGCGATTGCCAAACTTCTTCATTAATTGTAGGCCATACCGTATCAATAACATGATCTGTAATAGTAATATAATCAGTTACTTCATGAAATGCTGCATTTTTCACTGTTGGAAGTGGATTATCTTGAGCTTGGACCGTTCCAGTATTTAAAGCCATATAAAGCTCAGAGAAATCAACCGGCGTAGGATTAGCCCCTAATGCCTCCCCTAAAAATAACCACGAATCCGTATTTGGCATTCTTAGTGTTACCCCTTCTAAATCTTCAGGAGTTCTAATTTCTTTCCCTATATCACGGTAGTTCAACTGTCTTGAGCCTAGGTAAAAGGCCCCTAAAGGTCTTACTCCTAGTTCATCAACAACATCCTCAAAAACCTGCTCTCCGATTTCACCATTAAATGTATTTGTCATGTGATCATAATCTTTAAATAAGTACCCTGAAGTGAACATAGACATAGAAGGTATATGTTCTGATACCCACGGTGCTGATACGTAGGCCATTTCTAAGTTGCCACGCATTAATGCTTGCGCCTCATTATCTTGACTATATAAAGAACCCGAATGGTGTACATTTACAGTAACGTTACCATCTGTATTTTCTTCAATATAATCTTTCATCACATTTAGACCTTCTGTGTGTGCATCATTTGGTACACTTGCAGTTGAAAAATTTAACTCAAAAGTTTCTTCCGTCCCATCCCCATTGTTTCCTTCATTCTCATCAGAACTTTGATCATCACTGGAGTCAGAACACGCCACTAGCGTTACAAAACCCACAAATAATAATACAAATAAGATTTTTTTTAACTTCATAATATCCCCCTTAAGTTTATTTACTTAAATATGAAAACGTTTACACAAATTGTACAATAAAAGCATTATCTTGTAAATTACATTTCAAAATAATACTAAAATTCTTGAAATTAATTTTGATATTTTAATAGAAAATTTTGTACTTCAGATTCGGTTGGAATTGATGGAATCGCTCCATCTTTTGTAACAGATAACGCAGCCGATGCATTAGCAAACTGAACGCATTTCTCTAATTCTATTTCTTTTGATATTTTCATCGCCAATGCGCCATTAAAAGTATCTCCTGCAGCTACGGTATCTATAGCTTTAACTTTAAAACCGGGAACAAATTCTTTCAACTCTTCATTAACAATAACAGCACCTTTACTCCCCAAGGTTATAATGACATTTTTTACACCTTTATTAATTAGTATTTCACCAGCCTGATAAGCATCTTCAATATCAAATATTTTTAGTCCAGTAAGTAATTCAACTTCTGATTCATTTGGAGTTAAATAAGTTATTTTACTTAAAACTTTTTCAGGTATGATAGCTGCTGGAGCAGGATTTAAAATAACTGGAATTCCAACTTCATGCGCTAACTCTACTGCTTTAAAAGTTACATTTAAGTTCAATTCCATTTGCAGCACTAAAACCTTATGCTTAAAAAGCATATTTTTGATTTTCAGCAAATCGTTTTCTGTAAAAGCATGATTGGCCCCAGGAACGATTGTGATTCTGTTATTTCCTTTGGCGTCAACATTTATTGATGCAACACCTGTAGTTTCGTTAGAGTCAATTATTATTTTCCCAGTATTAATTTGTTTTTGATGTAGAACCTTTAGTATCTCTTCCCCATAAAGGTCAGCTCCGAGTTTTCCTGCCATTGTTACACTTGCACCTAGTTGTTGGGCAGCTACTGCTTGATTTGCACCTTTCCCCCCTGGATAACGTTTAAAACTTTCACCTATGACTGTTTCTCCATCTTTAGGGGCTCTACTAGATTTGAATACTAAATCCATCATAAAACTACCAATGACTAAAACTTCAGAACCACCTTCTAAATTATTCAATAAAACCACCTATCTTATGTTGATAAATTCCTTCCTAAACTTCCGCCAGGATGGTACAAATGAAAATCTTCTTTTGTGAAATCTTTCTTGTTTGATAACGCGCAAGCTAGTGCATCTCCTATAACTAAGCATATAGTAGAACTAGTAGTAGGAGCTAAATTTAAATGATCCGCTTCTTCTTCATAAGTATATGACAAGGCTATATCAGACGCTTGAGCTAAGGTTGATTCTTTATCTCTGGTAATGGAAATTGTAGTGACGCCTATCTTTTTTAAGGTTGGAAGCAAATTTAGCACCTCCAGAGTCTCACCACTATTAGAAATCATTATTACAACATCTTCCTGTTCAACCATCCCTAGATCTCCATGTACTCCTTCAGTAGAGTGAATAAAGAATGAAGGCGTACCTGTACTTGCTAACGAGGCTGCTATTTTTTTGCCAACATGGCCTGATTTTCCAACTGCTGTAACAATAACTTTACCTTTAACATTAGACATCACTTGTAACGCTTCATTAAATTTTTCATCTTCATCTAAACTCTGAAAAAGTAGTTCTAACCCTCTGATTTCTTTTTGGATTAAGTCTTTAGCAAATTCTACTCCTTGCAAATAGTTCACCCCCTCACATATGTAAACGTTTACACATATGATACATATTTAATTATTAAAAATCAACACATTTTTATTAATTTTATAAATATTTAAAATTATATTCTAGCTAATGCTCTAATGTCTGTTCATAAAAAAAACTGACCAACAAACGTTGGTCAGTTACTCTACCTCCACACCCTCAGGCCAGTGCAGGTTATGCTCTTCAATACTCGTAATCTGATTTTCCTCATCCACGAAAACCACTTTAGGCTTCAAGTCATCGATCTCCTCGTCCGTGTAAAGCCCCATGCTTAGAATAATCACAATATCACCAGGCGAGAACAAATGAGCAGGCGGCCCATTCAGACAAATCTTCCCAGAACCCTCCGGCGCCGGAATCGCATACGTCTTCCATAGCGTCGCATTCCGAAGACTCGTGATCTGCACCATCTCATGAGGCTTAATATTCGCCTCTTTCATCAACTTATAATCAATCGTCACGCTGCCAACATAATCCAAATCCGCTTCCGTCACTGTCGCTCTATGTATTTTTCCTTTGCACATCTTGCGTTGCATGTGAAAACCTCCTTTTATAATATTTTATCATAGTGTTAGACCTATTCGGGAATAGAAATCCACTTTTCGGGAATAGACGAATTGTATTCGAGAATAGAATGTCTGCTTTCGAGAATAGAGTTCTAGAAATCGAGAATTGAATACACGATTTCGGGAATAGAGCAGCTGAGTTCGGGAATTGATAGTTACTTTTCGAGAATTGGAGAAAATTATTTTCAAACCGATTTTTAACCAAAATACACAAGAAAATTAAATTATCTCATACATTTTGCCTCACCCTCACCAAATAACGAATCAAAATCTCATTATGTCACTTTTTGACAAAAACGAGTTTTTCATTAAACTTATATTTTAGAAAATAAGAGGAAGGTGATTAAACTGATTATAAAAAATCACGAAATTCCAATTAATCTATTATCTTTAATTGGTATGCGGATGCGAAATGATCATCCAAGGATAAGACAAGAAGCATTAAACTATTATTCCGGATATAAGGGTGAATTGTCCCTAGATTACTACCTCAAATTCATTAACGATCAATCGAACTTGATACTCCATGACCTCCGATTACCCTACATTAAATCCTACTACCAAATCGACACTCTCATGATGATTCAGACATTCTTTTTAATTTTAGAAGTAAAAAATCATGCAAATTTTATTAGATTTGACCACAAAAACGGGGTGATGTACCAGGGTGATAAAAAATACGAGGATCCAGTTGGTCAAGCTCAAGCGCAGGTTCATCAACTAAAGTCATCCTTGCACAAACTTGGCATTCGAGATATGCCTGTGAAGTTTCTTGTGGTGTTCACGAATCCGAAGGCTATATTATCTGAAGAAAAGGATGAGAGAGTTATTTATAGTCATCAACTTTTGCAGAAATTCGAGGAGCTATCGAATGAGAATCAAACGTCCTTCATCCAAATGCCTCAATTAAACGCAATAGCTAATCAACTCATCACACAAAACAAACCACTTCAATCTGATATGTTCAAACAACTTGGAATCCTTCCACAAAACCTAAAGTTAGGTGTCATTTGCCCAAGCTGCCAGCACCTACATATGATCAGAAAACATGGTCATTGGTTTTGCCCAAAGTGCCAAATCAAAAGTCATACTGCCCATTTGAGAAGTCTGTTTGAATACCAACTGTTATTTAATTCTCAGATCACTAACCGGCAATTTAGAAAACTATGTAACATTGAATCTATTAAAACAGCTTCAAGATTACTTATGAGCAGCGGCCTCCCCCACATAGGCGAACACCGCCACCGGATATACCATCTTAACTACAACCTACAACAAGATGGTCGCTATCTATTAGACTACTTTGATAAACTGAACTTTAGGGAATAGAGCTTCTGCATTCGGGAATAGAATGGCAGTTTTCGAGAATTGGACTTCCGCTTTCAAGAATAGAAACTGCTTTGCGGGAATAAAACCCTCGTATTCGGGAATTGGTTAACCAATTTCGAGAATTAGAAATAAATGAAAAACTCAGAAGAAAAACCAATCAAACGTTTGATTGACTCCCTTTCCTCCTCTTAACCAACAGATATTCAAACGCGCCGGTTCCTATAAACACACCACTTAGAATCAATAAAAATCCAAACACGTGGTTCATGGTAATGACTTCATTCAAAAACACTGCGGCCCCGGTAATTGCAAACAGGGTATTCAAATTTATGAAAATTGCAGACTCGGCCGGACCGACTTTTTTAATAGCAAAATTATAGGTCATGTGGCCAAAGGCTGATGCAAACAGTGCGCTAAATAAGAACACACCGGCCAATTTCCAATCAACTAATCCGGCAATTTCACTAACTTCTGCGCCGAAAGCCTGGCTCAATCCAAAAATAAACACCGATCCGACAATCATCATATAGCCTGTCGCCAAGCGTGGGTCGAACGTAGGCTTTAATTTACTAATCAGCACAAAGCTAAAGCCTTGCACAAGCACACCTAGGAACACGATCAAGTCGCCCGTAGATATGGCTGCAGGGCCGCCCTCGCCAGTCAACGTGGTCACGGCGACACCAACAAAACCTAACACAAACCCGAGCACGCGGACCCATGTCACGCGTTGTCTCAAGAAAATAACTGCCATTACGACAGTCACAAGCGGCATCATCCCTAAAATCAAGCTTGCATTAACCCCAGACGTCATTTCAAGTCCGACTGCAACCAACGAGTGGTGTAAAATCACATTAAACACCGCTATAGAAAAAATTACGATCCACTCGTGTTTATACGGAAGCCTAAAAATCCCCATAACTCGACATATAATCAACACCGCAATGCCTGCTGTCAGAATTCGAAACGATGTTAGTAAAACAGGATCTATCGCCGTTACGAGCACCTTTAGCGCCGAAACGTTCAATCCCCACATCAACATCACGCCTAGCAGCAGGATATAAATTTTAACCATATTCTCACCTGTTTCTCCAAAATTGATTCTCTAACTCTAACAAACGAAAGCGTTTTCTATCAAATCTTACTATAAAATTTTCCAAAAACTGATACAATAGATTTATAAGTCTAATTTACTATAAAAAGGAGGCGTTTTTATTGTTAGTTTGCGAAAATTGTCAACACCAGCAAGATAGTGGCAACTTCTGCGAAAATTGCGGAACCCCGCTCACTTCCGACGTACATAATTCTCAGGAGGAAACAGCAGCCACAACGAGCGCAGAGTCCCAAAACAACCAAATGGACAACATTAAGTATCACACGAAAAACTATCTCGATTATGTCGTAAGCTTAATCAAAAATCCAACGATGAGTCTTAACCAACCAAAAAGCTCATTTATCAACGGAATCATCACCCTTGTCTTAATGGCAATCGTGCTATCATTAGGTTTTTATTTGTTAATCAACGGATTTTACAAACAAACATTCGGAGGCTACATGGGGGAACCATCTACCCTTCCATTCTTTAGCTTCTTCTTCCGAATGGCATTTTCACTGCTACTAATCATCCTAGCAGGATTAGTAGCACTAGTAGCAGTCTTAAAAATCGGCAAGGCTGACGTCAGCTTTCAAGAAGCGCTCGCTCAGTACGGTGCTTTTTCGGTACCATTCACGGCCGTATCAGCGCTAACGATCCTGACCGGCCTAGCAACAGCACCACAATTAACACTCATTCTATTTTTCATCGGCTTCATCGCCTTTATTTCCTTGGCTCCGGTGATAATCAGTTTCCATCACTTAAGTCAGCTCGGTGAAAAAGTCCAATACGTTTACTTAAGCATTGGAAGCTTCTTGCTAACGAATTTAATCATTTATATTCTATTTAGAATTTATCTTGAAAGTACGTTAAACCAGATTGATCAAATTATGTATTAAGAATGAGCACTTAGGTCGCGGGCCTAGGTGCTCTTTCTTTCTAAGCGATCTAATTCTCATAAGCGCTATCAATATTTTCTTCCTCTTCTTCAGGTCTCAAGACACCCGACGCACGGCCCACGGTTCCACCTTGAAGCTCCCAGATCGTGTTGTGATCCCTATCAGCTTTAGAAAAGTCACCGTTTTCCCACCGATTCAAGATCGCTAGATAAACTTGATCATGTGTCAAATTTTCCTGAACAGTCTCAACGCCTTCTTTTAACCACGCAAACCGTTCATCTGCAAACAAGTAAAAGCCCCACTTCTCACTCGCGCGGACTTTTTGATGCGACATTTTGTGTCTGGGAATCAGTCAACTGCTCCTGTTTGACTTTATCGCCGAAGGGATTTAACTCCTCCGCATTATTACTCTTCTCGAATTTTTCCTCGGATAATTCTCTCACTCTCTTCTCTTCTGAGTCACTCTCCACAACTTTCTCGTCCTAAAACTGATTTTCCATATAATAAGCTATCCCAAAAAGCACGCCAACACCAATGCCTACTACTACCACAATCCCCAGCAGCCATTTAAGTAGAGATTTCAAAGCTAACCTTCCCCTTTTGCGTTAATTTCCTATGTTTAATTTTACCATATATTAGAAATTAAATCCCTTTTAAAGTTCAAGTTGAAATTTGTAAAGCCTATGCTGAAATTTTGATTGCAGAAGATGAAATTTTGCTTTTGGAAGCTGAAATTCTCGTTTCATAAACTGAAATCTCTACCTACGATCCTGAAATTCCACACCATAATCACAAAAAAATCCGCTGGGCCACCCAGCGGATTCACCTATAATGTAACCGTTGCACCTGTTCGCATCGATTCATAACACGCGTCAATCACGCGCATATTTTTCTTCGACATTTCGTAACTATTTCGCGGGCTCACGTCATTCAACACGACATCCGCAAAATGCTCAACCTCTTCTTTATACTGATCACTATAAATTCGTTCAACTCGCTTCTCGTTACCTTTCTCAACGATAACCTGTCCTTCATGGCCAAATGCATCTGGCCGATAAGCGCGTGGCACCTTAATCGACCCATGCGTCCCAACGACTTCATACTCATGACGCATCTCCGTCTCAAAACCACTGTCAAACATCGCGCGAACACCGCTTCGCATATTAACCAATCCCCGAGCTGACATGTCCACCTTGAACTCCGGGCTCACATCGCCCTGCACAAACACGTCAGCAACCTCATCATCTAAAATGTTCTGAAACGTATGCAAGCAATAGCTCCCGACGTCATACACGCTGCCGCCTCCTTTTTCCGCATCCACTCGAATATTCCCATCCGGATTCCTAAGCGGAAACGAAAAGCTCGCTCGCATCAGTTTCACGTCGCCAATCTCACCAGCTGCCACAAGCTCCTTCACCCGCTCGTGCTGCGCGTGGAACTGATACATAAATGCCTCCATGAACTTCACACCATGTTTCTCACAAGCCGCTTCCATCTCAACCATCTCATCCGCATTCAACCCAGCCGGCTTCTCACATAAAATATGCTTGCCAGCCTCAGCAGCCTTGAACACCCACTCCTTATGCAAATGATTCGGCAACGGAATATAAACCGCTTCTACATCAGGATCCTCAAGCACACCCTCATACCGATCATACGCCTTCGGAATCCCGAACTCGTCCGCCACCGCTTGAGCCTTACCGCTACCGCTCGAGATTGCCACAACCTCAGCATGTTCTGCTCGCATCATTGCTGGGATCAAGGCCTTCCGTGCAATATTTGCTGTGCTGATAATTCCAAACTTAACCATATAATCACCTTCCTAAAGTTCTATTAGATAAAATTTTACTAGATTATGCTGAAAATTCCACTTCTGAAGGTAAAATTTCATTAATCTTATAAACCTGATGCTTATAGTACATGTCAAATTTCTTATCAAACTATCAAATAAAAAAGCACGAGTACGGAAAAATGTACTCATGCTTTGATCATCATTGGTTAAGCAGTTTCTTGAGCGGTTTGTGTAATGATCCCATTAGAAACTAATGCCTGTCTAGTTTGTTCATTAGCAGGAACGTAATCTTTTTCAATTAACTCTTTTATGTAGAGCTTATTATAAATAAATGCAAAAACTACTCCTGGCACCCATGTTCCAATACCCATTGTTATAATTCCGATGAATAGACTAGTAAGAAATATAATAGCTCCCCACTTTAAATCCCCTCTAAAAAGAGCAGGGAAAAAACCAAAGAACAATGTTGTCCAGCTAAATCCTATTTTAACTTCTTTTTGTAAACCTTTATCATTCTCTAAAATGCCGTGCATAAGTCCCACCTCCTACTATTAAATTTGATTAAGTCTATTTTACTAGTAAATTTTAACGTTTTCAAGAAAATGTATGTTATTGTCGAAACTTTAAGAACAATCTTTAAAATTAGTTGTAATCTACCTTAGGAATCCCCATATACGAAGTCGATTTGGCTATAATAAAAGTTCCTCAATAATTTGGTCACTCTTTTCCAAAAACACTCCTCCTCCAAACAACCCCCAACACCACAAAGAAAAACGGCGCAACAGGAATCACACTCACATTAAACATCACCTTAACCAAATAAGCCACAACCGCGGCCAGCAACAAGACGACCAGAATCTTCTCCGAACCCTCTGCCGTCCGAACGTACTGAACACCACGCCACAAAACGAGTCCAATAAACATCAGGTAAACAACCAGCGCCGGGACACCTAACGTCAATCCAATCTCGACAAACTCATTGTGCGAGTTATCATGAAGGCCATCTTCTACGCCAATTGCATCATAGTAAACGGTATTAAACGTACTTGGCCCAGTACCTGTCCAGAAATTCTCACCCATCAGGCCAACAGAAGTTGTCCAAAAACTCCATCTAGCAGGTGGCTCCTGCTCTTCGTCTGGTTCGACAATCTGCTGAGCCTCTTCCCCGATACTGATAAACCGATCTAAAATAAAATTCCCCTCGGAAAAATTAACCACAAGCATCGTCACGAACAGGACAGCCATCATTACAACCCAGCGCTTAAGCAAATACTTCATCCGAAATACGAGATGTCCCGTGATCAACAAGGCGCCAGCAAACAACCCTAACCAACCAGACCTAGAACCTGAATATAACAGAGCAACAAAAATCACGACACCCACGACAATCCACATGACCGAAGACACGCGTTTTTGACTCAACATATATACAACAAACAACAGCATCAACATCAGCATGGCATACGTCCCAAAATGATTACTATTGTCGAAAAACGCCCAGCTTTTAATAAACGTGCTTTCAATAGGCTCTTCCAACAACAAGTTAATCCAAAAATGCTGAAAAATGCCGTACAACGCAACGGGGATTGAAGCCACCACAATCAACTGAATCAATCGTAGGTGATTCTCCGCAGGAATAAAATGATACACAAAAACAAAAACCGAAATAAAACTAACCCACGCAAACAACCCTAAAAACTTATACTCCTGTCCAACAATCGATGGCACGGGTTCGACCGAGAAGTAAGTCGCCACGCCAGCCAACAGCAAAAACAGCAACGCCAACTGCTCTGCCCTGCTTCTAAACACTGGCACATCAATCGTTCTAAACAGTGATTTAACACCAATCACGACCCAAAACACGAACACAAGTCCCAATAAGTACAAGTATTTAAGTAATGTCGAGTATGTAATATTAAAATAAGGCCAAACCATCAACGGGAATAGTACGAGAAAACCCGTCAAAATCCACGTAAACCAGCGACTATACACCTCAATCTCCCCCTTTAGTCCTAACCATATTTTATTCCTAATTGTCTAATAATTCAATATACCACGATACTCTACTAGTTTTTAATTGTACAACCTTCCACGACTCGTTATAATTATCACAGCAAACCATCTACGGGAGAGATCTTATGCGCATTTTAATTACAGGGTCAACTGGATTTTTAGGTGAAAAATTAGCCGAAAAGCTTCTCCAAGACGGACACGAGCTCGATTTACTTGTGCGGAGTGAGGCCAAAGCTGATACATTATTAGAAAACCTAAATTCCTATAAAAACCAAATCAACTTCTTAATTGGGGAACTTACAGAGGAAAAACTAGGCTTATCAAACGAAACTCGACAAGCATTAACAGGCAAAATTGACGCTATTTATCATACCGCAGCTCTGCTGTCTTTTGACGAATCAATACGGGAGGACCTATTTCACATCAACGTAAACGGCACAAAAAACGCCCTGAATTTCGCAAAAAAAATTAACGTCAAACGCTTCATCCACGTCAGCACCGCCTACACACTAGGCACAAGAGAAACTGGCGTCGAGGAACTGTACCCTGAAACCCAGGAGTTCCGCAACTCATACGAAGAAACAAAAGCCAAGGCCGAACACGCCGTCATGTCATATAAAAACGAATTCGACGTTCTCATCATGCGACCATCGATCATCATCGGCGACTCATCGACTGGCGAGGCCAATTCGACGTTCGGCTTATACGGCATCATTCGTACAATCCAAATATTAAAGAAAAAGGCCCAGCGCAGCAAAACCAATCAAAAATACAGGCTACTTCTTAACGAAGACGCCGTATCAAACTTGGTCCCAGTGGATTATGTGGTGAGCGCTCTCTATTTAGGCTTACAACACGGTGAGCCCGAGACTGTATACAACATCACAAACCCAGATCCACCCAAAAACAAAACCACTTTCGAAGCCATTGTCAAAAGCCTTGACTTCGATCAGATCGAACTCATCCCTTACGAAGATGAGCACCTGCTCACGCAAGAAGAGGTCAACATGAACAAGCCGATTGAAGTGTTTAAGGAGTACTTGAACAACTCGGTCACATTTCAAGACCGCAACACTCAGAACCTGTTCCAAGAGAATGGATATGAGCCGCTCAACATGGATCGAGAAATGCTGGAACGGATTGTTAAAGGGTTTATTAATAGTTAAGTTAAATAGAAAAAATCGTGGAGCTAACTAATGCCCCACGATTTTTTATTTTAACGGTTATTTGACACTTCTTTTTATCTAGTTTCTCTTTATTTCTTCCAAACCTTCTTCGCTTCTTTCAACTCTTTTTGTACCGTTTCTATTTCGGGCTGATGAGTCAACTTACTTACAACATAGATTAAGATAGACGAAATGACAACAGCAGGTACCGCTTCAGTCATAATAAATGGTAAATCTGGCGCTAGATTGTCCCACAATACGACTGTCAAGAACCCTGATAGCATCCCAGCTACAGCACCGGCATTCGTCAGTTTATCCCAGTATAGAGAGAAGACTAATACAGGTGCGAATGTTGCCGCGAGTCCTGCTGAGGCATAAACCGTAATCCAGAAAATGGACTCAGAACTTGTCACTGCGACCACAGTTGATAGAAGCCCAACGATTGCTATAAACAAACGCGTCACAATCAAAATTTGTCGATCTGAAGCATTCTTATTAATGTATTTTCTGTAGACGTCTTCCCCGAAAGTTGAACCTGAAGATAATAACTGCGAATCAGAAGTTGACATTAAAAGTCCTAAGAAGACCGCAATCATAAATCCTCCAAAAAGCGGGTGCGTTAGATCAACTAACGCCATCGGGAAAATATATTCTGGGTTATCAATCGCTGGGTAGATGACGCGTCCAGCATAACCCACAAGGAATGCTCCCCAATAGGTAATCGTTAGAGCCGTCAATGTAATCGCAAATGACTTTCTAACTTCGGATGAACTGCTAATCGCAAAGAAACGAATCGTATCATGAGGACGACCAATAATGGCTACACCTAGTGTTAGATAACCAAAAATCAGCCCTAATAATGTCGAACCAGTCGCACCTAGCCCGCCTGTTACCAATGCTGGATCTTGATTTTTAACTTCTTCTACTACAGCGGACCATCCGCCAGCGTAATTAATCATATAAATACCTAAAATAGCTGTACCTATTACTACAATGATCCCTTGGAAGTAGTCCGTGATGGAAACACCGGCAAAACCTCCAAATAAACAGTAAGCCGTGACCACAATTCCTGCAATGATAATAGCTGTTGTTGGCTCAAAATTAAACACTGTCTCAATCGTCATACCACCTGCTGCTAGTTGAGAACCAACATATACTGACATAAACACAAGAATCGAAATAGCAGAAATCGCTCTGATTAAGTGAGGGTTCCCTCTTACACGTTTAACGAAATAATCCGTATAAGTGTAAGCATCTAGGATCTCCGAATAGTTACGAAGACGTTTCGCAATCACGATATAAGAAAATGCAAACCCGATATTATAACCAATTAATGTGTAAAATGATGATGGCCCAAGTGCATAGACCATACCAACAAATCCGATTAATACAAAAGCACTCATACCAGAGAACGCATAACTAATAGCGGTTACCCAGCTCCCGATTTCCCTTCCACCTAAGTGGAAACCTTCACGTGTTCCGGTGAATTTATAAGAATAAGCTCCAATTCCAACTAAGATCAGAACATAAACAACGATAGGTAGAATGATCATCCAATCCATCAGGATTCATCCTCCTCTTGCTGCTCATTTTTTCCTAGCACATAATATACAATCGAAAATCCAGTAATTAACGCTGGAATGATGAACACGACTAGCCATGCAGTAAATGTCCAACCTAACATATGTCCTCAGCCCTTTCTTGTCCATTATTTGTCGAATTGATTTTCATTATAATCAGAAAATTTTGCAATGTAAACTATAAATTTTAAATTTTATCAAAAATATTATAATTAATTTCAAAATCATTAATTTTTTGCAAATTATATGATAGAATACAAAAAATAATAGCTAAATAATTACTTTTTTTAGAAGGGGATGAGCTTATGTCAGTTACTGAATGGGTAGAGAGTGTTCAACAAGACGACTTAATGGAACACACACGACAGATTGCCCAATATGAGCGGTTATCTGGTACACGCGAAGAGTTAAAAGCTTTCCAATATATATATGAAACATTATCCTCTTATGGCTTAAAGCCAGAACTAATCGAACACGATGCGTTCATTAGCCTGCCGAAGAGTGCAAATTTAGTTGTAAACGGCGAGGAGTTCCAATGCATCACGCATTCAATGGCACCAAGTGAGCCTGGATTAACAGCTCCTTTAAAATTTATTAACAAGAACCAACTATCTTCCCTAGACGATCAAAATGGGAAAATTGCGATCATCCATGGGCTAGCTGCTCCTGGTACGGTCAGAAACTTGCAAAAACTAGGGTTTGCTGCAGCCATTTTTATTAACACTTCACTCACATACGAAATGATTGTATCACCCGTTTGGGGAAATCCGACGCCTGAGAAAATGGATGATTTTCCTACGATACCAGTTATTTCAGTAACTAAAGAAACTGGCGAACGATTAATCCAACTTGCAGATTCCAATCACGAAGCCTATTTGCAAACCCAAGTCGATACAAGAATTAGAAAAATTCCACTATTAACGGTAGATATAGAATCTAAAGGAGATCAAGAAGACTTTATTCTATTCAGTGGACATGTCGACTCTTGGCATTATGGTGCAATGGATAATGGTACCGCTAATGCCACCATGTTAGAAGTCGCAAGAATTACGAACGAACATCGAGATGAACTCAAGCGAAACCTCAGACTTGCCTTTTGGTCAGGACACTCGCACGGCCGTTATGCCGGAAGTGCTTATTACGCGGACCAACATTGGCTAGAGCTATATGAGCATTGCGTAGCCCACGTCAATATAGACTCAGTTGGCGGTCAGAATGCCACTGTTTTAACACAAGCAAACTGCATGGCAGAAACAAAAGATATTGCCACTCATTCTGTTGGCGAATTAACAGGTCAACAATTCGAAGGAAAACGATACGGAAAAGCTGGCGACCAATCATTTTGGGGCATTGGTATCCCTTCATTATATATGGGGTTATCAGAGCAACCACCTACTGACAGTTCTAACATGACTGTACACGAAGAAATGTTTGGCCAATCTGGAAAATCAACAGGCTTTGGCTGGTGGTGGCACACACCCGAAGACTTAGTGGATAAAATTGATCCAGCCTTTTTAGAGCGTGACTGCCAAGTGTATGTTCATTCCATTCACCAATTATTGACGAAACCAAAACTGCCCATTAATCAGTTGGCTGCGATTGAGGATATTAGAGACGGACTACAGACATGGTCTGAGAAATTGCAAAGCTCTATTAGTCTACAACACTTAGTAAAGAAACTCTGCAAAATAGAAGAACGATTAAAAGTAGAACAAGAAGAGCTTTCAGTCGATCAATATAATCAATTAAATATGAAACTGTCTAGAAAACTAGTACCATTCAATTATGTACAATCATCCGTATTTGATTATGACACCCTATTTTCTTTACCAAAGGTGCCTGCATTACTCGAGGTTGATCGACTGATCACACTCGACCCTAGTTCAAACGAGTATTTCTTTTCAAAAACAAAAGTTCAAAGAATTATAAATGAACTAGAATTTCAATTAAAAGAAGTAGAAACAATCATCAATAGCTTTCATTAAAAGGAGAGATTAACATGAACAATTTATTCGACCCAATTGAATTAAAAGGCGTGACAATCCCAAACCGCGTGATGCTTTCACCAATGTGTCAGTACCAAGTTCAAACCAATGATGGGACACCAGACGATTGGCATCACGTTCACTTAACTAGTCGAGCTGTCGGCGGTGTAGGCCTGGTTTGTTATGAGATGACGAACATTGAATCCAATGGCCGCATTACTGAAAATTGCCTTGGCCTTTGGAATGACAATCACGTAAAGGCTTATCAACAAATCAACCAATCCATTAAGCGATACGGTTCTAAAAGTGCCATTCAAATAGCACACGCAGGACGTAAATCAAAAATTGAAGATGAGGACATTGTAGGACCTAGTCCGGTTCCATTCTCCGAAGACACTCCAGTCCCTAGAGAATTAACGACCAATGAAGTTAAAGAATTGGTTAAAAAGTTCGGTCAAAGTACCCAACTAGCTGTTGACGCTGGATTTGATGTCATTGAACTTCACGGCGCTCATGGTTATCTATTGCATCAATTTTTATCGCCGCGTAGTAATCATCGCGATGACGAATATGGTGCATACGATCGCTTTCCATTAGAAGTCATTCGTGAAGTCAGAGCTAATATGCCAGAATCCATGCCTCTCATCCTAAGAATCTCAGCAGTTGAATACGGCGAAGATGGCTATGATTTTGACCACATCAAGCAATTTATCCCTACTTTCATTGAAGCAGGTGTAGATGCGTTTGATGTGAGTACAGGCGGAAATTCACCGAATCGCCCTGAGACGTATCCTGGTTATCAGATTGAGTACGCAGAGACTATTCGTAAAGAGTTCCAAATCCCTGTCATCAGTGTTGGAGCCTTAGAAGACCCTGAACTAGCGAACAATGTCATTAAAAACGAACAAGCTGATATGGTCGCAATCGGCCGAGGCTTGTTACGTCAACCATACTGGCCGAAAGAAGCAGCCGAACAATTAGGCTATGACTTTAACCTTCCAGGCGTCTATAATGTTGGTTATTAATTGAGAGGAGAATGAATGATGAAATTTACAATCATTGGAGCTGGAGCTATTGGTGGTGTCGTTGGCGCTTATCTTGCCAAAGCAGGTGAAGACGTCACTTTAGTTGATATTAACGAAGACCACATTAATGTGATGAAACAAAACGGACTAACCATTGAAACCGTCGAAAGTGAATTTAACACCGAAGTGAAAGCTTTGACAGTCGATGAATTAGTCGATCGCCAAGAGCCTTTAGATGTGGTCATTTTAGCAGTGAAAGCTCAACACACGGCTCAAGCTGTCGATAGTTTCAAATCACTATTAACAGATCAATCTGTCGTCATCTCGATGCAAAATGGACTAACTGAAGAAGTAATCTCAGAAAAAATCGGACAAGAACGGACCATCGGGAGTTTCGTCAATTTATTCGCAGACTACCAAGAACCTGGCCTAATTCAATATGGTGGCGTTGGCAGTATGTATATCGGTGAACTAAACGGTGAAACAACGCCAAGGATCAAAGAAATTCAACAACGCCTTCTAGCATGGGGCGATGCACAGATTACAGACAACATCTGGGGATACCTATGGAGTAAGCTTGCTTATGGTGCAATTCTAACCGCTACTGCCACCGTTGATGAGAAAATGGCAGACATCATTGATCCACATGATAACCGTGAGATGTTCGTTGAATTGGCATCTGAAGTACTTCGCGTTGCACAACAACTAGATATTGAACCAATGCCTTTTGACAACTGGGAGCCAAAGACGGTTTACCCAGGTAATGAAAATCGAGATTGGGAAGCGATTCATGAACAATTTGATAGACTTGTAGCTAGACTTAGAACTTATAAGAAAGTCAAGAGTGGTATTTGGAGAGATCTGGCAGTTCGTAAACGGAAAACTGAAGTTCCATTTCACTTATCTCCTGTCATTGAACAAGGGGAAGCTTGCGGAATCGACATGACCCTAACTCAGAAAGTACTAGATACGATTATTGACTTAGAAGAAGGCCGCCGCGAGATGAGCTGGGAGAATATTGATACGTTAAAATCTCTATCCAAACAAAAATAGCCATCGTATTCGCCCAAAGGATGTTGTAAAATAAAGGTAACAAGATAAAACAAGAATGTAAGGAGTTTTTACATGTTCGGAGAAATCAGTGAAGAATTCACATTAGATGAATTAGATAACCAAATCGTAAAAGCCTTGCAACGAGACGGGCGTGTGTCTTATACGGAATTAGCAGACCAATTAGATACGACAGCTAGTACAGTACGAAACCGAATCCAACGATTAACCGACCAAAATTTTATTAAAGTAGTCGGTGTCGTCAATCCATTCATGACGGGAATGGGAACCGTTGCCTTCGTCGGCCTTTCCATCGACTTTAATCATTATGATTCCATCGTGGAAAAAATAAAACAAATACCAGAAGCACGATTCATCGCAGGTTCCGGTGGTAAATACGATCTATTCGTTCAAGTGATCACCCCTACTAACACAGAATTCTATGACATACTACGTAAACAAATCGGCGTGATCGATGGTGTGGAATCCTTAGATACACACATGTTATTCGAAATTCATAAACAAACTTACGATTGGGGTACTGGCGTTAACCTTAATGAGTAGTAAGCAAAAACTCCCTAGGCAACATTCAATTGCCTAGGGAGTTTTATTATTCTCCTAAAGTATTCAAAATAGCTCGAGTTAAAATATCAGACGCTTCAGGAATCACATCATGATTAAACGTCATATATGGATGATGCAATCCTGGCTTAAGGTCACACCCAATCGCTAGCATTGTCGCTTTTAATTCCGGACGTTTAATACTGTAAAAATGAAAATCATCCCCGCCTGTCGTTGTAATCATCGGATGGAGATGCTCTTCCCCCACAACGTCGGCAATAGCTTTTTCCATATGATCATGGGCATCATCATTAATTAACGCTGCTGGTAGATTGGCTCCAATAGACAAATCGATACCAACATTACGTAATTTAGCAAGTGATGACACCGTGGACTCCAATTGTTGTTGCATCTCGTCCATTAACTCGTTCGATTGAGCCCTCATATCAATTGAAAACTCCGCTTTACCAGGAATAATGTTTGTACTCTTGCCCCCACTATGAAACGATGTAACTTTCATAGAATGAGGAATCATCGGATCTAAATGAATATTATTGATTAACTGAACTAATTCCGCGCCAATTTGAATGGCATTTGAATTTAAATGAGGCCTAGCACCATGTGCATCCTCTCCCGTGATCACACCAGAAACAAAACGCGAAGCCCCATGACGAATCGCCGGCGCATATCGGCCATTTGTTAACTCTTGTATTGGTCGCAAATGCATGCCATACAAATAATCAACACCATCAACCGCTGACTGTTCAACCATTTGCAGGGCACCCGTCCCCTTCTCCTCAGCTGGTTGAAAAATAAAACGGACCGTTCCATTCAACTGATCCTGTTGATCCACTAATTGCATAAAGGTCCCAAGCACAATCGTCATATGAGCATCATGCCCACAAGAGTGATTAGCCTGGAATTGACCATTAATCTCTTGCCAAAGAGCATCAATATCAGCTCGAACGGCAACAACAGGTGAACCTTGACCAATATCAGCATACAGACCCGTTTGATTCTCAAATGTAGTAATCCTACAATCATACTGTTTTAACTGATTATAGATAAATTGCGTCGTTTCAGTTTCCTCATGACTAATTTCAGCATTTTGATGAAGATGATTAAAAATATCATTAAGCTTTTGAGTAAAATTTTCTTTTTCCATTATAGAAAGACCCTTTCTTCTAAGAAGTATTTCTATTATTGTAACTGAAAACGAATAAATTATAAAATTTAAAAAATAAACAATTTATATTTCAAAAACATCAATATTACGTTGCTTTCGATACATTATTAACTTTGCCTACAACCTTTCGATCTGTCTTCATAAAATATTAATAACCGTTTATAATAATGACAAACCTCTGTTGAGAAAGGTCGTTCGTTATGTTTAACTACCAGCTCCATAACTACACATTCAAAAACCTCAAAGAACAACACATGACATTTGAACAAGTCTTTAATCACATCCTGAAATTCATGCGACGGAATCCTGATGGCAACTTCAAACTCATCATCGGAACCGACTCACAGGTTCACCAAGGCTACACATCCTTTATCACAGGCATCGTCATTCAATGTGAAGGCAAAGGCGTATGGGCGTGCTATCAGAAGAACGTCATCCCACGAAAAATCACCAACCTACACGAAAAAATTTCCTTCGAAACCTCATTCACGGAAACCATATTCACAATGTTCACCCAAGAGCGTAAAGACGCAATGTATGAGATCGTCCTCCCTTATGTCGACAAGGGCGCAACGTTCACCATTGAAGGTCACATCGATATCGGCGCCGGCAAACGTAATAAAACAAGACGCTTCATTAATGAAATGGTTGCACGCATAGAATCCATGGGCGCTGAGCCTAAGATCAAACCAGATGCGTTTGTGGCGAGTAGTTATGCGAATCGGTATACGAAATAAAATTACATATAAAAAATTTCTAGTAATTCTCCAAAAACATTTAGTGTTTTCACAATTTTTTCTTATAACCACAACGAACACATAGCAATATTCCGGGTAAAAACAATTAAATTTTTATATTTTTTGTAAATTTTAGATGACAAATGTCAGAAAAGTTTTATAATAGTAATTGGATGAACGTTCTATCCTTTTTACGGGCCGGCCCCTTTGATTTGAGGGGGAGAGAAATTGTATACAACCGATCATGATTTCAGTAAAGTCATAGATCAATACAATCCAATGATCTATCATTTAATCCACCGATTAAACATTCGTGACAAGGAAGGCGAATTCTACCAAATTGGGTTGGATGCTTTATATGAAACTTACCGGAAATACAATGACCGAGACACGTTTGGTAAACTCGCGTACATTACCATCAAAAGCCGCCTAATTGATGAAGTTAGAAAACGCTCCCGAGTCATAGAAAACGAAGTGGTGTGGGACGACATCTACGACTACAGCTACACACCATCTGAGTTCGAACATTTTGATCCTTATTTGTGGCAATCAATACGTAACCACTTAAAGGATCATGAATGGACATATGTTCAAAAGCGCTTTATCGAAAGTAAAACTATTAAAATGATCGCCCAAGAAGAATGCACAAACATAGACACCGTAAAAGGTTGGAGTAGAGGAGTGAAGAAAAAGTTAAAAACTTTATTAGTTAACTATAGATGAAACAAACGGCGGGGATTACTCCCCGCCGAAATAGACTAAGCCTCTAACCCATTTATCATTGTAGAAAACAACAATTCCTGTTCTTCTTCTAAAGAATAAGCTCCTTCATTAATACTCCAATCATAAAGGATCCCTCTCATCACCCTTAAACAAACCATCACCATTTTTTCTGTGCTAATATCATTTCTGAACTCTCCGTTTTTTTGCCCTTCATCAAAGATATTGGTCAGAATCCTATATAAAGGCCGATCCTCCATTAAAAAGTAACTCTTACGTGATGGATCTAGCTCATTTTCATAAATAGTTCTAGTAACATCCCACCCTAAATCTTCTTGAATATATTTCATTTGTAATCTTAGAAATATCCTAAGCTTTTCTATACTAAATTCCTCTTCTTTAACAAAATCTAGTAAAACCTCTTCATAATAACGGTCGATTTCTTTAAATTTATCAAAGAAAACTTCGTGCTTACTCTTAAAATGTGTGTAAAATGCTCCCTTTGACGTTCCTGTGACTTGAACAATTTCATCCACTGTTACATTACGAAAACCTTTTTCTTCAAACAATTTAATGGCTGCATCAGAAATTTTCTTTTTCGTTAAACTTGCCTTGTGCTGACGACGATTCATAACATCACCCTTTTCAGAATATTATAAACATATTGACAAAGAGACTATAGTCTGTAGAATATTAATTAATAATTATGTAAGCGTTAACAGGAAAGGAGAAAATTATTATGTTAAGATCCATCTCTCAAAAATTTAAAGTAGGTATTGAAAACTATTTACCTAGTGCTTTTATCTTTGCTATCTTACTCACATTTATAACTTTAATCCTAGGTATGACAGTCACCGGGGAAAACTTATTTGACATGACTACATACTGGTACGGTGGTTTTTGGGATTTTTTAGCATTTACGACTCAGATGATTCTAATTTTAATTACTGGTTATGCTCTTGTAAAGGCTCCTTTAGTTCATAATCTATTAATTAAACTAGCCTCAAAACCTAAAACCCAAAAATCAGCCATTATAACGGTTATTTTAGCAGCAGCCGCAACAGGTTATTTAAGTTGGGGGCTAGGCTTTGTATTTGGTACATTATTCGCTATTGAAGTTGCCAAGCGTGTACAAGAAGCCGACTTTCGTATCTTAATAGCTGCAGCTTATACAGGTACTATTGCCATTTTACCAGCAAGCATTTCCTTAACAGCGCCGCTACTTGTCAACACCCCAGATCACTCACTTCAAGATGAAATTGGTCTTATCCCACTTTCACAAACTACATTTAGCCCAATGATGTTATTGACTGCCTTTATTGGTCTAGCTGTTGTATTATTTGCCTATATAAAAATGGCACCTAAGAAAGAAGATGTCGTTCCTTATCAACATAATAAAGAAGATGAAGAATCTTTAGAAGAAATAAGTGCAACAACTACCCATACCACATTTGCAGATAAATTGAATAACAGTAGAATCATTAACTATGCGTTAGTGTTACTAGGCTTTTTGTGGCTTATCCTATATATGATTAATAACGGTGGGTTTAATTTAGAATTAAATATCATGAACTTTACATTCATCATGCTTGGTTTAGCCTTACACGGAACACCAGCTAGTTATATGAATGCGATTACTGACGGGATGCCTTCCGCTTCAGGAATTTTACTACAGTTCCCTTTTTATGCAGGGATTATGGGAATGATGATCGGTTCTGGGTTAATTACCGTTATTGCTGAAAGCTTTGCTTCTATAGCTAATGGTGTGACATTCCCATTCTTTAGTTTCTTATCGGCAGCAATTGTAAATGTATTTGTCCCTTCTGCTGGCGGACAATGGCAAATTCAAGGTCCTATTTTAGTAGAAGCATTACAAACATTTAATTTACCAGCCGAAGTAGTCGTTAATACCGTCTCAATTGGAGACGTCACAACGAACTTATTACAGCCATTTTTCGTTTTACCAGCTTTAGGTTTAGCTAAGTTAGGATTAAAAGATATTTGGGGCTATTGTTTAGTATCAATGATTCTCTTATTTATTGTAACTTCAATAATTGTCACTGTTCTTCCTATCTTTCTTTACTAAAAAGTCAAGGAGGAGTCTAAATGTTAACTCACGGAAATTTATCTATCTATGATTACTTAAATAAGCAAGCTAAAAAGTACGAAGCAAAGACATTTCTTTATTATGAAGATCAAATCATCTCCTATTCAGACATGTTAAAAAGAGCCAATCAATTAGCTTCTTGGTTCAAAAAACAAGACATTCAAAAAGGCGATGTCGTAGCCGTTATGTTAAAGAACCAACCGTTCTTTTATGATGTATGGTTTGGTTGTGCAGCCATTGGGGCAATTCTACTACCAATCAATACAGCATCAACACCAAGAGAACTAGAGTACTTCCTTGAGCACTCTGAAAGCAAGGGGATATTCTATGATTCTGATTTGGTTGATTCTGATCACCTTAATGTCATGGAAAAGCAACATTTATATTTTTACCATGAAAATAATAAAAACCTAACTGAGGATATTTCGTTAGAAAGTGAAGAAAATCATAATGATGAAGTGAACGCGCACGATGTATGTTCAATCTGTTATACATCTGGAACGACTTCAAAACCAAAGGGTGTATTAATTACACATGAAAATTATTTATATGCCGGTCATTCTTCTGTACTTTATCAGCAATTAACAAGTGATGACCGATATTTGATTTTTCTTCCATTGTTTCACGTTAACTCCCAATACTATACATCCATGGCGACGTTAGTCGTTGGGGGATCAATCATACTTCTTGAGAAATTTAGCGCCAATACATTTTGGGATACGGTACAAAAATACAATCCAACCGTCTCAAGTTTTGTAGCTACCATCATAAAAATTCTATTAAGGTTACCAAAACACCCTGCCGAAGAACAACATAACATCAGACAAATAGGCTACGGGCTTTTTGTTAATAAAAATGAAATTGATGAGTTCCAAGAACGTTTTAATATTAAACTGTTCCAATGGTATGGCATGACTGAATCCATCACAACCAACATCACGACACCCCTATACGAAGAAATGCCTGTAGACCCAAATACCGGAATTCTATCGATTGGTAAACCTGGACTCGGTCAAGAAGTAAAGATTATTCATCAAGAAGGATATGAATGTGAGGCTTACGAAGTAGGTGAAATCGTCATCAAAAGCCCTTCCCTTATGAAAGGCTATTATAAAAACAAAGAGGAAACAGATAGAAGTCTTCGAAATGGATGGCTTTATACGGGTGATTATGGCTACATGAATGAAGAAGGTTTTATTTGGTTTGTCGATCGAAATAAAGACTTAATAAAACGAGCGGGTGAAAACATATCATCTGTCGAAATTGAAAACCAACTTTACGAATATCCTGACATTGTGCACTGCGCCGTCATTGGTGAACCAGATGAAATTAGAGAGGAAAAAGTCGTAGCCTATATACAAACTGAAAACCAAAACCTAACTAAAGAGGATATTATCGAATTCTCTAAAGAAAGATTAGCCGAATTTAAAATCCCAGAAGAAATACTTTTTGTGGATGATTTTCCAAGAACTTCGATTGGAAAGATACAGAAACATTTACTTAGAAATAAAGAACAAAATCGCTAACGCGACTTATTACGTCCCAAGTGAGTGTTAATCACTTGGGACCCTTTTATGGTTTTGAAAATCCCTGACTATACCGTAGATTTTCAAGACTATTAAAACAAAAAAAGGAAAACTCATACAATTCGATTTTAAAACCATCTATGAAAAATATCCTTGCAAATAATCCTCTTTAGCAATAATTTTAGGATGTTTAGGGTCATGATCACCTACAAATCCAAAACAATAACATATGTCCTTATAAGGTCTAATCATTTGCAATACTTCCACAGCACGTTTCTTTTTCATCTGACTACCAGTACAACTTCCCCAACCTAGCAGAATCAAGTCAGCTTGCTTTAAGCTTTCACTGATATAATAATTATTATCAACTCCGATTGGGTCGTTAAAACTTTTCAATTGATTCGGTTTCGTACACCTAGCAGCAAACAAGTTCACTAAATCCATCGATCCATAGCCATGATCAATAAAATAGTTTATACAACTATTAACCGTTAAATCATTTTTGTAATGATCAGCAGTGCTCGGATTCCATAATACCAATACCGCTCTCGGTTTCTCCTCATCCCACACCCTCGACAACTTGTACCGATACATTTCATCTTCATCAAATACAGCACTTGATTCTATACACACTTTATACTCCTTATTCAAAGTAACCACTCCATCCCATTAAAGAAACTATATTAAATGTTATGAGCCAGGAGTAGAATAAATGTATAATTGGTTTGCACCCTACTGATGACCTTTTAGAAACACAAAAAACCTACCAACCGTTTAAAAGGCTAGTAGGTTATTACCAATTAATCTCTATGAGAACTAAGTTGTTACATTATTTTTGTCTAATACTTCACTTTTTAACTTTGATAATATTTTTTCAGCATCTTGATATGTCTCACCTTTAACCCCAAAATAAAACTTCAACTTTGGCTCAGTACCAGAAGGACGTAAACAGAACCAGCAATCTTGTTCCAACTTAAACTTAACCACATTAGACTTAGGTAAATCAATATCTTCAGTCTCTCCAGACGGAAGTAATGTCCTTTTACCAGCATCGTAATCTTCAAAGGCCTTAACGTTAAGACCTGCCACTTCCTCAAGACGACTTTCTCGATATTCTTGCATAATACTATCAATTTGCTTAGAGCCTTCTAGCCCCTCTAATTTCAAGGAATGCAAGTCTTCAATATAATACCCCAATCGTTGATACAAATCATCTAATGCATCAAATAATGTCTTCCCTTGGGATCTATAAAAAGCCGCCATCTCACAAGCCAATACAGTAGACTGCACAGCATCCTTATCACGTGAAAAATCCTTAATTAAATAACCATAACTCTCTTCATATCCAAACATAAACTGATAGGTCTTCTGTTGGTTAAACTCTTCAATCTTCTCACTAATAAACTTGAATCCAGTCAATACATCTAACGTTTCTACACCATAATCATCAGCTACCGCTCGTCCAAGTTCTGAAGTCACAATCGTCTTAATCATAATCGGATTCTCAGGTAAGGTTTCATGATTAGATAAAATATAATCCAACATCAAAGCTCCTAATTGATTCCCTGTTAAAACCTTATACTCTCCTGACTCATCCTTAACCGCAACACCTAATCGATCTGCATCTGGATCCGTCCCAACTAAAATATCCGCCTGAACCGCTTCACCTTTTTCAATTGCTAGTTCAAACGCTTGGTGTTCCTCAGGATTTGGTGACTTGACCGTTGAAAACTCAGGATCTGCCTTCGCTTGCTCTTCAACCACATGAACTTGACTAAATCCAACTTGCTTCAGTCCTGCCTGAACCACCTCATTAGCTGTTCCGTGTAATGGTGTGAAAACAATACCTAATTTGTCAGCATGAGAACGAATCACATCTGAATTAAAAGTTATTGACTTCAACTCTTCAAGATAAGCCTGATCCACGCCTTCATCAACCCAACGCAACAACCCAGCATCTTCTAACTCTTGCTGCGAAACGACATCAATCTCAAGCTCATCCTCAACCGCATTCACTTTCGCAATCATCTCATCCGCCTGCTTCGGTGGCAGTTGCCCACCAGTCTCGTTATAAACTTTATACCCATTATACTCAGGCGGATTATGACTCGCCGTAATCATTACACCAGCAGCTGTCCCTAAATGACGAACCGCAAACGACAACTCTGGCGTTGGTCTTAACGACGTAAACACATAAGTCGGAATATTATGTACACCTAAAACCTTAGCCGTCTCAATCGCGAATTCCTTCGACATATAACGCGAATCATAAGCCACAACTACACCTTGTTCTTTCAAAACACCAGACTGCGACTCAATGTACGAAGCTAAACCTTTAGCCACTTTCCGGACTGTATAAATGTTCATCCGATTCGTCCCAGGCCCAAGTACACCACGCATGCCGCCGGTGCCGAATTCAAGCGTTTTATGAAAAGCTTCTTCCAATTCATCCTCTTTCATGTCTAATAATTTATGTTTTAATGCTGAATCTAAATCAGCTTTGTTATTCCAACGTTCAAAATCTTCTTCCCAACTCACCCAATCACCTACTTCTCAATATTTATGGCGTCATTTTCACATCAAGCTTGTGCTTTAAATAATCGTATAACTCATCTTTGATCTCTGGATTCTCTAACGCTAAATCAATGGTCGTTTTAATATAACCTAACTTCTCACCCACATCGTAACGTTTGCCTTCAAAATCGTAAGCTAAAATGGGTTGTTCTTCATTCATCTTCTGAATCGCATCAGTTAATTGGATTTCCCCACCTGCACCACGTTCTTGTTGATCAAGATAGCCAAAAATTTCAGGTGTTAAAATATAACGTCCCATAATAGCCAAATTAGAAGGTGCCGTGCCAGGTTTAGGCTTCTCAACTAAAGAGTCCACCTTATACCGACGACCATCTTGTTCAGAATAAGACACAATACCATAACGATGTGTTTCATCAACAGGCACATTCTGAACACCAATAACTGACCGTTCAGTAGCTTCATACTGTTCGATCATTTGTTTCAAACACGGCTTTTCAGCTTGTACAATGTCATCACCTAATAGAACCGCAAAAGGATCTTCTCCAATAAATTTCCTTGCACACCAAACAGCATGACCTAAGCCTAGCGGTTCCTTCTGTCGAATATAATGAATGTCAACATTCGAAGGGTATTCGACCTTCTTTAGCAACTCATGTTTCCCCTTCTGCATAAGGTTACTTTCCAGCTCATAATTCTTATCGAAATGATCTTCTATGGCTCTCTTACCCTTACCGGTCACAATAATTATATCTTCTATCCCAGAATCAATCGCTTCTTCCACTATATATTGTATGGTGGGTTTATCCACAATTGGTAACATTTCTTTAGGCATCGCTTTGGTCGCTGGTAAAAATCTTGTTCCTAAACCAGCCGCAGGAATGATGGCTTTTCTAATTTTCTTCATGCTAGTGCGCCTCCGTATCCATTTCCAAGTACATTACATAATCAAATTTTACCATAACCAAGAACTTAAAATAAATAAAACCGGCCAATTAATGACCGGTTGCATCAATGTTTTAATCTAACTTTAAAGCTTCCTCTGCCAAAATCAATCCAACCGAATCATTCTGTCCCCAAATTCGATCGTAATTGTTTAGCGGTACAGGTTGTGGCCCAACAAATGGGGAAATCTCTAACGTGAAGTTAGGTGAAAATTCATTAAATAAGAACCAATCGGTAAAATGACCACCTGAAACTCCTTCTGTCATGGATAAAGGGTAACTTGTCTTATCACTTAAACGATCCGCAATATCTCTCGAATCCTCTTTCAATTCACCTTCTGCTAACGTGTCCCAATAAATAATCTCACCAGATGAATGATACGCTATCGCTGTATCAAAATTTTGCAAATCGACATATTGTGATAACGCTTGAACTTCAGGCTCACTCATCGGCTCATAACCTTTGAAATTCGTAGGTGACGGTTCACCCGGGTCGTTCTTCACATTATCCCACAAACTCGTGTAATTTCGATTTAAATCGACTCCTCTTGCATTCGCTTTCCATGCTGAGAAGTCCTTACTACCACCATTAATATCAATCACTTCAGAAGAATTGCTAACAGCACCAGCGCCTTCTTGAACCAACATTACACCATCTGGATTCACCATCGGAACATAGTAGATACTCACCTTATTCAGTAAATCCCTCACATTGTAACCATCAACTTTGCTATTCCTCACATAGGCTTGACTGTAAGTATCAATTTGATCCATCACTAGATTCGTCGTCATCCATTCTCGTGCATGAGTCGATGCGTTAATGTGTACTTTTGTCGACCCGTTACCAACTTTCACAGTATAAAGATCGCGACCATCATATGACTGACCAATCACACTAGAACTCACTAACCCAGGATACATCGACTCCAACTCATTAATATCCTTAATCATCTGTTGATAAGAATACTTCGTTTTAGGATTCACTACAGACTTAGGATTGATCTCGCCTAATGTGACATCATTTTTGTGGATATAACCTGTATGTGGTTCATGGTTCAAATAGACCGTCGCTTCATACCAATTCTTAGTAAACGACTTAAACTTTAGTTTGGAACCATACGAGTAGCCTTTTAGTTTCTTAGAATTTCTAGATGTTCCTTTGTATACGTAAGTAGATTCATTGATTGCATAACCCGATAAATCCTCTTGTTCCGCTTGGTGATCAATAACATCATGACGATGTATATAACCAGTATGTGCTTGACCGTCTAAATAAACTGTTGCCTCATACCACTGATCCATAAATGAACGATAGTATAATAGACTACCTTCACGATACGATTTTAAAGGCGATGATTGTTTACTAGGTTTCGAATAGACATGAGTCGTACCATCGTATCCATAGCCCTTAAGGTTCTTCTGATCTTCAACTGGTATCTCAACATCACTCTTATGAATATACCCAGTATGTGCCTTGTGGTTTAAATAAACTGTTGCCTTATACCAATTTTGAGTAAACGTTTGAAAATATAACTTTTCACCCTGTCCATAGCTTTTAAGAGTATCACTAGAACGATTTAATTTAGAATATACATGCGCTTGGTTTTTTACGACAAACCCGGTTAAATCCTCTACTTGATCAACAGGTTCTTCGACATCAGATGCTTTAATATACCCTGTATGCGGTTCATGATTCAAATAGACAGTAGCTTTGTACCATCCATCTATAAATGTTTGATACTTTAATATACTGCCTGACTGATAACTCTTCAAGACGTCGGAACTAGCATTTGGCAATGCATAGACTTTGGTTGGGCTTTTAACACCTACACCAGATAGATTTTCAGGCTGGTCAGTAGGAAAATCAACATCCGAAGCCTTGATGTAACCTGTGTGTGGTTTATGATTCAAGTATACTGTAGCCTTATACCAACCTTCAATAAACGTTTCAAACTTAAGAAAACTACCAGATGGATAAGTCTTTAACGCATCAGAATTAGAATTAGGTGAGTCATAAACTGTCGTAGGCTTTTTAACCCCAACACCTGATAACGATGTCGGCTCTTGCGTCGGCTCGTCCACATCACCCACATGAATATAGCCTGTTTTAGGTTCACCATTCACATAAACCGTTGCTTCGTACCATTGTTCACTGAAAGTCTTATAATACAACTTCTCTCCCTTAGCATAACTCTTCCAATGATCATCATTCTTAGTAGGAGATTGATAGACTTTCGTATGATTAACCGAATAACCAGTTAAATCCTTTTGCTCAGTTGTAATGACATCAACATCTTCTTTATGTATATAACCTGAAACACGTTCGTTGTTAAGTATAACGACAGCAGTATACCAATTACCTTCTTGGTTTTTAAACTTCAAAATGGAACCTGAGTTATACCCCTTTAACTGTTTCGAATCTTTACTCTTATTCTGATAAACATAAGTCTGATCTTCTAAAGCGACACCCTCTAACGACTCACTCTCTGAATAAGTATGTTCAACAGATGTTAGCATGACGACACATAATACAACCGAAAACAAAACCCCTAATTTCTTATACAATAAAACTTCCCCCCTTTATATTTAATAGTAAAACAAATTCGAACTTTTTTCTACAGCGTTATACAAAAAATACCAACTAAAAACTAGTTAGCTGGTATTAAATCTCTTATTATTTGAATAATTTTTTCTTGAACGTCTTGACTCATATTTGAACCAGAAGGTAAACATAAACCATTCTCAAATAACTGCTTAGATACATCTTGGTTATGAGTATAGTATGAACACCCTTCAAATAAAGGCTGCAAATGCATTGGCTTCCAAACCGGGCGCGCTTCAATATTGTGTTCATCTAGCGCATTAATAATATCATCCCTAGTAATCCCCGCCTTTTTAGGATCGACAGTCAAAGCTGTTAACCATCGATTAGAAAACGTGCCTTCTAATTCAGGCTGAAATTCAAAACCATCAATAACTTTGAAAGCTTCATAGTATCTATCAAAAACCGCTCGACGTTGATTCACTCTCTCATCTAATACCTCAAGCTGACCACGTCCGACACCTGCAACAATATTACTCATTCGATAATTATATCCTACTTCACTATGCTCATAATGAGGCGCTGGATCACGTGCCTGTGTAGATAAAAAACGTGCCTTCTGAATCGCTTCATCATCATTTGAAACTAGGGCACCGCCCCCAGAAGTCGTAATAATTTTGTTCCCATTAAATGAGTAAACCCCAAACTTACCAAAGGTCCCACTCTTCTGACCTTTATACTCACTACCTAAAGACTCGGCTGCATCTTCAATAACCGGAACACCATATTCATCACAGATATCCATAATCTCATCCATTTTGGCACTCTGACCGTATAGGTTCACAACAATAACAGCTTTCGGTAGAGTCCCTTCTCTTTCCGCATCAACAAAAGCTCGCTTTAACGCCTCAGGCGACATATTCCAAGTGTCCGCCTCTGAATCAATAAATACAGGGTTTGCTCCCTCATATAACACGGGATTAACCGTCGCCACAAACGTCAATGAAGAGACAAAAACATTGTCAGATGGCCCTATATCTAACAATCTCAATGCCAAATGAATAGCCGCTGTCCCAGAAGACACAACAGCAGCATGTTCCATAGAATTATATTCAGCTAACTCACGCTCAAAACCATTCACATTATTCCCAAGCGGCGCAATCCAATTTAAATCAAACGCTTCCTGTATATATTTTTGTTCATTACCTGACATGTGTGGTGATGATAAATATACTTTACTCATAATCATTTTCACTCACTTTTATAAAAACTTTTTTAAGATAACTTCATCATATTTAAGCAGCGTATAACCTTGATCGTATTGGTACTCACTGAATGACTTATTGCTTTTACCAGATACATTATTGATTATATACTGCGGAAAGTTAGATCCCATTTCATATGCATGAGGATACCCACCTCCAAAACGAGGGTTTATTTCAGAGATGTAGTAACTATCAGCATATTCAAAGATATCAAGGTCTAGTGGACCTATAAAATCTGTCTTTTCAACAAAATTCTTGACTAGATCAACAATATCAAGATTATTAACAGACACTGATTTATCCGTTTCACCAGATCTCATTTTGACTTTTTCTTTAATAAAAATATCAGTTAATTCACCTGTAATCATATCGACGTATGTATCTACACCAAACTCCTTATGTTTATAATAAGGCTGAATAATTAAACCATTTTCTTTTGAGAAAATAAAATTCAAGTCATCTAAATTATGCACAGTTTGAATACCTATACTTGCACTACCTTTACCAGGTTTAATAACTAATGGGAAACAAATTCTTCCGAATTCTAGTTGTTGAATAACCTCTTCAATCGAACTATAAGTTGGAACGGATGGAACACCGACATCTGATAAATAATCATAAGTCTTTTGTTTATCAAAACTTTTAACAATCATTTCTAACGGAGATAATATTAGAGTTACATTAATTTCTTCAAATTTTTCTTTATTTTTTGCTAGTACTTCTAATTCAGGATCAATTAACGAGAACACTGCATCAATGTGATGTTTTTGGCACACCTCTATAAGTTTGTCCAAATAATTTGGGTCATCTATTCTTGGTATTATCTCGTAATCATCAGCGAAATACAGTGCAGGAGCGTTGATGTCACAATCTGCAGCAATGATACTATCTTGTACACCTAAAGTTTGTCTAAAATAATCTATAACTTTCGCACGTCTTCCTGCGCTCGATGCTAATATATTCATCTCTCTACATCTCCTTGAACAAATGTGCATAGTTAAACAGAAGAGGAGTTCCTCCAGTATGCAAAAATAATATATTCTTATTTTCTAGATTTTCTTTTTTTATAGTATCCAACATACCGTAAAAGGCTTTACCAGTATAAACAGGATCTAATAGTATTGTAGTTTCTTGTGCTACTTTTTTAATAGTATTTAATATTTCAGGGTAAATATCCGCATACCCGTTGCCAACATATTTGTCATCAAAATTTATATGTTTGGAAATAAGGGTTTTATCTATATTATAAGCATCACAATAGTCTGCAATACTATTCATAATTACATCATTTCCTCTTGTTTTATTTCTCGCAACACTAACTCCTCTTATTTGTGTTTGATGTCCATATAATAATTTACCAACTTCTAATCCTGCTTGTGTGGTCCCTGTGCCAGAAGCATGAAATATGTAATCAAAACTTAAGTTATGTTCTCTTTCATAACTAACAATTTCATCAAAAGCTAGCTTGTATGCATGAGTACCTAAATTGCCATGTCCTCCACCTTGAATAAAGTATGGTCGATAGCCTTTATCCTTTAATTCATCTAAAGTTTTCTTAATTGTTTCAGGGACTTCATTAACTTTTGTCCAAACAATTTCTGAGTCAAATAAATCATACAGAAAATAATTACCATTAAATTTTTGTTCTTCTGCAGGCTCAGATAAAACTAATACAACTTTAAAACCGCATTGTCTAGCAAATGCGGCTGTGATTCTGCAATGGTTAGATTGTGCGCCACCATAGGTTACAATACAATCAGATTGCTGACCAATAGCATCTTTCATGAATAGTTGCAATTTACGTGCTTTGTTACCGCCCAATGAAATATCAGTTAAGTCATCGCGTTTAATATAAATGTTATTTTTACTACTTATTGCATTCAGATAATCAATTGGTGAAGGGGTTTTTACCTTAACCATCTAGAAAGTCCTTTCTAAATATAGAATAAGTGTACCTATCAACCTTTTCTCCCATAAAAATTAGGTCTTCTTTTAGTAATCCTTCTTTTACAAAACCAATCTTTTCAAACAATTTTTGAGCACCCTTATTGTTAACCTCTGTGTATAAATATATTTTATTAAGTCTATGTTTCAAAAACATTTTCGTTAAAAATTCCTTACTAGCTTTTTGGGCCAGACCTTTCCCCCAGTACTCTTTTTCTCCATTTACTATATAAAACTCTGCTTTAGCATTTTTATTATCAATATTTAATAGTCCAATTAAACCAATTGTTTTATTTACAGTTTCATCAGCAACTTCATAAACAAAATCTTCTCTTGTTTGGTTTCCAATAATCTTATTATACCAATTAAGGGTTCTATCTTTACATAAAGGAATATCATAATGTAGATATTCATTTATCTCAGGATCATTGATCCATTTAACTTTCAAATCTATATCAGATTTATTAAAATACCTTAATTTAATTCTATCCACGGTAAACCCCTTCTTTCCTAACCACAGATGTAAAAGTTTTTAAAATTATCTTCAAATCAAGAATCAAAGACATCTTATTTACATACTCGACATCATACTCAATTCTCTCATCCCAGGTTAATGAGTTTCTACCATATGCCTGGGCCATACCTGTAATTCCTGGTTTAACATCAAACCTTTTCTTTTGTATTTCAGAATAATCTTCATACTTATAAGGGTGGTAAGGTACAGGTGGTCTTGGGCCAATGAAACTCATTTCCCCTTTTAATATGTTAAGTAGTTGCGGAAGTTCATCCAAACTTGTTTTTCTAAGAATATGTCCAATCTTTGTAATTCTTGGATCTTGATCATTTGTATAAATACCCGTTCCAATACTCTCCGCATTTTGTACCATTGTCCTGAATTTATAGACTTTAAAAACATTTCCCATTAATCCTAGTCTTTCTTGTTTAAAGAAAACAGGGCCTTTTGTGTCTATTTTGATAGCAATTGAAATGAATACTGTAATCAAGGAAATTGGAATAATTAATAGTAAACAGAAGAAAGAGTCAAATACTCTTTTCCCGAAATTTCTATACATAAGAATCACTTCTCAAATAATTGATAATCTTCGAGACAACTTTTTCAACTATTTCATCACTCATATGCGGATAAATAGGCAAGCTTAAGGCATCGTCCTTCAGTTTATTTGTGATTGGAAGGTTGATATCATGATTATACAGTGGAAGCTCGTGTACAGGCACAGGATAATAAATCATAGTAGAAATACCTTCATCCTTTAAATGATTTTGCAGAGAATCCCTCATTCCATTCTTAACCCTTATTGTGAATTGGTGAAATACATGGTTTGTGTAATATTTACTTTTAGGTAATACAACATTTTCATTACCATCCAAAATTTCTATATATTTATTTGCAACTCTCTTTCTACCTTCATTCCACTCATCAATTCTTCGTAACTTTACCCTTAAAATTGCTGCTTGTATTGAATCCAACCTTGAATTAAAACCAAGAATTTCATTATGATACTTTTTCTTTGATCCATGAACACGTAACATTTTAGCTATCTCAGCAATCTCATCACTATTAGTAGTAATTAGACCTCCATCACCGTACGCACCTAAGTTCTTAGTGGGAAAAAATGAAAAACAGCCAACATCACCTATAGTACCTACCTTACTTCCTTTATAATCCGAACCAAAGGCCTGTGCAACATCTTCAACTATTTTAAGGTCATACTTGTCTGCAATATTCATTAACGGATCCATATCTACTGCATGACCATATAAATGCACTGGTATGACAGCTTTGGTATTTTCATTAACTTGCTTCTCAATTAATGAAACATCAATATTATAAGAATCTTCTTCAACATCTACAAATACAGGTTTAGCACCCACCTGTGAAATAGCTTCAGCAGTTGCAAAAAAAGTAAAAGAAGTAGTAATGACTTCATCTCCTACTCCTATCCCTGCTGCTTTGAGGCCAATGACAAGCGCATCTGTACCCGAATTAACACCTATTGCATGCTTAATTCCTAAATATGTTGAGACTTCATTTTCAAATTCAGTTACATCAGGTCCCATGATAAATTTGCCTGAATCTATTACTCTTTCAACTTCATTTAAGATTTCTTCTTTTAATAATTTAGTTTCTTCTTCAGTCGTAAACAAAGGTATATTCATTTCATTCACCCTTTTCAACTAGTCTATTATCAACCACCTCATACTCTCTATTACAAGCTGAACAATGGCTGTTATTATCAATATCTATTTTTGTCCCACATTTACACATCCACCCAATTTGTTTAGCAGGTACCCCTGCCATAACCGCAAAATCCGGGACATCCTTATTAACCACAGCTCCTGCTGCAATAAACGCCCATTTTCCAATGGTATTTCCACAGACGACAGTTGCATTTGCACCAATGCTTGCGCCTTTTTTCACTAATGTTCTTAAATACCCTTCTTTTGGATCCTTCGGAAAAGCGGCTCTAGGATTCATATCATTAGTAAATACCATACTAGGACCACAAAAAACATAGTCTTCTAATTCGACACCTTCATAAATAGAAACGTTATTTTGTATTTTCACTCCGTTTCCAACTTTCACATTATTACCGATAAATACGTTTTGGCCGAGATTACAATTTTCACCTATATGAGCATGTGACATAATATGTGTATAATGCCATACTTTAGTATTAACCCCTACTTCAGCACCAGTATCTAAATAACTTGATTCATGAATAAAATAAGACATTCCTAACCCCCCTTCATTTTCTAGTAATTGTTTCACAGACTTCTAATACACCGTCAGCAAGCTTTTCTAAATCATGTTTACTAGTAACAAACTTTTTTCCGTTCTGCCCCATTTCATATAACTCTTCTGGCATTTTTCTTTTCAACTCAAGAATACTTTCTGCTATTTGTTTAGGGGATTCAGCGGGTATACTAATACCATTCTGGGCTTCTTCAGCAAAATCATAGCTAGTATCGGCCGCAAAAATCATTGGTTTGCCACTGTTCATGTAATCAAATAACTTATTTGAACTCAATCCATATTTAAATACTGGAGTAGACTTTAAGTGAAATAAACAAACATCTGAATGTTGCAAAATATGTGGAACTTGATCTTTATTAACTTTATTTAAGAAAGTAATATTTTTCAAATTAAGTTGCTTAGCTAACTCAATAAGATTATTTTTTTCTGGGCCATCTCCTACTAATAATATATGAGATTTAATATGTTTATTTTCTTCCATTTTTTCTAGCTCACTTGCCGCCCTTACAACAGTTTTCAAACCATTGGCAAGTCCATGTGCGCCAGTAAACGTTATAATAAATTTCTTGCTATTGCTTTCAAAAAATGACTTAGGCTCTTCGGCTAAAAAACCAACCTTCTTATTACTAGATTTTAAATCAATCCCATTAGGAATATAAATGACTTTATCTCTCGATATTCCATACTTTGATATATGTCTATAACCATGAGGTAGTACAGAAATTATTTTATCTGCTTTATTATATAAAAACTTTTCTATACTTCTAAATATTTTTGTAACTAGTGACTTTTCCTTTAATGCACCCAGATCTACTAACGTTTGAGGCCAAACATCTCTAATTTCAAATACAAATTTTGAACCTACTTTTCTGGACAAGTAATAAGCACTTAAACCAGTAAATAAATGAACTGAAGACCCGACTATAACTTCAGGCTTATCTTTATTTTTTAAAAGAACTTTACTTGCTTTAAAGCTTCTATATGCAAACATTATTTGATTCCAAAGTCTTTTAGCCCCATTGTTATGGTACCTTGGAGTTTTAATATATACTCTTTTATAACCATCTTTTTCCTCAGTTTTAAAATATTCAAGACTATTATATTCTTTAATCTCAGTATAAGAATTATGGATAAAACTAGATGAAAAAAGAGTTACATTCACACCCTTTTTGTTTAAATAATAAGAAAAACTAGGATGTCTTCCACTTTCTCCTGCATGGTGGTTAAAAATCCATAAGTTCATCAATTCACACCTATCCTATAACATTTCTCTTAAATAATTTTGTATTTCTTTAGTGATTTTTTTACTTGCATTACCATCACCATACAAATCGCCTCTATAATTTACTGAATTAAAATTGTTAATTAAATGAGACAAGTCTTGTTGTGATGGATTAACTAACTGATTCCAACCCGCTTCTACAGTTTCAACCCATTCGGTTTCATCTCTAACGGTATAACATGGCACTTTCGCAAAATAAGCTTCTTTTTGAACACCACCAGAATCAGTTACAATTGCTTTAGCGTGTTTTTCTAATAATAGCATCTCTAAATAAGAAACAGGTTCTGACAAGATGACATTTTCTGCAGAAACTAATTCTGTCATTAATTCATATTCTTCTAATTTTTTTCTAGTTCTAGGGTGAAGAGGTAAGAAAACTTTATCGTTTAAATTTATTAATCCCTTTATAATACCTCGCATTCTCTCTCGATCATCTGTGTTTTCGGCCCTGTGTATGGTGCCAAGAATAAAATGGTTAGGTTTCAGATCATATTGCTCTATTGAATGATGTTGTTCTGCAATTTCCATATTGTATAAAACAGCATCATACATAACATCACCAACTTGATGAACATGTCTTAATATATTTTCTTTTTCTAAATTCTCTACAGCTGAAGATGTTGGAGCAAATAGTAGATTACTGATATGATCCGTCATAATTCTGTTAATCTCTTCAGGCATTTTTTTATTATAGCTTCTTAATCCCGCCTCAATATGAAATACAGGTATGTGTAGTTTACTAGCGACTAGAGCTCCTGCTATAGTTGAGTTAGTATCACCATAAACAATCACACCATCCGGTATTTCTTTTTCAATTGCCTCTTCAATTTTTATTAACATATTCCCTGTTTGTTTCCCATGAGACATAGAGCCAACACCTAAATCATAATCAGGTTTAGGAATATCTAATTGTTCAAAGAATATACCAGCCATATTATAATCATAATGTTGCCCTGTATTTACCAAAATTTCATTAAATGTCTTTCTTAGTTCCCTAGAAACAGCTGCTACTTTTACTAACTGTGGTCTAGTTCCAGCTATTGTTACTAACTTCATATTATCACCTTCTAATCTACAAATTATTATAAAGATCTAGCAGTTTTTCTGATTCTTGTTCCCAATTATAGTACTTTTCGATAGCCTCTCGCCCGTTCATCCCCATTTGTTTCGCCTGAGTCGGATTATCAGTAACCCATTGAATAGCTTCAGCTACTTGATTAACATTTAGAGGATCAACACATATGCCACAATTATTTTCTTCAATAATTTCTTTCCAAAGTGGGAAGTTTGAAGCTATAACAGGAATCCCTGCTGACATATACTCGAACATCTTATTAGGTTGAGCATTAATATGATTTGGAGAAGGATCAAACAAGACAAGGCCAGCTACAGACTTACTTAGTACCTCTTTCACTTTATTTCTGTCTATTTGACCTAAATAATTTACATTACTCCATCCATTATAGTTCGATATACTTTCATAAAGTTGATTATTACTAAAATTACCTGCTAAAAATAGGCTTCCCTTAACATTTTCCATACCTGATACAATAATTTCTATCCCTCTACTCTTAGTTATACCACCAATATATGATACTGCTATATCCTTTGGTAACTCGCTACTTGGAGAATGTAATTCATTTAACTTAGGATAATTATTAACATTTATAGTTTTGCAGCCTATTTTATCAAATCTGTTATCTATAAAAGGTGTAGCAGTAACTAATGCATCAAATTTCTTCGATGATTTATTTTCATATTTCTCAAAAATAACAGATAGTAGCCTCCGTAAAAGTTTAGGAATCCAATACTTAGTTAAAATTTGTCTTGGGACATCTTCGTGAACATCGTAAACAACTTTTTTTCCTCTACGCTTTAACTTTAAACCTACTGGTATTAATTCCGGATCATGAAAATGATATATATCAGCATCAACATTTATCGCTGCCTGAAAAACTTTTTTAGTAAAATTTCTAATTCTTTTAACTTTACTTTTACTAAAATTAGTCAGACCGTGCACCTTAATCCCTTGAAAATCAGTTTCTTTTGTATTTGGTGCTATTAAAGTGACATTATACCCTGAATCAACTAATGATTTACATTCTTTTATAGATATCCTAATGTCGTTATATTGATGCACTGATGTTAAATGGCATACTTTCATATAATAACCTCACAATAACATTTAAATTTTAACTATTAATTTCTTAACCGGTTTATCATTTATACTTAAAATTATTAATACAAATGGCATAATTACTAAAGAATTAAATACAGCGACAGGTAACATATATACAGATGCTGATAATAAAATTGATAGAATTAAAGCTCTATATTCAGTTTTATAACTATTGATATGAGGAACAAAAAACAACATAATAAAATAAATTGTTCCTATAACCCCATAAGATCTTAATAAAAGTAACCACTCATTATCAGCTGCATATTTTAATTCCGCTCTACTTAGTGGTCCCACACCTAACAAAACATTGTCTTTAAGTAGTTTTAGATTTTCAGACCAGTGGTCTACCCTAGCATTCCAACTATTATCATTAGAAATTTCCAATAATGCTCCAAAACGCCATAAAATTTTTTCTTGAAAATCCGTAAATAATATAGTGATAACTAAAATAATTATTGAAATTGTGAAAAGCATTATTAACCTTTTAAACTTATACAAATTTAAAATTAGATAATTTTTAAAAACCATTAAAAAAATCAATACTGTAATTCCAACTAACAAAGCCACCAGAGATGAACGTGACAAAGTTAAGAAAACCCCTAAAACATTTAAGCCAAAATAAAGTAAATATATATACCTAAATTTACCTTTTAACAAAATATATAATGTTAACAAGGAAATAATTACAAATAAATAACCCAGCTCATTTGGATTCCCTACCATTCCTACCGGTCTTGGGTTTGGGTAATTATCAATCAGTGTTTCAAATTGTGTAGGTGCTACAGACTTAATATAAATTTCGTTTAAATTAAATACATTAAAATATTGTTGTAGAGAGATAATGAATAAAATAACAGAAAGGCTAAATATAAAATTAAAGGTATTTTGTTTCTCACCTTCATAATCCTTTACAATTTGAAAGTAGGAAAATGCTATAGTATAGATAATTATGTATTTAAATAGTTTCACAAATTCAGTAAACTCCATTAATGAATTGCTATACCCTTTAATAATACCCAAACTAATCGAGATCGTAATAAAAAAATAGAAAGAAAATAATAATATGTGGCGCGAACTGAAAGTAATATTATATCTTCTTTTTATAGTTAAATTTATGAAAATATAACCTAAAAATATAATTATGATAAGGTCTTCAAATCTAAAAGCAATTGGGAGAATTCTGATCGAAGGTGTTAACAGTAATGAAAATATAATACTATATAAGAATATTTTAAATGTCTTATACTCTCGTATGTTGTGCTGTACCATATAGTTAATTAACCTTTCCTATACTACTATATATCGCAAGAATATTTTTCGCCACAACATGTCCACTGTAATTATTAATGCAATTTTCTCTTATTTTATCTGAACTATAATATGGATAATTTGAATACATTCTCTTGAAATGTCCCTCTAATTCATTAATATCTCCTACGTTTGATAACAGGCCGTTTTCTTCATTAACAATAAAGTCAGGACCTCCACTTTTCGTTGCAAGTATTGGCTTTCCACAAGCCAAGGCTTCAATGTACACAACACCAAAGGTTTCATGACGACTAGCCAGTGCGAACACATCACAGTTTTGCATTTCATCAACAACTTGATTTCTATCAAGTCTGCCCAAGAAGCTTATTTTGTGATCAACTTTTAATTGTTTTGCTAAGTTTTTTAAATTATTAAGTTCTTCTCCATCTCCTCCGATCCTTAGTCTTACATTTTCCTTTTCATCAAAAGCATTTGCAAAAGCTATAATTAATAAATCCATTCCTTTTTTGTGTGTAAGTAACCCCACAGAGAAAAACGTGAAATACTCTTTTTCTTTATTAGGCGTAGTATTGGGTTTAAACAATTCGGTATTAACGATGTTAGGAATTATTTTGATTTTATTTTCATCTATATAATGTGATAATTCTTTTTTTAAACCAGGTCCCACTGCTATTATTTCTTTAGCTTTATTAAGGGCAGATTTAATCATTGGCTTTTGATATTTTCTTATTAAACCTCTCGAGAAAGCTGTGGAATGCTCCGTAATTACTAAAGGAATATTTTCCTTTTCTGCAATTTTCGATGCTACTATTCCACCCCAAATACAAGAGTGAGCATGGATGACATCAGGTTTACCATGTTTTTTTACCGCTTCATCATAAGCTTTCCTTATTTGTTTTGAGTGTTTAATTAATTGAAAATATGGAATTCTAGGTAAGAAATTAAAACTATCATAACGGTAAGTGGGTAAGCCATCTTCATCATTATAAATAATTTTATTTGTACCTTTATGTAATGATTTATTTCTAATTTTTTTTATGCTGAACAAATCAGAGTGAAGTACAGTAACTTCAACACCTTCTTTTTGTAACGCATGTGACTGTTCCTTGAAAAACACGCCACGAATTGGATTCTCCTTGGTTGGATACCATGATGGGATTACGAATACATGCATTTACTTCACCTTTCTTACTCTTTTTAAGAAATTTATTAAAAGAAAGATATCTGACTTTTTCAAGAGCAATAATTCTTTAAGTGGTAACTTAGAAATTCTATTAAAAATTACAATTTTCACTAACCAATTTATGCTGTAAGTAATAGAAGTAGCTACAGCAGCACCAATAAGACCATAAGTTGGAATTAATAAGATATTTAATAATATGTTAGATAATACTGTAAATATAGAAATATATAAATTTAACTCCGGTTTGCCTCTACCTGCAAAATCATTTGCAATTATTTTAGCAGGAGCTCCACTTATTATACCTACTAATAATATTTTCAATAATATTGAACTTTGTTCATAACTTTCTCCGAATAATATATTAATAGCAATATCTGAGATCAAGTACATAACTAACGCCATTAGTACTGATACAAATAATATTATTCTACTAACAGTAGAAGTAACTAAATTTTTTTTGCCAATGGAACTAGTATTTGATATTTTGGGTAGTAAAACTGTCGAGACTGATTTTGGTACAACCCACAATCGCTCAACCACATTTACGGATATCACATATATGCCAACTGCAGCAGGTCCCAAAAAATATGAAATTATTAATAAATCCACTCGATAATTGATGAATGCAAGAATGTTGCTCATGTGTGTTTTTAAGCCAAATTTTAATGATTCTTTCAAGTAGCTAAATGACATTTTTACATTACTTAATCTATAATTATAAACACTTTTAACTAAATAAATGATCAATAAAGATCTCGTAATATGTCCTGTCGCAAAGGCTATTATTGCTCCTGTTAATCCTATAGATAATATCCAAACTAATATTATTACAAATACTAGATTTATAATCTCTCCAAATAATAATATAGAGTTAAAAGCTTTGAAATCTTGCTTTCCTTGAAAAACTGTTTGTAAAAATTGATTAATAAACATTAATGGAATGATACTTAAAATTAAATATAGCTGACTATTACCTATGCCTTCAAAAAACACTTCACTAAAGAAGGTAATAATAGTAATGCCAATAATAATTGAGAATAAGCTTAACCATTTTGCAAGTGTAACATTAGTTTTAATTATCTCTTCTGTACTATATTTCTGCTTCCCTATAAAATATACTCCTGAAACACCAATCCCAAGATTTAAGAATGTGACAAGTAAATTGGGTAGTAGTATGACTAAAGAATACATACCTTGCCCCTCAGGGCCAAGGATTCTTGCAATTATCAAAATCAATACGAAACTTATCCCCATATTTACGATTTGTCTAGATAATGTCATTATACTATTTGAAAAAAAACTTCTATTCACTGTTAAAGCTCCATTTATTTATTTAATATAAAAGAGAGTTCTTTTTGTATCTTTTCTTTTTCATCGTCCAGAAATTCTTCATTTAATTCTGCTTTTAATTGTAGAATTATTTTGTCTGTAATAGTACCAATTTCTATATCACTTAAATCTTTAAGTAAATCATTAATATTTATATAGTCATCACATTTTCCTATCCTTTTCAAAAAGTAATTAACTTTTGGCTGATAATTAATTCCATAAAAATTTGTTCGTGCACAACTTGATAAAATTAATGAATGTAATCGAGTGCCTAGTATGAGTTTCTTAGAAGCGCAAAACTCTAATATTTCATGTACCGTTAGCCTTTTATCTAGTATTTCAACCGAACCTTTATTGGACATATTATTATAAATATGTTTAGCAACTTTGATATCAGAAGGGTAATTTGTAGCAAAAAACGTGATTGGTATACTTGTTTTCATAATCAAATTATCTAATATTTTTGACATATTCTCACAATATATTTTGTAATAACTACTATCATTATTTGGCCAATAATAATCTGCATGAAAAGGTATCACTGAAACACCAATACCATTACTTTTCGTTTTCAATTTTCTTTCCAGGCCAAATGCAAGATCTGTATTTACCTTTACGCATTTTGAACCTTCATTTAAATTATCTAATATGTATTTACTTTCTATATCTCTTGTACTTACATAATAATCTTTTAAAATAGATTTTATTACTTTCTTCCCAACACTAGTATTTATAGGTCCAGCCCCTACCCCACAAAAATATACTTTAATATCTTTCTTCCTAGCTTCTTTGACAATATGTCTTAACACGAATGGCCACTTTGGGTAGAAGTCCATTAGAACATTCCCCCCACCAACTATTAAATAGTCTAAGTCCTTATCTAAGTTAAATCCATAGATGGGTTTTCTTGTTAATTGCCTCATATAACTTTCAACTGAGTGATAAAAAATTGGATTTCTTTTCTTCAAATTGTTTACTAAGCTTCTAGGATGATAACTTTTGACTAAAGATTTATTCTCATTAGTGTTTAAAGACTTTTTTTTACTAATATTGCCTTTGTATACTATATCAAACTTTACACCATCTAAATTTAACGCATATTTTGTGTTATCTATATTAGTAGTATATATAACAACCTCTTTAACTGAATCACCTAAATCATTAAGTGAATTTATTAACCCATTTAATATTGCTTCGTCACCAATACTTCCGCCACCATAAGAACCAATAATACCGATCTTCATGTTATCTAACCTCTTTAATTTATAGTTTAAAATACTTATCGTCATTAATATTATTCATAGCATTTCTAGTATCAAGTATTACCGAAGAAACTTTTTCAATTTTCCCATAATCAAACACAGTATGATTAGTTGTAATTAACGTTAAATCTGGCTTACTGTTTAAAAGTTCATCTAATTTTATATTAGAAGTTTTTCTAATTTCATTACCTATTTTATATTCCTCAATATATGGATCAATAACAGTTAAATTAGCACCTTTGCTCTCAAGGATTTGAATTATTGGGAGTACAGGTGATTCTCGATAATCATCTATATCTTTTTTGTATGCAACACCTAAAACAAGGATGTTGGCCCCATTAAGAGCTTTCCCTTCAATATTTAAGATTTCCATACACCTGTTTACTACAAAATCTGGCATTTCATTATTAATTTCTCCAGCTGTTTCAATGAGACGTGTATGGTAATTATATTCTCTAGCTTTCCAGGTTAAATACCACGGATCGATCGGAATACAATGACCACCTAAACCTGGTCCCGGGTAAAAAGGCATAAATCCATAAGGTTTAGTTGCTGCAGCATCGATGACCTCCCAGACGTCAATGCCCATTTTGTTACACAAAATGGCCATTTCATTTGCTAATCCAATATTTATATTTCTAAAAGTATTCTCGAGGATTTTCTCCATTTCTGCTACTGAAGGGCTTGATACTTTATGGATGTCACTATCTAATACATTTTCGTACATTGTAGCGGCTACTTGAGTACAACTATCCGTCATTCCACCAACTACTTTTGGTGTGTTTTTAGTATTAAATTGCTTGTTACCTGGATCAACACGTTCAGGTGAATAAGCTAAGAAAAATGTTTCTCCACAAACTAATCCACTTTTCTCAATTAAAGGTTTAACTACTTCCTCAGTAGTACCTGGGTATGTGGTGCTTTCCAAAACCACTAAAGTACCTCCTACAATGTGTTTTGCAATTTCTTTCGACGAACTTTCGACATAAGAAGTATCCGGTTGTTTATATATATCTAGTGGAGTTGGTACACAAATGGCTACAGCATCTACCTCTTTAATTAAACTATAATCAGTCGTAGCTTTGATTTTATTATTCCTTACAATCTCATCTAGTTCTTCATCAACCACATCACCTATATAATTAATACCTTCATTAACTTGATTGACTCGTTCTTGTTGTACATCAAACCCAATAACTTGATAACCTGCTTTTGCTTTTTCTACTGCTAGTGGAAGTCCAACATAACCAAGACCCACCACTCCTACAGTTGCTTCTTTATTCTTAAGCTTATTTATTAATATTTTGGCATTGTCGTTTACGTTCTGCCCAGTTGTAATAGTCATTATTCTAAAATCATCCCTTCACGAAACTCTTTTAAATACACTGGCTTACCGCCTAGTTTAGATGATTCATAAATAGCTAATATAATTTCAAGTGCGTTTTTTCCATCATTTAATGTAATATAAGGCTCTCTATCATTATTAATAGAATCAACCATATCTTCAACAATGCGTTGATGACCAAAGCCATATACATCAGTAGGGTTTTCTTGCTCTTCTAACATACTAATTTCTTCTTCTTGAAAATTTTCATTGAATCTCCAAGCTTCTATCTTATTTACAGCTATCCCGCCTAACATGACAGTTCCCTTTTCACCAAATAAATTTAACGTTTCTTCTAAATTAGTTGGGTGTATCGTTCCCGCACCTTCGATTGTTCCAATAGCTCCACTTTCGAATTCTAATGTTGCTACTGCAACATCTTCCATTTCAATATCTCTGAAACGAGTTTTAGTTATGCCTGTCACTTTTTTTACAGGTCCCATCATCCAAGTCAGTAGATCGATATTATGTATGCATTGATTCATTAGAATACCATCTTTTTGTTCCTCACTGCCTCTCCACTGATTGAGACCGTAATATTGTTCATTTCTGTTCCAACGAATACTAGCTACACCATGAGAAAATTCCCCAAATTTATTTTCTTCAACAGCTTTTCGTGTTTTTTGTACTACATCATTAAATCTATTTTGGTGAACTGCTGTAGCTTTGACGCCAGTTTTTTTCTGTGTTTCTATAAGTTTATCCGCGTCTGATAAATTTATAGCAATTGGTTTTTCAATCATGACATGCTTTCCAGCATTCATTGCATCTATCCCTACCTGAGTATGAGGGATATGGTCTGTACAGATATTGAACACATCTACATATTCATCTTCCAAGAGTTCTTTATAGTCAGTGAATACTTTTGTATCAGATAAATCTTCTCTAAGCTTTTTCGCTTTATCTTCATTTAAATCACAGACAGCATATAAATTTGCGCCCTCAGTATTTATAATTGCTTCTTTATGCTTTTTGGCAATTCTGCCACAACCTATAATTGCGAAATTTATCATCACTACACCTCAATTTTTCACTGTATTATTGACAATTTTATTTATAAATTCTTCAACTTCTGCGTTTATTTCCTTGTCATCCAGTGCGAATTTTATAGTAGTTTTTATAAAACCTATTTTTTCTCCAACATCAAATCTATCGCCTTCAAAATCATAAGCATAAACTGCTTCTTTTTCATTCAACATTTGAATAGCATCTGTTAATTGAATTTCGTTACTTGCTCCTATTTTATGTTGACCTAAGAAGTCCATGATCTCTGGGTTCAATACGTAACGGCCCATGATTGCTAGATTAGAAGGTTCTTGACCTAATGCTGGTTTTTCGACAAAGTTATTTACACGGTATAAACGTCCATCTTGGTCTAGTGGGTCAATAATGCCGTAACGAACTGTTTCACCATCAGGTACTGTTTGAACACCGATAACCGACCTTTGTGTTTTTTCGTATTCGTGGATGAGTTGTTTTAGACCTGGTTTTTCAGCACGGACGATGTCGTCTCCTAATAATACGGCAAATGGTTCGTTCCCAATGAACTTACGTGCACTCCAAACTGCGTGGCCTAGACCTTTTGGTTCTTTTTGACGGATATAGTGTATGTCAGTCTCAGATTGTTTAACTTTTTCTAGTAGGTTGTATTTACCTTTGCTTTGTAATGTTTCTTCTAATTCAAAGTTTTTATCGAAGTGGTCTTCGATTGCACGTTTACCTTTTCCGGTTACGATAATAATATCTTCAATACCCGATTCAATGGCTTCTTCAACTATGTATTGAATCGTTGGTTTATCTACAATTGGTAACATTTCTTTCGGCATGGCTTTCGTTGCTGGGAGGAATCGTGTACCGAGGCCAGCTGCTGGAATGATGGCTTTTTTAACTTTTGTCATGACTATTCCTCCTTACTTTGCTTCCAGTACTCTCTAATAAATACGATGAACACTCCACCCATTAACCCTAATACTAATGAAATCGCCATATTCAACATTTTGTTTGGAGAAATAGGGTTAGATGAGGTATAAGGATTTGATAACAAATCAATTCGTTCTTCTACTATTTCGATATTTTCAGCTGAAATCGCGTCATCATATTTGTTGTAGTACTGTTTATAATTGTTATTTGCTTGATTGATTTTTGAGTTGATTTGTTCATATTCAACTTGAGTGATTTTTTCTAAATCCCTTAATTCCTGCAAAAGGCTTTCATTGGCTTCTAGGACATATTGCGAATCACTGGCGTTTTGTTGAAAAAGGACCAATAATGGCAAGCCTTCTGAATCTTCTAAAGCATTATATTCATTCATATACTCGTTTAGTGCTTCTTCTTCTGCTTCAAGTTTATCTTGGTACATCACTTTAAAAGAATCAATATACTCTGTGAGATTAGTACTGATTTCACTCTTGGTGTTTTTAACGACGGCTCCAAGTATATCAGCTAGTAATTCTTGATCAGAACCCTTTATAGAAAGATTGATTAATGATTCGTTGTTTTCAGCTTTTATTATATTTAGGCTTCCTTGTAGTGATGAAACACTTCTATTTAATTCAAGCTCTTCTATTGTAGATTGTAAGACTTCTGGTGATTTCATTCTTTCCACAATTACGTCCCTAGAAGTTGAGTTATTAGCATATTCTGTTAGAGATCCAATTGGGATATTTGTATTATTAATGATTACTGTTCCTTTTGATTCGTATGTAGGATTTGCGATGACGTAACTATATAATGCAGCAAGTACTAATGCGATAGCTGTTGCGCCAACGATGATCCATTTACCTTTCCATAATGTTTCAATGATTTCTCTAAGACTGATTTCTTGCTCCAAGCGTATTCCCCACCTTATTTAATTTGAAATAGAATAAATGTTATTTCGGTCCATTTTTATGAGTTTCATAACTTTTGGTTTTAGTTCTTGTTCGTTCGTTCTCATGAGTTGGTTGATTTCCGACTCTAGGTTTAAGTTATTATTAAAAGTTGCTTTGCCGATATAGATTTTAGGGAAGATTTCTTTGTTTGTGACCTCGTCTTCACCTAATAATTCTTCGTACATCTTTTCTCCAGGTCTTTTTCCCGTGAATTCAATGCCGATTTCCTCTAGCTTATAACCAGATAATCGGATGAGGTTTTCAGCTAATTCGACAATTTTTACGGGTTCACCCATATCTAAGACAAAAATTTCGCCACCTCTAGCTAATGATCCGGCTTGGATTACAAGGCGAGATGCTTCTGGGATTGTCATAAAGTAGCGTGTCATTTCAGGGTCTGTTACCGTGACAGGGCCACCCATTTGAATTTGTCTCTTAAATAATGGAATGACGCTTCCACGACTGCCTAAGACGTTACCAAATCGAACAGCTACGAATTTGGTGTTGCTTTTAGCTGCTTTAGATTGGACGACCATTTCTGCTAAGCGTTTGGTTGCACCCATGATATTAGTTGGGTTTACCGCTTTGTCTGTCGAGACTAATACAAATGTTTTGACGCCTATAACGTCTGCTGCGTCAGCTACATTTATAGTCCCAAAGACATTGTTTTTGATTGCTTCTTTAGGGTTTACTTCCATTAGTGGAACGTGTTTGTGTGCTGCGGCATGATAAATGACATCTGGTGTGTATGTATTTAGTACATCATGAATGCGTTCGCGGTCTTGTACATCAGCAATGACTGGAATGATTTCAAATTGATCGCCGTGTCTATTTTTAAGTTCCATATCTATTTGATAGATACTGTTCTCCCCATGACCTAATAAGACTAGTTTGGCAGGATCGAATTTGGCAATCTGCCTACAGATTTCAGAGCCTATGGAGCCGCCTGCTCCTGTTACGAGAACGGTTTGGTTTGTAATCGATTCTGATACCGTTTGTAAATCAAGACTGATTGGGTCGCGACCTAGTAAATCTTCTACTTGAACATCTCTGAACTGGTTCACAGAAACTTTACCTGTCATAATGTCTTCAATTTTAGGTAGTATCTGTGTTTTGGCTTCTGTTTTAGAACATTTATCAAAGATTTGGTTAAGTTCTGATTTTTCTAACGATGGAATAGCAATAATAACATGTTCAATTCTGTATCGTTCAATCACCTTCTCGATGATTTCTGATGTCCCAACTACCTTAACTCCATATAGCTGTAAGTTTTTCTTCTTAGGGTCATCGTCAATAAACGCTACTGGTCTTAATTCCGAATCATTATTGTTAAATAATTGTCGTGCGACCATGCTCCCCGCATCGCCAGCACCGATAATTAATGTTCTCTTTTGGTTTTTTCGATTCGAGAATAGTTGATCTCGAACGATACGCCAAGAGAATCTTGAACCACCTATGAGTAAGATATGTAGCATCCACGTGACGAGCAATGCTCTGAGTAACATTCCATCAAATATGTAATATTGCGCAAATCCTGTTAGTAAGATGGATAATGTTACGGCGTTAAAGATAGCTTGTAATTCTCCAATACTAGCATATTCCCACGCTTTTTGATAGAGACCATAAAAAACTGCGAAAATATGATGACTGACTAATAGAGTAATAGATGAGAGGTATAGTGTTTCTTCTCGAATAAAGAATGTATCATATAGTAAATAAGAACTAAGATAAATAGCCGTCATCACAATAAACGAATCTAGTAAAATTAGTACTAAAAGCCTATATCTTATCGCCACTCATTCGTCCTCCTTCCATTTGTAAATCACCAGTTAATTAATTTTTTGTATTTTATTATAATATTTTGTCGATAATTATTCCAATTCAAATTATACCAAAAATATTACAATTTTGTTATAGGTGCATTAAACTTTTTTATGTAATTTACTGCCTTTATATGAAAAGGGGCTTGTGATAAAACACTAAGCCCCTTCTCCAAACACCGTCTTAACAACATTTTCAGCCGCTTTGCCATTTTCCCAACTGCAAAAGCGCTCATGAAATTGTTTGTAAGTGTCTTGATATTTATCTACAATTTGATCGATATTTTGAATGGCGTCTATGACTTCGTCTGAGTTCATGAGAAGTGGACTTGGCACTTCTGTTTCGATATCAAAGTATAAGCCTCGGATTTTTCCTTTATAATCATCTAAATCATACGTGTAGAATAAGATTGGTCGATTTAGATTAGCGTAATCAAAGAATACCGAGGAATAGTCCGTAACTAGGATATCCGAAATTAAATATAGTTCTGCTATATCATCAAATGTTGATAGGTCATATGCAAAGTCTTCATAACCTGTTAAGTCGAGTTGACTTGCTACTAAATAGTGAAGTCTTAATACTAGTACATATTCATCGGAAAGTTTTTCTCTCATTTTTTCTAAATCTAGTGGTAGTTCAAATGAATACTTTCCTTTTTCGATAAATTGATTATCCCGCCAAGTTGGAGCGTATAGAATAACCTTTTTATCTACAGGAATGCCAGCTTTCTTTTTGAGTTGATCGATATAGGATTGATCAGCTTGGTATAAGGCATCATTTCTCGGATAACCGTATTCTAACATATGATTATCAAAATCAAATGCGCGCTTGAAAATCTCTGATGAGTATTGGTTTGGTGATATTAAATAATCCCACCTGCTACTTTCGTACGTGAAGTTCTTCTTATAGCGGCCCGTGTCTGTTCCTGGCATTTGTACTTCTTCAATATCAATACCTAATCGCTTGAGTGGGGTTCCGTGCCATGTTTGAAGATAGACTGTTTCATCACGCTTCTTCACATGTTTCGGTAACCTCGTGTTAAACACCCAATACTTCGCTCTTGCCATATAATAATAATAACCTAATGAATACCGTTTAACTTGCTTAGGATTACCGGGAATATCTAGTTTCTTTCCGTTATTAATCCAGATAAATTGATAATTCGGTCGGTGTTCGAGCATATATTCATAAATGGCTTTAGGGTTACAGGAATATCCCTTCCCCATAAAGCTTTCAAATACAACGTGATCCTTTTTTACAGTCATTTTTCTGAAGACTCGATTATAGATCATTTTTCTAAAGTTCGTTCGACTTGTTGTACTGCGTTTTACGTCGCTTAAGAAATGGTGTAATCGAACAAGATTAATAAATTTTTCCTGGTTTTGGTTTTGAATGGCTTTGATTTCTCTTTTAACAAATGGATTTTGTTTTTTAAAGACACGTTTGGATAGTTTATTAAAAGCATCTGATAAATGCTTAAAGACCTGATCGAAATCTTCTCGGTCGCGCATGTAATTTAAGAATGTTTTCCGATAGAAGTTCATCAAGTCCATATCGACCAGATATTTCATGTCATCATTTTGACGATAATCTGATTCGACCGACTGATACATATTCAAGTAATTTAAGGTTTTTTCATAATCGCTTGCTTCTTCAATGTTTGGATTTTGAATTAAATCTAACCTTTTTCGCCTGAAGTATCGGCTATCTCGTGTATAGTGTGTATATGGTTCAAGTGAAATGACTTTGTAAACAAAGGCGTAATCGGAATACATTTTAGTATCTTCAAGGAATCGAATGTTGTTGTTTTGAACGAAGGTACGAGAATATAAGAATTTTTGTACCGTTCGACTCGTGTACACTTTTGATGTTTTTCTAACCTTTAGGATTGTCTCTTCATTCTGTTCAAAGCCTTCCATTTCACCCAATGAACGAATCGTTGAAATACTTCCAGACATGATTCGATCTTCGCCAATATAATCAACTAAGAGCTTAATCGCATCGTGATGTAAGATATCATCACTATCAACAAAATATATATAATCACCCGTTGCAACATCAATTCCCTTGTTTCTAGCGAAGCCTACTCCTTTTTGTTCTAGGAGATCAATCGTTTTTATTCTTGAATCTTCTTCAGATAATTGATTAACTAACGTCATACTTTTATCTGTAGAGCCGTCATTGACGACAATGATTTCTAAGTTGTCATACGTTTGTCCTTGAATAGACTTTAAACAATCTACAACATAATCTTCTGTATTAAATACTGGTACAATTACTGAGACTTTCATGAAGCTTCACACCTTAATTACTTATATTGAAAGAGTCGCTTAATACTGTTCACGACCGGTTGTTTTCCGTTGTAAACAACCCCTGTTAATTCCGCTAATATATGCAAGACGATTAATACACCCATCATAATAAATAAAGATAAAATGGTTGTTGCATTTGTAAACACAATCGCCGTAAGACCAAAGAAGGCACTAAATAGATAAATGAGTAATACTGTTTTTCTGTGTCCTAGACCCATTTCTAATAGGACATAATGAATGTGCATTCTGTCTGCTGTCATAATGTGTTGTTTATTCATGGCCCTTCTGACAATCGCAAAAAGTGTATCAAAAATTGGGATCGTCAAGAGTACGATTGGTACGATAAATGTAAACACCGTAACATTTTTGAATAAGCCCAGCATTGAAATGACCGCTAATGAATAACCAATAAATAATGACCCTGTATCACCTAAAAAGATTTTCGCCGGGTAGAAATTGAATATTAAAAACGCCGATAGAGCTGCAATAAACACCGTACTTAGCGTTACAACTAGAATGGCCCCATCTCCTACCGCCATCACGAAAACACTTACAAACGCAATACCAGCAGTACCTGTCGCTAAACCGTCTAGGCCATCAATTAAGTTCATGGCATTCGTGATTCCAACAATCCAAAGAACCGTGAGAACATATCCAAAGAGCCCGATATCTACACTACCTAAAAATGGTACCGTGACTTTTTCGATCATAATGCCAGATGATAACACAACCACAGCGGCTGTGACTTGAACTAATAACTTCGTGACTGGTTTTAAATTTAGAATATCGTCTGCAATCCCTGATGCGATTATTAAGACAGCACCAATACTTATAGCCAGTAGACTATAATGTTCAGGTTGGAAGTAAAGTAATCCACCTATAATAGGGATAATAATAGCCAAACCACCTAATAACGGAATATCACCATTATGCTTTTTCCGATCATTAGGTCGATCAACATATCCTAATTTTTTAGCAATATATATAATTAATGGCGTTGTAATGAGTGTTAATAAGAATGTTAATACAAAGCCTATAATGATACTTGTGTAAGACATAGTTGTCACCTTTCTCAAGATAAAATTAACTAACGAGTATTTTAACATATATTTACTGATATTTCTTTACAAATTCTTTACATTGTATTTGCTCATTATTTAAGTTCTCATATATTTGACGAACACGAGTGTAAAAATGTTGCAGTGAATAGTGATTTTTCGCATGTTGATATAGCCGCTCTGTTTGTTGTGATGTTTCTTTTTGGATTGTGTTATAAATAGCTTGTGATAAGGTTTCTGGTGTTACTCGGTTCACGACAGTACCGTAATCCTCATTAGGGATCAGTTGTTTAACGTCGCCTACATTTGTCGTTACAATCGGTACTTTCGCTCTTGCCGCTTCAAGCAGTACAATTGGAAAACTTTCGCTTTTAGACGTTAATAAGCACACATCTGCTAATTCTAATACATTTTGAGCGTCCTCTCGATACCCTAATAAGTGGATTTTGTTTTGCAATCCTTTTTGTTTAATCAAATGATTAATATAATCTTTCTGCGTTCCTTCTCCAATTAATAGCAGTTGTGCATTAGGTTGATGTTGTGATAAGTGCTCAAACGCTTCTATTGCTAAATCGTGCCTTTTAACAGGTTCTAAACGAGCAATCATGACTATGAGTAGATCATGGTTTGAGAAGCCTAAATCTTCTCTGTTTAATCGGTTGATTTGATCCGGTTCAAATACTATACCGTTCCAAATAGTAGAAATCTGATGTTCTTCGATTTGAAAATCATTTTTCATAACCGTTGAAAACTCATCTGAGACGACCAAAAAATGATCTACTGATTTAAATGCCCATTTATATAACTTATAAAACATTTTTCCTTTAATGCCTTGACCGCTAAAATCATCGTTCGGGTTACTATGAATCGTTGTTAGTATAGGCTGTTTAATAAATGTTTTCATAAGAGCTGCTAAAAAAGTTGCTCTTGGTCCGTGAGTGTGGACAAAGTCTATCTCAAACTCTTTTAGATAACGAATAACTTCGAATATAATGGTTAAGTCTTTTTGGTTCTGTTGTTCGAATAAGACAACAGGGATACCTTTTTGTAACGCTTGCTCCATCATTTCGCCGTGCTCAAAGAGACCTAATATGACCTCTCCGTCATTAAATTGAGATAATAGGGATAAAATGTGGTGCATGCCACCGCCATTTTCATTCCCAGTATTTAAATGTAATACACGCAAATAGGGTCTTCCTTTGCAACTTTATTTTCCCCTAAGTACATGTATAAGAAATTGAGGCAGCTTTAACATTCTTTTCAGTCGTGTTGGGTTGGTTAATAGCCGGTATAACCATTCGAGGTTTAACTTTAACCAAATCTTTGGCGCTCTCTTTGCTTCTCCTGCCCAAATATCAAAACTTCCTCCAACTCCCATGAGTACTCCTTTATTTAGCTTTGCCTTGTGCCTAGTAATCCATTCTTCTTGCTTTGGATATCCTAAAGCTACGAAAATAAAATCCGCTTCTGATTGTCTAATCTCTTCGACCACTTCCAAATTATCGGTGTCGATATAACCATGATGATACCCAGCGATTGTTAAGTTTGGATATTTTTCTTTAATTTGTTGCTGCGCATTACGAACGACATGCTCTTTCGCTCCGAGTAAATAAATTCTCTTCTTATGTTCATTTGAGTAGTTTAATAAATCATCCATTAATTCAAACCCTGGAATTCTCTCTGGTAAAGGTTTGTTTATCATTTTTGAGGCAATAATAATACCAATTCCATCTGCAATAATATAATCTGATTGTTTAATGGTTCTCATATATTCCGGATGTTCTTTTGCATACATAACGATTTCGGGGTTCGCTGTGACAACGTGTATTGGATGGTTGTGTGGAGAGGTTATTTCATTTAGAAATTCCTTATGTGTTGTATGTATAAATGGAACATTTAGTATTTCAACTTGCTTATTCATATGTATTCGAAACCCTTTCAACATTTTGGAGTGTCTAATATGCTTTTTTCTTATAAATTATTGTTATTATATTTAATTTCATTATTTGCTATTGTCATTTTACCACAAACATGGCTTGGTTACTTGATCATTATGGGCATGGTGCTGTTAAGTTACGCTTATTTAAAAACGAATATAGCGTTGTTATTTATTTACTATCCCCTAAGGCCTTTATTAATTGAACTTAACTCAGGTTTAACGTTCTTAGGTGATGTGGTTATTATTTCATCAGTGCTTGTCATTCTCTATGTTGAACGTCATGCTATAAAAAGCTTATTTAAAAAGCTTTCATTTTTTATGTATTTTTTCTTATTTGTACTAGTTGGAAGTGTCAGCGCACTGTTGGTGTCTAATCAAGCGATCATTCCGATTTTAATGGAAGTCAGAGCTTTAGTGATAATGACATTACTAGTTCTAGTATTTACATCTAGCATATGGCTCAAACGTGACCTCGTTAACATACTCAATATTAGTCTGATTGTAGCTTTTATCATAAGCTTATATGGATTATTCGAGAAGCTTTTTGGAAAAGACGTCGTTTTCCCAGCTGCTTGGGCAAGCTGGGATTTATCATCGCAAAACGCATCACGTGTATATGGTGCTCTTGCCAACCCTAATGTTTTAGCTATGTATTTGCTTACGGTATTTGCATTATCTTTCTTGCCTGTTATTAGGCTATCTGTGAATCAGTTTTTTCTTAGATTAGTTCAATTCACGATTTTATCTACCGTATTATTAACGGTTTCTCGAGGAGCTATATTAGCTTTTCTAATTGCCTTGATGGTATATATCATAATGACGAGGAGTTGGAAACTGATCATTAAGATTGGACTGATTGGAGTCCTTAGCTTCTTATTTGTCACTTACCCCGTTGAATATGGCGCCGAATACATACAGAATGATGCGACAACAGAGCAGAAAAAAAACAAAAAACGAAAAAAGAGTGAATCATATAGTTTATTCGAACGGCTTGAGATGATGTTTTCGGATTCGACTATTGAATCAAGCAAAAATTGGGGGCGTCTATACATTGTGGATAAAGGAATTGAAGTATTTCAAGACCATCCAGTGATTGGGACGGGTTTCGCAACTTTTGGAGATTCAGCCACTCAACGTTTCCCATCGCCCATTTATGACCAATATGATATTGATGAAGATATATATTCTGATAATCAGTATATACATATTTTAGTTTCGACAGGAATTGTGGGAGCTTTGTTGTTAATTATTTTTCTTGTCAGACTATGTGTGGTGGCATGGAAAGACTTTTATCAAGAGGAACGGCGACTTTTCGGTCTATTTTTAATCGTTCTAATGATTTCATGTCTATACTATAACACCCTAGAGGATAAAACTTTTATGCTTTGGTTCTATACACTATTAGGCTGGTTGATCAACCCTTCAAGGCAGGAAGATTAAATATGGCTAAGCGACAGACATTTTTCCAAGCATTTAGCTGGATTGCAATATTAACATTGATTAGTAAACTGTTAGGTTTCGTCAGAGAGGCGATTATTGCATCGTTATTCGGCGCGAGTTTAATGGCTGACATGATCTATGTCGCGCTGATTATACCGACTATTGCATTTACGGTTATTGGAACAGCTATTCAGGGACAGTTGTTACCAGCTTATATTGCATCATCTGGAAGACGGGTGTTTCAACAATATAGTTTTCTATTTATAACGATTTCTTTTGGTCTATTGACCGCCATTCTATTGTTGATTCAACCCATTGTCATGGTCATTGCGCCAGGCTTTAATTCTCAAGAGAGTTTAGTCACTAGTTGGCTTTCGGTCATTATCATCCCAGTGTTAATTTTCATGACGCTCAATTCCTTAACACAGGTGATCTTTCACGCAAATGATCACTTCACACCACCTGCTGTTGGGCCGGTGGTTAATAATGTTGTAACCATCTTGATCATCGTAATGTTTTATTCAACTTTTCATATTTACAGTGTTGCATTAGGCATTTTGGTTGGTAGCATCGGTCAATTCTTATACCAATTTTCAATAGTTAAAGAAAAATCATTATTATGGCCAAGTTTTAAAAACGTACATTTTAAAAGTCAACTTAAGAAACTAAAGCCCATTTTTCCGATCATCATCGCGGCTTTAGCTTTACAATTAAATCTACTAGTAGACCGCGTGGTGGCTTCCTTTTTAGATGAAGGCGGAATTGCAGCACTTAATTATAGCTATCGTTTGTTGTGGATACCGTTGAGCATTTTGCTGATGCCCATTACAACGATTTTCTATCCTAAAATGACACGTGCTTTAAAATTAAATAACTTAAACTATTACCGAGAACTTATCGCAAATGGATTTAATGTTATTTTACTCATTGCCTTGCCGATCATGTTGGTTATGTTACTAGAGTCTGATTCGATTATTAAGATCGTTTATGAGCGCGGGGCCTTCTCAGTGGAAGCGACCGTTAGAACATCAGGCGCTTTATTGTTTTACACTGTTGGGTTGCTATTTTTTGCGACTCGCGAATATTTTGTTCATCATTTTTATGCACATGAACGTTATCGTAACGTTATGTACGGCAGTTTGATTGGGGTTACAATCAACATCTTATTAAGTGTTATTTTGGCTCAGTACATTGGCATTAATGGCATTGCAGTTGCGACATCGTTTTCTATGTTCGTTCAAACGATTTACTATTATTATTTTATTCGAAAAGATTATTTCATCCTTAATCTGTCAATAATAGCTAAAGCTGTGTTTTCAATTACTTTGATTGGTTTGGTCATACAGTTGCTCAGGCCTTTAATCAATGATTGGCAGTATATTTCATTTTTGATTACAACTCTAATAACATTTGGGTTCTACTTTTTATTGTTACAAAAAGAAGTTACTCGAATGCTTGAAGATATGAAAGGAACGTAGTCATGCGGATTTTGTTAACGACCATCTTCAATTACCCTCACGAAGGTGGCTTGTCCACTCATATAACAACCTTGAAACAAGGGTTAGAAGAGTTGGGACATCATGTTGATGTACTCTCAGGCTCTGAGATTTCTAACACTAGAAACTTTTTGGCGATTCGTGGGCCAGGTTATGTATTAAATAAACTCTCCCCTGGGAAAGGGCAATTATATAGTGACGATCGACGTCAGTTATTTATTCGAAATAGATTAAGACAAATAGGAAACGGTTATGATGTTATTAATACACAAGATATTTTTGCAACTTTAGCTGCTCGAGGACACGGGATACGCGTTGTTCAGACTATACATGGTTATTACACCTATGAGGCAATCAGTCGAGGAGCTGTTCAGGAGCATTCAACTTACGCTAGGAAATTCAAGCGGTACGAGCGTTATGCTTATAAATCAGCTGATCAGATTATATGCGTCGACCAGAGGTTAAAAGGATATATTAAGACCGAGGTTAACAGAGAAGCTAATGTGATTCCTAACTTCATTAATACGTCTAAATTTGATTTATCTAAGTCTGACATTCAATCTATTAGAATGAAATATGAACTCCCTTCAGAGAAACATATTATTCTCATTCCGAGACGGCTAACTGAAAAAAACGGTGTGATCTATCCTCTGTATGCCATAAAACAGTTAATTCAAGATCGACAAGATTTTATGTTAGTTTATGCTGGAAGTGGCGAATGTTTAGAACAACTACAAGAATATACTCACCAGAATGACCTAAACCAGTATGTGAGATTTTTAGGTTCTGTCCCTCATTTTGATATGATTGGTTTATTTGAACTGAGTGATTTAGTTATTATTCCTAGCATTCATACTAAAGGCGTTGAAGAGGCGACCTCGATCGCTGCTTTAGAGGCAATGGCTTCTGGTACTCCTGTTATTGCTAGTGCAATTGGAGGATTAAAAGAATTAATCCGTCATGAGGAAAATGGGTTACTTTTTCAAGAGAAAGATATAAATGAACTCACAAGCTTAATATCGACTCTAATCAATAATCCGAATTTTAAAGATCGATTATCTCAGCAAGGGAAAAAATATATCATAAATCATCATTCCCATATTCAAGCCGCACATGCGTTCATTAAGACTTATCGGTCTGTATAATATTTCTTAAGACTCATTGCGACATACCTAGAATTGATTTATAATTTATCAAGCGTACTACATACAAAGTGGGTGTTGACAGTTGAAAAAAACAATCTATTTACATGTTGGCTATCATAAGACAGCTACGACATTTTTACAAAATAGTATTTTCCCGAATTTAAAGAAGGTAAAACACATTAAAAACAAAAAAATAAAAAATGAGTTATATCGTTTGCGTGTTAGAAAACTCAAAGATGAAGATATTTTAGAAATCAGAAATAGGTTTGATGAACTAGGCAAGGAAGGCAAACCGACTTTAATATCTTATGAAGGTTTATCGGGTAGCCCTTTTAAGCAAAAGAAACCTAAAAAGGCGGCTACGATTCTAAAAGACCTTAGACGTGTGTTTCCTGAAGATCAATATGACGTGAAGTTAATCATCGGTATCCGAGAACAAGTTCAGATGATGACCTCTTTATATGTTCAACACTTGCATATGGGTGGCTATAAGCAAGCCGAAGATTATATGGATAAGCTTGAAAAACACGAGGTATTAGACCAATATAAATACAATGAATATCTTGATTTAGTTGAAGAGATCTTTGGACAAGATTATTACTTATTCATCTATGAGAATCTTAAAAAAGATCAAAAAGGCTATTTATTGGCACTGTTAAATTATATAGGTGTTAAGAAAATACCTGATTACGATGATTATCCTGCTAATAAGAGTTATGGTGTTTTACAAGCGAAAATTGCACGTCGTTTGAATTATTTCTTCTACTCTAAGCAAAACCCGAATGGTAGAATTAAGCCAAAAAAAACGAAACGATTTGGTAAACTCTGGCCGCGTCCATTTTTACAAAACAAGATCAGTTACAAAATTCATTACAAACGTTATACTTTACCCGAAGACATTCAGCGCAAAATACGTGAGCGCTACAAAGAGGATAATATTAAGCTAAGTCAACGTGACAATGTTAACTTACCCGATAATTATTTATATTGAGGCTGGGATCTAACCCAGCCTCTTTTTTGTATTGCAGATTCATCTCTGTTTCAGCACCTTTTTTCATTCATTAAACAAAAATAGCAGGGGCTAATTCTAACTGGTCCGTTGTGAGGTGCAATACCTTAAAACGCAATAAAAAATACAATATAATTCACATTATTGACCACACAAAAAAGGACTTAGCTTTTCTTCTAAGTCCTTAGCTTGTATTTTCCTTCTTCAACTACAAATACTTTAATAAGCTCTTAATTTTTTGAATTGACGACAGTATAGTAAACAAGTATAAGAGTTAACAGTCCGCTCCCCAAAAATATACTGCCTGAAAATAAAAACATATTCGTATAGCCTTCAACAACAGTTCCAAACCAGGGTTCTACTACACCTCGTTCAAATTGCCATTTTTGAGCAAGTGATGTTCCAAAATTAACACTGGAGAACATTAATATTAATCCAATTAAGCTTAATAGTAAGCCGAAAACCATTAACCTCTTAAATTTTTCTCTCATTCACAATCCCTCCCAAATTCCTTCGTTGATCATTTAAACTGAAACCCCAACTTTAAATATAATTTTAACATAACTTTCCATTTAAACCTTGATTAAAAATAACAATCACATTGAAATCATTCAATTCATTTCTACAACAATATTTATTTCAACCCCTGTGAATAGCCAAGTGATTTGGAAAGTGATTATATATTAACACCTTATAATTCCTAGATATATCAGCAATATAACATGCATGAAATATATGCGATTTTTACTTGTGAAATAGTAGTGTTTCTGTCTCTGAGCACTTCTGAACGGAACCCGTTACGATTAATCCAGCCTCTTTCTTTGTATTACGAATCCACCTCTATTTCAGGACCTTTTTTCACGGCTTCAGACCCCTAAACGTCAACTTCAGACCATTTTTCTAAATTAATATACATCGAAACTTGTCGAAAAGCTACAAAGTTTTTTGTTTTCAGACCTTTTTCATTAATTACAAAAAATAGCAGGGCTAATCCCTGCTATTTTACTAAAAACCATCCATTTTTAAGGTTTTCTCTATTATAATAAAATCGTTCTTCATCTCCATAACGAATCACGTCTTTACCTGCAGCCTCAACAATGGCTTGACCGGCACCCGTGTCCCATTCCATCGTCGGTGCGTACCTTGGATAATAGTCTGCTTCGCCTTCTGCCACTAAGCAGAATTTTAGCGAGCTGCCTGATGAAACTGTCTGAACGTCATCGTGCTTTTCTTTTAGACTATTAATAAAGTCTTCAGTTTCTTGTGACATATGAGAACGGCTTGCAACAACGTTAACCGTTTCTTTTGATTCTACGATTGGTAGTTTGTCGCTTACTTGATATAAGTCTTCATCAGTTGTAAAGGTAGCTTTAGAAGCATCCTTTAGTTTATAAGCGCCTTTACCTTCAACACCGATATATAAAATATCTAATGCAGGTGTATAAATAACGCCTAGCGATGGATAATGACCTTCAATTAGAGCGATGTTAACCGTGAATTCACCGTTTTTCTTAATAAATTCTTTCGTACCATCAAGTGGGTCGACTAAAAAGAATTTCTCCCAGTTCTTTCGTTCGTCATAAGGAATGTCTGCTCCCTCTTCACTGAGAACTGGTATGTCAGGAAAGTGTTGAGTTAACCCTTTCATAATGACATCGTGCGAACGTTGGTCAGCCGTTGTTAAAGGTGATTCATCTTCCTTATACTCCACATCGAAGTCTTTTTTATAAATCTCCATGATCTCTTTACCAGCATTAATAGAAATATCTACAACTTCTTTTAACATTGTTTATACCTCTAGATAGCCTTTTGCTTTTAAGTGATTGACGACTTGTTGAACACATTCTTCTATTGAGTTCTTATCCGATTCAACGATTATTTCAGGGTTATTTGGTTCTTCATAAGGATCATCAATTCCTGTAAACCCTTTGATTTCACCAGCACGGGCTTTTTTATAAAGCCCTTTTGGATCTCTGGATTCGCATACATCTAGATCACATTTAACAAAGACTTCGATAAATTCTCCATCATCCATAATTTCACGAACTTTGTCACGGTCTTCACGATAAGGTGAAATAAAAGCAGTTAGAGTAAGTAACCCAGCGTCTGCCATTAACTTAGCAACTTCGCCCACCCGACGAATATTTTCAGCACGGTCTTCTGCGCTAAATCCAAGGTTATTATTTAAGCCATGGCGCACATTATCACCATCTAAGCGATACGTATGAACCCCTTGCTTATAAAGTTCCTTTTCAACCTCTACTGAGATCGTGGATTTACCTGCACCTGATAAACCTGTAAACCACACGACAGCACTTTTGTGTCCGTTAAGTTTTTGGCGCTCTTCTTTTACGACTTTTGAGTCATGCCATACAATGTTTTCTGATTTTGTCATTATAATCCTCCTAAACCCATGTTTGAGTAATAATAAATGTTGTCACAATCATCACAATTAATGATAATGGTAATCCTACTTTTATATAGTCGCTAAATTTATAACCACCAGGTCCGTACACAATCAAGTTTGTCTGATAACCAATTGGTGTAACGAAACTAGCTGATGCTGCTATGGCAATGGTTATAGCTAACCCCATAGGGTCAATGTTTAGCTGATTGGCCATTTCAATCCCGATCGGAAGCATTAAGACAGCTGCTGCAGCATTCGTGATTAATTCGGTAAAAATATTCGTTAATAGATAAACTAATAAAATCACGGCAACCATTCCGAATGGCTCAATTAAATTCAAGGCTTCCTGCGCCATTAATTGTGCTAGTCCTGTTTCCGTCATGGCCGCCCCAACTCCAATAGCACTGGCTATTAATAATAAGACATGGAATTGTATATATCCTTTTGCTTCTTCTGGTGTAATTGCCTTACCGATAAATAAAATGAGAACCGCTAATAACATAGCCTTAAACATACTCAAGATTCCCAAGGCTACCAATACTACCATAGACACTAGGACTGCTATTGAGAACCAGCCTTTAACTGGGTCTTCATTTAGTTCCTTCGGTGTTCCGAGTGATGATATCACATAAAAATCATTTGAATATTGATGCTTATCTATAAAATCAGCACCTGTGAGCAATAATAGTGTATCCCCAGGTTTTAAAACGATATCACCAATCTTACTCTTAATTCGTTCATTGTTTCTATGTACAGCTATGACACCCGCATCATATTTGGAACGGAAATGTGATTGTTTAATCGTTTTAGACAATAATGATGAATCATGAGATACAACAGCTTCTAGTAACTGTGTTTCACCATTCCCACTCTTAAGATCCTCAAGTCTTAAATGCGTCCCCGTCTCTAAATACAACCCTTTCATTTTCTCCAAATCAGCAATTGTTGATATGAGACCTGTGAAAATAAGGCGATCGCCAGGGCGGATAATCGTATTTGACCCTACTGGTGATACAATCTCATTATTTCGAATAATTTCTATCAAGAATAGACCCTTTAAATCACGTAACCCGGCTTTTTTAACGGTCTGATTGACATGAGGAAAGTCATTGCCCACTGTCAACTCAGCCATGTATTCCCTCGTATTTTCCTTCATTTTATCTTGAAAACTTTTATATGAAGGCAATATTTTGGGGGCAATTGTTGTTAAATAGATTAACCCGACTAATGTAATCGGCACCCCTACAATGGCTAATTGAAAAAATGAAAATCCATCAAACCCAAGTTCCTTCAGCATCCCATGTACTACTAGATTCGTAGACGTCCCCATTAACGTCATGGTACCGCCTAATATGGTGACGTAAGATAACGGTATTAATAGCTTGGATGGTGCAATCCCTTTATCTTGACACCATTTACGTAGCACAGGGGTGAAGGTTACAACAATGGGTGTGTTGTTTAAGAAAGCAGAGAAAAACGATAATGGAGCAAAGAATTTCCCTGACATTCCAGCCATCGTGCTAGTATTTTGAAGCCATTTTTGAATTAAGCGATCTATAATACCGCTTTTCTTCACAGCACCTGCTACCACAAATAATAGAGCAATAGTTAACATACCCTCGTTAGAGAAACCTTTCAAAGCTTCTTGAGGTGTTAATATGCCCGCTATAAGTAATATTGTTAATGCTGAAAAAACAACCATGTCAGGCCGGGCAACTTCAAATAGAAGCCCGACTAACATGGCTAGTACCACAATTAATACAAAAACCATTTCAAAGGTCATTGGGATAATACCCCTTTATACTTGTTGCATTCCTTTAATTAACACATCTGCTACTTCTGGTCTTGAGAATTCTTTCGGTGGACGCTCACCATTACGTAGCATTTCGCGTACTTTCGTTCCGCTTAAATGAACATGGTTTTCTTTGTCATGAGGGCATGTCTTAGCAGATGCCATATTCTCACAAACGGTGCAATAAAATGCGTGTTCAAACTTAAAGATCGTCATACCTAATTCTTGCTCATACTGCTCGATTAATTTTTGGGCATCATACGTGCCGTAATAGTCACCAACACCCGCATGGTCACGACCGACAATGAAGTGTGTGCAACCATAGTTCTTACGTACAATCGCGTGTAAAATCGCTTCCTTAGGACCAGCATAGCGCATCGCAGCTGGGTAAATAACTAAACGTACACGGTCTTCCACGTAGTAGTTCTTTAAAATCACTTGATAACTTTCCATACGGACATCTGCTGGAATGTCATCTGATTTTGTTTCACCTACTAATGGGTTAAGTAGTAGCCCATCTACTGCTTCAAGTGCTGTTTTTTGAATATGCTCATGCGCACGGTGAACTGGATTACGCGTTTGGAAACCAACAATTGTTTTCCAACCTAAGTCTTTAAACATTTGACGCGTCTCAGATGGATCCATATAGAAATCCTCAAACTCACCATGACCTGGTCTGTTTAATAATGTAATTGGGCCACCTATATAAATGTCGCCACGTTCGTAGAGTTTTTTAACACCAGGGTGTTCTGATTCTGTTGTGCCATAAACGTTTTGTGCTTCTTCTTGTTTAGTAGCTTCATACTTCTCTTCAACAGTTAGTGTTGCATAAATTACACCATCAGCACCTTTAAGTGCAATTTTCTCTCCAACGTTGTATAGATCTGATTCATCCTTTGTGACAGATAGCGTAATCGGAACACTCCAAACCGTTCCATCTGCTAGACGAGTGTTTTGAACGACACTTTCATAATCTTTTTGACCCATGAATCCTTTTAATGGGCTAAAGCCACCGATACCGATTAATTCGATATCAGAAATTTCCCAGTTATTCACTTCTAAAACTTTTAAATCTTCAGCCTCTTTTAGTGCTTGTTCACGCTCAGCACCTTGTAATTCACGGTTAACTAATTCGCCTCCGTGAGCCTCGATTAATTGTGTCATACTGTATGTACCTCCTAGTCAATTACTACAAGTAGATTATAATGATATATATTACCCTTGTAAATTATATCATAAATTATTTACGACAGAAGGTTACATTTTATGACAGCATTTTGGAATGTAATAGGGCTTCTGCTAATATACGTTCACTGTTATTACGATCAATGTAGGTGAAAATTTGGTCTTTACGATTAGATACTTCATCTTTTTCTTTAAAATTAGCACTAATATATCCTTCAAGAGTGTCTATTAAGTCATGTTGTGTATGAACGATATCACCTAAAAACGTTTCATCTCTCGGCCTTAACATTCCTTTAGAAAAGAAATGCCTGAAATCAAAGTGATAAAATATTATTGGCTTTTCCATAAAATTAAAATCAAAAGATACACTGGAGTAATCCGTAATCATTAGTTTGCTTGTTTTTAATAGATCTTGAACTTTTTCTTCACCAGCTTTTACAATCCGAACATTAGAAGGGATTTCTAAATCAAGCTCTTCTAAATATTGTTGCATTCTGTAATGCAAGTAAAAATCTAACTTTAATTGATGTTGTTCTAAAATCTGATTTAAACGCGGGTCTTGTATAAGTGATTTGTATCTTTGAAAATACTCAGACTCCTCGAATTTCTCCTTCGTCGTTAGCCATTCTCTCCAAGTTGGTATTAATAGTATCTTATTCTCTGTTTTATAACTAAAAAGGTTATCAAACCTTGATAAGCCTGTCACCCTAACTTCGTTTTCATCATAATGGAATTCATCTATTACCATTTTCTTTTCATCTTCTGAACTAACACAGAAAATATCAAACGGATATTTATAGTAGGTTTTATGGTACTCTACATTTTTTCTACCTAAAACACCATGCTGCAAAAATACTCTTAAACCATTACGGTAATTCTTCATATCTTTATTTTTAAATGGCAAAATATATTCGATATCATGAGAACAGAAAAACGCATTTGCTTGTAAACTTTTTTCAACATGTTCTTCTGTACCTATAAATAATACATTACCTAACGGCAACACGTTTTCTACATCTTTTGAGTCTTTTTCAATCACATAATATACTTCTCTCTCCGGATAATTTTCACGTAAAAACTTAAAAAAGTGGTATCCCGTATCCTGAGCAGTATCCGGTCTTTCTCCTACAATCCAGATGTCATTAACCGATTCATCACTTTCATTTATCTCATGTAATAAATCAATAAATTTATTTGATTGTCTATAAGACTCAACTTTTAAATTACCGCTTGGTGTTATCGTTAAATATATTTGAATCGATTTATCGTGACCTTTTATTATACTTTTGGTTAAATAATCATCTTTAAAATATTCGAATTCCTCAAAGCCAAGTTTTACTTCTTTTACATAAGTATTTGACGTAATTCGAACAAACACATCGACAATTTCTTTAGGTTCATGAATTAGTTGTTCTAAATCATTAAAAGGAACTCCGATGTCTATATTCGGCACACTTTGTTCATAAGCTAACTCTTTATCAGTCTCTCGATTCCTTAAAATCAATTCTAATTGTTGATCTTGAATATCTATTTTTGATCTTCTTTCTAAATAGGCCTCTCCTTTAATAATTAACTGTTCATTCTCAAACTCAGCATAAGTTAATTGATTATTAATAGGAGCCGGTATCGAACGAAATGATAATCGATTATTTGCCGTAATATAAAATTCCATTTGAAATAATTGATCACCACTAATTTGTTCAATCATGGTATCAAACTTAATTTGCTCATCAGATGACTTTAAGCGAATTAATAACCGATTTTCTTCTAGTACATGTTCTATAAAGACATCATAAATATGATATTCAGTTTGATATAAGTCTAATTTATTAATAGGGCAGTCGAAGTAGTAATTCCCTCTTTTGTATTTAAGCGATACAGGATATAAAAGTTCTGTATTTGCATCACGTTCTTTAAATACTAAGTTTGTCTCGTTAGTAAATTGCAAGTCACTTCTGATAATCCCCTTTATTCTATTGCAATCATTATTAATCTTAAGATCTTCTAATTTTGCAGTTTTAGACTTAGCCTTTATTGAAAAAGAATATAATTCAGTTTGATAAGGTTTATATTCCATTGCACCCTTTAGATAATGTGGTAAATAGGCTACACTATCACTAAAATCTACGTTCTCAATTAATTTGACACGGAATTCATAATAAGAAGATTCTTTTTTAATACTAAAATAAAAATCAAGTGTTCTATTTTTCTTTGGTAGATCGTCGTAAGGTATTTCAACACTCCACTTTGAGTCTGAGTTCCACCTAATTAAATAGACATTAGAACGTGTCTTTTCTCGCTCTCTCATGACAAAATATATTTCGTCAGGCTTATATAAACTTAGTAATTGATCATTAACTCTTCCTTGTACTAACATACCGTTTTCTTTCTTTTGAACACTTTCAACCGAATTAATTAAGTGATTGATATTCATTGAACTAAATTCATATGATTGATCCAAAACAAACTTATGGTGTTCATCCTTAGATGGGGTTAATACAAACCCTTCACGAAATACTTTTTGAGTATGTAGTAATGACCTAACAGACTTAGAAGTTTTGACATTATAGACGTTAACTTTGAAGAGGTCCTTTTTTATAATTTGTAGATACCAAGATTGCTCTTTAGCCTTTATATTTTGAATGAATTCCTTTAAATTAAATGTAAACTGCAACTCATTATCTTGGTCTAAATAAACAATGGATTCAACAGGAATAGTGAATTCCTCTGAACTTTGATCTGTTGTTAAAAATTTTAAAGACGTATTTTTTCTTGAGAAAGATGGTAAGTCCTTATCAATCTGAATGTTGATCGTAATCTGACGATCATCACTTTTCAATTGAGTCATACTTAGAGTCCCATAATTATAAGGCGAAATTGCTTTTCCAATATTCTGGATGACGTTCATACCGAATACTCCGTTTCGTTAAGAAATGATTTTATCCATAATTGTATATTAAAAAACTACTTTTTAAAATCCTACCTACTTTACTTAAGAGTAATTAAATAGAGCTTTTAACTTTTGGCTAAATGGTTTTTTATTAGGTTGCAACAATTTTGCCCATTGTTTCACAAAGCTTTCATGACTATATTTACGGTCAACTTGGACATCAAATTTCTTATCCACAGCCTTTAAAATATATTCCGACATTTCCTCAACATTTTTAGGTTCTACTAAAAAGCCAGACTTGTCATGTTCAATCATTTCATTTGGGCCATATTTTATATCATAACTTATAACTGGGCATCCATTTACTAGACTTTCTAGAACAACTAATCCAAAACCCTCATATTTACTTGTAAATAAAGAAGCTTGTGCACTTTGAAATACTTGATCAGGGTTATCTGTCCTACCTTTGAATACCACTCGTTTATGAAGGCTCAGTTCATCTCTAAATGATTTCAGTTCATCTAGTAAGTCACCTTCACCATAAACTTCTAAATATATATCTTTATTTTTCTTTGCTGCTAATGAGAAAGCTTTCATCGCATGGTTAATTCGTTTATTCCCATCTAATCTTCCCATTATGACAAATTTATTCTTATCTCGCGTTTCTGTTGGTTCACGTGTTAAAGATATACTATGCGGGATGGTTACAGTATTGTCAGTTACACCTGTTACTGATTCCCAGTTCTTCCTTTGTTCCTCCGTTAAAAGCACTATTCGATCTGCTTCTTTGGCATGCTCTTTTAAATATTTAAATGATCCTCTAAGTTTCTCAGGTTTATTGAGCTCATGAAATGTCGAATGTTGTAAATAGATCTTCTGACAGTTATGAATATCTGCTTCATTAAGCGGTTGATCTAGTTTTCGCACGTCACAAATGACATTGCTGTTAGATTCAATCATCTTTTCAAAACAAAATTTAATAAATTCACTTTCATCTTTAAAGAACTGACTATTTTCACCATCAAAATAAACAACGTGTTTAATATTATTCTTATCAGTGCCATCATATATTCTATTAATAAACGGACTTCCGCTCTGAGTATACATGATTTCTTGAGTCTTGTTTAATGAATTTGGTACATAATGAATTTCCCTATATAAATAGCCTTTTAGGTCATAATCTTTTCGCATGATTCTGACACTTGAATTTGGTGATATATAATCAATGTAATTCAGCTGCCCACCTGTGTGAGTATAACTTTTATACATAACATATATACCATCTTTAAAGTAACGGTAAGCATTCTTTTTTTTACTTACCTTTTGCACTTCGTACCCTTCTTCTTCTACAGGGTGCTTTTGTGTAGGTTTAGGTTCTTCATTCCCTCTCAAAAAATCATAAATATTCATAAATCTCACATTCTGTGGTACATAGTGTTTATTAACATATAAATCATAAATTTCCTGATAATTAGATTTGAAATTTGTTGAAATTAACGTAAAATCAAAATCTTCGTTTTCCATTAATAGTCTCGTTCTATTTAACAACGCTTTCGTTCTACCACCAAATGTAGGTGGTAAGGTTGAGGTCACTACATAATTCAATTGCTTCACCTTCTTAAACTATAATTATTATTCATATTCATTAGTACCCTGTTTTTGATTAAAATATTCAGTATCATCTCTTATAATAAAAAGGCTTATAGCCATAAGCTATAAGCCTTTTTAACCATTTTCTTCAAAACGGGATTGTTCCATGAATTTTTTTCTTTGTTTTTTTGACATATTCTTATAATTTTCTAAAAATGCTTCATATTCGTTTAAAACCTCGTTAGTTTCACCATACATCCTAACTTCCCCAAATTCTAACCATAGCACTTTTTCACAGAATGTTTTCATTTGACCCAAAGAATGACTGACAAAGAACATTGTTTTTCCAGCTTCTTTAAATTCTTGCATCTTTGCTAAGCTTTTTTCAGCAAATGCTTTGTCCCCTACTGATAATGCCTCATCAATGATTAATATATCTGGATCTACATTGACTGAAATCGAAAAACCTAAACGAGATTTCATTCCACTAGAGTATGACTTTACGGGTTGGTCAATAAATTGACCAAGCTCAGAGAATTCAATAATATCATCTTCTAATTCATTTATTTCTTTTTTACTGAAACCTAACATCAATAATTTAAGTTCAATATTTTCTCTACCCGTTAATTTTCGGTCTAGACCAATATTGACCGCAATTAAAGCAGCTTGACCTTTAACTTCCACTTCTCCGGTTGTTTGCGGAATTACTCCAGCTATAATATTGGATAAAGTTGATTTACCAGATCCATTAACGCCAACAAAACCGACAATGTCACCTTTATCGGCTTCAAAAGATACGTTCTTTAGTGCGAAAAAGTCTTTTCCATACGATTTACCTGGAATCAACAGATCTTTTAGCCTTTCCATTTTACGACCATAAAGTTTATATTTTTTGGATACATTTTTAATTTTTACTGGCTTTTCCATACTTGTCACATCCAATTAAATAAAGTCCACAAAGTGTCTTCTAAACTTCAAATGCAATCTCGATCCAATTATAAACAGCACTAATAATAATGACCAAAAATAAAGGGAATACTCCCAATTTTCTACAAAATACCAACCCTGGCCTAAAATCGATTGTCTATATCCCTCTATAATGTAGTAAAAAGGGTTGATTTGCATAATGGGATGCAACCAGTCCGGTAATGTTTTTAATGGCCATAGTATAGGTGAAAGGTACAATAACATCCTCATAATAGATTGGATAAACATTTGAACATCCTGTGCAATCGTTGCTAACGTCGATGTAATTAATGTCACACTAAATAATATGGCTAGAACACCAAACGTATAAATCGGTAATTGTAAAATGTATATCGACAAAGGGAATCCTATAAATTGCATGAGAATAAGAACTAAAACTAATAACAACAAGTGTGAGTAAAATTGGGCAAAAATAATATAATTTGGAATCACACTCATTGGAAAGTTCATTTTTGATAGTACTTTGATTTTAGAATAAATGGATTTAGTCCCTTTTAAAATCCCTTGGCTAATTAAAAACCAAACAACGATCCCTGCTAGCATCCATTGGAAGAAATCAACTCCTGCTACATCGTCTCTTCCTCTAATACCAAAACCAAATACGAACCAATATATCGCAATTTGTATACCAGGTTGAATAACTTCCCACGCCATTCCTAAATAATTGGCTGATGAGTTACTTTTTAATTCATATACTGATAATCTTCTGACTAAATGAAAGTATTGAAACTGTTCTTTTAAAACAGTTAGTGCAGATTTCATTTTGATTCCTTCTTTCTCCCCAAAGAATCTATGCTTATACAAACAAGTGGTATTATCTAATATTTTTCTTCAATATGCAAGGTGAGTCTAGTCCTAGTTATTATAAAATGTTTCAACTACCCTTTTAGATGCATAGCCATCTTCTAAATAACAGAATCTCTCATAAAACTCATTATAATACCCCTCAGGTATTCCATTGGCTTCAAGATGTTTAATTTGATTGATGACGTCACTTGTTGAAAACGTTAGCGGACCAGGGGCTTTGTCTTCAATGTCAAAATAAAAACCTCTAAGGTCTTCTTTATACTTATGTAGATCGTACACATAAAATATGATAGGTCTTTTTAGGTTCGCATAATCAAAGAATACCGATGAATAATCCGTTATTAACATATCCGAAATAATATAAAGATCGCGAATATCAACATAATCAGAAACATCGTAGGCAAATCCATTATAATCTGAAAGGTCTAGATTTTCAGAAATAAGATAGTGCATTCTTAATAAAACGACATAGTCATCTTCAAATTCTTGTTTCAACTTATCTAAGTCGAGCTTAATATCAAATTTATAATTCCCTACACTGTAATACTCATCATCTCTCCATGTTGGTGCATATAAAATAACCTTTTGGTTTAAAGGGATATTAAGTTCTTCTTTTATTTGTTCTACATCTTTTTGAGAGTGATTTATTAAATAATCATTTCTTGGATAACCACTTTCAATCACTTCACCATTAAAACCAAATGCTCTTCTAAAAATCTCTGTTGAATATCGATTAGGTGATACTAAGTAATCCCATTTTAATGACTCATTCAAAAAGTTCTTTTTATATTTTTCAGTACTAGTTCCAGGCATCCTAACTTCTTCAATATCAACACCCAAACGCTTCAAAGGGGTCCCGTGCCACGTTTGTATATAAACAGTTTTTTTAGGTTTGGGTAACCAATTTGGTAACCTAACATTATTAACCCAATACTTAGCACGAGGCATTAACCAAAACCACTTGAGTGTAAATCTCTTCACATACGGTAATTCCATTTCTTTAAATAAATCCGTGTGTCTTCGATCGACACTCCACCATAACTCTGCATCAGAATAATGATCCTTCATATATTCATAGATTGCTCTAGGGCTATCACTGTATTGTTTCCCGTGAAAACTTTCAAATATGACTAAATTACGTTGTTTTGGCAAGAACCCAACTAACTTAAATATAATTCGATACACTTTTTGAGCCTTTTTCCCTCTGATGATTTTTTTGATAAAATTCATGATTACCACCTAACAATTGATTGAAAGATATCTTATAATAGTTTTTAGTTTACAGGATAGGAGAATTAACATGTTGTCAAATCAGCTACATAATAAAATTAACTATATTCTTGGATTTTTGCTTTTCTATTTATTGTTATTTAACACCCTAGGTTTAATGACATTCGAGCCATTCAGACAATATGGGCGTATCACTGATCATTGGACACTTTATATTACAGTTATTATTTTACTATATTTATTCATTCAACAAAGAGGTTTAGATAAAAATTATTTATATATTTATATTGGAATATCACTAATTAGTATCTCATATATAATCACTCATTTATATAATCAAAATTTCCTTCATGATACCACTTTAGCTTATCAATTATTATCGTTTGCATTTATCTTAGCACTTATGAAAATTAACTGGACTAAAGAACATATCTTGGTTTTTGGTTACACGGCATTAATTATAACGATTCTTTATCTCACACATTGGATTATTGAAGGTAGACCAACAGAAAAATATATTGGTTTTTTCACTAATACTAACGTGTTAGGTGTCTTTTTATTTAGTATACTTTATTTTCAAGTTATTGCCATTAAGCCTAGTCATATCTTGCTAAAGCTTGCATTAATCCTAGGTAGCTTGGCTAACGTTTTATTAATTTATGTCTCGACAACTAGGTCGCTTTTGTTATGCATTGTCGTAATCCTTGCTTCGATGGGTATTTTAAAACTATCTAAGAAAATATTCTCATTACTTTTTTATTTCATCATGGCATTTAACTTTATATTTGTCATAGCTTATATTTGGCTAGATTCCACAAAGTATAAAAGTGGATTAAACGAGTGGTCACAAGAGCAATTTAGTAAAAACTTCTTTTCTGGAAGAGAAAATATTTGGGTTCCGTCGATTGAACACTTTAAAGAATCACCAATTGTAGGGCACTTTGTCGGTATAAGGCCGGTTGATTTCATGGAAGGTACGCACTATGTTCATACCCATAATATATATTTGCAAACACTTTTAGAAAGCGGGATTATTGGATTTTTATCGTTTATAGTTCTTTTGTATTTTATTTGGAAAACCTATTTAAAAAATTTAGATTCAAATATAGTACAATGGTCGGCTTCTTTCTTTCTAGCTTTATTAATCTATCAAAGTATTGGAATCTCATTTTTCCAAAATATACCGTCAATTGGCTTTTTACACTGGCTAATCATTTCGATCGGGGTTAGTTTAGCTGCTAAACGTACGGGGTGACTATTGTCACTTTTTGTAGAAATCACGTATAAAATTCTAACAAATTATGATATTATTACACTATCATTTCTATGTAACATATTTGATTTGGAGGTGAAGTGGCAGTAACTTGCATAGAATTAGTCGGCTTTTTATTGAGCAGTTTTATTTAAAATCTAGTAAACTATTAAAAATCAATTATATTCACATTACATTACCAAACACACAGTGTTTAAACATTAATTGGGGGAATTGTAAGTGAATATAAAAAAACAAGGAATATTGATTATTGTCTCAGCATTTTTAATAGCTACTTTAATGGCTATTTCAACAGTATATGCGGACAATAATTATGAAGGTGTAGCTCTGAAAGACAAGACACATGTCTATCAAGATAGTAGCCGTGATTCGAAGCAGTTAAAGAGCTATAGTCAAGGATCCATTCTTAAGTATAGAGACTATAACTCTAACTGGTATGAAGCTACTGTTATTTTGAACAATAAAGCCCATACTGGTTATATCCATAAAAACGATGTCGAAAATGCTGATCTAAATACTGAAAAACTAGAAGGTGTAGCTTTAGAGGGTAATACTCATGTTTTTTCAAGTGCCTCAACAGGGTCAGACCCTTTAAAATCTTATGGCAAAGGTACAATATTGAAGTATGAATCTTTTACTTCTAACTGGTATAAGGCGACTGTTTACTTGAATAACAAAGCTCATACTGGTTACATTCATAAAAACCATGTTGAGACAGCTACTTCTGAGCCATCTGATGAAGAAGGTGTAGCTCTCAAGAACCCTACTAGTGTTTTTGCAGAAGCGAATACTGGTTCTAAAAAGCTAAAGTCTTATAACTCTGGTAACATACTGAAGTTTGAAACCTATACTTCTGATTGGTATAAAGCTACGGTTATCTTAAACCACGAACCACATACTGGTTATATCCATAAAAATCACGTTGATCGGCTAATTAAAAACCCGACAGGTCTTAAAGGGGTTGCACAAGAATATACAACAATATATTCTAACCCTTCAGAGAACAGTAAATCTCTTAAGTCCTATTCAGCAGGCTCTATATTACAATACGAAACATATAGTAGTAACTGGTATAAAGCTACGGTTATCTTAAACCATGAACCTCATACCGGTTACCTACCTGCTAATAAAGTAGATAACTTAGTAGATAAACAAGAAGATTTAAGAGGTATCGCTATTAACGGCAAAACAAGTACTTATGAAAGACCTTCTAAAGATTCAAGCAAAGTTAAGACTTATAATGAAGGTTCTGTATTAATTTATAAGTCTCTAAGTCGAAATTGGCATGAAGCCGTTAATATTGTTAATGGAAAAAAGAAAAAGGTATATATTCCACGCAATCAAGTGGAAAATGCGTTTAAAGAACAAGAATCATTACAGGGAATTGCAGTTAAAGAGCCGACTAAAGCTTATTCTCAGGCTTCAAGAGAATCAAAAGTATGGAAAGACTATGGAAAAAATTCACCATTAAAACTTAAAACATTTTCTGAAAATTGGTATGAGGCTACTGTGATTGTAAACAGTAAGCCAAGAAAAGCTTATTTTCACCACAATGATGTAAGTAATGATGTATCATATGATAAAACACATTATGGTACAGATTTTGACAGAGCTGTTGAAATACAATACGATTTGGGCGGACATAAAGATGGTGCAGGTAGATATCGAGCATCAAGGTCTGACATTGCTAAGTATCTTAATTCTAATAATTACGAAAAAGGAACTAGGGAATACTTACAATTTTTAGTTCTGTCCTATCCATTAGGAATTAGTGGAAATGAATTAAATGAAAAAATGCTTTCTAGTAAAGGAACCTTAACCGGAACTGGAAATGCGTTTGCCCAAGGTGCAAATGACTATCAAGTTAATGAAGTTTATCTGATTGGACATGCTTTACACGAGACTGGTAACGGTACCTCTAACCTTGCACAAGGTGTAGAAGTTGGTAAAAATACAAATAACCAATTAAGAATCGTGACTGATAGTAATCGTGACAAGTTAAATGACATTAAGACAACTTTTAATATGTACGGAATTCATGCCTTTAATAGCTGTCCTACTGAATGCGGTGCTAAGAAGGCTTACAAAGAAGGTTGGTTCACTCCAGAAAAAGCCATTATTGGTGGTGCGAAATTTATCAGAGAAGAATGGATTGATCGAGGCCAAGATACGCTATATAAGATGAAGTGGAACCCTGATAATCCTGGAAGTCACCAATATGCAACACACATTAAATGGGCGGAACTTCAAACTTATTACTATGATTTATTTGATTTTGATGTTCAAATTTATGATATACCTGTTTATAAAAATCAGCCTCAAGAAAATGAATATTTAAGTTCAACTTATCCTAAAAATGTTACAGGTATAACGAATGTAAAACTAAGTTTAAGAAAAGGTCCTTCAACAAGTTATAGCAGAGAAACTGTGCTCGATAAAGATACTGAACTTGAACTATTAGGAAAAAGTGGCAATTGGTACCAAGTAAAAGTTAAGGACTCTTCGTTGGAAGGTTGGGTAGCAAGAGATGAAGGTGAAGAACTATATGCTACTGCGTTAAACCTATTACAAGCCGATGTAGCTCTTAATGTTCGAAAAAATGCTACTACATCTGCAAGTAAAGTTGGTTTATTGGAAGGTGGCCAATTCATTGCTGCTGTTTTAGATGATAACTCTAACCTGATTTCAAAGACAGCTGACGGTTATAAGTGGTACAAGATTTATTATAATGGAGATACAGCTTGGATAGCTGGTCATGAAATTGATGGTGAAGATTACGTGAATATAATTGAATAATTTGTTTACTAGATTAGGTAAGTAGCAATGCTACTTACCTTTTTTGTTACTTAAATGTCATTATATTTTAACTTGCTCACTTCTCTTAAAAGCATTAGAATATTAATTAATGTTATTACTTCAATAGAATATCGTGTAGGAGGATTTAAGTAATGAAAAAAGTTTTAACCTACGGCACATTTGATTTATTACACGTAGGACATATAAATTTATTGAAACGTGCGAAAGCACTAGGTGATTATTTAGTTGTGGCAGTCTCCACTGATGAATTCAATGCTATTAAGGATAAAAAGGCTTATTATAGCTATGAAGATCGCAAGTATATTTTAGAAGCTGTACAATATGTCGACGAGGTTATTCCTGAAAATGATTGGGGACAAAAAGTTAAGGACGTACAAGAACATGATATAGATATTTTTGTCATGGGTCATGACTGGGAAGGTGAATTTGACTTTTTAAAGGACTATTGTGAAGTCATTTATCTTCCAAGAACTGAAGGTATTTCGACAACTAAAATTAAAGATGATTTAAATAGTATTAAATAAGGAGAAGCTCTAAAAGCTTCTCCTTATTTTTTAACTCTTAAGTATATAAATAAACTGATTATGATTAATACAACTACTGCTGATATCATGACTATTTGGTTCATGTTGTTCTTTTCTTCAACTTTTTCTTCATTAGTAGTTTCTTCTTGTGATTGTTCAGTAAGCTGACTTTCATCTACCAGCTCAGAAATAGGTAACATGTAGACATTGGAATCCTGGCTACCGACTATAATGGTATCGTTAACTATAATGGGGCCAGATGGAGCCAGCGTCCCACCTAATTCTTTCGAGTTAATTAATTCCCCTGATTTAGTATCTACAGCATTAACAATACCTTTTACATTTGTAAAATAGACAACACCATCTTGTGCAACTGGAGGTGCTTTCATTACTTCATCTTTTAGTTCCCACAATTGTTCACCTGATTCTAAATCATAAGCATAAAAAGTTTTTGTAATGGGGCTTCCAACAAATACAGTACCTTTATAAATTATTGGTGCACCGGATTTATTGTTTTTTACCATGTCGCCTTTACCCAGGCTGTCTTTCCAAACTACTTCCCCACTTTCAGTATCCATTGCGTAAATCATATGATTTGGATCTTCATAACTTCCTTCTACTGCAGTTGTCACGACTATATTGCTATCAATAGCTGGTGGAACGTCATCCAATCCAGCAACGACGTTTTCAAACGAACGCTCCCAATCTACTGAATCATTTTCTAAATCATAAGAGTAAAATTTAAAAGGGGATGCTCCTCCTACATATAGGCTGTCATTGTAAATATTAGGTGACGACATACTAACTCTAGATCCGATTTCGACTTTTTTCTGAAGTTCACCTGTTTCTACATCGACTTTATACAAGTTTCGATCACCAGTTGAAATATATAGATTTTCATTATAATAAGCAGGTGTTGGCATGACTTCACCGTCAGTATTAAACTTCCAAATAATCTCACCAGATTCAGCATCTAAGGCCAATACACCACTTTCTCCGGTACCTCTAATTCCATTGTCTTGAAAAAAACGATTCCCAAAGCCTACAAAGACTTTACCATTATTATAAATCATTTCAGAGTGAATCCAATTTGGAGCTTGATTTCTCCATAATTCTTCACCCGACTTTAAATTAAATGCAAAAAGATCTCCAGAGTTATGGTTTCCAACAAACAACTTGTCTCCTACTACAACAGGCGTTGCTCTAATTTGTTCTGCAGTTTGCAATTGGCCAAAATCTAATGGTGATTCATCACTGTTAAATACAGCATTTTTATCACTGTTCAACCTATATTGATTCCATTCCTCAGGACCAAACTCTTCTGCAAAACTTGTCATAGGTAATAGTAATAAACATGCTGATAATAAAAGTGCTACTGTACGTTTCAAACTTGTCCCTCCTAAGATGATAATTACTATAATACAATAAATATGATATATTAAATTTATATGTATTTTATAATTTTTACAAGAAAAGGTGCTTTATGTTTAGAGAATTGCTTGTCTATATATATTTATTCCATATAAAGTTATGGTTTACAATATTTAAATTGTTCCCTATTCGCAAAAAAACAACATTTGTATCTTCTTTTGGTGATAATATTTATTATTCATGGGAACAAGTGGTTCAGTTAACTGACCATGAGGCAATTATATTAAACACCAATGGGACACATTATGATTTTGGTCACCAAAACCGGACAAAAATCTTAAATTTCCATCTACTACAAAACCCGATTTCATTTATTCGTGGTATTTACCATTTAGCTACGAGTAAGTTTGTCTTCATTGATAATTATTATGGATTTCTTTCCGCTACTTCATTTCGTGACTCGGTGAAATGTATTCAACTGTGGCATGCGAATGGTGCTGTAAAGAAATTCGGATTAGAGGACCCCTCTATTCGGTTCAGAAGTCGCCGAGCTTATGATCGTTTTTTGAAAGTTTATAATCGATTTCACTATATCGTGGTCGGATCGAAGAAGATGGAGGATATTTATAAAGAAGCCTTTGCTGCTAACGACCAGCAATTTTTAAGAACGGGAATCCCAAGAACTGATCTATTTTTTAATCAAGAATTGCATCAAGAAGTGAAGGAAAGTATTAAATTAAACTATAATATTCCAAACGACAAGAAGGTTATTCTCTATGCTCCGACATTTCGCGATACACAACTAAAACAGCATTCCATTAAGTTGAATATTAATAAGGTTTATCAGGAACTAAAAGATGATTACGTTTTATTGTTAAGGCTCCATCCAGCGATTTTGAAAAAGTATAATAATAATTATCCTGAGTTTATTATTGATGTATCTGATTATCCGGAACTCAATCATTTACTTTTTGTGTGTGATTATTTGATTACCGATTATTCGTCGATTCCATTCGAGTTTTCTTTATTAGAAAAGCCTATGATTTTTTATCCGTATGATTTAGAGGAATATGCTAAAACAAGAGGGTTTTGGGCTCGATATGAGGAATTAGTTCCAGGTCCCATCGCTAAGCAAACTGATGAACTAATTGATATTATTAAGAATCATGAATTTAACATGGATGACGTTAAGCGGTTTTCAAATGAATGGAATGAGTTTAATGATGGACAGGCTAGTGAGAAGCTTGTAAATGAAGTATATAAAAAATAAGGGAGTCCAGTTGTGAACTGGCTCCCTTATTTTACTTTTCCTCGATATGCTCTTGTAATAGAGTCTGAATTCGATTTTGTTCTTGATCTGATACAACATAGTAATAGATATTTTGTTCGGCAGATTCTGAATAGATCATTTGACCAGTTCCAGCAATTTCTTCTTTAACAGTCTCTTGCCTTGTTCCACGATAATCCATAAAGAGTTGCTGCATTTTTTCCATATCAACGTTGGTTTGAACGTTGGAACCTAAAGTGTCCAGGATGTTATCGACTTTTGTAAATGATTCAAAGGACATCGCTTCATCGATTAGTTCATTAATAATTTCTTGTTGTCTCGTATTGCGTCCTAAGTCACCGCGTGGGTCTTCTTTACGCATGCGCGAATAAATAAGTGCCTGCTCACCATTTAGTGTAATTTCACCTGTTGGGAAATGGTGCCCACCATGGCTGAATTCTTGATCGTTATTGACTGTAACACCACCAATAGCATCTACACCGTCTTTGAGCCCTTCCATATTAATTCGACTATAAAAATGAATAGTTGTATCTAGAAAGTTTTCTACGGTTTGAACGGCTAGTTCGGAGCCTCCAAATGCATAAGAGTGATTAATTTTATCTTCACCGTTTCCTGGTATATTCACCAAGGTGTCACGTGGAATGTTGAACATGAGCATTTTTTCAGTATCTGGATTTAATGATAATAAAATCATTGTGTCAGAACGGCCGTAATCACCCTCACGTTCATCAACGCCTAGTAATAGTACGTTGACCGTATCTTTATCACTTAAACGCGTTTCGACCTCTTCTTGCTTTTCTGAGTCAGATTCAAGAGGCGTATACATCGTCTCAACCGTTTCGTTTAATTTTACATATAAATAAATACCATAGCCGATTAGACCAAGTAACAGAACACCAATAATAATCCATATAATTTTCTTTTTACTTCCATGTTTTTGCTTTCGCTTTTCCTTGCGCGTTTCCATAAACAAAATCCTTTCATTAATAAACCTATAGAACAATTATATCTTAATTGGGCCTATAATAGAATGAGTTTTAGATTAGAATTCTATGAGAATAGACGATTGCTTAAGGAAAAAGTTTCATATATTTGTCAGATTACGCAAAAAACCTAGCCACGACTCATGTCGTCAGGCTAGGTTTTGGGGGGAGCTATTTTTTAATTTGAATGGTGGCTTTGTTGTAATTTTGACCGTTGTCCGTAGGGGTGTAGTTTTTCTCGACATTACCGGCTGGGTCAACAGCGAACCATTTAACTGTGGTGGTTTCATCTATGGTGAGGGTTTCAGCTGGTTCGCGGGTGCCGTTTAGTTGTAAGATGTTAGACTCGAACGTTGGGCGGCTGCCGTCTAGGGTGTAGTAAATGGTTGCGGGTTCGCTTGTTTCGAATTCGAGTTCAACTGGACCGTCGTGTTTGCCTTTGCCTGGGTTGATTTCTGACTTAGGTGGTTGATTGTCTTTTGAATGTTGGTAAGCGACTTCGAATAGGCCGATTAAGCCGTTGGCGAATTCCATGGCTTCTTCGTGGCCTTCCTCATATGGTGGCTGAAATCCGACTGGTTGCCAGCGTTGTTCTTCGTCGTTCCAAAGGTCAGCGCCGACTTCGAAGTTCCAGGTGTAGATGTCTTTTTCATACCACAGGTAGTCTGCGGAATTGCCGCCTGCTGAGTATAAAACATCTGGGATCGGGCCGGTTCTGCTTGGTAAGATGACGGTTCCACGGTGTTCTTTAATTTTATTTAAAATATGATTGGATGCGGCCCAATAGAATGATTCTTCTCCAGCAGTTGGTCTTGGTAGGGGTTCGCGATTTTCATCGTATGCGCCTGGTGACCACATGAAGTAACCACCGTAGCTGTGGATGTTCATCGCAAAATCGATATTGTCAAACTCGTCGGCTAACCAAACTAAGTTTTGTGATTCTGGTTCTGAGTGTTCTTCTGGTCCTGCGTAAACGGCGCTTGTACAATTAGTTGAGGCTCCGATGTAACCATCATGAACGGATCCGACTGAGTGGTTACGGTTCAAGTCAACGCCCCAGTAATGTCGTGCACCGAAGTCACTTAGTTCTTCTGGGCAGTGGTTGGTCATATTTTTACGTTGCCAATTGTAATCGTAAAAGCTGTAAGTCGCGCCATCTGGATTCACCGATGGGACTAAGAAAATGTCTAGGTTATTCACGAGCTGCTTCGTGTCGCCATCGTGAGCGTAGTTTCGAAGTAGGCGTTCGGCTGTTTCGATTGTGACGAGTGGGGTGACCCATTCGCGTGCGTGTTCTTGGGCGTAGCCGAGGACACCTGGTTTCGAGCCGTCGCGGTGTTTACCAATTCTAAGGGCTTTAACCGTTTGTGGCTCGCTTGAGATGTGTTCTGGTGCGCTTAACCCGTCTGTTAAGTCAGCAGATGTGGGCTGAGCAGTCCCTGTACCTGGGTAGCCGCGGTAGGTTGAAGCCGTCACGAGGTCGCCCGCTTCATTGTTCAGAGCGTTGATCACATCTTGTGCCGAACTTACGACATCTCCGTTTTCATCCGTTTCAAGTTGAACGGTAATGTTATCGCCTTGGACTGTGACTTGAAGGTCTGAGGCGTTTTCATCTGCTGTCAGTTCAATGGCAAGATCATTCCCGCCTTCATGACCCCAGTCGTTTGAGGTAACGACTACAGCTGAGTTCGCCGTCGTGCCCAGTGTCGCTTGTGCGTGGCGACGGTACCCATTAGTTTTATGAGGCATTTCAACGACTTCGACTAAGTCTGGAAACTCTTCACCCAGTTGTTCCATACGTTCGTTGAGCTCATGTGGATCCATATAGTGGTCGACGAATTCTGTAGCGTAATGTTTTTTCGGATTACCGGGCTTGTCTTCACCGAGCCATTCGGTAACATCCATCGTCACTTCGCTTCCGTGGTTGCTCGTGACGGTGACGTTTTCCGGAACGTCATCGATTGGCATGGATAAGTAATGATAGAGATACTCACCAAAATCCGATTTACGGTTTAATGAAATCGGGGTATCGTTACCGTTCCAATCAGCGGCTAAGCTTGTCCCAGCAAGCTCTCCGGCACTGGATTTTACTTCTAAATATAAAAACGTTTCCGATTGATTCGTAAAGAAATTCGCGCGTAAGAATTGAAGTTCCTCATCTTCCGCTTCAATTTCACTTTGCGTTTCTAACGTCTGCATGCGCTCGTCGACTCGTTCTTGCCACATATCTTCGTTGATAAGTGTATCTTTGACCGTGATGTCGTACTGTGCGAGTTTTTCAATCTCTGAATCTGTTACAACCGCATCGACCTCATACACGCCATCGTGCATCGTTGCGCGGTGAGTCAGGTCAATCCCTAACTCAAGTAGATGATCAAGCGCCTCCTCACCCGGCACTTCTAACTGTACAATCTGAGATGGTTCGTTCTTAATCTCAACAGGTACATCCTCCAATTCCGCCGAAACGGAAGGATCTTCGTTATTGATGACATATGTCGAACCAATGGCTAGTCCAACTGCAGACGTCAACAATAACCACTTAACATGTTTAATCTTTTTCAAACCTTACCACCTCCATAAGATTACCTTAATCTTACATCACTTTATCAGAATATTCAGTGAATAATCAGACTTAAAAAAGTGAAGTTTTTCGACATGAATTGACACAATAGGGCTATAGTAATGAATGTAGTGAAGAGGCTTATTTTATGTGGGGTGTGCAAGGTTTTCATAGGTAAATACAGTTCTTTATACCCTGAGTCAATAGAAGGGGGACGCAACATAAAAAAAAGCCAGCTATCCCCACAGCTGGCTCGCTCACACCTTTTACTCCCAGGCCTGGTTTTAAAGGTGTATTGCCAAGGTAAAAAAGAGTGATTGATTAAATGATCTTCCCCAAGACCACCATGGAATACCTGTTCCGACTAACAAATGAACCTTGGCACTAATTTTATACTACAAGAAAATTGTTTTGTAAAAGATACGAAAATGCGATTTTCTCTAGGGGAAAATCGCATTTTCTAATTAGTTTTGTGCAAGTTTGGTTAGTTTTTGGTAAGAAAATTTAAAAACGATCTTTTTTTGATAAAATGAAAAAAATTATAGCGACTGCCATGATGCCCGTGTGGTGCAGCCATGGCGCTAGAATAAGGCCTGTGAACATGATAGCTGTTGCGACACTCAGGGCGAGGCCTAACGTTTTTTGACCAAGCTTTACCAACGTCAACCCAAGCAGAAATAAACCTAGCGGAAAGAAGACTGCAAAAAATCCAACCCCCATTAGCTCAGGTTCAAATATGACATCAAACGTGACCTTACCCATATTTTCTAACATCGATAGCGTATGATTCGTCATCAGAAATGCCGCACCAATGATCGAAAGCGTGATCGCCACAACGCCCAGTGTCTTGTGCCCGACATTATTCAACAGTCCGAACAAACCGAAGATTAAGCACTGGAAGCCTATAATCAGACTATAGATTAATAGAATGTCACTCGAGCCCGTCCGCCCCGCTTCACCGAACGATAAGAGCGCCGGGAAGAACAGAAGAATCGCCCCCGCTGTTAAGCCGAACTTTTTAAACCAAGATATGTATGCCATCGTGTCACCTCGAGTCTATTATATTACTTTGGGTGGGTGTTGGCTAAAGTTTTTGATAGTTAAGGTGGAATTTTTGAGATGGATGGCGGAATTTTTAACTCTTATGCTGAAATTTTGATGAGCTTTGGTGAAATTTCAGCTCTAGTTGCTGAATTTCTCTGGTGTGCAGCCACCCTGCTGAAATTTTCTCGCTTGATCACGAAATTCTTATGACTGATGCTGAAATTTTGACGTGCTTAGATGAAATTCTTACCCTGGTTGCTGAAATTCGTCGCTGCCATAACGATCATTGCTTCAAATACTCGCTTGATCATGAAATTCTCTCACCCGATGCTGAAATTTTCACATGCTTTGGCGAAATTTTACCCACGGATGCTGAAATTCCTCACTGCCATAGCGATCATTGCTCAAAATTCCCACTTTATCAAAATTTTATGTTGCGATGCTGAAATTCTCTCACCCGATGCTGAAATTTTATCGGTTTTAGAAGAAATTCCTGCAATAGATGCTGGAATTTTTACAGCTCATGATGAAATTTTATTGCGCTTAGGTAAAATTTCTACTCAAGATACTGAAATTGTTGAAAACAATAAAAAGCTAGCAGAAATTACCCGCTAGCTTTTAAACAATACGCTTTATAAGTGGAATCTTTTTGAACAATAAAGTTGAAACCAAGCTCAATAAAGCTGTTAAACCTACAACTATAATCATATAAATCACTGGCAGTTGCTCCACCATAGTATCACTAAATAATCGATCGAATAAATCGATAAAGATTGGGTGGATTAAATATATACCAAAGCTGTACTTCGCTAAAAGTTTAATGATTGGAGATGGCTTCTTATTGCCGAATCTCTTTACGGCCAGAAAAACTCCCATTGCAATAATCGGTGTTGTCAGAGATAAATAGTCATAAAACACTTCAACAACGCCGTCCTGAATCAAGCTGAAGTACCAAGTTCCTATCATGGTAGTTAATAACGCCACAAAACTAATTCCATAAACGAGGTATTCTTGTCTTAGATTAAAGTCTTTATTTGCTAAAATATAGCCTAGCAACAAATAGCTGCCATAACCCAGCATATATTCAAAACCACTAGCAACTTGTAATCCATAAATCTTAGATATCGCTGTAACAATTGCGCTTATTGTAAATGAGATCAGCACAAATAAGTAAAGATCTCTCTTGTCTACTAGTTTTATAACTGATTTAAATAGCGGAAGTGCTAGATACAACCCAATAATTGCATACAAGTACCACAAATGATACTTAGTATCGTTTTCAAACAGGTTTACCAGTATTTCTTTGACCGACACATCTGTAAAGGTGAACCGGCTTTCCCAAAAAGAAAATAGTACAGTCCATACGATGAGTGGAATTAATAACATAATGACACGTTTACTTAAAATTTCTCTATAGGTTTCATTTTTATCAAGAAGTAACATGCCACTTAACATAAAAAATATTGGAACCGACCACCTAGCAAGGCTATCAAACACATTACCTACCCACCATTGGTAAGTTCCAACCTCTCCAAATACAAATTTCATTGAGACATGTATTAATAAAACACCAAAAATAGCTAGTGCTCTTAGGTTCATTGCATAATGAATCATCTTATTCACCACACTCTAAAAGTTGCCTAGCCATTGTATAGCCTATCAAAACGCAATAAAACCTAAATAACACTTATTTAAACTTTTTGAAATGGAATTTTAATATGGGGGATTCTGTTGATGTTATTTGGTGAGTAAAAAAACTAACTAGTTGTGAACCCCTCTATAACTCACATAAGTGCCACCTAACAAATCTCCTAACCTTCTTCGGTCACTTCTACTAAGCAAAATAATCACTTCAACTATTAAAATTGGCAGTGTGACATTTCTAATTAATACTTGCCAATAGTTTAAAGGATTGCCTTGAACGTCATAAATCTCTAACCCAAAAATTCTTTTGCCAATACTTCTCTTGAAAAATGAGTCTTTAAAAATAGGTGTTAAATAAACTACAAGATTTAAATATGTATTGACTTTGCTTGTAACTTGAAATTGATCATTTGAAACAAACGGGAGTATTAGAAGAACCAAAATAATTCCAAGTAAAGTCATTAAAAAATAGTCAACGATGAAAGCCAACATCCTATTTGTCTCTATATTTTTCGACATAAAACCACCCTTACCGAGAGAAGCCATTATTGCGAACCTAATTGTCTAACTTCAGTCTTTGAAAGAAAATCCCCAAGCCGCTTTTTAAAAATAAACAATGGTATTAAGCCCCAAAAAGCGAAATAGTCGATGGGTCGAAACAAGTTTCTAACTAAATATTGAATAAATGATACGTCCCGAACTCCTGTTTTTTAATGGCGATAAATAATAGGATTGATAAGGTAATTAATAAAATAAATAAGTTCTTTTTCTTGGAATCATGTGTTCAACACCTTTGAACAAATTGTTACCAGGACTTTTGGTAATTAATAACTTGTGTATAGTACAAAGCAGACCGATTTTAAGTTGTAGTCTATTTATCTGATTTGTTTTCTAACTCTTTTAGAAAATCTGGGTCTATCCAAACTTCTTTCACTTCATATCCTTCTAAATCTGATTCATTTATGGTATATCTCTCAATAGAATTTAAAAAGTCTTTAAATGAATCTGCAATAAAATACAGATCATTAATAGTTATTTTTCCATCTTCATAGTTAAGTTCTTCTTCATGATCCCAAAAGTAAACATAACCGTATTTAAATTGTGATAGATTTAAACATACCAAATTTCCGCCTGCATCTCTTCCGATTGATATACATGTATTTGGTATTCTATTTTTGAATGATTCAAATTGGGTAAATAAATCATCTTCCGACCCTAGTCCGAACATAGATGTCAAAATAAATTTTTGTTCACCATGTCTATAATAAGTACTAACACTATCTTCTACATAACCTCCATTATGTTTCCGCAAAAACTCGATGTAATCATCTGGCAACTCATACCCAACCTTTTCAGAAAATGCAACTAGCTCATTTTCATTAAATCCTTTATTTGAAAGTATGTTGATCATAAAACACCTCCGTCATTTTTCTATGAAAGTTATAATCGTCATTTAAAGCTTCACTTTAACAATCCTTATCTAAAATCGCTTCTTGTTGTACTTGTTTCTTAATCATCTACATCAAGTAGATAATCATAAAATTTCTCATTTAAAGCGCCATTTGTTTTCAATGTCTTGTTGTTCTTTTCAACTACTAAATCAACAGTATATTTGTCTGCTAAGTCATCTCCACCATCAATCATTACTAATATTGAGTGAATAGTTCCTGTTATCAGTTCGTCTAATACTCTCTCATATGCTTCTTTTTCTTCATCATTTTCAAATAAATGTTGCAACTTTTTATATTCTTCTTCATAATCAGACCAAATTAAGTCAGCATTTTCATCTAAACTTTCTAATGAAGTTTTCACCCAATAATCTTTAATAGATTTTAATTGCTCAAACAGTTGCTTTTTTTCATCCACTTCAGCCCCTCCTAGTGTCTTTAACTATAATTATACTTTATTAACGTATGAAACGATCAATTATGCCTAGTAAAAGTGTATAAAATAAAGGCGAGGTTACTAACAGGATCATAAAGTATTGTTTCATATGTCTTGGGTGTAATTTAAAACAAGTGATGATAAATGGTATTAAAACTAGAGGCTGGATAATGAAATTAATATATATCCCAATTAACCCCGCACTGGAAAAATAAATTATATAGAAAAAAGTATGAACAAATAAGAACACAAAGAATGCAGTCCAGATAGTTGATCTTATTTCTCTTGAGTAAACAAGGGTTATATAAACAAGTAAAGTTAAAGCTACGATACTCAAGGCATAGAAATCAATTCCTTTTAGAAAAATTAGAAATGAGGCAACTATACCTGATAAACCGATTGTCCAATTTGATTTTAATTTAACTATAAATATCACACCCTGTTCTTAGGTAAAGGCAATACGATCGTGTTCATACTGCTCTCCGTTAAAAATTCGTTAATTTATCAATATTAATGTCGTCCATTTTAAAAAGATCCAATACTGCTGAGAAATATTATCTAATCTTATATCTTAATTTCTTATACCTATAGAAATCATAACTAATATGACTATTAAACAGGGAAGATTTATTAAACTAATAATAGTGTTAAAACCTAATGTAATTAAGCTATTACGATGTTTTACTGCCTTAATAAATAAAATTATATGTGCTAAATAGGAAATGATATAAAGAAAGAAAAACAGCGTTAAAAAATTATCTATACCCCACATTAAAAAATAAAATATAATAGATGCAGTACCTAGAAGTATTGATAACAAGCTTTGTTTGTATTTTTTCCTATTAATCCTAAGACTCATATATTACCTCCATACTTAGTTCGAAAGATCAGGCTGCACAATCAATCGTTAATTATCTATTAATAAAAACCTAAGGACACAAGAGATAATATGATAAGCATGTTATATAGAAATATCAATAAACCTATAAATAACATTACTTTATTAGACCTATGCCTATAACCTAAAACAAGTAATATTAACTGTACTAGAATAAATGTAAAAAATAAGGTTGTTATTATGAGGCCCCAATAAAAATTGGTAACTTGAAAGGTAACTAAAACACTAAGTAAAATTGACGGGAATACCCCTAATAACAAAGATAGAAGTGAATAAAGATTATCTTTGATGTATGTGATGAACAAATACAATCCCTCCTATACCCTCAGATAAAAGTATGTAAGTCATTTAAATTTATCAGTATTTAATACCAATAAAGAAAAAATATATAGTAATCAAAACTAATAATAGATTATATATACTTATTACTAAACTAATAATTAGCAATAAAATGTTCTCTTTTAATTTTATTGCCTTAATTAAACAAAATATATGGGCAACATATAATATTACACTTAGCTCAACAGGCATATACCAAACCTCAGATGTTAGTTCCATTGATTTATACCACAAATAAATTGATAAAATCGACAAAACTAGTGAGAAGATTGAATAAATACAACTGCGATTTAAAAACTTTTCTTTCAACATTAATTCACCGCCTTACACAATGAATCTAGGATATACCTTCGCGCCAACGTATGGGCTTGCATGTGTATGATCTGGATCTAACTGCAATCAGTATTTAAAACTAATCATAAATGCATAGGTAATAATTAAAACTAGTAAAAGATTATATATAATTAAATTAATTAATAGCAGTACCTTATTTTCTTTAACTTTTACTGCTTTAAGAAAACAAAATATGTGAGCAACATAAAGAACTATACTTACCTCTATGTATGGTTTATATGGAACATCTGTTGTAATACTCATACCTTTGTACCACAATAATATAGATAAAAATGCCATAAGTATTGAACTAGTGGAATATAGGTAACTTTTGGTCAATGAAGACTTACTTAAATAAGATCTCATCAATTCCCTCTCCATCCAGTTGTTTCTATCATTTTAACTGCTACAAATTCATCTATAGGCTACTGATAACTTTAGTTGGAGATAATAAGTCTTTTCTTACAAAAGTATTAATACCATAATAAACATTAATGCTATTAATGTATTATAAGATAACACTACTGTACATATAATTAATAATCCTAAGTTATGCTTTTCTGAGACAGCCATACCATATGAAATAATTTGAAAAAGATATAATATCACAGCAAATAAAGAATTAATAATATCAAAAACACCTGAAGTATATACATATGAGTCAATATATATAAATACATTAAAAAGGATGCCAAAAATGATACTAATAATAGGTAATACAATTTTAGTTTTATTGCCTATGTTGCCACTAAAGGGGATCATTTAACTATACCTCTTTTTTACAAGCAGCAATATATCAATACTTGCTGCTTAATTTTCATTAGATACAAATTTTAAAAACTTACCGACCAGGACAATATTGAGATCACTATTAGTAAGTTAATACAAAGAAATATAGTTAAAAGTATCAAAAATGACCAATGAGATTTATGTTTAAAAGCTAAAACTGTCATTATTAATTGAGTTAATAATGTAATGTAAAACAATATTGTTAGGAGCATATTTATAAAATAATTAATGTAAAAGTGATTCGTAAATTTAATTAATACAAGAGGCATTACTCCGATCATTATAGAAAGGGTCGCATAATAATTATCTTTTATTATATCCTTTAGCAATAGTTAACCCCCTTTGTATTTGTAACAGTCAACGTAAGTCGTAAATATTTACCTCGTCTTCATTTTGTGAAAATATTTGTTGAGAATCCTTAGTGAAAAATACATTGTCGAATGTAGGGTTTGAGATATATTTTCTCTCTAACCTTTCTCCTCTTGAAACATCATGTATTTCAATTCGGTTGGAATCCCCGAATAGACCTGAAGCATATACTTTTTGATAGACAATCACAAATGTCTCTTGATCTAACCACTTCCATAATTTCACAAAAGAATGCCCTGTATCATCTTCGTAAATAATCTCACCTTTTTGATTAAAAACTTGTATACCATTTATAAAACTACCTATTTTGGTACCGTCTGGGCTTAATGCAACTAAAGACATTGGTTTATCAGTAACTTTAGAAGTCTCTTCAGAATTTATATCAAATTTGTGAGTAGAATTACTTGCTAAACGGTCATAAAATAAAAGGTCCTTATTAAATACAGCGAATTTATTATCAACTGACTTATTATAAACATGATCGGTCATTTCAAGATTTAATTCTAGTATGTTTTGTTCCTCATCAATTTTAATAATAGTGCTACCATCATCATTTGAGTAATTACTTGAAACATATTTAGGTAACCCATCTTGATTCCAGCTTATTATAACACTTGGCCACAAATGTTCAGGGAATTTTATCTCAGATTTAATTGAATTTGAATTTAAGTCGTAGATGGTTATCCCTTCGTTATTGGATACACCTAATAATGTTTCATCTGAATTAAGACTTAATTCGTGTCCGACTATAGGTATCTCTTTTCCGCTATTTTTTTCTACATTCCATAAATAAGTGGATTTCGAATCAGAATATATAAATCTTTTAGAATCCTTAAACCATAGAATTCTAGAATATTTCCCTATTTCAACATCGAAATTACTAACTCTACTGTTAGTTCTAGAGTCATAAATAAATATTTCTTTCCACTCATCATTTGATTTATTATTTGTAGTTAAATAGTATTTTCCATCAGGTGATGGTTGTTTTAAATGAGCTAATTTGTCAATTGAATGAGTATCTGTTTTTTTTATATCGGTTTTAAAAAACAAAAAAGTAAGGGTGGCTGTAATAATAAATAAACCTACAATTATAATTAATTTTTTGTTTGCTTTCATAATAAACCAACCTTTAATCCCAGATTTGTTTTTTTTATAGTTCACTGTAAGTTTGTGTACTTATGAAATAATACTTTGACGTTTAAAATCAACTAAGTCAGGATCAATTTCCACTAGTCTATTCTCAAATTCATCCCACCCATTTTCCTTAATAAATATTGCTTCATCGAACGTAATTGGAAATAACCAAGTTTGGATGATTGGCAAATCACCCTCTATCTTAAAAGTCTGGAAAGTTTCAGGGAAATATACAGGAATTGATGTATATAACGCTTCTAAGCTAGAATGTTCAAACATCTTTCCATACGGACCTATTACATCTCCTCTTAAATATGCAACCTTATTATTTATTGCTTGTAATCCTACTTGTTCTAGAATTCCAGGAATATTCTTATCTCCAAAATTAGAGTACGAAACAAATATTAGCTCCTGTCTAATTTCTTTTTTTGAAGTAGGTGAAATTAGTTTCAGTTTGCTTAAGCCTAAAGTTGAATAAGTTACAGTTCCCGAAAACGGTCCTCTTTTATACTTTACTATTTGGAAAGGAAGTATATTGTCTTCAGAGTCTTTTTTCCATCCATATTCAATTTCACCTAGATGACTTTCTAAAAAGTCGATATAATTATCCATTAATTTTTAATCCCTTCTTCCCCCACGTATAATACAGCTAGGACATTCGAGTCGTGTCCCTCATTTTAATAATTCTATTTAATATATCGGTTTTTAAAAGTCTTATATTAAATTTAATAACAAAAAAAGAAACCTTGAAAGGCATTTAGCCAATCAAGGTTAAAAATGTTATTCAGCTTTCTCTTCCAAGCCTTGGACTTGTAATTTTAAGCCACCAAATCTTTTTGCTAAAAAGTTATATACGGCTGCGATAAGCATGCTAAGCAATCCGTAAAATGCAATAAAGAAGAACGGCATGATGATAAACGGACCAAATGTCGCCACCCAATCTAGCTGACTGGTAGACATTCCTATAACAGAAGCAACGATCCCGACCACAAAGAATATCGATAAAGGTAATGAAAGTAAGTATACAAGGACTTTAAAAACACTTTTTACTCCAACTCTTTTAACTTCAACTTGATTCATTTTTTTACTCTCCTTTTTGTGAACCTAGTAGATAGAACTACTGGGCTATAACTGATGTAACTTGTTTTATGAATTGATCATAAACTTATAATGACTAAATCTTAGTGAATAATATTTTATAAGTCTTTCACTCACTAATATTTTTGTCACGATCCTCCTTTCTATAAAAGTGCATATAAAAAGCCCACCAAAAAAGATTGATGGACTTCCAAAACATATCCAACCCTTTTCGGTAACCCGTCGGTCATAGTTTGAAACCTTAGACCCGTGACTTTGCGTCCCCATTTTTCAATGGGTTTGCCTTTATCGAAGTTTAATTTTGACTGAGTATAATTAATCATTGGTGAGCTTAACCAGTACTTATATCGGAACATTTTCCCACTCATTTATGCTTATTCAACAAAAATTAATTAATTTTATTAAGAGATGTACCACTTTTTGATTTAGCCCCACCATAATACCCTCAATAAATAACTGTTTACTTCCTGGAATAGCTTCCTTATTTCTTGACCCATCTTAGCCCTACTCTTCCATTTGTTGTATACGTAACAATATAGATGAAAATTGGATAGTCAGTAATTTGACTACCTAATTCCGTAAATTGATAAAAGACTTGTTCTTTCGTTCCACCTGCGTCTGGGTGACCGAGACCATCCTCATCAAAGTAACCGATGAGTTCCCCATCGTAGGTCCACTGTTCATAAAGCATTTGGCTCCGTGTTGACCTAAACCCTAGCGATTATCATTCAAAACATTTTATTTCCTACCATAAATATTAATCCATATAAAAATCGCCACCTAAAAGTCGACTATAAACACATACTTATTAGGTGGCGTTTTCCTCCTCCCATTATAGATTAATGCTCTATAATCCCTAAGGATGCTTTGCCGTATTATTTCTATTCTATTTCGTTTAATAGTTTTTTAAATACTTCATCATATGGACCTGGACTTAGACTATAAACCTCAGCAACCTTTTTAACAGCTGTGTATATTTTATTTATAAACTCGACTTGTTGTTCTGAAAATTCAAGTTTAGAAAATTCATCCCAATTTAAAGAAGTCTCTACTTGAAGAATACCACCTTTAAGGTCTAAAATATTAACTTCATTAGCGTCAGTTAAGTCAGTATCAAAAAATATTTGTAATGTATCAATCCCTCCTGTATCACATTCACTGCTTTCAATGAAGCTATTAAGTCTATCTTCTAAAGGATATAATAACCTAAACTTCTTAGAAACCATCCTAATTGATGTTTGAGGTCTTGAGGAAATTTTCATATTTATAACTCCTTTTAATGGTAACTTTTATTATAAGGTGGCTTATTTCCAAATACTTTTTCATAACTTCTAATATACCGTGTTTCTAAAGACTTTGCTCCACGTTTACTTAATCCACCCTTTAACAATGTTGTTTCTACTTCAATACCTAGCTTAGAAAATCTTCTTGCATGTTGTTGTCCACGCTTTTTATAACCTTGTGTAGTTTCACCAAATCTGATTATCTCACCTGTTCTATTTTCTCTGACAACATATAAATCAGTTGGTTTTGGAGAATCTAATGAATTACCATGTATCTTTTTACCCGTACCCTTATTAAAAAACTGCAAATCCAACACTAATGGTGGTGTCTGTAAAGTTTGACTAGTATTTGGGGCATTTCCATTACGCTTATCATCATTGACTCTCGGCTTAGATTCCTCAACATCTGTACCACTTTGCTTGTTATTACCGCCCCTCGAGTTTGAAGCCGCATTTCCTACCCTTCCTAATCCTTTGGCACCGACGGCCTGGACGCCAATTTCCCCGACCATTTCTGATCGCGTATAAGCATCGCCGTCTCGGAAAGCCACATAATAATTATGGGCACCCGTTGCGATATCGTCTAGAGAGGTCGTCGTTGCTGTATGATAGACAGCCGTTCTAGATATTATGTCGGATTGTTATAGCCATAGTTTAAACGATGAAGGAAGTACCAATCGAAGATTATTTCCTATTACATCGTGAGTTAGCAACCATGGACAGGTTTTATTTATCGATATTAGAAAAGGTATGCAAAGTGTTAGACATCGGCATTCAGAAGTTAATCGAGGTGGAGTAGTCCTCACTCTAGTAATCGTTCTATGTACGTCAAAGTTGCGAAAAAATTTAAAAGGCAGGGTGAAAGCGAAGATAGGTGTTTGGTGAAAAGAAATGGTGGTAACTGATGATATTGTGATTATTTTCAGAAGGTACATTTTCTTAAATAGGGCATACAATTTACAGTTGTTGTACGTACTCTTTAATTTGATAAAGCAACAAATAGGGCTTAAAAGGGTTATCTCTATCCTGTAAGTAATAAGCAGTTTAATCGTTACGGGGTACTAATTAAAAGAAGTGCATAACTTAATATGCACTTCTTAATGTCTTTACTTCTCTGGTTTATAAACAATCAAGTCTATATGATTATCACCACTAGAAGTAGTAAGATTGTCAAAATGGTCATGATAATTCGGGTCTTTTGTTTCATAATACGTCATTGCAATGAGGTATTTTCCCAACTCTCTAAATGCTCTATCACTGCCTTTTAAATGCACTTCAAATTTTCCATTACTCACAAATTCATCTTTTTCTAAGTCAAATGTCTCTCCTTCAATGACATCAATACCTATTTCATCTAAACATTCTGGGTCTTTTACTCCCCCCTCGAAGATACCTTTTTCCTCATCTTGCTTACCCTCAAAGAACTCTAGTTTTAAACTAACCTCTTTGCTTCTAGACTTCATTATTAAATCACCTTGCTCTTTCTAACATCTCAAAGGCTTTATTAACCCACCTTTGTATGTCCTTATTTTTTCTTATAGACTTTTCTAAATTTCTTATATCATTTGGGCTGTTTAGATATATCTTTTGCTTTCCACCTGTACCTTTTAATTGGATATGAACATTTTCCTGTACTTCCACCTGTTGGATACTCCATATCAACTCTAACCTGTCTTTTATTAATTGTTGTATTTACTATTGTTTTAGAAATACCTCCTGTAAAACCTTTCCCAATATTATCTCCTGCTGCTGGTTTAGTAAGTTTAGGAGTACCCTTATCTTTAATTTGTTCAGCATCGACGTCCTTCTGACTTTTCCTACTTTTGTTCAGAGACTCAATGCCATTTTTTATACCTTTTCCAACCGTTTGCACGGCATCGGCAGCTATTCTTCCAGGTTTAGTGAACAAAAATACTCCAGCCACGAATTTGTCACCTGACGATGCTTCGGTATCGACAATGGTTTGAATATCTTCGCTTAAAAAATCAGCGGTAGCAGAAAAACCATAGCCAAATGCCGCTGGTGTTGGGGTGTTCCTGTAACCTCCTAATACTTTCCGTTTATCTTCAAATGTGAGTGGGTCTTTTGCATAATAGGCCCTGTTTTCATCTTGTTCAAGACCAGCAACTTGATTTTCCATCGCATAAGCTTTAATTTTCTTTAATTCAGCTGAACTTAATGAGTCATTAGAATTAACTACGTGGTTGCCTGTAAATGAATTGACGATATCACGAACAACCATTTTACCATTATGATAAACTTGCTTGACCTTTTCCATCGGATTATGAAAACTCATCGAACCTGAGAACACTTGCTTACTACCTTCTGGAACCTCACCATGTCGAATTAATGCTTCATAGTTTTGTTCCATCAGGTCTTCAGCTGTCGTGATTTTTTCATAGCTTTCTTTTGTTACCTCATACCAATAATGATCTTCTGTTCGACGGTCTACTAGTTTTAACGTTCCATCTTCTAGAAGATTGGCTTCATGCGATGCAATATAATGCCAACCGACGGTAGTCATCACATCCCACGTCAGTTTAATGTCCTTTTCGCCAACATGTTCTTGGTAGTTTCCAGATGTTTCATCAACGGTAAAATGATTTTGAAATTCGTAACGCCATTGTTCTTCATAGGTCCCAACCTCGACATACTCAGTGAAGTTTTCTTGGGCTTTAACTTCTTCCGGCACGTTCCCCGTCGGATCCCAATAGTTCACTGGATCATTCATCACATACGCATAACGGTTTTGCGATAATGGCGTGTCTAGGGTGCCTTGGTACGTGTCTTCTTGTAGGAAGCGTCCGATTTTAGCGTCGTACGTGCGGGCCTGCATGTCGATGAGGCCGGTGTCTTGGTCGTATTGGTGGCCGGTGTAATGGTTCGTGTTGTATGGGGCCGTAATACCGGTCATCAAGCCGCCAAAGGCATCGTAACGGTAGCGTTCGATGATGTCGCCGTGGCGATCGGTGAGTTCACTGACGGATGACATGCCGTCATAGTGATAGTACATTAAGCCGCCGGTTGTTTTCATGCTTGGGTTTTGGCCTGGGATGCTGCGGCCATGGTAGCCGAACACTTCTGTTTAATTTCTGCATTTTCTACTTAGTATTTCGGATTATAAAAGCAACAGTTTAATTACTAAAAAAAGAAAAACCCAATTAGGGACATTTTATAATGTCCACTAACTGGGGTATAGTTCACATTTAGACAATCAAGATTATATAAATAGAACATTAAAGTCACTTAGCATCATTTCATTTTTTTGATGCATTATTTAAAAATGTATTTAACTTATCACTAATATTTAAATTTACATTTTCTAAATTATTTTTTTCGACATCTACTTTTTTAAAGTTCATTATAAAACTTTCAAAAGAGTCAGATACTAAATATACATTTTCTCCATCCATTTCGTGAAACCAAAAGTAAATTTTATTTAGTTTGTCGTCTTTCGTTCCAATGCAAACTAATTCTCCTCCTGGTAAATCTGCAATAGGAATTAAATTCTCAGGTAATAATTCTTTATAAAAGTTTATCTTGTCCTCAATATTATTTTCATCATTATATAATCCATAAATTGAGTCTATTTCAAATTGTGCTTGCTTAGTATTATTTGATAAGTCTTTTGATGGAATAAAGCAATAACCTTCTCTAATATAAGCATTACCATAGTGTTGTAGATAAAATGAATAATCTTTAGGTAACTTTATCTCATATTTTCTTTCTAGATTTTTTATATGGTTTACGCTCCAGCTTTCAATAATCTCTTTCAAGTCAAAATCAATTATTGTTTCTAACTTCTCTTTAAAACGTTCCATTTTTAATACCCTCCTCGTAAATCAGATGCCGAACCAATATGCGGAATAAAACACCCCTAAAAGTCGAATTAATATTACATTACGACATATGGGGTGTTTTTTCCTGTTTCATATTATTGGGTTACTCTAAATCCAATCAAGGTTCTTACAGTCGTTTCTATTTACTTACATATGATATAAATTCGTCTACAGAGGCTCCGAATTTTGTAGGGTTTCGTTCCTTAATTTCAGTTACAAGCTGCACCACAATTTTTCTAACATTAACGTCACCCTGCAAAATTACTTTCGCGTAAATTTTACACGAAGGTTTATGATTTAGTATTCTTTTATGAAAGGTTTTAGCCCATTCTTTTGCATGTGGTAACATATAACGTAAAGATTCTGACAGTTTTTTTAAGGATTGTTCTGAACCAAATACTTTATCATAACCTTCAACTGCATGTATTAAACCGAACATAACCTCATCATTTTCCGTTGCGTCATCAAATCCTAAACATAGATTTTCTATATGATTAAGATCATTCAAACTTAAAATTCTTGAAATAGCATTTTCAAAAGCTAAAATTTCTTTTTGATTTTTAAGAGAGCGGTTATCTATTAGAATTTGGGTTAATCTATTTATGTCCAATAAGAAACTCCTTTCATTGATTTTTGAATACTTCTGGATACATTTGTTTATTTAAATCAATTACTTCCAAAAGTCCTTGTTTAATTTTTGGAGTGTATAGTCCATCATTTTGATAAATTCTGCGCGCATTCCAGATATCTCCAGAGTGTCCCTTGGAGATAAATCATACACTTCTTTCAAAAGCATTATTAACTAATCTCTGCCTTTGATTTCACCTAATAATTAATCCAAACTTTGTTTTGAAATTATGCAATATACATTACTACTATTTGCAAGAAATATGGTAAATTTAATAAAAAGATTAGTGAGTTAAAAACTATTATAATAACATTATTTTTCCTTTTTATAGCTAAAATAAACTAGGGTTATAGTTGATTAGGATTGGATGACTCGTTTAACAGTCCAAAAAAATCCTCATGAATATATTATTCATGAGGATTTAGCTTTTACACCCTAGTAATTTGAATATTTTCGAGACCTACATCTGAAAACCTATCTTTTATTATACTCTCTTTTAACGGCAAACAATGCAACACTACATGAAACGGTGTTGGTGGGGTTGGGTATGAGTCATATTCTCTTCCGTTAACCCACTCCTGAATAGTAGAAAGTAATATATCCTTAAATACTTTTAAATCTTGACTACTATTTGTTAATAATTCATCAAAATTACTAATTACTAGTATATACCCATCTCCATCCAACCACTCTAAATCATTAATACACTCATCAAAAGCTGCCCAATTTTCTCCGAAATAAGTTGGAAACTGTAATTTAATAGCAAACTCATCAAATAGTCCTTCAACATTAGAACATTTTTTTCCGTCTATTTCTTTAATTATTATATTATTTTTTTTGCGTTCCTCAATCTGTTGAACAAAAGAACTTTTGCTAGTCTCATTAGCTATTAAGAAGTGTATATATGGTTCTTGTAAGAGATTTAAATTTTTACCTAATGTCATACTGTCACCCCACTATTCAATCCTTGTAAATGTTTTATAATGGTCATTAGTATACCAAACTGAACCGTCTTTACCTATAACTATTCGTTCAGCACCTCTGTTTTGCCCTTTTACATGAGGATGAATATCATATTCCTTGTAGGTAGTGTTTTGTGGAAGAACTTGCCCACCATCTCGAACATCATTTTTAAACTCCCTTCCACCTTTATATCCTTGTGGTGGTGTACCATTATTTTGCTTGATTTGTTTTGCTATATCTTTAGCGTTTTGTGGTACAGTAACATTTACCTTACCCTCATTAACACTTGGATTTGAATCCTCAACATCTGTACCACTTTGTTTGTTATTACCGCCCCTCGAGTTTGAAGCCGCATTTCCTAACTTTCCTAACCCTTTGGCACCGACGGCCTGTGCCCCAAATTCCCCGACCATTTTAGATCGCGTATAAGCATCGCCGTCTCGGAAGGCCACATAATAATTCTCTGCGCCCGTTGCGATATCGTCTAGAGAGGTCGTCGTTGCTGTATGATATACAGCCTGTGTTGTTTGGATTGGATGGGTAACAGTCGTGTAGACACCTTGAACAGTGCCTTGCGCACCATTCAAAACACCTGACCCAAATCCGGCGGCAATTTGCCATGCCGTGTGCCAGCCACCTTTGTCGGTTGGCTGCTGCCGTCTACTTTGTAACGTCTTATAGGCTTGGTTCTCTCTAGCTTCTAAGCGTTGAATACTGTCATGCTTCGATTTGGCGTTTGAGTAGTTGACTAATTCATCAAAGCTGTTGGAGTCAAAACGACCTTTCTCAAAAACGCTTGGGTATTGTTCATGAACCTCGTCAAAGGTCATGGTGCTAGATCCCGTCTTATATTGACTCACCGGAACGTTCCCATGCTGGAGTAACCATTCGAGATTCGTTTTTAACATGTCCTCGGCGGTGATGGTTGTCTCGTAAAAATTTTCCGTGAATTGATAAAAGACTTGTTCTTTCGTTCCACCTGCTTCTGGGTGACCGACGCCATCCTCATCAAAATAACCGATGAGCTCCCCATCATAGGTCCACTGCTCATAAAGCATTTGGCTCCATGTGATGGTTTTGGCCGATGACGTTTGGGTTTCCTGTAAGTTCAGTTTTTCACCATCTAAGTTTGAGTAATAACTACCCTCTTGGTAAGTATATTTCCACGATTCAAGACGGTCATCGCGTTCTTCTTGACGGTGAAAATCGTTGAAGTTGGTGACCGCTGCTCGGTTTTCATCTGTTAACGCTTCAGGCACATTCCCCGTCGGATCCCAGTAGTTCACTGGGTCATTCATGACGTACGCATAACGGTTTTGCGATAATGGCGTGTCTAGGGTGCCTTGGTACGTGTCTTCTTGTAGGAAACGTCCGATTTTTGCGTCGTATGTGCGGGCCTGCATGTCGATGAGGCCGGTGTCTTGGTCGTATTGGTGGCCGGTATAATTGTTCGTGTTGTATGGGGCCGTGATGCCGGTCATCAAGCCACCAAAGGCATCGTAACGGTAGCGCTCGATGATGTCGCCGTGGCGATCGGTGAGTTCGCTAACGGATGACATGCCGTCATAGTGATAGTACATGAGGCCGCCGGTTGTTTTCATGCTCGGATTTTGGCCTGGGATGCTGCGGCCATGGTAGCCGAACATTTTTTGCGACACGACGCGGTTATTTGGTCCCGTATGGTACTCGGCATATGGTGAGCCGGATGGGCTGTATTCTTTGTGTGTTACGTGTGATTGGCCTTCATAGACGTATCGACTTTCGACTAGTCTTTTTCAGGAGTTTTGTTTTCATTAAGTAACGTCTACGTTTTATTTCGGTTGTTATTTTTTATATTTTACTATTAATCAATTCAAAGTGGATTTTTATAATTCCACTGTTAGTTTAAATATTAGTGATAAATTAAATAAGCTTCGTGATGGACTAAGCCTTAGTGATTACCACCCAATCATTTTATTTTTAACTATAAATATTAATCTGTATAGAAAAAACACCCTCTAAAATCGAATTAACATTACAATACGACATAGGGGTGTTTTTTCCTGTCTCATATTATTGGGTCACTCTATATTGCCAAACAAGGTTTCAAATTGATTATATTATATCTTAGGTATATCAATCTCTTTACCTAGAGACTTACTAATTAGAACTTCAGGAAGGTCAGGGTTATTCTTTTTTAACTTATACTTCTGAATTTTTGTTAATTCAGGGTCAAAAGAAATGCTCTGTGATTTAAAGTCTAAGCTTAATAGTTTATTATAAATCTTCTTCATAAAAACCTTCCATTCCTCTAATGAAGAGCTTGCAATTCCATCTAAACTCTCTAACAAACGGTAGCCATCTGCATAATGAAACATTAGTAAACCTGTCCCCAAATCACAAGCCTCATTATCTAAGATAACTGTTGGTATCTCAAGCCCATTATCCCAATTATAATTTGCAGCAAAGTAATGAAGTAATAAATGGTTGTCTATATTCATTAACTGGTTAATTACATAATCTTTATCTGTATTATAAAGTAACTGTTCAAGAAAAATTGTATCTTTATAACCCATAAATACTTACCCCCTTACCATATTGCACTACAATTATTTTTCCAACTGTTTAAGTTTTCTTTCCCAAAGTTCTACTGTTGCACCTTGGTTTGGATACAAAGGTAAACCATTTTCTTGTAATTTCCTTAGATTTATTTGTAACCCATATACCTGGTTTTGTAAGTTACCAACACTTTGATTTAAATCAATTCCGTTTAATGCTCTTTCGACTACTTCATTATAAACAGAATGATACCCCCTGTGCCTAAACATGGAACTTATATCACTATCTGGTACTCTTAGAAAAAGTTACTAGTTCTGCTTTTTATCCCTCAACACAAAGTATATAGTCCCTAATGCAATAAAAAGCCCAAACGCAACCCCTATAATGTCACTCTCTCTAATTGAAAAGTAAACCAGGTAAAAGGTTAATGTGAAAACTGTTATTTTAAATAGCACCCCTAGGGTAAATAGTAACTTCTGTTTTAGCTGTTCACTCGCAAATAAGTAGATTAATATGCCTAACCAAACCATAACACTTACAGAAATTAATCCAATCCAATCAAAGAGTCCCCAAGTTATTATGCATAAACTAATTGTAACCCAGACTATTTTTATATAAGGATTCAATTTTATATGCAAAAATGTGAGCATTATTAATAGAAATAAGAGGCAAATTATTATGATTAAGGAACCAGGTCTGTTGAAAAAACTCTCCCCTATCATTATTAGAATTATAGAAAATAAATAACTCAATGAAAATATACTTAAGTAAGATCTCATCAATATTCTCTCCATTCAGTTACATTACTGACGCTTCCATTGTCAATATCAATAATCAATTGTTCTGTTGTACCTGTCTCTCTATGAGTTCTATATATCATTGTTTTACTCTCACCAACTTCAGGGAAATGATAATTTAACCCAATATTACTTGTTGCATTGTTAACAAAATCTTCATTTATATATTCGCTAGCTAAACCACTGGCAGCGCCTGTAATATGTTGATTGATATTTAATATTGTAATATTAGGTACAATTCTTGCCAAAATTACTCCACCTGCGTAAGAGCTCGCCAATCTACCCAAACGGCCATGATTATACTCAAATTTCGTTTGAATATGCGACTCTTCATACCATTCATAATCTGGATTAGCTTCGTAATATATTTTTCCTTCTTCATTAACTCTAATATACTTTTCTTTACCACCATCTAAATCAATAGAAACAATTTCTTGAGGAGGATTTTCTTCAGATAACACCCCATCTAAATGTGAGTATTGTTTACGTAAATTAGTTTCATTTTCTTTTGCCTGTTCCATCAATTCATGATTTCCTATTGATTTTGCTACTTCATATTTAAGTTTTTCTTGATTAATTAGTTGGTTGGCTTTCCACAACTCAGGGTGTTCGAATCCTCCTGTGGTGCCTTCCCATCCAATTTCATTTTGGTTGATTAATTCATTGTTATTTACTGTTAAATTTGTATTCGATGATACACCTGGTAACATATTTAAGAATTCATTTACTAATTTCTTACCACTATTAAATATTTCACTAAATTTCTTTTGAGGATTATGAAAACTCATCGAACCTGAGAACACTTGCTTACTACCTTCTGGAACCTCACCATGTCGAATTAATGCTTCATAGTTTTGTTCCATCAGGTCTTCAGCTGTCGTGATTTTTTCATAGCTTTCTTTTGTTACCTCATACCAATAATGATCTTCTGTTCGACGGTCTACTAGTTTTAACGTTCCATCTTCTAGAAGATTGGCTTCATGCGATGCAATATAATGCCAACCGACGGTAGTCATCACATCCCACGTCAGTTTAATTTCTTTTTCGCCAACATGTTCTTGGTAGTTTCCAGATGTTTCATTAACGGTAAAATGATTTTGGAATTCGTAACGCCATTGTTCTTGATAGGTCCCAACCTCGACGTACTTCGTGAAATTGTCTTGGGCTTTAACCTCTTCAGGCACATTCCCCGTCGGATCCCAGTAGTTTACCGGGTCATTCATGACGTACGCATAACGGTTCTGCGATAATGGGGTGTCTAGGGTGCCTTGGTACGTGTCTTCTTGTAAGAAACGTCCGATTTTTGCGTCGTATGTGCGGGCCTGCATGTCGATGAGGCCGGTATCTTGGTCGTATTGATGACCGGTGTAATTGTTCGTGTTGTATGGGGCTGTGATGCCGGTCATCAGGCCGCCAAAGGCATCGTAACGGTAGCGTTCGATGATGTCGCCGTGGCGATCTGTGAGTTCGCTGACGGATGACATGCCGTCATAGTGATAGTACATCAGGCCGCCCGTTGTTTTCATGCTTGGGTTTTGACCTGGGATGCTGCGGCCATGGTAGCCGAACATTTTTTGCGACACGACGCGGTTGTTTGGTCCGGTATGGTATTCGGCGTATGGTGAGCCTGATGGGCTGTATTCTTTGTGTGTGACATGCGACTGGCCTTCATAGAAGTATCGGCTTTCGACGACTTCCATCTTCTGTTTGCCTTTGCCGCGTTTCTTTAAGCCCCATGCGTTGCCTTGACCTGGATGTTCCTCAAAATTAGGTCCCTTGCCTTTTCCTTTGCCGTTACCATTGCCTTTTCCAGGACTATAACCCGGTCCGTGTCCTTGGTCTGGGTGCTCGTCAGTAATCGGGTTACCAAGTTCGCGCCACATACCACTTTCACGTGTGGCTTTACGTCCTAAAGCATCGTAGCCGTACTCGACATAGCTTTCGTCGCCAAACATCACAGCACGTAGACGATTCGCGGCATCATACGTATAGTCACGCTCTTGATCAGGTCCGGCTTCACGAACGATGTTACCGTTTTGGTCATATTCGAATGTATGGTTGCCTGCTTGGGTTAACTGGTTATTGGCATTGTAGTCGTATTCGGTGACCTCACCGTCCTTTGTTTCAGTTAGTCGGTTGCCGACCTTGTCATACGTATATTCCACATGTTCTGACGGTTCTACGTAGTATTTCGGCTCATTGAAGCCATAGTTTAGTTTTAACAAGGACAAAAAGAAACCTTGAAAGGCATATAGCCAATCAAGGTTAATAAATCTGTAATATTCTTGCTCTTTCTAACATACAAAAGACAGTTGCTTAATTAAACGATATAAAAGCATCATTTTTATAATAATAATAAAAAGCATTAAATAAGTCTAATTCAGAGCACTCTATAAGTTGTTGATGTGCATTATCAACAATATCTTGAACATCGGCTATAGATAACACATACTTAAAATCATTATCTAAAGCAAATTTAGGAACTTCTTCATCATCCTCTAAATCATCTAAATTATACAAATAGCACTTAGAACTTAGAAACCATTCTTCATTACTAGGTAAAAATAGCGAATCATCCCAATTGAAGTCCATCGCATTCAACAATACGCTTCTCAGTTCTATTAATTTTTCCATAATTAATTCCTCCAATTAATTATCGTCCACCACCCCAATTTTCCATTCCACCACGCCCATCTGGATGGAGAATTTGTTGTATTGGACCTTTTGCTTGATGCTGGTTCCTAGGTACTAATTGTAACACACCTTCACGGTCAGCATGATGATGCCAAGTTACCTCTTTTGTAGGTGCATTACGTGAAAATTTTCCTCTGCTACCTGGTTGTACTCCTTTACTAATTCCTGGGTATAACCCCTCCATTTGTTGTGCGAATTTTGTATCCTTCTGGAACGCAATATATAGTTGCTCATTAGCATTTTGAAAGTGTCTTGGCGAACTTACATTAGGGTACATACCTTTTGGTAAATTCACTTCATAGGCAACAGAGTATATCCCTTTATTAGAAGACCACTTACTAGAATTATCCGTACCATTATCATTAACACTCGGCTTAGATTCCTCAACATCTGTATTACTTTGCTTGTTCTTACCACCTCTCGAGTTTGAAGCCGCATTTCCTAACCTTCCTAATCCTTTGGCTCCAACGGCCTGGACACCAATTTCCCCGACCATTTCTGATCGCGTATAAGTATCGCCGTCTCGGAAAGCCACATAATAATTATGGGCACCCGTTGCGATATCGTCTAGAGAGGTCGTTGTTGCTGTATGATAGACCGCCTGTGTTGTTTGGATTGGGTGGCTAACAGCCGTGTACACACCTTGAACTGTGCCTTGCGCACCATTCCAAACACCTGACCCAAATCCAGAGGCAATTTGCCATGCCGTGTGCCAGCCACCCTGTTCGGTTGGCTGCTGTGGCCTACTTTGTAACGTCTTATAGGCTTGGCTCTCTCTAGCTTCTAAGCGTTGAATACTCTCATGCTTTGATTTCGCGTTTGAAAGGTTAACTAATTCATTAAAGCTATCGGAGTCAAAGCGACCTTTCTCGAAAATACTAGGATATTGTTCATTTTTTCAAGTCAAAAAACAGAGAGTGGATTGTAATAATAAGGCTTTCGTAATGGACTATGCCTTAGTAATTACCACCCAAACCATTATTATAGAAAACACCCCCTAAACGTCGAATTAACATTACATACGACATAGGGGGTGTTTTTCCTGTCTCATATTATTGGGTCACTCTAATTTAGCCAATCAAGGTTTTTCTTTAGGTATTACTATCAATCTTTATCATTTTTTAATTCTTTTAAAAAATCAGGATCAATCCAAACATCTTCAACTTTGTAATCAGCTAGATCATCTTCATTATAATAATATGGTTCCATAAGACTTAAAAATTCTTCAAAATTTGTTGCAACTCTTAAAAGTGAATTAGCAGATGAAACATTCTCATTCAAAAGTTCCGTATCATGATCCCAAAAACTTATTAACCCATTATCAATATTTAAACAAACTATATTGCCCCCTTCTGCTCTACATATAGGTATATTCTCACTTGGTATCCGTTCTTTATAAGTTTCATATTGTGATTTTAAATCATTTATTTTCTCATTATTGACTCCAAAAAATTCAGTTACAGAAAATGACTTTACTTCTTCATTTTGTAGTTCAACAATATTCAATTCAGGAATGCCCCCATTATATTCTTTTAGGAATTTTATATATTCTTTTGGCAAATTAATCCCTAATTCTTTTTGAAAATTGTTAAATTCTTTCTCATTAAACTTTACTTTGCTAGGTCTTATTTCAATCATTATTACACCCCTTTCATATAACTTATAGACATCAAGGCGCCAAGCCTTTTCTTATCAATGCTGCACCACCAGTATGTCTTACAGCCTGATGTAAATCTGTAGGTACTAACATTAACGTCTTTCCATCTTCAACGTGATGCCATGTGTGACCACTAGGAGTTTTCTTTAACCCCGCAGCCTTATTCGCAGCTGTAAAATCGCCGGTTGTATTACCTTTAAGCCCATCTACTTTTACTTTAGTTTTAGAATAAGGACTAAAGTCCGGAAAACCATCATTTGTGAATTTTACTCCATTCGGATACTTTTTAGCTAAATCACCACTTAAATTATAAGTTTTTCCTGCATATTTCTTATTTATAATTCTAACACCATCATATCTAGTACCTTTACCAACTTTATTCGAACTAGAACCAAAAGCATTTAATTTTTTGCCAGCCTTCACTACTTTACCTGCAGGTGTGATAGAAGCCACGGCAAGTAAGTCATAGCCATTCCAGTTTCCATCCGTTAGAGTAGCAAGGTCATCACCTATAAAGAAATTGTAAGTTGGCATGACTGCATCTTCAAGTGTAACAGAGCCTTCCTCTTGGCTATACTCTTGCCCTGCTTGGTTGATTACTTGGTGGTAATCGCCTCGATTCATGGTCCTTACATCATCGAGTGTCATTGGACCACTATCTTGTCGGTCTAGACTCTTCAACGCTTGGCTCTCTCTGGCTTCTAATCGTTGGATGCTTTCATAATTGGTCTTAGCCTGAGATAGGTTAACTAATTCATTAAAGCTATCGGAGTCAAAACGACCTTTCTCAAAAACGCTTGGGTATTGTTCATGAACCTCGTCAAAGGTCATGGTGCTAGATCCCGTCTTATATTGACTCACCGGAACGTTCCCATGCTGGAGTAACCATTCGAGATTCGTTTTTAACATGTCCTCGGCGGTGATGGTCATCTCGTAATCATTTTCCGTGAATTGATAAAAGACTTGTTCTTTCGTTCCACCTGCGTCTGGGTGTCCGAGGCCATCCTCATCAAAGTAACCGATGAGTTCGCCATCATAAGTCCATTCTTCATAAAGCATTTGGCTCCATGTGATGGTTTTAGCCGATGACGTTTGGGTTTCCTTATAGTTCAGTTTTTCATCATCTAAATCTGAGTAGTAACTATCTTCTTGGTAAGAATACTCCCATGTTTCAAGACGATCGTCGCGCTCTTCTTGACGGTGAAAATCGTTGAAGTTGGTGACCGCTGCTCGGTTTTCATCGGTTAAGGCCTCAGGCACATGCCCCGTCGGATCCCAGTAGTTCACCGGATCATTCATCACATATGCATAACGGTTCTGCGATAATGGCGTGTCTAGGGTACCTTGGTACGTGTCTTCTTGTAAGAAGCGTCCGATTTTAGTGTCGTAGTGTAGTCTGTTCTATGCTCTTAGCGTCTAAGTTTTGATACTTAGTAGTTTATCAATTTGTTTCTCCTTTATAATCTACTAAAATAGTATTAAGCAATGGGTAAGCACAATCATTTTGTAGTACACATTTTTTAAAGCATTTGGGAAGTTTAATCCATTTACTTGTAGTTCATCTAAAACTAACTTCTGTGTTATAGCCATATGCCACTCTCCCACTCACACAACCACCTTTTTAGTTTGTGTCCTCTTCTTAGCTTAAAAGAGATTTTAGAAGTTGGTATTGATCTAATAACTCCATCATCATCCCGTTAAAAAGAAAATCATCTAGGTGTAAAAAAAATTATGAACAAGTTATTGATGTATTTATCTATATAGATTGAATTTTAGTGTATTAAAGGCTATTACTAGCATATGCACTTTAAGGGATTTGCAACAATATCAATACGTAGGGAAATATCATGTAACTTCCTTTGATAAAAAAGCAACCTTGAAAGAGCTAAATAACTCTCTCAAGGCTTTTATTAATAAAGCATTTTAATCTAAAGATTCTCTTATATCACTTGCAACAGAACCATAGCTTCCAATACCATAATCAATCCACATATCAGGCTTGTATCCCAATGGCTTTCCTTCTTCATTTACATATTCTTTAGTTTTGAAATCTAAAAATCCGTATTTTACTTTCTTATCCTCTTCGGTAACTGGTAAGGAACCAATAGTTTCAAAGTATCCCTTTAGCCACCCTTGATTATTAACAATTTGTGGTGGAATTAATAACTGATTAGCATCTAAATTATTCGTCATTTGCATGACATCCGACACATTCTTATAAACATATATCAAGTTCCACCCATTAACCATTATGTTTTTACTAGAAATTTTTGTTCTTATAACTTTACCATATACATATAAACTACTTTTCGGCTGAATTACAAAAACATCACCTTCTTTTGGTTTCTTTCTTGAAGCTTTCATTTTAATTAAGTCCATTAGCTTTGCACCTCCTTAATGACCACGCTCTTTTAACCATGCGTCTCCCCTTCTACTTCCGTCATACATGTGAACCTGCATTTCGATGAGGCAGGTGTAATTCCGACCTTGTCATACGTATATTTCACATGTTCTGCCGGTTCTACGTAGTATTTCGTCTCATTGAAGCCATAGTTTGAGTCGGTACTATGATAAAGTAAAACCTTGAGGGCATTAGCCAATCAAGGTTTAGGATCTATACTTCTTGCTTAACTAAGTCTAATAAAAAATCACCAAAATCGTTATCAATAATTTCATATGTTTGATTCTCTAAGTCAACACCTGGTATAAAAGTTACTACTTTTGGTTCTCCGTTTTCATCTAGTCGACTATAGTCTAAACAAAATATTTCACCAGTCCCAGTATCATATATAACTAGTAGATTCTCAGGTAAATTAGTTTCCTTTCGTTCTGTTAAAGTGTACCATATTGCGTCTGGAACTGATGAATTCTCAAAATCAGCATCAATAATTCCGTAAATCTCTTGTGCTCCGAAATTACCTGCTCCAAATGTCTTTAAATAATCTAAATAAAAACCAGTAAACTTTAACTTTAACTTTTTCTCAGCCAATCTAATTATTTCATCTGTACAACCACCCATAAAATCAGCTATTTCATCTTCTTTCAGAATTATTTCCTTTGCTTTTTGATAATTTTCTGCACTCATCTTCATCCACCTTTAATTTCAGAAATCATTAGCCCTATTTTTCCAGTAATCAGTCCGTCATTTGCTAAACTCAGACCTACTTAAAGGTATAGTATTAGGATAGATTCATAAAAGAAACCCCAGCTAGAATCTATTTTAACTAGTAATCTAACTGGGATGTGGATTAATCACAAATAACTTCTCATTTAAATTAAGATCATGTAATCAAATTATTACTTATATTTATTAGGTACATCCAGTATATATAACTTATTACTGCCTGGTTGACCTACAGTAGTATAAGCAATTTTATCTTCTGTGGATGACCAAGAAAGTGAACCCACATTACTTTCTATTATCTTATCCTTTACTTGATCTTCTAAGGATAGAATAAATAAACCGATTCCCTTTTTATACGAACCTTCTCTAAATGCTATATATTTTCCATCAGGAGACCAAGTTAAGTTATCTAATATTTCTTCGTCACTTGAATAAATGAGTTTTTTTGTTTTAGTTTTAATATCATAAATAAAAATTTCTTTATCTGAGACATACCCAAAAACACTATCTTTGTTCGGTTGCCACTTAACATTGGTTCCTCCGCTAAACAAAAGCTTATCTTCATTATTATTCAAATCATACAATTTAACATCAAAACTGTTCTTTTCAACTGCCTTAACGGAATAAACCAATTCTTGATTTTTATTCCAAGATAGGGAGTTTAGGAATGGAAACCCTTCTTTAAGGTGGACATACTCGTTTTGATTGACGTCCCACAAGACAATAGAGCTTCTCTCGGTGAAATCTTTATATGGATCGCCACCCATAAATGTTAATCGATCCTTATTCCAAGCAAATTTGGTCCTAGAGATTGAATACTCTTCCATTGAATTATTTTCCCATTCATGGTGTTCTAAATCATAAAATGAAATAGTATCATCTACTTTAACTACAATACTATTACCGCTAGGGTGCCAAGCAGGATTTGAATGTACTCGATTGTTTTGACTGATATCCATCGTATTCAACTCATTTGTAGTTCCAAGTTCATTTTTTCCTTGACAACCAATTAATACAATTAATAGTAACATTGTGATTATTCTAAGCATGACGCTAATCTTCAAATAGTTCCCTCCAATCGTTATCTTTTATCCATAATGGGTAAGTAGCATTGTCATCCCATGTTGCAGGGTATTGTTTTGGATACTGTAAAGGACCATTATCTACTAGATAACCTATCCCACCCGCGAAAGATGGAGCATTACCTAATTGTGTTAAACCAACTCTAAAGAGAACCGAATCAATAAAAGCTTGTTCAGCAGGATCTTCAAGTCGTACAACCCCACGCTCATATAAAATAGAAGATGCATTATAAATGGATATATTATGCGCCATCCATAAACTATGCTGATGAGGATCTTCTATGAACTCTACCCAACCTTCTTCTTCTGGATTGGCAAGATCAGTTCTGTTTTCCTTAACTAACTCCTCAGCAATCATCATGTCTTTTATCATCTTGCCATTAGCTAATTTCCAATAATAAGATCCGCCTTCACCAGTCTCTACGTTACCTAATCTACCACTAGTGACTTCCCATTCCATAAAGCCCACTACATCTTTACCATAATTAAAGTTTAACTGTTTATTTTTATGTCTTTCAAAAAAGTCTTCTACCCATATTAATCTACTATTTGGTGTTTGAATTACTTCGTTAAAATTGTCTATTGTATCTGATATTATGATTGAACGTTCATCAACTTCAGATGTTATCTTATTTTCCTGAAGAACTCTTCTATTTTGCTCTGTCATCTGTTGAATACTTGCATGCTTTGTTTTCGCATTTGAAAGGTTGACCAAATCATTAAAACTGTCTGAGTCAAAACGACCTGTCTCAAAAACGCTTGGATATTGTTCATGAACCTCGTCAAAGGTCATGATACTAGATCCCGTCTTATATTGACTCACTGGAACGTTACCATGTTGGAGTAACCATTCGAGATTCGTTTTTAACATGTCCTCGGCGGTGATAGTTGTCTCGTAAAAATTTTCCGTGAATTGATAAAAGACTTGTTCTTTAGATCCACCTACGTCTTCATAACCGTCGCCGTTTTCATCAAAGTAACCGATGAGTTCGCCATCGTAGGTCCACTGTTCATAAAGCATTTGGCTCCATGTGATGGTTTTGGCCGATGACGTTTGGGTTTCCTTATAGTTCAGTTTTTCATCATCTAAGTCTGAGTAGTAACTATCTTCTTGGTAAGAATACTCCCATGTTTCAAGACGGTCGTCGCGCTCTTCTTGGCGATACAAATCATTGAAATTCGTGACCGCTGCACGGGTTTCACCTGTCAACGCTTCCGGCACATTCCCCGTCGGATCCCAGTAGTTCACCGGGTCATTCATGACGTACGCGTAACGGTTTTGCGATAATGGCGTGTCTAGGGTGCCTTGGTACGTATCCTCTTGTAAGAAGCGTCCGATTTTTGCGTCATACGTGCGGGCCTGCATGTCGATGAGGCCGGTGTCTTGATCGTATTGGTGGCCGGTATAGTTGTTCGTGTTGTATGGTGCTGTGATGCCAGTCATTAGGCCGCCAAAGGCATCGTAACGGTAGCGCTCGATGATGTCGCCGTGGCGATCGGTGAGTTCGCTGACGGATGACATGCCGTCATAGTGATAGTACATGAGGCCGCCCGTTGTTTTCATGCTTGGGTTTTGGCCTGGGATGCTGCGGCCATGATAGCCGAACATTTTTTGCGACACGACGCGGTTGTTTGGTCCCGTATGGTACTCGGCATATGGTGAGCCGGATGGGCTGTATTCTTTGTGTGTGACATGCGACTGGCCTTCATAGAAGTATCGACTTTCGACGACTTCCATCTTTTGTTTGCCTTTGCCGCGCTTCGTCAAGCCCCATGCGTTGCCTTGACCTGGGTGTTCCTCAAAGTTAGGTCCCTTGCCTTTACCTTTGCCGTTACCCTTACCATTGCCTTTTCCAGGTATATAACCTGGTCCGTGCCCTTGGCCTGGGTGTTCATCAACAATTGGGTTCCCAAGCTCGCGCCACATACCACTTTCACGTGTGGCTTTACGTCCTAAAGCATCATAGCCGTACTCGACATAACTTTCGTCGCCAAACATCACGGCACGTAGACGATTAGCGGCATCATACGTGTAGTCACGCTCTTGATCAGGTCCGACTTCACGAACGATGTTACCGTTTTGGTCATATTCGAATGTATGGTTGCCTGCTTGAGTTAACTGGTTATTGGCATTGTACTCGTATTCGGTGACCTCACCGTCCTTTGTTTCAGTTAGTCGGTTGCCTACCTTGTCGTACGTATATTCCACATGTTCTGCAGGTTCTACGTAGTATTTCGGCTCATTGAAGCCATAGTTTGAGTCGGTATCGTTTTCAGTTGCTTGGGCTGGTGTAATCGTAAATAGATTTCCAATCCAAGTGAATACACTCTTTATGGCTTTTCCAATACTTTTGAAGACTTTAACAACGTTATCTTTAGTCTTACCGAAGAATCCTTTTTCTTCTTCCTCAGACTCTTCTTCAGGTGTTTCTTCTGTTGTATCATTTGTTGTTTGATTTGTTGTTGTCGTATCTTCTTCAGGAAGCTCTTGACCTTCCTCATTTTCTTCTTCTGTAGATTCCTCTTCAATTCCTTCATCTTCAGTATTAGTTGCTACTGTTTCTGGTTCATCCGCTGGTGCATTAACGGTCACGACGTCTTCTGATTGATTTGGTTCCTCAACTTCTTCTGTTGATGATTCATTGTCTTGTTCATTTTCTACTGTGTCTTCGAATTCAGAAGGTGGTTCCAATTGTCGACGTGTTGGTGTTACTTCTTCATGTTCTTTAGCTTCTTTGGTCTCTTCTTCTTTTGGTTCATGATCCTGAGGTTCTTCAGTTGAATCCTCATCGCGATGGTGTTTACGGTTTTCAGGGAAGTAAGGTTCCGCTGAAAGATTTTCTAGTTTTTCCTTAGGATAATAGATATCTGTTAGACGGTTTAACGCGTCGTATTCATAAGTTGTTTCGGCACCGTCTTCTTCAATTTGTTTCGTACGTTTACCAGCAGCGTCATATTCGTAGCTGTATGAAGAAACAATCGCTTCTTCCATTTTGTTTTCGACGCTTGCCAAATGACCATCTGATGTATAGCTCTGTTCAACCGTATTGCCATTAGCAAGATTTTGTTGCTCGATGCGGCCTAAGGCATCATAACTGAACTGGCTGACGTTCTCTTCAGGGTCCATCATTTCAGTCATGAGATTACGATCATTATACTCATATTGTACCGTACGATCTTCACTGTTCGTTAAGCTTTGAATATTGCCAACTGCATCGTATGTGAAGTTTAATTTTTTATCGACATCAACATTATGTTGCTCTGTAATACGACCAAGGGCGTCATAACTATAACGATCCGTTGAATCAGGTGACTTCATCTCAGTTAGTCGACCCGCTTCATCATACGAATAGAATTGTTTTAACCCGTCCAAGTCAATTTTCTTAACTTGTCCACGTTTCGTATAGTCATATTCAATCGTTTGGCCGTTTCTATTAATCTCTTCTTTCAGCTGCCCTGCTGAGTCATATTGATATTGATGCGTATTGCCTAATCCGTCTGTTTCTCCTACGACTCTATTGTTTAAGTCATAGCTCCATTCTCTGGTGTTTTCATTAGCATCAATTTGTTTCGTCTGGTTGCCTGACGCATCATATTGATACTTTGTCACGCCATCTAAGGCATCCGTGACTTGAGTCATTTGATTGTTTGCATTGTACTTATAAGTTGTAGCTTGATCTAGTGGATCCGTTTCTTTTACTAAATTTCCAACTGAGTCATAGTTATACTCCCAAGTAGAACCACTTGGTGATTGTTCTTTGATGAGACGAGAGCGTAAATCGTATTGATACGTGCTCGAATCTCCTAAGGCGTTCGTTTCTTTTACGAGATTTCCAAGGGCATCGTAATTGTATTTCGTTTCATAGCCTTCTGCATCTACTTCTTTCACGAGACGATCTAGACTGTCGTATTGATAGTTTTGGTTACGGCCTAGTTCGTCTGTTTCTTTTGTTACGTTACCATTGGCATCGTATTCGAATTGCTTAGATTTATCTAGCGGATTCGTTTCTTCCGTGACCCAACCTTTAGGGTTGTATTGGTATTCCCAAGTTCGGCCATCTTCAGTCGATTGTTCTAGCATGCGGCCTAGCTTGTCATACTCGTATTCTGTTGCAAAATCTGTCGGGTCTAGTTCTTTTACTAGATTTCCGACTTCGTCATATTCCAATTGATTCGTATGACCAAGAGGGTTGGACGATTGTACCATACGGCCTAAGGCATCATATTGGTATGTCCACTCGCCACCTTCTGGGTCTGTTTCTTTAACGAGTTGTCCAGTTGAATCATATTCGTAAGTCGTTGATCCATCACGCGGTCCTGTTTCTTGAATTAATTGATCATTACCATTGTATTGATACGATGTACTGTTCCCTAATGGATCAATTTCTTTTGTTAGGTTTCCGACTGAATCGTACTCAAAATTTGTTTTTTGTTTATTGGCATTGATGACTGTTTTGACCTGATCTTGAGGGTTGTATTTATATTTTGCGATTAAGCCTAAGTCATCTTTTTCATTTACCATTCTGCCTAGAGCGTCATACTCGTAAGTTGTTGTATTCCCTAATGGGTCTGTGACTTGCTTAACTTGGTCTAGCAAATCATATTCGATGACTTGTTTGTCTCCTTCAGGGTTAGTAATGGTTGTGATACCTTTTTCATCGTCGTATTGATAAGTCGTTTGGTTCTCTTTGAAATCTGTTTCTGTTAATACGCGACCTAAGGCATCAAAGGAAGCTTTTTGTTCGTTACCTAGTACATCTTTAAAATTAGTAACATTACCTAAAGCATCATATTCATAAGATTCTGTTTGACCTAGGGCATCGGTAACCTTTTGCACACGACCTAGTTCATCGTATTGATACTTAGTTGTGGCACCTTTTGGATCAACAATCTTAATGGCTTGGCCTAATTCGTCATATTGATAAGTCGTTTCATGACCTAAAGGATCTGTAACTTTTTCAACTTCACCAAGTACTGTATAGTCATACTCTGTGACATTTCCCTTAGGATCGATTTCTTTTTTAACTTGATCATAGACGTTGTATGTCCATTCATATGTGTTGCCTTCAGGTCCAGTTTCGGAAACAACATTACCTGCTTCATCATAACTGTATGTCGTCGTACGGCCTTCAGCGTCTGTTTGTTTCACTTCACGTCCTAAAGCATCATATTCCCAAGTCGATTCACCACCATTTGGGTCTTTCATATATTCGACTTCACCAGTTGGGTGATACTTGTAAGTTGTAACTTGGTCTAGAGCATCGATTTGTTTACTTAATCGACCTGCGTCATCATATTCATTCGTTGTGGTGTGTCCTTTAGCATTTGTTGTTGTTTTTTCGCGACCCATGACATCGTAAGTAAACTTAGTCTTAGCACCGCGATGGTTGATGGTTTCTTTAAGCTCACTATATTGGTTATATTTATATTCAGTTGTTAAGCCAAGAGCGTTTGTTTCACTCGTCAAGCGCCCTTGGTCGTCGTACGTATAAGTGGTTTCGTTACCATCCACATCAATTTCTTTAACAAGCTGATCCAAGTTGTTATACTCGCGCTCAGTTGTTTGACCTAAAGGATTTGTCGACTTTATTAAACGTCCACGGTCATCGTAATCGTAAGATGTTTCGTCACCTTTTGGGTTAACGGTTTTCGTTAGACGATTATCCTGGTCATAATGGTAAACAGTATGTTCACCATCTGGGCGTTCATAAGTGGCAGTGTTATTCGGTTCGTCGTAATCCCACGTATGCTTTCGTTCGCCCTGATCTGTAAATTGAGTTAACCTTCCGTAGTCATCGTATTTAAAGTGAACGGCTCTTCCAGCTGTGTCGACTTGTTTAGTTATTTCATTTTTATTGTTGTAATCAAACGACGTTGTTTGTCCAAGAGCATTTGTGATGACTTGAACTCTTCCTGCATCATCATACGTGTATTTCGTTGTCTCATTTAATGGGTTTGCGACTTGTGTCATTCGACCTTGAGGATCGTAAGTATAAGTCGTTGTTTCGCCTTCACCATTTGTTTGAGACTTTAACCAGCCCGCTTCATCATAGGTGTAAGATTCAGTTGATTGATCTGGCAGCGTCTTCTTTACTAGGCGCTGATTTTTATCATATTGATAATGCGTGGATGCTCCTTTTGGATGTTTAACCTGAGATAGTTCGCCATTGTTGTTATAAATATATTCAGTGACGTTACCATCCGAGTCTTTCCACGTTTTTTGGTTGCCAACTAAATCGTAAGTCCAAGTATTAACTGTACCAACAGGGTCAACGACTTTTGTACGGTTCCCTACCTTATCGTAATCAAATGAAATCGTACGACCATATTGGTCTTCGATATTGCTAATGTTACCCCGTTTATCATACTGGTACTTAAAGACTTTTTCTTGGGTACCTGTCTCAATAGATACTTTTTTAACTCCGAATGGGCCGTACTCGTAGTCAACCGTTTCATTCGGTCGTTCTACATGAGTCGCCCGTCCTAAAGCATCTCTTGTGAATGTTGTTGTTTCTTCTTGTGGATTTGTAATGGTTTCGATATGTCCGAGAACGTTATACGTATAGTCTGTTTTACCTGATGGACGTATAATCTCATCAACTTGCCCTTTATTGTTATACACATAGGTTGTCACACGTCCGATTGGGTCTTTAATCGTTTTGATGCGACCTTGGTCATCATAGGTATAGCTTGTTTTTACCCCATCACCTTGGTCTTCTGTTAAAATGTTCCCTCGTGCATCATAGGTGTATGTTGTTGTGGCACCGTTTGGCAAAATTTCTTTAGTCACTCGACCTAAGTCATCGTGTTCGTACTTCTCTTTTTTGCCAGTTGGGTCGATGACTTCTTCTACAAATCCTTGATCATTGTAGACCATTTCGGTGGTGTTACCTTCGACGTCTGTCATGTGTGTCATTTGACCACGGTCATCGTAATCAAATTTTACATAAACGCCTTCAGCATCCGTGCGTTTAACGAGGTTTCCTTTTTTATCGTATTTAAATTTTGTTTCACCATTTTTTGGATCAATGATTTTGGTCGGTTGTTGCCATTTATCATGATATTGTGTCTTCGTAACGCCTCCGGCTAAATTGGCTTCTTTTGTTTGGTTACCATGATTATCATACTCATAAGACATGGTACCTTGAGGCGTCGTCATACTTTTGACATTTCCATCGTCATCGTAAGTGTATTGCGTTTCTTCGTTTAATGGATTAACCGTACGTGTAATGAGTTGGTCATCGTTATACTCATATACCCACTCATTTTGATCGATGTCTTTTACAGTTGTCGTGTTTCCAGAATAAGACAAGTTGTAATAAACCTCACCATACATCTCGACTTTAGTCACTTTGTCGTTTGAATTGTATGTGAAGCGCATTGTTTCGCCATCTTTTGAATAAGATGTCATTCTGTGGTTCGCATCATAGCCATATTCTAAAACAGTTCCGTCTGCTCTGTTGACCTTAGTCAGACGATCTTTTGAATCATACTGGAAGTTAATTGTACGATCATATGGATCTTCTATTGAATCAAGATAGTCGCCATTCCAATTAAATGTGATGGTGCGACCAGTTGTGTCGATTACTTGAGTCAGGTTACCGTCTTGGTTGTAGTCGTATTCAAATGCATTACCATAGCGATCCTCAAATCGAATCACTTTACCTTTGCGCGGATCGAAGTCATATTCATGATCTTCTGGTTGCTCATAGTTAGGGCTATCAGGATCTCGCCAAGGCGCATAGTAACCGTTATAAGTTATTTTAGATCCATCTTCTTTGGTTACGATATACGTGTCATCTTCTTCACTAACACGTGTTATGGTTGAACCGCTTTCACTTTCTTCATAAAAACCTTTATGTAATTCATAGTTGATAAGTGGATCGTTGTCATAGCTTGTAATAGCTCCATCCTCGTCATCCATGACAAAATCATATGAGTGCACACTTCCGTCTTGACGAGTTTCAGCTAAATGAAATTCAGCATATAAACGTAGCTCTGAATCTATATTCGGCTTCCACCCTTTTCCTAACGACGGTAAATCCTGAGGGTTTTCTGGGTCGATGAGGTCCTCGATGAAATTGCGCTCAAGAACATAATCCGCCCCTATGCCTGGTAATTCTAGATCTATCGTATCTAAATCTAGTTTTCCAGTTGCTAGGTTTACAGGGTGATCAAAATTCTGGGTTGGAATATTTTCTGAAGAAGTGTCCTGTTCTCTGTGGTTGGGAGCGGTGGTTGGCTCCATGTCCCCCTGCATAGCAGGTGGAGGAGTTGGTCGTAGATTCTTAGATGGGTTAGGTAGTGACACTGGGTCTTGACCAATCTCTGGCATAAAATCTAGTATGGATTCCGGATTCATGAGGTCTGATGACTTGGTGCTTTGTTGATCAGCATTAAGATTAGGTCCCACACTGTTTGGATAAATCGGTGTGCTTGTGAACACTAGTAAAATAGCTAGTAAGCTGATCATCACTTTTTTTGATAAACGTCGAGCTTTTTTCAGCAAAAAAATTCCCCCTTTTTAATTAAGGCAAATCCTAAAAAGGGGGAGCGCTTTGAAAAATGTATACTAATCCTCATTTTTGCAACCCAGCCGCCATAGCAAATGATTCTGCTTTAGACCTGTGGCTTTGCGTCCCCGCCTTTCAGCGAGTTTGCCCTTTTAAAAATGACTATTTTGTTTTTGTAGTTCTATTAAACTAGAATAAATTCCCTAATAAGTAAAATCCAACACATATATTATAAAACTATTAACCTAATGTCAAGCTAATTTTTTACAATTTTCAGCAAAAATAGAACTAATCGCTTGATGTGACTAGGGTCATTTTGTAGAAATTTTTGTTATAGTCCAACAGATATTGGTAGTCTGTTTGCGAGTTGTAATTTAAGTGGTACTTGATCCTCTTGTGACTTCCGCTTTTTCGGTAGTTTTCTTTTTTTAGTAGGTAGCGAGCGACCTCAGTGGACGTTTGAAGCCAATAAGCGGCTTCGGTCGTGGTGATCTCTGGGCCAAATAATAGTTGGAGATCTTTAAAGGTATGGATGTGGTTGTTTAGGGATTTGTTGTGGCAACTTGGGCATACCCATCCCCAGCCTTGACGTTTCGGGCTTTTTTGCAAACAGTTTTCGCATATGCCGCCCGGTTCAAAATCGTCGAAAGTCAGTTGGTATTGACTTAATACATCAGGATTTGGAATGGTGCTTGCTTTTATAAGTTGACTGGCGATTTCATCTCGATTTTTAATGGTTGGTGCATTGCGGTAGTGGTTTTTCAGTTTGTAATAGATGTGGCTAAGTACATACGGGTAGATTGTTTTAGGGTGTTGGTTGTGGAGTTTTACATTGGGGTTCACGAAGACGACGAGAGTCTCGACTGGGACTTTATGCCCTCGGTGGTTGAGCCAGTGATTTAGTTGGCGGGCTTGTTTCTCTACTTGGACGATTGGGCACTGGTAGCGCTTTTCTTCGTTTTGGTAGCTTTGGCGCATGATGCCTGCTTCATGTTCGAGATAAACGTCGCCACGTAAGTTTTTAATTTCAAGCGCGAGGAGGAATTTTTCTAATAGCAGTAGAGTGTCGATCTCGAAATGCCAGGTTTTAAACGGTATGTAGAGGTTGTGGAGCTTGTGGTATGGATCGAGTATGTGATTGATATGAAAGTCGATTGACAGCTCACCCTGATAGCCAGAGCTGTAGGAGGCAATGTCCTGTTCGAACGTTGGAATGATTGGGTGCTTGCGCCTGATGTAGCGCTTCGCTGCAATGAGTTTGAGTAGTTTTACAGGTATGACGTGTGGCTTTTCCATATGCGTACCTCCTTTTTTATTTAGTTATAGCAGGGTGGATTTGTCGTGTAAAGTGTGCGAAAATGCGATTTTCTCTAGAGGAAATTGTGATTTTCAGCGTGGTTTTGGCTTGTTTTTGATGATTTTCGTGAAGAAAATTGAAAAAAGGTAGAAATGGAATTTTTGTTGTTTGTGGTGAAATTTTTATGGGGGATGGCGGAATTTTTTGGTGGGATGCTGAAATTTTGAACCGGGATGCTGGAATTATTGCTTCGTGAAGTGGATTTCTGCTGGGGCGGAGCATGCATCCTGAAATTTTTCCTGGCTATGGCGAAATTTCTCGGGCCAATGCTGAAATTTTGAACCTGGATGCTGGAATTCTCGCTTGGTGAAGTGAATTTCGGCTGGCCCGGAGCATGCATCCTGAAATTTTTTCTGGCCATGGCGAAATTTCTCGGCTCGATGCTGAAATTTTGAACCTGGATGCTGGAATTCTCGCTTGGTGAAGTGAATTTCGGCTGGCCCGGAGCAGGCATCCTGAAATTTTTTCTGACCATGGCGAAATTTTTCGGCTCAATGCTGAAATTTTAAACCATGGTGCTGAAATTCTACCCCAATATAATGAAAAACTCCCGCCGCGGCGGGAGTTTCCTTATTTTCTTACTATTTTGCGTGATAGGTCGTCGAATAGGGTGTAGACGACTGGGATTAGGACGAGCGTGATGAGCATGGAGAACAGTAGGCCGAAGATGATGACGACGGCTAGTGGTTGTTGAGCTTCGCCGCCTTCGCCTAGGCCTATTGACAGTGGGATCATCCCTAAGATGGTCGTTAGTGATGTCATTAGGATTGGGCGCAGACGGTTGCCTCCTGCTTCAACGATCGCTTCGAATCGTTCAACGCCTTTTCGTCGTAGGATGTTAATGTAATCGACTAGGACGATGGCGTTGTTGACGACAATTCCGGCGAGCATGATCACCCCTATGAATGCCGGAATGGATAACGGCAAGCCTGTGACAAACAGGCCGAGAATGACTCCGATAATCATCGTTGGTAATGAGAACATGATGATAAACGGATGTAAGAAGTTTTCAAACTGCACAGCCATGACCGCGTACACTAGGAAGATGGAGAAGACTAGCGCAAGGGCTAAGTCGCCGAATGCTTCCATCATATCCTCGGCTTGGCCGCCGATGTTGTAATCGTATCCCTCTGGTAATTCGAGACCGCTCATTCGGCTATCGATTTCGTTTGTGACTGTACCAAGGTCGCTTCCGACTAACTCAGCTGAGACCACAACGCGTCGCTGCTGGTTTTGACGGGTTAACGTGACTGGACCTTGAACCTGCTCTAGAGACGCGACGGTTTCAAGTCGAATTTGGTCACCAGATGGGGTCGCAATTTTCAAGTCTTCAACTTCTTCGATCGTATCGCGTTCGTCTTTTGGCGTTAAAATTCGAACGTCCAATTCTTCGCCTTCCGTTCTAAATTGGGTCGCGATTTGACCGTTTAGTTTCGAGCTGATTTGCCCCATGATTTGTTGATATGTCATGCCGTACTCAGCCGCCGTATCTTCATCAACGACGATTTGCATCTCAGGGCGGCCTTCGTTAGCAGACGTGCCAGGGTTATGAACGCCTTCGATGTCACTAATGATGGTTGTTACTTGATCGGCGAGTTCTGTTAGGACATCGTGGTCAGGTCCATTTAACTCGACTTGAATCGGGTCACCACCGCTAACGGAGGCGCCAAGAACGCTTACGCTTATATCGGCTCCAGGAATTTCTTGTACTTGTTCATCCCATTTTTGCATGACTTCTTCGGTTGAAACGTCACGTTCACCTTTTGGCACGAGTTGCACCATGTAGGATGCGGAATTCGTTGTCGAACCAAATGACATTCCGCCTCCGGAGCTTCCAACTGAGCCATAGCTTGATTCAACGATTGCATCGTCTTTTGCCATGACATCATTGACCTCTTCGACCACATCAAGTGTCGTATCTAAGTTGGAACCAGCTGGTGTTTCAACGCTAACTTCGATTTGGCCTTGGTCGGCTTCTGGAATGAAAGCCAAGCCAAGTCTTGGGATTAACGCCAAGCTTGCGACAATGACAATGGTTGTAATTAAAATGGATGTTTTTCTAAATTTCAATGCTCGACTGAGTATGCCTTGATACATTCCAATGATTTTTCCGAGCAGACGGTCGAACCAGTAACGACGACCGTTTCCATCGCTTAATTTTTTCAACATTTTAGATGACAGCATCGGAATTAATGTCAGTGATGCTGCTAATGATGCGATCAGCGCAAAGGCCACGGTTAGCGCGAGCGGTGTGAAAATCTCTGATGCGATGCCGTCAACAAACACGATCGGTAAGAAAACGACTAAGGTCGTGGTTGTCGATGCAATCACGGCTGGTGCGATTTCAGACGCGCCGTGTTTAGCCGCTTCTTTCAGAGAATATCCCCGCTCCCTGTAGGTGACGATATGCTCCAGTATGACGATGGCGCTGTCGACCATCATCCCGATTCCGAGCGCCAAGCCACCCATCGTTAAAATGTTCACCGTTTCACCGGTAAAGTACATCAGCGTGAAGGTTGTAATAACCGCAATCGGAATCGATAAGCTGATGACGAGTGTTGCGCGTAAACTTTTCAGGAATAAAAGTAAAATAAGAATCGCAAACACGGCACCGAGTAATAAGTTTTGCACAACCGAGTCAATCGACATTCGGATAAAATCGGCTGTGTCAAACACGGTGTTAATTTCAACATTGTCAGGTAATTTTTCTCGAGCCTCTGATAAAGCGTTGTTGATTTCATCTGAGACGGCGACAGTGTTTCCGTCAGTCTTTTTCAAAATGTTCATGACGACTGCTTCTTTGCCGTTTACATACGATTCACCGGTTCTTTCAGTTGTGCCGCGCTCAACGGTTGCGACATCGGCAAGCTCGATAAACTCGTTTTGTGGCGTTTGGATCGACGTTTCACGAATATCATCTAATGATTCATATTCGCCCAAGATTCGGATTTGCAGCTCCTGGGTTCCGCGTGAGATGACACCTCCAGACATACTTTGATTGGAGCTTCGGACGGCTTCCATCACTTGTTGTGAGGATAAGCCGAATTGGTTAAGCCGCTCTTGGTCGAGCTCAACACGTACTTCTTCACTAATGCCGCCTTCAATACCTACTGAGCCGACGCCTTGCTGTCGTTCAAATAACGGCTGAATTTCTTCTTCTGATAAGCTTTGTAAAGTAGCTTTATCATCGCCTGTTAAGCCAACCCACATGACTGGCATTTGCTGCGGGTCAAACCGAAGGACACTGGGTTCTCCTGCTCCGTCAGGGAGAAAGCCTTTCACTTGATCGACTGACTCCCGTACGTTGAGGAGGGCGTTATCTAAGTTGGTATCGGTCGAAAACATCATGACGACGAGTGAGTTTCCAGGCTGTGATTGGGCTTGGATCGTGTCAATTCCTTCGATCGTCGCCACGGATGATTCAATTGGTTTCGTCACGAGCTCCTCAACTTCTTGCGGCGCTGCTCCTTCGTAGTTCGTTGCGACTACGGCAATTGGTAAATCGATGTCAGGATATAAATCAACAGATAAATTTCGAAATGAGACAAATCCTAGCGCTAGGATGGCCAGGATAATCATCGTCACCCCAACTGGGCGCTTGATGGACGATTCAACGAGGCGCATTATTGACCCTCCTCTTGGATGCTAATTTTCTGCCCGTCAGATAAGGTCAACTGGCCGCGCACGACGACAGAGTCACCTTCTTCGAGTGAAGTATCTTCAGCCGCTTCAATCGCTGTATTTGCAGATTGCATGTTAATCACTTCAACCGGAACTTCGGCGGCTTGCTCCCCATCGACTTTATAAACGACCGTTCCGCCTTCGCGCTCAACGACGGCTTCGGTTGGAACCGTAAGCACATTTTCTTCAACAACGACGTTTAATAAAACTTGTGCGGTGACACCGGATAAAATGCTATGATTTTCATTATCGATTTCCGCTTCTATGGTGAATGTTCCGGTTTCACCAGCTGAGCTAGGAATTGACGTAACCGTTGCCGTTCCTTCTTCACTTAATTGTGAAACAGTAAAGTCAATTTCGTCGTCTACGGAAAACTTGCTCAGCTCACTAGCTGGCACATTGAATGTTAAGTTTAAAGGATCGATGGCCACAACGACAGCTGCTGGGTTTTCCGTCGTAATAGCACGACCTTCTACCATGTTAAGCTGTTCGATTTGACCATCCATTGGTGCTTCTAACTCTTGGCGTCCGTATTGTGGATGAACGATTTCAGCTAACACATCCCCTTCTTCAACCGTATCGCCTTGTTCAACTAGTAGCTCATCAACTTCGCCAGCCATTTCAGGAACAACTGGCATTTGATCGCTTGGCACCATTCGCCCGACAAACGTGCGAGTTTCAGTAAAATCTGTTTGAACGACTTCATCAATTTCAACTGGGATAGCCGTTGTTTCTGTTTCTTCCTCTTCAGGTTCTTCGTTGCAAGCAACCAAAGTGATTGCAAACGTCAATAACGTTACGAGTAGAATAAATTTTTTCATGAATCATCACGCTCCAATGTTTTTTCAAGTGTTAAGACTTCGTTATATATCGCATCGAATTTTTTCAAATGCTCGATCATCGAATCAATGATGATTGATTGCGGTTCTTTTTTTGTAACTTCTTGTTCGATGACATCTAGTGCTTCTAAAGCTTTATCTTTTTCTTCAGAGATGGCACCTTGAATGATCTGCCTAATTTTACTGATGAGTAAATCATGATGTCTGAACACTTGTGGCAAATCTCGGATGGCGGTTTTATCTTGATTTTTCATCATGCCGTAACAAACGTCATCCAGTCGATTCACGATAAAACGCGGCAGCACATCTAAATCCAGCGTTTCAGCATCGACAACCAGCCAGCTTGAGTAGCTATGGATGATCCCCTCAAGCATGACGGCAGCGTCATTTTCGTAAGGTCGAATGTCCTCGCCATATACCGCGAGAATATTTTCTTTCGACCAATCGAAGTTTTGTTGACGCATTTGAATAATAAATGACTCCACATCGTCAACCAGCGGTACTTGATCGCGCAATAGCATGATGAGAAATGGTTTGTGGTCGACTAAAAACTGAAAGTAAATATCCAGTTGTTTGATCAGAACTTTTCTCGGATTAGATTCAACTTTCGCTTCATTCATTTTTTCCATAATGGTGACAAAATAGTAATCATAAATCGAAACCATTAGATCTTCTTTTGATTCAAAATAATTATAAAATGAGCCTTTCGCGACGTTGGCTTCATTGACGATCTGCTGGACTGACGTCGAGTGAAACCCCTTCTTCGCAAAAAGCTTAATACTGCTTTCAATGATTTGCTGTTTCTTATCTTGCATACGACAAGCCTCTTTTCTAATAGAATGACCAGTCAGTCATTTTCCACTATACGTTAATTTTACGCATGCTACAACTGGTTTACATGATATAAATTTGAACATCTTTTGAACTTCGTATAATGAGATTTTTCTATCGCGGGATTTTCGCGTGGCTTAGTGGAATTTCTTCTGGCTATGCTGAAATATTTCCGTCTGATGCTGAAATTCTGATCGTGTATTCCGAAATTCTCGTGTGGGCTCCAGCTTATACTGAAAGTCTTACATTGCTTGGCGAAATTTCTTCGGGCCATACTGAAATTTTATCGCTTGATGCTGAAATTTTGACCGCACATACTGAAAATCTGCTGTATGATCATTCTTACACTGAATTTTTCTGACAGCTTGACGAAAATTCCTCGGTCTATGCTGAAATTTTTCCATCCGATGCTGAAATTCTGCTCGGGTATGCTGAAATTCTTGTGCGCGCTCCTGCTTATGCGGGAATTCTTTCGCTGTTTGGCGAAATTTCTTTGGACGATGCTGAAATTTTGAACCGGCTTGCTGTAATTCTGCTCGAAATTGACAAAATAAAAAAAGCTCGCCCCTCACTTTTACACGTAAAAGGTCGGAGCAAGCGCTTTATGAGATATATTGTTCTTTTATAAAGTAACCAAACACGAATGAGGCGAGGAGTATTTGGTTTTGCATTCTGGTTGGTGGTATCTCGACGCGATAGGTTTGATCATTGTAGAAAATTAATTCGGTTTCGTTTTTGTTTTTCGAGAGGTGTTGAATTTCTTTGACATGGCAGTAGGCTATCCAGGTGCAGTAAGGGTCTTTCACTTTTTTGGTGGGCATTAGGATGATGCCTTTGTAGGGTTCGACTGGGATGGGGAGCATCACTTTTTTCCCGGTTACATGTTCTGCTGCTTGCTTTCGCCCTTTGAACGTTGCGGCGCCTTGCTTGATGCATGAGGAGTCAATGATTTTCAGCGGTGTTTGCTTGCACAAGTAGACTTCGTCACGTTCGTAGATCTTTGTTTGATAAATCGGATCATAATTAGGCGAAATGACCATTGTTTGGTTGGTGATGGTGTAAGTATCGACTTTTTTCGAATTGACCATATTTCATTTCCTCCTTCAAATCATCTCAATTTGTCAATCCAAAGAAAATTTTACAATAATTTATAATATATTGGCAATATTTTCTTTACATTTTCTATAAAAAATTTAGTTAGTTTGCCCCACGATTTAAATTTTGTTGTGTTTTGTCGATAGAATACAAAAGGATCTAGTGAGGTGATGAGATGGATGTAGCTGCAGCTTCGGTCGTCATGAATCAAGCGCAACTTAAGCAGCAGGTCGGCGTGAGCGTGATGAATCAGGCGAAGGACCAAATGCAGATTCAATCTGAAGGCTTGCAAAAGCTTATGGATTCCGCCCACCCTAACCTTGGAAATCGTCTGGATGTAAAGGCGTAAAAGTAAAGCTTTCGCGAATTTCGCGAAAGCTTCTTTTATTATTCTTTTTCGTCTTCGTTCATACCACCGTCATTGTTGCCATTCTCAGGGTCGTCCATGTCATCTTGCATTTGATCTTGCTCGGACTCACCATTGCCACCATTCATGCCACCGTTTTCTTCATTACCGTTGTTGCCATCATCCGGCTGTTCTTGGTCTGGCTCTTGTTCTTCAGTGGCACAAGCACCAAGTGTTCCTAATACTAATAATGCTGCCATAAAAAGCTTAAGTAATTTCATCCTTTTGTACCTCCTAAAGTTGTATTCCTCGAGCATAGTGTTACCATATTTTTAAGTTTTATCATCAAATTGGTAAATTTTTTTGTGAAAACAGAAAATCCTTGCCATCCTGTTGGATAGCAAGGATTACTTACTTCTCTTCATTCGGGTCAACGACTGCGAACATAATTTCAGCTTCGCATGCCATCTCGCCATCGACTGTTGCTAATGCTTTGGCTTTTCCGATTGGGCCTTTTAAGCGAAGCATTTCGACTTCTAGCTTTAGACGGTCGCCTGGTTTTACCTGGCGTTTAAAACGGCATTTATCAATTCCGGTGAACATGCCGAGTTTGCCTTGGTTTTCTTCCTTTTGCAAAATGGCTACCGCACCTACCTGGGCTAGCGCTTCTACAATAAGTACACCTGGCATGACCATATACTCTGGAAAATGGCCTTGGAAAAATGGTTCATTTGCCGTGACATTTTTATAGCCGACTGCTCGTTTTCCTTCTTCTAATTCGTCAACTTGGTCGATTAGTAAAAACGGATAACGGTGTGGAATAATCGATTTGATCTGTTCGATATCTAACATGGTTTTCCTCCTTAAGATACGGGCTCACCTTGAATGTAATCCCAGATGTATCTCCAGAATTCGAGTGATCTTACGGTATCTGGGTCTTCTCCTTCGCCGAGTGATGAAAAACCAAAGCCCAGACCTACATAAAACGCTACAAAACAAAGTGCGATTACAATGATAACGCGTAACCAAACGGGAATAAATCGAATACGAGTGCTGATAAAACGTCTTATAGGGCCTTTTTGCTTATCTTTTTTCTTTTCTTCTTTTAGTTGTTTTTTTCTAAGTTTTCTTTTTTTTGTATCTTCAGCTGATGATGAATCAGTCTGATTATTTTTATTCTTATCTTCTGAAGCCATGTGTAAACCTCAATTCTTTCAAACGTTTAGTCCGCCTCTATTTTATTAAAAATTAAGAGCGCATGCTACCGATTAATCCCATCATTTGATCACCAATGGAAATAGATTGTGAATTAAATGAATAAGCGCGCTGTGCTTCCGTTAAATCTGTGAATTCTTTTGCCATATCTACATTTGACTGCTCAAGTGCAGAAGGTTGTAAATTGGCTTCTTGGGGTGCAATATTTTCAACCAATGCTTCTGCAGGGACTTCTAGGTCCGCTTCATTGATTCGAAATGCATTGTCACCTGTAGCTTCTAGGACACGTGTGTTCTCAATATCCACCACTTGAAGATTGGCTTCAACTTGTGTTTCATTTCCACGTGTCACTTGCACGCCACCTTCTTCGGTCAATTCAATGTCATCAAAATTACCCTCTAAGATGATGGGACCGTTCTGGCCGTGTGCAGGTGTTCCGTCACTAGTGGTTAGCATTACCTCATTATCGTTAACGGGTTGTATATAAAAGTTCCCCGAACGTGTAAAACGAGTTTCACTTTCACCATTTTCTAAGGGCGCATTAATTGCGAAAAATCGATTTTCATCTTGAATGGCTACATCTAATGGTCGACCGGTCTCTTGAACCGTTCCAGGGTCTAAGCTCATACTCGTATGTGCTAAGCGTGCGCCAGAACCTACACGAATTCCTTCTGGTGTCATACGAGGAGATTCAGCATCCCCACCATTCATATTATTCACTTGTTGGAATAATAAAGATGAAAATTGCGCTTGTCTTGACTTATATCCGTATGTATTAAGATTGGATAAATTATTAGACGTTAAGTCCATTCTTTGTTGCAGCTGATTCATCGTTGAGGCAGCGTTTAGCATATTACGCATCAGGAATGGCCTCCTTTATATTAACGTAAGCGGCCAATTTGATTGGCAGCCATGTCCATGCTTTGGTCGTAGATTTTGGTCACTTGTTGATTGATTTCAAATAAACGATATGATCGCATCATCTCTGTCATCGTTTGTTGTGGATCAACATTGCTTCGCTCAAGTTGACCTTGTGAAACACTAAAATCCGCGCCTTCTACCGCACGCGCATCTTGTACCGCTACATCGCCTTCATTTTGAAAAAGGTTGTCTCCTTCTTTAACAAAATCATTGGCGTTAGGATGATAAGCGATGCCAAGTAGCGTATTATCAAACGGCGAGATGACTTGTCCGTTTTCCGTCACTTCAAACTGCTCTGTTCCTGTTTGAATTCGCTCGTTGTTTTCATCTAACACATAATAGCCTTCAGATGTCGTTAAATACCCTTCTCCATCCACTGTGAAGTTTCCGTTACGGGTAAAACGTTCCTCTCCATCACCATTTTGGACCCGGTAAAATAAAAATCCTGTCTCATCAGGAACTTCTTGATTAACTAGCGCCAAATCTGTTGAAATACCTGTTTCGCGCAAATCACCTTGCTGAAACAACGGAACATCTTCTTGCATGTAGACACCAGAATTAATTGAACCGAGTGTTTGGTTATTGGGCAAGGTTAGATTATTTTCAGTCGGAATTTGCTTTTGGTCATAAGCACGCATGAGCATTTCCGGAAACGCGCGAAAAGTCGAACGATCCGATTTATACCCTGGTGTTAGAGCATTTGACATATTATTAGATAATGAATCTTGATAACGTTGTTGCGCAATCATGCCGGCCCCTGCTGCATTATAGCCTCTTAGCATTAGGTGCGCCTCCTTTTAGTTAATAGTGAATCAAGGCAAAAATGCCTTGATTCGTATCGATTAACCGATTTTTGCAATTTTATCGATGTTCTCTAGCATCATACCTGTACCTCTTGCCACGCAGTGCATTGGTTCTTCAGCAATAAAGACAGGTACTTTAAGTTCTTCAGCCATTAGCTGATCTAAACCGTCTAACAATGCACCACCACCTGTTAAAATGACACCGCGGTCAATGATATCTGCGGATAATTCTGGTGGAGTATTTTCTAACACTTGTTTTGCTGCCTGTACGACAAGCGCAACGGATTCGCGTAACGCTTCTTCAATCTCTGCAGAGCCAATCGTAATCGTACGTGGCAATCCAGACACTAAGTCACGGCCGCGGATATCAATTTCTTCTTCGCGGTTACCTTTAAAGACAGTGGCTACATTAACTTTAATGTCTTCAGCGGTACGGTCACCGATTAATAATTTATATTTGCGTTTAATGTATTGTAAAATTTCTTGATCTAACTTATCACCAGCAAGTTTAATAGACTCTGATGTGACGATATCTCCCATCGATAACACGGCAATATCAGTCGTTCCACCACCAATATCAATAACCATATTACCGCTTGGTTGGAAAATATCCATTCCAGCGCCTACAGCTGCAACTTTTGGTTCTTCTTCTAAGTATACTTTCTTACCGCCACTTTTTTCTGCCGCTTCTTTGATCGCTTTTTGTTCAACCTTCGTGATGTTGGTTGGGCAACAGACTAAAATGCGTGGTTTTGAAAACATGCCTTTAACGTTAATTTTCCCAATGAAATAGCGTAACATAGCTTCGGTAACGTCAAAGTCAGCGATTACACCATCTTTTAACGGACGAATCGCTTCAATATTTCCTGGAGTACGGCCAACCATGCGACGAGCTGCATGACCGACTTCTAATACTTTCCCTGTATTTTTATCCATTGCCACAACGGATGGTTCGTCTAATACAATGCCTTTACCTTTTACATGAATCAGTACATTCGCTGTACCTAAGTCAATTCCAATATCTCTTGCAAACATGGATTAATTGATCCCCCTACGCGTGCGAAAATATAGTATTCTATTGTAATATTTTATCACTTTTTGTGGTGGCTGTCACTTTGTTTTTTAGTTAATTTTCAAACACATTTTCAAGTCAATATAATACTAATTCCTGCTACTCGCACGACTTTGAGAATCTTCCTCTTGCTCACCATCTGTTGACTTTTCATCCTTTTCTTCAGAAAGTTCTTGATCTTCACGCTCCTGTTCTACCTCCTGGTCACGATTAGGTTGATTTGTGTTCTTGTCCTCTAAGTCATTGGATTCTTGAGACTCAGAATCAGGTTTTCGTTTTTCATTTTCTTGGGATGTCGTTTCTTCTGTAGTCTCTGATGTCTCTTTTGAATCCTTAGGGGTTTCCTCTACATCTCCATTTTGTTCAGGTGTTGCCTTCGACTTATCATCTTTTGAACCTGGCTGTTCTTTATTTTCTTGTTTAGTATTTCCCACCTCTTGATCAGGCTGCTGCCTAGTATCTTGACGTTCATTATGTTGCTCACTAGCATTTTGTTCTTTTTTGGAACCTGATTGGGTCTGATTTGATTTTCCATTTTGAATCTGACCGTTCGGTTTGTTCTGTTCTGATTGCAGTCCTTTCTTTTCATCGCGTAGTTCATTCAGTTCCTTAATTGATAGACCTCTGACTTCATCAACGTGTTTAACCTTATCTTGTTTTTTTAATTGGTTATAAAAATCCATCTGGTTGACTGTGAGATTAAGTTTTTCAGCATTTTCATAAACTTCATAATCGACTTGATTTGTGAATACTTCTGTTTGGTCTTGCTCAAATTCCGCTTCAATTTGTTGTATAACATCTTGGTGATGCTCTATGTTATTTTCGATTGATACAATGGAAGTTGAAATAGTCGCAACCTCATCGTCATTTATATAATCTAGTTCCGCTAATTTATGATGGATTGCTTTTACCAAAGAAGTAATATGTTGGTCATGTTCTAGGCCTCTTAAAACATCACGACCATCTTCGTTCAACCCTTTCATTCCTAACACCTTATCTTGCTCACCTACTTCAATCTCAATACTTGGGTTTATATCCATTACCATAAGGTAGGATGGTTCATTTGTTTCACCAGAGGACAGAACGTATACCAAGATTGATACTATTAAAATACTAGCGAGTGAAGCATACTTAGTTATATTCATATACGAAAAGCCTTTTTTCTTTGTAAACTCATATTGTTCTCCGATTGAAGGGTATTCACCGCTTCTAGGGATATTTTTAAAATTCCCGTCATCTAACATTAAAACAATAGATTCATCTGTAAGTTTAATGACGATGCCTTTTTCTTTATTTAGATGTTTCATACGTTGCCCCCTCCTTTCCTTCATGGTCAATGAGTTGTGATAAATGTATCCAATTGGGGTGAAGCTTAATGACAACTAATGTAATAAGGTATTTTCGATGTCGTTCAATAGTTTTAGAACTATATGGAACTAACTTTGTCAATTCGGATATCGGCAACCTTCTTTTCTGGTATAGGGATTCTAAACATGTCTGGTTTTTAATGAGCGCTGTTGCTATCTCTAAAAGTATTTTTTTGGTCTTTTTATGAGTAGGTGTGTATTGCTCTAATTCCTCAAATACTATTCCAAACTTTACTAACTGCTGATTCAAAGCTAAAATTTCTTCTATGATATCCTCATTTTTTTGTTGGCTTTCATGTCTTTCCATAGAAGTTTCGATTTCAGCTAATGTACTTTCAGATTCAGGATTATGGTTAAAAGATAAATGCTTTTCTTTATGTTCGTTTTTGAAATAATCAACTAAATCTCTTTTTATAATTAAATATACATAATTTAAAAACGTTCTACCCTGATTTGGTTTATATGTATCAATCGCCTTATTAAGTGCTATTAAACCAATGCTCGTCTCATCATCACTCCATGTCACGAACCGTTTACATATTTTACTTACAACGTTTATGACATATGGTTTGTAGTGTTGAATTAATAGTTCTCTTTCAATTTCATTTCCTTGGTTTGCAAGTTTAAGTGATTCGTTAAGCTGATGTGAGTCTTTCATTCTAATCCCTACCTCAATTAAGACGATTATAATTAATTTTCAGATTACATGATTGAACATTAGAGGTAAAGACACGTTTAACTTTATACACAAATCAGGCAACAACTCTTGAGCTGTTGCCTGATTTGTTTAAGTTATGGTCTTTGATCACCTTCTGAGTCTGCATTCCCTCTCTCTTCCGTTTCGTCAGTATTTTCATTTGCTTGGCTTTGAGCACCTTGCTGATCCTCTTGTTTTGCATTGGATTGCTTTTCCTCAGCTTGTTCTTGTGCTCCAGTTTGCTTTTCCTCAGCTTTTTCTTGCGCTCCAGACTGTTTTTCTTCAGCTTTTTCTTGCGCTCCAGACTGTTTTTCTTCAGCTTTTTCTTGCGCTCCAGACTGTTTTTCTTCAGCTTGTTCCTGTGCTTCCGCTTGCTTTTCTTCAGCTTGTTCTTGCGCTTCTGCTTGCTTCTCTTCAGCTTGTTCTTGCGCCTCTCTTGCTTTTTCTTGAGCTTCCGCTAAATTTTCCATAGCCTTTTCTTGATTGTCAATGGCCTGTGAAATTCCTTCTTTAGCTTCTTCTGGTAGATCTTCTTTTTCTAAAAGGTCTTGTAACTCACTATTTCTCTCAACAGATTTTTCTGCTACGACTTCTTCAACTTCCGAAGAATCTTTTTCGTTTTCTTTCATTTCCGCAACTACTTGGCTGATTTCATTAAGATGTTCTTCATAATCTTCAAGCAGCTCCTGAGATTTCTCGCTATCTCCTTCTTCTAACACGAGTTCAGCTTCTGTAATACGTTCATCTGCATACTGATTTTGTAGAAGGACTTTTTGTGCCTCCTCCTCAGTCAACTCATATTCAGCATCTTCTAAGATTCTACTAAAATCGTAAACTTCTGAATCCGGACTCAATGCACTTTGGTCCTCAGCCGCTGCAACTAAAGTGCCTACTAATAATATAGCTGATAAAACCACCGTACTAATCATTTTTTTCACATTAATCATCCTTTCAATTTAATATTTTAAATTTTGTTCAAAATTGTTAATCTGACTTTCTTTCTCCTTCATTTCACTAGTTGGAGCTACAAATGATAACATTATAACTTCATCATCTCTTTGCTCGAAAAACACATTTGTCTGCATGCTTTCTTCATTATCCGTTTTATAAGATAGGTGACCATTTTCACTTGTTATAACTACGGAATTCCCAGATCCCGCTATTAACTCTTCCTTTAATTCGTCTATTGTCTTGGATGTCTCAACAATACTTATGATAGCTTGTACACCATTTGTTTCGAATATGGCGCTATAGGGGTTACTCTCTTCTGTTTTAAACTTCCAATTCTCTAATTGACTAACATACACACCGTTAGACTCGTTTTCATACATATATTCCTCATCATCTGACGAATTTGCTTCATCTGTTTTCTCGGCTTGTACATCATTATTTGTTTCTTCTGTTGTTTCCCCTTGGTTATCCTGACATCCTACGGTAAATATAAGGCATAATAAATATAATATAAGTGCTTGTTTGAATATCATTGATGTCCCCCCTTTAAAAAATAAAAAAGTCTAACATAAATGTTAGACTTTACTACCTTTTGTACTGGCAGCTGGCTAACATCGAACGTTTCACGTTCATTAGTCCCTATAGCTTTGCGTCACCACCTTTCAGCGGTTTTGCCTTTTTCATATGTTATTTGTCTATCTATACGATGTTTTGTCAAAATTTTAGGGGGTATTATCATTTTTTTAATCATTAATTTATAAAAGATAGGAAATGTGCTAATCTTTTATTAGCAAAGTACATTATAAAATTAATCAAACGTTTGTTTAACTGACTTAAAAAATCAAGCAAACGTTTGATTGATTTCCCAGGAGGAAACATCTATGGACCGAAAAACAATCGTAGTCATAGTCGCTATCATCATTCTAGCTATTACTAGCTACTTTTTAAACCAAGACGATAACGATCAATCGAATCACTATTACATGTTTAAAATGGATGAAAAAAGTGAGAGTTGGGAACTTGATCATTATACGGTTGAATTGGTTCCAACCTACCAGATTGCTGGTTATGGGGAGTTGAGTTTTGTTGGTGACGAACGTAATGTCGCAACTGAAGTTGACCTTCAAGTAACGGCCTATCTTGAAGAGGGAATAGAAATTCTTCTGCAATCAAAGACTTATGATTTTGATGAACCAACTGAATTATCAACGTTAAAAACGGATAGTACAGAAACGGACTTTTTTAAACCGAATGGGGACCCAGTTATTTTCGATGAAATTAAAACGATCGAAGCCGTCATTCATTGGTCAGATGGGGATCAAATTTTCCAAGAGGAAATGGAATTGTACAATAAATACGAACGGTAAGACAATGCCCGTCACGGGTGGGAATCTTCTTATGAAATTTAAGTTGTGATGGTTTATGTATGGGTGACAGGCGTCTGTTTGTCTAAACCTTTGTTTGTTCTCGGTACTTTTTACGCGTCGCCTCCCCACCTCTAATATGTCTGATTGACTTATGAAAATCTAAAACTTCCTTAACTTCCTTGGCTAAGGCTGGGTTAATGGTTGGCAGCCTTTCCGTTAAGTCTTTGTGTACGGTGCTTTTGGAAACACCAAAGTCTTTCGCTATTACTCGTACCGTTTTCTTTGTTTCTAAAAGATGCTCCGCGATTCGGATCGTTCTGTCTTTGATGTAATCGTGCAAACTCCTCGCCTCCTGATGTCCCTCTAAAGATGTGATGGTACAGTTTATTCAGGAGTTGAAGGAAATATGTTAAACAGTTCACGTCTTCTGTCATATAACACAAAAATTCCTCGCCCAAATGACTCGGCGAGGAATTTTTTGTTCCTTATTATTGAAATTCAGGATCTACAGGTTCTCCGTCTTCAAGGAGTCTGAAGTGTACTTTTGTCATTTCTTCATCTCCGTAGACGTTTGTTCCAGAAACGCCAATCACATCACCTTGAGTTACATCATCGCCTTCTGAAACATTTGTTTCGGATAGACTACCATAATATGTGGTGCGCGTATCGTCATGTTCAATTTCAATGACTTGACCTTCTAGATCATCTTCGTAAACTTTAGACACTGTACCGCTTAGGGAAGCGATTACTTCAAATGGCTCTCCATCTTTTGAAGTAATGTCGACGCCTTTACTCTGGTAATAGTTGTTGTTGTAGAAAATTAGTGCATTTTCTTGTTCTTCATCCGTTGCTTCAGCGTCATAAAAATTTGTAATGATTTCAGCTTGATCCCCTAATAGTGTCGGCATGACTAAATCCTCTTGATCAGCGACTACTGGAACAGAATCATCATCTCCGTTTTGATCTGCCACTTGGCTTGGGTTTTCCTCATTTTGAGCATCGTTATCCGTAACATCAGATGCCTGGAATTGATAAATCATAACCCCCGCTAAAATGACAGCAACCAGAGTGATGTACAGTGCTGGGTAAAACCAGCGTTGACGCGTTAAGCTTTTCCACTTAGATTCACGCATCAATTTCCTTTCCTTTTCATTCATATTTCATCACCTCAGCAACATTCTGAACGAAAAAGAAGGAATATATACATGCGAACCGCAAATTTTTTAAAAATTTCCTGATTTTTATCGAGTTTTCGGGCAGAATAAGAAATTTTAGGGTTGTTAAATGGGGTGGGTGCTGTTGCCCAGTGGGTACGTTCATTTTTCCCATTAATTTAACAGGCTAAGACAAAAGTTAAATGAAAAGTGTAATAGACGACTTAATCAGCGTAGTCAAAAAGTGGAGACTCCGGGTCGGCTAAATACGGCCACGTCCTGTGGCCAACGCCGACACTAGAACGTCCAGTTCGTCGCAGAACAGCACGAGCTGAAAATCACGCAAAACTCACGGTAGTGAGTTTTGGGAAGTTGAAGCCGTGCCTGCGGAAAGCGGAGCTTTTTGACAGAGCGGTATAAGAAAAACCGTACAATGATTTTATGATTTACACATTGTACGGTCTGTATTTTACTTATAAACTTTTGTTTCAGCTTCTTCTTTAATTCATAGCACTTAGGGTGTCTATCACTTCTTGGACGTTTGAGATATCGACGCCTTGATAGTAGTGTTTGACGATCTCTTGATAGCCCTTTCCGTCCTCTGCCATGCCGTTTGCACCGTATTGACTCATTCCGACTCCATGGCCGTAGCCTTTTGTCGTAAAAATAATATGGTCACCTTTTGCTTGAATGGTGAAGTCGTTCGATCGTAAACCTAATAATTCGCGGACTTCCCGACCGGAAAATGTTTTACCGTTAATCGTAATTTCCTTAATTCGTTGACTTTCAGTTCGGACTGTATCAGTCACGTTAATCGTCGGGGAATCAATCCCAAGCTTACTTACAACTTCGCTCCGTGAGAGAATTTGTTGTTCCATAAATTCCGGTGATCGTTCATCCCAAGGGCTGCTAACGCTCTTTAAATATGGGACTTCATTTTGCCAGTAGTCTTCAGCGTTTTCGGTAAACCCGTTACTCGTTGAAAAAAATTGTGCGGCAATCGGTGTTCCACTATAAGTAATAATCTGTCCTTCTGTTTCTTTAACTGCCTCTTTAATTTTATTAATCTTCCATGAATAATCGACTCCCCATGTAGACCTTAACTCATCCAAATTTTTATAAACTTGATGTTGAACAGTGTCGGTCACATGGTATTCATCAGTGTCATCAGTTTCGGCTAATTTTTGCACGATGTACGTTCTAGCGGCTAATGCCTGTGCTTTAATCGCTTCAAGTTCAAAACTTGCCGGGACTTCGGATGATACGACGGATGTTACATATGTTTCTAAGGGGACTTCTTCGATCTCATCAGTCTGTTGTCGTTTAACTTTGACGATTGGTTGGTCCTCTGTGTCTAATTCCATTTCTTCAACTTCTGACATATTCACTGGTGTAGTCGAAGCTTCTGAGAATGGAATGACCACAATGGCTGGTAAGATGGTCATAACGGCGATTAGTATGGATCCTAGGATAACGCCTTCTTTTTTGATATTCATATCGACAGCTCCTCCTTTGTGTCATTCTCTATCTATCAATATGATTATTCCCAAAAAGGTTTTAATAGAACCATAAAATAGATTTATTTTTTAAACCCTTATACACTATTAGATCGGAGGCTGTCTATATTATCTCTTAAACATAAAAAAAGCGGCATTCGCCGCTTTTTTTAACTAGATTGTGCTATCTCATCATTTATAACTTGGTCGATTTTATCGCTTTCCTCGGATATGCGTTCAATCTTCGCACCTAAGCCGCGAAGTTTTTCTTCAAAGTTCACATAACCGCGATCTAAGTGTTTAAGTTCCGTTACAATAGTATGGCCTTCAGCCACAAGTCCTGCAATAATTAATGCGGCAGCTGCTCGTAAATCGGTTGCCGCAACTTCAGCACCTTGCAAAGAAGATGGGCCTTCGATAATGGCACTTCTGCCTTCAATTTTAGCAATAGCATTCATACGTCTGAACTCTTCTACGTGCATAAAACGGTTTTCAAAAACAGTCTCTGTTATAACACTAGTTCCTTTAGCTACCATAGTTAATGCCATAAATTGAGATTGTAAGTCTGTCGGAAATCCTGGGTATGGTAGAGTTTTAATGTCTACACCTCTTAATTCACCATTGCCCACTACGCGAATACTATTTTCGTATTCTTCAATACGCACTCCCATTTCTCGCATTTTTGCAGTTAATGAACTCAAATGATCAGGAATGGCTCCTTCAACTAGAACGTCGCCTCCTGAAACAGCGGCTGCGACCATAAATGTACCTGCTTCTATACGGTCTGGAATAATTGTGTGTTCGACACCTTGTAAAGATGGTACGCCTTCGATGCGGATTGTCTCTGTACCAGCACCAACAATTTTGCCACCCATTTGGTTAATATAATTAGCTAAATCTGTAATTTCTGGTTCTCTCGCACAGTTTTCGATAATCGTCGTTCCTTTAGCTAGTGCTGCTGCCATCATAAGATTCTCAGTTGCGCCTACACTTGGAACGTCTAAATAAATACGAGCACCTACTAGTTTTTCAGGTACATAAGCTTCCACATAGCCATTTCCTACATGAATTTCTGCCCCCATGGCTTCGAAGCCTTTTAGATGTTGGTCAATTGGTCGTGAACCAATTGCACATCCTCCTGGCATCGCAACCTTCGCATGGCCATAACGAGCTAACAACGGCCCTAATACGAGTACCGATGCTCTCATTTTTCTAACATATTCAAAAGGTGTTTCTGTCTTCAGTTGTTCTGAAGCATCAATCATTAGTTGATTGTTAGATTTCAAAACATTTATATTCATATATCTTAGAACTTCACTAATGGTATCAACATCGGCTAAATCAGGAACTTGATATAGAGTGCTTTTTCCTTCACTAGCCATAATACTAGCTGCAATGACTGGTAATACGGCGTTTTTTGCTCCTTCAACTTTCACCGCACCATGTAACTGGTTCCCACCGGATACTATGATTTTTTCCAAGGTTTTTCCCTCCGTGTCGATATTCCGTATGTTATTTAATATTCAATAACCAAGATAGGTGTTCCAATTGTTACGGTTTTTTGCTCATTTTCTTCGTCTCTTACGGCATATTGAATATTAATTTTTTCGTCGTCCATTGGTATATATTGATCGAATTGTTCTGTTGCTCCACTTATTACGGTAAAATTATTTTCTATCATTTCATTTACTTTGTTAACATCAAAATAGTTACGAATCTCAGAAGTTATAAAATTACTACTTATTTTAGCATCAGTTTGGGCTTGAAAACAAGAGTAAATTGGTCCTTTTTCAAAAAAACGTCGAAATTTGCTGTCTGACAATCTATTATTTAGATATATCTTCGTTTCGTTGCTCCACTCATCGGAAGTAAATTCATATAAAACCTTTACCCGATTTTCACTAATATTAATCACATTAAATTTTTCGTCCATATAACCAGGTTTTTGACCGTTCAATTGGAAGCTTTCTAAAAACTGCTCTGCCTCATCTGATTGAACCGTGACATGTGTCATGACCATAACTTCTTTAAGCTCATAATGATCTTGATCAAAGTATTGAGCTATTTTCTCAAATTCTTGTAAATCGGCATACGTTGTATTACTAGATTGATAGAACAAGACTAAAACCATACTTACAATAATACTGAAAAGAGCAACCCATCTCATGCTTTATCCCCCTATAACACTTTAATTGTTATAAGGATAGACAAAGCCGATGTATCTTATACCTTTAAATTAAATGTTGCAGTTGTCTCGACCATTTTATAAAATCTATGAAAAAGTTACTAACGGTAGAACCTAGCATGATCGAGAGCATCAGGTAGAAAATTCGGCTTTCTACGATTTTGTTTTTCTTAAAAATTCGTTCGAGTTGAACAGCTTCTAATGCTTTCCAAGCTAAAATTATAAAGATGATATGCATTAGCATAAATACAATTGCATCAATTGCAATATCAGCAAACATGTTTGCACCTCAATTCGTTCTTATTTAACATTTCCCGGGGAATATCGACATAAAACATCATTTCCGCTATAAACCTAGTTGCTTCCTATGCTAAACGAAAAGACCTGACGTCTTGTCAGGTCTTCCAGTCATGTTATCTGATTTCCGAAATATCCATACGATTGATTGCGCGCTCTAAAGCTAGTTCCGCACGTTTATGATCAATGTCTTCTGATTTTGCCATGTTTAGACGTTGTTCTGCGCGCTGTTTAGCTTGTTTCGCACGGTCAACGTCGATTTCGGAAGGTTGTTCTGCTGCTTGAGCTAGGATTGTCACTTGATCCGGTCTAACTTCTACGAATCCGCCGCTTACAGCAAGATGTTCTGTTTGGCCTTCCTTTTTTAAGCGTACTGCACTAATGGTTAATGGAGCAACTAATGGGATATGGCCTGGCAGAATACCAAGCTCTCCACTCTCTGCTCGACAACTTACCATTTCATATGAGCCTTCAAGTGCAGGGCCGTCAGGAGTGACAACACTCACGTTTAGTGTTTTCAACCTTACCCCTCCTTGGGCACGCGTAAGGCGGCGATATCATCACCGCCTACGTTCCCATTTTTATTGTTCCATTTCCTTTGCTTTTTCAACAACTTCTTCAATACGTCCAACTAGACGGAACGCGTCTTCTGGTAGGTCGTCATACTTACCTGAAAGGATTTCTTTGAATCCTTTGATTGTTTCATCAACTTGTACGTATGAACCTGGTTGTCCAGTAAACTGCTCAGCTACGTGGAAGTTTTGAGATAGGAAGAATTGAATTCGACGAGCACGAGAAACGGTTTGTTTGTCCTCATCAGATAATTCATCCATACCTAAGATCGCAATGATGTCTTGTAGTTCTTTATAACGTTGAAGCGTACGCTGAACTTCACGAGCAACTTCATAGTGTTCTTCGCCAACAATGTTAGGGTCTAGAGCACGAGAAGTTGATGATAGTGGGTCCACCGCAGGGTAGATCCCTTGTTCAGATAAGCTACGCTCTAAGTTTGTTGTCGCATCTAAGTGAGCGAATGTTGTTGCCGGTGACGGGTCAGTGTAGTCATCGGCTGGAACGTATACGGCCTGAATGGAAGTGATTGAACCTTTTTCAGTAGATGTAATACGCTCCTGTAATTGTCCCATTTCCGTCGCTAGTGTTGGCTGATAACCAACGGCTGATGGCATACGACCTAGTAGGGCGGACACCTCAGTACCTGCCTGTGTGAAACGGAAAATGTTGTCGATGAACAATAGCACGTCCTGACCTTCTTCGTCACGGAAGTACTCAGCCATTGTTAGTCCCGTTAGAGCTACACGCATACGTGAACCTGGTGGCTCGTTCATCTGACCGAACACCATTGCTGTCTGCTTGATAACGCCAGAATCGCTCATTTCATAGTATAAGTCGTTACCCTCACGAGTACGCTCACCTACACCAGCGAAAACTGAGATACCACTGTGCTCTTGTGCAATGTTGTTGATTAATTCCTGGATTAGTACGGTTTTACCAACACCCGCACCTCCGAATAGACCAATCTTACCACCTTTTACGTAGGGTGCTAATAAGTCTACAACTTTAATCCCTGTTTCAAGAATTTCAGTTTCTGTTGCTAAGTTTTCAAACTTAGGTGGTTCACGGTGAATTGGCTCACGGTGAACTTCTTTAGGAATCTCTTCTCCTAAGTCAATATGTTCACCTAAAACGTTGAACACACGACCTAATGTTGCTTCACCAACTGGAACTGAGATTGGTTGACTCATGTTATTAACTTCTGCACCACGAACGAGCCCGTCTGTTGAACCCATCGCGATGGTACGTACAGAGTCGTCACCAAGGTGAAGAGCAACTTCTAATGTTAGTTCATCGAGATTATCATTACCATCGATGACTAGTGCGTTATAAATTTCAGGTAAGTCACCACTGTCGAATTTAACGTCAACTACTGGACCCATTACCTGTGTCACGCGTCCTTTACTCATCTTTTTCCCTCCTTGCAATTTCGTTACAAGCGTTATTCTAACGCTGCTGCACCACCGACAATTTCAGTGATTTCTTGAGTGATTGCTGCCTGACGTGCACGGTTATATGAAAGTGTTAAGTCATCAATTAACTCATCTGCGTTATCTGTTGCACTACGCATTGCTGTCATACGAGATGCGTGTTCACTTGCTTTACCATCTAATAAAGCGCCGTAAACAATGCTTTCTGCGTATTGTGGCAATAAGGATTTAAGAATTTCTTCTTCATCCGGTTCATATTCGTAGGTCGTTAAGCTTTGACCTTCTGTATTTAAATCCGTTAATGGCAATACTTTTTGCTCTGTAACCTTTTGTGAAATGGCACTGATGAAGTGATTGTAGAAAAGGTTTAGTTCATCAATTTCTTCATTTTCGAAAAGGTTTACCGCAAAGCTTGCAATTTCTTTAATCTCAGCAAAATCTGGCTGATCTGGTAGGCCTGTTACTTCTTTTGCTAATGGCAAGCCATTTTTCTTACAAAAGTCACGGCCAACTTTACCGATTGCAATCACGGTGTATTCATCTTGAGATGAATGCGTGCTTTGAATCTTTTGGTAAAGGGCTCTTAACACATTACTGTTATAAGGGCCTGCTAGACCACGGTCAGATGTGATGACAACATAGCCTGTCTTTTTAACAGGTCTAGATTGTAACATCGGATGGTCTGCACCAGAATTACCGCCAGCAATGCTTGCGACAACTTCTTGTATTTTATCCATGTATGGCACGAAAGCTTTGGCGTTTTGTTCTGCTTTGTTTAACTTTGAAGCTGAAACCATTTCCATTGCTTTCGTGATTTTTTGGGTACTTTTCGTCGAATTAATACGATTTTTGATGTCACGAAGCGATGCCACTACGTCTCACCACCTTTTTTCGAGACTTCATATAAATTATTCGCTTACTGCAAATGAATTTTTAAAGTCTTCAATTGCTTTATTGAATTCTTCTTTTTCTGGTAATTGTTCAGTGTCGCGAATATGACTTAAAATTTCAGGCGCATGCTGATCTAAATACGTGTATAATTCAGATTCAAAGCGCTGAATATCTTCAATTGGAAGATCGTCTAAGTAGCCATTTACAAGTGAGTAAATAATTGCTACTTGATACTCAACTTTTTGAGGCTTGTTAAGACCCTGCTTAAGTACTTCAACTGTACGTTGACCACGGTTTAACTTCGCCTGAGTTGCTTTATCAAGGTCTGAACCGAACTGCGCGAATGACTCTAGCTCACGGAATGATGCTAAGTCTAGACGTAGCGTACCGGCTACTTTCTTCATCGCCTTGATTTGTGCGGAACCACCAACACGTGATACGGATAGACCCGGGTTGATCGCTGGTCGAACACCTGAGTGGAATAGGTCAGATTGTAAGAAAATCTGCCCGTCCGTGATTGAGATAACGTTTGTTGGGATATAAGCTCCGATGTCACCAGCTTGTGTTTCAACGAATGGTAACGCCGTTAATGAACCGCCACCTAATTCGTCATTTAACTTCGCCGCACGCTCTAACAAACGAGAGTGTAGGTAGAATACATCCCCTGGGAATGCTTCACGGCCTGGTGGGCGACGTAGTAGTAAGGAAAGTTCACGGTAAGCTGCTGCCTGTTTAGAAAGGTCATCGTATGCAACTAGTACGTGCTCTCCGTTATACATGAACTCCTCACCCATTGATACACCTGCATATGGTGCTAGGTATAGTAATGGAGCTGGGTCAGAAGCACCTGCGTTAACGATAATGGAATATTCTAAAGCACCGTTTTTACGTAGTGTTTCAACTAAACCACGCACGGTTGAATCTTTTTGTCCAATTGCTACATAAATACAAATAACATCTTGGTCTTTTTGGTTAATGATCGTATCAACTGCGATCGATGTTTTACCAGTCTGACGGTCACCGATGATTAACTCACGCTGTCCACGACCGATTGGTACCATCGAGTCAATAACTTTAATACCAGTTTGTAATGGTTCGTCAACTGATTTACGAGCCATAACACCTGGTGCTGGAGATTCGATTGGACGAGATTTTGTTGTTTCGATTGGTCCTAAACCGTCAACCGGCTGACCTAATGGATTTACAACACGTCCTAATAATTCTTTACCAACTGGAACTTGCATGATGCGTCCAGTACGACGAACTTCATCGCCTTCACGAATATCTGTAAATGGCCCAAGGATGACGATACCAACGTTGTTTTCTTCAAGGTTTTGCGCCATACCCATTACGCCATTTGAAAACTCAACTAGCTCACCAGCCATAACATTGTCAAGTCCGTGAGCACGTGCGATACCGTCACCGATTTCGATAACTGTACCGACTTCGTTTGCTTCAACTTCAGAATCATAGTTTTCAATTTGCTGCTTTATAAGCGCACTAATTTCTTCTGCTTTGATGCTCATCCATTTCACCCCTATCTTTACTTGTTTGCAGTCACTAAGTTCTGTTCTAAACGTTTAAGCTGTGTTTTTACGGTGCCATCGTAAATCTGGTTGCCTACCTGTATGCGCAAGCCACCAAGAATAGATGGGTCGACGATGTTGTTAATACGAAGGGTGTTGATCGTCATTTTCTTCGCAAAAACATCTTGAATTTGTTTCGTTTCGTCTTCTGTTAATTCACGAACAGAATAAACATCAGCTTCTGCAATACCTCTTGCTTCATTCTTCATCGACACAAACTCGCTTACGAGATCTTGTACGATGTCGACGCGACGTTTGTCGATTAGTAAAAGTAATGTATTTAATGTGTCTTGCGAGACGTCTTTAAATACTTGACGAACGAATTCTTTTTTCTGATCCCCTGATACTCTTGGGTTATTCAAGAAGTCTGAAAGTGATTCGTCATGATTGAAAACGTCTTGGACAACTAGAAGTTCTTCTTCTAGCTGGTCTAAATTAGACTTCCCTTTTCCAATTTCAAACAAGGCTACGGCATAACGCTTTGCTGCTACTGATTGACTCATTTCGACTCGCCTACTTCTTTTAAGTATTCTTGAATGAGTTCGTCTTGTTCATCTGCAGAAAGTTCTTTTTCAATAACTTTACTAGCAATTTGAACAGAAAGCGTAGCCACTTGTTCTTGTAATTGTTGTACGGCTTTATCACGTTCTTGTGCAATATCTTCACGAGCGCTTTCTTTAATACGCTCTGCTTCTTGTCTTGCTTGGTCAAGAATTGATGATTCCTGTGTTTTTGCCGTTTGTTTAGCATCTTCGATAATTTGATGTGCGTTTTGACGAGATTCTTTAAGTTCAGCGTTTGCTTCACTCATTAAGCGCTCTGCTTCTTTGCGATTGTTTTCTGCTGTATCTATTTCATTCGCAATGTGATCTTCACGCTCTTTCATCACTTTCATCAATGGTCCCCAAGCAAATTTCTTTAAAAGAACCAATAGGACGATGAAGATGATTAATTGCGCTAGCATATCACCGACATTAATAGATGCACCTAAAACAAAGTTGGTACCTAACACAGCCTTCACTCCTTTCGGCTAACTCCTCACATTTTCTCGTGTTTAACACATAAAGGAATGGCGAAGGCCGTTTTGGGTCGTCTTCGCCATTCAATTGTTGTCGTAAATTACATAGCCATAAATGCAATTACGACTGCGATGATTGGAAGCGCCTCAACTAACGCTACACCAATAAACATTGTTGTTTGTAATGTACCGCGAAGCTCAGGTTGACGAGCGATACCATTTACTGTTCCATTTACGATTAAACCGTTACCAATACCTGCACCTAATGCACCTAATCCTACTGCGATTGCAGCTGCTAACATATTCATAACAATAATTCCTCCTCAAGATATATTTATAAAATAGTTTGATTTCACCATCGTCTTATTTGACGAATGACTTTATTGAAATACCTAGCATTTGCTAAGTACTTGTCCACTTAAAAATTAATGGTCACTGCTCACTTTGTGAGACATATAAACCATTGTTAACATAGTAAAGATGAACGCCTGAATCGCACCAATAAAGATACTGAATGCTTGCCAAGCCATCATCGGCAGAATACCTCCTAGGAACCCTGCAATTGTGCCTGATGCGACTAACCCTGCTAATAGAGTTAATAAAATCTCACCAGCATAAATGTTACCGTAAAGACGAAGACCTAACGTCAACGTATTGGCAAATTCTTCAATGATTTTTAACGGGAATAAAGGCCATAGTGGCTTGAAAAATTCTTTTCCGTATTCCTTTGTCCCTTTCATTTTCACACCATAATAGTGTGTGAGTACGACAACCATTGTCGCTAACGTCAACGTAATACCAGGGTCTGATGTTGGTGATTTCCACCATAGTTCGTGGTCAAATGTCACCATTGTTGCTACCCCAAGTAAGTTGGAGACGAAAATGTAAATTAATAGAGTCAAACCTAACCCCATAAAGCGACGTCCTGTTTCGTAATCCATGGTATTACCTATCATGTCTTTCACAAAGTCAACGATCCATTCCATGAAGTTCTGAAAACCTGTTGGCTTCATCTGTAAGCTCTTGCTAGCTGTAATACCTAAAATAAGTACAATCGTAGATGCTACCAACATCATAAGGACAGTTGACATATTGAAATCTAACCATGGGATTCCAAACACGTCCGTCAGCATCGGATTTTTGTGGTCCACTTCACTCACCTCTCTTCCTCGTAGTTAGTTCGGTATGATGAAAAAAGTAATCTATTATAATGACCAAATAAGGTGTCATTAAACCAATGATAACTGCAATCATGTCGAAAATACCCGGATATTGTAAGGCGATTACTGCAGCTAATGCTGCTGTTGCAAACCTTGTGAGCATCCCCAATGTTCGTTTTTTCTCATCTCGGTCGACAACACCTTGTCCAATTCGATTAATTTTGACTTGCAAAAGCCATAAATTAAACGTGCTGATTCCAGCACCTAAAATCATGCCTGCAAAAAAAGGTTGATAGTCTGTAAATCCATAGCCTAAAACAAATACCGCTACGAGATAAAACAACCATTTTAATTGCCGACTCATCATGTATGTATAGTCTTTCATCTTACTCGTCTCCTAAAAACTTTTTTACCAACAAGATCATACCATACACACCAGAAGCCAGCCCTAGTAGAAGACCGATAATTAAAAACAACGGGGAAGTGTCAAAATAACCATCTAACCAACGTCCGGCTAATACACCGACGATGGTTGACCCGGATAAATAACTTAAAATACTTGCAGTGATTGCCATACCTTGAAGTGGATGTTTATTCAGAGATACCACTCCATTCCGAATAAGTAGGTGGAAAACGTATTAATTTCCCACTATCTTGCAGGACTTTTTCTTTGTAGATAAAGGCAAAATTTTAAGACAAAAAAATAGTCTCAAAACAATTGCCCACACTAAATTAGATTACAATAGGTCTATTTTAAAGTCAATTGTAAATACATAGAATTTGAAACAACTTTGTGACAGATATCACATATTTTTTGAAAACGCTTTTACTAAAGTTATTCTGCACCCGGGATATAAAGGTCTTGTTTCTCAAATAATACTTCGCCTTCCTGTTCGATTTGAAAGATTGCCGTAAGTTCTCCTTTTGGAAGTTTACTGATCTCAAACTCTTTTTCAAACATACCCGATGGAAGATCGGTTTCGGTAAATAAATCGGTTGTTTTAAGTGACTGAGTGTCGACTAACGCCATGGACAATTGATCAATTTTTTCGTTCAAATAAAATCTTAATGTTAATTTCTCTTGTTGAAAAGGTGCCATATCAATTTCAAATCCGGTAATTCTTGGATAGTCTGACGTTTCGTTAATAAATAAGTAAGGTAATTCCTTGGTCTCTCCACCTAAGGTCATTTCTAAGTAACCTTGTTGCGTCCCTTCCGCCATTCGGTCTGGTGTAATTGAAGCACCGATCTTAAATGAACGCTTCGTTTGAGGTGAAATCGTTGTGGTCATCGGTAAGTCCCAAATAAGGCCGTTTTCTCGTTTTGGTATGTCAAAGCGTACGGTTAAAGGTTGACTTTCATGATTCGTTACTTCGATCGTTTGCTCGACCCGTTTTTGGGTATCTTCAATTTTTCCAAAGTTGAGTCTGTTTTGGTTGATGGCGTAAGGTTGATTAACCGCTTTTTCAGTGTCGATAAACCCTGTGCCCTGCTCTGAAGGTGATAACAGGCCCTCTTCTGATTTAAAAAGTTCGGTAGATGACAGAAGGCGTGATTTCAGTTGCTCAGGTGTATCGTGGGGGTAAGCTTGTTTTAATAAAGCCAGAACACCTGTCACATAAGGCGCCGCCATACTCGTTCCCTGTAACGACGCGTAACCGTCAGGGATCGTGCTCACAATTTCAACGCCCGGTGCAATCAAATCAGGTTTAATGTTCCAAGATGACGCAACCGGGCCTCTTGAGCTAAACGGTGCTAAGGTATTTTTTAACGTGGTGTAACGGGTTGATAGCCATGAGTCCCCTTCCATAAGCATTTGAGCTTCTTCTTCTGTTACATACGCTACTGGGAATGGCGTTTGAGCGAACTCCCATTGGTTGGGGTCGTCTTCTGGATGACTGTAGATGATTAAGGCGGTTGCTCCTTTTTCTTCTAAGGTCTTAATTAGTTCGTAAAAAGGGGTGTCGCCTTTTTCTGTAAGAATGACCCGGTCGTGAATGGTTTCTTGGAGATCTTCAGGGTTGCGAGCCACTTCAATTGGTAGGTCGCGTTTAAAATCCCACTCAGGTGTTAATGGTAGTGAGCGGACTTGAATCACATTTGAATCTTTGGTTTGGATTTGCGGAATTTCTTGTTCCGTAATAGCAGCACCGACCGAAATGGCTTTTTCAGATGTGGCAGGCGAACCTACCGTCCAGTCGCCTGGCCCACTATTCCCATTAGCAACAACGACGATCGTTCCCATTTCAACAGCACGATCCACGGCTTTTGTCATTGGGTCATCCGGGCTATTCGTTTCGCTCCCGAGCGACATGTTAACCATATCCATGCCGTCTTTCACTGCTTGCTCTAATGCTGCAATGATTTGAGCAGTTGTGCCAGAACCGCCTGGCCCTAGTGCCCTATAACTATAAATGTCAGCATCTGGTGCGACGCCTTGCATCGTACCATTACCCGCAATAATGCCTGATACGTGCGTTCCGTGAAGAGTTGGCATACCATCTTCAGGCGTCGTTTCCATCGGATCTTCGTCAAAATCGACGACATCAAACCCGCCCTGATAATTTTTTTCTAAATCTGGGTGTTGATAATCTATGCCTGTATCAATCACGCCAACTTTAACGCCCTCACCGGTGTAAGACATCGTATCCGGATGGTAGCGCGCACGTTCGGGATGAATTTTTTCAGGCTTCTGATTCGGAACCGAATACGACTCTACTTGATTAACTGACGCCACATACTGCTCATCATGAAGGTCTTTAATATGGCGCTGCTTTCCCGTAACTGCAACGGCGTCCATTAACGTATCATAAACGTACTCAATTTGAACTAGCGGATAATAATCCTCTATATGTTCTTTAACATCATGCGGATCGTCAGTCACTTCAATAATCCAAGTGGACTCATCGGCGTGAACGTTGATTGGTATAAGTAAGATGATGAATAATGGAATCCACTTTTTCATAGCTACTGCTCCTTCAAAGCTAGTTTAACCTTAGTGTGTGAAAAAAGTGGAAAGTCATGCTGGGGAAAGAAAAAAGGTATAATAAAAACCCCGTATTATGATCAACGTTATACATCATAGTACGGAGTTCCTCACACGCTCCGTCAAATAGCTCCGCTTTCCGCAGGCACGGCTTCAACTTCCCAAAACTCACTACCGTGAGTTTTGCGTGATTTTCAGCTCGTGCTGTTCCTGCAGGAGTCTGCGCTTTTTGACTACGCTAACTATTATTTGTAACGATTGTCTTTTTAAACTCGTCTATAAACTTCCTCTCAACCGCTTTAATCTTATAAAAACTCATCTGGTTTTTGGTCATTTTTATTAAAGTAATAATTAATCGCATCTGCAATCCGTCTTGACGCTTGTCCGTCACCGTATGGGTTCGAAGCATGAGCCATTTTCTTATGTTCATCATCATTTGATAAAAGTAAATCGGCCATGTTAAAGATATTCTCTTCATCAGTTCCGGCAAGCTTAAGCGTGCCAGCATCTATTCCTTCTGGTCGCTCGGTAGTATCGCGAAGAACAAGTACCGGCACCCCAAGTGATGGCGCTTCTTCCTGCACACCACCAGAGTCAGTTAAAATTAAATGCGCGTTCGATGCGAAATTGTGAAAATCGATGACTTCAAGCGGTTCGATTAATTGTATACGATCGTGGTCATCAAGCCATTTTTTCGCCGTTTCCTGAACGACCGGATTTAGGTGTACAGGATATACAACTTCGACATCTTCGTGCACATCAGCAATACGTCTGATCGCACGGAACATCTGGTCCATGTTTTCGCCTATATTTTCTCGACGGTGTGCCGTCACGAGAACTAAACGCTTACCTTCAGCTTTTCGTAAAACTTCGTGCTTATAGTTCTCCGATACCGTTGTCTGAAGCGCATCAATAGCTGTGTTCCCAGTAATAAAGATCTGTTCTTCATCTTTATTTTCGTTTAGTAAGTTTTGTTTCGATTGAGTCGTTGGAGCAAAATGCAGGTCTGCCAATACGCCCGTTGCCTGGCGGTTAATTTCTTCAGGGAACGGCGAATATTTATTCCACGTTCTAAGGCCTGCTTCAACATGTCCGACTGGAATTTTGTTGTAAAAGGCAGCAAGACTCGCCGCAAATGTCGTCGTGGTATCACCGTGGACGAGGACGATATCTGGCCTTGCTTCTTTCATGACCTCATCTAAGCCCTCAAGTGCACGAGTCGTAATTTGCGCAAGCGTTTGCTTTTTCTTCATAATATTTAAATCTATATCCGGCTCAATGCCAAAAATGTTTAATACTTGATCAAGCATTTCACGGTGCTGCGCGGTCACTGTAACAATTGGTTCAAATTCACTCGAACGTTTTTGCAATTCTAGAACTAACGGGGCCATTTTGATTGCTTCTGGTCTGGTTCCAAAAATCGTCATGACCTTAATATTTTTCATATAATTCATTCCTTATTTAGTTCCAAATAATCGATCGCCTGCATCGCCAAGACCTGGGATGATGTAACCTTTTTCGTTTAACTTTTCATCTAAACCTGCCACGTAAATATTAATATCTGGGTGCGCTTCCTTAACCGCTTCAACGCCTTCAGGTGCGGCGATTAAGCACATTAAGCTAATTTGTTTAGCGCCACGGGTTTTCAAGGAATCGATTGCCGCAATCGCTGAACCTCCTGTTGCCAGCATCGGATCCGTGACGATTAACTCACGCTCTTCAATATCAGACGGTAACTTGACGTAATATTCAACCGGCTTGAGTGTGTCTGGGTCACGATATAAGCCAACGTGGCCAATTTTAGCGGCTGGTACAAGCTTGACAATCCCGTCTACCATGCCGAGGCCAGCGCGTAGAATAGGGATGACGCCTAATTTTTTACCAGCCAATACTTTTGATTTAGCCGTCGCAACCGGCGTTTCGACTTCTACCTCTTCAAGCGGTAATTCACGTGTAATTTCAAACATCATCAGGGTTGCCACTTCATCGGTCAGCTCACGAAAAGCTTTAGTCCCTGTGTTTTTATCACGAATAATCGTTAGTTTGTGTTGAATTAAAGGATGATCAAAAACATATACTTTTCCCACGGACGAATCTCTCCTTTATAAAATATCTATTGAATTGTAGCGAAATATGTCCAAAGTTGCAACAGTAAAAGAAAAAAGGTCTGAAATGCGTTTAAAATATTGCTTTTCGACAAGATTCGTTGCTGTAAGTTTTTAAAAAGGTACTGAATGGACAAAAAATGGGTCTGAAACGAGAAAATATTGGTCTAAAAGATCAGCTCTACCTTATTTTATCCAAAAGGCATGAAAAAAGTAGCGGAGATATGCCGCTACTTATTCATACATTGGGAAACGGTCTGAAAGCTGCTTTACACGTGCTTTTGCTTCTTCTAGTTTAGCTTCATCTTCGTGATTTTTAAGCGTAAAGGCAATAATTGAAGCCACTTCGTCCATTTCCTCTAAACCGAAGCCACGAGTCGTTACTGCTGCCGTTCCAATACGGATACCGCTCGTAACAAATGGGCTTTCTGGGTCAAATGGGATGGTATTTTTATTTGTTGTTACGCCAATATCATCGAGCGCTTTTTCAGCTATTTTACCCGTTAAATTTAATGGGCGTAAGTCGAGTAGTAATAAATGATTATCTGTTCCGCCTGAGACGAGGCGCACGCCTTCTTTGGTTAGCGATTCGCCTAAGCGTTTCGCATTTTCAATAATTTGTTTGGAATAATCTTTAAACACTGGCTGAAGGGCTTCTTGGAATGCCACACCTTTAGCGGCAATCACGTGCATTAACGGGCCGCCTTGCATGCCAGGGAATACGTTTTTATCAATTTTCTTAGCAAATTCTTCTGTCGTTAAAATCATACCGCCACGAGGGCCGCGTAGTGTTTTATGTGTTGTAGTTGTAACAAAATGCGCATGAGGCACTGGGCTTGGGTGGTGGCCTGTTGCGACAAGGCCAGCGATATGAGCCATATCAACTAGTAAGTAAGCCCCAACTTCATCTGCGATTTCTCGGAACTTTTTAAAATCAATCGAACGTGGATAAGCAGAAGCGCCTGCCACGATTAATTTAGGCTGAACTTCTTTCGCGCGTTCTAATAACTGATTATAATCGATTTGTTCGGATTCTTCGTCTACGCCGTAGTCCACAACGTTATAAAGCTTTCCGCTAAAATTAACTGGGCTTCCGTGCGTTAAGTGACCACCGTGGTTTAAGTTCATACCAAGGATCGTATCACCTGGTTCTAACACGGTGAAATAGACAGCCATGTTCGCTTGTGCTCCTGAGTGAGGCTGGACGTTCGCATGCTCAGCTCCAAACAGTTTTTTCGCACGGTCACGCGCTAAGTTTTCTGCCACATCAACGTACTCGCAACCACCGTAGTAACGGCGGCCTGGATAACCTTCAGCGTACTTGTTCGTTAAAACCGAACCTGCCGCTTGCATAACCGCTTCTGATACAAAATTCTCAGACGCAATGAGTTCAATTTTATCGTGTTGGCGATTTTTTTCTAAATTAATCGCATCAAGCATTTCTTGGTCGACTTCGTGCAATTGGTTTGAAAGATGAGTCATAGAGAAAGCCTCCTTATGTATTGTTCTTCCGGTAAATCGCGCGTTCTCCTCCGATCAATTTTGGCCTCGTGTAAGCAAACGTTGCGTGCGCATCACCGACTGACGTTTGGGACAGTCTTAGTGGGACGGCGACGTGTTTTAAATGCATGCCGATTAACGTATCACCAAGGTCCATGCCAAAATCTGCTTGGATTGAATCTACTAAAACAGGGTCGTCCATTTGTTCAAAAGCGAACGTCGCCATGGAACCGCCCGCTTTAGCGTGAGGGATTGCGCTGACTTCTTCTAAACCGCGCTCCTGCATGACGTGTCGTTCAACGACAAGCGCCCGATTGAGATGTTCGCAACATTGAAACGCAAGCTCAATTCCTGTTTCATTTCGAAACGCCTCGAGCGCAGTGAAAATCGCCTCAGCAATTTCCGTGCTGCCCGACGTTCCAATGTGCTCGCCGGCAATCTCACTTGTTGAGCAACCGATGACCATCAGACCTTTTGGAGCAACGATTTGTTGTTCTTTCCACTGATTCATTATAACATGAATTTCATTTTGAATCTGCTCTATTTTCAAAACATTCCCTCCTTTTACTTCAAATAAAACTCGCCCGTGAAGAGGCGAGTTTTTACTTATTGCTGTTCATATTCCATCATTTTGTTAACGCGGTTTTCGTGACGACCACCTTCAAATTCAGATTCTAAAAATGCTTTCGCAATCTCACGAGCTAATCCTGGTCCGATCACACGCTCGCCCATCGCAAGTACGTTGGCGTTATTGTGCATACGCGTCATTTTGGCACTGAAAACATCGTGTGCTAGTGCGCAGCGCACGCCTTTAACTTTGTTCGCGGAGATCGACATGCCGATGCCTGTCCCGCAAATTAAAATCGCAAAATCAAATTCACCATTTGCAACGCGCTCAGACGCTGGAATCCCGTAATCCGGATAGTCCACCGAAGAGTCGCCTGCACAACCCATATCTTCATACTCAATCTGCATGTCATCTAATAACGATGCAATTTCTTTACGAATATTCACACCGCCATGGTCTGATGTTAATACCACTTTCATGCTATTACCTCCTACTTAGTAAACGATCGATATATGTTTCAATTTCTTCTAACGTTTGTTTATACGTGTCATTCGATAAACCAATCGGATCGGCGATATCCGGGTTTAAATCTTCATCTTGTTCATTACGCGTATATTCTTTTAACGTAAAAACTTTTTTCCGATATTTCGGATAATCCATCTCAAGATTGAGTTTATGATGGGACGTCATCGTTAACACAACATCCGCCCAATCAAGTAGGTCATCGGTTAGCGGTTGTGATTGGTGCTCGCACTCGATTCCTTTATCTTTAAGTGCTTCTACCGCTTTTGGATTGGCTTCTTGTCCAAATCCGGCAAAAATCCCCGCCGACTGAACTTCCCAACCCTGGCCTTTATGTCTTAATACTGCTTCTGCCATCGGGCTTCGGCACGTATTTCCTGTACAAACGAACAATACCCGCTTCAAGCACGAAACCTCCTTCAAAACTCTTCATGTTGAATATATCATAAGCAACACCATTTTTACACAAAAATTGATTGGTGCTTGGAATCTGGGCGAAATTAAAAACTCCACAACGAGTGTGGAGTCATAAAACCATTTGCAATCCTAAAACGATTAAAACCAAACCACCCAATGCTTCAGAATAACGTCCGAAGATTGTTTGGCCACTTTTGGCAAAAATAATCCCGAGAGACGCCATCAGCATGCTTGTCATACCGAACAATAAAATAATCGCTACCTGATGAAGGCCAAACATCCCAAGGCTCAACCCAACCGAAAAACTATCCAAGCTAACGGTGAAAGCTAATATAAGAAAGCCTGCGACGCGCATGTTTCGCACCATTTCTTTTTCTAAAAGCATCGAAAAAATCATTTGGGCACCGATAATAATTAAAATCCAGCCGCCAACCACTTGAGCGATGACACCGAGTTTATGTGATAACAAATGTCCGAGCGTGACACCTGCTAAAGGCATTAGTATATGAAATAAACCGACCATCAGTATAAAGAATGCGACAAAGCGTAGCCTGACCTGCATTAAACCAACAGATAAACTGACAGAAAAGGCATCCATACCAACCGCGATCGATAACAATATAACTGAGATTAAGCTTTCAAATAAAAACGTCACAAGCGTACCTCCTAGTGATGGACATGCTAGTTAACTTTATGCATGTCCACTCAAAATTAGAAGTACGTTGTGACGATTCACCCTACGACCTTTGATGCGGCGCGCTCGAGTCGGTTCATGAGCGCTTCGCCTATTCCTTTTTCAGAAAAACTTTCTGCCAAAATGAGATCAGCCTCTATCTGGTCGACTTGACGCAAACGGTCATATAAATGACTTGTTAAAACTTCTGGCTGATGTCGTGACCCGAGGACTAACGCATCGTCAACTCCGAGCTCTTGCGCACGCTCTTCACTAACTAAAAATTGAACAGTTTTGCCTTCGCGTTTGGCTTCATCCGCCACTCGCTTCATGTTTTCGGCACTGCCTCTAACGATCCAAATCGGCGCATCTGGCGCATAGTGTTTATATTTCATGCCCGGCGAGCGCGGGGCTTCATTTTTTTCTATCATAGCGGGAGCAACATCAACAGGGCCAATCACCGATTCTATGTCTGATCGCGTGATACCACCTGGCCTTAAGATCATCGGATTTTCGCTCGAACAATCAAGGACGGTTGATTCAACGCCGACACCTGTTTTGCCACCGTCGACAATGCCTGCAATTCGACCGTTTAAATCATAATAAACGTGTTCGGCGGTTGTTGGGCTTGGCTTCCCTGAACGATTCGCACTCGGTGCTGCAACTGGAAGTGAGCAAGCTTTTAACAATTCTAATGCGTGCGGATGGTTCGGCATACGCATCCCTACTGTATCAAGACCCGCTGTCACATTTTGCGCAAGTTTTCCATTCGACGGCAAAATAATCGTCAACGGTCCTGGCCAAAAGGCATCCATCAGCTTCTGAGCATGATCCGGGATGTCACGGACGTAATCGCTTAACACATTACGAGAGCCGATATGGACAATGAGCGGGTTGTCGGACGGACGACCTTTTGCTTGAAAAATCGCCTCCACCGCCTGCTCGTTTGTCGCATCGGCTCCCAATCCGTAAACCGTCTCGGTTGGAAAAGCGACCGTTTGACCTTTTGTTAATTGTTCGGCTGCTTGATCAATTTGCTCTAACGTCCAAAGCTGTGTCATACGTGATCTCCTTTCGTGACTAAATGTTATTATACCACGCATGACTGGTAAAGATATTTAAATAATTTTTTATAATTCCTTCATAAACCAATCCACGTCTTTCGGGTCGTGGACAGGTGGTTCGTAAGTTTCATTAAAACGGTTCATCTCAAGTAATGGTGATGTCGATGAATCTTGAACGTGTACGTATAGCTCTTTGAATTTTTGTGCTTTCGCTTTTTCTGAAATCCAATCAAATACCATGATGAGTAAGGCTGGGTTCGTTTGCTCACTCATCACTAAGCGGCGTAGCCAAACTTTTTTGTCGTTAATCGGATACAGAACGAAAAATCCTAGCTGCTGTCCGTCTAACTCTAAGAAATAACCGTGTTCTTGGACCCAGGTTTCGTTGAACAATTTTTCCTTGTCTTGTTCTTGTTTAAAAAATGAATCGTAATCTTCTTTAGTTTGTTCTTTGACAGGCGTAATCGTGATCATCGTCTCACTCTCCTCAAATCTAGTTTCTCTATGAATTTATGTGAGGATGTGTGAGAATATGATAAGTTTAATAGAAAAATTTATACTTTAAAGATCTTTTTCAACCATTCCCATAAGAAAAATTTCACTTCAACTTCTTCCTCTTCCTCAACGGATTCACCTTCTGTGTCGTGTTCTAAAACGGTTGTGCCATTTGCAAAGTCCACAAAACATAACGGCGGGAATAACACGCACCACCAGTTATCACCCTGGCCTTCACCAATCGTAATCAAAATCGCCTCATACGTGCCGCCAGGATAAACATAGTTATCATAGACTTTATCCGGGAACTCGACTTCTCCAAAGTCTACTGTATAAGGCTGATCCCCTACTGTTTCAGCAACGATCGCCTCGATTTCTGGTAATCGATTTTGGATAATCTTACGAGCTTCATCAATCGATGTCAGCTCCTCCACCCACTCTGTCACTTCAGCATTTACCTGGTCACGCACTTCTCGTTTCAACTCTTGGTCTGCTTCACTATTCGAATTAGCCAAAATACGAAGTCTAATCGCCTCATCCGGTATGACCTGAAAGTTTTCTTCTGAACTCGTATCCGCCACTGCTTCCATATAAACAAATTGAATCAAGAACACCATTGCAATCCCAAATACCACGTACTTCATCTCTATCACCTTTCTCGTAATCTAGTAATTTTACAAACAGTATGGTCAAGGTTGATAGAGTTTATACAATTTGAATGTTATAATTGTTTTTAAAAAATTCAAGGGGGAACAGCTATGTTTGTCCACCAGGTTAATGACGAGATTTCATTGAGGTTAGTTGATCTAGGAGATGTTGGGGAATTATTTAAGCTAACAGATGAATCCAGAGAGCATCTACGCGCTTGGCTGCCTTGGCTAGACCGTACGAAGACGCAAAAAGATACGGAAGAATACATTAAGTTTAGTAAAAAACTTTATGCTGAGAATAAAGGCATGAACACCATTGTTTTATACAAAGGTGACATGGCTGGAGTTGCCGGGTTTAACGAGATTGATTGGGATAACAGAATTGCCTATATTGGATATTGGCTCGGGGAACAGTACACGGGAAAAGGTATTATGACACGTGTAGCCGGTGCCTTAACAGACTATGCCTTCAACGGACTCGGCATGAACAAAGTCGATATTCGGGCAGCCGAATTTAATATAGGGAGCCGCGCCATACCAGAGCGACTCGGATTTAAGCAGGAAGGCCGGATCAGAAGCAGCGAATTTCTTTATGATCATTACGTTGATCATATTGTCTACGGGATGTTAAAGGATGAATGGAAAGGTTACGAGCTATGATGTAGGATATATGCGCTGGGTTTCCGCGTTTATGCGCTACTTTTTCCGATTTATGCGTAGCGAATCTTGTCGAACGTGACGTTTTTCCAAATTTATGCGCCCTTTTTGGACCACTTATGCGCTGTTTGGCTAAAAATTTTGCGAACTGAATTTTATGCGCTAGTATTCTCTCGGGGCCCAATTTTTCGCGCTGAGTTTGTGCATTTATGCGCTGGGTTCGCTCATTTATGCACTACTTTTTCTGATTTATGCGTAGCGAATCTTGTCGAACGTGACGTTTTTCCAAATTTATGCGCCCTTTTTACGCCACTTATGCGCTGTTTTGCCAGATGATGATGCGGTCTTTGCCGTTAATATCTTGCAAAACCTGAACATTGGCTTGAGGAAAATTAGTCATAATTAAACCAGGCACGAGTTCACCCTGATCATGCCCAATTTCAAATGCCACGAGCCGTGGGAGTTTTTTCATATTATTAATCTGTTCGATGATTTCGCGATAAGCGGCGAGCCCCTCGTCATCAGCAAACAACGCGAGCTCTGGATCGTGCATGACGACTTCGGATAAATTTTCGCGTTCGAACTCGGGAACATATGGTGGGTTTGAGATCACGACATCGATTTCTACATCCATGACGGGTTCTAAAAAATGTCCTTGTTCAAATTGCACATCTGCTTCCAAATTTTTAGCATTAACACGCGCAATAGTAAGGGCATTCTCGCTAATATCTGTAGCGTACATTCGCAACTCAGGCAGTTCTTTTTTAAAAGTAATTGGAATGATTCCGCTTCCTGTGCCGACGTCCACTACAACATCGGACCCAAGCAACAACGGTTTGACAGCTTCAATGAGCTCTTCTGTCTCAGGGCGCGGGATTAACACATGTTCAGTCACACGAAAGGTGCGACTGTAAAATTCCGCCTGTCCAGTAAAATGTTCAAGCGGCTTCCCGGTCTCAGCGTGTTCGCGAACCCATTTTTCAAACGTCTTCCATTCCTCGAATTTTTCTTGTTGCACTAACAAAAAGTCCGCCAAATCCACACGCAATAAATGCTGCATCAGCAAATCCGCCACGCGTGGTTCACGCCCATATTTTTCTAAAAAAGAAGAAGCCCATTTCCGGGCCTCTTTGACTGTCATACTCACATTATTCACCGACTTCTTCTAACTTTTTCGTCTGTTCATCGATAATAAGTGCATCAATCACTTCATCAAGTTTTCCTTCCATCACTTGATCAAGTTTATTTATCGTTAAACCGATGCGATGGTCTGTTACACGGCTTTGAGGGTAGTTGTAGGTGCGGATACGCTCAGAGCGGTCGCCTGTTCCTACCGCTGATTTACGGTTTTCATCGTATTCGGCTTGCGCTTCTTGTTGAAATTTTTCATAAATGCGCGCACGAAGTACTTTCATCGCTTTTTCTTTGTTCTTAAGCTGTGATTTTTCATCCTGACAGGACACGACAATGCCTGTTGGCACGTGTGTTAAGCGTACCGCAGACATCGTCGTATTAACACTTTGGCCTCCTGGGCCGGATGCAGCGAACGTATCAACGCGAATGTCTTTTTCATGAATATCAACTTCAACTTCTTCGGCCTCTGGTAAAACAGCCACTGTCGCCGTAGACGTGTGAATTCGGCCGCCAGATTCTGTCTCCGGTACACGCTGCACGCGGTGAGCACCGTTTTCGTATTTCAAACGAGAATACGCGCCACGGCCATTAATCATGAAAATGATCTCTTTGTAACCACCCATATCAGCTTCGTGGTACTCGATGACTTCTGTCTTCCAGCCTTGGCTTTCAGCGTAGCGAGAATACATGCGGTATAGGTTTCCCGCAAACAAGGCCGCTTCCTCGCCACCAGCTGCACCGCGAATTTCGAAAATAACGTTTTTCTCATCGTTTGGATCTTTCGGAATGAGTAAAAGCTTCATTTCTTGCTGTAACGTTTCGACTTCAGGATCAAGTTCTTCAAGTTCCTCGCGTGCCATTTCACGTAAGTCATCGTCTGATTCGTCGTCCAAAATGGCCTTTGCGTCGTCAATGGATTGCGTCACTTCTTTGTAACGACGATATTTTTCAACGACCTCTTGAAGGTCCGCTTGTTCTTTGGAATACTCACGTAATTTTTTAGAATCATTGATGACTTCTGGGTCCATCAATAATTCGGTTAACTTGTTATAACGGTCTTCTATATTTTGTAGTTTATCGAACATTTCCGTACACCTCTGCTTTATCTATACTCCACATTATATCATATCACAATTGTAGAGAATATTTCTTGATATGGCGAAAAAAGCTTAAATGCGCGCGCATTTAAGCTTTAATATTGCGTTTGTTCGGAGTAAAGACGACGTTTTTGGCGTGGATGATTTGGAACTTCATGATGATGTCGGCAACGTGGCTCGTACGATTCTGAAGCCCCTACTAAAATGACAGGGTCATCATAAGATGCCGGTTCGCCGTTAATTAAACGCTGCGTACGGCTTGCGGGTGATCCGCATACGGGGCAGATGGCGTTTAGCTTCGTTACATTTTCGCAAAAAGCCATCAAATCTGGCATCGGGCCAAATGGTTCACCACGAAAATCTTGGTCTAAACCAGCTGCAATTACACGAATGCCGCGATCTGCCAAGTTTTGCGCAACTTCAATGATTCCTTCGTCAAAGAACTGCGCCTCATCAATCCCGACGATATCAATTTCTTCTGAAATATATTGTTCAATCTGACTTGAGTCGTCAATCGGACGCGCTAAGACCGAATCGCCACTGTGGGACACTACGGATTCGTGATCATAACGGTTGTCCAACGCTGGTTTAAATACAAGGACTTTTTGATTGCCGTAAGTCGCACGACGAACGCGTCGAATGAGTTCTTCTGATTTTCCTGAAAACATACTGCCACAAATGACTTCTAACCAGCCTTTGTGTTCCATTATATACATCATATTGGCACCTCTTTTTTTCTGAACTACCTCGATTATCGGTAAAATTATTATGAGTTTAAAAGGGCTTATGTACTATTTTTTTCGTATAGTAAAAATTGGCTTTAATGTCTTATTAAAATTAAAAAAGCTGGCCGCACATGCTAAACCACCCATTGTAAGGTTATATCTAGTTATAACGTTTACGATGGCTAAAAGCAATGTGAGGCCAGCTTCATTTTTTTAAAACATCCTAAATTAGTTAAGGTTGTATTTCTTCTTGAATCGGTCTACACGGCCACCAACTTTGTCAGCTTTTTGCTTACCAGTGTAGAACGGGTGAGAAGCTGAGCTGATTTCAACACGGATTAATGGGTACTCGTTACCGTCTTCCCATTCAATCGTTTCCTCAGAATCTAGAGTCGATCCTGTTAAGAATTTGAAATCGGAGCTCGTATCTAAGAATACAACTTTACGGTATTCTGGATGGATATCGTTTTTCATGCTTATACACTCCTTCTTGCCCTGAATCCTGTGGAAACAGAGTTAGTTTCACCGTTCGTTAACGGAGTACACTTTCAATTCATACAGAAAGATTATAACAACTGCATGAACTTTTTGCAAGACATTATTTCCTTCCGCCTTTCATCTCATCATCCATGATTTTGAAAAACTCATCATTCGTCTTAGACTGACGGAGACGGCGTAAGAAGCGCTCTAAGAAATCTTGCTGATCCTGCATCGTTTTTCGAATCGCCCACATTTTATCCAACTGTTCTTTCGGAAGTAGTAGCTCTTCTTTTCGCGTACCAGAACGTAACACATCGATCGCTGGGAAAATACGACGGTTTGCCAAGTTGCGATCCAAGTGCAGCTCCATATTTCCGGTTCCTTTAAATTCTTCGTAAATGACATCGTCCATTCGGGAGCCAGTATCAACTAGCGCTGTTGCAAGCACCGTTAAACTACCGCCTTCTTCGATGTTACGCGCCGCACCGAAGAATCGCTTCGGACGGTGGAAGGACGCTGGGTCAATACCACCTGATAACGTACGTCCGCTTGGCGGAATCACTAAGTTGTACGCTCGTGCAAGGCGCGTGATGGAATCTAATAAAATCACGACATCTTGTTTATGTTCTACTAATCTTTGCGCTCTTTCTAAAACAAGTTCAGAAACTTTAATGTGATTTTCCGGAACTTCATCAAATGTTGAGCTTACGACATCAACATCATCGGCAACCGAGCGCTCAATATCCGTAACCTCTTCCGGGCGCTCATCAATAAGCAAAATAATAAGCTTAGAATCAGGATGATTTTCCGTAATACTGTTCGCCACTTCTTTAAGAATCGTTGTTTTACCCGCTTTAGGCGGCGCAACAATGAGTCCACGCTGACCAAAACCGACCGGTGACATCATGTCAATGATACGTGTCGACAACATATTACTCTTCGTCTCAAGCTTCATTTTACGGTCAGGGTAAAGTGCCGTTAAGCCAGGGAAGTGAATACGTTCTTTCGCACTTTCAGGATCATCACCGTTTACCGCATCGACGTGCAATAGTCCGAAATAACGCTCGTTCTCCTTAGGTGGACGAGCCTTACCCGATACCAGGTCACCATTTCTTAAATCGAAACGACGAATTTGCGAAGCCGATATGTAAATATCTTCAGGGCTTGGCGCATAATTAATCGGACGCAGAAAACCAAAACCCTCATTAGGTATGATTTCTAACACACCATCGACAAACATCTTGCCGTCCTTTTCAGCCTGCGCCTTTAAAATCGCAAATATTAATTCTTTTTTATTTAATTTTGCATAATAAGAAACACCAAAATCACGCGCTAAAGCATATAGCTCCTTCAACGTTTTCGTTTCTAATTCTGCAATCGTTAACGTTTGTTCAGCCACAAAAACACCACTCTTTAAATATTTATTTTTATTGTTGTTTGGATCATTAAATGGGAATGTCTCCAGAAGTGAGAAATTGAGGTTGGCTTTCCTCTACATTTTATCCTTTTTCATGATGAGTTACAAGTGGAGATTTGAAAATGTTTGGTTTTGCAGTGTTTATGCGCTGGTTTTTTCGATTTATGCGCTAGGTTTTTCATTTTATGCGCCACGAATTTTGTCGAACGGTACTTTTTTCAGATTTATGCGCCCTTTTGTGGTCACTTATGCGCTGTTTGCCTTAATCCATTTGGATCTTATTTTTTGCGCTGGGTTTTCTTATTTTTGCGCTACCTTTTCCGATTTATGCGTAGTAAATCGTGTCGAACGGGTCACTTCTTTAATTTTATGCGCCCTTTTGAAGGTGTTTATGCGCTATTTTAATCTTTGAAACCAGTCAATCAAAAATTCATAGTCCTTTCTTTCATCAAAATTCATAATGTATTTGGCACCTTTTCCCGTACCGATTTGATCTTCTGCTAAACGCATAAGTAATTTTCTGATGTAATGTCGATCTGTTTCTTTCAGCCACTGGCGAGCTTGTTCGTTCGTAATTTTAGGTCCGTAAATCATATACCGTTCTTTAAGAGCTTTCACCATAGCATCAGAATCCTCATAACCACATTCGGCACATTTCCAGATATGACGGTTACGCATCATCGTTTTCTTCAAGCAACGACTACACGTTGCACCCAACACAAAATCTTCCTCTACAATGTCATATTTGTTCATAAACTTAATATCTAGCGGATTACTTTCTTCAACTAGCAGACGGTTAAACCGTTCCTTTTGAATAACATGTGGGTGGCTCTGATATTGTTGTTGTAGTTGTTTAAATATTGGTGCGAGTTTGTACCCGTAAATGATTCTAGAATCGGTGTCTGCCTGACGGTTGATGGTGACGTTCCGGTTAGTAAAAACCACTACTGTCTCAATTGGAATCTGAAATCCTCTTTCTCGTAGCCATGCATCTAGAAGGTCTCTTTGCCGTTCCACTTGAATAATCGGGTCTTGGTACAGTTTAGTCGAATTCGAAATGGTTTGTAGCATACCTCCTGATTCGTGGTCGAGCAAAATGTCTCCCCGGTGATTTTTCACTTCAATAATTAACAAAAATTGACTTGTTATGAGCGTTAGATCGATTTCAAAGTTCTGGCCATGCGTTGTTAGCCGTGCGTTGTGAAACGGAAGAAAATTTTTATAAATGATTGGGTAAAGAAAGTACTGAATCGACCGCTCTCCTAGAAAGCCAGACTGATACTTGAGGATGTCTTGTTTAATTAATGGACGACTGTTATGACTTGGATGAAGGTTTAAATAATAGGCAATTGAACGTAACAAAGATTTTGGAAACTCCATAAGTTTTACACTCCTTTCATAATACTTTTACCGTTAAAAATTGTTTGTGTAAAACTATGGAAAATTGAATTTTCGCTATAAGGAAATTAAGTTTTCTACATTGTTTTTGAGAAGATATGTTTGAAATCGATTAGAAAATTCAAAAAGACAATAATTTATGCGCTGGTTTTTTCGGTTTATGCGCTAGGTTTTTCATTTTATGCGCTTCGAATTTTGTCGAACGTTACCTTTTTTCGGTTTTATGCGCCCTTTCGAGGTCATTTATGCGCTGTTTGTCTCAAGTCATATGCGCTGGTTTTTGTTTTCCGATCACTCCATCAAAAAAAGCTCCGGAGCAACTCCGGAGCTTACCTTCTTTATTCATCAGTGAAAACGAGGTTGGGCTTTTTCTTCAGGCTGTGTTTACCGTCGATGAAGCGTACGGTGCCAGATTTGGCGCGCATAACGAGGGTTTCAGTTGTGGCTGCGTTGCCTTTAAACTGAACGCCTTTAAGTAGTTCGCCGTCTGTAATACCTGTTGCGGCGAAGATGGCGTCATCACCACCGACGAGGTCTTCCATTTGAAGAACTTTGTTAACGTCGGTGATGCCCATTCGATGGCAGCGTTCGATTTGCTCGTCATTTTTCGGAGCTAGACGTCCTTGGAGCTCGCCGCCTAAGCATTTCAAGCCAACTGCAGCTAGGACTCCTTCTGGTGCGCCGCCTTCACCGAATAAAATGTCTACGCCAGTGTGATCAAAGGCGGTGTTGATTGCACCAGCAACGTCGCCTTCTGGGATCAGCTTGATGCGTGCGCCTGCTTGGCGAATTTCATCGATAATGTCTTGGTGGCGAGGGCGGTTTAGAACGACTGCGACAACGTCTTCAACGTCCTTACCTTTTGCGTTAGCAACAGCTTTCAAATTTTCCGTTACAGAAGCATTGATGTCAATTTGACCAACGGCTTCTGGTCCGACGGCGATTTTTTGCATGTACATATCCGGTGCGTGAAGCATCTTGCCTCGATCAGCAATCGCTACAACCGCAAGTGCGTTCCATGAACCTTCCGCAACAATGTTCGTCCCTTCTACTGGGTCAACGGCGATATCCACGCTTGGGTGGTCCGTACTTCCTAACTCTTCACCTATGTATAACATCGGGGCTTCGTCGCGTTCACCTTCTCCTATGACGACTCGTCCATCCATAGGAATGGTGTCAAACACGGTACGCATGGCCTCAGTGGCTGCATGGTCTGCTTCTTCTTTCTCGCCACGTCCCATCCAACGAGCTGAGGCTAATGCTGCTGCTTCTGTTACACGTACGATCTCCATCGATAAACTTCTTTCCATCTGTAAAAGCTCCTCCCCTAGTGATTACTATGAATTCTGGTACTGCCTAATGTCTTCATCGGTTAGATCTTCGCGCCAAATGTTGGCACCTAAAGACTCAAGTTTTTCGGTTAAATTAGCATACCCACGATCGATATGCTCAACGCCTACGATCTCAGTGACGCCTTCTGCCATTAAACCAGAGACGACTAGCGATGCACCCGCACGGAGGTCACTCGCTTTCACCTTAGCTCCTTGTAGGGTTGTTGGACCGGTAATAACAGCTGAGCTACCTTCTACCTTAATATTGGCATTCATGCGACGAAGTTCATCAACATGTTTAAACCGGGCAGAATAAATCGTGTCCGTCACAATGCTCGTTCCAGTCGATTGGGTTAAAAGTGACGTGAACGGCTGCTGCAAGTCGGTTGGAAAACCTGGATAAACGAGTGTTTTAATATCCACACTAGATAATGTCTTATCAGTTGTGACAATTAACCGGTCATCTTCTTCTACGATTTGAACGCCCATTTCTCGAAGTTTTGCGGTTAGGGAGTCTAAGTGAATCGGGATCACATTATCAATCACAACTTCGCGTCCCATAGAAGCTGCCATAATCGTATATGTGCCGGCTTCAATACGGTCCGGAATAATCGTATGACGACAGCCTGTTAAAGTCTCAGCGCCTTCAATACGAATGACGTCTGTTCCAGCCCCTTTGATATTGGCACCCATACTGTTTAACAGCGTGGCAACGTCAATAATCTCTGGTTCCTTCGCGGCGTTTTCAATAACCGTCTTTCCTTTTGCGCGAACAGCCGCAAGCATAATATTGATCGTCGCGCCAACACTTACGACATCAAGATAAATTTTAGCACCACGGAGTTCTTCAGCACGTAAATAAATCGCACCTTGTTCATTCGTCACTTCTGCTCCGAGTGCTTCAAAACCCTTAATGTGTTGGTCAATCGGGCGCGGACCTAGGTTACACCCGCCTGGCATACCGATGACAGCCTTTTTAAAACGACCGAGCATGGCGCCCATGAAGTAATATGACGCGCGAAGCTTTTTTACCCGACCATTCGGAAGCGGCATGGAGACCATTTTCGATGAATCAATCGTGACATCTTCACCGTTTTGCTCAACTTCACCGCCAATGTCCTCAAGCAGACCTTTCAATATGTCAATGTCAGATATATCAGGTAGACCTTCTAACGTTACTTCGCCTTCAGCCAATATGGTCGCAGGTAGCAAGGCAACTGCACTGTTTTTAGCGCCACTCACACGAACCTCGCCCTGCAGTGAATGTCCACCTTCGATGAGTAGTTTTTCCATCGTCATACTCCTTAAAAAGTTTTTGTTAAGTTTATTATGCGAAAAAACGCCGAAATCATGCTCGTTTACTTGTTAGCTTGTTCCCAGTCTGCAAGGAATTTTTCGATTCCTTTATCTGTTAATGGGTGCTGGACAAGTTGACCGATCACTTTATATGGAATTGTCGCAATGTGCGCACCGTTTAGCGCCGCTTCAGTTACGTGCATTGGATGACGAATGCTTGCTGCAATAATTTCTGATTCAATGCCGTGAAGGTCAAAAATTTGAGCAATCTCAGAAATTAAATGCATTCCATTTTGACCGATATCATCTAAACGCCCTAAGAAAGGAGAAACGTACGTCGCTCCAGCTCGAGCTGCTAGTAGAGCTTGGTTTGCAGAGAAAACAAGTGTCACGTTCGTTTTAACACCTTTATCCGATAAAACTTTACATGCTTTTAAGCCTTCTAAAGTCATTGGGAGCTTAATCGTAATGTTTGGCGCAATCGCTGCAAGCTCCTCTGCCTCTTTTAGCATTCCTTCAGAGTCCTCTGAGATAACCTCAGCACTTACTGATCCTTCTGTGACGACTTCTGTGATTTCTTTTAGACGGTCGTGGAAGGAGACGTTTTCCTTTGCCACTAGGGATGGGTTCGTCGTTACACCCGCTAAAATTCCTAAACTATTCGCTTCTTTAATTTCATCAATATTTGCTGTATCTATAAAAAATTTCACAACAAACAACCTCCAATTTTTATGATTTCCACTAATTCGCACCCGGTGGACGCTTTCCGCGGGCACGGAAATAGAGTGATATGAAACACGAAAAGGCCAACCCAGTTGGAGGATTAGCCACTAGCTATCAATCTTATACGACTTTCGGAAGAACATCATTACTTTTGTAAAAGTTATTCCATGTAAATATAAAAAGCACAATTGGTTCCTCCTAATAAAAACATAACTATTATTAGAATACCAATTGTGCCCTAAAATCGCAACTAAACATCAACGGATAATTGTTGTAAGATTTTCTTAACTTCCTCTACCGAAAAAGGTTTTTCAAGGATGTCCATTACACGAAGATCACCAAGGTTGTCTTCTAATTCTTGCTTTGCCATTCCACTCATTAAAACAACCGGAATACCAACTGAATGTTCACTCAATTTTTTTACGAATCGGTCTCCCCTGGTTGGTTCGATTAAATAGTCTAAAAAAATCAATTTTGGTGGTGATGCCAAGGCTTGTTTAAATGCAACATCTGACTGTTCGAAATTTGAAACATTAAAGTCTTCTTGTCTTATGATTTCGGACAATAATAACCGAATGCCAGCCTCATCATCAACGACAAAGACCTCACCCTTTATCATGTTATCCCCCTTGTTCGTTATGACGTACTTATAAGCCGTCTAATTTAACTTTATCAAAACAAAAGGGTTTATCAAGCACATATTTTGTCGAAAAAATACATCTTTAGACCTAAATTATTGTAAACTTTGTCCAATAAAATCTCTAAATAATGGCTGTGGGCGGTTTGGACGAGATTTGAATTCCGGATGGAACTGTGAAGCCACAAACCATGGATGGTCCTTAATTTCAATAATCTCGACTAGACGGTCGTCTGGACTTTTTCCAGAGAACACAAACCCGCTATCTTCCATTTTCTGACGGTACTCGTTATTAAATTCATAACGGTGGCGATGACGTTCGTAAACGACTTCATCGTTATAAGCGGCATGCGCGTCAGTGCCCTCTTGAAGCTTACAAGCATAAACACCTAACCTTAACGTGCCACCCATATTTTCCACATCTTTTTGTTCCGGTAAAAGGTCAATGATTGGATGCGGCGTTGACGGGTCAATTTCTGCCGAATGGGCGCCTTTTAAACCTAGCACATTGCGTGCAAACTCAACAGTCGCCAGTTGCATGCCTAAACAAATACCTAAGAATGGAATTCTATTTTCACGTGCGTATTTAATCGCAGAAATTTTTCCTTCAATAGCGCGATCGCCGAAACCGCCTGGAACTAAAATGCCGTCAACTTCTGATAAAACTTCAGCAGCGTTGTTATCATTTAGTTCTTCAGAGCTAATCCATTTTACTTCTACGTCTGCATCGTGTGCGTAGCCAGCATGTTTTAGTGATTCTACAACTGAAATATAAGCGTCTTGAAGCGCGACATACTTACCGACTAAACCGATCGTAACTGTATTAGTTAAATTTTTCACATTATGAATGAGTGATTCCCAATCAGACATATCCGCCTCTGGATAAGTAAGATGGAAGTGATCGATTGCCAGCTGGTCTAACTTTTGGCGTTGTAATTCTAATGTAATTTCATATAATACATCGCAATCAACCGCTTCAATAACGGCATTTTCGTTAATATCACAGAACAATGCAATTTTCTTTTTCATATCTTCGCTAATATTCATCTCGGTTCTGAGTACGATCACATCAGGCTGAATCCCTAATGAACGGAGCTCTTTGACCGAGTGTTGTGTCGGCTTTGTTTTAAGCTCGCCTGCTGCTTTAATGTATGGCACTAGCGTGCAGTGAATGTACATGACATTCTCGCGACCTAAGTCGCTTTTTAGCTGACGAATGGCTTCTAAAAATGGCAAGCTTTCGATGTCCCCAACTGTACCGCCGATTTCTGTAATGACGACATCTGCGTTCGTCTCCTTGCCCGCTCGAAACACTTTGTCTTTAATTTCATTTGTAATATGTGGGATGACCTGAACCGTTCCGCCGAGATAATCGCCACGACGTTCTTTTTGAATAACAGACGAATAGATTTTACCTGTTGTAATATTGCTGTACTTATTTAAATTAATATCAATAAAACGCTCATAGTGACCAAGGTCTAAGTCTGTCTCCGCACCGTCTTCTGTGACAAACACTTCACCGTGCTGATACGGGCTCATCGTCCCTGGATCTACGTTTAAATATGGATCGAATTTTTGAATCGTGACGTTCAAACCACGATTTTTGAGTAAACGTCCTAATGATGCCGCTGTGATTCCTTTACCAAGTGATGAAACCACGCCTCCTGTTACGAAAATGTACTTTGTCATTGCTCATCCTGCCTTTCTTACTCCAATTGAGGGGAAGATTATTTTTTAGGTTTCCTTATAAGTCAAATTCTATATAAAAATAAAAAAAGCTCCCGAACTATGTCGGGAGCTTTATATTTTTTGAGAGCCCACATAAAATCATATAGATTAATTAGAAATAAGTCAAGCTAAACTTTATAGTTTCTCCTCATCATCGTCATCTTCTATGACCTCATCGGCGTCATCATCTAAAAGCTCTTCGTTATCGCCTTCTTGTAGATCACTGAAGTCATCTTCGCCAAGTTCTGGCTCGACTTCTTCTTCAAGAAGTTTTTCTTCTTTCTTCTTTTTTTTCTTCTTCTTCTTAGGTGCTTCGTCTTCAGTAAATGAAATCGTATCATCTTCTTGCTGGTCAAACGGGTACCATTTTTTGAGACCCCAAATATTTGTACCTACTGACATGAAGCGGCCATCGATGTTTAAGTCTGTATAAAATTGAACGATATATTCTTCTTTTTCCTCTTGTGTATACTCTTTGGCTTCTGCAATCAAGTCGAAAATCTCATTAAAATTCATAGCTTTTTTCTCTTCAGAGAGAATTTCGTAAGCTATTTCAACCATGGAAATTTCTTTAACTACTTCTTTACCGTATTTTTCCAACGTCACTTAGAGCACTCCTTTAGCCATAATCATGCTATTTTTCTAGTTTACAGAATACCACAACCATTAGTCAATTCAAGTACAAAATTAATTTTAGACATTCTGAAAAAATTTTATTCTGAAATCGGTGCTTGGTTTGGGGTTTATGCGCTGGTTTTGGCCATTTATGCGCTAGGTTTTCAGATTTATGCGCTACGAATTTTGTCGAACGTTACCTTTTTTCAAATTTATGCGCCCTTTCGAGGTCGTTTATGCGCTCTTTTTAAAAGAAAAACTCCGGAAAGAATTCCGGAGTTACATATTACGACGGTACTGACCGCCGACTTCGTATAAAGCGTTTGTGATCTGACCAAGGCTGGCAACTTTAACTGTTTCCATTAGTTCAGCAAAGATGTTGCCGTTGGATGCCGCGACTTCTTTAAGTCTGTCTAAAGCTTTTTCTGTTTCGCCTTTGTTGCGAGTCTGGAAGTCATGTAAGTTTTTAATTTGTTGTTGTTTTTCTTTTTGAGATGCACGTGCGACTTCCATGGAATTGATCTCGTCTTCTGATGGTGGCTTCGGGTTCACGTACGTGTTGACACCCACAATCGGAAGTTCACCAGAATGTTTTTGCCCTTCGTAATAAAGGGACTCTTCTTGGATTTTGCCTCGTTGATACTGGCGCTCCATGGCACCGAGTACGCCGCCGCGGTCATTAATCCGTTCGAACTCTTGTAAAACAGCTTCCTCAACTAGGTCCGTTAGTTCTTCTAAAATGAACGAACCTTGCAAGGAGTTTTCGTTTTTCGTTAAGCCGAATTCTTTATTAATAATCATCTGGATCGCCATCGCGCGGCGAACCGATTCTTCTGTCGGCGTTGTGATCGCTTCGTCATAAGCATTCGTATGAAGCGAGTTCGTATTATCTTGAATCGCGATTAACGCTTGAAGCGTTGTACGAATATCATTAAAATCAACTTCTTGCGCGTGTAGTGAACGGCCTGATGTCTGGATATGATACTTCAACTTCTGACTGCGTTCATTTGCGCCGTACTTATCGCGCATCGCGACTGACCAAATACGGCGTGCTACACGGCCAATGACTGTATACTCTGGATCTAAGCCGTTTGAGAAGAAGAACGATAAGTTTGGCGCGAATTTATTAATGTCCATGCCACGGCTTAAGTAGTACTCAACGTACGTAAAGCCGTTCGCAAGCGTAAACGCTAGCTGACTAATCGGGTTTGCGCCCGCCTCAGCGATATGATAACCCGAAATCGACACGGAATAATAGTTGCGCACTTCTTTGTCGATAAAGTATTCTTGAATGTCACCCATCATTCTTAAGGCAAATTCTGTTGAGAAAATGCATGTATTTTGACCTTGATCTTCTTTTAAAATGTCAGCCTGAACCGTTCCGCGAACGACTGAGATCGTTTCTTCCTTAATTTCTTCGTACTCACCGGCGTTCGGCTCGCGGCCCTGCTCTTCTTTAAACTTCTCAACTTGCTGGTCAATCGCCGTGTTAAAATACATCGCTAAAATAATCGGCGCTGGACCGTTGATCGTCATTGAAACTGACGTTTTCGGGTCGATTAAATCGAACCCATCATAAAGCTTTTTCATATCGTCTAACGTACAAATGCTAACTCCCGATTCTCCGACTTTCCCGTAAATATCTGGACGCTCATCTGGGTCTTCACCATATAATGTCACCGAGTCAAACGCCGTACTTAAGCGCTTTGCTGGTTCATTTTTCGATAAATAGTGGAAACGACGATTCGTTCTCTCAGGCGTCCCTTCACCGGCAAACTGACGCGTCGGGTCCTCACCTTTTCGTTTAAACGGAAAGACACCTGCTGTAAACGGGAATGAACCTGGAACGTTTTCCATCAAAATCCAATACAAGCGGTCGCCCCAATCTGTGTATTTAGGCAGTGCCACTTTTGGAACCTTAATCCCCGATAAACTTTCTGTATTGAGGTCTACTGTAAATTCTTTATCACGCACTTGATACGTCAATTGATCCTGCGTATACGTCTCTTTAAGTTCATCAAACTTCTCAAGCTTCTCTAGGTTTTGAGGATCGAGCTTTTTCTCATACTCGTCGATTAACTGCTTAAGCTCTCCAACTTCACCAAGTTCTTCCTGAGTGCCTTTTAACTTGTAAAGTTTACTAGCGACATCTCTTTGCTTTTTCGCATCATCTTTATAACCTTGTAGCGTCTGAACGATATCGCGTAAGTAATGACGGCGGTCCGGCGGAATAATTAAATTTTGTTTCTCAACGAGTTTAATTTTAGTATCAAAAGGAATGTCAACATTCCAGTCGTAACGCTCATTAACTGTCTCTAAAATGGACGCGAACAGCGTGTTTGTCCCTGGGTCATTAAACTGGGATGCAATCGTGCCAAACACTGGGAATGTCTCAGGGTCATCATGGAAGGCCATTCGGCTTCGGCTATATTGTTTGCGCACTTGATTAAATGCGTCTTCAGAACCTTTTTGTTCAAACTTGTTGATCACGATAAAGTCTGCAAAATCAATCATGTCAATCTTCTCAAGCTGCGTCGGTGCACCGAACTCCGCTGTCATGACATACATGGATAAGTCTGTGATTTCGGTAATTTCAGCATCACCTTGACCGATCCCACTCGTCTCGACAACGATAAAGTCAAAATCCGCTGCTTTTACCACACGGATTGCATCTAAAATCGCTTGCGACAACTCACTTTTCGACTGACGCGTCGCAAGTGAGCGCATATAAACGCGTTCATTAAAAATCGCATTCATGCGGATACGGTCGCCCAGTAGCGCCCCGCCTGTTTTCTTTTTCGTCGGGTCAATCGATAAAATAGCGATTTTTTTATCGGACACTTCGTTAATAAAACGGCGGACGAGTTCATCGGTTAATGAACTTTTACCAGCACCACCTGTACCGGTAATCCCTAGTACTGGAACATCATCGCGCGTAATTTTAAGTAGATCTTCTAACTTTTCACTAGAAACATCTTCATTTTCAACATGTGAAATGAGTCTCGCCACTGCTTGGTAATCGCCGTTTTTTGCTTTTTTAGCATCTTCTTCTAATTGAAATGGCGTCGGATGATCGCACTCTTCAAGCATCGTGTTGATCATGCCTTGTAAACCATACTCGCGTCCATCGTCTGGTGAGAAAATACGAGCAACCCCATGGTCGTGGAGCTCTTTAATTTCACGTGGCAAAATAACACCGCCACCACCGCCATAAACGCGAATATGACCGGCGTCTTTTTCATTTAATAAATCAACCATATACTTAAAATACTCAACGTGGCCACCCTGATAAGACGAAATGGCAATGCCTTGCACATCTTCTTGAATGGCAGCACTCACAACCTCTTCGACTGAACGGTTATGACCTAAGTGAATAACTTCCGCTCCGCTTGCCTGTAAGATTCGGCGCATAATATTAATCGACGCATCATGACCATCAAATAGACTTGATGCTGTCACAAACCTTACAGGATGCTTCACTGTATAATTCTCCTGTTGCATGAGATCAACCTCCTCTACTCAGCTGGCTAAGCTGACTTTTTAGTAATGTGAACTGTAAGTCGGTATATTGTTTTAAGGAAAATTCTTTTTGTAAAATCCAACGTCTGAATCCCCACATTTGGCCTTGGATAAAGATATTATTTGAGATCAACGATAGTTGTTGATTCGTTAACCCGTTATAACTATTTTGAATCACGCGCTCAAGTAATTGGAGCATCTCTTTTTCCTTACCTAAAACATACTCTTGAGCATCTTTAGGCAGCGCTTTTAACTCCTGATATAGCACGAGCACTTCATCTTGCATATCATCCATAAGCTCAAAATAGGACTTCACAACCTGATGTAGTGCGACTTCAGACGTTTCCTTTGTATCAATGACCGCTTCCATTCGTGCCTTTACTTCATCGTAAATCGCATCACAGACCAGAAATAAGACGTCCTCTTTCTTTCTAATATATTCATAGAGCGTCCCGATCGAAAATCCAGCTGCCTTCGCTATTTCGCGCGTTGTTGCTCGATGGAATCCCTTTTGTTTAAAAAGGGATACGGCGCCTTTTTGCAATTCTTCGCGACGCTTTTCTATTAATTTTTCATCCTTAATCGATGAATCAATGGGTTTCACCACTCGCATCACCTACTTTAAGCCATTCCTGTAACCACTTTTGGGCTAATTGATATGGGTCATCTGATTTCTCTAATTCCTGTAATCTTTTCGGATCTTTTTCAATGAACTGATAAACTTCTTTCCAAAGCTCTTCTTGAATGAGTTCGTACACTTCGTATTTGAACTGCTCTTGAAGCTTTTGTTGACCTGCGTCAGTCTCGGTTAAATACTTCTTGTGTTTTTCAAATGATTGAAGCAACTCTTCAAAGCCAAAACCCTCATTCACACTCGTTTCAATGATTTGCGGTTCAAAACCACGATGACCTGCAATGTGAATCAGGTCTTTCAACGTGTTTTTCAGCTTTTTCACACCTGGAAGATCGGCCTTATTAAGAATAAAAAGGTCCGCAATTTCCATAATGCCTGCTTTGAAAATTTGTAAAATGTCGCCACTATTTGGTGTCAACATGACTGCCGTTGTGTCAGCGACTTTCATAATATCTAGTTCGGACTGACCGACGCCTACTGTTTCGATAAAAATATAGTCGAATCCATAGGCGTCACACGCCCGAATCGCGTCTTTAGTCGCACGGGCCAAACCGCCGAGGCTTCCACGTGTCGCCATGCTTCTTATGAAAACCTGATCGTCCGTAAAATGCTTATGCATTCGAACCCGGTCTCCTAACAACGCGCCACCACTGAACGGGCTTGTTGGATCAACCGCAATGACCGCAACCGTTTTATCCTGCTCGCGCAATAGCGTAATCAGCTGGTCGACAAGCGAGCTTTTCCCAGCACCCGGCGAACCTGTAATCCCAATATAATGCGCGTGTTTTTTCTTGGCATTGAGTTCACTCATAAGGCTCAATTTATCAGGATGGTCATTTTCGATTAAGGTGATTGCTCTCGCTAAAGCGCGCTGGTTCTGGTTTGCGATTTTTTCTGCTAGTTGATCCATTGCTTTGACACCCTTTCTAGCTTATTTCGTCACCATTCGGCCGATGACTAAGCGTTGAATTTCTTGTGTTCCTTCATAAATTTGTGTGATTTTAGCATCACGCATGTAACGCTCGACTGGATAATCTTTTGTATATCCGTATCCGCCGAATACTTGAACGGCTTCAACCGTTACTTTCATCGCGGTGTCACCTGCGTAAAGTTTCGCCATTGCGGATTCCTTCTGATAAGGTAAACCTTCTGACTCGTTGTACGCCGCTTGATAGGTTAATAGGCGTGATGCTTCGACTTGTGTTGCCATGTCGGCTAATTTAAAGGAAATGCCTTGGTTTTTCGCAATTGACTTACCAAACTGCTCGCGCTCTTTCGCATAGTCCGTTGAAGCATCTAGGGCGCCTTGTGCGATTCCGACTGCTTGTGCTGCAATGCCGTTACGACCGCCGTCTAGCGTCGTCATGGCAATTTTAAAGCCGTCCCCTTCTTTACCAAGCATATTTTCTTTCGGAACTCGGCAGTTTTCAAAAATCAATTCAGTCGTTGGGGACGAGCGAATACCTAGCTTTTGCTCTTTTTTACCGAACGAAAAGCCGTCCGTACCCTTCTCAACGATAAATGCCGAAATACCTTTGTGCTTCGCATCAACATCCGTTTTAGCAAATACGACGTAAATATCAGCAACGCCGCCGTTTGTGATCCATACTTTATTTCCGTTTAACACATAATGATCGCCGTCTTCTTTAGCCGTCGTGCGCATAGAGGCAACGTCACTTCCAGCTCCCGGCTCAGATAATGCGTAAGCGCCTAACGCTTCACCTGTTGCTAAACGTTGTAAAAAGTTCTTTTTCTGCTCTTCGTTTCCATATGTGTAAATCGGCCAGCTAGCTAGCGAGATGTGAGCGGATAGCGTTACACCTGTTGAGGCACAAACGCGTGATAATTCTTCTACCGCAATCGCATAGCTGACAAAATCTGAGCCAATCCCACCATATTCTTCAGGCCACGGAATCCCAGTTAGGCCAAGCTCTGCCATTTGGTCAAAAATTTCACGATCAAAGCGCTCCTCCTCGTCGCGTTCTGCTGCTGTGGGTGCCACTTCATTCTCGGCAAAATCGCGAACCATTTTGCGGATCATTTGCTGTTCTTCTGTTAATTGAAAATTCATCGAAACATCCTCCTATTTCAACAGTTGTCTACTAATCACTAAGTTTTGTATTTCTGTTGTTCCCTCATAGATTTGTGTAATTTTAGCGTCGCGCATATAGCGCTCAACTGGGTAATCTTTCGTATAACCATAGCCACCAAACACTTGAACGGCTTCAATAGAAGCGTTTACTGCTGTTTGAGAAGCTAATTTTTTCGCCATCGAAGCTTCTTTTACACAATCAACACCTGCTTCATGCATCGATGACGCGTGATAGATTAATAGTTTTGAAGCTTCAACTTCTGTTGCCATATCAGCTAATTTAAATGATACGCCTTGATGTTGAGCAATTGGCTTTCCGAATTGTTCACGCTCTTTAGCATAATCAGTTGCTGCTTCTAGTGAAGCCTCTGCAATCCCTAATGCCTGAGCGCCAATTCCAATTCGACCGATGTTTAAATTCGCTAGGGCAATTTTATACCCTTCGCCCTCTTCACCTAATAGCTGACTTGCTGGTACACGACAATTGTCAAACGTAAGTGGAACTGTCGCAGATCCGTGAAGCCCCATTTTTTCTTCCGGTTTTCCTACTTCAAATCCTGGTGTGTCTTTTTCAACGATAAAAGCCGAAACACCCTTACTTCCTGCTTCACGGTTTGTATTGGCAAACACGATATACGTATCGGCATACCCACCATTTGTAATAAAAACTTTCGAACCGTTTAATAAGTAGTGTTCGCCGTCTTTAACTGCACGTGTTTTAAGTGATGCAGCATCACTACCCGCTCCCGGTTCAGTTAAAGCAAAAGCACCTAAGTATTCGCCTGAAGCGAGCTTTGGAATATAATGCTGTTTTTGATCATCTGTTCCGAACCTTAAGATTGGAAATGTCCCAACGGATGTATGAACGGATAAAATCACACCTAATGTCGCACTGACCTTAGACAGCTCGTGAATCGCGATGATGTAAGACACATAGTCCATTCCCGCGCCACCGTATTCTTCTGAAACTGGAATTCCCATTAGGCCAAGCTCACCCATTTTTTCGATAATTTCTTTCGGAAAACGGTCTTCCGCTTCCATTTGCGCCACTGCAGGGGCTACTTCATTTTCTGCAAAATCTTGAACCATTTTACGCATCATGTTCTGTTCTTCGGTAAAATTCAAGTTCATCAAGCAGCCTCCTCCTTATTCATAAACGTAAAACCCGCGGCCGGATTTTTTCCCTAACCAGCCTGCGCTCACGTATTTCTTAAGTAGCGGACATGGGCGATATTTTGTGTCGCCAAATCCTTCGTATAGAACTTCCATAATATATAGACACGTATCGAGCCCGATAAAATCAGCTAACGTCAGTGGTCCCATCGGGTGATTCATGCCGAGTTTCAAGACTTCATCGACGGCTTCTGGTTCCGCTACACCTTCATAAACCGTATAAATCGCTTCGTTAATCATCGGCATTAACACACGGTTAGAGACGAATCCTGGGTAGTCATTGACTTCAACCGGTGACTTTCCAAGTGCTTTAGCTGTTTCTTCAACCGTTTGATACGTTTCATCAGACGTTTGAATCGCACGAATCACTTCAACTAGCTTCATAACCGGCACTGGATTCATAAAATGCATCCCTATTACTTGTTCAGGCCGCTCTGTAACAGCCGCAATATCTGTAATCGGTAGCGAAGACGTATTCGTTGCTAAAATTGCATGCTTCGGTGTGATTTGGTCGAGTTGCTGAAACACTTTCGTTTTGACATCCATGTTTTCAACAACCGCTTCTATGACCAAATCTCGATCATTGGCATCATTCAATGTTGACGTTGTCTCAACTCGATTTAAGGTTTCTGTTTTTTCTTCTTCTGTCATACGGCCTTTTTCAACGTTACGTGATAAAAACTTCTCCATCGTTGCAAGGCCTTTTTGTAATGCTTCTTCTGAAAGGTCATTAAGTTTCACATCAAAACCAGCTTGAGCGAAAACTTGCGCAATACCTGCCCCCATTTGACCGGCACCTATGACCATTACGTTTTTAATTGTCATAAAATCCCCTTCCCTTTTCTTTATCTATTGTTTTGGAACTTCGATCAGTAACGCATCACCTTGGCCGCCACCTGAGCAAATTGAGGCGATTCCTATACCACCGCCACGACGTTTTAGTTCATACGCAAGGGTTAACGTAATTCTAGCCCCACTTGCTCCGATTGGATGGCCAAGTGCAACTGCGCCACCATTTACGTTTACTTTCTCAGGATCTAACCCAGCAATTTTTCCACTCGCAAGTGATACTGCTGCGAAGGCTTCATTTACTTCAAATAAATCAATATCATCTAGGCTATAGCCTGTTTTTTCTAGCAATTTATTAATGACAATCCCTGGTGTTTCCGGGAAACGATCCGCTTCAACCGCAACTTCCTCATGGCCAATTACATAAGCTAAAGGCTCTTTTCCTTCTGCTTTAGCTTTGTCTTCAGACATTAATACCATTGCTGCTGCGCCATCGTTTACGCCTGGTGCGTTTCCTGCTGTAATCGTTCCATCTTTATCAAAAGCTGGACGAAGCTTAGCTAGTTTTTCAGCCGTTGTCCCTGCACGAGGTGCCTCGTCAGTGTCTACTACGAGTGGATCTCCTTTTCGCTGCGGAACTTCGACAGGCACGATTTCTTCAGCAAGCTTTCCTTCTTCCGTTGCTTTTAACGCACGCCCATGGCTTTGAGCTGCCCATTCATCTTGCTCTTCACGTGTAAGCTCAAACTTATTCGCCGTACGGTTACCGTAGCTTCCCATATGTACTTGTTCAAACGAGCACGTCAGTCCGTCGTGCACCATCATATCAACAACTTTTTGATCGCCCATACGCATGCCCCAACGAGCATTTGGCATGAAATATGGTGCATTACTCATGCTTTCCATACCACCAGCGACAATCGTATCTTCCTCACCTAAACGAATCATCATGTCACCAAGTGCGACACTGCGCATACCGGATGCACACACTTTGTTAATCGTCTCCGTTTTCGTCTCCCAAGGAATATCGGCATAACGCATCGCCTGACGAGAAGGCAATTGCCCTTGACCTCCTTGAAGAACCGTTCCCATAATCACTTCCTGAACATCTTTACCTTCAATGGATGAACGCTTCAACGCCTCTTTAATGGCAATACCACCTAGTTGAACAGCCGTTAGTGGTGCTAATCCTCCACCAAATTTTCCAAACGGGGTTCTAGCCCCTGATACAATCACTGTTTTAGACACAGTTATTCCTCCTTTTTCATCCCTCTTTGTAACCGCTAACATCATTATAACATATTTTCGACTGAACGCTCGCTCAATGCGTGATTTTTCATAAAAATTTGACGGTTCAATTGATGGTTGTTTTTTCCGACCTTAATTAATCATTTCAGCACCCAAAATCCATATTTCAGACCCTTTTTTATAACTTTATATCATCGAATGTTGTCGAAAGCCTATTAAATTTTAATTTTTTAGACCTTTATTCAACCTTTTTAGACCTTTTCATAAACTTGTACGCTTTTCAATACAATGAGATAGGAGGGGTTGGAATGAAACGTGGGAATGGGAAAGGCATCATCGTCATTGGTTTTGCTTTTGTGTTGATCATTTTATTCATCGTTAGCTTCATGAACTTTTCTAAATCTCCTGAAGACGAAGCTACCGAGGCGGTTCATCAATTTTACCAATTTGAACAAAGTGCTTCGTTTGGTCAATCGTGGGAATTGTTCCACCCTCTCATGAAAGAGAAATTCGAAAAGTCGCATTACATACAGGATCGGCCTCATGTGTTTATGAACCATTTTGGGGTGACGACTTTTTCTTATCAGTTAAGTGAACCAACAGAAGTTAGTAACTGGACAATGGAAAGTGGTAGTAACCCGATTGACGGTTACCGGTTTACCGTTTCAAAATCATACGACAGTAAGTACGGGTTCTTTACTATTGTGAAGGATATTTATGTATCAAACGTTCAAGGTAAGTGGCTCATTTTATGGGATTATAATCAATAAAAGATAGGATTGCGCGGGTGCGCAATCCTTGTTATTAAAACCTTACTTCAATTCCTGCTGGATCTTTAGCAATATATTGTCCATTTTGTTCCTGAACTTGTCTTTCTAGATTCTCTTTGACTTGTTCGCGATCTTGTTCTGTCATTTTAACAGAATACCAGTTTAAACCGACTTCATCATCGTGCTTCGGTTCTCCATTTCGACTGCCCCATGTATTAAGGCCTATGTGGTGGTGATAATACTGATCTGCCATAAATAAGGCTTGAGCGCCATAGTTTGCGACAACATCAAACCCTAATGTTTCATAAAACGGCTTTACGGCTTGTAGATCATGAACTTGTAAGTGAATATGCCCGATAGTAGAATCTTTAGGAAAACCAGTCCAACCTTCCTCAGAACGTTCTTTTAAAAGGTCTTCAATATCAAGTGGGACAGTTGCCATTTCGACATGTTCTCCGTTCCATTTCCACTCATTCGGTTCACGGTCACGATAAATTTCTATTCCATAACCATCTGGGTCTGATAAATAAAATGCCTCAGATACGTAGTGGTCAGAAGCTCCTTGTACGGGTAGTTGGTTTTTCCAAAAATAATAGACGACATCTGCTAAGTCAGATCTTGATGGAACAAGATAGGCAATATGGAATAAACCTGTTTTGCCTCGGTCTAACGTCTTTACATCATCTGGTTGTACAATGGTTAATACTGGTGTTTCACCTTCAAATGAAAAGACTGCTCTTTGAATTGTATGGGATAGTAAGTTCATGCCTAAAACGTCTCTGTAAAACATTACTGACCGTTCAATATCGGTGACATTCAAGGAAATTTGATCAATATATTTAGTTGGTAACTTATGATAAGTCATTCAATTCACTCGCTTTCTTAGTATGTATATTAGATTATAACATAAAAATTTACTAATTGTAATTAAGTTACTTTATGTAAGTATTATAAAAGAAAAAATAGACCCGAGAGTTAAACTCTCAGGCCTATTTAGCAAGTATTACTCTACTACTGGTTCTTCTTGAGTTACACCTAGTTCGTATAGGTATACTCCAGATCCAACAGAGATGTCGTAGTTTACAACACGCTCGTTAGCTGGAACCATCATAGCACGATATAGAGTAGGGAATACAGGAACTTCTTCAACCATTAGCTCTTGCCACTGGCTGTATACATCCTGACGATACTCTGTATCGAAAGCTTCTTCAGATAAACCTTCAGCTAGAAGTTCATCATTTTCTTCGTTTGCCCAACGAGTGAAGTTGAATAATGCATCTCTACCGTATAAACCACTAGGGTCTACATCGTAACCAACGCTCCATGCACCCATGAATACGTCTACGTTTGGATCATCTTCACCAGTTTGACCAACTTTATCATAGAATGAGTTGAACTCGTGTAAACGTCCGTCTAGCTTCTGAACGTTTAAGCCAACTTTATCCCAAGCTTGAATATAGTAGTTCGCTAATGGTTCAGATAGGTCGCTTGAATCCATAGAAGCAAAGTTAATAACTAACTCTTCGCCGTCTGGAGTCTCACGGTAACCATCATCGTTAGTGTCTTTATAACCAGCATCATCTAGTAGCTCATTAGCTTTATCTTCATCATAAGTTGGTGTTTCGATTGAATCGTCATGCCAAGCTGGGTGAGATGGTGGAATTAGTGTTGTACCATTCCAACGTAAGCCATTATAGAAACGCTCACCTACTGTTTCGTTATCTACAGCATACCACATAGCTTTACGTAGTTTCTTATCACCCATCTTCATTTCGTCGCCTTTGTAGTTAACTTCACCTTCATCAGCATTCCAGTCACCTAGTTTGAAACCAATGTAAGTGTATGCTAAGTCAGTCATACCTAACCACTGAACGTTTGGCATATCAATGTTGTCTACTACTTGGTCAGCAGGGAAGCTGTCCACTAGATCAACATCCCCAGTTTCTAATGCGTTCGCAACGTTTGAAGGGCTCACGACTTTTAGCGTTACTTCATCTAAATTAGGCTCGCCTCTCCAGTAATCTTCGAACTTAGAGTAAGTTACAGATTCACCAGGTACAACGTTCTCAACTTTGTAAGGACCAAAACCAATTGGTTCTTCACGTACTTCTGGTGAAGAAGCCATATCCTCTACTGGGATATCTTCAAAAACGTGTTTCGCCATTGGGTAACCCCAGACACCACCAGTTAATAGTGATGGTGTTAATTCTGTGTAATTGAACGTAATTGTCTTTTCACCTTCAATTTCAATACCTGAAATTGAATCAGCTTCACCAGCTTTGTATTCTTGCGCACCTTCTAAGTATGCAAAACCTGCTGATGAACCACGTACACCATCATAGTCAGGGTGCATAATCACTTCATAAGAATAAGCCCAGTCTTCAGCTGTTACTTCTTCACCATCGTGCCATTTAACATCGTCTTCGATCGTAAATGTGATGGAGCTATCTTCTTCGTTTACTTCATAAGAAGCAGCGCCTTCATTTGTTACGTTGTAATTCTCGTCATATTGAAGTAATGACTCGTCGAACCACGAAAGTACTTGTGAATCAGGGTTTCCTGAATAGAACTGCCAGTTTAATGTTCCCTCAAATGGAGATTGAGAAACTAAACCGAATGTCAGTGAACCGCCATCAATCGCGTCACCTTCACCAGTATACGATTCAAAATCGTCAATACTGTAAAGTTCTTGATCTGAATCTGAGTCTGAATCTGAATCATCATCATCAGATTCATTTTGCTCTGTATCGTCTCCATCATTATCTGATGAATCCTCGCCTCCTTCATCGCTATTACAAGCTGCGATCAGAAGTACGAAAGCAAGCATTAGGACAAATAAAAATTTGCCAAATAATGATTTGCTCATTGAATAATCCTCCCCCTATGGTTGTATTTTCAGCCCAATGACTGATTAAATAAATTTATACTCATCACTGAGTCTCCCCAGTGAAAGTACCACTATTCATTACGCTCGACGTTGACGAGCATCTGCTGCACGTTTAAGTGCCTCACCTACGTTACGGACAGCTAGCATTAAGACTAAAATTAAAGCTGCTGCCGGAGCCCAAATCCACCAACGCTCTTCTAAGGTCGTTGGATTCGTAGCATAACTCATTAAAGTACCTAAACTTGGTGTATCCTCAGGTAAACCAAATCCTAAGAAGGATAAACCAGACTCAATTCCAATGTTTGCTGCTAAGTTTAAAGTCATTGTTACGACAACTAATGACGTAATGTTCGGTAAAACTTGTTTAAAAATTATACTAGTATGGGATGAACCTAATGTTCTTGAAGCTTGAGCATAATCCAGTTCTCTTTCTTGTAATGCTTTCGAACGGATCAGCCTTGCAATCCCCATCCATATAAACGCTGACATAATTAATGAGAAAGTCCAAACACTGTATCTAGGAACAATGGTTACGAAAACAATGATAATCATAATAAATGGTAATACCATAAAGAAATCAACAATACGCATTAGGAAGTTATCAATATGACCACCAAAATAACCAGATACGACACCGAATATGATGCCGAAAGCACCTGAAATAAGTGTTACTAAAAACCCAATTGCTAATGAATTACGTGTTCCAATAATTAACTGTCCAAATACATCTCGTCCACCTTTATCAGTTCCTAAAAGGAACTCATCAGATGGTGGTTGGTGGATCGCAAATGGGTCGATTTTGACGACTTCGTCTAAATCTAATATGAGTGAAATACCAAATACAATCATGCTAACTAATACGAAAAAGATTAAAGATATTAAGGCTAACTTATCTTTTAAAATTTCCCTCCAGAAAATCCTTAATCCAGAAGGACTTTTCTGTACTTCTTGTTCTTTTTGTTGTTCTGATACTTGTTGTTCAATATCTTTATGTGAATGATTTTCGGACATTTTGTTCACCTCCAATGATGCCTTTTTTTACTTAATGCGAATTCTTGGATCAACAAGACTTAAGATGATATCTGATAATAAGGCACCCACAATCGCACCTATTCCTGTTAAGAGTACTAAAGCTGTTACTACCGTATAGTCTCTTATAACAATTGAATCAAGGAATAGTTGTCCCATTCCAGGGTAACTAAAAATCTGTTCTATAAAGATCGTACCGTTAATTAAGTTTATAATTTCATATCCAAAGAAAGCAGCAATCGGTAAAATTGAATTTCTGAAGATATGACGGTTGTATACGCGTCGCTCAGATGCACCTTTTGCACGAGCAGTTAGTATAAAATCTTTTTGTTTTGTGTCTATGATTTCACTTCGTAGGTACTGAACTGTACTAACTGTACCAATGAGTGCAATAGACAGTCCTGGTAGTAATAAATGCTGTAACTTACTCAGGATATATTCAATTGAGCCCGATTCTACTCCGGGGTCTACAGAACCACCTGTTGGGAACCAACCTAGTATATAACCAAATATCCATAACGCGACTAAACCAAAAATGAAAATTGGTGTTGCAAATCCGATATAAGTGTATCCAGTGATTAATTGATCTAATAGGGTATCATTATAACGCCCACTAAGAATACCTAATGGTAAACCAATTGCATAAATGAAAATCACTGAAACTAATGATAACCAGAACGTGTTAATAACACGTTGCCAAATCAGATCTTCAACGTCCATTTTATATTGGAAGGATTCTCCAAGACTTCCTTGTAAAATGCCAGCTACCCAGTCTTTATATTGAATATACCAAGGGTCATTAAACCCTAGTTCTTCTCTTAACTCTGCTAACCTTTCTGCCTTAACATCTGGCCCAATGGCACCTGTTAAAGCATCACCAGGCATAAAACTTGCTAAAACAAATACTAATAAACTTAAAAATATAATTTGTGGCGATGTTATTAAAAGTCGTCTCACTATGAATTTCCACATTTATAATCAACCTCTCTCCGGTAACGCTACTCGATGTGTATCTGTTATTGGTTTTAACTGATAAGCAAGTCCGTCTTCATCGAAATAATCGTAGTATGAGTTTGTATATTCTTCTTTAACTTGTTCTCTAAAGTTAGTATTCTCTTTACGATTCTTAGGATCAATGTCCGGAATTGCCGCAACAAGACGCTTTGTATAAATGTGTTGCGGATCATTAAAGATTTCTTTTGTAGTCCCTTCTTCGACGTATCGACCATTGTACATAATTCCAATTCGGTCGCACATATGTTTAACAACACTCAAATCGTGGGATATAAATAAATAAGTCAGATTTAATTCCTTCTGCAAATCTTGCATGAAGTTTAACACTTGTGCTTGAACGGATACGTCTAACGCCGATACGGGCTCATCCATAATAATCAATTTAGGCTCTAGTGCGATGGCACGAGCCACACCAATACGTTGACGTTGTCCGCCAGAGAATTCGTGTGGATATTTCAACATACTTTCAGCAGTTAAACCTACTTTTTCTAGTAAGTCTTTAACACGTTTTTTCTCTTCATCTTTTGATAAATTTTCATAGTTTCGTAGTGGTTCTGCGATGATATCAATAACACGTTTTCTTGGATTCAAACTAGAATAAGGGTCTTGGAAAATCATTTGAATATCTTTGCGAATGTTAACTTTATTCCCCTTATTTAACAGTTCGTCACCAAAATAGATTTCACCGTTCGTAATATTATTAAGACCCATGACAGCCTTACCTGTTGTGGTTTTACCTGAACCAGACTCCCCAACTAGTCCGTACGTTTCACCTGGTTCAATTTCAAAATTAACACCGTCAACAGCTCTAATTGCATCGATCTTACGATTTAGAATTCCACCTCGGATTGGAAAGTGTACTTTTAAATCCTCAACTTTTAGTAGTGTCATGATCTTGTTCCTCCTTGTTCTCATCTGGGAAGTAGAAATGTTTGTAGCACGTACAACGAACAAAGTGACCTGGACTTACTTCTGAAAGCTCAGGATTTTCCTCATGAACGTCTTCATCCATCCAAGGTATACGTGAACTAAATCGGCATCCCGTACGTGGTAAGTTCTTAAGCGATGGTACAATTCCGTGAATAACATGCAATTTGTCCTGCACATCATCAAGTAAAGGAATAGAGCTTAATAATGATCTTGTATAAGGGTGCTGCGGATCACTAAATAATGTATCAACGTCTGCTACTTCTACAATCTCACCAGCGTACATAACAGCCACGCGATCGGCCATTTCTGCAACTACACCTAAGTCGTGTGTAATTAATATAACGCCAGAACCTAAATCATCTTTAAGTTCGCGAATTAAATCCAAAATTTGTGCTTGAATCGTTACGTCTAAAGCCGTTGTAGGCTCGTCCGCTATGAGTAACTCAGGTTGATTCGCTATCGCAATAGCAATGATGACACGTTGTCTCATTCCACCTGACAACTCATGTGGGAATTGGTTATAAACGTGCTGCGGTCTAGGTATTTCGACTCGTTCTAATAATTCAATAATATATTTCTTACGCTTCGATTTCGGCATATTTTTATTGTGTAAAATTAATACTTCATCAATTTGTCTTCCTACTTCCATTAACGGGTTTAGGGCGGTTAATGGATCTTGGAAGATCATAGACAATTCGTTGCCGCGAAACTTATTCATCTCTTTAGTTGGAATATTGGCAATATTCCTGCCTTTGAAGTTAATTTCACCTTCAATTTTCGCGCGGTTGTGCAAGCCCATAACAGAGAATGCTAAAGCACTTTTACCTGAGCCAGACTCCCCAACAATGGCTAGTACTTCATTCTCATTGACGTTTAGCGAAACGTCGTCAACAGCTGCGTAATACTCTTCCCCAATTCTGAAAGACGTTTTCAGATTTTTAATCTCTAATAATGGATTACTCAACTCGATCACCCTACTGTTATATTTTCTCGATGACCAATTCTCAAGGGTTAATTTAAGAAATTTTTTGAAAATTAATATTTAAAAAAAGTTACAAAACCGTCCTTTTCAAACCCAATTAAAGTCTATTCGAGAATCCCCATAAATGTTTGTCAGATAAGTTTAACTTCTTTAATTTTAAGAAAATAATCGACATATTGCAACATATTTTTTAAAATTTTTGTAATAATAACAATATAAAATAATGGAAATTTCTAATTAGTGCATACTTATGAAACCTTACTTTTAAATATTAACCCCCTTTAACAACTTATTGCCAAAGGGGGACTTTTGATTTAAGCAGGTTGATCAATTTTAGCTGGTTCACCAAAAATTGAACGTTCAAGCACTTCTGCTACATCTTGAGTTGTGACATCTTCTTCGACTTCTTTTGCTTTTGTCCCGTCAGTTAACATCGTTAAACAGAATGGGCATGCGCTAGAAATCGTATTTGGAGATACCTCTAACGCTTGTTCTGTACGTGCGACGTTAATGCGATTTCCTGTCGTCTCTTCAGACCACATCATACCGCCACCTGCACCACAGCACATGCCATTTTCTTTATTACGTTCAATTTCAACATATTGAACGCCTGGAATGGACTCTAAGATGGTTCGTGGTGGATTATATACATCATTATAACGACCTAAGTAACAAGAATCATGGTACGTAATCTTCTCGTTAATTGCTTGTTCAGGCTTTAAGCGTCCCTCTTCTAATAATTGTGCTAACAATTCTGTATGATGATACACTTCAGCTTCTAATCCGAAATCCGGATATTCATTTTTGAAAATGTTATACGCGTGAGGATCAATCGTTACGATCTTCTTCACGTCATTCTTTTCAAATTCCTTAATATTTTTCTCAGCTAACTCTTGGAATAAGAACTCGTTTCCTAAACGACGAGGTGTATCACCAGAGTTACGTTCTTTATTACCTAAAATCGCGAACTTAACACCTGCTTTATTCATTAAACGTGCAAATGCTAATGCAATCTTTTGACTGCGATTATCATAAGATCCCATAGAAGAAACCCAGAATAAATATTCGAATTCTTCTCCTTCTTTATTAAGTTCTTTAACGGTTGGAATCTTAAGCGTTTCGTCTTTCTCTCTCCAGTTTTCACGATCTTTCTTAGAAAGTCCCCATGGATTGCCTTGACGCTCGATATTCATCATCGCGCGCTGAGCTTCAGGGTCCATTTTACCTTCTGTCATCACTAAATAACGGCGAAGGTCGATAATTGTATCAACGTGTTGGTTCATAACCGGGCACTGATCTTCACAGTTACGGCAAGTGGTACAAGCCCACAGCTCTTCTTCTGTTACAACATCACCAATTAAATCTTTTTCCACAACTTGTTGTGCTAAAGATCCATTCGGGTCAGCAGAGATTTGGTTACCTTGCGTACCTGCAAATGCATAAGATGGCACCCACGCGGATTTCCCTGTTACAGCTGCGCCTTTTTCCGTTAAATGGTCACGCAGTTTCACAATAATATCCATTGGCGATAGCATCTTACCTGTTCCTGAAGCTGGGCAAACATCTGTACAACGCCCACACTCAACACAGGCATACAAATCTAGTAATTGTAACTGATCGAGATCTTCAACTTTTCCTACACCAAACGTCGGTTCTTCTTCCGACTCTTCCATTTCATCCATGTCAAAGTCGATTTTCTTAAGCTTTCCGTGTTCTTTATCCTTTGTTAAAAACACATTAGCAGGACCAGCAATTAAGTGAGCGTGCTTAGATTGCGGCACGTATACTAAGAAACTCAATAATGCAATTAAGTGAATCCACCACATGACATAAAACACGACGGCCGATGTGGTTGCCCCCATCCAGCCAAAAGCGGCTGCAAATAATGACGCAACAGGTTCTGTCCATGTCATTTCATGTCCATGCCAAACAATAGCTGCACCATTACCCATTAGTACCGTTAACATTAAAGTCGCAATAAAAATTAAGACTAAACCTGCTTTAAACCCTCGCTTAAGGCGAACGAGTTTTTCAATATAACGACGGTAAAACGCCCATACAACCGCAACTAAAATTGTTAACGTTACAAGCTCCTGGAAAAACGTGAATCCAGGATAAAAGATTCCGAGCGGTAAGTGCGAATCAGGCGCTAAACCTTTCCAAATGAAATCGATTGCACCAAATTGTACAAGTAAAAAACCATAAAACATCATGACGTGAATAGTGCCAGACTTTTTATCTTTTAATAACTTTTTCTGACCAAACACAAACGTCAAAATGTCTCTAATCCGTTGCTTTACGTCTTGGTCGAAATCAGCTTTTTTTCCCATTTTTATGTAAGCAATACGCGTACGTACAACTTGTGCAAATAGGAAAATGCCATAAATCGTGATACCTACGAAAGCAATCCAGTTAATTAATTGAAGTGTGTTCATTGTTTTCCCCCCGCAACGATGATGTTTAAAAATAGCATAACATAAAAAGTTTTAATTTCATGAAAATTCTTTTTGTTAGTTTTATTATACAATGAATGAGCATTCAGTCAATGTAAGATTTATACATTTTTGCTTTGTCGTATAACGTCAAACTGAATAATCCATACTACGTTAGAAAGGGGAGTTTCTAGTGTGGGTTTTCATCGTCATGATTATTATATTAATTATATATTTAATAAAGCATCGCACTATCGACGAACACCCCATCAAAACATATCCTAAGCGGCAAGCTGACTTAAAACTTTTCTCGAACGGTAACCAACTCTACCATACGTATTTTGAAGATATACAAAACGCAACGGATTATGTCTGTGTTTCTTTTTTTATCGTTAAAAGTGATGACTTTAGCGAGCATTTTTTTAATGTACTAACAGAGGCAAGTCAAAGGGGCGTTTCTGTATATTTACTAGTGGATCGTTTTGGTTCATTTTCGATTAAGAGAGGAGATATTCAGGACTTAAAATCAGCAGGGGTAAACATTCGGTATAGTAATCAAGTTGATCTGTTATCTCCTTTCCACTCGCTGAACCGTCGTAATCACCGTAAGATTACGATTATAGATGGTAAGGTTTCTTATATTGGCGGTTTTAATATAGGTGATGAATATATTAACCAAAATTCTAAGTTTGGTATGTGGCGTGATTATCACTTGAGGGTCACTGGCGAGGTGGTACAAGATTTTATTGATCTTTTTAGTCACGACTGGTGGTCGAACAATAAAGAAATGCTGTCGTTGCCTGACCAAAATGATTCATCAGGTGAGCATACATGCAGGCTAATTCCGACTTCTCACGGACAGCTTCGGGAGACGTTTTACGACTTATTAAAACACGCAGAGAAACGAATCGCTATCGGAAGCCCTTATTTTATCCCAAATGAAGAAATTATGACCTTGTTAAAGGAAAAAATTTATCAAGAAGGCGTTCGTGTCACTGTTCTTTACCCTCATGATTCGGATCATGTCTTAGTCAAAGAAGCGTCATCTCCATTTCTAAAACGAATAGCTGACACTGGCGCTGAGGTTCGATTATTTCATAAAGGGTTTTTCCATGCCAAGGCATTGTTTATTGATGATAAGATTTGTGATATTGGTACAGCGAACCTTGATCGGCGGAGCTTATATTTTAACGAAGAAGTGAATATGGTGATTTTTGATCAGGAAGTTACCCAGAAGTTTCTACAGCAATATGAAGACGATTTTGAAGCGTCCATTCCACTGTATGACGAATGGTTTGACTACCCTCCTTCATCATTTTTGCCTTTCAAAAAATTCATGGCGCGAATTCTTCACCGATTGTTATAAAAAATCCGAACGATTTTATAAATCAGTTCGGATTTTTTACGTCATTAATTAATGTTGTTTTAATTCATCTATAAACGCCCAAGCATCATCTAAGTCTTGTTGACTGTAGTTCTGCTTGCTTTTGACGGTAAAAACTTTTTCTTCAACTTCTTCTTTGGAAAAGTTATCAAAGAATAGCATCGTTGAAACTAGTTCTAAAAACTTCGAACTTTGATCATTCATTCGATCAATAAGCCCTGACATATCAGGTGTTTCTACGTTGGAATCTGTTAAAAAGCTTGTCCCATGGTCCGTTAACGTATAACGATACTGATAATAGCCTTTTTCTTTCTCGCGCTCTTCAACTAAAAACCCTAAATTACACAATTCTTCAATACGCGTCGATAATTCCTCAGAGTACGGGCCATAAAAATGGAATGAATAGCGCTCCGAAAAATTGAAACCTGACTTTTTCAAAATGTAAACCATCTTTTGAAGTCGTTTGCGGCCGACGACTTCATCTGCTTGTTCAAAAAACGACATGAGTTTAGCATGATCTTCTAACATACGTTCAGCCCCTATCCCTTAATAATTTCATTTATTCGACGTTTAATCTGACTGTCTTCAGGCAGTTTTTCGATTAAATCCTCAGCATAATACAACTTGTGATCCGTTCGTTTTTTACCCGAAATGGCTTCCACAATCTCTGACTGACGAGACAATTCTTTTAATTCACCGTTTGGCACTTGAAGTAGAATTGGAAGACGTTCTTCATCTTCTCCCTGACGATAAAAGTCGTAAGGTAAATCAGACGATGAATCCACTTCTAAATAATAGGAAGGATCAATTCCCGCTTCAATGAAACAATCTTTCAAGTCCATTAACTCACGGTACTCACTTCCTGGATTGAATTCAATATATTTATAGAGGTCACGATCAACAAATCGACGGCATAAGTCGGATAAAATGTCGTCCTCTTCCTCTTGCCATATATGAAAATAATAAAAAACGACGTTCTCATCTAATTTTAAATAATCGTCTAATGAGACCCTTTTTTCAAAAAAGCTAACAAAATGTGTTGGTGCCAGTTTAAACTTATAATCTGAATGATAGAGTTCTTTAGCTCGATGTAGAATTTTCGATAAAATCACTTCGGCACTGCGTGTGACCGGGTGAAAATAAACTTGCCAATACATTTGATAACGGCTCATGATGTAATCCTCTACTGCGTGCATACCGCTTTCTTTAATGACGGCTTGGTCGTCCATCGGGCGCATAACACGAAGAATGCGCTCCATATCAAAATGTCCATAACTAACACCGGTGAAATAAGCATCTCGCTGCAAATAGTCCATACGGTCAGCGTCAATTTGACTCGAAATTAAGCTAACGACGAGTTTATTCGGATGCGTTTTATGAATAATATCGGCGACTTCTTGCGGGAAGTGCGGATCTACGTTGGATAGTACTTCATTTACCTTCGTATCTCCCAAAATAATCTCGCGCGTGTAATCCTCATGATCGAGGTCAAATACCTTTTCAAATGAATGCGAGAACGGGCCGTGTCCCAAGTCATGCAATAACGCCGCACACAAACATAACAACCGATCATTCTCATTCCAATTCGGCTGTTCACGAAAATTCTCGACAATGCGCCTCACAATTTCGTAGACTCCTAAAGAGTGGCTGAAACGGCTGTGTTCAGCACCATGGAAAGTTAAATAAGTCGTCCCTAATTGTTTAATTCGTCGCAACCGTTGGAATTCAGGCGTTCCAATCAAATCCCAAATAACCCGATCGCGAACGTGTATGTACCGATGAACTGGATCTTTGAACACTTTTTCTTCGCTTAATTGCTCGTCGCGATATGACATTTTCCCCGACCTTTCTTCGATATATATCCTTCATTATAACGATTTTTTAATAGAAATACATCCTTATCTCGGATTATTTTTTAACGAGTTTCATTTTAAAACAGCGCATAAACGGCTTCAAAAGGGCGCATAAATTCAGAATACTAGCGCATAAATCGTAAAACGCAGCGCATAAATTGTAATTTCTCAAAATTAAAAACTCCGGTATGCAAAATCCCGGAGCTTAACCCTATTAAGTTCGATTCGCTTGTTTGGCATTGGTTAACCCGTCGATTAATAACACAAAAAACGCTACCCAATGCAGCACCATCCCTAACACTGGAATGAACGCGAGAAGTGAGACCACAATTCCGGTGATCGCTCCCCATTTGGCGTAACCATAATTAATCGAAATAACAAGAATTACAATGTAAAATAAAACCATAAGTAATAATGGGCCCCACGCATTTGATACAATAAAAATACCGCCAATCAGTGGCAATCCAAGGAAAAATTCGATTGCTGATGCGACTAATTTCAAAATCGCTGTTAACATAAATATCCCGTCCTTTTACTCTTATTCATTCTATAATATGATATTAATGGCACACTAACTGAAGGAAGATGAATCATGCACTCTTTATTAAAGTTTAACCATATACGAAAAATTGATGATAGTAACGCAACAGAAGCTAAAATCATGGAATCTTTTGCGGTTGATGATACTTTATGTTTAACCGCAAACGAGCGTTCTGAAACGGCGATACACTACTGGGTCCATCAGCCGACAGTCGTCTTAGGAATTCCGGACAGCCGTTTACCTTATTTAGATAAGGGGATTCAGTTTCTCAAAGAAAATGGCTATAACGCAATCGTCCGTAATTCTGGCGGTTTGGCCGTCGTTTTAACCGAAGATATCTTAAACATTTCACTCGTGTTTCCAGATGCGAAAACTTACGATATTCATGACGGTTATAATGCGATGGTCGAGTGGATTCAATGGATTTTTGAAGAAGAAGGCTTGCCAATAAGAGCCTATGAGATTGAAGAATCTTACTGCCCGGGTACATATGACCTCAGTATTCACGGAAAAAAATTTGCTGGCATATCACAACGCCGCGTCAAAAACGGATCCGCCGTGCAAATTTATTTAGATATTGAAGGAGACGGTCAAGCACGCGCCAATTTGATTAAACGGTTTTATGAGTTATCTATTAATGGTGAGGAAACCAAATTTAAGTATCCTCAAATTAATCCTAATGTCATGGCGTCACTCGAACAGTTGTTTCAAAAGAAAATGACGGTTCAACACGTCATCGAACGAATTGAGCATAAAATGAATGCACGCGGGGTGTCCATTGACGAACGGCCATTCTCACAACAAGAGCAAGAGTGGTTTAACCAAAGATTCGAGCAAATGGAAGAGCGTAATCGCCGCCTCCTCTGACGGTCACAAAACGTTCACGGGCTTTTCCTTTAACGATTAAGGACCCCTTATGATATAGTAAAATTGGACAATGAAAAAAGGAGTGAAAACCATGCCAGAAGCAGTTGAAACTCTCGATGGTTGGTATGCTTTACACGATTTCAGAAAAATTGATTGGACCGCTTGGAAACTAGCGTCCGAAGATGAACAGAAGCAAGCGTTAAATGAATTCCAAGAGCTTTACGCCAACTGGGAAGATGTTGAACAAAATAGACAAGGTAGCGTAGGACTTTATCAAATTGTCGGGCAAAAAGCGGATCTATTGTTCTTAAATCTCCGCCCAACAATGGAAGAACTAACGGATCTTGAAACGTCGTTTAATAAAACTAAACTTGCCGAATTTTTAATTCCGGCTTATTCTTACGTATCAGTCGTAGAATTATCGACTTATATGGCAAAAGGAAAAGACCCAGAAACGGATCCTGAACTTCAGGCGCGTTTAAGACCCGTTTTACCTAAGTGGGATCACATTTGTTTTTATCCAATGGACCGCAAAAAAGGTGAAGGAAACAACTGGTTCATGGAAGAAAAGGACGAGCGCGGTCGCTTAATGTACGAGCATGGAATGACAGGTCGTAAATATGCTGGTAAGGTTCGCCAAATCATCACCGGCAGTATTGGTTTTGATGATTGGGAATGGGGCGTAACCTTATATGCACATGAGATGCTTCAATTTAAAAAATTAATTTATGAAATGCGCTTCGATGAAGTAAGCGCTCGATTTGCGGAATTCGGTGAATTTTACATCGGTCACCGCAAAGAAAAAGAAGATCTAAATGACATTATGAGTGTTTAAGTACAAACACCAATCGAGAGAAATCTCGGTTGGTGTTTTTTTAATCCTCGAATCCTCACCTCTACCCTATTTGGCATAAATAACTAAAAAGGTACAAGCCCTCATATCAACTTTTACCCATTTATACATATACATGAACTAGTGATGAGTCCTGCCTAGAAAGAGGTGGTGTCTATTGGCAGTTATTGCTTATAACGAAGCCCAAATAGAAGAACTAGCCCGATTAATGCGTGCTGAAGCTGAGGGTGATGGAAAGCTAGGGATGCTATTAGTCGGTAACGTTGGGGTTAACCGGGTGATAGCCAGTTGTTTGGATTTTGAAAATATCGAATCCCTTCCAGATATGATTTATCAATCACCAGGTGGGTTTGAGGCTGTTCAAGAGTCTTACTTTTATCAAAGGGCCCGTCCTAAAGACATTCGATTAGCCAGACGCGTCGTTAAAGGCGAAGAATTCGACCCGGGCGATGATTCGCTATGGTTCTTTATGCCTGGAGGAGATTGTCCACCACAATGGTTTGGTCAATGGAATGTCGGGCGTTTTAAATCGCATTGCTTCTATACGCCTCAACAAGGTGAATGTCCTAACTTATTTTAATTCAATATAAATTTTCAGGGAGGTTGATGATTGTTGGATCAATCAAAAGGTAAAAATCAAGGCGGAAAGTTGCCGGACAAAAAACCGTTTAACAATCCTGGTTCAAAAGGGCCTGGAAAGTGGTCTGGCGGCCAAAGTAAATGGTCAGGAGGAGATGGTAAGAAAATGTCTCTTCCGGGTAAAGGTTCAAAAGGTGGTAAGATGCCTGGTGTGTATGGAGGAGCTCAGATGGGCAATAACCAAGGGCAAATGCCAGGTATGGTCCAAGGCGCACAACAAGGCATGATGCCTAATAGCATGCCAGGAGGTCCTGGTATGTGGCAAGGAGGCTCTGGCATGGGCCAAGGCGGTCAACAAGGCATGATGCAAGGCGGAATGCCGGGGATGATGCAAGGCGGCCAACAAGGGATGATGCAGGGCGGTATGCAAGGCATGCCAGGTATGATGCAAGGCGGTATGCCTGGTGGCCAACAAGGAATGACGCCGGGTATGGTTCAAGGTGCTCAGCAAGGCGCACCCGGACAAATGCAAGGACAATTTCCACCAGGGCAGCAGCTTCCTCGTGAACGTTCTTACATTGAAAACATTTTAAGGTTAAACCGTGGAAAGCAAGCGAACGTCTATATGTCATTTGAGTTTAGCGATGAGCAACAAATCTTCACAGGAACCATAGAAGAAGCAGGAAAAGATCACATCGTGGTCGCCGATGCTGAGACAGGTGAATGGTATTTACTTCTTATGATTTACCTTGATTATGTCGTTTTCGATGAACAACTTGAATACCAATATCCATTTGGATAAAAGAAAACTCTCACCTCGGTGAGAGTTTTCTACTTTTCCTCATTCAGCACCTTTTCAGACCTTTTGACATAAAAAAACGCCCCAAATCAAATTGGGACGCTCATTTTTTACATTTTTTCAGGTGCTTCAACCCCAACTAATGCTAAGGCATCTTGAATGATCACGCGTACGGCTTTCATTAAAGCGATGCGGGCTTTTGTAAGTTCCATGTTGTCTAGATCAATGACTTTCTCTGCGTTATAAAAACTATGCAAGTCTGATGCTAAATCAAAGACATACTGCGGAATGCGGTGCGGTGTACGCTTAACCGCTGCATCCGCAACGACCTGCGGGTAGTCGCCAAGGCGCTTTAATAATGCGACTTCTTTTTCTGCCTGGAGTAATGATGAATCAATGGCCGCATTTAAATCGACGCCTTTTTCTTCCGCTTGGCGAATCATGCTGCAAATACGAGCATGGGCGTATTGCACATAGTAAACCGGGTTTTCATTGGATTGAGACTTCGCTAGATCCATGTCGAAATCTAAATGCGCGTCGTTCGAACGCATGATAAAGAAATAGCGCGTCGCATCCAATCCGACTTCTTCAATCAATTCTTTCATGGTCACAGCTTTACCTGTTCGTTTACTCATCTTAACTTTTTCGCCGTTTTCGAACAGGTTCACCATTTGTGTAATTTTAATATCTAAAATGTCTTTCGGATAGCCAAGTGCCTGAATCGCTGCATGCATACGGGGAACGTACCCGTGGTGGTCTGCACCCCATATATTAATAAGCTCATCAAACCCGCGTTCGATTTTATTTAAGTGATAGGCAATATCAGGCGTTAAGTAAGTAAAAGTGCCATCTTGCTTCACTAATACACGATCTTTATCATCACCGAACTCAGTTGATTTAAACCATGTTGCACCATCCGCTTCATAAACATAACCTTCCTCGCGAAGTGTATCCACAGCGACAGATACATGATCTTGGTCATAAAGCGACGTTTCAGAAAACCAGGAGTCAAATTCCACACGATATTCTTTTAAATCTTGTTCGATGCGGGCAAGTAAATGCTGCAATCCGTGGTCACGGAATTGCTTAAGACGCTCCGCTTCTTCTAACTGAGCTAATTGATCTCCCTTTTCATCTACTAGACCTTGGGCTAGATCAATAATATCTTGGCCGTGATAGCCACCTTCTGGCATGTCCACATCCTGGCCAAGCTTTTGTAAATAACGTGCATTAATTGACTTAGCTAATTGATCAATTTGATTACCAGCGTCGTTAATATAATATTCACGTTCAATATCAAAACCCGCTTTTTCCATCACATTCACCATGGCATCACCAAAAGCTGCTCCACGTGCGTGGCCTAAGTGTAGCGTTCCAGTTGGGTTCGCGGACACAAACTCAATTTGAACACGCTTACCTTCCCCAGCATTCGATGTACCATAATCTCGACCTTGATCTAAAATCGTGTCAACGACCTCAGTTAGGGACGACTGATCGATAAAAAAGTTAATAAACCCAGGTCCTGCAATTTCTACTTCTTTAACAGAAGCTTTCTTCGTATCTAACTGTGCCACGATGTCCTCTGCGATCTGACGCGGTGCTTTTTTCGCAATGCGAGCTAATTGCATAGCCATATTCGTGGCATAATCACCATGTGCTTTATCTTTAGGTGTTTCTAACACCACTTCTGGCATAGCATCTTTGGTTGCCAGCCCTGCTTCTATAACTGCTGATTCGATTTCTTGTTTAAGCGTTTCCTCGATCTGACCTACGATACTCATTTAGCATCCTCCTCTTGAAACTGTAGCTCGAAAATATGCCTACGCGGCTCTTGGTCATTTAACACCACATCATAATTTAAGAAAACTTTACCCGAACGATTGCCGTAACCTTTTATAAATTGCATCCGATGGGTTGTCGTCTCCATACGGAATTTTCCATATGGGTGGTAGTAAACACACTCCGTACTCGCACCAATACGAAAGACTTGATGCATTTGAAGAGGGCCTTCGCGTTTAATCGAAATACGATCGTCTTGAATGACAATCGTCGTATAAACCGTCCCTAGGTCTTCAAACTCTTCTTCGTACTTAACCATGTGAATGTGGCCTTTATAAATATAAGAACCATTTTCTGATTTTGTAATGTTTTCATTGCCGTTATCATCAACAATTTCAGTATCAATTTTTATATAAACAGGAATCGTCTCCTTATTTGACAAAACAATCTCCCTTTCTATGTTATCCAATCATGTAACTTATTTTGCCACAAAAATAGACAAGTTTAAATTCATCAAATTGATTATATCGAAGAATGCAGTTAATTAGAAGTGTTGAACGTTTAAATTCTTGCCAATTTTTACATACTAACTAAAAGAATATCATTTAAGCAAACAGGAGAGGTTAACATGATTCGAAAACTATTCATACTTACTTTTATGGCGATCGCTTTCGGTTTTGCTTCCTTTGGTGTTATCTTAATCTATTCGATCTACCAAGGCCCGCCTGAGATTAATATAGATGAAAACACGGTCATTTACGATCAGAATGAAAACGTCATCACGGTTGAACAAGGCGTTCAAAATCGTGACTGGGTTGAGCTAGATCAAATCTCTCCTTATATTAAAGAGGCGTTTATCGCTGCGGAAGACCAACATTTTTATAACCATTTTGGTTTTGACGTTCCTCGTATTGCAAGTGCTGTTTACCATAACGTCATTTCGATGGACAAAGTTCAAGGCGCAAGCAGTATCACTCAACAATACGCCAGGAATCTTTTTTTGACGCATCAAAAAACGTGGACACGAAAAATTCAAGAAGCACTGATTACTGTTCGGTTGGAAGTTTTTCAAGATAAAGATGAAATTTTAGAGGGTTACTTGAATTCAATTTATTTCGGGCATGGGCAGTACGGAATTCAAGCCGCTAGTCAGTATTATTTTGATAAGAATGCGGATGACTTAAAACTAGAAGAAGCAGCGCTATTAGCAGGGATTCCAAGAGGGCCGTCTGTCTACTCCCCTCTAATCTCATATGAAAATGCTATGAACCGACAAAAATGGATTTTAGAGCGGATGAATGAAACAGGAAAAATAACTGAAACAGCTATGCATCGAGCAAAACGAATCGACTTAAGGATTGCCGTTTCAGCTTCTAATCAAGAAGAAGAAGTTGGACAATATTTCACGGACTATGCCTTACGACAAGCAGCGAAACTAACTGATATTGACCGACAAACACTTGAAGCTAGAGGCTATCAAGTTTATACAACGATGGACTTAGATGCTCAAAAGAAGCTCGAGCAGACCATTGAAGAACAACTGCCTCAAGATGAAGAGTTACAAATCGGGGCTGTGACGGTTGCCCCTTCCACTGGCAAAATTGTCGCCATGCAAGGTGGTACAAATTTTGACCAAACACCTTTTAATCGTGCGACTCGAGCTGAGCGCATGACAGGATCAACGTTCAAGCCATTTTTGTATTACGCAGCCCTTGTGTACGGCTTCACACCGTCTACAACCCTTGAGAGTAGACCAACGACATTTACATTAGAAGACGGTACACCATATGACGCAACGAACTATAATGATCATTTTGCCAATCGTCCAGTCACACTCGCACAAGCACTAGCTGTATCAGACAATATTTATGCGTTAAAGACCAACAAGTATATAGGTCCTGAAAACTTAGTTGAAGTGGCGCAGACGTTTGGTATCGAAGGTGATTTAAAACCTGTACTGTCAGCTGCATTAGGGACAACAAGTGCCTCACCGCTAGAAATGGCTAGGGCCTACAGTATTTTAGCTAATCGAGGCTGGTCAGTTTCACCATATATCGTTGAAAAAGTCGTAGATCGGGACGGGAATATTGTTTATCAGCACGAACCAAAAGCACCGAAAAGACTGCTAGAAGAGAACCATGCGTTTGTTTTAACCCATATGTTAACTGGAATGTTTGATGATCGATTAAGCGATTATATGAGTGTTACAGGAGCTGGCATCGCGAATCAATTAACACAACAATATGCTGGAAAATCAGGCACAACGGACCCTGATAGTTGGATGATCGGTTTCTCCCCTCATTATACAACCGCAGTTTGGAGCGGTTATGATGATAATCGGAAAATTGAGAGAATCCAAGACCGACAAGCTCCGAAAAAGATTTGGGCTAACTATATGGAACGGATTCATGACGGTTTGGCTTACGAAACATTTAGTGTGCCAAGTGGTGTGGTTGGCGTTCAAATGGATCCATTAACAGGACAATTAGAAGGGCCATCTTGTGAAGATGAAACGCGCTTAACTTACTATATTAATGGTACAGAACCTAAAGAAAAATGTAGTCAATAAAAATAAATGGGGCTGACCGACGAACGGTCAACCCCATTTATTTGTCCTAATAAACATGTGCTAAAAACCCATGTTTAGTTATATTTTACAAAGTATTTGTCTTGAGTACAATCATAAACCATAATGTTCACAATCTATTCAAAATCAAGCGAACGCTTGTTTCAATTCATCAATTGAATTTTTCCAATAATCTGCGTTAAATTCTTTTAGAAAATCTCCGAGTAATTTTTTCGAATGATCATCCATTTGATTAACGACGATCCGTCCTTTCAACGATTTATCCATACGGTTGACGTGTTCGGCTAAAATTTTAAAGCCTCGACGTGCTTCGCGGTCCACTTCTAAGTAGCTTGCTGCAACGCCGTGATAATACGGCCCTTCTTCTCCGCGTTCAACCGTTACCCAAACAAGCCAATACGGTTTACCATTTGGTACTTCCTCTTTATCTGTTACAAACTTAATTCGTTTCTCAACTTCGCTTCGAGCGTGCATCGCGCCCATATCAACCCAAACTTTATCTTCATTTGGATCTACGACTAACGGTGACATATTTTCAAGGCTAATTGTGCCACCCCCACTGTAACCTGGGTGACCATCAATCGGGTCGTCTTTCATAATCGTAAACTGATTACTTTTCTTTTGGTCTTTATCGTCAAACGAGTTCATCACGAAACCTCCCTCAAACTTTTCCTAAATCTATTTTGCCATAAAGCAGTTGGTTTATAAAGTAAAGGCGTTTTCAGAAAAAAAGCCCTATTTAGTCTTTTTAATTTTGTGTAAAAAAGTAGAATTTTTCTCCGATATTAACAATCGTTAGCATCTTAGTACAGAGTTAGGAGTGATGAAATGAAACGAGTATTATGGGCTGGACTTTTGATAATGGTCATGCTGCTGGTTGGCTGCCAAGACAATAGCAGTCAAACGGCTGACGATGCTATAAGTGCCGGTCTTTTAGTTACAGAAAGCGGTCTAGGAGATGACTCATTTAGTGACTCAGCTTTCCAAGGTTTGGAGCTAGCACGAGATGAGTTGGGAATAACGTTTGATTACCGTGAGCCATTTGATGGAGATTTCAAAGCTCAAATGGAAGACCTCGTTCAAGAGGACCATGATGTCATCATGGGGTTAAGCTACAATGCGCAGGCAGCAATGGATGAATTGGCTGAAGCTTACCCTGATCAGCAATTTGTTTTAGTCGATGCCGTCTCTGATCAAGACAACGTAACTTCTATTACGTTTAAAGAAGATGAAGGTAGCTATTTAGTCGGGCTTATTGCCGGAATGAAAACGGAGACAGATGTCGTTGGCTTTATTGGTGGCGAGCATATAGGCGTTGTTGAAAAATTTGAAGAAGGTTTTGTCGAGGGCGTCCAGGCGGTTAATGACGATGCCGAAATCTTAGTGGAGTATGCTGGATCTTTCGATGACGATCAATTAGGCGCCGACTTAACGCAGGATATGGTTGAAGAAGATGCCGATTACGTGTTTCATGCGGCTGGTTTTACAGGTGTCGGAACGCTGAAGGAAGCTGAAAAACAAGGAATCTATGCATTTGGCGTCGATAGTGACCAGTATTTTGTCGCGGAAGATGCTGTCGTATCATCCATGATGAAACATGTTGATAACGCCCTGTACGATATTATGGAACAGCTTAAAAATGGTGAGACATTAGACGGAAGCCATATCGAGCTTGGTATTGAAGAGGAAGGCGTCGGACTTGCGCCAATTCGTTTAATTGATTTGTCTGACTCCGAGCAAAGTCGCATCGATGAGGTGGTGAATCAATGAGTATTGGCAAACGTTTATACACGATGACATTAATTCCACTTTTATTGAGTTTGGCCTTAATTTCGTTTATCGTTTTTCAGATGATCAGTTTTGAAAGTTCATCCAATGAAGATGTGGATTATTTACTTGAGGTTAAAGAGTTAAACAGTCAGTTAATCACCGTTGAGCAAACGCTTGATACATATGGGTTTAACCCGTCGGAGTCATCGCGTCAAAAAGCTTTAACACAAGTTGAATCTACTAAGGAAACGATGAATCGTTTAGAGCAGATGATTCAAACTGACGCACACCGCAAATGGTTCGACCAGGCAATGAATAAATTTATAAACTGGGAACAAACCACAATCAGTGCGTTAGAGATGGAAGATGTCAATGAAGTTCAACGACAAGCAGCAAGAACAGCAGGTATGTTAAATGATATTTATATGTTACAGCGTGAAGCACAAGCTTGGTATGACAGCAAGGTGTCTTCACAAGAGAATGCGATTCAGAATTTGATTACGTTTGCGATTATAGCGGCGGTCATTTTAATTTTGTTATCCATTTTATCGACATCTCGACTAACGTCTCGAATCGCGAAACCAATGCGGGACCTATCTGATCAGGCATCTCAAGTGGCAGAAGGCGATTTAACGACAGACATTGAAGCACCAGAAGTTGCCAAGGACGAAATTGATCAGTTAAAACACGCGTTTAAAGCAATGATCGATAATTTAACGAGCACATTACAGTCCGTTCAGAAAATCGGAAACAACGTCAACGACTTTAGTTCGAAATTGAACCGTGAGATGGAAGGCTTATCTGAGACATCACAGCAGGTGTCTAGTTCAACCGATGAGCTCGCTGAAGGTAGTCAGTCCATTTCGAATGACATTCAAGATGTAGCTGATTTAATGGAAAAAATGAACACGAATTTTGAGAAGAACATGGACGAGAGCCAACAAGCTTCCGAGAAATCGACTCTAGCATTAGATTCAGTTAAAGATGGACAAACGGCCATTTATGACCAACGAAATGTCATGGAGCAACACAACGACTCCATTCATAACGTTGAGAAGTCAGTGAAGCAATTTATTCAATATACAGATGAGATTGAAAAAACGATTAAGCTAGTGAACGACATTTCAGAACAGACGAATCTATTAGCCTTAAATGCAGCGATCGAGGCAGCTCGTGCTGGTGAACACGGTAAAGGCTTTGCCGTTGTGGCTGACGAAGTAAGAAAACTTGCTGAGCAATCAACCGATGCTACAAGTGAGATCTCAAGCATGGTCGGGCAAATTAAGACTGGCGTGACTACTATTGAGCAAGAAATGGACGAAACGATTCAACTAACCGAAAAACAACACACATCCCTCAACGCATCTGAAGAATCGTTTAAACACATTCGCGAGAACGTTGAAACCATCTACCAACGCCTCGATGCATTAGTTGAGGAAATGAGTCAGTCCAAAGAACAAAGCGCACAAGTCACATCATCCATACAGAACGTCAGCGCCATCACCGAAGAAACAGCCGCTGGCACCGAAGAAATCTCAGCCTCAGCCGAAGAACAACAACACGCCTTTGATCAACTAAGACAAGAAGCAAGCGAACTTGAAAACATGGTCAACGACCTCAATAGACAGTTAGCTCACTTTAAAATGAAAGATTAATAGGTTACGCCCCCGGGCTTCCGGGGGCGTTTTTGATTGTTGAGGGGTGGTGTGGCTATTTTGAAGGTGGTTTTGTTCTCCTAGCGGGTGTGTTTGTTCTCTCCAACGGGTACGTTTGCTCCTCTAGCGGGCCTGTTCCTCTCTCCAACGGGTACGTTCGCTCCTCCAGCGGGCCTGTTCCTCTCTCCAACGGGTACGTTTGCTTCTCTAGCGGGCCTTTTTCTCCTTCTATTGGGTACGTTCACTATCCCAGCGGGCCTGTTTTACTATCGTCTTCTTCTTGAATTCTTAAGGTAATCAAAGTCTTTTTCATAATCAAAATCCAACAAATATTTAGTATAACGTCCATTCTTAATCATTTTCTGCCCTGATCTTTTCAACATTTTCTTAGCAGAATCAGGAGATTTAACGTTTGCAAAACTCATAAACTCTTTCTTAGTTATATGACGTTTACCTAACAAAAACAAATCCTTCAAAGCTGTCATATACGCATCAGCTGATCTCAAACCGCAATTGTCACATTGCCAGCGCAAGTTCACAAGTCTCATTCCGAGTCTACTACACGACGGGCAGACGACGCCTTGTTGCAAATCTATGAAACGCACTCCTGCCTTCTCTAAAATATCCGGAACATAATCTTGGTGGTGGTTTAACAGCTGTGAGCTAATCCACTTCATGTCGCTTAAATTAATCTGAGGCTGCGTATAATGTGATACAATCTGTCGAATTTTACTTGAGACTTTTGGAAGAGTGATAATTTTGTTCTTGTAAGTAGTGTTCGGGTTAGTGGCTTTTAATTTGGCATTTGAGTTGGTCATCACGACGAGGGTGACGATTGGTAGTTGAGGGAGATTGTGGTGTTGAAGCCACATTTCGAGTTGATATTTTTGCTCTTCTACTTGCAAGACCGGGTCTTGATAGACTTTTTCCTTATGTATGACCTGGTTAAAGTCTTCATTAAAAATAACTTCGTCGCTATAATTTTTTGCTTCAATTATTAGGATGAAGCTTTGAGTCAATACTAGCCAGTCCATTTGAAAAAACTGACCTTGTTCATTTTGAAGTCGTAGGTAATGAAAACGGTCGTGGGTAAAGTCGAGTTTACTTAATGGAAATTTGAGCTGACTTTCGCCGTAGAATCCGGCGCGTTCGCGAGTGAGCCAATCTAGTACGGTTGGATACTGGGGGTGTTGCAGGAGAAGCCTTATTATTAAACAATCCAACTGCAACAAGTAAGGTGGGCAATATACATTTTTGACGATCATGAATCTTGGACCTTCCTCTCCTATTAGATAATTATATTATAAAAAATTCTGACCATTTGACAAGCCAAAAAAAAGAGACTGGAAATCCAGTCTCTTTTACCCTACAACTTTCATTGCACCAAGGCCTATTAACACCCAGCCGATTAAAAAGGCAACGCCACCGATTGGCGTGATCATGGCAAAGGTTTTGACCTGTGTGAGTGAATAAATATATAAGCTCCCTGAGAATAAGATGATGCCTATCAAGAATGTCCATCCGGCAGTTGCGAACGATGAAATATCAAAGCGGATGAGTAAAATAGCTGCAATGAAAATTGCCATCGTATGGAACATCTGATATTGGACCGCTTTTTCCCAAGTTTCGAGCATTTTGTCGCTTAATTTCCCCTCTAAACCGTGCGCGCCGAAAGCTCCTAACGCAACGGCAAGGAATCCGTTAATAACACCGATTAAAAGTAATGCTTTCATGCTTAGTCCCCTTTTTGCTTAAAAATCAAAAATCGAATCGCCGTTTGCATCATCTTCTTCCATGCGATCTTCTTGTTTTTTAGGTCGAACGCCCATCGCTCGGGCCTCCGCTTCACTGATATCAGCTTTCGCGACCGTCTCAGCGGAAACAGTAGTTTCTCCATAATCATCATAAGAATTAATGACGACATCGGCCAACGACTTAATCACGTGAATTTTTGATAACACATCTTGCTGTGAAGATGAATCATCTAACGAGTTGAGTTCTTTTTTCATCTGACGTATGATCGCATGATACGAAACGGACATAATGGTTCCTCCTACTATGATTCAATACACAAATAGTTTAACACGGGGACTATAAAAACTGAATTATAATACAAAGATAGATGCAATCGCGATTAATAACACGATGACAGGTGCCAAGTACTTCACGATGACATACCAAACATTCGCAACAACTGGCGTTTCGATTTCACTATTTTTAATCGCTTGTTCTTTATCTAAATACCAGCCAACAAAGACAGCCATCAAAATCGCACCTAAAGGAAGCGTAATATTAGCTGTCACAAAATCAATGACATCAAGGATGTTCTTATCCCCAATACCAACGCCGCTCCAAATACCAAAGCCTAGGGAAGATGCGATACCTAATACAAAAATAATCGACGTACACATATATGTGGCTGCTTTTCTTGTCATACCGACCGTTCTTGAGAAAAACGAAACCGGAAGCTCTAATAGCGAAATGGCTGATGATAGTGCCGCCATTGTTAAAAGTCCAAAGAAGATGATCGCTACAATCGTTCCCATCGGCATGCTAGCAAAAATGCTCGGTAGTGTAATAAAAACTAACGGCGGGCCTTGACCAATATCCAAGCCAAAACTAAAGACAGCTGGGAAGATCATAATTCCGGCAATTACTGCAAAAACAGTATCAAGTACACCTATGCCAACAGTAGCTGCTGGCAAGCGATCTTTTTCCTTCAAATAACTAGCGTAAGTTAACATTCCTGCAACACCCAGGCTTAGTGAGAAAAAGGCTTGCCCAAGTGCCGTTAAATAGAGGTCAGGATTTCCAAGCTGTGACCACTCCGGTTGGAATAAAAACTTCATGCCTTCCCATGCGCCATCTAGCGTTAACACATACATTGCCATAAAAACCATTAATAACGCTAAAACTGGCATTAATAGGACATTCGCTTTTTCAATTCCACCTTTAATGCCTCGAACGACAATCAATAACGTTACACCTAAGAACAATACTTGCCAAAATAATGGTGAAAGACTATTAGAAATCCAGTCTTCAAAAATCGGTCCGAAACCATCTGGCGTTACATCAGTAAACTGACCTGTAACATAACTATATAAATAATATAAAGACCAACCAGCAACAACGCTGTAAAAACTCAATATTAAAATACCGCCAATAACGCCCATAAAGCCTGTCCAATGCCACTTCGTATTAGGCGCTAAATTCTTAAATGAACCGACTGCGTCTTTTTGTCCTGCCTTCCCAATACTAAACTCCGCTAATAATAACGGAATACCGAGTAAGAAAACAAATACTAAATAAACTAATAAAAACGTCGCGCCCCCATATTCACCCGTAATGTAAGGGAAACGCCAAATATTACCTAACCCGACTGCTGACCCAATTGCAGCAAGCATAAATCCGAATCTCGTTTTCCAATGATCCACATCATCCACCTCACTTTAATTTGATTTTACTAATATAGCACATGTTAGCGCATCCAACAAAGTAAAAATTTAACGTATTACAGCGGTTATGTAAAAAAACACTCTACACAAAATAGTCTCTCTCAATAGAGAATAAAAAACACTGCCTATTACAGCAGTGCTAATTGCTTGTCTGTTATTTTTTTATGCGTGATTCACCTTTATGTTTCTGCCACACCCAGGTGATAAAATCTTTTTCTTTCGGACAAAGGTCTCTCCCTAACCTTGTCTCGAATTTGTTGACAAACCTATCATACTTCAGCATTAATAATTCCTCCCCACACCTATATAAATAGATCCCCACCACTATATATAATTATATCGTCAACAAAATATGACACGCATACGTCATCGCTGAAGAATCATAACCTATGTCCATTATACAAAAAAATGAAAAAAGTGAAATATTTTTTAGAAAATTATAAATTTTTGCATCGAAAATTTAATTTTTTCATCACTTCGTCACGATTCCTTGCTGGTTTGCTTCTAACAAAACCTCTGCCGCAAGCTTGTATCGTTTGAGCTGATACAACAATTTTCCCAACAATTTATAGTAGAATTTTAAGTCAAACGCTTGCCCAGTGGCATTTAAAAATGGCAATGCACGGTTTCGTAAATAGTCAATTAACCGATCGTATTCTTCATCAATTAGGAGTTTTAATGTCTTGAATTTGATTAAGTAATAATCAAGTCCAAATTCTTCGGCTATTTCTGTACTTTGTTGAATGACCTTGTCACACGAATGATAATCACCTTTTAAATAATAACTATGAGCCAAAACATACCGCAAATGCATCAGCTCAATTTGATTAATATCAAACGCTAATGTTTCCTGCGCCAGTTGGATGGCAGCATCTAATTCTCCACGCATAATATAAACTGCGCTCATTTGAAAATAGATTTTAGAGACCATGCTTTGGTCAAACTTTTCATCAATAAGTGCTATTATACGTTGTAATTTTTCCTCTGCGACTTGGTATTCTCCTACTAATATAAAGTTCGAGCTTAAGATAATCTCACATTCTATTATTCTCGTATAATACAACTTATCCTGAAAAATTCTTAAGGCTGACCTCGCATAGTCATTCGAAGATAGAATATGGTCTAATTGACTATGAACTCCAGCTAGTAATATAAAAAGTTCTGGGTCATCCTCGTCTTGTAAAATACCTTCAGCAATTTCTAAATGCCTTAACGAATCGAAGTATAATGACTTGTCTTTTAAATACTTTGCAATGAATTTATGATAACTATAAGGATGAATTTCATTAAAAATAGCTTCATACTTCATGATTTTTTCGTTTAGTTGATTCGCTTCTTTCAATTGTTTCGTAATTAGCGTATAACCGAAGTAAGCTAAATCATATAAAAACTCTAAGTCGTAGTGAAGCGCCTCTTTTTCAAGATGTTTTAACTCGGCATAGATTCGATTAACATTCGGCAAGTCGAATTCGTGAATGGCTGATAACCACTCTTCGATAAGTGCTTTCAATTGTTCATCAACTGGCTTCGTGAATTTATGGCTCGGGAATTGCAACCGGTCCGCAATTTGGGTTAACACGTCCACATTGGCATGGATTTGACTGTTCTCAATTTTACTTAACTGTGTTACAGAACAAATCCCCTCTGCTAATTGCTCCTGAGTTAATTTTTGATTCGTCCGGTGCCATTTGATTAGCTTTCCATCAAGTTTCATAGCTAATACTCCAATTCTCTTTTATGTTTAATTCCAGTATATAACAAAAAAGATGAGAAAACATCCCATCTTTTTTATGATAGCTTATTCTATTGCCCAGTCACCATTTTCAATAATGACTTCTTTTTTGCCATCTTTTGTAACACCGTAAACAGTTAGGTCAGCTGAACCAATCATAAAGTCTTCGTGAACTAGGCTCGTGTTAATGCCTTTTTCCTTCAACTCATCTTTGGACATTTTTTCACCGTCTTTAAGATTAGTTGGGTAAGCCTCACCTAAAGCCATATGGCAAGAGGCATTCTCATCGTATAACGTGTTATAGAAAATTAAATCGGACTGAGAGATTGGTGATGAATGCGGTACTAACGCAATCTCTCCGATGCGGACTGCCCCTTCGTCCGTATCTAATAAATGTTTCAGCGTTTCTTCACCTTGTTCGGCTTGATAATCAACGACTTTTCCGTCTTCAAACGTTAACGTGAACCCATCGATTAAATTGCCATTATAGTTTAACGGTTTTGTGTTCGTGACTGTTCCGTTAATCCCTTCACGGTGTGGCGCTGTAAATACTTCTTCAGTTGGCATATTCGGATTAAACTGAGCGCCATTTTCAGCTTTAGCTCCTCCACCAGACCAGATATGATTCTCTGGAAGTTTAACTGTTAAATTCGTTCCTTCTGATTGATATTCTAATGCATCATATTGTTTACCGTTTAAATAATCTCTAATACTAAATAATGTTTCATTATGTTCTTTCCAAGCTTGAATAGGATCTTCACGGTCCACTCGGACAATCGAGAAAATTTGTTCCCAAAGAGCTGTTACGGCTTCGTCCGTATTTTTATTAGGGAAAATTTTCTTTGCCCATTTTTCAGTAGGAACTGAAACGATCGACCATTGAACACGGTCATTCATGATGTATGTTTTATATTCGTTTAGCGCCTGGCTTCTAGCTTTTGTAGCCTTGGCAACCCGTTCAGGATCGACGCCTTCGAGTAAATCTGGATTTGGTGCATAAATGTTTAATAGTGCACCGCCTTTTTGGACGTGGCTTAAGTTTTTATCCACTTGCCATTGAGGTACATCTTCTAAGACATTAATCGGCTCACGGTCGTAAGCCTGACGTGTGAGGTATTCATCAGACCAGTTAACTCTCACGCCTTCTGCACCTGCATCATATGCCGCTTCAACGACATAGTGAACAAACTCTCTTGCTTCAATAGGCGCGTTAATGGACAGTGCTTGCCCTTTTTGAATATTCACGCCTTGTTTGATAGCTAAGTTTGCATACTTCTGCAATTGTTCTTTCGTCGGAATCATTATGACACTCCCTCGATCATGTTTTCTCTATCATATTATTTCATACTTTTTCCTTTAATAAAAGATTTAACGCGGTAATAGTGATTCTACAAAAAAAGTCGACGGCCTGAAGCCATCGACTTTTATATAACAAAACAATTTAAAACTCTGACGTGTCAATTTGGTTTGCACTTGGATCTTGGTAACGTTCTTTGTTATGTGTTCCTAAAATTCGTGATGTGATGGCACCGGATGTCATCGCTCCGTTTACGTTAAGAGCTGTGCGTCCCATATCGATTAATGGTTCGATCGAGATGAGCAGACCTGCCAAGTAAACTGGAAGATCCATGGCTGATAGGACGATTAACGCTGCGAATGTCGCACCACCGCCGACACCTGCAACACCAAATGAACTGATACCTATCACTAATATTAACATTAGCAAGAAGCTTGGTTCTAACGGATTAATGCCTACGGTCGGCGCAATCATCACTGCTAACATTGCCGGATAAATACCGGCACAGCCATTTTGCCCAATAGTTGCCCCAAATGATGCCGACATATCCGCAACCCCATCTGGAACACCGAGGTTATTCTTTTGTGTTTGAATGTTAAGTGGAATAGTTCCGGCACTTGAGCGTGAAGTGAAAGCAAACCCTAGAACTGGTAAAACTTTTTTCACATACGTCAATGGGTTTAAACCAGAGAAGCTTAACATCACTAAATGAATCACAAACATAACTAGGAGTGCCACATAAGATGCTGCTACGAATTTAGACAGTTCTATAATACCGCCTACATCTGTGCGGGCAACCGTGTTAGCCATTAACCCTAAAATACCATAAGGTGTTAATCTTAAGATGAGCGTTACAATCCTCATCACGACCGCATAGACGGAATCCACGATTTTTGTAAACATTTCAGCTTGCTCAGGTCGTTTTCGTCGTAAGCCTAATACAGCAATTCCTATAAATGCTGAGAAAATAACTACTGCAATTGTAGAAGTCGCTCGATCCCCCGTCATATCTTGAAATGGATTAGTTGGAATAAATTCTAAGATTCTTTGAGGTGTCGACATGTCCTCGACATCACCTAAACGTTCTTCTAGGTACATACCACGATCTTGTTCAGACTGACCTGCTTCGATTTGATCAGCATTTAAATCAAACGCCACGGATGTACCAACACCAACAACTGCAGCAATCATCGCTGTTCCAACTAGAATCCCGATAATCCAACCTGACATTTTCCCAAGTTGTGATGTTTTCTCCAAATTCGTAATGGCTTTAATAATTGAAACCATAACAAGTGGAATAACAATCATCATCAGTAACCTTATATAACCTGAACCAACTAGTGAGAACCAATCAGTCGTACTTGATACAACCCCACTATCTGAGCCATACGCGACTTGTAGAAATATACCTAATAAAATACCTAAACCTAAACCAGAAAATACGCGTTTACTAAATGACACATGCTTCTTTTGCATTTGAAATAAAATAGCTAACAAAACAAGCATGATGGCAATATTTAAAGCTAAAAACATAAAATTCTCCCCTTCCCCTTTTTTATATTATACTTGATAATTCCGATAAGGTTACTAAACATTTATAAACTTTATAACGAAATACAATAGAAGTCAAATAATTAAGCCAACCCATACTAGGTTGGCTGTATACTAGTTGATCCAGTTTTGAATTCTAGCGATAATTCCTTGAACATATCCATCATCTAACGAATCTTGATAAATTTTTTCAAAAGAACGTGTTTTATCTCGGATTGAATCAAGACAACTCGTTGCTTTTTTCGTCTCACTTTTATAAAGTCCTTTTAAATCAGCAACTTCTTGTTCATGTGATGCATCAGGGTTTCCATCTACGAATAGCTCATAGGCATCGAAAATATGATCATTAGAACGCTCAGGTTCATGCTCATGCGGAGCTGTCGCATCAAAGATGGCAACGCTTAATTCTCTTAAAATAACCATATCTAAACTCTCCGGATCGAAGCCACAATGGTATATTTCCACATCAATTCCTCTGTTTTGGGCTTCTGATACAATTTTCCTGAGCATCGTCGACTTACCAGTACCTGACCTTCCTTTTATAAAAATTCGTTCATCTATATCACTCGTTAAATCTAATACGAAATCTATTGGACCATCCGGTGTGGCTGCACCTAAATATCGATGCACGATTTGAGAGGTTTTATGAAGTGAAGTGGACCTGAATAGCTTTTGCATGAAGTCATTAGTCACGCGATTGGCTTTATCAAAATTTAAATACTCGATATAAATTTTCTCAATATCTTCATGATGTTGATGTGCTTTCTCAAAATGTTTTATGGCTTGTTCTTGTAAAACACTTTTTTCCTCATACAACTGGGTTAAGCAATTCCTATTTTGATATAAATACTCATAGTTATAACCTTCTCCCATGTAGACAACGTTTTCTACTAACTTCGGGAATAGGAGTGGTTGATGTGCGGTTTTCGAGCGGTCAATAACAGCAAGCTTCCGTTCGGGGATCACCATGGCTTCGAGTTTGTCTGGCTCAACATGGTTATGAACACAACCTATTTCATAGTCCCTCTCATAATCTTCTACTAGCTGATTGAGTATAGGGTGAGTCGTTGACGTCATTCCACTATCAATAAACATCACTCGATCTAAAATTGATTTTAAATCGTCATAAAAACGGTAATACCCTTTGGCCGTCGTGCCGCCTAAGAAGTAATGTCTTTTCATAAGAGGCCTCCCTTAAATAAAGTCGTCGTCATAATATATGAATCACCACCCTTATTTAGACCCATGAAAAAAGCTAGCGGACTACATCTCCGCTAGCTTTTAATATTAATGTTTTAAATTCTCAAGTTCGTCTTCATCAATGTCTTGAGGCTTAGATGAGAACCATCCAACCAATGCAATAATCACTAAGACCGCATAGAAACTAAGTTTCCATATCGTTGAGTGTGCAAAATCATAAGGGATTAGACCGATATCTTCATGTGATAACGTAATAACTAATAGTTTGACCCCCACCCAACCAACAATCAAGAAAGCCGCCGTTTCGAGACCTGGGCGCCTCTTTAATAATTTTACAAAGTAGGTTGCAGCAAAACGCATAATAACAACCCCGATCAGTCCACCAAGTAACACGACGATGAACTTACCACCATCCATTCCGCCAATTTGAGGAAGTGTTGTTGCCGGAAGCGCCATTGCCAATGCCACAGCTGCTAAAATTGAATCGACCGCAAAGGCAATATCAGCAAACTCTACCTTCACAACAGTCATCCAGAACCCTGAACCTTTAGCATCCCGCTTCGCATCTGCCTCTTCAGGCGTTTTTTCTTCCCTTTTTTTCACTTGTTGTTTAACTAAGTGGTTAATAGAGATATAAAGTAAATATGCAGCACCAAGCGCTTGTACCTGCCATACATCAACTAGGAATGAAATAATAAATAAAGATCCAATTCGAAGTACAAAAGCCCCAAATAGCCCGTAGAATAGTGCTTTTTTACGTTGCTTTTCCGGTAAATGTTTTACCATTATAGCCAACACTAGAGCATTATCAGCTGCTAAAATTCCTTCTAAACCAATTAAAACAAGTAGTACCCAACCATATTCTAGTAATAATCCTGCATCCATTTTCTGAATCGCTCCCTTACTTTTCTAGTTTAAAGACAAATGATGGCTTTTTATACGTTAAACATAAAAAAGCCTTTACCGCGAACATGCGGTAAAGGCCTAAATATATAAAACCTTTACGCAACTATTCGCGTAAAGGTCTCGCTTACAACATCGGTTGCCGTTAAAGCCGGAGATTAGATCTCGTAATGACGACTAAAACGTGTCAAGCTACTCCCCTTTGGAAGTCATTTTATTGTATCTATAGAATAAAAGAAAACGATTTAAAAGTCAATATAAATAGCCTAGTACTTAAGAAAGTACTAGGCTTAACTTTATTATTCGCTTGTTGCTTCTTCAATTTCTTTTTCTAACTTATCAAGAATAGCGCCACCTTCAGTCGACACTTCATCACGGTAGAAGTCACGTGCTGGTTCTGCTAACTTTTGGAACTCTGCACGCTGTTCTTCTGTTAAACGAATAACTTCTGTTGGATATTCTTCACTATCTTCAATGACTGATAAGAACTCATCATTCTGGCGTTTCTGTTCTTCAAACACCCAGCCTTGTAGTTCTTCAACAGTTTCATCTACTAATTCTTTTTCAGCATCATTTAATCCATTGTACCATTCAGAGTTAACTGTTGTTGTAGCAACATAGTTGTTATGGTTAGAGATCGTCATATAATCTTGTACTTCATGGAAAGATGCATCTGCAATGAAGAAAATTGGGTTTTCTTGGCCTTGTACTGTTCCATTTTCTAAACCAGTGTACAACTCACCCCATGACATACTTGTTGGATCTGCATCGTATCTTTTATAAGATTCTTCTTGTAGTTTTGAACCTTGAATACGCATTTTGAATCCTTCAAAGTCGCTTGGCTTCTCGATTGGGCGGTCACTCGTCCACTGCATACCACCTTCTGTCCAGAAAGCTAGTGGCTCAATACCAATTTCTTCATATTTTTTAACTAGATCTTCGTTGATCGCTTCACTATTTGTTAAAATCTCGTGAGTCTTCTCTACACTATCTGGGAATAAGAAGTGTAGTCCGAAAATCTGACTTTCCTTCACTGTATTACCAATGAAACCTGGTGATGTTACAGCTAGTTGAGCTGTACCATTTTGAAGCTGCTCAACTTGGTCTGTTTCTGTACCTAAACCACCGAATTCATATGGTTCAACTGTAATCGCACCGTCTGTTTTCTCATCAATACGCTTTGCAAATTCTTCAGCATATACATACTGAACTTGACCTTCTTGCTCCTCAGTGATGAATGCCCATGTTTGTTCTTCGAATTCACTATCCCCATTGCTTGAGTCTCCGTCGTCATCAGAGCCACCACAAGCTGCTAGAATTAGTCCTAGAGTTAACAAAGTCGTTAACAATAAAAACCTCTTTTTAAAAATTGTAAAAACCCCCTATATTTTTAATATAAATTTATAGTCAAAGACCTTTCTTTATAAAAGAATCGTTGAAAGGTCCTCAAACACAATTAATAATACTGAAATTAAGATCATCATTAAGATGTATGGCGGTGTTCCTTTAATAACTTCTAAATAAGGCTTATTAAACACCGCACTGGCGGTAAAAATATCGACTCCAAATGGTGGCGTCGCTGAACCTAAAGCCGCCTGGAATGTGATGATAATTCCTAAGTGAATTTCACTAATACCTGCATCCACCGCAATTGGATGAAATATAGGTGTTAGAACTAAAATGACAACAATTGGGTCTACAAACATACAACCCACAAAGAAAAATATGGTTACGATAAGCAAAATATAAAATTGACTTGGGTCAGAACCTAGAACAGCATCTGACAACATCTGTGGAATCCTCTCTAAGTTAACGATAAATGAGAAGACTTGGCCACCTGCTACTAAAATAAATACGGCTGACGTTACTAACCCCGTTGATAATGCGATATTCGGTAATTGTTTTATATGAATAGATCGATAAATCACAACTTCTAATAGAAACGCATATAACACTGAAACACCAGCTGCTTCAGTAGCTGAGAACCACCCAGCATAAATACCACCGATGACTAATACAGGAAACCCTAGTGGTAATAACGCCTTTTTAAATGCTTGCCAACGCTCTATCCAAGTTGCCTTTTGGGCTAATGGAATATTTTTCACTTTAGCATAAATAATACTATATGTAGCAAAGGTTAAAAAGACAATTAAGCCTGGTATAATACCAGCGATAAATAATTTACCAATGGATGCCCCTGAGGCTAAACCATACATGATTAAACCAATACTTGGTGGTATTAATAGGGCAACATCACTTGAATTAATAATTAGTGCCATAGCACTTGAATCTTTATAACCAACTTTTAATAAGCGTTCGCGCATCGGCTTACCAATAGCAACAACGGTTGCCTGGGTCGAGCCGGATATCGCGCCAAACATTGAGCAGGAGGCTGCTGTTGTAACTGCATACCCTCCACGAATATGTCCAATAAAGGAGCCGACTAAATCTAGTAACCGATTTGACGTTCTACCAGATGTCATGATATCCGCAGCAAATATAAATAACGGAACACATAAGAGTTGATAGGACTCAATTCCGGTTATTAATTGACCAACCATACTTGACATATCAAGTGGCATGGTCGTTAGACCTAGTATAGCTACCGCAAATGGCGCTACGATTAAAGGAATCATCATCGGGAAATTTAAAAGAAGAAGAAGGATCATTATCCCCAACATGACAGTCAACATAACGATTTCCTCATTTCATCAATTTTTTAATTCTACAATTGCATTTGATCATCAACTTCACGATCCTCTGGTTTCACATCATTATAATCTAATGCATCTGTTCCAATATAAACTTCTTTATTCGTGATATTCACAATTAGATTTCGCAAATACTGAATACCACCCATAATGAAGCCTAGTGGTACAAATGCATACATAACATACATTGGTATCTGTAGATTTGTAGATGTTGTACCTATCTCAAAAATATCGTATACATAAAAATATGAATAATATGCCAACACAAATAACGAAACAGATGTTATAAGTGGAATGAATATGGCCATTGTCTTTCTCATTTTCCACGGGACTGTATCATAGATGGCAGACATACTAATATGTCTTCCTTTTCTTGCTGCATAGCTTATTCCCATAAATGTTGAAACGATTATCGCAAAAAAGGCAACCTCTTGGTGGAATAATAGACTAGTACCGGTTAATTCACGACTAATAACATTTCCGCAAACCATTAAAGCTATCAAAATAACAGCACTACTTAAGATAAATTCCTCAATTTTTAAAAAAGCTTGATCAACTTTATTTAACATTTTTCCAAACGGTTTCTCCCCATTATTCTTCACTGTTTTCCTCCCTCCATAGCGACCATTCATTATATGTATCAAATTTATTGAATTTTTCCTCAAGAGTTCTCTATTTAATCGTATATTAAAAGTTTAATAGGATACAAACTTCATTTAAGGGTATATAAATGAATAATCTTTTTTATAACTTTATGTTTTTACTCAAAAAATTATTATTCTCTTTATCCTTTAAAAATACTTCGTAATAGTTAGATATACTCACAATTTGCTATTAACGGTAGAATTATCCAACTAAAATATAATGATAATTATTATATTATCAAAATTTTGGATACATACTTCCTATTTCTATGTACCCGAATTCAAGTCCTGCTAAACTTATATTTTGAAATTTCTAAAAAATGTTGCGTGAGTTACTTCACTTTTCACAAACCAAAAAACTGCCCCATGCGGTCTAATGGGACAGTTTTCAAAAAATATTAATTTTGTGGTGGTTTTTGCAAGCTGATCACTGTATCGCCTGCTTCTGGCCTTAAGGTGCTTCCTGGTTTGTAGAATTCAATACTTCCTGATTTTCTAAGCACTAACATTAAAATACTTTCAGAATCTAATTCTTTTAAGAATTGATTATAAGGATATTGGTTCGTAATGGTTGTTTTCTTAAATAAATACCCTTTGTTAATCTTTTCGTTTAGAGTACTCCAGTTAGCTGACTCTTCAAATAATAAGTGACCACTAATGTGTTTGCTCACATCTTCTAAATGGTCACCCTGATTCACTTGAAGAGGTAATTGAAATAAATGCTCACGACCGAAAGCTGGCATGAACGTTGAGCTGACCAGTGTATTGTAAGAATCATACTCCGTGAGAGCAATCATATATTCATAAGGAGTTAGGTCGATTTGATAGTCGGTCTGTTCTGATAAAATTTCACCATGTTCATAAGGTACACCTAAACGTCTAGCGTGAGACAGGCGGCTCCAAGATGAATCCGTTACTAATACTGGAATGTTTAGATCTTCCAGCACTTTGGCTAAATTAACCGAGAATTTACTAGATCCTACTATGAGCACTCCTGGCTTACTTTCAGTAGACAGGCCTAACTTTTTAGAGACAAAACCTAATGAGAATCCATGTGCCACAACAGTTGCGAATACTAAACCGAACGTAAGGGAAGTTAAGATATTCGCATCTTCGAATCCAGCGTCTGTTAATACACCTGCGAAATATCCGGCAACAGTTAGTGCCACAATACCTCTTGGCGCAATCCAACCTACGAGTAATTTTTCCTTAAATGTTAAATCCGTATTGATTGTAGATAAAAAGATACTTAATGGACGCGTGACGAATAACATTATTAATATAAAGATAACAATGTGCCAATCGAAAATAGATAGTAAAATGTCGCGATCTAACGATGCCGTTAACATGATAAAGATAACCGAGATTAGCAATATCGAAATGTTCTCTTTAAAGTGCCGCATATCACCTATAGATGAAATATGCATGTTGGCAATTGTCATACCCATCACCGTAACAGCAAGCAATCCTGTTTCATGGACGACAGCATCACTTAACGCGAATGCCATCACAACACTTGCTAAGACAACAGGAGATTTTAAGAACTCTGGCACATAGCCATTTTCAAACATCCAGCCAATGCCGTAACCAAATATGGCCCCAATTACAGCTGCTAATAACGAACCAGCTAAGAAGCCTAGAACCGTAATAAACGTCACATCAGCCATTGTAATGAACTTAACAAATTCATAAGCGAAGACGGCAACCAATGCACCGAATGGATCGACGATTATTCCTTCCCACTTGAGTATGGCAGCAGGACGAGGCTTTAATTTTGCTTGCCTGAGAAGTGGTAGAATAACAGTTGGTCCTGTTACAATAAAGATACCACCAATCACAAAAGCCACAGCCCATGATAAGTCAGCGATATAATGAGCTGCTAATGACCCAAGAATCCAAGCTAAAAATGCGCCCACGGTTGTAATTCGAAAAATAGGTTTCCCCAAACCTTTAATTTCACGAAAATCTAAGTTCAGACTACCTTCGAATAGAATAATCCCAACTGCAATTGAAATTAATGGCCCGTAAAGAGCACCTAAATCTTCATTAGGGTCCATAATACCCAAAATAGGTCCAACTAAAAGACCCATCACAGACATCACGACGATTGCCGGTAAGCGGAAACGCCATGCAATCCACTGCGAGCTGACACCTAATGCACCTATTAACATTAAGATAAATAATAAATCATTCATATATAATACCTCACTTACACCCGCTGATTCATGACCATCAAAATGTGGTATATTGGCCATAGAGTAATTTTTTATAATTTTTCATGCTTGAAATTATATATATATTTAGGGGGAGAGTCAATGACAGAAATCGCATCACTATTATTGTTAGTCATTATTTTTGTTTTACTAATTATTCCGGGTGTTTTTATGATTTACGGATATTTTGTAGACCGTAATCAGAAACGCCATTCTGTACTTAAAAACTATCCATTAATAGGTAGGGTTCGTTATTTTTTCGAAAGCATTGGACCTGAATTAAGACAATATTTATTTACCGAAGACAATGATGGAAAACCTTTTTCAAGAAAAGACTATCAAAATATTGTCCTACCAGCTAAATATAAACACCGCATGGTGAGTTTTGGGTCACAGCGAGATTTTGACCAACCGGGTTATTACATAAAAAATGCGATGTTTCCAAAATTAGCAGAAGAACTTAAAGTGGACCAGCATGAAAAAATTAGATCTTATGCTTATAAAATAGAAAAAGAGTACCTATTTTCTAGAAAAGAATATCGACATCGCAAAGACATTGAACCATTTTTATTAGATGAAGAATACACCGTAACCATAGGAGAAAACTCTAAAAATCCATTTTACGTAAAAGGCCTCATCGGCATGTCCGGCATGAGCTATGGTGCGCTTGGTGATCGAGCAATAACTGCACTTTCTACAGGCCTCGGCCGCGCAGGTGGTACTTGGATGAACACGGGTGAAGGCGGTGTCTCCGACTATCATTTAAAAGGGAATGTGGATTTAATTATGCAAGTCGGACCCGGATTGTTTGGGGTCCGTACCCATGATGGCGAAATTTCATGGGAAGAAGTGAAACGAAAAGCGTCTGTCGAGCAAGTGAAAGCATTTGAGTTGAAATTAGCCCAAGGTGCTAAAACACGCGGCGGTCACGTAGAAGCTGAGAAAGTAACTGAAGAAATTGCGGAAATCCGCAACATTCAGCCTTATCAAACGGTTGATAGTCCTAATCGTTTTAAAGAATTTAACGACCCGTATGCGATGCTGGATTTTATCGAGCAATTTAGAGACATCGCTGAAAAGCCAGTTGGTATTAAGATTGTTGTCGGACAGCAGAGCGATGTCGAAGAGCTAGCACGAGCGATCAAGGAAACAGGTAAAGTGCCTGACTTCATTTCGGTCGATGGTGGCGAAGGTGGAACAGGTGCCACATATCAGGAACTAGCTGATAGCGTTGGTTTACCAATTAAATCAGCCATTCCAATCTTGCACAACACGTTAACAGACTACGGCGTTCGTGACCAGGTTAAAATCATTGCATCTGGTAAACTTTTTACACCAGACCGCATTGCTGTTGCTCTAGCATTGGGTGCCGATTTAGTCCAAGTCGCACGCGCCTTCATGGTGACAGTCGGCTGTATTATGGCACAGGTTTGCCACACGAACCATTGCCCTGTTGGCGTGGCAACGACTGACCCGAAGATGCAACAGGCATTAGACATCGAAGAAAAATCTTACCGTGTGACCAATTACGTCGTGTCCATACGTGAAGGGCTCTATAATATCGCAGCTGCCGCAGGGTTAGAATCTCCTACTTTATTAAAGGATGAACACGTATCATATAAAGATCTTTATGATGTCATCTACGAAAATCATCTTATGACGAATGAAAAATAATATTTTTAAGCTCGCCAAAACAAGGCGAGCTTTTTATATGTTAACTTTTCTTACATGTTTTTATTTTTTTGCTTGATTTTTCTGACTTTCAGTTATATTATAAGTATTAATAACATTTAGTGTTAGGAAACTTAACATATTATATTTAAAAGGAGGCTTACTACTATGAAAAAACTTGAAGCCATCATTCGTCCTGAAAAATTCCAAGAACTTCGAGAAGAATTAGACCAACTAGGCGTAAAAGGAATGACTATTTCTGAAGTGGCCGGTTGTGGCCAACAAAAAGGGCAAGAAGGAATTTTTCGTGGTAACAAGTTTGAAGTAAAACTGTACCCAAAGGTAAAGGTTGAATTAGTTGTCGACCAAGAATTAGTAGAAGAAACAGCCAAAACTATCACTAAAATCTGTTCAACCGGACAGGTGGGAGATGGAAAGATTTTTATATCACCTATCGAAGATGTCTATCGTATTCGTACAGGTGAGAAGGGTAATGAAGCATTATTATAAGGAGGAATTGATGTGTTTAAAAAGATTAGTTCTTTATTGTTGTTTTTTACAATTATCCCTGGAACTTACTCATTTGCAGCCACAAACCAAGACTTAACACCCGTAATTAATTCAATTGACATGGCTTGGATGATGCTTGGTGCTTTCTTGGTATTCTTCATGCACGCTGGATTTGCCATGGTTGAAACAGGGTTTACGCGATCTAAAAATGCCTTGAATATATTAATGAAAAATATGATGACCATTTCTATTGCAGCTGTTTTATATTTCTTAATCGGATTTGGTTTAATGTTTGGTGATACACTATTTGGCTTAATTGGAACATCGGGATTTGTATTACAAGGGCAAACTGATCAAATTGGATTCTTTGTGTTCCAAGCCATGTTCGCCGCAACTTGTGCAACCATCATCTCAGGTTCTGTAGCTGAGCGGATGAAATTAAGTTCTTACCTATTATTAACGTTGTTTATGACAGGAATCATTTACCCTGTTGTAGGTCACTGGATTTGGGGAGGTGGATGGTTAGCAGAATTAGGATTTGTTGACTTTGCCGGTTCTTCAGTTGTTCATTTAACTGGTGCCGTCGGTGGTCTAATTACCGTTCTTGTCTTAGGTCCTCGTATTGGAAAATATTCGAAAGGTAAAGTAAATGTAATACCTGGACATAGCATTCCAATTGGCGCTTTAGGTGTTTTTATTTTATGGTTCGGTTGGTTTGGATTTAACGGAGGTAGTACGTTAGCAGCGGACACAAGCTTAGTACCATCCGTCATTGCTACGACATTGTTATCTGCATCATCTGGAGTTGTAGCTTCTGCACTCTACTCCTATATAAAATTCAACCGTATCGACGCTACACTAACACTTAATGCTGCATTAGCTGGTTTAGTGGGAATTACAGCAGGAACAGCAGATGTATCACCTATTGGCGCTATTATAATCGGATTAATCGCAGGCATCATATTAGTCGAAGTCGTTCAGCTATTAGATCGTGTTCTAAAAATTGATGACCCAGTAGGCGCAATCACCGTACATGGTATATGTGGAATTTGGGGAACAATCGCTGTCGGTTTGTTCTCAGTTGAACAAGGGCTATTATACACCGGCAACGCTGAGTTATTAGGTATTCAAGCAGTTGGTGTCGCTAGCGTCATTTTATGGACCGCACTTGCAACAGGAATAGCCTTATTCATCGTCACACGCTTCGGAACAATTAGAGTTCCAAAAGATGAAGAAGTTGCCGGATTAGACTTTTCAGAACATGGCTCATCAGCTTATGAAGCTACCAATAGTATCTATAATGAGAACTTAGAGGCTCACAGTGAATTTGGTGTTGGATTACTCCACCGATTAGATGGGATCGATCATAGAAAAACTAAACCAACCTCATAGATAAATATTTTTTCAAAAACGAACCCGCATTCCTTAATTCTGAATGCGGGTTCACTGTATTAAGATGGATTTTTCATGTAATGCTCTTCGTATTGCTCACGGCGCGCTTTAGCCGCTTCACTTACCTGCTCATCTGCATGGTAAGACGAACGAACGAGTGGGCCTGCCTGGCAATGTTGGAATCCTTTTTGGAAAGCGATTTTACGAAGCTCCGCAAATTCACGCGGCTCGTAGTAACGTTCTACTTTTAAGTGGTTACGCGTTGGCTGTAGATACTGGCCAATCGTTAAAATATCCACATTATGTTCTAACAAATCATCCATTGCTTCAATGATCTCTTCTTTTGTCTCACCTAAACCAACCATAATGCTTGATTTCGTTGGAACATCAGGTGCAATTTCCTTCACACGTTTTAATAACATTAAAGAACGATCGTAAGTTGCCTTCGAACGAACAGTCGGTGTCAAGCGGCGAACTGTTTCGATATTGTGGTTAAAAATATCCGGCTTCGCATCCATTAATGTATGAAGACTTTCATAGTCGCCTTTCATATCAGATGGTAGAACCTCAACTGTTGTCCCTGGATTACGTTCGTGAATCGCCTTAACGGTTTCAGCAAAAACTCCTGCACCGCCGTCTTTTAAGTCGTCACGCGCAACCGCTGTCACAACCGCATGACGAAGACCCATAATTTCAACGGATTCTGCTACGCGCTCAGGTTCTTGCCAGTCAATCTCAGTCGGCAACCCTGTTTGAACCGCACAGAAACGGCACCCACGCGTACAAACGCGACCTAATATCATAAACGTCGCTGTTTTTCTAACTGCCCAGCATTCGTGAATGTTCGGACAACGTGCTTCCTCGCACACCGTATGTAAGTTTTTCTCACGCATCATTTTCTTAAGGCCAGTGTAGTTCTTGTTTGTGTTTAGTTTAATTTTCAACCATTCAGGTTTTCTGACGTACTCTTCATTTTTCGCCATTCGTCCCACATCCCTTCAAGTATTATTAAACTCCCTTTTTATTTAAAAGAAAAGTTCCACTCATCAGACTGATATTTTTCTTTTGCTAAATTCAATACTTCCTGCTCTTGGTCCTCTGTTAATTGATAAGGAACCAATTTCACATCTAAGCCTTCCTCAAAACCTTTATAGAAGGCTTTTTCAACTTCATCAAAAGAAAACTCTCGCCCTAAATACGACTCCATGCTAATCGCTTTTCCTTTAAACTTTTCCTTAGCACGCGTTCGAACCTCTTCTGACGGGTACTCAAATAGATCAAATAATAAATCGTCATCCATACTGATTGGGACGGACCCATGCTGTAAAATAACGCCTTGCTTTCTAGTTTGAGCGCTTCCTGCGGCTTTTTTGTCATCAATGACTAATTCATACCACGATGGTTCATCAAAACAAACGGCTGAGCCCGTTTGTTGAAGCTTCCCTTCAGGTACTGCCAGTTCAGCTTCAATACCTAAATTTCGATATCCTTCTAAAAGACCCTTCGTAATAACACGATAAGCCTCTGTCACCGTCTTCGGCATTTTCGGATGATCTTCAGAAACGACCACACTGTAAGTCAACTCATGATCATGTAACACCGCTCGACCACCTGTCAAGCGACGAACAAAATCAAACCCGTGTTTTTTTACATTCTCAATATGTATCTTTCCATCAACCTTCTGAAAATATCCAACCGACATCGTCGCTGGCTCCCATGTGTAAAAACGAAGTACAGGCGGGATTTCACCCTCACTATGCCAGCGCAACAAACACTCATCCAACGCCATGTTGTAAGAAGCATCATGTGTGCCTGAGTTGATAAAGTACCATTCCTCTTTTGTCAATGCTGAACACTCGCTTTTTGCATTCAATATTTTCCTTAACAATAACATCATAACAAGTCAAAGTCTAAAAATACACCGAAAATCGAATTAATCCTAACTTTTTTCTTAAAAATATGCTATATTATTGTTAAGATAACTTTGAAGTTAAATTTTTCTGTATTTTTTAAGGAGTTTTTCACAGATGATCGGTGAACGCGTCAGAAAATATCGTCAGTCAAAAGGGATGTCTCTAACAGAACTTGCTGAAAGAGCCGGAGTAGCCAAGTCTTACTTAAGCGCCCTCGAACGCAATATTCAACAAAACCCTTCTATTCAATTTTTAGAAAAAGTCGCAGTTGAGCTAAACATCACAGTTGATCATCTCATTAAAGATGACGTCGCAGAAATCCAGTCCAGCCTAGACTCAGATTGGGAAGACCTTGTGAAGGAAGCTATGCAGTCCGGCGTTTCTAAAGAAGAATTTAAAAACTTCTTGGAGTTTAATAAGTGGAAATTGAATAACGACGACTAAAATCGCCCAGTGAGGCGATTTTTTATTTTATTGATATAGTGTTCGGGAATAGAATGGACTTTTTCGAGAATTGATTGATTAAAATCGGGAATAGACTGAACATTTTCGAGAATACATTCTTCCATTAACAAATAAAAAAGATGCCCCAAATCGAGGCATCTTAATTAACTCGTTCTGCTTGAACTATAATTCTATGAGTAGGGTCATAGATTGGCTCGCAAGTAATCAATGTTATGTTTGTTTTACCGTCCTCAGGTTCAAGTACCCAAACATCCTCAGGCTCAACCAACAACACATTGTAAACTTCGTATTCTATGACTTCATCAGGAGTCTCAATCTCAATTCGATCACCTTCAACAACTTCATCGAGACGATTAAACAAAACGCCATGACTGTACCCCCGATGACCGGCAATACCTGTGTTACCCTTTTCCCCGAGTGGCGCGGTACTTTTCATTAGCCCCAAGCCACGATTTAAATTATGCTCAGTCGCTCCATCTAATACAGGCAATTCCAAGTCAATCTGACCAATCCGCATGACGCCTACTAGATTACTAGAAACAGCAGGTTTTTCTTCTGGTTCAGTTGTTTCAGAGGAAGTTTCTCCCTCATTGAATTCTACAACTTCCTCTTCACGTACCGTCTCAAGCAAACTCATCTCTTCACGCTGTTGTTCTTGGCTCACTTCCATTTGATCATAAAATGCCGTAACGAGCTGATCTTCTTCTTGTGCGTAGATTAAACGCTGAACATGCGGATAGAACACGATTCCCAGACCTATCACTAACAAAGATAAACCGATAAGCAGACGCTTCATTATACATCACTTGTTAAAAATTTAGGTCTTCTAAAGACTAATACCCCTACACCAGAAGCCGCTACCAATCCTCCAAGGAGATAGTTCCATAACGGAAGATTAAAACCTGTTTGTGGTAAAACGTCTTCTTCGTCTTCTTCCTCTTCTTCGTCTTGATCTGATTCTACCTCTTCTTTAGGTTCTTCTTGTTCTTCCTCAGGTTCCTCTGGCTTTTCTTCATCTTCTTTAGGCTCTTCTTCCTTAGGTTCCTCTGGCTCTTCAGGTTCTTCTTCACATTCTGAGCGATCTAGTTCAACTTCACTACTAAATTCCCCTGTTTCATAATTGAATAGTGTAAATTGGTACACTCCATCTTCTAGGTCACTAACTTCCATAGTAATTGTATAAGTTTCACCTGATTCTAAACTCTCTATTGAATATGGGCCTGGTAGTGCTTCTGTTCTTTCGCCATCTTCAATTTTTAGCAAACCATAACTCCATTCTTCTGCTGTTCCTTCACCCGTGTTCTTAACCGTAATTTTTATTTCATCGGACTCGCAGTAGTAGGTGCCATCACCTTCATATGTCAATTCTCCTTTTGGTTCCTCAGGTTCTTCTGGCTCTTCGGGGTCCGGTTCTTTCTCACAAGGTGAACGATCCAACACAATCTCATCACTCTCTAGGTAAGTCTCAATGCTGTGTTTATAAACTTCGAGCTTATAAACACCCTCTAGACCTTTCGTGTCATAAGTAAGTGTAGTCGATTCACCAACCTCTAACTCTTCCACAGAAAGAACATCTGATATTGGTTCCCAGCTTTCATCGTCTAATTTTTCTTTAACAATGTATTCCCAATCAGTTGCTGTTGTTTTGCCCGTGTTGGTCACGGTAATGCTTAGTTCCTCATCACTACAACTAAAGGCTCCATCACCATTTAGGGATAAATCTTCACAGACTGATCGATCAACACTAAATACCTGACTATAAAAAGTGCTACCTTCATTATAATCATCATAGGCTACAAAACGATACTGCCCTTCATCTAGGTTAGATGTATTAACTGTCAATTCCTTTGAATCACCAGGAGATAGATTGTTAATTGCCCCCCCGACATCATAAGGTGCCCACTCATCATTACCTTCATATCTTTCCAGCATATATCCACCACCAGTTATTACTGTTTCACCTGTGTTTTTCACTGTTGCTGTAGCTTCTTCCTGATCACAGTAATAATTGATGTCACCTACAAAATCTAGCTCTGGAGGATTTTGTTCATCACAATCTGGGTTTACATACGTAGTTCCACTTTTTCCACCAGAATCCCCTCCAGGATGTCCCTCTGGTCTTTCAAATTTCAACCAATAATCCCCTTGTTTAAAGTCTTTTTCTAGAGGGATTTCAATTAGGTGAAGATCCGTACCATCATAATTAAACTTCGAATCTGAATCAATAATATACTCATATCCATCAACTTTTCCGTCTTGTGAGTAAATATGAACTTTCCATATTTCTTCAGTTATATCTTCGCCTGAATTTGCAATCGTTGCTTTGAGTGTGTTTGGTTCACATTCATACCAAATATCACCTGGGTCAAAAACCAATGAACTTTTATCCCAGTCTGACCCTCCACCTGTAGCCATCACCTGCATCGAGAAAATGAATAAAGTTGCTAGTATAACTAAGGTAATACTGATTTTATACCCAATACGCATCTAACTTAACCTCCTTCTGTTCTTTATTAAGAACGATTAATTTTTAAAAAAACTTGGCTAACACCAAGTTCACCTAATGTGTTCTAAGAAGCTTCGTTATTATTTACTTTCTTCGCCTGAACAATAATCCTGTGAGTAGGGTCATGTATAGGTTCACATGTAATTAAGGTTATAATTGATTCTTCATCATTTGACTCTAAAACCGACACGTCATCAGGCGTGACGATTTTCGTGTCAAACACGATATAAGTTAATTCATTTTCTAAAGTTTCAATTTTAATTTCATCACCAGGCACTATTTCATCAAGACGATTAAATAAACGTCCGTGCTTATATCCACGGTGGCCAGCTATGCCGGTATTACCGTTTTCGCCTAAAGGATCAGCCTCTTCCATGACACCTAACCCCACATTTAAATTCTCTTCAGTGGCACCTTTAAGCATTGGTAGAGTTAAATCGATTTTACTAATTTCCATCAGACCAACAACACCCGGTTCAACAGAAGAATCTTGCGGCTCACCTTGATTAGGGTCATCGCCAGAAACTTCTATCTCAGAACGTTGTTGGTGTGATGTGAACACTTCATCCAACTCACGAAATTCTTGTATAAGCTCTTGTTCTTGTGTGGCATAGATTTCCTTCTGAATATGCGGGAATAGTATAAAACCAATCCCTATTAAGGCGAATAAGATTGGAATAACTTTCTTCATTCGTGATCCCTTGCTAACCTACGCGTCCACAGGTATAACAACAGCCCACTAATTAAGAATGAGCCACCTATGACATAAAATAGTACCGGTATTTCTTCACCAGTTTGAGGAAGGAGTCCGCCACCCTTTACATCAGTATCCGAATCTACCACGCCTTCTTCATTATCTTCTGGCGGTTCAGCTTCAGCCCAGACTGAAATCTTAAACTCTGTACTTAGTCCTTGGAACGAATTGTCAGACTCATACGGAAAAGTAGCCTTCAACTCAAATGACTCTGAATCACCCATCTCTAAAAAGCGTTGTTCCATTCCATTAAAACCAGCAAGGCTACCTTCATAGACCATTTCCCCAGAAGAATCTGTTACCGATAGTTGAAACTGCTTAAATAGCTTTTCAGATCCACCCGTATACTCCGCACTCGCATGAAAGTAATAGTCATAGTCGCCATCATTCTCAATCTCAAGCGTACGAGTCATATAATCGCCTGGTTTAAGATTTTCAACATTGAATATAAAATCCTCTTCAATATGAACTGAGACGTGATCGGCAAAAACTTGTAAAGGGGCTATTAACATAGCAAACAACATAGAAACTGTTATAAAAATCTTTTTAGCCAATGCACTGCCTCCTTCCTCAATAAATTATGTATAAGGTAGGGACGAACCCTACCCTTAAATATTACTCACCATTATTTGCTTCTTCGTTTGTTTCAATATAGCCATTCTCATCAGTGTCTTCGTCAGTGATTTCCTGACCATCCCACTGAGTAGCTTCGAATGAGAACGTTAGAGCAGCAGCATTACCTTGGAAGATATTTTGCCAATACTCATCTGTTTCTACGTCATCTACCACTAACATATCTTCAGTGTTATCAATGAACTCAATTTTCAAACGAAGAACATCTTCATCATATGGGTTAAGAGGTAAACCTTCCCAATCATCGTTAGTTTCTGTTGTTACATTTAAACGGTGACCTTTAATATAGTTCTTTTCATCAATAGCACCATAGACTTTGTTTCTAGCATCTGCAATTTCAGATGCATTAGCAGGCTTACTGCTATCACCGTGTACTGAATCAGAAGCTAAATAAAAATCTTTTAATGTGACGTTATCATCATCACCTAGTAATTCCTTCTGATAGTCCCCACCACTTTCAGCACCTAAAGTGATTAAAGAAACTCTAAATTGATCTAAATATTCTAATGGATCTGTATTGACTTGGTCTACCCAAGCATCATCTGGTGCGCTAAAGAATTGAGCATCCATTTCACTTGAAGCTATATCAAGGTCTCCCGTTGCTTCAGCCCCTGCTTCTGGACCAATTAGGTTCGCAAACTGAACGTCTTCAATAGCCATTAATACTTCTTTAATCGCTAAAGAACCTTCGTTCACAAACTTTATATCACGAGTCATCGTGTCACCAGGTTTTAAGTTTAATACCTGAAACTCATATCCATTTTCATCTACTGACTGTAAATCAAGTTCTAAAGTACCAGCTGCAAAATCAGCACTTGTATTTTCCACATCATTAAAAGCTGCATAAGTTCCACCAGCTACTAGAGATAGCCCTAAAGCAGCTGTTATTGAACCTACCGCTATTTTTTTCTTAAGATTCATTAAATTCTCCCCCAAACTTATTGGTTTTCAAATTTTTCATATTTAACATTGATATCAATTTATTAATTTGCCCAGCCGTTTGATTGTTCTTCACCAGGCATTTGTGTCGCTTCAAACTTCACATTAATTTCTGCTTGCTCATCCTGGTATTTGTTTTGAACTTGGAAGCGTGAGCCATCAAATGTTTCATCTACGTTCTTAAATTTGAAATCGACTTGATAAGTCATGTTATCGTTTACGGACAAACCTACTGTATTAGTGTCAGTACCTGTTATATCAATATTAGATTGACCGTGAAGCTGGTTAAGCGTTCCATCAAAGAACACATTTCCATCACCATCTGTAACAGTTACTTCAAACTGTTTTAGGAAATCACTTAACTTGTTATTTCCTGCTCCATCATAAACTTTAGAGTTTAGATCTAAAGCATCAACATCTTCCCAACCAGTCACTTCAATACTAGTCAAGATTTGATTGATGTCTAACGTACCATTGTTTCTTAAAACTAGTGTTTCAGTCCAGTGGTCACCCGGCTTTAAGTTATCAAGGCTAAAATCCATCGTTGATTCTTCACCGATTTCCAAATCAAGGACTCCTGCTGCAAATACATTCGTTGTTTCTTCCACATCGTTAAATGCAGCCCAAGTTCCACCTCCTACTAGCGATAATCCTAGCGCGCCTGTTAGTACGCCGATACCAAGTTTCTTTTTGATATCCAAAATAATTCCTCCTTCTTACCTCTCCCTGAGGCGTATTTATTTATATTCACCGTAAAACAGCATAGCCATTTACGGTAAACCACTTAGGAAACGTTCTCTACCGTTTCAGTGTTGGCTCTTTTCTTCTTTTCTTTTTCTTCTTTAAGAGCGGTATATATCGTTTTACCTGAGCTAAATAACAACCAAAAACCAGGTATAAACATCAAAGCAACTAATCCAAACTTAGAATTTGCAAAGTCCATGGCATACCCTATATAAGGAATATTTATTCCATCGTGGACCCCGTAAATATTAGCCGGGATCACAGCATTGGTATCAGCAAATTCGTTGTTATCACCTTTTGTTCGAAACATGAGTTGACCATCGTTATTTAAAACCTCAATAATGCGGTGCGTAACAAAATGATTTTCTCTTTGTTGAAACATAATGACGTCGCCTTCTTTTAGATTTCGTACGTCGAATTCAGGTTTAATCCCTATAACGGCACCTGTTTTGATTTCTGGCTCCATAGATCCGGAATATACTACTTTCAATTCTTGCCCGAACACTTTTGGATTGCCTTCACTCATTAGGTTTGAAATGACTAGTGCAAATGTGAATAAGAAAATTGCCACTAATAGTATATTTACGACTCTACTAATCCACTTAATTACCTTCACTTTCATTATTACCATCCTCGGAATCATTGTTTTCTTCTGTTTTACTCTCTGTGTCGTTTTCAGAGTTTTCTTCTTCGGTATTTTTAGTTTCTTGCTCATTACTTTCTAATGTTTCTTCTTCAGACTCCGTCTCGGACTTTTGTTCATTTTCTTGTGTTTCATTTGTTTCTTTTTCCTCTACTTCTTTAGACTCCTCATCTACTGATTTTTCGCCTATTGATTTTTCATTATCATTTGGTTGCTCTTGGTCTTCACACTCTCTAGGTGGATTTCCAGGAAAATCATCACTACATTTATCCGGCGGGCCTCCTTGGTCATCATCTTCTTCATTTCCTTGTTCTTCACAATTAGTTAAAGTAATTTCACTACTAAATCCACCAGAATCTCCACTAGGGTGTCCTTCTGGTCTTACAAACTTAAATTTATATTTTCCATTTTCAAGCTCACCTTCATAAGCTAGCTCTGCCGTTTCACTAGAATCTATCAATGGAGTTTCACCTTCATGTATTACATCTTCATCATTACCTTGAGATATTTTGATGACTTGATAGCTCCAAGGTACTTCCATATCCCCATCGCCACCATTCTTCACGTAGGCATAAATGCGATCACAATTTCCCCCTACTTCCATACCATCAAAGCTCAGAGAACTTTTATCCCACTTTTCGTCTTCATCTATTTCCCAGCCTACTTTCAGTGAAGCTGATAAGCCTTCGACATCATTAAAAGCCGCTTCTGTGGATCCTGTAATGGATGATAAAAATAAAAACATTAAGTAAACTCCTACTAACGGCTTAAGTATTAAGCTCTTCTTCAGTTCTCTTTTTCTTCTCTCAGTCAACCGACTTTTTCTCATTTTGATAATAATCCCTCCCGCTGGGAATTTTGTTCTATGTAAAGAATTTTTGTTCGTTATTAAGAATATATTACTAGTATAGTTTTAGAGGTATTTTTTGCAAAACGCCAAATATTCCGAAATATTCGTTTAAACGAACGAATTTCGTTATTTATAAAGAACAAAAGCTTGATTGCTTACAATTCCTTAGATATACTTAATAATACTTCGTTCTATATAAAGAACGACACAAACCAAAAAACCTTGCTCCAAATTGTATGAAGCAAGGCCCCTAATAATACATTTATTTTCTCCATTATTCCTTCGCATTCTCAAATTGTTGTCTTAATTCGTTCAACTCATCTTCCATGCGGTTTAATGTCTTCTCTAGCATGGTGACGTTGCCGCCTGTTGATTCTAATTTATCTAAATCTCCTTGAATTCGGATGTAATCCATTTTAAGTTCATCAATTCGTTCCTGAATTTCTGCTTTTTTCATTTCATCACCTCATTCTATTTATTTAATTCTATTGTAAGAAAAACTAAAGCGTTTTCCAAATAAAAAGAGGCCAGCTCACGAAGACCTGACCTTAACGGAATATAAAGTTTTTTAACGGTAAGTCTTGTTTATACTGCTTACCGTCGATTTCATAATGAATGACTAACGAGTCTAAATGATACTGATAGGCTGGATCAAGTAGTTGGACTTCCAGTACGAGTTTGAAGTCATTTTCTTGGAGTTGGTAGTCCTTAACGGGCTTGAGTTGATTCACTAACTTTTGTTCGTCTGTGTTCAACTCCCCAAACAGAGTGTTTATCTGTTGTGTTTCATCAATAAACATGTTTACTCTGATTTGGGAGTTAATAGGATTTAACTCTTTCCCTCCATTGGTCATTACGTTAATCTCTTTTATCAAAGGAAGATCTGAACCAGTCCACTCTAAATCCTTACCTATATAAACCCGATCGCTTTCTTCAAATAAGTCATGCTTCACGTTCGCATGACTGACGCTTGTGAATTCGGAATTGACACCGACCATTTCAATGGTAAAGTAAGCGGCCACACCTAACACTACTGCAAAAATCCCTAAACACCATCTTTTTAGTTTTCTCACCATGTTCCCTCCACATAAAGGGTTATCTTTTTCTATGCCTTTTATTGTTTTTCGACACGGTAGGTGTTTATTCCTTTAATTTTTTTAGTACTTATTTCTCATATACGAAAATAAAACATGACTGGCTACACGGCTCGTCATGTTACGAAAGTCGATGGTCGGGTCAATTTCTACGATGTCCATGCCTTTAACGAGTGAGTGTGTCGCCGCTTTTTCAACAGCTGTTAATAGGGTCCAGCTATCCATTCCACCTGGTCCAATAGCAGGACAACCCGGCGCATACGCTTGGTCTAGCACATCCATATCAACAGATAGATAAATAAAATCTACTTTTTCGCTTAGATATTGCAGCGACTCCTCTATAATAGATTCTATGCTTCCTTGCTGGACATCTTGCATCGTATAAACTTTAACACCCTGTTCTTTGGCGTATTCCGCATAAGCCTTGGCGTTCGTAAAATCACGAATGCCAATTTGAACAATATGTTCGCCGTTTAACACATCATTTTCGATTGACCTACGGAAAGGTGTGCCATTGGTCGGGCCGCCATCTTCTAAATTTCTTAAATCATGGTGAGCGTCAAACTGAATGACACCAATCGTTCCTTTTTCTTCATTTAGAGCTTTAATCGCTGGAAAGCTAACGGAATGATCGCCGCCAAACATAATAAAGTTTTCTAAATCATGCTTCTTTAAAACATCCCGAACGGATTGATAAATTTGGTCTTGGGATTCCTTCACGTCCGTTGGTTGCATGAGCACGTCGCCAAAATCAACGATACTTACATCACGAAAGTCTTGATCGGTATGGTTCGCATACGTCGAATAGCTTCCCATCGCCTGACGAATAGCACCAGGGGCAAAGGACGCGCCTGAATGACTGATGGACGGCTTGGATAAAGGGGCGCCGACTAAGCCAAATTGAATCGGACCTTGATGTTGCTCATGCGGGACTAGTAACTCATTCATTTTCTTAGTATATCGATCAACGAATTTTGCTTCGCCAGCGGGTTTTAAAAAATTAGACAAGAAGATCACCTCGTTCGTAAAGCTTCTGACCTGCTTTGAACACGGTATTCACATGGTTCACACCGTAGTGGTAAGGAATATATAAATAGTTCGGTGCATCCCAAATGACAACGTCAGCTTTACGTCCTTCTTTAATTTGCCCCGCTTCATCTCCGCGGTTAATCGCATGCGCTGCGTTAACGGTGACGGCATGCCAGATTTCTTCAGGCGTCATTTTCATTTTTAAAGCGGCTAATGACATGATGAGTTGAATGTTTTCCGTAACACTACTACCAGGGTTAAAGTCAGTTGAAATTGCAATTGCCGCGCCCGCTTCAATCATATCTCTTGCGCGAGCGAACTCACCTTTGCCTAAGTAAAAAATCGTGCCTGGTAGTAATACGCCGATGGTATTTGAGTTTGCGAGTTCTTTAATGCCTTCGTCAGTTGCGACCGCTAAGTGATCGCCCGTTGTTGCTCCCATTTCAACAGCGAGTTGTGTTCCGCCTAATGGATCAATTTCATCTGCGTGCATTTTGACGTCAAACCCGTGGTCTTTTGCTTTTTGCAAATAACGGCGTGATTGTTCAATCGTAAAAACGCCTGTTTCGGTAAAAATATCAACGAACTCAGCTAGGTCTTCTTCTTTTATTTGATCAAACATAGACGCCATCTCATCAAGTAATGCTTTTGGGTTATCTTTATATTCTTCTGTTATCGCATGAGCCCCTAAGAAGGTTGACACGAGATCAAGTGGGTGGTCTTCCCCTGCTTTTTTCGCGACACGCAGTTGTTTTAGCTCAGTCTCGCGGTCCATCCCGTAACCGCTCTTCGCTTCCATCGTTGTAATTCCATAAGTCGCCATGCGGTTTAGATGGAACATCGCTCGTTCGTATAGCTCTTTTTCTGAAGCTTTTCGAGTTGATCTTACCGTTGATAAAATTCCTCCACCTTGTTTTAATATTTCTAGGTAAGGTACGCCTTGTTGTTTAAGTGCCATTTCGTGTTCACGGGAACCGCCAAAGACTAAATGGGTATGGGGTTCCACTAACCCTGGAGTGACTAGTTTGCCTTTGCAATCAATCTTTTCATCAGCGTCAGTATGTTTTAATTCATCGCTCGGCGCAATTTTCTCGACTTTACCATCTTTCATGAAAACGGCATAATTTTCCTTAACATCTATCGATCCCATTTTCTCACCGCGAACGGGGCCATCGTGCTGATCCATCGTCAGTAACTGTCCAATATTATAAAGTAGTGTTGTTTGTGCCATGTAAAATCCTCCTATGTTGTCATTGTCTTATAAAAACACGCAAGTTCGCGCACGGTATGCGCGAACTGAGGTTGCCTATTCATTTTGATCAAGCATTGGAATTCGGACGCCTTTATCTCGAGCCGTTTTCTCAGCTAGGTCATAACCTGCATCGACGTGGCGCGCGACTCCCATTCCTGGGTCTGATGTTAACACACGTTCAAGTCGCTTTGCTGCATCGTCTGTTCCATCAGCAACGATGACCATACCAGCATGAAGTGAATACCCCATGCCAACGCCACCACCGTGGTGTACAGACACCCAGCTTGCGCCATTGACACCGTTAATTAACGCATTCAAAATCGGCCAGTCAGACACCGCGTCACTGCCGTCTTTCATGCTTTCGGTCTCGCGGTTTGGTGAAGCAACCGATCCTGCATCTAAATGGTCACGACCAATGACAATTGGTGCTGATATCTCGCCACTTGCGACCATTTCGTTAATGATTTTTCCAAAGCGAGCTCGTTCACCGTATCCTAACCAGCAAATACGGGAAGGAAGCCCTTGAAACGCCACTTGCTCACGCGCCATGCGGATCCATTTACATAAATGCTCGTTATACGAGAACTCTTTTAATAAAACTTCGTCAATTTTATAAATATCCTCAGGGTCACCGGATAACGCCGCCCAACGGAAAGGTCCTTTACCTTCACAGAATTGCGGGCGAATAAACGCCGGGACGAATCCTGGAAAATCAAAGGCATTTTCCAACCCTTCGTTGTAAGCTTCTTGACGGATATTGTTTCCGTAATCAAACGTCACGGCGCCTGCTTTCTGTAAATCTAGCATCGCTTGGACGTGCTTTTTAATGCTTGCACGGGAGTCTTTTAAGTACTCATCAGGGTTTGACTTGCGAGTGTTAGCCCCTTTTTCCATCGTATAGCCCTCGGGTAAATACCCGTTTAGTGGGTCATGCGCAGATGTTTGGTCTGTTACTAAATCTGGGATTTCACCACGTTCGACTAATTCTGGTAAAATTTCTGAGGCATTCCCAAGCAGTCCTATTGAGAGTGGCTGACCAGACGCCTTCGCTTGTTTTGCCATCTCTAGTGCTTCATCTAAAGTCGTGGCCATTTTATCTAAATAACGATGTTCAATACGACGTTTAATGCGTGTTTCATCGACTTCAATCGCGATACAAACGCCATCATTCATCGTCACAGCTAGTGGTTGAGCACCACCCATACCTCCAAGGCCAGCTGTGATGGTAATGGTTCCTTGTAGCGACCCATCAAAGTGCTGACGAGCCGCTTCAGCGAACGTCTCATACGTTCCTTGTAAAATTCCTTGTGTCCCGATATAAATCCAACTTCCAGCCGTCATTTGGCCATACATCATAAGGCCTTTTTTCTCAAGTTCGCGGAAGTGGTCCCAATTCGCCCAAGCGGGAACTAAGTTAGAGTTAGCCAGTAACACACGCGGTGCATCTTTGTGTGATTTAAATACCGCAACGGGCTTACCTGACTGCACCAACATCGTTTCATCTTCTTCTAGAACTTTTAATGTCTTAACAATTGCCTCATAACTTTCCCAATTTCGAGCTGCTTTTCCGATTCCGCCGTAAACGACTAATTCATCAGGGTTTTCAGCAACTTCAGGGTCCAAGTTGTTCATAAGCATGCGTAAAGCCGCTTCTTGAACCCAACCTTTCGTATTCAGCTCTGTCCCTCTTGGGGCACGAATTTCTTTTTGAACTTGCTTACTCATTATGAATCTCCTCCTCTAAGCTAGTAGAAATGCAATTGGTGTTGCGATGAAAATCGTTAAAATGACGCGTTCTACATAAATAATCACTAAGTCTGATATTTTTGCTTCAATCTCCGTTGATAGAATGACTGGAATTGAAGCCGAGAAAAATAGAATAGTAGATATGGATGTGACACCAACCACAAACTTCGTCACAAAGGATGCTTCAGCCACTAATAAAGCTGGCAGGAACATCTCTGCAATCCCCATTGCTGCCCCTTTTGCAGCCATCATTGCTTCAGGGATTTGTAGTAATGCAGTAAATGGATAGAAAATGTATCCAATCACATCAAAGAATGGTGTATACGTTGCTAATAGTAAACCTATTAAACCAACAGATAAGATCGACGGTAAAATACTCATGACCATGACAAATCCGTCTCTTAAGTTGATCCAAATGTTTTTACCTAACGAAGGAGCTTGTGAAGCTGCTGTCAATCCGTTCTGCCAAGCTTCTTTGAAAATATTCCCTTCTGGTTTAGGCTCTTCAACTGGCTCACCAGTATAGTATTTTTCTTCAATGCGATTTAGTGGCCAGATTCTAACGGTAATGGCAGTGACAATAAACGTGATGAGTAACGTGGTCCAGAAGAACGTATTCCACATATCCATAAAACCTAATGTCGATGCGACAACAATCATAAATGTCGCCGAAACCGTCGAGAAACCAGTTGCGATAATCATCGATTCTTTTAAGGAATACTTACCTTCTTTGTAAACTCTGTTTGTTATTAACATCGCAATTGAATAACTACCTGCAAATGATGCCACCGCATCAATGGAAGCGCGTCCTGGCGTTTTAAAAATCGGACGCATAATCGGACGCATGAGTGTTCCGACAAATTCTAGTAATCCGTAACCGATGATAAATGCCAAGAACACCGCACCTACTGGAACAAGTAACCCAACCGGAATGACTAACTTGTTGTATAAGAATGGTCCAATATCTGGGTTGAAAATAAAGGCTGGTCCGAATTCAAAGACCAACATTAGTGCAACCACAAAACCTAGTACTTTTAGTAGTGAAAAGACTGTTGTGACAGCATCCTTATTCCACTCACGTTTCGCAAATGGGTAAATCGCACCTGCTAAGATTACAATTAATGCATAATAAGGTACGACGTTTGGAAGTGTTTCTTGAAACCAACTAACAATGTGATCAAGTACGATCGTCGACTCCCCATTAATCGAGACCGGTACGAAGAACACAAATAAACCAATAAAACTGAAAAATAATAACTTCGCGATGGTACCTCCACCAAGATTTGAACCGCTTTCATAACTTTCTTCGTTTCTTAAGGGTTCATTAGACATGCTATCTCCTCCTTTTATAATTCCATTTTATATGGGGTTAGGCGGAGATTACTTTTAAAATTTTCAGAATTAATGAATTATTTTGTGGTTAATTTTTGGTAATATTTTGTTTGTTTCATTATTTTTATCATTTTATTGCTCTTTTTTAATTATATTGTTTTTAAATTGATTAGGTGTTTGACCTTCCCATTTTTTAAAAATACGACTGAAATACGATTGATCGTCAAACCCAACTTGATAGCCGACTTCTTGAATCGACTTATCCGTATCTTTTAACAACTGTTTGGCTTGGTCAGTCCGAACCTTTTGAAGGTATTCGCTAATCGTTTGGCCTGTTTCTTGTTTAAATAAGTGACTTATATAGAACTTGCTCTTATTTACTGCTAGAGCGATATCACTTAAAGATCGTCTCTCATGGTAGTTTTCTTCTATATAGTTAACCACCATTTGCGTCACTTTTGAATACATGTCGTTATTCAATGACCCTGCAGAGTTAAACAGAGCGTAGCAAAAGTAGACTAACTTTTGCACAATCACAGACAACTCTTCACCGTTTAAGATTTCATTAAACATCAGTTGGTACTGTTTTTCTAACGTTTTCATCTCAGTGTTGTTTAACATATGCCGTCTAATATTCGCCATAACACTCGTCAATTTAATCCTGATGTAATCCGGGTGCGGAAATTGATCGATTTGATTGTATTCGACTAAGAATAAGTTGAATAAAAATTCCTTTATTCCTTGCCGATCATGGTCTTCTAAGAAATGAATGAGTTGTGACCTTTCATCAGGCGTTAATATCGGATCGATTCCATGTAAATCAAATGGTTGGTCAAAGCGATAAACTTGATTCACTCCGAAATAAAACTTCCGTTGAATCGAGGTCTTTGCTTCTAGATATGAATCTCTTAATCTATGGATATGATGATAGTCATTCCCTAATCCAACGGTGATTGATATGTCCTGCCTTTCTTTAAACAATCTTAACAAGCGGATAAACACTTGTTCGACATCGGTTAATGTCGCGTGTTGCGTGAAATTAGAGAGGTTAAAAATAAGCACGATCATATTTTCGTTCGGAATAATATACGGACTGTACTCCTGAAGTTCTTCTTTAATCATGTGAAGCAATCGGTCGCTTCCATGATTTTGATTGCTGACCGCATCTATTTCTAACACACTAACCACAAACGAACTCGGCTCATCTTTGTTTTCCAATAGCTCTTCTTGAATACGAGTTAGGTCAAAATCATAGCCAAATAGTCCATAGAAAATTGCGGATTCTTGAAGCGTGTCTTGATTTTGTGACGGCTTTGCGTTCGCCCCCGCTTCTCTCACGACTTTTCGTACTTTTGCAGACCACTCGTTTGGTGTAATCGGTTGGATAAATAAATGCTTGGCGCCAACTTCAAGCGCTTCATGGGCCACCTGAAACGTTTGATGGGCTGAATGGACGATGATTTGCCCCTTAGAATAACGAAGTGAGTGCTTAGCTTTCGCCCATTCGTCTTGGTTAAATAAATCAATATTTAATATGATCATATCAAAATCATTAGCTCTTACTGCCCTTTCAAATTCAGCAGACGTACGTACTTCAACAATCTCGTTATGCGGAATTTGATTGGCGGTGATTAACCAATGTAATCCCTTGATTTCTAATTCATCAGACTCGGCTAGTAAAAATTTCATACGATCACTTCTTTCTGATCCAACCTTGAAGGCTTTCAATATCTGTTGAAAACACGCGATCTTTTTTAATGCTCGGAACGATCTCTCTAGCAGATTGATAGAGTTCGTGTGTAGTTTTAGCCAATAGATTCGTTCCACGCATTTCCACAGCTTGCATAGCACAAATTAACTCAATGGTGATCACTCGCCTTGTGTTTTCGATTATTTGCGCGGCATGCCGTGCCCCTATTGTTCCCATACTAACATGGTCTTCTTGGTTCGCAGAAGACGGGATGGAGTCAACACTCGCAGGATGCGTTAACGTTTTATTTTCTGAAACAAGCGACGCTGCTGTGTATTGCAGAATCATCGCTCCAGACTGTAGCCCCGGCTCAGGACTTAAGAACGGTGGTAAGTCATTTAGTTGCGGATTGACTAACCGCTCGATGCGGCGCTCGGATATATTCGCAACTTCTGCCACACCAATTTTCAGTAAATCCATCGCGATTGCAATCGGCTGTCCGTGAAAATTCCCGCCTGACAGCACTTTTCCTTCGTCAGAAAATATAAGTGGATTATCGGTTGCAGCATTAATCTCCGTTTCAAGTTTTTCTTTAACGTATTGTAACGTCTGCCATGATGCGCCTAATACTTGCGGAATACAGCGAATCGAATAAGCATCTTGAATGCGCTTTTCTCCTTGTTTTGTTGTCAATTGGCTGTCTTCTAAGTAATGACGTATACGTTTGGCAACATCGCGCTGTTCTTGGTGACCACGCACTTGATGGATTAAGTCATCAAAAGCACACGTAATACTTTCTAACCCTTCCATCGTCATCGCGGCAATTTTCTCTGAATAAGACAAAACATTTTCCGCTTCTAGATACGCAAGGACGCCGACTGCCGTCATCGCTTGAGTCCCATTAATGAGCGCCAGCCCCTCTTTTGCTTTTAGTTGAACAGGCTCCAATTTTTCCTGATTAAACGCAAGCATGGTTGCCATACGTTCGCCTTTGTAAAAAACTTCACCCTCTCCGAGCAGGACTAATGCTAAGTGCGCGAGCGGGGCGAGGTCACCACTCGCACCCAATGACCCTTGCTGAGGAATGACAGGATGAATATGGTGATTGATCAGATCAATTAAGCGTTCTATAATTACAGGACGTACACCGGAGTAACCTTTCATAAGAGCATTCGCACGAAGCAAAATCATAGCCCGACTGACAGATTCAGAAAAAGGTTCCCCAACACCACATGCGTGCGAATGAATTAAATTCAATTGCAACTCATCTAAATCATGTTCTTCTATTTCGACATCGCTAAATTTTCCAAAACCCGTGTTGATCCCATAGATAATATGATGTTGATCTAAATAGTCTTGAACCGTTTGCCGGCTCTGTTTGACTTTCCCTAAACTTTCTTCTGATATGTATACGGGGTCATCATCATATACCACCCGTTTTACTTGTTCTAAATCTAAATGATTACCTGTTAGTTCCATTTTTCACAACTCCTTTTATGATGTTTGGGAAATTTGGTCCGCCGTTCAGGAAATTTGATTCTCTGTTCGAGAGATTCACTCCTCTGTTCAGGAGATTATCGCTCGCGTTCGGGATATTCCCTTCCTAAAGATTCCTTTAACAAAAAGGGAGCTAACCCTCCAAAACTTGGAGAGTTAGCCCCCTCATAACTCGTTGCTAATGGGCAATATTATTTAAATATGATTAATTCCAAGGCCAGTCGTTTCATGCTCGAGGCCACGTATTGGTGCTCCAATCGTTCCATACAGTGCAACAGCAATCCATTCGCCTTCTGCTTCGTTTTCATACGGACGACCGCGAACGACACTGAAACGAAGGCCAACGGTTCGCATGACGTCTCCTAAGGATACTTGACCGCGAGTAACGCCTTCTAATGCCTCTAAAATAGCATGGTATAACGCGTGCATTTCACGGTACAGTTCTTCATCAATCACAGCGTTTCGTTTGGCTGCTGTCTCAATGGCAGACACAACCTTTTGAAGTTCCATTGAGCCTGTTTTACCTAAACAGTAAATAAAATCAGAGTCTTTCATGTGTGTTTCGGCTTCTTCGATCTCATCACTATTGGCTAATACTAACTGAAGAGCCGACTTTCCAATTCCCTTATCAATTTTTTTCATATGAACTCCATCAAACTTGTTTGTTAGTTTCATTTTATATGGTGCTTATATGAAAGTCAATTAGGCCTTTTGGTTGGTTGTTGGATCCCAAGGGAAGTCCGCGCCGAAACGCTCGGCTAATTCCTTAGAATCTTCACGTCTTTTACGACGGTATTCAGCTCGTTCCGCCGCACCATTATGCAGCCATTTTTCTTCTTCAGACTCTGGATAAACTGGTGGTACTTCTTGAGGTTTTCCATCGTCATCTAAGGCGACCATTGTCAAAAAGGCCGTCGTACAGACTTCGCGCTCACCTGTTAAAAGATTTTCGGTAATGGCCTTAACAAAAATCTCCATCGATGTGCGATGCGTATAGGTGACGTAAGCCTCAAGGCAAATCGTATTGCCTTCTTTAACTGGATTTAAAAAGTCCACCGAATCTGTAGAAGCTGTTACAACCGGCATTCTTGCATGACGCGTAGCCGCAATCGCTGCAACATCATCGATATAAGCCATCAACTTACCACCAAACAACGTGCCATGGCTATTCGTATCCGGCGGCAGTACATGTGAATTTTTTACTGTTAATGAATTAATACAAGGTTTTGCTTCCATCATGCTTCACCTTCTTTATTTTTTCTCCTTCATATTATACCACGCGTTATATGGCTTACCCAATAAAATACAATAAAGAACAAACTCATAAGATTTATGCGCTAGGTTTTTCTATTTATGCGCTACTTTTGACTACTTATGCGCTTCGAATTTTGTCGAACGGTACAATTTTTCAATTTTATGCGCCCTTTTCGAGGTGTTTATGCGCTCTTTTTGTTAAAAAAAGCATCACATATCCGAAAATATGTGATGCTTCTCATTATCTTTATAATTTAGAACGATCGTCTTTACTTTTAATACCTTGTTCAATCGCCATTTTGTTCGCGATTTTAACAGAATCCCAAACAGGTGGGAGTAATAATAGTGACACCGGTACAGCTGATACAACGATAAAGTTTTGTAACATACTGATACTACCCTCACCAAGTGTTAGTAAGGCTACCGCAACTGCACCAAAGACAATGGCCCAGAAGACACGAATGTATTTATTTGGATCATCACTACCTGTTACGGCAACTGCTGACGCATACGACATGGAGTCGGCCGTAGTTGCTACGAAGACAACTGTAATAATTAGGAATCCGAATGCGAACAAGCCACTCATTGGAAGCTGTTCTAAGATTGCCATCACGGCGGCTTCTTGTCCGACCTTATTAAGAGGTTCGGAAATAATGCCCGGTGTTTCCATTTCGAAGAACACACCTGAGCCACCTAATGTCGCGAACCATAAGTTACTCACTAATGGCGAAATAAGCGCAACCGCTACGATTAACTCACGGATTGTACGTCCACGTGAAATACGTGCGATAAAGATCGACATCATTGGTCCGAAACCGATGAACCAGCCCCAGAAGAAGACAGTCCACCAAGCTAACCATTCACCGTCTCCACGTGTCAGACTCATCATGAGATAATTTTGAAGCTGAAAAGCCTCAGCGGTAACGAAAGCATCTAAAATAAACACTGTCGGTCCAACGATTAAAATAATAATCATTAAAATTACAGCAAAAGCAACATTAAAACGACTTAGAATTTGAATCCCTTTATCAACACCTGTCACAGCTGAAATCGTTGCAATTGTAATTAAAATAACGATAAACATAATCTGCATAAATAAGTTGCTTTCTACCCCAAAGATTTGTTCAAAAGCATAAGCTGCTTGTACTCCTAGGAAACCAATTGCACCAATTGTACCAGCTGCAACTGCAATAATTGACGTTACGTCTGCTGTAACACCAAAGAAGTTATAACGTTTGAAAATTTTATCACCAAAAATTGGATATAGAATCGTCCTTGGCTTTAAAGGCATTCCTTTATGGTAATGCGCGTACATTAACACAATTGTCGCGACCGTACCTAATACTGCCCATGCTGAGAATCCCCAGTGGAAGAAAGCTTGCGCTAACCCAGGTACAGCACGATCCCATTCACTTAAATTTTCTGCACTAAACAATGGAGGTGTCGTTATATAGTGTGACATTGGCTCACTTGCAGCCCAGAATACACCACCACTTGCAAGTAAAGTCGTTAGGACCATTGCGATCCAACGGAAATTCGTAAATTCAGGTGTTTCCTGTTTTCCTAATTTAACTCGACCATAACGAGTAAACATTAAAATAAGACCTACGATCAAAGTTGCAAGCATTAATATTTGCCAGAATAAACCGAACCACTTGGCGGACCAGTCAAATGACGCCCCGACCCAATCTTCAGTCAAATCTGGCTTTAAAAATGCCATTAGACAGAATAAAATTAAAAATCCACCGCTGATCACTAACGCGGTTTTCTGGACCCCTTTGCCCAGATAATCATCGGAATGATATTTCTCTTTAGTTTTCATTATGTTCCTCCTAGATTTTTAACTCGAGCAAACGCTACCCGAATTTTTATACAAAGAAAATTGTATTTAATTGTCGAAAAATAGTCAAAATAGCATTTGGAACTATGATAGAGGTTTTATCAATTATGTTTTAGCTTGAGCTAGTTTAGATTTATATTTCAAATAAATTTAAAATAATTTAACGAAAAATGCTTCTATATACATGTTTTAGTTTGTCACGTTCCTCTTTCTACTATACAATGCGGTCAGGTGAAAGGAGTTTGATTATGATTGTTGATGAGTTAAAACAACTTCAAAAGGAAGGAAAAATACAAGAAGCCATTCAAAAAGCGACTACGTATTTAGAAGAACATCCTAATGATGGAAAAGTTTTGTTAGAAACTGCTTACCTTCATGACCGACATGACATGGATCCACAAGCGGTTCAATATTATCAAAGTGCGCTTGAAACTGAGCTTGAGGACCTTGATCGACGTGATGCGTTATTAGCTTTGGGTAGTACTTATCGTGCGGTCGGTCTTTATGAAAACGCACGTGAGACACTTGAAATAGGCATGAGCGAATTTCCAGATTATAATGCGTTTTATGTTTTTTTCGCAATGACGCTTTATAATTTAGGTGATACGGATCTCGCCATGGAAATCGTGATGACGAAACTGTTAGAAACGACGGACGACGAATCCATCAAACAATATTCTCGTGCACTTGAGTTTTATGCGAGTCGATTGGATGAAGTTTTTAACTAAAAAATATCAGCAGGTTTTTCGAACTAACCTGCAAGATTTTTAAAATTACACGCAGGTTTTCTTGATTTACCTGCAGGTTATCATTAATAAGAAAAAGTTGGGCTCCTTACAAGCCCAACTTTTCTCTTAACTTTTCTAACATATTCGCTGTCATTTTATCTATATCATACTCCGGCTCAAAGCCCCACTCACGCTTCGCACAATCCGAATCAATCGAATCTGGCCAGCTTTCAGCGATGCTTTGGCGTACAGGATCGACCTCATATGTGAGTTCGAAATCTGGAATATGTTTCTGTATAGCTTTCGCAAAATCCTCTGGTGCGGCACTAATAGCCGTCACGTTAAAGGCGTTGCGATGTTCTAATTTGTCCCCATCAGCTTCCATCAACTGAATAATCGCTTGGATTGCATCAGGCATGTACATCATATCCATATACGTTCCTTCTGCAATAAAGGAAGAGTACTTCTTATTTTTTAACGCTTCGTAATAAATTTCAACCGCATAGTCTGTTGTACCGCCACCCGGTTCAGTCACATATGAAATTAAACCAGGAAAACGAACGCCGCGTGTATCAACGCCAAAGCGGTAATAGTAATAATCACAAAGCAATTCTCCGGATACTTTATTCACACCATACATCGTCGTTGGACGTTGCACGGTATCTTGAGGTGTTTTTATTTTTGGCGTGGTTGGACCAAAAGCGCCGATGGAACTTGGTGTGAAAAACTTCAGATTCAACTCACGAGCTACTTCTAAAGCATTCACTAAACCACCCATATTTAAATCCCAAGCAAATTTCGGATTATTTTCAGCCTTAGCAGAAAGAAGGGCTGCTAAATGCATGATAGTATCCACTTCATGCTTTTCGGTAAGTTCATACATAGCGTTATAATCTGTTACATCTAATACTTCAAACGGACCTTCTGTCACTACAGGGCTGTCAGCTTCACGGATATCCGTTGCGATGACTTGGTTTTGGCCATACTTCTCTCGTAGCGCCATCGTTAGCTCGGATCCGATTTGACCAAGCGCCCCCGTGATCAAAATCTTCTTCATCTCCGTTTTCCTCCTATTCCCCTAGATACTTTATATAATGTTCATTTCTTTTCCGACTTTTTCATAAATCGTTAGTGCCTCATCTAGCATCTCTTTCGTATGAGCGGCTGTTGGCATATTACGAACACGACCTGTCCCTTTTGGAACCGTTGGGAAAACAATGGATTTCGCATACACGCCTTCTTCATTTAGACGCTTACTGAATTGTTGAGTCGTCTTTTCATCCCCAATGATACAAGGCGTAATCGGTGTTTCGCTATTGCCAATATCGAAGCCTAGTTCTTTTAGGCCTTTCTTGAGATAGTCGCCATTTTCCCACATGCGATCTTGAAGCTCTGTTGATTCCATTAATAAATCAATCGCTTTTGTTGTTGCGGAAACATCAGCAGGAGTTAATGATGTTGAGAATAGGAACGGACGAGAACGCACTTTGAGCCAGTCGATTAAGTTTTGTTTACCAGCAACATAACCACCGACAACCCCAATGGCTTTCGATAACGTTCCCATTTGGAAGTCAATCTCATTTTGTAGTCCAAAATGTTTCACGGTACCTGCGCCTTTTCCTAATACACCTGAGCCATGCGCATCATCGACATACGTAATTAAGTCAAACTCTTTAGCGATCTCGACAATCTCAGGCAATTTCGCAACATCCCCATCCATTGAGAAAACGCCATCTGTAATAATCATAATTTTATTATACTGACCGGATTCTTTCGCTTCTTTCGCCTTTTGACGAAGATCATCCATATCTGAATGCTCAAAAGGAATAATTTTTGCCTTTGATAAACGGCACCCATCTATAATTGACGCATGGTTTAATGCATCTGACAAAATAGCGTCGTTTTTATCCATCACAGCGGATATTGCCGCCATATTACAGTTAAAACCGGACTGGTAAGCGATTGCTGCTTCCGTCCCTTTAAACTCAGCAATTTTATTTTCTAATTGAACGTGAAGGTCGAGTGTGCCGTTGATTGTACGAACAGCTCCTGCGCCAACACCGTGTGAATCGACAGCATCTTTAGCTACCTCTTTAAGTCGCTCGTCAGTTGCTAATCCAAGGTAGTTATTAGAAGATAGATTTACTAAGTCTCTACCATCAATCTGAATTCTCGGTCCATTAGCCCCTTCGACGACATCAATTTCATTGTAAAGTCCTTGTTCTTTCAACTCGTTTAAATTGTCATTTAAAAACTGATTTAACGTGTCACTTGGCATTCCTTTTACCTCCTATTAAAACGTTAAATATTGAAACCCACTCTATCATAACATTTTTTATTGGCGATTGGTAAACGTATGATAAAACGCTTACAAATACAGTTATTTTAAAATTTTTAGATAAAGCTGTATTTATGCGCCGGGTATTTCGATTTATGCGCTAGGTTTTTCAATATATGCGCCACGAATCTTGTCGAACGTTACATTTTTTCAAATTTATGCGCCCTTTTGGGATCGTTTATGCGCTCTTTTCACAAAAAATAACCCCCTGAAAATTCAGGAGGCTTCATTCATTAATATTTTGGACCTAATTCACCTGATGCAATCTCATCAACATGGTGGCAGGCCGCTCGGTGGCCTTCTTCCATGAAACCATGATTTTTTAGTTCAGGTACTTTTTCAGCACACACTTCCGTTGCGAACGGGCAACGCGTGTGGAACCTGCAACCAGACGGCGGGTTGATCGGCGAAGGTACGTCACCTTCTAATACGATTCGCTCTTTCTTAACCTCTGGGTCTGGTGTCGGAATAGCTGATAATAACGCTTTTGTATAAGGATGTTGTGGATTTTCAAATAACGTTTTCTTATCTGCAATTTCAACAACTTTACCTAAATACATAACAATAATACGATCAGAAATGTGACGCACAACGCCTAAGTCGTGGGCGATGAACAAGAACGTTAAGTTAAATTCGCGTTGAAGCTTTTTCAACAAGTTTAACACTTGGGCTTGTACGGAAACGTCTAATGCCGAGACCGCTTCATCGCAAATTATTAATTTCGGTTCTACTGCTAACGCACGGGCAATTCCAATACGTTGACGCTGACCACCTGAGAATTCGTGAGGATAACGGTCAACTTGATCACCGTTTAACCCAACTGTCTCAAGTAGTTCAATTGCGCGTTCACGACGTTTTTGCTTTGGTACGACATTCTGAATTTCCATGGCCTCAGCCAAGATTTGATATACCGATTGACGAGGGTTTAAGGACGCATAAGGATCCTGGAAAATAACTTGAATGTCTTTACGACGATTACGCATTTCTTTTTTGTTTAAGGCAAGTAAATCTTCTCCATTAAACTCTATCGTTCCTTCAGTTGGATCATCCAAGCGTAAAATCGCACGGCCGGTTGTTGACTTTCCGCAACCAGATTCACCAACTAGACTTAACGTCTCCCCTTCTTTAATTTCAAATGACACGTCATCAACCGCTTTAACATGGTTGACCGTTCTGCCAAAGAAACCGCCTTTAATCGGGAAGTATTGTTTTAAATTTTTGACTTTAAGAAGTTCTTTTTGGGCCATGCTCTTTCACCTCCGGATCGCCATCCCAACGGTCACTGTAAATCCAGCAACGAACTTCGTTACCATCCTCAATTTCGTCTAATGACGGTAATTCTTCTACACACAAGTCAGTTGCAAAAGGACACCTTGAAGCAAAGCGACAACCCTTTGGCATATCTTTCGGGCTTGGCACACTGCCTCGAATAGGCTCTAATTCATCAACATCAATATCGTGTCGAGGGATAGAGTTTAATAGACCGACTGTATAAGGATGTTTTGGGTCTTTAAATAATGTTTTGACATCCGCATATTCGACGACTTTACCACCGTACATCACGGCAACATAATCACAAGTTTCCGCGACAACCCCCATGTCATGAGTAATCATAATAACGGACATACCCATTTCATCCTGCAGTCTATTAATCAACTCAAGGATTTGCGCCTGAATCGTCACGTCTAGTGCCGTTGTCGGTTCATCGGCAATGAGCAATTCCGGATTACAAGCGAGTGCAATCGCGATCATAACACGTTGCCTCATACCACCTGATAGCTCATGCGGATACTGTTTAATACGGTCTTCAGGAGACGGAATTCCTACTAATTTAAGCAGTTCAACCGACTTCTCATTTCCGCTTTGTTTACCTAAGCCTTGGTGAACCTTTAAGGTTTCACGAATTTGTTGCCCAATCGTATAAACAGGATTCAATGATGTCATAGGCTCTTGGAAGATCATTGAGATCTGATTCCCACGAATGGATCTCATTTCTTTATCGGAGATTTTAGTTAAATCCTTGCCTTTAAAGTTTATTTCGCCACCTTCAACTTTACCTGGGTGGTCAATTAAGCGGAGAATCGACAGAGCTGTCACACTTTTACCAGAGCCCGACTCACCGACGACGCCTAATGTTTTACCCTTAGGCAAAGAAAAAGATACACCATCTACAGCTCGGACTTCAGAATCTTCATCTCTGAAAACTGTTTGTAGATTTTTTATATCTAAAATGATTTCCTCACTCACGGAAACTCACCTCATTTCTTCTATAATTAATCAAGGTCAATACGCTTGTTTAGGAATTTATACGTTAAATCGACTAATAAGTTAACAAACACGAACACAACTGCCATTACAAGGACAGAAGCCTGTACAACAGGGAAGTCTCTCGCGTTAATTCGATCGACGATTAGACCACCAATACCATTAATAGCGAAAACAGTTTCTGTTAAAACGGCTCCACTAAGTAATAAGCCAAATTGTAAACCGACGACTGTCACAACTGGTATCAAGGCATTCTTAAGCGCGTGACGATAAATCACTATGCCTTCTTTTAATCCTTTAGCACGAGCGGTACGGATATAATCCTGTGAAATGACATCTAACATACTAGAACGCGTCATTCTGGCAACTACAGCCGCTCCAGCTGTTCCTAAAGTAATAACGGGCAATATTATTTGTTCAGGTGTTCCCCATCCGGTTGCTGGTAGCCAACCTAATTGAATAGAGAACCATTGCATTAACATGATTCCTAACCAGAAGTTCGGCATTGATAAACCGAATAAAGCAATAATCATAATGGAAACGTCTAATAGCGTATATTTACGAACAGCTGAAACAATACCTGCGATTAAACCGATAAATAAGCTTAACATCGTACTATATAAAGCTAATTCAACTGTAACCACAAATTTAGGACCGATCTCTTTTGACACTTCTAGGCCAGACTTCCACGACGTTCCAAAATTAAGCGTTACTGCATCATATAAGAAGTTACCGTATTGTACGATAATTGGATCATTTAATCCCATTTCTTCTTCCATATTGGCTACTGCTTCTGCCGATGCGCCTTGTCCAGCTAAAATTTTCGCTGGATTACCTGGAGTCAGGTGCATCATGGCAAAAACTAAAATAGAAACACCAAGTAATACCGGAATTAATTGAAAAAGACGTCTGACGACAAATTTAAACATTACACACCCTCCTCCTTACTTCTTAGATTTCGGATCTAGAGCATCTCTTAATCCATCACCGAATATATTAAACGCTAGCACGGCAAGTACAATCGCTAAACCAGGGAAAAGTGCAATATAACCATAATCGAGCATATAGTTACGACCGTCGTTTAGCATAGCTCCCCATTCAGGTGAAGGCGGCTGTGCACCTAACCCTAAGAATGATAGACCACTTGCTGTTAATATGGCTGTCGCAATTTGAAGTGTAGATTGTACAATTAATGGTGATAACACATTCGGCAAAATATGCTTAAATATAATTCGACTATCTTTTGCACCTAATGCTTTGACCGCATCAACGTATTCTAACTCTCTTGTCGCAAGTGTAGAACCACGCACAATCCTCGCAAATGTCGGAATTGAGAATATAGCGACTGCGATAATAACATTAATGAAGTTACCACCTAAAATACTGATAATCGCTAAAGCTAATAAGATTCCTGGAAATGCTAATAGGATATCCATAAATCGCATAATGACTGTATCTATTTTTCCGCCATAATAACCTGAAACAATTCCAAGTAAGGTACCGACAATTCCACCCATTAACACGGATAAAAATCCAACTAATAAGGTATAACCTGTACCGTGTATAATACGTGTAAAAATATCACGACCTTGGTGGTCTGTCCCAAACCAATTTTCAGTAGATGGTGATTCTAATTTTTGAGTATAGTTAACTTCATTAACTCCATCAGTTGTAAGAAAAGGTCCGATTGTGGCAACCAAGATTAAAAATATGATTAAATAACCGCCAACTAACGCGGCTTTATTTTTCTTTAATCGATGATAAAAATCTTTAAAAGCTCTAACGGCTGGTCTTTCTTTTTTGATCTTCTTAGGTGCCATTTCTTCTGTAGAACTATGACCGCTTGCCATTCTATTACCTCCCGTTACCTTAATTTTTAAAAAATTTTTATTGTGTGTTAGAGCGACGTAAAAATTATCTTACAAGGGATTTTGATTAGATACAATGCAAATTAAAAAATTTCTAATATGTAAATTATTCTAATATTTATAACCTTTTTCGACAACATATTGTAAAATTCGACAATATCAGATATATTATAAAATAATTACGCGTATAATAAACGTTGTAAGAAAAAACATCTTATGGGGGTATATCAAAAATGCAACTAAAGCGTATTTTAGGGTTAACTAGTTTATTACTAGCTCTAGTACTTGTACTATCTGCTTGTGCTGGCGACGGCGAAGTAGATGAAACTCCTGAAGAAGGAGAAAATGAAGGTGAGACAGAAACTAGTGAAGGTGAAGGCGGAGATTTAACAATCGCTGTACCTGCTGATATTTCTGAAATTTCACCACAAGGTTCTAACGATGTTCCATCTAGTAACGTACAAGAAAACGTATTTGAAACACTTGTTTACTTAGATGAGAATACGGAAGCTCAACCTCGCTTAGCTGAGGATTGGGAAGTAATTGATGACACAACATATGAATTCAAAATTCGTGAAGGTGTTAAATTCCACGATGGATCAGATTTAAACGCAGAAGTTGTTAAAGCGAACTTCGATCGTTTAATGGACCCTGATACTGCATCTCCACAAGCTTCATTAGTTGCAGCAGTTGAGTCAGTAGAAGTGGTAGACGAGTTTAAAGTACGATTCAATCTTGAATATCCATATGGACCTTTAATCAATAATCTAGCTCATACTGGTACATCTATTATGAGTCCTAAGGTTATTGAAGAAGACGCTAAAGCTGTAGAAAACGGCGAAAGCCCTGGTTCTTATATTAACGAGAACCCAGTTGGTACTGGACCTTTCGAATTTGATGAATGGACACCAGGCGAAAGTGTTGTATTAACTAAAAACGAAGATTACTGGGGCGACCAAGCTAAATTAGATAGCATTACGTTCCAAGTTATTTCAGAAAATTCAACACGCCTTGCCGAATTAGATACTGGTTCAGTAGACATCATGGCGAACGTAAGTCCTGATAGTGTAAGTCGTGTTGAGAATGGTGAAAATTCCTCACTATTAGAACAAGAAAGTACTTCATTATCTTACCTTGGTTTCAACACACAAAGCAGCCCATTAGATGATGAGCGCGTACGTCGTGCAATCTCAATGGCAGTTGATAAAGAAGAAATTATTGAAGGTATCTATAATGGCTATGGAGTAGCTGCAAACAGCCCTGTTCCACCAACTGTATTCGGCCACGACGAGTCAGTCGAAGGAATCGAATATAATAAAGAAGAAGCTAAAGCTTTACTTGAGGAAGCTGGCTATGGTGACGGTTTGACTCTAAACCTAATGACGAATAATGATAACCAACAACGTATGTACATGGCTGAATATGTAGCAAGCGAACTAGAAGACTTAAACATTGAAGTGAACATTGAAGGTCTTGAGTTTGGTTCATTTATCGATAAAGCTAGTAACGGTGACCATGACTTATTCATCTTAGGTTGGTCAACGCCAACAATGGACGCTGACTATGCAACTTACAACCTGTTCCACTCAGAGCAACACGGAGAAGCAGGTAACATGACATTCCTAGAAAATGAAGAAGTAGACAAGCTACTAGATCAAGCTAGACAAGAATCAGATCCTGAAGCGCGTAAAGAACTTTACAGTGAACTTCAACAAAAATTAGTTGAACTAGCTCCTATGCACTACGTTCACCACCAAACTTACTTACTAGGTGTAAACGACCGCGTTAAGGACTTCAGTGTTGCAGGTAATGGTATTTACCAATTCAGAGACACTTATATTGAAGAATAATAAAAAAACGAGCAGCCACGAGCTGCTCGTTTTTTTACTAACAAAAGTTAATTTCATATGACTAATGACTTATTTTTAATAATTTACGGAAAATTTACATAAATAAAAGCGTCCTTCCTATATAATGAACTTGTACAAAATTTGAGGAGGGAAATGATGAGAAAGATATTAACATTAGTTTCTATCATTCCGTTAATTCTTACATTAATCTTTTTCACACAAGCTAGCGCAGATTCACATGACGACTTAATCATCTCAGAATACATTGAGGGTTCTAGTTACAACAAAGCAATTGAAATTTACAATGGAACGGGTGACACCGTTGATTTAAGCTCTTATTCCATTGTCGGTTTCACGAATGGTGCCTCGTTTGAGCCAGGTGATGGCTACGCAAACGAGTTAAATTTATCCGGGACATTAGATTCTGGTGAAACATTCGTGATGGCCCATAGTGATGCTGATCAGGCTATTTTAGACCAAGCAGACGTTTCAGGAAATTCATTTGTTTATAATTTCAATGGAGACGACGCCATTGTACTTTTCAAAGACTATAACGATGAAACCCGCGAAGGTACCGTTGTTGATTCCATCGGAAAAGTCGGTGAAGACCCTGGTGATTACTGGGGAGATAATCTAAACAAAACTCAAGATATGACGCTTGTAAGAGACATTTCTATTACAAGTGGCGATACAAATGCATTAGACGATTTTGACCCAGCAGATGAATGGCTGGCATTCCCACGAGATACTTTTGACCACATCGGCAGCCACGAAGAAGTGACACCTCCTGATGATGATATTAAAGAAGAATACCACCGTACGGTTGACCGTATCGTAGACGGCGATACGATTCATGTTAATGAACCGATTTTAGGCGAAACGACAATTCGTTTTCTAAACATGGATACACCTGAAACCTATCATCAAAACGACTATGATGAAGATTTAATCTTAGAAGACCCGAACCACTCGCAAAAATACCACGGCGAACAAGCGACGAATTACTTAAATGAATTACTCCAGTCAGGTGATGAAGTCATTATTAAAGTAGGCGAAGAACCTTTAGATACTTACGGGCGTGTTTTAGGTGAAGTCGTTCGTAAAGATGATCAATTAAATACAAACCTCGAATTAGTCAGACAAGGTTACGCATCTACGTATTTTATTTGGCCAACTGGACCTGAGGATACTTACCTAGAGTATCAGGATGCCGTTCGTGAGGCTAAAGATAACCAAAGAGGCATTTGGTCTGAAGATATTCCTTTAATGGAATTACCATTTGTCTTCCGAGCACGTTATGACGGCGATGCACTTCATCGGTATGTTGCCAACTCGGACACTGGACTTTACTACTTGCCTGCGAATTGGTCAGAAGTGCCAGTTGATAAACGCATCTTTTTTGAAGATGAACTAACCGCATTAGAAGAAGGTTATGAACCAGCATTCGAACGCGAGCCTATTATCGCAGATGCGAGAACAGCACCACTCGGTACGAACGTTACAATCGAAGGAACTGTAACTCATAAAGTTGAAAGTGGCAACGCAACGAACTATTACGTGCAAGATCACACAGCTGGGATTGTTGTACGCACCAATAGTTTAGAAGCTGACGTTGGCGATAAAATCCGCGCAGCTGGTGTAACAGATGAATACTACGACATGTTGCAGATCATTGATGCTAATGCTGAAATCATCGAAGAAGACAGCTCACCCATTGACCCGGCTTTGGTTACGTCTTCTGAACTTGGTGAATCTATTGAAGCTCAACTAGTTAAAATGGAAGATGTTGAAATTTTATCCGTCAATCAGTACAACGATTATACGGCGCGCGATTCTGATGGTGAGTTTGTTATTGATAACGATGCCGGATTTTTAGAAGTTGGTAAAACATACGATGAACTTGTCGGGGTTGTTGATTATAATTTTGACGAATTTAAATTAATGCCTCGAAGTGAAGATGATGTTACCGAAGATATTCCACTTCAATCCATTCAGTCTGCTCGTGACGCTGAGCTTGATACACGCGTTCATATTGAAGGCGTTGTAACAGCAGCGTTTTATGAGGGCGGTATGTACAACTATTACGTGCAAGATGACACAGCTGGTATGGTAGTAAGAGCAAATGACATCGGCGCTGAAGTGGGCGACAAAATTAGTGCTAAAGCACGCACAGAGGAATATTTTGGATTACTACAAATTATTCCGAGCGATGAAAATATTAACGTTGTAGAAAAAGGTGTCGGCGTACCAGATGCTGCGGTTATTACATCAGACCAAGTTGGCGAGGAATTAGAAGGTCAACTTGTAACACTTAAAGGATTTTATGTTGAAGGTGAAGACGGCTTTAACAATTACCAGGCCTACGATGAAAATGGACACTTCGTCATTGACTCTGATACGCATTTAGTTAACGAAGGTGAGTATTATGAGTCCATCACAGGCGTTTTAACGTATAACTACGACGAGTATAAAATCATGCCGAGAGATGCGGACGATGTGGTAAGTGCAGAACTACTAGATTACTCTGCATCAGAACTAGTCGAGCTTGCAGATCAGTTCGGAAATGAATTTTTATTAGAAAAACTTGAAGTAGAGCTTACTGAGAACATTGAAACAAAAGGAAACACAGAACAACATATTGACTCTGCCATGCATCACATCCAAAAAGCCTTAATGAAATACCAAAACCAAGGAAAAGATGCACATCTTAATAAGATCGATCATGAATTAAATAAACTTTTTAAACGTGACGCATCTTAATGAGGAGCCTCCTTTACGGGGGCTCTTTTTGTTCATTTATGCGCTAGTTTTTCAGATTTATGCGCCACGAATCTTGTCGAACGTTACCCATGATATCAATTTATGCGCCCTTTTTATGATTTATGCGGTCTTTTACAACCGTTTATGCGACTTTTATGTTTAATCCAAATTACACAGGGAAAACATAAAGTACAATTCCATTAAGAAAGGTGGATGTTATATGGATCAAAAAATGAAAGCGTTAATTGAAGGATTAAACGAAGACTTAAGTCATGAATATACGGCTGCGATCATGTATACGAACAACGCAGCGGTTGTCTCAGGTTTATATCGCTCAACGTTAAAACCTTTTTTCGAAGGTGAAATCGCAGACGAGCAAGGTCATGCTTTATACTTAGCTGAAAAAATTAAATCGCTTGGTGGAACTCCAACAGTCAAACCCGCTCCTGTTCCACAAGAGACTGACGTAAAGAAAATGCTCGAAGCTGCTCGCGACTCAGAAAAAGCAACGATTGATCGTTATGAGGAACGCAAACAACAAGCCGAAGAACTTAAATTAACGGAGCTCTCGGTTAAATTAGACGATATGATTGCCGATGAAACTGGGCATATGGAAGAAATTGACCGCCTGCTAATGGACCCGCACTTTCAATAAGTATTGTGACCACTTGCCAATTGCGCAGGTGGTTTTTTTGTGCCAAAAAGTCTGAAATGCAAAATTAATGTGCTGAAAAACTCAAATTTATAACCATTCCTCAAAAAACTTGGTCTGAAAGCGTGAAAAATGGAACCAATTAAAAATGTATTTGAAAACTAAAAAAAATCCACTGGTTGTAAACCAGTGGATTATCATTTTAGCTATTTAATTTAGTTTTTTTCTGAGCGCGTTCGCGTTCGCTTTTATTTAAGATTTTCTTACGAAGACGAATTGAATCAGGTGTTACCTCACAATATTCGTCATCATCTAAATACTCAATCGCTTCTTCAAGCGTTAATTTACGCGTTGATTTAATCGTTTGCGTGTTATCTTTATGCGCCGAACGAACGTTTGTAAGTGCCTTTTCTTTTGAGATATTAACCGTCAGATCATTTTCGCGGTTATGCTCTCCTACGATCATGCCTTCGTAAACCTCTGTTCCTGGTTCAACAAAAATAACACCACGATCTTCAAGCGCTAAAATACTATAGTTCGTCGCTTTACCTTTTTCTTGCGCGACAAGTACGCCTTGGCGTCTACCACCAACGGTACCGTCTACAACTGGTGCATAATCATCAAACGTATGGTTTAGAATGCCGTAACCACGTGTTTGGCTCATGAATTCTGTTGCGTAACCAATCAAGCCTCTTGATGGCACTTTAAACTCCAAGCGTACTTGGCCATTTCCTTGGTTAACCATATCAAGCATTTCGCCTTTTCGCTGACCAAGTGATTCCATGACTGCACCTTGATATTCTTCTGGAACATCAACTTGAACACGTTCCATCGGTTCGCATTTTACACCATCTACTTCTTTAATAATAACCTGTGGCTTGGAAATCTGTAATTCAAATCCCTCACGACGCATGTTTTCGATTAAAATCGATAAGTGAAGCTCACCACGACCGGATACAATCCACTCATCCGGTGACTCTGTTTCTGCAACTCGCAGACTGACATCTGTTTCAAGCTGTGTCATAAGACGCTCATGAATATTACGTGCTGTCACGTAATCACCTTCACGTCCAGCAAAAGGACTGTTATTAGTGACAAACTTCATCTGAAGTGTCGGCTCATCAATACGAGGAATTGGCAGTGCTTCTGGGTTCTCTAAATCACAAACCGTCTCACCGACGTTGATGTCTTCCATACCAGCAACTGCAACAATGTCACCCGCTTCTGCTTCTTCAATTTCAACTCGTTTCAAACCGATAAAACCGAAAAGCTTACTCACGCGATATTTTTTCATACCACCGTCTTTTTTCATTAAGGCAACATGATCGCCGACTTTCATACGGCCTCGGTAAACACGTCCAACACCGATACGACCAACATAATCATTGTAATCAAGCATCGTAATCTGGAACTGAAGTGGTGCTTCTACCTCACGCTTTGGCTTTGGTACATAGTCTAAAATAACCTTGAAGACTGGCTCCATGGTCTCTTCCTGTTCTTCTGGCTCCTCACCTGATGTACCGTTAATCGCTGAAGCATAAACAACTGGGAATTCAAGCTGATCATCGTCAGCACCCAATTCGATAAAGAGATCTAATACTTCATCAACAACCTCATTCGGACGAGCATTCGGTCGGTCAATTTTATTTAACACGACAACAGGTTTCAGGCCATCTTCAAGTGCTTTTTTCAATACAAAACGTGTCTGCGGCATGCAGCCTTCATAGGCGTCAACCACTAACAACACACCGTCAACCATTTTCATGATTCGCTCAACCTCGCCACCGAAATCGGCGTGACCAGGCGTATCCAAAATATTAATTCGGGTATCCTCATAATTAATTGCGGTATTTTTCGCTAAAATCGTAATTCCGCGCTCACGTTCTAAATCATTTGAATCCATCGCACGATCGTCGACATGTTCATTTTCACGAAACGTCCCTGAATAATGAAGCATTTGGTCAACTAACGTCGTTTTCCCATGGTCAACATGGGCGATAATCGCAATGTTGCGAATGTCTCTGTTCTCTTGCATATATACTCTCCTATCTATGACTTAAGGAAAAATCCTTATCTCTAAACTTACTCAACCTTTATATTGTAACAAAAATTATTAATAATACCTAATATCTTAACGAAAAAACCCTCTCCCAAATTTGGAGAAGGGTTATATCATGTCATCTAAAATTGGATAAACGTCCTCAACGCCGTGCTCTGCAATCCGGCAAGCAATCCCAAGTGGCGTTTCCCAGAACGAATCTGGAATGACCGGATTTTTCATTCCAGCTGCTTTAAACAAAGAATTGTACACACGATTCAAATGTTGTTCCGTCGTTTGGCGGTCACGTTCTTTTTCACCTCGTGCCATTAAAAACAAATACCGCATCGACTGAAAAATATTATCCCCTGGCATAAACGTAAACTCTTTAAAAAATTTAAGTTGTTTTTCTGCGCGCTCCGATAGCGCTTGGTTAATGGCCAAGTCATCTAAACGCTCATACAACTGGCGATTCAACATTTTAAAAACACGTCTTTTTTCTCCCTGCATCACTTCATCCGTATAGACTGTTTTTAAAAAGTCAAACGCTCCCTCTCTTGTCCAAGCCATGATACATCCCCCTTAACCTATTCAATCGGTTCGTTTGAAAAGGTTAGCTCTTCGTCTTTAATTCCGACGTATAAGTCTTGTTCCTTAAAGAACCATTCGTCTTTTTCATCTATTTGAAACGTAATATTTTTCTTCTCGGTCTCTACTCCAACAGAATCCGCTTTTCCAGGCTCAAGCCCGACCGAAAATCCATCTTGGAAATCACTCGTTCCACCGTATTTAGGGAAAAAGCGAACCTCATCGCCTTCGTCTAAGTCCATCTCATCTATAAACCATTCAACTGCTTGATCACTTACATGTAATTTCAACGTACATTGCCTCCTTCTATGTCTCCAGTTTAACGAAAACCATTCTTGACCACAAATTTAAGCATTAATATTGCAAAAAATTCTATACTATTATAAAATTCTTAAAATCAATTGTTACAGAAAGAAGAGATTGCAGATGTCGGAAGAACGCCTCGGTACGATTTATACAGCAAGTGCCTACATCCTTTGGGGGATTTTACCGCTTTATTGGAAACTGGTTGAACACGTCTCAGCATGGGAAATTTTAGCCCACCGAATCGTCTGGTCATTTATTATCATGATGATCATCATTTGGTTTCTTCGTCGTTGGTCCCTTTTTGTTGAGGAATGGCGAGATATCTTTGTTTACCGGAAAAAGCTATTTGGCATCACAGCTGCCGGAATCGTCATTAGCCTTAATTGGGTTATTTTTATATGGGCGGTCAACTCAGACCGTGTGTTAGATGCAAGTCTTGGCTATTACATAAATCCACTGATTAGCATTTTATTCGGCTTTATTTTTTTACAAGAACGCTTCTCCAAAATTCAATGGGTTGCGATCGCGCTAGCATTTGCAGGCGTGTTTTATATGACCTATAACTTCGGCTCTGTTCCATGGGCTGCATTAGGAATGGCCATCACGTTCGGACTATACGGTCTTCTTAAGAAAACCGTTGACCTTAATGCCATTTTTGGCTTAGCCATTGAAACGCTAATCGTTATGCCGATTGCGCTGATCTATATTTTTTATTTGGAGTTCGAAGGAGCCGGTGCGATGGGCTTCTCATTAGAAGGCCTCATTTTAATGGGCACAGGACTCGCAACAGCGATCCCACTATTATTATTCGGTCAAGGAGCAAAACGGATCCCATTATCACTCGTTGGCTTTCTCCAATATTTTGCGCCAACGATCATGCTCATACTCGGCGTTTTCTTATTTGACGAGGCCTTTACAGAAGTTCATGCCATTACGTTTACGCTCATTTGGCTTGGGTTAGTTTTATACTCTTATGAGCGCTTTCAACAGTTGAGAAAAATGAAACGACTTAATTTAGAAGGTTAAGGGGAGCGAAATTCCGAGTAGGATTTCGCTCTTTTTTTATGACTAATAAAATACTCAAAATCAAGAAAGCGCTTTCAAATTTTATGTTACAATGAAAATAAACTGTCATAGGAATAATGATAAGGGGGATAACAAATATGAAGGAGAAACGTTTTGAAACTGAAGTAGTCCATGCTGGGTATGATTCTAAGGACCATCTTGGGAGTCTATCAACACCAATCTATCAAACGTCAACATTTACGTTCGACTCAGCTGAGCAAGGTCAACGAAGGTTTGCTGGCGAAGAGGATGGCTACATTTACGGCCGTTTAGGAAATCCAACTGTATCGGCACTAGAAGATCGAATTGCCGCTTTGGAAAACGGTGAGGCTGGTTTAGGCTTTGCAACTGGAATGGCAGCAGTTTCTGCGACTTTAATCGCTTTAACGAAAGCGAACGATCATATTTTATGCTCACAAGGTTTATACGGCTGTACATTCGGCCTATTATCACTTATGCGTGATAAATATAACATCCAAGCCGATTTCATCTCAATGGATACTGAAGAACAAATTCGACAATACATCCGACCTGAAACAAGCGTCATATATATTGAAACGCCAATCAATCCAACGATGAAGGTTATTGATTTAGAAATGGTCGCACGTGTTGCGAAAGAATATGAGATTCCAGTCGTCGTTGACAACACTTTCTCAAGCCCTTATATTCAACGACCTTTAGATTTAGGGTGTGACATTGTTATTCATAGTGCAACTAAATATATCGGCGGTCACGGGGATGTTGTAGCTGGTCTACTCGTTGGAAAAGAAGAGTTTATCTCAGAAGTCGCTATGACGACACAAAAAGATATCGGCGGGGCTATGTCACCATTTGACGCATGGTTGCTTCTTCGCGGTTTAAAAACACTACCTATTCGAATGGAGCGTCACTCGGACACAGCTGAAAAAATCGTCGAACACTTAAAAGCACATCCAAATGTAGAACAGGTTTACTACCCGTTTGATCGAGATAACCCGGATTACCACATAGCCCAAAAACAAATGAAGCTCGGTGCAGGCGTCATTGCTTTTGACGTTAAAGGCGGCTTAAAAGATGCTCAAGCATTTTTAAATCAGCTATCTTTCTTAAAGATCGCTGTTAGCTTAGGAGATGCTGAGACGATTATTCAGCATCCGGCGACGATGACACATTCGGTTGTACCTGAAGTAGACCGTGAAAAGATGGGGATTTCTAATACGTTAATTCGAATGTCATGTGGCCTTGAAGCTTGGGAAGACATTTGGCAAGACCTTGAACAGAGCTTGAACCATATGCATATGACTCAAACTAATTAAACAAATAAAGCCCCTAGTCTAGGGGCTTTATTCATTATTATTCATAATATCTTCGACTTGATCACGATAAGATTTTAACTCTTGTAGCGACTGAACAATTTCTAAGTTTTCAAATGCAGACTGATCAAACTCACCACTGTCAATTTGACGGTTTGCCTCATCAATAGCTTCTAATATTTGATCATTTTGTTGTTCAATCTCTCCATGAATACCTTCAGCAAAACCTGGTGGCTCAACCTCACTATACGATTGAACCTCCCCTTCGATCTCATCCATCATTGACTTTAAATTTTCAAAATCCTCTTCAGTTAGTGACTCTTTATTTAAATATGTCGACAAATCGTCTTGGTAACCTACCATAGTAGTTATATAATCCTTCGTTTCATTACCGTAATCTACTGTTTTATTAAATTCATCTATAATCCCGCAACCTGATAACATCACTATTGTCAGTATAATGGCCATCCACTTCATAACAAACGTCTCCTTTACTAGTTATTCAACTCTATTATATTATAGAATTCCTATTCTATTCTCTTATTATACTACCTCACACAAAATAGTTTAAACATTCGATAAATTCAAACATTTTATCGCGTTATATAGAAAGAACCGTCAAAATATGCTATACTAAATATAAGTATTTTTGACTAGAACTAAAGGCCAAAGAGAGGTAAATACACATGACCGGAACAAATACATCCTATCACCCGGCACTCAATTTAGAACAACATCATCAAGCTTTGGTTCAATTTTATCAGCGTTTTCCTGATGGAATTGTAACGATTGATACAGAAGGACGCCTCATTGATTTTAACCCACAATTACTAACTATGCTGGGATATCATGTGGATGATCTTTACCTTCAGCGGTTCGATCAATTTATTGATGATGAACATCGCAATGAGACCTCAAAGCATTTTCATAGAGTTTTATCCGGTCAATCCGTTAAACATTATTCTAAAGTTATACATAAATCAGGGTATTCAATACCCGTAAAAATTACGAGTACGCCAATATATGTTAACAAACAAGTCGTTGGTCTTTATACGATTGTCCATGACTTAATCGAAACTGAACGAAACTTAAATGCATTATATGATACAAAAGAAAAACTCATTACAGCTCAATCGGTCGTTAATATTGGAACTTGGGAAATTGACGCCCAATCCCTTGAGGTGCATTGGTCTGATCCTGTATATCAAATCTATGATCGTCCAGAGTGGAAAACGGAAACCTTAACATTGGATAAAATATTCATTGTCACCCATCCTGACGACCTGAAACGCTTTAAACAAACGGTTAATGAAGCGTTACAAAATGGGACGAGCTATCAAATGGATTATCGCATTAAAACAAAAGACCACCAAACTAGAATTATCCATATTAGAGGGGATAGCGTTTATGATTCTGATGGTCACCTCCACCGCTTGATTGGAATTGTCCAAGACGTCACTAAAATTAGAGAGATGGAAAATAATTTAGTTTCGAATAACGAGCGCCTGCAAAAAATCTATGATTCACTTGATATGATTGTTTGTTCATTTAACCTCGATCACAAACGATTGGACTATGTCTCAAAAGGAATCGAGCGAATGATCAACGTTAAACTCGAACACGTTTATCATGATGACTTTAATTGGACGAAGTTTATACACCCTGCTGATTTGAAAAAGTTCTCTAGTAATAGGCGGCGCATTTTAAGAGGCGAAAAAGTGAAGCACGACTACCGCATTATTTCTCGTGACTCTCAAATTAAATGGGTTGAAGAACAAGCAATTCCTATTTTTGATGAAAAAGGAAAGATCAAGCAAATAGATGGTGTTTTAGTCGACTTTACCGAACGGAAACATCATGAACAACAAATGGAGTTTATTGCGAATCACGACCATTTAACGGGGTTAAAGAACCGTCGTAACTTTGAGTATCATCTTCAGCACCTTATCAACCAACGAGATACTGAGCCTTTTTGGTTGTTATATCTAGATTTAGATAATTTCAAATCCATTAATGATTCGTTAGGTCACGAAATTGGAGATAAAGTGTTAGTGTTAAGTGCGACAAAAATTGAAAACATCATTGAGGACCGTGGGGTTGCTGCCAGGTTAAATGGTGATGAGTTTATCATTATGATTAACAAGCTTCATGAACAGGAGTCCATTCATGATATCGCGAATCAACTCAAGGCTTCTCTTGAACGAAAAATTATCATCGATGAATTCCACTTACAAGTAACATCAAGTATTGGTATTAGCCGTTACCCCGATCATGGATCGACGCTCAATCAATTGATCAACAACGCTGATCGTGCGGTTCATTATGTAAAAAATATCGGCAAGAATTCTTGGCAAATTTTTGAAGATAATGTAAAAAAACGAACGTATGACGATTTTGAACTTGAACAAGACCTTCATTTTGCAGTAGACAAGAATCAACTTGAGTTGCATTTACAACCGATTATGGGACAGGATGAAAAAGACATACAATTAGCAGAAGCGTTAGTTCGTTGGAAACATCCCGAGCACGGCTACATACCGCCAAATGTGTTTATTCCGATTGCCGAACGCTCAGGTATCATTCATCAAATTGATCAGTTCGTGTTAAACCGAACTTGCGAAACCCTTCATTATTGGAATAACAAAAGCTTAACGATTACGAACAACGTATCCCCTAAACGATTCTTGCGTCAGTCGTTTAAAGATAATGTGATGGATACGCTTAAACATTATCAAGTAGATCCAAACCAAATCATTTTTGAAATTACGGAGACGACGCTTATTCACGACTATGAAATCGTCAACAAAACGATTAATGAGTTCCGCAATATTGGAATCCGCTTCGCTTTAGACGATTTTGGGACTGGCTATTCATCAATTGCACACGTTAGTATGTTCAATATTGATTTTCTGAAGATCGACCGTCAATTTATTCAAGACATACATAAACACCAGAAGAACCAAGCGATTTTACGTGGCATCATGAATTTTACTAAAGAACTTGAGATTCCCATGATTGCTGAGGGAATTGAAATTAACGAAGAACTAAATTTTCTTAGAGGATTAAATTGCAAATACTTTCAAGGTTATTACTTTGCTAAACCGAGTAATTTAGATGAATTTAAAAACTTATTGAGGTAAAGACTCACCAAGTCTTACCTCTTTTTTTATGATATATTAGTGTCTAGGAGGGATGAACATGTTCGAACCAACAGAATCTTATGCCAAGCGTTTGGATGAACAAGACGAATTTGCATCATATAAGCAAGAATTTTATATAAATGACGATCAAATTTATATGGACGGAAACTCATTAGGGCTCATGTCTAAGCGAGCTGAGAAAACTCTATTAGATGTAATGGAAGCCTGGAAAACCCTCGGAATCGATGGCTGGACAAAGGGAGAGCACCCTTGGTTTTATTTATCGGAAAGCTTAGGGGCTAAAATGGCTAACTTAGTCGGGGCTAAAGCTGAAGAAGTGGTTGTCACAGGCTCAACTACGACGAACTTGCATCAATTAGTCTCCACGTTTTTTAAACCTGAAGGAATGCGGACGAAAATTTTAGCAGACGAGTTAAACTTTCCATCAGACATTTATGCGATCAAAAGCCAGCTTCAGTTACATGGGTTAGACCCGAACGAGCATTTAGTAAGAGTTAAAAGCCGCGACGGAAGAACCCTTCAGGAAGATGACATCATTGAAGCCATGACAGACGACATCGCACTCATCATTCTTCCAACTGTTTTATATCGTAGCGGACAGCTATTAGATATTGAACGCATTACGAAAGCCGCTCGTGAAAAAGGCATTCCAATTGGCTGGGATGGTTGCCATTCTGTAGGCGTGATCCCCCATCATTTTCATGATGTAGGCGCTGATTTCGCCTATTGGTGTCACTACAAGTATGTCAATAGTGGTCCTGGAGGCGTTGCAGGACTCTTCGTCCACAAACGCCATTTTGGCATCGAACCGGGTTTAGCAGGTTGGTTTGGGTCTGATAAGCAAAAGCAGTTTGACATGGAACATGTATTTACACCGGCTGAACAAGCTGGGGCTTTTCAAATCGGCACACCTCACGTCTTCAGTGTAGCTCCACTGATCGGCTCTTTAGAGTTATTTGAGGAAGCTGGTATAAAAGCAATCCGTCAAACATCGCTACATCGAACGGCTTATTTAATGTATTTAGTTAATGAGTATTTAGATGATTTTGGATTTGAAATTGGAAACCCTAAAGAGGACGAACGACGTGGCGGGCACGTTTGCTTAGAGCATCCAGAAGCAGCAAGTATTTGTAAAGCACTAAAAGACCGACAAATCACACCTGATTTCAGGTCGCCGAACGTCATCCGCTTAGCACCAGTAGCCTTTTACGTTTCCTATCACGACATCTATCAAACCGTGATGGCGATCAAAGACATTATGGAGCAAGAATGCTACAAACAATACAAAAACGAACGTGACGTCATCGCCTAAGGAGGTCCCTTATGATTATTGATATTTCAAGACTATTGAATGCACATACCCCAACCTGGCCTGGGGATGAGCCGTTTTCTTATCAATTAACTTGGCCTATGAGCGAAACAGGATCAGTAAATGTCGGGCAATTTACGACAAGCTGTCATACTGCAACACACGTCGATGCACCTTATCATTTTAGAGACAACAGCCTAACGATCGAACAGTTGCCGTTAGATATTTTTGTTGGAAATGCCATGGTTATTGATGTCTCAACAAAAGCAAAGATTACATTAGATGATGTTGAAAACGTTGATTTGTCTGACGTCAGACGAGTAATTTTCAAAACAAATGCGTGGACAGACGACGAATTTCCAACCACGATGCCGCTTATCAGCCCTGATCTCGGTTCATTTTTCTTAGAAAATGGCATCGAGCTCATGGGCGTTGATTTACCATCTGTTGATCCATTAGATAGTAAAACCTTAGACACACACCACTCCCTACTGCAAAACGGCGTCCACATCTTAGAAGGGTTGAATTTAATAGATGTCGAGCCAGGCATTTACAAACTAACCGCTCTTCCATTAAACATTGAAGGCGCTGACGGCAGCCCCGTGCGTGCCATATTAGAAAAATAGGCTGACCTCTAATAGAGGCCAGCCTTTTCAGTTTATTCTCGAACGGAAGACGTTTACTCTCGAAATGCTACAGTTTATTCTCGAACAGGCAACGTTTATTCCCGAAAACCTACTTTTTATTCTCGAACAGACAACGTCTATTCCCGAAATCTAACTTCTATTCCCGAAAGGACAATCTCTATTCCCGAATAGCTCTCGTCTACTCCCGACCTCAATCACAATCTCGTCCGTACATTCCATAATTCTGGAAAAAAGTAGTGATCTAAGACTTTTTTCAAATAACCAACCCCAGATGATCCACCTGTTCCCTTTTTATGTCCAATAATCCTTTCAACTGTTTTCATATGACGGAAGCGCCATTGCTGCATCCAATCTTCTAAATCCACTAACTTCTCGGCCAGTTCATATAAGTCCCAATAGTCATCGACATTTTGATAAACTTGGGTCCAAGCGTTCTCAACGCTTTCATTTGCTTCATACGTTTTCGTTAAATCCCGGTTTAACACATCCGAATCAATATCAAATCCTGCTTTAGCTAAAGCTTCAATCGAAACGTCATATAGTCCTGGGGCTTCGTAAGCTTCTTTTAACTGTTGATGAAGCTCTGCGTCTTTTTCATAAATTTTTAATACATGAGGTGTCTTGTAGCCCAACGCAAACTCGACCATTCGATACTGGTACGACTGAAAGCCTGAAGCTTGGCCTAAGTGATCCCGGAATTCCAAGTACTCAGCGGGTGTCATCGTCGCTAACACGTCCCAAGCTTTTATGATCTGGTTTTGAATGCTTGATACACGCGAAAGCATCTTGAATGCGCTATCAAAATTTTCGTTGCCAATCGCATCAGTTGCTGCTTGAATTTCATGAATCGTTAATTTTAGCCACAATTCACTAACTTGGTGAATAATAATAAAGAGCATCTCATCATGATGCCCAGATAACCGATGTTGTGCATTTAAAATCGAATCTAAATCCAGATAATCCCCATACGTCATTTTTTCTTTGAAATCCGTATGAATGCCCTGTTCATCCTTAAATGTCATAGAATAAATTCCTCACCTTTTTTCTTTTATCTTAACACATATTATACGTGGGATTACACGATGCTATGGTAAGATAGTATGAAACAGGATAGTTGAATTCACCAAATTCCTATTGATAAACTATGAATATTAATATGAAATACTTAAAGGAAGTGAAAGCATGCGTGTCGTAAATAATATTGCGGAATTAATCGGCGATACACCTTTAGTGAAATTAAACCGACTTAGCCCGGCAAATGGTGCTGATGTTTACTTAAAGCTCGAAATGTTCAACCCAAGCGGTAGTGTGAAAGACCGTGCCGCTTTCAATATGATTGTAGAGGCTGAAAAACAAGGCTTATTAAAACAAGGTTCCACGATCATTGAACCAACAAGTGGTAATACGGGCATTGGTCTTGCGATGAATGCAGCTGCCCGTGGTTATAAAGCCATTTTAGTCATGCCTGATACGATGACAAAGGAAAGAATTAATTTATTAAAAGCTTACGGGGCTGAAGTTGTTTTAACACCTGGCGATCAAAAAATGCCTGGTGCGATTGAACGAGCTAAAGAGTTGTTAGAAGAAACTCCAAACAGCTTTATGCCTATGCAATTTGAAAACTTAGCCAATCCAGATGCCCATCGCCACACCACAGCAAAGGAAATTCAAGAAGCGATGGATTATATCGGTAAACCACTCTCTGCCTTCGTTGCAAGCTCTGGAACAGGTGGAACCGTAACTGGAACGGGTGAAGAATTGAAAAAAGTTTATCAAGATCTTACCGTTCACGTCGTTGAACCAGCTGGCTCCCCTGTTCTTTCAGGTGGCAAACCGGGTAAACATAAATTAGTCGGTACGAGCCCTGGCTTTATTCCAGATACGTTAAATCTAGAAATTTGCGATGAAATTCTAAAAATTGAAGACGATCAAGCATATGATATTACCCGTCGACTAGCACGTGAAGAAGGCATCTTAGTCGGACCCTCTGGCGGTGCAACAACTTATGCTGCACTCGAGGTCGCTAAGCGGCAAAATCCAGGCGACGTCATTGTTGCCATCGTACCTGATACTGGCGAACGTTACTTATCTGGTGACTTATTTGATTTTTAATCTCATCCACTCTCTTTCGGGAGTGGAATTATTTTTTTAAAAAACCCTTGACTTGAGAATGATTATCATTAACAATATATATTGAGATTGATAATTATTCTCATTTATTAACCTAGAAAGGGAGTTACATAATATGTCTAAAAAAATATTGTTTTTCAGTTCAATTGTATTAATATTGCTTTTCTTAACTGCTTGTGGTGGCAACGAGAGTTCTTCTAACGAGGATGAACTAAACCTTTACACAAGCCGTCATTACGATATTGACGATGAACTTTATCAACAGTTTGAAGATGAAACTGGCATTAAAGTTAACGTTATCGAAGGTAGTGCTGATGAGTTAATTGAACGTATGAAGCGTGAAGGTGAACAAACTGCTGACTTATTCTACACCTCAGATGCAGGTCGCCTACACCGCGCTAAGGAACAAGATTTATTACAAAGTGTAGAAAGCGACAAATTAAATGAAAATATTCCTAAAAAATTGAGTGATGAAGATCAAGAATGGTTTGGTCTAACGAAACGAGCTCGCGTCATTGTATATCATAAAGATCGTGTCGATCCGAGTGAGCTTTCAACTTACGAAGATTTAGCCACTTCCAAATGGCAAGATCGAGTTTTAATTCGTTCATCAGAAAATATATATAACCAGTCACTCCTAGCTTCATTTATTGAGCTAAACGGACGTGATGAGGCAAATGAATGGGCTGAGGGAATTGTTGATAATATGGCACGTGACCCACAAGGTGGCGACCGTGACCAAGCAAAAGGTGTTGTGGCTGGTGAAGGCGACATCGCTGTCATGAACACTTACTACTTAGGTGGCATGTTAAATTCAGCTGATGATGAAGAAGTTAAAGTGGCTGAACAACTAGATGTCTTCTTCCCTAACCAAGATACAACAGGAACTCACGTTAACGTCAGTGGCATAGCTGTTACAAAACACGCGAAAAACAAAGAAAACGCAATTGAACTAATTGAGTTCTTATCGTCAGATGATGTACAAAAGCAATTCGCAAGTGCAAATTACGAGTATCCGGTTAATCCAAACGTCGAACCTGCTGAAACACTCAAGCAATGGGGCGATTTCAAAGAGCAAGATATCAATCTCTCAATCTTAGGAGAAAACAACGCAGATGCTGTGAAAATCTTTAACGAAGTCAATTGGAAGTAAAATTAATCAGGTTGTTGCTCCAACAACCTGATTTTGTCTATTTAACAACAAGTGTTTAAAAGCTCTTACTTCTAGTATTGATTTTTTGTAAGATGGAGTGGTGTACAGGAATAAAGGGCGTGAACAAATTGAGTTGGTTTAGAAATATAAAGAGCAACATGAATAGTTGGACCATTTTGAGTATAATATTTGTCAGCCTTATATTACTGCCAAACTTATCCATTATTGTCCAATTCTTTAGTGAATCTAATGACAACTGGACTCATATCAAAGAGCATATGCTCAGTACGTATATTACAAATTCTATCATTCTTATACTTTTTGTAGGTGTGTTTACAGCTCTTATAGGAACAAGTCTTGCATGGTTAATATCAGCTTATGACTTCCCGTTAAGAGGATTTTTCAAGTGGGGACTCATATTGCCGTTAGCAATCCCACCTTATATTGGAGCCTACACGTATCATGGTATGTTGAACTATACGGGTGTCATCCAAACCACGTTAAGAAATCAATTTGAGATCACCGTCAATCAACAATATTTCAATATCATGAATATGCCTGGTGCGATTTTTATTTTTGTTATGTTTTTATTTCCATACGTTTTTACAATTACGAAAGCTTTTCTTGCTCGTCAATCAACATCACTTATTGAAAATGCAAGAATTTTAGGTAGTAGCTCGTGGCGTATTTATTTTAAGGTTGTCCTCCCTATTACAAGAGCATCGATCGTAGCGGGTGTCAGCTTAGTGATTTTAGAAGTGTTGAACGACTACGGGGTTGTAAAATATTACGGCATTCAGACATTTACGACTGCCATCTTCCAAACATGGTTTGGGCTTGGGGATTTAAACTCAGCGATCAAGTTATCCGGAACTCTTATGGTAATCATATTAGGACTGCTTATTTTAGAGCGTGTACTGCGAGGTCGGAAGCGTTTTAGTTTTACCACTACAAAAGTTAAGCTTCTGAAACCTGTTCCGTTAAAGGGACGAAACAAATGGTTGGCATTCAGTTATTGCATGGGTATCTTTTCGCTCGCGTTTATCTTACCACTTTTGCAATTAATTTATTGGGCCTTATTAACTTACGAAAAGTTTTTATCAAATGAGTTGTTTTCCGTTATTGGTAATACCGTGTTTGTAGCCTTCTTTGCTGCCACAATTATTACCGTTATGGCCATTGTTATTAGTAATTTCTCGAGATTACACCGTGGTTTAACTGCAAAACTTTTCCCTAAAATCACCATTTTGGGTTATTCTATACCTGGTGCAGTTATTGCGGTAGGTATTGTGACTTTATTTATTAGCATTGACGAACTTATTTACAGTTGGGGCTGGACTTCTTCTTACATTCTAAGCACAAGTGTTGTGATGTTGATTTTTGCCTATATCGTTCGTTATCTTGCAGTGGCTTATAACTCTGTCGAATCTGGATTTGAGCGAATTGGCACGAATTTCACTGAAGCTTCACGTATGCTTGGAAACAGTGTGACACAATCATTTTTCAAAATAGATCTTAAACTTATTCGAGGTGCCATTTTTGGAGGATTTATTCTCGCATTTATAGATATACTTAAAGAACTACCGTTAACATTGATTTTGAGACCATTTAACTTTGAAACCCTTGCGACCAACGCATTTAACTATGCAACGAATGAAATGATTCATGAAGCCGCCATTCCATCGATTTTGATTATTATTATTAGTGCGGTTGCGATTTACTTTTTCCATTATGTTTTAGAAAGGGAGTAATCCTATGTTTGTTCACATTCGAGACTTACATTATAAATATCCAAATGCAGAAGAACTCACCATCGACCAATTTAATTTGACCATTAATAAAGGTGGTATTACAACGATTTTAGGTGAGTCCGGTAGTGGTAAAAGTACGTTGCTACGATTAATTGCTGGGTTAGAAATGCCGACTAAAGGAAATATCATGGTGGGCGATGACTGTATGTGCAGTCATTCAAAATTTGTTCAACCCGAAAACCGTGGGATTGGTATGGTTTTTCAGGATTATGCATTATTCCCTCATATGACCGTTAAGGAAAACATCCAATTTGGTCTACTTAAATGGTCACGCAAAGAGAAGAAAACTCGCCTACAAGAAGTTCTAGAACTCGTTAATCTAGAAGGCTATGACAAACGTTATCCTTATGAATTAAGTGGTGGTCAGCAGCAGCGTGTCGCATTGGCACGAGCTTTAGCGCCAAAGCCTAAATTATTACTATTCGATGAGCCTTTCAGTAACCTAGATGCTGATTTACAGATCAAAATTAGAGAAGAGCTTCGTAAAATTTTAAAAACAACTGGTGTGACATCCATTTTTGTTACGCATGACCAAGAAGATGCTCAAGCACTAGCTGATAACATTGTCATTCTGCGAGATGGTAAAATTACTGACACTGGTACACCAGATGAGATTTTCGGTACAGATTGTGATATTTCAGAACGTTTAGCTGTTAAACCAAGAGTTTTATCTAAATTGTAATTATAGAGACTGGGACAAAAGTTTATAAGTAAAATACAGACCGTACAATGAGTAAATCATTTTAATCATTGTACGGTCTTTCTAATACCGCTCCGTCAAAAAGCTCCGCTTTCCACAGGCACGGCTTCAACTTCCCAAAACTCACTTCCGTGAGTTTTGCGTGATTTTCAGCTCGTGCTGTTCCTGTCGGAGTCTACGCTTTTTGCCTACGCTGAAAATCAGTGTTCCAAAATAGTATTCTTCTTTTACATTTTTCACTCCCAGCCTATTTTTTGGTTCATTTACCAATCATTTCATCAATACTCTTTCGTACCCTTGTTATAATATTGGTTTTATTGACCACAACAATGATTAAGCAACCATCTCGACAATTAGCCTAGATTATGATATTATTTAGCAAGACGAAATAATCGGTAACCGAAATATTAGAAAGAAGGGTCAACGTTGGATCAGCAATCCTTAGCAAAACGCAACTTGGCGATCATGTGGTTCGCCAATTTTTTTGTTGCCGGAAGTATGACAATGGTGATGCCATTTTTATCACTATATATAGAAACGTTTGGAAATTTCTCCGATGATTATGTTCAAACTTGGGCAGGCTATACATTTGGAATCACATTCCTAACAGCTTTTGCCGTCTCACCTATTTGGGGTCGAATTGGAGACCGTTATGGCCGAAAACCCATTCTTATGATCGCAGCATTCGGTCTTGCTACGAGTGTCTTTTTAATGGGCGAAGTACAAACGGTCTTTCAACTATTTTTATTACGCTTTATAATGGGTGTTTTTACTGGCTTCATTCCATTATCACAAGCCTTAATTTCAACTCAAACACAAAAGGGAATTTCAGGCAGAGTCCTAGGCACCCTGCAAACGGGTACGGTTACCGGAACATTAATGGGTCCGTTGCTTGGTGGTGTTTTAGCCGATTCGTTTGGTTATGCACAGGCTTTCCAAATGACATCAGTTACGATCTTTATAGCAGGCCTTTTAGTGGCATTTGGTTTAAAAGAATTCCGTGTGAAAGACGATGAGAATGAACAAGAAAGCTATACGAGAAAAGAAGTATTAACGTTTATTATTGGACATCCAATGTTAATCTCGGTCATTATTTTATCTATGTTCGTTCAAGTCGCGCACTTTGCGGTCCAGCCGATTCTTGCTTTATACGTTAGTGAACTGAACGGTCCGGCTAACTTAGCCTTCATCTCAGGAATTGCCTTTTCCATCACAGGTTTAGGTAATTTACTTATGACTAGGCGTTGGGGACGAATTGCAGACCGGGTAGGTTATGAAAAAATTCTCATTGGATTACTAATTGCAGCTGGCTTGGTTTATCTTCCAGGTGCGTTCGTTAACGAAGTATGGCAACTTGTCATCGTCAGGTTCTTACTCGGTGTGACATTAGGTGGGATTATCCCAGTTCGAATGGCTTATATAAGACAAGTGGCTCCGATTAATATGCAAGGTGAAGTCATGGGCTACAACACAAGCCTACGCTTCTTAGGTAATGTGCTAGGACCAGTTTTAGGTGGAATTGTTGCAGGTTGGTATAACATTTCATCAGTCTTCATCATGACAAGTGTTATGTTGTTCAGCTGTGGAATGATCTTGCTATTTATTAAATGGCGTGAATCCCATTCTGATAGCCATGTTCCTTCAAAAACAAAACACTCAACATCATAAAGTTGTCACGTAGTAGCTTTTACCTTACAATAACAACAGAAGATTTGAAAGCGAGGGAAAGACATGAAAAGAGCATTAGTATTAGCAGGTTCAGATACAAGTGGTGGAGCTGGTATTCAGGCTGATATCAAAACGTCACAAGAAATCGGCATCTATCCGATGACAGCTTTAACAACAATCGTCGCACAAAACCCATCAAACGATTGGGCACACGATGTTTATCCGATTGACTTTGATACAGTAAAAGCACAGCTTCATACGATTTTAGATGGCGTTGGTGTCGACATTATGAAAACAGGTATGCTTCCAACAGCAGAGGTAATCGAATTAGCTGCTGAAGTGATTAATAAACACGACCTAAAAGCGGTTATCGACCCTGTATTAGTTTGCAAAGGGCAAGACGAAGCATTGCATCCTGAAAACTCACAAGCATTACGCGATGTGTTAGTTCCGAATGCATATGTGACTACACCAAACTTGTTTGAAGCTGGCCAACTTGCTGAGATGTCTAACATTACAACAGTGGATGAAATGAAAGAAGCTGCAAAACGCATTTACGAGTTAGGTGCACAGCACGTCATTGTAAAAGGTGGCGCAGATGTAGAAGGCGATGTAGCTGTTGACGTTTATTACGCTGGTGGCGATTTTATTTTAATTGAAACAGATGCCATCGACACAACTTACACGCACGGTGCGGGCTGCACGTTCGCATCTGCTATTACAGCTTATATCGCAAAAGGCCAAGAGCCATTAGAAGCCATTCGATCAGCTAAAACATTCATCACAAATGCGATTGATGGCGCATCTAAGCTTAATCAATATGTCGGTTCAGTTAATCAATTTGCGAACCGCCACAATCACGTTAACGTATAAAACTGAGAGGCCATTGCCTTCTCAGTTTTTGTTTACCGTAAATACTAGTGTTATCATAAAGTTAAAGGAGGAATTAAAATGACTGAAAAGATGAACGTTGAAAGTTTTAACTTAGATCACACGAAAGTCAAAGCTCCTTATGTACGACTCGTCGGAATTACAAAAGGTCAACAAGATCAGATTCATAAATACGATATCCGCTTTAAACAACCTAACAAAGCGCATATGGAAATGGACGGTCTACACTCAATCGAACATTTAATGGCTGAAAACATTCGGAACCATTTAGACAATGTCATCGATATCGGACCAATGGGTTGCCAGACTGGGTTCTATCTATCTGTGCTAAACCATAATGATTACGATGAAATTTTAGATGCGATTGAAAAAACATTACACGATGTGCTAAACGCTGATGAAGTTCCAGCATGCAATGAAGTGCAGTGCGGTTGGGCTGCCAACCATAGTTTAGAAGGCGCAAAAGACATTGCGAAAGAAATGCTTGAAAATCGCGATGAATGGCATGATGTTTTTGGTGAAGAAGTCTAAATTATTGATGCCAACTAGTCAAAACTGCTAGTTGGTTTTTTATGATCTTAAATTAAAATGAAGCTTAGCACTCATTTTGTAAAAAAGGTAGGCGACCGCCTACCTTGTGTTAAATTCAAATGAACCTGCACTAGTATTCACGTCAACACGATAAATACCCTCTCCTATTGAACCTTTAATGCGATTACCGGAATTTTCCTCATAATTTAATGGGAAGTCAATCGATGCACTACCAGCACTCGCACGATAATCTAATACCATATCTGTTGGTTGCTCAACTGTATTAATGATTACTTGACCAGCTGATGTATCTACATTAATATTTTGTTCAAGGCTCTCTAGATCAACAACTACTTTACCAGCACTTGTATCAATATCTAAGTCACCCGTAATACGATTAATAGTCACTGCCCCTGCTGAAGTGTCGATAGCTGATTTTTCACTATCAATGGATGTTAAATCCACCTTCCCAGCACTTGTATCTATTCCTAGTTCCCTAACTTGAATGTTATCAATGCTTACAGTTGCTGCTGATAAATCAATTTGGATAGCATCATAAATCTTCTCTGGTAAATATACATCCAAATTCATTCTATTTCCTATATTAAACCAAAAAAACGACTGATTTTCTCTTAAATCAACATTTAATTGATTCCCTTCTTGATTCACTTTAAATTGACTATCAGAGAATACATACTTTTCTCCATAATAATCTACAGTAATCTCATTACCATCTGTTGGTAATATATTTAGTTTTGAACTATTTGCTTCAATATTAACTCGATCAATTTCTTGACTCTCAAATGTTTTTTGTTCTTCAATCTTTTCTGATTTTCCTAAAAACATTCCTTTTATTGAACCACCATTAATAGCAACAGTAACGGTCAATCCAATCAGACTAACAAATAATATAATAACGGATATAATGGCAACTCTTTTCATGTTAATACCCCCTCACCAATCTCACATTGAAATTAATGTACATTTTTATTAAGCGGAATAACCATTTTCCTAACCACAATAATCCAAGCAATACTAAAACACCTAACGATAGTCCAACACCTACCAGGAAAAAACTTATGAGAATACTCCCGACACCATTCACAATCGCATTAAAGAATAATACCATAGGACTAAAAATCAGGGTGACTACGACACTATAAAGTCCAAAATATGCTGTTATAATTCCAATCAAAGGAGCTAATACAAATATAATATTTATAAAAATTAATACGATGCTTAAAACAACCATACGTACTAAATCAGTGTTTGTATTATGGATACTCTTCTTTGAATTAGGTAACTCTTCGAGAACATTTTCAGCAACTTCTTCTGGCGAACCTAATTCGTTAATTACCTCTAAGTCTGTTTTGCCATCCCTTAATCCGTTATCGAAATGTTCTCGATAATCATACAAAATTTCATCCCGCTCTACTTTAGATAATGGAGCTAATAATTGCTTTAACTCCTTTAAATATTGGTCTTTATTCATCTTTTAATGCCTCCTTAATTAACAAATTCACATTGATGGAAAATAACTCCCATTCACTTACTAAAAAGTCCATGTATTGTTTTCCTTTATCAGTTAACCGATAATATTTGCGCGGCGGGCCTTCCTTTGATTCAGCTAAATACGTTGTGCAATAACCTTCTTTTGTTAGACGTCTTAACAACGGATAAAGTGAACCTTCTGCCAAATCAATATTATCCGATATGTTCTGAGCTAACTCATATCCATACTGATCCTTTTTATAGATCAATACTAAAACGCAAAGTTCTAAGATGCCTTTTTTAAATTGAGTATTCATACTATACCTCTTTTCCCAGTACTGAATATTATTCAATAGCTTACTATAACTTAACATGCACTACTGAATAATACAAGGTAGTTATTTATATTCATAAATTTTATTAAAATGCCACATGCATAAAATAATCCATTTGATACACCTTAATAGTTGTAATTTGTTAAAAAGGAGGCCATATAATATGGATCAACAGCAAAACCCAAACAGCCAAATGAAGAATTCAAATCAAATGCCAGCTCAACAAAGCCACTCTGCTCATGAAATCTACGATGTAAAAGAGGTGCTTGGTGCTTTATTGGGAACAATGGAGCATTACAAAATTTACGAACAGGGCATTCAGGACCAGAACTTGAAGAATATTTTAACGAGACAGCATCAGTACATGACTCAAATGTACAATACATTAGTGGATGCTTATCAAACAGGTCAGCGCCCACCTCAACCGACAACAACTTACAACATGGAGCTTAACAACGACGTCGCGTACGGATTATCCCCAGGTCAGCCAAAGCAACCAAAAAATAATCCTCAGCAACTTTCCGATGAGTGTTATTCCAGCTATATGTTAGGTCATTTAAAGGCTTGTGCTTCTGGGTCGACAATGGCAGCTCTTGAGGCTACCAACCCAGTTGTTCGTCGCGTGCTTCAAGATAGCGTTCCAAACATTTCTGAGATGGCTTATGAAGTATTCCTGTACCAAAATGACAAAGGTTATTACCAAGTGGCACAGTTTGATGAGCAAACCCAAAACCAGTTACTAAATGGTTTCACACATGCATCTCAACAGCCACACTAAAATAAAAAGGATGCCAATTTCGGCATCCTTTTTATTTAATCCCAACCACTTGTAGGCCTTGAGATTCTAGATAATCAAGAATTTCAGGCAGTGCATTTAATGTATGTTTATTTTCATGAAGAATATAAATTCCTCCTGAAGGGTCGACTGATTTAAAATAATTGATAATATCCGTTTCATTATTGGCTTTCCAATCTCGTGGATCACGATTCCACATGACCGTTTTTAAATCATGTTGTTGGATAACTTCCTGAACATCTTGGTTGATAGCACCAAATGGTGGTCTGAATAGCTCTACTTGCCTTCCAACGAGCCCTTCAAGTCCCGTCAAGGCTTCCAACATATCATTTTGTAACAATTTTGGTGTCAGTTGATTTAAGTTATCATGACTGTGGGAATGACTGCCAATGACATGACCTAAATCTTCCGCGAACGCCGCTGCCTCCGGGTACTTTTCAACATGTTGTCCTACAAAGAAAAACGTACCCGCGACACCATAATCAGCTAAAACACCTGCAATATCTTTTGTAAATACAGAAGGTCCGTCATCAAACGTTAGAGCGACATACCCTTCTGGCAAGCTATAAAAATGGTTGCTTTCAACTTCGTACATTGGGAACGGGTCATCTTTTTCTTCAGTTGAATTCTCTGAAACCGAACGCTCCTCAACCTCATCAGATTCCTCGTCTTCTGAATGAGCATCTAATACCAAGGTTTCGTCGTCTTGATTAGCAACTGGCTCAGAATTTTCGTTTTCAAAAGCTGCGAAGTGCTCGCTTGAAAAAGCCAACAATACAGCTAACGCGACACCAGCTAGCAAGCCGTTTCGAAAAATTTTCGGAAACTTAACCTGATTAAGCCAATCGGACTCTGGTTTTTCCTCAACAACATCATCCACTTTAAATGAAGCCCAATTAGATGTCTGTGACTCATCCGAAGTTTTCTTTTGCTGAGGTTCTTCCTCAGGCTCAGGAACAGTATCAGGTTGGTCATTTATCGACTGAGCAAAATCTTCAGGTAAATGGATAAATGACAGTTGTTCAACTTGTTTAAAATTCTCAGTCCCTTTGATCTCCTCCAACTGTGTCTGGTAAGATTTTGAACATACAAAATCGACTTTACGTTGGAAAGAGCCGTCAACTGCGGTTAACGTACTCGTATATGTATCCGTAAAGGGGTCACGTTTTGAAGTGAACGACAAACGCCATAAGGAACCCTCTAATGAGGTCGTATGGTCTTTAAGAGACTGATACGTTTGGTCATCCAATTCAAACCATATGAGTTTTTCATTTTGGTCAATTGTTAGACGAATCTTAGCATATCCCTGGTTTAGTTCGACTAGTTCTAACAGTTTAAATGTATATGACATATTTTCTGCCTCATTTCCCAACAAAAGAGGTAATATACAAATAATGAAGTCGGCAAAGCGACTTCATTAGAATGGTTACTTATTTTCTGGTTCGAAAGTTTTAATTGTCTCTGTCTCTTCTTCACTAGAATCATTCGCTTTTGATTCCATTTCATCTTCTAAGTCATAGGCTTTAAAAGACGAACTCATGCGATTGTTAAAGTCCTTGAACATTCCAAGTAAATATGAATTCTCTTCGCGGATCTTGTAGTATTTCTTTTGGAGATTCTCGTTCTTCGTATCAAGCTCACGAATTTTATCTTCAAGTTTTTGGACTTTGCTGATGTTTTCCATCTGCTCGCGCTCATAAGCTTCATTTAATTTAATATAGCGCTCTTCTTCGATATTAATATTATTCTTCAATTCTTCAATTTCATGTGTTAAACGCATTTGCATTTCTTGATAATCTTCCATCAACTGATCATACTTCAGACTGCGGTTCGTAATTTGGTCTTCTAGTTGACCGATTTCATCGTCTTTTTCTTCGACTGTTTTCTGCAATTGCGTTTTTTCTTGCGTCAACTTATTCACGTAATCATCGCTATGCTTTAAACGATCTTTGACCTCGTCTAAATTTTGCTTAACTAAATCACGGTCACTCATCATTTGATCGACCGCAACTAATAAATCAAGCGCAATTTTATCCTTTTTACGATAGTCTTTCGAATCTGGAGAAGGTTCTTGCATGCGCTGAGATGTTGAAGGCTCGGATGCCGTCACTTCTTCCTCTTGACCCGAACTACTTTTATCACGATCAAACAGTTTCGCAGCTTGAATCTGTTGATAGGCTTCTTCCTTCTCGTCCTTAATTGAACCATGTGATGTTGCTAAAGCTGGCTCTTCTTGTTTGATCTGGAAGTTATCCATTAGGTTTCTAAAAAATTGACGTATCCTCATAAACTCACTCCATGTGAACAATCGGCTTAATAGACTTTTAATATTTGTAACACGACCGAAAAGTATACTACCTTTAAAGTACCATTAAACTACAATTTTCGCAATAAATTTCGACACTTTTCTGAATTGTTGTCTAAGAGTTTTTCATGTAATCTTTTAACTCTTTAATTTCACGTCTTAATTGCGAAATTTCTTCTTTCAAATCATCCTCTTCTTCATCTGACTCCATGGCTTCGACTTTTTCAAAATTATTGACGATGACACCAACAAATAGATTCAGGACGACAAATGAACCAGCTAATATAAAGGACACAAAGTAAATCCACGAGTAAGGGGCCTCTTCCATAACCGGCCTCATAACACCACTGGCCCATGATTCAAGCGTAATCATTTGAAATAAAGTTAGGGCTGTATGCTGGATTGTTCCAAAGTACTCTGTACTCACGTCACTGTATAGAACCGTTCCAATGACACTGAATATATAAAAGACAATCGTTAAAAGTAGCATGATTGTACCGAGAGACGGCAGCGTCATTAGAAGAGCGTTTACTAATTTTCTTAATGACGGGATCACCGAAATCGTTCTAAATAACCTGAGAACACGTAAAATACGTAACACCGTCACATAAGTCGAACCAACGAAAATATAACTGAAAGCAACAATTAAAAAGTCAAACACATTCCAGCCGTCTTTAAAGAACTTTCCAGTCGGCTCAGACGCAATTAACTTTAACGCTATTTCAATTGTAAAAATGGCTAAAATGATTATATCTAGCACCTGTAGTATTGTGCCATAAGATTGATATAAACTCGGATAAGTTTCCATACCAATCAAGACCGCATTTAATAATATCAAAGCGATGATGAAGTTTTGAAAGGCTTTATTTTCAACCACTCGCTTACTCCAAGCTTGCATTGTGATCTCTCCTTCTCTTTAAACACCTAACATTGATTATACGTTTTGTTCGAATTTCATTTCAATAGAATTCCACTATTACTAGTGATAAAATAGTGTCACATCACCTAATTCAATAGGTGGTTTTTCTTTTGTCAGTAAAGGATGATCAATATGCAGGCAGCTTGGATTCAAGTGTTTGTCGGTGCGTTTTTCGAAGTGTTGTGGGTAATCGGCCTAAAGCATGCCGATTCTATATTAGAGTGGAGCTTGACGGTGGTGGCGATTTTCATTAGTTTCTACCTATTAATAAAGTCCGGTGAAGTTTTGCCAGTTGGTACGTCTTATGCTGTTTTCGTTGGGCTAGGTACAGCCGGAACCGTTTTGGCTGATATTTTATTATTTAATGTTCCTGTTAGTTTTTCACAACTAGGCTTAATAGCTCTTCTACTATTTGGCGTGATTGGCCTCAAACTCGTAACAGATGAGCGAGGTGAAGCTTAATGTATTGGAGTGCATTAGTTTTAGCAGGTATATTTGAGATGAGTGGGGTGTTGATGATCAATACTTATCATCAGCGCAAAACGTGGACAGCTTTAGCAGGACTCATTTTGGCGTTTTCATTAAGCTTTTTCCTATTGTCCTTCTCAATGGAGGCCTTGCCGATGAGTACAGCTTATGCAGTTTGGACAGGAATTGGAGCTGCTGGTGGTGCCATCATGGGAATCATTTTATTTAAAGAAAAAGCCTCGTTATTACGAATTTTATTTATATCTATTATCATTTCAGCGACTATTGGGCTCAAACTTATAAATTAAGTGCGAACTAAAAGTGAGCAATTTCCTTTGGAAGATGCTCACTTTTCTTATCTAAACCAAACTATAAATAAATGGAATTAAAAAAGCTAAACTTAAACAAATGATGGCTACCACCTTTGATTGTCTGGCGCCTCTTTTTTCTCCATTTTGTAAGTATTCCATAAATGTAAGGGTGTAACTAAAACAAATAATAAAGAAAATAATAGATACGAATATAATCCAAAAAGGGACTTCCATAATAATATTAACCTCCCCCCTAACCTATTTTAGCACAAAAATCCAGTGACCTCTTACAATTTTTGCAAGCATCATTTACGTTGTACCCCCTCTTCACATCCTCCTCCAATCTCGCCACAACAACGATTTACATTTTCTTAACCTTATCTTTACACTTACTTTACAGACATTTACCCCTTTCCTTATTATGATGGATTTGTAACAAATAATTAGAAATTTCCTAAAGGGGGACATTCCAATGTCTAAAATCTCAAAGCTTTTTATTCTATCAATCTTTACTCTATTAATGGCAACATTAGTAGCTTGTGGATCTGATGATGAGTCCGAGTCCAATGCAAGTCAAGACGATCAGCCAGAAGATACGAACAGTGAAAACGAAGAGAATGAGTCCAGCGAGGAACTTGAAGGTAGTGTTGTCATCGATGGTTCTGGAACGGTTTATCCGTTAATGTCCAGAATGGCAGAGGAATATATGATTAACGCACAACAAGGCGTATCTGTTGAAGTGAGCCGTTCAGGAACGAGCGCAGGTTTTGAGAAGTTTTTAGTTGAGGATGGAACTGATTTTAATGATGCTTCACGTGAAATTAAAGATGAAGAGCAAGCTAAAGCAGATGAATTAGGAATAGATGTTAAAGAATTAAAAGTTGCCTTAGATGGTTTATCGATCGTAATTAATCCTAACAACGAATTTGCAACTGAATTATCCGAGCAACAAGTTATTGATATTTTCCTAGGTGAATACACACAATGGTCAGACATTAACTCGGATTGGCCAGAGGAAAAAATTCAAACGTATGGCCCGAATGAAAACCATGGAACTTACGAGTTTTTCTATGAAGAGATCTTAGATGAACAAGACTTAGTTGAAGATATTAACCTTCAACAGGATTACTCTACTCTAGTTACTCTTGTTTCAGAAGATGAGAATGCAATCGGATTCTTTGGTTTTGGTTATTACGATAACAACCAAGATAAAGTTCAAGCCGTTCAAGTTGATTTTGGAGATGGGCCAGTTGCGCCTTCACTTGAAACAATTGGTGAAGAAGGGCCTTATGCAAACTTTACACGCCCAGTCTTCACTTATCTAAACGTCAATCACGCGAAGGAAAAACCACAAGTACTTGACTATTCCATTTGGTTAATGGAAAACGTGAATGACTACGCAGGTGAAGTTGGATTCGCTCCAATTCCTGATGAAGAAGCACAACAACTTGCAGACGAACTTAAAGAACTAAAATAAACCCGAAATGAGAGCTTCTTAGCTCTCATTTCATTCCTTTTCCAATGGAAGGAGGAGTCACCATGACATCTGACAGCCAGTCAAAACAGAATACTTTGAACGTTCAAGAGTTAATTCAACAGAAAAAATCTAAAAAGAGCCTCAGTGCCAAGTTCGAAAAATTAATCCCATCAATTTTATTCTTATTTGCAATGATTTCTATTCTTACTACTATTGGCATTATCTATACGTTATTTAGCGAGACAATAGAGTTTTTCAAGACAGTTCCAATCAGTGACTTTTTTACTGGAACAACCTTGAAGCCATTAAGTCAAAATCCTGAATTCGGCATCTTCCCCTTAATTAATGGAACCATTATGTCATCGCTTATTGCAATGCTTGTAGCAGGTCCAATTGGAATTATGGCAGCTATTTATTTAAGTGAGTACGCTTCAGATAAAGCAAGGCGCACGCTAAAACCACTATTAGAAGTATTAGCAGGAATTCCAACGATTGTTTACGGCTTTTTTGCCTTTACGTTTGTCACACCTATATTACGATCCATTTGGCCAGCGGTTGATGCGACGAACATTTTGAGCCCAGGAATAGTGATGGGCGTCATGATCATTCCAATGATAGCGTCATTATCAGAAGATGCTATGAGCTCGGTTCCTAACTCCATTCGTGAAGGAGCTTTCGCCTTAGGAGCTACAAAACTAGAATCGACATTCAAAGTCGTTATTCCAGGTGCATTATCCGGTATTATCGCATCATTTATCCTAGGCATTTCTCGAGCAATTGGCGAGACGATGATTGTCACCATTGCAAGTGGAAGTTCAAAAAACTTCACATTTGATGTGACTGAATCGATGCAAACGATGACAGCTTACATTGTTGAAGTTGCAGGCGGAGAAGCACCAGCGGGATCAACGATTTACTTCAGTTTATATGCTGTTGCTATGACGTTATTTGTTTTCACTCTACTCATGAATTTATTAGCACGTTATGTCTCTCGTAAGTTCAGGGAGGAATACTAGCATGAATTATATGGATATCCAACACGTTCAAAAGAAAATGAAAACGAGGATCGTTAAAAATAACATCCTTAAATATATATTTTTATTGGCAACCGTCATCGGCTTAGTAGTCCTAGCAACGTTAATTATTCGCGTTTTCACACAAGGGATCGGAGCTATAAATGTTGATTTCTTAACAGGGCATTTATCCACTGCACCAGAACGAGCAGGAATCATGGGCGCTATTCTTGGAACCCTGTGGCTTATGGCCGTCGTCATTCCTGTTACCATCATCATAGGCATTGGCACGGCCCTTTACTTGGAACTTTACCTTAAAGAAGGACGAACCAGGGCGTTAATTCAGACCAACATTTCAAACTTGGCTGGTGTTCCGTCAATTGTTTACGGCATTTTAGGCTTAACCGTTTTTGTCCGTGCGATGGACCTTGGAAATATTGTATTGGCTGGCGGGTTAACGTTGGCTTTACTCATTTTACCGATCGTCATCGTGGCTGCTCAAGAATCTATTAGATCCGTCCCACAACATCTTACTGAAGCTTCATACGGGATGGGGGCTACAAAATGGCAAACAATCAGGCGCATTATTTTACCAGCAGCTTTACCTGGCATGTTAACAGGGTCTATTTTAGCTATTTCAAGAGCCATTGGCGAAACAGCACCACTAACCGTAATCGGTATTCCAGCATTACTCATCCCTTTTCCAGAAGGGATTACCGATAAATTCACCGCGCTTCCAATGCAGATTTATTATTGGACATTGGATGCCGTATTAGTTGAGGAATATGCCAAACTCGCATCTGCCACAATCATTGTTTTATTGTTATTACTTTTCATTCTAAATTCTGTTGCTATCATCATCCGCAACAAGTTTCAACAGCGTTATTAAGGAAAAGGAGTGTTAACCATGAGTTTAGCAACTGTGCAAAACGTACAGAAGCAAGCAGCCACAAACCAAAACACGATATTTCAAGTCGACAATTTTAACCTTTGGTACGGTGAAACGCACGCATTGAAGGAAGTTGATTTATCCATTAATGAAAAAGAAATCACAGCCATTATCGGCCCATCAGGATGTGGCAAATCCACTTTCCTAAAAACGCTAAATAGAATGGTTGAGATGGTTCCAAGTGTTAAAACATCCGGCGACATTTATTACAGAAGCCAGAACATTTTAAATAAATCATTCCATGTAGAAAACCTTCGCACACGTGTCGGAATGGTCTTTCAAAAACCAAACCCATTCCCAAAATCCGTTTATGAAAACGTCGCTTACGGCCCGAAAATTCACGGAATCAAAAACAAAAAGACGTTAGATGAAATTGTTGAGAAAAGCTTACGTGATGCATATATTTGGGATGAAGTAAAAGATCGATTAAAAGAAAATGCTTATGGATTATCCGGCGGTCAGCAACAACGTTTATGTATCGCCAGAACACTGGCCATTGAGCCAGACGTTATTTTAATGGATGAACCGACATCTGCGCTTGACCCTATTTCGACGCTTAAAGTCGAGGAACTGATCCAGAAACTTAAAGAAGATTACAGCATTGTGATTGTCACGCACAATATGCAACAAGCCGCTCGTATTTCGGACAGAACTGCATTTTTCCTAAACGGTGAGGTTGTGGAATTTAACGATACAGAAACGCTTTTCTCAAATCCGTCTGACCAACGCACCGAGGATTATATTACGGGCCGATTCGGCTAAATCAGAGAGGAGCTTGTTATGGTTAGAGAAAATTTTGAAGACCAACTGTATGGACTGAAAGAAAAAGTATTAGACATGAGTGAGATGGCCAAAAAGGCTATATCCAACTCCCTTAAAGCTCTAGATCAACAAGATGCAGAATTAGCGCAAAGCGTTATTGATCAAGACGAACAGATTAACGCTTTTGAAGATGAGATTAATGATGAAGCCATTTGGATGATTGCAAAGGAACAACCTGTTGCCAAAGACTTAAGACGGTTAGTCATCACATTAAAAGCAACCAATGATATCGAGCGAATTGCTGATTTGGGTGTCAATATCGCTAAGTCGGTACAACGAATTGGAAACAGCTCATTACCTGAAGAAAAGCAACAGATTTTAACTACCGCTTCGGTGGTTGACCAAATGATGGACTTAGTCATTGATGCTTATTTTAAAGAAGATATTGAAACAGCCTTTGAAATTGCTCGAATTGATGATCAAGTTGACCAACAATACGGGGCTTCAATTGAAAACATGTTGAATCATATGACGAAACACCCTGATGAGATTAGTCAGATTACTCAACTTGCTTTTATCAGTCGTTATTTGGAACGAGCAGCTGATCATGTAACAAATATTGCAGAAGGTATCTTATATTTGGTCAAAGGTAAGCACGTAGATTTAAATAGCTAACTCTCCTATATGGTTGAAAATACCCCCTTGAAAACTCCTGCTATGACAGGAGTTTTCTTAGTTAAAAAAACGAGGGTGAGATAAAAGGGAATTAACGAGTGTGAAACATTTGATTGAAGCTTTAATAAGCGTAGTCAAAATGCGTAGTCTCCTGCGGGAACAGCACGAGCCGAAAATCACGCAAAGCGAAACGACAGTGAGCTTTGGGAAGTTGAGGCCGTGCCCGCGGAAAGCGAAGCATTTTGACGAAGCGTATAAGAAACTCCGTACTTTGCTTCAAACCACTCAACCAAAGTACGGAGTTACTATCAATATAAATCTTTTGTCCCTGCCTCGTTAACTTAAGCTTGTATATTCTTGAATATGATTATAAACTTTTTCGACCGTTTCTAGGTCTGTTTTGGTGCCTAAAGCAAAGTCTTGTTGATAATGTTCATGACCTTTGCCCGTAATGACTACCCAATCACCTTCTTCAGCTAATTGAATCGCTCGTTCAATAGCTAATGTTCGATCGGTAATCACTTCACCACTAGCTGAATCAAAGCGATTTTGGTAATCTACAAGCTCTTTTTCCATTTCATCTTCAGACGTTTCGTTTAAATCATCAAGCGTTAAAATATAATAATCACTCACCTGTAAGGACTTTTTCATCATTGGAATGCGTTTAGATGGATCACGTGTGCCTCTAAATCCAAATACATGAATTATACGCCTAGCACCGCATTCTTTTACTGTATTTAAACAATGGAAAAAACCTTTAGGTGTATGCGCATAATCGACAACAACTTTTATATTTCCAGGGAAATAGACAATTTCAAAACGACCATTCACTTTTTCGACATGGTTTAAGGCCGCGATTGACTGTTGACGATTAAGTTTATAAATTTCACTAATTAACATACCAAATGCTGCATTAAACCGATTATGCAATCCAGGTAATTTCAAGCTAAGTTGTTCATCCGAAGTAGCACCTTTAACATGAAGACTCGGTTTATCAAGACGAATCTGTACATCATGACTAGGTTCAACACCAACTGAGAAAACATTTATACCTTTATCCAACAAGGTATCGCGTGCCTTGGCACCCCATTGGTCGTCTGTATTGATTAACGCAAAACCATTCGGCTTTAGGTATTCAAAAATAAGTAACTTAGACTCAAAGTACTCCTGCATACTATTGTGATAATCTAAGTGTTCAGAATCTAAATTCGTAAAAATCGCACCATCTAATTGGACACCTTCCACTCGATATTGCTTCAGTGCATGGGATGAAATTTCAATAACCACGACATCATCTTGACTTTCGTACAGTAACTTCTGTAACGTCACAGCACCCGGTGTCGTATTTTTACTAGGTTTTGACTCACCATTTATATAATACTCAATCGTGCCAATCAAGCCACAAGAATACCCGTTCTCTTCAAACACAGACTTAATCATGTAACTAGTTGTTGTTTTACCATTCGTCCCGGTAACGCCGATCACTTTTTTATTTAAAGAGGGTTGTCCATAATAACGACTAACTAACTGCCCTAAAACTTGTTTAGAGTTACTGACCTTTATATACTGTTCAAATTCAAGGTCTTGTTCGCCTATCACGGCACAAGCCCCATTGTCAAAAGCTTCTTCTATATAATGATGACCATCGGATTGATAGCCTTCAATAGCAACAAATAAGTAACCTGTTTTAACTTCACGAGAATCATCCGTAATGCCTACCACAGTTATATCATCAAGGTTGCTCTGGGATTTATAATCAACGTTGTCTAGCAGATTCAAAAGTTTCAATTGGTGTTCCCCCAAACATCTATATACCTTGGTTTAGTTTACCCTAAATTTTTCTTTGAATAACAACCTCTTTTATTATCTCATTATGAATGACTCTGAGTAAACTTAAAATCGCCCCACATCGTAAACTTGGTGCAATTTTCCCACTTAGTTTTAAGATTGGTTTACAGGAAATCTTATATTTTAATGTTTAAGAGTATATTCAGAACTTTTGGACGAATTATATTGCCGAATGATTAAAAATAATCTGTTTAATACCCCCCGTTTTCAGCATAAAAAAATGGCACTAAACATCAGTGCCATTACTCATCACACACTTTTTCAACAAACCGTTTTAATACATGGACCGTCTGAATGCAGTCATTTAATGAGGACCATTCTTTCGGGTTGTGGCTGACGCCGTCTTTACTTTGGGTAAAGAGCATAGCAACAGGTACGTGTCTACCGACAATCATCGCATCGTGTCCAGCGCCACTCGGTAATAAATATGATTCTATTTCTAATACTTCCTGCGTAGCTTCAGACGCCTTTTGTTGCATCTGTTCAGGGATTTCAACCGGATCAACGCTCATCATTTCATCTAGTTCTACGGTAACCTCGTTTTTTGATGCCGCTTCTTCAGCTTGCTGTTTTACGGAATCAACGATGGTTTCTTTCCACCCTTTTTTAATGTCACGAATATCAACAGTGAGTTCAACTTCTCCAGGGATGACATTTACGCCGTTAGGCTTGACTTCTAGTTTCCCAACCGTTGCGACACCCGAATCGCTCACTTCACCTGGTAAGTCTTTTACACGATAAATAAAATCACTCGCCGCAACTAGTGCATCTTGGCGATCATCCATCGGTGTGTTACCTGCATGGCCAGCAGCACCAGTATACGTTACTTTCATCCACGTTGGCCCCGCAATACCGGTTACCACACCTGTCGGGAGGTTAGCTTTTTCCAAGCGTTTACCCTGTTCGATATGAACCTCTATAAACGCATGGACGGAATCCAGATTGCGTTTCGCACTTGCAACTCCCTCTGGTGTTAAACCGACTTCTGCTAAAACATCCTCATACGAACGACCGTTGAAATCCACACGCTTACGTTCTTCTTCCGAATCTATTTGGCCAACAAACGCCTGACTACCGGTTAGACCACCATTAAATCGCGCACCTTCTTCATCAGAGAAAATGACGACTTCAAATGGTCGCTTCGGACGGTAACCATTTTCGTTCCAAGCCGATACCACTTCTAAAGCTGAAAGCACCCCTAATGGCCCGTCAAAATGGCCACCATGTGGAACACTATCCACATGTGAGCCCGATAAAACAGCTGGAAGTTCCTCTTGTCCTTCTAAGCGACCGAAAACATTTCCGGCACCATCCATCGTAACCGTTAACCCTTCTTCTTCCATCCACTCCATTACAAGTTTTTTCGCTTCTAGCTCTTCTTTTGAAAAGGAAATTCTAAGGCAGCCGCCTTCGTCTGTCATACCAGTCTCCGCTAAAACTGACAAACGCTTCGCCAATCGGTCGCCATTCACGCCTGAATGCGTGTGCTTTTTATCATATTCCTTCGTTAGTTCATCGTATAAATTCAATGAATATGCCCTCCCTAGTTTTCCTCAAACTGTCGTAGTGTTAGTAAGAAAAATAACACAAAACTAATTAACAAAATTGTTCCACCGACAATAAAATAGACGGTAACAAAGGTTTCAGGCAGGCCTAATGGTCGCGTGAAATACACCCACATGCCTGTTGTAAGTCCTATAGAACCTATGATCGCACTCCAAACATGAAGCGTTGCTAATAGGGTTTGTCTTTTATAAAACACTTTATAAAAAACAGCCCAGGCAAATAAAGATAACCAACCGACAACTAAAATATGAGCGTGTACGGACTTAAATTGATAGTCCATCGACCCTGCCATATGGGACCCAATAAACGCACCAACGACAGCAAACAATGCCGAAAACCGTAATAATGTCGTACTATACTTTTCCATACAAATCTCCTCTTTTCCCTATTTAACTTCCATTATGTCATAGAAGTTCAAACACAACATAGACAATTCCTTGAACAATTAATCCCCTAGTACCCCTTGATAGATCTTTGAAAGCTTATGATTAAATTCATCCATTTGCACAATTCTTGCCTCACGCAGATACTCCTTACCTTCTACAAAAAGAATGAGAACCGGCACTGTAAAAATATTAAATCGACCAGCAACTTCAGGCACTTCATTCACCTCTATATGCCCCAGTTCAATTTCGGGGTAGTTTTCCATCAAAGTTTGAACTTGAGGCAATAAACTATGACAAACACTGCAACCAACCCTTGATATATATAGAAATGATAAACGATGGGTTAGTAATTCATCGATATCTTCTAAACTGTTTAACTCCCGAAATTCACGCATCAAATCACTCCAAACCAATTCAAAAATATAAGAATAGGCTGTCCAACCTGAACAGCCCTACTCGTCTTTATAATTGTTAAAAATATATTGGTTCAATTTTTCTAGATGTTGACCATCCTCACGTTTAATCAACCAGGAAATAATCGGCTTCGAAAGGAAATTTCGAATTCCTTTCGTTTTAATTTTCCCTTCAAATTGTATGGTTGTCGTGCCGTTTTGTTCACTTAATGCGTAAATATAATGAAGGTCTAATCCGTTTTGGACACTATACGTCGCAAACCGATGATTAGGTTCATACTCAACCACTTCTAGCGTATTATCAATCGTTTGCTGACCAATTTTTCTTGTCTCAACAATCTTAGTGCCAACTTGAATGCTATCACCTTGAATGTCAACCTTCTCAATATGGTCTAACACTTTAGGTGCATATTCATACGTTGTTAAAACTCGATACACTAAGTCCATTGGCTTGTCTATTTTTACTTCTCGTTTAAACCCCATAACGTTCACCTCTTTTGGTGATATTTTACCATACGACCAGTAAAAAAACACGCCACAATGACGTGTTTAGCGATTAGCGAACATATCAATAATTTGAATGATTGCAGGACCTAATAAAACAATAAAAATCGTTGGGAAAATGAAAATGACAAGTGGGAATAGCATCTTAATCGGTGCTTTCATTGCTTTCTCCTCAGCTCGTTGTTTTCGTCGTTCTCGAATTTCTTCAGACTGTACTCTCAGTGTCTGAACCATCCCAACACCTAATTGCTCCGCCTGAATAATACTTCCGATCAATAACTTGATGTCGTCCACATCAAGCCTCTGGCGCACACCTGATAGGGCTTCTTTTCGCGTTTTTCCAAGTTTCAATTCTTCTAAACAACGCCTAAACTCAATTGACAAAATGCCTTTTTGTTTAGATACGACCTTTCCTAACGCTGAATCAAAACCTAAACCTGCTTCCATACTAACAGCTAGTAAATCAATAAAATCCGGAAGTTCTTTAACGGCTTCGTTATATCGCTGAGACGTTTTAAGCTTTAAATACACAAACGGAACGTATGCAGCCATGCCCACTCCTAAAAAGATCATTAATAGTAATCTGGAAAAAGAAGCATTACCTAGTACGGCAAGCAAACTAAACACTAACGGTAATGACACATACAAAATTAACTGGACGATTCGATATTCAAACGGAGATAGCCCCATCGGACTACCCGCACGTAAAAGTTTTAGTTCTAACTTCTCCTGCTTTTCATTCGGCATCGTCCGTCTGAACTTACGCTTAAAATCTCTTAATTTAGGCTGGATTAATCGTTCATAAAGAGACCTTTTCTCCTCTTCATCATCCGTTTCCGACTCAACTGACTCTTCCATTCCTAACACATAAGATTTACGTGCGCTTTGCTTCACCATTTTTTCACGACGATAAAGGGCAAAGCCGCCTATTAGTAATATCATTGTCATTAAATATAGAAAAACGACCATGGCTTTACACCTCGATTGACGTAACTTTTCGAATAAAAATAAACCCAATGACCATGGAAATGGAGGCGACAATTAGTAAAGCGACACCGATTGGATCCTCAAATAAAACCATCATATATTCCTGGTTCATAAAATAAAGCATTCCCATAAGCGCTAACGGTAATAGGCCAACCACAACGCCAGACATTTTACCTTGCGCAGTCAACGTTTTAATCTGCCCCTGAATTTTAATACGTTCACGAATCGTGTGAACGATTTTCTCTAGCACAACAGCCAAGTTACCACCAACCTGACGCTGAATGACGATCGCTTGAATCATTAAATCCAAATCTTCACTTGGAACTCGTTCTTTCATCCGGTTTAATGCTTCTTCCACCGAGGCACCATACTGCATTTCTTTTAGCGCTTGTTCGAGTTCTTCTTTAACCGGTGAAGGCGATTCATTTCTTACATTTTGTAAGGCCTGCGGAAAACTAAACCCCGCCTTTAAAGCACTCACCACTGACGAAATCATTTCAGCTAAATGGTCATTAAACTCATTAATACGTTTCTTTTTCTTATGGGCTAATACAAACTTCGGCAACATTAGGCCAAAAACAGCTCCAAGGAAAATGAATAAAAAATGACCAAAAATTAGATGAAAAAGCCCCGCAAAAAAAGCGACCGAAATCCAACGGAACATCACATACTCTTCAGGTTTGATCGGTATGCCAGCTTGGTGAAGTTCCATCTCTATTTTTTGGCCTTTATCTTGCTTCTGAAGACTTTTTCGAATTTTATCTTTGGTTAATCGAAATTCTACCGCCATTTTGACTTTCTTTTCTTTTTCAGGCTCAGGCATATTCGGTTCATCTTCAAAAATATACTGTTGTACACGCTTTTTCATTTGTTGGTCTTTGTAAAACAACTTATTGAAAATAGCTAAAAAGAAGAAAGTTGACGTTAATAAAACACCCAAGGCAAGCAGTAGTTCTACATTCATACCGTCCACTCCTCTTCTTTTAAGAACACATTCGTTGGAATATGGACGTTGGTATTTTGTAGATATTCAAAGAATTTAGGGCGCACTCCAGTTGGCACTAAGTGACCTTGTATCTTTCCGTTTTCATCGACACCTGTTTGTTCATATTCAAATATGTCCTGCAAAACAATGACATCACCTTCCATGCCTTGCACTTCAGTAATTTTAACGATTTTACGAGAGCCATCTTTTAAACGTGACTGTTGAATAATTAAATCAATCGCACCTGAGATTTGATCCCGAATCGCCTTAATTGGAAGCTCGACACCCGCAAGTAACACCATCGTCTCCAATCTTGATAACATATCTCGCGGACTATTCGAGTGTCCTGTTGCAAGCGATCCATCGTGACCTGTGTTCATCGCCTGTAACATATCAAGCGCTTCTGCACCACGGACCTCACCAATTACAATTCGGTCTGGTCGCATACGTAGAGAGTTTCGAACTAAGTCTCGAATCGTAATCGCGCCTTTCCCTTCAAGGTTGGGTGGGCGTGACTCAAGTGACACAACATGATCTTGTCCTAATTGAAGTTCTGCCGCATCCTCAATGGTTACAATCCGTTCATCATTTGGGATAAAGTTCGACAACACATTTAACGTCGTCGTCTTACCTGACCCCGTACCACCACTGACAAACACATTTAATCGCGCTTTAACACAAGCATCAATAAACGTTGCCATCTCTTGTGTTAGCGTCCCAAAGTTAACTAAATCATCAATCATAAATGGGTCAGCAGCAAACTTACGGATCGTTAGCGTAGGCCCATTTAACGCAAGGGGCGGAATAATCGCGTTTACACGAGAACCATCGGGAAGTCTCGCATCCACCATCGGACTACTCTCATCGATACGACGTCCTAATGGCGCCACGATCTTTTCAATAACATGTAACACATGTTCATCATCCCGAAACGATAAATCCGTTAACTCTAATCGACCATCTCGCTCACAGTAAACTTGATCAGGTCCGTTGACCATGACCTCTGATACATCTTCATCTTCCAATAATGGATTAATTGGACCGTACCCCGTTAAATCATTCACTAACTCATCGACAACCCGCTTACGATCGATTGTTCGATACTCTTCATTTTCCTTGATTAGCTCAATCGCAAGTTCTTCAACAATCGGTACAACCTGTTCCTTAGGTTGATCACCCTTAACTTCCTTTAAAATCTCTTTATGTAACGTGTTTTTAAAATTTAAATGTTTTTCATCTAACACTGGATTCGCTTTGACTTTAACCGTTTGGGGTTGTGTCGGTGTTTCTTCCTGTTTAACTTCCGTTACTTGTTCTGATTTTGGTGCCGCCGTTTGTTCAGAATCACCATCATTAGACGGCTTTTTATTCTCATTTTGAATTAATTGTTCATTTTGACTTTTTAATCGTTCTAATAAACTCACGGTCAGCACCTCCATCTTTAATTACCGAAACAGCGAAAACGAAAACATTTTCCCTAATAACGAACCTTTCTTTTTAGAATTTCCATTACTTGATCGGCCCCCTGCAAGATCTTGAGCCAACCTTAAAATTGCTTTGGCAATATCTGATTTTGAGTGATCTGTCACAACCGGGACGCCCAAATTCATAGATTGAGATGCCAGCTTAAAATTATTGGGAACAAATCTAACTTCTTCTGCTCGAAGCATACTCGGGGCTTCATCTGGTTTAATTAAACTTTCCATATTATGACGATTCAACACAATCTCTAATCTCTCTTCTAATTGCAGCTGATGAATGGTCTCCACAAGCATCTTTGTGTTTTTCATGGACGCTACTTCAAGCGTTGTCACAGCTAAAATTTTATCGGCTAATTCCAAGAAATCTATAGTTGAATCATCCATCCCATGACCACCATCAACAACGACATAATCGAAGTTTTGCTTAAGCAATTGAACGGACTTCTTAATGACATCAGTCGACACAAGCTCGCCATACTCAGGCCGGCTAGGAGCTGATAATACTTTGACCCCACTGCTATGTTCGGTTAGATAATTATTAATACTAAATTCATCAATCCTGTCCTACTCTTCAACAATATCTTTCATTGTAAAGGACGGCTGTAAGTCCATCGCTAAACCAACATCACCAAATTGAAATTCACCATCAATTAAAGCCACATCCGCATTTTTCTTACTTAAGGATACAGCCAAATTAACAGCTAATAGCGTTTTACCTACGCCACCCTTACCACTGCAAACTGTAATGACTTGACCGGTTTGTTTAATTTCCTCAGCCATTGAATCCTCCCCCAACAAAACTTACTCTTCTTCTTGTTCTTCATCATCAACGATTCTGGAGTGTAGAGCTAAGTGAAGTGACCCTTGTTGTGTTGCATTGACGACTGTAACCGTTTCATCAGGTGTTAATTCTAATGTCACCTCTGAATACTCACCAACTGCCTCCCCATTTTGCGTTGACATTTTCTTTCCTACAGATAACACTCTCACTCGTTCAAGCAGCATGACAGATTCTTGTTGATCCAGCAAATTCTCTGATGTTCCTCTTAACTTTCTATGTTCCGGCTGATCGCCGCCTTCATTTCCATATGTAAAAATGAGATCCACATAATCTTCTGGGTAAATGAGGTTCGTCACAGAACGAACCATATCTGTGCTAATGGACACTGCTCGATGATCTTCGTCAATTTTGCGAGATATTAAATTTTGCTCTTCGACTCCTGATTTCAAGCGATGCGATAACACCGACTCACCGGCTACCATGTCTGCTGTCACAAAACGCCCTTGAACAGCTTCAACCGATGTCACAGCCGACTCATGCACCTGTTCTTCAGGAACGGTTTTCAGTTCCACATCTTCATCTGATAATCGCTGATTTACGGTAACGTCTTCTACTAACACGACCACCTCTGTCATCGGAATCTCTTCTTCCTTAGGAGCTTCCTCACCAGTTTGATTGGAATAAAAAAATATAGCGGTCGTAATGATTCCCATTAAGATCGCTAATAAAAAAAGTAATTTTGATTGCACTATCCTCACCTACTAATCTGTCAATCTAACTATAAAAGCGCCTCGTTCTACTGCTTCATCTAGTTCATGGCCTGATCCAGTTCGTTCTAAGAACTGTCCTTTAATTTCCTTTGTGTCTCCATCCATTGGCTCTGTTAAATAAAAGTATGCAAAACCAGTAATTTCAACTTGTTTCATTTGATTCTGGTCGTAATCATGCGGCTTATAAACTGGCACTAATAATACTCTTGGACAATCACGTTCATACATATCATCACAACTGTTTACCAAGATATCAGTGGCTTCTTCCGTTGGCCCTGCAATGTTACCTGTTTGAGTATCGATAACATTACCAACTTCCAACATTTCATCAAAACCGCTAATTAACGTTTCTTTATACGTTTTTGACCCCGGACCATCTAATGCTAAAACGCCGAAGTTACCAGCTTCCACACCATCTTCATCAACTTTCAAGGTATATTCTTCTCCGTAATTTAACTCAACTGATTCATCAATCCCTAGTGGAGCTGCTCCCATGGCTCGACCCATTTGACCTATTCTCGCTGTAGCCTTTACATTGACATCTATAGAGTCAATCCCAAACAGCCTCATAAACGTTGTATCTGTTGGCTTTTTTAAATTCACGGTCACACGTTCATCTAGCACAACAATCGTATCCATTAAAGAATCTAATTCTTCATGGTGATCTAACGTTTCTTCAACTATGTTTTCAATTATAACTTCATCATCGCGAGTTAATTCCTGACCACCTGATAAGGCCGCTGCATTAGCCGATTTTTGTAAGTGAGAATGCGTGGAGTAAAGTAACCCGCCATCCACAACAAGTCCTGTCAATGCCAATAACCCTGTAAACGAAATGGTAACCAGAAACGTTGCACTCGCACTTTCATTTTTAAAAAAACGCTTCATTCCACGAGCTCCTTTCGTCACTCAACTCGAATCGTCGAATCAGCTGTAATCGTAATATCATCACCAAATACCTGCTTCGCAAAAGGCGTAAATGGCTGAATCGGATAAGATAATGATACGGTTACATACTCGCCTGATTCGCGTTCAGCTTCATTAGGCGAAATGGAAATCGTTAGATCTTCCACATCGCCGGTTTCAAAATGATCCTTCGCAAACTCGGTAATCTCCTCATCCGTATAGCCAAACCCGCCTAAACGAACAGTTTCCTGCGCCGTAAAGTGTAAGCCCGAGTACGAATACATCATTCTCCCGACATCAAAAACCCCCACTAACATGATCATTAATAGTGGGATGACTAATGAAAATTCGACAATGGATTGAGCTTTTTCATTACGAAACATTTAAATCACCACTCCATCGAGAAAAAAAGATAAACAAGCTCCACCGACAATTGCGACACCGTAAGGGAACGTTCGCTTCATAGCACTTTTCGAAAACACTAATTGCATTCCATATCTCATGTTAGAAAGAGCATAATAAAGGCCTTTAAAGAAATCTTTACGGAACACTAAAAATGCGAGCCCAATCACACCACCAATTACTGCCATATAAACGACAGTGGTTAACACAAATGCTGGACCTTTAATCGCTCCGATGACAGCCAGTAACTTAACATCACCAGCGCCCATTCCACCCATCAGATATGGAATCAATAAGATTCCAAATCCAAGAAGTAACCCTAATATGGAACTTATAATTCCATCAAAGCCCATAAAAATAGGTTGTAAGAGGAGAGCAAGGATTAATGCTGGAAACAGCACTTTATTATAGATTTTTCGATGCTTTAAATCTGTTATAAAACTAATGATGAGAACGATAAACAGAATTGAATTGATTAAGTATTCCAATGCTCTGCCTCCCTCCTAAATTTAATTTAAAGTCTTTATGAATTAACATCTTCTTGGAAAGTCGTAACGATATTATCAAAAACCTCTTTAATTTCCCCTCCAAATGTTCCCAATATAGCAACTACTCCAACCGCAATAACACCTAACACTAACGCGTACTCTGCCATACCTTGTCCTTCTTCTTCACGAATGAAATTTGTCATAAACTTTTTCATCATATACATCTCCTTCAAGATTATTTTTTATCTATCAACTCTAGTTGATGACCGATTTGTAATTGGGAGTGGGCGACGGTGCCTGTGGGGAGTTCAAGCACCGATCGCGCACTCCTTCTCCGTTTCCCGAACTTACCTGGAGGAAGATTTTCGTCGATATCGACAACGACTAAATCTTGGTTGACATACACAACATCAATGGGGTAACGCATAAAATGTGTGTGTACCGATTGACAGGGCAAAATATGCAATCCGTAACCTGAAGCAAGTTCTTTTGTGAACATAAGTCCTCGCAATCGTTTACTAAATGTATAAGCTGATTTTATGCTGTGTGCAATTTCGACATCTGTGCTCAGGTTACGTAAGATCACATTGTCACCTCCGTTCGAAAAAAATTACCCCGCCATTACCGAATGACGGGGTTTGCCTAGCAAGATAGATACTAGTAATATCCTTAAAACCGGTCGTTTAATTAAGGGGGTCTACTAGTCGCTATCTTACTTCCCTGATCCTTCGGTAGCTGGCTGGCATTGTGCACGTGCACAGAAGCCCCTATAGCTTTGCGTCACTGGCTTTCACCAGTTTTGCCTTTGTCGAGATTAGGTCATATGAATTTTCTGACTAATCTCTTAACGTCATCATAAGCCATTAGTAGTTTCCTAGAAATCCGTCAAAACGACTATTTTCGAGGGTGTTTTCTTCGAATTTTTCTGAATGGTAATTCATAATTAGGTAAATTGTAATCTATATCACGGACAAAGATTGTAGTTCTATGTCGAAATCAGGAAGAAAATTGTTATATATTAAGAATAAATACCCACTTGTATCTTTCTCGAAAAAAATTATATTTTATGTCGGTTTTTATACAATTCAGTCCTTTAGTTCTGTTTTTGAATGTAAGTTTTGCCAATCAATATATTTTTAGGCCTAGAACAACGTATGAGTCTAGTTAGGTGTTTCGATATGGATTTGTTAAGATAGTAGAAGAATCTTCGGAGAAAGTGTGAAGTCTATGAAATCATTACAATTCTACCTATATACAAGTTTTGTCGCATTATACGTCGTCAATTTATTTTTCGAAAATCATACAATCATGTTGATACAAGGGTGGATTGGCGTTGCAGCCCTACTGGTTTCAATTTTCGGTTCTAACCGTATATACCAAGTGATTGGACTAGCTTTCTTAGGCATATCAACCATCATGATTTTCTTATACGACATACCGTTCTCAGAAATTCCTATCTATTTTACATCGATGGGGCTACTCATTGCGCTTTTGTACATCATACCTTTCATTAATCACTACATGATTGTAGGTGGGTATGATCAGTCATTATTTAAACTATTACAGACAAACACGCCCAATCTCGGGAAGTTTTACATAAAGTCTTATTTAACGAGTTACGTTTTAACGATTTTTATTTTTATCTCGACGATCCCGCTAGTCTATCAATTAATTAAAAGTAAAACAGCCAACTTTAGTGACCATATTACACTTCAATTTGCAACAAGAGGTATTTTAAGACCCTTTGCTGCAGCCAATACGTGGAGTCCGATTGAAGTTTATATTGCCCTTGTAGTCGCGTACACAGGATCTTCTTATTTAGTATTAATGCCAATTCTTTTAGGTTTTTCACTAACCATGTTACTGATTGATACAACTTTGGGTTATTTCAAATTCAAGTCATATAAACTTGAGGAAGCTAATCCAGATTCAACTAATGATAGAAGCACTCGACACTTCCTATCGCTCGCGGCCTTTTTAGCTTTATTTATTGCCGTTGCAGCTTCTATTCACTTAATCACAGGCCTAGAATTCTTTGATTCTATTATTCTAATTATCATCCCATACACGATGTTGTGGGCTCTAATTACGAAGAAGTTCAGAACCTTCATCCGTTATAACCAAAAAGTCTGGGGCGAACACATCTTTACCATGCAAAACTTTATGATGTTATTACTCCCAGTTGGCGTATTTAACGAAGTTGTTAGTGATACACCCATATTTATTCAAGCGATGGAGTCATTCGCTTGGCTTGAAAATACTCCGTTATTGTTATTTATTTTTATTCAGTTAAGCTCTATGTTTTTAGCGTTTGTCGGTTTTCACCCACTCGTTACATTGAGCCTTCAAGGACTTTTCGTAACACCATTTTTAGATACCATTAGCCCTGTTAGTATATCAATTGTCATGATCATTTCCGTCATCGCAAACGACATGACAGGAACATTTAACATTCCAATAACGATGCTCAACCAATACTTTAAACGAAACCCATACCAACTTACCTTATGGAACATCGGATATGCCCTTACATTTGGTGGTGTTGGGGTGTTGATTGCGTGGGTTTTAGCATAATAAAAGAGGTGCCAACGTTGGCACCTCTTTTTTACTTCTCCTGCTCTTCATACAACTCATCAAAACGCTTTACCATCTCAATATCTAAATCCGTAATGCCTTGCATCTCCCAGGATGAGATTTTCAAGGTTACGACTTTATAATCAATCGCGATATTCGGGTGGTGATTTTGGCTCTCAGCATACTCAGCTACTTTTCGCACAAACTCAACACCGTTTAAGTAGTCCTTAAACTTGTAACGCCTGCGAAGCCATTTCTCGTCAACCCGCTTCCAATTAGATAGCTGCTCAAGCTCCTGATTAAGTTGTTCTTCAGATAAACGTTCCAAATCCATTCCTCCTTTAAGAAGACTCCCTTTGTTAGTTTACCCGTTATGTCTTAATTTCTAACCGTACAAAAATCGATCCCCCATAATTGTGTATGTCTCTATTAATCTCTGTAACCCCAATCACAATCAGGTGTTGCACATCTCGCTAGATATACAATACCCTAATGGATTGCAACGTCTATGTCAACCTTCCATAGACCTCTCGTTATTCTGGGTTGCCTTGAATAATTCCAACGACATTCCCCCTTCCGAACTTCCAATTAATATAGATATTCGACGATTCCTCTATAAATTCCTTTTATTTCTAAAATGAAAAAAGGCTGCCCGAATTCAGGCAGCCATGGGGAGAGATTAAAAACTCGAATAGTATGTCTTCCAACCTTCTAAGGTTAGGGGTTTGCTAAAATAAAAACCTTGGTAAATATCACAGCCGAAGTCTCTAATGATTGAAAGATGCTGACTACATTCAACACCCTCGGCAATAACATCTAAGTTCAAATCTGTTCCTAGTTGGATGATTGTTTTACAAATGCGTCGGTCGATCGGACTTTTATCTACATCATGAATAAACGCTTTATCTAACTTAATCGTATCCACCGGGAGATATTTTAAATAGTTTAAAGAAGAGTAAGTTGTACCAAAGTCATCAATTGAAATCTTAATCCCTAAATTCTTTAAATGCTGAAATGTCACTGCGACATCTTTTAAATTTTCAATTAAAGAAGTTTCAGTAATCTCAATCGATAGATTCTCCGCTGAAAAACCAGTCTCATCCAGAATCGATTCCATTCGTTCTGCGAAATTTTCTTTACGAATGTGTATAGCTGAAATATTGACAGATAAATTGAACCTATCACCTGTCTCATCCATTAATTGTTTCATTTCCAAACAGGACTTTCGACATATCTCTTCATCTAGCTGATCAATAAAATCATTTTCTTCTGCCTCGCTAATAAAATCAACTGGCGGGATTAAACCGTATTTCGGATGCTCCCATCTTGCAAGAGCTTCAACACCATACAACTCAGACCCATTCGATTTCAAAATCGGCTGGTAGTATGGAAAGATATCGCCATTTTTAATTGCATCTTTGATCGACTGTACATAATTTTCAGCAAGTTCATAGTGATGACCATTACTCTCATCAATCACTTCTGTCTCACCAGAATCATAAATTCGATAATTAGAAACAATTAACCCAATCAAATCGTTATATGCCGTAATCGTATCAATCTCCTGTTGAGATGGGTATTTCGGCACTTTTGAATACATAGCAAAAATCGCTACTAACTCGTCTGTACCCGGACGAAATACTGGAACAGACCAACACGAGCGCAACTGATGAGGCTCAATGATATGATGGTAAGAATCCCATTTCGAATCATGGTACACATCTTCAGTGACAATAAAATCACCTCTTATCGCAGCTGTCCCACATGTACCCAGCCCATCATATAAGTTGATGTATTTAAATTGCTCAATAATGTCATCTGGTAAGGTGTAAGTAACCCCATCAATAAACTCATCACCATCTTGGTTCAATAACATGATGGTACAGTACGAATCATCAAACTGATCCTCAAAATATTTTAATGCCCGTTTTAGTACGTCGTGTAACGGCAACCCTTCTTTTAAGTATCCGGTTATATATTGATAACCCGAAACAAACTCTTCTGGGCTCAGAACTCTCTCTTCCGTTAAACTCTTCTCCCCCATTTAAGAGCCTCCCGATTATTAAGACTTTTTTATCAACAAAAATCGACATTATAGGTTAAAAAAATTTATAAATACCCGCAAAAAGCCTTAATATTTTGTTAATCTATTAAAATAAAACTTTATCTTTAAAGTTTTATGAAGTATTATGTAAAAAAAGAGCTACCAAAAATTTCTGCAATTTCTGGTAGCTATAAAATTATGGACGAATAAAAATATGGACGACTTATAAGGAAATGCTTTGAGTTAAGAAATCTGGTAATTAGTCTAGTGAACCTAGATCATCATTACCTTTACCAATACCTAGAGTGTCAACGCCGCCTAGTGCTACATCATTAAGGTCACCAGCAGCACTTACGTTCATTGAGAAACCAACGATTAATGCAGTGATAACTGCAATACCTAATACTTTTTTCATTATTTTCACCTCCCTCTTAAGTAAGTGATTTCTATAATGAAATAGTAACAGATATAAAAAATCCTTGGATTTGCGATATTAAGCGATTTTTTCTAGTTCACACCTGAATATCTTTAATTTGCTTTGATTTTCTCAAAAAATATAAACATTGGAATATTTCATACTTTTGGAGGGGTTTAAAAAATGGATCCTCGTGAAGAAATAGGAAAAAGAATTTACGAATTAAGAAGATATTTCAAAATTACACAAAAAGAGTTATGTGACGGAATCTGTACCCAAGCATATATCAGCAAAATTGAAAATGGATCACTTGCAATTGCAGCTGATATATTATTCCTTATCGCTGAACGATTAGGTGTGGATATTAATTACTTTTATGATTCAACTTATAATTCGAGGGTTGATTACTCACTAGAAGTAGAATTAGAAGCAAGGGAATTAGTAAAGCAAGATGATTACTTTAGCTTATCTGAGTTGATTAAACGCGAAGAACAAACACCCTTAATGAATAATAATAAATTTAAACAATTTATTATGTGGCATAAATCATTGTGTAAAAGGTTTATTGATAAAGACTATGATTCAGCTTTAGAGTTATTAGATGATGCATTATCACTATGTAACACTAGTATCAAATCTTATTCAGAAAGAGAAATTCAAATACTAATCAATAAGGCTAATCTGTATATTGATATAGACGACCCCAATAATGCAATTAAGCTATACCAAAAATCTAATGAAGCATTAAATAACTTACCGTATATTCATGATACTAATTTGCTGACAATGATTTATTATAATCTTTCAAGAACTTATTATTTGGATGGACAATACAATAATGCTATCTATAATGCACAAGAGGGGATTGATCATTGTAAGAAAAATCAATCCTTATACGGTTTCGGGCAGTTTTATTTCTTGATTGGGGTTAGCCATATGAAATTAAAAAATTACTCTATGGCTAAAGATAACTTTGAACAATCGAAAACAATTATGGAACTATTAGATAAGAAAATATCCGTTCAAAAAATTAACGAGAACCTGGATTTAATAAATCAAGAATTAGAAAATGCTTAGAAAAGGAGACTGAACTACACCCAGTCTCCTTTTTATTTTGCTTTATTCTTCACATACACCAAAAACCTCGTCCCCCAATACGCCACATAAGCGACCGAAACATCAATTAGGAAGATATAAAATTGATTAAACCCTCGTCCAATGTTCGCAAATCCTACCATTTCTTCAATCGAAGCAGCCCCAAAAGCGAATAAGGCACTCAATCCTAGAGTCCAGATATAAAAATTTTTACCGTTATTTGTGCAGTATTGATACAACAGTAAAAAACCAACTGCCAATAGGGAGGCTGTCATGTTAATAGCTGATGGAAAGAATGGCGACACAAAGTACGTATGCACAAATAATAAATCGTATTCCAAGATATCACTTATATACGTCCAAAGTACATGGACAGTATACCCAAAAAAGAAAACCTCAAATATTCTTCTCCGATCAACGGTGAAGACTAAGACAATTAAAGGCAACACCAGTAACGCCATTACCACCCAAAACTGCCAATCCCCAAAAGAAGAATATTCCGCCCAGTAATGATTTCTTACCTGTGTTAGATCGCTATATATGTCATAAAGCTTTTCCCAATATTCTTGATAACTCAATCTTATAACCTCCAAGAAGCCCAAAACTTCTTAACTTTATATAATTTGGATCAACTTGTAAAAAATATACAAAGTAAAATAAACCCCCCTACGATTTGACATTTTATATAAAACGTATAAAACGTATAAAATGTATAATATAAATTAAATAAATCAGGGAAGGTTAAATCAAATGAGTGATCACTTAGAAACCCTGCAGGAATCTCAAGACGTGATGGTTAGTGCCATTGCGCAATCCATGGTGAAAGTTCTATCTTAGCAGGGAGTAGAGGATGAGCATCCAACAGCTTACAACATCCTTTCTCAATGGGGCATCAAGGTTGATGATTTAGAGTCAATGATGAAAGCTTATGAAGAAGAAGATAAGTCATTTGAAGAATCTGCTCAAGAATGGATTGAAGAAAACCGTGACACGGTTGATGAGTGGATTGAAAATGCAGAAGCAGAATAAAATCCGCGAAGTTAAACCAAGCGGATTTTAAATAAATTTTCCTACCAAACCCTATGTAAATGAAATCACACTAAGGAGTACCCGTCGACATTCGGCGGGTATTCTTTTTTAATATAAAAACCTGCAAGCTCAAAAAGAACTTGCAGGTTCAATTTAATTTTACTGTCCAGCAACGTCCCTCTTCGTAAAGAACGCCCAGGATAGTACCATAAAGAGTACAAAGTAAACGATTAACACCGTTACAGAAAAACCAAGTGTCATGCCTTCCATGAAGACATTTCCTGTTTCATATTGTTTTAAATTCGTGTTTGCGAATAAAATATACTTAGAAAAATCATATTGGCTTAGCGCTTGAACAACAATATTACCACCCATTAGTAGGAAGATTCCAATTCCGATAGCTAAAGAACTGTTTCTAAAGATCGTTGATATCATAAAGGCTAATGCCGTCAGCATGACTAAGTTAACCATATCATAACCATACGAAGTCATGATTTCACCAAATAGTGAAGCATGAACGAATCCATCTGCTTTTTGTATGACAATATGCGGATTGGCCCCTTCAAGTCCGAAGAAGATCCCCCCTACGGCGAGGTTCAGTAAGAATAAGAACACTAATGTAATTAGCGCAAAGGTTAATACCGCTGCAAATTTCGTAAATAAAATCATGGAACGAGAGATTGGACGGATAAGAAGTAATTTAATCGTCCCCCAGTTAAATTCACTCGCCACAATACCTGCACCAACAATAATAACGAATAAACCAATCAACATAGATAGCCCTGCGTTTTCATACGTATACTGCCAGCCACCATAATTTAAAGGTTTAATGTCATTGTCTAAATGGTAGTTATTTTTTTCAACATTACTCATGTTCATATCAATCATAAATTCATTATTATTCTCTTGAAGCGATTGCTCTATTTCATCATTTTCCGCCTGAAGTTCTGCGCGCCAGTTCTCAGAGTACTCACTTTCAACAGTATTATCATCAAAAATGGTCATTAAAACTGCGCCACCGATAACAATAGCAGCAAGGATAATGTACATCACCCATGTGGATTTTCGAATATATAGTTTGTGTAGTTCATTATATAAAAGCTTTAAAAACTTACTCAATGACATTACCTCCCGTCAGTTCTAAGAATTGATCCTCAAGTGTTGCCTTAATTGGCGTCACACCGAAGACGGAAATGTTCTGGTTAACCATTGTTTGAACGATATTCGGAATTTCTTGACGGTTAATTTCGGTCACGAGTTTGTCTGACTCTCGTTTTACCTCGATATCCCTATCCTCTAAAACCTTGATTGCTTCATCAGCTTGTCCTACATCAAAAATGACTTTCACATCAGATTGCGCATCGTCTTGATCTGATTCTTCATTAACATAACGTTCAGAGATAATTTCACCATGCTTAATAATCCCAATTCTGTCACACATTAATTCAATTTCAGATAATAAATGGCTTGAGATGACAACAGCTACTTGGTCTTCTTCCGCCAACCTTCTGATGTAATCACGAATTTCACGAATACCAGCTGGATCAAGGCCATTAGTAGGCTCATCTAAAATTAAGACAGCCGGTTTATGTAAAATCGCCTGCGCAACACCTAAACGTTGGCGCATCCCTAATGAATATTTTTTCACCTTATCGTTGATGACATTGTCTAATCCTACGAGTGATACAACTTCACGAATACGCTCTTTTGTAATCCCTTCATACATACGAGCAAAATGCATGAGGTTTTGCCACCCAGTCATAAAGGAGTATAACTCAGGGTTTTCTACAATGGCTCCAATATTTCTCGCCGCTTCTTTGTACTCCGACTGAATACTTTTTCCTAGAATTTTGACGTCACCTTCAGTCAGATTCATCAGTCCAACCATCATTCGGATCGTCGTTGTTTTACCAGCGCCGTTTGGTCCAATAAAACCATAAACTTCGCCAGGCTTAATTTGAAAATTCAGCCCTTTAATGATTTCTTTATTTGAAATCGTCTTTTTAACATCTTTTAGTTCTAAGGCTATTTCGTTCAAATCATACCCCTCCCTCTTTTTTATCTAAAGGTATAACGTATAGTTTTGATTTAGGTTTCAATTCACTTAAAAATAATAATTTACTGACGAATTTTTTCACTTTACTGCCGGATTACCATTCTTTACTACCGGATTCTGCTTATCTTTCACCGAATTCTTTACTCAATCACCTTAATCACTTTAGCAGGATTTCCACCTACTAAAACATCACTCGGCACATCCTTCGTAATCACAGCACCTGAAGCAATGACGACATTGTCACCAATCGTGACACCCGGATTAATAATGGCACCTCCGCCGACCCAGACATTATCTTCAATCGTCACGGGCTTTCCGTACTCAATCCCTGAAATTCGTTCCTCCGCATTTAATGGATGAGTTGCCGTGTAAATATGTACCCCTGGGGCAATCGCACAGTTATCCCCAATGCGTATCTCGCACACATCTAAAAATACACAGTTAAAATTCGCGAAAAAATCCTCCCCAACATGGATGTTATAGCCATAGTCACAACGAAAAGAAGGCTCAACGTTGAAATACTTGCCTGTTGAGCCAAACAATTCTTTCAAAATTTCCATTCGTTTTTTACGCTCGGTCTCTTCTAATGCATTAAATAATCTAGTAAGTCGGCGGGCATTTAACCGTTCTTGTACTAACACTGGGTCCTCAGGATGATAGAGGTCACCTTGTAACATTTTTTCTTTTTCCGTTGGCATGATCTGACTCCTTTTAATGGTGATATACTTACCTTAACAAAAAAACACGTGAATGAGGTCATTCACGTGATAAAAACTACATAAATCCTTGATACCGTGTTTTAACCACGGCTGTATGAACATAGTTAATCATTGAAATATAGTCAAAAACAGGAAGTCCAGTCGCCTGTTGAATCGCAGCCCCATATGGTGGAAGGCTGCTGCATTCGAGAAGTAACATTTTAATATCAGGGTATTTATCAACTAACGATGTTGCGACACTCAAGGCTTCTTGCTCCGCAATATCCGGGTCAAGTTCACCATTTTCTACATGAGCAGCTAGTCTGAAGTGCTCCTGATGCTCCATACCCGCAACACAAATTTTGTCTCGATCAACCTCGATTCCCATTCCATTTATTAAGTCATAATCAAAATGACCGGCATGACTACAAATAATTCCTATTTTCTCATGAGGTCCTAGCATCGATGACATAAATGGCAACTGAAGGAGACTTGATAAAAAGACCGGGACATTTAATTCGTGCGCGATTTCCTTTTGAAACATCGCCATGTAACCACAATCGCCTGTAATCGCCTTGACCCCTTCACGAACAAGGTCGTGTCCTGCTTCTAAAATTAACTCTTTTAATTCAGGGTCTTTTGCTAATAAACGATCAAACGTCAGGCCCTCCACGCGCTTGTAACGAACGGGAAACGAATAGGTTGAGGCATTGCCAACATCTCCAGGAATAAACGGTGAAAATGTTTCAAGCAATAATATACCAATCGACTCGCCATAACTCACCTGTCCTGGATTGGCCTTAATCAACACCTGAGTGCCCTCCTTTAAACAACATCCCTAACCCTTCTTGTGGTGTAAGTTTTCCAGCTAATCGCAAAGCCTCCCAAAAACTCACTTGATTTGCTGTTAACACCGGCTTTTGAACCCTCTCTTCCATTTCCTCGACCCAGGCTACTGAATGCAAAGCTGTATCTGGAACTAACAAGGCATCAGCCCCGTCAACATCGTGCTTAACAACCCACTGAATAACTTTTTCACGCTCTAGAGTTCCAACTTCAGCTGCTGTCATAATCCCTTCACTCGAAAATTTTACTACCTTGATCCCATGCTCTTCCAAAAATGCTTTAAACAACAGCGCAATATCATCAGGATACGTCGCAACAACAGCCACCCGGTCCAAGTTTAGCTCATCCGCTACATGAATAAACGCCATCGCTGTCGTAGATGCTGGGACTCTTAAAAAGTTTTCTAACGCCGTAATTTGCTCCTGAACACCTTCAATCCCAAGCGTGAAGCTCGCGCTCGTTGACGTCCATAATACCGAGTCTATATCCTTTCCTTTTAACCACTGCGCCCCTTCTATCAACCTTGGAATACTTCCCATTTCAGTTAACGCCCGAACCGTGTGTGCGTCTTTTTTAAAAGTCGTATGGATTAACGTCACATCAACAGGTGGATCTACCATTTTCCCCAATAACGGATAATCATCCTCTGCCGCAAAGCCAGGGTACAAAAACCCGACATGTGTCACCGGATCACCTCATTTATAAATACCTTTTTTTAAAACTATGATGCAAGCCTCTAACTCTTTCTAACTTTTACGAAAAAAATGGTCATTGTATAATACGGGTAACTCATTTATTAGTAATAGAATGTTAGTTTATGAAAGTGTGGTCGTGATGAACGTCATTTCAACGGATGTGCTAGTGATAGGTTCAGGTGCTGCAGGTCTTTCTGCAGCTGTTTATGCGGCAAATGTAGGACGGCAAGTGCTTATCTTAGATAAAGGCGCTTTAGGGAGAAGTGGGTCGTCGGTCGGAGCTGTTCAAATCGCAGGCCTCGGGGATTTTTCCCACCCAGAAGATGAACCAAATATTTATTTAAACGATATTTTAGACAGTGGTAGAGGTTTAAGTGACCCGTCACTTGCAAAAATTTTATCGAATGAAATTGATAAGCGACTCGGAGAAATTATGGATTGGGGACTTAAGCTCGATCAATCAAAAGATCAAAACGTCCTCCTTTCCCATACCTCTGGCCACCGTCTTCCGCGTTCTCTTAGTGCCAAAAAAGGCAAAACAGGACTTGGCATTTTACACACATTACGAAAAAAGGCAACCAAAAATAACCGAATCACGACGTGGAGTGATGTGATCACGGTGGAGCTTGTGAAAGATGGCAATCGTGTCATTGGTGCAGCTGTCATCGACCTTACAACGAATACCCCGTACGTCATTCAGAGTAAGTCCACCATACTGGCAACCGGCGGGGCAGCTCAGCTCTTTCCTGTTACGAGCAATCCTGTTCAGTCCACCGGTGACGGCTTTGCCCTAGGACTTCAAGCAGGTGCCACACTCATCGACATGGAACAAATTCAATTTTACCCCGTAAGTGTCGCAAAACCCGCTTCCATCGCAGGGCTTTGCATCAGTTTTTATCACTATTCAAAACTGTACAACGCAAACGGCGATCGCTTTATGACAAAATATGCCCCTGACACACTTGAAGATGCCACACGCGATGTGCTTTCCATTGCAATCGCAACAGAGCTAAAAGAAGGCCGCGGCCCGCTCACTCTGGATGCTACAGACGTTATCGACCAAGTGAAGCAAGAATTCCCACATGAATACCAGTTATGTGCTGACCAAGGTGTTGATTTGGCTAAAGAGCCAATCACGATTGCTCCTGCATCCCACTTTATGATGGGCGGCGTACTGATTAACGAATACGCCCAATCCGACGTCAAAGGCTTGTACGTAGCTGGTGAGACTTCAGGTGGTTTGCACGGTGGCAATCGCTTAGGTAACAACGCCCTTTCAGAGTGCCTAGTATTCGGGGCGCGTGCCGGCATCCATGCGTCTTACGAAACTTTCACTAAAACGCCTAAATACGACTTAGCGAAACTCGATAAGTTTTTACAAACCAAATCAGGCCAACATCGTCCTTTTGAGATTAAAATGTTGATCCAAGAAGTCATGAACCAATTCGTTGGTATTATTCGAACTGAAAGTGGATTACAGGAAGCCTTGAATCGAATGAACGCAATTGGACAAAAACTTCAAAACATCCATCTCAGTGACACATCAACTTACTCTCGCGAGGTGTTAGATTTCATTGAAGCCACACATATGTACAAAACAGCTGATGCCGTCGTCCACTCTGCCTTTCAACGTCGTGAAAGCAGAGGAGCACATTATATAGAAGAGTATCCAAAACTGCAAAACGCCATCATGCACAACTTATTCTACCGACGCCAAGGGCAGAACGAGTTACGGCAAAAGGAGGTTCACCCTAATGACACTACAAGTGAAAATTGATCGCGGTGTAACAACATCACAATACGAAATAGACTGGCAAGACGACATGACTGTTTTAAATGTGTTAGAAAACATCTACCGCTACCATGACCCCAGCATCGCCTTCCGGTTTTCTTGTCGTACCGGACTTTGCACCACATGCATGATGATGATTAACGGTAAACCTGATCTGAGCTGCCAGAAAAAAGCTGAACCAAGCGATGACGGCTTCCTTACCCTCTCCCCGCTTCCAAAAGGTCGGACGATTCGGGACCTCATTAAAGCGTACTAAAAGGAGATGTTTTAACAATGATCTAGAACGGCTATTACAATGGCACATGAATAATCTTAAATTCAAATCTCATAATAATGTTGAAAGAGGTGACAACATGAAAGCCATTGTAATCGATCAATACGGTGGAAAAGAACAACTGAAAGAACGTGAAATGGACAAACCGAAAGCTGAAAAAGGACAAGTCGTCGTTAAACTTCATGCGACATCCATCAACCCAATTGACTGGAAACTACGCGAAGGCTACCTTCAAGAGATGGTACCGTTTGAGTTACCTATTATATTAGGTTGGGATGCAGCAGGCGTCATTGACGAAGTTGGTGAAGGCGTCACAGATTACGAAGTAGGTGATAAAGTCTTTGCACGCCCTGAACTAACCAATAGAGGCACTTACGCAGAGTATGCGGCTATAGACGCTCATCTGTTAGCTAAAATACCAGAAAACATCAGCTATGACGAAGCTGCTGCTACCCCACTCACAGCCCTTACAGCTTGGCAATGTTTATTCGAACATGGAAACGTCAAGGAAGGCGACAAAGTCCTCATTCACGCTGGTTCAGGAGGCGTTGGATCATTCGCCATTCAACTTGCGAAAAACGCTGGCGCGTATGTCGCAACGACCTGCAGCACGAAGAACGTCGATTTAGTTAAGGACTTAGGTGCAGACGAAGTCATTGATTATAAGAAACAAAACTTTGAAGAAGTTCTATCCAATTACGATTTCGTCCTCGACACTCTAGGCGGCGATGTTCAGAAGAAAAGTTATCTAGTGCTTAAATCAGGTGGCGATCTAGCATCCGTCGCTGAACCACCAGAAGAAGACAAGGCCGAAACCTTTGGCGTTAACGCCTTTTTCGTCTGGTTAGAGCCAAAAGGCGAACAACTACAACAAATCGCCAAACAAATGGAAGACAGCAAACTAAAAGTCATCGTTGGCCACCGCTTCCCACTAAGTGAACAAGGCCTCCAGGATGCGCATGAATTAAGTGAGACTCATCATGCGAAAGGGAAAATTGTTATACAAGTTCAGTAAGTTTCAATCCACTCGATTCGTTCGAGTGGATTTTTTATTTACCAAAAATGATTAATTTTACGTTCGCTTTTCCTATATTCTTTAATTTGGTATTTAATGATAAGCTAGAACCATACAAAAGACCGCACAGAAAATCAGGAATTGAATTTATTGATCCAGTAACATTGTAGTTGAAAGGGAGGTTACAGCTTGGAAGGACTAAAACGTATGACAGATAGTATTGAATATATAGAAGAGCATTTAAATGAACAATTGGACATTGATTATGTGGCCGCAGTAGCTTTTCTATCAAAGTTCCATTATCAGCGGCTGTTTCATATGTTAACCGGAATTACGGTTTCCGAATATATTCGGAAAAGAAGATTAACAAGAGCTGCACAAGAACTGGTTGCAGGTGAAGGTAAAATCATCGACCTAGCTATCAAGTACGGTTATGACACGCCAGAATCTTTTTCGAGAGCATTCCGTAATATTCACGGTATAAGTCCATCCCAAGCACGAAAAGAAGGCAAAAGTTTAAAAGCCTTCCCTAAACTTTCCTTTCAAATACAATTAAAAGGGGATGAAGAATTGAATTACAAAATTGTAAAAAAGGAAGGGTTCAAAGTAGTAGGAAAAGAACTCCGCACCTCAACAAAAGGCGGTGAGAACCTAAAAAAGATTCCTGTTTTTTGGGAAGAATCTCATGAAAATGGCACTGTTCAAAAACTAGAAAAACACGCGGGGGATCTCGGCGTATTAGGAATCTGTATGGACTTTACACCAGAATTAGAGGAATTGTCATATATCATTGCTATTGAGAAGCCTGAATATGAACCAATGGATGGTTTAGTCGAAAAACACGTACCATCTGCTACTTGGGCAGTTTTTGAATCCGTTGGTGCAATGCCAGACGCCATTAAAAATGTATGGCAACGAATTTTTTCTGAATGGTTTCCCTCAACGGGCTACGAACACGCTGGAGGACCTGAAATTGAAGTTTATCCTAATGAAGATGCTTATAGCGACGATTACCGCTGTGAAGTATGGATTCCGATTATGGATAAATAATAAATTTTTTACTATGACTAACACGTAAGTTCATATGGATTTACGTGTTTTTTTGTTTGGAAAACTTATGGTAAAATAAAGAAAAATTTTGAGGAGAATTCCATGTCTGAGGAAACGAACAAAAGCCTAGACAATCTTAGATATGTAACAGCAACTGTTGTTATAATTCTGCTTTTAAGTGGCATATATTTTGTTTCAGATGAAAATTATACTAATGACTCAATAGCAGTTCTTTGTGCATTTGCGATTAGTTTTACTGTGAGTATCTATAGACTTATGAAATCTATGAAATTTAACGAAACAACGTCGTTGACCGAGTTCGTGATGGAAGGATTATTGGCGTTAATATGTTTTAGGGGTTATTGTTTGGGGTATTTGCCGATACTTAGGAATTGTTTAATAAATAATGCTTGTATTACTAGAGGAAAAGGTGAAATCGATGTTTAAAATCCTCATTATTGAAGATGATGTATCACTCTTTCATGAAATAAAAGAACGCCTTACGCAATGGTCATACGATGTATATGGCATTCAAAATTTTAATCAAGTCATTGAGGAATTCAGCGAGATCAAACCTGATCTTGTTGTTATTGATATACAACTTCCAAAATATGATGGCTTCCATTGGTGTCGAATTATACGTACGCATTCTAATGTGCCCATTATTTTCTTATCTTCTCGTGATCATCCTACAGATATGGTGATGTCAATGCAACTTGGGGCAGATGATTATATCCAAAAACCATTCCATTTCGATGTTCTCATCGCTAAGATACAAGCAACGCTTAGACGGGTTTATAATTACAATGTGGACAATATCCAACTTAAAACCTGGTGCGATGCTACTATTGACTATGAGAAAAACTCTGTCACCAATGAGCATGGCACAATAGAACTAACTAAAAACGAAACTTACATTTTAAAAGAATTAATTGAACATAAAAATAAGATCGTAAGCCGCGAAGAGCTAATCCAAAGCTTATGGGAGGACGAACGGTTCATTAGCGATAATACCTTAACAGTGAATGTCAATCGTCTCAGAAAACGATTAGATGAACTCCGTTTAGGACAATATATTGAAACAAAAGTTGGACAAGGTTATATTGCGAAGGAAGGCTACTCTTCATGATTATAAATTTTTTAATAGAACGAATCAGCTGGATTGTGTTATTTGTCTTTTTACAAGCATTGCTTTTGTTCATTGCATACATAGATTCTCAGATTTCCTTTGGTTCGCTCGTGTATTATACATTTTTATCAAGTGTAATCTTTTTATTGTTTCTAATCATTCGTTACAAACGTGAGACAAATTTTTATCAACAATTGGACAAGCGTGCTAGTTACCTTGATGAATCTGATATGCCACAACCTTTATCTCCTTTTGAACGAATTATTTCTCAGAACCTTACTGAACAAATAGAGCAATTGAAACAAATCGAATCTGATTATCGCACCAATCTTGAACAAGAAAAAGATGAGCTACTTTCTTGGATTCATGAGGTTAAAACGCCTTTAACGGCTATGCAACTCATTATCGATCGAATTGACAATCAAAAATTAAAAGCAGACTTGAACTATGAATGGCTTCGAATCCATTTACTACTTGACCAACAGTTACATAAAAAACGCATGGCCATTATTGAAAATGATCTCTATATTGAAAAAATAAATCTTGAACCGATCATTTATCAAGAAATTAAAAACCTAAAATCTTGGTGTATTCACAAAGGAATTGGATTCGACATTCAATTAAATGAGGGTGAAGTCTTAACCGACGGCAAGTGGTTAGCATTTATCATTCGACAACTACTATCAAACGCTGTAAAGTATAGTGAAAACTCAGAGATTATCCTAGTCAGTTACAAAGAACTTAACCATACTAAATTGAAAATTCAAGATTACGGCCGAGGCATAGATGCTAAAGACTTACCACGAATTTTTGAAAAAGGATTTACATCGACTGCCAAACACCAGGAACAATCATCCACTGGTATGGGCTTATACTTGTCTCAACAAGTCACAAATTCATTACACATTAACATGAAGGTTGAATCAACTTTAGGTGAAGGAACGACTTTTACCCTCACCTTTCCTAAGAAAAACGATTTTGTTCATATCTCAGACTAGACAATCATCTTTAACTTACACGCATGTGACAAAAATGTCACATGCGTTTTTGAATTGTTAGGTAAAATGAAGGAAAAGAACTACTTCTCCATATACAATGAATTCAGTTAAACCGAAAGGAGTTTTACACATGAGTCTTTTAAAAGCCCACAAAATTCATAAAAGCTATGGAAACAAATTTAACAGGCAAGAAGTCTTAAAAGGGATTGACCTTACACTTGAGCAAGGTGAATTCGTCAGTATTATGGGGGCATCTGGTTCCGGAAAAACAACACTACTCAACGTGCTATCTTCAATTGATCAAGTCAGCCATGGGACGATTGACGTAGAAGGGAACTTGATTACAAGTATGAAATCGAAAAAGTTAGCCGAATTTCGTAAACATCACCTCGGCTTTATTTTTCAAGAATACAATTTACTCGATACATTAACCGTTAAAGAAAACATTCTATTACCATTATCGATTCAAAACGTATCGAAAAAAGAAGCGAATGAACGATTTCAGGAACTTGCCAATGAACTTGGGATCTATGACACTCGTGACAAATACCCGAATGAAATTTCAGGTGGTCAAAAACAACGAACATCGGCAGCCCGTGCTTTCATCCATGAACCAAGTATTATTTTCGCCGATGAACCAACCGGTGCACTTGATTCAAAATCGGCTTCCAATTTATTGAATAAATTAAGTGATTTAAACGACAAACGTCAAGCTACCATTATGATGGTGACACACGATCCGGTTGCAGCCAGTTATAGTAAACGCGTCATTTTTATTAAAGATGGGCAAATTTACACACAACTCAACAAAGGCAATGAAGATAGACAAAGTTTCTTTCAAGATATTATGAAAACTCAAGGCGTATTAGGTGGCGTTCAAGATGAACATTAATCAACTTATCATCCGAAACCTTAAGAAAAACCTAAGCAACTACTACCTTTATGTCTTTGCGTTAATTTTTAGTGTAACGATTTATTTTGCCTTTGTTACGTTACAATACGATCCATCCATGGACCCAGCAACAGGTACAATTAAAGGTCAAGCTGCTGTTAAAGCAGGATCTATCGTTCTTATTGTCATTGTTGGAATTTTCTTGGTATATGCCAATAACCTTTTCATAAAACGACGTAGTAGTGAAATCGGGTTATTTCAATTGGTTGGGATGACAAAAGGACGTATTTTTCGAATCTTAAGTATTGAAAACTTCATCCTTTACTTTAGTTCTATGTTAATAGGAATCGCGATTGGCTTTGCCATTTCTAAATTAATGGTCATGATTGTCTTTAAAATCACTGGAGTCGAAGCGGTCGCTACACTTACTTTTTCACAAGAAGCTTTGATTCAAACGTTACTGGTCTTTCTTGGCATCTATATACTGATTATGGTTACTAACTTCGTATTTATTAAAAAACAAAGTATTTTAGCATTATTTCAAGTTCGTTCTTCTACAGAAATTAAAATAAAGCGCATGTCTATTTGGCAAATGATCATTGGTGTATTAGGCATTGGATTAATAGGAACTGGATACTATATCTCACAAAAACTATTTGACGGAGCATTTCTTTCGATTAATGAACTGTTCATGGCAATGCTTTTCATCCTAGCTTCTGTCATTATTGGAACGTATTTATTTTACAAAGGTTCTGTTGCGTTCATTTTCCAATTGATCCGCAAACAACATAATGGCTATTTGAACATTAATAAAGTCATGTCTCTATCTTCTATCATGTTCAGAATGAAGTCGAATGCGTTATTACTGACTATCATCACAACGATTTCAGCTCTGGCCATTGGTTTATTAAGTTTAAGTTATATTTCTTATTACTCAGCAGAACAATTGGCCGAAGATTATGTCGTCCATGACTTTTCTTTGGTTGATGAAGAATCGGTTAAGGAATTTACGACCATATTGGAGAACAATGACATCGATTACTCGATGAATCAGGTTGAGGTCATCCAATACCAAGCAGATGCATCTGACATCCTTGAATTAGATATGGATGGAGACAATACGATCACCATGGACCCTAGCGAGGTACCATTACCTATTGTGAGTGATGACAATTTCGATCACATCGATGTGGATAAAGGCAAAACTTTACTTACTGGTTACTCTGACCTTATGATGCGTTTTATGACGATTAAGGAATCTGGAGAAATAATTTTAAATGGTCAAAACGACACTTATGAGCTTCAGCAAACTGGCTTGAACCGTGAGTATCTCGTTTCATCTTATTTCACGAATGGCGGTGGCATGCCATTAGCTGTCGTTGATACATCGACTTACGAAAAACTAAAAGATGATTTAGACCCTGAATTCCAAAGAAGTTCTTTAATGTTTACGGGGATTGATGTCAACGATTTAGAGGAAGCAAACAATTTATTCTTAAGTCATAATATAGACGATTTGGCGGGGAATGAGTCAAAGTTAAATCAAAGCGAAAGGCAGAAAATGAACATGGGACTCATCATGTTTATTGTCGGATTTCTTGGTCTCACATTTCTGATTACATCAGGCTGCGTCCTTTACTTTAAACAAATGGATGAGAGTGAAAGTGAGAAGTCCAGTTACACTGTTCTTAGGAAACTTGGCTTCACTCAGTTTGATTTGTTAAAAGGAATCCAGTATAAGCAACTTTTTAACTTTGGAATTCCTCTGGCCATTGGATTACTACACAGTTATTTTGCCGTACAATCAGGCTGGTTCTTCTTCGGATCAGAAGTTTGGACACCGATGTTCATCGTGATGGGATTATATACACTCTTATACTCAATCTTCGGTATACTTTCGGTCATCTACTACCGAAAAGTCATCAGCGATGCACTGTGACGGAGAGGTTATGAGGGAAGATTCTAATTTATAAGGAAAACGGAACGCCTGCGCAAAATGGGTGTTCCGTTTTCCTTATATGTGACAAATTCCTAAAACCTAATGATGGAGCCATTCCATACCTCAAAATGATTATAAGATCTATGCTGCTTTCCAATATGTTCTAAAGCCGTTATTAATAATACTGCCTCCTTTAGGCACCTGCCTCATGATCATAAAGGAATTTAGAAAATCCACAGACGAAGACACTCCATTAATGATGATTAGCACTTTCAATAAAGGCGTTAACAAACCGAACCAACTTAAAATGATTGGTAATATTATCGAGATCAAGATAAACGGGGCAAACGAGACTATTAGAAATCGAGATTTAGAGATCATATCCTCCGTCAAGATAAAACCTGCCTGTAATGTAATCCCAAGATAAGTTTTGTTAGATTTCAAGAAGTTGGGGACAAACACTAAATGAATCAGTTCATGAATAATAATCATGGCAAAGAACCACACTATATGCGATAACGAGAGCGTAAACCTAAATCCCTCTTCAGTAAAACCAAACTCGTGCCAGGAAAGGCCATCTACCATTATGATGACCGCCAAGCATATGACTAGGTTAACTATCATAAACGGAATTGAGATAAGCGTTGCCTTCCCTATACTTTGGGGCTCTTTTAACGGGGTCCAATTGTTTTGTTTTAACTCCTGTTCATATTCATGATCCGCTTTTGGAATACTAAATCTAATTTTCATGATTTCTACTCCTTACATATGTACTTACAAACAAATACGAAAAAGTCCTCAACTATGTTTCAAGAATTATTAAAAATGGATAGTTGACTGGCCAGCCGTGTACGGACAAAGTCGTACATGGAGCACCTTGAAATACACCTATACAAACTGTAAAATTTATACCAAATCAAGTCTCGGAGGAAATCATGAAGAAAACTTTGATTCTAGCTTCGATCATTCTCGTTGTGGTTGTTGCCTCAATCGTTTGGTTCCAAAGTTCAAATAAATCTTGGGCATTCGAATCTCTTAAAATAAATCAAGATGATCTACCATTATCAGAGGAGCACGCTCAGGCAATCGCCAATCGTCATGTCGAAGGGCGAATCAATACTTATTTACCTAACCAGGATTCAGCATGGAATACAGTCTCTGGTATTAAATGGTCTGATTATCCTGACGAGGAAATTGATAACGTAACCGATCAAGGTGATTACTTCGTGGTTGAATTCAGACATAGAGGTGATTTTTGCGACCAGAAAGTTGTTTATGTGGAAAAAGAGACTGGACACGTCATAAAAGTAAAAAACGGATACAGTGATCATGAAGCCTGTAAGTAAATAAAACCCACTACATCATTTGTAGTGGGTTTAGTCTAGTAAGCTCTTTTTTTCAAATGAAAGATATCTTCATCGTGTTCCATTAATTTATGCTGAATATAGTCCGCTTTACCTTCACGTCTCCCCAGTTGTTCGCGTAAGTCGTCTTGACCTTTTTTGCAAGCCACGACGATTTAGAGAATAAAGAACCCCTTTTAGATAATAAAAGTGCCGAAATAGAGAATAAAAGTTTAAATTTATATAATAAACTTCTAGAATTAGATAATAAACCGTAGATAATGGAGAATAAACCACCCAGAGTAGATAATAAATAGCATTTTTAGAGAATAAAAAACTACTAAACCTAGTCTAGTAGTTTCCTCACAACCATCATGACGACTTGCTCCTGTCATAAACTCCTAATATACTATTGTTAAAAGATTGCCATCTGGAGGCCATATGTTACCATTATGGATTAGCTTCATCTTAGCTCAGATTTTATTCATATCTCTATTCCCTATTTGGTCACAGCTGATTGCATATCTGAACCCCGTTGTCGTTGGGCTCATTTGGATTGGTATAACGATCACGGCGTTATTTCTAGGTGCCCTTTGGTTAAAAGCGACAATCATCGTTTCGCGGAAAGTTATTCATTTGGCAACAGGCTTATATTCAGCCATCTTACTGATCCTACTATTTTTCCGCCCGAACTACCAACCACGGGAAAGTATTAACCTCATTCCGTTTGAAACGATTCAATTGTATCTCTCAGAATACGCTGATCCGCTTGTGGCTTTTTACAATTTAGGGGCTAACGTGGTGTTGTTTATGCCGTTTGGAATCTACTACCGTTTTATTAGTAAAAGTCCCAAATTATTAACCTTAGTATTTTACACCGTCCTAACCATCAGCATCATTGAAGCTTCACAACTACTGACAGATCGAGGTAATATGGATATTGATGACTTGCTCCTTAATCTTACGGGATTCATATTGGGATACTTCATCTTTCCTATCGTCGAAAAAGTTGTAAAGGTCACTGCACGATAATTCGATTTCATATATACTAAAGCTAGATTATAAGAAAGGATTTTTAATATGCTACGAAAACTAGAACTCGGCGTGATTGCCATCGCGGTCTTAATTTTTATCCTACATTACCTGTATGACGGGTTTTACCTCAACACGACGTACTTATTCTTACTCGTCGCTGTCGTAACAGGCGTTTCTGGGGTTTCAGCTTACAATGAAGGTAAACGTAATTTTGGCTACATTTATTTTCTATTATCAGGGTTCTTTTTAGTTTCATTTATTGTACAAGTTTTGAACTAGGAATCCGACACGCTCTCCCTTTGACTATTCGGTTCCTCGTCCAAACGGCTAATCCAATAGCGACGCTAAGGCCGATAGTACCATTCCAAAAACCCCCAACGTATGACTCAAAAGCGGTCAGTCCGCTGAGGTACGAAAATATCTGTAAATACACAATAACAAAGACAGCTAATAACATAGCATTAATCTGACATTTCATCTATAAACCTCCTGGGATAAACCAGCACCATTAAGGTTGCTGGTTCTAATCCGCCCGCTTCATATACCGATCATCATCATTTTTCGCTGAATACATTGCCTGATCAGCTTGCTTCATCAGTGTCTCCATATCCTGACCATCTTTTGGATAAATACTAATACCTATACTCGGTTTCACCTTAAATTCCTGACCATCAACCCGAATCGGTTCAATAAAACTCTCTAAAATTCGCTCGGCTACTTCCTTCGCCCCATCTGCCCCAATACGATCTAGCACAATAATAAACTCATCGCCACCAAGCCTCGTGACCACATCTCCCTGACGCAAACTACTGGACAAACGCTCTGATACTTTCACTAAAATAGAATCACCGACGTCATGTCCATGTGTATCATTAATTTCTTTAAAATCATTTAAATCCAAAAAGAATAAAGAAAAAGGCTGGTTATACTTTTGACCACGCAGCAGTGACTCTTGAATATACTGATCTAGCATATTTCGATTTGGAAGCCCCGTTAAGGGATCATGAAAGGCTAAATAGTTAATTTCACTTTGGATAATACGCTCACGAAGCGTTAGTGTGTTCATCGCAATAAAAATCGTAAACATTACCGTCACGATCGCCACTAATAAATAATCAGAGTGCGCGGGAACCGTCCACACTTGATAAAAATGGTCGTGCCCTTGTACCGTGTTATAAATCGATACAGCTTTCATCGCGGAATAATGCAATCCGCTAATTGCGAACCCTAATAGAGTTGCGATTAATAATTGATACACATATAAATATTCCTTATTAACATTAGCAAACACATAAAGCGCAATGCCCGAGCCCAATATACCTGTTAAGACAGATATGACAACCCATAATAAGTCATAACTTAAATCGATATTCATAACCGTCATGCCATGCATACCTAAATAATGCATCGACGATATACCTGTTCCTAGTAAAATGGCTGAGAGAGAGAGTACAAGATTAGTCGTTTTTCGAAATGTGATGAAATAAAATGCAGCGTAGGATGCGATTATGGCTATAATGAGTGAGGTTGTAGTTGAGATTATATCGTATTCGAATCGGACATCGCTTTCTAACGCCAACATGCCCGCAAAGTGCATCGACCAAATTCCAACGCCCATGGTGAGTGCACTGACTAGCAACCATAGGTGTTTTTGTTTAATAGTTTGCATCGTCCGCCTCATTAATTCGATCGTCGTAAAAGACGCAAAGACGGCAATAATAATTGAAATGATCACAATGGGGTAATCATATGAGACCGCTATTTTTTCCATATTTTTGCTCCGTTCATCCTAGTCTAAAGTACCTAAGCATTAGTAGAATACAACGAATTACATAGAATTACAAATCAAAAGTATTTTGAATTTAAAATTTTAAATCATAGGTAACCCAATTAAAATATATCCACCAATGACAGCGCATGACCACAATCCAAAATGCTTCAGATTCTCCTTAGGGGCCACACCATCTTTAGCCACATGAATAAACCCTAGCAAAATATAATTTGGTAAATTCATTATGAGTCCATACAAAACAACATCCTCAAACAGACTACCGTAGGAAGATGTGATGATTAAGTTACCCCACATAAAGAGGACGGATATAAAGTGAAATGGAATACTGATCAAATTCGTCATCATATAAATTCGATAGACTTCTATGTTAACCGCCACCTTCTCCACTTAGCTTAAAACACTAGATATAACACACCAGCCATACTGAGATGCACACCCATTATAATGCCGGTAAACTTCCCGAACATTTTCAAGTTTTTTAGCCTTGATTTAGAATCTTTTTGTTTGAAGAAAAAATAGATTAATAACATAAAGTTCATACCGTTTAAGAAAAGAACAATCCAAACAATGTTCAGAAAATCTGTCCACGTTTGATCGATATTATAAATAGCCATCGTAAGCACTATCAAAAACGCCAGATGAATCGGAATACTCATCATATTCGTCGCCGAATAAGTAGATTGAACGTCTTTCATTAGAACACCTTCTATCTATAATCTTACTAAGAATACAATACCATTTATTTTGGAAATTTTCAGTAATGTGTTACAATTTTCTCGTAAATTCGAAGGAGTTGTTTCACGTGGGAAAACTAAAAAAGATCAACGTTAAATATACCATCATAGTTGCAATTATTGTTCTTTTAGCAAGTCTTAATGTCTACCAGTACCTAGATAAACAAAAATATACTGAGTATATGTCCAAGGAATTAGCCACGGATTTCGGAAACTTACATTACTCCGTTTTGAAGTCTAACTATGTTTTAAATAGAACATTAGATACAGAAAAATTAACATATGAAGATGCAACGTACTTACAATCAGCATCAGGCAGGATTTTTCAGAACCTGAGCAATTACTCGCAGATCGCCATTTATGATTTAGAACGGCTATCTCATGAAGACGTTCCAGAAACCCCAGTTGATTTAGGAATCGACATGTCATTATACTTCGAAGACCTTTTAAATGACGAGTTTCAAAGTGAAGAGGCATTACAATTGAACGATCACCAACTCGAACAACTTCGAGCTATGGATGAGGTTTATAAAGTTTGGGATCAAGAAGTTAAAGACCATTTAATTGTTTTGAACCCTAATGAGTCTGAAGAGAAGTCCGTTGAGATGATCATGAACCATTCCATGCGGGAATTTTATGACGAATACAGTATTACAGACGATCACTGGATTGATTTTATGACCGACATATCAGCCAAAACTGAAGAACACGTGAAGGCGAACTATCCAGAGATTGAGTACCAGAATAAGCGATATTTTTCTAATCATGAATAGCTCTAATTAATGTTTAGAATGTTTCTACTTTCAATTAAGAGCTCCTTATTAACACTACACGCCTCCTATTTTACATTTGGAGGCTCTCTATTTTCATTTAGAGCCTTCTTATTAACATTTAATTGTTCTTTTTTATATAAAAAAACTTGAAGCCCTTATTAGGACTCCAAGTCTTTAGGTGCTAATTCCACACCTTGTCTGATTGCTTCGATTAAACTTTTCTCATCAGCAATCCCTTTTCCTGCAATATCAAACGCCGTTCCATGATCCACACTCGTGCGGATAATTGGCAGGCCTACTGTAATGTTCACGCCGGCATCTAAGCCTAATACTTTAATCGGGCCGTGGCCTTGGTCATGATACATTGCAACCACGATATCAAAGTCCCCTCTAACCGCACGGAAGAATAGTGTATCAGCCGGGAGAGGGCCTTGGACGTCAATGCCTTCATTTACAGCGCGCTCAATGCCTGGCACGACCTTCTCCTCTTCTTCACCATAACCAAACAAGCCATTCTCGCCTGCGTGAGGGTTAATACCACAAACCGCGATTTTTGGCTGATCATTACCCGCTTTCTTCAAGGTTTCATCTGCCATTTTCACAACGTTGTATACACGTTCTGGCTCAATTTGATTGACCGCATCAATGATACCAACGTGTGTTGTAACATGAATGACTTTTAAATCTGGTGCTGATAACATCATGGCATAATCTTTCGTATCCGTTAACTGAGCTAAAATCTCAGTATGACCAGGATACTTATGACCACCAAGATGTAGCGCTTCTTTATTCAATGGTGCCGTACAAATCGCATGAATGTTACCTTGCTTAGCCAGTTCAATCGCTTTTGATAAATATTGAAACGCCGCATCGCCACTCTCTGCTGAAACCTCTCCTAAAGGTAAGTCAGCCGGTAGTAGGTCTAAATCGATACAAGGAACATTCCCTAAACGAAAGTCCGCTTCTGAAACATCTTCAATTGACTGAACCGACAAATTATCTGCACCGACTACAGGTTTAGCCTTTTCTAAAAACTTTGCATCACCAATGACAAGCGGACGACACCAGTCAAAGACGTCTTCGCTTTTTAAACTTTTTAAAATTATTTCCGGGCCAACACCCGCTGCATCACCCATCGTAATGCCAACAATTGGTTTATTACTCATCGTGCTGTTTCATTCCTTTCAAGAAATTCGTGGCATGAACAAGTGATTGTTCATTTCCAAACCCACCAGCTTTCGTTACAATCCACTGATCCGAACCATTTAACTGAGCTCGACCTAGCGGTATTCCCGTCTCAAGTTCTTTGACTAACTCTAACACAGAAATACCTAGTTCACTGCACACCGCTTTGGCCGTATCGCCACCCGTTAAAATCATATGATGGATTGAAAAATGATCAATCAATTCATTCGCCAAAACAGCTAATCCTTTAGAAATCGTATTACCGACTTCTTCCTTCGTTAAACCATGTTCTTCTCGATAACGATTCGTCTCTTCTATATTGGTCTGATTCGAATCAACATATAACAAAATATCTTGATTCTTCGATAACTCATTCATATCGAGCTGATCTAAATTGCCGTTCAATAAATCGATTGGGTTAATTTCGAGCGTTTGGACATGATCCGCATGAGATAATGACTCCAATTGTGATCTAGTCTTTTGAGATAGGCTACCAGAGACTGTTAGCACCTGACTAGAGGCGTCACTTGGCAAGTACTCTGTCACACTACCTTCAATTTCCAAATCAAAGTCAATATACTCAATTAAACCTGCAGACCCAACCCATAACACGTTCAAGTCTAGACTTGAAAACACATTAGAAATAGATTGTAAGTCATCGTCTTTTTCTACATCACAGACAAACCATGTGTGACCTGCATCCATTTCACTTTTTACAACATCTAAGTCATCGCCACTCGTGAATTGGGCCATACGACCTTGAGCGTATGGCTTCAACAACTCAACGATATGGCTTTCCGTTACAGGGGTTTTCGGGTCTCGACCAAACTCCGTGTCAGCAACCGGCTGTCCATCGACGTAATGGACACCCCCGGAAGTGATACGCCCTAAGCTAGGGTAAGCTGGAGCAATCACGACAACATCAGGATTTAATTCTTTCTCAAGTGCCGCAATCTCAGCTCCTACTTGCCCTCTTAAGGTGGAGTCTACCTTTTTATAAAATTCATTTATTTGATTTCTCTCTAAAAAGGACGCTATCTTTTTAATCATCTGTTGTGCATCATGTTCTGATGCTGCTCGAGTATCTGTATCTACAATCGTTACTTGAGCTTGTTGGTCGATTTGACCTTGCGGAAGATCGACTAATACTTGTGTTGAGTATCCTTTTTTACTTAGTTGTATACCCGTATCATTTGCTCCAGTAAAATCATCCGCAATAATCCCTAAATAATTCTTCATAGAAGCCACTCACCTTTATGCCGTTCCTTCTTTTATCTCCCCGTTTTCAAACTTAAACCCTTTTTTCTCTAAGCGTTTAACTAAGAAACCAATATAAATTGGTAGGAGAATCGCTGTTGTCACGGTTGATGCTGCCACCTGTACTGTTGCAAGATCAGCTAACGGCTCAAACGCCGCACTCGCTGCTGCAATCGCTGCAGGTGTCGCAACCGCATTTCCTGCTGTTGAACCTTCAGAAGCCCCAACAACTGGGTTCCATTTCAAGGCTTTGAAAATAAAGTAACCAGCTGTACCAGTCACAAATACCGTTAGTAGACCTAGAATGATACCAGATAGGCCACCTTCAATAATCGCAGCATAGTCAATTCCCATACCTAATGCGAAAGCAAAGAATGGAATTAACATAGAGCTACCTTTATCTAAAAACTCACGCATCTCTTCATCTAAGTTACCTAAGATCATACCAATGACAATTGGTAATAATACGGCGACAAAGGAGACGATTGAGAACATGCCGTCTACGAAGCCCATTGCACCAAAGATTGATAGTGCAACCATTGTTAAGAATGGACCATCGTTTAATGCTAGTAACGAGTAAGCTGCACGGTCATCTTTGTTACCATACTGACCAACTAACGCAACATATAGACCACCGTTACTGTTCGTCATAGCCGCAATAACAGCCACTGGAGCAAGACCTAGCCATAAGCCATCACTTCCAGCAAACATATATGCTAATAGACCGAATACAGCACCTACTGCCCATTTCGTACCTAATAGCACACCACCTTTAGCCAGTGACACACCAAAAGATTTCAAATTAATTTGGGCCCCTGTACAAAGTAGGAATAATGCAATTAACGCGAGTGCACCATCAACAAACAGTGCCTCTGTAAAGTTTCCGATTCGTAATAGATCCGGGAATAATGTGTTAATCGTTGCTGCCAATAGTAAAGGTACAACCATCATTCCACCTGGAATACGTTCTAAAGTTGCTTTAATACGCATAAATGATTACCTCCCAATAACAAATAAATAATAAAACGCTTTCACAAATTATAATAGAAGATGATGTACAATTTAGCAACACATTATCGTCAAAAAATTATAAATATCGTTAAAATCGTTGCATTTTTAAACATATCATTAAGCAAATTAGAACAAAAATAAAGCGCAAGCTATTATTTATTTAGCTTACGCCATAACGTGGACCGATTAATCCCTAATCTTTTGGCCGTTTTTGATTGATTAAAATTCTCTTCCTCTAACACCGCTTCAATCACACGCGATTCAATTTCATCTAACGTACCTTCTAACATCGGCATCCGTGCCTCTTGTGATTTCTTCTCGCTCAACATCGATTTAACTTTATGCGCCTCAATGACGTAACCCTTCTCTGATAAAACTAACGTCTTAATAAACGACTTAAGCTCACGGACGTTATAAGGCCAATCTTGATTAGCGAGAACTTTCACCGCCTCATCCTTAATCCGAATAGGCAAAGAACCAAACGATTGATTAAACTCTGTCATAAACATCGTAACCAGCTCTTTAAGATCCTCCTCACGTTCACGTAATGACGGAACATGAACCTCCACTAATCGTTCATGGTCAAACACTAGTTCATACAACCATGCCGGTTTTGAAGAAAAAATCACTCGAACCTGCTGATCCATAATTCGATATAAAAAGGACTTCATGAGCTCCAGTTTGTTTTCAGAAGGATGGTCATCAACATTTTGACAATAAATCGTTTTGACATTCGAACTTAAAATCCGCTTTAAGTCCTCGACTTTACACTGATTAAAGTCAACAACAACCAACAGATCAGAAACTTGCGATTTATAATGAATATACTCCGCAAATAGACTTTTTCCAGAACCAGGATCCCCGTTCAACACATATAACTGATGCTGGTAAAAACTCTGATCAATCACTTTAAGTGCACGATTCATCGCATCACTTTTATGAATCACCTTAGGCTTTTGATTAACCATCTTCACCTCTACACCACTTAAATGGTTAAACGAATTAATATTAAGTGAAAATGTAAACACCATATAAGAAGAGCGATCTACGTTAGCCATATACCCAAATACTTCAACTTCTTTTCCACGAAGCGTTGGGATAAATTCACTGACGCTTCCATGCAATTGAAGCTTTTCCTTTAAATCCTCTAATGCCTCTACTGAGATCGGCACTCCTTCAAATGAGCTCCACACCTCATGAACCACATGGCCCTTTTGGTTTAAGATAAGAAGATTCTCTTGATACCCTTTCAAACGCTGAGTTAAAAGCTCAATCCGGTCCAAATTACTACGATGATAAACATACTGCTGCTCCGCCTTACTAAACGAACTATAAATCGCCTCGCGTCCAGACTGAAGAAGAACACCTTCCATCCCGTGGCGATTCGCTTCCTCCACCGTAATAACGTCACCTAAAATTAACCCATAACCGTCTTCCTTTAACTTAGGCAATAACTCTTTCACATCGTCCGCCTGTTGAATCGAATACACGTCAACCGGATAATCCAACACATCCGCAATCGACTGCGCCCCAAGCGTAATATTCGTAAACCCAACCAACGCTTTCTTCTCACTAAAATCCTTCGCCAATGTCAAAATACGTAAAATATCATACCCCGTAATATGTACATCCACGACCGGAAGCGACACCGCATGCCGAATCATCTTCGCCGTACCACCACGACTAATGATCACATGATAACCCTCAGCTTCAGCCCTCTTGGCTATCTCAACACCATCCTGCAAGTTCCCAACTTCCAGGCTAATATCTAACTCCGCCAAATCCGCCTTACACTCTTCCACCAGCGGCACCATCGCCGCATAAGGCGCAATGAACATCACTTTTACCTTCATATCAACGACCCCTATCTCTATCTCCTTCTAAATAAAGGAAATCATAACTTGATGCAAAATGCAATGATTTATATGATTTGAGTCAATTGCTAATGAAGTTTACTGCCGGGTAACGTCTCTCTACTGCCGAAAAAACACAAAAAAGAAGCCACTAAAGGCCTCCGTAAATCACCACTTCAAAGGTTCCAACTCCTTCTTCAAACGAGAAGGATGCTTTGGGTACTCTAATGTTTTATTTTTATAAATACAATACCGCTTCTCCTTCGGCACCATCTGAATCACTTCATGAATCCGATACAAATTCCCAGGCCTTACACCCCAGCCAAAGATCACACGATCCGCCAAATCCACCGATTGCTTAATATAGAAGTTATTTAACTCAACCTCTTCTATCTTAGGCGGCACCAACTCCTCCGGCTTAGTCGAAACTTGAGAATACAAATTAACCACCCTCATAGACCCATATCCCCACCGCCGACTATAAGCCAGACACCGCTTCAACGTCAGATCAGACTCATCAACCCCACCAATCGACGGATTAAACAAAACAAACGTCACCAAAGGCTTCCCCGCATCCCACTCACACTCCAACATATATCGGTTCCGTCTTTCCCGATCAAACTCAGCCCGAACCTCCACATCCTCAGGCCACTTATATGTAGGCAAAAAATCCCCTCCTGTTCAACGCACCAACCCATTTATATATAAATATTACCTATATTTATAGAAAATGATTGTTGATGTTCTGAATTAGGAGGAGTCCAACTTATACAGAAGCTTTAGCTTTCAAAGACTTTCTACCATTGGCCCAAATAGATAGTAATACAAGTGATGCTAGTAAAAGTACTTTGATTAACTCTTGAGCTGTTAGATTTGTTAGACCAACCTCTAAAAGCCACAAACTTAAAGTTACCAACACAAAAAGTAACGGAATGATCCCGCCCAAATAAACATGCTTTCTTCTTGATAAATAAAATTGAGTCATTACGATGGCGAGAGCAACGTTGATCGCTAAAAAGTATTCCACGTTTTCATCTCCCGTCTGTAACAGTTATAAGATATTCTTATTAGCCTTAGGAACTAAATAAGGTGGCATTTCTTCACGTAATTTCCACACAAAATCAATCGGCTTACTACCTTGGTGGCTCACATAATCCGCAGTTCCTAAAAAGACATAAGGTGCTGTGTAACCGTTCTCCTGTTTGTATTCACGAACAAACAAGGCAATTTGATGGTCATTCTGTCTGTGATAAATATACCTCTGAGCTGTATTAGAATGAGAGGACGTCTGTGATTGTGATTGCCAGTGAAACAGCTTTTCGTTAATCGCATAGTCCTCATATAAAGTGGATGGTGAGAAGTCTTTTTCGGACTTATTAAGAGTGATGAAAAAAGCATCTAAATTTTTACTCTTTAGATGTTTAGCACCTTCTCTGAATTCGGGACGTTGACCTTCATTAAAATAATCTAAAGCTGCCATAATTTGATCTCTAGTATAATTAGCATGCACCCTCAAAGGCGTCTCAAATGTGAGGTCATGTTGTTTTTCAATAGATTCAACTTTCTCAAAGTTGTATTCCAATATACCTTGAATTTCACCTTTCATTTCAGGTGATTTTAGGACTTCTTGGACACCTTCCCGAGTAGAACGATATCCTTCTGTTTCAGGTTCATTCAAGAAGAATGTGTAATAGAACATATTAAGCATTATTTCTTCTTCTTTATTCCTCACATCTAAGTCATCAATAAACCTTAGATAAAACTTCAATAATTTCTCCGAATCTAAATGTAGTAAGTAAGGCAAGCGCTTAGTAATCTTCTTCTCCAGATCATAATGAAAGTCTTCACGTAAACCTGCTTGTACCAATAACCTTACAAATGACCGATCGCCATTTCGACCATAAAAATCATAGGCCGACATATTATAAAATTCTAAAAAGTTACGTAGAGTTAAAGGCTGGTTGGTATCCTGCGTAAATTGCTTCATCTTGCGAATGATATTTTGTTTATTGTTGGTTAGTTGTTTAATGTTTCTTAACACATAATCTTTAGCTTCCTTCTCAAGCTCAATAAAACTTCCTTTTGGTAAACTTGAAAAGCCATTCTCGACATAATGTCTAACAGAGTGTCTGGTTTTCCCAATTAAAGAACGGAATTTTTGTTCAAAATTATAATCTTCATGTGCCTGACCTACAAAGTCTAATACAGTTAAACATTCCTTACCGTCAGCAAGTCGTAACCCACGTCCAAGTTGCTGTAAAAAGACAGTTAAGCTTTCTGTCGGGCGTAAAAACAGTACCGTATTTACATCAGGCAAATCGACACCTTCATTATATAAATCAGCTACAAAGATAAATTTAATATCCCCATTCAACAACTTGCGTTTAGCAGATTCTCTCGTGTCCTTTTTAGAGTTTCCATGCAAGGCAATCGATTCAATTCCATGCTCTTGAAACACCTTAGCCATATACTTAGCATGCTCTACACCAACACAGAAGCCTAACCCCTTCACTTCATCTATATCTGTTATATACCTGTATAAGCTCTTAATAATCCATAAACTCCGAACCTTATTATGCGTATAAACATTTTCTAATTCATTTAAGTCGTAACGACCTCTTTTAAACGCCAACCCGGATAAATCTACTGTATCTGTGACACAAAAATAATGAAACGGACTAAGTAATTTGTGATCAATTGCTTCTGTTAAACGTATTTCCGCAGCAATTCTGCCATCAAAATAATCTGTTACATCACGTCCATCCATACGTTCTGGAGTTGCCGTTAGTCCCAGTAAAACTTTAGGTTCATAGTAGTTTAGTAAATCTTGATAAGACTTTGCTGCAGCATGGTGAAACTCATCTACGATTATAAAATCATAAAAATCTCGACTCGTTTTTTCGATCAACTTAGTGCTGTTAAGGCTTTGAATACTTATAAAAAGATGGTCTAAACTCTCTGGCTTATAATGACCTACATACAAATCACCGAAATTATAATCTTTTAAAATATGCCTAAACGTATCGCGACTTTGTTTTAGAATTTCTTCACGGTGGGCTACAAATAATAATCGAGCTGGACGGCCATGCTCCTTTAAGAACCGTTTGTAATCAAAGGCAGAAATCACCGTCTTTCCTACTCCTGTTGCAGCAACCAATAAATTACGAAAACGCCCATGTACTGAACGTTCTGCATCTAACTTCTCTAATACTTCCTTCTGGTAATGGTAAGGACGGATATCAAACAAAGCAGTAGCCTGTTCTTCTTCATCTAGTTTAGATTTTTTCAACATTGTTCTTAAGTATTGATGATCTTCGTCACTATCATAATCAAAAGGGACAAACTCATCATCGTTCCAATAGGATTCAAAGGTTGCATCTACCTTTTTCATCACGTCAAATGAGTCTTTTTCTGTAATTTTCACATTCCACTCCAACCCTGAAGTTAGTGCTGGATTCGATAGATTAGAAGAACCAATATAGGCTGTGCTAAACTTCGTATCACGCTTAAAGACATAAGCCTTAGCGTGCAGGCGTGTACGCTTCGTGTCATAAGAAACTTTTATTTCGGTATTTGGGAGCTGGCTTAATTCATAAATCGCTTTATAGTCAGTCGCTTCCATATACGAAGTCGTAATCACTTGTAAATGACCGCCATTATCTGTGAAGTCTCTCAACTCATCAATAATTACTCTTAATCCACTCCACTTAATAAAAGACACTAGCATTTGAATGCGATCAGATGTTAGAATCTCCTGCTTCAACTCATTCATCATATTCGGCTCACTTTTCGCGCCAGTGAACAAAGAACTCTCAGACATTGGTGTAACAGGACGTATTAGTTGATCATCGTCTTCTAAACTTTTAACGGAATTAATCTTCGAATAAAGTGAAGTCAGCACTTCACCTTCGTCTGCAATTTGCAGTGACTCAAATTCCTCTTCATCTAACTCACGACTTAATAAATGAATAATTTCATTACAGACTTCAATCTGTTTAAGCAAAGATTGACTTGCCTTTTCCTGATCCCTAACTACCCTCAAAGCCTGACGAGTTATGTATGAAATATACGCTGAAAGCTTTTTACTAGCCTCTTCCTTATCGATCGGCTCTTTACCAATTAAAAAACGCTCCCGATCGATCTCGGTTAAATATTTCTTTATCTTCTCATTAATAATTTCTTCATAAAGACCTTCATTGAGCATATGCGACCCACCCGTTTCCAATAAATAACTAAATATATTATACCAAAATTAGAATTTTATGATAAATAGGCTCTTTATGCTCCAAAGTCAACGCAAAATAGCCAAATTATGTTAAAATGGTGTCAACTTATGTTAGTAGGTGACGTCATATGGCACAGACTGTACCAGCAACGATAAAGCGAACCGCGACAGCTGGTGAGCGTGTGATGTTCCATACGCTGAAAGATTATCTACCAGATGACTATATTGTGTATTATGAACCTGAGATTCACGGCAGACGACCTGATTTTGTCATTATCGGCCCAGATCTCGGGTTGGTTGTGCTTGAAGTGAAGGATTGGACGATTGGGACGATCGTTCAAGCGACAAAAGATGAGTGGGTTATTTTCGGAAAGAATCAGCAACAAGCATTTGAGAAAAATCCATATAAAAAAGCTGAAGAGTTTACGTTCCATATCATGAATCACTTAAAACAAGACAGTAACCTCATTAATGCCGAAGGGAAAAAGAAGCATCACTTAAAGTTCCCTTGTGGTTATGGAGCTGTCTTTTCACGTTTACATACAGAGGATATGACGAAACATTCATTGTATAACGTCATTAGTCCTCAATTTTGTTTTGCTAGAAACGAAATTGCCCCAGACCATGAGGATTTCTCTGAGGAAATTCTAATCGAAAAAATAGTAAATATGTTTAAAGTCAACTTCCGCTTACGTGAGCCATTAAGCCAGAATGACATAAATGCGATTCGCGGAAATCTACTTCCTGAGGTACGAATTAGCGCTGATTATCGAGAGCCAGTACCTCATCAGGATCAGATTCTACTATCCATGCATAACTTAAAAACAATGGATATTCACCAAGAAAATTACGCCAAAAACATCGGTGATAAAAACCGATTAATTCGTGGTGTTGCTGGCAGTGGGAAAACGTTAATCTTAGCCACTCGGGCAGCTTTACTAGCACGCGAAAATCCTGACTGGAACATCTTGATTTTGTGCTATAACATTTCACTAGCGAGATACTTACAACAATTAATTGATATAAAAGTTGAAGAGATTAACCAAGAAGGCCACCAAGATTCGTTGTTTGATGAAGAAGAACCAGATGAGCCAACTGGTAAAATTGAAGTCTTTAACTTCCATGCTTTACTAAAACAAAAACTCAAAATCAGTGAGGATCAACTTGAAAGTCTAACTTTATCTTTAGAATCAAATAACCAACTAATTGAAAAATACGATGCTGTACTTATTGATGAAGGGCAAGACTTTGAGCCTGAATGGCTAAAATTAATCAGCAACTTACTCAATCCAAGTACGCAATCATTACTATTAGTTGAAGATCGTGCTCAGGACATTTACAAACGCAAGCGATCTTATATACAAGATATCGGGTTAAACTTTCAAGGACGGTCTAAAATTCTATCAATCAACTACCGCAACACCCAACAAATCGTTCGGTTTGCCTGGGAATTTTATCAACGAAATTCTATGTTAGAAGATAAAGTGGTTGAGCAAGGGTTTGAGGGCGATATTATCGCTCCAAAAACCACACCTAGAAAAGGGCCAGAACCATTTATTTATAAAGTCAACAACTTTAAAGAAGAAATGCAAAAGGTCTCACAGATCATCAAGAAATTACACGAAAAAGAAAACGTACCATATGACGAGATGGTCATTCTATATCGAGTCAAACGCTTGTCGTCCAAAGACTATATCGGGACTATCCAGCACACGTTAAAACAACAAGACATCCCACATTACTGGATTAGCCAAGACCCAGAATCCAAACGAAACTACGTCAAAAACGACAACCAAGTCAAAATCAGCACCATCGAATCCAGCAAAGGCCTGGACTTCCAAGCCGTCTTCATCGTCAACGTCGACAACATGCCATTTTTCTTACAAGAAGATGAAAACCGCGAAGCCGCCTTGCTGTATATTGCGATGACCCGTGCTCATAAATATTTGTCCTTGAGTTATTCTGGAGAGTCGAAGTTTACGGAGTATTTGGATGAGATTAAGGATGAATTAAGAATTGAGAAAAGGGATAGCGTTTAGGGGGGATTATTTATGGCTGTTTACAATAAGTTAGTCCGAGACAAAATACCAGAAATAATAACAGAACAAGGTCAAGAGTTAGATACAGTTACCTTAGATGAAGCTAATTATGAAAAAGAATTAAAGAAAAAACTATCTGAAGAGGTAAGCGAATACTTAGAGAGTACTGAGGATAATGAGGCGCTTGAAGAGTTAGCTGATATCTTAGAACTGTTGCAGTCACTAGCAAGTATTCATGGCGGAACTATTAATGAAGTTGAAGAAATCAGGGTAAACAAAGCAGAAAAGAAAGGCGGGTTTGAGAGGAAGGTCTTCTTGAAATCAGTTGAAGACTAACCTCTTTTCGGCACCCATATCTCATCAAACCCATTCTGAATGGAATAATCGTATAGCATGACTATCTTTTTGTCTTTATAGTTATGAAGTACTTTTTGATCTTGAACTCTATCTATTAGCTGTTCATTTCGGTCAATAATAAAGTTTAAATAGCCTCTATCCGGTAATTTATCTCTTTTCGAGTTGTTACAGTCTCGGCAAGATAAAACAAGATTCCATATTTGATCAGACTGCACAAATGACCAGGGTATAAAATGATCCACCTCAGTTCTACTATTTTCCCGTGATAAATCCTTTCCACAATAAAAACAACTTGCTTCAAAATAATGGAGAAGTATCTCCTCAAAAGGTTTTAGAGAACTTCTTTTAGCTACGGTTTGTACTTTTTCCAATAGATAATTAATATTAGGAATATCATTTAATTCCTCAATCATCTTTGCCATATGATAGTTGGTTAAATGAACTAGTAAAAGCTGATACTTTAACATAAACTGATGAACATTGGACTTTATTTTAAAATATTCACGTTTATGATCAAAAGCATAAAAGTGACCATTGGTATCTCCATACAAAGCTCCGAAAACATTTGTCTTCATAACCGATTTTATTTTTGATACCAACTTAAGTTGCAATTCAGAATTGATTTTATCAAAACTAAATTCTTTAGGTATTGAATACCTCTTCTGGAATTCTAAGATATCAGTAACAGCTTTAGCGTTTTTCCCTCTATTCTGTTTTACAAGATCATGATGAACCACTAAATTCCAGTAAACTTTGGTACACCCATAAGCCAACTGATCATAGCTTAATTCATAATGGTCATTAATTTGATATAAGTTTTCAATGATAGATTTAATTAAAGCATACTTATAAGTCGATGATTTAACAGATTTAGTTGATAAGACTGTCGTAAATATCCTCCAGATTTCTTCATCCGTAAGATAATTTACATTCAATTCTCCGACTTTTGATTTGTGGCTCATGGAATCACCTATTCAATAATTATCTACTAAATTTAATAATCTCTAATATAATGGTAACATCGGCAAATCTATTAATTAATTATTTTCCCTCATACCCCAAAACCTTCAACTTACTAATCTCAAACCTCCATCTCTCACTTTGCCGGACTTCGTCGTAGCTTAGGTGCCATCTGAGGAATTCTTCTGGAATGTTGACGTAATCCTCCGCCTTTGCTTTAAAAATATAAGTGGGTTCGTTGCCGTCGTCGTTCATGACGTTGATCACTGCTGGGTAGAGTGAGCCTTCCTCTTCAGCTATCGTGTAGTTGGTCAATAGGGTTCCGCCTTCTTCTTTGAAGGTGTGGAATAAGGCGACTTCGACAACGAGCTCACCTTCGCCAGTTAAATAACCGCTGTCTTTCTCAACGCCCATGAGGACTACGTCTGTATCACCAACTGTTGTCAGGATTTTGGGTTCAGTTTGTCCTGCTGTTAGGACAGCCATTTCATATTTTGATAGCTCAAATGTGATTGTCTCTTGGTAATAATCCTGTTCCAAATCGTACTGGTCTACTTTTTCAAAGAGGCGCTGGATTCCGCCGTTTCGGTCAATGTTGTTTGGGTTTATTTTCTCCTCATCGGCTTTGTCAGATGATTCTTCTCCTGTTTCTTCAGATGAATTTTCATCTACCGTCTCAGTGTTTTCTGTATCTGCTTCAGCTGTTGTTACATCATCTTGTTGGCATCCGTATAAAATCGTTATTAAAGCTATTACAATGATTATTAAATTTTTATTCATTTGTTTACCTCCGCGTATTCATGAAATGACTATTTCTCTTGATAATTTAATTCTTTCAATCCTACAAGCTTAAATTGCCACGTGTCGTTTTCTTGGACTTCTTCGTATTTCAAATGCCAACTAAATCGTTCTTCTGGGATTTCTTCGTGTTCCCCGCCTGATGAACGTCCTATATACTGGGGTCTGTTTCCCTCTCCGTTTCTAATTCGCATTTCGGCAGGGCTACGTGGGTTGATATTCTCAGCGATGGCGTGGTCTGTTAATAGCGTTCCACCTTCTTCTTTAAATGTGTGAGCTAATCCAACATCAATCACGAGCTCTTCTTCGCCAGTACTATATCCTATTTCTTTTCGAACGCCCATGAGAACGACATCTGTATCACCAAATGATGTAATGATTTCTGGCTCCGCTTGTCCAGCTGATAAAACCGCTATTTCATATTTTGATAGTTCAAATGTTATGTGTTCTAAGTAATACTCCTGTGTGATTTCGAATTGATCCATTCTATTAAATAGACGATTGATACCACCATTCCTGTCGAGGTGAATGGGCTTAGCTTCTTTGGCTTGTGTGTCCTCGTCATTACTTTCGATTTGTTCATCAGAATTTTCTTCTACTGGTTCATTCTCTACATCCGCTTCTGCCTTTGACACGTCGTCTTGTTGGCAGCCGTATAAAATAGTTATAAGTGCTAGTGTAATAATAATTAGTTTTTTACTCATTTTTTCCTCCTAAAATACCCTAGGGACTATGGTCAAAAAGTCCAATTAGATTTATACTAATATTTGGAATAATTAGTACAATTATAACAGATTCCGTGGGCGGTGAACGGGTATGAAGAAGATTTTATCTTTTCTATTGATCAGTGCTGGCACATTTTATATGATCTACCTTCAGTTTGTGGCAAGTGTGAATCCAAATGATGCCGTTGAACGTTCTATTCAAAAAGGTAAAATTGATGCACAAGATATTGTTGTGACACACTTAGAGGACGATTATGCTTATACACTTTTTTACAATGAAGATTCTTACGGGTTTGCGAAAACTGAAGAGTTTGCGCTTGGTTGGCGTGTGGTAGATGTCGTTGATGGCTTGCCTTTTGACCAAAGTTTGGCCAACGAAGGGTATTTATTTGATAAAGCTATTGGAATGGTGCATGGCTTGGTTGATTCAGTTGTTGAAAAAGTTAACGTTGGTGAGGAAGGTAGTAATATTACTCATATTCCTGGACAGGATGTACGTGTTTGGTACAACGTTGGCGTGTCACAGGAGGATACTGAACAGGTAAAGTATGTCGGGGAGAATGATATTGAGTTTTAAGAAATAGGTGATAGATTCATGTATATCAATCATGAGCTTTACGGAGAGTTTCAAGTTGAAAATGTGTTAGAAGAGATTATTTTAAGTAAGCCTGTTCAGCGCCTTAAAGAGGTTCATCAGAATGGGGCTGGTTATTTGGTGAACCCAAAATGGAATGTTTCAAGATATGATCATTCGATTGGGGTTATGTTGTTAATTCGAAAGCTTGGCGGGTCTATTGAAGAACAAATTGCGGGGCTTTTGCATGATGTATCTCATACGGCTTTTTCGCACGTAATCGACGTTGTTTTGGATTATAAAGGCGAGGATTATCATGAAGAGATTTTTAATGATGTTGTTAAAAATTCCGAGATTCCCTCTATATTAGACAAGTACGGTTATCGCTATGAGAAGCTTTTGTTAGATGATTCCAAGTGGACAATCCTAGAGCAACCGCAGCCTGATTTATGTGCAGATCGTGTGGATTATACGCTTTTGGATATGTATCATCATGGGGTTATTTCGTATGATGAGGTGCAAGCGTTTTTAGATGATTTAACTATTGTGAATGGGAAAATGCATCTTACTAGAGTTGAGGTCGCTGAGTGGTTTTGCCAGACGTATTACCATGAGGTGATTGATTTCTTCTTAGATCCGCGGAATATTTTTTGTAATCAACGATTAGCTCAAACCCTGAAGCTTGCATTGGAAAAAGGGATTATTCAGGTTGAAGATTTCTTAGGACAGGATGAGGAATTGATTGAATTGTTAAGGGCATCGGGTGTTCAAGAGGTGTTGTCATTACTTGAGAGTATTCACCCTGATGTTGAGGTTGAAGTCTGCTATGACGATTACGATTTTTATCATCAAGGCAAATTGCGTTTAATAGACCCTGCTATGTTGATTGATGGTAAGAGCATGCGTGCTTCCGATTGTTCGGAAAATGTGACTAGTATGAATCAGGTGGCGTATGAACAGTCAATACAAGGGGTTGGAGTTCGTATAGGTTAGGCGTAAGGTATAATATGATAAACACTCACGAGAGCGACAATCAGAAAAAGATTGTGCTCTTTTTTTATATAAAAGTGAATAAATTTATTTTAAGGACTTGGGAAGGAGTCAACTCAAATGAGTACAAATTTGAAAGATTTGATTGAGAGTTCATTTCATAAAAGAGTTAATCGAGATTCGAAGTTAAGAAATGCACATCTTTTGATTCACTCTGCCAAAAACAACCTTCACCTTAACCTAGCATCCGGTTCAGCTGAGTATGTTCACCCAGAACAACCCATATTTGTGGCGAGTGTCGGAAAGCTTTTTACAGCTGTTATCATAGGCCAATTAGTTGAGAGAGGGGATTTAGCCTTTGAAGATCCAATCACTCAATACTTAGATTTTAATTTAATAAAAGGTCTTCAAGTTCATAAAGGTAAAGATTATGGCGCAGAAATTCAAATTAAGCATCTATTAAACCACTCTTCAGGGATTCGAGATAGCTTGCTTGACCCACCAAAGGATGGAAAGCCTTTGATAGATTTACTCATCGATGAGCCTCATCATATGTGGAGTCCAGAAGAAATAATTGAATGGTCTAAAAAGCACACAAAGGAAGCAAAATTCTTACCAGGTGAAGGATTTAATTACTCTGATACAGGTTATGTGCTGCTAGGTTTGATTGTAGAAAAGGCCACAAATAAATCTTTTCAGGATGTATTACATAAATTTATATTTGAGCCTCTTAACATGAAGAATTCTTATTTACTTCACTATTCATCTCCTGCAATCGAGAGTGAACATCCATTAGCCGATTTTTATATCGTTGATAAGAATGTTAAAGATTTCAAAAGTATTAGTTTTGACTATTCAGCTGGTGGTGTCGTTGCGACTAAGGAAGATCTTTTATTATTTATGAAATCCTTAGTCGAAGGCAAAATACTTCGCCCAGATACATTAGAAGCTATGAAAGATTATAAGAAGTTTACTTTAGGTATTGATTATGGTTATGGGATTATGAACTTTAAGACCGTTCCAGTATTCATGCCAAAGAAATTTAATATGTGGGGAAATGCTGGGATGACAGGGTCATTTATGTTTTACCATCCAGAGCTAGATAGTTATTTTATCGGATCCTTAAATCAATTTCGCTACAATCGAAAAGGAATTATGCTTGTTTTGAAGACGATTAATTTGATGGAGAAACAACGGTTACAGTGATTTTTGCTTTCATATCACAATCCCCTTTTAAACTTAGTTGACTGTCTTTGAATTAATTCAGATGGGAAAATTCGTCCTTCTGAATTTTGCACTCACCGTGTTCTTCATTTCAACACCAATCATTTTCATAAATGAATATTTCAGAAAATTAGTACATTTTATAGAATATTATGTTAAGATTAATTTATCAAAATGATTGTTTACTGCTGTATTAAGGGGGAACTGTTGTGTCAGAAAATAAAGAGGCTATATTAGATCAAGAGGAACAAGAGAAATTGAAGCCGGTGGTAGAGAGAGTGGAAGGTGAGCCAACCGCTGCTTTTAAGGGGGCTGCATGGTCAGCGTTACTCATTGGTGTGTCGGCTTACTTAATTGGTTTGTTTAATGCAACGATGCAGTTGAACGAAAAAGGGTACTATTTTGCTATTTTAATGTTTGGTTTATATGCTGCCGTTTCTTTGCAAAAAGCAGTAAGAGATAAGGAAGAAGGTGTGCCTGTTACCAACATTTATTATGGGGTTAGTTGGCTAGCTTTAGTAATTGCTATCTCATTAATGGCAATTGGTTTATACAATGCAGGCAGTATTACTTTAAGTGAAAAAGGATTTTATGGTATGGCTTTTGTTCTTAGTTTATTCGCTTCAATAACAGTTCAGAAAAATATTAGAGATACTCAAAATGCAAGAGAGAAAGAAAAAATGTAAATTTAGAGTTCTTGCACTGCAGACAAAGCTGTGGTGCTTTTTTAAAGAGGATAAAAATGATCAAACAACAATGGAATATAGTTTAATGTAGTTGGTCTTTTGGATGCAGTGCAATTTGTTCTCTTTGCCAAGGCGTTAAATTAGAGTAATTTTCATTCTGTAAATTATCCACTTTTTCCAAATTCTAAATAACCAATCATAACTACACCTTCTTATAAATATATAGACAAGTAACTTTTTTAATTTTAGGATTCTTAAATTCTACCATTATAATTCTATTAATTGATATTCTGAGGTACATATAAAGTTTTATAACATTACATAATATAGAAGGAACTTTAAATACCTTTTGCTGAGTGACTCTCTAAAACTATCTATTGAAAAGGGACTTGAAATTCTAAGTCCCTTTTTTGTGTGTTCAAGTTGTTTTATGCGCTAGGTTTTTCAGTTTATGCGCTACTTTTTGAGATTTATGCGCCATGAAATTTGTCGAACGGTACCTTTTTTCAAATTTATGCGGTCTTTTTGTGGCTTTTATGCGGTCTTTTTTACTAAAAAAGCGTTAATCCGAACCGGATTAACGCTTTTGTTTATCCCAGCACCGCTCGATCGCTGTCAATTTGTTTTCCACGGATGCGTTGGAATTCATCGAGCAGATCTTTAACGGTGAGGTTTTGTTTTTCTTCACCTTTAATGTCTAAAATGATTTGGCCTTTATCCATCATAAAGAGTCGGTCACCTAGGTCTAAGGCTTGCTGCATGTTGTGTGTGACCATGAGGGTTGTTAAGCCGAACTGATCCACGACGTTTTGTGTGATTTCGGTGATGAGCTCGGCACGTGATGGGTCTAGGGCTGCTGTGTGTTCATCTAAGAGTAAGATATAAGGTTCTGTAAAGGTTGCCATCAAGAGGGATAAGGCTTGGCGTTCGCCTCCTGATAACAAGCCGACTTTGGCGTTCAAACGGTCCTCTAACCCTAGGCTTAACGTTTCTAAATACGATTGAAAAAAGTCTTGGCGTTTTTTATTAACACCTGGGACTAAGCGGCGTTTCTTGTCACGAGCATAGGCCATGGCTAGGTTTTCTTCGATGGTCATAGATGGAGCCGTCCCCGCCATGGGGTCCTGAAAGACGCGCCCGATCATTTTAGATCTCTTATATTCAGGAAAGTTGACGACGTTTTGATCATTAATTAGTACATTGCCGACATCAGGGATAAGGCTCCCTGAGATGACGTTCATTAATGTGGATTTCCCGGCACCGTTACTGCCGATTACGGTGACGAACTCGCCTTTTTCAAGCTCTACATTAACGTCTTGCAGGGCAATCTTTTCATCAGGTGTATCTTCGTTAAATGTCATGGAGATGTCTTCTAACTTAAGCACTGGCCTCACCTTCCTTCCGCTTCATGAGGGCATTTCGTTTAGCCTGACGGCGTTTTTTCTCGCGTCTAGCTTGGAGAATTTTTGGTGTAATCAGTGCGATAATGACCAATACGGCTGTGATGAGTTTTAAATCCGATGATTCTAGGTTTAAGTAGTCGGCTCTCAAGGCTAGAGTTACAACGATTCTATAGATGATCGCACCGCCGATTACGGCGAGTGTGACGCGCGCAATCGTCTTTTTACCAAATAGCGCCTCGCCGATAATAACAGAGGCAAGACCAATGACAATCATCCCGATGCCCATATTGGAATTCGCAAAACCACCATGCTGAGCGACAAGTGCGCCGGATAAGGCGACCAGTCCATTGGATAACCCAATTCCTACTATGATTAGGAAATTGGTATTCGCCGATAGACTCCTGATCATCTTTTGGTTATCACCTGTAGCGCGGATGGCTAATCCGACTTCGGTCTTGAGAAAAAAATCTAGTAAATACTTAATAGCTATTGTTAATATGGCCATTAAGATTAAAATCCCCCAAGTTGAAGGAACACGATCTGCGCCAAGAGCTGTTAATAACCCAGTTATCCCTGTATCAATTCCTGTCATCGCCCAAGCTGATTCCAACTGTGATAATAAGGTTGTCTCGTTTAATAACGAAATAGTAGGTCGTCCCATAAAACGAAGATTAATAGAATATAAAGCAATCATCATTAAAATTCCCGATAGTAGTGCGTTAATTTTCCCCTTTGTATGCAATAAACCAGTAATGCAACCTGCGATAAATCCAGCGAATGCTCCAATTATGGTGGCCATCACGGGTGGTGTACCATCTACAATAAGCATTGCGGTGATTCCTGCGCCTGTGACAAAACTGCCGTCGACCGTTAAATCTGGGAAGTCCAGCACACGGAAAGATAAATAGACTCCTAAAGCCATGATAGCGTAAATGACACCTGACTCAATTGCGCCAAATAATGCGATTAGCATGGACGCCCTCCTCTTTCTCTATGTATCAGTAAAGCAGGCCAAAGCCTGCTTTACCACATACATTTACTCTTCAGTCTCTACAAATTGTGCTTTGTCATCCCATTCATCATTCCACTCGACGCCTTGTTCTTCAGCCGCGCCTTTATTGATGAAAAGTTGGATCTCAGGTGGGTATTCTGGTGTGATGTCACTAGGTGATGCTTCACCTGTTAGGATGTCAGCTGCCATTTCACCTGCACGGTATCCAATCGTATGGTAATCGATCCCGAATGTTGCGAAACCACCTTTAGCTAGTGAATCTGGTTCACCCGTAATTAGTGGAATATCTTGTTCGTTCGCCACACCAACAACACTATCTAGTGCTTCAACAACCGTGTTATCAGTCACGATAAAGAATACATCAATGTCGCTAACTAACGTTTGAGCTGCTTGTTGTACTTCAGAAGCGTTTGAAACCGTACGTTCCTCAGTTGTCAGGCTTGTGCCTTCAACCGCCGCATTAACTGCCTCAATTTGTGTGACAGAGTTAGGCTCACCCGCATTATAAATTAAGCCTACTGTAGTGCCTTCAAAGTGCTGATCTATAAAATCGACCGTCGTGCTAATCGCTTCTGGGTGTAAGTCGGATACACCTGTTATGTTGGCGCCTGCTTCATCCATCGATGATACTAGCCCAGCATCAACGGGGTCTGTAACTGAGGTGAATACTATCGGAATTTCTTCCGTCGCATTCAGCGCACCTAACGCACTTGGCGTTGAGTTCGCAAAAATCAAATCGACGTTATCAGCTACAAAGCCATCTGAAATTGTTTTGACGTTGTTTTGATCCCCTTGCGCACTATTAAGATCGTACTCAACGTCTAAGCCCGCTTCATCTAAAGCTTCTTGAAACCCTTCGTACGCTCGGTCGAGTGATGGGTGCTCGACAAATTGAGATGCCCCAACTAAGAAGCTATCTTCATCAGACCCACTACCACTTTCTCCACACGCTGCAAATAATCCCACTCCCAAAATTGCGACTAACAACAGTTTTACTTTTTTCATCTAAACACAATTCCCCCTTCAATTATAAATTTACGTGTCACTCAAGCTGTTTAATATAAGATGATTCGATACGATTACTGAAAACTCCTTTCTTTTACTTTTTGATTTTTAATAGATTGATGAATGGCTTGCCCGGTAAGAGCTTCAATTGATTCTAAGAGTCCTTCGTTGCCACTTGGGTGGGCGTATAATGGAAATCTAGCGTCTTCAACTTTCGCTGCCATCTCAAGAAGTTGAACGAGGTTACTAGATAATTCTATGGCGCCTTCACCAATCATATGAATACCTAGAATTAATTCGGTTTTAGCATCACTAATGACTTTAATGACACCTTCTTTTTGACCAGTCAGAGTAGCGTAACCATTACCACTTAGAGAAAATTCCCCTATTTGTATGGATGCATATTGTTCCTTCGCTTCACTTTCTGTCAGCCCTACAGAAGCAATAGGCGGGTTGGTGTGAATGACTCTAGGTAAGAACATTAAGTCTAGTTCTGGGTTTTGGTCAGCGATTGCTTCAGCCGCTACTTTTGCTTGTTTAATAGCTTTTACAGCAAGTGGTGGCCCTTCCGTCACGTCTCCTACGGCATAAATGTTCGGTTTCGTCGTTTGTAATTGCGCGTTCGTTTTTATGAGATTCTGATCATTTTGCTCAACGCCAATTCGGTTTAAGCCAAGTGATTGGGTGTTAGGATAACGCTCTCCACTTGTGTAGAGGTGTGTAGCTTCAATGATGTCACCGTTTATTTCAACTTGAACACTAGATTCGGTAGCCGTGACTCTGCTTGTTCCTTTTAAGTGTTTAATTTTTTTCTTCTTAAGAATTCGTTTGAGTTCTTTTTGGATCGTTGAGTCAAAGTTGAGATCACCCTCTGTGATGAGTGTCACCTTAGACCCAAAGGATTGATACGTAAACGCCACTTCTAGGGCGAGATCGTCATCACCGTAAACGATTAGATGTTCCGGCACTTCTTCAAGCTCATATAAGTCATGAGATAAAATGATGCGATTACTTTCAGTTGGTAAATCACTCGGATAAGATGCGGCGCTTCCCGTTGCGATGATGGCCTTTTGAAATATGTAAGTATCAAATTGATGTCCATTCTCAACGCCAATACGGTCATCTTGCGTAAAGGTCGCTTTGCCCTCAATGACTTCAATTTGGTTTTGTTGACAGAGGGACTCAACACCCTTTCTAAGCTGTTTCGTAATCGTATTTTTATAGGTTAGTAGTTGATCCAGATTAAGAGGCGGTTCCTCAACGGCCAAGCCGAGCTTATTCATCTGTAGAATCTCAGATTTTTTCTTAGCGGTATAAGTCCAAATTTTTGATGGAATACACCCTTGATTAAGGCAAACGCCCCCGAGGTTTTGTTCCTCGATTAGCGTCACTTTCTGCCCGAACTGAGCCGCTCGGATGGCGGCTGTATAGCCACCTGGTCCGCCTCCGATTACAATTAGATCTCGTTCTTCTGTTATTTCACCTACCACCATCTATATCATCTCCAGCATGAGTTTATTAGGGTTTTCGATGAGTTCAATGAATCGGTTCGTAAAGGCCACAGCCGTCGCTCCGTCTGCGACACGATGGTCAAAGGACATCGATAGATTCATCATATAGCCGATCGTGATCTCGTCCGCATCGTTTATGACAGGGACTTTTTTCGTTTTATGAAAAGCTAAAAGCCCTGTTTCTGGATAATTAATAATCGGCGTCGCCCCTGTGCTGCCAAGTGGTCCGACGTTACTAACCGTAAACGTACTTCCTTGGGCATCTTTTAGATCGAGTTCACCGGCCTTTGTCTTTTCGTTCAATTGTTTAACCTCGTGATGTAGCGTTTGTAGCGTCTTTTGATCAGCGTGTTTTAAGACAGGCACGATTAAGCCATTTTCCGTATCGGTAGCAAGGCCTATGTGGTAGTCTTTCTTCAGTAAAATTTTTTCGTTTTCTTCATCTAATTCTGCGTTAAATACCGGGTAGTCTTTTAATGCGTAGGTTAAAGCTTTAATGAAAAAGGCTGGAATCGAGATTGAAATTCCGTCATGTTTTAACGTCTTCCGCAAGTTATATAGCGCAGTCATATTCACTTCATCAAAATGTGTCACGTGAGGGATGGTGTATAAAGATTGCGTCATTTTTTGCGCGATTTGTTTACGAATGCCTCGGAATGGGATCTCATCTGGCTGGCTTGGTGTTAAGGTTGGTTCGTTTTTTGGTTCATTTTGGCCGTTCATATATTCATAGACATCTTCTTCCATGACGCGTCCAGATGGGTCTTTTGCGGGAACTTGTTCTATATCTATGCCGTTGTCGCGTGCTACTTTTCTTGTATGAGGTGTCGCTAAGACGCGGTTTATTTTCGTTTGAAACGTTTGGCTTTCTTTTGTCACGGTTTGAGTAGGTGCTTCAGGCGATGTTTTTGGCGTTGGATTAGCACCCTCACCTTCTATATATAAAAGCGTTGTGCCGACTTTGACCGTCTCGCCAACTGGTATAAGGATTTCCTTTACCGTTCCTTGACCGGGCGATGGAAGTTCGGCTACCATTTTGTCTGTTTGAACTTCGACTAACGGCTGGTCGACCGTAACCGTATCGCCTTCTGAGACAAGGTAATGGACAATTTCACCCTCTGTCATACCTTCACCTATATCGTGCAGTTTAACTTCTAACATCGACTCCCCCCTTTAGAAATGCACTGCTTTTTCAATGCTTGAAAGTACTCGTTTGGCCGTTGGTAAGTAATGGTCTTCTAAGGCGAAAAAAGGTACCGGTACGTCAAACCCTGTGACACGCTCAATTGGCGCTCTTAGGTATAAAAAGGATGTATCATTAATGACCGACAGGATATCCTGACTTAGACCACCCGTTTGATGAGCTTCATGTACAATAACGGCACGGCCTGTTTTCTGTACGGATTCGGCTATTAAATTGCGGTCTAACGGATAAAGTGTTTTTAGATCGAGTACGTCGCAGCCTATTCCTTGTGATTCGGCTTGCTCAGCTGCTTGCTTAGCAACTGAAAGCATTGCACCCCAAGTGATGATCGTCACATCGTCTCCTTCTTTGATTTTTTCTCCCTTGCCGATTGGCAGTTGGTACTTCTCAGTTGGAACCTCTTCACGCTGGGCACGATAACTCCGCATCGGTTCCATAAAGATGACTGGGTCAGGGTCTTCGATCGCTGCAATGAGCAACCCCTTCGCATCTTTAGGCGTTGCTGGGCATACGACTTTAACACCTGGCATATGTGTAAAAATTGACTCCATACTGTCTGAGTGAATCTCTGGTGCACGAATGCCAGCGCCGTATGGAGCACGGATGACCATTGGTACTGAATAATGGCCCATCGTTTTCATACGCAAACGTGATGCGTGCGTCATGATTTGATCGTAGGCAGGATAAATAAAGCCCATAAACTGCATTTCACACACGGGCTTAAAGCCGTTCACCGCAAGCCCAATCGATGTTCCGACAATGCCTGATTCCGATAAAGGCGTATCGATAACGCGGTCTTCGCCAAACTGTTCCTGCAACCCTTCTGTCGCACGGAAGACGCCGCCGTTTTTACCGATATCTTCACCGAGCAAAATCGTCGTCTCATCTTGTTCTAGCATCGTTTTTAAGGCATCGTTAATTGCCTGAACCATCGTCAGTGACTGTGTCGTTTTCGTCTGAGTTTTTTGATCCTCCATTTTGATATCCATCATTTAACCCCTCCCTATAAGGTCGAGATAGGATTGTTTCTGTTCATCAAGTTGCTCTGGCAACGTTTCAAAGACGTGATCAAATAAGTCTTCCGGGTTGGCTTTCGGATAATTTTCCATCGCTTCGACTGCCACTTCGACTTCATTTTCAAGCTCAAGCTGCACTTGATTGATCCAAGCTTCATCCCAAAGGTTTTCATTTTTCATCAATCGTTCTAATCGATCGAGTGGGTGAACGACGGACTCCCCTTGAGCTTCAGGACGATATTTCGTCGGATCATCAGCTGTTGTATGAGCGCCTGTGCGCCACGTGACCGCTTCAATTAGTGTTGGGCCTTCTCCTTGTCGCGCACGCTTAACAGCTTTTTGTGTCTCTTCATAAACGGCTAAAACATCATTGCCGTCCACGCGTACGCTTGGAATGTCATACGCCAAACCTTTTTGTGCGATTGTCTTTGAATGCATTTGTTTTTCAACTGGAACTGAAATGGCGTAACGATTATTTTGGTTAAAAAAGACAGTCGGCGTTTGGAACACACTTGCGAAGTTTAACCCTTCATGAAAATCGCCTTCGGATGTTGCGCCATCTCCAAAATAAACAAGCGCCACATGGTCAGTGCCTTTACGCTTCTCTGCCCAGGCTGTTCCAACGGCGTGCGGAATTTGGGTTGCAATTGGGACCGCTGCTGGGAAAATATTTTTACCTTCCGGTGGTACGCAGCCTTCTGCGCGGCCGTTCCAATATAAAAACGTCCTTACCATATCAGCGCCAAACGTTAAAGTCGCTCCGTGATCTCTATATGTCGGAAAAACCCAATCGCCACCATTTAGTGCCATGACGCTTCCTACTTGAGCTGCTTCTTGGCCTTCATAAGGTGGGTAAGTCCCAATTCGTCCTTGCCGTTGTAAGCTAATTGCTTTCCGGTCAAACAGTCTGATGCGCGTCATATGGTAGTACAATTTTTTAACTAACTCAGAATCGATTTGAACATCTGGATCAACGAGTTTTCCTTCGTCATCCATGACTTTAATTATTGGAAATTGTTCTTCCAAAATCGGCACCTCCTAACGGATATTCCACTTCGGTCGAACCGAACGCGTATAAAAACTATTTCGTTTTTCACGGTCGGCCATCACTTTTTCACAGAATTGATTTGCCGCTTCAACCGTTGAGATTTGTTTTAACTCAGCTTGCTTATAAACTTCTAGCATTGTATTATAAATCTCTTTCGTTTTAAGGAGCACGCGCTCTCTATTTGCGCCGTAAAGTTCATCGGATACTTGAATTAATCCGCCTGCATTAATAATGTAATCAGGGGCGTACAATATGCCTTTATCCGCAAGTTTAATGCCGTGTTCCTCATCTAAAAGCTGGTTATTAGCAGACCCTGCAATGGCTTTAAATTGGAACTGCTCAATCGTTGCGTCATTAATAATACCGCCAAGTGCACATGGGACGAATATATCAGCTGGCTGGGAGTAAATGGCGTTTTTATCAACGACCATGACGGAGCCGTTTGTGGTATTGGCTATTTCCTGAATGTCCTGAATGCGCTCATCACTAATATCCGATACGTAAATGTGTGCCCCTTCTTCTAAAAGTCGTTGCGCTACCTTGAACCCAACTTTTCCTAACCCTTGAATTGCATACGTCACATCGGCTAAATGCTCATGGCCATAAAGCATTTGGCTCGTCGCTTTTAAACCGTAGATCACACTTTGGGCCGTCGGAATCGAGGAATCTCCTCCTCCGCCATACGCCTCAGGGATTCCAACAATGCAATTCGTTTCTTTCGTCGCGTGAACGAAGTCTTCCATGTTCGTCCCCATATCGGTCCCGGTGTAAAAGCGTCCACCTAAAGAATCGACAAACTGGCCAAACGCCCGGAATAATTCTGGAGTTTTATCCGTTTTAGGGTCACCGATAATGACGGCCTTCCCGCCACCGAAGTCGACATCTGCGGCGGCACACTTATAACTCATGCCTTTTGACAAACGCAGGACGTCATCCAACGCGTCATCGACTGACTCGTAAGGCTGCATCCGACATCCTCCAATGGCTGGGCCGAGTTTGGTACTATGTATTGCTATAATGGCTTGAAGATTCGTGGAAGGGTCATTGCAGAAGACGACTTGTTCGTGTTCTTGCATTTTTTCTAGTAAAGCAAAACGGTCTTGATTATTTTGAGATGATGCAGTTAAGAAGCTCATACTCATCCTCCTACTGTAGGAATTTAACCAACTAACTTAAGTAGATTCTATTGATGAGATTTTTGACTGAATGATTTTTTTAGGCAAAATCACTTGCTTAACTTCCCCTTTTCCTATTAAACCGCGTTCTGTTCGAGCCTCTACTGTCGTGATTACTTGTTCGTTGTGGTGTTCTGTAAGGGTGGCTGTGAGGGTAACTTGAGTGTGTAAAGGGGCGGCGTTAATATGTTTAATTTGAACGGCGGCTCCCATGCCTTCTTCATGGTCTTCTAAAAAAGGAAGAATGATTTTACGTGATACCCACTCCATGTGGTACACCATTGCGACAGTTGAGTACACAGGATGGACCACATGGCCTTCGAAACTAGCAAACATATCTTCTGTCACATTTATTTGGATCGTCTCCTGACGTCCAATATTCATACCTGGCTTCACGTCATCACTTCCTATAAAAGCGCTTTCATGAATTTGTTTTTATATAACGATATTATAACGCTATTTTATCATTGCGTAATAAAACGGTCAATTTATTATTAGAAAACTCACCATTTTCAAATAATTTTATTGGGTAGTAAATGTCTCGACTGTTCGATTTGGTCTGTTGCCTGTTGAATCATGTGATCGATTAGTTCGTTTACCGTTGGAATGTCCTCGATTAAGCCTGATATTTGACCACTATTTAGAAATCCGTTCTCTAGGTCACCTTCTAAGGCACCTTTGCAATGATGTTCTTCTGATGTCATTTGTCGGTATTGTTCTTCGGTTAAACCAGACTTTTCTAAATCGGTTAGTTTTTCAGCGTAAGGCGTTTGTAAGATGCGTCTAATTTGACCAACTGATCTCCCAACAATCGTCGTTCCTGTTCCGTTTACGGCTAGAATTTTTTCTTTATAGTTTTGGTGAAATGGGGCTTCTTTTGTTGCGATAAAACGTGTTCCCATCTGGACGCCGCTTGCTCCAAGCATCAGTGCGGCAGCTAAGCCTTTTCCGTCACCGATCCCACCTGCGGCAATAACTGGCACACGTACGTTTTCTACAATTTGCGGGATTAACGTAAACGTCGTGAGTTCTAAATTCGAGTTAATCCCTGCCGCTTCGTAACCTTCTGCAACTAAGAGGTCCGCCCCCGCTTCTTCTGCCTTTTTCGCATGTTTGACGGACGCTACTAACGTCATCACTTTGATGCCATGTTCATGTAATCGCGGGATATAGGGAGCTGGATTGCCTGCCGATAGCGAGATAACAGGCACTTGATGCTCGATGACAAGGTCAATTAGCTGGTCGGGATGTGGTGAAACCGCAAGCGCAATGTTGACGGCAAAAGGTTGGTCGGTCATGTTTTTCGTTTGAATGATTTTTTCTTCAACTTCGCTCGGTGTCATTGTCCCGCATCCTATTGTGCCAAGGCCACCTGCATTGGAGACGGCAGAAGTAAGCTCGGCATTGCTGATGTTTCCCATCCCACCTTGAATGATTGGTTTTTTGATTTTGAGTATGTCACACACTGGATTCATGGTCGCGACCTCCTATATAATCCGACAGTAAACTTTAAAAATCCAACAGAAAAACCTTTGAAACCGTCAGTAAATTCTATTCACTAATATTTTCAACGACCGTCGCAATACCTTGACCGACGCCTACACACATCGTCGCAAGGCCATACTTTGTGTTGCGCTTTTTCATTTCATGCACGAGCGTCGTTAAAATTCGGGCGCCGCTTGCCCCGAGTGGGTGACCAAATGCGATAGCACCACCGTTTACGTTAACGTTTGATGGGTCTAATTCGAGTTGGCGCATGCATTCGATTGACTGAGATGCAAATGCTTCATTCAACTCGACTAAACCTATATCTGAAACATTCTGGCCAGAGCGTTTTAAAACTTTTCGCGTCGCATCAATCGGGCCAAGCCCCATAACGGCTGGTTCAACACCTGCTGTCGCTCCTGCTACATATCGGGCTATTGGCTTTAACTGCAGTTCTTTCGCTTTTTCTGCACTCATGATTAACAAGGCTGAAGCACCATCGTTCACGCCAGAGGCATTCCCAGCTGTCACGGTGCCTCCGTCAAAAATCGGTCGTAATTGAGAAAGTTTTTCTAGTGTTGTACTTGGGCGTGGGTGCTCATCGTCCGTGACTGTGATTTCGTTTCCTTTACGGTCTTGATAAGTAACAGGGACGATCTCGTTTGAAAAGCGATTCGTCTCTAGCGCTGTTTTGGCGCGCATTTGACTTTCAAACGCAAATTCGTCTTGTTCTTCACGGGAGATGTTATAGCGTTTAGCGACATTCTCAGCTGTCTCAGGCATGGAATCTGAGCCATACATGGCATCTAGCTTTGGATTCGTAAAACGCCACCCGATGGTCGTATCGTACATTTCCATATTCCCACGCGGAAACTCCTTATTAGGCTTTGCCATAACAAAAGGCGCGCGTGTCATACTTTCGGTTCCGCCAGCGATATAAACATCACCGTCACCTATTGCAATCGCACGAGATGCTTGCATGACGGCATCCATACCAGACCCACACAATCGATTGACGGTCGTACCTGCTACTTCAACCGGCAAACCTGCTAGTAGCGCCGACATCCGGGCCACATTTCGGTTATCTTCCCCAGCCTGATTGGCGTTTCCTAAAATTACTTCCTCAATTGCTCCGGATGGTAAATCCGGATTTCGCTCAAGCAAGGCTTTGATCACAATAGCCCCTAAATCATCTGGGCGCACGTGTTTTAACGCCCCTTTATACCTTCCAATCGGTGTTCTTACGGCATCAACAATGACAACTTCTTTCATTTTTTCACCAACTCACCTTTTGCGGTATAGTCGTAAACCCCTTTGCCCGTTTTTCGACCTAAACGTCCAGCTTTTACATATTGCTCTAACAGAGGTGCTGGGCGGTATTTTTCGCCTAAGGTTTCATGCAAGTATTTTAAATTATTCAGCCTTGCATCAAGTCCGACCAAATCGCCTAATTCAAGCGGCCCCATAGGGTAGTTGAGTCCAAGCTTGATCGCCTTATCGATATCTTCAGCTGAGGCCACGCCTTCTTGTAGCATGTGAAAGGCCTCGTTTCCAACTAATGCACTGATCCGACTTGTGACAAATCCAGGGAATTCATTAACCTCAACGGTTTCCTTGTTCATCGCTTCTGCCGTCTTGCGGATCGTCTCTACTGTGTGGTCACTCGTTTCTAATCCTCGAACGATTTCGACTAAGCGCATTTTATGTACGGGGTTAAAAAAATGCATAACAGCCACTTGGCTTGGTCGTTCGGTAAACGACCCTAATTCTGTTGGGCTAATCGTTGAGGTGTTAGATGCTAAAACGGTGTGTTTGGGCGCGTGTTTGCACGCTGTTTCCAAAACGTTTTGTTTGATCTCACGTTTTTCAGGCACGGCTTCGATTACTAAGTCTGTCCTCTGTACCGTTATTGCCAAGTCTTGTGATAACTGTAGGTTTTGTAAAAGGTTCTCGTAGTCGGATTCAGTTACTTTTCCAAGTTCAATCCCTTTTTGCGCCGTTTTTTTAGCTGAACCTAACGCGTCATTTAATTGTTTTTCCGATACATCAACCAGTGTCGTGTTAAAGCCGGAAAGGGCCGAGACATATGCGATGCCTCGCCCCATAACACCGGCTCCCACGACGGTTACATGTTGAATCGTCATGGGTATCAACCTTTCTATACTCCGAATGGATTTAATGGTTTTGGTCCGTAGTAAGATAAAACGCTTTTATCTTCCATGTAAAGGTCTAACGTTTCAACTGATAATTCACGGCCAAAGCCTGACTCCTTATAGCCTCCAAATGGCGTACCTGGGAATGCTGAGAATGGACTGTTGACCATCACGATCCCTGCTTGGATCTGATGCGCAACACGTGTGGCGCGCCCTTGATTTGTCGTCCAAATCGATGACCCTAAGCCGTATTTCGTATCATTAGCACGCTTAATGACGTCTTTTTCGTCACTAAACTTCTCTACAACCACAACCGGTCCGAATATTTCCTCACGAACTGCCTTCATATCCGGTGTAACATCCGTAATAACCGTCGGCTCATACCAGTAGCCGTTTTCAAAACCTTCCGGATACATTTGTTTACCGCCTGTTAATACAGTCGCGCCATCCGCAATGGCTGACTGAACATAACTATCAATGACATTAAGCTGTTCTTGACTAATAATAGAGCCTAAGTGCGTACCTTTATCAAATGGATCGCCTGATTTTAACTGTTTCGTTTTCTCAACGAATTGTTCCATAAATTCATCGTAAATCGATTCGTGGACAAACATTCGCGAGCGCGCCTCACACGACTGACCAGTGTTGAAGAAAATACCGAATAGCGACCCTGGGACAGCCGCTTCCATATCCGCATCTTCAAAAACGATATTCGGCGACTTTCCGCCAAGCTCAAGTGTGATTCGCTTTAGTGTCTGTGAAGCTTTCTCCATTATGTCTTTCCCTGTAGGCGTTGATCCTGTGAACGCGACTTTATTAATGTCTTCATGCTGAACTAAGTAATCGCCGACGACTGCACCCGAGCCTGGAACTGTGTTAACGACACCTTCTGGAACACCCGCTTCATGACAAATTTCATTGATTAAAATTGCCGTAATTGGCGTTAGACTTGCCGGTTTAATGACCACCGAACAACCTGCTGCAATCGCTGGTGCAATCTTCCATGCCGCCATCATCATCGGGTAGTTCCACGGAATAATTTGTGCACAAACACCTACTGGCTCCTTATGTGTATAGTTAAAAAAGCCGTACGGCATATTGTTTACTACACCACGATGTCCAACAATTGCACCTGCGTAAAACTCAAAGTCTTCGATCGCCTGATTAATTTGCACCGTTGCGGCACCAACAGACTTTCCGCTATTTAAGACTTCCATTTCGACTAATTCTTTAAAACGCGAGCGCATAATCGAGGCAATCTGGTTCATGACTCGCGCACGCTTTCCAACTGGGTACTTGCGCCATTTTCCATGATCAAATGCTTGTCGTGCGGCTTGAACCGCTTTTTCTGTATCCTCCTCATTAGCTTTTGCAACCGTGGCAATCGTCTCGCCTTTTGCAGGGTCAAAGGTTTCGAGCGTATCACCTGATGCACTCTCTACACGCTCTCCATTAATGACCATCGCATAATGCTTTCGCTTCATCTCTCCGACTTCTTGAATGGCTTCTTTTGTCAGTTCCATTTCGAATCACTCCTTCTATTAATCTATTAACTATTTCCCTATAAAATGCGGTTTCCGTTTGTCTTTAAACGACTGAAGCCCTTCTTGATGGTCCTCAGACTGACCAGCAATACGCTGAGCTTGGGCCTCTTTATCCAAAAACTCTTCGTAAGACTCGTGCATACTATCCATCATGTAGCGCTTAACAAGCGAGAATGCTTTCGTTGGTAAATTCGCTAGTTGCTTGGCAAATGCTGACGTTTTCTCACCCCATTCATCTGGCTCAATGAGTTCCGTTACAAGTCCTAACTTATGGGCCTCATCACTTGTTATAGGTTTGTTTAGTGTGACGATTTCCATTGACTTGGCATAGCCAACAATTCGAGGTAGCACATACATCATCCCCGAGTCGGGCACGAGCCCAACTCCCATAAAGGCGCTCATAAACTTAGTGCCTGATTTGACTAACCTAAAATCACAAGCTAATGCTAAACTCAATCCTGCTCCGGCTGCTGTACCATTTACAGCCGCAACCACTGGTAGGTCAATTTCTTTTAACGTTTTTAACATGGGATGATAACGCGAACGCAAAAAGTCCGCGTGATTCGTCTTTTCATCAACGTCTTGCAAATCCTGCCCGGAGCAAAAGGCTTTTCCTTCACCCGTAATGACAATGCAACGAACGTCTTCATTTTTGCTCGATAGCTTCAATGCCTTCGTTATTTCACGGTTCATCTCTTTCGTAAACGCATTATACGCCCACGGGCGATTGAGCTTGATCGTCGCAACACCTTGATTCACATCGTACACAATCGTTTGAAAGTCCTGTCCCATCACTTACTCCCCTTTAAAATGAGGTGGCCGCTTTTCAACGAACGCCTGCATACCTTCTGATTGATCTTGTGAATCGAATAATAAGTAAAAGTTTTTCCTTTCAAGCTTCATGCCTTCTCTTAACGGCACATCGCTTGATACATCAACGGCCTCTTTAATTAATCTGAGTGAGAGCGGCGCTTGTTCTGCTAACTGATGCGCCAATCGCATCGTTTCTTCTTCGACGAGTTCTTTAGACGTGACTCGGTTAATTGCCCCCAGCTCCAGCGCCTCATTAGCACTCATTTGTTCACCTAGCCATATCCACTCCAACGCTTTTCGTTGGCCAATCGCCTTCGATAATAGCTGTGTCCCGCCTGCTCCTGGCATGACACCTAGTTTCACTTCAGGAAACCCAAACTTCGCATCTTCACTGGCGACGATTAAGTCACAGTGAAGCGCCAGTTCAAACCCACCACCTAAAGCAAACCCATTAACGGCTGTGATAATCGGCTTTTTAATCGATGCAATCCGGTCCCAAACTGCAAATGGGTCCGCGAGCTCCATCGACGTCGGCGTATCATTTTTCATTTCTTCAATGTCAGCACCTGCTGCAAATGCTTTGCCATTTCCTTTCATCATTATGACGCGAATGGCTGAGTTTCGTTGGTAGTCCTCCAACTGCGCTACGATTTCATCAATCATTTGCCGGTTTAAGGCGTTTAACACTTCCGGGCGATTGAGCTCAATCACCCCAACAGGTCCGTCTTCATACGTTTTAATGAACTTTTTCGACATGAACTTCCTCACCAATTACAAGCGTGACAATATCACCGGCAAACTGCATAACGTCTTTTCCTGACGCTTTTCCTTCGTCTGTCTTCATCGCTTTTTGTAGTGATTCGTGATCGTCATAATACATCTCACAAAGAAGATAATAGTCCGTATCCCCCATTGGCGAGCCAACAATTTTTGTTACCTTCATGTCGCGCAGTCCTGGGATCTTTTGTGTCAGTGGTGTGTGCGTGTTGAAGTAATGCTCATCGAACTTTTCTTGATCCTCCGGTTGTTTGTAAATTGCAATTAACTTAACCATTTTGAAAAACTCCTTTTTTTAATATTTTTGGGGAGATCTGTTCGGGAGATCACCCTTTGTTTTCGAGAGATTAACATCCGTTTTCGAGAAATAGTGAACGTTGTTCGGGAGATTCGGCCCGTTTTTCGAGAAATTAAGACATGTAATCCACTACTGGCTTCATGGCTTCGAATGGATTTTTGCATGCCTGGCAGTACAAAATGCTTCTACAAGCGGTCGGCCCAAACACATTGTCCATTGAGGTGTAGTTAGATTCGCAGTACGGACAGTTAACCGTCCACTTTTGACCAGGCTGGAAATCTTCTGGTGGTGGCGCAACCCCGTGCTTTTTAAGCTGATGTTTTCCTTCATCTGTAATGGCATCCGTGGACCATTTTTGTTGGAACGAGAATTGAACTTCACAGTCTGTCACCCACTCCAACTCTTCAACGGCTTTTTTTACGTCGCGTTGGATAAAATCCAAAGCAGGGCACCCTGCAAACGTTGGTGTCATTGTGATAAATACGGACCCACCGATGACTTTCACATCATGCACCATCCCTAAGTCAAAAACACTCACAGATGGTAGTTCAGGGTCATCAACGGTTTTTAACACCGCTTGAATCTCATCAAGTTGTTCTTGCATGCAACCACCTCCTTACCAAACAGCACCTTCATCGCTGACGTACACATCCTGAAAAATTTCAATCGCTTGATCTAAATCAGACGTGTGCTCACCTTCCCTTCCGCTGCCGTATTTTTTACCTAAGGTTCGACTAGGTAAAGTTCCTAGCATCAGCTCTATTTCTTCAAGCCATCGATCTCTTAACTCTACCTCACTGATCATAAGTTCAAAGTGAGCCATTTCCGTTGCATAAGGACCTAATTCCAGCACATCGCCAAACTCTTCCCACGCTTCAGCAATCCTCGTTTGCAAACGCGCTCTCGCATCATCAGTGGAGTTATATAACTGTTCAAACCAAAGCTTCCAATGCGCAAGATGATAAGGCTGCTCCATTAACACTTTCCCTGCAACATTCGCGAGTGGCTGATACGAACTCTTTGTAATCGCTTCCAATTTTATTTTTTTAAACGTTTCATAGAAATAATTCCGGACCACCGTCAAAGCCCAGTCATAGTAAGGTTCCTCTGTATAATGGCCTTCTCCGTTTTTCTTCTCTAAATAAATAGCATTTTTACGCTCACTTGGTTTCCGATCATGCGCTAATACATCAACTTTACCTTCTCCGAGCTCTTCTAGCAGCTGATAGAATAGGAGCGCATGCCCCATCGTGTTTTGCGTAATCGAAGAAAAAGCAACATCCTCTTCAATGTGTGGCGCGAGTCCCAGCCATTCGGAGCCACGAAACGACACCAAAAAATCATCGTCTGCCAGTTGATAAAGCAATTCCTTTAACGCTTGTAAATACGTTGGATCTTGTTTGGCTTGTTCAGCTGATGTGATCACTTTTTCTTCACCTCTTTCCACGACATGATCTCTTTTTCATCTAGCATGCCTTGCTCTTTTTCCTTCCACTTTTGCCTTAAATAGCCATAGCCTTTCGTTTTCCGATAATCCTTGTTATCAAGGCGTTTCGTCCAGTTCGTCCGCTCTTCACTCGTCATTCGGCGAATGTTTTCTCGTTTGACCACCCAAACATCTAAGACATCTTCCCGGCGCATAAAGTTTTCCAAGGCCATGGACAGTGCCATCTCTTCATTCGGAGCAAGCAGGCTGAACTGATGTTGGATCGGGGCTTTCACACTTTTTTTACTGAACACTTCATATTCTTGGTAAAAATTCGTCTCCTCCAATGCAACCTCTCCTTTCTAAGATCCCACCACTTCTTTAGATAACGCTTGGCGGACCCAGCTATTGTTTTCATAAGCAATCTGGCGCAAACGCAAGCGTTCTTTAGACCTTGGACCTTTGTTTTTAATAATCTGTTTAAACTCATCCCAATCAGGTTGTTGATACACCCATTGGCCTTGTTCCTCATCGTAATGAACGGTCTCATCTGGAACGGTTAGGCCAAGCGAAAACACGCGAGGCAAGTATTTGTCTAAAAAGGCCTGGCGCAATTCTTCGTTATTGCTTTTACGAATTTTATACTTAATCATAATGTCTTGCTTCGAAGATCCGGTCGTATCCGCTGATGCTGGACCAAAGAACATCAAGAGTGATGGCCACCAGCGGTTGAGCGATTCTTGTAAAATTTCACGTTGATGGTCGGACCCTTCAGCTAGTGCCATGATAATCGCTTCACCATGCTGAGCATGAAAAACTTCTTCCTGACAAATTCGCTGAAGCGCGCGTTGATACGGTCCGTAAGAGGCATCGAGCATATTTGTTTGCGAAATAATGGCCGCTCCGTCAACTAACCAACCGACCATACCGGCATCTGCCCACGTTTTCGTCGGCATGTGGAAAACATTATGAAACTTCAAATCTCCCGATAGTAGATTTTCTATGAGATCTTTACGCGTTTTTCCGTAAGGTTTCATTAAATCTTCTGCGACACGAAGCAGTAATTGCCCGTGCCCCATCTCATCTTGGACTTTTGCCATAATCCCGAGTTTACGTTTTAACGTTGGGGCTTTCGGCACCCACTCTTTTTCCGGTAGCGCGCCCATGATCTCACTAATTCCATGCATCGAAATTAATTTTATTAATCCTTGGCGATAGTCATCCGGCATCCAGTCGTCGGCTTCAATTTTTTCTCCTGCTTCAATGCGTGCCATAAATCTATCGTATTGTTCCGGGTCTTCGTGATTGCGGGGAGCGTCTGAACTGCCATACTCCAAATAGTTATACATACAGCAACCTCTCCTCATTACGTTTATTTAACGTTATCATAACAAAACGTCATACGATTAGCAATTAAATTTTTAAATTTTCAAAAAATATAACGTCCTATATACTATTCTATGATGGTCGAAATCGTTGATATTCTTTAAAAAGTGTATGAATGTTGTGTCATTTTATAGTAAACTAGTTTCACAGGAATCCATTTATCGAAAAAGGAAAGGATCTAGGGATATGGACAATCAATTTAACACACGTTCCATGATTTTTACGTTATACGGCGATTACGTCAGACATTACGGAAACGTGATCTGGATTGGCAGCTTAATCGGTTTACTCAAAGAGTTTGGTCATAACGAGCAATCCGTTCGCGCGGCTATTTCGCGCATGAGTAAACAAGGCTGGGTCCAATCTGAAAAACGAGGCAATAGAAGCTATTATTCTTTAACCGAACAAGGCAAAGCCCGAATGGAAGAAGCCTCTAGGCGAATCTATCAAACAGCAGCTCCTCATTGGGATGGCCAATGGCGGATGCTTATCTATAATATTCCTGAACACAAACGCAACCTCCGCGACGAATTGCGAAAAGAGCTTGTTTGGAGTGGATTTGGTAGTCTATCGAATAGTTGTTGGATTACCCCGAACCCATTAGAAGAACAAGTCCATCGCATGATTGAAAAATATGATATTAGTGATTATGTGACTTTTTTTAAAGGAACGTATGAAGGAATGGGCAAGGCTGAGGATTTGATTTACCAATGCTGGGATCTGGATGAAGTGAATGATAAGTACTCTGAATTTATTAAGGAATATAGCGAAAAGTATTATATCGACCAACACTTGATCGAAAAAGGCAGCATGAGCGACGGCGAATGTTTCGTAAAATGTGCATCTCTCGTTCACCAGTACCGGAAGTTTTTATTTATCGACCCCCATTTACCAGAGGAATTACTCCCAGAAAAATGGCTAGGCAACTCAGCCCAAACATTATTTAACGATTACCACGACTTACTTCAACCCCGTGCTACACGGTTCTTTGAAGGTGTATTTGAGTAGGAAGGAAGATTAGAATGGTATTTTTCATGTATGTTGTTATGTTTTTTGCACCTATTTTATCAATTATCTTTTGTATAAACCTGATTGATATTATTAAAAAGACTCATAGAGAAGAAGCTACAGCTATTAATACGTTTTGGGTGATTTCTTCTTTCACACTATTGATATGGAGTATTGGCATGGTCGCCATGGCGGGGGTTTATTAAACTACATATTTAGTGGGAGTTACTCGCTTTCGGGCCTGTTTGCTCTTCCAGCGGGTACGTTTCCCTCTCCAGCGGGTACGTTTCGGCGAAAGGGTTCCTCCCTTTCGCCTCACCATAACCCTTCTTCTTCATTCGAGAGTTTTAACATAACTGGATAGACGCTCATCAAAAAAATGGAACTTCCTAATAAGAGCCCTAAAACGACCCAACCTGATATGTCATTCCAAAAGACCGGTAGTAGTAAACTCAAAAGCGGCACAAAGTTTAATAAGCTCGCCTTTTTCCTTGTTTTAGCAGTTGGGTATTGTTTTCGCTCACAATAAGGGCAAGGCATGCCTGTATCTAGAGTGAACGATTTTTTTACCGTTTGTTTATAACTCCATTGTTGATCACAGTTTTGACATTTTGGCATCCGAAACTCTCCTTACTTAATCCTCTCAAATACATCCTTACGCTGAAATTCTTGCCCTTTATTAGCATACGTCCGGATCGTTTCTTCGATCATCTCGTAATCTTGCTCGGTCAACTCGCGCACAACTTTTCCAGGGGAACCAAGAACAAGCGAGCGCGGTGGAATTTTCTTACCGGAAGGCACGAGGCTATTCGCACCGATAATTGAATACTCACCAATCTCAGCACCATCTAGTACGGTTGCGCCCATGCCGACGAGCACGCCTTTACGTAATGTACAGCCATGAACAATTGCGTTGTGGCCAACTGAAACTTCATCTTCCAACGTCAATGGAAATTGTTCATATAAGTGGCACATTGTATTTTCCTGTACATTACAACGTTCACCGATTCGAATTGGTCCCTCATCACCTCTTAAGACCACATTAAACCAAATACTAGATTCGGCACCAATCTCAACATCGCCGATTACTTTAGCACCATCTGCAATAAATACGGAATCGTGAATTCGTGGGGACTGATCTTTATAGCGGTAAATCATGAAACCCCTCCTAATAGATTATTAGTATCAATATAACATAAATTCTCGTGAGTAAACTTATTCTGTTTGAAGGTAAACGTCCTGCGTTCGAGAGTAATCCTAATCAATTTGAGAGTAACCCTCTTCCCCCAAAACCAAATCCTTGAATTTTCTTAATATTTACGATAAAGTTTCCTTAAGGCAAAATTCATTTACTTATACAACTTTTTCTATATATACAGGCACACACTACGGAAAACAGCATATTTTTGAACTAGATATTTTTTTGACAGAAAAGTTTCCTTAGGGAAAGAATTCGTCTACCATGAAACTGAGGAGGAACAACAAAATGACGGAAAACTTATTATTAGCCTTCGGGTTAACGCTCATGGCTGGTTTAGCAACTGGAATTGGTAGCTTACTAGCCTTTGTCACAACGACGACCAACACAAAGTTTTTATCGTTTACACTTGGCTTTTCGGCTGGTGTTATGATCTACGTGTCGATGGTTGAAATTTTCTTTAAAGCTCAAGAAGCACTTATTGGAGCAACAGATGAAGTTACAGGAAATTGGTTAACGGTTGCTGGTTTTTTTGGCGGGATGATTCTCATTGCCTTAATTGACAAACTCATTCCAAAACAAAGCAACCCGCATGAACTTAAAAAAGTCGAGGATATGGAGAAATCACCAAAAAATCCTGACCTGCTTAAAATGGGAACATTTACAGCGGTCGCGATTGCTATTCATAACTTCCCTGAGGGGATTGCTACTTTCACATCTGCATTACAAGACCCAGGCTTAGGTTTAGCGATTGCGGTGGCAATTGCAATTCACAATATTCCAGAAGGGATTGCCGTATCTGTACCGGTTTATTATGCCACTGGCAATCGCAAAAAAGCATTTAAGCTTTCATTTTTATCTGGTTTATCAGAACCAATTGGCGCACTTGTAGCTTTTTTAGTCCTCATGCCTTACTTAACTGACATGTTATTTGGAATTATTTTTGCTGGCGTTGCGGGGATTATGATTTTTATCTCATTAGATGAATTGCTCCCGGCTGCCAAAAAATACGATGAGACCCACTTGCCGATTTATGGTGTGATGGCTGGTATGGCCGTCATGGCATTAAGTTTACTATTATTTATTTAAATCTTTGTCCATTTGAATTAAAATAAAAATATAAAGCCGTTTAAAGGAGGAAGTTTTTTGTCAACTACACCTAATATGGAGGACTATTTAGAAGTCATCTATAACATGTTTGAAGAAAAAGGTTATGCTCGTGCAACAGACATTGCTGAACACCTAGATGTCCTACCTTCCTCTGTGACAAAAATGATGAAACGACTTGATGATCAAGGGCTTGGCCTTTATGAAAAGTATCGTGGATTTGTTTTAACCAATAAGGGTAAAAAAATCGCGAAAGATATTGCTAATAAACATCAGACGCTCGAGGACTTTTTTAGAGTTTTTGAGATTGATTCAGATAACATTTATGAAGAAGTCGAAGGAATCGAACACCACATCGGGAAAGAAACGACCTTCTGCATATCATCCCTCGTCCAGTTTTTTGATGATCACCCCGATGTTCATAAGAAATATATGGAGTATAGAAAAAAGTTATAAGCACGACACGTGATTTCAGGTGAAGTCACGTGTTTTTTTATGGTCCAATATCTCCCAAATTTTAAGGCTAATGCATACGATAAAAAAGATACATCTTGAAAGGAGTATAACTATGTATAGACCATATCACGTCAATATGAACCCGATGATGGGTAATCAGTGGAACAATTATTATGGTGGGATGGCAAATCAAGGGAATATGCCGAACCAATATGGCCAGCAAGTAGAGGGGGATTTTGGCTCAAATCCGTTTGTTGTTGATATTGAAAAGGCAACAACACAAAATGAAAGCTTTAGAAGAGCCCTCTGGACTGGTGAGCACTTACAGGTGACACTCATGAGCATCGGTGTTGGAGAAGATATTGGGTTAGAAATCCACCCTGATGTCGACCAATTTCTCCGCATTGAAGAAGGGCAAGGGCTTACATTAATGGGTGATCAGGAAGATAACTTAACCTTTAGGCAGCCTGTTTATGATGATGATGCCATTATGATTCCAGCTGGAAAGTGGCATAACTTAATTAATACGGGCAACCGTCCGTTAAAATTATATTCCATTTACGCCCCACCTGAGCACCCGTTTGGCACCGTTCATCAAACGAAGGCTGACGCTATGGCAGCTGAAGAACACCATTAAGAAGTAGTTCGGCACTTCGCCGAACTACTTGTTTTCGTTAGGGTCCCGCACTCCCGGTGGGCTGTAATAAGGCGGTATTTTAAGCCAACCTCGTTTTCTCATGAAGTCTTTAGCCTTAAAACCTAACGCGAATTTATCAACTTGGAATTAAAGAAACATTAACCCGACATCAGTTCTGACACTTTGACTGGCTGAGGCTGCGCACATATCACCTGCATAGACAAAATTTATGCTTAGGGTGTTCATTATTTCATCCTCCGTTAACCTAGCACCTTCAGGAACTGCCTTTGGATCTGATTTAGGCTTGTGCTCTGGGGCAGGGGGTAACGTAATTCCCTCTGCTATCATAAAATCACGAAGCTCTTTTTTATGTGACGTTGCAACTTCTAATGCTTCTTTAACAAACTTTAAAACCTCTTGGTCTGATGACATGTTAAGACCGATTTCTTCATAGACAATAATGCTTTCAACAAAACCTAAATAGGTCCACAAAGCCATTACTTCTCCTACATGAACATAATCTTTATTGTTATCATTGAGTGGTTTAAGTGCTTTTAGTGAGGACTCAATCCACTTCATATAGTTACCGGGCATCGTACATACCCTTCTGCTTAGTTTTAACACTATTTTAACTAAGCTGGAGAAAATATTCTTTACTTGGCTTTAAATGTATCTGGCATAACTGCAGCTACAACAACGCCTGCGGCCACGACTTCATCATGAGCATAAACTTCTGTATGAATTTTGAACTTTTTAGGATGAATTTCTTCAACTGTTCCAACGGCTTTAAGCGTTTCGTTTTGGGGTGTTGGCTTGGTGAACTTAATTTCTAATGATGCGGTTACAAACCTTGGTGGTTCCACACCATCTTCCGGTTCGTGTCCATTTTTTCGATGTAAAAATAACGAGGCTGAACCGGTGCCGTGGCAGTCAATGAGGGATGCTAATAATCCGCCGTACACAAAGCCTGGAATCGCGGTGTGTTCAGCTTCTGGTTTGTAATATGTAGCCGTCTGATTGCCTTCCCAACCCGTTCGGAACTGGTGTCCGCTTTCATTTAATCGACCACAGCCATAACAATGCGCTAAATCTTCCGGATATACATCTTGAATCGCGTGTTTAATCATTCAAAATTCCTCCTAATTCATATGGTCATTAATGGTTTTAAGAATATGTTCATTTACTTTTTCTCGGTCTTCTCCTTCAAGCTCGCTGGAATCTTCCCCCAATGAAAAGTCTGCTTCTTCAGGTAGTAAAATCGTTTGAGGTTCGTCCAGTGTTTTGACTTGATCTTCCTCAAATTCTACTTTGGAATGTGTAACATGAGATTTAATAAAGTTCCAGTTTTCATCGTAAAAATCTTCAATCAACTTGGCTTCAACCTTCCTGTCATCCTCTGGTCCGTAAATGACGATTTGAGAATTCACTTTCGTATAATGCCCTGGTTCGTCATCAAAGGCTTCTACCGTATAAGCTTCAACTTTTTCAACTTCATTTTCTCTTTCACCAGATTCTGTTCCGCAACTAACTAGGACAATCATAACTAAAATCAACAACCACTTTTTCATACAATCTCTCCAATATTCATAACTTTTACAATTTTAGGATATCATAGTTCTTTTTAGAAGTGTATGACCTAATGGGTTTAGGTCAAAATATAAAGCAGTAGCTGAAACAAGGAGAAAAACCTATGGATGAAACTGTTAAGGAAATTTTAGTGGTGTTGGGAAGAATAATTACGATTTTCCCACTGCTTTTAATTGTCACGATTTTCATGGGGAAACGAGCGATTGGTGAGCTACCGATTTTTGATTTTCTAATTATCATTACGCTCGGGTCCCTTGTCGGTGCTGATATTGCAGACCCGTCGATTGAGCATCTATATACGGCTATTGCTCTTGTTGCGATTGCTTTATTACAACGCGGGGTTGCGCGACTTAAGATTATGAATCGGTGGATTGGCAGAATAATGACGTTTGAACCGACAGTTGTGATTCAAGATGGGAAACTTTTAAATGATCGATTAAAACAAATCCGCTACTCAATTGATAACATTTTACAGTTATTACGCGAAAAAGAGATTTTTGATATTAGCGAAGTTCAAACGGCAATCATTGAATCCGATGGTAGTTTAAGTGTTATGAAGAAACCGGAGAAACAAACGGTGACCGTAAGTGATTTGAATTTGGAAGGCGGAAAACCACAACTAGCACTCCCCGTCATTATGGAAGGTGAAATTTACTCAAGCATTTTAGAATTTTTCAGCGTTAATGAAACTTGGCTAAAGGAAGAACTGGCGAAACACGGTGTTCAAAATGTGAGCGAAGTCTTTTTTGCATCCATTAACTATGACCTAGAACTTCACTATTCCTTGAAAAGTGAAAAAAACCTGTTTGTGCCAAGAATTTTTCATTAATGTTTGTTTATATGCGCCGTGATTTTCAATTTATGCGCTGGTTTTGCTCATTTATGCGCTACGAATTTTGTCGAACAGTACCTTTCCTCAAATTTATGCGCCCTTTTCGAGCTGTTTATGCGCTCTATTTCAAAAACCCACTTGCTCAATTGAACAAGTGGGTTTGATTTAACAGAATGTATCTTTAGATTTTGGTACGGACAGTCCAAATAGCGGGCGGAGGTACAGTGCCACAAACGTTCCGGCCAGTGCCAGGATACCCCACACATAACCGTGCAGGCTGAATGAAGCGATTCCGCCAAAGTAAGCTCCGATATTACAACCGAAGGCTAGGCGCGCACCATAGCCCATGAATAGCCCGCCGATCACAGCTGCTGAGACGTTGCCTTTTGTTAATTTAGAAAACTTGAATAAACCGCCGGCTGCTGACGCGATAAAGGCTCCTAGGATTACACCTAGGTTTAATACCGTTGTGGAATCTGCAAATATTGAGGCTTCAAGTGCCTGAGCATTAGCACCTTGCCAATAACTCCAACTCGCCACATCAATTCCAATGAAATCCGCAGCTTTTGACCCCCATAGCGCGAACGCTGACGTGATCCCCCAAGGAGCACCCCGCGTCATAAGCGTTAGCGCGTTTAGTACAGCTAGAGCAATGGCAGCTGCAAACAATGGCCATGAACCACGGAAAATTCGTTTCCAACCGTTCGTTGTTGGAACTGGCGCCATTTGAGGAGCTTTTTTCTTACGCTCAACGACTAGCGTTAACCAGGCGATTAGACCAAATAATGCAATCGATACGGCCCACGCACCGCCGTAACCGAGACCTGTTGATGTCGCTAAGGAGAAGGCTTCCATAGCAGGAAGCTCTTCTGTCCAAAATGGAAGATGAGCGGCACCAACTGTTGATCCAACAATAAAAAATAACAGTGTTACAAACATCACGGTACGGCCGCCACCTATCGCGTATAGCGTACCTGATGCACAACCGCCCCCTAACTGCATGCCAACTCCGAATAGGAATGCACCGACTAAGACACTAATACCTACAGGCGCTACATATCCAGCAACTCCTGTGTCAAAAAATGAAACGCCAAATGCTAATATTGGCGCAAACAGTGTTACAGCAGCACCGAGCATGACCATATGCGCTCTTAAAGCTTTTCCGTTACCAACAGAGGCAAACCGCCTGAAGGCAGACGTGAACCCAAATCGCGCGTGAAACAGCGTATAACCTAGTAGCAAGCCTAGCAATAATAAAATAGGCTGCATCGCCGCTTGATTTAGTAATAAATGAACCATTAAGATCGCCGTCACAATTAATGCACCGACGATTAATTTCATTTGTGGTTTATTTAAACCTGTGCTTTTCGCTTTCACAGGGTCTTTAACTTCATTAACAGGCTGAACATTCGTTGTTGCCATTTAAATCACCCATTTCTTATAAATTTACTCGGGATTATATATAATATCATATGAAGTTTTAGGCACTTCGTCAATAGTTTCTATTAACTGCGGAATTTTCGAAATGTTTTTCACGGGTTCATTTTCTAGCTAGTAATGTTTATCAAAACAAAAACTCCGCATTAGCGGAGTTACCAATTGATCTTTTTGACTATAAACAAAACTAATAGTGCCAAGAGTAGATTCACAATACCAAAAATGACAAATATAACTTTTTCAATTCCGTGTCCACTTAAAAACGGAAACAACATAAACTGCCAAGGCTCATCAATAGCTCCACCTATTAAAATGGGCGCGAAAAATAATATGACGGCCAATACAACACATACAACCGCAAAAACTTCTAATGCTTTTTTCATTCTGATACCTAGACTCCTTTTATCTAAGGTTACCGAAGTAGGGCTTTAGTCTATTCTAGAGCACACACACTTCTCTGAGCATATTATTTGAGCAATAACGTACTATCATAGTCGCCTTTCTGATTACCACTTAATTCTTTTAACGACATATAAAACTAGTAACGCTAACAAGACGTTTATAATACCAAAAGCGATAAAAACTGCCTTGCCGACCCACTCAAATCCACCTGACCAAAACGGGAACAAGAAGAAGTATAAATCTGGATTAGCTAAACCGCTAATTAGAAAGGGGCCAACAAAAAATAAAACTGCTAGTACGATACAAATAACCGCAAAAACCTCTAATGCTTTTTTCATCTTTATCACCTAATGTTAAATATATGATGAATACTTCTTATAATACCTGTATGGCTCCGACAATCGCAATGCCAATTGCCAAAAACACAAAAATGTATCCAGCAATTTTCAAACTTTGCAAAAGCAACATCATTCCCAACATAACAACTAAAACCGCGACTAAAAATGGTTCATACTGGTTGGGAATCGTCCAAACGTCTAGGAAACTTAATGCAAATAAAGCAATGACGATTAATAAAATCATAGATACCCATTTTCGCATTTATAATCCTCCCTTCTGGTAAACGAGTTCTCCTTTTTTAAAGGCTTGTTCGACTTTTGTTTCCCCGATTTGATCTTGGTCAATGTTCAGTATATCTTGATCTAGCACAATAAAATCCGCTTCATAGCCTTCTTTTAACTGACCAATATCCGGGATGCGCGTGACTTTTTGCGCTTCCCTTGTGTACAATTTGATAGCTGTCTCTACATCAATTTCTTCAGCACTTCCGTAAGCCTCTCCATTATAGGCTATGCGTCTCACGGCTGATTGTATGCCGATAAATGGATTAGCTGGGTCAGCCCAAGTTGTTGCGGGTGCGTCTGATGAGAGTGCGGTCAGTATGTTTTGGTCTAAAAAGGTTTTGATAGGATAGGACCGTTCTGTCCGACTGCGCCCTACGTTGTTTAAGTAACTTTCAATTTCGGCAAATAAAAAAATTGTTTGTGGTACAAATCCGATGCTCCACTTCCTTGAGCGTTCCAAAACTCTAGTGCTAGGGAATGTGACGTGTTCTAATCTAATAGACGGACCTTCATCAAGCCAATTTGATTCCTCGTCTACAGCATCTAAAACAGCATCCGTCGCTCGATCACCCATAGCATGTACGACGAGTTGAATTTGGTTTTGGCGAGCTGTTCGCGCAGCTTTTTTGATCATAGAACTCGATACTGTCGACAGACCACATTCTCCTTCAGTGCCTAGGTAATGCTCGTAAACCCACGCTGTTTGACCTGAGATACTGCCATCCGCCATGATTTTAACGCCTCCAACATGAACCTGCTTCGAACGGTCAAGAAACTCATCAGAAATTTCGAATTTGTCATTTTCCTTCATCTGGTCAAAACGGTAATACAACCCGACACGCGGGGTAAACCCTCTTTCTACCGCTACCTGATAAAGTTCATAATCATCAGGCTTGATGTTTGCATACAAATCCGTAACATTGAGTAACCCTCGTGATAACAAATAGTCATTCAAACCCAAAAGTTGCTCAACTTTATCTTCTAATGTTGGTTGAGGTTTAACGTTTAAGATTAAATCGCGGGCCGTTTCTCTTAAGACGCCCGTTGGATCACCGTTTTCATCTCGTTCGATTAATCCGCCCTCAGGATCTTCTGTATGTCGTGTGATGCCCGCTAACTCAAGTGCCTTAGAATTAACCGATAAAATATGAGTGCACGTACGCGTCGCCACAATTGGAACGTCACGCGACACCTCATCCAAGTCCGCTTTTGTTGGTATACGACGTTCTTTTAACTTCGACTCGTCATATCCCCAAGCTTCCACCCATTCACCAAGTTCGCTCGATTCCACACGTTCTGCTAATTTGTACTTCATGTCTTCGATTGAGTACACTAAAGGCGGTAAGCACAGCACTGATTGAATAGCCTCTGCTAAAAACATCGGATGCATATGCGAGTCAATTAGTCCTGGCAATACCCTTTTCTCGTGCAAGTCGACTTGGCGTTCTGGTTTAACGGTTAAATCTTTTTCAGAACCAATCCACTTAATTTTTTCATCCTCTTCAATTAAGGCATCTGCATATAATTGATCGTCATTAGACGTAAAAATTTTCCCATTGTAGTATAACGTTTGAGTCATGCATAATCCCCTTATCGTTTATGTAAGTAATCCACAATCCCCATGGCACAAACCTTTAAGTCCATATTCAAATATTGATACACCACATGATTTGCCGGAATCCCTTGCTCGACTAAATGAGTCGTTACAAGATTTGATAGTCCTTCTATTACTGCAGCAACCTGACCATCCATGCTTGTATCAGGGTTATTTGCCAAAACTTCCTCTCCCACTTCAACAAATCGAGGAAGCCAAAAACGAATTTGTTCATAGACATGTTCTGGGTCACGAGATCGACCGTAATGACCAAAATAGATTTGTTTGACTTCAAGGCGCTCAATTTTTTCAAGTGAATTTAACATCGCCTCTGGATCAAACTGATTCGGCGATGTTGAAGGTAGGACAAAATTAAGACCTTCAGCCTGTGGGTAATAAACGCCAATCGTATCGCCAGTAAAAATGCCATTACTGAATGAGTCATGAATGCTGACGTGATGCTTCGCATGACCTGGTGTGTCATAAAACGTAAGCACACGACTTCCTAAATCAAGTGTGTCTCCTTCTCCCTCTTCGATCAAACGATCCTCTGGCACAGGCAAAACCGGGTCAAATAATTCATCAAATTGATCACCATACACAACACGCGCTCCTGTAACTAATTTCGATGGATCAGCTAAATGGCGTTTCCCTTTTGGATGAACATAAACAGTCGCATTCGGGCAATGCTGAAGAAACTTTCCGACGCCACCCGCGTGATCTAAATGAATATGCGTCACAATGATATGTTTGACGTCTTCAGGACTTAAACTTAATTTTTCCAACCCCTCTAATAAGTGCGGGACAGATGGGCTCGCACTCGTTTCAATAACCGCCAATTCATCTGCATGCAAAATATATGCCCCCGTCCGTTCGGGCATTCCTAAATCATATAAGTCTATTAAAGTTAAATCGTTACCTAAATCAATTGGTTTAGTCATATGAACCTCCTGAGTGTATTTTTCTGCTAATAACTCTTTTCTATTTTCATTTTAAAATACCTGCTTACACCACACAGCCTCTTATTAATTGACTTAATGACATTATTTTCTTTAAACTAAATTATAAGCTTTTAGGCGATTAAGAATCTCAGTGCAAGGAGGTTTTACAATGGAAACAGAAAGACAAAAGTTTTTCGAAAGTTTTAATGAAGCTTTTATGATTGGAGACATAGATTTTATCTTAGATAGCGTGACGGAGGACGTTCGCTGGGAAATGGTCGGCGATGATTTGATTGTCGGAAAAGATGCCTTACGCGAGGCATTAGGTGGCATGCAGACGAATGATAGTTTTAAATTAACGATCCACAACACGATTACGCACGGCATTGCCGCTTCTGTAAACGGCGTTATTACGTTTACAACAAAAGAAGGCGAACCTAAAAAATACGGCTTCTGCGACGTATATCGTCTTGATAGTTTTAAGTCAGGTAAAATCAAAGAATTAACTTCCTACGTTGTTGAGATGGATTAAATTAAAAAGCTGGGCAAGGCGCCCAGTTTTTTTGGTTAGTGTTCAAAAGGCTGCCCCGTTTATTGATAATGAAATTGAGAAACAAATTCAATAAAGTCCTGCTCGAGTGAGTGGTTATATTTCGTTAGGGAATACGTGCTGACTTCTGGCAAATCAACAAAAGGAATTTCCACCACTAACATCCGACCTTCAATAATCTCCCGCGTAATTGTTGATTTTGGTAAAAATGATACCCCTAAGCCACTGACAATGAAACGCTTTGTAATATGATTTTGTGAGACTTTCATCGTTTTTGTGTGAGGGTAGTTTGTCTTAATTTGATTCATTAGTTCATCCCAATATACAGGGTGGCTATGTGTTAAGAGATAATAGTCCTCCAGTAATTGGTCAACCTCTAAAGCAGGAGCCGTTTCAGTATCTAATCCATCGTGAGGAACACAAAAGACAACTTGATCATCATAAAGTTTTGTTTGATGCAACACCTTATGACGTGTTTCCAACAGTGTAAAACCTATATCAACTTGCTCGTCCATAACAGCTTTTTCAATATAAGCAGATTCCATAATCTCTACTGAAATTTCGACTTCTGGTTTTGCTTCTATATACTTCTTCAGCACAAACGGCATGACAGTGTCCGCAATTAACGGTGAAATCGCCAGTTTCAAAGACTTCCGATAACCTTGTGTAAAAGAGTGAATTTGTTGTAGTCCCTCTTGATGTAAACCTAGCACGTCTTTTACATACGGTAAGTAAACCCTACCTTCTTCCGTCAACCGAACAAAACGCGTTCCTCGCTCAAACAGTGTCACACCTAGTTCTTTTTCTAACGATTTAATATGGACGGTAACGGTCGGTTGTGAGACATATAAAGCCTCTGAAGCTTTGCGAAAATTACCTAAATCTGCAACTGTCACAAACGTTTTCATCCAGGTTAATTCCACCATAACCACTCCTGATTAATAAAATTAATTAATCCAATTATAAATGTTTAATTTTATTAATCAATAGCCCATCATATAATAAATGTAGAACTAAAGGAGGGAGCCTATGATTCACAAAGGACTTAAAGGTATTGCTTGCACTGAGACAAAACTAAGTAAGATTGACGGTGAGCGAGGGGAACTTATATACACTGGATGGCCCATCAAAAATCTGGCGAAGCGATCTTTTGAAGAGGTGGCCTATCTACTATGGTATGGCACTTTACCGATTGAGAATGAACTTAAGGACATCTCTAAAAGGTTTAAAACATCACGTCAACTTCCGGATTATTTAAAGAAAATCATTGAAAACTTACCTAAAAAACTAGACATGTTAGACGTTATGCGCACTTCTATATCGGCTGTAGGATTAACTTCACCCGAAAAACCTAGTATCCAAGACGCTATTAAACTAACATCTATGATCCCTGGCATTATTGCATACCGCTTGCACGTACTTGGCACGCAGAAAATGCCTGAGATAAGAGAAGACCTTCCACACGCTGCTTATTACTACTACATGATTAAAGGGCACGAGCCAAAACCAGAACATGTAAAAGCTTTAGAATGTTATATGATTTTAACAATGGAGCACGGCCTAAATGCCTCTACCTTCTCTGCACGAGTGACCACATCGACAGAATCGGACTTAGCTTCAGCCATCACATCAGCGATTGGCACGATGAAAGGCCCGCTTCATGGTGGTGCGCCTACAGGCGTTATTGAGCTTTTAAATGAAGCCAGCCAATCTGATGACATCAATCAAATGTTACGCAACAAGATTATAAATGGCGAAAAACTTATGGGGTTCGGTCATCGCGTTTATAGAACACTAGATCCAAGAGCAGTTGCATTAAAAGAAATCTTGCAACAAAACCAAGCATTAGATGACTGGTTCAATTTTGCTTTGAAGTTTGAGGAGTTAGCCATTCAAAAACTAGACGAATTAAAACCTGGTAGAAGTTTATATACTAACGTTGAATATTATGCAGCCGCTGTACTTAAAGCTCTAAACATTAACCCAGAACTTTTTACAGCTACTTTTACCGCAAGTCGAATCGTTGGCTGGTCTGCGCACGTCATTGAACAAAGCCAAGACAATACCATCTTCCGGCCAAAAGCAGAATACATTGGACCAGTGTTTAGTCATTAAAAAATACCGCCCGAGGGCGGTATTTTACTGGTTATTTATCTTGTTCAGAACCTATCACTCTATTAATAAATTCTTCTTTGGCTTGGCCGTATGCCATGGCATCATTTGGATGACTCTTTGCTAGTTTTAACTTCAAATCTTCGTATTCTCTAGCTAATCCCGGTGATTCCTTTAACCGATCCCTGAAATTAATATGCGCTTTCCACCAATCGCCTCCATGCTTAACGACGTGGATATAGTGGGTTTTGGTGTGATTTCCTTCATCTATTTCTGGGAATTTGGCAAAGATGATCTTACCCTCCATCGTCTGTTTTTGAAGTGGATAATAATAACCCTTCCTCATTTGCTTTAAATCTAGCCGGTCCTCTGGATTAAGTGACCGCACTCCGACCATGATATCGATGATCGGTTTGGCATGGATGTCTTGAATCGCTGTACTGCCAATATGTTCAATCCCAACGGCATCGTTACCGACTAATTGTTTTAGTAATAGTTCTTCTTGTTGATAAAGTTGTGTCCATTCTGGGTTGTGTGATACTAGTTTAACTTCTTTTGGATTTAAACCTAACATGGAACCCCTCCTAAAAGTCGTATCTCTTTATACTACGGGGTTAAAACGAATTATCCAAGTCTCTTATTTTCTTGAAAATTATGGTATAATAGATTGTAAAGTTGGTCTTCTTTAACACTCCCTTCGTAATGCATTCCCCAATCTTCAGCTTTGCTTAATCTTAACGTGTCAAAACGACTAAATAAGAAATTATATTCAGTCTTAAGCATTAGAAAAGTTACTCCCCCAGACATATGCTGAATCTTCCTTAGCAACATACAATTGTTACGTATTAACAACTAAATATTAAATTTTTTGGAGGAAAGTTTATGAATTGGATTAAGTTCTTATTAAATCGCAAAATACTTGTTGGTTTAATAACAGTATTCATATTTATGATTGGTGGTTATGCTGTATTTAAATTAGATCAAGAGTTGTTCCCACCTATTGATATGGACGGCGCTTACGTATATGCAATTACCGAAGATTTACCCGCAACTGAAGTAGAACGGTCCGTGACAACTCCGATAGAGCAGCAGTTAAGCGGTATTGATGGAATTGATAACATCACTTCTACCTCTTTTCACGGTATGAGTGAGTTTCAAATTACCATTGAAGAAGGTATGGGCGAAGAAGTTTATAGTGAAGTGGAATCAATCATTTATTCTGCTGCTTCACAAAATAATCAAATTGAAAATATCGAATCTGGTCAGTATAGCACAGATCAAGGATACAGTTTTTTTATGGATTTATCTGGTGAAGATTTAGAAACTGTGACCAATTTTGCTAAAGAAACTTTTGAACCTAGAATCGAAAAACTCCCTGAAGTCCGAGATGTAGCTTTTGAAGGTGGATATGATGAAGAATTATTAATTGAGCTTGACCGAGAGGCAATAGCTGATCAAAATTTATCAAGCGAGCAAGTCATAGCCATGATCCAACAGTCGACATCAAATGCTTCTTTGGGGGAATTATCTAAATCCGAAGATACATCAACATTGCGGTGGGAAACGAACATTCAATCTGTCGAAGACCTTGAGAATATCTCGATTCCAACAGCTACTGATTTTATTACCTTAAACGATGTTGCAAATCTAGCGATTGTGCCTAGCGATGCGCATTCGATAGCTTGGAAGAATGGCTCACAAGACTTTTTACTTGTTCAAATCGGACGTAATAAAGATTTCACTCAAATCGAAATGTTCGACGCAGTCAAAAAAGAACTGGAACAAATGCGTACAGAAGGGTTATTCGACGAAATAGAGCTTTCTCACATTGTTTCACAAGCTGAATATGTTGAAGATTCATTAGACGGTGTAACAAACAACATCTTAATAGGTGGCATTTTAGCCCTAGTGGTCTTACTATTATTCTTAAGAAATATTCGAGCAACCATGATTGTTGGACTATCAATACCTGCATCTCTTTTACTGACGTTTACTATGATGTGGTTATTAGATTATAGCTTTAATATTTTATCCTTAATTGGCTTAGGGCTTGGAATTGGCATGATGGTGGATTCCTCTATTGTTATTCTGGAGTCTATTTATCGTAAAAAAGAGAAAGGTCTTAATAACTTAGAGGCTGTTATAAACGGTACTAAAGAAGTTGCAACAGCTGTTATTGCTTCCATGCTAACAACGATTGTTGTCTTTTTACCTATTGGCCTAGTTGGTGGGGAAGTTGGTCAATTCATGATCATCTTATCATTAGTTGTAGCCGCAACTCTGATTAGTTCAGTTATAGTTGCTTTTACATTAATACCATCGCTTTCCGAGAAATTTTTGAAAGTATCTAATCAACTTAAGACCCATCGCGAGGGACGAATTTTACAAAACTACGGTCGTCTAGTAAATTGGGTTGTCAAAAGAAAACGACATAGTGTTGCTGTCATTAGCCTTTTTGTCATGCTGTTGGCTGGCTCAATGTTTTTAGTTACTAAAATTCCAATGACGATTATGCCAGATATGTATAATCGCTATAACGAAATGATGGTTCAGCCAGAACAAGGGGTAACCCCTTCTGAAAAAGATCAAATTGTTGCAGAAATTAACGACCGATTAATGAAGGTTGAAGATGTTGAAGCAAATTACATTATTGATAATGGTTCAATGATGATGTTATTGATTAATATGACTAAAGGGGATGAAATCACAAGGTCTCAAGATGAAATTAACGAAGAAATCTCTAATAGTTTGCGCACGATTCAGGATGATTTCCCGGTCAAAAATATTCAAAGTATGATGTCGGCTTCAGGTGGATCATCACCTGTGCAAATTAATATTCAAGGCGAGAATTTTAATGAATTAAACACCCTTGCTCAATCATTAAGTCAAGAGATCACAACATTAGATGGAATTGTTGGGGTTACGACAACAATAGACCGTACTTCTACAGAAGATGGCATCGAATTACATGAAGAAGCAATTTCAGATGCAGGTCTTACTGAAACTCAAATTAGACAAACGATTGAAGAAGCTTTTTTAGAAATACCAGTAGGTAATATTCAAATAGATGGTGAATCTCTAGCCATTCAAACAAAATATTCAGATGAAATAAACACTCAAGAAGACTTATTAAATGTAGCTATCATGACGACGCAAGGCGAAAAACCTTTATCCGACTTCATTTCTTTGAGCTCTGAAGAAGTACCAAATGAAATCACACACATCGATGGAGAACGTGTCGTAACGATCAACGCTGAAATTGAAGGCACTGATCTAGGTACTGTTAACCGTGAAATTCAACAAATAATTGAAAACTTTGAAACACCAAACGGTTATTCTATTGAACTAGCCGGAGACTTAGAACAACAACAAGAACTCCTGATGGAGATGCTTTTAGTATTAGGAATAGCTATATTCTTAGTTTACCTCGTCATGGCTGTTCAGTTTAATCACTTAATACATCCTATGATTGTCATGTCGGTTTTACCGATTACGGTTATTGGGGTCATCTTAGGATTATTTTTGACCCAACATGAATTAAGTGCTTTGTCAGCGATGGGGATTATTATGCTGATTGGAATTGTCCTAAATAATGCTATATTATTTATCGACCGAACCAATCAATTACGTAGAAATGGTCTAAGTACTAATGAAGCATTAATTGAAGCTGGAAAAAACCGTTTAAGACCTATCTTTATGACAAGTTTTACAACAGCTGCTGGTATGCTTCCATTAGCATTAGCTACTGGCTCAGCCGGGAACTATCAAGCGCCAATGGCAACTGTCATTATTTCTGGATTGCTATTCGCAACAATGATCACACTCTTACTTATTCCAGCTGTATATCGACTTTTTACTTCAAAGAAAGCAGACTTACGTATGCAGGGTGAATTCAATAATCAATCCGAACACAAGCATCAAACAGCATAATATTTATTACCAACCTTAACGCTATTCAAACTTCAACAAGAGAATAGAATAAACTATAAGATGATCGCGATACTAATTCGTGATCATCTTTTTTATGTCTATGAAACATTATAATTACACATATTCATAGATTAGTGTTTTAAATTCTCGCACCTATCTACCTGAGTTAAAACAATTAAACCCCAGCCAAGGGACTTTTATACTTTGTCCAATAACTGGGGCATCCTCAACCTATTCACTAGAGTTTTGGTCACTAGAACCGCCACTGTCCATCTCTAATTCTACAGTTGTATTATCATCACCTTGTCCTTGTCCGCCGCCTCCATTGCCGTTGAATAGAGGGAATACATAGTTGATTAGGAAAAATAAGATGATTAGCGTAATAACTATGATAGAAATCCACTTGATAGCCGTTGATCCTGTTCGACTCGGTTCTTCACGTCTAATTCTTTCTTCTTTTCTTTCGTCTTCCATATTTCACCCTCCTTTGTGGTGTTGGTTATGCTTTACCCTGATTTATTTTTCAATAAACATACCCCACTTTTAGAAAAAAATAGGCCTTTGCATAACTTGTCGCAGTAGCACAATTGCCCAACTCTTTGAATAGGCTATTGATGAAGGCTAAGGAGGTTAGATTATGGATCAATTTAAAGGAAAAATGAATCAACAAAAAGGCAAACTGCACCACCAGTATGGAAAGATGCAAAATCTAAAGAGTGACGCTAAAGGCATGTTTAATAAAGGTCCTAACCAACAAGCGGTTAGTCCATATGGGATGGGCACGCAAGATTCTGGACCGAATCAACCATATGGTAATATGGGCATGCAGCAAGGGCAGATGCAACAGCCAATGCAGATGAAGCCTGACATGCATAAGCAGAATATGTTTGATATGTGCCAGAGACACCACTTGTATCTCGTTCAAGCAGAAACAGTTGATGGGCAGTTATTCGAAGGTATTGTAGATGAATATGATGAAGACGGCGTGACACTGCTCATTCCTTGTGGAGACATGGACGATGATCGTGGTGATGATTATGGTTATGGAGCAGGTCCATACGGCTATGGGTTCGGGCAAGGATTTGGTGCTCCATATGGGTATGGCTACCCAAGACGATTCCGAAGATTTAGGCGCTTTCGTTACCCATTCTTTAACTTAAGTCGAATTTTCTTCCCATTCTTTTACTAAAGCGTGGTAAGTACCCATTCCTCCTCGCTGCTTCTTACATCTAATGTTAAGAGGCAGCTTTTTTATGAGAGTGGAGGAGGGAAAACATGAATGACTTTATCGTTTATAAGGCGATTGGGGACTCGCTGACTGTTGGGGTGGGAAACTATTTCTCGAAGGGTTTTGTGCATCGGTATGCTCAGCGAACCGTTGAAGCTTTAAACCAACCCGTTCGGACTGAAGTATTTGCAAAGAATCGCATTAACAGTAGTGACCTATTGTACCAGATTCAATCAGAAAAAGTTCAATCACGACTCATGACTGCGAATATCATAACGATTACGATTGGCGGAAATGATTTACTTCAAGCGAACCGACATTTCGCTGAAACTTACAGCCCTCATGTATTTGATGAAGCGACATTTCAATTTTTTCAAAACATGATGGCGATCCTCGCTGAAATTCACTATTTAAAATCACACCACCCAACCCCATATATCGTCAGACTCATCGGCCTTTATAATCCCTTTCCTCATCTATCTTATAGTGACTTTTGGGTTCAACGTTTTAATGATATTCTCCTATCATTTGAGGATGAACGGACAGCTTTTGTTGATATTTATCCTTATTTTATTTATGGTGGAGAGCATTTGTTTAATTTCAGTGGACTCCACCCGAACAAATACGGATACGAATTTATTGCAGAGGCAACCTCTGCAACAGGATATGAACCACTTAGGCAAGCGTTAAAAGTATAACTTTATGCATTAAAAAACTCCCCGAGCACGGTACTGCACCCCAAAAGTTAGAGTAAAAATCTAACTTTTGGGGTGTTTTCATATGGCAAAATATAGTGATAGTTTTAAATTAAAAATTGTTAAG
>NZ_RKRF01000007.1 GCF_003843875.1 Aquisalibacillus elongatus | reverse complement strand
ACGCATTAAATTAAAATTGGCTGGTTTATGTCCAGTTAAATACCGAACTCAAACCAGCCAATCAGCTGCATAATTAAAACTCTAACTTTTTGGGGGTCACCACCTAATGGGGTTTAATTTAATAGTCAGGAAAAAGAAAAAGTAGAAGAATTGGTTAGTGGTATTAAATTAATTCATTTTAACTATTTACAAACGCAACAATGGTGAATTATAAAGTAGAAAACATTAGTTGGGATGACGTAAACAAATGTTACCAAGCCAAAGTAACTTTTTATACACTTTTTAACCTGGAGTACACTAAAGTAAGAGTAAATTGCAATGAAATTAATTAGTACTTTGTAACATTCTCTATCTATTGTAAAGATATCGTTGTCCGGTTAGTTCAATAAGGTTATAAGTATACTGATAGTCTCACAAGTGAAATTTGGAGGTAGTTATGAAGTTTGAACAACAGAGCTTTGTATTGTATCTCCAGGTTGATTGATTTCCCCAATAAAACGTTGGCAAAAATCTAATTACCGGTTAATTTTTCTTTTATATAACCTCTCTATACATTAACTCTATTTCAAATGTTAGCCTGTTGAACTACACAATTTAAATGTTTAGTTTCTTTTTAGTTTGAATTATTTTTACCTAAATTTCCCTATGTTCACATTTGGATAAAATCCTTTATTTGTTAAATACTATTTTCTAGTCAATGTAACAAGTAAAGGAGGAATTTTTAAATGAAGTGGAAATGGCTTATTTTAAGTATATTGACGATTTTTGTTGTAAGTTCTTTCTCATTAGGGGCTTTAGCTGAAGATCAATCAGCAACTGAAAAAGATATTGTGGAAACTGCAGTTGAGGCTGGTGACTTTACAACATTAGCAGCTGCATTAGAAAAAGCAGGCTTAGTTGAAACATTGAAAGGTGAGGGACCATTTACCGTCTTTGCTCCAACTGATGACGCTTTTGAGGCATTACTTAAAGAATTAGATATTACAGCCGAAGAATTATTGGATCGAGAAGATTTGAAAGACATTCTTCTATATCATGTCGTTGAAGGTAAGGTCATGTCAGACAGTTTAGAAGATGGCATGAAAGTAAAAACACTGAATGGTAAGAAAGTAAAAATTTCATTAGATCCAACACAGGTGAATGATGCAAATGTTATTTTAGCTGATGTTGAAGCTTCAAATGGTGTTATTCATGTGATTGACAAAGTGTTATTGCCTAAAAAGTAATAACGATTAAGAAGTGCCAAGCTAAGAGCCTGGCGCTTCTTTTTTTATTCTTCTTCACTGACAACACTAAAAGGGTTACCATTAGGTCGAAGAAATCAAACCCTTTCATTAGGCCAAAATCATCAATTTTTGTTGTTTCTACACCGTGCTTAGTAAAGTGATTGTAAGCCTCATCTATATCAGCCACTTCAAAATTGTAATACACATTCTTGTCTTTTCCTATTACAGTGAATTCTGTGGATTGAGGTTTCTCGACTTTTATTAAAGTGAGTGGAGTTGTCCCCTTTTCAAAGTCGAAATCTGCTCCATAATCCAGTTTTTACATAAAAGGTGGGGGAAATTTTGAAAAAACTCTTTAGGAAAAACAAAAAAGAGAAAGTAAAGATTAAGCCTAAGAGAGAGAAAAAGACAAAAAAGAAATATTCATTATGGCGAAATTTAAGTATGCTGAGGAAAACATGCCCGGTGGAAGAGCAAACTTACTCCGTTAAATTTCAATTAAATAAACAAAAAGCTAACCCAGAAACTTTTGGACGTTCCTGGGTTAGCTTTTTATAAAGTTCGTTTAGCAGCTTGCTGAATAGGGTCCCATACACCGTTGTAAGGTGGAGCATAAGCTAGGTCTAAGTTGAGTAATTGATCTGTTGTCATATTATGATAAAGCGCAGTGGCTAAGACATCGATTCGTTTATCTGCACCTAAATTCCCGATCACTTGCCCACCTAATAATTGTTTTGACTTCTTTTGATAAACGAGTTTAACTGTGATTTTTTCCTCACTGGAATAATAACCTGCCACAGGACGAGTTTTAACCGTAACAGTATCATAATCAATCCCGAGATCTTTTGCTTTCTTCTCTGTTATGCCAGTTCGGGCAATATCAAGATCGAAAAATTTTAAAATGGATGTTCCTACAATTCCTTTGAAACTCACGCGCTCACCAGATAAGTTCTGTCCAGCAACCATTCCTTGTTTGTTAGCGTGTGTTCCTAATGGCACGTAATCTTGCTCTTGTGTTACGCGGTTGTACTGACTGGCACAATCTCCAGCAGCATAGACATCTTGGACATTCGTCTCCATATAGTCGTTAACTAAAAGCTCGCCTTTAGGTCCATAGGATAATTCATTGCCTAAAAACTGTGTATTCGGCTTTATGCCAATCGACATTAACACCATGTCGGTTTCGTATGTGTGTTGGTCCGTATGAATTTGTTCGACGTTTGATTCTCCTGAAAAATGTTGAACTGATTCATTAAAAATAACCTCAACACCTTGCTTCTCAGCTTCTTCATGGATTAATTCGGCCATGTCAGAATCAAATGGATTCATCAGCTGGTCGCCACGTTGAATAATCGTTACATCTTTACCAGCTTCTTTAAAATTCTCAGCTGCCTCTAGGCCTATAAATCCGCCTCCAACAATCGTGACATGGTTCACATCTTGATCCATAAAGTCTAAAATCTTTCTAGTGTCAGGAATGGTTTTCATATGAAAAATGCCTTTTAAATCAGAACCCTGCCAATCAGGCGTAACTGGGCTTGCCCCTGTTGCGACTAATAGCTTGTCGTAAGTCTCTTCAAAATTTTCACCAGAAGAAGTCACGATTCCAGAGACCTTTTTGGCAGCAGAATCAACGTTTGTCACCTCATGATTGACTCTGGCATCAATGCCGTATTTATCTCGAAACGTTTCGACTTTCCTTGCAATCACATCTTCCGGCTCATCAACAATGCCACTAATCGTATACGGAAGTCCACATTGCCCATAAGAATAAATCTCACCACGTTCAAACGTAATAATTTCATGGTCTCCTTCAGATCTAACTATTTGCATAGCAGCACTCATACCTGCTGCATCGCCGCCGATAATGACGTATTTCATTTTCTCACCCTCCAGTTATTATATGAAAAAGCCTGTTCGTTCTTGAACAGGCTAATAACATTATGCGTTTTCTTTCTTCTCAATATATACTTGATGTGGATAAGGAATCTCAATACCTGCTTGATCGAGTGCTTCTTTACAAGCTTTACGAATTTCGCGCTCAACCCCGAATTGTTCCATTTTCTCCGTTTGAGCAATAATGCGAAGGACAACATCTGATGAGCCGAAGCTTTGAACGCCGACCACATCTGGCCCTTCTTTAACTCGTTCATCATCTTTAAACGGATCGCAAGCTTTTTGTAAAACATCAATCACTTCATCAATATTTTCGTCATATGAAATACCGATATCAACTAATGCTCTCATATTACCTCTAGTATGGTTGTTGACGTTTTGGATATTACGGTTTGGTACAAAGTGTAATGTACCATCGAACCCACGAATTTGCGTCGTTCTTAAACCTAATTCTTCAACAATACCATTCTCCCCACCTGCTGTGACGTAATCGTCTACATCAATCTGCTTCTCAATCAGAATGAAGAAGCCTGTTACAATGTCGGTCACTAAACCTTGGGCGCCAAATCCAATGGCCAGACCTAGTATACCGACACCTGCAAGAAGTGGCGTGATCGAGATAAACATATCTAATAACGTAAGCGTAAAGAACACTAACAAAGCATATGTAAATATGTTTTGAAGGAGCTTCTCTAAAGTCTTTTTTCGTCCTTCTTTTAGATTTTGTTTCTTTGCCACTTGATCCATAATACTTGAGATTGCTTTTCGTCCAAGCGGTGCAACAATAATAAAAACTAATAACAGTATGCCAATATCAATAGAAATAGAAATGATGTAGTTTAAATCAAAATCCATAACGATAACTCTCCTTTATAGTCTATTATATACCACAATTAACAAAAATTAATCATTTCAGCCTGAAGTCTGACACATAATCCACCTAGGTTACGATGAATTTTAATCTGGTTTATTATTCAATGAATTATATAAAAAAATTTAAAAAATTTGCTTAAAAGGGTAGAAATTTATTTCGGAACCCGATATATTTATAAAAGTACAAATTTTTTACACATTTATGAATAATGTGTGTAAGGCTAGTTCAAAAGGGGGAACATCATGGAGACATTTAAGAAGCTCAAACAATATTATTGGCCTTATAAGCTCTATTTCTTCATATCGTTATTGTCATTATTTTTTGTGGTTGTCACAACGGTTGCATATCCAATTGTAATGCAAATTACAGTAGACGATATTATTAGAGGCGAAAATTATGAATTAGTACCGTTAGTCTCGCTTATATTTATTGGAATTATGGTGGTCAAATCAGTCGCAACATTTTTCCATCAATTCATGGGCGATTATTTTGGGATCTCAACGGTGTTTAATTTGCGTGATTCATTATATAAAAAGTTACAGCGCTTATCATTCCATTATTATGATAACGCCAAAACAGGCGATTTAATGTCACGTTTAACAGCAGACGTTGAATTATTTAGATTCTTTTTGTCATTTGGATTTTCAGAGTTAGTTAGAATAACGTTGCTTGTTATCGGAAGTTTATCCGTCATGTTCTACTACTCGATTCCACTTGCTTTAATTACGATGGCGTCTATGCCGTTTTTAATTATTGTGGTTAGAAAATTCGACCGAAAAGTACACCCAGCATTTCGTAAAATTCGTAAATCATTTGGCAGACTTAATACGCGCGTTCAAGAAAATATCTCAGGCATGAATACGGTTAAATCATTATCGCGTGAAGATTTTGAGATTGGTCGCTTTGCGGATAAAGGGGATAACTATCGTCAGCACTACTTAAATACGGCAAGAATCTGGTCTAAATATTTTCCGTTAATGGAGTTTATCGGAAATATTTGTGTCATCAGTTTACTTGGTGTTGGTGGTTATTTAGTCATGACCGGCGGAATTGAAATAGGTGTGATTATCGCTTATTTCTCACTCATTTGGTATTTAGTTGGGCCTTTAATGAACTTTGGTTTCGTTATTAACAACTTCTCACAATCCAAAGCAGCTGGTGAGCGTTTATTAGAGATTTTAGAATCAGAAGATGAAATCAAAGAATCATCAAACCCTGTTCAACCAAATGACGTTAAAGGTCATGTAACCTTTAAAGATGTCACATTAACTTATGTAAAAGATGACGATCAAGCATTAAAGAATATTACATTTGATGCACCACCTGGAAAAACAGTAGGACTAATTGGTGCAACTGGTTCAGGTAAAACGAGTATCACACAATTGATTACTAGATTCTATGAGCCAGAGCATGGAGAGGTATTGTTAGATGGTCGTTCCATCGATCAATATTCGTTGAAGGAAATGAGACAGCATATTGGGTTCGTCCTTCAAGAACCATTCTTATTCTCAACATCAATTAAGGATAATATTGCTTACGGAAATCCTGAGGCTTCAATGGATGAAATTATTGATGCGGCTAAGCGTGCCCAAGCGCATGATTTCATCATGGAAATGCCAGAGGGTTATGACACGCTATTAGGCGAACGTGGAATGGGCCTATCTGGTGGTCAAAAACAACGCATTTCAATTGCTCGTGCCATTTTAATTAATCCAAAAGTGTTAGTCTTAGATGACGCGACTTCAGCGGTTGATATGGAAACAGAATTTAAGATTCAAAAAGCGCTTAAAGAAGTTATGAAAGGGCGCACAACCTTCATTATTGCACACCGTATTTCATCGTTAAAACACGCTGATGAAATTCTTGTATTAGAAGATGGTGCAATTGTTGAAAGAGGTCAACATGACGATTTATTAGACAACGGCGGTCCTTATCAACGAATCTATGATATTCAGTATCAAGATAAGGAAGCCATACTCGGAGAGAATAAACAGCATGCTTAAGGGGGGAGACATATGGCAGAGACAGTGAAGGCAAAAAGCCCTCATTTAAAACGATTTCGATATACTCAAGATATTGCGGTTGATAAACCGTTTAACTGGCAACAGCTTGTCAGATTATTAAAATATGTAAAACCTTACGCTAAAACAGCTTTACCTATTGCGATTATAGCCATGTTAGTTTCAACAGCAGTTAGGTTAATTGTTCCTATTATTATAGGTAACTATATCGTCGATCAAGTACTACCAAGTGGTGATTTAAATCTATTACTTACATTGACTGCAGGAATTCTAATCCTTTATTTATTCAGTTACATCGGGAATGCCGTCAGGATCAAATACGTTAATATACTAGGTCAAAATGTTATCTATGATTTAAGACACCATTTGTTTTCGCACGTTCAGCGTTTGTCCAATCGATTTTTTGATAACAGATCGGCGGGTAGTATTATCGTTAGAATTATGAACGATATTAACTCGCTTCAAGAGTTATTTACAAACGGGATTATTAATCTATTAATGGATACCATCATGTTACTTAGTATTGTGGTGATTCTATTAGTCGTTAGCCCTAAATTAGCATTGGCGATTATGGTGATCATCCCAATCATGTTCTATATCTCAACTAAACTAAGAAAGAACATTCGAAAATCGTGGCAGCAAGTGCGTATTCAACAGTCGCGTGTTAACTCACACTTGAATGAGAGTATTCAAGGCGTTCGCATTACACAATCTTTCTCTCAGGAAGATAACAACACAGAATTTTTCCATGGTGTTAATGATAATACATTCCATAGCTGGAGAGTCGCAACGAAGAAGAGTGCCATGTTTAGACCATTTGTAGAGATGAGTAACGCGATTGGGTCAGTGATTCTAATTGCTTATGGGTCATATTTAATCATTAATGATCCAGCCGTTTCGCTTGGTAATTTTGTCGTATTTGTTTTCTTTATCGGTATGTTCTGGGAGCCGATCTCAAGACTAGGCCAAATGTATAACCAATTACTAATGGCGATGTCAGCTTCGGAACGTATCTTTGAATTTTTAGATGAGAAGCCGAATGTTAAAGAAAAAGAAAACGCGATTGAAATGGATGATATTCAAGGTCATATTGAATTTGACCATGTACAATTCTCATATGATGAGGACCGTGTGGCACTCCATGAAATTTCACTGGAGATGAAACCCGGAGAAACAGTTGCATTAGTAGGCCATACCGGTTCCGGTAAATCGACAATTGCCAACTTAATTAACCGTTTCTACGATCCAACTCAAGGTGCTGTCAAAATTGACGGTGTGGACCTAAGAGACGTTAAGCTGGATGGCCTAAGACAAAATATTAGTGTTGTTCTGCAGGATACATTTATTTTCTCAGGTACGATTATGGAAAACATTCGATTTGGTAGACCAGATGCAAGCGATGAAGAAGTGATGGATGCTGCCAAAGAAGTTGGAGCAGATGACTTTATTCAGCGCCTTGCAAATGGATACGAAACAGAAGTAGAAGAACGAGGCAACATTTTATCAGCGGGTGAAAGACAGTTATTATCATTCGCACGCGCCTTATTAGCTGATCCAAAAATCATCATTCTCGATGAAGCAACAGCTAGTATTGATACCGAAACAGAAGTTAAAATCCAAGAAGCATTAAAACGCTTATTAAAAGGGCGCACATCAATCATTATCGCTCACCGCCTATCTACGATTCGTGATTCAGATAACATCATCGTGTTAGAGAATGGACGTATTCTAGAGCAAGGCAATCATAATGAATTGATGAAACACAAAGGCGAGTATTACGGGTTGGTAAAATCACAATTCCAAATGCTTGATCAATTGTAGAATTCCAGTTAACAGCAGAATCATAAACTACACCGCACGTGAATTCTTAATTGGATTCACGTGCTTTATTTTACCTCAAATCCATAATTTAAATAGAAAAATATGTTTAAAATTAATATGAGAAAATAAAACGAGAGTGTATAGGTCGTAAAATTGAGCGTTACTTTTTTAATAGTTAATTACGGAGGGATGGGTTGAGTATTATAAAAAACAAAGTTGTTATTGAATACAATGATGATGGATATTTAATGTATTCCGAAACTTTCCCAGGAGCCTACACTAGAGGGAGAGAACAGGAAATAGCTCTATCCAAATTCCCTGGCGAAATTAAAAGATATTGTAAATGGGCTGGTATCGACTATTCAAAAAGCGATGTAGTTGAATCCATTATTATTCAATCTAAAGAAAGTGATTTACCTATTAATGATGCTGATTCAGATGTAATATTTGTAACTGAGCAAGCTCCTTTTTCAGAGCAAGAATATAAAATAATTAAAAATCGTGTATTAAAATCTGCTAAAGATTTTCAGGTGCTCTATGATTCAATTCCTAATAAAGATTATACTTCACTAAAAAAAAGAAAATCATTTCATGGGGATGTACCTAGAACTTCGAAGGAGATGTATGTTCATACAAATAATGTTACCAATTACTATGTAGGTGAAATTGGGGTTAAGATTAATAGTGTAGATAACATCTATAAAAATAGAATACAAGCTATAAAAGCAATAGAAAACATAGATAAATTTTTGCAGAATAAAACTTACATTGGGAGTTATGGAGAACTGTGGACACTACGAAAAGTGTTAAGAAGATTTATTTGGCATGATCATATTCATGCAAAAGGAATGTATCGTATGGCAGTAAAAGAATGGGACGAAGAAATTATTAAGAATCCATTTTACTTTCGACCATGAACAATGTGTGTTTTAAGTGTTATTTTAATTAATTATAGATGGAGGGTCCTATGAATTCAAAACCAATTTTAAATGAAATCGGAACTACATTCATTCCGGTTAGTGACATTGAAAGAGCACGCGACTGGTATTGTGAAATTTTAGAGTTACCTGTAGATGGTGAGATATTATTCAGCCATTTATACATAGTACCTATGAAAGGTACAGGGATTGTATTAGATAGCAAAATATATTCAGAGGAAAATATCTATAAAAGACCACCTTTTCATTTAAATACAGATAATATTGAACAGGCTTATCAATATATGAAAAGCAAGAACGTTGAAATTACAACAAAAATTGAAAACAATCATTGGTTTAATTTTAAAGACCCAGATGGAAATCATCTAATGATTTGTCAGTGTTGATGGGTTTACTAACTAATAAATTAAATAGGGGGAAGAGTATGTCTTTTGAAGAAAATTGTCCTTTCTGTAACCCTCAGAAAGATAAAGATCAAAATATAATATCAGAAAATGAAACTTGTTATTTGCTACAGCATAATAGACAACAAGATGTCTTAGAGGGGTGTGCAGTCATAGTCCCCAAAAAACATCACGCTAATGCCTTCGAATTAACTAAAGAGGAATGGAATGATACATATGAACTTCTACAAAATGCCAAACAGTATTTAGATAAAGAGTTCTCTCCTGATGGTTATACACTAGGATGGAATGTTGGTGAAGTTTCTAATCAGTTTATTTTTCATAGTCACTTTCACGTGATCCCAAGGTATAATGATGAACCATTGGCTGGCAAAGGGGTTCGTTACTGGTTAAAACAACCTGAAAATAAGAGAGAAAAACTAAGGTAGAGCGTAATGAAATTAAAGTAATCTGAGAAGAAAATAAGCAAATATAAAAAGTGAGGGTTCACATGGAACATTTGACTATACAAGAGTTACAGAGCTACTTAGCATTAAAATACAAAGAAGGACGTACTTCATCGGCTTTGTTTATGAAACTAGTAGAAGAAATTGGTGAGGTAGCAGAGGTATTGAATCAGTTAGAAGGACGGAAGACTGATACAGGAAGTGCTTCTTTAGAGAAAGAGTTAGCTGATGTAATACATTATGCAGTGGCCATAGCGAGCATTAATCATATTGATTTAACAAAAGCCATTGTTAAAAAGGATCAGCAAGCTGCCATTAAATATAATCAATCTCCGAACTTAGAGGAGTTTTTGGAACAAAGTAGGTTAGATTAACGCATATTTGAGAGGGGGGACGTTGAGAAAATGAGATAAACAAAATATGAAGGTTTGGATATTTTTTAACCCTACTTCTGATGACATGGAAAATGAACTTGAATTCTTAGACAAGAATGGGAAGTTGTTAAACTAATGTAGAAATAAGGACAATAACATAGAGTAATTTTGCCTTTTTTAGTTTCAGTATGAGGGACGCATATTTTACACTTCTATTTGTAGGTTGTTTGTGAACAGAAACCGCTGCTAAAAGTAGCACAAATAAATATATCAAATATTTATGGTTTCGTATTTACAATTAGCTTAAAGGCCTCTCCCTATTATATATGTTTTTGAAAATATAACTTCGGGTATGGTAAGTTAACCATATACTTAAGTTAAAATATTGTATGCTGGAGAGAGAGTTATGTTTCGCTTATTGAAAAACAGTTTCATAGATTTCGCAGGGATTTATAAGCAATATATAACATTTGCGTTTATTTTCATGTTCATGACAAGTTTTTTATTCTTTCCTTTGACTTCTTTTATTTTTAACCGAATGTTGTTATTAATGGGTTCGCCTACTCTGATCAATAACGAGGTTTACAAAATTCCGTTAAGTTCAGTAGGCTTCTCTGGCTTGATTTTAATTAGTTTAATTGCCATCATTGCTGTTTTTATTCAATTTGGTGTGAACATTTGCATTGCACAACAAAAATTTTTTAATAAGGAAATATTGATTTCAGAAGCTTTATTAACTACTTTAGCTAAATCTCATAAACTCATTGGGTTAGGTTTAATTCCAATGATTGCTTTGCTTTTTGTATTGAGTCCATTCTTTAGTTCCCCATTAAATATGATTATTGGTGATTTTAACTGGACGATCTATGTTAGAGGGCAGCTAACAACAGATTATTTATCCTTATTTACTTACGTTGTTATATTTCTTTTGATGATCTACTTGTTATTGAGATGGATTTTTACTCTACATGGTGTTCTTATCGAAAAGAAATCGATCTATCAGGCTATTAAACAAAGCATGTATTTAACAAAGAATAATAAATTAATAATTGTCGTCTATTTGATTGTTCTCAATATATTGCTATTCCTATTGAATTTTTCAATTGTCTATTTGATTTCTAAGGTTCCAAGCGTAGTGACGAGTTATATCTTAGGTGATTTAATCAATTATTATTTAGTAACGGTATCAAGTTTCTTCTCCTTTTTGATGTCTTTATTGATCATACCTATCAACATGTTATTCTTAACTCGATTATTTTATCAGTTTATGGAAAATGAAGGAGAAAATGAAGATACATTATCTAAAGTAAGGTTCACTCGAACAGCCATTTATGAGCGTTTACTATTTCGCTTTTTTCGAAATCATAGGTGGTTTGTTATTTTTATTATCTTTATCTATTTAACAGGAATGTTCTTCATATCCCATAATGTAAATGAGAATTTGACCTATTTAAAGTGGAACGTCGAGGTTGCAGCTCATCGAGGTGATAAGATGCATACTCCGGAAAATTCGATGAGCAGTATAAGAAGTGCTGTTGAGAAAAATGCTGACGTGGTCGAGATTGATGCACAAATAACCCAAGATGATATCGTGGTTTTGAATCATGATTTGAATTTACAGAGAGTGGCCGGAGTCCCTTATCATGTTAAAGACTTAACGTATGAAGAACTTCAACAATATGAAATAGGAAGTTCTTTTTCGGAGGAATTTAAAGGAGAAAAGATTCCGACATTAGAGGAAGTCTTAATTGAAATTGAAGAGGCTGGAATTAAGGCGATGATTGAATTGAAGCCTGATGGTACAGAAGAAGAACTGGCAGAACAAGTTGTTTCTTTAGTCGAAGAATATGAAATGGTTGATCAAGTATATGTGACTTCTTTTAATTATAAAGCAATACAAGAGATCCGAAAGCATAATGAAGACATAAAAATAGGCCAAATATTATTCAGATCTGCAGGAAACCTATCTCGATTAGATGTTGATTTTTATGTTGTTCACCAAACCTTATTGACGGAAAGATTTATTAAGGAAGCTCGGGGACATCAGAGAAATGTCTGGGTTTGGTCTGTCAATTTAGAACGAACGATCGATGAAGTATTGAAATATGATATTGATGGCATCATAGCAGCGGACCCAGCCTTAGTATTAAATAGATTTGGTTTTAGTGAAGAAGCATTGGATGAAGAAGAAACAGATTAATTATGAACGAGGTCAATGAAAGGGTAATACCTTAGAGGGCGATCAATTAATTGGTCGTCTTTTTTATTAAACAAATATTATGTTAAAGAATAATTATTTATTGATAAACAATAAATAATACTGTACAATAAAGCTAATATTCGAACTTTTAAGATAGCGGAGGGGCAGTATGTTATTAAAAAATGTTTCAAGTTTATATAATTTATGTTTGTCACTAAGTGCTTTTTATTTAGGTAGTTTGATGATACTAGGAGAGGGCGTTTTTGCGACATTTCCACCAGAGTGGATAGGTAAGATGCCATTTGATAGTTGGTTGAACTTATCTTTATTTGGAATGATAATTTTTGGAATTGGAAATGCCATAGCTGCGATCTATGGTTTTATAAAGAGGGATAAGAGAATCTTTATAATAATGTTAGCATTGGGAATTTTGCTTTTCTTATCTAGTCTTTCACCAGTTTTTTTATTAGGAGAAATGTACTTACCTGCAGCCATGATTTGGTTATCAAGCTTAATTCAATTGTTGCTAGCAATATCGGGTTTAATTGATGAGAAGTCAAAGAGCGCATAAGTGAGCTAAAAAGGTAGCATAAATCTGTCGAAAGTTTCTATTCGACATAATTCGAGGCGCATAAACTGAAAAACCTAGCGCATAAATTCGAAAATGCAGCGCATAAATCCCCGTACTCTAATGAAATTGAAAGAATGTCCTTTTTAAATAGACATCATACATACAAATAACACAATTTATGGTAGACTTAATGGCAGAAATGGCTTGAGGAGGAGTTGAAATGAAGAAATCATATGGAGTAATTGGTTTAGGACGTTTCGGGGGTAGCATTTGTAAAGAGCTATCAAAAGAAGGGATGGAAGTCCTAGCTTTAGATTCTGACGAAGATAAAGTTAATGAGTATAAAGAAATTGCTTCTGATGCTGTAATCGCGAATTCAACAGATGAATTAGCGTTAAAGGAGTTAGGATTCAGAAATATAGATCATGTCATTGTCGCAATCGGTGACAATATTCATGCAAGTATTTTAACGACTCTTCTATTAAGAGAGCTTGGTGTAAAACGTATTACGGTTAAAGCACAGAATGACTATCATCAAAAGATTTTAGAAAAAATTGGTGCGGACGAAATTGTTCACCCAGAACGTGATATGGGTAGAAGAATAGCTCACAGCATTATTTCCAGTAATGTCTTAGACTACTTAGAGTTATCCGATGAATACAGTGTCGTCGAGATAAAAGCTGGAGAGAAAATGAAAGGGAAGACGTTAGCGGATTTGGATATTCGTGCTCGGTTTGGATGTAACGTTGTTGCCATTAAACATGGTAAAGATATTAATGTATCACCAATGGCTGATGAAACGATTTCTTATGAGGATGTATTGATTATTATTGGTGCTGATAAAGATATTTCTAGATTTGAAAAAGAATTAGTTGTAGATGATGATTAAAAAAACCTCGCTGAGCTCAGCGAGGTTTTTGCTATTTTGGATAGGTAGTATTGATTAAACTTCCATTATAATTGGTAAAATCATCGGACGACGTTTTGTCTTTTCATATAAGAATGGCTGAATCGTGTCAGTGATTTCATTTTTGATCTCAGACCATTGAGAAGTTCTGCGTTCCATGACTTTGTCTAAATGCTTGGAAACGAGAACTTGTGCTTCTTTAATTAAATCCTCAGATTCTCTCATGTAAACGAATCCTCTAGAAATAATATCAGGTCCTGATTCGATCTTGAATTCTTTCATGTTAATACTAACAACGACAACCACTAGACCTTCTTCAGACAATATACGACGGTCGCGTAAAACGATGTTACCAATATCGCCAATACCACTACCATCGACATATACAGAGCCTGAAGGTATTTTACCAGCTACTCCGACATGTTTGTTACCGATGGCTAGAACGTCTCCGTTATCCATTACGAAAGAGTTCTTAGTTGGCACGCCACAATCCTCAGCTAATTTAACATGCACTGCTAACATACGGTATTCACCGTGAATTGGCATGAAATATTCTGGCTTTAATAAACGCAACATCAGTTTTTGTTCTTCTTGACCACCGTGGCCTGAAGTATGGATATCATTTAAAGATCCGTGAATGACATTAGCTCCAGCGCGGTATAATTTGTTGATACTGCGACTAACGCTAATGGTATTGCCTGGAATAGGTGATGATGAAAATACAACTGTATCATCAGGTTGTATTTGAATGTGACGGTGTGTTCCATTAGCAATCCTTGAAAGAGCTGCTAATGGTTCGCCTTGAGAACCTGTACATAAAATACAGACTTCATCACTTGGCAATTTATTAATTTCATTTGGTTCAATAAATGTATCTTTTGGAGCATGAATGTAACCCAATTCTTGTCCAATTCTAATGCTGTTTTCCATGCTACGTCCGAATACACAAATTTTTCGGCCATTATCTACTGCTGCTTTAACCATTTGTTGTAATCGGTAAATATTTGATGCAAATGTTGCAAAAATAACTCGTCCTTCAACTTTACTAACAATATCCTTAATACTTTCTCCAACAACACTCTCAGATAGAGTGAAGCCTGGAACCTCACTATTCGTACTATCTGAAAGTAAGCAAAGGACACCTTCAGAACCGATTTCAGCCATTTTGGATAAATTAGCTGGTTCACCAACAGGTGTGAAATCAAATTTGAAATCACCTGTATGAACGATGTTCCCAGGTGGTGTTTTTACAACTATTCCAAACGAATCAGGAATACTGTGTGTAGTACGGAAAAATGTAACGGAAGTTTTACGGAATTTAATGACATCATCCTCTTGGATGGTGTTTAATTTTGCATGACGTAATAAACCATGTTCATCAAGTTTATTACGAATTAATCCTATTGCTAGCTTACCTGCGTAAATAGGTATGTTTAATTCTCTTAGTAAATACGGAATCCCACCGATGTGGTCTTCATGTCCATGTGTGATAAACAATCCTTTAATTTTGTCTTGGTTTTGTATTAAATACGTATAGTCAGGAATAACATAATCGATCCCTAATAATTCATCCTCGGGGAATTTAATTCCGGCATCGATTAAAATTATCTCATCTTGGAACTGGATACCATACGTATTTTTACCAATCTCACCAAGACCTCCGAGTGCGAATATGGCTACTTGATCATTTTTTACAAATTTCATATTAGATTGTAACCCCTATATTTTCTCCACTTGGAAATCTTCGGATTGTTGTTCATATGCTAAATGAGATTCGCTTAATTCCTGGACATATTCGATATTATAATTTCGATCTGCTAGCTTTGATCTTACTTCTCTTACATTTTCCGCATCAACGTAAAGTGTTTTAGTTTCTTCTCTAACTGGTGCTTCTTCAGCGTGTTCTTGATAGAGTACTTTAAAAATCATCTTATCTCTCCTTACTGTAAATGTTTCTCCGTTCACTACCTATCCGTATAGCTATATCTAAATGCAAATGAGCATTAAAGACCCAATTAAATAAACCATTAAGTATTTGCTGTGTTTTTTGAACGTAATAATTTTTTTAGACGTTTTTTAATCTTATCACGCAAACGTTTTAACATGTGATCATACAACCTTTCTTTAAAGGACATATGAAGCAATTAAAGTTTGACGCATATCATAATTTAGTATTCCAAAAAACAAAGGTATATATTAGCAGAATGATCTTCTTTTATTATTATATACCGCAATGGCTGTAAATTAAAATGATTTATATAAAAAAAGTGCTGATTAAATGAAATCAGCACTACATTTCTTCAGCTGGTGTTGAATTTTCTGGCGGTTCAAAAGGGTTTTTATCATTGATATGATCATAAAACATAATGCCATCTATATGATCGATTTCATGTTGCACCACAATAGCTGCATATCCTTTTAAGCGCAATTTGACTTCTTCGCCATTTAGGTTCGTTGCCTTAACCGTTATTCTAGCATATCTTGGTACAATTCCAGGGACATCCCTATCAACGCTTAAACATCCTTCGCCGTTTTGTAAGTAAGTTAACTCAACGGAGTGGCTTACTATTCTAGGGTTAAATAGTCCCATGCTGTAATCTCTATCATGAAAGTCTGTAAAATGAACAGCCAGCATGCGCTTGGAAATGCCTATCTGTGGAGCGGCAAGACCGATTCCAGGTCTAAGATTGTATTTTTGAGCGATTTCGTCATCTTGACTATTTTTAATAAATTGAAGCATTTCTTCTAATGTATTTTGATCTTCATCAGAAGGTGGTAGTACGACTTCTTCTGCTTTTTGACGTAAAACAGGATCTCCTTCGCGGACGATATGATCCATCGTTATCATGTGTTTCATCCTTTCAACATTCCAGATTACCTACACTATTTTATCATAAGTATTTAAGAGATATTAATAAAATACTATTATTTTTTATGCACTCGATATGTTATACTTTTTATGAGATAAACAGACGTAGAAAGAGGGAAAGCTATGAAACGACTCATTTTTTCATTACTATTATTATTGGTAATCTTTTTAGGAGCTTGCACGGATGAACATAATGTTGCAGAAGATATGTATGATCATCTTGAGAAATCGGTAGAATTAGAAGGTGCTTATCAGTCTGCACAATCTGATTTAGTTGAATTAGAACAACAAGAAAACGAGCTATATAATGAAATGATGGAAATTAACTTAAATGAATTAGATGAAATACAAGAACTTGTAGATGAAGCGTTAGCATCTGTTGAAAACAGACGAGAGTTAATGGAACAAGAAAAAGAAAGTATTGACTCTGCAAAAGAAGAGTTCGATCAAGTCGAAGAATATGTAGAAGAATTGGATGAAGAACCCCAACAAAAAGCTAATGATATGATAGAAAAAATGAATGAGCGTTACGAAGCTTTTAATAATTTATATGAAGCTTATCAAACATCATTAGATTTAGACGCTGAACTTTACGAGATGCTTCAAAATGAAGATCTGCAAAAAGAAGACTTAGATGATCAAGTCAAACAAGTTAATGAAAGCTATCAAGAAGTACAAGAGGCACAAGAACAGTTTAATAATTTAACCCGTGAATTTAATGATTTGAAGCGTGATTTTTATGAATCATCTGGTTTAAATATTGATTTTGGAGAAGAATAAAATTGTCATAGGACAGAACACACTATCTCATAATAGGTAGTGTGTTTTTTTACGTTACAAAGGGCAACTTGTTATAACACAGAATGACTATTTCATTGAAACAGTTTTCGTTATCGGATTGAAGGGAAATGGAGGTGAAAAGCAATAATTTAAAGTGTTTGACGATTATATGTTCTATGATATAAACTACGATTAGATGATGTTTGTATTAGTCATTTCCCGTTTTTTTATTGTAACAGGTGCGATGGTTAAAATTACTTTAAAAAGGGTACATAATTGAAAGAAATGGATTAGTACTCGGCAGTTTAGGTAAACTATGATGAGGAAATTATTTGAAAGGAAGAGGTGACGAAAGTGAGCTTTAAAAGTCCACTTGAAGGAATCGATGAGAAATTTGAAATGATTCAAATTTTGAATGAGGATGGAGAAATTGTAAACGAAGATGCAATGCCTGATTTATCAGACGAAGATCTAGTCGAAATAATGCGTCGTATGGTTTATACCCGTGTATTAGACCAACGTTCGATTGCTTTAAACCGTCAAGGTCGTTTAGGATTCTATGCACCAACAGCAGGTCAGGAAGCATCTCAGATAGGAAGTCATTTTGCTTTAGAAAAGGAAGACTTCTTATTGCCGGCATACCGTGATGTTCCACAGTTAATCTGGCACGGTTTACCACTTTATCAAGCCTTCTTATTCTCAAGAGGTCATTTTCACGGTAACCAAATGCCTGAAGATGTGAATGCCGTTAGTCCGCAGATTATTATCGGTGCACAAATCACTCAAGCAGCAGGCGTAGCATTAGGGTTAAAACGTCGAGGTAAACCAAATGTAGCTATTACTTATACTGGTGATGGTGGTGCTTCTCAAGGTGATTTCTATGAGGGTATAAACTTTGCCGGTGCATATCAAGCACCTGCTATTTTTGTTGTACAGAATAACCAATTTGCCATTTCAGTCCCTGTTGAAAAGCAATCAGCAGCTAACACAATTGCTCAAAAGGCGGCTGCAGTTGGCGTGCCTGGCTTTTTAGTAGATGGTATGGATGTATTTGCTGTTTACCAGGTTGTTAAAGAAGCGCGCGAAAGAGCTGTTAATGGTGATGGCCCTACATTAATTGAAACAATGACTTATCGTTATGGTCCACATACAATGGCTGGTGACGACCCGACACGTTATCGTTCTGAAGATATGAACGATAAGTGGGAAAAGCGTGACCCATTAGTTCGTTTCCGTAAATTCTTAGAGGGTAAAGACTTATGGAGCGAAGAAAAAGAAAATGAAGTCATTGAAACGGCTAAAGAAGAGATTAAAGCAGCGATTAAGAAAGCTGATGGTCATGATAAACAAAAAGTAACAGACCTAATTTCAATTATGTATGAGGAACTTCCATCTAACTTGAAAGAGCAAATGGAAGAATATAAAGAAAAGGAGTCGAAATAAGCAATGGCACAAATGACAATGATTCAAGCAATCACTGATGCGTTAAGTACGGAACTAAAAAATGATGAAGATGTGCTCGTATTTGGCGAAGACGTAGGCCAAAACGGAGGCGTGTTCCGTGCGACTGAAGGTTTACAAGAAGAATTCGGAGAAGAACGTGTATTTGATACGCCGTTAGCTGAATCTGGCATTATTGGTATGTCCGTTGGCCTTTCGACTCAAGGATTCCGCCCAGTTCCAGAAATTCAATTCTTCGGCTTTGTTTATGAAGCAATGGATGCTGTTAGTGGCCAAGCCGCTCGTATGCGCTATCGTTCAGGTGGTAGATGGCATGCCCCAATTACGATTCGCTCGCCATTTGGTGGTGGTGTACACACACCAGAATTACATGCTGACAGTTTAGAAGGTTTAATGGCACAACAACCAGGTTTAAAAGTTGTTATACCATCTAACCCTTATGATGCAAAAGGATTATTAATTTCATCCATTCGAGAAAATGATCCGGTTATTTTCTTAGAGCATATGAAACTATACCGTTCATTCCGTGAAGAAGTGCCTGAAGAAGAGTTCACGGTTGATCTAGGTAAAGCCAACGTGAAACGTGAGGGTAAAGATATTACATTAATAGCTTATGGTGCGATGGTTCATTCGTCGTTAAAGGCTGCAGAAGAACTTGAAAAAGAAAATATTGATGCAGAAGTAATTGACTTACGCACAGTTCAACCAATTGATGTTGACACAATTATAGAATCAGTTATGAAAACAAACCGTGCTGTCGTTGTACAGGAAGCTCAACGTCAAGCTGGTATTGCAGCAAGTATCGTTTCTGAAATTCAGGAGCGTGCCATCTTACACTTAGAGGCACCTGTTCTACGTGTAACAGCTCCAGATACAGTTTATCCGTTCTCTCAAGCTGAAGAAGTTTGGTTGCCTAACTATGAGGATATTATAGAGAAAGCGAAACAATCGATTAACTTTTAATGATTAGGAGGGAAAACATTGGCCTACGAATTTAAATTACCTGATATCGGTGAAGGTATTCACGAAGGTGAAATCGCCAAATGGTTTATCAAAAAAGGCGAAGAAATTAAAGAAGACGATGTGCTATGTGAAGTACAAAACGATAAAGCAGTTGTTGAGATCCCATCACCAGTAGAAGGAACGGTTCTTGATGTTTTAGTGGATGAAGGTGAAACAGCAACTGTTGGTGATGTGATTGTCAAGATCGATGCTGAAGGTTACGAAGGTTCTGATGATGACTCTGATGAAGAGGAATCAAGTGACGAAACAGAAGACAATGAACAAGAGGATCATCAAGAAGAATCTAAAGAAAGCCCACAAACAGATGAGTCTGAATCATCATCTGATGAAGCAGATGATAAACGCGTCATTGCGATGCCGTCTGTTAGAAAATATGCTCGTGATAACGACGTTGACATTCGTAAGGTAGAAGGGTCAGGTAAAAACGGGCGTGTTCTTAAAGAAGATGTTGATCAATACTTAGATGGTGGTCAGCCAGCATCTGTAGAATCAGCTGATGCTAAAGATGATGAAAAACTAGAAGAATCAGCAAAACAAACAGTTCCAGCGGGTGAATATCCTGAAACTCGCGAGAAAGTAAGTGGCATCCGCAAGACGATTGCGAAAGCGATGGTTAAGTCCAAACAAACAGCTCCTCACGTAACGTTAATGGATGAAGTCGATGCTACTGAACTAGTTAATCATCGTAAGAAATTCAAAGAAGTGGCAGCTGAACAAGACATTAAGCTGACTTATTTACCATATGTCGTTAAGACATTAGTCTCAACACTTAAGAAGTATCCAATTTTCAATACGTCATATGACGATGATACGGAAGAAATCATTCACAAGCATTACTACAATATCGGTATTGCAGCTGATACTGATAAAGGTTTACTTGTACCAGTCGTGAAAGACGCAGATCGCAAGTCGATTTTTGACATTTCAAGCGAGGTCAACGAGTTGGCAACTAAAGCTCGTGATGGTAAACTACAATCAGAAGAAATGAAAGGTGCTTCTTGTTCAATCACAAATATTGGGTCTGCCGGCGGACAATGGTTTACACCTGTTATTAACCATCCAGAAGTCGCCATCTTAGGAATTGGTCGTATTAGTGAAAAACCAGTTGTTCGTGATGGTGAAGTGGTTGTCGCACCTGTATTAGCTATATCCTTGAGCTTTGACCATCGTATGATTGATGGCGCAACTGCACAACATGCGATGAACCATGTCAAACGCTTATTAAATGACCCACAATTAATCATGATGGAGGCGTAGATAATGGTAGTAGGAGATTTTCCAGAAGAAGTAGATACTCTTGTAGTTGGAGCTGGTCCTGGTGGTTATGTTGCGGCGATTCGTGCTGCACAAATGGGACAAAAAGTTACGATCGTAGATAAAGGTAACTTAGGTGGCGTATGCTTGAACGTTGGTTGTATTCCATCTAAAGCATTAATTTCAGCAGGTCACCGTTATGAGCACGCAAAAGGCTCTGAAGACATGGGAATTGTTGCTGAAAACGTTTCGGTTAATTTTGACAAAGTTCAAGAATGGAAAGGCCAGATTGTAAACAAATTAACTGGCGGTGTTGAGAGCCTACTAAAAGCTAACAAAGTAGACATCGTAAAAGGTGAAGCATACTTTGTTGATAAAAATACAGTTAAGATCATGGATGAGAAAAACTCTCAAACGTATAAGTTTAACAACTGTATTATTGCAACAGGTTCTCGCACGATTGAATTAAAACCATTCCCATATTCAGATCGCGTTTTAGATTCAACTGGCGCGTTAAACTTAAAAGAAATTCCTGAGAAGCTTGTTGTCATCGGTGGCGGTTACATCGGTACTGAACTAGGTGGCGCGTATGCAAGCTTTGGAAGTGAAGTAACTATTCTTGAAGGTACTAAAGATATCTTAGGTGGCTTTGAGAAAGGCATGACGCAATTAGTTAAAAAACGTCTTAAGAATAAAGGCGTAGATATCGTCACAGAAGCAATGGCTCAAGGCGTTGAAGAAACTGATAATGGCGTAAAAGTTACTTATGAAGTTAAAGGTGAGGAAAAAACGATCGATGCTGATTACCTACTCGTAACAGTTGGTCGTCGTCCAAATACTGATGAAATGGGATTAGAAGACATCGGTTTAGAAATGAACGATAAAGGTATTATCCAAACGGATAAGCAATGCCGTACAAACCTAGATAATATTTATGCTATTGGGGATATCGTTGATGGACCGCAATTAGCTCACAAAGCTTCTTATGAAGGTAAAATTGCAGCTGAAGCTATCAGTGGTGAGAAATCAGAAATTGATTATTTAGGAATTCCAGCTGTTGTATTCTCTGATCCAGAGCTTGCTAGCGTTGGTTACAGTGAAGACGGAGCTAAAGAAGCAGGCTACGAAGTGGTTGCTAAGAAATTCCCATTCGCAGCAAATGGTCGCGCTCTTTCTCTAAATGATTCAGATGGTTTTGTAAAACTTGTTACACGTAAATCTGATGGCCTTGTGATTGGTGCACAAGTTGCAGGACCAAATGCAAGTGATCTAATCGCTGAATTAGGCCTAGCAGTCGAAGCAGGTATGACTGCTGAAGACCTTGCACTTACCATTCATGCTCACCCAACATTAGGTGAAGCCGTAATGGAAGCAGCTGAAGTTGTACTTGGCATGCCAATCCACACAGCATAACATTATATTAAAAACGCTCAGATTAAGTTCTGAGCGTTTTTTAATAATTAATTACTATAAAAGTCTTATTAGTGCTTAATAGGATTGAAAAAGTGCTTAATAGTCTGAATTAGTGTTTAAAAGGTCTAAATTAGTGCTTAATAACTCTTATTTAGTGCTTAATATCATCACAAATAGAAGCCATCAGTGGCTTCTATCTTCTGGACGTTTTCGTTTTAAAGGATAATTTCTGGCTTCTTCTTTAAATTCTTTTACGACTGCAAATATAACCATAATTAATATGAACGCGAATGGGAAAGCAGCTATTATGGATGCCGTCTGTAAAGCACCTAAACCTCCTTGCCATAACAGAACAGCGGCTGTTGCTGATTGAACAATCCCCCAAGCAATTTTGACTCTTAGGGCGGGATCTAAGTCTCCACCAGTGGTTTGCATTCCTAATACAAAAGTTGCTGAGTCTGCAGACGTAATAAAGAATGTACTAATTAATAAAATGGTTAAAATCGATGATAATGTGGCGATTGGGTAATTATCTAACACTGTAAACAGTGCTGCTTCTTGTCCTGTATCGCTTATGATTGTGAATAAATCCATACCATCGTTGTACTCAAGTGCAATGGCTGAACCTCCAAAAACTGCGAACCATAATGCACCAAATATTGTAGGAACTAATAATACACCGACTACGAATTCTCGAACAGTTCGGCCACGAGAAACACGAGCTATGAACATAGCAACAAACGGCGCCCACGCAATCCACCAAGCCCAATAGAATATGGTCCAACTTTGCAACCATCCGGTATTTTCTTCATTAAAAGGTGCCATCCTGAAACTCATCGCTGGGAGTTTTTGAATATAAGAACCTAAAGTTGTTGTAAAAAAGTTCATAATAAAGTTTGTAGGTCCAGCAAACAGCATGAAAAACATTAGTATGAAAGCTAAGATAATATTCGTCGTACTTAAATACTTAATGCCTCGGTCGAGACCGGTGATAGCTGATAACATAAATAATATGGTAACCGCGATAATGATGATAAATTGAAGGGTAAAATTATTCGTTAATCCTTCAAACAGAAAACCTAGTCCACTACTGATTTGTTGAGCTCCTAACCCTAGTGATGTTGCAACACCAAAAATCGTTGCAAAAACAGCGATGACATCTACTAAAGTACCCCATCCACCATTCATTTTATCTCCGAACAGAGGTTTCAAAGTACTACTGACCAAACCAGGAGCATCTTTTCTAAACTGGAAGTATGCTAATGCTAACGCTAGGATTGAATAAATAGCCCAAGGGTGTAAACCCCAATGGAAAAAACTATAACGCATGGCCACTTTTGCAGCTTCACTTTCACTATCAACTTCAAACGGAGGGGTATTGAAATGGTAAATAGGTTCAGTTGCTCCCCAGAATACTAAACCAATTCCCATACCTGCACTAAAAAGCATTCCAAACCAAGTAATATAATTATACTCGGGTTTGTCCCCGTCTTTGCCTAAGACTATATTTCCATATTTAGAAGCAATTAAGAAAATCGCAAACACTAAAAATGAAGTTGCAGACAGTAAATAAAACCAACCAAATTTTTCTACTAAAAATCCTTGTATGTTCCCGGTCACATTTCCTAAATTCCAAGTTGGTAAAGTATCTTCAGAAATGACACCCCAGACAATGAATAATACTGCTATAATTAATGAAATATAAAAAACTTTCGTTACTTTATGTCCCACAAACATCCAGTCCTTTCTTGTGCTTCTATTAATGGTGCAGACCTTAGAAAATCTATATCTTTCTTTTGCCCTAAATTATAATTTCCCATTCAAAAACTATAGGTAAAGAGGTGGTAATCGTTTATAATTTATTTATACATAAATTAAGGGGGAACAGCGATGAGAAACATACTAATCATAATAGGGGTTGCTGTATTTATGCTTTTAATGGTAGCTTGTAATGATTCACAAGCAGAAGGGGACTCACTTCCTGAAGAGGACAATGTAGAGGAACCAACTGATGAAGAAAATAATGACAACGAAGAACCTGATAAAACAGAAGAAAATAATGATGATAAATCTGAATCAAATGAAGAAAACAAAGAAGATGAGGAACAAAAAGAGTCTCAGGAATCACAAGAAGAAGAGAATCAGAAACCTCAATATTATATGAACGAAAATGGTTTTTTTAAGCCCATTGACGATGCGGACTCAAAAGTTGTTCTGCTAACGATTGATGACGCTCCAGATGGTCATACTTTAGAAATGGCGGAAACGTTAAAGGAATATGACGCCCCGGCAATATTTTTTGTGAATGGTCATTTTATGGATACAGAAGAAGAAAAGGAAATCGTCAGAAAAATCCATGATATGGGTTTTTATATAGGAAATCACACTTATAGTCATGTGAACTTACGAGAGGTTTCTAAAGAGGAACAAAAAGAAGAAATTCTAAAACTTAATGGAATAATTGAAGAAGTAATAGGTGCAAAACCTACATATTTTAGACCGCCATTTGGAGCAAATACAGATTACGCTAGAGATTTTGTGAAAGATCAAGGCATGTACTGGATGAATTGGTCATTTGGCTATGATTACTTTAACGATTATATGGAAGCCGATGCGTTAGAAGAGATCATGTTAACCACTAATTTATTAGTTGACGGCGCGAATATTTTAATGCATGACCGTGAGTGGACCAATGAGGCACTTCCCAACATTTTAGAAGGATACCAAGAACAAGGGTTTGACTTTTTAGATCCTGCTTTAATTATAACTGATGAGTAATGAATATTAAGCATTAGATGGTGATAAACGCTATCTAATGCTTTTTTAACTTCAAGTAAAGCATGATAATCCACTAATTCTCCGTCAACTTATCATAATAATTGAAGAATTTTCATAAAATTATAAAACAATATATAATAACCTATTGCAACAATTAGTATGACATAATATACTGTTAGTAACATAATTAATACATCCTAATTAAAGGAGTTGTTGATTTTGGGTACCATTATTTGTGCGAAGTGTTTTAAGGTCATTGACTATTTTGATCATATTAAAGTGACGAAAATCTACAGTAATCAGTGCGACTGTTGCCGTAAAAACTCAAACGCTTAAGGCGTTTGAGTTTTTTTATACAATTAGTGAAAAAACATGATACCATTTAAGTAGATGCTAGAAAGGGAGTGGTTAAATGAAGACTAGGGTTACTGATTTGTTGAATATTGAGCTTCCCATTATTCAAGGAGGACTAGCTCATTTGGCTTACGCTGAGCTAGCGGCAGCCGTCTCAAACGCTGGTGGGCTTGGTCAGATTACAGCTATGAGTTTGAAGGACCCAGAATCTTTACGAAAAGAAATACATATAGTAAGAGAAATGACGGATCAACCTTTTGGTGTCAATTTTGCGATTGGGCAGCATGGCAGACCGTTTGAAGATATGGTGAAAGTAGCGGTGGATGAAGAAGTTCCAGCGATTTCTGTAACAGGAGGAAATCCTAAGCCTGTCTTAGATATGTTTCAGAATACAAATACTAAGAAGTTAGTTTTGGTGGCAGCTAAACGACAAGCGGTTAAAGCAGAAGAACTAGGTGCAGATGCCGTAATGGTCGTTGGTTACGAAGGGGGAGGCCATTTAGGACGTGATGATATTGGTACGTTTGTGTTAACCCCTGAAGTCGTTGATTCTGTAAATATTCCGGTTATCGCATCTGGCGGAATTAGCGACGGGCGTGGATTGATGGCAGCCTTAGCATTAGGAGCTGAGGGAATTGAGATGGGGACAAGATTTATTGCAACGAAAGAATGCATTCATGCTCATGAATCTTATAAGCAGTCTTTAATAGAGGCTAATGAACACGCAACAGTACTTATTAAAAAATCCATTGGCGCACCTGCAAGAGCCTTAAAAAATAACTGGACTGATGAAATTTTAGAATTAGAAGCAAAAGAAGCAGGTTATGAAGGGTTAAAAGATTATATTAGCGGTGAAGCTAATAAACGTTATATCCATGAAGGTAAGCAAGAAGAAGGTTTTGCTTGGGCGGGGCAAGTTGCCCTTAGAATCAACGAAGTTCCAACCGTTCAAGAATTGTTTGAATCTATAAAAAACGATATCCGCCAAATTCAATCAAAATGGACAAATCTATAAAAAGGTGTGAACATAATGGAATATCATTATCCCATTGATCCAGACTGGTCAACTGAGGAAGTCATTAATGTGGTGGAGTTTTTTCAGCTTGTCGAGCAAGCCTATGAAAAGGATGTTAGAGCTGATCAAGTGTTAGATCAATATAAACTGTTGAAACAAGTCGTTCCTTCAAAAGCAGAAGAAAAGACGCTTTTTAAAGACTTTGAGAAACAATCAGGTTACGTACCTTATAAAGTCGTTCAAGCTGCCAAGCAGGCAGACGGTTCAGAAAAAATTTATTTGAGATAAGCAATTCATTTGTGAGCACTTCCTCCTTTTTTGTTTGATTATGGTAAACTTAACGATAAAGGGAGAGCCTGCTTTTTTATGTTTGTTGTACATTGGGGGGAGTTATGAATAGAAAAAAAGCCATTTTTGGAACATTAGTCGTTTTAATCGTCGTTTTGGTTATGATTATAATCTGGGGATTTAACAAGATGAATTATGTGACGGAACAAGTTGTCACAGATATCAGACAAGACTTTATACAATTGGAAGATCGAATCTCTAGCCAACGTGAAGATCAATGGTCAGAACCGGGCTTAGTAACAACTAAAGTAGAAGAGTTAATGAATGGAATCGGTCTTGCTTGGAATATTGGTTCTTCATTAAATACTTTCTCGCAGAGTGAAGAGGAATTCTTTTATCACTTAAATGGTAGTTTACAACAATTTGATTATAGAACAGAATCAGAACCATTAGGTGTTTATAGCGATTTATCATCAGAAGATCAAAAGAATTATGAAGAATTAGGTGAAATTCTGCGTGAAGTTGGGTTTGAGAAATCTAATTTAGGCGAAAATGCAACCAAGGATACCGTTATGAGACAATTAGAAGAATTAGTGGAGCAATTAAATAATCGCACAGAATGAATTAAAAATAGGCTTCCTATAAAAGAAAGCCTATTTTTTAATTAATTATGTTGAACATTTTTTGTTAGATTATATAGTTCTGATAAGGTTTGAATTGCTTCCTCACAAAGCTTAATGAACGCTTGTCCATCTTTTAATCGCTTATCGTCACGATCAAAAGTGATGCCGCATAGTAATTCTGCTTTTTTTACATTTTCAAGGCGGTCTACTAATTGATCAAATTGGCCGTCTTTCATGTCTTGATGGCTGATTGTATCAGGTTGTGTGTGATCTTTAGACCAAACGAAATGATCAGGAATGTGTGTTAAGATGTCTTCTTTTTTTTCTTTTAATTGTCTTGCAAAGTCACCTTTGATTGGACTTTCATAAATGACTGCAAACCAGACAAATACATGTGATTCCCAAAGACCTACTTGGAAGTGAGGGAGTTTTTTATAGCCTCGTTTGCCACTCGCTAATGCTGCCCATGTATCGTTAGGTGGATTCTTCGTACGTCTTGCATGTTTGGCAACGTGAACGAACATCTCATCGCCTGTTGCGCTTGTGGCAGTTGGTTCTAAGTCATGTGCAATTGTTTCAAGCTTTGGTGATAAGCGGCCGCGTAGTTCTTCCATACGCTCGTCTAGACCATCAATTTTAAATACATCAAAATCTTGTTCCGTAAATCCTGTAAAATTCGCCACAATTCATCGCTCCTTTCTTGCTTACTGTAAATTATTTTAGCATAAGTTCAAAGTAGTTTATAATAATATACAAGGCAATTGGCGTGAGATTATGAATTAAAGAGGATGATCAAATCACATGAATAACAGAGACTACATATTAAATGAGGCAAAACAATGGGTAATAGAAGCAGGGAAGCTCATAAAAAGTGAAATGCAGAAACCTTATAAAATTGATACGAAACGCGATCGAAAAGATTTAGTTACGGAAATTGACAAGAACACAGAACAATTCTTTGTGGATCATATTACGAAGAGATACCCAGATCATAAAATCCTTGGTGAGGAAGGAATGGGGGAAGAGGTCCATTCTTTAGATGGGACAGTATGGATTATTGACCCAATTGATGGCACCATGAATTTTGTTCATCAACAGCGCTTTTTTGCGATATCGGTTGGCATTTATCATGACGGTGTGGGAGAGATTGGTTTAATTTATGATGTGATGAATGACACGATGTATGAGGGAATTAAGGGTGAAGGTGCGTATAAAGATGGAGAAAAACTAGCTCCAATTGATCCAAATAAGACTTTATCAGACGCCCTAGTCGGATTAAATAACTTTTGGGCAATTCCAAATCGCCGACTAGATGAGAGAAAAATCCACGATTTAGTTCGAAAAGTAAAAGGCACACGTTCCTATGGGTCTGCTGCGCTGGAATTTGCTTATATTGCTGAAGGGATTATTGATGCTTATATCACCATGCGTTTACAGCCTTGGGATATTGCTGCAGGTAAAATTATTGTTGATGAAGTTGGCGGAGTTACAACTAGAGTAGATGGAAGCTCAATTGATATGTTGACTGGAAATACGGTTATTTGTTCAAATAAAGCCATTCACGAATCGCTTATGTCTTTTATTCAACAAAAATAAATATGCTCCTGACTGGAGCATATTTATTGTCTGTTTTGTTCGTCTCGCTTTAATTTAAATCCTAATCCCATTAGGCTAAAGCCTAATAGAAGTGATAAGCCCATTAACCAGTAATTACGGTAACTAATGATAATTGCTGCTGCTACGAAACAAAGTACGACGAGCACGGCTAGTATAAACATTTTTTGGTTGTGACTCATTTTTATTCACCTCATCTTTTTAAAGTATAAATGATGTGACAAAATTTGAAAACATTAGAATGTGATATAGATTTCACCGTTCATGTCCTGTATGATGAGATAGGATGAATAGAGGAGGTTTAATTATGGATGAACAGTCAAATGAACAGGTGTTACCTGGTGACCATTTTCGCTTTAGTCCAATTGAAGAATATTTTTTAATTGATATAGGTAGCTTTTGGCTATTGTTCCTTTCAATTGTTGTATTTGCAATTATTACATATAAATTAGGATTTGCTAAAAGTTTGCCGTTGTTGAAATCGTTAGTTGTATATTTACTGTTAATTCTAGGTTGTTTTATCTTAATTCCATTTGCCTATTTTGGACTACCAATTATAGAAGTTCTCATCGTTACATCCATTGTGTTGGCGATTTATCGATATCGTCTTCATAAGGAACGTCAGTCAGAGACCTAAATACGTTGTCTTTTACACCTTAAATAATTCAGCTTTAAAGTCAAAAAGCAGTCAATAGAGACTGCTTTTTTATTATGTATTCGTAATAAACGAGTGAATCAGTTTAATATAAGCAGGAGAATAACACTTAATTATTGAATTAATTGAAGAGCTTTGTTGATTAAACGTAACTAATAATGAGGTGGCTATGATGAAGAAATTATTAATGATTTTAGCATTTTTAATTATTATTACTGGATGTGATGAAAAAGCAAATTCTCCTGATTCAAACGAAGTTAAACAGTTAGAAACAGAAGTACAAGATCTTAAAGATAAAGTCCAAGAAGCAGAAAAAGAGTTAGAAAAATTGCGTGATATTGAGAGGCTTTATGAGTATCAAGTACAAGATACATCTTATATTAACATGTATAGTTCACAATTTCTTTATAATTTACAAAGTGAGGGGATCGACAATTTGAATGAACGGTCCCATGAAGAACTTCATTTCAAAGAAAAAAATGATGAAATATATGCTATAACGCCAAGTTATGAAAAGAAAATTACTTACAACAATGATAATCAGACTTTAGAAAGATGGTTTATCGAAAGCGTTTCATTCGAACAAAGTGGTAATGCAGCTGAAGCAACTATACGTCCTCTTTACTTTGATGAAAATAATGTATCTGTTAAAGAAGATCGATACTTTACATTCTATTTTGTAAAGATAAAGGATGATTGGCTCCTACAAGATATATCCTTTTAATAATCTTATTGTCATTTATCAACAATAATAAAAGGCATACGTATTCATATGCCTTTTGCTTTGCCGTATAAATTTGTGTTTAAAAACTGGTTATTTTTAGGGAGCTTATTAAATATAAGGGTCGCGTTTTGGCTCTTCATATAACTTGAAATTGCCAGTATTTTTTCGTTCTATTGTTTTTTTAGTTATTCGTTCAGAACAGCTTGGACATAGGTAATTTTGAACACGTCGTTTACGAATTTTTTTTGCTAATAAGGAAAATGAATCTATTTTTTCAACTTCATCACATAAGACACATCTTACTCGCATATAATCACCTCTTAATCGTTCATTATAACACGTAAATATGATTTATGTTTCAAATAATAATTTTAGGGTAGACATAAAGTAAGATATCGTAAAAGGAGGCGATTGTATGAAGAAAAGAGTATTATCAACAGTAGTTGCTGGTGGAGCCGCATTAGGTGCATACATGATGAGAGATCAAGATAAGAGACAAAAATTAAAGGATCAATATTATAAAATTAAAGAACGCATGACAAATCAAGAGACAAATACAGTAGAAAAAGCAGGAAAACCAGAAGAAGTCGACCATCACGAAAATTCAAAAATGGTCTCTGAAGGATCTCAATTCGGTGTACAATATTATAATGAAGTGAAAGAAAAATAATAACCGGAACACGACCGGTTATTATTTTTTGTTGTTATTTAGTTTTTTGGAGTGCCGTGTATATAACCTGGAGCTGGGTTTAGAGTTGGGTTTTGACCCTGAGCTTTTGGGTTTGGATCATAATTGAATTGACCTTGTCCATCCATCGCCGTTCCGCTTGCCCATCGACCGGCCTCGCTTTCTTGACCTTCAGAACAATTCATAAATGTGTATGACACATCTGTTCGTTCATACTGTCGGTTGAATGTACTAGGTACCACTTTTCCTTCTTTTTCCTCTAATTCTGCTATTGCTGCTAACCATTGATTTTGGTGCATAGAATCCCTAGCAATAAGGAACGAGAGCATGTCTCGAACACCAATATCATCTGTTTGTTCATACAGTCTAACGACCTGCAGCCTTCCTTGAGACTCAGCATTTAAATTCGCTCTGAAATCCGCAAGTAAATTTCCGCTTGAGATTGTATATCTCGCATTCCAAGGATAACCCGCACTATCATTTGGCGAGGCACCCAATCCATTTACAATAGCATGTTGTGGATTCATGCCACCCATAACAGCTTCAATAGCAGGGTCTTTTGCAGCATTTTCTTGTTCTTCTACAGGTGCTTTATCCAATAATTGGGCAATCATCGTGGCCAACATTTCTACATGGGCAATTTCTTCTGTACCAATATCAAGTAACATATCTCGATATTTACCTTCAGCTCGACAATTCCAACCCTGAAATAAATATTGCATCATTACGGAAATTTCACCATATTGTCCACCTAACACTTCCTGAAGTTTTTTGGCGTAGACCGGATCAGGGCGATCTGGTTTTGCTCGATATTGTAATTCTTTAACATGATAGAACATAATGTTTAACTCCTTTAATTTTGATTACCTTGTTCTTTTTGAATATTGGTTATATCTTCGTCTGCATCACCGCGTGTATTTGATGGTTCATCTTGTTTTGGTGTTTTTTCTTTTGTCGGTGTTTCAGGTAAATAACGGCCGACGACATTAGATATTTCATCAATAATTGCATCAGCCGGTTCGCCATTTCTAATCATCTGATTCATATTACGAATGCGCTCCATAATATCACCATCTGCCATGACAAAAGCGTAATGCCCGAAAGGATCATCTTTGACAGCTTCTGTAACGGAATACTTCACTGAACCTACTCTCGATCGATCTAAGTCTTCGTCAATATCTATGCCTATTAACGTGTATGAACCAAAAACCAGCACTCTGGCATCATTAACATTTGGAACTTGTGTGGCCAGTTTAGCTAAACGCTGTGAAGCTTCTCGGTTAGAATGGTTATTAGATTGTTCGGTTTCAGAGTCACTTAATTGTTCAATATCTGGATTGGAATTCATATTGTTACCTTGTTGCTGAGACATACATCCAGCTGAAAAGAGGATAATTAGCATCATAATGTTTAACCCTTTATATTTCATTAACCATACTCCTTTTTTCTTTAGTTTGTAACTAATTGGCGTATTTATGTTAGGAAAATGTTTAAAATAAAAAGGAATTTAACCATTAAAAAAGCTTGTGCGATGGAAGCACAAGCTTTTTGCTATTCAATATGAATTTTTTTAATACTTTTTATTGGTGCGTCATAATTACGACCGTCATTAAAATAAAGGTGGACAGGTCCATCATCTTTTAATGGTTTTCCGTCTAATGCGAATAATAATAAAGAATCATTTAATTCATCAATTGTTATCTCTTGTTGACCGTCATCCGTATGTAAGATGGCTTTTGTCGCATTTTTATCTGGCTCGGCGTTAGGTAAGAAATGGTTGATCGGCATTAGGTAACTGTTTTCTAGAACTTTTTTACGATCAAATTTTTTAACACTTTCGTTTATTGGAGGGTTCATTTTTTGCTGATACTGATTACGATTAAAAGGTGTATCTTCATTAGCAGCATGATTTTGAGCATCTGAACTTTGATTATTAAACGCTTCATCTAATAAAATTTTTCGATCATCAAAAATCCAAACAGTTGGATCTAATGTAATGGGATGTCTTACATTACCTTGAATTTGTACAATATACATTTTGTCACCTCATCTTCAATACTTATCTAATCCATATACGAGTATAACGGAGATTAATTGACAATGCACGAGAGGAGTATTATTTTTTATGATTAACATAACACAAACAGATTTAACTGATTGGTTAGAGCACGTGCGCATATATGCCAATAATGGGAATATCATCGATTATATACCTGCTTTGGCTAATCAACAACCCGAGACGATTGGGGTAGCTTATTATCCGGTAGGAGGTCAGGTAATCTCGACAGGCCAGGATGAATATATGTTTACGATTCAAAGTGTTTCAAAAATCTTGACGTTAGCCTTGGCCTTAATTCAGCACGGGGAAGAAGCGGTTTTTTCTAGAGTAGATAAAGAACCTACAAGTGAACCATTCCATTCGGTGGCAAAACTAGAAGTCAAAGATCCTGCTAAGCCATTTAATCCAATGATCAATGCTGGTGCCTTAGCTGTTACCAATATGATAAAAGGGCGTAACGCTGATGAGATGGTTGATGAATTATTAAAATTGATCCGTAAATTATCAGCGGATGATTCTATATCATTTGATCCCGAAGTTGCTCAATCAGAATATGATACAGCATACTTAAACAGAGCGCTATGCTATTTTATGAAACAACACGGCATCGTAACAGGTGATGTAGAAGAACTGTTGGATGTCTATACGAAACAATGTGCCATTCAAATGAATGTGAAGCAATTAGCTAGAATTGCGGCTGTTTTTGCACATGATGGGCTCGACCCTGATACAAATGAAATTCTAATACCTGGATATGTAGCCCGCATATGCAAAACATTCATGGTCACTTGCGGCATGTATAATGAATCAGGGACCTTCGCAATCAATGTTGGCATTCCTGCAAAAAGTGGCGTTTCAGGTGCTATTATGGGAGTCATAAAGCGTTGTGGAGGAATAGCGGTTTTTGGCCCTGCACTAAATGAGAAAGGGAACAGTGTAGTAGGTATTAAATTCCTAGAAAAATTGGCTGAGGAGAAGAATTGGTCAATTTTCTAAACTCAGGACAAGTTTTCTTGCATTTTAGGCGGATAACCTATAATATAATTAAGTAGGAAGCTTAATTCGTGAGGGGGAATAACCGTGTCATCCAATGTAGCGCTTGAAGAGAATCAGCAAGCACTCGCCCTCTTAAAGGCAGATGCGGATCAAATTTTACAATTAATTAAAGTGCAAATGGATAACTTAACAATGCCTCAATGTCCTCTTTATGAAGAGGTTTTAGATACACAAATGTATGGTCTCTCACGTGAGATTCATTTCGCTGTAAGACTAAAGCTCATTAATGAATCAACAGGGAAAGAAATACTAGAAAACCTAGAACAGGAACTAGGGGCCTTACATGAGGCTTATCAAAAACATAAATCATCTTAATAAAATAGCTCAAATAAACAGCAAGTTTTATTTGGGCTATTTTATTAAGATGGAATGAATGGTTATTCATTTTTCTAAATTTTGAAGGAATTTTGCTGATTCTTGTCGTATTTACTAAATTGGAGGCATCATTTCCCTAAATAGAAATGGAGGATTCCAACATGACAGAGAAAAAGACATTTAACAAAGTACTCGTAGCGAATAGGGGAGAAATCGCAATAAGAGTGTTTCGAGCTTGTACAGAGCTTAACATTCGAACAGTTGCTATTTATTCAGAAGAAGATACAGGGTCTTATCATCGTTACAAAGCGGATGAGGCTTACTTGGTTGGTGTTGGTAAAAAACCAATCGATGTTTACTTAGATATTGAGGGTATTATATCAATTGCCAAACGTGTTGGCGTTGATGCAATTCACCCAGGGTACGGATTTTTATCCGAAAACGTCCATTTTGCGAAGCGTTGTGAAGAAGAGGGCATAACATTTATTGGGCCTTCTAGTGGTTTATTAGATGTATTTGGTGATAAAGTTAAAGCCAGAGAACAAGCCATTAAAGCAGATATTCCAGTCATACCAGGTACAGATGGCCCAGTATCATCTTTAGAAGAAGTTGAGAACTTTGTATCTAATCATGGATTTCCAATTATGATTAAGGCAGCCATGGGCGGTGGCGGACGTGGTATGCGTATTGTCAGAACGTCTGAGGCCTTAAAGGAAGCATACGAAAGAGCTAAGTCAGAGGCTAAAGCAGCCTTTGGTAGCGATGAAGTTTATGTAGAAAAATTAGTCGAAAAGCCAAAGCATATTGAAGTGCAAATTCTTGGTGATTATGACGGGAACATTGTTCATTTGTATGAACGAGATTGTTCGGTTCAACGTCGACATCAAAAAGTTGTTGAAATTGCACCAAGTGTTTCACTAAGTGATGACCAACGTGAAGAAATATGTGAAGCAGCTGTTAAGCTGATGGATAGCGTTGATTATGTTAATGCGGGGACAGTTGAGTTTTTAGTTACAGAAGACGAATTTTACTTTATTGAGGTAAACCCGCGTGTGCAGGTTGAACATACGATTACCGAGATGATTACAGGTGTCGATATTGTTCAAACCCAAATTCATATTGCAATGGGTCATACATTACACGATTATCCGATTGAAATTCCTAAACAAGAAGATGTTATAACTCACGGATATGCGATTCAATCACGTGTGACAACGGAAGATCCATTAAATAATTTCATGCCAGATACCGGTAAGATTATGGCTTACCGTACAGGTGGTGGCTTTGGTGTTCGTTTAGATGCAGGTAATGGATTCCAAGGAGCCGTTATTTCACCACATTATGATTCATTATTAGTTAAAGTATCGACATGGGCACTTACTTTTGATCAAGCTGCCAACAAGATGGTACGAAACTTAAAAGAGTTCCGTATTCGCGGTATTAAAACGAATATTCCATTCTTAGAGAATGTTATTTTGCATGAAAAATTCTTAAACGGTACGTATGATACGACGTTTATCGATAGTTCACCTGAATTATTCGTATTTCCGAAGCGTCGAGATCGTGGTACGAAACTACTGACATATTTAGGTTATACAACGATTAATGGTCCGACAGGTCAAGGACAAGAGAAGAAACCATTGTTTTCTAATCCACGTAAACCTGTAGTGGATCAAAATGAAGATTATCCGAGAGGGACCAAACAGATTTTAGATGAGGAAGGACCTGAAGCGGTTGCTAAGTGGCTTAAAGAGCAGAAGGAGGTTCAATTAACAGATACGACATTCCGTGATGCTCACCAATCTTTATTAGCGACTCGTGTAAGAACTAAAGATCTTTTAGACATTGCGGAACCAACTTCTAAATTGTTGCCTAATTTATTTTCAGTTGAAATGTGGGGCGGAGCTACCTTTGATGTGTCTTACCGTTTCCTACGTGAGAACCCTTGGGAACGCCTCAGTCAATTGAGAGAAAAAATGCCAAACGTACTATTCCAAATGTTATTAAGAGCAAGTAATGCGGTTGGATATAAAAACTACCCAGATAACGTCATTGATGAATTTGTTGAACGAAGTGCTCAAATGGGAATCGACGTTTTCAGAGTCTTTGATAGCTTAAACTGGGTTGAAGGTATGAAGCCTGCTATACAAGCTGTTCGAAAGCAAGGAAAAATTGCTGAAGCGGCTATGTGTTATACAGGAGATATATTAGACCCGAGTCGCCCAAAATATGACTTAGATTATTATTTAAATTTAGCAAAAGAACTTGAAGAAGCAGGAGCCCATATTTTAGGTATTAAAGATATGGCAGGTTTATTAAAACCTGAAGCGGCTTATCAATTAATTACAGCTTTGAAAAAAGAAATAAACATTCCTATTCATTTACACACACATGATACTAGCGGCAATGGTGTTTACATGTATTCCAAAGCTATTGAAGCAGGTATCGATGCAGTTGACGTAGCTGTTAGTACAATGGCTGGGAGCACATCACAACCAAGTGCTAATAGCCTATATTACGCTTTAGAGCATAACGAACGACAGCCACAATTGAATATTAATGCATATGATCAACTTGGTCGTTATTGGGAAGATGTCAGAGAGTTTTATGCCCCTTATGAAAATGGCCTAAAAGCTCCACATTCTGAAATATACTTCCATGAAATGCCAGGAGGTCAATATAGTAACTTACAACAACAAGCTAAAGCAGTAGGACTTGGTGAGCGCTGGGATGAAGTTAAAGCCATGTATCGAAAAGTCAATGATATGTTCGGGGACATTATTAAAGTAACCCCATCATCTAAAATTGTTGGAGATATGGCCCTATTTATGGTTCAAAATGATCTAACGGTAGATGATGTATATGAAAATGGCGAATCTTTAGATTTCCCTGATTCCGTCGTTGAATTTTTCCAAGGTTATATTGGTCAGCCTTATCAGGGCTTTCCGAAAGAATTACAACGAATCATCCTCAAAGGAAGAGAAGTGATTAGCACACGTCCTGGAGAGTTTTTAAAACCAGTTAACTTTGAAGCGTTGAGAGAACAACTTTATGAAAAGCTAGATCGCCAAGTAACAGACTTAGAGATCATCTCATATGCGCTTTATCCTAAAGTATTTGATGAATATCAAAAGTTTGTTGACCAATTTGGTGATGTTTCTGTATTAGATACACCTTCATTCCTATATGGATTAAGATTAGGAGAAGAAATCGCTGTCGAAATTGAACAAGGAAAAACGTTAATCGTTAAACTTGTCTCTATTGGGGAAGCTCAAAAAGATGGTCAGCGAGTTGTTTATTTTGAATTAAATGGTCAGCCAAGAGAGGTGTTAGTTCGAGATGAAAGCGTTGAAAATGTTCTTCATCAACGAGTTAAGGCTGATAAGGATAACCCTAACCATATTGGCGCATCAATGCCAGGAACAGTCATTAATGTACTCGTTAAAGAAGGAGAAAAGGTTGGGAAGAACGATCACCTCATGATTACGGAATCCATGAAAATGGAAACAACAATACAAGCACCTTTTGAAGGAACCGTAAAGAAAATCCACGTGAAAGATCAAGAATCAATCGAAAGTGGCGATTTACTAATCGAAGTTGAATAATAAAAAATGGGCTGCCTCAAAATTGGTTGAGAGCAGCCCATTTTAATTTTGAACTAATTTATTGTTCGTTGTTATTTTTATTATTTGAACGATATGCTAATAACACAAAATAACATAGTAATGCGAAAAATAACGAAATAAATAACGCATGCATTAAGGCAATATTAACGTTCCTTAACGTAAAGATAACTAGTGCTCCAAGCACTACTTGTATCGTGATTAGAACTGTTGCTAAAAACCAGCCTTGTTTTAAGAAATTAGATTTGTAGTTTTTAAACAAATAAATTAATAGTCCAACTACCCAAATAAATAGTAAGCCAGCCATCAAACGGTGGCCCATTTGAATCCATTGTTCAACTGAGAAGGTGGATATTGCCTGACCTTCATTACAATGTGGCCATTCAAGGCAAACGAGACTTGCGGACTTATGACGAACCAGTGCTCCAGAATATACAACGATTAAAGTATACACAAACAAACCGTAAAAATTTGTTCTGAGTGTTTTTGTGATATTAATCTGATCTGTATTGAAATGTTTGTCGATGTTAAAAATAATTAAGGTTAATAGGAACACAGTTGCAAATGATATTAATGAAACACCAAAATGTAATGCCTTAATAAGGCTTGTCTGCTCAATTAAGACAGCGCCAGCACCTAATAAGGATTGTATAATAAAGAATAGGATCGTCATGATCACTAGAAATTTTGTTTCTTTGACGTGTTGATAATGACGCCAAGCTACAATTGCTAAAATACCGACGATAATTATAGCAACACCAGTGACTAATCGGTGACTAAGTTCAATAATTAGCTCAGGGGTAATGTTCGATGGAATTAATTGTCCATCACACAGTGGCCAACTTCTACCACAACCTAATCCTGAACCCGTTTTTGTCACTAAAGCTCCACCAATTAGCACAAATAGCATGGTGAATAAGGAGACTATTGCTATAATTTTGTGTAGAATTTGATTTTTCATGTTATTCACCTTCTTTCGTGAAGCGCACCAAAACTTAATTTATAAGAAAAATAGTTTTTTATACAATCTTTACAAATGTCCAATACCTATCGTAATATAAATTTCTGTTAGTTGGAAATAAAATTCTTTACAAATTTATAACACTTTTTCACTTAAAACAGAGGTTTATTGAGAAATTTTATATATTCTGTGAAAAATAACAAATAATGAAGTTAAGGACTAACATTTTTCGATTAAATATGCTATTTTTACAAAGGCCATAATAATTTCACAGTTTTTTCACATCTAAAAATAATTTTATGTGGTTAAATAGAAGTGAAGGATTTTACATGATACAATAATGGTGGTTACATAAGTTTACCATTAAACTTAAGAAGATGATGAAAATATGAGGGGACGGCGAAAAGTATGAGTGAACCTCGGTCAATTCACACGACGTTATCTCAGTTAGAACAACAATCTAGTTCATTTAAAGCTTTATGGCAAGATTTTATGGCTTTAATTAAAATAGGAATTATAAATTCTAACTTGATTACTGCTTTTGCAGGCTACTGGCTAGCACTTTACTTTAATAATCAAAGTTTTAGTTGGTCAATATTCTTCCTTGTTATGTTAGGAACTGCTTTCTTAATAGCAGGGGGATGTGTTTTAAATAATTGGTATGACCGCGATATTGATCATGCCATGTCGAGAACCAAGAAAAGACCTACGATTACCGGAAGTATACCGTTAAATGTTATTCTATCATTGGGTGTTCTATTTACTGTTATAGGACTTGGATTGCTCTATTTAACAACGCCACTAGCCGCTGTTTTTGGTTTTATTGGTTGGTTTGTCTACGTTGTGCTGTACACTGTGTGGTCAAAAAGAAGATATACCATCAATACGGTAATTGGAAGTTTTTCAGGTGCAGCACCGCCACTAATAGGTTGGGCTGCAGTTGACCAAGCTTTGCATCCAGCAGCGTTTGTATTATTTTTAGTCATGTTTATTTGGCAAACGCCACATTTCTTGTCATTAGCTATTAGAAAGAAGGAAGAATATAAACAAGCAGGTGTACCAATGTTACCTGTTGTTTATGGTAATAAGATTACAAAACGACAAATTTTAATTTATACGGTTTGTTTATTACCTTTACCATTCTACTTCTTTTCTTTAGGAACAGTCTTTTTAATCTTTGCGACTTTATTAAATTTAGGTTGGCTAGCAGTTGCTGTATACGGTTTTAAAATGAAAGATGATGACCGTTGGGCAAAATGGATGTTCATATATTCATTAAATTATTTAACATTCTTCTTTGTTGCTTTAGTAGTTGCAACGCTACCATTAACTTAGTTAAGTTAATTAAGAAATGATTTTCATTTTCTTAATTATATTTATATAATGTATTCAACAACTTAAGACTTAATAAGAGAAAGAGAGGTATTGATGATGAAAGGGTGGATGAGTAAATTCAAAGCATCTTTTGCTTTGGTCGTACTTGCACTTGTTTTATCAGGTTGTGGTGATCCATTCCTAAGCGCTCTTCAACCAAAAGGTGAAGGTGCAGGAATGATTTATGACTTGATGATTCTAAGTATTGTCATCATGTTATTTGTATTCGCAGTCGTTATGGTGATTTACGCGTTTGTCATTTACAAGTATCGTCAAAAGAAAGACGATCCTGATTATATTCCTAAACAAACGGAAGGAAATCACGCATTAGAAACTCTATGGACTGTTATTCCAATTATTTTATTACTTATTCTGGCAGTTCCGACTGTTCAGTACACGTTTGCTTTAGCAGACACTTCTCCTGATGTAAATGAAGAAGGAGAAGAAATGGATTCTATATGGATTAACGTTACGGGTGCACAGTATTGGTGGCACTTTGAATATGAAGATCTAGAAGTTTCGACAAGTCAGGAATTATATATTCCAACAGATCGAAGAGTATACTTATCCATGGTCTCACAAGATGTTATTCACTCATTCTGGGTGCCATCTATAGATGGTAAGATGGACGTTAACCCAACTGGTAACACGAATGAGATGACGCTACTTGCACAAGAAGAAGGTGTTTACTTCGGTAAGTGTGCTGAATTGTGCGGGCCATCACACTCACTCATGGACTTTAAAGTTGTAGCTGTTAGTCCAGGAGAATTTGAGCAGTGGGTTCAAGATATGCAAAGCGTGACAGGTGAAGAAACGCCTGAATCTCAAACGGCTCAAGAAGGTCAAGAGTTATTTAATAATAACTGTATTGGCTGCCATGCTATTGGATCTAGCCCTAACAAAACTGGACCTAACTTAACGAACTTCGGTGATCGTGAAGAATTAGCTGGAGTCTTTGATTACAACAAAGAAAACATAATCAAGTGGATTCAGACTAAGGGTGTTGGTGAAGAAGGAGATCGTATGAAGCCTGGTAACAGAATGACTGATGCACAATACGATCTTACAGATGAAGAAGCTGGAAAAATTGCTGAGTACTTAATGCAATTAAAACCTAGTGATATTAATCCAGAAAATGCAAGAGATACTTCTTATCAAGATTCTGATTTAAGCTCATTATTCCCTGAGGAAGAAGAGTCAGAAGAAGATTCAGAAGGTGATGAAGAATCATCCGAGGAATCAGAAGATGAAGGAAATGAAGAAGAAGATCAACAAGAAGATGAAGAAAACAATGAAGAATAAGGTATTGACATCACTTTAAAGGGAGGTAAAAAGCGTGAGCACAACAGCTAGAAAAGCTGGTTTCGGGGCTACTTTATGGGACTACTTAACAACAGTAGACCATAAGAAGATCGGAATCCTGTATTTAATTGGCGGATTCTTCTTCTTCTTACTCGGTGGTCTTGAAGCAATGCTTATTCGTATTCAGTTAATTGCACCGGATAATGAATTTATCTCGGCTCAATTCTACAATGAAGTATTAACCATGCACGGAACAACCATGATCTTTTTAGCAGCGATGCCGTTAATCTTTGCATTAATGAACGCTGTTCTGCCGTTACAAATAGGTGCACGAGATGTTGCATTCCCATTTGTTAACGCATTAGGTTTCTGGTTATTTTTCTTCGGTGGTGTAATGTTAAATGTCTCTTGGTTTGTAACAGGAGCACCTGATGCAGGTTGGACAGCATACGCACCTTTATCGATATTCTCTGAAGGTCATGGTGTTGACTTTTACGCCATAGGTCTACAGATTGCAGGTTTTGGTACCCTTATGGGTGGTATTAACTTTATAGTTACAGTTGTAAACATGAGAGCACCAGGCATGACATACATGAGAATGCCATTGTTCACATGGACAGCATTTATTGCAAGTGTTCTAATTCTATTCGCATTCCCAGCGTTAACCGTTGGTCTATTCTTATTAACATTTGATCGTTTATTCGGTGCGAATTTCTTTGACCCTTCAATGGGTGGTAACGTCATTATTTGGGAGCACTTATTCTGGATATTTGGACACCCAGAAGTTTATATCTTAATTCTCCCAGCATTTGGTGTGTTTAGTGAAGTGATTTCGACGTTTGCTAAGAAACGCTTATTTGGTTACTCTTCAATGGTATTCGCAACTGTTTTAATCGCGTTCTTAGGTTTCATGGTTTGGGCACACCACATGTTTACAGTAGGTTTAGGACCAATTGCGAACTCAATTTTCGCAGTAGCAACAATGGCAATTGCCGTGCCAACGGGTATTAAAATCTTTAACTGGTTATTTACTCTATGGGGCGGTAGTATTAGGCTAACTTCTCCAATGGTATTTGCCTTAGGTTTCATACCAACCTTTACAATTGGTGGTATGACCGGTGTTATGTTAGCTTCTGCTGCGGCAGACTTTCAGTATCACGACTCATACTTCGTTGTAGCGCACTTCCACTATGTTATTGTAGGTGGTACTGTGCTTGGTATTTTTGCCGGTATCATTTACTGGTGGCCAAAAATGTTCGGTACAATGTTAAACGAAAAACTAAATCATTGGTTCTTCTGGCTATTCTTTATTGGCTTCCATTTAACTTTCTTTGTTCAACACTTCTTAGGTTTAATGGGTATGCCAAGACGTTATTGGAAGTTCCAAGGCGAACAAGGTTTAGATTTATTTAACTTAATAAGTACTATTGGTGCACTCTTTATGGCAGTCGGTACAATTATATTCATATATAATGTCATTGTGACACAAACTAAAGGACAGAAAGTGTCTGGTGACCCATGGGATGGCCGTACGTTAGAATGGGCTATACCATCTCCACCTCCTTTCTATAACTTCAAACAGGAGCCTTTAGTACGCGGACTAGACCCACTTTGGGTTGAGAAGATGGAAGGCGACGGCAAGATAAAACCTGCAGAACCACTTGGTGATATTCACATGCCGAACCGTTCATTTGTACCGTTTGTTATGTCACTTGGATTATTTATTGCTGGTTTCGGTGTCATGTATCAAGGCGGATACTGGATCTTAGCAGTCATTGGTTTTGCAATTACAGCAGGAAGTATGCTTTACCGTTCATTCAAAGACGACTTAGGTTATCATGTTCATAAAGAAGACTTAGAAGATGAAGAGGGGGATGGTTCTAATGGCTGATGATATGCTTAAATCAACTAACTTACCGCAAAACCCAGAAAGAGCCACCCTTGAAGGTCGCAACAAATTTATGGGTTTTTGGTTTTTCCTTGGTGGAGAAACAGTATTATTCGCAAGTTTATTCGGTACGTTTCTTGCTCTAAGAAATTCAACAGCTGAAGGTCCAGCTGCCAATGAAGTTTTCGGGTTAGAACTTGTATTTATTATGACTATGGTACTTTTAACTAGTTCATTAACTAGTGTTTATGCGATGTACCATATGAAGAATAATGATCCTAAGAAAATGCAACTTTGGCTAGGTATTACAGTAGCATTAGGTTTTGTGTTCCTAGGCTTTGAAATTTATGAGTTCTATCATTACGTAAATCATTATGAGTTTGGTTATTCAACATCGGCTTTCTCATCAGCCTTCTATACACTCGTTGGATTCCACGGAGCTCACGTTGCATTTGGTTTAGTTTGGATCATTGGTCTAATGATCCGTAATGCTAAACGTGGAGTTAACCTTTACAACGCACCGAAGTTTTATATTGCTAGTTTATACTGGCACTTCATTGACGTTGTGTGGGTATTCATTTTCACAGTAGTATATCTAATGGGAAAGGTGGGCTAAGAAATGACAGACAACACCAATTCCACAAACGAAAAACAGCAGTTCTACAGAAAAAAGCATAAAGAAGAAATGAAACATCACGTCCTAACTTTTGCCATGATGATTGCATTTACATTAATTGCATTTGGTTTGGTTCTGGCTGAAGTTAGCCCAATGTTCACAATTCCTATTATTATCGTCTTAGCTGCCGTACAAGTACTATTTCAGTTATACTACTTCATGCACATGAACCAAGAAGGTCATGAGATGCCAGCTTTAATGATCTACTCAGGTATTTTTGCAGCTGTATTAACAGTTCTAGCTTTAACGACAATTGTATGGTGGTAAGTTGCAAAAGCAAGCACACTTTAGTGTGCTTGCTTTTTTTTAATCCACTGAATAACTTCCCTTTGTATTATTTCACTTCAACAGTGTTTTAGAATTATTTTTGAATTAACCACTTAAACTCTTCCATTTTATTAGGACATAATACCTATAATATCTAACTTAATAGTTATAATAGTTCTAAAGTTTTTATATATACTTGATTATTAAAGCAATTTTCAGTATAGTATTTTACACATAGTTCTGAAAATTACTAATATTATGTTTTTGGAATGGGGTTACTTAAATGGATAACATTGTACTAGAATTAAAAGATTTACATACCCACTTTTTTACAGATAACGGTGAGATTCCAGCTGTTGATGGTGTTAGCTTTGATCTAAAAAAAGGTGAAGTCGTTGGAGTAGTTGGGGAATCTGGTTCAGGAAAAAGTGTTACGTCACTATCAGTTATGCAATTGATTCCAAATCCACCAGGCAAAATTGTTGGAGGAGAAATACTGTTTAAAGGTGAAAATTTAGCTAATGCTAGTGAAAAACGAATGAGGAAAATTCGAGGTAATGAGATTTCTATGATTTTCCAAGAGCCAATGACTTCATTGGACCCTGTATTTACAATCGGTAATCAGCTTATTGAAGCTATTCGATTTCACCAAAAAATTTCAAAGAAACAAGCACGTCAAAGAGCTATACATATGCTTGAGTTAGTTGGTATTCCGAGGGCAGATGAAATTGTAGATGAATATCCACATCAATTGTCTGGTGGCATGAGACAGAGAGTTATGATTGCGATGTCCATGTCGTTAAATCCTGAAGTCTTAATAGCAGATGAGCCGACAACTGCGCTAGATGTTACGATTCAAGCTCAAATATTAGATTTAATGAGAAATTTAAATCAAGAGCAAGGGACATCGATTCTGTTAATTACACACGATTTAGGTGTTGTTTCTGAAATGTGTGATCGCGTCGTCGTTATGTACTCGGGTCAAGTCGTTGAAGAGGGAACAGTTAGGGAAATTATTAAAGACCCTCAGCACCCTTACACTAAAGGTCTCATTCGATCACTTCCGAATCTTTATAAAAAGGAACAAAAGTTGTATTCCATACCAGGAACTGTTATGAAACCTTCAACAGAGTATGTTGGTTGTCGGTTTGCTTCTAGATGTGAATTCGCATTTGACAGGTGTTTTAACGAAAATCCTGATCTATATGAACTAAACCACCAACGCAAAAGTAGATGTTTCTTACACGATGAAGAGAAGGAGGTAGGCGAATTTGTCGACACCAATACTAGAAGTTAAAGGCTTAAAAAAATATTTTGATATACGAGGCGGAGTGTTCGGGAAAAAAGTAGGTGACGTAAAAGCTGTTGATGATGTGTCATTTACCGTAAACAGAGGGGAAATATTAGGCTTAGTAGGTGAATCTGGTTGTGGTAAGTCAACTACTGGAAAAGCCTTACTTAGGTTAGTAGAACCGACAGATGGTGAGGTCATCTTTGAGGACGAAAACATTCTTGATTTATCTAAAGAGCAGATGAGACGTTTACGTAAAGATATGCAAATTGTATTTCAAGATCCATATGCTTCATTAAACCCAAGGCATACAGTTGAGAAGATAATAAGTGAACCGTTAATAACACATGGCGTTGAATCCAGCAAAGAACAAAAAGAGAGAGTAAAAGAATTATTGGAAGTTGTTGGGTTAGAAGCTGATCACGCCTCAAGATATCCGCACCAATTTAGTGGCGGACAAAGACAACGTATTGGAATTGCTCGAGCGTTAGCTAATAATCCGAAATTAATCGTTTGTGACGAACCTGTATCAGCACTAGATGTATCGGTTCAATCTCAAATTCTTAATTTGATGGAAGAGCTAAGAGATAAATATCACTTAACCTATATTTTTATCGCTCATGACTTAAGCGTTGTTAAACATATTAGCGATCGTGTTGGCGTAATGTATTTAGGGGGATTAGTAGAATTAACGACAAAGGATCAACTCTATGAATCTCCTAAGCATCCATATACTCAAGCCTTATTATCGGCTGTGCCTGTGGCGGACCCGGACTATGAAGTAGACAGGGTAATTTTAGAGGGTGATGTTCCGAGCCCTTCAAACCCACCTTCTGGTTGTCCATTCCACACGAGGTGTCCGATGGCGATGGATGTTTGTAAAGAAGTTAAACCAGAGTTTCGAGAAATAGAAGATCAACATTTTGTTGCTTGTCATTTGTATGAATGATGAGCCAACAATTTGTTATCTATAAATTAAAAAATTTTAGGGGGTAAAGGAATGAAAAAGTTTTCGTTTCTGTTAATGCTATTACTAGCTTTTACGTTAGTATTAGCCGCTTGTAATTCTGATGACTCATCAGATTCTGATGACAATTCAGATGACGATCAAGAACAACAATCAGATGATAACAACGATTCAGAGGATGATGCAGATACTGAAGAAGAAGGTGAACAAGTCCTAGTATATGCTCGAGGTGGAGACTCAGAAAGTCTTGACTTTGGTAGTACAACGGATGGGGAATCTTCTCGTGTAACGAAGCAAATTTATGAGAGTTTATTAGATTTCGAGAAAGAAAGTTTCGAGCTTAAACCTGGTCTAGCACATGATTGGGATGTTAGTGATGATGGTTTATCTTATACTTTCTATCTAGAAGAAGGTGTGACATTCCATGATGGCACTGACTTCAACGCTGAAGCTGTAAAAACAAACTTTGAGCGTTGGTCAGACCCTGAACATGAATATGCATTTACAGACGAAGGTTATAGTTACTCCATGTATGGAACAATGTTTGGTGGTTTCAAAGGTGACGAAGGGCACGTTATTGAAGAGATTAATGTGAATGGTGATTATGAAATCGAATTTGTTTTAAAACAACCATTAGGTTTCTTCCTTCAGAACATGGCGATGAGTTATTTTGCAATCACGTCTCCAGCTGCTCTTGAAGAACATGGTCCTGCCATTAATGAGAAACCTGTAGGAACTGGACCATTTGAATTTGAAAGCTGGACTAGAGATGAAAGTATTGTATTAGAAAAGAATGAAAATTACTGGAAAGAAGGTCTTCCAAAACTAGATCGAGTTATTTTTGAAGTTATACCAGATAACTCGTCTCGTCTAATTGCTCTTAATTCTGGCGAAGTTGACATCATGGACGGCTTAAACCCTGACGATGCAGATATTGTGGAATCAGAAGACGGTGTTGAACTTTTAACACGTGCAGAAAACAACTTTGGCTATCTAGGTTTTAATAATGAAGTTGAACCGTTAGATGACAAATTAGTCCGTCAAGCTATTAATCATGCTGTGGACCGTCAAGCAATCGCAGACGCACTTTATAACGGGTATGCTGTTCCAGCTAAAACCCAGTACCACCTAGTTACTTAGGTTACAACGATGAAATTGAAGGTTATGAGTATGATTTAGAACAAGCTCAAGAGTTATTAGCTGAAGCTGGATATGAAGACGGATTCCAAATTGATTTATGGACTATGCCTGTAGCCCGTCCATATATGCCAGATCCAGAGACAGTGGCTTCCATTATTCAAGAGGATTTATCTCAAATCGGAATTGAAGTAAATATTGTTCGAGAAGAATGGGCGCCTTATTTAGAGAAGACCGCAAATGGTGAACAAGAAATGTTCATGCTTGGTTGGTCAGGTACAAATGGTGATCCGGATTATTTCTTAAGCAGTTTATTACATGGTGATAATGCCGGAAGTAGTAACCGTACGTTCTATAAAAATTCTGAGGTCGATGAATTACTAGATGCTGCTAAAGTATCTGTTGATCAAGAAGAACGTGCTAGCCTTTATAAGGAAGCTCAAGCGTTGATTCTTGAGGATTCACCAATGGTAACTTTAGTTCATTCACGTCCAGTGTTAGCTGCTGCTGACTATGTTAAAAACTATGTTCCGCATCCATCAACAAGTGAATCCTTAGCTGAAGTAGAACTAGAACAATAAACCATAAAGAGGGTAGTAGATTAACCTCTACTACCTTCTTAAAATTTATTATCATTTGATTGTACATAAAATTGGGGTGAAACCATGCTTTCATACACAGTCCGGCGATTATTAATCTTAATACCAGTACTTTTAGGGATGACCATCATAACATTCTCCATTGTCCATTTAATACCGGGGAACCCAGCGCAAGTAATACTGGGTGAATCAGCAACTGATCAACAAATTCAGAATCTTGAAGAAACAATGGGGATCAATGAGCCATATGTCAAACAGTATTGGATTTATTTGACGGATTTATTACAAGGTGATCTTGGAACATCATTAAAAACAAAATCAGAGGTTGTTTCCGAAATTGGGCCTAAGCTTGCAGCTACTGCTGAATTAACTTTTTTCGCGATGTTATTTGCAATTATCGTGGGGGTTAATGCAGGGATTGTTAGTGCGTGGAAGCAAAACTCTTGGTTCGATATTTTAGCGATGGTTGTTGCTTTAATTGGTGTCTCGATGCCTGTGTTTTGGTTAGCACTTATGGAAAAATGGTTCTTTGCTCAAGAGTTAGGATGGCTTCCGTCTGGTGGACGGGAGAGTAGTCGTGATCCAATTGAACCTATTACGCATTTCTTTGTCATAGACTCAATCTTACACGGTGATATGGAGCGACTTGTGACGACACTTAAACACTTAGTCCTTCCAAGTGTTGCATTAGGAACCATTCCAATGGCGATTATTGCGAGAATGACAAGGTCAAGTATGTTAGAAGTAATGAAATCAGATTACATTAGAACTATTCGTGCTAAAGGTTCAGGTCAGATAATTGTTATTTATAAACACGCTTTAAGAAATGCAACGATACCTGTTCTGACTGTAATCGGTTTACAAACAGGCGTACTATTAGGCGGTGCTATACTAACTGAAACAATTTTTAGCTGGCCTGGTATTGGACGCTATGTCTATGACGCCATAACATTTAGAGATTATCCAGTTATCCAATCCGGTATTTTAGTTATAGCATTTATATTCGTCATGATTAACTTAATAGTGGATCTACTTTATGCTTATATCGATCCAAGGATTAAATATTAGGGGGGAATAATGGTGAAGACAGAACATAAACCTGAATTATCAAATGAACAAGAACCATTAAATCAAAATGACAAGCAAACTAAAGCCATTTCCCCTTGGAAGGATGCCTTTAAACAGTTAAGGCGAAATCGCTTGGCTATAACAGGTTTTATTATCATCTTTATATTTTTGATGATGGGGATTTTAGCTCCTTTCTTGACTGATTTTACTTATAAGGAGCAAATGTTAACAGATCGTCTAACACCACCCAATAGTCAATATTGGCTAGGTACAGATGATCTAGGGCGAGATATTTTCACTAGAATTGCCTATGGGGCTAGAATATCACTAGCTGTTGGATTTTTTGCCATCGTCGGAGCTTTAGTATTTGGTAGTTTGCTAGGTATAATAGCAGGTTATTTTGGTAAATGGGTAGATATGTTGATTTCTCGTATCTTTGATATTTTATTAGCGTTCCCAAGTATTCTATTGGCCATCGCTGTTGTTGCAATATTAGGGTCGTCATTACAAAATGCGTTAATCGCAATATCAATTATTAATATTCCAATATTTGGCCGACTAGTCCGCTCGAAAGTAATTAGTCTTAGGGAAGAGGAATACATTTTAGCCGCGAAAGCTCAAGGGTTAAAACATGGAAGAATAATCTTCCATCATATATTGCCAAATAGTCTTGCGCCAATTATAGTTCAAGCTACATTAGGGTTTGGTACAGCTATTCTTGAAGCAGCTGCGTTAGGATTTTTAGGATTAGGCGCAAGTGAGCCAGATCCTGAATGGGGTAAAATGTTGTCGGATTCACAGGCTTATATTCAGTTGGCCCCATGGACACTTATATTCCCTGGGGTGAGCATCATGCTAGTCGTACTAGGATTTAACTTGATAGGTGATGGTTTAAGAGATGCATTAGACCCAAGGATGAAGAATTAGTACAAAAAACAGCAATCAGGGAATGACCTGATTGCTGTTTTAGTTTGCTTGACTGAGAACACTTTGCTGTTCAGATAAAAACTCTAAGGAAATCTCATTAAATTGTTTTGCTTTTTCTATATTGCAAACATGACCGCAGCTATTGATTACAACTAACTTTGCGTTAAGGTCTTTTTTTATATCCTTAGTTAACGGGTTTAAGAACAAATGGTCTTCGTTTCCTGATACATAGAGCTTAGGTGTGTCTGGTGCGAAATGATGAACATGCTCTATACTTTTTTCTATTTTATGACAAAGGTCATACCAACCTAGAAAATTTGTCCTTTTCATTTTCATAGCTTCTTTGACAAAGGTCAATCTTGATTCTTTATGGTTTGATCTTGGCATCATAATTCGAGCGAACAATCGATAAATCCACATATAAGGTGTAAAGTCTTTAACCATAGTTCCTAGAGCTAGTAAAAACTTAGAAAAGGGAGTAAACCTTGTTACCGTCCCTGCTAATATAGCACTTTGAACTTTCTCGGGTGCGGACTTTAAAATATCGTGGATGATAATAGTACCTAATGATACACCAACAAAATGAGCTTTATGAATACCGATGGAGTCTAAGGTTTTAATTACTTCCTGAGCTGCTAGTTGTGAAGAGAAATCTTCTGTGTAACTATTTATATCAGGTGAATTACCATGCCCGGGTAACTCAACAGTAATGACGTTATAATGTCGTTTAAACGATTTTAACTGTTTGTAAAAAATATTTGAATTACCACCTAGTCCATGAATTAATACTAGTTCATCTTGTCCATCTATATAATTATGAATTTTATAGTCTAACATATACTTCCCGCCTCGTTATCTTTCTCTTAAATTGCTGTAAAATCGATTACAACAAATGACACCTACGCCATTATACCATTTTTGCCTATGTATTGTGTGACAAAACCACGACATTGTTAAAATTGGTAAAATTATTATAGGTTGTATTTAAGAAGATATAAAAGTTAAAATTTGATATGAATAGTGTGATAAATGTGTGTCTTTAATTTCAACAATTTTATTAACGAAGGGCAGAATTAGTCGAGTTCATTGGTCGATTGGTGTATACTGAATGGTGTGAAGTAGAGGACCTATGAGGTGATATAACATGTGGGATAAAATTCAAATATTTGGACTCGAAGCGTTGTGGAATCCAGATATTATAGTTATAACGATTATTTTAGGATTATTATATTATTTATTTACTGGACCATTAAAGCATAAAGCAGGGTTAGAAGAAACGACAACACGCAAACAAAAAGTCAGCGTTTATACAGCGCTAATACTGTTTTATGCTGTTAAAGGATCGCCATTATACTTATTATCTCATATTGTATTAATGGCTCATATGGTGCAAATGGCTGTCTTCTATCTAATGGTACCAATTTTGATTATTCGTGGTTTACCAGAAGTTTGGTGGAGGAAAATTTTCGATATAAGTGGAATAAAACATGTGTTAAATATATTGACAAAACCACTAATTGCTATATTGTTCTTTAATACTGTTTTTTCACTTTATCATTTACCTGTTATTTTGGATTTTTCAAAAACGAATAACTTGATACACTGGTCGATTACATTGTTCATTTTATTTGCCGCATTTTGTATGTGGTGGCCACTTCTTACGCCAATAAAAGAGCAAGATACGTTGAAGCCGTTATACAAAATCATGTACGTTTTTGCAAACGGCATGCTGATTACACCAGCTTGTGCCTTAATTATTTTTGCTAATGACCCATTATATGCGACTTATTCAGAACCGGATGCGTTCATGCAAGCAATGGCACTATGTGTACCCATAGATGTATTGCAAGGAATCGATTTAGGTGGTCCTCAATTGTTCTTAAACATGCCTTTAGTTTATGACCAGCAGGCAGCAGGGATTATTATGAAAGTATTGCAAGAAGTTATTTATGGTGGTGTATTAGCTAGAGTGTTCTTTAACTGGTACGATAGTGAGAATACTGGAGTCGATCCGATGCCGACGCAGCAAAATTTAACGCCTAATTATGAAAGAGGATGATGGACAAATGGATGTACCTTTCTTACCGACGATCAGTACAATGTTTATAGTGCTCAGTGCGATTATGATTGCTATTGGTTGGGTTTTAATTGTTAAGAACAAGCGAGAACAACATAGAGTCGTTATGATTACTGGAGCAGCATTTGCTTTAACATTTTTCATTCTTTATGTGTCAAGGACTGTATTTGTTGGAAGTACAAGCTTTGGCGGTCCCGAGGATATGACAATCTACTATACGCTTTTCTTAATTTTTCACATTATTTTAGCTACAACTGGTGCTGTATTTGGCATAGTTACGCTTACGTTAGCGTTTAAAAGAAACATTAAAAAGCATAGAAAAATTGGGCCAATCACTAGTATCATTTGGTTTTTTACGGCATTAACAGGCATTGCCGTTTATCTATTGTTATATGTTTTATACGAAGGAGAACAAGGTCAGAACTTGTTTCAAGCGATTTTCAGTGCATAAAAAAGGCATTCTCAAAACATAGATTTTGAGAATGCCTTTATTTTTGTATTAAATTTTAAGATTCCACTTAATGATGCCAGCTTCTTTAGCTGAGTTGAATAGAATGACAACTAATGGACCTAAGAAAAACCCTAAGAAACCAATTAATTGTAATCCTAAGAACATACTAATTAACGTCGGAAGTGGGGATAACCCAATATGGTGGCCCATCACTTTTGGTTCGATTGTTCTTCTGATTGTTAACAATATAACAGCCAATACGGCTAATTGCGTGCCTAGTAATAGATCGCCAGTGAAGAACATATATAGTGCCCAAGGTCCAAGAACAATAATTGAACCTATAATCGGTATTAAGTCAACTAGCCAGATAATTAATGACATGATGAATGCAACTTCAGGCACGAACAGTAGTAACCCTAGTAACGAAACAGTAAAAATAATGACACTTACGAGAAATTGAGCTTTTAAGAACCCTAATAGAACGTAAGACATTCTAGCATTCATAAATTTAAACTTTTCTTGCGTTTCTTCTGTCATCATATTATAAAACTTATTTCTTAAGTTCGGCAACTCTAACATAAATAAGAATAATGCAATGAGATAAACGAGTAGGCCAATTAGAAAGTTCGGGACTTTCATAAATACTTGAGTAATGCTTTCTACGTAATTATAGTCTTGTAATCTTGTGCCATAATCACTTAATGTAGAAGTCACTTGGCTTTCAATTGAAGTTACAACTTCTCTTGGCCATTCTTCCGTAAATGCATCAATTTGCGTTTGAAGGTCCGACAATTCGGTTTCAACATCTTGTATGTATTCAGGGATGTTTTCAGTAATCTTGATGACCTGACCAACTACCTTAGTTGTAGTAAATGTACCGATGGTTGCCAAAATTAATATAAATAAAAGAAAAATAATCGTAACCGCAATTTTACGTGAGACTCTAAAGCGTCGAGTACACAACCTAACTAGTGGGTTAACAAATAGTGCTGTAATAAAAGCTAATAATAATGGGACTGAAATTGGTAAGATAAAGTAGAAAAATAGTATGAGTAGTAATATGTATAGCGCGATTGTCCACTGTCGTTTAGTAATATTTTTGAACAATTGACCCCTAGTCCCCTTTCATACCGCATCAAAATAATGTGGTATGGGTTCCGTTAAGAACCCATACCTTGAGGATTAATTTGCTTCTTCGGCAATAAATTGCTTCAACTGATCGTTCACATTATTTAAGATACGTTCAGTCTTTTCGGTTATGTTTTGAGGGATTTCTTCACCCTCACCATACTCAACACCATGTGGGTAGTGATGCTTACCTAATAATGGTGTTAATAACTTAATAACAGCCTTTCCTGTATCAACGTCACCTTCTACAGCATAACCACTTACACGGATATAGTAAGTAATATTCTTCTCTGGTGAGTTAATTTTGTGATCAAATGTGACACGTTCATAATCCCACTGACCAGCAAGAACAAAGCCATTTCTCTCCATGATATATGTTAGTGGTTGTAGGTCTAAAACTGTGTCTTGAATTTCTGTGCTTTCTATTTTCATTTTCTTCACCTCTACAATAAGTTTCGCTAAATTTATCATATTATGAAACCGTTAATTTATCAATTATTTCTAAACATTATCGTGAATGTGTAACAATTTATTCATAATATAAGCAATTTCTTGTGGATGATGAACACTTTTGAACCATTCAAATTATAATATTATAGCAAGTCATGTCAGAAAGGTGTGATTGAAATGAGCCATTTAGAATTACCAGATGAAGTTAGACGTTTTAAAGCGTTTGTAGAAAGCCGTAATGGTCTAAAAGATGATGTGCGTAATGGTAAATATACATGGCAAGAATTATTTGATAAATGGTATCTATCTGGTGAGCAAGATCCGTTTTGGGACCGATACGAACAATTGGAGCCAACAATAGACGATACATCATCTGATTACAAAGGTAAGTTTACAAATATACTAGATATGGTATCCAAAATTGATATTGATCAATTTGAAAAACAAGTTAATAATTTATCGCAAACCATTGACCAAGTACAAAGCTTTTTACAAAAGCAAAATAAATCTAAGCCCCACTATCATTATAACCAAAGAAAGCGATTCTTTTAACATGAAAATTGTCGGTTGGTAAACTCGCCTTCATTTGATAAGATAAGAGTACGGAGGTGAGTAAATGCTCGCTAATATGGAAGTAATTGAAACATTAGAGCATGCCGAAAAATTAGGCAAAATGATCAAGCAATCGGAAGACTTTGATATATACAACAAGAGGAAAACAGCCCTTTACAATGACTCAGACGCTCAAAAGCTCATGGATGATTTCTCAGATATGAAGGAACATTATGAAGATGTTCAGCGTTTTGGAAGGTATCATCCTGATTATAGTAAAATCATGAAAGAGATTCGTGAACAAAAACGTGATCTCGATATGCATGATACTGTTGCCATTTACAAGCAGTCAGAGACGCAGTTACAAGGATTATTAGATGACGTATCTGAAATTTTGGCAAATGCAATAAGCCCTAATATTAAAGCACCTAGAGATGGCATTGCATTAAAAGATACAGGATCTGGTTGCGGTTGTGGCAGTGGTGGCGAATGTGGCTGCCAGGCTTCATAAACATAGTAGGGGATGAGTAACAATGATGCTAACAAAACGCCAAGGAATTATTGTATGGATTAAACATCATAAATATGCTAAACGATTACGAAAATATGGTCATCTAATTTATGTTTCAAGAAAACAGAAGTACTTATTGCTTTATGTTGATCAGGATCATGCAGATGACATCGTAGACCAAATTAAGCAATTAAATTTTGTGAGGGATGTTGAGATTTCTTATAAGCCATTTGTTGATACAACGTTCCAAACGAAGCATCATTTTAAGGAAAAAGACGTTGAGTCTAAAAATATTTATTAAATCTTAAAAACAAAGGATGCCCAGAAGTCGTACTTTTGGGCATCCTTTTTTATGAGATTATATTTATCTTGAAGGGATTAAGTGATTTAACCTTAGGACTGCGATGAGTTGCTGGTAGTATAGTTGTTCTTCATGATATGTATTTGAAGGAGGGACGACTAACTCAATAATCGGTTGATTGAGTTTTCCACTAATTTCTTTAAAAGCATCATATCTAACATTAGATGAGCCATCGGGTTTTGGTATGCCTTCTAGACAAATATAAATAGGTTGAAATTGTCCTTTCGTAGTCGGTTTAAAAACAGCGGCAATTGATGTTCTTTCTTCATCGTTTTTAATTGTATGTAAGGCTAATAAACGCTCTACACGATCAGGCATTGACTCAATTAATTTTAATAGTTCGTAAATGTCTCCATAACCTTCACCTAATTTGATAAAGTGTTGTGTCATGTAAAAAACCTCCTCATAATTCCTATATAAATGTAGCACGATTTGCCCTTTTTGTGAAACGAGATAGTAAGGCGTTGTCACATTTGGTAAAATATAATCGAATGATACATTAAGGTGGTTACTTCTATGAGAGGTTTATTATCACTCACATTAATGATGTTGCTTTTATCAGTGATACTAGGATTTTATCATTGGCTAGAATTTCAGAGTGAGGTTTCTGCCGATGAAGACCAAGCTATTCAATTGAATATCGATTTAAACTATCAAGCGGATGTTGTAAATGCGGATGTTCATTTCTCCGTCACAAAGAAACGTGAAGTAGATATAAATATCCCAGAACAAGCTGAACTTTTAGATTGCCAGTTAAATGGGGAAGAATGCCTCGTTGAGGATATATCAGGTTTAGACGAAACGGATAACCTTTTAATTCGTTATCAAATCCCGTTTAACGTAAAAGATCAAGTTTTGACACATTGGATTCCAGATATTTCAAGCAACCAAGCATCACCACGTTATGAATTAATTGTCACGTCTAATCTTGATTCAGAATATGAGTGGTATACGTTCTCAAAGCCTGTTCATGAAGAGGCAATGGAGCACATTAATTATAAAAAGTATCACATAACCAATACGAATAACATTCCACTAATCGTATTAAAAGGTAATTATGAAGAAATGTATTTACCAAATCAAATAGGAGTACTGGCTTCCGTTCCATTTAAACTAGAGTCCTTAAAAGAGTTAATACAGGACTTTTCAAACATTGAGAATCAGTTATTTATTATTAATCCGAACTTTGATCAACTGCATTCAGAACATATTTCTTTTTTAGAACATGGGGAAAAGAGTCAAGTGGCATCTGCATTATTAAGCAACCAAATAATGGAGCAAATCAAGGTCTTACAAGAAGAGGATTATGTTCTTCTAAATGCTATTAACCACTATTTTTATTCCTCTGGTGCTAAATCTGAGCACGGACAAGCCATAGTTAAAGAGTTGCAGCAACATTTGACGGATTCAGATCGAAAAGCATGGCTTGAGATTTTAAAAAACACAAACCAAACCCATGAAACATTAGGTGGACTGTTAGATGAGTCTTTAAACGAATTAAATCTAAACACGAATTTCTTTAAAGAGAATTCGAATGATGAATTACACTCATTTACTTTAATAGACCAGCGAGAAGTTTTTTACCAAAATGAAAAAGTTAGTCTAACTAACCCGTTACTTAATTTGGATGGAAGAAGTTATTTAGCGTTGGATGATTTTAATGATGTAACTCAGTTTCGAATAATTAATACAAGTCCCGAAGATATTTTAATTCAAAAAGAATCAGACCAAATTCGACTATTCCCAGAAAGGGATCTAGTCATTATTAATGAGATGTCTTATCGAACAGAACCTAACTTTATTAAAAAAGTGAATGGAAAGTTATACTTAAGAATGGATGGGCTAGATGATGTACTTCCGATATCGGTTCGAATGTCGAATGACCAAATCCATATAAGAGAATAAAAAAAGTGGTTCTTTCTTAATCTTATGATTAAAAAAGAACCACAACTCTCCGTTTACTAACAGAGAGAGTACAAAAAGGGAGAGGAGAAACCGGAAGAAGGTCTTATGGGGAATGATAAGACTTTCTCCGTATTGAACGGATTCCTCTTAGTTCCGTTCTAGAAGCTATTTTTAACCAATAGAACATTTCTTATACATGAAAAGATAAAAAAGTTAAAGTTGGTGAAAAAGGATGAGAGTCATAGCAGGTCGATTTAAAGGACATCCAATCCAAGCAGTACCTAATCAAAAAACAAGACCGACAACAGATAAAGTAAAAGAGGCATTATTTCAAATTATCGGGCCTTATTTTGAAGAAGGACGTGCGCTTGATTTATTTGCAGGTAGCGGGAATCTCGCTATTGAGTCGCTAAGTAGAGGAATCGAGCACGTCGTTATGGTCGATGCTCAGTATCACGCCGTACAAACAATTAAAGAAAACGTTAAAAAGTTAAAAATAGAAGATGAATGTGAAATCTATCGTAATGATGCTTTTAGGGCTTTAAAAGCTGCTGGGAAGCGGGGGAAGACGTTTCATTATGTGTTTCTAGACCCGCCTTATGGAAAAGTGTCATTTGAGAAACTTCTTAACGCATTAGAAGAGAACGAAGTTTTAGAGTCTGGGGCTTATGTCATTTGTGAACATTCAAGTGAAGAACAATTGCCAGATTCTATAGATAGTTATACAATGTTAAGACGAGACGATTACGGGTCGTTAACACAAATAACGATTTATCGATTTCAGAATTAGGAGGACCACAATTATGCCAACTACTGCCATTTGCCCGGGGAGTTTCGATCCCATTACATATGGACATTTAGACATCATACGGAGAGGTGCCAAAATTTTTGACCACGTTATTGTGGCGGTTTTTAATAATCAGTCAAAATCACCTCTATTCACTGTAGAAGAGCGCTTACAATTAATTGAGGAAGCTACTAAAGATTTGCCAAACGTTTCATGTGATGTGAGCCAAGGTTTATTAGTGGATTATGCTAAAAGTAAACATGTTGATGTCATTCTAAGAGGTTTGCGAGCGGTAAGTGACTTTGAATATGAAATGCAGATTACGTCCATGAACCGTAAGTTAGAAGAAGATATTGAAACATTTTTCGTTATGACCAACAATCAATATTCTTTCTTAAGTTCAAGTATTGTTAAAGAAGTGGCAAAATACGATTCTAATGTATCAGATCTAGTGCCTGATGCTGTAGAAGTAGCTTTGAAAGAAAAATTTAAGTCATAAGCATGAAGCTTGGAAATTCGATTATAAATCATTTAAACTCCGTACAATGATAAAGCGTTTTGAATCTTAGTACGGAGTTTCTTATTCGCTCCGTCAAAATACTCCGCTTTCCGCAGGCACGGCTTCAACTTCCCAAAACTCACTGCCGTTCGTTTTGCGTGATTTTCAGCTCGTGCTGTTCCTTCAGGAGTCTCCGTATTTTGACTACGCTGAATTTAAACTTTTACCCTAATTTCTTATTTAGCACTAGTCATCAACCATTTGTTTTAGGCTCTTTTTATATTGCGATATAAATAAATGCAACCTATGGCTAATGCACTAAATGATATCCATTGTCCATAGGATTCTAGCCATTGCCATAAGTCCATCCAAAAGTAGGATGGGTATTCACTATGTTCTGAGTCAACTGTAATATCATAAGGTGAAAAAGCATTTCGATTAACGTATAGAGGTTTAAATAAAATTATCGTAAGCCATACTGAAAAGAAAATATGCAATAATCTTGCAAAGAAATAAGGTGCAAAACGAATATCTGTCGACGATAATATACTTGCTACTTGAGCTTGTATCGAAAAACCATTGAATGCAAGGATGGCGCTGACAAAGACAAGTTGAATGAGCAAAGAGGTATGTTCAGTTTGCGATACCATTTGTGCTCCCAATGTTATTTCAAAAAGGCCAGCTATGAAAGGAAGAGATAAACTATCTGGTATACCCATCATACTGAAAATATTACCTAATAGGGCACCGACTTGATTTGTAATGCCAGTTAAGAACAATAGCTTATTGATCACAGAGAATAAAACAATAAAGCCACCTACAACAACAAGTGTTTTAATCGAAGAATAAACAGCCTGTCCTAAAATCTGACCTAAAGGCTCGTCTGTTCGTTCTTTATGTAATGTGTCCCATGCTCGTTTAATAATAGACGATTCGTGTTGACGTTTTGGGCGACGTTCTCGTTGATTGTATTTATAATAACGCATGCAAAGACCAACTAAAACAGCTCCCACATAGTGGCTGCTAGCTAATAGAAGCCCTGTTTTTGGATCGTGAAAAAAACCGACAGATATTGCGCCAAAAATAAATAATGGGTTAGAGGCATTAGTGAACGACACTAATCGCTCAGCTTCTGTTTGCGTTAGAACACCCTCTTGTCTTAATCGGGCAGAAATTTTTGCACCAGATGGATAACCGCTTGCTAGTCCCATTCCCAGAACTACACCACCAGAGCCTGGTATATTAAATAGTGGTCGCATTAATGGCTCTAATAACATGCCGATTAACCGAACCACTCCGAAGGCTAATAACAACTCAGCGACAATAAAAAAAGGTAATAATGACGGAAAGACAATCTCAAACCATAAATTTAAACCTCTAATCGAGGCCTCAAGTGAGTCATCTGGATATATAATAATGGCTAGTGCTAAAAAGATGGTGCTTGTCGCATAGAAAATGGTCCTTATTTTTTCTGCCACCGGTATTCCTCCTAAATGCATTCATGGCTGTACGAATGAGTTGTCAAATAGTAAAATATAATGAGTAATGTACAAAAGATTTCTTATACACTATACGCGAGAAGGTCTTACATATATGCATAGATGAATTAAATCGACAGGAGGAAGCATATGAGCCGGCCGAAGATTGGTTTAGCATTAGGCTCTGGGGGAGCAAGAGGTTTTTCTCATTTAGGGGTTATTAAGATTTTAGAAAAAGAAGGCATTCCGATTGATTATATTGCTGGAAGCAGTATGGGTGCTTTAGTCGGTGCATTTTATGGAGCGGGTCAGTCTGTTGAACATTTATACCAGCTAGCTTTAACGTTTAAACGCAAGTATTTCATGGACTTCATTGTACCTAAAATGGGATTAGTTCAAGGTGAACGAATAAAATCTTACATACGAATGTTTACTTATAATAAGAATTTAGAGGACTTTGACATTCCAGTATCAATTGTAACCACAGATATTTATAGTGGTGAAAAAGTGATTTTCAAAGAAGGGGACGCTGCAACAGCTGTTCGGGCGAGTATATCTATACCGGGAGTTTTTGTTCCAGAAAAAGTGGATCAACGATTATTAGTTGATGGTGGAGTGATCGATCGGATTCCTGTTTCAGTTGTGAAAGATATGGGAGCCGATATCGTCATTGCAGTTGATTGTTCTAAATTTGAGAAAAACACAGAAATCTATTCGATTTATGATATTATTATGCAAAGTATTGATATCATGCAAAATGAAATCACAAATTATAGAATGGTGGATGCAGATGTCGTCATGCGTCCCGAAGTATATACATATAGTTCTAGAAACTATACTCAAGTAAGTGAAATTATACAAAAGGGTGAAGAAGAAGCGATTCAACATGTAGAGTCAATAAAAAAAGTAATATCGGATTGGAAGGGTCGTCATGATGATTAACCGTAAACAGTTAGCTTTATTTTCTATAATAATCATTGCCGTTTTTTTATTATCTAGCTATAAATTAGACTACTATATTTATCAACCTGGAGATATCTATTCATTAGATGAAGTGGTTGATGTAGAAGACCATTTTGATAGTGAAGGTGAACTTCATTTAGTTACTGTAAGAGGTGGTCAGGCAACACCATTTTATTATTTATGGGCTAAAATCAGGCCACATTATGAGATTTATGACTTAGAAGACATTAGACCTGAAGGCATTAGCCAAGAGGAGTATATCGATACTCAGCTTCATTTTATGGAAACATCTAAGGAAGCTGCACAGGTTGTGGCATATCGAGCTGCCGACCGCGATATAGAAATTGAATATAATGGCGTTTATGTGATGACCGTCGTTGATGGAATGCCAGCTGAAGGCCAATTGCAGTCTGGTGACCGAATTATTGAGATGGATGGTCAAACGGTCTCTTCATCTCAGGAAATAGTAGATATGACTCAATCTTATGAAGCGGGAGAAGAAATTGAGCTGACGGTCATTCGTGATGAAGAAGAAATCAGTGTAAGTTTTGCATTAGGGACATTTCCTGATGAACCTGATCGGGTTGGAATGGGAATTTCTTTAGTGACCGATCGAGAAGTGTCCGTTAGTCCTAATGCAAACTTTGATAGCGGAAGCATTGGTGGGCCTAGCGCTGGACTTATGATGGCTTTAGAGTTATATGACCAATTAACATCTGAAGACCTTACAAAAGGTTTAAAGATTACTGGAACGGGCGAAATCGATTATGAAGGAAATGTGTTCCGAATCGGTGGAATCGATAAGAAGGTAGTTGCAGCAGATCGTAAAGATGTTGATATTTTCTTCGCTCCAAATGAAGGTGGAAGAGAAGGATCCAATTACGAAGTTGCTAAAGAAACAGCAGAAGAGATTGGAACGGATATGGAGATCGTTCCCGTTGACACGTTTGATGATGCACTTAATTATTTAAAGGATTTGAAAAATTAAAGACAAAAGCTCCGGAGTAAAGGTTAAACTCCGGAGCTTAATTTTTTGTTCCAAGAAAGTAACTTTATGAGCTACTATTTTTGGTTTATGCGCTACTTTATTTAATTTATGCGGCGTGAAATTTGTCGAACGGTACCTTTTTTCAAATTTATGCGCCCTTTTAGAGTCATTTATGCGCTCTTTTAATATTAAAATAACTTTATCGGACCAGTGAGTTCTTGTTTTTTGAGCTGTTTTCGTTTTGGCGTAGGGATTGGTGCGTAATAGGCATTCGTTGCTCGTTCTTCTATATTTAGCATGTCGTGTTGATGTTCCTGCAAGTTTGAAAAAATAGGGATCTCTAAATCCTTTTTAATGGACTTAATATAGTTCCGGCCATTGTCCGTCATCCCTAGAATTCTTAAGTAAGGCGCCTGTTCTAGTTGATCAAATTCATTAACTTCGTTTTTAGTCGTGTTCGTTAAGATATGGGCAAACATTCGTTGAAGTCGTGTCCACGTATAGCGTTTGGTCTTAAGTAAATGCATCCATTGTTCAAAATTTTCGGCTTCTTGTACCGTTTGTTTAAGTCGATACTCTAATCCTTCAATCACACCGTGAATTTGGCTTAATTCTTCAACTGAGCGTGTATGAACGATTAACTGTAGGTAGGGAAAATACGATTCCCAACTATGCCAAGAGCCGCTCTTTTGTTGATAAGCTAATAATTGGTCAGTTGTCGACTGAGGTAGTGCGTTGATTGCATTCCGGGTCATCTCTTGTGATGTCAGTATCTCATTCCGAATGCTTGTTGCACTTGCAATCTCGTGCTCAATCTTAGGGTCGTGATAGCCACTTTTAGTTCTTCTAATCGTTCTTGGATTTATGCTACTTTTTAGTTCTTTTACGGCTTTCACATAGCTGAAGCCTAAAATATTGTTTGGTTGACTTAAGTCAATTTCGCCTTGTGTGAGATTAATCGATTCATATGCTTTCTTGCTGGCTTGTGGAAAGGATAACCCATCATCTAGATATTTATGTAAAGTTGATTGATATAAAGACTTTTCTTGTAAATAATGGTCATAGCCTTCTAAGAAAGGTTCGATATTTCCTTCTTCACTTCCGAAACAGACATCATCAACATTTAGGCCATCTAATTGCAACATGGCCCCTTTTGCAAATAAATCGGCATATTGGACAGCATATACATAAGGTAGTTCTAATAGAATATCTACACCACTTGTTAATGCAGCCTTGGCTCGATGGAATTTATCGATGATCGCTGGTTCTCCACGTTGCAAAAAAGAACCGCTCATGACAGCAACCATGACATCGGCTTGCGTTTCCTGTTTGGATTGTTCTAGGTGATAAACATGTCCATTATGAAAAGGGTTATACTCAACAATTAAACCGCATGCTTTCATTTTTTCACCGCCTATATTAAAATCACTCTAAGTCTAATTTAGAAGGAACGACTATTAAAATCAAGTTATCTTTGTTTAAAACCATTGCTGTTAAGAAAAAATATTGACAAAAGATTTATTTCCTTTTACAATAACTCTTGTTGCCTTGAGGTGATATTATGAAATTTTCATTACAAAAAATCAAACGTGAATCTCCATACGAGTTTGAAGAAACAGTGAATGTTGACGAATTAGAACGTATGGATAATGATATTCGAAAGATTCCTGATGTTAAGGTAAAAGGTAACGTCAGTGTCAAACAAGATATCTACACATTTCAGTACTCTATTAAAGGTACGATGACTTTACCTTGTGCTCGAACATTAGTGGATGTTCCTTATGAATTTGATATTCAAGCATTCGATCAATTTACTGATGTTGATTATAAAGTAAAAGAAGATGAAGAGATTCATTTTATTGATCAAGAAGTGCTTGACTTACTGCCTTATATCAAGGAAAATATTTTATTGGAAGTTCCTATAAGAGTTTACAGTGATGAGGCAACGATGGATAACATCATTTCAGAAGGAAATGGCTGGGATCTTCTCCAAGAAGAAGACCATGAAGAGCTTAAGGCTAACCATGAAGAAGAAGAGCAGGAGAAGGTAGACCCTCGTTTATCTTCATTGAAAAACTTTTTTGAAGACAAAAATGATTAGTGTATGTAATCCAATATTATTGGGTTTGAACTTAAGGGAGGTGTAACACATGGCAGTACCAAAGAGAAGAACTTCAAAAACTAGAAAAAATCTACGTCGTACGCATAAGAAGTTGCATATACCAAACATGGTAGAATGTGAAAATTGCGGTGAATATACAAAATCTCACCATGTATGCAAATCATGTGGGCATTACAATGGTAAAGAGGTTGTTGAGAAGTAAGTAAAAGGTGTCTCATACGTGAGACATCTTTTTTTATATTTTGTAAGGGAGAGAATGAGATGGAAGAAGTTAAGTTAGAAAGGTCGAGTAAAGGCTTTGCAATTTTAACGTTAAACCGCCCCAATAAGTTAAATGCTATTTCAACCAATATGGTTAAAGAATTAAAAGGAAAGCTTGATCAATTAAAAGACGAACCATTAAAGTTTTTAGTTATAACAGGAAGCGGTAATAAGGCGTTTTGTGCTGGTGGGGATCTAAATGAATTTCATGGTGAGCTCACACAAAAAGAAGCCTATCAACTTTTATCTCCTATGAAAGAAACTCTTTATCAATTGGCTACACTACCTTTCCCAACAATTGCTTGGTTAAATGGAATAGCTAGAGGGGGAGGATTAGAACTAGCGTCGGCTTGTGATTTTAGGTTTGTAAGCCGTGAAGGGACCTATGGCTTTGTCCAAGGGAAACTCGGAATTTCTACAGGATGGGGTGGCGGAACCTTATTAAATGAACGAATCACACCTGAGAAGGCCTTTTTATGGTTGATTGAAGCTGACCTGAAATCACCTACAGAATTAAAAGACATTGGTTTTGTGGAAAAAATTTTATTCGATGTTGAGCTGACTGAAAATCATGAGGCGATTAGTTCCTTTACTGAACGAAGTGTTGAGCAAATGCATCTTTGGAAAAAGCAAAGATTAAATAAGATAGACGTTCAACATTTAAAAGAACAAATGGAAGATGAAGTATTAGCTTGTAGCTACTTATGGGTGAGTGAAGAACATCAAGTTGCGGTGCACCAATTTTTAAATAAAAATAGTAAGTAACTCTTCTATCCCTTAATTCTGTTGCATAGAGTATTATTAAAGTTAATAGAGTTAAGGGGTGTTAAGACATGTCAACGAGGCAAGACGCATGGACTAAAGATGAGGATTTGCTTTTAGCTGAAACTGTATTACGTTACATAAGAGAAGGAAAAACACAAATGAAGGCATTTGAAGAGGTAGGGAATCGATTGTCTCGAACTCCTCAAGCTTGTGGATTTAGGTGGAATGCAAATTTAAGAAAACAGTATCGGCAAGCCATTGGTTTGGCTAAACAAAGCCGTAAAAAAATCAGTGAGCAAACAATCTCAGCTCCACCAGCAGGCTCAAAGCGTTTAACGGTGTTTGACGAAGTCATCACCCAGTTGGAACAGCTAAAGGGAGATTATTATAAAGGTGGTCATCGTGTGAATCAGGATGAACCTGATGAATATGCTCATCTAAGACAACAACTCGATCAGTATGAACAGCTCATTGATGAAATCTATGAAAAGATCAGTGAAGTGAAAAAGAGAGAACAAGTGAAATAAGAAAACTCTTCCATCTTAATTAAGGATGGAAGAGTTTTTTTGGTATTTATTGATTTTCTTTTTCATCAACACCTTGTGGCATCCAAATGAATGGATTTTCACCAAAGTCACGTTCCATTTCATAAGTAGCCGGTTGAAAGCCTTGCTTTTCCCAAAAGCCTTGGGAATTAATTCTTGCATTTGTTTTGATTGGCAAGTTAAAGCTTTTAGCAAAGTCCACTAACTTTTTACCAAATCCTTTATGACGATAATTTTCAAGGACTTCGAGTTTCCATAATTCTAGATAATCTTGCTTCGGATCAAAATAATAATCATATTTTTTATCCACTTGATATAAGCTCATGCGAGCGACTAATGAATTGCCATAATAAACTCCGTAAAATGGGGATTCGCTATTATTTTCGATCATGTTATGTTGTAGATCTTCTAGCATGGATAATTCTTGGATACCATATTCTTTAAACTTTTTAAATTCTTCTAGCGTTTTAAAATTAATTAATAGTCGTTCTACCTCACCTGACATTATATAGAGCCCCCTTCAATGTGCTACTCATTATTATAGTATAAATATGCACTATTGAAAATGGAAGCGTTATGATATTTTATTCGACATATATGTCCGTAAGTTGATAATTTTTGATAAAATGTAATAAAAACAGGTGCGTGGTATGATGAATATTGGAGTTATTGGACTTGGAGCCGTTGGATTGTTTATTGCTTCTAGTTTAGCTAAGCGACACGAAGTTACAGGGTATGTTAGAAGAGAGGAGCAGGCAAATGAAATAAAGGATCAAGGAATTATAGTAGACAATTCTGAAACCTTTGTTAGTGTCACAACTAGCCAAAAGTTTAAAGAGCATGATTTAATTATTATTTGTACGAAACAAATGGCTATTGATACTTTAATCCCGACATTGGAATTAGTTGGTCGACATACACCTATTTTATTTCTTCAAAACGGCCAAGGACATATTGAGAAGATTCATCATCTACCACATCCAATATTACTAGGTGTTTGTGAGCATGGTATTGTAAAAATCAAAGACAATGAGGTAAGTTTAAAAGGGCTCGGTAAAATTCGGCTGGGAGCATTACATAAACATCATGCTGAATTAGCTGTAGACATAAGCCTTGCACTGTACCAATTAGATTTTCCGGTCAAAGAGCATGGCTCTATAACAGATGTTCTAAATAGAAAATTAATCGTTAATAGTGTTATTAATCCACTTACAGCCATATTCAATTGTCGTAATGGTTCTATCATGACCAATGATCACCTTAAGTATTTAGCGAAAAAGTTAACAAAAGAAGCGGCCATGACGTTAAATGTGGATGAAGATGAAGCTTGGGAACGTGTGAGACAAGTCGCTGAACAAACTAAAGAAAACTATTCATCTATGTTGAGTGACATCCAAGCTAAACGCCAAACTGAAATTGATTTTATAAATGGATACATACTAAAGAAATCAAGTGATTTTTTACCTTATCAAACAAATGTTTATCATATGGTTAAAGCAAAAGAAGGGCTGAGGGAGTAACGTGTTATGGATTTTGTAACGACAATAATAGCTATATTAGCTACCATTCCGTATATTTCATTTTTTATAATTTTTATTATTCTTAAGAAAACAACAAAACAAGCAACTCGGTCCACCAAAATAGCAGCGGACTTATCGAATGTATTTTTTATCCTAGCTGTTAATGCCATTTTATTTATTATTTTTGACTACTCCTTTTTAACCTGGACCATTATAACGTATATGATTGCTATTTTGTTTGTAATCACAATTCAATGGCGTAAAGATCTGGAAGTTAATATCTGGATGGCTGCGAGGCTAGTCTGGCGAGCAGGATTCGTCTTATTAGCTATAAGTTATTTGTTACTTCTACCTATTGGAATTTGGGTTAATTTTTAATGACAAACAAATAAAGTGAAAAACGTGATTCAATCCGTTAAAATAACAGACAGAATAAACGCGATCGTTAAAAGGAAGGTATAGCAATGAAAGTACATTCAGTACATTTACCAAAACAATCAGCACTTATACAAGATTATAGAAATCGTGAAGAGTCCATCATGACACAGTTTCATTATGATCCTTATCAAATTCGAAACTATAAGAAGCGCCATGATTATTTATCAAGTCAGGATTTTAAACGAGAAGCTTTAACGGACGCTTTAAAAAAACAATATCAAAAATGGGGAACATCTGAAGCTGTTTTGAATCATATTGAGGCGTTAAACGATCCAAACGCTGTTGTCGTAATTGGCGGTCAACAGGCTGGACTTTTCTCTGGACCGTTATATACGATTCATAAAATAATTTCAATTATTGTTCAAGCAAAAGAACAACGAGAGTATCTTCAACAACCGGTGATTCCTGTGTTTTGGATGGCAGGAGAAGATCATGACTTTGAAGAGATCAATCATGTTTATACTTATCAAGATCAGCGTCTTCATAAACATCGAATTCAATCGACTGATCCAGAGAAAACACCTGTATCTAAACGAGTGATAGATAAAGAAAGTATGTTGGCTTGGATCAACGACCTTTTTAAATCGTTACGTGAAACAGAATACACAAACGATTTATATGAGCGTCTAATTAATTTAGTTGAAGATGGCGATACGTATGTTGATTTGTTTGCTAAGTTTACAAACACATTGTTTGCTCATGAAGGTTTAGTGCTAGTTGATTCTGATGCTGATGAACTTCGTGACATAGAAGCGGACTACTTCGTCGAAATGGTCCAACATCAAAATGAGATTGCCGAATCAGTCGTTGATCAAATTGAGACCCAAGAAGATAAAGGGTATAGTATTTCTCTTGATGCAACAACAGAAGATGGCCATTTATTTTACCATGTGAATGGTGAGCGTTTTTTATTAGAACGTAAAGGTGATCATTGGCTAAATGAAGAGATGGGTGTTCAGTTTACAACAGAAGAATTAATCCAAAAAATTAAGTCAAATCCGCGCCTGTTTAGTAATAACGTCGTGACTAGACCTATTATGCAGGAGTATGTTTTCCCTGTATTGTCCTTTGTCGGTGGTCCCGGTGAAATAGCTTATTGGTCGGTTCTTAAACCAGCGTTTGAACGCTTAGGACTTCAATTTCCTATTGTGATGCCGAGATTATCCTTAACGTTATTAGGGGCTAAGCATGAACAATGGATCTTAAGACACCATGTTAAGTTCGAGGATTTAATATCTAAAGGTATTTTTCAACACAAGATGAATTGGCTCAACCGCCAAACCTCGAAGCCAATTGAAGAAGTTGTGGAGAATGTTAAACAAGAACTAGAATTCGTTCATAAACCATTACAAGATCTCGCTTTTGACATCCAAGATGACTTAGGGGCATATGCTGAATCAAACTTAGACAGAATTCATGAAGATATTAATCAATTAGAAAAACGCATAAAACAAGAACTTCGTCGTAAGCACCAGCAATCTATTCGATGTTTTGACGAATTAAATCATTTTTATTATCCGAATAAAGGATTACAAGAGCGCGTTTGGAATATTGTATATTTTATGAATGAGTATGGACCTGACTTACCATTTAATTTACTCGATGTACCACCCAGGTGGGAGCAAGATCATTTAGTGGTATCGATCTAACCACTCATCACCCACCATCTACCACTTCATATATAGTTGAATAAAATACAGTCATTTAGCATGTTCAGAGTATTTCTGGACATGCTTTTTTATATTTTTTATAAAAAATTTAAAAATTAGGTGGTAGAAAGTGGGGGGATGTGGTAAACTGTTCACAAAGTGGGGCGAAGTCTATGTTCATGGGTGAATTTCAACATAATATAGATACAAAAGGTCGAATTATTGTACCTTCTAAATTTCGTGATGGATTAGGCGAGTCATTTGTCCTAACGCGTGGTTTAGATAACTGTTTATTTGCGTACCCACAAGAAGAGTGGCGAATTTTAGAAGAGAAGTTAAAAAAGCTCCCACTGACTAAAAAGGATGCAAGAGCTTTTACTCGTTTTTTCTTCTCTGGTGCGATCGAATGTGAAATTGATAAACAAGGTCGTATTAATATCCCGTCGCCACTTAGAAACTATGCCGATTTAGAAAAAGAATGTGTTGTCATTGGTGTTTCTAATCGAATTGAATTATGGGCAAAAGAAAAATGGGAAGAATACGTGGAAGAATCCGAAGAATCATTTGCAGAAATTGCAGAGAATATGATGGATTTCGACATTTAGCATAAAGAGGTGCCAACATGTACGAGCACTACAGCGTCTTGAATCAAGAAGCAATTGAAGGGTTAAACATCAAAGATAATGGCATTTATGTCGATTGCACGCTCGGCGGTGCTGGTCATTCAAGCCGTATCGCTAAAGAGTTAGCTGAAAATGGACAGCTAATCGCATTTGATCAGGATGTAAAAGCCATTCGATATGCTGAGCAAGTTTTAGAACCATATGGGAAACAAATTAAACTCATACACCAAAATTTTGCTCACTTAGAAGAAGAGTTAAATCAGTTAGGTATAGCTGAAGTAGATGGCATTATTTTTGATTTGGGAGTATCTTCTCCACAATTAGATGAAGCCGAAAGAGGGTTTAGTTACCAACATGATGCCCCATTAGATATGCGAATGAATCAAGAAGATCCATTAAGCGCATACGACATTATTAATGAATGGGCATTTGAAGACTTGGTAAAGACTTTCTCAAGGTACGGTGAGGAGAAATTTTCAAAACAAATCGCAAGAAAAATTGAACAAGCAAGAGAACAAAAACCTATTGAAACAACTTTTGAATTAGTTGAATTAATAAAAGAAGGCATTCCCGCATACGCACGTCGTAAGGGTGGGCATCCAGCAAAACGCGTTTTTCAGGCAATACGAATCGCTGTAAACGATGAATTAAATGTTTTTGAAGAAGCTTTGGAGCAGGCTGCGAGAAAATTAGCAATCGGTGGTCGACTTGCTGTTATTACCTTTCATTCTTTAGAAGATAGAATTTGTAAGCAATCGATGAAAACGTGGAGTACACCTCCACCAATTCCTAAAAATTTACCGGTAATGCCTGATGAAGTCCAACCACCATTTAAATTAGTGACTCGAAAGCCAATCGTCCCTTCTGAAGATGAGCTTGAAGAAAATCGCAGGTCAAGGTCAGCTAAATTAAGAATCGTAGAAAAAGTGAAGGATTGGGACCCACAATTTTCTATAAATCGAAGGAGGCAATAGTATATGGCAGCAGAACAAATTAGAAAGTATTCAATGGTTCCTGAGAGAAAGACATATCAAGAACCGCAGAGACAAGTCAAACAGCAACCAAAGAAAAAAGCTTGGTTTACAAAAGGTGAAAAAGTACTTTATACAACAGGATTAGTATTAATAGCTGTTGCAATGATCTTAAGTGTACAATATTCTTCTTCGGTAGATAGTCTGAACCGTGATGTTCAGCAAATTAACGAAGAAATATCAAAACAAGAAACCATTAACACAACTTTAACGGCTGAAGTTAAAGAGATGAGTAAGCCGAGTCGAATCTTATCGATTGCTGAAGAACATGGTTTGAATATTAAGCACGCACAAGTTAGACAAGCCTCCGAAAATAATTAAGGTGTGTTAAATAACGATGTTTAAATTAAACTATAAAAATGTCATGTCGTTTTTAGTCATATCCATATTTACACTAATCTTTCTCTTAATAATCGGCCGTTTTATGTACATTCAATTTCATGGCGAAGTACAAGCGGTCGATTTAGTTGATTATGCGGACCGTTTTCGTTATGTCAATAGTGAACTAGATGCAGAACGTGGAGAGATTTATGATCAGACAGGTATGGTATTAGCAGGAAATAAAACAGTCTATACGTTATATGCTATTTTAGATGAAGGTTATTCTAAAAATGCATCCGAGTCATTACATGTTGAAAACCTTCAAGAAACCGCCAACCAATTATCGTCGGTTATTAATATGGATTCGGACCAAATCTACAATATATTGGAAAATGGCAAAGAAAACGATAGATTCCAAGTAGAATTTAGTCATGCAGGCAGTGCTTTATCTACAGAACAGAAGGATGAAATCGAGTCATTAGACCTTCCTGGAATTTATCTTACCGAGCGGCCACAACGTTACTACCCAAATGACAAATTTGCTTCACAAGTTATTGGCTTTACGGAAATGAAACTTAATGAAGAAACAGGTGAAGAAGAAGAGGTCGGGACGTATGGTGTTGAAGGCATGTACGATGAGGACCTTCGTGGCGTCAATGGTTCGGTAAGCTACAAAAGGGATAAATATGGCTATAAACTGTTAAATGCAGAAGAGCTAATTCAATCACCTGAAGATGGAAATGATGTTTATTTAACAATTGATCAAAAAATCCAAACGTTTCTTGAAGATGCGATGACAACAGTAGATGAACAATACAATCCAGAGAGTATAATGGCTGCGGTAATGGACCCTAAAACAGGTGAAGTATTGGCAATGAGTAATCGACCATCCTTTGATCCCAATACAAAAGAGAACATTGAAAACTGGTATAACGATGTTATATCATCTCCTTTTGAGCCTGGTTCAACGATGAAAATTTTTACTCTTTCTGCCGCTATTGAAGAAGGTGTTTATAATGGCTCTGATACGTATAAATCTGGACGTTATCGCATAAATGAAAACTTTAGGGTAATAAGAGACCACAATAATGGTGAAGGTTGGGGAGAAATTACTTATAACGAAGGTGTGCAACATTCATCTAACGTGGCTTTCGCTAAAATATTGTGGGAACAGCTAGGACCTGACCAATATAAAGATTACCTAGAAAGCTTTCATTTTAATCGTGCGACTGGAATTGATCTAAATGGTGAAAAAGTTGGTCAATTATCCTATACGTATCCGATGGAGCAAATCACAACTTCATTTGGGCAAGGTTCTACTTTTACACCAATTCAAATAATGAAAGCTGCAACGGCATTAGCTAATGAAGGTAAAATGGTAAAACCTTATGTTACATCAAAGATTATGGATCCAAAAAGTAAGAAGGCCTTATATGAAGCAGAAACTGAATACGTTGGTGAACCTATTTCAGCAGATACGGCGCAACAAGTAAAAGACTTACTAGAATCAACTGTTACATCAGAAGAAGGGACTGCTAGACGTTTTCAATTAGAAAATTTCTCTACATTTGGTAAAACAGGAACGGCTGAAACACCTGACCCTAGTGGAGGCTACCATAGTGGACGTGACAGTTATGTTTATTCATTTATAGGAATGGCGCCAAAGGAAGATCCGGAGCTTATGATGTATGTTGCCGTTGAAAAACCAGACCTTGAGGGTGAATACGGTTCAGAGCTAACATCCTACATTTATAAGACCGTAATGGAAAACAGTCTGCATTATTTAGAAATCGAACCAGACCAATCAACTGATCAAACCGTAGAAAAAATTGATTTAAACTCTATCTATGGTCAATCAACACATGAGGTCGTCAGTCGTTTGGAAGAACAAGGTATGACAGTAACAGTTGTAGGAGAAGGCGAAGAAATAGACGAATCGATTCCGAAAGAAGGTTCATCAGCATATCCTAATCAGCATATCTTGTTAAAAACGAACGGAACTGCGACTATGCCTGATGTAACGGATTGGACGCTAAGAGATATTCTTTCATTAGTAGAATTGGTCGATATGGAACTTGATTTTATTGGTGAAGGTTTCGTTACAAAGCAAAACTTATCTGTAGGAGCTGAAATAACAGAGGACAGTCACTTAATTGTTGAATTATCTTCTGACTATTTGGAAGAACCAGCAGAAGAACAACAAGATCAAAAAGAGACTGAAGAGTAAAAAGAGAAGAATAGAGATTAATGAGAAACAGTGGTCTAATTTAATACGTTTTTTCATAGTTTTAATACAAGCATATGTGCAAAGGAGAATGACACATTGAGACGAATTGCTGCCGTAACTATGAAGAAACGTTTGATCGCTGTTTTTTTATTAATTGCATTGTATTTCGTAATTATGGTTGGGCGACTGGCATATGTTCAGCTCGTATCAAGTGGCGAAATACTAGCTAAAGCTGAGGAATTGTGGAGTCGTGATATACCGCTTTATGCAGAACGAGGCAAGATTCTTGATCGTAATGGTGATGTATTAGTGGACAACCAATTAGCTCCAACATTAGTGGTCGTCCCTAGGCAAATTGAAGGTCCTGAACAAGTGGCAAAACGATTATCTGATATTATCGATATTTCAGAAGAAAAAGCTCATGATCATTTAACGAAAGTGGCTTCCGTTGAGATCATTCACCCTGAAGGTCGTAAATTAACGGACGAACAGGCTGATGAAATTAGAATGTTAAATGAGCCGGGTGTGTATTTAGCGCAGGATTCCAAAAGAGAATATCCTTACGAAGAGCAGTTGTCACACGTTTTAGGTTTTACTGGAATTGATAACCAAGGACTAGCAGGATTAGAAGCGAGTTATAACGATGAATTGAGCGGAGACTCTGGTGCGTTATCATTTTTTTCAGATGCTAAAGGAAGACGACTGAATCAATTATCCAATCGTTATCAACCTCCTGAAGACGGAAAACATTTATCTTTAACGATTGATGCAGAAATTCAATCCATCGTTGAAAGGGAACTGGACATTGCTGAAGCAAAGTATGACCCAGATAGTTCACTAGCCATTGTGATGGACCCTGATAATGCAGAAATTTTAGCTATGTCTAGTCGTCCGACATTTCATCCACTGGAATATCAATCCGTATCACCAGAAGTATATAATCGTAACCTACCTGTCTTTAGCACCTATGAACCAGGTTCAACATTTAAAATTATGACGCTTGCTTCGGCTATAGAGGAGAATTTAGTCGACTTAGATGAAGATACTTATTATGATTCAGGCCATGTAAAAGTTGCAGGTGCTAGAATAAGATGTTGGAGCAGTGGTGGACATGGAAGTCAAAGTTATTTAGAGGTTGTTCAAAACTCTTGTAACCCTGGTTTTGTTAATTTAGGTCAATTACTTGGTGAAGAGCGACTATTTACGTATATTCGAGAATTTGGATTTGGTACGAAGACTGGGATTGACCTAGAGGGTGAAAGTTCAGGGATTTTATTTAGCGAAGAACAAATTGGTCCAATTGAATTAGCAACATCAGCCTTCGGTCAAGGCGTTTCGGTAACGCCAATTCAACAAATTACAGCTGTAGCAGCTGCCATCAATGGTGGTTATCTTTATGAACCCTATGTCGTAAAAGGGTTAATTGATCCGATTACAGGTGAAGAAATTGAAAAAAGGGAACCAACCCTAAAAGAACAAGTCATTAGTGAAGAAACCTCAAAAGAAGTCCGTCGAGCTTTAGAAACTGTTGTTGCGAAAGGTACTGGTCGAGGAGCATACTTAGATGGGTATAGAGTTGGAGGAAAAACAGGTACCGCTCAAAAAGTAGGGCCTGATGGTCGCTATTTAGAAAATAATCATATCGTTTCATTTATGGGCTTCGCACCAGCTGATGACCCAGAATACTTAGTTTATGTCGCGATCGACAATCCTAAAAACACGGTTCAGTTCGGGGGCGTTGTATCAAGTCCAATCGGAGGAAAGATTTTAGCAGATATTTTAAGTAAGAAAGATGTACCGAAGCGAGAAGGCGGATTAGACAAAGAATACCAATGGCCAGATTCTCCTAAAGTAGAAGTTCCGGGGCTAGTTGGTAAAGATGTAGATGACATTCGAAATTATTTAATCGATTTAAGGCTAGATGTTCACGGAGAAGGCGACCAGATTATATCACAATCGCCTGAACCGGGCGTTAAAGTTGAATCTGGTTCGACCATAAGGGTTCATCTTGGAGAATCTAATGAAAACTAAAATTTAACTTATTTATACAAGCTCTACTTTGCTATAATATGAATGAATGTATAAATACAACATGAAGGTAGGAGTTTGCCATGTTTTTACATGAGCTAATGCCAGTCCTCAAGGTTTACGACACAGAAAACGTTCCTACCAATCAATTAATCTCAACTATTGAAATGGATTCAAGAAAAGTAGAGAAAGATTCATTGTTTGTTTGTATAAAAGGATTTCAAGCTGATGGTCATGAGTATGTTCGAGAGGCAGAAAAGCGCGGGGCGTGTGCCATTATTGCTGAGAAAGAAATTACATCATCACTCCCCGTGATTTATGTACCTAGCACTCAAAAGGCGTTAGCCATTTTAGCTGACTATTTTTATGGAAGTCCGAGTCAGGAGCTTACGATTATTGGTGTGACGGGAACAAATGGTAAAACAACGACAACCTATTTATTGGATGCAATATTTAAAACGAATGGTAGTCAAACGGCCATCATTGGAACCATTGATATGAAAATCGGCAATGAATCATACAAATTAACAAATACGACACCTGATAGTTTATTTCTGCATAAGCATTTACGGTTAATGAAGCGCAAAGGTGTCGAAACTGTAATTATGGAAGTCTCTTCTCATGCATTACATTTAGGGCGTGTGTATGGAATTCAATTCGATACAGTGGTTTTTACTAATTTAACGCAAGACCATTTAGATTACCATTTAAATATGAATGATTATGCTTATGCTAAATCGTTATTATTTTCACAATTAGGGAATGATTATAAACAGAATAAAATAGCTGTCATTAATCTTGATGACAATTATGCTGAAGCTATGTCTAGAGCAACCCCATTCCCAGTCATGACATATGGATTGTCAGATGATTGTTTTGTGAAAGCGCAACACATGAAGCTCAAAGCAAATCAATCAACGTTTAAAGTGCTAACACCGTTCGACTCATTTACTGTTTCATCCCATTTAACAGGTCGGTTTAATGTATATAATATATTAGCAGCTATATCTGTAGCTATTCATCATAAGATTCCTAAAGAGACCATTATAAAAGCCTTAGGTCAGTCGAAAGGTATTCCTGGTCGAGTTGAATCTGTAGACTTAGGCCAAAACTTTAATGTGATTGTTGATTACGCTCATACCCCAGATTCATTAGAGAACGTCTTAAGTACACTAAGTGATTTGAAACAGAATAGAATTATTACGGTTGTCGGATGTGGTGGAGATCGCGATCGGGGCAAGAGACCGAAAATGGCAGATGTAGCAGTACAGTATAGTGATTTTACAATCTTCACATCGGATAATCCGAGATATGAAGACCCGAAAGATATTTTAAAAGACATGACCGGCCATTTATCACTCGATCAATACACCGTCCTCATCAATCGAACGGAAGCCATTGAGAAAGCAATTGTATGTGCGGCAAAGGATGACATTGTCTTAATTGCTGGAAAAGGTCATGAAACGTATCAAGAAGTTCGAGGAAAAAGACACCGTTTCGATGATCGTGAAATAGCGAGAACCTATATAGAAAAAAGAATGAAGGAGTCATCGTAAATTATGAAGAAATTTAATCTACAATTTTTATCAACTATTTTTCCTAACTACATACAATTAGATCCGGAGAAAGAAATTCATCAAATATCCATTGATAGCCGGAAGGAACAACAGAATCAGTTGTTTATCCCTATTATTGGCGAGCGTTTTGACGCTCATGATTTTATTCCACAAGCTATAGAAAATGGAGCAGTTGCGATTTTATCGAGTCGTCAAGATATAGGTCAAATTCCAGATGATGTGACTGTATTTTACGTAGAAGATACGACAATCGCTTTACAACAACTAGCCACTAGTTATCGTGACTTAGTTAATCCAGTCGTTATTGGTGTGACTGGCTCGAATGGTAAGACGACAACGAAAGAAATAGTTGCCAGTTGTTTAAGAGGCCAATATAACGTTTGGAAAACAGAAGGTAATTTAAATAATCATATTGGCCTCCCACTAACGGTGTTAAGTATGGAACCTAATACAGATGCGTTAGTTGCCGAGATGGGGATGAATTCATTTGGTGAAATTGAACGTTTATCACATATTGTAAAACCCAATTATGGGATCATTACAAACATTGGAACTTCACATATTGAACATTTAGGAAGCCGTGAAGGAATTGCACAGGCTAAACTGGAAATTACAGCTGGTTTTAACGACTCAAGTGTCTTGATTATTGATGGTGATGAGCCATTAATAACCCAACCTCGCCAATTTAAACAGCTAACATGCGGTTTTTCTTCCCAAAATGATTACAGTATTACTGATGTATCGTTAAATGACCATTCGACGGTGTTTAACGTTAATGGTTCCTCATATGAGATTCCGTTATTAGGAAGCCATCAGGCTAAAAATGCTACTTTTGCTTTAGCTCTATGTGATTCTTTAGGGTTAAATGCTGGTGATATTAAACAGAACCTCACGCAACTGAGCCTTCCATCTATGCGATTTGAACAGCAGGAAGGCTTGAATGGTTCAACAATCATAAATGATGCTTATAATGCTTCTGCCACATCTATGATTGCTTCTATTGATGTGATCAAACACATGGATTATAATAAAAAAATTGTTGTACTGGGAGACATTCTTGAATTAGGTGAGTTCTCAAAAGAAGAGCACTATAAAGTAGGACAAGCGATTGATTCAAATATTGATTATGTATTAACCATTGGAGAAGAAAGTCAATATATTTTAGAAGGATTACCAATCAACTATAAAGGCGTACAGAAACATTTTGAGGATAAAAAGACTATGTCAAACTATATCAAAGATATGATAGACTCAGATACGGTAGTTTTATTAAAAGCCTCTAGAGGTCTTCAATTAGAAGAGGTAGCAGAACAGCTAAAGATGTAGACCAATTAATAATGTATTGAAGGGAAGAGAAACATGTTACCACAATCCGTATTATTATTAACCATCGGGATTGCATTTTTGTTTACGGTCATTATTTCACCGATAATCATTCCGTTTTTAAGACGATTGAAGTTTGGCCAAAGCATTCGAGAAGAAGGGCCGCAATCTCACCAGGCTAAATCAGGCACGCCAACGATGGGTGGCGTATTAATTATTTTATCGATTATATTTACGACATTAGTGATGGCGTTCAAATATGAACCTATGACGATGACAAGTGAATTGTTTATATTATTATTTGTTTTAATCGGTTACGGACTAATCGGATTTTTAGATGATTTTATAAAAATTATTAAAAAGCGAAACTTAGGGTTAACGTCAAAACAAAAGATGTTATTCCAGCTATTTATTGCAGTCGTTGTCTATATTGTGCTTCACAATCATGGATTTGATACAACGATCACGATTCCAGGAACGGAATTTTCTATGGAATTCGCTTGGTTCTACGGAATCTTGATTCTATTGATGCTTGTTGGGGCATCCAATGCCGTTAATCTAACAGACGGCCTCGATGGTTTAGTAGCTGGTACGGCCTCTATTGCATTTGCGACCTATGCAGTGATCGGAACCTATCATCATGTCGATCCAGAAATTACAATATTCTCCCTAGCAGTGGTTGGATCACTACTCGGCTTTTTAGTCTTTAACCGGAATCCAGCAAAAGTGTTTATGGGAGACACAGGTTCGTTGTCACTTGGAGCTATTTTAGCGACGATTGCCATCTTAATGAAGTTAGAGCTATTATTAATCATAGTTGGTGGCGTATTTGTTATAGAAACATTATCTGTCATAATTCAAGTTGTATACTTCAAATTAACGGATGGTAAACGAATCTTTAAAATGAGCCCTTTACACCACCATTATGAGTTGTCAGGCTGGTCAGAATGGCGCGTAGTTGTAACATTTTGGTTAGTTGGACTGATGTGTGCAGCACTCGGGCTATTTATTGAGGTGGGAATCTAGTGAAAAAACTAACACATTTTCCATACAATCAAGTTTTAGTGCTTGGGTTAGCCCGAAGTGGTGAAGCGGCAGCACAATTGCTATATGATAGTGAAGTTTCTTTTAAAATTAATGACTTAACACCAATAGAAGATAATCAAGTGGCTCAACGCTTTGATTCTTTAGGTGTTGAAGTAGTGACAGGACATCATCCATTTTCTATTTTGGATAATGTTGATTTAATCGTAAAAAACCCTGGCATACCTTATGATCATAAATTAATTGAAGAGGCTGAAAAGCGTAATATACCAGTTGTGACAGAGATTGAGTTGGCCTATCGATTAATTGACGGTCCAATTATTGCGATTACTGGATCAAATGGTAAAACCACAACGACAACTTTAGTTCACGAGGTTCTAAATCAAGCAGGTCTTAACCCATTAATCGCTGGTAATATAGGTGAAGTAGCTACACAGGTTGCAAGAGTGCAGAGGGAAGGACAACCCGTTGTAATGGAATTATCCTCTTTTCAGCTGAAGGCTGTTCAAGAGTTTAAACCTGATATTGCAGTACTGCTTAATATCACAGAAGCTCATTTAGATTATCATAAAACAATGGATGATTATGTTCAGTCTAAGTTAAATATCACGGCTAACCAAACATCTAATGACATTTTAATTTATAATCAAGATGAAGCTTATTTATCGCGCCGTGTAAAAGATGCTAAAGCTCGATTATGGCCTTTTTCAGTAAAAGGTCATGCGCTTACTTACGTTGAAAACGACGTGATTTATTTTAATGGTGAGAAGGTCATGGATAGAGAAGGCGTTGCATTACCTGGTGATCATAATTTAGAAAATGTTTTAGTAGCTATTTCGATCGGTAAACACTTTGGAGTTCTTAATGAAACTATTGTAAACGTATTAAAAACGTTTACAGGTGTAAAACATCGTCTGCAATATGTTGATACTATTCATGCCCGTCAATTTTTTAACGATTCAAAAGCTACGAATATTTCAGCGTCGTTAAAAGCGATCCGTGCTTTTAATAATCCGATTGTGCTAATAGCTGGAGGCCTAGATCGTGGTAATGAGTTTGATGAATTAGTTAAATCATTTGATTCTGTTAGCCATTGTGTAGTCTACGGACAATCTGCTGAAAAAATTAAACGAGCTGCCGAACGGCTTAATTTTGATTCTGTAACACTCGTTGACAATTTAGAACAAGCAACTAATAAGGCTTACGAATTCAGCCAACCAGGAGACATAATATTATTTTCTCCTGCATGTGCCAGCTGGGATCAATTTAAATCCTTTGAAGAACGCGGGGACATGTTTATTGATTTGGTGCATAAGTTTTATTAGGGGCTTGTCTATCTTTAGCCCCGACTTCTATTGGAGTTAGGGGTGTTTTTTTGTGAATAAAAAAACTGAATCAGGATTGGATTACGTTTTATTAACTGCAGTCATATTATTATTATTAATAGGCGTTTTGATGGTGTATAGTGCTTCATCAGTGTGGTCAGATTATAAATTTGATGATCCTAATTTTTATTTAAAGCGTCAATTATTATTTGCAGTTGTAGGTTTAATCGGTATCTGGGTGATGGTTAAGATCCCTTATTTTAAATGGGTTAACTGGGCTGTGACCATTTATATTTTATGTATATTACTTTTAATTGCATTATTTATTCCTGGAATTGGTATGGTTAGAGGTGGTGCGAATAGTTGGATTGGCGTCGGTGCTTTTAGCATCCAACCTAGTGAATTTATGAAACTTGGACTGATTCTCTTATTTGCTAAAATGCTTCCAACTAAACAGCATGATTTACCTATGTTATTTAAAGGGTTTTTGCCAATGCTTTTATTAATCATTTTTCCATTCGGCTTAATCATGCTACAGCCAGATCTTGGAACTGGTTTAGTTTTGGTTTTAACGGGTATGTTAATTCTGTTCGTCACGGGAGCAAAAATTAATCACTTTATTGGTTTAGCTGTAATGGGGTTAGTTGCTTTAGCCGGCTTAATCATTTCAGCACCATATAGAATAAGTCGTATTCAAGCTTTTTTAAATCCGTGGGAAGATCCTTTAGGTGATGGGTTTCAAATTATCCAATCTTTGTATGCAATTGGCCCTGGAGGTTTAATGGGGCTAGGCTTCGGGAATAGTATGCAAAAATATTTCTATTTGCCAGAACCTCAAACTGATTTTATATTCTCTGTCATCGCTGAGGAATTAGGATTAATCGGCGGGTCTTTCATTTTATTCTTATTTTTAGTGGTCGTTTGGCGAGGTATCTTAATATCCGTACATGCTCAAGACCACTCAGCTTCTATTTTGGCTTTCGGTATCACGTCAATGATTGTAATTCAGGTCATGATTAATATTAGTGTTGTCATTGGCCTTATTCCAGTTACAGGTATTACATTACCTCTTTTAAGCTATGGCGGCTCTTCATTAACCTTAACGTTATTATCAATTGGTATATTGTTAAATATTAGCCGTTATGCGACAATTAAGTAATGAAAAGCCTTATAATAAAGTCTAGATTTAAGATTAATTCAAAGGATGGTCGTACATGCAAGATATAGTCAATAAATTAAACGATAAATCAATTGGAAAAGTATTAGTCGATGAACCTTTATCCAAACATACAACGATAAAAATAGGCGGGCCAGCTGACCTTTTTATTCAGCCAAAATCAATCGATGGCCTCAAAGACGCTTTGGTCATTTTAAACGAACATCATATTCCAATTCGCGTCATTGGACGGGGCTCTAATTTGCTCATTCCAGACGAAGGCATACGAGGCGCTGTCATTCAATTCGGTAAGGGGCTTGATCACCTTGAAGTTGATGGTGATCAAATTTTAGTTGGTGGCGGTTACCCATTAGTCCGATTATCAGCTATCATCAGTCGTGATGAATTAAGTGGATTTGAGTTTGCAGGAGGAATTCCAGGTAGTGTTGGCGGAGGCGTGTTTATGAACGCTGGCGCACATGGATCTGATATTTCAAAGGTACTAGTGAAAGCTCATATATTATTCGAAGATGGAACGACTGAATGGCTATCGAATGAAGAAATGAAATTCGATTATCGAAAATCTGTTTTACAAGAGGAACGAAAAGGGTATTGTATTGAAGCTATATTTCAACTTAATAAAGGAAATAAGCAGGACATTTTAGCCGAAATTAAGAAACATAAAGAGTATAGAAGAGAAACTCAGCCATGGGATTATCCATGTGCGGGCAGCATTTTCAGAAACCCATTACCAAATTATGCAGGAAAACTAGTTGAAGAGCTTGATCTTAAAGGATATCAAATTGGTGGAGCTAAAATTTCAGACATGCACGGTAATTTTATCGTGAATGAAGACGAGGCGTCATATGAAGATGTTATGGCGTTAATAAACTTTATTAAAAAGCGTGTTAAAGAAGAATATGATATTAATATGGTGACAGAAGTAGAAATTCTCTAAATTAAGCAAAAATACCTTATTAATAACTATTAAACTTATGATATAATATTTAAATAGAATTTATATTAAGGGGAAGCTTTTTGAATGGCTGAAAAAAAAGTAGTTTCGATTGAAGATCGAATCCCTCAACTGAAACAATTACGTAAGAAAAAAGCTAATCGACGATTTGTCACTTATTTAATTTTAATTCTGCTTTTAATTTTGGTCATTGTATATTTACAATCTCCTTTAAGTCATATTCAATCAATAAAAGTAGAACAAAATCGAGTGGTATCCTCAGATGAAATCACACGATTAAGCGAACTAAAGACCGATCAATCATTTTGGGGATTTGACCCAGGAGCTACTGAGCAGAAAATTGAAAAACATCTAGAAGTGAATGACGTATCTATTTCTAGAGAATGGTATAATCAAGTGGTGATTGAGGTTAACGAATTTAATAGGGTTGGTTATGTTAAATCAGATGAATTGTTTCATCCGATTTTGGAAAACGGTAATGTGTTAGAAGAAATTGAGTTAAAGGTGCCAAGAGCAGATGCACCGATTTTATATGATTTCTCAGATTCTGACCTTTTACCCCAGTTAACTCAAAAACTATCGCAGCTAGATCCATCTATTGTTCAATTAATCTCAGAGATTCATTGGGACCCTGATGATTCCAATCAGTACCAAGTGAAGATGTTTACAACAGATGGACAAGAAGTGATTGCATCAATTCATAATTTTATAGAAAAAATGGAAGTGTATCCTTCTATCGCATCTCAACTAACAGCTGATATGGAAGGTGTCTTGTATATCGATGTAGGCGCCTATTTTAAACCATATGGTACAGGTGAAGAAGATGTTGAGTTAGAATCAGCTGATTCTGAACAAGAGGATACAGCTTCGTAATTTGTAGAAAAATGTTATTTTTTGAAGTTTGTAGCAGGTATTATCAAAATTATATGGAAATAGTGTATAAGGAATACAACTTGTAGATGCCTTAGTCGGAGGTGCGAATGTTGAATCGTAGTGAAATATTAGTCAGTCTAGATATCGGTACTTCCAAAATCAAAGTAATCATTGGGGAAGTTTCAAAAGATACCATGAATGTTATCGGTGTCGGAGTAGCAGAATCAAAAGGAATGAAAAAAGGTGCGATCGTTGATATCGATCAAACTGTTCATTCGATACAAAATGCAGTTGATCAAGCAGAACGCATGGTGGATATGGAAATCCGTAGTGTGATTGTTAGCATTAATGGTAGTCATATTGATTTACAGGATTGTCATGGAGTCGTAGCAGTTTCCAGTGAAACAAGAGAAATTGCTGATGAAGATATCCAACGCGTGATCGAAGCATCTCAGGTCATGTCCATTCCTCCTGAAAGAGAAATTGTGGATGTTTATCCAAAACAATTTATAGTTGATGGACAAGATGAGATAACGGACCCAAGAGGTATGATTGGTGTTCGTTTAGAAATGCAAGGTACGTTAATTACTTGTGGCCGAACAAATTTACATAATATCTTAAAATGTGTTGAAAGGGCAGGGTTGCAAGTACAAGATATCTGCCTTCAACCACTAGCTTCTGGTGATGTGGCATTATCACCGGATGAGAAAAACTTAGGTGTTGGACTAGTCAATATTGGTGCAGGGAGCACAACGGTTTCAGCTTTTATTGATGGAAATCTTGTTGAAACATCGGTTATCCCATTAGGTGGAGACAATATTACGAAAGATTTATCCATCGGAATGAAAACAACGACAGAAGAAGCTGAAGTCATTAAACAAGACTTTGGACATGCTTACTTAAAAGATGCGATGGAAGAAAATACGTTTAATGTTACGACTATTGGAAGTAAAGAGAAGCAGACATTTAATCAAGTTCAGATTACAGAAATTATAGAAGCAAGACTTGCTGAGATTTATCATTTCGTCCAACAAGAATTTAGACGAATGGGTTTTAGAGACTTACCAGGAGGTTATGTATTAACGGGTGGAGTCATGAGCTTACCTGGAGTTGAAGACTTGGCAAGAGATATATTACAAACCAATGTACGGTTGTCAGTTCCAACACATATCGGTGTAAGGGAACCCCATTTTACCGTTGGTCTAGGTACCTTGCAATTTGCCTATCGTAATGCGAAAATACAAGGTAAAGAATATGTAAGCGGAATAAGTGCTGATACTCATTCAGCACCTAAATCAAATCAGAAAACTAAAGTTGAAGCTAAACCGAAAAACGAGAAAGAGAAAACACGCTCCAAAGATAAAGAAAACTTAGTTAAACGATTACAGAATTACTTTTTCGATTAATCAAGAGTGATTCCTTCACAGAAGCAGAAATGATGAATTTGAAACAATAGGAGGAACAAAAGATGTTAGATTTTGAATCAAATGTAGATCAATTAGCTAAAATAAAAGTCATCGGCTGCGGAGGCGGTGGTTCAAACGCCGTTAATCGAATGATTGAACACGGTGTACAAGGTGTTGAATTCATAGCTGTTAATACAGATGCACAAGCTCTTAATCTATCAAAAGCTGAAACGAAGCTTCAAATAGGTGAAAAATTAACAAGAGGACTAGGTGCAGGCGCTAATCCAGATGTTGGTAAAAAAGCCGCTGAAGAAAGCAAAGAACAGATCGAAGAAGCGCTACAAGGTGCAGATATGGTCTTTGTTACTGCTGGTATGGGCGGTGGAACAGGTACAGGTGCTGCTCCTGTAATTGCACAAATCGCAAAAGAAATTAATGCACTAACGGTAGGTGTTGTGACACGTCCATTCCTATTTGAAGGTCGTAAGCGTTCATCTCAAGCAACAAACGGTGTCGATGAGCTAAAAGAAAATGTTGATACGCTAATCGTCATTCCAAACGACCGCTTACTTGAGATCGTTGATAAAAATACACCAATGCTTGAAGCATTCCGTGAAGCAGATAATGTTCTGCGTCAAGGTGTACAAGGCATATCTGATTTAATTGCTGTACCTGGTCTGATAAACGTTGACTTTGCAGACGTTAAAACGATTATGGCTGATAAAGGCTCTGCATTGATGGGAATCGGATTAGCTACTGGTGAAAACCGAGCTACCGAAGCTGCGAAGAAAGCTATTTCATCTCCGCTATTAGAAACATCTATTGATGGTGCACATGGTGTTCTCATGAACATCTCTGGTGGAGCGAACCTCAGCCTATTTGAAGTACAAGAAGCAGCTGAGATTGTTACATCAGCAGCTGATCAGGAAGTTAATGTGATCTTTGGTTCCGTCATTAATGAAAACCTTAAAGATGAGATTGTTGTAACAGTTATTGCGACTGGTTTTGATGAAAACAAGAAAGAAGAAAGTAATCAAACTTATCAACAAAGACCTGCTTCAAATCCATCTTTCAATAAAAATCAAAATCAACAACAACAAAGCAGACAAGAAACATCATCGACGACGCGTCGTCCTTCATTAGAAGAAGATACATTAGATATTCCAACGTTCCTTCGAAATCGTAATCGTGATCATTAATTAATTAGTAAACCTGTGAGCACTAGCTCTCAGGTTTATTTTTTTAGTTATGCTCAATCATGACAAAACATTGCAAAATTAGATGTAAAAAAGGCCGAAAAATTGACATAATTTTTCGGCCTTCTTTTTTATACTTTAATATAACTAAAAGATTTAGTTCTATTAAGGATGACGAATGTGCAAATCTATCTCGATTTAATTTGGGCACTAAATCTATTATTTGATTGGTTAGTTTTGCTCGTTGTGGGCTGGTTATCACGCATGCCGTTTTCGCATAAAAGAATTTTTATTGCGAGCTTTTTTGCCTCATTAATTATTCCTTTGTCATTTGTTCCCGCTTTGGACTGGCTTAATTTTCCAATCGTTAAACTAGTGTACTCCTTCGGGATCATATTAATCGCTTTTCGTTTTATAAATATAAGTCGATTCATAACGTATTTTTTTAGCTTTTATTTAGTCAATTTCACGATTGGAGGTGGCTTATTTGGCTTACATTACATACTTCAGTCGCAAGAAGTGTCCTTGCCCTGGCTAAACCATATAGCATACGGAAATTTAGTCAGTTGGATTTTTGTCCTAATCGGATTTCCAATCTTTTTATGGTTTACGAAGGACCGACTTCATTACTTATCCGTCATCAAATTGCGTCACGAACAACTTTATGATGTGGTCGTTCAGTTGGATTCAAACAGAAAGTTCCATTTGAAAGGATTTTATGACACAGGAAACCAGTTAACACATCCGTTAACCCAAAAACCGATTATGCTCATTGATGAACAAACGGGAGTTGATTGGTTTGGTGATAAAAAAATAAATAGGTTAAAGCAAAAGGATGCCACGTATGACGAAGCATTACAAGTTGAATATATACCACTCAAAATGGCCGGAGGTGAACAAGATACAATCCCAGTTTTTCAAATTCAACATGTCGGTATTCGAGTAAATCAATATATGCACATGACAAAAAGAGTGTATGTGGGCATTCACTTTGGAGAGTTCTCTAACAGAATAACATACAACTGTTTACTACATCCATTGTTATTACAGTCGAAAAATACAAAAGTACAACATGTGAAAGGAGTAATTTGATGAAGCGAGTTTGGTATCATATAAAATCATTTTTCTTATCGATTATTATAAAAATAAAAGGCGATCCAGATGAAATCTATTACATTGGTGGAAGTGAGGCACTACCGCCACCACTGTCCAAAGAAGAAGAGAAAGAGATGCTTGACCGAGTCAAGGAAGGTGACCCAAAAGCAAAATCTAAGTTAATTGAACATAATTTAAGACTTGTGGTTTATATAGCGAAAAAGTTTGAAAATACCGGTATTCATATTGAAGACTTAATTAGTATAGGTTCAATCGGGTTAATTAAAGCTGTTAACACTTTTAATCCTGAGAAGAATATTAAGTTAGCAACGTATGCTTCAAGGTGCATAGAGAACGAAATACTGATGTACTTAAGGCGAAACAACAAGCGTAAGACGGAGATTTCTTTTGATGAACCGTTAAATGTTGATTGGGATGGCAATGAGTTGTTACTATCAGATGTTTTAGGTACTGATGAAAATATCATTACAAAAGATTTAGACCTGTCTGTTGATAAAAACTTACTAAAATCGGCATTATCAACTTTGAATGGCCGCGAAAAACAAATTATGGAAATGCGTTTTGGTCTTAGCGGAAATAAAGAACAAACACAAAAAGATGTAGCTGAGCAATTAGGAATATCTCAATCTTATATTTCTCGCTTGGAGAAAAAAATTATTCGCCGATTAAAACGCGAATTTAATAAAATGGTATAGTTTGTAAAGCCTATTGTTTAACGGATTTTTGTGTTTTTTGTTAAATAATCAATACAAATATAATATTTTGAAAATGATATAAACCGCATAAAAAATCCCGTACTGGAGAAACTTTAAACTGAACATCATCTCCAAACGGGAGGGGCACATATGTCGAGACATAAAGTTGAAATATGCGGTGTTGATACATCAAAGTTACCAGTATTAACAAACGAGGAAATGCGTGAATTATTTAGAAGAATGCAAGCTGGAGAGTTAGATGCAAGAGAAGAGTTAGTGAATGGTAATTTAAGATTAGTATTGAGTGTCATTAAACGTTTTAATCATCGTGGAGAGAATGTCGATGACCTGTTTCAGGTCGGATGTATTGGTTTAATGAAATCCATTGATAATTTTGATTTAAGTCAAAATGTGAAGTTTTCAACATATGCAGTACCGATGATTATTGGGGAGATTAGACGTTATTTACGAGATAATAACCCAATACGTGTTTCGCGCTCTTTAAGAGATATTGCTTATAAAGCTTTACAAGTTAAAGAGCAACTGATGAGTAAAACGTCAACAGAACCTACGACTCAAGAGATTGCTCAAGAGATGGACGTGCCACAGGAGGATGTCGTATTCGCACTCGATGCGATTCAGGATCCCGTGTCATTATTTGAACCAATTTACAATGATGGCAGTGATCCAATTTTCGTTTTGGATCAATTAAAAGATGAGAAACAAAAAGATTCATCTTGGATTAACGACTTAGCGATACGTGAAGGCATTAAAGGGTTGAACGATCGTGAGAAGCTAATCATTAACCAACGCTTCTTTGAAGGAAAAACGCAAATGGAAGTCGCCGATGAAATTGGGATTTCTCAAGCACAAGTATCCCGTTTAGAAAAGTCAGCAATAAAAGAAATGAATAAAAATGTGTTAGAAAGCTAATCACAATAGCCTCTGATTTCAGGGGCTATTTTTTTATGTTTTCTCATATTATGTATGACAAAGGGGTGATTTTTCATGCTATTATCTGAGCTTCAAACGAAAGATATTATTAATGTAGAAAATGGCGAAAAGATAGGTTTTATTAATGACCTAGAATTAGATGTAACCGTAGGCGTGATCTTAGCGCTTGTTGTTCAAACGAAAGGCAAATGGTTTGGGGTGTTCGGTCAAGAGGAAGAAATTTTAATTAGATGGGCCCATATTGATACGATTGGTGAAGATGTTATATTAGTTAGAATGCCAAGAGTCCAACAACGTTTAGAGTAAAGATTTATGAAGAAAAAGACTACGAATTATGATAAAATAAGGGGTAACAATTAAGGAGCGATTCTTGTGGACGTACTAGAATTAGAACAAAACAAATTTTTAAGAATTAAACCTTGGGATCACTCCCCCATAACAGCAGGTTTTTCGATTAGAAAAGGTGGTTATAGCAAATCGCCATATGATTCTATGAATTTAGGTATTCACGTTCAGGACAACCGAGAAGATGTCTTACTTAATCGAAAGAATTTTAGTGAGTGGATTCAGTGTGATTTAATGGAATGGAAGTCCTTAAATCAAGTACATAGTCGTGATATTATAGATTTATCAGAAGAACCTGATTTAACACTTTATCATCACGAGCAACCAAAAGTAGATGCTGACGGATTAATTACGAATGAACCCACACATGTTTTAACGGCTTTTTATGCTGACTGTGTACCATTATTATTTAAATCAAAAGATTCCAATTGGGTCGGAATTGCCCATGCGGGTTGGAAAGGTACTGTGCAAGAAATTGGCACTCATATGACGAAGCGATTTAAAGAAAAAGGGGCTAGTCCTGAAAACCTTGAAGTCGTGATTGGTCCTTGCATATCGAAAGAGCATTATGAAATCGACCAGCGTGTCATCGATCATATTCCGGAAACGATTCATCATGAGGTATTAACACCTACTTCTGATGGTCATGCTCAATTAGATTTAAAGCGGTTAAACTTCAGATATTTGGTCGATGCTGGTGTTAAAGAAGCGAACATTCATATCACAGAATATTGTACTTATCGTGATGAAGATCTATTCTTTTCACATAGAAGGGACCATGGTATAACCGGAAGAATGATGGCATTTATTAAAATTAATGAATGAACTAAAAGATGCAGCCGAGGGGATGGAGTATGACTTTACAAAATCGATATGAAAATCTTAACGAGCGTATTCGACTTGCATGTGAAAGGTCGAACCGCCATGCTGAAGATATACAAGTTATTGCAGTCACGAAATATGTCTCTGTTGAAACTGCCCAAAAGGCTGTTGACTTGGGTATTAAGCATTTAGGAGAAAATCGTTTAGACGGCTTTTTCAAAAAGTATGAATCGATTGGAAATAACGTTACGTGGCATTTCATTGGAACATTGCAATCTCGCAAAGTAAAAGAAGTCATTCATTATGTTGATTATATTCATTCACTTGACCGGCCATCACTCGCAAAGGAAATTAATAAACGTGCCGATCAAATAGTTCCATGCTTTGTCCAAGTTAACACTGGCGGAGAAGAATCCAAGCATGGGTTAGACCCAGATGAACTTGAATCTTTTATTGAAAAAATGAAATTGTATCCTAATATTAAAGTTATTGGCTTAATGACGATGGCGCCGTTAACGGAAGATGAGACTGTTATACGGAATTGTTTTAGGTCTTTACGGGAAATGCGTGATCATATCCAGAGTCAACAATTTTCACACGCGCCATGTACATATTTATCAATGGGAATGAGTCAGGACTTTGAAATTGCCATAGAAGAGGGAGCGACTCATATCAGAGTTGGATCTAGCCTAGTTGGGAATGAGAAAAAGAATTAAGGAGGCTAAATCATGGGATTTAAAGATAAATTCAAATCATTTTTTGAATTCGATGAATATGAGGAAGTAGAAGAAGCAACACATTCTGAACGTCCGCATTCTGAAGAACGAGCGGTTCAGCAATCTAAACAGAATAAAGATAATATAGTAAGTCTATCATCTGTACAAAATGATGCGAAAATGGTCTTGTGCGAACCGACCGAATATGATGAAACGCAGAATATGGCGGACTATTTGAAAAAACGGCAGTCAATTGTCGTGAACTTACAGCGCCTTGATACACAAACAGGCCGTCGCGTCGTCGATTTCTTAAGTGGGACAGTCTATGCATTAAATGGCAATATACAAAAACTAGGACAACAAACATTTTTATGCACACCAGAACACGTTAATATATCGGGCAATATCACAGAACTATTTGATGAAGAAGAACAATTTAGAAGGTAGGTTGTTGAAAAATGGAATTTATAGCGATGATTATCATTAATGGGTTACAAATCTATTCATTTGCATTAATTGCTTACATTATAATGTCTTGGTTCCCTGGAGCTCGTGAATCGTCAATCGGACAATTTTTAAGTTCTATTTGCGAGCCATTCTTAGAGCCGTTTAGAAAAATCATTCCACCTTTAGGTATGATTGATATTTCACCAATTGTTGCTATTTTAGTTCTTAACTTAGCTGTTCAGGGTGCACAAGTATTATTTTTTAGTATGTTCTAATTGTAAGTGAGGGAATACATGGATATTTATCAGCACTTTAGACCAGAAGAACAATCGTTTATTGATCAAGCTTTAGATTGGAAAGAACAAGTTGACGTTCAATATAAAACAGTTGTCACTGATTTTTTGGATCCTAGAGAACAAACGATTTTTGAATCTATTATAGGTAAGCAAAGTGATATGCAGCTTTTATTTTATGGTGGATATGGACAGGCCGAAAGAAAGAAAGCCATCCTTGCCCCATTTTATGAATCAGTAGAAAATGATCAGTTTCATATCACACTATTAGAGGGAACATATAACCAAAAGTTTGTTAACTTATCTCACCGAGATGTCTTAGGTACCTTAATGTCATTAGGGATCCAACGGAAGAAGATTGGGGACTTAATCGTAGATGACGGTGTCTTTCAAATTTTGATTGACGAAGAAATTGCGATTTTTATCCAAATGCAGTTAACAAAAATAAAAAATACGTCGATAACATTAAAAGACGTTTCTTTAGATCATATCACCAAACAAGACCATCATTGGGCAGAACGAGAAACCACCGTTTCGTCGACGAGATTAGATGTGATCTTAAAAGACATTTATCAAATCTCTAGACAGAAAGCCCAAGATTATATCAAGAAAGAAGCAGTCAAAGTTAACTACCGAGTTGTCAAAGATGCTTCTTTTACTTTACAGCCTGGTGATTTAATCTCCGTTCGTACAAAGGGTCGAAGTAAATTGTTAGATATTTTAGGAGAAACGAAAAAAGGTAAAATAAGAATTCGTGCTGCTAAGTTAATATAGAAAACTTTGCAGGATTTTATATTTTATTGTCGAATATGTTTATATATCTTGCGACGTATGAGTACTAAAAGGGGGCTAAAAGATGGGTTTAACACCATTGGATATTCATAATAAGGAATTTACTAGAGGCTTTCGTGGCTATGATGAAGATGAAGTAAATGAGTTTCTAGATCAAGTCATTAAAGATTTTGAAAAGGTTATTCGTGAGAAAAAGGCTCTAGAAGACCGTGTGGCTGAACTAGAAGAGAAAAATGGTCATTTTAATAACATAGAAGAGACGTTAAATCGTTCTATACTAGTTGCGCAGGAAACAGCTGACGAAGTTAAAAACAACGCGAATAAAGAAGCGAAGCTAATCATTAAAGAAGCGGAAAAGAATGCCGATCGCATCGTTAATGAAGCTTTAGCTAAATCACGCACGGTCTCGATGGAAATCGAAGAGCTTAAGAAACAAGCGAAAGTTTTCCGTACGCGTTTGAAGATGTTAGTTGAAGCACAACTCGATATTATTGATAATGATGATTGGGAAGATTTATTCCAAATTGAAACAGGAGAAGAAGAGGAAGAAGATCAACGTTTAGATGAATATTCAACTTCTGAATAAAATCTCTTGACTGTAATCGCATTTTTCCATATAATTTCATATCGTATAAGAATAATCATATGTTTGAAAACGAAGATGGGAACAGTACTTAAAAGACCAACGTTTTAAGCGAGCCAGGGATGGTGTGAGCCTGGTAGCGACCTTTTAGGGAAGATCATCCCGGAGTTCCTTTTTGAAAGCAGTAAAAAAGGACGGTTCATTCACGTTAAGAATGTTAAGTGGAGTGGCTATTAGAGCTACTCAATGAGGGTGGTACCGCGAGCTTTCTCGTCCCTGTTTGGGAATTGAGAAGGCTCTTTTTTTATCTCGTTTTCCGTAAACAACCGAACGTTAATGATTAAAGGAGGATTTAGATGAGTTATAAGGAAACGCTATTGATGCCGAAGACCGAATTTCCAATGCGCGGTAATTTACCGAAACGCGAACCCGAAATGCAGCAGCATTGGGATGACGAAAACATTTATCAAAAAGTTCAAGATCGCACGAAAGGCCGTCCGTTATTTGTACTACACGATGGACCGCCATATGCGAATGGTGATTTACACATGGGCCATGCGCTAAACAAGATTTTAAAAGACTTTATCGTGCGCTATAAATCCATGGCAGGTTTCCACGCGCCGTATGTACCTGGCTGGGACACACACGGTCTACCGATTGAAGTCGCTTTAACGAAAAAGAAAAAAATTGACCGTAAAAAAATGAGTGTCGCTGAGTTTAGAAAGCTTTGCGAAGAGTATGCGCTTGATCAAATTGACCGTCAGCGTGAACAGTTCAAGCAATTAGGTGTTCGCGGGGATTGGGAAAACCCATATATCACACTAAACCCTGAATTTGAAGCTCAACAAATTCGAGTGTTTGGCGAAATGGCGAACCGTGGCTATATTTATAAAGGGAAAAAACCTGTCTATTGGTCTCCGTCATCTGAATCAGCTTTAGCAGAAGCCGAAATCGAATATCAAGATAAACGCTCACCATCGATCTATGTTTCATTTGATGTTACAGACGGAAACGGTGTCTTAGATGGCGATGAGAAGTTCGTTATCTGGACGACAACACCTTGGACGATTCCGGCAAACTTAGCGATTGCCGTTCATCCGGAGTTAGAATATGCTGTCGTTGACAATCAAGGTACAAAATACGTGATTGCACAAGACTTATTGGAAGAAGTATCTGAAAAAGCTGAATGGGAAAGCCCTGAAGTCGTGAAGACTCTCCAAGGTAAAGAGCTTGAACGTGTCGTTACCAAGCATCCATTCTACGACCGTGATTCACTCGTTATCTTAGGTGATCACGTTACAACAGAATCAGGTACAGGATGTGTACACACAGCACCTGGTCATGGTGAGGATGACTTCTGGATTGGTAAACAGTACGGGTTAGATGTCTTATGTCCGGTAAATGAAAAAGGGGTCTTTACAGAAGAAGCTCCTGGCTTTGAAGGGCAATTTTATGATAAAGCCAATAAAGAAATTACAGAGAAGTTAGAAGAAGTAGGGGCTTTATTAAAGCTTGAATTCATGACACACTCATACCCACATGACTGGCGTACGAAAAAGCCAACGATCTTCCGTGCGACATCTCAGTGGTTTGCATCAGTAAAAGATTTCAGAGATGAACTTCTACAAGCAGTTAAGGATGTTAACTGGCACCCACATTGGGGCGAGATTCGTATGCACAACATGGTTAAAGACCGTGAAGATTGGTGTATTTCTCGTCAACGTGTTTGGGGTGTGCCTATTCCAGTATTTTATGGTGAAAATGGCGAGCCAATTATTACTGAAGAAACGATTGATCATGTTGCGAACTTATTTAAACAGCACGGGTCAAATGTCTGGTTCGAATATGAACCAAAAGATTTACTACCTAAAGGGTTCACACACCCATCTAGTCCGAATGGTGAATTTACTAAGGAAACGGACATCATGGATGTTTGGTTTGACTCTGGTTCCACACACCAAGGCGTCTTAGTCGAACGCGATGATTTAAATCGTCCGGCTGACTTATATTTAGAAGGTTCTGATCAGTACCGTGGTTGGTTTAACTCATCACTTACAACATCCGTAGCTGTCACTGGTAAATCACCTTATAAAGGAATCTTAAGCCACGGCTTCACACTAGATGGCGAAGGCCGTAAAATGAGTAAATCACTTGGTAACGTGATGGTTCCTTCTAAGGTCATGAAACAGCTAGGGGCTGACATTTTACGTTTATGGGTAGCAAGTACGGATTACTCAGGAGACGTACGTGTATCAGATAATATTTTAAAACAAGTAGCAGAAGTTTATCGTAAGATCCGTAATACGTTCCGTTTCTTACTCGGAAACTTACACGATTTTGACCCAGCAAAAGATGCTGTAGCTGAAGCAGATCTAGAAGAAGTCGATCGCTATATGCTTATTCGTTTGCAAGAGACAATTCGCAAAGTACGTAAAGCTTATGATGACTATGATTACTCAACGATTTATCATACGATCAACAATTTCTGTACCGTTGATCTAAGCTCGTTCTATCTCGACTTTGCGAAAGATATTTTATATATCGAAAAAGCTGATGATCATCGTCGTCGCAGCATTCAAACGGTTTATCATGAAATGATCGTTGCTTTAACGAAGTTAATGTCTCCAATTCTGTCTCATACAACAGAAGAAGCTTACCAATATATCCCAGGGGTTGAAGAAGAAAGCGTTCAACTCACAGATATGCCTGAAGCAAGAACCGTACAACACGAAGCAACAATTAAAGAAAAATGGGAAGACTTCATGGCAATCCGTGAAGACGTCCTAAAAGCACTTGAAGAAGCACGTGCAGATAAAGTTATTGGTAAATCATTAGAGGCTAAAGTGACGATTGTTCCAAAAGACGAAGCGACCATGGACCTCCTTGAATCCATGGAACACTTGCATCAGTATTTAATCGTATCAGAAGTTGATCTAGCTGAAAGTCACAATTTAGCAAAATCGTATGAACGCGTGTCCGTCGCCGTTGAAAAACACGAAGGTGAAAAATGTCAACGTTGCTGGGTTGCATCTCATTCCGTCGGAAAAGACGAACAACAGCCTGATTTATGCGAACGTTGCGCAGATATTGTAGGTTAATAAGGAAAAGAGTCCTGACTTGGTCAGGGCTCTTTTTGTTTATCGTCTAATTTTAAAATTTGTGGTAAAATGCAATAGGATAGATTGTAATGGAGGTTGCGAAGTGAGATATTACATAATTACACTTATTATTATTATATTAGATCAACTAACGAAATGGTCAGTGGCCAGTTCCATGAAGCTTTATGAATCAAAAGAGGTGATACCGGGTTTTCTTAGTATTACTTCGCATCGAAATTCTGGAGCCGCTTGGGGGATTCTAGAAGGACAGATGTGGTTGTTTTATATTGTTACGGTGATTGTCATTGGTGTGATTATTTATTACATGCAATTGTACAAAGATAGTTACCCATGGTTGATGGTTGGGTTTGCGTTTATATTAGGAGGAGCAATTGGTAATTTTATTGATAGGGTCTTTTTACAAGAAGTGATTGATTTTATTGATGTGATGATTTTTGCTTATGATTTTCCAATTTTTAATATTGCAGATTCGGCTTTAACGGTGGGTGTTGTTTTGGTGATTGTTATGATGTTAATCGATGAAATGAAAAATAAGGGAAAGAATGCGAATGAGTAAACAACAATTTGAAATTACGGAAACTTATCAAAATCAAAGGATCGATAAAGTGTTAACGGATTTGAATGAAAATGCATCGAGAAGCCAGGTGCAATCTTGGATTAAGGATGGCCTTGTATTGGTTGACGGTGAGACCGTTAAAAGTAACTATAAATGCCAATTAGGAAATCACATCGAGTGGGAAGAGCCAGAAGTACAAGAGCTTGAAATCGAACCTGAGAATATTCCACTTGATATTGTGTATGAAGATGAGCATTTGTTAGTTGTTAATAAGGCAAAAGGCATGGTCGTTCACCCGTCGCATGGACACCGAACAGGGACTTTAGTTCATGCGTTGCTTTATCATTGCGATGATTTGTCTGGAATAAATGGCGTGTACCGGCCAGGGATCGTTCATCGAATTGATAAGGATACAAGTGGACTTTTGGTCGTCGCTAAACATGATCAAGCGCACGAGCGATTATCCGATCAATTAGCTCACAAAGACATAAAACGTCAATACGAAGCGATTGTTCACGGCAGGATTGATCATGATAAGGCAACGATTGATGCGCCAATAGGACGCGACCCTAACGATCGTCAGAAAATGGCAGTCGTCGAAAACGGAAAGCCTGCCGTGACTCATTTTTCAGTCGTTGAGCGTTTTGATCAATTTTCGCATGTCTATTGCGATTTGGAAACCGGAAGGACGCATCAGATTCGTGTTCATTTCAAATATATTGAACATCCATTAGTAGGTGACCCAAAATACGGTCGCCGAAAAACATTAGACGTACAAGGTCAGGCTTTACATGCTAGAAAATTAGCGTTCACACATCCGATGACAGGTGAAGAGATAAGTTTTACGAGTGAACCGCCTGACATTTTTAAAGAAACATTAGACCAAGTTGCAAAATTGTATTGACATTATTCGCAAAAGCTTTTAGTATTAGTAATTAGAATAAAAAACCTTTAAGCTTAGTCCAGAGAGGCTAACAAGGTGACGATGAGATCGGTAATTAGGGATTCGTGTATCTAAACCCTCTTTTGTCACCTTGTGGGCAAAAGAGGGTTTTTTATGTAAGTGAGGAGGGGTGTTATGAATGAAAAGACACAACTGTTAGACGAAGCAGCGATTGCGCGAGCGATTAAACGGATCTCCCACGAAATTATTGAGCGCAACAAAGGAACCGATGACTTAATACTAGTTGGGATTAAGACTCGAGGTCTACCGCTTGCAAAACGAATTCAGAAAAACATCGAGCAGATCGAAAATGTCACCGTGGATACAGGCGAGTTAGACATTTCGTTGTACCGTGATGATTTGTCGAATCGTGACACAGTCGATGAGGCGACGGTGAATCAAACTAATATCCAGCAAGATATCGCAGGCAAAAAAGTCGTTTTGGTCGATGATGTGCTTTATACCGGGCGAACAGTAAGAGCAGCAATGGACGCGGTTATCGATTTAGGAAGGCCGAAGAACATTCAACTAGCAGTCTTAGTCGATCGCGGCCACCGTGAATTACCGATTCGAGCTGATTACGTTGGTAAAAATATTCCGACCTCACAAGATGAAGTCATTAAAGTGCATTTTGAGGAATCCGATGAAGTGGATCAAGTTAGTATTTATGAATAATTAAATATTAAACCTTTAAATTTAGTCCAGCGAGGCTAGAAAGGTTGTGAACGTAAGCTTGTGAGCCGTAGTATGCACAAGTATACCTCTTTGCGACCTTTCGCAAAGAGGTTTTTTTATTGGATGTTAAAACCTGCGTGTAAAGTCAAAAAACCTGCAGGTAAATTAGAAAAACATGCTGATAAAGCTCAAAAACCTGCGGGTAAAACGATTAGGGGGATAAAAATGAACGCAAATGAGAAAGTATTAGACGTAAGAGATGTACCGAGTTGGAATAAGTGGCTGATCTTAAGCTTACAACACTTATTCGCAATGTTTGGAGCGACGATTTTAGTACCGTTTTTAACTAATATGTCACCAAGCGTGGCTTTAATTACGAGTGGTCTTGGAACGCTCAGTTACTTAATAATTACGAGAGGAAGAATTCCGGCTTATTTAGGTTCAAGTTTTGCGTTTATTACACCGATTACGATCGCGACTCAAGTTGAAAGCTTGGCCGGTGCGATGGTGGGGGCCTTCTTAGTTGGTATAGTCTACGGGGTTGTGGCGCTGTTAATCAGGTTAGTTGGTGTCGATTGGTTACTCAATATATTACCACCAGTTGTCGTTGGACCGGTGATTATGGTCATCGGTCTTGGACTTGCGCCAACAGCGATTGATATGGCGATGAACGACGCGGATGGGAATTATAGTCTGACGTTCATTGGCATCGCTTTATTGACCTTAACGATTACTATTGTTGCTTCTGTCTTCTTTAAAGGAATTTGGAAAATAATCCCGATTTTAATTGGGATAGTCGTTGGTTATGTTTTTGCCTTACTCATAGGAGTTGTTGATACATCAGGAATTAAAGCAAGTTGGGGCGAATTGATGAATGCGAATTCTATCGGCGAGTTTTTCGGAGCCGTCTTCGCAAAACCTGAATTCTTGATTCCATTTGTCGACTTCTCACCACTAGATGTCATTAGCTGGTCGATTGTGGGGATCATGGTTCCAATCGCTCTTGTTACAATTACCGAGCATATTGGCGACCAAATGGTGTTATCGAAAGTAACCGAAAAGAATTTTATTAAAAAACCAGGTCTACACCGTTCAATCTTAGGTGATGGTGTAGCGACGGTGATTGCGTCGATGCTGGGTGGACCACCAAATACAACGTACGGTGAAAACATTGGTGTCCTTGCGATTACAAGAGTATTTAGCGTGTTTGTGATTGGAGGAGCTGCGGTGCTAGCAATCTTCTTCGGCTTTATCGACATTATCGCAGTTGTTATTGAATCAATCCCGACGCCAGTTATGGGCGGTGTGTCCATTCTATTATTCGGTATTATCGCATCGAGTGGTTTAAGAATGTTAATAGATAATAATGTTGATTTAGGACAGAACAGAAACTTGATTATTGCATCCGTCATTTTAATTATTGGGATTGGTGGTTTGTACCTCGAAGTACAATTGCCGAACTTTGACTTGCAAGTATCAGGTATGGCGCTCTCAGCCATCATCGGAGTGTTCTTAAATTTAGTTTTACCAGGTAGAGAAAAAGCATCAGAGAATCGTGAACGTATGTTTGAAGCGGACGCTGAAGAACGCCAAGCTAGCTGATGAGAGGGTGAATGAATTGAATCTATTATCGATACAGGATTTATCGACAGACGAAATTCAAAGATTGTTAGAACAAGCTGAGAAAATACAGAAACAGCAGGATCATCCTTACCTTAACAAAACTGCAGCCTTGTTATTTTACGAGCCATCGACACGCACGAAAATGAGCTTTGAGATGGCCTGTATCAACTCAGGTGTGAATATTCTATCATTCTCACCTGAGGCTTCTAGTGTCACGAAGGGTGAGTCCCTTTATGACACGGTTAAAACAGTCGAAGCTATTGGGGCAGATTTTGTGGTCATCCGTCATCCAAATGAGCGGTATTACGAAGAGCTTCAAGACCTTTTAATTCCGATTATCAATGCGGGTGACGGAACGGGCGAGCATCCGACTCAAAGTCTATTAGATTTATTGACGATTAAGCAGGAATTTGGTTCATTTGAAAACTTGAATGTTGCCATATGCGGTGATATTTTGCATAGCCGTGTGGCGAGGTCCAATGCTTATGCGCTAGACAGGCTGGGTGCAAAGGTTGCCTTTGTATCCAAACCTGAATGGCAAGATCAATCTCTACCATTTGACTATTTGAGTATGGATGAAGCCGTCAAACATGCCGATGTCCTGATGTTGTTAAGAGTACAAAAAGAACGGCATAAACTTTACACAGAAGATTATGATTACCTGGAGCAATACGGTCTTACCGTTGAACGAGAAAAACAAATGAAACAGAACAACATTATTATGCACCCAGCACCGGTCAATCGAGGCGTTGAGATCGACTCACGCTTAGTTGAAAGTAACCGTTCAAGAATCTTTAAACAAATGGAAAATGGTGTCGCGATGAGGCAGGCCATTATTCAAGCATGTTTATCTATCTAAAGGAGGCGTAACAAATGACGTTACTAATTAAAAATGCCAACGTGCTAGATCACGGAATAGTTGATGTGTTTATTGAACACGGAAAGGTTAAAGCAATTGGAGAAGGTTTAGAAGAAAATGGTCAACATGTTATGAATGCTGAAGGCCAATATTTATTCCCTGGTTTTGTAGATGTACACATTCATTTGCGTGAACCAGGTGGTGAAGCAAAAGAGACAATCGAAACAGGCACATTAGCTGCTGCACGCGGTGGTTTTACAACGGTTTGTGCGATGCCGAACACGAATCCTGTACCTGATTCATCAGAGTCATTACAACATGTCCTGGATCGTATTCAAGATGATGCACACATACGAGTGCTACCCTACGCTGCAATCACAGAACAACAGCAAGGTGGAGAATTAGTTGATTTTGATTCGTTAAACAATCAAGGCGCTTTTGCTTTTACCGATGATGGAGTGGGAGTTCAGTCAGCTCATATGATGTTCGAGGCGATGAAGCAAGCTAAACAAGCTGGAACGTCGATTGTGGCACATTGCGAAGAAAACACACTTGTTTACGAAGGTGTCATGCATGATGGCCATAAAAATATAGAATTAAACTTACCTGGCATTCCTTCCGTTAGTGAATCAGTTCAGATTGCTCGAGACGTTTTATTAGCTGAAGCAACAGGATGTCATTATCACGTTTGTCACGTAAGTACGAAAGAATCGGTACGCGTCATTCGTGATGCCAAATGTGCGGGCATTCCTATTACAGCAGAAGTGACTCCTCACCATTTACTTTTAACTGAAGATGATATTCCATCTGATGATGCCCAATATAAAATGAACCCTCCATTAAGATCAAAAGCTGATCGTCAATCGTTAATCGATGGTTTGTTAGACGGTACGATTGATTGTATCGCAACTGACCACGCCCCTCATACAGAGCAGGAAAAATCGAATGGATTTCTTCATTCCCCATTTGGAATCGTCGGTTTAGAAACTGCATTTCCGTTATTATATACGCATTTTATAAAATCAAATATTTTTACTCTGAAGCAACTCGTTGACTGGTTAACGATTAAACCGTCAAACATATTTAGGCTTCCTTATGGCAAACTCGCGGTCGGTCATGTAGCAGATTTAGTGTTAGTGGACTTAACCGATGAGCAAGTGATCAATCCAAATACGTTTAGCTCAAAAGGCAAAAATACACCTTTTGCGGGTTGGAAGCTTCAAGGTTTTCCGACTGTCACGATACTCGAAGGAAAAATCGTTTGGAGAAAGGATGAAGTACATGTCTAAGCGTTATTTAGTTTTAGAAGATGGATCGTTGTTTGAAGGAACTGCATTTGGAGCGAGTTGTGATGAACAATTCGGTGAGGTGGTCTTTAACACAGGGATGACCGGGTATCAAGAGACTTTATCTGACCCATCTTATTGCGACCAACTTGTCGTCATGACATACCCGCTCATTGGAAATTACGGAATTAATCGTGATGATTTTGAAACAATTCAACCAGCGATCTCAGGATTAATCGTAAAAGAATGTGCCGAGTTTCCATCAAATTTTCGTAATGAGTGGTCGTTAGATGAATATTTCAAACAGAAAAATATTCCTGGATTATCCAATATTGATACAAGACGGCTCGTTAAAAAAATCCGACAAAACGGAACGATGAAAGGGGTCATGGTTGATAACATCGAGGATTTGGATGCATGTCGTAAACAAGTTAATGAATTTAACTACAAACGCGATCAAGTAAGACGTGTTTCAACCGTTAAACCTTATGTCGTGCCAGGTAACGGTGAGCGGATTGTGTTAGTTGATTTTGGCATGAAACACGGAATTTTAAGGGAGTTTACGGAACGCCATTGTCACGTTACCGTCGTGCCTTACAATACAACAGCGGATGAGGTTCTACAGTTAAAACCCGACGGTGTCATGTTATCGAATGGGCCTGGTGATCCAAAAGATGTTCAAGATGGAATTATGCTTGTCAAAGATTTAATGGGCAAAGTCCCGATCTTTGGAATTTGCCTAGGTCATCAACTAATTGCACTCGCATGCGGAGCAGATACGCACAAAATGAAATTTGGCCACAGAGGAGCGAATCATCCCGTAAAAGATTTACGGACCGGTGACGTATGGATGACATCGCAAAACCACGGTTATGCCGTCACAGAAGAATCGCTATCTCAAACGAGTTTAAAAGTAAATCAATTAGCTTTAAACGACAATACGGTTGAAGGGTTAGAACACGAGACATTTGATATATTTTCTGTGCAGTATCATCCAGAAAGTTCACCCGGACCACAAGATTCGAACGCGTTATTTGATAAATTTTTAAACAAGATCAAAGGAGGAATCATTCATGCCTAAACGTACTGACATCAACAAAATTTTAGTGATTGGCTCAGGGCCAATTATTATCGGGCAGGCTGCTGAGTTCGATTACGCGGGGACACAAGCGTGTCAGGCGTTAAAGGAGGAAGGTTATCAAGTAGTACTTGCTAACTCAAACCCCGCAACAATCATGACGGATGAAACGATAGCGGATGAGATCTATATGGAGCCGTTAACGCCTGAATTTTTAACTAAAATAATTCGGAAAGAGCAACCGGATGCGATTTTACCGACGTTAGGTGGGCAAACGGGCCTTAATATGGCGATGGAATTAGATCGGAGAGGAATATTAGAAGAATATGAAGTTGAATTGTTAGGGACGAAGTTAAGTGCGATTCAACAGGCAGAGGACCGTGACTCGTTTAGAAGCTTGATGTATGAGTTAAACGAACCGGTTCCAGAAAGTGATATTGTTCAATCGGTTGATGAAGCTTTGCAATTTGCTGATTCGATTGGTTACCCAGTCATTATTCGACCGGCTTATACGATGGGCGGTACTGGTGGCGGTATTTGTGAGACCGAACAACAGCTAAAAGATATTGTCCGAAACGGTTTAGACGCATCCCCGGTCAATCAATGTTTAATAGAAAAAAGCATTGCAGGCTTTAAAGAAATTGAGTATGAAGTAATGCGAGATCAAGACGATCATGCCATCGTTGTTTGTAACATGGAAAACATTGATCCAGTTGGAATACATACAGGAGACTCGATTGTTGTTGCGCCATCACAAACGCTTAGCGACCGTGAATATCAGATGCTTCGAAACGTGTCGTTAAAAATTATCCGTGCACTCGGAATTGAAGGAGGATGTAATGTACAGCTCGCATTAGACCCTTACAGTTTTGACTATTACATTATCGAAGTGAATCCACGCGTGAGCCGGTCATCCGCATTAGCCTCTAAAGCAACGGGATACCCGATTGCGCGCATCGCAGCCAAAATTGCGGTCGGATTAACGTTAGATGAAATGATAAACCCGGTCACAGGCTCGACTTACTCTCATTTTGAGCCTGCGCTGGATTATGTGGTGACGAAGATCCCACGCTGGCCATTTGATAAGTTCCATGCGGCCAATCGTAAGCTTGGGACGCAAATGAAGGCAACAGGTGAAGTTATGGGCATCGGACGTACGTTTGAAGAATCGTTATTAAAATCAGTTCGCTCTTTGGAGATCTCCACAAATGATTTATATTTGCCAAAAGTTGATCAGGTGTCGATGGAACGGATGATGAAACGCTTAAAAACGGCTGATGATGAACGATTATTTTTAATCGCAGAAGCTTTCAGAAGAGGGTTTACGTTAGAAGATATCCATCAATACACAGAGATTGATTATTTCTTTCTTCACAAAATCAAGGGACTCATTTGTTTAGAGAAAAAGCTGGAAAAGATTCATTGGGATATTGGCCTTTTAAGAAATGCTAAAGAAAAAGGATTCATGGATGAGACGATTGCACGGTGCTGGCAAGCCACTGAAGAAGAAGTCCGCTCGTTTAGGGTTATGAATGATCTAGTGCCTGTTTATAAGATGGTCGACACATGTGCGGCTGAATTCACATCTGAGACGCCTTATTTTTATAGCAGTTATGAAGAAGAGAATGAATCCGAAGTAACTGAACGTAAGAAAGTTTTAGTCATCGGCTCTGGTCCGATCCGAATTGGGCAGGGTATTGAATTTGACTATGCAACGGTTCACTCCGTTTTAGCGCTTAAAGAAGCGGGCTATGAAGCGATTATTATGAATAACAATCCTGAGACCGTTTCGACAGACTTTCAAGTGTCAGACAAATTATATTTTGAACCGTTAACGTTAGAAGACGTCTTGAACGTTGTCGACTTAGAACAGCCCGATGGTGTGATTGTTCAATTTGGCGGTCAAACAGCCATCTCACTAGTTAACGGTTTAGAACAATACGGTGTACCAATTTTAGGAACATCCAAACAGTCAATCGATATGGCTGAAGACCGCGATCAGTTTGAACAAATGCTTGAGAAATTATCGATCCCAAGACCTGAGGCTCGGATTGCAACGAGTGAAGTAGAAGCGATTGAAGAAGCAAAAGACCTAGGCTTTCCAGTACTCGTAAGACCTTCTTATGTTTTGGGTGGTCGTGCGATGGAAATCGTTTACGACGAGAGTGATTTAAAGCATTACATGAAGTATGCCGCCCAGGTTCATGATGATAAGCCTGTACTGATCGACCGGTACTTGACGGGTATTGAACTAGAAGTCGATGCGATTTGTGATGGTGAAACGGTCGTCATCCCGGGTGTTATGGAACATATTGAGCGTGCGGGTGTGCACTCAGGGGATTCGATTGCGGTTTATCCGACGCAAAATATTTCAGCCGAGGTTAAAGATCGATGCGTTGAGGTGACGAAGGATATTGCTAAGGAACTGCAAGTTGTGGGCTTGATCAATATTCAATTTGTCTATCACCAAGGCGAGATCTTTGTACTAGAAGTCAACCCAAGATCTAGCCGGACAGTACCGTTCTTAAGCAAGATTACGGGTGTCACGATGGCTAATTTAGCGACTCAAGTAATGTTAGGAAAATCTTTACTAGATTTGGGCTACGAAGACGGCGTCATACCTGAGCGAGATCTTATTTCGGTTAAAGTGCCGGTGTTTTCGTTTGAAAAACTAAGAAGCGTTGATATCACACTAGGGCCTGAGATGAAATCGACCGGTGAAGTGATTGGAAGAGATAGTCAACTAGAAAAAGCTTTATATAAGGGAATTATCGCATCAGGATTATCAGTGCCAACGGAAGGTGCTGTTCTTATCACCGTTGCTGACCCTGATAAGACAGAAATGCAAAGTATTGCAAGACGTTTTCACGCAATAGGATTTGAACTTTACGCAACAGAGGGATCTGCTAGAGTGATCGAAGCAATGGGGCTCCCAGTTCGCGTCGTTAATAAAATTGGTTCCGAAAATAATTTGCTCGATTTAATTGAGTCTGGAAAAGTCCAATTCGTCATTAATACTTTATCTCGAGGTAAACAGCCACATACAGATGGGTTTAGAATAAGACGAGAAGCGGTTGAACACGGTGTTGCATGTCTGACGTCATTAGATACGGCAAGAGCGATTTTAAGTGTGATTGAATCGATGACGTTTACGGCTCAGCCCATGCCGAAACAAGAATCGGTGGTGTTAGTGTAATGGTTCATGGAGATGTTTTGGTAAAATCCAATCGGTTAATCGCTTTAGACACGTACGAAATGGTGTTGGCAGGTGATTTAGTTCAGCACATTCAGCTTCCAGGCCAATTTGTTCACGTAAAAATTGGAGAAGGGAGTACGCACATGTTGCGGCGACCCTTTTCAATTGCTGATTATAATCCAGAAACAAATGAATTTGTGTTGGTTTATAAGTTAATAGGAGAAGGGACGACTTGGCTTAGTCAACTTCGGATGGGGGATTCGTTAGATGTATTAGGTCCTCTTGGAAATGGTTTTCAAATTCAAGGAATTCAGAAACAACGTATTTTAGTCGTTGGTGGCGGTGTTGGCGTTCCACCATTATACAATTTAGTCAAACAACTTAGCGCACACAATCAAGTGACCGCTATATTAGGTTATCAATCTATTGACTCCGTATTTTATGAAGAAGAATTTAATAAATGGGCTGATGTGCACATTGCGACAGACGATGGTTCTTACGGATCTAAAGGGTTTGTAACAGATGTAATTAACCAGCTTAACCTTAGTGTTGATCAATATTTTTCGTGTGGACCTTTAGGAATGCTAAGATCCGTTCAGAATAATATGGAAGGTTATGAAGGATTTTTGTCGGTTGAAGAGCGTATGGGATGTGGAGTAGGTGCTTGTTTTGCCTGCGTTTGTCCTGCGAAAAATGAAAAAGGATATGTGAAGATATGCCAAGATGGACCAGTCTTTGACGCAAGAGAGGTGACGTTATGAATCTATCTGTTCGCTTAGGAGAGTTGGAGTTAAAAAATCCGATTATGCCAGCATCAGGCTGTTTTGGTTTTGGAAAGGAATTTAGTCAATTTTATAATCTGAATAATTTAGGTGCAATTGTGATAAAAGCGGCGACAGGTGAGGCTCGATTTGGAAATCCAACGCCACGTGTCGCTGAAACACCATCAGGCATGCTAAATGCCATTGGACTACAAAATCCAGGCGTTGATCAAATTTTTGAACAGGAACTACCGTTTTTAGAATCCTTTGATACTCCAGTTATAGCAAATGTAGCTGGGAGTACTGAAGACGAATATTTGTCAGTATCTGAGAAGCTATCAAACTCAAAAACGGTCAAAGCTTTAGAATTAAATATCTCGTGCCCCAATGTCAAAGAAGGTGGCATCCAGTTTGGGACAGATCCAGAATTGGCTTATCAATTGACGAGAAGAGTAAAGAACGTGATAGATAAACCTTTATTCGTCAAATTATCACCGAATGTCACGGATATTGTCGGAATTGCTAAAGCGATTGAAGAGGCTGGAGCTGATGGCCTTTCAATGATTAATACGCTTACAGGGATGAAAATCGATTTAAAAACGCACCAACCAATTATTGCAAATGAAACAGGCGGATTATCAGGGCCTGCGATTAAGCCGATTGCGATTAGGATGATTCATCACGTACGTAAGGAAACGAGGCTTCCGATTATCGGTATGGGCGGTATTGTTTCGGCTGAGGATGTTCTCGAATTTTTACTAGCTGGAGCAGATGCAGTTGCGATCGGTACGGCTAATTTCCAAAACCCATACATTTGCCAAGAAATTATTGATACGTTGCCTGACGTTTTGGAGAGCTACGGTTATCAGTCGTTAGATCAGGTAAGGGAGGTAGCCATGCAGTGAAGTCATCTATTTATATAGCTTTAGATTTTGAAACAAAAGATGAGGCGTTGGACTTTTTAAATCAAAATGAACTACATGAAGTTCCAGTAAAAGTTGGAATGCAACTATTTTACAAAGAAGGCCCATCATTCATTCAATCTTTAAAAGAAAAAGGTCACCCCATCTTTTTAGACTTAAAACTTCATGACATTCCCAATACGGTTTATCATGCGATGAAAAGTCTAGCATCATTAGAGGTTGATTTAGTGAATGTTCATGCTTCAGGTGGACTGGAGATGATGAAAGCGGCGAAAGAAGGATTAGAAGATACCTGTGGAAAGCAAGCGTCTAAATTAATCGCTGTTACTCAATTGACATCGACTAGTGAAGAAGTGTTATCAAATGAACTTCTGATTAATCAGCCGATGGATCAAGTAGTTCGATCATATGCCCAGATGGCTCAAAAAGCCGGATTAGATGGTGTTGTTTCTTCTGTTTGGGAAGCACAATTGATAAAAGAGTCTTGCGGAGAATCCTTTGTCACAGTCACGCCTGGAATTCGATTGATAAATGATGCGACTCAGGATCAAAAACGGATCGCGACGCCAGAACAAGCAAGTCATTCTGATTTTTTAGTTATGGGAAGAAGCATTACAACTTCACGTAACCCTAAAAAAGCTTATGAACAAGCGCTAAAGGAGTGGAAACATGAGTATCGCCAAACAACTCATTAATATTGGAGCACTAAAACTAGATACAGAGCAACACTTTACTTGGACGTCTGGCATTAAATCGCCAATTTATTGCGATAATCGATTGATCATATCTTACCCTGAAGTAAGAGAAGAAGTGATCCAAGCCATGATCCAAGAAATTCAAACTAAATTTGATCAGGTTGATGTGATTGCAGGATGCGCCACTGCCGGCATTCCTCATGCTGCATGGGTGGCTGACCGCTTGAATTTGCCGATGGTTTACGTCCGTGATAAAGCCAAAGGCCATGGGCTGAATAATCAAATCGAAGGTCAAATTAAACCGAATGAACGCGTGTTGGTAATTGAAGATTTAATATCCACTGGGGGAAGCTCGATTAAAGCAGCGGATGCTGTTGCTGAATCCGGATGCCAGGTATTAGGCATCGTTTCGATTTTTTCTTATAACTTGAAAAAAAGTATAGACAATATGAAAGATAGCGGCTACCAATCTTATAGTTTATTAACATTTGATCAATTGTTAGATGAACTTAAAGAGAGTGGACAATTTGACGATCAACAAGTGTTGAATTTGTTAGAATGGCGGGATGAACTGTGATTTTATCCGCAAGTTTATAACATTTACCAGCAGGTTTTCGGACTTTATCCGCAGTTTTTTAACATTTACACGCAGGTTTTCGAAATTTATCGGCATGTTTTTAGAATTTACCTGCAGGTTCTCATATAAATAGATCGAACTTGGACCTTGCGTCCAAGTTCGATTCATTTATTGTTTCAGTTGTTTGATGATTTGTTCATCAGGCGTAACAAAAATGGTCTGTTGATTGTCGTATGTGACAAAACCGGGTTTAGCGCCGTTCGGCTTTTTGACATGTTTGACGAGCGTATAGTCAACAGGTACTGATGATGACAATTTTGCTTTACTATAAAAGGCTGCGATCACGGCAGCTTCTTTAATCGTTTCTTCACTAGGTTCCGTAGAGCGAATAATGACGTGAGAGCCTGGGATATCTTTGGTGTGTAACCAGATATCATTTTTATTGGCCATTCGGTTCGTCACATATTCATTTTGTTTATTATTCCGCCCGACGATTATTTCCGTTCCGTCACTTGCTTGGTAGGAATCAGGTACGATTTGTTTCTTACCTTTTTTCTTCTTCGTCTGTTGTTTAGGTTTGAAGTAACCTTGTTCTTGTAATTCTTCACGGATATCTTCAATATCAGCTTCACGGGCTTGCTCGAGCTGTTGGATTAAGCGCTCAAAATACTCGATTTCTTCTTTAGCTTTTTCGATTTCTTCTAATACGACTTCGCGAGATTTTTTCAGCTTTTGATAATGCTTAAAATAAAGCTGTGCATTTTCGCTTGGTGTTTTATTAAGATCCAGCTCAATTGTAAGTTCATTTTGTTCAGGATCGTAATAATCCATGACGTCAACCGACGCATCCCCTGTTTTAACCAAATGCATGTGAGCTGTTAAAAGCTCGCCTTTCTTTTGATATTCGTCTGCTTTTTCAGCTTTCTTCAGTGTCTTTTGGTGTTTTTTAATTTTACGTTCGTTTTTATCGCGTTCATTTTTAAGAAAACGCATTAGATCATGGGTTTGCCCTTTGACTCGATCGCGTTCTGCCTTACCTTTGTAAAATTCGTCCAACATCTCACTAACTTTAGAAAAATACTGTTTATCTTGATCTTGTGCCACAAGGTCAAATACATGAAAATCATCTTTTTGACCCATTGTCACAAATGGTTGATAGTGATGATTTAACAGTTGTTGTTGGAAGTTATCAAACACATCTTTATACGTTTCTATATTACCTAAATACGCTTGGTTGGCGATAGCTTGTGTGACAGCTGGAGATAATCCCATTAACAGATTTAACATCTGATGGTCCATGCGCCCTTGGTTAAAATCTAGTTTTCTAATAAACGTATCTCCGTCTATCTCTAAAGGATTAAACTTACCTTGATCAGGTGGTGCAACATAAGTTTGCCCAGGCAAAATCGAACGATGACGATTTTGCAAGGAGCTAATATGTTTAAAACTATCTAATATTAAATCCCTATCTGGGTCTACTAACATCACATTAGAATGTTTTCCCATAATTTCAATGATCAATGTTTTATTGTGCTCATCGCCAATTTCATCTTTACTTTTAACATTAATATGAATGATCCGTTCTAAATCAACTTGCTGAACTGACTCAACAAACCCCGCACCTAAGTGCTTTCTTAATACCATACAATACATCGGTGGTTCTTTCGGATTTGTATATTTTTCATCTGTTAAATGAATGCGCGAGTAATTAGGATGGATTGAAATAAGTAAAGATTTATTTTGACTGTTTTTACGTACGGTTAAAATTAACTCAGTTTCTGTTGGCTGATGGATCTTCGTTATGCGGCCGCTGACTAATTCTTCATGAAGCTCATGTGTAACCGCTCGTGTGACAATTCCGTCGAATGCCATAAATATCACCTCTATACGAAGAATAGTATAGCACGAATTAAAAATAAATCGTTAGGGATTATGGAAAACTATTGAAAACATCTTTGCATTAATGCAACAATAAAAGCGTAGCAAATTCTGTCAATAATAGAGTAGGTGAAAAAATTGATCAATAGCATGACCGGATTTGGACAGTCACAAGGTAAAATAGGGAATACCTCAATTTCAATTGAGGTTAAAACCGTCAATCATCGGTTCCTAGACTTTTCTTTTAAAATGCCTCGGGAGTTTTTGGCATTTGAAGATGCGATGAAACAGAAAATACGTCAATATTTTAACCGTGGACGCATTGATGTTTTTATCAATATTTCCGGTGAAGAAATGAAACATAAGAACATCCAAGTTAATTGGAACACCTTAGATCAATACTTACAAGCGTTGAATGAAATTAAGGAAAAACGCGATGTTTCAGGTGATATCGAATTAGAAGATATTTTGCAATTAGAAGATTTATTTATTGAAGATGAAGAAGTGCAAATAGACGAAACGCTACAAAAACAAATTTTAACGATTTTAGAAGATGTCTTACAAAAAGTACTGACGATGCGCCAAGATGAAGGTAAAGCATTGAAGCAAGATGTTTTAAATCATGTTAACGAAGTCAAACAGTTAACAGATCAATTAGAACAAAATATGGATGCGATCCAAGAAGAGTATAAAGTAAAAATAACGGAGCGAATTAAAGATCATCTAAACGATTCTGTTCAAGATGAGGCACGAATTGTTCAAGAAGTGGCTATTTTAACCGATAAAGCAAATATAGCCGAAGAAATCACTCGTTTATTTTCACATGTTGAACAAGTGAAAGAAACGTTAGAACTTCACCAACCGATTGGAAGAAAGCTTGATTTCTTAACCCAGGAATTGCTTCGAGAAACCAACACAATAGGCTCTAAATCAAATGATGTTCAAATCAGTAAGATTGTCGTAGCATTGAAAAGTGAAATTGAGAAAATTAAAGAACAAGTACAAAATATTGAATAATATTTGAGATTTTAATCGTTTTTAGACTATAATAGATATTATAGATAAAACAAAAGGGACTATTAAATGTTAAAATCTATAGTTAGGGGAGAAGGAAATGAACTTAAAGTTAATTAATATTGGTTTTGGAAACGTTGTATCGGCCAACCGGATTATTTCAATTGTGTCACCTGAATCTGCCCCGATCAAACGTATTATTACAGTAGCTAGAGATAATAATAAGTTAGTTGATGCTACATACGGAAGACGTACAAGAGCTGTCATTATTACAGATAGCGACCATGTCATTCTATCAGCCGTTCAACCAGAAACAGTTGGACAACGTGTTGTAAATGAAGATATGAACATAGACAACTAGGAGGATCTTGGATTTGAAAGATGAACAAGGTATTTTATTCATATTATCCGGCCCTTCAGGGGTAGGAAAAGGAACTGTTCGTAAACAGTTATTTGAAGAAGACTCAGAGTTACAATATTCAATCTCGGTTACGACGCGTAATCCCCGTGAAGGCGAACAAGATGGTGTGGATTACTTTTTCAAGTCAAGAGACCAATTCGAAGATATGATTGAACAAAATGAGTTAATTGAATATGCTGAATACGTGGGCAATTACTATGGCACTCCGAAAAAATACGTTGAAGATACTTTAAAAGCTGGAAAAGACGTATTTCTAGAAATTGAAGTTCAAGGGGCGCTGAAAGTACGCGATACTTTTCCACACGGTGTATTTATCTTTTTGTTTCCTCCAAGTTTAGATGAATTAAAAAACCGAATTATTAATCGAGGAACAGAGTCAGAAGAATTAATTCGTAATCGTTTATTAGAAGCGAAAAAAGAAATTGAAATGATGGATGCGTATGATTACGTTGTGGTTAACGACGAAATCGATAATGCGGTAAGGCGTATTCAATCGATTGTTGTGAGTGAACACTGTAAACGTGAACGTGTTTATCAGCAATATAAAAAAGCGCTAGGGAGTGAATTGTTGTGATTTTAGAGCCGTCAGTTGATAACTTGCTAACTAAAATTAATTCAAAGTATGCTTTAGTAATCGTTTCAGCTAAGCGAGCACGTGAATTGCAAGAAACAAAGCAATCATTAGTTGAATCACCTAAATCTAATAAAAACGTCGGCGTTGCTTTAGAAGAAATCATGGATGAGAAGCTAACGTTAGACGAAGACGTTTACTAACTGTTGAAACAACCTGAGAACTCAGGTTGTTTTTCTTTTTGGATAATTTTCATGTTAAAATATATAGAAAATAGGTTTTTTGTGTAATGGAGGAGAGCGTTGTGATGTTAAAAGGGAAAAAAATAGTACTAGGAGTTTCGGGAGGAATTGCAGCTTATAAAGCTTGTGCCTTAACAAGCAAGCTAGTTCAACAAGGCGCTGACGTTAAAGTTATTATGACGGAAGGTGCGACTGAGTTTGTACAACCTTTAACGTTTCAAGCTTTATCACGGAACCCTGTTTACACTGATGCATTTGATGAAAAAAATCCTGAAAAAATTGCTCATATAGATTTAGCTGACTGGGCTGATCTCGTTATTTTAGCGCCAGCAACAGCCCATTTACTAGGTCGTTTAGCCAATGGATTAGCTGATGACATGCTAACCACAACATTACTAGCGACTACTGCACCAGTTTATATTGCGCCAGCGATGAATGTACATATGTACGATCATCCAGCTGTTAAAGAAAATTTATTAACACTAGAAGAGTACGGATATCGATTTATTGAACCTGGTGATGGCTATCTAGCTTGCGGTTATGTAGGGAAAGGTCGATTAGAAGAACCTGAAAATATAATCGCAGTCATTTACAAGGTCGAAAATCGTGAATTACCTTTAAAAAATAAAAAAGTTTTAATTACAGCTGGTCCAACACAGGAGCCTGTAGATACTGTGCGCTTTTTTACTAATTATTCTTCAGGCAAAATGGGGTATGCTCTAGCTGAAGTTGCCAAAAACTTAGGTGCACAAGTTACCCTTGTTTCGGGACCTGTTGACTTAGATGTGCTTCCTGGCGTTGAAACGATTAAGATTTCTTCTGCTGATGAGATGTTTGAGGCTGTAACATCTAGGTTTGATGAGCAAGATATTGTCATAAAATCTGCAGCGGTAGCTGATTATCGTCCTAAAGATGTACATGATAAAAAGTTAAAGAAACAAGGTCATGATATAACGGTCGAACTTGAACGTACGACGGATATTTTAAGTACGCTAGGTGAGCGGAAAAATCACCAATATTTAGTTGGTTTTGCTGCTGAGACCGATCAGCATTTGGAACATGGTAAACGTAAATTACAGAAGAAGAATCTTGATGCCATTGTCATTAATGATATAAGTAATCCTAATATTGGCTTTAAGTCAGATGATAATGAAGTCAATATTTTGACTAAAACGGGTCAAGAGTATGCCATATCCACTCGGTCTAAGAAAGAGATTGCACAAGAATTGTTAACGTTAATCATGAAAGACATGATGGGGGAAGCAAAGTGAAGGTTGCGAAAGTAATTGTTGATGTACCAGCATCACCGATTGATTCAGCATTAGATTATGAAATACCTGAACACTTAACCGAAATTGTACAACCCGGTATCCGAGTTATTGTTCCGTTAGGTCCTAGAAAAATTATGGGCTTTGTTGTTGATTTAGCTCAAGAAAGTGAGTTCGATCAATTAAAACCAATTACCGATGTTATGGACTATACCCCTATTTTAACAGGGGAACTTTTGGATCTATCGATTTGGCTTAAAAAAGAAACGTTATGCTTTCGAATTTCTGCCTTACAAGCGATGCTTCCAGCTGTGTTTAAAGCAGCTTATGAAAAGGAAGTTTGGCTAACCGAAGAAGAGCAATTGTTACCAGAGAAATTACGTCACGTAGTTCAAGGTCGTGAAGTATTTCCTTTTTCCGATTTGGAAGAAAGTGAAATTAATGAACGAGACATCAGAAATTTAATAAAAGATGACTTGATTGATATAAAATATGTTGTAAAAGGTAAAAATCGAGTTAAGAAGCATACATTTGTTGAACAAGCACTAGAGAACCATATGTTAATGGAAGAGTATGAAAACTTAAGCGCACAAGCTAAGAAACAAAAAGACGTCTTATCCTATTTCATTGATCAGGATGAACCGATTTTGTTGAACGATCTTATAAAAAAGGTTCAAACAACAAAAGCGCCAATCGATGCGTTAGTTAAGAAAGGTATTTTGAAACTGACAAAAAAAGAAGTCTACCGAGATCCATTTGAACATAAATCAATGGAACCATCGGAACCTCTTCAATTAACGCCTTATCAAGAAAACGCCATTGAACCGATTTTGAATTCCATTAAAAAAACGTACTATCAGACATACTTATTACACGGGGTTACAGGAAGTGGTAAGACAGAAATCTATTTACAATCGATTCAACGCGTCTTGAATAAAGGAAAGGAAGCTATTGTATTAGTGCCTGAGATTGCACTGACGCCTCAAATGGTTTCCCGATTTAAGGCACGTTTTGGTGATGAGGTAGCTGTTTTACATAGCGGGCTGTCACAAGGAGAAAAATACGACGAATGGCGAAAAATTCACCGAAAAGAAGTTCGAGTCGTCGTCGGGGCGAGGTCAGCAATTTTTGCACCTTTTGAAAACATTGGAATTATTATTATCGATGAAGAACACGAACAAACATATAAACAAGAGGATTATCCGAAATACCACGCTCGAGAGATTGCAAAAAAACGAGCTGAATACCACGAATGCCCTGTCGTATTAGGAAGTGCGACGCCGACATTAGAATCTTATGCAAGGGCGCTAAAAGGAGTTTATCATCTTTTAGAGTTAACGGAGCGTGTTAATGACCAGGCGATGCCAGAAGTTGAAATTGTCGATATGAGAAAAGAACTTCACCGAGGCAACCGCACTATGTTTTCAGAGTCTCTGACAGAACAGATTAATGAACGATTAGAGAAACAAGAGCAAGTCGTTTTAATGTTAAACCGCCGGGGTTATTCGACGTTTGTGATGTGTCGTGACTGCGGTGAAACGATTAATTGCGAACACTGTGATATCTCGATGACGTATCATCGTCAACATCATAAATTGAAATGCCACTATTGTGGAGATGAGCGTCCAATGCCTAACATTTGTCCAAGCTGTGAGAGTGATTCAATTCGCTATTTTGGGACAGGTACTCAAAAAGTAGAAGAGGCATTAAACGTTCATTTTCCTGATGCTCGTGTCATTCGAATGGATGTTGATACGACAAGCCGAAAAGGAGCTCATGAGAAACTGTTAGAAAAGTTTGGGAATCATGAGGCAGATATTTTATTAGGTACTCAAATGATCGCAAAAGGTTTAGATTTTAAAGACGTGACGTTGGTCGGAGTCATTGCTGCGGATTCAATGTTAAATTTACCGGACTTTCGAGCATCTGAGAAATCTTTTCAGCTCTTAACGCAAGTAAGTGGCCGTGCAGGTCGTCATGAATTGCCTGGTCAAGTCGTTGTGCAAACTTATTCACCTGAGCATTACAGTATCGAAATGGCTAGTCAATATGATTTTGAGGCATTCTTTAATAAAGAAATGCAAGTTCGCAGGCAATTCCAGTATCCGCCTTATTATTACCTTGCTTTAATTAATATCTCTCATGAAAATCATGTGGCTGCGGTGGAAGCTTCTAAGGAAGTGGCCAATATAATTGCTCACCATACAACTGGAAATTGTCAATTGATGGGGCCATCGCCGTCCCCTATGATGCGGATTAAAGATCGCTACCGTTATCAATGCATGTTAAAATATAAACAGCGTGAGAATGTTGATGGCGCACTCCAAAAGGTTCTAGACCATTTTAAGAAAGACATTCAACAACAAAAATTACAGTTAACGATTGATTTTGAACCATACCATTTTATGTAAGAAGGGATATTGTATGACAAAGAGAATCGTATTTATGGGAACGCCGGATTTTAGTGTTCCGGTATTAGAATCATTAATCAAATCACAATATGATGTCGTAGCGGTTGTGACACAACCCGACCGGCCAAAAGGACGAAAGAAAAAACTGACACCTTCTCCAGTTAAGGAAAAGGCACTCGAATATGATCTTCCAATATTACAACCGGAAAAAATACGTCATGATTATGATTCGATTTTAGATTTTCAACCAGATTTAATTGTAACGGCTGCATATGGTCAAATATTGCCTAAAGCGATACTAGAAGAACCGGAATATGGTTGCATTAATGTTCATGCATCACTCCTACCTGAGTTAAGAGGTGGTGCACCAATTCATTATGCTATTTTACAAGGTAAGAAAGAGACAGGAATTACGATTATGTATATGGCAGAAGCATTGGATGCAGGTGATATCATTTCTCAACAATCCATTCCAATTGACGAAGAAGACCATGTAGGATCACTTCATGATAAGCTATCCGTACTTGGTTCTGAATTATTAATGGACACACTGCCAGAGATTTTTGCTAAGCGTAATGAGTCGATTTCACAAAATAATGGTGAAGCAACATATGCATATAACATTAAGCGTGAACAAGAGAGAATTGATTGGAGCTGGTCGCAAGGTGAGATTTATAACCATATAAGAGGTCTTCATCCTTGGCCAGTGGCGTTTACAACTTATGAAGGCCAAACAGTGAAAATTTGGTGGGCGTCGAAACATCATCAATCCACCAACGAAACCCCTGGAACAATTATTAAACTAGAAGATGATGGGGTTGTCGTTGCGACAGGTGATGGTATGTCAGTGAAAATCACTGAATTACAGCCGGCTGGTAAAAAACGCATGAATGCAGAAGATTTTCTAAGAGGTTCTAACGATTACTTCAATGTTGGAACACAGTTAGGATGATAGGATGGCTCAGAAAAGTGTACGAGAGATTGCATTAAAATTATTAACCCAAGTTGGTGAAAGTGGTGGCTTTAGCCATATTTTAATCAACCAGGCTATAAAAAACCACGATGTAAGTGGAAAAGATAAAGGCTTATTAACCGAAATCGTGTACGGTACATTACAGCGGAAAATGACACTAGAGTATTTTTTAAAACCGTTTATTAAAAAGAAAGCTGATAAATGGGTTGAGTGGCTATTGTATATGTCCGTCTATCAAATGGTTTATTTAGAACGCGTGCCTGATCATGCTGTTATTAATGAAGCTGTTACGATAGCTAAGAAGAAAGGTCACCGTAGGACGAGTGGATTTGTCAACGGTGTTCTAAGAAATATCCAAAGACAAGGATTATCTGCATTAGATGACATAAAAGACCCAATAGAAAGAATATCTATAGAAACAAGCCATCCTTTTTGGTTAGTCAGAAGATGGGTCGATATGTACGGTGAAGAAACTACCCGTCAAATGTGCGAATCCAACTTAGAATCCAAACGACTATCGATTAGAGTACAACCATTAAAAAATACAGTTTTAAGCGTTCAAGAACAACTAAGAGAAGAAGGGATTGAGACAAGGCATTCTTTATTAAGTGAACAAGGATTAATTGTCGAATCTGGCAACCCTTTATACAGCCAGTTGTTTCCATCACAAATCACCATTCAAGATGAAACATCAATGCTCGTTAGTGAAATGCTTGATTTAAAGCCTGGCATGAAAGTGTTAGATGCATGCAGTGCACCTGGTGGCAAAACAACGCACATTGCTGAGAAGATGAACGATGAGGGTGAGCTTTTAGCTTACGATTTACATGATAAAAAAGTGAAACTAGTCAAAGAAAAAGCAGAAACATTGGGGCTATCGATGATTAAAACTAAAGCTCAAGACTCAAGGCATTTAGGTGAAATCCATCAGGCTGAAGAGTTTGACCGCATTTTACTAGATGCTCCTTGTTCAGGGCTAGGCGTCTTAAGAAGTAAACCAGATATAAAATATCATAAATCAGAATCTGATATAGTAGATTTAGCTAAGATTCAGCAAGAATTACTAGAAGCAGTCGTGCCTTTATTAAAGTCAGATGGTAAACTAGTTTATAGTACTTGTACAGTGGATCAACATGAAAATGAACATCAGATTAAACAGTTGCTAGAAAAACACCCAGAGTTAACTGTTGACCCTATGTTTTTTAAGGACTTACCTGGAGCATGTCAAGATTTAATTGGAATTACAGAATATGGGGTGCAGATTTTTCCACAAGATTTTAAGGCAGACGGATTTTTTATAACACGATTAATTAAAAACTCATGATAAAATAATTGAGTTTATAAAAAGAAATAAGGCCATTCGTCTGAAATGAGGTGACCAAGGAAATGAATGCGTGTTTTATTTCCGATGTAGGGAAAATGAGAAAAGTGAATGAGGACTCAGGGGGAGTGTTTTATAACGAGTCCAATCAAATGCTAACGGTGATCGCCGATGGTATGGGCGGACATCAAGCTGGTGATATCGCAAGCGACCTTACGTCTAAACATATTCAAAAGTTATGGGAAAAGACGGCTGATATGACAAATGTTGATGACGTTAAGGAATGGTTAAGACAAACGATTTTAAAAACGAATGAATATGTTCTATCTCATGCAGAGAATAACAAGGAATGCGTTGGGATGGGAACAACTGTGGTTGCGACAGTCTATTTAGAAGACGATATTGTCGTTGCCCATGTTGGAGATAGTCGTTTGTATCAAGTGAATCAAGATAGTATCATCCAAGTAACAGAAGATCATTCCTTTGTCCAACAGCTTGTTAATAATGGAGAATTAACTGAAGAAGAAGCTGAAGCACATCCAAAGAAAAATGTTTTATTACAAGCATTAGGGACAGAGACTAATATCAAAGTAGATGTTAATCATGTTAGTTGGAAAGAACAAGACTATATTTTAAGCTGTACAGATGGTTTATCTAATAAACTTACAAACGAAGAAATACATAATACATTGTTATTAGAACAATCGCTAGAAGAAAAGGTTCATCACCTAGTGTCTTTGGCTAATGAACATGGTGGGGAAGATAATATTTCAGTTGTTTTGGTTCAACGTAAAGAAGGTGATGACGTATGATGGTTGGACGAATTATTAATGAACGTTATAAATTAATTCGACCGATTGGTGGCGGTGGAATGGCTAGAGTTTATCTAGCTCGAGATATTATATTACACCGCAATGTAGCCATGAAGATCTTGAGAATGGAATACTCGAATGACCATGAATTTATTCAGAGGTTCAGACGAGAAGCTGAATCAGCGATTAGTTTAACTAATAATCATATTGTGAGCATTTATGATGTCGGACAAGAAGATGATGTGTATTATATCGTCATGGAATATGTAGAAGGTATGACCCTTAAGCAACATATTCAACAAAACGGCCCTGCTTCTGTCGATGAAGCCGTACATATCATGTCTCAATTAACATCAGCGATTTCTCATGCCCATGATAATGGAATTATTCATAGAGATATTAAACCGCAAAATGTGTTAATTGATCAAAACCAACAAGTCAAAATTACTGACTTTGGAATTGCTATGGCACTAAGTTCAACGTCATTAACAAAAACTAATAATGTCCTTGGCTCGGTTCACTATTTATCGCCAGAGCAAGCCCGAGGTGGCACAGCAACTAAAAAGTCGGATATCTATTCATTAGGTATTGTGTTATACGAACTTTTAACCGGTCAACTGCCATTTTCAGGTGAATCAGCTGTATCTATCGCATTAAAACATATGCAAGTAGACACACCATCTGTTAAAAGTTATAACCCGGACGTACCACAAAGTTTAGAAAATGTCGTTCTAAAATCAACGGCAAAGGATCCATTGCAGCGTTACCAAACAATTGAAGAAATGCAGATGGACTTATCAACCGCTTTAGACCCTGATCGTGTAAACGAAAATCCTTTTGTCGTTCCTGAAGAAGAAGGGGAAGAAACAAAAGCGGTTCCGGTTATTTCTGATCAAACAAATGCTTATAATTCAAATCATGACGATACAAAAGTTATGAATAACCAAGAAGAAACCAAAAAGAAGTCTAAAAAGTGGCTTGCTATCCTTTTATCCTTTTTGGCTTTACTGATTACAGCTGGCGTTATAGCGCTTTTCATTATGCCTAGTTTGTTTAGCCCAGATGACGTAACTGTCCCGGATGTAACAGGAGAAACCTATGCTGATGCATTACAAGAATTAAGAGATTTAGGATTAGAAGTTGAACGTGAATCTGTACATTCTGAGGAAGTTGAAGAAGACCTTGTCGTCAGGTCTACGCCGAGTGAAGGCAGTTCTATTAAAGAAGGTACAACTGTAACGTTATTTACGAGTATGGGTAAAGAAAAAATAGAATTTGATGATTATGTTGGGCGTTCATTTGATCAAACGAAACGATATTTAGAATCACAAGGATACGAAGAGATTATTGAGTATCGAAAGGAATCAGAACGACCTGAAGGTGAAATAATAGGACAGATTCAGCCAGACCCAGGCGAAGAAATTATACCTGAAGAAACGAAAGTTATTTTCGATATAAGCTCAGGTCCTCCGAAAATTTCATTACAATCATTAAAGGGTTGGACCTTAGATGAAGTCCAAGATTATATAAATAATAATGGTTTAACGCTTGAGACAGAAGAAGAGCATTCAGAAACCGTACCTGAGGGTGAAGTTATTCGACAGGACCCAGGGGTTGATTCGGAGCTAGAACAAGGTGATTCTGTGAAGGTCGTTCTCTCGAAAGGTCCTGAACCTAAACCAGTCTCTACAACAGTTGAGTTTGAAGTTCCTTTTAATCCTGAAAGTGCTGAAGGTAATGGCAATGGAAACGGGCAAGGACAAGAGCAAACTAACTTCATTCAAATTTATATTAGTGATATGAATTATAATTTTGATGAAGTGGCTCATGAGGAAGAAATCAGTAGTGATACAACATATGAATTGACATTAAATATAGAGCCAAATGAAGCGGCGGAGTATAGAGTTTTACGAGATGGTGAACTATTTAAGGAAGAAGTGATTACGTATGAAGAAGCGAGAGAAGGTCAGTAAATGATTCAAGGGAAAATCGTTAAAGCATTAAGTGGATTTTATGATGTCATGGCTGATGGTGAAGTTTATACATGTAAAGGACGGGGTTTATTTCGAAAAAAGAAAATAACGCCATTAGTTGGTGATCATGTCGAAATAGAACTTGAGCATGATGGAACAGGGACTATAGTTAATATTAATGAGCGGACGAATGAATTTGTTCGTCCGCCAATTGCTAATATTGATCAAGCCATAATTGTCAGCTCAGCCGTTGAACCTGAATTCAATCCACTTTTGCTCGATCGATTTCTTGTGTTAGTAGAACATAAGGATATTCGTCCATTAATCGTACTGACGAAAGAAGATATTACAACAGACGAACAACTTCAACAGTTAAATGATTATTCAAAAACGTATAAGTCAATAGGCTATGACGTATTAATCGTCTCAAAAGTTATGGATGATTTAAGAGATAAAATAATGCCATACTTATCAAATCGTCTTTCGGTGATAGCTGGACAATCAGGTGTCGGCAAGTCAACCCTATTAAACCAATTAGACGAAAGATTAAATATTGAGACAGCTGATATTTCAAAAAGTCTAGGACGCGGCAAACATACAACACGTCATGTCGAATTATATTCAATTGGCGACGGTTACGTTGCTGACACGCCAGGTTTTAGCTCGCTTGATTTTGATGAGATTGATTTAGAAGAATTGAGGTTCTGTTTTCCAGAGTTTCTAGGTTATCAAGACGATTGTAAATTTAGAGGATGTTTGCATATCAATGAACCTAAATGTGCTGTAAAATCAGCTGTTGAGGATGGGGATATTCCTGATTTTAGGTATCAACATTATGAAAACTTTTATGAAGAAATTAAATCAAGAAAGCCGAGGTATTAATCATGACAAAAATTGCACCTTCCATTCTTTCTGCTAATTTCGCAACATTAGCTGATGAAATTAAAGACGTTGAAGCCGATTCGGATTACATTCACGTCGATGTGATGGACGGCCATTTTGTGCCAAATATTACAATCGGACCATTAATTGTGGATGCGATTCGTCCAGTCACTGATTTACCATTAGATGTCCATTTAATGATTGAAAATCCAGAACATTATGTTTCAGCTTTTGCAGAAGCTGGTGCCGATATTATTAGTGTTCACCAAGAGGCTTGTCCTCATTTGCATCGAGTCGTACAACAAATTAAAGCAGAAGGCGTTAAAGCTGGCGTCGTCATTAACCCAGCTACACCAGTGAGTCAAATTGAACCTATTTTAGGTGATGTTGATCTAGTATTAGTCATGACGGTTAATCCAGGATTTGGAGGGCAATCGTTTATTGACTCAACACTTTCTAAAATTGAATCATTAAAAGAACTAAAAGATAAACATCTTTATCATTACGAAATCGAAGTCGACGGTGGAGTTAAAGCAGAAACGGCTAAAAAATGCGTGGATGCTGGTGCAGAAGTTCTGGTAGCTGGAAGTGCGATTTTCAATCAGGACAATCGAAGCGACGCTATAAAAAATATTAAATCAAGCTTAAAATAGGTGTGGTTAGATGAATGTTGGAATTGTTGCTGCTGGTCCGGTCCATGACATACCTGATCTAAAGAAGGTTAACCACATCGATTACTGGATTGGTGTCGATGAAGGGGCAAATGTTTTATATGAGTCAGGAATTCAAGCGGACTTACTAACAGGAGATTTTGATTCAATTGAGCCCAATCGTCTAGAATCTATTAAACAAAATACTAAAGCGATTAATCAGTTTTCTAGTATTAAAGATGAAACTGATCTTGAATTAGCATTTCTAGAGGCGATCAAATTAAAGCCTACGACAGTTTATATTTATGGAGCAACAGGCGGACGTTTGGATCATGCTTGGGTGAATGTTCAACTATTAACGATGTTTGCAGAAAAACATTTAGATGCTTGGATGGTTAATTCACAGAATGAAATGACTGTAAAATATCCTGGAAAGTATGAATTAAATAAAGACCTCTCATACCCTTATATTTCTTTTTTACCCTTATCAGAAGTGGTGAATGGCTTAACGCTTCAAGGATTTCGCTATACTTTAGAAGATCAAGATATTAATCAGGGCTCTTCATTAACGATTTCAAATGAATGGTCTGAAAAAAAAGGTACTTATTTTTTTAACTCTGGCATATTATTAGTTATAAAGAGTCGCGATTAATTGTCTTCATTAGTAATTGAAAGGGTAGCATAGGAGGGGGAAGATGAGATTTTATACAGTAAAGCTTCCTAGGTTTTTAGGTGGGCTCGTTCGCGGAATTATGAATCTATTTAAAAAATAACAAAAAAGCTACCTGCTAAATGACAGGTAGCTTTTTTGTTCATTTTAATCATTTATGCACGCTCAACTTTACCTGATTTAAGTGCACGAGTAGATACGTAAACTTTTTGAGGTTTACCATCTACCATAACACGTACTTTTTGTACGTTGGATTTAAATTTACGCTTAGAAGCGTTCATAGCGTGTGAACGATTGTTACCAGTAGTCGTTTTACGTCCAGTTACTTTACATTTACGTGCCACAATAATTCCCTCCTAGCTTTCAGAAAAAATATCTCTAATATCGTTACTTATCTAATTTACCATATGGTTAAAAGGTTTTCAATAATGGATGTTTGTGATATCAAGTTTTTTAACTTGACAGAAAGCTATACTTTTCATTTTATTGTGCTTATAGTAAAATAACCGTAGTCATGAACCGAGGAGGATGGATATGTCGATTGAAGTACGTAATGAATATGGTACCGTTTCAATCTCAAAAGAAGTTATTTCTACAATTGCAGGTGGTGCAGCCGTTGAATGTTATGGTATTGTAGGTATGGCATCACGCAAGCAACTTAAAGATGGTTTATCTGAGATCTTAGGTAAAGAGAACTTCACTAAAGGTGTCGTCGTACGTCACGAAGAAGATCAAATCGATATTGATATGTATATTATTGTTGGATATGGTACTAAAGTATCTGAAGTAGCTCATAACGTACAAAACCAAGTGAAATATTCATTAAAAAAGATGATGGGACTTGATGTCAATACAGTGAACATTTATATTCATGGAGTTCGCGTAACTTCGTAATAGACATCGTGTTTGGATGAAGGAGGAAAAGAGAGTGTCTAATCGAATGTTGAATGGTGATCAATTTGCGCAAATGATTTTATTAGGCGCACATCATTTATCTAATCAAGCAAATATGATTGATTCTTTAAATGTATTCCCTGTACCAGATGGTGATACGGGAACCAACATGAATTTAACGATGACTTCTGGTGCAGAAGAAGTAAAAAAAGTAAAAGCCAATCATGTAGGTGAAGTTTCTAACGCTTTAGCTAAAGGATTGTTAATGGGTGCTAGAGGTAACTCAGGGGTTATCTTATCGCAATTATTCCGTGGTTTTTCTAAAAATGTCCAAGAGAAAGAATCTCTAGAAATTAATGATTTGGCTGAAGCATTACAATCAGGTGTTGATACAGCTTATAAGGCGGTTATGAAGCCTGTTGAAGGAACTATTTTGACAGTAGCTAAAGATGCAGCAAAAGCTGGGGAGCAAGCTGCAAAGCAAACTGAATCTGTTACTGAGTTTTTTGAAATCGTTCTTGAAGAGGCTAAGAAGTCATTAGATCATACGCCAGAACTACTTCCGGTTCTTAAAGAAGTAGGTGTTGTTGATAGTGGTGGACAAGGCCTTGTGACAGTATATGAAGGTTTTATTGCTTCTTTAAAGGGTGAAGAATTACCTGAACAAAGTGCACAACCATCTTTAGATGAAATGGTTAATGCTGAGCATCATAAAATGCACCAAGATTTCATGAAGACAGAAGATATTGAGTTTGGTTATTGTACAGAATTTATGGTGAAGTTTGAAAATGAAAAGACGAACGAAAACCCATTTGATGAAGATCAGTATCGTGAAGAGCTAAGTGAACATGGGGATTCATTATTAGTCGTTTCTGACGATGAAGTCGTAAAAGTCCATATTCATACCGAGTACCCAGGTGAAGTTATGACCATTGGGCAGAGGTATGGTAGTTTAATAAACATAAAAATTGAAAACATGCGTGAGCAGCATTCTGCGATTGTTGATGAGGACCGCCCAGCGGCTGAGCCTAAGCAAGAAAAGAAACGTTCTCATATGGCTGTTGTGACCGTTGCGATGGGTGAAGGGATTAAAACGATGTTTGAAAGCCTAAATGCAGATATTGTTATTGAAGGCGGTCAGACGATGAATCCAAGTACTCAAGATATTGTTGAGGCAGTTAATCAAGCGAATGCAGATCATGTGTTAGTGCTACCAAATAACAAAAATATCATTATGGCAGCAGAGCAGGCAGAAGACTTAGTCGACTGTGAGTTAAAAGTTGTACCAACAAAAACTGTGCCACAAGGTATGACAGCTATGTTGTCTTATAATCCAGAAGTTGATTTGTCAGAGAACCATCAACTAATGACAGAATCACTAGACCTTGTTAAAACTGGTCAAGTGACGTATGCGGTAAGAGATACACAAATTGATGGTAAGACGATCGAAGAAGGTAACTTTATGGGTATTCTTGATGGCAGCATTCAGTCAGTTGATACTGATAAAATGAAAACCATCTTTGAATTATTGAAGCAAATGATTGATGATGAAGAGGATGAGATCTTAACGATTTTACAAGGTGAAGATGGAACAAGTGAAGAAGTTGAGCAAATTGAAGCATTTGTAGAAGAAAATTTTGACGAGCTTGAAGTAGAAGTCATAGAAGGAAAACAACCGATCTATTCATTCATTTTCTCAGTGGAATAATATATATCTAATACACTAAAAAAAGTTCAGTTTAGAGCCTTTTCGCTTTAAACTGAACTTTTTTATTAATGACTCTATATGTTCCGTTGTTGTTATTGTGATTCACTTTCGGTGGACGCTTTCCGCGGGCACGGCGCGAGCTTCTCAAAGCTTCATCAATACCAACTTATATCAATGCTTTTATGAAAAATTCCATTAAGAATAAGCTTGAAATAATGATTAATATTGGTGAAAGTTGATCTTTTTGATGGGTTGCAATTTTGATGATTGGATAAGCAATAAATCCAAATGCCATTCCATCAGCAATGCTATAAGTGAACGGAATCATAAACATGATTAAAAACGTTGGGAATGCTTCCGTTAGGTCATCAATTTTAATATATTTAATGTTCTGCATCATGAGAACACCAACAATAATTAGAATTGGGCTAATGGCCATCGATGGAATCATCGATATATACGGAATAAAGAAAAATGTTAGCAAAAACAAAATACCTGCTACAATACTCGCTATTCCTGTTCGGGCATTTGAAGCAACCACTGCAGCTGTCTCTGCTGCTGGAACTGTTGGTGATGTTCCGAAAAAACCACTTAATAATGCAGAAGTAGCACTACTGCGGTTAGTTTTCTTAAAAGCATCGGATTTATTGAGCATATTTAACTGTCCATGAATTAACCCCATACTTTCAAAAATTAGTACAATTGATAGAGGTAAGACAGCTATCCAAAATGCTAACTGACCAATATGGCCAAACTCAGGTAAGACGAATAAATCCGTAATACCATCAACCGTTAAAGTAGCTCCTCTTTCCGTATTTAATACACCGAATAAAGAAGCGAACCAAGTTCCTAGAATCATTGTTATTAAGAAATTAGCTGGAACATTTTTAACAAATAGTAAGATTCCAACCGTTAACGATAACAAACTGACAATCACATTGGGTGAAGAAAAATCGCCAAGCGTGATAATCGAATAATCACCACTTACAATCAATCCGCCATTTTCTAAACCGATTAGGACTAAAAATAACCCTAATCCAATTGTAATTCCGTGTTTTAACGAATCGGGCACTGCCTGTTTAAAGCTTTCACCTAAAGGTGTTATAGCAGTTATTAGGAAAATAATGCTCGATACAACAACCACTCCTAGCCCTTCGGCGTAAGAGAAATTATACTGTTGAACGATTGAAAAAGTAAAAAGAACGTTTACCCCCATACCGGGAATAATAATGATCGGCACCTTCGCCCAAACACCTACAAGTACACTTCCGATAAAGCTAGCTAGAATTGTCGCAATCATCGCTTGTTCACGGTCAATACCTGCCTCAGCTAGGATAGAGCTGTTAACAGCGACAATATAAACGGTTGTTAAATACCCAATGATTCCCGCTATAACCTCGGTTGGCCATTGTTGGTTATTTAATTGTTTCATTTAAACTCCTTCTTCTGTTGTTAGCCCTCGCCCGCCCGGGTAGTTACCCAAAGCATATTATAACGGTAAATACAAACGAAGTTCAAATAAGTTTTGCTAATACTTGTTGGCTTTTAGTCTAATTCCATTTAAAATAGTAGTAGAATGTTAATAAGGTGGTGTATTAGATGAAATTCAGATCGGTCTTTGATATTATCGGTCCCGTTATGATTGGTCCATCTAGTTCGCACACAGCTGGAGCTGCTAGAATAGGGAAAATGGCTAGGCAGTTGTTTGGACGCCAACCGGAATGGGCTAAGATATATTTATATGGTTCGTTTGCTAAGACGTATAAAGGCCATGGGACGGATGTTGCTATCATTGGTGGATTATTAGATTATGATACATTTGATGATCGAATAAAAGATGCATTTCGTTATGCTGAAGAATGCGGAATGAAAGTAGAATTTATAGAAGAAGAAGGTTCCTCAGAACATCCGAATACAGCTCGTATTCATATAGGAGATCAAGAGGGTGAATTTGAGCTCGTAGGTATATCAATCGGTGGAGGAAAAGCTGAAATTACGGAGCTAAATGGTTTCGAATTACGTTTATCAGGTGGGTCACCTGCGATTTTAGTCATGCACAATGATCGTTATGGTGCAATTGCATCGGTTACTAAAGTATTAGCAGAAAAAGAGATTAATATTGGTCATATGGAAGTTGTCCGAAAAGAACAAGGCAAAGATGCCATGATGGTCATTGAAACCGATCAGCCGATCCCGGATGAAGTCATGCAGCAACTTGGGACATGTGATCATATTTTACAAGTGGTCACAATAGCTGATTAAGAAGGGAAGTGGGAATGTGTTTCGTAGTGTTAGTGACTTAATTAAAATAACTGAAGAGAGAAATATACCGATTTCAGAAGTAATGATTGAGCAAGAAATTGAAGAAAGCGGAAAGACTCGAGAACAGATATTTGCCGAGATGGAACGAAACTTAGATGTTATGGAAGATGCCGTTGAAGAAGGCTTACAAGGTGTGAAATCTAAGTCTGGATTAACGGGTGGCGATGCTGTATTAATCCAAAAATATCGCGAAGAAAAGCAACCGCTTTCAGGTGATTTAATGTTAGAAGTTGTTAGTAAAGCTGTTTCAACAAATGAAGTGAACGCTGCGATGGGGACAATTTGTGCGACACCTACAGCTGGAAGTGCTGGTTGTGTTCCTGGTGTTTTATTCGGTATAAAAGATCGCCTTAACCCTACTCGTGAACAAATGGTACGCTTTCTTTTTACTGCAGGCGCGTTTGGTCAGGTTATTGCGAATAACGCTTCAATCTCAGGTGCTGCTGGTGGTTGCCAGGCTGAAGTTGGCTCTGCAGCAGGAATGGCGAGTGCAGCGGCTGTTGAGATGGCTGGAGGAACACCTGAGCAATCGGCACAAGCCATGGCGATTACGCTTAAGAATATGTTAGGTCTAGTTTGCGACCCAGTAGCAGGACTCGTTGAAGTTCCGTGTGTTAAACGTAATGCGATGGGTTCATCACAAGCAATTGTGTCTGCTGATTTAGCATTAGCGGGTGTTACAAGCCGTATTCCTTGCGATGAAGTTATTGGTGCAATGTATCAAATTGGTGAGAAAATGTCATCAACCTTAAAAGAAACAGCAGAAGGTGGTTTAGCTGCAACACCTACTGGAAAAGCATTGGCGGCCAAAATCTTTGGCTCTGCCGCAGAGTAATATCCGAAAAAAGAATGAAAATGAGTGATTGTTTTGATAAAAGAACCAGTCGATCATATTCCAAGTGTCGGGGAGAAAACGAAAGAACAACTAGAGATGTTAGGGATTACGAAAGTGGGAGATTTGCTCTTCCACTTTCCTTTTCGTTATGACTTTTTTGAAGTAAAACCGCTAACTGAACTAAACCATGAAGAAATAGCAACCATACAAGGTGAAATTGTTTCCGAACCTAATTTAAGTTTCTTCGGACGTAAAAAGTCTCGATTAACGGTTACAATCCAAGTAGGCGTTGTAGCAATAAAAGCCGTATTTTTTAATCAATCGTTTTTAAAGGATCAATTAATACGCGGAGAAACGGTTACCCTAACTGGTAAATGGGACATGCATCGTTTGCAAATAACAGTTCAAAAATTTCACCCTAAATCGTTCAGCGAAGAACAAACGATTCAGCCTGTCTATCATACAAAGGGAAACTTGACGACAAATCAAATTAAAAAGCTCGTATCTTACGCTCTTAAATCATCGGTGGATGAGATTGAAGAGATGTTGGCTGATAAGTATTTAACAGAATATAAATTACCAAATAGACCACAGGCCGTTAGAGAATTACATCAACCGACATCCAAAACAACTTTAAAACACGCTAGACGTCGATTTATATTTGAAGAACTTTTTATTTTTCAGCTTAAAATGCAATGGATTAAAGAACATCATAAAAAGCAAACGCAAGGTATGCCCAAAACATTTGATGAATCTAAAATCGATGAGTTTATCAAAGGTTTATCTTTCGAATTAACCGATAGTCAGAATCGAGTCTTAAATGAAATTCTTAGCGATTTAAAAAGCGTAAACCGTATGAACCGATTGCTACAAGGGGATGTTGGGTCAGGAAAAACTGTTGTTGCTGCGATAGCCTTGTATGTCGCTTGCTTATCAGGTCAACAGGGGGCTCTAATGGTGCCTACTGAAATTTTGGCCGAGCAGCACGAAGAATCATTAAAAGAAATATTTGATGGCATTTTAAACATTGAATTACTAACCGGTTCAATAAAAGGTAAGAAACGTGAAGAACGTTTGGAGCGAATCAAAAAAGGTGATGTTGACCTTGTAGTCGGCACACACGCCCTAATACAAGATGATACAGTTTTTAATCGACTTGGGTTAGTCATCGTGGATGAACAGCACCGTTTTGGCGTTAATCAACGAAAAGCATTGCGCGATAAAGGGTTAAATCCAGATGTGTTATTTATGACTGCTACACCAATTCCAAGAACGCTATCTATTACAGCGTTTGGAGATATGGATGTATCTGTTATTGATGAAATGCCTAAAGGAAGGCAGCCAGTTGAGACATACTGGGTTAAGGAAAACATGATTGAGAGAGTTCATCAATTCATCATTAAAGAAGTTCAAGCAGGTCATCAAGCATATATCATTTGTCCTTTAATTGAAGAATCAGACGAGCTTGATATCCAAAACGCGGTTGATGTATATGAAGAATTACAAGATGTGTTGCCAAACGATATTCAAGTTGGTTTGATGCACGGAAGATTAAGTACTGATGAAAAAGATGACGTCATGCGTGAATTTGCGTCTAACGACATTCAAGTCCTCGTCTCAACAACTGTTGTTGAAGTTGGCGTAAATGTACCAAATGCGACGCTTATGGTGATCTATGATGCGGAGCGTTTTGGTTTAGCTCAATTACACCAGTTGAGAGGTCGAGTGGGGCGCGGTAGTGATCAAAGCTATTGTATTTTATTAGCTGACCCTAAAGGTGATACAGGAAAAGAACGGATGCGAGTCATGACTGAGACAACTGATGGCTTTACGTTATCTGAACACGATTTGCAAATTCGGGGTCCAGGAGACTTTTTTGGTAAAAAACAAAGTGGTTTACCTGAATTTAAAGTAGCAAATATCGTTGATGATTACCGAGCTTTAGAAGTCGCGCGGCGTGATGCCGTAGAGGTCATAAAGCAAGATTTATTAAATCAAGATTCTGAATACGCGAAGCTAAAAGAATTAATTGAATCAGACCCAAAAATTCAAGATCGAATTTTTGATTAAAGGCATTGCAAGAATGCGTAACGTATTATATATTACTATTAGGACCTAGTCATAATAGTGGACGGTGTAAAGTATGAAGTTAAAAAAGAAAGAACGACAAGAAAAATTAAAAGAAATGATTGAAGAAACGCCATTTATTACGGATGAGGAATTAGCTAAAACATTTGATGTTAGTATTCAAACGATCCGTTTAGATCGGTTAGAACTTTCCATTCCTGAACTCCGTGAGCGAATTAAACATGTTGCAAATAATAATTGGAATGAAACCTTAAAAGCATTACCTATCGATGAGGTAATCGGTGAGGTCGTTAATTTAGAGTTAGATAACCTAGCGATTTCGATTCTAGATATTAAAGAAGAGCACGTGTTTTCTCGTAATATGATTGCACGTGGACACCATTTATTTGCACAAGCGAACTCATTGGCTGTTGCCGTCATCAACGATGAATTAGCTTTAACAGCAAATGCCGAAATTTATTTTACACGTCCAGTTAAAGCGGGTGAACGTGTAATTGCTAAGGCCTCAGTGGTCGGTCACGATAAGAAGCGTACCGTTGTTGAAGTCAAGAGTTATGTGAATAGTGAAGTCGTTTTTGAAGGTAAGTTTCACATGTACCGTACGACAGAAAGGAAGTCATAACGATGAAAATAGCAATAGACGCAATGGGGGGCGATCATGCTCCAGAGGCAGCCGTTAAAGGAGCCAAAATGGCAGTTGATCATTATGAAGATCTAGAAATTACGTTATATGGAAATGAAGAGCTGATTCAGCCTTATTTAGAAAAACATCCTCGAATTAAGGTTTATCATACGACTGAAAAAGTCGAAAATACAGATGAACCGGCAAGAGTTGTGCGAAAGAAGAAGAATGCTTCTATGGTATTAATGGCTGAATCTGTTAAAAACGGTGAATCAGATGCCTGTATATCAGCTGGTAATACAGGAGCCTTAATGAGTACCGGTTTATTTAAAGTAGGTCGTATTAAAGGAATCGACCGACCAGCTTTAAGCCCGACACTTCCTACTGTTGACGGCACCGGTTTTTTACTTCTAGATGTAGGTGCCAATGTCGAAACTAAAGCGCATCACTTAATGCAATATGGGATTATGGGTTCCATTTATGTAGAGAATGTTAGAGGAATTAAGAATCCTCGTGTTGGTCTTTTAAATGTGGGTACTGAAGAACAAAAGGGGTCAGAATTAGTAAAAGAAGCTTTTCAATTATTACAACAAGCGCCTGTTAACTTTATTGGTAATGTTGAGGCTCGTGATTTATTAGAAGGAGCAGCTGATGTTGTTGTCACTGATGGTTTTTCAGGCAACATCGCACTTAAATCGATTGAAGGTACGGCTTTAACAATGTTTTCCATGATTAAAGATACGTTTATGAAAAACATGAAAACAAAAGTAGCTGCCGCAATGGTTAAGTCCGATTTAAAAGGTATAAAAGATCAACTCGATTATTCAGAGTATGGTGGTGCAGGTTTATTTGGCTTAAGTGCACCTGTGATTAAAGCGCATGGTTCTTCAAATGATCGGGCTATATTTAATGCGATTAAGCAAACTTACCATCTAGTTGAGGCAGATGTTGTGACTTTAATTGAAAAAGAAGTCAAAGCTATGAATGAGCGGGAGGCTTAAAAATGGAAAAACTAGCATTTCTTTTCCCTGGTCAAGGGTCTCAAAATGTAGGAATGGGGCAAGACTTTTACGAACAGTATGAATCCGTTAAAGCTTTATATCATCAAGCTGATGATGTGCTGGGCTATAAGTTAAGTGATTTAATGCTTAATGGCCCAAGTGACGAGTTAACAAAGACTGAGAATGCCCAACCTGCACTTTTATTAAATAGTGTTGCGATTTTAAACTTATTAAAAGATCAAGGTATTGAGCCTAATGTTGTAGCGGGCCATAGTTTAGGTGAGTATACAGCGCTATATGCAGCCGGTTCACTTACTTTTGAAGATGCAATTAAACTGGTACATAAACGTGGTCAATTTATGGAGAAGGCTGTACCTACAGGACAAGGTACGATGGCAGCTGTTTTAGGTGTTGAACGAGATACAATTGATGCCGTGACAAAAGAAGTTACGAATAATGGTGATCCTGTTAATGTCGCTAACTATAATTCTCCTGGGCAAATTGTCATTTCAGGTACTATAGATGGTGTGAATAAAGCGTCTGATCAATTAAAAGAACAAGGTGCAAAACGAGTGATTCCTCTAAATGTAAGCGGACCTTTTCATTCCGAATTAATGAAGCCGGCGAGTGAGGATTTTAAACAAGAATTAGATCAAGTAACCATTCATGATGCAACTGTCCCTGTTTATGCCAATGTGACAGCAAAACCAGTTCAAAAGTCTGAAGAAATTAAACAATTATTAATTGAACAGTTATATTCTCCAGTGCAATTTACACAAACAATCGAAAACATGCTTAATGACAACGTCGATGGTTTTGTTGAGATTGGAAGTGGAAAAGTATTGACAGGTTTAGTTAAGAAAATTCATCGTAGAGCTAAAACATTTACGTTAAATGAAGTCGAGTCATTAGATGCTTTTTATGAAAAGCTAAAGGAGGAATAACATGCTAAATGGTAAAGTAGCAATTGTTACAGGAGCATCCAGAGGTATAGGTCGTGCGATTGCATTAGAATTAGCTAAAAACGGTGCAAATGTGGTTGTTAACTATGCAGGTAGCAAAGATAAAGCCGATGCAGTTGTAAAGGAAATTGAAGAGATGGGACAGCAGGCAATCGCTGTACAGGCAAATGTTTCTGATGCTAATGACGTAAAAGCGTTAGTTAAAGAAGCAACAGAAAATTTCGGAGTTATTGATATACTAGTGAATAACGCCGGCATAACACGTGATAACCTGTTAATGCGTATGAAAGAAGACGAATTTGACGAAGTTATTGATACGAACCTAAAAGGTGTCTTTAATTGCGTTAAGGCTGTGACTCGTCCTATGATGAAACAACGTGGTGGTAAAATTATTAATTTAGCATCAGTTGTAGGTGTCTCCGGAAATCCAGGTCAGACTAACTACGTTGCAGCTAAAGCTGGCGTTATTGGCATGACAAAATCAGTCGCAAAAGAATTAGCTGCCAGGAACATTAATGTCAATGCAGTGGCTCCTGGGTTTGTCACAACTGATATGACGGATGAGTTATCAGATGAAGCCAAAGAAGGTATGCATGATATGATTCCGTTAAACCGATTAGGAGAGCCTGAAGATGTGGCTCGTGTTGTACGCTTTTTAGCATCCAGTGATGCTGATTACATTACAGGTCAAACCATTCATGTCGATGGCGGAATGGTCATGTAATATACCCTGTTTTTTAATTTTTTGAAGGGAGGTGAAAGGAATGGCAGATGTATTCAATCGTGTAAAAGAAATTATCGTAGAACGTTTAGATGTAGATGAGGCAAAGGTGACAAAAGAAGCTTCATTCAAAGATGATCTTGAAGCGGACTCATTAGATGTTGTTGAATTAGTAATGGAATTAGAAGATGAGTTTGATATGGAAATCTCAGATGAAGATGCCGAGAAAATTCAAACAGTTGGGGATGCTGTTGATTACATAAACAGCGACCAATAACATTTGATATCACAAAATATAAGGGGATGGTACGATTACCATCCCTATTACCATTTATAAAGACAATAGAACAGGTGAATTATATGGATTTTAATCAATTACAAAACCAGTTAAATCTTTCATTTAACCAGATTGATTTATTAAAACAAGCATTTATGCATACATCGTATGTGAATGAGCATCGCGATCAAAACCTAGAAGATAATGAACGATTAGAGTTTTTAGGTGACGCTGTATTAGAATTGGCCGTCTCTCAATACCTTTACCGTGAGTATAAAAACATGTCAGAAGGTGAACTAACTAAATTCAGAGCTAACATTGTGTGTGAACCTTCTTTAGAGCAATTTGCCAAAGAATTAGAACTCTATGATTATTTATTATTAGGTAAAGGTGAAGAGAAATCCGGTGGGAGAGAGAGGCCATCTTTATTAGCAGATGCCTTTGAAGCATTAATTGGTGCGATTTATCTAGATCAAGGTTTTGATTCCGTGATTCAATTTTTAAAAGAATTTATCTTTCCAAAGATTGAACCTGGTGCTTTTTCACATGCGATGGATTATAAAACACAGCTTCAAGAAAAAGTTCAGCAACAAGGTGAACAAGTGATGTATGAGATTGTCGATGAAATCGGCCCAGCACACAACCGCAAATTTATAGCCAAAGTATTTGTTGGCGAGAACGAAAAAGGCGAAGGACAAGGACGAACCAAAAAAGAAGCCGAACAAGAAGCAGCACAAAAAGCATTGAAGCTTTTTGACTAAGATTTATAGTAAAGAGCTAGACAAATGGTGAACTATAAGTATAATAGACGTACATTGTGTTGAGATGTCACTCAGCGTAGTCAAAATACGTAGACTCCTTTGGGAACAGCACGAACCGAAAATCACGCAAAACGAACGGTAGTGAGTTTTGGGAAGTTGAGTTCGTGCCCAAGGAAAGCGGAGTATTTTGACGAAGCGTGTAAAAAATCCGTACTATGATTAATCATTGTACGGATTTTTATAAATTTCGTTTATTCTTTACGATATTTTTTCAACTCATCAATGATAGCATGAATCTCTGGAACACTAATTTGATCCTTTTGTTTAACCATATCATAAATCTGTTTAAGTTCATGATAATTATCCAGGTCATAGTTGTCAGAATCCATGATGGAAGGGTTTAGCATTTGTAGTTGTTTTGAAATTTCTTCGATAATATATTTCAAGTTTTCCTCAGTTGCTTCGTTTAAATTCATAAATTTCACTCCTATATTATATTCGTAACCTTCTTCAGCTACTGATTTTATGATAAAATAAAAAAGTTCAGATGTTAAGTTTAGAACGGAAATTGAGTAGGTGTTTTACATATGTTTTTGAAAAAATTAGAATCTGTTGGGTTCAAATCATTTGCTGAGCGCATTACGGTTGACTTTGTACCAGGCGTTACAGCTGTTGTAGGACCGAACGGAAGTGGAAAATCAAATGTCACAGATGCCATCCGTTGGGTATTAGGTGAACAATCAGCCAAATCACTTCGTGGCGCGAAAATGGAAGATGTCATTTTTTCAGGAAGTGATTCAAGACGTGCGTTAAACGTCGCTGAAGTAACCTTAACATTAGATAACAAAGACCAGCAGCTACCAATCGATTACGAAGAGGTGGCTGTGACAAGACGCGTATACCGTTCGGGTGAAAGTGAGTACTTAATTAATAAACAACCTTGCCGTTTAAAAGATATAGTTGAACTATTTATGGATTCAGGCTTAGGAAAAGAAGCCTTTTCAATTATTAGTCAAGGTAAAGTTGAAGAGATCCTAAGTTCAAAATCAGAAGAACGTCGTGCTATTTTTGAAGAAGCAGCTGGCGTATTGAAATATAAACAACGAAAGCAAAAAGCCGTTAAAAAGCTAGGCGAAACAGATGATAACTTAAGCCGTGTTGAAGATATTATTCATGAAATTGAAGATCAACTTGAACCATTAAAAGAACAAGCGGCTGTTGCCAAAGAATATTTAGAGAAAAAAGAAGAGCTCGAGCAACATGAAGTATCCCTTATTGTAACAGAAATAGAACAAATTCATGCCGAATGGGGCCAATTGCTTCAAGAGATTGACCAAATTAAAGAGCAATTAATGGAGGAGAAAACGTCCATCCAAGCTGATGAATCAAAAGTAGAAGATATCGGTTATCAAATTCAATCATTAGATGAGACCATTGAACAACTTCAAGATAAAAAGCTTCATTTTACCCAACAAATTGAACAGCTAGAAGGGCAAAAGAACGTTCTAGTCGAACGGTTGAAGCATTACGATGAAAGTAAAGATAAACTGACAAGCGATATTAAAGAAAGTCAGGATCAAGTTGAGCAATACGAATGGGATTATGAGGATCAAGCTAAGAAATTAAAGCTATTAGAAGACACTCGTGATGAAACGAAACAAACGATTCAAGAAATCAAAAAAGAAATTGAACATACAGGCGAAGATATCGAAGACAAAATTGAATCGATGAAGGCTGAGTATATTGATTTACTAAACGATCAAGCGGCCAACCGAAATCAAAAAGCTTCAATTGAAAAACAGATAGAACAAACTAAGGCTAGAAAGCAACGTTTAGACGAACGGTTTGAACAGTTGATTGTAGAACGAAAATCTCTCGAAGAAGACCAAAGTGCCCAAGCAAAAGAAAAAGTACAATTAGACGAACAATTGCAGCAATTAACGAATCAGATACAAGACATGCAACAACAGTATCAAGAATTATCTCAGACGATTCGTGAAGATGAAGAAAGGTTACAAAAAGGCTATCGAATCATTGAACAACTAAAATCTAAAAAAGAAATGCTAGAAGACATGAAAGATTCTTATAGTGGCTTCTTTTATGGGGTTAAATCCATTTTACAAGCAAAAGAAAATGGGAATGTCTCAGGGATTCATGGTGCCGTAGCGCAATTAATTCAAATACCAAAAGACTATGTTACAGCTATGGAAACTGCTTTAGGTGGACAATCGCAACACATTGTCGTTGAACACGAAGAGCATGCTAGAGAATCGATTCAATGGCTAAAGAAGACGAATAATGGTCGTGCAACATTTCTACCTTTAACAACTATTAAACCTAGAAAAATGGATCAGCAAATTTTATCTCGTGTTAATCAATATGATGGCTTTATTGGTGTCGGTTCAGAGCTAGTTGATTTTGATACAACTTATCAAGCCATTGTTCAAAACTTACTTGGAACCGTCATTATCGCAAAAACGTTAAAAGATGCAAACGAACTCGCTAAGGTTTCTAATCATCGATTCCGAATCGTAACTCTAGATGGGGATATTGTTAACCCAGGTGGTTCTATGAGTGGTGGTGCTAAGAAACGCTCTAACCAAACATCTTTATTCACGCGTGACCAGGAGTTAGAAGAGATACAAGAGAAACTTCAAGATTATCAAAGTAAAAGTGAGAACTTTGAACGAAAGCTTAAGGAAAAGAAAGACCAAAGCGCTCAAATTCAAGAGTCCTTACAACAGTATCAAACCGAAAAAGATGAGATCTATGACAAACATCAAATGGTTAAAGAAAGTTATCAATCGTTACAAGCACGTTTAGCTAATATTAACGACCAGCTTTCGGTTTATGATCAGGAAAACTCGCAGCATCAAGATGAAATGAAGCAACTTGATAATGAACTACAAGAGATTACGAAACAATTGGAAGAGCAAAACAACCAATCAGAAACTCTCAAAGAAGAGATTGATGAATTATCAAATAATCAATCAGACTACAAAGAAAATGTTGAAAAACAAAAAGAAAAGCTAAATAACATGCAAATACGTTTGGCTGAACAGGAAAGTGAAGTACGAAATCAAAAGGAACGACTGGATCAAATTCAAGAGAATTTAGATGAAGAGCGTCAAGCGAAGGCACAATATGAAGAGGAACTTCAAAAATTAGAAGAATCTCATCAAAATGCCCAAACCGTTGACCATTTATCAGATTCGATTACTGAAGCGCGTACTGAGCTTGTTCAAATTAATGATCAACTCGATCAATCTAGAGAAGAACGACAACAGCTATCACAAACTCGTGAAGATTTAGAACGGGAATTAAAAGAGCGAAATCGTCAGTATCAACAGAAGAATAGCCATATGCAACAGCTTGAAGTAAAAGCGAATCGATTAGATGTTGATCTAGAGAACCGTTTAAATCATTTACGTGAAGAGTACATGTTAACCTTTGAAAAAGCAAAGCGAGACTACGGCGTAACTGAAGAAGTTGAGGAAACACGTGAGAAGGTTAAATTAATCAAACGTTCTATTGATGAATTAGGAACAGTTAACTTAGGTTCAATCGATGAGTACGAACGTATCCAAGAGCGTTATGACTTTCTAACAGCACAACAAAATGATTTATTAGAAGCAAAAGAAACTCTTCACTCTGTCATTCAAGAAATGGATGAAGAGATGATTCGAAAATTCGGAGAGACGTTTGAGCAAATTCAAGAGCAATTTGCGATTGTCTTTAAAGAATTATTCGGCGGAGGTAGAGCTGAACTTAAGCTAACCAACCCGGAAGATTTATTAGAAACGGGTGTCGATATAGTAGCTCAACCACCAGGCAAGAAACTACAAAATTTAAGCTTACTATCAGGTGGCGAGCGTGCCTTGACCGCTATTGCTTTACTTTTCTCAATACTAAAAGTTAGACCAGTACCTTTCTGTGTATTAGATGAAGTAGAAGCGGCCTTAGACGAAGCGAATGTCATGCGTTTTGGCCATTATTTAAAAGAGTTCTCAGCTCAAACGCAGTTTATCGTTATTACACACCGAAAAGGTACAATGGAAAATGCCGATGTTTTATATGGTATTACGATGCAAGAGTCAGGTGTGTCCAAACTCGTTTCAGTTAAATTGGAAGAATCTGAAGAAATGATTTTGAATTAGTGAAAGGAAGACTTATATGAGCTTTTTTAAAAAGTTAAAAGATAAGATCAGTCAACAAACCGATCAAGTAACAGATAAATTTAAAGACGGCATGACGAAAACACGTGATTCGTTTACGAGTAAGGTGAATGACTTAGTCGCGCGTTACCGTAAAGTCGATGAAGAGTTCTTCGAAGAGTTAGAAGAGATTTTAATTTCTGCAGACGTTGGCGTTGTAACAGTTATGACGTTAATTGAAGAGCTGGAATTGGAAGTGAAACGCCGTAATATTCAAGATACAGAAGCGGTTAAAGAAGTTATCTCGGAAAAGCTCGTTGAGATTTATTACGACGGTGACGAAGAAGAACCAGAAGAACTACAATTAAATGAAGACGGGTTATCTGTTATTTTAACGGTCGGTGTTAATGGTGTTGGAAAAACGACGACGATTGGCAAGCTTGCTCACCGATTAAAAGCTGAAGGAAAATCCGTCCTTTTAGCAGCTGGTGATACATTTAGAGCTGGTGCTATCGATCAATTAGAGGTATGGGGTGAGCGTGCAGGCGTTGACGTTATTAAACACAGTGAAGGAAGTGATCCTGCAGCTGTGATTTATGACGGTATTCAAGCAGCTAAATCTCGCGGTGTTGATGTACTCATCTGTGATACAGCAGGCCGTCTTCAAAATAAGGTTAACTTAATGAATGAGCTTGCAAAAGTAAAAAAGGTCATTTCCCGAGAAGTTGATGGAGCTCCTCACGAGACGCTGCTCGTCTTAGATGCCACAACTGGGCAAAATGCTTTAAGCCAGGCTAAAACATTTAAAGAAGCAACGGATGTCTCAGGTATTGTGTTAACGAAACTTGATGGAACTGCACGTGGTGGAATTGTGTTAGCTATTAAAAATGAGATGGACATACCTGTGAAATTTGTCGGTTTAGGTGAACGCATGGAAGATTTACAACCTTTTGATGCTCACCAATTTGTTTATGGTCTTTTTGGTGATCTTACAACAGAAGATACCCAAGAAGAGTAGTTAGGGGAAGAGCAGTTAGGGGGTTGCTTGTGTTAGAAAAAACGACGCGTATTAATTATTTATTTGATTTTTATCATGATCTATTAACACCTAAACAAAAAAATTACATGGATCTTTATTATTTGGAAGATTATTCTCTAGGTGAGATTTCTGAGACTTATGATGTTAGTAGACAGGCAGTTTATGATAATATTAGACGTACAGAGGCTATGTTAGAAGAATACGAAGAGAAATTAGGCCTTTACAGACGTTTTGAGAAGCGAAATCATATTATTAAAGATATGAAGCAAGCACTAGAACGTGGACAATTAGATGAAATGAATTCTCTAATAGATCAATTGGAAAACCTAGATTAGGAGGACGGTCAGATGGCATTTGAAGGGTTAGCCGACCGATTACAAGGGACGATTAAAAAAATCACCGGCAAAGGTAAAGTAACGGAACAAGATGTAAAAGAAATGACCCGTGAAGTTAGATTAGCTTTACTTGAAGCCGATGTTAACTTTAAAGTCGTAAAAGATTTAATTAAACGAATTAAAGAACGCGCCGTTGGGCAGGACGTTTTACAAGGCTTAAACCCTGGTCAACAAGTGATAAAAGTTGTTAAAGAAGAGCTAGCCGAGCTCATGGGCGGAGAACAAAGTAAATTAGAAGTTGCGAATAAACCGCCAACGGTTGTCATGATGGTTGGTTTACAAGGTGCAGGTAAAACAACGACTTCCGGAAAACTAGCGAACCATTTAAGAAAACAGAAAAATCGTAACCCGATGTTGGTAGCTGCTGACGTCTACCGTCCAGCAGCGATTAATCAGTTAGAAACGCTTGGTAAACAGCTTGAAATGCCGGTTTATTCAGAAGGTACCGATGCTAATCCAGTTGAGATTGCTAAGCATGCTGTAAACAAAGCGAAAGAAGAACATTATGATTACGTTCTCATTGATACAGCCGGACGTCTTCATGTGGACGAAGGGTTAATGGATGAACTTCAAAACATTAAAGAAGCTGTAAACCCTGATGAAATTTTACTCGTAGTCGATTCAATGACGGGTCAAGATGCCGTTAACGTCGCAGAAAGCTTCGATGAACAATTAGATGTCTCAGGTGTCGTTTTAACGAAGCTAGATGGTGATACGCGGGGTGGTGCAGCACTTTCGATTAAAGCTGTAACAGGTAAGCCAATTAAATTCGCCGCTATGGGTGAGAAGTTAGATCAACTAGAAGCATTCCATCCAGACCGAATGGCGTCAAGAATCTTAGGCATGGGCGATGTTTTAAGCTTAATCGAAAAAGCAGAGACCGATGTTGATGAGAAGAAAGCCAAAGAAATGGAACAGAAAATGAAGGATGCGTCCTTTACGCTAGATGATTTTCTAGACCAAATGGGACAGGTCCGAAATATGGGGTCATTAGATGAGATCATGAACATGATGCCTGGAGCAGGTAAAATGAAGGGTCTTAAAAACATGCAACTCGATGAAAAACAAATTGACTATGTTGAGGCAATTATTCGTTCCATGACTCTTAAAGAGCGTACAGACCCAAGTGTGATTAATGCCAGCCGTAAAAAACGTATCGCTCAAGGCTCTGGTACATCCGTTGCACAAGTAAACCGCTTATTGAAACAATTCAACGAAATGAAGAAAATGATGAAGCAGATGATGGGCGGCAAAAAAGGCAAGAAAAAAGGCGGAATGAATTTTCCTTTTATGTAATGGAAAAATACTTTACACACTTTTGAGACTCTGATACAATTTTATCTTGTGAGAAGGAATTTTGATGGAGGTGTAATTATGTCAGTAAAAATTCGCATGAAAAGAATGGGTTCTAAAAGAAATCCTTACTATCGTTTAGTTGTTGCTGATTCACGTTCTCCACGTGATGGACGTATTATTGAGCAGATCGGCACATATAATCCTTTAAGTGAAACTCTAGAAGTTTCAATTGATGAAGATAAAGCTTTAGATTGGTTATCTAAAGGCGCTAAGCCAAGCGACACTGTTCGCAACCTATTCTCAAACGAAGGCATCATGAAGAAGTTTCACGAATCAAAAGCTAAATAGAAAAGGTTAGTGATATCATGAAAGCCTTAATTGAAACGATTGTACAACCTCTCGTTGATTATCCGGAAGAAGTAGAAGTCTCTGTAGAAGAGACTGACGAAAAGATTCGTTATCATCTGACGGTTAATGAGAACGATGTTGGAAAAGTCATTGGAAAGAACGGCCGAATTGCAAAAGCGATTCGTACAGTTGTTCATGCAGCAGGTTCCGATGTACAGAAGAAAATTTTCGTAGATATTATGTAACAAGTGGGAGAGGGCTAACCTTTCCCATTTTTAATAGGTTTGATATGTCTGATTCAAATAGGTGAGAGTGATGAAAATATTCCGAAAAACGACGGTAAAACAAGTTATTACGGAAGAAAGTCGGGAATCGCTTAAGAGACAGTTTCAACGCAAAATTGGACAATCCAAAAAAGAACTAGAACAACTCCAGTTCGAAAAAAAGAAACTCATACATCAACAGCGTTTTAATCAAACTAAGATTGAAGAACGCTTTACTAGAGAAGAACATAAACGAAATAAACGAATTGAATGGTTGAGTAATCAGTTAGAAAGACTGGATCAGGTTCCAATTGGTAGTGAGATCATCGAAGGGGAAGTCGATGAACTAGTCGATGTTGAAATTGGTGATGATTGGGATCAAGTAGCTGGCAAACGCTCTATAACCATTAAAGACGGAAAAATAATCGATATAAATTAAGGTGGAAGAATGATGGAACAATTTTTTAACGTAGGAAAGATCGTCAATACACACGGGGTTAAAGGCGAAGTTAGAGTGATTCCGATTACAGATTTTGAAGAACGATTTGAACCAGGAAGTACTTTATATTTGTTTCAGCATGATCAAGACCAAGAACCTCGAAAGCTTGTTGTAAGCTCACACCGAAAACATAAGCAATTCGAACTTTTAACGTTTGAAGGGTTGGAGAACATTAATGATGTAGAATCTTTTAAGGGAAGTGTTTTAAAAATTCCTGAATCTGACCTTTTTGAACTTTATGAAAGCGAATTTTATTTCCATGAGATAATTGGTTGTGATGTTTATAATACAGATGGTGACTCTATTGGGAAGATTAAAGAGATCTTGCAGCCAGGAGCTAATGATGTGTGGGTCATCGAGCGTAAAGGAAAAAAAGATGCGCTAGTTCCTTATATTGAATCCGTCGTAAAAGACGTGGACATTGAAGGTGGAAAAGTCATCATAGAGGAAATGGAAGGATTGCTAGACTAATGAAGATAGATGTATTAACACTATTTCCGGATATGTTTAAAGGTGTGTTTGAGTCGTCGATCTTAAAGCGTGCACAAGAAATAGGCGCATTTCAATACCGTCTAATCGATTTTCGGCATTATACGGATGATAAGCATAACAAGGTTGATGATTATCCATACGGTGGTGGAGCCGGAATGGTACTCAAGCCACAACCTATTTTTGATGCCGTCGATGATGTTAAAAGTCAGACTGAATCAACTCCAAGAGTGGTTTTGTTATGCCCACAAGGTGAGACGTTCACCCAGCAAAAGGCAGAAGAGCTAGCGGAAGAAGATCATCTTATTTTAATTTGTGGCCACTATGAAGGCTATGATGAACGAATTCGGGAGCAATTGGTCACGGATGAAATTTCAATTGGCGATTATGTATTAACGGGTGGCGAACTAGGTGCGATGGTTATTACAGATAGCGTCGTACGATTGCAGCCTCAAGTATTAGGCAACCAAGAATCAGCGACAAAAGACTCGTTTTCAACACGTTTACTCGAACACCCGCATTACACAAGACCTAATGATTTTAGGGGATTAAAAGTCCCTGAAGTCTTAACATCAGGAAATCATCAAAAGATTGAAGAGTGGCGAATCTATGAGTCGTTAAAAAGAACTTATGAAAGACGACCTGATTTACTGGAATCTGCAAATTTAAGTGAACAAGAATCAAAGATGTTGGAAGAAATCAAGGCTAATCATGTTGAAACTCATGGGTGATTATGGTATATTAATTTAGTGCTTAAGTGTAGGTTAAGCTGAATACGATGTTCCGCTGCGGTTAAAGGCAAGAGCATTAGTAAGAAGGAGTGAAGAAGAATGCAAGAACTTCTAAACAAAGTTGCAGAAGATCAATTACGTACAGACCTTCCGGAATTCCGCGCTGGTGATACGGTAAAAGTTCACGTTAAAGTTGTTGAAGGTAACCGTGAGCGTATCCAGGTATTCCAAGGTGTTGTAATCAAGCGTCGCGGTGGCGGCATCAGTGAAACATTTACTGTACGTAAAGTATCTTACGGTGTAGGTATCGAGCGTACATTCCCTGTACACTCTCCACGTATTGATAAGATTGAAGTTGCTCGCCGTGGTCGTGTACGTCGTGCGAAACTTTACTACTTACGTAACCTACGTGGTAAAGCTGCAAGAATTAAAGAAATTCGATAATGACAAGTTGAAAGAACAACCCTTTGACGGAAGGGTTGTTCTTTTTTTATGAAAAAGTGCGCATAAACCACCTCAAAAGGGCGCATAAATTTGAAAAAAGGTACCGTTCGACAAAATTCGAAGCGCATAAAATGAAAAATATTGCGCATAAATGACAGTTCCTGGCGCATAAAAAGCACATAGTATCCACTAAACATGATTGGTCAGGCTTTAGTTTATGTTCTATAATGAAGAGTAGATTATCATAAAGAAGGTGTAACAGATGACGATTCAGTGGTTTCCAGGACATATGGCGAAAGCGAAGCGGGAAGTGGAGGAAAAACTAAAGCTCGTTGATTTCGTGATTGAACTTGTCGATGCAAGAGCACCTTATTCTTCGCAAAACCCAATGCTTCAGGAAGTTTTAGGTGATAAACAGAAGTTAATTGTCTTGATGAAAAAAGACTTAGCCGATCCTGAAGTAACAAAGCAATGGGTTGAACAATTTCAATCAGAGGGACACGAAGCTTTAGCAGTTGATGTGAACCAAAAGCAGGACATACAATCGTTAATCAAAAAGGCGAAAATGATTGGAAAAGGCATTAACGATAAACGAAAAGAAAAAGGAATTAACCCGAGGTCATTAAGAGCCATGATTATTGGTATACCGAATGTTGGAAAGTCGACGTTAATTAACCGGTTAGCCAATAAAAAACGCGCGCAGACAGGTGACAAGCCTGGTGTGACCAAGCAACAACAATGGATAAAAGTACAAGGTGAATTTGAATTATTAGATACTCCTGGGATTTTATGGCCAAAGTTTGAAGAAGAGGAAGTTGGTTATAAATTGGCTGCCATCGGTTCTATTAAAGATCAAATTATTCATTTGGACGATATTGCTGTTTACGCTTTACGTTACTTAAGTCATCATTATCCAGATCAACTTATTGATCGATATCAAATTGAACCGGATGAAGAAGATGTCGTCGTCTGGTTTGATACGATTGGTAAGAAACGAGGATGCATTGTCTCTGGAGGAGAAATTGATTATGAAAAGACCGCAGAGGTTATTATTCAAGATCTAAGAGATGGAAAATTAGGTCGTATAACTTTTGATTTAGTCCATTAATTTATACAAAACAATCCGATATTAAACATAAGTAGGGGAATATGATGAGCCAAAAAGAAACAGTTACAGTCATAAAAGAAAGATTACAAAAGGGTGAATTCACAAACGGTTGGTTTGAACAACTTAAACAAGATTCTCGTAAAGGTGTTCAACAATTAATCAATCGATTTGAGAAACAAAAGCAAAAAGAACAAGAGGTACACGACGATTTTTTAAGAATGAGTCAGATTGAACAGCAATTATATAATAATGGGTATCAATATATTGCAGGTGTGGATGAAGTCGGAAGAGGTCCTCTTGCTGGTCCTGTGGTGACAGCATCTGTCATTCTACCAAAAGACATTTATCTACCTGGTTTAAATGATTCTAAAAAACTATCGCTTGAACAGCGAGAATATTTCTATAACCGGATCAAAGAAAACGCAATTGCTATTGGGGTTGGGCAAGCAGATGCTCAGGAAATAGACTATTTGAATATCTATCAAGCGACAAAACTTGCGATGAAGCGTTCGATTGATGGTATGGCTAAACAGCCAGATTATTTATTAATAGATGCGATGCGTTTAGATCAAGTAGATGTTGAACAACAATCGATTGTTAAAGGCGATTCTAAAAGCATTTCGATTGCGGCTGCTAGTGTGGTTGCAAAGGTTGAAAGGGACCGGTTAATGGAGGAGATTGCGAAGGATTATCCGATGTATCAATTTGAGAGTAATGTTGGGTATGGGACTAAGGCGCATTTAGATTCATTAAAGGAATATGGTCCAACCCCTTATCATAGGCGATCCTTTCAGCCCGTCCGTCAATATACATAAGAAGGTGAATGTTGGATGAAACAAATCGGTCGAATGGTTCCAACAACGAAACAAAACACAACTCAATCAAATGTACTAACGCTACGGGAAGGCCAATTAGTAACTGGTCGTGTCGCAAAATTTTTCCCTGGAGATAAAGCGGCGATTAATTTATCTGGTCATCAAGTGGTCGCTCAGTTAGATACTTCCTTACAATCTAATCAAAACTATTTAATGCAGGTGAAAGGGTCTAATCCCATTCAACTTCAAGTTGTTAATGAACAGTCGGTTAGTTCTTATTTGGATGCAGCCCAAAGATTAATTTCGATGGCTGGAGCAAAGGCGAATCAATCTGAGCAATTGCTTTTAGCGCGTATGTTGGAACAGCAATTACCGATTAAACTGAATCAAGTCAGTTCTTTAATACAACTAGCAAAACAAAACCATGTTCCGAACCAATCGTCGATTTTAACCGAAATGGTTCAAAGACAATTGCCGCTCAACCAAGACGTCTTTAATGCCATCCATCAACGTGTGAACCAACCGTTGTCTTTCTCGAATGTGATCAATGACGTAAAAGGACTATTAAATCAAGTTCAGACGGTTGATTCCATTCAATTAGGGCAGCGTTTAAATATGTTGTCTCAAGGGACTGTTAATCAAAATGAAGTATTACAAACGTTTGCTCTACAAACATTAAAAGAAGTTGGACAAGGGTCTCAGACGACTTTTAACCTTTTTCAAAAGGCTGGACTCATTTCGAGTCAAACGACCTTTCAGGAATGGTCAAATGCTTGGCGAAGTTGGGCATCGCAACATCAAGTTCAATTTCAGTCAACTAATCAAAGTTCATCACTTCCGCCTTTGCCATTTAATATAACAGCAGACCAGATCACAAATACTGTCCAACAACTGAGTCAAAATCAGATTGAGCCGAAATCAAATGAGTTACCATTACTCAGAACGATGGCTCAATATTTAAACCAACTGGCTTCAGGTCAATCACTTAATCAACAACAGCAGCAGTTACTACAAAGAGGTATATCTTCCGGGGTATGGCAAAATGTGCAAACTGAAGGGCATCAACAGCTTACTCAAGCTATTTCGAATCAAAACTGGCAACAAGCTCAAACACTTCTGCAAAGTAACAATGGCCAATCCTTGCTCAATCAATTAACTGCCTTGATCGATCAACAAGTGACACAAGGTGAGCAACGAGCTTTATCTTTTTGGCAGACGATGGCTTCATTAAATGCATCGAATGAGAGTCAGTCATTTCAACATATAAAAAACTTGATGCAGCTCATCCAGGTGGAAACGTCCGTTCAGCGTGAATATCCATCTATGATGACGTTAATTCAAAGTGTACAATCGCAATCTAACCAAACGGGTCTCAATGAAGCGCTACAACAAATGAATCAAATCGTTCAATCCATGCATTTATCGCAAAACGAATCGAGCATGAGAGATTGGATGTCTTTCACATTACAGATTCCTAAAGATGACCTAGGATTAAATCAAGATTTATTTATGGAGTTTGAGGGTAATCAACAAGAGGATGGACAACTGAATCCATATCAATGTCGCGTGATTTTTTATCTCGATCTACCTCAGTTAAATGAAACGATTATTGATATGCATGTTCAAAATCAAGTTACGAGTATTTCGATTTATCATGAGAATCCGGACAAGTTAAAACAAGTGGCTGAACCGTTAATCCCTCATTTAAAAGAAAATTTAAGTGACAAAGGTTATTCAGCTGTACAAGTCACCTTTAAGTCTATTTATGAACGTCATCAAACAGAAACTAAAAAAGTTCAAGCTTATACAAAAGACTGGAGTCAGGGGGTTGACTTTAGGGTATGAAAAAGTATCGTCCTAATCGAAAAAGCGCCATTGCTTTAAATTATGATGAAGAACAAGATCAAGCGCCTCATGTTGTTGCTAAAGGAGAAGGGTTAATTGCTGAAGAAATTATTAACCGAGCTTCTGAAGCAGAGGTTCCTGTATATGAAGATGAAACGTTAGTTCAGTTGATGAATGAATTAAATATTAACGAATCTATTCCAGAAGATTTATACCAAGCTGTAGCTGAAGTCTTTGCTTTTATTTACCAATCAGATCAAAAATACATTTAATTCCGAGTTTATTAGCGCACTTTCTTTTATATACGACAATTTTTATGTATAATAAAATAGTGTGGTTTGAAATATGAGCCAATATATTTTTATTTTGTAGTTACAGATTGATGGGAGGATGTAACATGAACATTCATGAGTACCAAGCGAAAGAAATATTCCGCAAGTACAACGTGGCTGTCCCTAATAGTAAGGTAGCTTTTTCAGTTGATGAAGCTGTTCAAGCGGCTGAAGAATTAGGTTCAGATGTATCCGTTGTGAAAGCACAAATCCACGCAGGTGGTCGTGGTAAAGCTGGCGGTGTAAAAGTCGCTAAAAATCTAGATGAAGTTCGTGAATATGCGGATGATATTTTAGGTAAAACATTAGTGACGCATCAAACTGGCCCTGAGGGGAAAGAAGTTAAACGCTTATTAGTTGAAGAAGGGTGCGACATCCAAAAAGAATATTACATTGGTGTTGTATTAGACCGTGCAACTTCTCGTGTTGTAATGATGGGTTCTGAAGAAGGTGGAACTGAGATCGAAGAAGTAGCGGCAGAAACACCTGAAAAGATCTTTAAAGAAGTCATTGATCCTGTAACAGGATTAACGCCATTCCAAGCTAGACGATTAGCATTTAACATCAATATTCCTGACGAACTACTAGGAAAAGCAGTTAAATTCATGCTTAGCCTATATGAAGTGTTTGTTGAAAAAGATTGTTCTATTGCTGAGATCAACCCGTTAGTTACAACTGGCGATGGTGAAGTACTAGCATTAGATGCGAAACTAAACTTCGACGATAACGCTTTATTCCGTCAAAAAGATATTACTGAGTATCGCGACCTAGATGAAGAAGATGGAAAAGAAATCGAAGCATCGAAATATGACCTAAGTTACATAGCATTAGATGGTAACATCGGATGTATGGTTAACGGTGCTGGGTTAGCGATGTCAACGATGGACATCATCAAATATTACGGTGGCGAACCGGCTAACTTCCTTGATGTTGGCGGCGGTGCGACAGCTGAGAAAGTTACAGAAGCATTTAAGATTATCTTATCTGATGAAAATGTTAAAGGTATCCTAGTTAACATCTTTGGCGGTATCATGAAGTGTGATGTTATTGCAGAAGGTGTTGTTGAAGCATCTAAACAAATCGGCTTAGAGATTCCATTAGTTGTTCGTTTAGAAGGTACTAACGTTGAATTAGGTAAGAAAATATTAGATGAGTCTGGATTAAACATTACATCAGCAGATTCGATGGCTGATGGCGCTGAAAAAATCGTATCACTAGTAAAATAAGAAAGGACGGGCAAATATGAGCGTTTTTATTAATAAAGATACTAAAGTTTTAGTTCAAGGAATCACTGGCGGCACAGCTAAATTCCATACTCAACAAATGCTTGAATATGGAACGAATATTGTGGCTGGTGTTACTCCTAAAAAAGCGGGTACTGATGTAGAAGGAGTACCTGTATTTAACACAGTTCAAGATGCAGTTGACGAAACAGGCGCTAACGCTTCCGTTATTTATGTACCTGCTCCTTTTGCAGCAGATGCGATCATGGAAGCAGTAGATGCTGAATTAGACCTTGTCATCTGTATTACAGAACATATTCCTGTTTTAGACATGGTTAAAGTTAAGCGTTATATGGAAGGTAAGAAAACTCGCTTAGTTGGACCTAACTGCCCTGGTGTCATTACACCTGACGAATGTAAGATTGGTATTATGCCAGGATACATTCATAAGAAAGGCCACATCGGCGTTGTATCACGTTCTGGTACTTTAACTTACGAAGCGGTTCATCAGTTGTCTGAAGAAGGCTTCGGTCAATCAACGGCAGTTGGTATTGGTGGAGACCCAGTCAACGGTACGAACTTCATCGATGTCTTAAAAGCATTTAATGAAGATCCTGAAACACATGCCATTATGATGATTGGTGAAATCGGCGGTACAGCAGAAGAAGAAGCTGCTGAGTGGATTAAAGAAAATATGACGAAACCAGTTGTAGGATTCATCGGTGGTGCAACAGCGCCTCCAGGAAAACGTATGGGTCACGCTGGTGCGATTATCTCTGGTGGTAAAGGTACAGCAGAAGAAAAGCAACGCATTATGAGAGAATGCGGTATTAACGTTGCTGAAACACCAGCTGTTATGGGTCAAACCATGATCGAAACATTAAAAGAGAATGATCTATTAGAAAAAAGTAAAACTCATTAATAACAGTCATCCCCTGAAGTTAGATCTTCTCTAATTTCAGGGGATTATTTTATGAAGGGGGAATATTATATTGAAAGAATCTAAAGCATTTAAATTATTCTATATTTGTCAATTTAAAAAAATAAAGCGAAGTTTGATTAGACGTTATTTATCTTATGACCCTGAATTAAATCAACTAAGTCATCTTACCCCGAAAGAACTTCAGACGTTATTCCAATTACGTTATGACCAAGCAAAAGCTTTTGTTTACTTCATTCATAATCATCACTCAATCCAACAATACTATGAAGAATTTTGTCGATTATCCCCTATTACGATATATGATCATGATTATCCTGAAGAACTTAAGTATATCCCCGACCCACCACTCACTTTATATTGGAAAGGTCAAAAATCCCTGTTAAAAACGAATAAAATTTCTGTAATTGGCTCTAGAAAACCTTCCCCATCTGCCAAAGATAAAATCAATTTATTTTTAAAACCCGTCGTTGAATCCAATACAACTATTGTTAGTGGCTTGGCTTATGGAATAGATAGTTTCTCACACGAATACGCCATAAAGCATAATGGTCAAACTATTGCTGTATTAGGTTTTGGCTATCATCAAATCTATCCTGTTAAACATAAACCATTAATGGAACAAATTTTTAAAGAAGGTTTAGTCATATCAGAATACCCTCCTAATGAAAAACCTCAAAAATGGTATTTCCCAGAACGAAACCGAATTATAAGTGGTTTATCTTCTGCTACTCTCATTATCGAAGCAGCTGAACGAAGTGGAACAATGATTACAGCAGATCAAGCTTTAGAGCAAGGAAAAGAAGTTTTTGTCGTTCCAGATTCAATTTTTCTACCCCAAGCACAAGGATGTTTGAAATTACTTCAAGAAGGGTCTACACCGCTCATTAACCGATCTGATTTAGAGAATTGGTTGTCAACGAATAGGCATCAATTATCGATGCAAAATAGTCTGAATCCCAGCATTGTCGAAAATTGATGTTTGACAAATCACAGTATTTTATTTAATAATGAAACAGATTTATTTAAAGTAAAATACCTCGTAGGAGGATTATGTCAATGTCAGATTATTTAGTCATAGTTGAATCACCAGCTAAAGCTAAAACAATTGAACGATACTTAGGGAAAAATTACACTGTTAAAGCATCAATGGGACATGTGATTGACTTACCGAAAAGTCAAATAGCCGTTGATGTAGAAAATAATTTCGAACCCAAATATATTACGATACGAGGAAAAGGGCCTGTATTGAATGATTTGAAAAAATCAGCTAAGAAGGCTAAAAAAGTCTATCTAGCAGCCGACCCTGACCGCGAAGGGGAAGCTATTGCTTGGCACCTCGCTCATTCTCTTGATGTAAATGAAAATGAACCGTGTCGTGTTGTTTTTAACGAAATTACGAAAGAGGCTGTGAAATCATCTTTTAAAAATCCTAGAACAATCAATATGGACCTTGTTAATGCACAACAGGCTAGACGTGTACTTGACCGTTTAGTGGGGTATAACATAAGCCCATTATTATGGAAGAAAATTAAAAAAGGTTTAAGTGCAGGTCGTGTTCAATCTGTTGCGGTTAAAATGATTATCGATCGCGAAAATGAAATTAAAAACTTTGTACCAGAAGAATACTGGTCTATTACAGGCCAATTTAATAAAGATAAGAAAGACTTTGAAGCTAAGTTTTACGGTATTAATGGTAAGAAAACGTCATTAAATACTGAAGAGGAAGTCAAACACACTTTAGAGCAATTAAATGGTAATCAGACAATCAATATGTCTGATGAAGAAGCTGCCATGCGAAATGTTAAGTTTGAAGTTAAAGAAGTAAATAAAAAAGAACGCAAAAGAAATCCTGCATTACCATTTACCACTTCTTCGTTACAACAAGAAGCATTTCGTAAGTTAAATTTTAGAGCTAAGAAAACGATGATGGTAGCACAGCAACTCTATGAAGGTATTAATTTAGGTGGAAGAGAAGGAACATCTGGTTTAATTACTTACATGCGTACTGATTCAACACGAATATCAGATACCGCTAAAAAAGAAGCTAGCGACTACATCTTAGATCAATACGGTCGTGAGTTTATAGGAAGTAATCGGAAAGCTAAAAATAGTGAAGGCGCTCAAGATGCACACGAAGCGATTCGCCCTACATCACCGAAAAGAGCCCCGCTATCGATCAAAGATAAGCTATCGAGAGATCAATATCGTTTATATAAATTGATCTGGGAACGTTTTATGGCAAGTCAAATGGCACCTGCTGTATTAGATACCGTAACAGCTCATCTTTACAACGAAAACATTGAGTTTCGTGCGTCAGGTTCTCAAATTAAATTCAAAGGCTTTATGAAGCTTTATGTTGAAGGTACAGATGATAATAAAAAGGAAGAAAATAAAACGTTACCACCTTTAAAAGAGGGAGATGTTGTAGAGGCTAAAACGATTAAACCTGATCAACACTTCACTCAGCCGCCTCCGCGATATACAGAGGCAAGGTTAGTTAAAACACTAGAGGAAAAAGGCATTGGCCGTCCATCAACATACGCGCCAACGTTAGATACGATTCAAAGAAGAGGATATGTTTCACTAGATAATAAACGATTTGTTCCAACTGAACTCGGAGAAATTGTTATTGATTTGTTAAAAGAATATTTTCCTGAGATTATAAACGTTGAATTTACAGTCAACATGGAAAGTGATTTAGACCACGTTGAAGATGGGCAAAAGAATTGGCGCGAGATTATTGGTGATTTTTATGAAGACTTCGAAAAACGTTTAGAAAAAGCCGAAGAAGAAATTGAAAAAGTCGAAGTCAGGGATGAGCCAGCGGGTATTGCATGCGAGAAATGCGGTCACGAAATGGTTTATAAAATGGGCCGTTATGGTAAGTTTCTTGCTTGTTCTAACTTCCCCGATTGCCGTAATACAAAGCCGATACTTAAAGAAATCGGTGTTAAATGTCCGAAATGTAAAGAAGGTAATGTTGTCGAGCGTAAAAGTAAAAAACGCCGTACATTTTATGGATGTGATCAGTACCCTGATTGTGACTTCATTAGCTGGGATAAACCAATTGATCGCCCTTGTCCGAAATGTGAATCACTGCTAGTTGAAAAGAAAAAGAAAAAAGCTACTCAAATTGTGTGCACAGAATGTGATTATAAAGAAAATGAACAACAATAGCTTTTGTTGGAAGGATAGTGTCTTCAGTTGACACTATCCTTTTTTCTTCAAGAATAAGAATTAAGCGTTATGTTTAAAAAGTGATATTAAATTTTTTCGATGAATTTTGAAATAAATTGAATATTTTGTATCTATATTGTGAAAGATGTGTGTAGTTGAGTGATTTAAATTGACTAACAATTTTCATTCATATAAAATTATCGATTGTTGGATTAAATAAAAAAGCGTTTCTGACAAAGATGTGAAAGTTGTTGAAATAATTTGAAAAGTTTGATAAAATTTAATCGTTTTGAAAGGAGCACTACCATTGGCTTATCCATCAAGCGTTGATGCGTTTTATCATTTCTTAACGATTGAAAAAAATGCTTCACCTTTAACGATTGATCAATATATACAAGATATTCAACAATTCCATGATTTTTTGAATAAGGAGCAGATTCATGAAGTTTCAGATGTCCATCACACGAATATTCGTGTGTTTTTAACTGAACTTTACCAAATGAATTTATCACGACGATCGGTATCAAGGAAAATATCTAGTTTAAGGTCTTATTTTAATTTTATGGAGCGAGAAGAGCTAATCTCTTATAATCCGTTTCAATATGTAACGATGCCAAAGGTTAACCATAAAATACCAGAGTTCTTTTATGAAGATGAGCTTGTGAAATTGTTTGAATCAGAAGACCTTACGACTCCTTTAGGTCAACGTAACCAAGCGTTATTGGAGTTGCTGTATGCGACTGGAATTCGTGTTAGTGAATTAATAAAGCTAAATAGTGCTGATATTGATTTCACTGTGAATACGATCCTAGTCCATGGTAAAGGTAACAAAGAACGATATGTTCCTTTTGGTTCATTCGCCCAACACGCGCTTGAGACCTATTTAAAGGATGGACGAGAGCAATTATCGAGACAGAATGAGGACTACATAGATGATGTTTTTTTGAATCATAGAGGTCAACCTCTTACAGACCGAGGTGTTCGATACATATTGAACCAAATGTTAAAACGTGCCTCTCTGACATCATCCATTCATCCCCATAAATTACGACATACGTTCGCAACGCACTTATTAAATGAAGGTGCAGATATGAGAACGGTTCAAGAATTACTTGGGCATGAGAGCTTATCATCAACACAAGTTTATACACATGTCACGAAAGATTATCTTCAAAAGGTTTACAATAATGCACACCCTAGATCATAGATAGGAGAGGATATGACGTGGGAGAACAATTTCACGCAACGACTATATTTGCTTGTTTGCATAAAGGTCAGGCTGCCATGAGCGGTGATGGCCAAGTGACATTAGGAAATCAAGTTGTTATGAAGCACAAGGCAAGAAAAGTCAGAAAGCTATTTAACGGAAAAGTATTAGCTGGGTTTGCGGGCTCGGTTGCTGATGCTTTTACATTATTTGAGAAATTTGAGTCTTATCTTGAAAAATATAGTGGTAATCTACAACGAGCTGCAGTTGAGTTAGCTAAGGAATGGCGTAGCGACAAAGTATTACGCAAATTAGAAGCGATGCTAATTGTAATGAACCAAGAAACAGTGCTACTTGTGTCTGGAACTGGAGAAGTTATTGAACCAGACGATGAAATTTTAGCTATTGGTTCAGGAGGTAATTATGCTCTAAGTGCTGGGCGTGCTCTAAAGCGTTATAGCTCAGACCAGTCAGCCGAAGACATTTCAAAAGCAGCATTAGAAATTGCTAGTGAGATTTGTGTATTTACAAATGATCAAATTGTTACAGAAACTTTAGGTGAAAAAGGAGAATAAGGATGAGCACAAAAGCAACTCCTCGTCAATTGGTTGAGAAGCTTGATGAGTACGTCATTGGGCAGCGAGATGCAAAAAAAGCATTGGCTGTCGCATTAAGAAATAGATACCGACGAATGCAAATGTCAGAAGAAATTAGAGATGAGATCGTACCTAAAAACATATTGATGATGGGACCAACTGGTGTAGGTAAAACAGAGCTTGCACGTAGATTAGCAAAGTTAGTGGGAGCTCCTTTCGTTAAAGTTGAAGCCACTAAGTTTACTGAGGTTGGGTATGTCGGGCGTGATGTCGAATCGATGGTAAGAGATTTAGTCGATACTAGCGTTCGTATGGTTAAAGAAGAAAAAATGTTAGAAATTCAAGATGAAGCAAGACTTCATGCTAATAAACGACTAGTGAAATTATTAGTACCATCAAAAAAGAAATCTTCTAATCAAATGAAAAATCCTTTTGAGATGCTTTTCAATAATCCTGAACAAGAAACAACACAACAGGATGATCAGGACGAAGTTGAGGTTAAAAATGAAAGGCAACAAATTAAACAGCAGTTAGAGAATGGCGAATTAGAGGATCGAATGGTAACGATTGAAGTTGAAGAACAGCAATCATCAATGTTTGACATGCTTCAAGGTTCGGGTATAGAGCAAATGGGCATGAACATGCAAGATGCCTTTAATCAATTAATGCCTAAAAAGAAAAAGAAGAGACGTTTACCTGTTCGTGAGGCAAGAGAGGTCCTAACACAAATCGAAGCTGAAAAGTTAATTGATATGGATGACATTCATCAAGTTGCCATTGAACAAGCCGAACAATCAGGAATCATCTTTATTGATGAAATCGATAAAGTGTGTGGGAAAGATGAAGGACATGCCAATGTATCTCGAGAAGGGGTGCAACGTGATATCCTTCCAATAATAGAAGGTTCTACAATCATGACCAAATACGGAGCTGTTAAAACGGATTATATGCTATTTATTGCAGCTGGCGCTTTTCACATGGCAAAGCCTTCAGATCTTATTCCTGAACTTCAAGGACGATTCCCAATCAGAGTGGAGCTTGATAAATTAATGATTGAGGACTTTGTGAATATTTTAACAGAGCCATCGAATGCCATTATTAAACAATACTCTGCACTATTGGAAGCTGAGGGAATACAGTTAGACTTTAATGACGAAGCTATTAGAAGAATCGCTGAGATTGCATTCGAAGTGAATCAAGAAACGGATAATATAGGTGCTAGAAGACTTCATACAATTATGGAAAAATTACTTGAGGATTTATCATTTGAAGCACCAGATATAAACTTAGAAACTGTAGAAATCACTCAGCAGTATGTTAATGAGAAGTTATCGGATATTGTTAAAAACAGAGATTTATCTCAGTTTATTTTATAAAATTAAATAATCGACTATAGGAGGATTTAAAAATGAATTTATTAGAGAAAACAAGAACAATCAATGCTATGCTACAAAAAACGAAAGGAAATGCTGTTAATTTCAATGATATGTCAGCAACGATGCGTGACGTTATTACAGCGAATGTGTTTGTGTTAAGTCGTAAAGGTAAATTGCTTGGTTTTGCGATTAATCAAGAGATTGAAAACGAGCGTATGAAACAAATGCTAGAGGATCGTCGTTTTCCAGAGGAGTACACTCAACAATTATTTAGTATTAATGAAACGACTCCAAATATTGATATTAATAGTTCTTATACGGCATTCCCTGTAGAAAACAAAGATCTATTCAAAAGCGGTTTAACAACACTAGTACCTATTATTGGTGGCGGTGAGCGTTTAGGGACGTTAATTTTAAGCCGTCTAAAAGAATCATTTGAAGAAGATGATCTTTTATTAGCTGAATACGCTGCAACAGTTGTAGGTATGGAAATTTTACACCAGAAATCAGAAGAAATTGAAGAAGAAGCAAGAAGCAAAGCAGTTGTACAAATGGCGATTAATTCCCTTTCATATAGTGAATTAGAAGCGATTGAGCATATCTTTGAAGAGTTAGAAGGAAATGAAGGATTACTTGTAGCAAGTAAAATTGCCGACCGTGTTGGTATAACGAGGTCAGTTATTGTCAATGCACTTCGTAAGTTAGAGAGTGCTGGAGTTATTGAATCACGCTCATTAGGTATGAAAGGAACTTATATCAAAGTATTAAATTCTAAATTCCTTTATGAGTTAGAAAAACACAGTATAAAATAATTATTAGGATTCAAAAGGCTAGTTGAAAAACTAGCCTTTTTTTATGGTTTTTGGATAAAAATGACAAGGATAAATACTATAAAACACCCAAAAAACTGAATGATAATTCGACAAATTTCTATTTTATACCTATCATTAAGACCAGATTTATGTAATAATAAACACATAAAAATGTAATGAAGATGTAAATTGTGTTGAAATTTATAGAATTTTCGGATATTTTATATATAAATCAGGTTGTAGAGGTGACTTTATGAAGTTATTTAGTGATACAATCACAAACCTTGAACAAGGTTTAAACTATTCATCTATTAAGAATAAAACGATCGCTCAAAATTTATCGAATGCTGACACACCGAATTATAAGGCTAAAGATGTTCAATTTAAGAACCACCTTAATCAAGCTCAGCATAATATTGAAGCTAAACGGACTCACTCTAAACACATACCATTTGGTTCTGAGGGACAGAATTATCAAATTACAGCGAGAAATGATGTTACATATAATCATAACGGAAACAGTGTTGACTTAGATAAAGAAATGACGGAATTAGCAGAAAACCAAATATATTACCAAGCTCTGGTTGAGCGTATTAATGGAAAGTTCAATTCCTTAAAAGAAGTGTTGAGAGGAGGTAACTAAGAATGAGTATTTTTGACGGTATGAATATTAGTGGAAGTGCATTGACGGCTAACCGTTTTAAAATGGATACGATCTCTTCGAACTTAGCCAATGCTGATACAACACGTGCAAGGCAAAATGAAGATGGAGAGTGGGAGCCATACCGTAGGAGGGTCGTTACACAAGAACCTCGTGGTGGCGATTTTAATTCATTTTTACAAAAGGCAATGAAACAACCTGATTCAGCAGGTGAAGGGGTTAGGATTTCAGGTGTCCAGGAGGATCAATCTCCTTTTAAACAGGTCTATAATCCTGATCATCCTGATGCCGATGAAGAGGGTTATGTTGCAATGCCAAATGTTGATCCATTAAAAGAGATGATAAATATGATGAGCACAACAAGGACGTATGAAGCAAATGTAACATCACTGAATGCTTCAAAAGGGATGTTGATGAAGGCTTTAGAAATTGGGCGCTAGGAGGATGAGCGATGGATCCAATTAATTCATTATTCTTAAACTCAGATGTTAAGGCAATACAACAAAATAAATCTTTAAATCAAGTAACCCCGAGTCAAACGCATGAGCAATTTTCAAATGTGTTAAAAGACGCTATAAACAAAGTGAATGAAACACAACAAGTTTCAGATCAAAAGACAAATGCATTAGTGAATGGTGAAATAAACGATTTGCATGAAGTTATGATTGCTTCACAAAAGGCGAGCGTCTCTTTACAAACAGCAACTCAAATTCAAAGTAAAGCCATTGATGCTTACAAGGAAGTTATGAGAATGCAATTATAATCAATGAAGTGAGTTAGAAAATGGAGGACTACGATGAATGAAACCGTACAACAATATAAAAATAAAATCGTAGATAGTTGGAAAGAAAGAACTAAGCCTCAGAAGATTGGTATCATTGGTGGGACTCTAGGGATTATATTCGTCCTGATTCTAATCACGGTTTTATTATCTTCAAGCAACATGGTACCTATTTATAATGATCTATCACCTGAAGAGGCTGGACAACTAACGGAAGAATTAGACAATCAAGGTGTTAATTATGAACTAGAGAACGGTGGTACAACTGTTCTAGTTCCAGAGCAAGAAGCAGATCGTTTAGTCGTAGAGCTTGCTGCTCAAGGTATTCCTAATAGTGGAGACATTGATTTTTCGTTTTTTAGTGCAAATGTCTCTTGGGGGATGACTGATGAGGAGAGACAGATTATAGAACGAGATGCCCTTCAAACCGAATTATCTCAATTAATAACAACTATAGACGGTGTGGAAGGTGCGAAAGTGTTGATTAATCAACCGACAGAGTCCGTTTTTGTAGGTGATCAACCTGAAGAATCCTCTGCTTCTATTGTTTTAAACACAAGTTATAATCAAAGTTTTGAGCAAGGTGAGATACAAAGCCTTTATCATTTAGTATCTAAGGCAGTTGATAATTTACCGACTGAAAATATCGTAATTATGAACCAATACTCAGAGTATTACGATTTAGAACAGGCAAATTCAAGCGGTAGTGGTAATACATACGCAGAACATCAACAAATTAAACGAGACATAGAACGTGACTTACAACGTCGTGTACAACGATTGTTAGGTTCCATGATTGGTCAACAAAAAGTTGTTGTATCTGTAACAGCTAATGTAGATACAACTTCTGAAAATCGAGTAGAAGAACTAGTGGAACCAGTCGATTTGGAAAATATGGAAGGATTGCCGGTTAGCATTGACCGAGTAACTGAAACTTACACAGGTTATGATGGAAGCGACGTTACACAAGGAGAAGTAGATGTTCCACAATATTTAGCCGAAGAAAACCCTAATGAATTATCAGAGTATGAAAATGTAAAAGAAACAATTAATAACGAGTTTAATCGAATTCGACGAGAGATCGTTGAAAGCCCTTATGAAATACGAGACCTTGGAATCCAAGTAGCAGTTGATAATTCAGTTGAAGAAACTGATGGTGAAGAAGTGACGTTATCAGATAACGAACAATTAGCTGTAGAAGAGGATATTCAGTCAATTCTTTCATCCATGATTGAAACATCTGTATCCTCAGATGTCGTTAATAATAATGAAGCTTTTAACCCTGAAGACAAAATATCAATTGCTTTTCAACCGTTTAATAATGAACCAGTAACAACTCAAAGCGAACCTGCTATTCCAACCTGGGTTTACATCGTAGGAGCTGTACTGATTCTATTAATCATTCTATTAATCTATTTAATGTTAAGAAAGAAACCTGCGACAGAAGAGGTTTCGACTGAGGCAACTCAAATGATTGATGAGGTTATAGATGACCTACCTACAGAAGAGGAACAATCAGAATCAGCAGTTAGACGCAAACAACTCGAAAAGATGGCAAAAGAAAATCCAGAGGAATTCGCGAAATTATTAAGAACATGGATCTCAGAGGATTAGGAGGCATTGTAAATGGCCACGAAACGTACAGAATTAACAGGTAAACAAAAGGCAGCTGTATTATTAATTTCCTTAGGTCCTGATGTCTCTGCGCAAGTTTATAAACATTTAACAGAAGAGGAAATTGAACAATTAACTTTAGAAATATCCTCTGTAAAAAAAGTAAATGGCACACAAAAAGAAGAAATATTAGAGCAATTCCATCAGATTGCTTTAGCACAAGATTATATTTCTCAAGGCGGAATCGATTATGCCAAAACAGTTCTTGAAAAAGCACTAGGCGAAAATCAAGCTAATCAAATTATTGGGCGATTGACTTCATCATTACAAGTCCGCCCATTTGATTTTGCTAGACAATCGGATCCAGGACAAATCTATAATTTTATACAAAATGAACATCCACAAACTATTGCATTAGTTTTGTCTTATTTAGATTCAGAGCAGTCAGCGCAAATCTTATCTGAATTACCAGAAGAAACTCAATCTGATATAGCTAGACGAATTGCAGTTATGGATTCTGCTTCACCAGAAGTAGTAAGTGAAGTTGAAACATTACTAGAGAAAAAATTATCTACTACGGTTACACAAGATTATACCCAAACGGGCGGTGTTGAATCGATTGTTCAAATTTTAAACGGTGTGGACCGATCTACTGAACGTACGATTTTAGATGATTTGGAAGCAAAAGACCCAGAGCTAGCAGAAGAAATTAAGAAACGCATGTTTGTATTTGAAGATATCGTGACACTCGATAATCGAGCAATCCAACGTGTGATACGAGATGTAGAGAACGAGGATTTAATACTTGCGCTTAAAGTAGCAAGCGAAGAAGTCCAAGAAGTGTTATATCAAAACATGTCTAATCGTATGGCAGAAACTATTAAAGATGAAATTGAATTTATGGGACCTGTCCGCCTTAAAGATGTTGAAGAGTCACAAACTCGAATTGTTGCTACAATCCGCAAGCTCGAAGAAATGGGCGAAATTGTTATAGCCCGTGGCGGAGGTGACGATATCATTGTCTAATATTTACCGTTTAAACGATGACGTTAGACCAGGTAAGGTTATTCAAGTTAAACCCGTAAAAACTGTCAAAGAAGAACCTCAACCCGATGTGGAAGCTCACGATGAAGAGGAACAAGCTGAACTTTACCTTCAGCAAGCCAAAGAAGAGCTGAATCAGGCACGAGAACAGATTCAACAAATGAAAGAAGATGCTCAGCAAGAAATTGATTCAAACTATCAACAACTTGAACATGACAAGCAAGAAGCTTTGAATTCTGCCAGAGAAGAAGGATACAAAGTAGGTTATGACCAAGGACAAAAAGAAGCAGAACAATCATATGAACATTTGATAGAGAGTGCTCAACAACTGGTTGCTCAGATGCAAAGTGACTATCGCGAAAAACTTTCACAAGCAGAACAAGATATTTTAGAGATTGCAATAAAGTCATCCGAAAAAATCTTAAATAAAACGATCTTCGAGCAGCCAGAAGCTTTTATACATATAGTCAAACAAACATTGGAAGAAGTCATTGATCAACCTGAGGTTACGATTCGTGTAAACCCAAATGAATACGGATTATTAACCGATTATCGTGAGGATTTAGAAGCAACTTTTCCAAATAAAACACAAATTACTATTTATCCGGATACCAAAATAACCACTCATAGTTGTGTGGTTGAGTCACCATACGGCATCATTGACTCCAGTATAGACACTCAATTACATGAACTTAAACAATGCCTTGGTGAGTTAACTATTGGAGATGAGTAATATATGAATACTCAAGCCGTTTTTGAATCTATAGAAAGCTTTAACTTAAAAAAAAGATACGGAAAAGTTTACCGTAATGTCGGCCTATTACTTGAATCAAAAGGTCCTGAAGTTAATATCGGAGACGTCTGTTTCATTCAACACGGTAAAAATACCAAAAAGATTAAAGCTGAAGTAGTTGGCTTTCAAAACGAACACGTCTTGTTAATGCCTTATGAAAAAACGAATCAAATTGGTCCCGGTTCTTTAGTTGAATCTACAAACCAAGCGTTAACAGTCAAAGTTGGTGAAGGACTAATCGGAAAAGTTGTCGATGGCTTAGGAGAACCGATTAATAATCAAACTTTATCATCCAATTTAACGACTTATGATACTGACCAAGAACCGCCAAACCCTTTAAATAGACCCCCTATTAAAAAACAACTTTCTACAGGTATTAAGGCTATTGATAGTTGTATGACAGTCGGAAGAGGACAACGAATGGGGATTTTTGCAGGTAGTGGTGTTGGTAAAAGTACGTTATTAGGAATGCTTGCTCGTAATAGCGATGCTGACATTAATGTCTTTGCTTTATTGGGTGAGCGTGGGCGAGAAGTCAGGGAATTTATCGAACACGAATTAGGAGATGAAGGTTTAGCTAAATCAGTCGTTGTTGTAGCGACCTCGGATCAACCTGCACTCCAGAGAATAAAAGGAGCTTATACGGCAACAGCCATTAGTGAATATTTTAGAGATCAAGGCTATAATGTGAATCTAATGATGGACTCATTAACTCGAATTGCGATGGCTCAACGTGAAGTTGGTTTAGCTAGTGGGGAACCTCCCACTACTAAAGGGTACACACCAAGTGTATTTGCCATGTTGCCTCAATTACTTGAGAGAACAGGGTCTAATGAAACAGGAAGTATTACGGCATTTTATACCGTGTTAGTTGATGGAGATGATATGGATGAGCCTATTGCCGATGCTGTAAGAGGATTATTAGATGGCCACCTAGTACTCGATCGCTCATTGGCCGAGAAAGGGCAATATCCAGCAATCAATATTTTAAAATCTGTCAGTCGGCTAATGCCGAAAATAGTCTCGCAAGAACATATGCAAGCTCATAACCGGCTTAGGAACCTCCTATCCGTTTACGAAGATAATAAAGAACTTATTCAAATTGGAGCTTATAAAAAAGGTTCCTCATCGAGCATTGATGAAGCAATCTATTATCAGCCAAGGATTATGGAGTTTCTCTATCAATCTATGAATGAATTTTCTCAAATAGAAACTTCCGTAGAATCTTTAATTGATTTGGTTGGTGAGCAAAGATGAGTCATATTCAATCATTAGAAAAATTATTAGAGATTAGAGAATCAGACTTTAACAGGGCTCATGGGCAGTATAATCGTGCTGCAGATTACTTCAGTGAAGTTGGTCAACAGTTATATGACTTACTTGTACAAAAGGAAAAGATTGAAGAGAAGTTGAGGTTACCAGAAAAACATCGAGTTAAAGCTAGTGACCTAACTTACTATAATCAGCAATTACAAGCTTTAAAGTCAAAAGAGGAATCATTACAGATGACGGTTCATCAAGCTAGATTAAATTTGCAAGAAAAAGAAAAAAGTTTAACTGAAGCTCACCAGGAGTTTAAAAAACTAGAGAAGATTATTTCTAAAAAACAACATGAGTATTATAAAGCTGTTCAGAAAAAAGAAGCTCAAATGCTAGATGAAGTCTCTGTCCAACAATTTTTAAGATCAAATGGGTGATGGTATGGCCAATATCAATCAAGAAACGAATAAACCTAACAAGCTACAGTGGATCTTCTTTACGGTAATTGTCCCTATTATTTTTGCCGTAACATTAGCCATGGTCATTGCAACCGTAATGGGTGTGAATCCTTTTCAGAAAGCTGCGGAAATAGGCAATCAAGTCCCAATTGTATCTAGTTTTATAGACGAAGACTCTGAAGAAGGTGAAAGTCAAGAGCAAGAGGTAGATCAAGAAGCTTTATTAAAAGATCAGGAAGCAGAAATAAGTAGTTTAGAATCTGAGTTGTCTAAAAAAGATGAGACTATATCAGATCTAGAAGATGAAATTGATAGGCTTCAAAGCCAGATGGAACAACAACAAGAATCTAATCATGAAGAGTCATTAACTAAGTTGACTAAGTCTTATTCGGAGATGGCACCAGAGGCGGCTTCAGATATCATTATTGAAATGGAAAGAGAGTTAGCTTTAGATTTACTCATCAATTTACCAGATGACGTACGAGGTAATATTTTAAGTCAAATGGATTCTGATACAGCTGCTGTCTTTTCCAATGCATTAATGAATCGCAGGTAAAACTAAATCAGACCTTTGAAAGGGGGTGAAAACATGAGTATGGCGCTGAATCCTTTAATGTTTATGACGAAGAATCAAATGCCTAATATGAATACAGGTAAAGCACAATCATCTAATTCGTCAAATGCATTCCAACAAGTTATTGGTGAAGTGTTAGGTCAGTCAAGTCAATCAGAGGTAGATGAGGGCTTGATCAAACAAATCTCAGAAGAATTAACCCAGCTATTGAGTTCTCTTAAGCAAGGTGATTTAGAAGGTTTGCCTGACGATTTTTTGCAATCCATTTTGTCAGATTTGTCTCAGTTGACTGAGGAATTGAACGTTGACCGTCAACAGGCATTGATGGAAGTTATGCAATCAATCAACTTTGATGATCTTGAACTTCAAGGGCAACAAGAAGGCTTACAATTATTTGGAACTTATCTATTAAATGGCTTAACTGAGCAACCATCTAATAACCAACAACCATTATCTAATTTGCAAATGTTGAATTCTAATCATCATCAAGGTAAACAAATGTTAGCAAAAATATTACAAACTTTGATGAAGGAACAAACATCTAAAACTACAACTACCAATACGGCTTTGGACCAGTTCAAATTAAGCTCAGAAGACCAACGATTACCGAAAGAGTGGGTACAAAAATGGAATAGCCTATTAACAAAGCTTGGAGAAGGTTCTGTTAACAAAGGAAATGGCCAACAACTGAATTCCAATTTTGTTAATGCCATTAAGCAAATGGTCTTTAACACGAATCAGCCGTTACAGGAGTTTAGAGTGACGTTGCCTAAACAAACTGACCAACAACCAAATCGATTAAATATGAATATGACTGGAAATCATTCTGATCTGAATCATCAAAACCAGCAAATGTCACGACAAGAACAGCTAGTTGTTCACATGACAAGGCCTAACCAATCGACATCACAGACCTCTAATCAGCAACAAATGATTGAGCAGTTACAAAAAATTATTCAATCGACTAGGTTTGCTCAGTCAGGTGGTACGAAACAATTGTCCATTCAGCTTAAACCTGCAAATCTAGGTGAGATGCAGATGAAATTTTTGCAAATGGATGGTCAAATGACCGTTAAGATCACAGTTGCATCACAAGCAGCAAAAGAAATGTTAGAAGGGAACTTACAACAATTAAGACATATGTTCTCGCCTAACCAAGTCTCTATTGAGCGACAGGTTGAACAGCCGGATTCCGATTATACCCAGCAGTTCATGGATGATGATTCTGGTGATGAACAGACTTCTGAGCAAGACGGACAGTCTGACCAATCAGATCAACAAGATCAACCTGATAAAAGCTTTAAAGACTATCTCTTTGAGGAGGAGGTGTAGTGATGAAAGTAGATTCTTCCCTTTATTTGAATAATCAAAACCAAGTTCGAGAAGGTAGTCAAGATCTTGGTAAAGATGATTTTTTAAAGATCTTAATGACACAGTTAACGAATCAAGACCCAATGGACCCGATGAAAGACCAGGATTTTGTAGCTCAGATGGCGACGTTTTCACAGCTAGAACAAACGACGAATATGGCACAAAATTTTGAAAAACTATTTAATGAACAGAGTCACTCAACATTCCTTCAATATTCTAATTTAATTGGAAATCAGGTTAGTTATTCCATAGAAAACGATGGCACAACGGAAGAAAAGCAAGCTAATGTCCAATCCGTTAAGAAAGAAGGTCAAGATATTTTCGTTACATTAGAAAACGGAGATGTTGTAAGTGCTGATAACATTTTTCAATTAGAAGTAGCACCTAACGAAGAAGAGGTGACAAACGGTGAATCATAAAATAAATCCGTTGCATCATCAGCAATTACCATTAACACCAACTAAAAAAGCACCTAAACAAAACGATGTAAAAACATCTTTTAAAAGCGTACTAGATCAAGCAACACAAGATGTCAAAGTCAGTAAACACGCGCAAAAGAGATTAAATGAGCGCAACATCGTCATTAATGATCAGATGTGGAATGAAATTAGTGAAAAAATGAATGAAGCAAAGCAAAAAGGTGTGACAGATTCCGCGATTATCTTAAAAGATGCGGTGTTAGTGGCTAATACAAAAAACAACACTGTTGTAACAGCGATGGATCGACAAAATAGTCAATTAATCACTAACGTAAATGGAACAATTATTTTACAAAATGAGTAGGCTGGACCGAAAGGAAGCCTAAGTACTGTTGACCGACCGATACAGTACACAAATAGGAAAGGAGCAAGATTAATTATGTTACGTTCAATGTATACCGGAATTTCCGGAATGAAAGGTTTTCAATCAAAATTAGACGTTGTTTCAAATAATATCGCAAACGTAAATACCTTTGGTTACAAAAAAGGACGGTTAACGTTCTCAGATTTAATGAGTCAAACGATGCAAGGCGCAACTGGACCAATTGAAGATGGGGACGGCCCTGTAACAGGTGGTCAGAACCCAATGCAAGTTGGATTAGGTACTACAGCTGGAAGCATCGACAACATTCATACACAAGGTAACCGCCAAACGACTAACAGACCACTCGATTTAGCTATTGAGGGAGATGGGATGTTTACAGTAGCAGAGAAAACAAACACTGAAGGGGATACAGATTTTATAAGTTTAGAAACGGATGATGTAAGTTTTACAAGAGCCGGAAACTTTTATTTAGATGATGATGGTTACATCGTCAACTCTAGCGGACAATACCTCGTTGGTTCAATTGATCATGATAATAATCCTGATACAGATTCTGTTACTGGCAGAGTACAAATACCAGAAGATGCTCAAAGTTTTAGTGTCGGCGGAGACGGTAGTGTTAACTATGTTAGTTCTGATGGACAAGCCGAAATTGCAGGACAAATACAACTTGCTAAATTCTCAAATGCTGAAGGGTTGGAGAAAGCAGGTTCAAACCTTTACAAAATGACGGATAACGCAGGGGTCGTCACTGATGCTGATGGGTTTAACGATATTGATGATTTATATACCCCTGGACAAGAAGCTGGAGTTGGCAGTTTATTTGCAGGGTCATTAGAAATGTCAAACGTTGACTTATCAGAAGAGTTTACTGAAATGATTACATCCCAGCGTGGTTTTCAGGCAAACACTCGTGTGATTACGACGTCTGATGAAATTCTACAAGAACTAGTCAATCTAAAACGATAGTTAAGGGGGAATAGGAGCTGCAATATAGCAGCTCCTACCAATCTATGATTAATGTAACGAGGCTTAATGATCAAGAATTTGTCGTCAATGCGTTATATATCGAAAAGGTTGAATCTTTGCCTGATACAACAATTACATTGACAAATGGAAAAAAGCATTTTGTAAAAGAATCAATGGAAGAAGTCATTGAGATGACACAAGACTTCTATAAAGAAATTGGTCTTGGACATTTAGTTAGGAAAGAAGTGATGGACCATGAGCAAACCGATTAAGTTAATGGTGACAACGTTAATTGCCTTAACATTAGTTGGAGTTATTGCTGTTATTGTTTTACTTTATATGGATACACCAGCAAGCGGTGACAGTGAACCAACAATTGATGAGCAAGTTGAAAATTCTTTTGAAACAGAAGAGATCACAACGGACTTATCGGATGATAAATTTATTCGTATTAGATTTAGAATTATAACGGATAATGAATCCACTAAAGAACGCCTGCAAAAAGGTGAAAATTTTCAACTGAATAATGCGATCATCAAAACAATTACGGTTAAAGAATCAAATGATTTTCGTTCAGGATTGGACAACATAGAAGAAGCCGTTCGCTTAAAATTAAATAATTTACTAGATGATGGCTTAGTGACAAAAGTATTAGTTACAGATAAGGTACTACAATAGATTTCGGCTCTCCGAAACGGGGGTGGGTAAAATGTCAGAAGAAGTTCTCTCACAAGGTGAAATAGATGCTCTACTATCAGCTATTTCAAGTGGAGAAATGGATGCAGATGAATTAAAAGAGGAAGAAACAGAAAAAAAGGTTAAAGAATATGATTTTAAGAGAGCTTTACGATTTTCTAAAGATCAAATTAGAGGGCTGAGTCGAATTCATGAAAACTTCGCTCGGCTACTAACGACTTATTTATCAGGTCAATTGAGGTCATATGTCAATATATCTTTAGTTTCTGTTGAACAAATCCCATATGAAGAATTTATTCGTTCTGTTCCTAAGCGTACGATTTTAAATGTGTTCTCAGTTGAACCACTTGAAGGAAGATTACTAGTAGAAGTGAACCCAAATATTGCTTATGCGATTTTGGACCGAACCTTAGGTGGATAGGGAACAGGAATTAATAAGGTTGAAAACTTAACAGAAATTGAGACACGAATTATGAGTCGTGCATTTGAACAGTCCATGACCACATTAGAAGAAGCCTGGTCATCGATGGTTGAAATTGATACAACGTTAGAAGAATTAGAGGTCAACCCTCAATTCGTACAACTCGTTTCACCAAATGAAACCGTTGTGGTCATTACGTTAAACACATCAATCGGTGATGCTACTGGAATGATTAACATTTGTATTCCGCACATCGTATTAGAACCGATAATTTCAAAATTATCAATGCATTACTGGATGCAAACCCAAACATCTGAAATAAACCCAGAGCATTATCAAAATTTAAGTCAAAACCTAAAAGGTGTTGACGTTGATGCGAAGGTCCTTTTAGGTGAATCAACCATTTCGATTGAAGAGTTTCTAAATTTAGCTCAAAATGATGTCATTTCTTTAGACCAACAAATCGATGAACCGCTTATTATGATGACAAATGATGAACCTAAGTTTTACGTGCAGCCAGGTAAGAAAAAACAAAATCTAGCTGTTCAAATAATAGAAGAGTTTAGGGGGGAAGACGATGAGTAAAGACGATATGCTGTCTCAAGAAGAGATTGATGCTCTTCTAAATGGACAAAATGAAGAATCTAAACCAACAACAAGTGAAAATACGAGTCCCCCATTGGAAGATATTTTATCCTCAATGGAAGTGGATGCAATCGGCGAATTAGGAAACATTTCCTTTGGTAGTTCTGCAACAACTCTATCGACTATTCTTAATCAAAAAGTAGAAATTACGACACCAACAGTTGGAATTGTTAGTAATCAACAGTTAGTAGACGAATTTCCAACACCTCATGTGGCGGTAGTCGTAGAGTATACACAAGGTTTTGAAGGGTTAAATTTATTTATTATTAAAAGTTATGATGCGGCCGTCATTGCAGATCTAATGTTAGGCGGTGACGGAACGAATCCTAATGAGGAGTTAGGAGAAATCCAATTAAGTGCTGTTCAAGAAGCGATGAACCAAATGATGGGCTCAGCTGCGACGAGTATGTCATCTGTCTTTGATAAGAAAATTGATATTTCACCACCGGAGACGTTAGTGATTGATGTTAAGACAGGTGAAGGCATGGAATATGTTCCGAACGAGGACTCTTTTGTTAAAGCGTCATTTCAACTTAAAGTTGGTAATTTAATCGATTCCGCTATCATGCAATTAATGCCGGTTGATTTTGCGAAGGATTACGTTGATCAATTATTAAACTCAGGTTCCAAAACGAGTGAAGTTCAACCAAATGAAGAAGTTCAACAAGCGTCTCAACCAAGCTCTGAACCCGCTGTTGATCATCATGATAATAGTGATACACAAGAATCAACAAAAGAGTCTCAATCACTGGGACATAACAGCCAGAATAAACAACTCATTAATTCTGTTGAATCTGCACAGTTTTCAAGTTTTGATGATTCACCGAAAATTTCATCCAAAGAAAATCATAATTTAGATTTATTAATGGATATTCCATTAAATGTATCCGTTGAACTAGGGCGAACCCGTAAATCTATTAAGGAAATACTAGAGTTAAACACCGGTTCAATCTTAGAGTTAGATAAATTAGCTGGTGAACCTGTTGATATTTTAATTAATAATCAGCTCATCGCTAAAGGCGAAGTAGTCGTCATCGATGAAAACTTTGGTGTGAGAGTTACAGATATCCTTAATAAATCTGATAGACTAAAAAAATTAAGATAAAATAGGGGGATTCATTATGGGAGATAAGGTTTTAATTGTAGATGATGCTGCGTTTATGAGAATGATGATTAAGGACATTTTGGAGAAAAACGGATTTGAAATCGTAGGTGAAGCTGAGGATGGAAATCAAGCAGTTGAGCAGTATAAAGAGCTAAAACCAGACTTAGTGACATTGGATATTACGATGCCAGAAAAAGATGGTCTAACAGCGTTAAAAGAAATTGTAGGAGACGACCCAGGCGCAAAAGTTGTAATGTGTTCTGCAATGGGACAACAGGCAATGGTTATTGACGCTATTCAAGCAGGAGCAAAGGACTTTATTGTTAAACCATTCCAATCAGACCGCGTGCTAGAAGCAATCAATAAAGTACTTAACTAACGAAGAAAAAAGGTAGGTTCGCATGAAAATAATGGTTAAAAGCTTGCTGTCTACGATGGTCTTAGCTCTATGTTTAGTTGTATCACCGATACATGCTGACGAATCTGAGCCAGTAAGCGAAAAGTTTAATGAACAACCAAATGAACAAGAAGAATCTAATAATAACGAAGAAAACACTCAAGCAAATGAACAGGAAGAAGTCAGTTTACAAAACGATCAATCCTTGTTTTGGGACTTTGTGAAAATGGTTTTGGCGTTAGTCTTTGTACTGGGTTTAATTTATGTCTTACTTAAATTCATTCAAAAAAGAAGTCGAATTTATCAACAGAGTCGTTCTCTCGTTAATATTGGTGGATTATCATTAGGGGCTAACAAATCAGTTCAAATCATTAAAGTAGGCGAGCAATATTTTCTTGTTGGAGTTGGAGAAGACGTTCAGTTATTAACTGAAATTAAAGATTCTGAAACAATCGAAAAACTCATGAATCAAGAGGATTCAGATCAGAAAATGAGTTCATTTCAAAACATATTGGACACATTTCAACGCAAAAAACAGAATCCTTATCAACAACAAGAAACGAAGCGGCAATTTCAAGCGGAATTAGAGTCTATGAAAAATACACGTGAGCGTTTAACGAAACGTTATCACAATAGAGATGATGATCCAAATGGCTGATTTTGTAAATATTTTCTCAGATCAAGATCCAAATAGTATATCCACAGCACTGCAATTGCTGCTTTTATTAACAGTATTAACGTTAGCGCCTAGTATTTTAATCTTATTAACAAGTTTTACTCGTATCGTTATCGTACTTGGTTTTGTCAGAACTTCATTAGCGACTCAACAAATGCCACCTAACCAGGTACTGATTGCCTTAGCACTATTTCTAACCTTTTTCATTATGGCACCAACCTTTAATGAGGTTTACGACGAAGCTTTAGATCCATTATTTAATGAAGAAATTACGTTGGATGAAGCCTACGAACGAGCGAGCTTACCTTTTAAAGAATTTATGTCTGATCATACAAGGCAAAAAGATCTTAATTTGTTTCTTAATTACTCTGGAGCTGAGCAACCAGAATCAATTGAGGATATACCAATGACAGCATTAATCCCTGCATTTGCCATAAGTGAACTTAAAACAGCCTTTCAGATGGGTTTTATGATATTCATTCCATTTCTGGTGATTGATATGGCTGTTGCAAGTGTCTTAATGTCCATGGGAATGATGATGTTGCCACCAGTTATGATTTCATTGCCATTTAAGATTTTATTATTTGTCATTGTTGACGGTTGGTATCTCATCACTCACTCATTACTCGAAAGTTTTGGATAGAGAGTAGGTTAAATTATGAGTCCAGATCAAGTTATATCATTAGCAGAAAGAGGCGTATATACGATATTAATTGTTGTTGGCCCATTATTAATACTTGCTCTCGCTGTTGGTTTGTTAGTTAGTATTTTTCAGGCCACAACCCAAATTCAAGAACAAACATTAGCCTTTATTCCTAAAATTATTGCTGTTTTTATTGGAATTGTTTTTTTTGGACCATGGATGTTGCAGCGAATGATAGAGTTTACGATTAGTATTTTTAATAATATTAGCCGAGTAGTGGGTTGACATGATTGAAACAATAGATTTAGCAAGACTTCCAGGAATTCTATTAATCTTTGCTCGTTTAGCTGGTTTTTTTATGATGGTTCCATTTTTCTCTCATCGCTCGATTCCGATGAGTCACAGAATCACATTTGTCGTCGTCCTGACTTGGGTTATGTTTTTCGCAGTGGAAATTCCAGTACTAGTCTTTGACGGCTTTTTTATCATCCTGTTAATAAAAGAAGTCACGATTGGACTTTTTTTAGGGTTATTAGCTTATCTAATCATTGCCGCAGTCCAAATTGCAGGTGGGTTTATCGATTTTCAGATGGGATTTGCAATTGCTAATATCGTGGATCCACAAACAGGTGTTCAAAGTCCAATCATTGGACAATACTTTTATATATTCACCTTGCTGCTGTTAGTCACAACAAATGCACATCATTTGTTATTAGATGGGATCTATTACAGCTATGAATTTATCGGAATGGCTGATTTAATCAATATATCCAGCGAGGCGTTCCCAGAATTTATCATTAATACGTTTGCGCAAATGTTTGTTATTGCCTTTCAAATGTCTATTCCGATCGTCGGGATGTTGTTTTTAGTTGATATTGCCCTAGGGATGATCGCTAGAACCGTACCTCAAGTAAACGTGTTTGTAGTCGGTCTTCCGTTAAAAATAGGCGTAAGTTTTGCTGTCATTCTTATATTTTTTAGCTTTTTCATTATGCTTTTAACGAACTTATTTGAGTTCATGATTATTTCAATGAGAGATTTAATGCGAATTCTAGGAGGGGCGTAATATGGAGCTATTACGCTTAGATATACAATTTTTTAATCAGGAAAAAACTGAAAAAGCAACACCGAAAAAGAAGCAAGATTCCCGGAAAAAAGGTCAAGTTGCTAAAAGTCAAGATATCAATACATCTATCATGCTATTTTTTATCTTTATATTCTTTATAGTCTTTGGTTCAACCATGGGAAAAGTTTTGACTGGCATGTATACATATAGTTTTACAGAATTTATTCATTGGGATCTAACAGCAGCTAATATTGAATCAATCTTTTTTCAATCAACTATTGAGGCAGTAAAAGTTGTTTTACCGATAATGGTTGTTGCTATGGTATCTGCTTTTTTAGCAAATTATATTCAAATTGGTTTTTTATTCGCTCCAGAAGCGATTAAATTTGACTTAAAGAAAGTAGACCCTATAAAGGGGTTTAAACGAATCTTCTCAGCTAGAGCATTAGTTGAATTTGTTAAATCTATGTTAAAAATATTATCCATCGGAGCCATTTGTTTCGCTGTTATATGGATTAATAAAGACGCTATGATGCTACTATCAATGAAATCAGTCAACGAATCGATTCAGTTTTTTGGCCAATTAACAATTTGGATGGGTATTGCTTCGTCATTAGTATTGATGTTTCTAGCTATTCCTGATTTTATTTACCAACGCTATGATTATGAAAAAAACATTAAGATGTCCAAGCAAGATGTTAAAGATGAAAATAAAAACATCGAAGGTGACCCATTAATTAAATCTCGTATTAAAGAACGACAGCGTCAAATGTCGCAACAACGTATGATGAGTGAAGTTCCAGAAGCGGATGTTGTCATTACAAACCCGACGCATTATTCAATAGCCGTTAAGTATGACGAAAATAGGTCAGATGCTCCTATCGTCGTGGCTAAGGGCGTTGATTATGTAGCTTTTAGAATACGGGAAGTAGCTAAAGCAAACGACGTGATGCTGGTAGAGAATAGATGGTTAGCGAGAAATCTTTATCAGGTAGTAGATTTGAATGAAGAAATTCCAGAAGATTTTTTCCAAGCTGTTGCAGAAGTATTAGCCTATGTTTATAACATGCAACGTAAAGCTTAAAGATGTATAAGTGAGGGTAATCGTATGTCAGCAAGAGACTTATCTGTTTTATTAGGAGTCATATTAATCGTTATTATGTTAGTTATTCCACTTCCGGGTGGTTTACTGAGCTTCTTAATCCTGACTAATATAACGATTGCGCTTATTGTTATTTTAGTAACAATGAATACGCAGGAGCCATTAGATTTTGCTATCTTTCCATCGTTATTATTATTACTAACGTTATTTAGGTTAGGATTAAACGTTTCGACAACACGTTCTATTTTATCTGAAGCTGATGCCGGTGGTGTGATCGATACATTCGGTAACTTTGTAACGGGTGGAAACACATTCGTTGGTTTCGTCATCTTTTTAATTTTAGTTATTATTCAATTTATTGTCATTACAAAAGGTGCAGAGCGTGTGTCAGAAGTAGCAGCGCGTTTTACATTAGATGCAATGCCTGGTAAACAGATGAGTATTGATGCTGACTTAAATGCCGGATTAATTACTGAACAGCAAGCCAAAGAACGGCGTGAAAAGATTGAAAACGAAGCTGACTTTTATGGCGCAATGGACGGTGCGAGTAAGTTCGTAAAAGGTGATGCCATTGCTGGTCTTGTAATTGTTTTAATTAACATAATCTTTGGGTTTATTATTGGTATGACTCAAATGGGTCTCTCGTTAAATGAAACAGTACATGTTTTTATGAGACTTACAGTAGGTGACGGTCTAGTTTCACAAATACCTGCATTATTAATCGCAACAGCTACAGGTATTATTGTTACACGTGTTGCAGCTGAAGGAAATCTATCATATGACGTCACAGCACAACTATTCCGCTATCCTAAACTATTATATGTTGCAGCTGGAGCTATATTTTTACTAGGCTTAACACCAATAAATTTTGGATTGACAACATTTATTGCGGCAATCTTAGGTGTAGGCGGGTTCTATCTTGATTCTTCTAAACAACAACAAACCGATATTGAGGAATTTGTAGATGAAGAAGAAGAGACATCTCAGGAAATGTCTTCACCTGAAAGTGTTGTACAATTACTCAACAATGACCCGATAGAATTTGAATTCGGTTATGCGTTAATCCCAATTGCTGATGCTAATCAAGGTGGTGATTTACTCGACCGTATAGTTATGATCAGAAGGCAATTAGCCTTAGAGTTAGGTATCGTTATTCCAGTTGTAAGAATTAGAGATAATATACAATTAAATCCCAATGAGTATCAATTAAAAATTAAAGGTAATGAAGTTGCTAAAGGAGAATTATATTTAAATCATTATTTAGCGATGAGCCCAGATATAGAAGATGATTCTATTGAAGGCATTGATACGAAGGAACCAGCTTTTGGGATGCCGGCGAAGTGGATTAATGAAGAAATGAAAGACGAAGCAGAACTATCAGGCTATACTGTTGTAGACCCACCATCTGTTGTGTCAACGCATATTACTGAAGTCATAAAGAAATATGCTAGTGAATTACTCGGACGGGAAGAGACAAAACAATTAATTGATCACTTGAAAGAGAGTCATCCAATCCTAGTTGAAGAGGTAACACCTGACCCATTATCAACTGGAGATATTCAAAGAATTTTAGGAAGATTACTAGATGAGCAAGTGGCTGTTCGTAATTTACCAGTAATTTTCGAGACATTAGCTGACTTTGGGAAAATGACAACGGACACTGATTTACTAACAGAGTATTGTAGGCAAGCCCTATCAGTACAAATAACGAAGCAATATATGAATGAAGACGGCGTGATTAAAGTGGTTACCTTATCACCAAATATTGAAAAGTCCATTATTGATCATGTACAACAAACTGAACATGGTAATTTCTTAAATATAGAACCTGAACAACAACAATCGATCATAGAGGCAGTCAATCAGGAAGTTAATCGAGCTTTTATTCAAGACTCTGTTACGATTGTATTATGTTCACCAGCGATAAGAATGTATGTTAAACAACTCATTTCAAGATATTTACCAGAAGTTGTGGTTTTATCGTATAACGAATTAGAACCAGATGCAGATGTCGAAAGTGCTGGGGTGGTGAATCTGACATGAAGGTAAAAAAATATACGGCACCAACAATGCCTGAGGCTATGAAAATTGTAAGAGGAGATTTAGGGCAGTCAGCTGTGATTTTAAACTCCAGAGAAGCCAGAACAAAAGGCTTTTTGGGCCTATTCAGAAAAAAGTATATTGAGGTATTCGCAGCTGTTGACCCAAACCCAGTAAGGGAGCAAAAACCAAAACGTCAATACTCTCAAATCGTCAACCTTAAACGTGAAGAAACAACTAGTTCTAATACGCAGCAAACTGAAGCTCATGAAGACATTCGCAAGGAATTAAATGAATTACGAAAGCAATTACAACAAACATCAACTAATCAGCAAGACCAAATATTACCTGATCCAGTGCAAAATGTATGTAAGGATCTTCAACAACAAGAATTACATAATAGTCTCATAGACGAGCTCATTCCGAAACTTTTAGAAACCTATTACACTAACCAATCTCAAGATGAAGAGACTCTTAAACAATATCTTAAACAATATTTTATAGATCAATTAATTGATTCAGAAGCTTGTCAACCGCATGATGATACGAAATATATTTATTTGCTAGGACCAACAGGTGTTGGCAAAACAACCACAATCGCGAAGCTAGCAGCCTTTAACTCGATTACAGACGGTAAAAAAATAGCCTTTATAACGCTTGATACCTACCGAATTGCGGCGATTGATCAATTGAAAACTTACGCCAAAATATTAAACGTTCCAATCGAGGTAGCTTATAACAAGGAAGATTTCGAGGCGGCAAAAGATAAATTTAAAGACTATGACCTCGTATTTATTGATACAGCTGGACGAAATTATCGTAAGGACGAATATATCAATCAAGTAAAAGAGATTATTTCATTTAATAAGGACGAAGAGATTTATTGTGTTTTATCTTTAAACTCAAAATATAAAGATTTAGAAGACATCTTTAATCGTTTTTCAACTTTAGGTATAAATCGAGTGATCTTCACTAAAGCAGATGAAACAACACAATTTGGACCTATTTATAACTTGTGGAACGATCATCGATTTAAAATATCTTATTTAACTTATGGACAAAGTGTACCAGATGACATCAAAGAAGCATCACCTGAGCTAATCGTTAAAATGTTAGTAGGTGAGAAGCAATGGTAGAGGATCAAGCTTATGAGTTAAGAAAAAAAGTGAATCAGGATCAATCTGATTCCAAACAAGCACACACTATCGCTGTTTTTAGTGGAAAGGGTGGCGTTGGTAAGTCAAGTTTTGCTTTGAATTTTAGTATTTGCTTAAGCAAACAAGGCAAAAAAGTTTTAATTTTTGATTTGGATATTGGAATGGGCAATATTGATATTCTGTTAGGGATGTATCCGAAATACAACATAAATGACATGCTCAATCAGCAACTAGACATAAAAGAAATCATTGAAACTGGCCCAACTAATTTATCATATATTGCAGCGGGCTCAGGACTATCTGATTTTTTTCACTTAGATGCAGAACGATTCAATTATTTTCTAACTCAATTAGAAAGTGTGACAACCGAATATGATTATATCATTTTTGATCTTGGCGCAGGCATGTCAGAGGAGCATATGGCATTTATATCTGCAGTTGAAGAATGTTTTGTTGTGACCACAACAGAACCCACTTCAGTTACGGATGCCTATGCTGCCATTAAACATATTGTGCTAGAACGGCCTGAGGTCAACATTTCATTAATGGTGAATCGCGTGAATGGACCGAATGAGTCTTTAATTGTATTCAATCGATTACAAGCTGCGGTCCAAAATTTTTTATCTTATCAATTAAACTTACTAGGGAGTCTTCCGGATGACCCCATTGTTATAAAAGGAGTTAAAGAACAAACGCCTTATTATATATTAAATAGTAAAGCTCGCGTTAGTAAAAATATGGCTAAACTAGTTTTGGACTTCTTAAAAGCTAATCAAGCATTACCAATAAATTCAGAATTAAATGAAAAGGTATTTGTTAGCAAACTTAAATCGATTTTCAAAAGAAAGGTAGATTAAACTTGAAGAACATACGGGTGTTAGTCGTCGACGATTCAGCCTTCATGAGAAAAATGATATCCGATATGATTAACCAATCAGATCATATGGAAACAGTAGATACGGCACGTAATGGACTTGACGCCTTAGAAAAAGTCAAACGCTTTAACCCGGATGTTGTTACATTGGATGTAGAAATGCCAAAAATGGATGGTCTTTCAGCGTTAAAAAGACTAATGAAAGAATACCCAGTTCCCGTTATTATGTTGTCTAGTTTAACTGGCGAAGGTACTGATAGCACCATTCAAGCGATTGAGTATGGTGCTGTTGACTTTATTACGAAACCTTCAGGAGCTATTTCTTTAAATATAGAGGAGGTTAAAGACCAGCTAATTCATAAAATAACAGCTGCAGCTACAGCTAATGTCAAACAGGAAAGTCGACACAATTCAGTGCAAACTCATCGTCACCAAGAGTTATTATACGAGCATTCCATTGTTTCAATTGGTGTTTCAACAGGTGGTCCTAAAGCATTGCAAACTTTAATGCAACAATTACCTCAAGATTTTTCGGCACCAATTTTAATTGTTCAACATATGCCACCAAGGTTTACACAATCTTTGGCTAGACGACTAGATCAAATATCACATATACCTGTAAAAGAAGCTGAAAATGGAGAAGTATTGAAAAAGGGTAATGCCTACGTGGCCCCAGGTGGATTACAATTTGAAGTCAAGCCTATGGCGAGATCTTTAGTAGCCAACATTTCAGAACCTACTATTCAACATGGCCATATTCCTTCTGTGAATCAGTTGTTCCAATCGCTAGCAAATATAGATCATTATAATTTAATAAATGTAGTTCTAACTGGAATGGGAACTGATGGCAGCATAGGCGCTCAAACTATAGAAAGACATTCAAACTCTTATTTTTTTATTGCTGAGTCAGAGGATACTGCCGTTATTGATGGAATGCCTAAATCACTCAAACAAACCGTACAAGTTAATGCGGTATTACCAATAGATCGAATTGCACAAATGTTATCAAAGTTAGTTCAATGAGGGGGACCTAATAATGGAGACGAACCAGTATTTAGAAGTCTTTATTGATGAAAGTCAAGAAAACTTACAAGTAATGAATGACCGATTATTAGCATTAGAGAATAACCCGAACGATTTAACGATTGTTAATGATATTTTTAGAGCGGCACATACTTTAAAAGGTATGTCTGCAACAATGGGGTTTGAGGATTTAGCCGATTTAACTCATAAGCTTGAAAATGTCTTTGATGCGATTAGAAATGAACACGTGCCAGTGACATCAGATGTTAATGATGTCCTGTTCGATTCTATCGAGGCGTTAGAAGAGATTGTAGCGGATGTCTCAAATGGTGGAGAAGGGAAAAAAGATGTTTCTGCAATTGTCGAGAAACTTAAGGCAATAGAATCAGGAGAGACTTTTGCAGAAACTGATAATCACACTCCTAAAAATACAAATTTAAAACTAGATCAATTTGAACAAACCGTCATTGAACAGGCTCAAACACAAGGGCAAAACGTATATCACATTACAGTGACATTATCTGAAGACTGTTTATTAAAAGCTGCGCGAGTATATATGGTATTTGAGGTATTAGAAAAAGCAGGCGAAGTGATTAAATCCTTACCACCTGTTGAACAACTTGAGGAAGAAGATTTTGAAGAATCGTTCCAGTTGTTACTTGTTACAGAAGATTCTCATGATGATTTAACTTCTAAGATATTCAAAGTATCCGAAGTTCAAGATGTGCATATTGAACAATTTAATATTCAAGCACATCAACAAGAAAGTGCAGCTAAAGAAGAAGTCACAGCAAGTACTGAAGTTAAGGAGAAACCGCAGCCATCTAAGGAAACTGAAGCTTCAAATGATTCATCTGATCAACCATCGAAAAAACAAGTCGGAAACAAGACCATCCGTGTTAATATTGATCGATTAGATGCATTGATGAATTTATTTGAAGAGTTAATTATTGATCGAGGCCGTTTAGAACAACTTGCACAGACGTTAGAACATCAGGATTTCCGCGAAACGGTTGAACGAATGTCGAGAACTTCTAGTGACTTACAAAATGTCATTTTAAATATGCGAATGGTTCCGATTGAACAAGTATTCAATCGTTTTCCAAGAATGGTGCGCTCTTTAGCAAGAGATCTAGGAAAAGACATTGATTTTCAAATAGAAGGTGCTGAAACAGAATTAGACCGAACGGTGATTGATGAAATTGGTGACCCACTTGTTCACTTAATCCGTAATGCCGTTGACCATGGTATTGAAATGCCAGAAGAGCGAAAACAGTTGCAAAAACCACAAACCGGTCAACTATTACTGAAGGCTTATCATAGTGGAAATCATGTTTTTGTTGAAATTAAAGATGATGGCGGTGGCATTAATCAAGAAAAAGTATTACAAAAAGCTTTAGAAAGACAAGTAATTACACAAGAACAAGCTCAAAACTTAACGAATAAACAAACGAACGAATTAATTATGTCAAGTGGCTTTTCAACAGCCGACCAAATTTCAGATATTTCAGGTCGAGGTGTTGGATTAGATGTTGTGAAAAATACGATTGAATCGTTAGGTGGCACTATTGAAATACAATCCGAATATCAAAAAGGGACAACTTTTTTAATTAAACTACCATTAACGTTATCAATTATTTCCGTTATGTTAGTAGTATTACAAGATGAAACTTACGCCATTCCGCTTTCATCTATCATTGAAACAACCGTGATAAAAGATCAAGACATATACAAGGCACATGGTGAAAAAGTCATTGATTTTAGAGGGAATATTATCCCGCTTATTGATTTAAAAGACGTTTTAGATGTACCACAGAGTGATCAAACAAATGAGGATCAGTACTCTTCTGTTGTAATCGTTCGAAAAGGAGATCAAATGGCAGGTTTAGTCGTTGATTCATTTATCGGTCAGCAAGAAATAGTATTAAAGAATCTAGGAAACTATTTAAAACAGGTGTTTGCGCTTTCTGGTGCTACGATATTAGGTGATGGTGATGTTGCGCTAATCATAGATACAAATGCGTTAATAAAATAATTAGAGAGAGGATGATAATCATGAGTGAAGCGGTTGAACAAGTAACGAAACATATTGTTTTTAAATTAGACACAGAGTACTATGGCATTCCGGTTGAATCAGTCGGTTCGATTGAAAGAGTTCAAAAGATTACGAGAGTTCCAAACACGAAACCTTATATGAAAGGTGTTATGAACCTAAGAGGAATTATTACGCCAATCATTGATTTGCGTAAAAAATTCGGCCTAGAATCAATTGATTTCGATGATCAAACCCGTATTTTAATTGTTCAATTACAGGATATGACAGTTGGATTTATCGTAGATGAGGCAAATGACGTCATTGACTTAGGTTCAAGTACAATAGAACCTCCGCCAGAAGCTTTTAATTCAACACATGTTGATTACATCAAAGGTGTGACGAAAGAGAATAATCGACTGATTGTTTTATTAGATTTAGAAAAAGTACTACATGAAGAGGAAGAATTAGCATCTAATCAGTCATAGAGAGGGAAATTTAAATGGCGGAACAATTTCAGTTTAACCAAAAACATTTGGATTTACTAAAAGAAATAGGAAATATAGGCGCAGGCAATGCGACAACCTCGTTGTCTAATTTGCTAGATACATCTATTCAAATGGATGTACCAGTTGTTAATATCGTTTCTTTTGATGACATGATGGAATTAACTGGGGGTCCTGAGGATGTTAAAGCCGCAACATTAGTAGAGTTTGAAGGCGATTTCTCAGGTAGTGTTTTCTTTTTAATTCAACCACAAAACGCTGATTATTTATTACAACTACTGACTCATGATGAACAACAATCATTATTAAATGAAGAAAATCAGATTGCTCGGTCTGCTTTCTTAGAGCTTGGAAATATCTTAACAGGATCTTATTTAAGAGCTTTATCGGATTTCTTGAACCTTAATTTACAATCACTTGTTCCAAATGCTGCAATTGATATGACTGGCGCTATCATGACCCAGGGGTTAATCGAAACATCAAAAGTTTCGGATCAAGTCATATTAATCGAAACTATACTTTCTTCTGATGAATTAGAAGAGGATATAAAAGGCCATTTCTTTCTATTACCTAATCCGGATGCATTTCATACTATATTTGATCAATTAGGAGTTAAGTAGTCATGGAACAAACACTGGATATCGTTAAAGTAGGAATTGCAGACTTGAAGGTTGCGCGCCGCCCGCAAACTATTTCAACCTCTGGATTAGGATCTTGTGTAGGTTTAGTAATCTATGATGATATCACTTACACAGCAGGTATGGTTCATATTATGTTGCCTGAATCATCATTAGCTCGAAATACTGAATTTAATCCTGGCAAATTTGCTGACACGGGTATTAGCGAATTAATCGAACAATTAATTAAACAGGGTGCTAAAAGACGAGTTTTTAAAGCTAAAATGGCTGGAGGTTCCCAAATGTTTAATTTATCTAGCCAAAATGAAAAGATGAACATCGGTCAGAAAAATGTTAACGCTATTGAAGAACGTCTGGAACAACTATCAATACCGATAATTGCAAAAGATATCGGTGGCAGTAGTGGTCGAACGATTGAGTTTGACACAAGCACCTTTGAATTGAAGATCAGAACAGTTTATAAGGGCATTACTTATATATAATTCGTCTAGGTTTGGGGGTACAGAACGTGAAACAAACAACGACCTCTTTGGAATCTTTATGGGAAAAATGGCAAGAAAATAAAGATCGTGATGCTGGTAATGAGTTGGTTGAATATTATATGCCGTTAATTGATTATCAAGTTAATCGAGTGTTTGCTCATCTTCCTAAAAATGTTGATCGTCAAGATGTGAAAAGTTTAGCATTTATGGGGCTAGTTGATGCACTTGAAAAATTTGATACTAAACGTGACTTAAAGTTTGATACATACGCTTCTTTTAGAATAAGAGGTGCGATTATTGACGGATTAAGAAAAGAAGACTGGTTACCAAGATCAGTTCGCGATAAGTCCAAACAAATAGAACAAGCTTATGAAACATTAGAACAACAATATAAAAGAACACCAACACTAGAAGAAGTGGCATCGTATACGAATCTAGACGAAGATGAAGTTGCAGAAGTAGTTAAGGATACTTTATTCGCAAATGTATTATCCATTGAAGATAAAACAACGGAATCGGATGATGACCAACGCGAGAATTTAAGAAACACTATTCCTGATGAAGATGGTTTAACACCATCAGAAGTTATTGAGAGAAATGAAAGCATTCATGAAATTAGTCATTTAATTACGGAATTAAATGAAAATGAACAATTAGTCATTAGCTTATTTTATAAAGAAGAGTTGACGTTTACAGAAATTGGCCAAGTATTAGAACGATCAACATCCCGTATATCGCAAATTCATAGTAAAGCAATTGCTAAATTAAGAAACAAGTTATCCGTAATTTAATTATGTAAACTTGCTTATTATTACGATAGAGGTGAGTCATCATGGATTTGAGTCAAATTTTTCAAGTAACCTTATCTAATGATCATCTAGAAGCTACGTTAAACCTAATTGAGGGTTCAGAAAGTAATCTCATCGATTTGTCAAAAGAGAATCATGCTGAACAAATTATTTTAGATTTTTTATCCGAAGAACAAGCGAATTTTGGCATTAATGAGAAACTAATAAAAAACATTATAGAGCACCCTAATGAAATTGAGTGGCCGTTAACTATTGCAGAAGGGATGCCCCCTGTAAATGGGAACGATGGCTATATCCAGTATCAAGTGGATGTGGAAGTGAAGATGGATTTATCTCAATCAGAACGAATTGACTTTAAAGAAGTCATTAAAATTCCGAAAGCTGAAGCGGGAGATTTATTAGCTGTCATCATACCACCTACACCTGGTGAATCCGGAACAACTGTTTCGAATGACGAAATTGAACCTAAGCCTGGTAGTTGGCCACAATTAAAACCAGGAAAAGGTGTTAAATATGTAGAAGAAGAGCGTTCTTACTATGCCATTGATAATGGTCAAATATCGATGAATTTTAAACAGATTCAAGTATTACCTTTATATGAAGTATCTGAATCACTCAATTTAAAGACAGGTAATATTGATTTTAATGGCTCAGTCGTCATTAAAGGTGATATTCCTGAGGGATTTTCAGTAAAAGCAAGAGGCGATATAACGGTTTACGGATTAGTTGAGGCTGCAGACTTAACAGCTGGTGGCTCTGTATATGTACGTGAGGGAATCTCTGGATTAGGTAAAGGTTTTATTAAAGCAGGTGTCGATATACATATTAGGAACGTTAATCAAGGGCAATTATCTTCAGGGAGATCAATTCAAGTTAATCAGTCAATTTTTCATAGTCAAGTATCTGCTAAGGAAGAAGTTGTGTGTCAGAAGGGGCATATCATTGGAGGGTCGGTCTCTGCAGGACAGAAAATTGTATGCCGAGATGTAGGTAATCGTATGCACACCTCTACAAATATTTATTTAGGTGAAAATAAGGAAGCGAGAGACCGACGTCGTTATTTAGAAAACGAAATAGAATCATTAGAAGATCAACTACAGAAACTTGAACAAATTGGTCAGTCCCTTAAACAAAAACAAAATGTAAGAGATCTAAATGCTAAAGAAAAGGCTATTTTACTTAAGCAGGAGAAATCAATTGATCAGACGAAGTTGTTATTAGATGACTTAAAGAATGAATTTAGTGAGATTGATTTAGGAGAACAAGTAGAAGAGTTTATAAAGCTGTCTGCACATGGTATAATTTATCCAAACACAGAAATTTTTGCCGGAAAATACTCTAAGAAAATATTAAGAGAAGAAAAGTATATATCCGTTGTCTTCATAGAAAATGACTTCACCATTTCTTCTTTATAAAAAAGATCTATGTGAACCCCGTTGTTGTTCTTGTGATTCGCTTTCGGTGGACGCTTTCCGTGGGCACGGACTCAACTTCCCAAAGCTCACTATCGTTTCGCTTTGCGTGATTTTCGTCTCGTGCTGTTCCCACAGGATTCGCCACCTTCGCTCACCACAATACAACAACTCATTTTGCTATAATCAATAAGAAGGAATCACTTGATCTATAAAATATATAAGGTGTGGTGTTCTGATGAGTTGGAAAGGTGTTGAACTTCAAGTTGCACTTCCTAGAACTCAAGATGCAGGTCAATTGCAGGAGCAAATGAATCAACGTGGACAACTTTCCCAGGATCAAATGGCTCAAATACAAATGAAGAATGCTGAATTGAAAAGGAAAAAGGTGTTAGAGGCAAAAGAAGAGGAGAAAGTCAGGAATGAAGAGGACGAGTCTTCATCCGACCAACAACACTCTATTTCTAATTCTGATTCAGACATAGAGAAGTCATATCCCTCAGAAAAACACCCCTATCTCGGAAATATTATCGACTATTCTGGATAAGAATAAGGATGTCATTATGAACAATATATTATTAATTTTTAGTCTAATTTTACACGGTGTAACGTTTGTTGCCATTATTTGGTTATATCAACAAGTACAGAAACAAAACGAATCCGAACGTCACTTTGAAAAACGTGTACGTGAAACTGAAGATATGTTTGACTCTTATTTATTAGAGTTAAAAGATGAAAATAAGAAGTTCATTCAAGCAATATCGAAAGTTGAACACTCAACATTCGAACCGACGAAAGCGTCCGATAATCAAATATCACAATCCTATCAGCCGACACATAGACATAATGCTACAGAACAAATGAAATCTGACTTTAAGCCTGAGTCAGTTTCAGTTGAGGATCAAGTTGAACCGCCATCTTTACAAACACAAGTTATGCATTTGTATCATTCTGGGCATAGCATTGAAGAGATTGCGAAAAAGTTGGATAAAGGAAGCACTGAGATTGAACTTATTGTAAAATTTAATCAAAAAATGCACGTATAAACCTTGCTAGCTCACCAAGGTTATGATATATTAACTTTTGGTGTTAAATACACACGCTTATGGAAATGAGTCAAAGGTGCTTATAAAACGTAAGTTTTGATTCATTTATGAAGTAGGCGGAGGAATAAAACCATAGGAGGAATTAAATTATGTCTGTTATTTCAATGAAACAGCTACTAGAAGCTGGTGTTCATTTCGGACACCAAACTCGTCGTTGGAATCCGAAGATGAAAAAATACATCTTTACGGAGCGTAACGGCATTTACATCATCGACCTACAAAAAACAGTTAAAAAGGTTGATGAAGCTTATAACTTTGTGAAGAACCTAGCTGAAGATGGAGGCAAAGTTCTATTCGTAGGTACGAAGAAGCAAGCGCAAGACACAGTGAAGGAAGAAGCTCTTCGTTCTGGAATGTACTATGTCAACTCACGTTGGTTAGGTGGTACACTAACAAACTTCAAAACGATTCAAAAACGTGTTAATCGTCTAAAAGATATTGAGCGCATGCAAGAAGATGGCACATTCGACGTACTTCCGAAAAAAGAAGTCGTTATGATCTTAAAAGAAAAAGATCGTCTAGAGAAATTTTTAGGCGGTGTAAAAGACATGGATGGCCTTCCGGATGCATTATTCATCGTTGATCCACGTAAAGAACGTATTGCTGTTGCTGAAGCGCATAAATTAAACATCCCAATTGTTGCAATGGTAGATACTAACTGTGACCCGGATGAAGTAGATTACGTCATCCCAGCAAACGACGATGCAATCCGTGCCGTTAAACTAATTGTTGCTAAAATGGCAGATGCTATTTTAGAAGTTAAACAAGGTGAAACAACTCAAGATGTTGCGGCAGAAGAAGAACAAGCAGAAGTTTCTGAAGAACAATCTGAAGAAACTGAAACAGTGCAAGAGTAAAAGGTGAGGTGATAAGAGGTTGAGCCTTTTATCACCTTTTTTAAAGCATAATAACGTCATCATATGACGAATGAAATAAAGTTAAGTTAAGGAGGATTTATATGGCTGTAACAGCACAAATGGTAAAAGAATTACGTGAAAAAACTGGTGCAGGTATGATGGACTGCAAAAAGGCTTTAACTGAAACTGATGGTGACCTAGAAAAAGCAGCAGAATTTCTACGTGAAAAAGGTATGGCAAAAGCAGCTAAAAAAGCTGACCGTGTAGCTGCAGAAGGTTCAACTCATATTGTGAGTGAAGGTAATACAGCTGTTATTATTGAAGTGAACAGCGAAACTGACTTCGTTGCTAAAAACGATGAGTTCAAAACGTTATTAGACGATCTAGCGAATCATTTACTTAAATTCAAGCCTGCAACACTTGAAGAAGCTATGGAACAAAAGCTTCACGGTGAAGGCGATACATTAGAGTACTACATTAAGTCTGCAATTGCAAAAATCGGTGAGAAGCTTTCACTACGCCGTTTTGAAATCATTGAAAAAGATGATAACGCAGCTTTCGGTAAATATTTACACATGGGTGGCCGTATTGGCGTATTAGCTTTATTAGAAGGTACAGATGATGAGCAAGTAGCTAAAGATGTTGCAATGCACGTTGCTGCTGTTAACCCTCGTTATATTTCTCGTGAAGATGTACCAGAAGAAGAAGTGAATAAAGAGCGTGAAATGTTAAAGCAACAAGCACTAAACGAAGGTAAACCTGAAAATATTGTAGAAAAAATGGTTGAAGGTCGTCTTAGAAAATTCTTTGAAGAAATTTGCTTACTTGAACAAGAATTTGTTAAAGATCCTGATCAAACAGTTAAGAAGTATGTTGAATCAAAAGGTGCTACTGTCAAACAATACGTTCGTTATGAAGTTGGCGAAGGCATGGAAAAACGTGAAGATAACTTCGTAGACGAAGTTATGAACCAAGTAAATAACTAATTTTTGCTTAACAAGATAGGGGACACAGTGTGTTCCCTATTTTTCAAGCAAACGTCAAAACTTTCATGTAAACATAACGGAGGTCATTATGTCGACAGCAAAATATAATAGAATTGTTTTAAAACTAAGCGGGGAAGCATTAAGCGGGGATAAAGGTTACGGTATTGACCCTAAATTTATTAAATCAATTGCCAATCAAATAAAAGAAATTCATAAATTAGGCATAGAAATTGTTATTGTTGTTGGCGGAGGTAACCTATGGCGTGGTAAAATAGGTAGTGAAGTAGGTATGGATCGCGCCAATGCTGACTATATGGGAATGCTGGCAACTGTTATGAATTCATTAGCTCTACAAGATGGACTAGAAAACTTGGATATTCCAACTAGAGTTCAAACATCTATTGAAATGAGACAGGTGGCAGAACCATATATTCGAAGGAAAGCTATGCGTCATTTAGAGAAAAAACGTGTCGTTATTTTTGCTGGAGGTACTGGTAATCCATACTTCTCTACAGATACAACAGCTGCTTTAAGGGCTGCAGAGATGGAAGCAGATGTAATATTAATGGCTAAAAACAACGTTGATGGCGTATACAATGCTGATCCAAAATTAGACTCAGAAGCCTACAAATATGACGAGCTATCATACTTAGACTTACTTAATGGAGGTTTAGGCGTGATGGATTCAACTGCTTCATCTTTATGTATGGATAACAACATAGCATTAATTGTATTCTCCATCACTGACAAAGACAACATTAGACGTGTTGTAACAGGCGAAAATATTGGAACCATAATTAGGAGGAAGGAAGACCATGAGTGATTCAGTAATTCAAGAATGTCGTGACAAAATGAAAAAAGCCGTACAGGCTTATTCAAAACAGTTATCTACTGTTCGTGCAGGTAGAGCAAATCCTGCCATTCTAGACTCGGTTTATGTAGAGTATTACGGAGCTAATACTCCGCTGAATCAACTGTCAACAGTGTCAGCTCCTGAACCACGTTTACTTGTGATTACACCATTTGATAAATCTGCAATTGAAAACATCGAAAAAGGAATTCAAAAAGCGGATTTAGGACTCACGCCAAATAATGACGGTAATGTTATTCGCATTAATATTCCGGCACTAACTGAAGAACGTCGTAAAGATCTAGTAAAAGTTACGAGAAAGTATGCTGAGGAAGCAAGAGTACAAGTTCGTAACATTCGTCGTGACTCTAACGATCAACTTAAAAAGCTTGAAAAAGAAGGCGAAATCTCAGAAGACGATTTACGTTCTTATCAAGAAGATGTACAAAAAGAAACAGACAAACATATCGCTGAAATTGATGAATTACTTGATGCTAAAGAAAAAGAAATGACAGAAGTATAAAATTAGAATGAATTACCATAAATTCATGATATAATATTAATAGCTTTCGCATCATGCGAAAGCTAAATTTTTCTTACTTGTTTGGCGAGGGATGAACATGAATTTTAAAACAAAAAAGGCTCAAAACACTATTGATTTTGAGAACGTCCCAGACCATGTTGCCATCATTATGGATGGAAATGGCAGATGGGCAAAAAAAAGAGGCTTGCCACGTGTAGCCGGTCACCGTGAAGGTATGAAAACGATAAAAAAAGTTGTAGAAAGAGCTGTTGAGCTTGAGTTAAAAGCCATAACATTATACGCTTTTTCAACAGAAAACTGGAAACGACCTCCAAAAGAAGTCGAATTTATTATGAAGTTACCGTCGCAGTTTTTAGATACATATTTACCGGATTTAGTAAACAATAATGTAAGAGTAACAACCATCGGCCATTTTGACGGTGTGCCTGAGGCAACGAAAAAGGCTGTTCAGTATTCAATTGAGCAAACAAAACATAATACTGGACTTCAATTAAATTTTGCATTGAATTATGGAAGCCGTTCGGAAATCTCAGATGCTGTTAAGGCGATCAGTCAAGATGTTAAGGAAAATAAACTAAGTGTTGATGCTATCGATGAGTCTTTAATTTCAAATTATTTATATACTAAAGGTTTACCAGATCCAGATTTAGTTATTAGAACAAGTGGTGAAAAAAGGCTAAGCAATTATTTATTATGGCAAGTGGCTTATTCCGAGTTTTATTTTACAGAGAAATTATGGCCTGAATTTGACCAAGAAGCTTTAGACGAAGCAATAATTGAATACCAGAACCGGAAACGCAGGTTTGGTGGTTTGTAAGGTTGTGATGCATAATGAAAACACGTATAATTACAGCAATCATAGGATTATTAATCTTTTTACCATTCGTTTTATATGGCGAGTGGCCTTTTGTTATTTTTATTTATTTAATTGGAACAATCGGTTTATTTGAAATGTTAAAAATGAAACGAATCCCTATCGTTTCATTCCCTTCTATAGTAGGGGTATTATTATTATGGACTTTTTTATTTAATAATTATTATTTTGAGTTAAATCAATACATACCACTATCGAAGTCTGAAATACTCTATGCGTTAATATTTATACTTTTAGCATATACCGTATTGGTCAAAAATCGATTTTCATTTGATGATGTATCATTCGTTTTATTATCATCCTTATACGTTGGAATTGGTTTTGGTTACTTAATTTTAACGCGAGAAGCAGGTTTAGAATATATTTTATTTGCTTTATTAATTATTTGGTTGACGGATACAGGAGCCTATTTTGCTGGACGAGCTTTTGGTAAACATAAGTTATGGCCTATTATTAGCCCTAAGAAAACGATAGAAGGTTTTTTTGGTGGAGTTATTGGAGCAATCATCGTAGCTGTAATCTTACAAGTTATATTCAATTATCATGAGCATATGTTATTGGTTGTGTTTGTCTCTATTGTGGCTTCTGTGTTAGCTCAAGTTGGCGATTTGATACAGTCAGCATTTAAACGTATTTATGATATTAAAGATACGGGACATATTCTTCCTGGTCATGGCGGTATATTAGATCGTTTTGACAGTTTGATTTTTATGGTTCCATTTTTACACTTTATACAATTCATTCAGTTATAAAGAGGGATATACATGAAAAATATTACGCTACTCGGTGGAACAGGGTCAATTGGACAACAGACCATTGATGTTATTAAAGAACACCCTAATGAGTTTCAATTATATGCATATGCATTTGGTTCGAATATTGAAGAAGCCCTACCTGTATTAGAACTTTTTAAACCTTCATATATTGTTGTAAAAGATCGTGAAATAATGGAGAGTTTGAAACGTAAAATAAATTATGATGCCCATATTCACTATGGAGTAGATGCTCTAAATGAAATTGTCTCACTACCAGATGTTGATATTGTTGTTAATGCTGTTTTAGGCAGTGTTGGGTTACAGCCAACACTAGAAGCGATACGCGCTAAGAAACAAATCGCTTTCGCAAATAAAGAGACTTTAGTAACTGCAGGTCACATCGTGATGGAAGAAGCTCAGCGATATGGGGTTGAGTTATTACCTGTCGATAGTGAACATGCAGCGATTCATCAATGTTTAAAAGGTGAGAACAATAAAGATCTTAAGCGAATTTTATTAACTGCATCTGGAGGTAGTTTTAGAGATCGTACAAGAGATGAATTAGTTGGTGTTACGAAACAAGATGCATTAAAACACCCTAATTGGAGTATGGGGGCTAAAATTACAATTGACTCAGCTACAATGATGAATAAAGGTTTGGAAGTGATTGAAGCGCATTGGTTATTCGGTGTTGATTACGATCAAATTGATGTCATTTTACATAACGAAAGTGTTATACACTCCATGGTTGAATTTGTAGATCGTAATGTAATGGCACAACTAGGTACACCAGATATGCGTATTCCTATACAGTATGCATTGGCTTATCCAGACCGAACTGATTTTAATTTAAGTGACTCACTTGATTTGGCGCAGATTGGGCAACTTAACTTTAAGGAAATGAGTTTTGAAAGATTCCCTTGTTTACGTATGGCTTATGAAACTGGGCGTGAAGGTGGTTCCTTACCAACAGTCTTGAACGCCGCAAACGAAGAGGCTGTTTCATTATTTTTGAATGATCATATTACGTTTTTAGATATTGAAGACTTGATTGAAAGGGAATTAGAAAACCATAACAAAATTGAAAAGCCTGATTTAGAGACAATCTTAGAGTTGGACCAGGAAACGCGACAAAGAGTTAGCCACACAGTACTGAAAAGGTAGGTGCTTGTATTGAATTTCGATACTATTATTGCTTTTATATTCATGTTTGGGTTATTAGTTTTCATTCATGAATTAGGTCATTTAGTTTTTGCAAAACGTGCAGGAATGTTAGCGCGTGAGTTTGCGATTGGTTTCGGGCCTAAAATTTTTTCTTATAGAAAAGACGAGACTTTATATACGGTAAGGTTACTACCAATTGGTGGTTACGTCAGAGTAGCCGGTGATGACCCTGAAATAATTGATCTGAAACCGGGGTATCATATTGGTTTAGAATTCAATTCGTCAAATCACGTTAATAAAATCATCGTCAATAACAAGTCAAAACATCCAAATGCTAAAGTTGTAGAAGTCGAGCAAATTGATTTGGACCATGAATTAATTATTGATTGTTATGATGTTGAAACTGAAGAACGTTATCAATACCAAGTGGATCGTAAAGCTATTTTTGTTATGGACGAAAAGGAGACATTAATTGCACCTTATGATCGTCAATTTGGTTCAAAATCAGTCGGTAAAAAAGGTATGCAAATTTTTGCTGGACCGTTGATGAACTTTCTATTAGCTATTGCGATTTTTATTGGACTTGGGTTATTCCAGGGTGTTCCAGATGATAACCCAGTTGTTGGAGAGCTTCAAGATGGTTCACCTGCAGAGGAAGCTGGATTGGTAACGGGTGATGAGATAGTCAGTATTGATAGTGAACCCATTGCGAGTTGGACTGACTTTGTAAGGTATGTTCAAGAGCGCCCTAATGAAGAGATTAATTTAACGGTTGATCGCGATGGTGAGATACTTGAACAATCGTTGACCACGATGTCCGTAGAGAGTCCTCAAGGTGGAGAAATTGGTCAAGTCGGTATTGCAAGACACTATTTAGATGACCCACTTCTAGCTATAAAATTCGGGTTTACACAAACCTATGATATAGCTGTTCTAATTTTACAAGCTCTCGGTCAATTAGTCACAGGTCAATTATCATTAGATGCTTTAGCAGGCCCGGTTGGTATTTATGATGCAACGGATGATGTAGTTCAAACCGGTTTAACCAGTTTTATTATGTGGACAGCTATGTTAAGTATAAACTTAGGGATTATTAACTTATTACCACTACCTGCATTAGATGGAGGTCGATTACTGTTTATTATTCTTGAAGCATTAAGGGGTAAACCAATTGATCCTGAAAAAGAAGGTTTTGTACATTTTATTGGTTTTGCATTACTAATGCTCCTTATGATTGTCGTTACATGGAATGATATAGAGCGTCTGTTTATGTAAGTGGTAAAATACGAATAAAGAGGTGGAAATGATATGAGACAAAGTAAACTATTAATCCCAACACTACGAGAAGTTCCAGCAGAAGCAGACCTAAAGAGTCACCAGTTATTATTAAAGGCCGGCTTTATTCGACAATTAGCATCAGGAGTCTATAATTTCCTTCCTTTAGGTCGTCGAGTGTTGAGAAAAGTTGAGACGATTGTGCGTGAAGAAATGGACCGAATTGGAGCCCAAGAAGTACAAATGCCTGCATTACAACCAGCTGAATTGTGGCAGACAACCGGACGTTGGGAAACAATGGGTAATGAGTTGATGCGATTAAAAGACAGACACGAACGTGACTTTGCTTTAGGTGCGACACACGAAGAAGTCGTTACGGCATTAGTGCGCGATGAGGTTAACTCTTATAAGAAATTACCTTTTACGTTATATCAAATTCAGGCTAAATATCGAGATGAAAAACGCCCTCGTTTTGGGTTATTACGTGGTCGTGAGTTTTTAATGAAGGATGCTTATTCATTTCATGAAGATTTTGACTCGTTAGATCAAACATATGAAGATATTTTTAATGCTTATAAGCGAATTTTTGAGCGTTGTGGCTTGGACTTTAGAGCAGTAATTGCGGATTCTGGAGAAATGGGTGGTAAAGACACCCATGAATTTATGGTCTTATCTGAAGTTGGAGAAGATATTATCGCTTATTCAAATGAATCTGATTTTGCTGCAAATATTGAAATGGCACCAGTTAAGCCAAGTGATGAAAAAAGTCATGAACAGCCACTAGAATTTGAAAAGGTTGAAACACCTAATGTTAAAACGATGCAAGAAGTTGCCGATTACTTAGGTCATACTTTAGCTCAAGGTATGAAAGCTATTATGTTTAAAGTGGATGATCAATACGTTATGGTTGTAACTCGTGGAGATCATGAAGTCAATGACGTAAAACTTAAAAACCTTTACGATGCTAATAACGTAGAATTAGCCACTGAAGAGGAAACGAGACAATTAGTAGGAGCTGGTTTTGGCTCGTTAGGCCCAATTCATGTGCCTGAAACAGTTGAAGTGATTGCTGATTATGCTGTAAAAGGATTAGCCAATGCTACTTGTGGTGCCAATGAAGATGGGTATCATTATAAAAACGTTAATTCTGAACGAGATTTTAATGTGAAAGAGTATGCGGATATTAGGTTTATCCAAGAAGGGGACCCTTCACCTGACGGCCATGGTACTATCGAGTTTGCTCGAGGCATTGAAGTTGGGCATGTCTTTAAGTTAGGTACGAAATATGCTGATGACTTAAATGCGACGTTTTTGAATAAAGATGGACGAGCTCAAACTTATGTCATGGGCTGTTACGGTATTGGTGTCTCTCGTACTTTAGCATCTATCGTAGAGCAGTACCATGATGATAGAGGTATGCTGTGGCCAACACATTTAGCACCTTTTAAAGTACATTTAATCAATTTGAATGTTAAGAAAGATGAGCAGGTGGAGTTGTCAGATCAGTTGTATCAGAAGTTACTTGATGCTGGCATCGATGTTTTATATGATGATCGCCCAGAGCGTGCAGGGGTTAAATTTAACGATAGTGATTTAATTGGCGTTCCATATCGAGTAGTAGTCGGAAAGCGTGCAGACGAAGGTTATGTTGAATTTAAACACCGCTCTACAGGTGAGCAAACCGATGTGCATATGGATGATTTAATTAGCCATCTTAAACCATTAGTACAAAACTAACCTCATTTTAAATTTCATAAACTTAATTTATTAATCTTACAGCCTTTGGTTAGAATTGTATTTTGCCAAAGGCTAGTTTTCTTTTAAAATAGATTGTAGAACTATAAGGATTAAGGACGGGGAATGTCGATGGACTTGACCAAGCGAGAAAAACTAGAACTGTTGTTAAAACAAATAGGCTTACCACAAGAAATAGTCGATCGTGACTTTACAGAAGCCTATTTAGAGCGACTGTTAGTTTTAAAAGATCAGAAACAGTGGCAGTTTCATATTTATAAACCTGCACCGTTTTCTAGTGCCACTATTGAATACTTTACAGCTAGATTGAAAGACGCATTTCGCCACATTGCAGACGTAGATGTGGTTGTCGTAACAGATGATAAAGAGTTACCAGAAGAAGAAATACAATCTTATTGGAAGTTTTTTATAAATTCTATTCATGATCTATTCCCGGCATATAAAGATTTTATTTGTAATCAGATACCTAGTGTTAATGGCTCTCAATTGACGGTTTATGCACGTAATGATGCGGAAGCGAACATGATGAAGAAAAAAATTAATCCATTATTTCAAGAGTTTTGTCAGAACAAGGGTCTTAAACCTTATCAATTATTATTTGAGATTTCCTACAACCAAGAAGAAGTAGAAGAATTTCAACGGCAAAAACAACTAGAAGAACAACAGTATATTGAACGGGCAATTAAAGATAAAGAAGAACGAGAGAAGAATGGAATAGATGAGCAATCATCAACTGATTCATTACCATTAAAAATAGGTAATGATATTCAAGATGAGCCTGAGCAAATACGTAATATTCTAGAAGAAGAAAAACGTATGACCATTCAGGGGTACGTGTTTGAAGTTGATATCAGAAATTTAAGATCCGGAAGAGATTTATTAATTGTTAGTTTGACAGATTATACAGATTCGATTCAGATCAAGATGTTCTCAAAAGGCGATGAACAAAAAGAACTCTTCAAAAAGGTTGAAGAAGGTAAATGGATTAAAGCTCGTGGTAGTATTCAAACAGATACGTACACCAATGAACTGATGATGATGGGAAATGACTTGCATGAAGTAGCACCTAAACAAAGAAAAGACGACGCGTTAGAAAAACGTGTTGAACTGCATGCTCATACAACAATGAGTCAGATGGATGCAACGGTATCAGCAACTAATTTAGTAGAGCGAGCTGCGAAATGGGGTCATAAATCTATCGCCATAACAGACCATGCCGTAGCACAAGCATTTCCAGATGCCCATAGTGCGAGTGAGAAACATGGTATTAAAGTGCTTTATGGTTTAGAAGCTAATTTAGTGGATGATGGCATCCCGATTGCTTATAATCCGGCTTCCGTAGATTTAAACGATGCCAATTATATCGTCTTTGACGTTGAGACTACAGGCTTATCAGCATCGTACGATAAAATTATTGAACTTGCAGCGGTGAAGATTTATCAAGGTGAGATTATTGATCGGTTCGAGAGATTTGCAAATCCGCATCAAAAACTAAGTCAAACAACCATCGACTTAACGGGAATCACCGATGATATGGTTGCTGATGCGCCAGAGATTGAAGATGTTATGTCTGATTTTAATGAATGGATGGGAAATGACATCTTAGTTGCGCACAATGCTAGTTTCGATATAGGGTTCATTAATGCAGCTTTTCAGCGTATGGGAATCGAAAAAGTTTCAAACCCTGTTATCGATACGTTAGAACTTGCACGTTTATTATACCCTGAGCTTAAAAACCATCGACTTAATACGTTATGTAAGCACTTAAATATTGAACTAACACAGCATCACCGTGCGATTTATGACGCAGAGGCAACAGGTTATTTATTGTGGAGTTTAGTTAAATCGGCATTGGAAAAAGAAATGAAACAGCATCATGAATTAAATCGTCACGTAGGTGAAGGAGATGCATATAAGCGTTCTCGCCCAAATCATGCTATTTTAATCGCTCAGACGCAGGAAGGTCTAAAGAACTTATTTAAATTAATTTCAATGGCACATGTGGATTATTTTTATCGAGTCCCAAGAATTCCTCGATCGAAATTAGTTGAACATCGTAAAGGAATTTTAGTTGGTTCTGGCTGTGACCAGGGTGAGTTATTCGATACGATTGCCTTAAAATCAGAGGATGAGGCTGAAAAAGTCGCTGAGTTTTATGATTATATTGAAGTTCAACCACCGATGAACTATTATCACTTAATCGAAAAAGAACAAGTTCAATCCGTTGAACATATCAAACAATTAATTAAAAAGCTCGTTAAAATAGGTGAGAAACAAAATAAGAAAGTTGTAGCAACGGGCAACACTCATTACTTAGACCCGCACGAAAAAATCTATCGACAAATGTTAATTGCATCTCAAAGCGGTAACCCTCTAAACAGACAAACTGTTCCAGATGTATATTTCAAAACAACCAACGAGATGCTTGAAGACTTTGCCTTTTTAGGTGAGATAAAAGCAAAAGAGGTTGTGATTGAAAATACGAATTGGGTAGCGGATCAAGTTGAAGATGTAAAACCAGTAAAAGATGATTTATATACACCGAACATTGAAGGTGCAGACGATGAAATTATAGATACGTGTTATACGCGTGCTAAATCAATTTATGGTGATGATTTACCAGAGATTGTCGTTAACCGATTAGAGAAAGAATTAAAGAGTATTATTGATAATGGGTTCTCGGTTATCTATTTAATTTCAGAGAAACTCGTTAAGAAATCACTTAGTGATGGTTATCTAGTTGGTTCACGTGGATCAGTCGGTTCATCTTTTGTCGCTACGATGCTGGATATAACTGAGGTGAACCCATTACCGCCACATTATGTTTGTGACCAGTGTAGTTTTTATGAATTTTTCAATGATGGATCTGTTGGTTCAGGGTTTGACCTCCCGGAAAAAACTTGTCCAAACTGCGGAGCTGATTTAGTTCGTGATGGTCAAGATATTCCATTTGAGACGTTCTTAGGATTTAAAGGTGATAAGGTACCTGATATTGATTTGAACTTCTCAGGTGAATACCAACCAAAAGCACACCATTATACGAAGGTATTATTTGGTGAAGAAAATGTGTATCGTGCAGGGACAATTGGGACGGTAGCTGAAAAAACAGCATTTGGATTTGTGAAAGGCTATGCTCAAGATCATCAATTAATGTACCGGCAAGCTGAAATTTCAAGATTGGTTAAAGGTTGTACAGGTGTAAAACGTACAACAGGACAACACCCTGGTGGTATTATCGTTGTACCGGATGATTTAGAAATTTATGACTTTACACCGATTCAGTACCCAGCGGATGACCGGAATGCGGAATGGAAGACAACGCATTTTGATTTCCATTCTATACACGATAACTTATTAAAGCTAGATATACTCGGGCACGATGATCCGACCGTCATCAGAATGCTTCAGGATTTAACTGGGATTGATCCGAAAGATGTACCAACGAATGATCCAGAGGTTATGAAAATTTTTGAAGGACCAGAGCCATTAGGTGTATCACCTGATCAAATTATGTGTAAAACTGGTACGCTAGGTGTACCAGAATTTGGGACGCGTTTTGTTCGTCAAATGCTTGAAGATACAAAACCATCGACGTTTGCAGAATTGGTTATTATCTCAGGTTTATCTCATGGAACTGACGTGTGGTTAGGAAATGCTCAAGAATTAATTAATGATGGTATTTGTGAAATTGGTGATGTTATCGGATGTCGTGATGACATTATGGTCTATTTAATGCACCAAGGGTTAGAAGCTTCTTTAGCATTTACAATTATGGAACACGTTCGTAAAGGTAAAGGGTTATCCGATGATTGGATTGCAGAGATGAAAAAGCATGGTGTCCCAGATTGGTATATTGATTCTTGCTTGAAGATTAAATATATGTTCCCGAAAGCACACGCTGCCGCTTATGTATTAATGGCTGTTAGAATTGCGTATTTTAAAGTGCATTATCCAATAGAATTCTATGCGGCTTATTTCACAGTTAGAGCAAGCGATTTTGAATTAGATACGATGGTTAAAGGTTCAGAAGCGATCAGGTCTAGAGTTCAAGAGATTTTAGATAAAGGTAATGATGCTACACCTAAAGAAAAGAGTTTACTAACAGTATTAGAGCTAGCGCTTGAAATGTGTGAAAGAGGCTACTCATTCCAAAAAGTAGATCTTTATCGCTCAACTGCAAGTGAGTTTTTAGTGGATGGTGATACGCTCATTCCTCCATTTAACGCTGTTGATGGACTTGGGACGAATGCGGCAATTAACATTGTGAAGGCAAAAGAAGACGGTGAATTCTTATCTAAAGAAGATTTAAGAGAACGCAGTCGTATTTCTAAAACAGTATTAGAATACTTAGATGAACATGGTTGTTTAGAAGGATTGCCTGATCAAAATCAGCTATCACTGTTCTAAGTTGTTGCATTTTATAGGGGTTTATGGTATATTTTCAATTGGTTAAGCAAAAGATACGTTAAGGTTTAAAAGGAGTGGGGCGACCCACTCTTTCGTTTTATCTTTACTTTCCCTGCTGTCATCAGCAGGGAAATTTATTGAATGAGATCATTTAGCTGAAAAATACTATTAAAAACTAGTTGTTTTGATCTTTTTCCTTTAAGGAGGTATTCAGTTGAGTAAAAAGATTATTTCTTTAACTGAAGAGTTAGTTCAACCTATTGTTGAAGATTTAAACTTAGAATTAGTAGAAGTTGAATTCGTTAAAGAGGGGAAAAATTACTTTTTACGCGTATATGTTGATAAAGAAGGCGGAGTTGATATTGAAGACTGCGGAAAAGTAAGTGAACAATTAAGCGAAAAATTAGATGAAGTTGATCCTATTGAGCAAGCATACTTTTTAGAAGTATCTTCTCCAGGTGTTGAAAGAAGGTTGAAGAAACGTTCAGATTTTGAACGGTTCGTAGGATCACATATATATGTAAAAACATACGAGCCAATTAACCATGAAAAAGAATTTTATGGCGATTTAACATCATTCGAAGATGATTTGATTACGTTAATGGTGAAAGAAAAAACAAGAGAAAAAGAGGTACAAATACCTTTTGATAAAGTGGCAAAAGCCAATATTGCCGTTACATTTTAATATGAGGAGGTAAGACTGTTGAGTTCGGAACTTTATAGTGCGATTGAGTATTTATCTGAAGAAAAAGGGATCGACAGAGAAATTTTATTAGAAGCATTAGATGCTGCATTAGTATCAGCTTACAAAAAGAACTTTAACTCTAAGACCAACGTGAGAGTTGAGCTGAATGAAAACGATGGAATGAAAGTTTTTGCGAGGTTAGAAGTTGTCGATGAAGTTACTGATGACCAAACAGAAATTGCATTAGATGAGGCAAAAGAAATGGACCCATCTTATGAAGTAGGTGACGTCGTTGAGCACGAAGTGACACCAAGAGATTTTGGCCGTATTGCAGCTCAGGCGGCTAAGCAGGTTGTCACCCAGCGTGTGCGTGAAGCTGAACGCGGTGTGATTTACAATGACTTTATGGATCGTGTGGATGACATCATGACAGGGAAGGTACAACGTAAGGACAATCGTTTCCTATATATTCATTTAGGTAAAATCGAGGGTAAATTACCTCTAAATGAAATTATGCCAAATGAATCATACGATATTCACGATCGAATTAAAGTATATGTCACAAGAGTTGAAAATAGCGGAAAAGGACCACAAGTTTTTGTATCCCGTACTCATCCTGGTTTATTAAAACGATTATTCGAGATGGAAGTACCTGAAATCTATGAAGGTATTGTTGAGTTAAGATCGGTTGCTAGAGAAGCGGGCGATCGTTCTAAAATAAGTGTATATGCTGAAAATCCTGAAATTGATCCAGTCGGTGCGTGTGTAGGTCAACGTGGTCAAAGAGTCCAAACGATTGTCGATGAACTTCGTGGAGAGAAAATTGACATCGTTCATTGGTCTGAAGATCCAGTTGTGTATATATCAAATGCCTTAAGTCCATCACAAGTTATTGACGTCTTAGTTGATGAAGAAGACCAAGCAACAACTGTCATTGTTCCTGACCACCAACTTTCACTTGCTATTGGTAAAAAAGGTCAGAATGCAAGGCTTGCGGCTAAGTTAACAGGTTGGAAAATCGATATTAAAAGTGAATCTGAGGCAAGAGAAGAAGGTTTATTAGACGAAGATCCTGACACTTTCGATCTTGAATAAAGGGGGAGTGAACATGGGTAATAAGAAAGAACCTTTAAGAAAATGTGTAGTGACTCAAGAAATGTTTCCTAAAAAGCAATTAATTAGAGTGGTTCGAAACAAAGAAGGAGACGTCTTTGTAGATGAAACTGGAAAAAAGAATGGTAGAGGGGCTTATTTAAGTAAAGATCCTGAAGTGATTCAAAAAGCTCAACAATCTAATGTTCTACAGAGACATTTGAACACCAACATAGATGACGAATTATATCAAGAATTGCTGCAAAAGGTGACTGAATCATGAGTTCATACTTAAATTTATTAGGCCTAGCGATACGCGCAAACAAAGTATCTTTAGGTGAAGAGACGATTGTTCACGATATTCGAACGAAACAAGCGACGTTAGTTTTAATTGCAAATGATGCTTCTTCTAACACAAAAAAGAAGCTAACAGATAAGTGCAAAAGTTATGGAATACCTTATAAAATAGTTGATTCAAGAGAAGAGATCTCGCAAGCGATTGGTAAAAAAAATCGAGTAGCAGTAGCCATAAAAGACGAAGGATTCACGAAAAAGTTTTTGCAATTAATTAACGATTAATCACGGGGGTGAATGTATGAAAAAAATGCGAGTATATGAGTATGCTAAGCAAAATAATTTAAAAAGCAAAGAAGTTATTAATCATTTACAAGAATTAGATATTGAAGTATCTAACCATATGTCAACAATTACGGAGAATGCCATTAGACAACTAGATCAAAAACTAAATCCTACAACAAATGAAAACAAACAAGAATCAACACAAGAAGCAAAGCCAAAACAACAATCACAGCCAAAACAAGAGCAAAAAAATAAATCTAACCAAGGTTCAAAACCACAACATCAGTCGAAATCGAATTCTAATCAACATAAGAAAAAATCCAATCAAAATAAACAACAACAGCAAAAGAAGAACCAAAAGAGTAAAGGGAACCATAAACAATCTAAACGACCTGAGGCAAAACAACAACCTCAAGGATTACCAGATAAAGTTACTTACCAAGGATCTTTAACGGTTGGAGAATTAGCTGATAAGTTAAATAAAGACAGCTCAGAAATTATTAAGAAACTCATGATGCTTGGTGTTATGGCAACAATAAACCAAACACTAGAAAAAGAATCCATTGAATTAATTTGTGATGATTATGGTGTAGAGGTTGAAGAAGAAATTGTTGTAGAAGAAACAGATTTAGACAACTTTATTGAAGAAGATTCAGAGGAAGCTCTACAAGAACGCCCAGCAGTTGTGACCATCATGGGGCACGTTGACCACGGTAAAACAACGTTGTTAGATTCCATCCGCCACACTAAAGTAACAGAAGGTGAAGCGGGAGGAATTACTCAACATATTGGAGCTTACCAAATCGAAACACAAGGCAAAAAAGTAACATTTCTTGATACACCTGGCCACGCTGCTTTTACCAGTATGCGTTCCCGCGGTGCTCAAGTGACTGATATCGCCATTTTAGTTGTTGCAGCAGATGATGGTGTTATGCCTCAAACTGTAGAGGCCGTGAACCATGCGAAAGCAGCAGGGGTACCAATCATTGTTGCTGTTAATAAAATGGATAAAGAAGGTGCTGATCCAAACCGTGTGATGCAGGAATTGATGGAATATGAATTAGTTCCTGAAGATTGGGGAGGCGAGACCATCTTCGCTCCTTTATCAGCAATTGAAGGTGATGGTATTGACGATTTACTTGAGATGATTAAGCTAGTAGCTGAAGTAGAAGAATTAAAAGCAAACCCAGATTGCTTTGCTAATGGTACCGTTGTAGAAGCTGAACTAGATAAAGGTCGAGGACCAGTCGCTACATTCTTAGTTCAAAATGGAACTTTAAGAGTCGGCGATCCATTAGTAGTCGGAAACACGTTCGGTAAAATACGTGCGATGACAAACGATTTAGGTATGCGGGTTAAAGAAGCGGGCCCATCTACACCTGTTGAGGTTATTGGTTTACAAGATGTACCAAAAGCAGGTGACCGTTTTGTCGTCTTCAAAGATGAAAAAGACGCTAAACGCATTGCTGAACTAAGAAAAGAAAAACAAATTGAATCACAACGTGAAGAGTCTGGAAAGTTAAATTTAGATGATTTATTTAAACAGATTCAACAAGGTGACGTTAAGGAAATCAGCGTTATTGTTAAGGCAGACGTTCAAGGAACTGTTGAAGCATTAGCATCCTCTTTAGAAAGAATAGAAGTTGAAGGCTGCAATATTAAGATTATTCATACAGGTGTTGGTGCTATTACGGAATCTGATATAATTCTTGCATCTGCTTCTAACGCGATTGTGGTCGGTTTTAATGTTCGTCCAGATGCCAATGCTAAGCGAACGGCAGAGCAAGAGAAGATTGATATCCGATTACATCGTGTCATCTATAAAGTGATTGAAGAAATTGAAGCTGCTATGAAAGGTATGCTTGATCCTGAATTTGAAGAGCAAATCATTGGTCAAGTAGAGGTGCGTGAAACGTTTAAAGTGTCTAAAGTAGGTACTATTGCGGGTTGTTACGTTACAGATGGAAAAGTAAAACGTAACTCTGGTATACGCGTTGTTCGTGATGGTGTTGTCATCTTTGAAGGTGAAATTGACTCATTAAAACGTTATAAAGATGATGCAAAAGAAGTCCAACAAGGTTATGAATGTGGTATAACCGTGGTAAACTATAATGACATTAAAGTTGGGGATTATCTAGAAGCATTTGAAATGAGGGAAATTGAACGCAAATGATTGGTTATGCATACGTTGAATGCATGATGTACGACGTTCACTCTTTAAAAGAGAAAAGGTCCATTTTAAAACAACTCATTCATCAAACTAGAAAGAAATTTAATGTCAGCATTACCGAAGTAGAATACCATGATTTGTGGCAACGATGTGCTTTTGGAGTAGCTATCGTTTCAAATCAAAAAGTAATAGCTGAGAAAACATTACAAGAGGTAGTTCGTCATATGGATATGCGAACGGACTTAGAAGTCACTGTAGTGGACTATGAGTGGCTCTAACCTCCAATATTGAGGTGATCGACATGAGTAATATTCGTTCAAATCGAGTGGCGGAACAAATGAAAAAAGAACTTGGTGATATTCTTTCTCGTAAAATTAAAGATCCGCGTGTCGGCTTTGTCACTGTGACAGATGTTCAAGTTTCAGGGGACTTACAGCAGGCTAAAGTATTTATTTCTATTTTTGGAGATGAAGAAAAGAAGGAAGAGACCCTAATTGGATTAGCCAAGTCTAAAGGATTTATTCGTTCTGAAATAGGCAATCGAATCAGACTTCGAAAAGTTCCAGAATTAACATTTGAAATCGATGAAACGATCGAACATGGAAATAAAATTGAACGAATTATTCAAGATCTAAATGAAGATGATCGCTAATTTATTAAAAGGATAGGCCTTGTGTCTATCCTTTTAGATTGTACATACAGGAAATCCTTTAATGAGGAGGAGTAAGATGAACGGTGTAATTCCACTCTGGAAACCTAAAGGAATGACTTCTCATGATTGCGTTTCTCGCATCAGACAAATTTTTAAGACAAAAAAAGTAGGACATACAGGAACTCTTGACCCAGATGCTGAGGGTGTACTGCCGATTTGTGTAGGTAAGGCAACAAAAATTGCCTCTCTTCTAACATTAAATAATAAAGAGTATGAAGCTGAAATTTCACTAGGGCAGTCTACGACAACTGAGGATTTAGCTGGTGAAATCGTTGAAAAAAAGAACGTAGATCAATCGTTCACAATTGATGAATGCGAAAGTGTATTATCAGGTTTTCAAGGGTGGATAACACAAGTTCCTCCAATGTATTCAGCAATTAGAGTCGATGGCAAACGATTATATGAGTATGCCAGAGAAGGTATTGAAGTTGAACGGCCAAGTCGTCAGGTAAACATTTATGAAATTAAGATGTTATCAGATGAATTAACTTGGTATAATGATTGTGATGTGCGTTTTAACTTTAAAGTAGCTTGCTCAAGCGGAACATACATAAGAACGTTATGCGTTGATATAGGACACAAATTAGGATACCCTGCTCATATGAGTCGATTAATCCGAACACAAGCTGGTGACTTTCCAATTGACCAGACGGTTACCTTTGAAGAATTAGAACAATCAAAGGCGGAATCTCTTATTTCGTTGGCTGATGTTTTAACGTTGCCAAGTTATACAATCAGTCCTGATGAGGAATACCGATTTAGACATGGACAAGTCCTAGAATTACCGGAAGAATTAGAGGATGTATCAACTTTTAAAGTCATCACTGAATCAAACGAATTAATTGCGGTCTATCAACACCATCCTTCTAAAGTCGGCAAGATGAAACCTTATAAAGTATTTTAAAGACAAAAAGTGGTGAAGAACATGCAAGTCATTCATTTAAATTACCCAAATCAAGATTATTATAATGTGGATCCAGTAAGCATGGCAGTAGGCTATTTTGACGGTCTTCATTTAGGACACCAAGAAGTGATACATGAAGCTATACGTGTGGCTGATGAACGAAATCTTAAAAGTGCTGTTATGACCTTTCATCCTCATCCATTATCTGTCTTAAAACAAGAGCCTTTAAAAGATTTTTTAATAACATCTTTAGATGATAAAATAAAGCTGTTTAGTGACTTGAACATTGATTATCTATTTATCGTGACATTTAATAAGGATCTGGCAAAATTATCCCCAGAGGATTTTGTTCAAAAATTCTTTATTGATATTAACGTTAAACATGTTGTCGGTGGATTTGACTTTTCATTTGGCCATAAAGGGTCTGGAAAAATTCAAAAAATGAATGAATATGCTAATGGACAGTTAACATATTCTGTTGTAGATAAAGTGTCATATGAAGGGGACAAAGTAAGCTCTACTAGAATTAGGGATTTATTAAATGAAGGACAGTTAGAAGCTGTTACAAAACTTTTAGGTAGACCTTTTACGCTTACAGCAGAGGTAATTCATGGTGAAAAGCGAGGCAGGGAAATCGGATATCCCACCGCGAATCTTCATATATCAACCGAACAAAAGCTTCCAAAGGTAGGCGTCTATGCTGTTTACGCATACGTCAACGGGCAATCTTATTATGGTATGGCGAATATTGGGTATAATCCAACCTTTACAGATGGAATCGAACGACCTATCGTAGAAGTTCATTTGTTTGATTTCGATGAAGATATATATCATCAATCCATTCGTGTAGAGTTTCATTACTATATACGTGATGAGGAGAAGTTTAATGATATTGATGATTTAATTGCCCGCATGAAGGAAGATGAGATCGAAACTAAAAATTTCTTTCAAATTCCAAAGGGATAACACTTGCATTTTAAGTCAAAAAAATGTATCGTAATAATGTGATTAATCAACCTTTCATCTTGGCATTACGAGTCACCGACGAATGCTAGGGGTTAGGGGATCAAAAATAGGAGGTGAAAAAGGATGGCCATTTCACAAGAACGTAAGCAAGCATTAATCAATGAATTCAAGACACACGAGAATGACACTGGTTCACCAGAAGTTCAAGTTGCTATCCTAACTGAACAAATCAATACACTAAATGAACATTTACGTGAGCATAAGAAAGATCATCACTCGCGTCGTGGATTGATGAAAATGGTTGGTAGACGTCGTCATTTACTAAACTATTTACGTAATAAAGACGTCCAACGCTATCGTGACTTAGTTAACAAATTAGGACTACGTAGATAAACGAAAAAGCGGGGGATACCCGCTTTTTCTTTACTTTTACATACTTTTACAGTTTTGAGAGGGGTATTAAATTATATGTCCAATGAAATGAAAACATTTTCAATTGATGTGGCAGGTAGGACGTTAACGTTTGAAGTGGGAGAAGTAGCGAAGCAAGCCAATGGTGCTGCGATGGTTCGTTACGGTGATACATCCGTATTAGTAGCAGCAACTGCTTCTAAAGAACCGAAAGACCTTCCATTTTTCCCATTAACCATCAACTATGAGGAAAAGCTTTACGCAGTGGGTAAAATTCCAGGTGGTTTTATTAAACGTGAAGGACGTCCAAGTGACCGTGCGGTTTTAACATCTCGTTTAATCGACCGTCCAATTCGACCATTATTCGCAGACGGATTCCGAAATGAAGTACAAGTCATTAGCACCGTTATGAGTGTTGATCAAGACTGCTCATCAGAAATTGCAGCGATGATTGGTTCATCATTAGCTCTTTGTATTTCTGACATACCATTTGAGGGTCCAATTGCAGGTGTTCATGTTGGCCGTGTTAATGATGAATTCATTATTAACCCAACGATTGAACAATCAAAAGAAAGTGATATTGACTTAACAGTTGCCGGCACAAAAGATGCGATTAACATGGTTGAAGCTGGTGCTCATGAAGTTCCTGAAGATGTTATGTTAGAGGCGATTATGTTCGGTCATGAAGAAATTAAAAGGCTTGTTGAATTCCAGGAAGAAGTTGTAAAAGAAGTCGGTAAAGAGAAGATAGAAGTCGAACTTTTCGCGCCAAGTGAAGACGTTACAACAGAAGTTGAAAAAATTGCGAAAGAAAAAATGATTGAAGCTATTCAGACTGAAGATAAGCAAGATCGTGATGAGGCAATAAGTGCAGTAAAAAAAGAAATTGTAGAGAAGTACGAACAAGAAGAAGCAGAAGAAGATAAAATCTCTCAAGTAAAAGCTGTATTAGATCAAATGGTAAAAGACGAGGTAAGACGTTTAATTACTGAAGATAAAGTACGTCCTGACGGAAGAAAAGTTGATGAAATTAGACCGTTATCATCTAGAACAAATGTTTTACCACGTACACATGGTTCTGCTATGTTTACCCGTGGTCAGACTCAAGCATTAAGTGTATGTACTTTAGGTGCTTTAGGTGATGTACAAGTTTTAGATGGTTTAAATCTAGAAGACGAAAAACGCTTTATGCATCATTATAATTTCCCGCAATATAGTGTTGGTGAAACTGGACCAATTCGTGGTCCTGGAAGGCGTGAAATTGGGCATGGTGCTTTAGGTGAACGTGCATTAGATCCAATTATTCCAGATGAAGTAGAGTTTCCTTATACGGTACGTGTCGTATCAGAAATATTAGAATCAAACGGTTCAACTTCACAAGCAAGTATTTGTGCTGGTACGATGGCATTAATGGATGCAGGTGTTCCAATTAAAGCACCAGTTGCAGGTATTGCAATGGGCTTAGTAAAATCAGGTGAAAATTATACGGTTTTAACTGATATACAAGGCATGGAAGATGCTTTAGGTGATATGGACTTTAAAGTAGCAGGGACTTCTAAAGGAGTAACAGCGCTTCAAATGGACATTAAAGTTGATGGACTATCAAGAGACATCCTAGAAGAGGCTCTAACTCAAGCGAAAAAAGGTCGCATGGATATTCTAGATCATATGATGAATACGATCTCTGAGCCAAGAGAAGAGCTGTCTGAATTTGCACCTAAGATTGAATCTATTGCCATTAATCCAGATAAAATTCGTGATGTGATTGGTCCAAGTGGTAAACAGATTAATCAGATCATTGAAGAAACAGATGTTAAAATTGATATTGAACAAGATGGTACAATCTTTATTTCATCGCCTGACCGTGAAAAAATTTCAAAAGCTAAAAAGATTATTCAAGATCTAGTCCGTGAAGTAGAAGTTGGGGAAATCTACTTAGGAACGGTTAAGCGTATTGAGAAATTTGGTGCGTTTGTTGAATTGTTCAGCGGAAAAGATGGTCTTGTACACATTAGTGAGTTAGATGAAAAACACGTTAAAAACGTTACTGATATTGCTAATGTTGGAGATGAGATGCTTGTTAAAGTAAAAGAAATTGATAAGCAAGGACGAGTTAATCTGTCAAGAAAAGCTGCTTTACAAGAACAAGAAACAAACGAAGCTAAGTCATAGAGCTGGTTGAGACAATACCAGTTCTTTTTTCAGTCAACACTTTGACATGTTAAAGCGTCAGAATAGACTTGGCCTTTAAGCCAAGTTTTTTCTATGACGTATAATGAGTGAATATTCAATCATTATACAAATGGGGAGGGGAAAACCTTGATTCGTCGGTATCAATTAGATAATGGTCTCCGAATTGTGGAAGAGTCATTGCCATCTTTACGCTCTGTGTCAATCGGTATATGGATTCTTACCGGTTCAAGAAATGAATCCTATGCTTATAATGGTATTTCGCACCTGATTGAGCACATGCTGTTTAAAGGAACGCAGACTCGTAATGCAAGAGATATTGCTGAAGCATTTGATTCAATTGGAGGAGATACAAATGCTTTTACATCTAAGGAATATACATGTTTATATGCAAAGGTTATGGACCAACATACCAATTATGCATTAGATCTTATGTTTGATATGATTTTTAACTCTACTTTTGATGAAGATGAATTAGAAAGAGAGAAGAATGTTATATATGAAGAAATTGCAATGACTGAAGACACACCAGATGATATCATTCATGACCATTTACATGAAGTAAGCTTTAAGTATCACCCATTAGGAAAACCGATATTAGGTAACCATGACACTTTAGAAGGTATTACTAGAGATGATATTTTGAAGTTTAGAGAGGAGTACTATACATCTGATCGTATAGTAATTTCAATTGCAGGAAATATACCAGAAGGATTATACGAAAAAATAAATGAGCTCTTTTCTGATTTACCATCTAATTCGAGTTCTAATGATGAGTTAATGACTTCTTATAATATAGAAGTGATGAAACAGCATAAAGAAACGACGCAAGCACATTTATGTTTAGGTTATGAAGGTATACCGATCCATCATGATTCGATTTATCACATGGCTGTATTAAACAACGTCTTGGGTGGGAGTATGAGTTCGAGATTATTCCAAAAAATACGTGAAGAATTAGGGCTTACATATACGATTTTCTCTTATCATAATGCTTTTCGTGATAATGGAATCCTTACAGTGTATGGAGCGACTAATTTAGAACAATTAGATTTGTTGGAACAGGAAATTCAGTTAACAGTTGAAGATATATGGAAACATGGGATAACTGAAAAAGAACTTAATAATACGATTCAACAATTAAAAGGCCAAATTGTGCTAGGGTTAGAAAACCCCAATAGCCGTATGCACCGTAATGGACGTAATGAGCTTCTAGGAATCGAACATATCCCGCTTAATTCATTAATTCAACAATTTGAACAAGTAACACACCGAGGGATAGAAGAACTGGCACAAAAAACATTTAGTCAAAAGCCTTCTAAAGCATGTATTTTACCTCAGGACGTATAATGTATAAAGACGTTTATAAAGAGGTGAAGTGATGCGTTATCGAGATTTGACGGGTAAGGAACTTATTGATGCGCACAAGGGCGAACGTTTAGGGATTTTAGGTCATACGGATTTAGATATTAACCCAGAAACAGGACGAATTGATTCGATTGTGATTCAGGACTTTTCGATGTTAGGCCTTAAAAAAGGAGATGCAACTGCTAAAGTAAAATGGAACGATATTGAAGTAATTGGGGACGACATGATTATTGTTAAACCAAACCGTCATAAAGACTGACTCTCAATTTTTGGGAGTCAGTCTTTCACTTTTTTTGGGCTATGACATAGAATATTATGGGCTGAATGACGCTTGAGAGGTGATGATATGTTAACAGGAAAATCAATTGTTATTATTGGGGGTGATGCAAGGCATGTGGAAATGATGAAACATTTGATTGAAAAAGACGCAACTTTATATGCCGTAGGATATGAAGAGCTTGAAGAAGAAATTGACGGTTTATATTTAACCGATGTCGATCATATTCCTCAAGAAAAAGTCGATGCGATTATTCTTCCGATTACTGGATTAGATAAAGAAGGTTACGCGGAAGCACATTTTGCTGAAACATCACCACATATTACAAAGGACTGGTTAGAAGGTTTCAGAGGCGACTGTATACTATTTACAGGAATTATGACGCCTTATTTGAAAGAGTTACTCTCTTTTAAAGAACGTATTATACCGTTATTTAACCGAGATGACGTGGCAATTTACAATTCGATACCAACTGCAGAAGGCACAGTCATGTTTGCAATCCAACATACGGATTTTACGATACACAATTCGAATGTCACCATACTTGGTTTAGGTCGTGTAGGAAAAACGTTAATTCATACTTTTAAAGGACTAGGAGCTAACGTATCGGTTTATTCCAGGCATGAGGATGAATTGGCGAGAATCTTTGAATATCAAGCATCACCAATACGTGATGAAGAGTTAGAAGACCATTTAAAAGATTGCGATATATTAATCAACACGATTCCAGCACTATTTGTTACACCTTCTTTAATTTCTTCGCTTCCAATCAATAGTTTAATCATTGACTTGGCGTCAAAACCAGGAGGCGTTGACTTTCGTTTCGCAAAGAAGAGAGGGATTAAATCTATTTTAGCTCCCGGTTTGCCTGGATTAGTAGCACCTAAAACAGCAGGTGTTATTTTAGCGCGCGTCATTCATAACATTATTATGGAAAATCAATAGGAAGGAGCTTGACTATAGTGGATTTAAAAGGAAAGCGAATTGGCTTTGGTCTAACGGGTTCTCATTGTACTTATGATGAAACATTCCCTCAAATGCAGCGATTAGTCGAATTAGGAGCAGAGGTCGTACCGATTGTGTCCTATACCGTACAATCAACGGATACAAAATTTGGAGAGGCCGCAAGCCATTTAGATCGAATTAAGGACATTACACAAAAAAACTTAATCTCATCGATTCCAGAAGCAGAACCTTTAGGGCCTAAGGAGCCTTTGGATTGTATGGTAATTGCACCAATGACAGGTAATTCATTGAGTAAGTTTGCTAATGCTTTAACGGATTCCCCTGTCTTAATGGCAGCAAAAGCCACTTTAAGAAATCGTAACCCTGTTGTATTAGCTATATCTACCAATGATGCTTTGGCTATTAATGCAGCGAATTTAGCTAAATTATTGGTGGCAAAAAACGTTTATTTTGTGCCGTTTGGGCAAGATGATCCGATTCAAAAACCAACTTCTCTAGTTGCACATATGGACCTTTTACCTGAAACGATTTCTTATGCTATTGAAGGTAAACAGTTCCAGCCCATGTTGAAGGAGTATTTGTGAGAGTCATGACTTTATAGAATTCAAAAATGTGTTAAAATGACGATAAAGAAAAACGAGAAGGGAGAAAATTCAATATGGTAAATCACAAACAATACCACGTAGCAGTAGTCGGCGTAACAGGAGCAGTCGGGCAGAAAATGTTAGAAATGCTTGATAGTATCGACTTTCCTGTTGAAAAGTTATATCCACTGGCTTCTAAGAGGTCAGCGGGGAAAAAGGTGACTTTTAAAGGGGAAGAAGTTGAAATATTAGAAGCGAAACCAGAAGCTTTTGAAGGCGTAGATATAGCTTTATTCTCAGCAGGAGGTTCAGTATCTAAACAACTAGCACACGAAGCAGTTAATCGCGGAGCTGTAGTAATTGATAATACAAGTGCGTTTAGAATGGATCCTGATGTACCGTTAGTTGTTCCAGAGGTTAACCCAGAAGACATTCAAAAACATAATGGTATTATCGCTAATCCTAACTGTTCTACAATCCAAATGGTCGTTGCCTTAGAACCTATTCGAAAGAAATTTGGTTTAGGTCGTGTCATCGTATCGACTTATCAATCGGTTTCGGGGTCTGGTAATGATGCTGTTGAGGAATTAAAAGATCAATCTAAAGCATTATTAAATGGAGAAGAGCCAGAGACCAATATTTTACCAGTAAAATCTGAGCCTAAACATTTTCCTATAGCCTTTAATGCACTACCTCAGATTGATGTATTTGAAGATAATCACTATACATTTGAAGAAATGAAAATGATTAATGAAACGAAAAAAATCATGAATTATCCAGAGTTAAAAGTAGCAGCGACTTGTGTTCGTTTGCCATTCTTTTATTCACATGCTGAGAGTGTCTATGTTGAAATCGATCGAGATGACGTATCAATTGAAGATTTACAAAACGCTCTTAATGATCAAGATGGGCTAGTTTTAGAAGATGATATTACTCAACAAGTATACCCTACACCTTTATCGTCAGAAGGCAAAAAAGACGTTTTTGTTGGTCGAATTCGTAAAGATTTGGATGTATCGAGTGGATTCCATTTCTGGGTTGTGTCTGACAACTTATTAAAAGGAGCTGCTTGGAACTCCGTGCAAATTGCACAAAAGTTAATACAGCAAGAACAATAAACATCATAGGGGTGTGAAATGACAGTAATTGTACAGAAGTTTGGTGGAACATCTGTAAGAGATACGAACACGAGACAACATGCCATCAAACATGTGATCGATGCTGTTTCACAAGGTCATCAAGTTATTGTAGTTGTCTCGGCAATGGGACGAAAGGGAGAACCTTATGCAACGGATAGCTTGCTTCAGTTAGTCAACTATCCCGAGCATAAGGTCACTTCACGTGAACTAGATTCACTCTTGTCATGTGGGGAGATTATTTCATCTGTTGTATTTGCTAATGAACTTATACAACAAAAGGTTAAAGCCACTGCTATTACAGGGGCTCATGCTGGAATTCGTACAACAAGTGAATTTACAGATGCTCGAATTGATAAAATTAGTACCGATTTACTTCATTCTCTGTTTAAGTCTAATCAAGTAATTGTTGTTGCAGGCTTTCAAGGCCAGGACAGATTTGGCCACATCACAACATTAGGTCGTGGTGGTTCTGATACCTCTGCAGTAGCTCTTGGTGCAGCCATGAACGCTGAGTTTGTTGATATTTTCACTGATGTTGACGGAATTAAAACCGCAGACCCGGTGTTAGTTCAACATGCTGAAACCTTGAAGGCAATGACGTATACTGAAATCGTACATTTAGCTTACCAAGGCTCAAAAGTCATACATCCTCGTGCAGTGGAAATTGCAATGCAAGAAAAAATCCCCATTCGAGTTAGATCTACTTATACAGAGGATAAAGGCACATTAGTTACTTCCAAAGTAGAAAATACGATAGACCAAATGATTCAAGAACGATTAGTGACTGGAATAGCTCAAGTTTCTGGGCTAATACAAGTGAATATACACGCAAATGATTCCTTAATTGAATTACATGACCAAGTTTTTAAACATTTAGCAGACGCTAAAATATCTGTTGACTTTTTTAACATTTCTTCACAAGGGATCACATTTACAATACCAAAAGACACTTGGACTTTAACGCGTTCCATTGTTGAATCACTAAAATTAAAGTATACGCTTGAGGATGATTGCGCTAAAGTGTCGACCGTTGGGGCAGGAATCCAAGGTGTGCCTGGTGTTGCATCTAGAATAGTATCTGCTTTAGCTAAGCATAATATACAAATACTACAATCTGCAGATAGTCATACGACAATCTGGGTATTAATTAAAGAAAAAGATTTAAAAACGGCAGTTAATGCTCTGCACGATAGCTTTATAAGTAAGAAAGGGGTATAAATCATGAATTTTGGGAATGTGTTAACAGCAATGGTGACACCTTTTAATGAACAAAATGAATTAAACTTAGGAAGAACTGAAACGGTAGTTGAACATTTAATCAATAATGGAACAGATGCATTAGTAATTGGTGGAACAACTGGTGAATCACCGACTTTAACTAAAGAAGAGAAATTAACACTCTATAAACATGTGGTTGAAGTTGTTAATGGCAGAATTCCTGTCATTGCTGGTACCGGTAGTAATAATACGCAGGAAACCATTGAATTTACTAAGAAAGTAGAAGAACTTGGCGTAGATGGTGTGTTATTGGTCGCGCCATATTATAATAAACCAAATCAAGAAGGGTTATATCAACACTTTAAAACCATTGCTGAATCGACAAAGTTACCAGCAATGTTATACAACATTCCAGGTCGTACGTCCATTAATATGGATGTCGAAACGACGGTAGCTTTATCTAAAGTCCCAAATATTGTTGCTGTTAAAGAGTCTAGTCAAGATGTTTTTATGATGACAGAGATTGTTGATCAGACAGATGATGACTTCATGTTATACAGTGGTGATGATGGTTTTACATTACCTGCTTTAGCCGTCGGTGGTAATGGGATTGTTTCCGTTTCATCTCATATTTTTGGAAATGAAATGCAGGATATGGTCCAATCATACCTAAAAGGTGAAGTCGATCGCGCAGCTGAAGCACATCAACAGTTACTACCTAAAATGAAAGGGTTCTTCAAAGCGCCATCTCCGGTTCCGATTAAGACAGCTTTAAACCGTATGGGTATTGAGGTTGGCTCAGTTCGTTTACCATTAGTTCCGTTAAACAAAGAAGAAGAACGTCAACTGTATGAAGATATAGGAATGTAATGATACAAGAACTCTGTTCAGTTTAATGAATAGAGTTCTTTTTGTATGAAGAAATAGGGTTTGTAAACACTATTGGAAAAGGTGGTGTTTACAATATGTCAGATGATAAGCAAAAAGATCAACAAGACCAACAGAATGATGAAAATAAGGAAGATTCATCAGATTCTCTAATGAACAAAATTAAGCAATTAGGGCAAACGAATGTTCCGCAAAATCCTGAATCGAACATTCATGTCCTACCCATCATTGGACAGATTGAGGGACATTTACAACTTCCGCAAAAAAATAAAACGACCAAATACGAGCATTTAATCCCTCAAATTGTTGCCATTGAACAAAACCCTAAAATTGAAGGGGTGATTTTATTACTAAATACAGTTGGTGGCGATGTTGAGGCAGGTCTGGCTATTTCAGAAATGATTTCGACGATTTCAAAGCCAACGGTATCGATCGTATTAGGAGGTGGCCACTCCATAGGGGTACCAATAGCAGTATCGGCGAACCATTCGTTTATTACAGAAACAGCTACGATGACCATTCATCCTATTCGGTTAACTGGATTAGTCATCGGTGTACCTCAAACGTTTGAATACCTTGATAAAATGCAAGATCGCGTTATAAACTTCGTTGTTAAAAACTCGAACATCACGGAAGAAGACTTTAAAGAACTTATGTTCGCTAAAGGTAATCTGACACGTGATATCGGAACAAATGTCGTTGGTGATGATGCTGTAGAATGCGGGTTAATTGACAGCGTTGGCGGTGTTAAAGAGGCAATTGAAAAATTAAATGAATTAATAGGTAACGATGATGATGAGCAGGTGGTTCAATGATTTTGTATACGCCATTAGACGTACAGGAAATTTTTGAAGATGAAGACCAAAATGAATATCAATTCGTCTCAGTTAATCATGCAACAGTTAAACTGAAACGTGACCCTGATATTAATGGGTACGAAATTGTTCATATGACCTCCACCGATCCAGCTGATTATTTAAATCAAGATCTACAACCAGGGCGCCAATATTACTTATAAAGACTTATCCAAAAGATTGGATATCTATGGTATAATGAATTCACATCAAAGCAGCCGACATAAGGCTGCTTCCTTATTTTGGGGGGAATATTATGGCTAAACGCAAAAAGAAAAAACAATCAAGACGTAAAAAACGCCATGTTCTGCAATATGAATTATTTGGTCTTTTATTCATTTTAAGTGCCATTTTTTCAAGCGGAATTAGTACCATTGGTGAAGGCTTTATTCCTCATATTTTTGTTACTTTATTTCAATGGTTATTTGGTTTTTGGTATATCGTCATCAGCTTGTTTTTATTTATTTTAGGAATTTATCTTATGTTAAAGCGTAAGTGGCCAATGTTTATGGCGACTAAGTGGATAGGCTTTTACATCTTATTTGCATCCGTATTGTTATTTACACATGTTCAAATATTTGATTCAATCATTACGCAATATGATCAAAACATATTCGGTTTAACATGGGATTATTATGAAGCTTATCAAGATGGAGCTATTACATATGAGAATATCGGGGCAGGTATGGTTGGTGCAACACTGTTTGCATTAAGCTACTATCTTTTATCTTCTGCAGGAGCAAAAGTGTTAGCGATCTTTGGCTTTTTAATCGGATTTATGCTTCTGACTGAACGATCCATTTCAGATGCTTTAAAGAATCTAATTAACCGAGTTCGAACGATGGCTCAAAACGTTGTACAAAAGTTCAAAGAACGTAGAGCAGCTCGTTTAGAAGCACAAGAACAATCAGATGAGCCAGAGACAACTTATAGTATTGAAGCGAATGAAATTAAACAGGATGACCATAATCCTGTTATAGAAGATTTTCAAGAAAATAAAAGCACTCCTTCTACAGATGAGATAGAAACAAATGAACTTGAAACGAAGCAATGGACAGACACCTTAGAAAATGAGGATACAGTGGAGCAAGGAACCAATGATGAGTCCTTAGAGGACCTACCAATGACTGAGGTAGAAAACGAGTCTTATAAACTACCATCCTTACAAATATTAAATAATCCTGTTGCACATTCACAACAGCAAGAAAAGTCACAGATTCAATCAACCGTGCAAAAACTTGAAAAAACGTTTCAAAGCTTTGGTGTTAAAGCCAAAGTAACTAAAGTCCATGTAGGACCTGCTGTAACGAAGTATGAAGTTTATCCTGATGTTGGTGTTAAGGTAAGTAAAATTGTTAATTTACACGATGATTTAGCACTCGCCTTAGCCGCAAAAGATATTCGAATTGAAGCACCCATCCCGGGTAAATCAGCTATAGGTATTGAAGTGCCAAATACGGAAGTAGCTCAGGTAACGTTACGAGAAGTTATGCAACATTCACAAAATAATCCGTCTAAACTCTTATTTGGTTTAGGACGAGATATCGCTGGTGAAGCTATTACAGCTGAGCTGAATAAAATGCCTCACATGCTCATTGCTGGTGCGACAGGCAGTGGTAAGAGTGTTTGTGTCAACGGCATTATTACAAGTATTTTATTAAGAGCAAAACCTCATGAAGTTAAGATGATGATGATTGACCCGAAAAAAGTAGAATTAAATGTTTATAATGGGATTCCACACTTGTTAGCGCCAGTTGTAACTGATCCTAAGAAGGCATCTCAAGCACTTAAGAAAATAGTTTCAGAGATGGAAAGGCGTTATGACTTATTCTCAGAGACTGGAACACGTAATATTGAAGGTTATAATGAGTACGTCAATAAAGTTAATGAACGTGATGGTGAGAACCACCCTCATTTACCTTATGTCGTTGTGTTAATTGATGAGTTAGCTGATTTAATGATGGTAGCATCGAATGAAGTAGAGGACTCAATTACGAGATTAGCACAGATGGCTCGAGCTGCTGGTATACATTTAATTATTGCAACACAAAGACCGTCAGTAGATGTTATTACTGGTGTTATTAAAGCGAATATTCCATCTCGTATTGCGTTCAGTGTATCTTCTCAGACGGATTCAAGAACGATATTAGATGGTGGAGGGGCTGAAAAATTATTAGGTAAAGGGGACATGCTCTTTTTACCAGTTGGAGCCTCAAAACCTACACGTATCCAGGGTGCTTTCTTATCAGATGATGAAGTGGAAAGTATTGTTGACTTCTGTGTTGAGCAACAAAAAGCACAATATCAAGAAGAGATGATCCCAGATGAGGTTAGTGAAGTTACAAATGATGTTGATGATGATTTGTATGAAGATGCTGTTCAATTGATTGTTCAAATGCAAAGCGCGAGTGTATCCATGCTTCAACGTAAGTTTAGAATTGGTTACACAAGGGCTGCTAGATTAATAGACGCTATGGAAGAGCGAGGGATTGTAGGCCCTTATGAAGGGAGCAAACCGAGAAAAGTTTTAGTTAGTCAATATGAAGAAGAACAGACGTCAAGTTCATAAAATTTAAAATTATTTTTATCTTTTATTTTCTAGGACTTCCGTGGTATAGTAATTGAGGAGGTAATAGAATTGTGACAATTAACACAATTGCTATTACTTCCTCAATTTTTTAATTTTAAGGGGGAATTACAGTGAATAAGCGTTTTGCATTTTTAACTATTTTGTTATCGCTTTCACTTGTATTAGCTGCTTGTGGTTCAGGTGGCAGTGAATCTGGATCTAATCAAGACTGTGAGCCAGACAGCAATTTTGTAAAAGCAGGAATTGTAACAGATGAGGGCGGCGTTGACGATAAGTCATTTAACCAGTCCGCTTGGGAAGGCCTTCAAGCATATGGTGATGAACATTGCTTAGAAAAAGGTGAGCACTTCGACTATGCTCAATCTAATTCAGACACTGAATATGATTCTAATCTAACTCGCCTTACTCAATCAGATTACGAATTAGTATTCGGGATCGGTTATAAATTAACTGAAGCGATTGAAAAAGTAGCGGAGCAAAATCCAGATACAAAGTACGCTTTAGTTGATGAAGTAGCAGAAGGAGATAACATTGCTAGCATTACTTTTAAAGAGCATCAAGGTTCATTCTTAGTTGGTGTAGCCGCTGCCTTGAAAACTGAAACAGGAAAAGTTGGATTTGTCGGTGGCATGGATAGTCCATTAATCAATAAGTTTGAAGTTGGTTATATTGCAGGTGTTAAATCGATAGACCCTTCCATCGAAATTGATGTTCGTTACGCTGAGACATTCTCAGATGCCGGAAAAGGCCGACAAATTGCAAACAGTATGTACAACAGTGATGCTGATGTAATTTACCATGCTGCAGGTGGTGCTGGTAACGGTGTGTTCAACGAAGCAAAAGACATTAAAAACAATAATCCAGACCGTGATGTTTGGGTAATTGGTGTTGATCGTGACCAGTATGAAGAGGGAGCTTTAGAAGTAGATGATACAGAGTACAATGTAACTTTAACTTCTATGGTTAAACGTGTTGATATTTCGGTACAAGACGTGATCGAACGTACAATGGATGGCGAATTTCCAGCGGGTGAAACATTAGAATACGGTTTATCCGACAACGGTATTAGTGCAGCAGACACTAATGAAGAAGCATATACAGAAGATATTAAATCAGAAGTTGAAGATTGGAAAGAACAAATCCAAAACGGAGATATCGATGTTCCATCTACACACGATGAATTAGATGAGTTTCTAGAGAACTTATAATAGTTGAAACCAAACAGAAAAGGCTCTCGTTAGCCTTTTCTGTTTTATACATATCATTAAAATTGGTGAAATAAGATGTTTCTAATGGAGACATTTTATTTGATTATTTTTAATCACTCGGTACATGTTTACTAGGTTAAACAGTTCCGAGAACCTATACATAATGGACGAGGGGTGAGAAGAATGGACTATGTTATAGAAATGCTTGACATAAGAAAAGAGTTCCCTGGGGTTGTAGCGAACAACAATATAAATTTGCAAGTTCAACAAGGGGAGATACATGCTTTGCTCGGGGAAAATGGTGCCGGTAAATCAACTTTAATGAACGTATTATTTGGCATCTACCAAGCTGAAAAAGGAAAGATTCGAGTGAAAGGTCAAGATGTGAATATTACAAGTCCAAATGTTGCTAATGATTTAGGTATCGGAATGGTGCACCAACACTTTATGTTAGTTGATACTTTTACTGTAACAGAAAATATTGTATTAGGTTCAGAGCCAACTAAAGGCTTGAAAGTTAATATAGAGGATGCAGCTAAAGACATCAAGAAAATTTCCGATCAATATGGACTTAAGGTAGATCCGTATGCATTAGTGCGAGATATATCCGTAGGAATGCAACAGCGTGTTGAAATTTTAAAAATGCTTTATAGAGAAGCAGACATTTTGATTTTAGATGAACCAACAGCTGTTTTAACACCACAGGAAATTGAAGAGCTAATGGAGATTATGAGATCTCTAGTAAAAGAGGGTAAATCTATAATTTTAATTACCCATAAGTTAAAAGAAATCATGTCTGTTGCAGATCGTTGTACTGTAATTAGACGTGGTGAAGGTGTAGGAACGGTAAGTGTTAATGAGACATCAACAAATGAATTAGCTTCGATGATGGTTGGTAGAGAAGTTAGTTTCAAGACGGATAAAAAAGAAAGTCAGCCTAAAGACCTTGTACTAGATATTCAAAACTTAATCGTAACTGACCAACGTGAAGTTGAAATGGTTAAAGGGTTAGACTTAGAAGTGAGACAAGGTGAAATTGTCGGTATTGCAGGTGTTGACGGAAACGGACAGTCAGAGTTAGTAGAAGCAATCACAGGTCTTAGAAAGCCAAAAGATGGCCAGATTCTATTAAACAATGAATCTATAACTTATTTAAATCCTAGAGATGTCTATGAAAAAGGGCTTGCTCATATTCCGCAGGATCGTCATAAATTCGGTTTAGTTTTGGATTACCCAGTTGCTGAAAATATGGTTCTTCAAACGTACTATAAGAAACCGTTTTCGTCAGGTTGGTCGTTAAACTTTAAAGAAATTTACCAGTATGCAAGGAAAATTATTGATGAATATGACGTCAGAACGCCGAGTGAATCAACATTAGCACGATCGTTATCTGGTGGTAATCAGCAAAAAGCAATCGTTGGTCGAGAAATTGACCGTTCACCTGATTTGCTAATTGCGTCTCAACCAACGCGTGGGTTAGATGTTGGCGCGATTGAATTTATTCACAAAAAATTAATCGAAGAACGAGATCAAAATCGAGCAGTTTTGCTTGTATCATTTGAATTGGACGAAATCCGGAATTTAAGTGACAGGATTGCAGTTATTTACGAAGGTAAAATTGTAGCAAATGTTAAACCAGATGAAGTAACTGAAGAAGAATTAGGTCTACTAATGGCAGGCAGTAACATCGAGAAAGTGGGTGAGTCATAAATGAATTTACAAAAACTATCAGGTGCTTGGATTCCGATCGTATCCATTATTTTTGGGTTATTAGCTGGTGCCATTATCATGCTTATTTTTGGTTATAACCCCATTGCTGGATACATTGCACTTATTGAAGGAGCGTTTGGCAACTCTTATTTCACTGGTCAAACCATCTTATTAACTACACCTTATATATTATCAGGTCTGGCAGTTGCTTTTGCATTTAGAACAGGTCTATTGAATATTGGTGTTGAAGGACAAGTATTAGTCGGGTGGCTGGCTTCAGTTACAGTTGGTTTACTGTTTGACTTTCCTATGATCATACATTTACCATTAGCCATTTTGGCTGCAATTATAGCTGGCGGATTATGGGGCTTTATACCGGGGTATTTTAAAGCAAGATTTCATGTTCACGAAGTTATTGTAACGATTATGATGAACTATATAGCATTGTATTCAACCAATGCTATTGTTCGTAATGTTTTAACAGATGGTAGCGACAGAACAGAATATATCTCAGATTCTGCTTCTTTAAAGGCTTCTTGGTTAAGTAATTTAATGCCTAACTCAAATGTTCATACGGGTATATTTTTAGCGATTGTTGCTGCCTTATTCTTTTGGTATTTTATTGAAAAAACAAAGTATGGCTATGAGTTGAAGGCAGTAGGGTTTAATCCTCACGCCTCACAGTATGCAGGTATGAGCGTTAAACGAAACATTATATTATCCATGACGATCTCAGGTGGTTTTGCCGGTTTAGCTGGTGCTATGGAAGGGATCGGAAACTTTGGCTACATGTCTTTAAATAATGGGTTTACGAATATTGGTTTTGATGGTATCGCTATTGCACTATTAGGTGGAAATGTCGCGTTTGGAGTTGTATTAGCCGCTGGATTATTCGGTTTCTTAAAAGTGGGAGCACTCAATATGCCACTAAGTGCTGGAGTTCCAAATGAATTAGTTGATATCATCACAGCGCTTATTATTTTCTTTGTGGCTGCAAGTTATATGATTATTCTTCTTAGAGATCGTTTAAAAACGCTATATCAACGCATCAAAAATAAATTAAAAGGAGGGGGTCGCTCATGAGTGCAATTATCGATGTGTTACAGTCTATTATTCCATCTGCGTTTCTGTTTGCAACCCCTCTTATTTTCACGGCGTTAGGTGGCGTATTTAGTGAACGCTCAGGGATTATTAATATCGGGTTAGAAGGCCTGATGATCATGGGTGCCTTCCTCGGAGTTGTAATTAACCTTGAACTTTATCCGATACTAGGAAGTACTTTAACGCCTTGGGTATCCATTATTATAGCTGCTATTATCGGTTCTCTTTTTGCAAGTCTTCATGCAATTGCGACGGTAACCTTTAGAGCTGACCAAGTTGTAAGTGGTGTTGCCATTAACTTCTTAGCATTAGGAATCGGTCTGTTTATGATTAAACAATTGTATGGGAAAGGTCAAACGGACATGGTCCAAGGGATGCTTCGCTCAACAGACATTCCTATACTAAGTGATATCCCATTAATTGGTCCGATCTTTTTTGAAAATACGTATTATACTAACTGGATAGCTGTTATTTTGGCGTTTGTCGTTTGGTATATCATTTTTAAAACACCTTTTGGTCTGCGTTTACGTTCTGTTGGTGAGCACCCATTTGCAGCAGACTCAGTTGGGATCAATGTTAACCGTATGAGATATATTGCTGTTATGTTATCTGGGTTCTTTGGAGGAGCTGGTGGTGCAATTTTTGCATTAACGTTCGCTGGCAACTTCTATATGGGAACCATTAATGGCCAAGGATTTATAGCTTTAGCGGCTGTTGTTTTTGGTAAATGGCATCCGTTAGGTGCTTTGGGTGCAGCTGTATTCTTTGGTGTTGCTCAAAGTTTAAGTGTAATAGGTGGAGGTATTCCACTTCTTGATAGCATTCCATCCGTCTATTTACAAATTGCACCTTACGTTTTAACCATACTAGCATTAGTTGGATTAGTAGGACGTGCGGACGCTCCCAAGGCGTTAGGTACACCATTTGTCAAAGGTTCAAGATAATTGGTATTGAGAGACTGTGACAAAAGGTAGATGAAAAATGTAAAATAAGAATAATATTCTGGAATACTGGTTTTCAGCGTAGTCAAAAAGTGCAGACTCCAGCAGGAACAGCACGAGCTGAAAATCACGCAAAACTCACGGTAGTGAGTTTTGGGAAGTTGAAGCCGTGCCTGCGGAAAGCGGAGCTTTTTGACGGAGCGGTGTTAGAAAGGTCGTACAATGATTAAAATGACTTTTTGTACGGCCTTTATTTACTTTTAAACGTTTGCTCCAGTCTAAATTGGTATTAAATCCCCTTTTTTTGAAAGGGGATTTTTCGTATTTAATGGAAATTTAGGGTAGAATATAAGAAGGAGTGTTCTAAAGGAGGTATAATATGCAGAAGTTAACCCATAATGAATATTCAAATGATGAGTACAATCTTCATTTAATTCAAACCAAAAAGTTTAAGACAAATACGGTTGCTCTTAAGTTCGCTAGACCGCTTGAAAGAGATCATATTACAAAACGAGCATTGCTACCATTTGTTTTACAAAAAGGAACTAATGAGTATCCATCGGAGAAAGAACTAAGACTGAAATTAGATGAACTATACGGTGCTAAGTTCTCTATAAACTCAGGTAAAAAAGGTGAAAATCACGTCATTACATTCGTGTTAGACTTCGCCAATGAAAAATTTATACCAGAGGCAAGTCAGCTCGTTCATGACTGTTTATCTTTTCTTTATGAGGTAGCTATGAACCCTAAAAGTAACGGTCAGGCTTTTGATGAAAAAATTGTCACTAAAGAAAAGGAAACCTTAACGAACAAAATCAAATCAATTGTCGATGAAAAAATGCAGTATGCTAATATGCGATTAATTGACGAGATGTGTGAAGGTGAGAAGTACAGTATTCACGCTCACGGCTATTTAGAAGATATGGACGATATAAATGCTGAGAATCTATATGGAACTTATCAACAAATGGTCAATGAAGATGCTTTAGACATCTTTTTCGTAGGTGATTTTGATGAAGGTGATGTAAAACCTGTCATTGAGGATGTATTCCAATTTAACCGAAAACCAAACGTTGAAGTGACAAAATCTGAACCTAAATTACCTGATAAAGTTGAGACTGTCTCTGAAAAACAAAAATTACAACAAGCAAAGCTTCATTTAGGTTATCGCACTGGGATTACATATGGTGATCCTGAATACCGATCATTACAAGTGTTTAATGGTATATTTGGTTCTTTTCCACACTCGAAGTTGTTCTTAAATGTACGAGAAAAACATTCATTAGCTTATTATGCAGCATCAAGAATTGAAAGTAATAAAGGGTTAATGCTTGTGTTTAGTGGTATTGCGCCAGAAAAATACGATCAGGCAAAAGAAATTATTATGAAACAACATGAAGATATTAAAAACGGTAACATTACGGACGATGAATTAGAACAGACGAAAAAAGCTATTACGCACCAGCTAAAAGAAACGATTGACCGAGCCGGTGGAATTGTTGAATATTTTTATCAACAAATTGTCTCAGGAAAAACTGAGGATATAGAAGATACGTTTAAGGAAATAGAAAACAAGACAAAAGACGATGTCATTAAAGTAGCTAATCAAGTCAAATTGGATACTATCTACTTCCTAACTGCAGAAGATCATGGAGGTGAAGACAATGAATAAAATCGAAATCCCTCGTATTAATGAATCAATGTACCATAAGCAATTAGAAAATGGATTAGATGTCTTTTTATATCCAAAACCAGAAGTCGAAAAGACGTTTGCTATTTTTTCTACGAAATATGGCTCAATTGATCAGACGTTTACACCAATTGGCGAAACTGAAAAAGTATCAGTCCCAGATGGCATTGCCCACTTTTTAGAGCACAAAATGTTTGAAAAAGAAGACGGTGATGTGTTCCAGCACTTTTCAGAACGTGGTGCATCTGCTAATGCATTTACATCATTTACTCAAACGGCTTATTTATTTTCAAGCACAACCGCTGAAGAACAAAACGTAGAAACCTTGCTAAACTTTGTTCAGGATCCTTACTTTACTGAAGAGACTGTCGAAAAAGAAAAAGGAATCATTGAACAAGAGATTAAAATGTATGATGACCAAGCAGATTGGCGCTTATTTTTTGGCACAATCGGATCACTTTATGAAAATCATCCAGTAAGAATTGATATCGCTGGAACTGTTGACTCTATTTATGACATTACGCATGAAGATTTATATACGTGCTATCATACGTTTTATCACCCATCTAATATGTCCATGTTCGTTATTGGAAATTTTGATCATGAGAAGATGTTTGATCTCATTCAGCAAAACCAAAATGAGAAAAACTTTAAAGAACCAAATGGTATTGATCGTTTTTATGGTGATGAAGCGGATACAGTATATAAATCATTAGAAAAAATCTATATGCCTGTTCAAACGCCTAAGTGCATGGTCGCTGTTAAAGAAAAGGCTGATAACTTGGCTCAGGATCAACTGTTAAAAAATGATTTAGTTCGTGATATTTTGATTGATTTATATTTCTCTAAGAGTGGTTCGTACTATGAAGAACTTTATCAGGAAGGTTTAGTTATTGATAAATTGCGGTTAGAACTCTATTTAGAAGAATCTTTTGGTTTCTCTGCGATCGGTGGAAGTACGACTAAACCTCAAGAATTTGGCGAACGAGTAAAAGTAATGCTCTTAAAAATTAAGGATGAGCCAATTGACCAAACCGAGTTTGACCGTGCTAAAAAGAAGAAATATGGCGAGTTAATTCGTGAATTTAATGAACTTGAAGGAACGGCTAACACAATTATTCATTATCATCATTTAGGGATTGACTATCGTGAAGTGTTTGAGTTATTAGAGAATTTAACCCTTGATGAAGTTAATCAAATTATTGATGATTGGATTTCAGAGGATCGAATTTCCATTTGTATGGTATTACCAGAGGATGAACAATAATTGAAAGCAACGAAAAATGTATTAATTATTGGCTCGAGCGGAGAAATAGGGCAGGCTATTGTTAAGGAAATTTCCGAACAAGATTTTCAGTTTGTTCTTCATTACAACCAAAATGTTAAACAGTTAAATCAAACATTAGACTTTTTGAGTGATGAACAGGTGTTAATGACTATACAGTCGGACTTAACAAAAGAGGAAGATATTAACTGTCTGATTGAGAGCATCCCTTTTCACATTGATATTGTTATATTTGCTCAAGGTGAGGCACACTATCAATTATTAATCGATACTGACCCTGTCATGATGGACCGTTTGTATCATATTCATGTGAAGTCAACCATGTTGATTTCAAAAGCATTGATCTCTAGCATGGTAAGGCGTAAGTTCGGTAAAATTATAGTGATCTCATCTATTTGGGGTGAGGTAGGCTCGGCTAATGAAGTCGTTTATTCGACGATGAAAGGCGCACAAATCTCTTTTGTAAAAGCCTTGGCAAAAGAGTTAAGTGCATCGAATATCCATGTAAATGCTATTAGTCCAGGTTATATTGATTCAAAAATGAATCAACATTTAGATGATGAAGAGGAAAAAGACTTTCTGTCGATGATTCCTTTAAAAAGGGCTGGTACATCTAAAGATGTTGCGAAAGGGGTATTGTTTCTTTGTTCAAATGACTCCTCTTATGTCCAAGGACAAGTCATTCGAATTAACGGTGGTCAACTGTAAAATTTATGTATAATGTTTCATCTTCGGCAAAAACTAATTATTGAAAGTACGTAAAGGAGGATGAAACATGTCCGTATTAGATAATTTTGATCAGTGGAAAGACTTCTTAGGCGATCGTTTACATCAAGCAGAAGAAAATGGCGTGCCAAGTGATACGATTAATGAGTTAGCTTATGAAGTTGGTGAACACCTAGCAACTCAAGTTGATGCAAAAAATAACGAAGAGGCAGTGTTACGTGATTTATGGAATGTTGCTTCTGAAGAGGAACGTCATACGATTGCTAATATGATGGTTAAGTTAGTCCAAAATGAAGGCTCTGACCACTAAATGAATTCCCGAAAGATCCTTGGATCTTTCGGGATTTTCATATCATTTACAGTAAAATATTCCAAACATCCTTTTAATATATGTCAAAATAATTTATTATAGTAATAACATTACTCAAAATTCATAAAACTTGGTTGGAGGGCTATAAATGGAAGATCGAAAAGATTGGTATCTCGAATATGAAATTTTACATAACCGACCAGGTTTATTAGGAGATATTTCTTCATTATTGGGCATGTTATCGATTAACATTATAATGATAAATGGTGTTGAAGATGCTCATCGAGGCATGTTATTACTTTGCAAAGAAGATAAACAGATGAAGCGACTTGTTACGATATTAGACACGATGCAAACGATCCAAGTTAAAAAGATCAGACGTCCGAAGTTAAGAGACAAGCTTGCTGTAATGCATGGACGTTACATAAAAAGTGATTCCGATGATAAAAAAACCTTTCGTTTTGTCAGAGACGAGTTAGGTATTCTCGTTGATTTCATGGCAGAATTGTTCAAAAAAGATGGTCATGTGTTAGTAGGGATAAGAGGAATGCCTCGAGTAGGGAAGACTGAGTCTGTTGTTGCTGCAAGCGTCTGCGCAAATAAAAAGTGGTTATTTTTATCAAGTACATTATTAAAACAAACCGTGCGAAGTCAGTTAATAAAGCATGAATATCATAAAGACTATTTGTATATATTAGATGGAATTGTATCTGTTAAACGATCAAGCGATAAACATTGGGGTGTCATACGAGAAGTAATGCAATTACCAGCTGTTAAAGTTATTGAACACCCTGATGTATTTGTTCAGCATTCAGAATATACAATGGAGGATTTTGATTATATAATTGAACTGCGTAATAATAAGGATGAAGAGATTAAATATGATGAAATAAATAAACCTCAGTTTGATGACCAAGACGGGTTTGCGATGTTTGACTTTTAAAAAATTGGACGGTGTTAAACATGGAATTAGGAGAAAGACTCAAAGAAGCTAGATTAGACCAAGAATTAACGTTAGAAGATATACAAAAAGAAACTAAAATTCAGAAGCGCTATTTAGAAGCACTTGAAAGAAATGACTGGTCTACATTACCTGGTACGTTCTATGCTAGAGCGTTTGTTAGGGAATATGCAGAGGCGGTAAATTTAAACCCTGACACTATTTTAGAAGAACACGCCGAAGAATTGCCTTCTTCTGAAAGTCGGCAGTATGAGTATGTAACACCATCACGCTCTAAACGTGAATCAAGTGGGTCTAATCCAGTTTTCAAAGCTTTACCTAAATTATTAACCATTATATTATTAATTGCTATTGCTTTTGCAATTTACTACGCCATCCTTAATTTTATGGATACTAGAGGATCTGATGGTGAGGATGAACAAAATAACGATGAAATCATAACGGCACCTGATGAAAATGAAAATGATGAAGAAGATGCGAATCAAGAGGAAGAGTCGGAAAACCCTGATGAATCTGAGGAAGAGACAGAACCTGAGGAAGAACCGGAACCAGATCCTACATTAGAAGTTAAATCTGTCGATGAAAGCAACTCGCTTACAGTCTATCAAACTTCTAATATGGATGAATTAGTGTTAGAGTTCTCTTCTGATGGTAATAGTTGGCTTGGTGTCATTGGCTTAGGTGAAGATGGTGGAGAAAATCAATACTTCTCAGATTCTGTGACTACTAAAAATTCACCTGTTGAAGAAGCAATCGAAGAGGACCGGGTTCGTTTAAGAGTTGGAAATGCTCCTCAACTAGACATCTCAGTGAACGGTGTACCGCTTGAGTATGAGTTAACACCTGATGCACAACAGGGAGAAAACATTGTCCAGAATATAATTATACAATTAAACAGAGAATAGAATGATGAATCATTTACCAAAAAATCCTTTGCAATCGTCCAAAGTGAGCAAAGGATTTATTCATGACATGATGGAGGATAACAAATGAATATACCTAATAAAATTACAATTTCTCGTATATTTCTTATACCCATATTTATTATATTATTAGTTGCACCTTTTAATTGGAATGTTTATTCAATAGGTGAATATGAACTGCCGCTCGAACATTTAGTTGCTGGTATTTTATTTCTAGTAGCATCATTAACGGATTGGATTGATGGTTATTATGCTAGAAAATATAATTTAGTGACTAATTTAGGGAAATTTCTCGATCCTTTAGCAGATAAACTATTAGTTTCAGCAGCCTTAATTTGTTTAGTAGAACTCGGACTGGCTTCATCATGGCTCGTTATTATTATTATCAGTCGTGAATTTGCTGTAACAGGACTTAGACTCGTGGCGGCAGGAGAAGGAATCGTGCTAGCGGCTAGTCAAATGGGAAAACTTAAAACAACATTACAAATTGGAGCAGCTGGATTTTTATTACTCCATCATTTCCCATTCTCATATATTGGACTTCCGATTGGAACGATTCTGTTATACGCTGCCGCACTTATTACGGTAATTTCAGGTGTTGACTACTTCAAGAAAAACTGGCATGTCATGAGGGATTCTAAATGATTCACGATACGAAGTGTGAGATTATTACGGTTGGAACAGAACTCTTATTAGGGCAAATAGTCGATACGAATTCAGCGTGGCTATCTGAACGATTAGCTTCAGCTGGTATAAATGTATATTTTAAACAGACAGTAGGCGATAATGAACATCGCCTATTTTCTGTGTTTGAAAAGGCTCAATCGAGATCGAACATCATATTCGTCACAGGTGGGTTAGGTCCAACGGATGATGACCTAACGAAGGACGTAGCCGCTAAACTATTTCAAACAAATCTAATGACTCATTCCTCTACCATGGATAAGATCGAAACTTTCTTTAAAAAACGAAACCTCCAAATGACAGAAAATAATCGAAAACAAGCCTTAGGGTTCGAAGGTGGAAAAGTGTTTAAAAATGAGGTTGGCATGGCACCTGGATTGTTTTTTGAACACGATGGCACATGGTGGTTTTTCGTACCAGGCGTGCCAAAGGAAATGAAATATTTGATGAACGAACAAATCATGCCTTATTTAAAGGAACAAGGGGTATTAACTGAACAATTGTACAATCGTGTTCTCAGTTTTCAAGGCATTGGTGAGTCAACTTTAGAAACAGAATTACATGGTTTGATTAGACAACAAACAAATCCAACGATTGCCCCCTTGGCGAAGGATGGCTATGTCACACTTAGATTGACAGCTAAAGCCAAAACAATTAAGGAAGCTAACCAACTATTAGACCCAACAGAAGAAAAAATCATGAATCGAGTAGGTTCGCACTTTATTGGATATGGTCCTGTGTCGTTAGAAGAACAATTAAAAATATTGCTAGAAGAACACAATTTGACCTTAAGTTCATGTGAAAGTGTCACTGGAGGACTTTTTTCATCAACAATGGTTTCTTTAGAAGGCGCATCATCGTTTTTCAATGGCTCAATTGTCTCTTATTCCAATGATGCTAAAGAACAAGTTGTAGGAGTATCTAAAGAAGTTATTACACAACACGGAGCCGTTAGTGAGCCATGTGCTAAACAAATGGCTCATTTAACAAGAGACAAATTACAAAGTGATTTATCGATCAGCTTTACAGGGGTTGCTGGTGATGAGGTTGTTGATGGTCATTCACCGGGAACCGTGTTTATCGGAATAAGCGCAAATGACCATGCGGAAGTTGATTATGTCCAAATTAAGGGTGACCGTCAAACGATTCGAGAAGAAGCTGCAACGGAAGGAATTAAACGTTTAATAAAATTTATAAAAAATTTTATAGCATAAGATAATTGAATTTTTAGGGTTATTTTCGTTAAAAGATTTAATTTTTGACTAAGAAAAGTTCATTTTCTTATCACCTAAAAACAGAACAAATATTCGCTTTTTTGTTGGCAAATGATTAAAAACGTAGTATCATAGAAGTACTTAGTCGAAGGGGGATTTATTTAAAATGAGTGAACGTAAGCAAGCATTAGATATGGCCTTAAAGCAAATAGAAAAGCAGTTTGGTAAAGGCTCGATTATGAAATTAGGCGAACAGGAAGGTCAGATTGTATCAACTGTATCCAGTGGATCATTATCTTTAGATGTCGCTTTAGGTGTAGGCGGTTACCCACGTGGACGTGTGGTTGAAATATACGGTCCTGAATCTTCTGGTAAAACAACCGTTGCTTTACATGCTATTGCAGAAGCTCAAAATCAGGGAGGTCAAGCAGCATTTATCGATGCTGAGCACGCATTAGACCCTGTATATGCGAAAGCTTTAGGTGTAGATATTGATAATCTTCTACTCTCTCAACCGGATACTGGTGAGCAAGCGTTAGAAATTGCTGAAGCACTTGTTCGTAGTGGTGCTGTTGATATCATTGTAGTAGACTCTGTTGCCGCATTAGTACCAAAAGCGGAAATCGAAGGTGAAATGGGAGACGCCCATGTCGGTTTACAAGCTCGATTAATGTCACAGGCACTTCGTAAACTATCAGGTGTCATTAATAAATCTAAAGCAACAGCTGTTTTCATTAACCAAATACGTGAAAAAGTTGGAGTTATGTTTGGTAATCCTGAAACAACACCTGGTGGTCGTGCACTTAAATTCTATTCTTCTGTTAGATTAGAAGTTCGTCGTGCTGAAACACTTAAACAAGGTAACGAAATGGTAGGGAACCGTACTAGAATTAAAGTTGTTAAAAACAAGGTTGCACCACCATTTAAGCAAGCAGAAGTGGATATTATGTATGGCGAGGGAATTTCTCGTGAAGGCGAACTCGTAGATGTCGGAACGAATCTAGATATCGTGCAAAAAAGTGGAGCGTGGTTCTCTTACAATGGCGATAAATTAGGCCAAGGTAGAGAAAATGCTAAACAATTCTTAAAAGACAATTCAGATGTCTATGAACAAATCTATAATGAGATTCGTAAGCATTATCAAATGGATGAAGAACCAGAAGAAGTAGAAGAAGGCCAGGAGAAACTTAATTTAGAGTAATATATTAACCTTTTCCCGATCTACTCTTGGGAAAAGGTTTTTTGTTACCTTACCTGTCAAATAGTTTGACAATTCCTTGACATAAGGTGTAGACAGGCTTAAAATTAAATTGTATAATTTTCATTTTTACCTATAAAAATGATGAAATGAATGATTGTACATTACCGACTGAAATGTATGAAAGAAAAGAGAAAAAATTTTAATAGCAAGAGGAGGTGAAAGTATGGATTCTACGGCAATACTCATCTCCATTTTGCTTGCAGTTGTCGGTATTGTTGTTGGTTATATGATTCGTAAATCGATCGCTGAAGCAAAGATTTCTAGTGCTGAAGATCTCGCGAAACAGATTGTTGATGAAGGAAAACGTAATGCTGAATCAGCAAAGCGTGAAGCTCTTTTAGAAGCGAAGGATGAAAGTCACCGATTACGTCAAGAACAAGAAGATGAGCTAAGAGACAGAAGATCAGAAGTTCAAAAACAAGAAAATCGTCTCTTACAAAGAGAAGAAACGCTTGATCGAAAAAGTGAAACATTAGATAAACGTGAGCTAATGTTAGAGAAGAAAGAGGAATCGTTGAATGAAAAACAACAACAACTAAATGATGCCGAAAGCAAAGTGGATGAGTTATTACAGACACAACAAACAGAGCTTGAACGCATTTCTGGTTTGACCCAAGATCAAGCTCGTGAAGTGATTATTGATCGTACTGAAAAGGAAATGGAACATGAAACGGCATTAATGGTTAAAGAAGCCGAGAACCGTGCTAAAGAAGAAGGTGATAAGAAAGCTAAAGAAATCTTATCACTTGCCATGCAAAGATTAGCGGCTGAACATGTGTCTGAGACAACTGTTTCTGTTGTTAATTTACCGAACGATGAAATGAAAGGTCGTATTATCGGTAGAGAAGGTCGTAATATCCGTACGTTAGAGACGTTAACTGGTATTGATCTCATCATAGATGATACTCCTGAGGCTGTTATTTTATCTGGATTTGATCCAATTCGAAGAGAAATTGCTAGAATTGCGTTAGAAAATCTTGTACAAGACGGTCGAATTCATCCGGCTCGCATTGAAGAGATGGTAGAGAAATCTCGACGCGAGGTTGATGAATATATCCGTGAAGTTGGTGAGCAAGCTACATTTGATATTGGCTCACATGGAATACATCCTGATCTAATTAAGATTCTTGGTCGTCTAAAATATCGTACAAGTTATGGTCAAAACGTGTTAAATCATTCATTAGAAGTTGCTTATTTATCGGGATTACTAGCAGGCGAATTAGGAGAAGATGAACAACTAGCCAGACGTGCAGGATTACTTCATGATATTGGTAAAGCAGTTGACCATGAAGTAGAAGGAAGTCACGTTGAAATTGGTAAAGAGTTAGCACAGAAGTACAAAGAACATGAAGTAGTAATTAACGCAATCGCTTCTCACCATGGAGATGAAGAAGCAACAAGTGTTATCTCTGTTATTGTTGCTGCAGCAGATGCGCTTTCTGCGGCACGACCTGGTGCGAGAAGTGAATCACTTGAAAACTACATTAAGCGTTTAGAAAAACTTGAGGAAATTGCGGATACTTACGAAGGTGTTGAAAAGTCATTTGCTATTCAAACGGGACGTGAAGTTCGAATTATGGTACGTCCGGATGATATTGATGATGCTAAAGCATCACAATTAGCAAGAGACATTCGTAAGAAAATTGAAGAAGGACTCGATTATCCAGGTCACATTAAAGTGACGGTGATTAGAGAAACAAGAGCAGTAGAATATGCGAAATAAAAACGGCTAACTTTAGCCGTTTTTATTTTTTTATAACCTTTTGACTTTATAAATAGTTTATGTAACTATTTACGTAACAAAAGATTTAGAAAGGAAACAAGTATGAATATATTATTTATAGGAGATATTGTAGGTAAACCTGGTAGAAATGCATTCAAAGAACATTTACCTAAATTGAAAAAGCAATATCATACGGACTTAGCGATCGTAAATGGAGAAAATGCTGCGCACGGTAAAGGGCTAACAAAAAAAATCTATCATGAACTATTAGAAAATGGTGCAGACTTCGTAACTTTAGGGAATCACGCGTGGGACAAAAAAGAAATATTCGATTTTATAGATGATGCCAAACAACTCGTTCGCCCCGCGAACTATCCTGAAGGCACACCTGGAGTTGGTCTTCAATTTGTTAAGGCTAAACAAAAAGATGTAGCTATTATTAATCTAATGGGCCGGACGTTTATGAATCCGCTAGATGATCCATTCCAGGTCATTGATACACTAGTAAACGAAGCTAAAAAGAAAACAAATATTATTTTTGTTGATTTTCACGGTGAAGCAACTAGCGAAAAACAGGCCATGGGTTGGTATTTGGATGGTAAAGTATCAACCGTTGTTGGCACTCATACACATATCCAGACTGCTGATGAACGCATTTTAACGAATGGAACAGGGTATATTACAGATGTTGGTATGACGGGTGCATATGATAGTATTTTAGGCATGGAAAAAGAATCCATCATTAGAAAATTTAAAACCGGGTTACCCGCTAAATTTGAAATCCCTGAAACGAATCGTACGGTTCTTAGTGGATTAAGTGTTTCAATTGATGATAAAACGGGTAAAACTAATAGTATCAAACGCATTTTAATCAATGCGGACCACATAAATTTCGATTAATAATATTGAATATTTGAATTTTTCGAAAAACTAGTTCATAATAAAAGGAATAGTGCAAAAGAATGCTGAATAAATTAGTTATGAAAATCATAATAGTCAATTAAGGAGGAACTAGTAATGGAAATATTAAAGGTTTCAGCAAAGTCAAATCCAAATTCTGTAGCTGGTGCGTTAGCAAATGTATTACGTGAACGTGGGTCGGCAGAAATTCAAGCGATTGGTGCGGGTGCTCTTAACCAGGCCGTTAAAGCAGTAGCGATTGCAAGAGGATTTGTTGCTCCTAGTGGTGTTGACTTGATTTGTATTCCAGCATTTACAGATATCATGATTGACCAAGAAGAAAGAACGGCAATTAAACTAATTGTAGAACCAAGATAAGACAGAGAATGTGAACGTTCAAACCTGGTTAGGTTTGAACGTTTTTTATGTAATATGAAACATTTGACATTTCAGTGATATTTCTTTGGAATTACCTGTTCTATGTTGTTAAAATCAGTATGAGGATTTATACTGTAATAATGAACAGATATGTCTTGCTTGATATTCTGGACGAAAGGAGTTTATATAAATGAACGAAAAGCAACGGAAAGAGCAGAGTCAAATTAACCAAGTTGATCCTGCGGACGTAAAATCCGATGAGGACAACTTGCAACGTCTTAAAACAACAACGTCTGATGATTTTCTTAAATACTTTGAAGCCACCTATGAACCACCGAATATGAAAAAGGCTAAAAAGCGTTTAAGAAAAGAAGTAGAATACCATGATGACTTTGAAATTGAAGACCAATTTCAAGGGCTCGGTAAAGGTAAGAAATTTTTAATCCGGACATATGGTTGTCAGATGAACGAACACGATACAGAAGTCATGTCAGGGATTTTATCTGAGATGGGTTATGAGGCTACAACAGACCAAAACGAAGCTGACATCATCTTATTGAATACGTGTGCTATTCGTGAGAATGCTGAGAATAAAGTGTTCGGTGAAATTGGTCACTTAAAAGCCTTGAAACGTGAAAATCCGGATTTAATTATAGGCGTTTGTGGCTGTATGTCACAGGAAGAGTCAGTCGTAAATCGCATTCTTAAAAAACACCAATATGTTGATTTAATTTTTGGAACTCATAATATCCACCGCTTACCTCAGCTTGTTTACAATGCGTTAATGAGTAAGGAAATGGTTGTGGAAGTATGGTCTAAAGAGGGCGACATAATTGAAAATCTACCAAAACGCCGTGAAGGCCGTATTAAAGCATGGGTCAACATTATGTACGGGTGCGACAAGTTCTGTACATACTGCATAGTGCCTTACACACGTGGTAAAGAACGTAGTCGCAGGCCAGAAGACATTATTCAAGAAATTCGTCATTTAGCTGCACAAGGCTATAAAGAAGTCACATTACTTGGGCAAAACGTTAATGCATATGGTAAAGACTTAGATATGGACTATGGCCTTGGTGATCTAATGGATGAAATTCGTAAAATTGATATCCCGCGTGTTAAATTTACGACATCACATCCAAGAGATTTCGACGATCGCCTCATTGAAGTATTAGCTAAGGGTGGAAACCTAATGCCTTATATTCACTTACCAGTACAATCTGGAAGCTCTGAGGTATTGAGAGTTATGGCACGTCGCTATACTCGAGAAAGCTATTTAGAATTAGTTCGTAAAATTAAAGAACAAATTCCTAATGCGGCTTTAACAACAGATATCATCGTTGGGTTCCCTAATGAAACCGAAGAGCAATTTGAGGAGACGATTTCGTTATACCATGAAGTAGGATTTGAGGGTGCTTACACATTTATTTTCTCACCACGTGATGGCACACCTGCAGCTCGCATTGAAGATCATGTGTCAGAAGACGTTAAGAAAAAACGTCTGCATCGCTTGAATGAAGTCGTCAATGAATACTCTAGAAAAGCGATGGAACAGTATCAAGATAGAGTTGTTAAAGTACTTGTTGAAGGAACAAGTAAAAGTAATGACGAGAAATTGGCTGGTTACACTGAACGTGGTAAATTAGTTAATTTTGAAGGTCCTAGATCAGCAATCGGTCAGGTTGTAAATGTGAAAATTACGAATACAAAAACTTGGACATTAGACGGCGAAATGGTTGAAGAACCATCCGCTGAACCAGCAGAGGTGATTTAAATGGCTGAATATACACGTCAGGAAGTTGTAGAAGAAGCGAAAGAGCTAGCGAAAAAACTAGCAAACATTGATGAAATTGAACGTTTTAAACAGCTTGAAGCAAAAATAAATGAAAGTAATAAGGTGCAAAGTCACATCAAAAAGATTAAAGCTTTACAAAAGCAAGCTGTTAATCTTCAGCATTATGATAAAGGTGAAGCATTAAAGCGTGTTGAAGAAGAATTAGATCGTCTTCAGCAAGAATTGGATGCAATTCCAATTGTTCAGGAGTTTAAAGATTCTCAAGTAGTTGTTAATGACTTATTACAACGCGTAACAAACACCATCGCCAATGAAGTGACAGATGAGATTGTTCGCTCAACAGGTGGTAATGTTTTAAAAGGTGAAACAGGCTCAAAAGTAAATCGTGTCTAGCTTTAACTTAAAACCTATGGGAATCCCCATAGGTTTTTATTTTTTATAAACTCCTCCTAACCTATTAACACTTTACTGGGCATTTACATATGAATGAGTATAAAACATAAAACAAATGCGGCCATGAATCACAACAGATACCTAGTTTGCATAAAATACATTGGCTAATAAAGGAGGAGGATCAGGAATGTTCGACCGCGACTATCGCGAAATTATAACAAAAGCGGTTTGTGGTAAAGGTAAGAAATTCACAGAAACACTTCACATGGTTTCACCTAATCATCGACCATCCAGCATTTTAGGTTGCTGGGTCATCAATCATCAATATGAGGCAAAGAAGAAAGGGCATGTGGTTGAAGTAACAGGAGCTTACGATATTAACGTTTGGTATTCATATAATGACAATACAAAAACAGAGGTAATTACTGAACGAAAACAATATGTTGATAAAGTTCCGATCGTTATGAAAGATGAAAAATGTATCTCAAATAAATTTGATGTTGCTTGTAGAGCAACGCAACAACCAAATACGTTAGAGTGTACGATTGATGACAGTGGAAAAGTAAAAGTAGAGCTAGAACGAGAATTCGTCGTTGATATCATTGGAGAAACGAAGGTATGGGCTAAAGTTGAACCAAACGGTTTTGATGAAGATGATTTTGATTTTGACGAACTAGAAGCCGAATTGGCTGAAATTGATATTGATAAAGAACATTAAAAAGGCTGAACTAATCAGCCTTTTTCTTTTATTTCATAGTCATGAATTTTATCGGCCATTTATGCTATAATGACGGTTAGATATAGTGAATTGGGGGATACATAAATGGCAGCCTACACACCCATGATAGAACAATATTTAAAGATTAAAGAAGCCAATCAAGATGCATTTTTATTATTTCGTCTTGGTGACTTTTATGAATTATTTTTTGATGATGCATTAAAAGCTGCAAAAGAATTAGAAATAACATTAACACAGCGTGATGGTGGACAAGAAAAAATTCCAATGTGCGGTGTTCCCTATCACTCAGCTGAACGATATATTAAAACCTTAATCGAAAAAGGCTATAAAGTTGCGATATGTGAACAAGTCGAAGATCCTAAATCGGCCAAAGGAGTAGTGAAGCGAGAAGTTGTTCAAGTTATTACCCCTGGTACGATTATGGAAGATAGTATGTTAAATGAAGATGAAAATAACTTTATTGCCTCGATCACACCCATCTCAAATGACTATGTGGTTTCTTATGTTGACCTTTCAACAGGTGAGAGTTTTGTTAGTTTAATTGAGAGTGAGTTTAAGGATGTTTTAAGTGAGTTATACAATCGGCCGGTAAGAGAAATTGTTGTACCAGAGAATTTTAACGAAGATGAGCAGGATCAGTTGGCTCATTATTTAAACGTCACGATTTCTATTGAAGTCGCAGAACATATCCCAGGTGACTATGAATATTTAGTAGAAAATATTGATGATGAAAGATTAATTCGTGGATTCGCTCGCGTGTTTCAGTATATTTATCATTCACAAAAACGATTTTTACTACATTTACAACAAGTTGAATATATTGAATTAGCTCAGTATATGAAGTTAGATTTGTATTCAAAACGCAATCTCGAACTAATGGAATCTATTCGGGATAAGAGCAAAAAAGGCACCTTATTGTCAGTGTTAGACCATACAGCAACGGCAATGGGAGCTCGAAAGTTAAAGAAATGGATCGACAGGCCATTGTTATCGAAATCTGCAATTGAAAAGCGTCATCAACAAGTACAAGCTTTAATGGATCATTTCTTTGAGCGTGAAGAATTAAAAGAGGCGTTGCAAGATATATACGACATCGAACGATTGGCAGGCCGCATTTCTTATGGAAATGTAAATGCTAGAGACTTACTACAATTAAAACGATCTTTACGTGCGCTCCCGAATATTGAGCACATCCTAGGTAAAATTGAAGAAGATTCCATTCAGTCCTTATTACCAGATCTAACGCCTTATAAGGAGATTCATGATTTATTAGAAAAGGGGATTGCTGAAGATCCGCCTATTTTAATTACAGAAGGCGGTATTATAAAAGACGGGTATCATGAGCAATTAGATGAATTCCGCGAAGCTTCTCGTAATGGGAAGACGTGGGTTGCGAATTTAGAAGCGACTGAACGTGAACGCACTGGGATTAAATCATTAAAGATCGGGTATAACAAAGTATTTGGTTATTATATCGAAATAACTAAAGCTAATCTATCACAAGTTGATCTATCACGCTTTGAGCGCAAACAAACGTTAGCGAATGCAGAGCGTTTTATAACGCCGGAACTTAAGGAAAAAGAGCGCTTAATATTAGAAGCTAATGACAAAAGTGTTAATCTTGAATACGATTTATTTATTAGTATACGTGATCAAATGAAAGACTATATTTCGATTTTACAGTTATTAGCGGATCGAATTAGTCAAATTGATGTACTATTAAGTTTTGCAAATATTAGCGAGCTTAACAATTACACAAAACCTACAATTGTTGACGAACATGTAATTGAAATTGAAGATGCAAGACACCCAGTGGTTGAACAAGTCATGAAAGAAGAATTTGTACCTAATAGCTTTTACCTCAATGACAATACGAATATTTTGCTTATAACAGGTCCGAACATGGCTGGTAAAAGTACGTACATGAGGCAACTTGGACTAATCGTCATCATGGCACAGATTGGCTGTTTTGTACCGGCTAAATCTGCTACTGTTCCAGTGTTTGACCAGATCTTTACGCGAATTGGCGCAGCGGACGATTTAGTCTCTGGTCAAAGTACGTTTATGGTCGAGATGTTAGAGTCTGAACACGCCGTACGTCAGGCAACCAAACAAAGTTTAATTCTTTTTGATGAAATTGGCCGCGGAACAAGTACGTATGATGGTATGGCTTTAGCGCAATCCATTGTTGAATATATCCATCACCATATCGGCGCAAAAACATTATTCTCGACGCACTATCATGAATTAACCTCATTAGAAGAATCATTGGATCAGTTGAAAAATGTTCATGTTGAAGTTGATGAGCATGACGGTGAAGTTGTATTTTTACACCATATACAAGAAGGTAAAGCGGATAAAAGTTATGGAGTTCATGTTGCGAAGTTAGCGAATCTGCCAGATGATATTATAGACCGTGCAAATTATTTATTAGAATCGTATGAAGCAACAAGTACTGTACGTGAACAAGAAACACAATCAGAAGAACAATTAACCTTATTTGAAGAAGAACGCGAGGTTCAATTGACCAAGAGTGTTGAAGTGATTGATGAGATAAAGGACGCGAATTTATTAAATATGACACCCATGGATGCGATGAATTTAATTTATCAGTTGAAGAAAAAGCTGGACTAAAGGAGGTTGAAAATGGGGCAAATTGTTCAATTACCAGATGAACTTTCGAATAAAATTGCTGCAGGGGAAGTCGTCGAACGTCCAGCTTCAGTTATCAAAGAATTACTAGAAAATAGTATAGATGCTCATAGTCAGTGGATTAAGATTGAATTAGAAGAAGCGGGTTTGCGCTCAATCAAAGTCATTGATGACGGAGATGGAATCTCACCTGATGATTGTGAAAAAGCCTTTTTCCGTCATGCGACGAGTAAAATCATTGATGAGTTCGATTTATTCCGTGTAAAAACTCTAGGCTTTAGAGGAGAGGCGTTAGCTAGTATTTCTTCAGTCAGTCAACTGACTTTAAGGACGTCAACGGGTGACCAAGCTGGGACAGAATTAGTGGTTCATGGCGGAGAGATTAAGGGACGAGATAAGCATACGAAAAGAAAAGGTACAGAAATTACGGTAGAACATTTATTCTACAATACACCAGCGCGCTTAAAATACCTTAAGACGATTCATACAGAGCTGGGTCATATTACTGAGACCATTAATAAGATGGCTCTATCACATCCTGATGTGAGGTTTGAGTGTTATCACAATGGTAAACGAATTTTCTATACACCTGGCAATGGTAATCTCCTTCAGGTTATTCAACAGATCTATGGTAAAAAGATAGCGCAAAACATGTTAAAAATCGAAAACAATTCGCTTGACTACAATATCTCGGGTTATATTGGAAAACCAGAGATCACAAGGTCTAACCGAAACTTCATTTCGCTAATTGTTAATGGTCGTTTTATTAAGAATCCGGCAATTAATAAAGCTATTTTCGATGGGTATCATACCTTTTTACCTATTGGCCGGTATCCAATTGTTGTCTTACAAATTGATATGGATCCTTATTTAGTAGATGTGAATGTTCATCCAGCTAAAACAGAGGTTCGATTCAGTAAAGAAAAAGAATTATTCGATATTGTTAAAAATACGGTTTATCAAACCTTGCACCGTCAAACATTAATCCCACAAGGTGCGAAAAAGGAAAAACCAAAATCTGAACAAACTAAATTGAGTTTTGACCCGTTAGATCATCAAAAAGAACCAAATTCAAGTGAACCGTTAGAGGATTTATCCCATGGTTTTCAAGTTAACGAAAGTTTATCGAATACAGAAATTGGTTCAAGTGTTCAAGATGTTATTAAACCTGAAGTGGAACATCCTAATTCCCGGAAAGAGAATGAAGATGAAGCTAAGATACGAGAGCGTATGCCGGTCATGTATCCTATCGGTCAATTACATGGAACTTACATTTTAGCTCAAAACGAAAAAGGTTTATATATGATCGATCAACATGCAGCTCAAGAGCGAATCAAATATGAATTTTTCAAGAAAAAATTAGGCCAGCCATCTAGAGAAGTTCAAGAATTATCAGTTCCTTTATCATTTGAATTTACAAGTAAGGAAGCCATTGTCATCGAAGAAAATATAGAATCTTTTGAGCAGGTAGGTTTATTTTTAGAGCCATTTGGTGATTATAGTTATATCGTTCGTTCATATCCGAGCTGGTTTCCGAGTGGAGAAGAAGAGCAAATCATTCGAGATATGGTAGAAGATTTAATAGACGGAAGGTCAATTAGTGTTGAGAAGTTAAGAGAAGAAGCGGCGATTTTAATGTCGTGTAAACGTTCAATTAAAGCCAATCATTATTTGAATCATCAGGATATGGATTACCTTCTAAATGAACTAAGAACTTGCCACGATCCATTCACATGTCCTCATGGTAGACCGATTGTGATACACTTTAGTGAGTACGAATTGCAACGAATGTTCAAACGGATTATGTAAAGGATTGGTGTATCCATTATGAATCGACCAATAGTTGTGAGTGTCATAGGGCCAACTGCTGTAGGTAAGACAAAACTAGGCATTGAAATAGCTAAGCGTTTTAAAGGGGAAGTCATTAATGCAGATTCCATGCAGTTTTATCAAAACTTTGATATAGGTTCTGCAAAGGTAACAGAAGATGAAGCGGAAGGAATTCCTCATCATTTAATAGATCACTTGAAACCGTACGATGAATATTCTGCTGCGGATTTTAAAGTTGATTTAAAAGATTGTGTGAATGACATTTCAATTCGTGAAAAGCTTCCCGTTGTCGTAGGTGGGACCGGTTTTTATGTTCATTCAGCACTGTTTGACTTTCAGTTCAGTGATGTCAAAAGAGATTCAGAATTTGTAAAAAAGGCACTAAATGATATTGAAAACAACGGCATTGACCCCTACTATGAAAAATTAAAACAAATTGACCCTAAACAAGCTAGTAAGATACACCCTCATAATATTAGGAGAGTTATAAGGGCCCTTGAAGTATACGAAACTTCAGGTCAGACGTTATCAGAGATTGAGAAAGATCAAACGTTTGACTCACCCTATAAGATTATTTTAATCGGTCTTAATATGGACCGAGAAGTGTTGTACAAACGGATTAACCAAAGAGTCGATGATATGATAGAGAATGGATTGTTAGAGGAAGTCAAGTGGCTTTATGAAACATATGGTGAAGGTGCTCAGCCTATGCAAGGGATTGGGTATAAAGAATGGATTCCCTATTTTAAAGGTGAATATACGAAAGAAGAAGCTATAAGACTAATTAAGCGAAATACAAGACGATTTGCGAAACGTCAGTTAACTTATTATCGCAATAAAATACCAGATGTTGAGTGGTATAAGGTTGATCCGGATAATTATTGGCAAACTTTTGAAGATATTTTTGAAAATATAGAAGGAAAGATTAAAGATTTATCGAATAGTAAACAATAACAGATAGATAGAGGAGGAGTTATGAATGTCTAATTCTACAAATGTACAAGATACTTATTTGAATAAGTTACGCAAGGAGAAAGTGCCACTAACCGTATTTTTGACAAATGGTTTTCAACTAAGGGGTGTTATTAAATCATTTGATAATTTTACGATACTAATTGAAACAGAAGGTAAGCAGCAATTAATTTTCAAACATGCGATTTCAACATTTGCTCCTTCTAGAAATATTGACCTGGAATCATAATTTATTAACATATGATAGGTATAAGCCTAACCCCATCTCATGGAGTTAGGCTTATTTTGTGTTTCACGTTTTAAAAAGAGCAAAACATGTTATTCTAAAGAATATAAGTATAACCAATAAAGTAATTGAAGGAGTTCATTCATGGAAGGTCAAGAAAGGACAATATTAATCGGTTGCCAAATTCAAACAGAGGATGACCGTTCATTTCAATCCTCGATGGAAGAGTTAAAGGCATTAGCTGAAACCGTTAACGCTGAAATCATTGAAACGTTCACACAGAAACGAAATCAAATTCATTCTTCTTATTATATCGGTACAGGTAAAACAGAAGATATTAAACACTTTATAGAAGATCAAGATATTCAAGTTGCAATCATCAATAGTGAACTAACACCGTCACAGGCACGCAATTTATCGAACACATGGGATATTAAGATTATCGACCGCACGCAGTTAATATTGGATATTTTTGCGATGCGTGCAAGAACGAAAGAGGGTAAACTCCAAGTTGAATTAGCTCAGCTTGAGTACATGCTTCCTAGATTGCAGGGTCAAGGTGAAGCTTTGTCACGATTAGGCGGTGGAATTGGGACTAGGGGTCCTGGTGAGACAAAACTAGAAACAGATAGAAGACATATACGTAACAGAATTACGGACATTAAGAGGTCTTTAGAACAAGTCGTTAAGCAACGTAAACAATACCGTGAAAACAGAAAACGTCGTTCTGCGTTTCAAATATCCATCGTAGGGTATACCAATGCGGGTAAATCAACGTTATTTAATCGACTAACAGACGAGAAATCTCTTGAGGAAGACAAGTTATTTGCAACACTAGACCCTTTAACAAGAAAGATTACACTCCCAAGTGGATTTCACGCACTAGTGTCAGATACAGTAGGATTTATTCAGAAGTTACCGACTACATTAGTTGCGGCATTTAGGTCTACATTAGAAGAAGTGACAGAAGCGGATTTTATTTTACATGTTGTTGATTGTTCGGATGATGATGCCATCGAACATGAAAAAACAGTCAAAGAAATATTAAAAGAACTAAATGCAGATCATTTACCGATTTTAACGGTTTATAATAAAGCCGATTTACTAGACCAAGAATTTTTCCCATTTACACAACCGAGCATTCAGCTAAGTGCTTTAAATCATGATGATCTAACGAAATTAAAATTAAAAATCGAAGAAGTATTAAAAGATGAGTGGGAACATTACGATGTATTCATTTCACCTAGTGAAGGAAAATTATTAAACCGCCTAAAACAGGATTCGATCGTTGAGTTAGAAAAATACGCCGAAGATGAAGATGCATTCCATGTAACAGGTTTTATAGACTCCGACATGCCATTATACAACCAACTACAAAGTGAGTGACGTAAAAATGTTTAATCAAATGATTGAAATAGAACATAAAATCGAAAATGAACTATCAGACGTATCAAAAACCGTAACTTATAACCAACAAAAAGTATTAAACGCTTTCCGTAAACTAAATGTTGGTGATCATCATTTTAACCCAACAACTGGCTATGGCTATGATGATATGGGTAGAGAAAAATTAGAAGAGTTGTATGCCCAAGTATTTAATAGCGAGGATGCCCTGGTCCGACCGCAAATCGTATCTGGAACACATGCAATTACAACCGCATTATTTGGTAACTTAAGACCAGGTGAAGAACTTTTGTATATCACTGGTCGTCCTTATGACACATTAGAAAGTGTCATCGGGATTAAAGAAAGGGTTGATGGTGATGGTTCACTGAGGGACTTTGGTATTGGTTATCAAGAGGTTGCACTGAAGGTAAATGGAGGCGTCGATTTTAATGGAATAGAAGAGGCGTTAAATCCTAACATTAAAATCGTCGCGATTCAACGGTCAAAAGGTTATGACAACAGACCATCATTCTCGATTGAAGATATAAAGGAAATGGTTGATTTTATAAAAGCGATTAATAATGATTTAATCATTTTTGTTGATAATTGTTACGGTGAATTTGTTGAACGAAAAGAGCCAACTGATGTTGGTGCAGATTTAATTGCTGGGTCATTAATAAAAAATCCTGGGGCAGGGATCGTTAAAACTGGTGGTTATATAGTCGGTAAAAAGGATTTGATTCATAAGTGTGCGAACTTTTTAGTTGCACCTGGCTTGGGAAAAGAAACAGGCGCAAGTCTAAATAGCTTACAAGAGATGTACCAAGGCCTGTTTTTAGCGCCACATGTTGTAGGCGAAGCTCTAAAAGGTGCGATTTATACTTCTCAATTATTAAATGACTTTGGATACACAACAACACCAGGCCCAAGTGAATCAAGAACTGATTTGATTCAGTCTATAACATTTATCCATAAGGAAGAAATGGTCCGATTTGCACAAACAGTTCAAGAACAATCGCCAATCAACTCTCATGTCAAACCATACCCAAGTTATATGCCAGGTTATGACCATGATGTCATCATGGCTGCCGGAACTTTTATTCAAGGAGCAAGTTTAGAATTAACAGCCGATGGTCCGATTAGAGAACCCTATACCTTGTATGTACAAGGTGGCTTAACTTATGAACATGTCAAAATAGCCATTACAGAAGGTGTTTTGCAATTACAAAAAGAAATTCAAAAACGTTAACATAGCAATTACGGTTGCTATGTTATTTTTATGTGTAAACTTTCTTAACATCCCTTGACAACTTTTGTACCTTAAGTGTATACTATATATTAAATTGGAGGTGTCAATAATGGACTATAAAGATCGCAAGGCGATGCCGCTTTTTCCGATCAGTATTGTGTCGGAGTTAACGGAATTAAGTGCAAGACAAATCCGTTATTATGAAGAGAAAAATTTAGTGACACCACTACGATCAGATGGAAACAGGCGTTTGTTCAGCTTTTATGACGTTGATCGTTTAATTGAAATTAAACGTTTAATTGATGAAGGCGTTAATCTAGCTGGAATTAAGCAAGTGTTAAAACTGAGGGAAAACCAAGTTCAAGAAGGTGAATCGAAAGAGCGCAATCAAGATTCAAAATACAAAGAAGATTTATCAGAGAAAGAATTACATCGTTTATTAAGACGCGAGCTTCTTGAATCTGGTTACTTAAATAAACCATCCATCAATCAAGGAGACCTTTCAAGGTTTTATCACTAGATTCGATGGAAAAATAGGAGGAAAACATTAAGCATGAGTAAATTTACAAAAGAAGAGATTTACAAAATCATTGAAGAGGAAAATGTGAGATTCATTCGACTACAGTTCACAGACTTATTAGGTACTATTAAGAACGTGGAAATTCCACTAAGCCAATTGGATAAGGCTCTAGACAATCAAATGATGTTTGACGGATCTTCAATCGAAGGTTTCGTACGTATTGAAGAATCGGACATGAAATTACATCCAGATTTAGATACGTTCGTCGTATTCCCATGGACGTCTGAAAAAGGTAAAGTAGCACGTTTTATTTGTGACATTTATAATCCAGACGGCACACCGTTTGAAGGTTGCCCACGTTATAACTTAAAGCGTAACCTTGAACGCATGGAGAAATTAGGCTTCACTGCTTTTAATATTGGTACAGAGCCCGAATTCTTCTTATTCAAATTAGATGAAAAAGGCGAGCCAACAATGGAATTAAACGATAAAGGTGGTTATTTTGACCTTGCACCAACTGACTTAGGTGAAAACTGTCGTCGTGATATTGTATTAGAACTTGAAGAGATGGGCTTTGAAATTGAAGCATCACACCACGAAGTAGCACCAGGACAACACGAAATTGACTTTAAATATGCAGATGCGATTAAACACTGTGATGATATTCAAACATTTAAATTAGTAGTAAAAACAATTGCGCGTAAGCATGGACTGCACGCTACATTCATGCCGAAACCATTATTTGGTGTGAACGGTTCAGGCATGCATGCTAATATGTCGCTTTTTAAAGGGAAAGAGAATGCTTTCTTTGACCCGAATGGTGAAGAGCAATTAAGCAAGACGGCTTATCAATTCACTGCTGGAATTATAAAGCATGCGGTGAACTTCACTGCGGTTACTAACCCGACTGTAAACTCTTATAAGCGTCTAGTTCCAGGGTTTGAAGCACCTTGTTACGTGGCATGGTCAGGACAAAACCGTAGTCCATTAGTTCGTGTACCATCTTCACGAGGTTTAAGCACGCGTATTGAAGCACGTAGTGTCGACCCATCAGCTAACCCATATATGGCGATGTCAGTAATGTTAGCAGCTGGCCTTGACGGTGTAAAAAATGAACTTGAAGCGCCAGAACCAGTTGATCGCAACATTTATGTGATGGATAAACAAGAACGTGAGGCAAACGGTGTTCAGGATCTACCAGCAACATTGTATGATGCATTACAATATTTAAAACAAGATGAGATCATCACAGATGCACTAGGTGAGCACTTGTTAGAACACTTTATTGAATCAAAAGAAATCGAATGGGATATGTTCCGCACCCAAGTACACCCTTGGGAGAGAGAGCAGTACCTAAGTTCATATTAATATTTCTGACCCCTCAATACGAGAAAGTATTAAGGGGTTTTAATCTTAAAAGACAAAGAAGGGCTGTTCTCTTAAAGAGTACAGCCCTTTTAATGTTATTAATGAATTTCACGATATAATCCAATCACTTTACCCAAAACAGTCACATTGTCTAAGATTATTGGTTCCATAGTTGGGTTTTCTGGTACGAGACGATATCTGTTGTCGTCTTTAAAAAATCGTTTAACGGTCGCTTCATCCTCGTCCGTCATAGCAACGACGATATCTCCATTAATTGCTGTTGCTTGCTTACGTACAATCACTAAATCTTGATCATATATACCAGCTTCAATCATACTGTCACCCTCAATTGAGAGGACAAAAACATCATCTTCTGTAGCTGAGACAGTTGAAGGAATCGGAATATATTCTTCAATATTTTCAATGGCTGTAATGGGTTCACCTGCTGTTACTTTACCAATTAACGGCGCATACATAGCACCTCTCTCATGAACAGCACTTCCATCATCATATACAATCTCAATCGCTCTAGGTTTAGTTGGATCTCGTCTAATAAATCCCTTTTCTTCTAAACGAGATAAGTGCCCATGAACCGTTGAGCTAGAAGCTAATCCTACTGCTTCAGCTATCTCCCTTACAGATGGTGGATAACCTTTTAAATTTACATTCTCAACGATAAAATCGAAAATCTCTTTTTGTCTTTTAGATAGTTTCTTCAATTTATTCACCCCAACGTTTCATCCTGTCCATATTATAGCAATATTAACCAGCATATGCAAACATTCGTTCGTAATTTTTCGAATAACTTGTCTTAAAATCTATCACACGATAAAATGACATAGGAAACTAATTAAAGGAGTTTTATAAATGATTTCAGATGAGCGTATTAAACGCATAAATGAGTTAGCCAATAAGTCTAAAACGGAAGGGCTAACGGATCAAGAAAAGAAAGAGCAAAAAAGGCTTAGAGAAGAGTATCTTCAAGCATTTAGACAGTCTTTTAAAAACCAATTAAAATCAGTGAAAGTCGTAGACCCTGAAGGTTCAGACGTTACTCCAGAAAAGTTAAAAGATGAAAAGAATCGCGACCAAAACCATTAAGGATGTGAACTCCTGTTTAAGGAGTTCTTCATTTTACATATAAAAGAGTTTAGCTAAATTTTTTGTTATAATATAATAGATGTTTAATGATAATGTCGATTCATATGAGTCATACTATCATTTAGTTCATAAATATTCTTGCCAGATGTTACATAACCGTTTAGGATTAATGGTGGTAACTGGTATGAACGGAGAAGAAAGGGGTAAAAAAATGAGTACTGTAGAGCAAAAATCAATTAATACAATTCGCACACTAACAATTGATGCAGTTGAAAAAGCGAGTTCTGGACACCCAGGTATGCCAATGGGTGCTGCACCAATGGCGTATACACTTTGGACGAAGGTCATGAATCATAATCCTAAGCATTCGACATGGTTTAACCGTGATCGTTTTGTCTTATCAGCTGGTCATGGGTCGATGCTACTTTATTCCTTACTACATTTATCAGGATATAAAGTATCTATGGATGACCTTAAAAACTTCCGACAATGGGGTTCTAATACTCCAGGACACCCAGAGTACGGTCATACAGATGGAGTGGAAGCTACAACTGGACCATTAGGACAAGGTATTGCTATGTCAGTTGGGATGGCAATGGCTGAGAGGTTTTTAGCTTCTAAATATAACACGGATCAATTCCCTGTTGTGGACCATTATACTTATAGCATTTGTGGTGATGGAGATCTAATGGAAGGTGTTTCTCAAGAATCAGCCTCATTAGCAGGTCACTTAAAATTAGGTAAGTTAATTGTGATGTATGATTCTAATGATATTTCATTAGACGGTGACTTACATCGTTCATTCTCTGAAAGTGTAGAAGATCGTTTTAAGTCATATGGCTGGCAGGTCATTCGTGTAGAAGACGGTAATGATACGGAAACGATTGAAAAAGCACTTCAAGATGCAAGAACTAATCAAGATCAACCAACATTAATCGAAGTCAAAACGGTTATTGGTTATGGTGCTCCAAATAAAGGCGGAAAAGCTGATGCGCATGGTTTGCCTTTAGGTAATGACGAACGTCAATTGGCTAAAGCACACTATGAGTGGGATCATGATGAATTCCACGTACCTGAAGATGTTAAAGCTGACTTTGAAGAAAAAGCAGTTAATCGTGGTAAAAAAGCTGAAGAGGATTGGGTGAATCTATTTGAACAATACAAGGAAGCTCATCCAGAATTAGCTGCGGAATTTGAACAAGCGATTAATGGCGAACTTCCAGAAGGTTGGGATGCTGATCTTCCGGAGTACGATGAAAACTCAAAAGCATTAGCTACACGCGCTGCATCAGGAGAAGTTTTAAATGCTCTTGCTCAAAATATTCCAAACTTATTTGGAGGAAGTGCTGATTTAGCTGGTTCGAATAAAACGACGCTAAAAGAAGAAGACGACTTCAAGTATCCTGATTATTCAGGACGTAATATTTGGTTTGGTGTACGTGAATTCGCTATGGCATGTGCGCTAAATGGGATGACATTACATGGTGGCGTTAATGCTTATGCAGGAACATTCTTTGTATTTAGTGATTACTTAAGACCTGCACTTAGATTATCAGCTTTAATGGGAATACCATCAACTTACGTATTTACCCATGATTCCATTGCAGTAGGTGAAGACGGTCCTACACACGAACCAATTGAACAGTTACCTTCACTACGTGCAATGCCTAACTTAAACTTAATTCGCCCTGCGGATGCAAATGAGACAAAAGCGGCTTGGGAAATTGCTCTTCAGTCCGAGACAGAGCCTACAGCACTTGTGTTGACAAGACAAGGTCTTCCAATTTTACCTGAGACAGCAAGCAAGGCAAAAGAAGGCGTTCAAAAGGGTGCGTATATTGTAAAAGAAGCTGAAAAAGATCAGGCAGACTTATTATTATTAGCTTCTGGTTCTGAAGTTCAACTTGTTTATAAGGCTAGCGAACAATTGAAAGAAGAAGGCATTCATGCTCAAGTTGTAAGTATGCCATCATGGTTTTTATTCGGTCAGCAAGATGACCAATACAAAGAGTCTGTATTACCATCAAGTGTCGAGAAGCGACTAGCAGTTGAAATGGCATCACCATTTGGCTGGGAGCGTTACACGGGCATTAACGGAGATGTTTTAGGTATTTCTAAGTACGGTGCTTCAGCTCCAGGAAACAAAGTGATGGAAGAGTATGGATTTACAGTTGAGAATGTAGTTGAAAAGGCAAAACAATTATTAAGCAAATAATGTTGTAAAAAATTCAAGGTTTTTCAATATCAACTGAAACTTTGACAAATTTCGCTGTATATTATTGATACGATATGTCCCAAAAGGGGGACATATCATGTATCAATATTCTTTATATCTTTTTAAGTCAGATTACGCTCAGCATTTTTATTATAAAATTGATACGGTTTATCGTTTCTTATATGAACAATTGCTAGAATATCCTGAAGAAGCTAGAAGTCAGTACAAATTAGTATTAGACAAAATTAATACTAAGGACTTATATTTACATCTTAATGACGCAATTGATCATGAACTAACACTTAAAATCAATCGTGATCAAATTATGATCGGTGTTGAGGGACAATTTATTAATATTGAAGTAGATGAATATGTCTTAACGATACATGCTCAGTCTATTATTGATTTAGATCAATTACTGTTTCAGTATTTAAAGTCTTTTCATCCACATATTTTCGCAGTAAACTTTGAAACTTTTGAATGTGGTTGGATTACACCATTCGCTGGTAAAGAAATATATTCTCTATAAAAACTCTATTGTCATAATACAGATGTTTTAATATACTTATTGAGAGACAACTAGAAGGAGGAAAATTTAATAATGAGCACAATTTGGGTCGTACTCATCGCTATTGCAGCTTTAATAGTGGGACTAGTCATCGGATTCTTTATTGCGCGTAAAACGATGATGAATTATTTAAAGAAAAACCCACCAATTAATGAACAAATGCTTCGTACCATGATGATGCAAATGGGTCAAAAGCCATCACAGAAGAAAATTAATCAAATGATGAAGCAAATGAATCAACAAATGGAAACGCCAAATAAGAAGAAAAAATAAAGGGGGATAGACGATGGGTCTATCTCTTTTTTAATTTTCACTAAATAGTCAAGCATCAATCCTCGCTGTCGGGATTTTATTTGATACGATAGTGTTAGATTGATGTGAAAGGAAGTAATAAAATGGATGTTAATATATTTTTGGCATTCGGGGCAGGTTTTCTGTCTTTTATATCACCATGCGTATTACCTCTATATCCTGTTTTTCTATCTTATGTAACAGGGATGAGCGTTGAAGAACTTAAAACAGAAAATGCTATGTTAAGAAAACGTAGTATGTTACATACCTTATTTTTCTTAATTGGATTTTCGTCGATTTTTATTATGCTTGGTTTTTCAGGTTATCTAATTGGTGACTTTTTACTTACTTACCGCGATTTAATTCGCCAATTAGGGGCAGTTCTAATCATATTCTTTGGATTTGTGATGTTAGGTGTCTTTAATTTCGAATTTTTAATGAAAGAACGAAAAGTCACATTAAAAAATCGACCAGCTGGTTATATAGGAACATTATTTATTGGAATGGCATTTTCTATGAGCTGGACACCGTGTACAGGTCCAATTTTAATGGCAGTCATTACACTTGCTGCTACTGAACCACAAACTAGTGTTGTCTTAATGACAGCTTACTCATTAGGATTCTCAATCCCATTCTTTGTTTTATCATTCTTTGTAGGTAAATTGGATTGGTTAAAACGATACGCTAAAACAATTACAAAAATAGGTGGTTATGTACTAATATTCTTAGGTGTTGCACTGTTCTTTGACTGGATGAGAGACTTAACCCAATATTTAGCAGGGCTATTTGGCTTTTCTGGTTTTTAATATGATTTGTCTTTCATATATTAATTGTATTAGAATAAGAGTATCATCGAATCGTGAAGAAATAAGGAGTTATGAAGATGAACCAACCAAACGATCTTATATTACGTACGACAACACAACTCATTGCATTTCTTTTATTAGGTTTTTCCGTATACTTATTCTTTGCAGGACATAATGCACCAGGTGGTGGGTTCATAGGAGGATTGACAACAGCAGCTGCTTTTATTTTAATGTACATGACGTATGGGTATGAGAAGATTAAAAAGATCTTACCGATAAACTTTAGACTCATTGCTGTAGTTGGCCTTCTAATCACACTGTTATCAGGAATTGGAGCTATTGCTTTTGGTGAAGCTTTCTTATCTCAAACATCAGACTATTTTAATTTTCCAATCTTAGGTGAAAAGCATTTAGCAACTGCTATGATTTTTGACCTAGGTGTATATTTAGTTGTTGTTGGGATTACACTAACCATTATTCTATCTATTGCTACAGATTCAGATGATGATTCCAATGAAGATGTAGGTGTATAAAAGGTGTTCTTTGAGAGTACATTATTTGCTGTTCTGACGTCTATTATGTTTGTTTTGATGGCGACTATGATGATAATAGTTCGTTCGCGGGCGTCAAAGAAGCCAGCATCCGTTAAAAAAATTATAATACCTCCAATTGCCATGAGCACTGGAGCGTTAATGTTTTTATTCCCATATTTCCAAGTATCGTGGTGGCAAGTATTAGAAGCCTTGTCAGTTGGTATGGTCTTTTCAGTTTTGCTAATATTAACATCAAACTTTGAGATCAAGGGAAATAACATTTACTTAAAACCTTCTAAAGTATTTATATTTATTTTGATTTTTTTACTTTTATTAAGGATTGCTTTAAAGATTTACTTAGGACAAGGGATATCTGTTGGTGAAACTAGTGGAATGTTTTATTTATTAGCCTTTGGAATGTTATTTACTTGGAGAATTGCTATGTTATTAAAATTCATTAAGTTAAGGCAAAACTTAAATATGAATCAATTTAAACTAAGTTCACGATCTAATTAATCGTGAACTTTTTTCTTTGGGATAAAATATTTTAGCTTTCATCAAACTTTCATAAACATTTATTATGATTATTTATAGAAAGAGAAGGTGAGTATATGAGCGCAACATCAGCGGTAATTTCTGTCGCAATACTCGTTGCAAGTTTTATTTTAGCTATGGCATCATTTTATATCATTAGTGATGAAACAAAACAAACCAAAAAGACATATATTGAAGAGGTTTTGTCATTTGTTACTAATTTTATTATTTTAATCTGGATTGGAAAAATCGTTTTTAATGTTTCTACATTTATTAAAGATCCAATCGTTGTCTTAGCGTATCCGAGTCATTCAAGCGCATTTTATTTTGCCTTTGTCATATCTTTATTATTAGTCGTCCGTAAAGTTATACAAAAGAAAGTGCAATTAGCACTATTTAGTTATACGACGATTGGTATTGTACTTTTAGCTTCATTCTTTTATGAATTTATGGATTTAGTTTGGCAGGATAATACTTATGGATGGCGATACTTAACTTTATTAGTCACCTTAACCATTATATTTGTTGTATTAAATACTTACCTATCTAAACAATTATTAAGTGGACTTATCTTGATCATATGGGGGACAGGCCAGTGGTTGTTGGCAATGACATTACCATTTACGACGGTGTTTGGTTATTTAATATCACCTTGGTTTTTTGTCGTTCTTATGATTATAGGGGTCGTATTAATGTTTATAAATAATAGAAAGCAGGTGACGTCATGATTGAAGCAACAGATTTAACATTGTGGTTAGCCTTTGGGGCAGGTGTTTTATCCTTTTTATCACCATGTACACTGCCGTTATTCCCAGCTTACCTTTCATACATTACAGGAATCAGTGTTAAGGAACTTGAGTCAAGCAACAATGTCAAAATAAAATCAACGTTATTTTTACATTCGATTTTGTTCTTGGTAGGGGTTTCGTTAGTATTTATTAGTTTAGGTGTCGGTGTATCGTTTTTAGGCCAATGGATACAAGGACTTTTAACAGGTGAATCCGGTCAATTTATTCAGAGAATAGCTGGAGTTATCATTATCATAATGGGCTTGTTTGTTGCCGGTTGGTTAAATATTACAACCTTTATGAAAGAAAAAAGATTCAATGTTGCTAATAGACCTACTGGATACTTAGGAACGATTGTTGTAGGAATGGGTTTTGCAGCTGGGTGGACGCCATGTATTGGGCCCATTTTCGCATCAATTTTAGTTGTTGCCGCAAGTAACCCGACCCAAGGCACTTTCTATACCATTTTATATGTTATTGGATTTGCATTACCATTTTTAATCTTAACGTTCTTTATTAGCTCCACAAAAGTAATCGTAAAATATAGTGGAATTATTATGAAAGTCGGCGGCACGTTAATGATCATCATGGGTGTTTTACTATTCACAGGTCAAATGTCAAGAATATCAAGCTTCTTATTAAGTCTAGTCCAAGATACTTGGATGGCAAACCTAGGTTAAAGGAGGACAGTCATGAAAAAATATATTATCTTATTAGTCGTTATCGCTATGTTTGGTTTTGCTGTTTATGATTTAGTTGGTTCCACGAATGAAGGGGAGAAAGATGAAAATTCGGATGATGGTGGCTTTATGATGAGCACCGAGCCTGATGATGAAAGTGTGGAAGACGCTGAGGTTGGTCTTGAGGTTGGTAGCCAGGCCCCTGATTTTGAGTTGAAAACTTTAGAAGGTGAAACGGTTAAGTTATCAGATTATAGAGGTAAGCGAGTCATGCTTAACTTCTGGGCAACATGGTGTCCACCTTGCCGTGCCGAAATGCCTGATATGCAAAAGTTTTATGAAGAAAAAGACGTAGAAATCCTAGCAGTTAATTTATATTCTACTGAAGATAGTATGGAAGATGTTGAGGAATTTGTAGATGAGTTCGGTCTGACTTTCCAAATTCCAATAGATGAAGATGATGACGTCTCAATTGAATATCAAATCATGGCATACCCAACATCATATTTTGTTGATTCTCAAGGTATTATTAGGCATAAATCAATGGGGGCCATGAATTATGAAATGATGATTCAAGAGTACGAAAAGATGGATTAACGGTATGTTGTTTCGTATAATGTGTAGTTGAGGTGTTATCAGATGGATCAAACAATTCTTGTTGTTGAAGACGACCAAATGATTCGGCGTTTAGTTAAGCTATATTTAGAGAAAAATGAGTATCATGTCGTAGAAGCAGCTGATGGGGAAGATGCTAAAGAAGTTTTCTTGCACCATCAGCCTTGCCTTATTATATTAGATTTAATGCTACCTAAAGTAAGCGGAGAAGAATTTTGTGAGTGGGTAAGAGAAACAGAACAAGATGTGTCCATTATTATGCTATCAGCAAAGGCTCAAGTTGACGATAAAATAAGTGGCCTTCGAATGGGAGCTGATGATTATATCACTAAACCATTCGACCCAAATGAACTTATGGCACATGTTGAAGCCGTCCTAAGAAGAACAGGGCATTATTGTCAAAAAATCACTTATGATGGCTTAAGTATTAAAGTAAGAAAAGGGGAAGTTTTGCTCAACGGGGAAGAAATAGACTTAACGAAGCACGAGTTTAGTTTACTTTATTTCCTAATGTCTAATCCAAATACTGTTTTTACACGTGAACAATTATTAAATCAACTATACCCAAATAATGAGCAAGACGTATTAGATCGTACGATTGATGCTCATATTAAGAAACTAAGAATAAAGTTAAATGACAAAAGAGAACCAAGAAGGCGAATTCAAACGGTTAGAGGAATGGGGTATAAGTTTGTTCCGTAATCCGATATTTAAAAGTTTATTATTTCGCTTAACCTCATTAAACTTAATCATAATTACATTAGCTATAATTGTGAGCAGTTTTGCAATCTACCAAACAGCCTGTTTGCTAGTTGAATCTTTAGGAAATCTTAATACTCAACAACAAGAGCGCTTTGAGTCGTTGTTATTACAGTATTTGATTATCTTTGCAATGTTAACGATTTTAATCGGTAGTTTATTACACTTTTATTTGACTAAAACGATGATTAAACCCATTAAAGAAATGATCCATTCAACTAAAAAATTAAAAGAAGGAACTTATCCTGAGCAAGTTCAATATACGTCAGATGATGAAATTGGAGAATTGGTTTATCAATATAATGAATTAATAAATCAACTTGAACGTAATAATCAATTACGAAAGAAAATGATCTCAGATTTGTCGCATGAGATCAGAACTCCGATTTCGAACCTAAACGGATATTTGTATGCATTAAAAAATGGCGATTTAGATTATGAACAAACCATATTTGAATCTCTGCACTCAGAATCAGAACATCTCAAACAATTAATTAATCAATTAGATCAGTTAAAAGAATGGGATATCGTAAAATCTCAACGTGTTATTCAATTAGAAGAAGTCGACATATCCGAGATTATAAATCGATGTATCGCCATATTTAATTTAGAATTTGAACAATTACAAATTCAAATCGAAACGCAAATTGATTCAAAACGAATTAAAATACAACCTGATGGTATTCAACAAGTGGTGACCAATTTAATCGATAATGCTTTGAATTATCATACCGGGACTTCACCTGTTGTGATTGAAGGATCTTCTGATAATGAAGGTTATGTGTTTTCTATTACATCTGAAGGTAACGAAGTTCCAGAACATGAGAGTGAAAATATTTTTAAACGGTTTTATAGGTTAGATGAAGGGAGATCAAGAAAGAGTGGAGGAAGTGGCTTAGGTTTAGCAATTGCAAAAGAAATAATTGATAAACACGATGGTTCAATTGGTTTAAACTCGAACGGACATCTTCATACTTTTTGGTTTAAAATATAGTGAATACTAGAAAAGCAATGAGCATCAGTTTTGGATGTCTCATTGCTTTTCTAATAGGTGTTCATATGTTGAAAAGTCGATATTTTTTTCATTTAGTCGTTTGATTAGGAATTTATGGTCGCGTTTTGGAGTTGCTAATATATAGCCTTCAATAATAATATCTAACGTAATCTTTCGGTAATTCTTTTTTAATGCTACTTCACCAATTTTGGCTGCAATTTTTTGCTTAGCCACGTCGCGAAATAGTTGAGGAACTGGTTCTACTAATTCATTGAGTAATTTCTTTTCTTCCTCATTCCACATATGGATTGTCTGTTCTACATAATACTCTTCCCAATCAATAATAGACTTACCATCATCCTTTGGAAGCTTTTTAAGAAATTTACGAAACATAAAAAAGCCACCGATTCCTAATAAGGTGATCATGATAATGCCCCATAATATAATTAAATACCCTGTTATTTCAGACATGTATTTCACTCACTTCTATAAATATGGCGGGACTGTGTGGGAATCGAACCCACCGAAGACGACACGCGCCTCCCAGACGGTTTTGAAGACCGCGACAAGCACCAGCCTTGTAACCAGCCCCAAATGTTTCTTCAATTTTATATTATATCTAATTTTTAGAAGCATCTTCAATATAAAACTATTATTAGATGTGGAGAAAGAGTGACTATTAGATATTTACATTCTTGTAATATTTCTAAATATTTAAAATCGTTTTTGCTTTTCAGACAATTTTTGTTTAAAATGAATAGTGTGTCATATTTCGAATTATATATAACATATTCTAGGGGTATAAGGGGTCGTTCTTTGGGGGGAATAATCGAATGAAGAAACATCCGCTAGTTGTAAATGATGATGTTCAGCTTGATCTAGATCAAGATTTGTTGAACTCAGTGTTCCAATGGTTCGATACAAATTCCACAAATATAAAACTTGTTTTTGATGAAAATTATAAAATCGTGTATAGTTCTTATTCAGCAGAAACGATTTTAGGTTATTCAAAAGACTATGTTGTAGGAAGTTCATTGTTAAGTTTTTTATTAGAAGATGATAAAGAACTTCTTATAAATAATGTTGAATCGTTGGGCTTTGATCGAAAGTCATTGGAGTTAAATTTTAAAGATCAAGACAATCAGATTATTTACACTAAATCGTATATTGGCAAAGTTGATGATAATATTAAAGGCAAAACTTACTACATTGCCGTTATTAATGATATCTCAGAATTAAAAATTGCACGTAAAATGCTAATGAATTCTGAGAAACTTTCTTCTGTTGGCCAACTAGCGGCTAGTGTCGTTCATGAGATCCGAAACCCACTAACGTCTATTAAAGGATTCTTGCAATTATTAGAAAACGACGTTAAAGATAAAAATGAATTTTTTAATATAATGAAAGATGAAGTCGAAAAGATTGAATCTATTACTTCGGAATTATTATATATTGCTAAACCATCTGAATTACAATTCAAACCCGAATGTATCCCTACATTAATTAAAGAAGTTTGTTTATTGATGAAAACTCAAGCTAGGTTGTATGATATTAATATTGATTTGAAGTCCGATGTTAAAGAATATGTGACAAACTGTGATCGCTCACAAATTAAGCAAGTCTTTATTAACTTAATAAAGAATGCAATTGAAGCCATGGAGCGAGAAGGAACTATCCAGGTTCATATTTACCAGGCTGATACTTTAACAATAGACGTGATCGATGAAGGCGAAGGTGTGCCTGATGAACTTAAAGATAGACTGGGTGAACCATTCTTAACAACGAAGGAAAAGGGTACGGGTCTTGGTATCATGGTGACCAAGCAGATTTTGGACAATCATCATGCATCTCTTACAGTAATGGACAATGAGAAACAAGGAAGTATTTTCCGAGTAAGATTTTATTAAAACTGGTTGGTGTAACGTCATGAATAAGCAGCATTATACGATTGGAATGGCCGGTCATATCGACCATGGTAAAACGGAGTTAGTAAAAGCACTAACCAACGTCGATACTGATCGTTTGAAAGAAGAGAAAGAACGTCGAATTTCGATTGAACTAGGGTATGCGCCACTATTTCAAGATGAACACATGAGTGTATCAATTATCGATGTTCCAGGTCATGAGAAGTTTATTAAACAAATGATCGCAGGGGTATCGGCTATCGATCTTACAGTCCTTGTGATTGCTGCTGATGAAGGTATCATGCCACAAACATTAGAACATATTGATATTTTAACTCATTTAAATATCACGAATCATTTGATTGTCTTAACGAAGACAGACCTCGTTGATCGCGAATTATTAGATTTAGTTAAAGAAGATATAAATCAAACCGTAAAACATACTGTCTTTTATCAGACTCCTGTTTTAGAAGTCGATTCCATTTCTGGTAAGGGTATCGATTTTTTAAAGCAACAAATGATTCGTCAGTTAGAATTGGTTGAGCATAACCACTCAAATTACCATCTATTTGTGCCATTTGACCAGAGTTTTCATAAGCATGGTATTGGAACGATCGCACGAGGCACTGTGATGGAGGGACAAGTTTCGGTAAACGATGACGTCTATCTTATGCCCCAATCTATTAAAACCCAAATTAAAAGTCTCCAGCATTTTAACAGCTCAGTTGATGAAGTATTTGCAGGTCAACGCGCTGCTTTTGCGCTTAAAAATGTGAGCGTAGGAGATCTTAAGAGGGGGACGGTTCTTACTAAAAACCGACACGCAAAAGCGACGAATCGAATTGATATTGAGCTAAATATAAGTTCCCTTTTAAAATCAGAAATTAAACAAAGAGCCCCTATCAAGTTTCACACTGGAACGAGCGAAGTTTTTGGGAAAATTGTTTTTTTCGATCGTAATTCATTAACGTCCGATTCCAAGACTGTATATGCACAAATTCTGTTGGATAACGACGTTTTTGTCCTTAAAGATCAGCGATTTATCTTGCGCCGGGCCACACCAATTGAAATGATTGGAGGCGGACGTATAATTGAACCACATGCCATTAAACATCGACATGGCGTAGAAACGGTAGAACAATTAAGACATAAAGCGTCATTTAGTGCGGAGGAATTTTTAACAGATAAAGTGGCACAACACCCTGGAATAACCATTCGGAAATTAGAAGAGCAACTCAATTCACGCATTCAAACCTTAAACGATGATATAGTTGATCTTAAAGGTCATTTATTCTTAAAGCGATTTGTTAAAGATTTGAAAGAAGACCTAATCAAAATCGTCAATTCATTTCATGAAGAACACCCACTTCTTAAAGGGATAGATAAATCAGCACTTTTATCATCTATTGATCTACCCAATCCAGAAAATAAAATTTTAATAGATGAGCTCATTGAGCAAGGTGTGTTTTTGCAAGAAGACACTTACATTCTTTTACCTGAATTTAAAATCACCATCACTGAATCCAATCAGCAATTAATTAATAATATTTTAAAAGGTCTTAGTGAAGATGAACTTAAGGTTAAAAATTTTAAAGATTACTTAGATACTCACGTGGATCAAAAGAAATTACAAGAAGACATTAAACTATACTTTATACAACAACGTTTAGTTATTCCATTAACAGAACAAATGGTAATTGAAACAAATGTGTTTTATCAAGCTACGAATCAACTAAGGGACCAAACAAGCGAAATTTTTGATTTAAAAGAGGCCAAAGATCTGTTAGGAGTCTCACGAAAATATTTAATACCATTTTTAGAAATGTTAGACCAAATGCATATGACCAAACGCGAAGAACAAAGAAGAGTTTGGATCAAATAAAGGTTGCCAACTTTGTGATTGGCAACCTTTAATTATTGAATATAGATTTTGGTTTTACTTTCCTCAAAAACACGACCTATTATAGAAGCTTCGATATCGTTTTGATTCGCTTCAGAAACATATGCTTTAGCATCTTCTTCACTTAACGATATTAGCAAACCACCTGATGTGATGGCATCACCTAAAATATATCGATCAATTTCATCGATTTTATTATCGAACTGGGTAAATGATTTTAACCATTTTAAATTACTTTTAGATCCACCAGGAATTGCGCCTTTTTCAGCTAGGCGCTTAGTTCCGTTAATAACAGGAACGGATGAGTTTGTGATTTCTATTGAGACATTGCTACCGTTTGCAATCTCATAAGCATGACCTAATAGTCCAAATCCAGTAACGTCGGTACACGCATGAACATCATAAGGTTTAAGTAACTCAGATGCTTTACGATTTAACTTGGACATCCAATTAATCACTTCTTGTTGCTCAGAATTACTTGCTAACCCTTTCTTAATAGCTGTTGTTATGATTCCTGTTCCAATCGGTTTCGTTAGAACTAAGACATCACCTGCTTTAGCTCCATTATTTCGATAAATACGATCGGGATGAGCAACCCCCGTTACTGATAGTCCAAATTTAGGTTCGTCATCGTCGATAGAGTGGCCTCCAATTATAGAACCACCCGCTTCATAAACTTTATCTTCAGCACCTTGTAATATTCTTGCAAGAATGTCTGATCCATATTTTTCGACTGAAAATCCAACAATATTTAATGCTGTTTTCACGTCTGCCCCCATGGCATACAAATCACTTAAAGCATTGGCAGCGGCAATTTGACCAAATGTATACGGGTCATCAACAATAGGCGTGAAATAATCAACAGATTGAACAAGTGCAATTTCATCGGTTATTTGATAAACACCTGCGTCATCTGAACTGTTTTGGCTATACATAACATTTGGATCGTGTTCATGTGTTTTAACTTGACTCAAAACTTGAGTCAATTCGCTCGGGGCGAGTTTGCAGCCTCATCCAGCTTTGGAGGATAAAGAAGTTAGTCGAATAATTTCTTCTTGATCTCTGTTCATGAATTCACCCCCAATATTTAATATAATCATTATACTAGAAACCATCATTGTTGAAAAAGTTTAACATTTATAATAATCTATTACTAAAGATAGAGGGGGTATACATATGAGTTACAAAGTATCGATTGAATTTTGCATGATGTGAAACTACGCACCAAAAGCTGCGAGTCTCGCAGAAGAACTTTTATCTGAATTTCGTCATAACATCACAGAAATGAAGTTAACACCTTCATCTGGAGGGGCTTTTGAAGTGATCGTGAATGACGAAAAAGTATATTCTAAATTAGATACTGGCGTATTCCCAGACAATGAAGAACTAATTGAGCAATTGAAAGAAATAGATGAAAGCATGCGTTAATTCGCATGCTTTTTCTATTCAGTAGAACCTTTGGTATAATAAAAAGAAAAAAGGTTGGACCATTAATGAATCAAATGTTGCGTAAAATTCCACCTGTCCATGAGCTTTTAAATCATCCAAGTATTCAGAGTTACATGGATAATCATCAACTAATTTCTGACGTTGTTAAAGAACATATACAATCAGTATTAGAATCAATTAGACAAGAGATACAACTTCAAAAGATATCTTTTCAAAATCGAGATGAATTAACAAATTATATTGTTAATCAAAGCGTTTTATCAATTCAACAGTTTCAATCACCTAATATTAGACCGGTCATAAATGCCACAGGAACGGTTTTACACACCAACTTAGGGCGTGCAAGGTTACCTGAATCAGCCGTAAAAAAAGTCCTTGAAGTGGCTGAAAACTATTCGACATTAGAATATGACCACGAAAAGGGGACAAGAGGCTCAAGGCATGACTTAGTAGAGGATTATATTAAAGAACTTACAGGAGCTGAATCAGCTATTGTCGTAAACAATAATGCAGCCAGCGTTTATATGGTACTTTCAGCTTTTGCTAAAAGTAAAGAAACGATTGTCTCTAGGGGTGAACTAGTAGAGATAGGCGGTAGTTTTCGAGTTTCGTCCATAATGGAAGAAAGCGGAGCTATTCTGAAAGAAATTGGAACTACTAATAAAACACACCCTTATGATTACGAACAAGCGATTAATGATCAGACTGCTATGTTGATGAAAGTTCATACGAGTAATTTTCACATGCTTGGTTTTACCAAACAAGTTTCTAGAGAAGAACTTGTGACTTTAGGTAAAGAGCATCAATTAATGGTGTATGAGGATTTAGGTAGTGGGATGTTATATGATTTAACGTCATGGGGAATTGGTAGTGAGCCAACTATTCAAGATGTCATTTCTTCCGGGATTGATTTAGTTTCTTTTAGTGGGGATAAATTATTGGGAGGCCCTCAAGTAGGTGTTATTGCCGGTAAGAAAAAATATATTGATCAACTAAAAAAACACCAACTAGCTAGAGTATTGCGCGTCGATAAACTTAGTTATGCTGCATTAGAGGAAACTTTTAAAACGTATTTCTATAATCGAGTAACGGTCGACAATCCTACGATTCGAGATATTGTGAAAACTAAAGAAGAAATCTTACAACAAGTTAATGAAGTCCTTCATACAATTAATTCTAATGAATCTAGTTTAGTGTTAAAGGGAGAAGAGTTATTATCGCAAGTAGGAGGAGGAACTTTACCTGAAGTCCAACTAGAATCTTACGGTATTTCTATTATGCATCACAAACATTCAGCAGAAAAGATTCATAAAGTTCTTAGACAAATGAACCCTCCTATGATTACTAGAATTGAACATGAAAAAGTTATTCTAGATTTTAGAACTATTTCGCCACATGACTCAAAAGTTGTATTACAGCATTTGGAGGAGCTTACCAAAACACTCTCAATGTAAGGGTTTTCATGAATTTTAAGCTTAAAATTTTGGCTCAAATGTTTTACTTCTATATTAAATTCATATAAAATGTAGAAGTGCGGAAAAAGAGTGATTCATGTGTTTGAACGAATCATCTATTAAACTACATATCTTCATTAAGGGGGTAATATCGTGACAGCAAATAGTGCCTTTAATGCCAAGAAGCAATTTGAGCTTAATGGTAAGACGTATAACTATTACCATCTAAAAGCACTTGAAGAACAAGGTTTAGGCAAGATATCTCGCTTACCTTTTTCTATTCGTGTGCTATTAGAGTCGGTTTTACGTCAACATGATGGCCATGTCATTAAGGATGAACACATCGAAAAATTAGCGAAGTGGGGTAAAGGGGTGTCAGTCGACGTACCTTTCAAACCATCTCGTGTCATTTTACAAGACTTCACAGGAGTTCCAGCAGTAGTTGACCTAGCTTCTCTAAGAAAAGCAATGGTTGATATGGGAGGAAGTCCTGATCAAATTAACCCGGAGGTACCAGTTGATCTAGTTATCGACCACTCTGTACAGGTCGACCAATATGGTACACCAAATGCGTTAAAAGCAAACATGGAAATTGAATTTGAACGAAACAATGAGCGTTATGAGTTCCTACATTGGGCTCAAAAAGCTTTTGATAACTACCGTGCTGTTCCACCAGCAACTGGTATTGTACACCAAGTTAACTTAGAGTACATTGCAAATGTTGTACATGAACAAGAACAAGAAGATGGTACGTATGATGCGTTCCCTGACACACTTGTCGGTACAGACTCTCATACAACTATGATTAATGGTCTAGGTGTCCTTGGCTGGGGTGTAGGTGGTATTGAAGCTGAAGCAGGAATGCTTGGCCAACCATCATATTTCCCAACACCAGAAGTTGTCGGTGTTAAATTAAAAGGAAGCTTCCCAGAAGGAACAACAGCTACTGACTTAGCACTTAAAGTAACTCAAGTGTTACGTGAGAAGAAAGTTGTTGGTAAATTTGTTGAATTCTTCGGTCCTGGCTTATCTGAAATGCCATTAGCTGACCGTGCAACAATTTCTAACATGGCACCTGAGTATGGTGCAACTTGTGGTTTCTTCCCAGTTGATGAAGAATCATTAAATTACATGCGTTTAACTGGTCGTAGTGAAGAGCAAGTTCAACTTGTAAAAGAATATTTACAAAAGAATGAATTATTCTATACACCAGATCAAGAAGATCCTGAATTCACTGACTTAGTTGAAATTGATCTTTCAGAGTTAGAACCGAACTTATCAGGACCTAAACGTCCACAAGATTTAATCGCTTTATCTGAAATGAAAGATTCATTCAACAAAGCATTAACAGCACCAGCTGGAAACCAAGGTTTCGGTCTAGATGAAGACGAGAAGGATAAAGAAGCTGTTGTTAAGTTTAACGATGGTTCTGAAGTGACGATGAAAACAGGAGCGCTTGCAATTGCAGCGATCACATCTTGTACAAACACTTCTAACCCTCACGTTATGCTAGGTGCGGGCTTATTAGCTAAAAATGCTGTTGAAAAAGGTTTAGATGTTCCTGACTATGTCAAAACATCTCTAGCACCAGGGTCTAAAGTTGTAACAAACTACTTAGAGAATTCTGGTTTAATGGAATATCTAAATCAATTAGGTTTTAACTTAGTTGGTTATGGTTGTACAACTTGTATCGGTAACTCTGGTCCATTACTACCTGAAATTGAAGAGACAATTGCTGAATCTGATTTAACGGTTGCATCTGTTCTTTCAGGTAACCGTAACTTTGAAGGTCGTATCCATCCATTAGTACGTGCAAACTATTTAGCTTCACCACCACTAGTGGTTGCTTATGCACTAGCGGGTACAGTAGACATTGACCTTCTTAATGATCCAATCGGTCAGGACCATGATGGAAACGATGTTTTCTTCAAAGATATCTGGCCTTCATCTGAGGAAATTAAATCTGAAATTTCTAAAGTTGTAACACCGGAGATCTTCCGTAAAGAGTATGAAGAAGTATTCAACTCTAACGAAAAGTGGAACGCTATTCAAACTACTGATGAGCCACTTTATGAGTGGGATGAGGAATCAACTTATATTCAAAACCCACCATTCTTTGAAGAAATGTCTAAAGATCCAAAAGAGGTTTCACCACTTAATGCTATGCGTGTTATTGGTAAGTTTGGTGACTCTGTAACGACTGACCACATCTCACCAGCAGGCGCTATTCCGAAAGACATGCCAGCAGGTCGTTACCTCATGGATAAAGACGTTTCTCCACGTAACTTTAACTCATACGGTTCTCGTCGTGGTAACCATGAAGTTATGATGCGCGGTACGTTCGGAAACATCCGTATTCGTAATGAAATCGCTGGCGGCAAAGAAGGTGGCTACACAACTTACTGGCCAACTGGCGATGTTATGCCTATTTATGATGCAGCGATGAAATACAAAGAAGATGGCACAGGCTTATGTGTTATTGCTGGAAAAGACTATGGAATGGGAAGCTCCCGTGACTGGGCTGCGAAAGGTACTGACTTATTAGGCATTAAGACAGTAATTGCAGAAAGCTTCGAGCGTATTCACCGCTCTAACCTTGTTATGATGGGTGTATTACCATTACAATTCCAAGACGGTGATAGCATTGAATCATTAGGTCTAACAGGTAAAGAAACATTTGATGTAGAGGTTACAGAAGATGTTAAGCCACATGACCTTGTTAAAGTGACAGCAACAGATGAAGAAGGAAATATAACAGAATTTGAAGTTGTTGCTCGTTTTGATAGTGATGTAGAAGTTGATTACTATCGTCACGGCGGTATCCTTCAAATGGTACTTCGTAACAAACTTCAAAACGCTTAAAATAAAATTAAAGCACATCGCTCTTGTAGCGATGTGCTTTTTTTAGGCTTGCTTTTTATCGTGACTTTCACGCATCCAATGACGATGTTGCGCGATCGCTTCAATAAATGCTGAGTTAAACTCAGTTAAATCTTGTGAGTCATTGACAGTTACAACTCCTAAGTTGGAGTACACTTGACCATTATGATCATTTGTATATGCTATGTTTTGAACTAATGTATTTGTTAATAAATCTAAAGCTTGATTCGTGGCTCCAATCGGTTTGGCGTGTGCGAATGCGTCATTAACAAAATCCTTTGCTTCTTTATGGCCTATTAGGTTTTCGACATGCTGACCACCTGGAATATAAATCCCATCATATATAACTGAATGGCTGTTCGCATAGCTTTTTTGAGGTTCTATTTGATCGCCTTCCTCACTGTTTACAGGACTTAATGTTTTACTAATGACTTCAGAGTGAACCCCATTCTTTTGAAAGCCTACAATCACTTGTCTAAATTCATTGTAATTAAACCCTTCGTCTATAAGAATTGCAACTTTCCTTGTTTGAGGTGTTTTTACTGTATTTTCTTGACTTAAAGCAGGTGACGTCGCTGTAATACTCATCGTGTTCTTTTTCGTAGGTGGCTCTACACCTATGCCTTTTGCAATTTCTCTCGCTAGGTTACCATCAACTTGGTTAAACAAATCTACAACCTTTTGTCTAATTTTTTTATCCATAACATTACCTACTTCAAAGTGGAAAGCCTTTATAATGTGCTTTTTCTCTGCAGGTGACATGCTATTCCAAAACAAACGAGCTTGACTAAAGTGATCATTAAAACTTTCACTTCGCGTTCTAACTTTTCTGCCTTCAACCTTCTCCTGATAGTGTTCGTATCCGCCATCTTTACCTGGTTGCGGCATAGGATAATTCTGTCTAATTGAATTTGGAAAATAAGCGACTTTACCTTGGTCAATCGTCATGCGGTGAAAACCGTCACGTTGATTATTATAATACTGTATAATTGGGCGGTTAATTGGGATCTCGTGGAAGTTCGGACCACCAAGTCTTAAAAGTTGTGTATCTAAATACGAGAATAGACGTCCTTGTAGTAAAGGGTCATTTGTAAAATCAATTCCCGGAACAACATTTCCCATGTGGAAAGCTGCTTGTTCAGTTTCAGCAAAGAAATTATCTTGATTTTTATTTAAGGTCATTTTCCCGACTATTTTGACTGGAACTTGTTCTTCTGGCCAAATTTTTGTTGCATCTAAAATATCAAAGTCGAAATCAAATTCTTGTTCTTCTTCAATAATTTGAAGACCTAATTCAAACTCAGGATATTCACCATTATTAATCGCATCCCACAAGTCTTTGCGGTTAAAATCAGGGTCTTTACCTGCGATTTTTTGTGCTTCATCCCATGTTAATGAATGTACGCCTAATTTAGGCTTCCAATGAAATTTAACAAACCGAGCTTTACCTTGTTCATTAACCAATCGGAAAGTATGAACACCGAAACCTTCCATCATTCTAAAACTTCTCGGAATACCTCGATCTGATAATAGCCACATAATCATATGGGTCGTCTCTTGGTTGTTAACCACCCAATCCCAAAACGTATCATGCGCTGCAGAAGCCTGAGGGATTTCGTTATCAGGTTCTGGTTTAATCGCATGTACTAGATCTGGGAACTTTATGGCATCTTGTATAAAGAAAATAGGCATGTTGTTTCCAACTAGATCAAAGTTTCCTTCTTCAGTATAAAATTTAGTTGCAAATCCACGTACATCTCGAACTGTATCGGCAGAACCACGAGAGCCTACAACTGTTGAAAATCTGACAAATACAGGAGTTTTTACATTAGGATCCTGTAAAAATTTAGCTCTTGTGATATCTGTTAGAGGTTCATATACCTGAAAATAACCGTGCGCTCCAAATCCTCTTGCATGAACAACTCTCTCAGGGATTCGTTCATGGTCAAAATGGGTTACTTTTTCACGAAAGTGAAAATCTTCCATGATTGTCGGACCGCGCTGTCCAGCTTTAAGGGACTCGGAAGTATTTGATACCTTTGTGCCTTGATCTGTTGTTAAATCTTTCCCTTCATGATTGACTTTAAAATCCTCAAGTTGTTGCTGTTTTTTGGTTGGTTGGTGATCTTGAGGTTTCTTTTTCATCTCATTAACCTCCTTAAGTCATACTAAATGATAGTCTGTCTACAACAAACACTTTTATTCCAAAATAAGGTTACACATTAACAAAGTTTTCAAATATAAGTCATCATACAAAAAAATTTTTTGATAAGATAAGTAGGAGATGAATTAAAGAAAGTACCAAGAATGGAAGGAGAGAAGACATTGAGGGTTAAACAGTGGTTAGCAATTGGGCTGATTATAACCTTGCTTGGTATTATCGTATATAATGTCGTTACGGAGGAAGAAGAGACTTATGATAATCAAGGCGAAATGATTTTTGTTCATCCAGAAGGACAGGACATTGAACAAGGTGGAACAGATGTAGGCGATACAGCCCCTAATTTTCAGTTGAAAAATATTGAAGGTGAAACGGTTCAATTAGCAGATTTTCGGGGAAAAAAAGTGTTTATGAACTTCTGGGCTTCTTGGTGCGACCCTTGTAAAGACGAAATGCCAGATATGCAAAAGTTATATGAAGAATACAGTGATGAAGTTGTCATTTTAGCTGTTAATACGTCAGAATCTAATAAAAAGAATGCTGTTAATTTTGTGAATGAGTATGGGTTAACGTTTCCTGTTTTATTCGACGAAACGAGTGAAGTAGCAGCTAAATATAATATGATGGGACTTCCAATGACGTATTTCATTAACTCAGAAGGTGAAATTCAAATTCCGCCAAAAACAGGGCCTATGGAATACGATGAAATGGTTGAGAAAATGAACGAGCTCGATTGATGTATATTTTACCAACATAATGGTCAGACTATTGACAAAAAGGAGACGATTATGTTGCGTAAAAAGGATTATGTTACATTTCAGTCATTAATTGAGAGTGAAAAAGAAAAGATCATGAAAAACCCTGATGAAATGGAAAAAATCTATGATAAATTAGATGAACGCTTATCGGTTATTAAAAACTCAGAAAAACATGCATAGGACGTGCAATCCTTCACAAACTAAGACAAAATGTGAAGGAGTTGAATAAATTGGCAAATCACAAACAACCGAAGCCGGACGATCGTTCAGATAACGTCGAAAAGATTCAGGACAATATTCAAAATACAATTGAAAATATGGAAGAAGCAGAGGAATCTATGGAAACTGCTTCAGATGAACAAAAACAAGCTATTGAAGCTAAAAATGAACGAAGAAGGCAGTCCATTAAAGGATTAAAAGAAGAAGCTAGTGATGAAGCACATGATCACTAAAGTTGAGCTGGCATTATGCCAGCTTTTTTATTTTATTAGGTCTCATAAAACTATGTTAAAATAGTAACAAACTAAAAGTAAGGGAGATTCGACATCATGCTAGTCAATGAAGCAGACGTTAAAGTAAGATATCAAGAAACGGATCAAATGGGAGTAGTTTATCACGCGAATTATCTTGTCTGGTTTGAAATCGGACGAACTCAGTTAATTGAACAACTAGGATTTAGTTATGCGTCAATGGAGAGTGCAGGAGTTGTTTCGCCAGTAGTTGATATTCAAGCTAAATATAAAAAGCCTGTTAGATACGGGCAAACAGCGAAAGTTAAAACATGGATTGATTACTATGATGGTTTTAGAGTGGTTTATGGTTATGAAGTTTATACAGAAGATGGCACACTTGCTGTTACTGGTCACTCCACACATGTCTGTGTAAAAAAAGAAACGTTTAAACCGATTTCCATAAAGAAACATTTCCCAGATTGGCATGAAGCCTATATGAACGCAATGGGGGAATAGTGTATGGCATTTGGATTAAAAAGAGAGGAACTAAAAGAATGGAAACAGCAGGTAAGGAATGGTGAGATTGCTTTTATCACTCATTATTGGCTAGATGATCGCTTTCCTAGTATGAAAACTGTTACAAAAGTAGGCTGTAGTGATTTAGATAAACTAATTAAGTGGGGAAAAAAGTATGGTTTAAACCCTAAATGGATTCACCGTGATGATCGGTATCCTCATTTTGATTTAATAGGGTCATTTCAAGAGGATATATTAAAATCTGAAAACAAATTACACCAATTAAATCGCTTCAAGTAAAAGGCAACCCAAACATTCGGGTTGCCTTAGTGTTTTGTTGATTGTTTTTTCTCAGGAACAGGATCAACACCACCTGGATGAAATGGGTGGCATTTCAGTATTCTTTTAACTATTAAATAAAACCCTTTAAAAAAGCCGAATCTCTGGAAGGCTTCAAGGCCATAGGCAGAGCATGTAGGGTAAAACCGACAAGATGGCCCCTTTAGTGGTGATATAAATTTCTGATAACCTTTAATCAGATAAATAAATAGATACTTCAAGAGAATCACTGTTCCTTACGTTTATCATAAGTAATAGATGCAATGGCATCATGTAGGTGGATGGATTCTTCGTTGATACATTTTACATGGAATTTTTGAACCATGTCCATTTCATACAGGTCACTCGAAACTAATCTAACCATATCCTCTACGAAACGAGGGTTTTCGTACGCTTGTTCTGTTACCATTTTTTCATCAGGTCTTTTTAGAACAGGATGAATACGAGCGCTAGCATTAGATTCTGCCGCTTCAATTAATAATGCTTTCCAATCTATTTCTTCATCATTGAAACTAGGGTCTAATGTCACTTCAATCATGACATTACCACGCTGATTGTGCGCACTATATTCGCTAATCTCTTTAGAACAAGGACATAACGTCGTAATTTTTGCATTTAAACCGACTTTAACATCGTAGCCATCTTCACAATGATACATAACTTTCATCCAGGCATCAGCATGATTCATGCCTGCTTCTGTTGTATAAGGTGCCTCACGTTCAAAGAACCATGGAAACTCAACCGTTAATTCAGCATCTTTCTGTTTCAAACGTTCTTGTAATTCCTTTGTAAATTCCTTCATAGTTGGAATGTTTACTTTAAACCCTTTTTTATAATAAGCCTGTAATTGTTGTGTGAAACGACTCATATTCGTTCCTTTGGATTCTTGGGAAATAGAACTTGCAAAGTAAAAATGACCAATCGTTGTTTGGTTTTGTGGTTTAATAGAACTTGGTACCACAATTGGATGTTTTACATTTGAAATACCAACAGCATCAAGTTCAAATAAAAAGTCTTTTTTTGTATTTTGTAAATCAGGCATTTTACTTTTTTCCTGCGGTTTAGTTCTAGGACCAGGCTCTACAGAACCAAATAATTTATGCCGTTCGTTTTTGCTAGGTAATGATTTCTTCGACTGTGTTTCGTTCATATCTAAGACTCCTTTCAAGTAAGAGCAACATACATATCCATACAAATTAAGTATAATTAATCATTTGACCGATATCAATTTTTTGAACTTATTCTAAATAAGGAACAACTTCTACACGCTTAGTAAATGATTGAATATGATCTTTCTTTTGTTTAAACCAGTGTTTTGCATCACTTAAATGTTGTTCACTCACTTCGACTAATGGTGTGATTTTAAAGTTTTTAAAGTTCTCATATTGATTGTAAGTCGGCATAATTTTAGCATCTGAGACATCAAGATTAATTTCTTGATTCTCATCAATTTCTTTGGTTAATTGTATTTGCATAATCGCGCCGATTGATCGATCGCGGTCAATTTGAGCAGATAAGAAATTACCTAATGAATAAGCAACGAAACTCTCCTTACCTTGACCTTTAGAGATCCAATCAACAGGTTGCAAGATATGAGGGTGGTGTCCCAGTATGACATCAGCTCCGTTATTTGCTAGTAATTCAGATAAATGAATCTGTTCTTCAGAAGGCAGTGATTGGTATTCTTGTCCGAAGTGCATATTTACGACGATAAAATCGGTTTTTGGTTTTAACTCTTCTAGATCCTTTAATATTTGATCTTCATCAATAAGATTTACTAAATAATCTTTTCCTTCTGGCACTGCAACTCCGTTTGTTCCATAAGTGTAAGACAGAAAACCAACCGCGATTCCTTTTCTATGGATAACACGATGCTTATTACGGTCATTCTCACTTTGGTAAGCTCCAACATAGTCTAGTTCTATTTCATTTAAATATTGTGTGGCACTCATAACGCCTGCTTCACCACGGTCAAGTGTATGGTTATTGGCCATTGAGAGTATATCAATACCAGAGTTTTTTAACGTATTGGCTAAAACTTGTGGTGTATTAAAGGTAGGGTAACTCGAAAAATCTAATTCGTCTCCTCCTAAAATCGTTTCTTGATTTGCAATCGTAATATCTGCGTTTCTTAAGTAATATTTAATATCTTGAAACATTGGATCAAAGTCATAACCAGTAGACGTTTCAGCATCCTGATAAACCGCTTCATGAATGATAAGGTCACCAATTGCATTCAATTTAATGGAAGTTTCAAATGTTTTGACCTCATTATAATGATCAACGTTGATCGTTGAATTAAATTGGACGGGTTTAGATTCTGAATTTGTATGATTGTTATAATTAAAAACTAAAACGATGCTTAAAGCAACGATTGAACTAATGATTATCCATAATTTTTTCTTCATATTAGACACCTTTCAATGTAGATGTATGTGATAATGTAAGGTAATAGGTGTATATCCACGTTTTTAAATAATTAAAAGGAGCCACCGTGAAAAGGGGCTCCTGATTACATCCAGCTAATTTTTGGTTCAGTTTTATCCTTTATACGCTTAATATTAGTTCTGTGTCTGTAAATCACAAAAGTAGCCAATAATAATGTCACAATGATTAATCCTAAATCTTGCATAATAATTGCTGTGATAAAGGCAACAAGGCCTGTCAACATTGATGCTAATGATACATATTTAGAAAGTTTAAGAAAAACAAAAAATGATATGACCAAAATGAAAAATAACAGTGGGCTAACGCCTAATAAGACTCCGCCTGACGTTGCCACGGCTTTTCCACCTCGAAATTTTGCGAATAAAGGGTAAGTATGACCAATAACAGCAAAAGCCCCTACGATTAATGGTTGTAATTCAGGTGCTAACATGATGACGATTACAACTGGTATTGTACCTTTCAAAATGTCCTTAATAGACACAACTAGTCCTGCTTTAACACCTAAAACACGAAAGGTGTTGGTACCACCTAAATTTCCGCTGCCATGTTCTCTAATGTCTATTTGATAAAAGAGTTTGCCGATTATTAAAGCTGATGGAATTGATCCAAATATATAAGCTATTAATGCATAAATGATATATTCCATTTATGTTCCTCCATAACTGTCTGTAACTATTTATTAACATATTATATTCTATCAAATCTTAATATAAGAAAGAAGTGGTATTTTAAAATAAAAGTTATGAGTAATAACCTTTAGATTGAGAAAATATCCAAAAAAAGCTATTCTTAAAGTAAATAATATTAAACTTTAGGAGGTTTATGATGAATAATCCTACTAACGAAGAATTAAAGCAAGTTTTAAAGACCACCTCTACTATTGCTGTTGTCGGCTTATCAGACAATCCAGAGCGGACGAGTTATCAGATATCAAAAATCATGCAAGAACAAGGTTACCGTATCATTCCGGTTAATCCTAATGTTCATGAAGTACTAGGTGAAAAAGCATATGATCGTCTGCAAGATGTAGAAGAGAAAATAGATTTAATTAACGTTTTCAGAAGGTCTGAATACTTATATGAAGTGGCAAAAGATGCTATCGAAACAGATGCTAAAGTATTTTGGGCACAATTAGGTGTATCGGACGAAAATGCCTATGAACTATTGAAACAACACGACTTTACCGTCATAATGGATTTATGTATCAAAGTCGTGCATTCTGTGACAATAGGGAATCGAGATCAAGGATAAAATCTCTGTTCGAAAACAGGGATTTTATTATCTCATAGCGAATCTTTATTACAGATGTCATAAAGAGAATGAGGAAAGGGGTCGTACGATTGTCTCAATCAAATCAAGCTTATAATGACGATTCAATACAAGTACTAGAAGGATTAGATGCCGTAAGAAAACGACCTGGTATGTATATCGGGAGTACGGACCATCGTGGTTTACATCATTTAGTTTACGAAGTTGTAGATAACGCGGTCGATGAAGCATTAGCAGGATTCGGAAACAAAATAGAAGTAATTATTCATAAAGATGAATCCATAACCGTTAAAGATTCTGGAAGAGGTATGCCAACTGGACTACATAAAACAGGCAAACCAACACCTGAAGTCATATTTACAGTCTTGCATGCTGGCGGTAAGTTTGGCCAAGGGGGATACAAAACCAGTGGTGGATTACACGGAGTTGGTGCCTCTGTTGTAAATGCGCTATCAGAATGGCTAGAAGTGAGCATATGTCGCGATGGCACAAAGCATTTACAGCGATTTGAGAATGGTGGTAAACCTGTAACGGGTCTTGAACAAAAAGGTAATACGAATAAATCCGGTACGACGATTAGGTTTAAGCCTGACCCGTCTATTTTTAACCAAGTACATTTTCAGTTTGATATATTATCTGAACGACTACGCGAATCAGCATTCTTATTAAAAGGAATAGAAATTGTTCTAAAAGATGAGCGTACGGAGGTTGAAGAATCTTATAAATATCCAGATGGTTTAGAGTCGTTCGTTCAATATCTGAACGAAGAAAAAGACGGTCTCCATCCAGTTATATCATTTGAAGGCATACAAAAGGAAATCGAAGTTGATTTCGCATTTCAATACAATGATGGTTACAGTGAGAATATTTTATCTTTTGTAAATAACGTTCGAACTAAAGACGGGGGAACGCATGAATCAGGATCCAAAACGGCGATCACAAGAGCATTCAACGATTACGCCCGTAAAATGCAATTACTTAAAGAAAAAGATAAAAACTTAGATGGTAATGATATACGAGAAGGATTTACAGCTGTCATTTCAACAAGAATACCTGAACAATTGTTACAATTCGAGGGTCAAACAAAAAGTAAGCTCGGGACTCCCGAAGCAAGAAGTGTTGTTGAAAGTATTGTAGCAGAGCAATTAGCTTACTTCTTAGAGGAAAACCCTGATGTTTCTAAAATGCTTATTAAAAAGGCAGTTAAAGCAAGAGATGCAAGGGAAGCTGCTCGTAAAGCGCGTGAAGACGCACGAAACGGTAAAAAACGTAAGAAAAGAGACTCACTATTAAGCGGTAAATTAACACCAGCTCAATCTAAAAACCCTAAAAAGAACGAATTATTTTTAGTTGAGGGTGATTCTGCAGGAGGTTCGGCAAAGCAAGGTCGTGATCGTCGCTTCCAAGCTGTCTTACCGTTAAGAGGTAAAGTAATTAACACAGAAAAAGCGAAAATTGATGATATTTTCAAAAACGAAGAAATTGCAACAATCATTCATACAATCAATGCTGGAGTCGGATCTGATTTTGATGTTGAAGATTCACAATATGATAAAGTCATTATCATGACAGACGCAGATACAGACGGAGCACATATTCAAGTATTACTTTTAACGTTCTTCTATCGTTATATGAAGCCTTTAATTGAACAAGGGAAGATTTATATAGCATTACCGCCTTTATTTAAAGTTTCAAAAGGAAAAGGTAAGAAGAAGAAAGAAGATTATGCCTGGGACGAAGATGAGATGCAAAAGCTTCTAAAAGAATATAAAAACGGCTATACCATTCAACGTTACAAAGGTCTAGGTGAAATGAATGCTGATCAACTTTGGGAGACGACGATGAATCCAGAAACACGAACTCTTATTAGGGTTACGATTGAAGACGTGGCAAGAGCTGAGCGACGTGTGACAACTCTAATGGGAGATAAAGTTGAACCAAGACGTAAATGGATCGAATCGAATGTGGCGTTTGGTATGGACGATGATGATTCCATTTTAGATAACGAAAGATTGCATAGCTAGGAGGAAGTACGTTGGCAGAACAAGCGAAATATTTAGATTTACCATTAGAAGAAGTTATTGGCGATCGTTTTGGTCGTTACAGTAAATACATTATTCAAGATCGTGCCCTGCCTGATGCTCGCGACGGGTTGAAACCTGTGCAAAGACGTATCTTGTACGCCATGCACCAAGAGCGAAATACACATGATAAACCGTTTCGTAAATCAGCTAAAACAGTCGGTACCGTGATCGGGAATTACCATCCACATGGTGATTCGTCTGTTTATGAAGCTTTAGTACGTTTGAGCCAGACTTGGAAAGTACGTCAAGAGCTCGTTGAAATGCACGGTAACAACGGAAGCATTGATGGGGATCCGCCTGCAGCTATGCGTTATACAGAAGCACGGTTATCAGGCATTGCTTCTGAACTTCTGCGTGATATTGAGAAAGATACCGTTGATTTTATTCCGAACTTTGATGATACAGACTACGAACCAATCGTCTTACCGGCGAAGTTTCCTAACCTTCTAGTGAATGGCTCGACAGGTATTTCTTCAGGTTATGCTACAGAAATTCCGCCGCATAATCTTGGTGAGGTCATTGACACTGTCATTAAGAAGATTCAGAAACCAGATGCTACTGTAGACGAACTCATGAAAACATTACCAGGTCCAGATTTTCCAACTGGCGGTATTATCCAAGGAAAAGACGGCATTAAAAAGGCTTATGAAACGGGTAAAGGTAAAATTGTTGTTCGTGGTTTAACAGAAATCACACCTTTAAAAGGTGGTAAGGAACAGATTGTTATAACGGAATTACCTTTTGAAGTAAATAAGGCAAATCTGGTTAAAAAATTTGATGAACTTCGAATTGACCGTAAAATAGAAGGGATCTCAGAAGTTCGTGACGAAACAGACCGCACAGGTTTAAGAATCGTCATCGAACTGAAAAAAGATGCCGATAGCACAGGAATCTTAAATTACTTATATAAAAATACAGATTTACAAATATCGTTTAACTTTAATATGGTTGCGATTGCTAATAAAACACCTAAAGTCATGAATCTAACAGAGCTATTAGATTCATATATTGTCCATCAACGCGAAGTCGTTAAGAGACAAACTGAGTTTGATTTAAATAAAGCAAGAGATCGCGCTCACATCGTAGAAGGTCTGATTTATGCGATATCGATTTTAGATGAAGTTATTGCAACAATCCGTGCATCGAAAGATAAGAAAGATGCGAAAGAACAGCTAAAGCAAAAGTATCAATTCACCGAGAAACAAGCAGAAGCAATTGTTATGCTTCAACTTTATCGCTTAACGAATACAGACATTACCGAACTACAAGAAGAAGCAGATGAACTCAAGAAACGTATTGAAGAGTTAGCCGCTATATTAAATGATGAAAAACGTTTAATGCAGGTCATCGTGAAAGATTTAAAGAAAGTTAAAAAGAACTATCAATCTAATCGTTTAACGAAAATTGAATCAGAGATTGAAGAGCTTAAAGTTAATGTAGAAGTCATGGTTCCATCAGAAGATGTCATAGTTTCAATTACGAAAGATGGCTATATTAAACGAACTAGTATACGCTCGTTCAATGCATCCAATGTAGATGATCTTCAAAAGAAAGATGAGGACCGCTTGTTACAGCTTATGGAGATCAACACGACGGATACGCTGTTATTATTCACAGACAAAGGTCATTACCTTTATGTCCCAGTACACGAATTGCCGGATATTAAGTGGAAAGACATGGGACAGCATATCGCCAATATCATTCCAATTGAACGTGATGAACATATCATCAAAGTGATGCCGATTAGAGATTTTAAGCAAGAACAATATATATTATCCATCACGAAAAAGGGTATGATCAAAAAGTCAGAACTAAGTCTACACCAGGTGCAGCGTTACTCTAAACCTATTACGGCTATTAAGCTAAAAAATGACGATGAAGTCGTTAATGTCCATTTAACCAATGGTCATCAGGATATATTCTTAGCTTCTAATACTGGTAATGGTCTTTGGTTCCATGAAAGTGACTTAAACGCAGTCGGAGTAAAAACAGCTGGTGTAAAATCGATGAATTTAAAAGAAGGCGAATATGTCGTTAACGGTGAAGTGTTCGATGACTTACAAAATCCGTCCTTATTTGTCGCCACACAAAGAGGAGCTTGTAAACGCATGAACATTTCCGAATTTGACCAATCCACCCGTGCCAAACGAGGATTGGTCATGCTCCGAGAACTGAAGCGTAATCCGCACCGAATTGTTGGCTTCCATATCGTCCACGACGATACGACGATCATCTTAGAAACTGAAAAAGGAACAATCAAACAAGTCTTACCACTCGAATACCGAGAAGGGGACCGATATAGTAACGGTTCGTTTGTCATTGATACAGATGATGAAGGAACAGTGGTGTCAACACAAGTTGAAGCAAAGTATTTCAAGTATTTTGAGCAAAATGATGATTAAACAAATAGCGCAAATGTTAAATATTTAACTTAAAATAACTACTAGATTGAACATCAATTTAGTAGTTATTTTTTGTTGTATAAACTCCTACTGTAAAGAAACATAATTTCCTTTCTTTTATGTTAAAATAACTGTAATTGCAAATATTCTGACTCATTTTGAGGAGGAGATTTTTTGAAAAAATATTTATTTCTTGCTGCGTTCTGTTTGTTAGTGGGTTGTGGTCAAGAGGCAAACGGGAACTCAGAAATTAGTAAAAAAATAAATGAAGAATTAGGTATTACACCATATTTACCTGAGGTAGAATATCCGATTGCTAATGTAAATGTAGAATATACTCCAGTTATTGAAGATGATGAAGTTGTAAATGGTGATCCATGGAATGCTGTTGTTCAATATAATATTTCACTTGATGAAAAAGTAGATGAAGATTTTATAAGATCTTGGGAAGAGAATAATCCACGCAAAGAAATTATTTATGGTGAATTATATAAGGATCCCACAGCAATTATAGTAAATGTTAATGGCACGCAAACTAATCTAGAATCTGCTGAAACTATAGAAATTGAAGGCCATAAAGTTCAATTTCAACATATTGAAAGAGAATCAGAGACAGTTATTATGCTTATAGACTTTGAAGATATAAACTACAAAATCCTATACTTCGTTGATGAAAATGATATTCAAGAGGAAGCGAAGGCATTTGCCAAAGAAATAATAAATAATTATTAAAAAATATTGTGGGTAATGAAAATGATTTTTAAAATGACAACACAGATGCGCGTATCAAACTTTTTTAAAGAAGTATGAAAAAGGTGAATTAAATTGGAGATAAAAACAAAACACTCGTTAATTAAAGATAGCTCAATAATGGAGTTAATGAATTACTATGATCTACCTAAAATTAATAACTGTGAATTTCTCACCAGAGGATTAAATGACAGTTACTTAATAACAACGAGAAGAGATAATTATATATTTCGAATCTACCGTCATAATTGGAGAACAGAAAATGATATATTGTTCGAACTTGGTTTTCTATGCCATCTTAAAGAATATGGTCAACATGTTGCTACTCCAATCAAGACCAAAGATGATGCTTGGCTAATTAATATTGATGCACCAGAAGGAATAAGGTATGGGGTATTATTTACATATGCTAAAGGTCAAAGACCAGAAATAAACGAAGAAGATTGTCTGTTAATGGGTAAATCATTAGGGTTACTACATAACTGTTCTGATACTTTCAAACATGATAATGATAGAAGTTTTAGCTTGAACTTTGATCATCTATTAAATGAGCCACTATCAGTTATATCACCTATAATTCATAATATTTTTGGAGAAGAACAAGTACAATTTTTAGAACATACGACTACAAACATTATAAATGAATTAAAAAATAGAAATCTTGATTATGGTATTTGTCATGGTGATTTTCACAATTTTAACATGCATTTAAGTAATCGGGACTTAGAGGTATTTGATTTTGATTGTTGCGGGTATGGTTATCGGGCTTATGATATAGCCGTGTTTTGGTGGAATTTGAAAAGTAATTATCCTCAATTAGAAGAGGATTGTTGGAAGGCGTTCTTAAAGGGTTACAGGTCTCAAAGAAGTCTGTCAGAAGAAGATATGAAAAGTCTGCCATTGTTTGTTACTGCCAGAAGAATTTGGCTAGTTGGAACGATGATTAATAATGATGATGTGTGGGGTAGAAATTGGATTAATCAATCTAATTTAACTAACTTTCTTAAAGATTTAAAGAAAGATATAGGCACATTTTAATGAAACATATGGCTAGAATATTCAACTTCACATAAGGTTCATATGCTCCTATAATAATTTGATATTTTACAAAATTGTGATAAGATGAAGTCAAAAGGAGGGGGTTATGTCGGAATTACGGGACAAAATTATAAAGAACTCGTTAGAACTTTTTTCTTCTAATGGCTATCACGGTGTGTCGGTGAATGATATCGTTCAGCAATGTGAAACGTCTAAAGGTGGGTTTTATCATCACTTTAAGTCTAAGGATGAGTTACTGTATGTCATTCATGATACGTTTATCTTGTATGTCTTAAATGAAGCGAATCAAGCCAAAAAACGATATGACCGTCCGATGTTTCAGCTAGAGGAAATGTTAAGAGCTTTAGTGAGAGTTTATGATTTGTATAATGAACACATTATTGTATTTAACCAAGAATATAAGTACTTAAAGCAAGAATATAATGAGCTTATTAAACAAAAACGCGATCGCTACGAAGAAATACTAAAAGAAGTCATCGAAGAAGGGCAACAGTGTGGTGAAATACGACAAGAACTACCAACGACGATAACAAGCATGTCAATTTTAGGAATGGTGAACTGGACCTATCAATGGTATAAAAAAGACGGACCAAAAACGATCGATCAAATTGCATCAACGTACATAGACATCATCTTTAGAGGATTATTAACAACAGAAGCACTAGAAGAATATCAATGATCTAAATTTACGTATTTAGATTTTATTTTATCGCTTTTATAAAAGCGTTTTCATTTGGTGTTAAACAGACCAACTAGTCGGTCTATCATATAAGGGGGATGTCAAATTGAACTTTGAATTAACGAAAGAACAAGAAATGATTAGGAAAATGGTGCGTGATTTTGCAACTGAAAAAATAGCACCAAGAGCGATTGATATTGACGTCAATGCAAAGTTTCCGGAAGATCTTTTTAAAGAAATGGGTGAGCTTGGCTTACTCGGAATTCCTTTTCCTGAGGAAGTCGGTGGCTCGGGTGGCGATACTGTATCGTATGCCTTAGCTGCTGAAGAAATTGCTCGCGTTTGTGGCAGTACAGGTCTTAGTTATGCAGCAGCCGTTTCATTAGGTTCAAGTCCAATCTATTATTTTGGTACTGATGAGCAAAAGGAAAAGTTCTTAAAACCACTGGCTTCTGGTGAAGCTTTAGGTTCCTTTGGTTTAACAGAGCCTAATGCAGGTTCTGATGCAGGCGGTACGAAAACGACAGCGAAGATTGACGGTGAAGATTATGTAATTAATGGTGAGAAATGTTTTATTACCAATGCATCTTATGCTAAACAAATTATCGTCACAGCTGTCACTGGTAAAGATGACCGTGGTAAGAACATTATCTCAGCAATCATTGTTCCGACAGATACACCTGGAATTACGATTACGGATAATTATGACAAGATGGGAGTACGAGGATCTAATACTGCTGAAATTGTTTTAGAGGATGTTCGGGTACCTAAAGAGAATTTATTAGGAGACCCTGAAAAAGGTTTTAAACAATTTTTATATACCTTAGATGGTGGACGTATTTCAATTGCAGCCTTAGGAGTTGGAATTGCCCAGGCATCATTGGATAAAGCTTTGGAATATGCAAAAGAACGCAAACAATTCGGCCAATCGATTTCGAACTTCCAAGCGATTCAATTTAAATTAGCTGATATGGCGATGGAAGTTGAATTAGCTAGAAACATGGTTTTAAAAGCCGCTTGGTTAAAAGATCAAGGTAAAAATTTCACAAAAGAAGCCGCTTATGCGAAGTTATTTGCAAGTGAAACAGCTACTCGTAATGCCAATGAAGCCATACAAATTCATGGCGGTTACGGTTACATGCGTGAATATGAAGTGGAACGTTATTTACGAGATGCTAAATTACTTGAAATTGGTGAAGGTACATCTGAAATACAACGCTTAGTCATTGCACGACAATTCGGCTGCTAAGTTGTAAAGGAGGTCATATGATGTCAGGCAATCATGAAGCTCAAGATTTACACAAAATTGAATTTATTTTAAATGAACATCCTGATGTTGATCAGGCTTTAGTCGTGAGTGTTCCAACACCGAGTGAAGGTGAAAAACTCGTGGCATGGGTTGTAAAAGATATAAATAGTGAATTGTCCACTCAAGAATTAGTTAATTTCTTAGAAGACAAGTCAGACAATCAAGTTCCAGATCATATTGAACTTACCGACGAATTTCCAATGACCCCAAGCGGTAAAGTTCAAAAGTTAAAGCTGATCGAGTTATCTAAAGACTTGGTTTAATAAAGGAGAGATTTCATGTTTAAATCAGTTTTAATCGCCAACAGAGGAGAAATCGCTAGGCGTATTATTAAAACATGCAAGCGCCTTAATATACGGACGATTGCCGTTTATTCTGAGGCAGACCAAGATTCTCCGCACGTTCATGAAGCTGACGAAGCTCATTTAATTGGGCCACCTAGAGTTTCAGATAGTTATTTAAATGTAGATAAAGTAATTGAAGTTGCTAAAGAAACTAAAGCAGAAGCCATTCACCCTGGATATGGGTTGCTCAGTGAAAATACCGATTTCTCAAAGCGCATTCAAGATGAAGGGATAACGTTTATTGGTCCTGATCCTTATGCAATTGAGCAAATGGGAAGTAAATTAACCGCGAGAAAAACAATGGATCAAGCCGGTGTACCTATTATACCTGGAACGCAAGACGCTATTGCTAATGCAGAAGAAGCCATTGATTATGCAAACAAAATAGGCTATCCGGTTATGTTAAAAGCATCTCATGGCGGTGGTGGAATAGGTATGCAAATCGTTAATAGTGATGAGGAATTAACTAAAGCGTTTGAAAGTAATGCTCGTCGTGCTGAACAATTTTTCGGTAATGGGACGATGTTTATAGAGAAAGTCATCGAACATGCCCATCACGTTGAGATTCAGCTTTTAGCTGATCATCATGGAAATGTTATTCATTTGTTTGACCGTGAATGTTCGGTTCAAAGACGGCATCAAAAAGTAATCGAAGAGGCTCCATCACCGTTATTAACAGAAGAAACAAGAGAAAGAATGGCAGACGCTGCGATTAAAGCAGCTAAAGCAATCGATTATAAAAACGCTGGAACAATTGAATTTTTAGTTGATGAAGACCAAAACTTCTACTTCCTAGAAATGAATACAAGATTACAAGTTGAGCACCCAGTTACTGAAAAGATCACCGGAGTAGATTTAGTCGAACAACAACTAAACGTCGCATATGGAAAAGTGCTCTCAATTAAACAAGAGGATTTAATGATCAACGGTCATTCAATAGAAGCTAGAATTTATGCTGAAGACCCTAAAACATTTTTCCCATCACCTGGTACGATTACCGATTTAAAACTACCAGAAGGTGATCATATTAGGCATGATGTAGCTGTAAAAGCTAACTATCAAGTCACACCCTATTACGACCCAATGATTGCAAAGTTAATTGTAACTGGGGATACGCGACTTGATGCGATTGAAAAAATGAAAGATGCACTGGATGGCTATCACGTTGAAGGCATCAAAACGAATATTCCATTACTTAAAGATGTCGTAGTTTCAGAAGCATTTAAAGAAGGTCATACAAGAACGTCATTTATTCAAGACCATATTTTAATTAACCAATAGGAGGTATTTAGAATGAATCAACTAGTAGCAAACATGGCAGGAAACGTATGGAAAGTAGTTGTAAGTGAAGGAGACCAAGTAAACAGTGGAGATGACATCGTCATTTTAGAATCGATGAAAATGGAAATTCCGATCGCTGCTGAAGCAGGTGGTTCTATTAAGGAACTAAAAGTTAACGAAGGTGACTTTGTTAACGAAGGTGACGTTATTGCGATTATTGAATAAAAGGAGAATGAATCTATGAATCTTCCAAAGCATGTAACCATTAAAGAAGTAGGCCCTCGTGATGGATTACAAAATGAAAAGGAAGAAATCAAGACAGAAGATAAAATTGAATGGATTAATCAATTGTCCAGAACAGGTTTATCTTATATTGAGATCACATCATTCGTCCACCCGAAATGGATTCCTCAACTGAAAGATGCGATTGATGTGGCCAAATCAATTAAGCGTGAAAAAGGGTTAACCTATGCTGCGCTTGTCCCTAATATGAAAGGGTTAGAAGGCGCGTTAGAAGCAGATGTCGATGAAGTATCGATCTTTATGTCAGCAAGCGAATCGCATAATAAAAAGAATATCAACAAGTCGATTGATGAGACTTATCCGATACTTAAAGAGGTTGTTGACGAAGCAAAAGGTTCTAATAAAACCGTTAGAGGTTACCTATCAACTGTTTTTGGCTGTCCATATGATGGAGCCGTAGATGAACAACAAGTCATCGACATTTGTAAACGTTTATTTGATATGGGCATTGATGAGTTATCGTTAGGCGATACAATTGGAGTAGCCAATCCGATTCAAGTAAGAAACTTTTTAAGTTTAATAGAAAATGAGTTTCCGAAAGATCAAATTGCGCTACACTTCCATGATACAAGAGGAATGGCTTTAGCTAACACATTAGTATCACTAGAAAAAGGCTATTATATGTTTGACGGCTCAGTAGGTGGTTTAGGTGGTTGCCCATATGCAAAGGGGGCGTCCGGAAATGTAGCGACAGACGACCTAGTGTACATGCTTCATGATATGGGCATAGAAACTGGTATCAAATTAGATCATTTATTAAAGGCCGGAGATTTTATTCAGCAAAAGATTAATAATCCACTACCGAGTAAACAGATGAATATATTTCAAAAAACTTCCTAAGGAGGGAGTCAATTGAGTACGGTTACTTTTGAAATCGTTGATTCTTATATTGGTGTCATTAAACTTAATCGTCCAGAAGCTGCCAATGCGTTTTCGCGTCAATTATTGGCCGATTTTCATGACGTATTAGAACTTGTTGAACAAAAAGATGACTTAAGAGCTGTTGTGATCACATCTGAAGGTGAAAAAGCATTTTGTGCAGGAGCAGATTTAAAAGAAAGACGGACCATGACTCAAGATGAAGTAGTTGATACCGTTAATGAAATAGGCCGCGTCGTGACAAGAGTAGATGACTTAAAGGTGCCAACCATTGCGGCTATTAACGGAGCAGCTTTTGGTGGTGGGTTAGAACTTGCTTTAGCTTGTGACATACGCGTTGCTAGCAACAATGCCAAAATGGGATTAACCGAAACGTCACTCGCGATCATCCCTGGTGCTGGCGGAACACAACGTTTAGCGCGATTAATTGGCTTAGCTAAAGCGAAGTATTACATTTTAACTGCTAAGCGTTTCGATAGTCTAGAAGGTAGAGAAATAGGCTTGATTGAGGAAGTTGTTTCTTTAGATGAACTTTCTAATAAAGCCTTAGACATTGCAGTACAAATTGCATCGAATGGTCCAGTTGGCGTGAAAATAGCTAAACAAGCGATTAATGTTGGTTTTGACCATGATCTTCAAACAGGATTAAAGATTGAAAAAGATTGTTATATGCATACGATTCCTACAGAAGACAGACTGGAAGCATTACAGGCTTTTAAAGAAAAGAGAAAACCTAATTTTAAAGGTAAATAACCGAAAGGGTGAGAAAATGGCTAAAAACGAATTTCATGAAGAAATACGCGAGCGAATTGAAAATGGCGGCGCTGAGAAGTATCACGAGAAAAATGCTGAAAAAGGAAAAATGTTCGTTCGTGAACGCTTAAATAGATTGTTCGATGATGATTTGGATGTTGAAGATGCATTCTTTGCCAATTGTATGGACGATAGTTTACCGGCTGATGGCGTTGTGACAGGTATTGGTAAGATAAATGGCCAAACCGTTTGTGTAATGGCCAACGACTCGACTGTCAAAGCAGGCTCATGGGGAAAAAGAACCGTTGAGAAGATCATTAGAATTCAAGAAACGGCTATGAAACTAGAAGTTCCGATGCTTTATTTAGTTGACTCAGCTGGTGCACGTATTACAGATCAAATCGAAATGTTCCCTAATCGTCGTGGAGCTGGTCGTATTTTCTATAACCAAGTTCAGATGTCAGGTCGAGTTCCGCAAATTTGCTTATTATTTGGTCCATCTGCTGCTGGTGGAGCTTACATACCAGCCTTTTGCGACATTGTCGTCATGGTTGATGGTAATGCTTCAATGTATCTCGGTTCACCTCGCATGGCTGAAAAAGTCATTGGTGAGAAAGTGTCGCTTGAAGAAATGGGTGGCGCCAAGATGCATTGCTCGGTTTCAGGTGTCGGGGATGTATTGGTTTCAAGTGAACAAGAAGCCATTGAGTATGCCCAAAAGTATTTAACGTACTTTCCTGAAAACTTCAGAAGCAAACCTCCCGTTCAAGAGGCTATTAAACCAGAGTCATTTGAAAAGTCTATTGGTGATCTAATCCCAGAAAATCAGAACGCACCATTTGATATGTATGAATTAATCAAACGTTTGATTGATGAAGATAGTTTCTGTGAAATCAAGCGTGAGTTTGCGAAAGAAATTATCACAGGTCTTGCTAGAATTAATGGTCAGACAGTCGGAATAATCGCTAATCAGCCACGTATGAAAGGTGGCGTGTTATTCCATGATTCGGCTGATAAGGCTGCTAAATTCATTCAGTTATGTGATGCCTTTAATATTCCGCTGATTTTCCTTGCAGACATTCCTGGGTTCATGATTGGAACGAAGGTTGAGCGTGCTGGAATTATCCGTCATGGTGCTAAGATGATCTCAGCGATGAGTGAAGCATCAGTTCCTAAAATTTCCGTTGTTGTACGTAAAGCTTATGGCGCTGGTTTGTATGCGATGGCTGGTCCGGCATTTGAACCTGATGTAACGATCGCTTTACCTACAGCCCAAATTGCGGTTATGGGACCAGAAGCAGCTGTGAACGCTGTCTATGCTAATAAGATTGCAGAACTTCCAGAAGAAGAGCGTCCAGCATTTATTAAAGAAAAACAAGAAGAATACAAAGAAAATATCGATATTTACCGTTTAGCATCAGAAATGGTAATCGATGATATTGTTCAACCAGATGATCTACGAGATCATCTAAATAAGCGTCTGGAAGCTTATCAATCTAAAAATCTAACGTTTACAGAACGAAAACATGGTGTATACCCTGTTTAACGACCGAGACCTCGCTTAATATAAGCGAGGTCTTTTGCTAAAGGAGGGCATTAATATGAACTATGATGTGATCGTTGTAGGTGCGGGGTTAGCTGGTTTAGTTGCAACGGCTGAAATCGCAGATAAAGGGAAGTCAGTATTATTATTGGATCAAGAGCCTGAACAGTCCTTAGGCGGCCAAGCCTGGTGGTCATTTGGTGGACTATTTTTAATAGATTCACCAGAACAGCGAAAAATGGGAATTAAAGATTCGAAAGAATTAGCTTACCAAGATTGGATGGGTTCAGCAGGTTTTGATCGGTTAGAAGATGAAGATTACTGGGCTAAACAATGGGCTGAAGCTTATGTGGAATTCGCTGCTAATGAAAAACGTGAATGGCTTAAATCGTTGGGAATTAAATTCTTTCCTGTCGTTGGTTGGGCTGAGCGTGGCGGTTATTTAGCAGATAGTCATGGTAATTCTGTTCCTCGATTTCATATCGTATGGGGAACTGGGCCAGCTATAGTAGAAGCATTTGAGAAACGAGTGCGCCAACATATTGAACAAGGTCGTGTTAATTATCTACCACGACATCGAGTAGATAGTTTACTAATTAACGACGGAACCGTTATGGGAGTAAGTGGTTCTATTTTAGTACCTAGTAACGTCAAACGCGGTGAGAAAAGCTCGAGTAACGTAATCGATGAATTTACTTATAAAACAGATCATGTCGTGATCTCAAGTGGTGGTATTGGAGCTAACTTTGATTTAATACGTCAAAACTGGCCTGAGAGACTTCATAACCCACCTAAACACATGATATCTGGAGTGCCTGATCATGTTGATGGTCGAATGCTAGATATAAGTGAGCAATCCGGTGCTAGAATCGTTAATCGTGATCGAATGTGGCACTACACAGAAGGTATTAAAAATCATTCGCCTGTTTGGACGGATCATGGAATCAGGATTTTACCAGGCCCCTCGTCCATGTGGTTAGACGCTGAAGGAAATCGCTTTGAAGCGCCAAATTTTCCTGGGTTTGATACGTTAGGTACATTGGAAACCATTATGAAAACAGGGTATGATTACTCTTGGTTTATATTAACTCAAGAGATTATTGAGAAAGAATTTGCGTTATCCGGTTCTGAACAAAACCCGGATCTAACTGGTAAAAGCTTCAAAAAATTATTAGAACGATTGAAGAAGGGAGCACCTAGTCCGGTACAAGCCTTTATGGACAAAGGAGAAGATTTCATTGTGTGTGACAATCTAACGGATTTAGTCGATCAAATGAACCAGTTAACAGGTCTGGATTTACTTAATGAAGAACATATCAGGCGTCAGATAGAAGCTCGAGACCGAGAATTAGAAAACAAATTCACAAAAGACCTTCAAATTACAGCTTTAAGAGGATCTAGGCACTACCGAGGCGATCGACTTATTCGAACAGCCAAACCTCATAAACTATTAGACCCTAAAAGTGGACCTTTAATTGCAGTAAAGCTTAATATCATTAGTCGTAAGACATTAGGTGGCTTACAGACGAACCTATCTGGACAAGTCTTAAACGAACAAGGTGAGCCAATTAACGGATTGTATGCTGCAGGTGAAGCGTCAGGGTTTGGAGGCGGTGGTTTACACGGCTACCGAGCATTAGAAGGTTCATTTTTAGGTGGGTGTTTATTTACAGGTAAAATCGTAGGAGAACATATAGGAAATAAATAGTATACCATAATAATATTATGTAAACTTAAATAATTCTACTTTAATTATTTATTTATGAGATGCTATAATAGTAAAAAGATTATGCAAAAGACAGAGGAGTATATATGAACTTTACGATCCAGGAAAAACTATTATCTATTATTCCACACATTATTGCATTACTACCGATTCCATTACTGAACATTGTACTAGTGTATGTTTATAGAATGATCGTAGGAAATGATTCCTTACTTGTAGAGAACCATACACGAAATAACATTAACTTTCAGCTTAGTTACCAGATTTATTTATTATGCTTATTTTTATTGATTAACTTGATTGCATTTGCTTCATCAACCTTTGATATAACGGCCATTGATCTATCACCGTTATTAACGATTATCGGCGTTGGAGTTGGTCTTATCACGATTGGGCTTTTATTAATTCTAGGGTTAGTCATAACAGCTATTTTGATTTTTGCAATAGTAAAAGCTCTTTTAGGAGAATATATCAAGTTTCCTCTTACAATACGTTTCCTAAAATAATAAAGACAGGGGCAAGCATTTGTCCCTGTCTTTTAATATTATAGATTAACTTTTTTTCCTAATTGTCTAATCTGTTCAACGACATCAGGATTCTCTAATGCTGATAGATCACCAGCGTCTTTATCTAAGTAAGCGGCTTTAATAGCTCGGCGCATCACTTTAGCATTCCGTGTTTTAGGTAAGTCTTCAACAATATGAACAATTCTCGGCGCAATCGCCTTACCGAGGCGCTGAATGGCATGATCCACCAATGCTTCAGTGAATGGTTCATTAGCCATTGAAGAGTCTTTTACAACAACAAATGCTACAGGTTTTTCACCTTTCACTTCATCTGGAACACCTATAACCCCAGCTTCTATAACGTCATCTAACTCTACAAATACAGATTCTAACTCAGCAGGGCCCAATCGTTTACCTGCGACATTGAGCGTATCGTCAGATCGGCCTGTAATCGTATAAAAGCCTTCGTCATCTAAAATAACCCAATCACCGTGTACCCAAGTATCTTTATACCGGTTCCAATATGTATTTTCATAGCGTTCATTTTCCTTATAAAACCCATTCGTCATCCCGACCCAAGGTTGTTTGATTACGAGTTCACCAACTTCATTTTTAACAGATTGGCCATCGTCATCATAGACATCGACATCCATACCAGGTAGAGCCGCATTAAAAGAAACTGGAGCAATTGGTTTTACTAGAACATTTCCGAAAATCCCACCAGAGATCTCAGTTCCACCTGAATAGTTAAAAATCGGAACTTTCCGGTTGCAAACTTTATTAAATAACCACATCCAAGGCTCTTCATTCCATGGTTCACCGGTTGAACTAATCATTTTTAACGACGATAGATCGTTATTCGTTACATAGCTTTCATCTAAATTCATAATAGAACGAATTAACGTAGGTGAGATCCCTAAATGCGTCACTTGATGACGTTCAACAATCTCCCAAATACGGCTTGGAGTCGGATAATCAGGCGTTCCTTCAAACATCATGATTGTTGCGCCATTTAATAGCCCTCCGTAAACTAAGAATGGTCCCATCATCCAGCCCATGTCCGTGTACCAAAATAAAGTATCTCTTTTACAAACATCCATACATATGCCTGCATCAAAAGCAGACTTAATTGGAAAACCATTATGCGTATGAAGGGCACCTTTTGGCTTACCAGTAGTCCCAGATGTATAAATAATCATATAAGGGTCATTTGCATTTGTTTCCTTAGTTTTATAACCACTTTGACTCGACCGAATTTCGTTCCAGGATACATCATGATCTTTCCAATCAACATTCTCATTCGTTCGATTGACGACGATCACATGTTCTAAAGAAGGGGAGGAGGCTGCAGCTTGATCTGCTTCTTGTTTTAAATTGACAACTTTACCTCTACGATAAAATCCATCTGCTGTTATTAAATACTTCGCACTAGCAGCATTAATACGCTTAGCGACAGCTTCTGATTTATAACCAGAAAAAGCAGGAGAGAAGATCGCACCGAGTTTTGAAATGGCTAACATAGCAATAACCGTCTCAGGAATCATAGGCATATAAATGGTTGCGACATCTTGTTCACGCATACCTAAGCTCTCAAAACCATTAGCCATACGATTAACTTCTTCATAAAGCTCTGAAAAAGTATATTTAATAACTGATCCGTCATCAGACTCCCATATTAAAGCGTTTTCATTTTTCATCGAAGTATCAAATGCCCATTTATCTAAAGCATTATGCACGACATTTAACTTGCCATTCACAAACCAATCAGGATACATAATGCCTTGATCTAAGTTTAGAACTTGGTCATAATTCTGATACCACTCAATATTTAAAGCATTCACAGCCTGATCCCAGAAAGACCTAATATCCTGAATGGAATGTTGATAGTAATCATCATAAGAGCTAAAGCCAGATTTTTGCATAAGATCATAAAGACGCGTTTGTTTAATATAATCATTAGTTGGATTCCAAACAGCTTTTGACACTATAAAACCTCCTAAATAAGAAAATTCTTAATTATAATAATACTATAAATTACAGCTCGATGAAATACTAAGCATATGAAGTTAGCCATTTGACGCTATTTTAGTTTTTAAAATATCTTCCTATAATGTATCTTATGTAAACCTAAAATAATAAAAAACATTTGGCACCATAATAAATCGTTAAGTTCATATATACTCCTCTGTCTTTTGCAAAATCTTTTTACTATTATAGCATCTCATATTGTTAAGTGCCTTCTTACACTACTTCCCCTTAATAAATATATGAGAGATTATTCAGTATTGAACAAGAAATTTCTCGAAACTTGAAATGCTCCTATCTTTAGCGTCACAAGTAATAAATAATTGGATTTTCTTCCTCTAGGTGCATGTAAGTTGAACGAATAAACATACTAATATTAGATAATTCTTTGTTTAGTTTAGGATGGTTTACCCCATGCTATTGTTCATTGGTCAAATTATGCTATTATTTTCGATTTATATATTCTCAGTGCGTTTATTAGGTAAATCAGCTATTGCACAGCTTACCGCTCATGATTTTGGAGCGATTTTCTTTTTAGCTTATTTACTGTTTGGTTCACTTGAAGTTGATGGTGTTACACAAGGTTTAGTTGGTGTTTTAGTTGTGATCTTATTATATTTAGTCATATCTAAATTGACTCTTATTAATAAGTTAAATAAATATTTAGCTGGTGAATCAACCTATCTAATAAAAAACGGAAAAGTAATGAAGCGAAATTTGAAAAGATCGCGATTTACATTATCTGAACTTTTATCAAGTATTAGAACAGCGGGATATTTTGACTTAAGTGATGTTGATTTTGCTTTATTAGAACCGAATGGTGAGATTAGCATTCTTCCGAAACGAGATAAAGGATTTTTAACCCCCAGTCATTTAAATATATCAGTAGAAGATCGAGGTCTTCCTATTATTGTGATTATGGAAGGCATCATTCAACATCAACATCTCGATTTAATTGATCAAGACGATGATTGGTTAAAAGATCAATTGCAGAAACTAGGATATGAAGATATAAGTAATATATTTTTAGCAACAGTAAAAAGTAAAGATCTTACTTTAGAAGTTTACTTAGAAAATTAAAAGCCAATGGTTTCTCCATTGGCTTTTTAGAACTACTTCTTTTTAAATTTGCTTCCTTTACTTTTGGTTTTTAAATGATTTAATTTTTCATCAACTCGAGTTTGTATCTCTTCTGTCTTACTTTGGTTGAGTTTTATATTATTGACCGTGCTTTCTCCGTCAAGTTCAATGGTTAACCAACTTCCTTCTTCAGATTTTGCGGGTAGTTGGCTAGGGTTTAATTTAATTTCTTGATTGTTTTCCTCAATTAAAACCACAACATTTCCGTCTTCAATACGGTCAATTACACCACTATAGATCATCTATTATCCATCCTTTTATTTCGCACAAGCTACTCCTTGTGATTTAATATCGTCGATTCGTGAAGGTCCAATACCGTTAATAGCTGTTAATGAATCTACGCTATCAAAAGGTCTTAAACTTATTAAGTCCTCTGCTCTACTATCTCCTATATGAATGATTTTTTGTAGATTTTCTTTAGAGGCTGAATTTATATCTACACAAGTTTGATTGGTGTTTGTAGAATCCTTTTCTTCAGTATTTTGTTCTTCAGTACTAGTATCTTCTTGATTGTTTGTTTCTTGATTTTCATCATGAGTTGTTGTTTGATTAGATTCTTGACTTGCAGTAATATTGCCATTTTGATTAGTTGCAACAGAATAATCTGAACCATTTGTTGTAACAATAACAGTTCCATGTACATCAGTTCCATAGAGGTCAATCTCTGCGTTCTTTACTCTATTTATGACTTCATTATGTGGGTGACCGTAACTGTTATCAGATCCTGCTGAATATATAGCCACCTCTGGATCTATGGCTGATAAAAAACTAGATGAATTCGATGTACTAGAGCCATGGTGGCCTAATTGTAAAATATCGGCACTTAAACCTCCTCTACTTACCATTTTAGATTCGCCTGATGCCTCCACATCGCCTGAGAAAAAGAAAGATGTCTCGCCATAAGTCATTTTAGCCGAAATGGAATCATCATTTTTATCTCCTGTTAGGCTAGCTGGGTGATAGACATCAACCTCTAATGATCCGATTTCATATTCTTCACCAGCTCTTGGTTCATGATAATCCGTATCGCTCGTTTCAATAGCTGTTAATACACGCTCAAACGTCTGACTTGATGCTGAATTCCCCGTAAGCCATACTTCATCTACTTCAAATTGATTAACGACTTGATCCATCTGACCGATATGATCCGCATGATTATGAGTTCCAATTACTAAATCAATTTCTTGAACGTCTTGATTATTTAAATAATGAACGACATTCTGTCCATTCCAGTCCCCAGAATCAATTAATACATTGTAATCTTCGCCTTCATGTGAGTAATCAAATAACGTTGCATCAGCTTGTCCTGAATTGATGTAGTGAACTTCTAAATTCGAATTTGGTTCACTACTAGAATTCTGTTTTTCCTGCTTTTCGTTTTTGTCATTCTCACTTGACGCTTGATTTTGGTCGGTATTATCTTGTTCAACTGATGTTTCCTCTTCTTTATCAGAATCCTCTTTTTCTGTTTCATTCTCTACTTTTTTATGATCGTCTCTTTCATCCTTGGAAGGTATAGATTCCTCATTTTTGGTTTTCTGTTCCTCTTTGTGTTCTTCTTTAGATTCCACCTGTGAAGGTTCATTTGATGATGCTTCATCTTCTGCAGGTTCTACTAAAGCCCCACCAATCAACATAGCTATAATCATGGTAGGTAATATGTATTTTATAACGTGTTTTCTAGATTTCATTTTAATCATAGTAGGTTTAATTAAACCAATTATTGAAGCTATAAAAGATAATATAAACATAAAAATAAATAAATCGGCCATCTTTAATCATTCCCCTCTTCCACTTAATTCGAAAGTATATTTTATAAGAGTTAGTGACTTATTGTAAATATGAACACATAAAAAAGTGAGTTTCTATATTAACTTGAAACTCACTGTGAATCATAATATTCATGCATTCGAATAGCAACTCCTCTTAACCCAATCCCGACTATAAATCCAATTATAGCAAATAATAAAGGCAAAAATACAGGACCTAACAAAAATCCTAAAACAGTAAGTTTTGATGAAAAAATCAACCCCACTGTAATAAAATAGGCTGATACTACAAATGGAAAGTAATACAAGAACCCTACCTCTCCCCTTGCATCTTTAAACCCATCCCATAATGAATACATATATATACAAGGAAAAAACATCAACCATTGGTAATCAGCGATTAAAATTGCTTGCTCAATTTTCCAATTAAAGGAATGAAAAATAACCTGATTTAGTTTCGATTTCATATTAACAATAATTACTAAAATAACTAAAGCTATCCCTTTGATGATTTGACCATTTAGTAACTGCCCAAAACCTGGGAACACGATATTCCATAATAATGCTTCACTTCTATTAGAGCGTTTTCCCATACCATGCCTATTTAAACCCTGGAGAATACTTAGCTAATTTTTCACGGTCTGCACAAGTTGGCGGTTCTTCTAACCAACCATTTTCAATCATCATATTCAGACCTTTATTGGAGTATTTCGCTATACCAGCAGAAAGTGTCGCAAATTGAGAATGGATATCGTGTCTTAATACTTTCGAAATCGCTAAGCCATAGTTTTGAATTCCAATTCCATTAGCTATGAAAGTATGGTATAAAATTAATTTATCCGAAAATGGTGAAACGGTTGAATCTGTAATGTGAGTGTCTAACAACATAGGTGTTGGTAGGTTTTCTTTCATTAACATTTCACCCAATTGATTGATTTGTTTTTCAGCTAACTGAACTCCATCCTGACAATAATCTCTAATCTTTTCAGATGAAGCCACTTGGCTAAAACCTAACATCAATGCTTTTCCTAATGTATTCGTATTGATATTAACTTGTAAGTGTTTAATTTCAATTGCTGTAAGTGGTCTTTTTTTTCCAGCGATAAAAGATGTAAATGAATCTTTTTCTACAAAATCTACCTTACTTGGATATGGAACTTCAGGGAACGTTACATCCATTCCTTTTTCCAATAATAAATGTAAAGTCTGTTTATATTGTTCAGTGGATTCATGGATACAGTTTTCGAAATATTCTAGTATATCTTCTCTGCTTGAAGACGAAAGCCCACCAGAATAAGTAGTTAATACAGCTCGTGACATTTCCATAATATAAAAAAGCATAAACATATCTGAATATAACTTTGGGGCATCTAATCTAACATCTTGATCTCCAAATCCTACCGGAATCGGGATATTTTCTTTTTCAAATAATTCCCTCAAAAATTGAATGTGTCCCTCTGAAATCTGAAGGGCTCTCTCAATATTTTCTTTTATTTGTGCATCCTCGACGACCTCTAATTGGTGTTTAAAAACACAAATATATAGGGTATCACCTAAGTAGTTAGCAAATAACTCACCTAATTCAGCTGAAGTGAGTGATTTGTTTTGTTGATGTTCTTTTAAGTTGTTTTCCATTTTAGACCACCTTCTTAAGTTTCTTTTAATGATTAGTATTTATTATTAAGGATAAAATTATGAATATAAACTTGTGAGTTAGAAAAAGTGGCAAGGAGTGAGATGATGACACCAAATCAAATAGGTTTTGCATTAATATACTTAGGTTTATTTTTATTACTTGGTAAATGGTTAAGAGTTAAAATAAAATGGATCCAAAATTTATTTTTACCTTCCTCTGTTATAGCAGGGTTTATTGGGTTATTACTTGGTCCACAAATATTAGGCGCTATTTTTAATGGTGAAGGTTTTTGGAGTACAGGCCTTATGACACCAGAAGTTATTGAAGTTTGGCGGACTCTCCCTGGATTACTTATTAATGTGGTGTTCGCGACGTTATTTTTAGGTACAATCTTACCTAACTTAAGAAAAGTATGGCATATAGGTGGGCCTCAATTAGCCTTTGGTTGGACGTTAGGTTGGGGACAATATGTTGTCGGTATATTATTAACGTTATTAATTCTAACACCTATATTTGATTTGCCTCCAATGGTCGGAGCTTTAATTGAGGTAGGATTTGAAGGTGGACACGGTACCGCAGCAGGTCTACAAGGAACCTTTGAAGAAATGGAGTTTTCGGAAGCTTATGATTTAGCTGTTGGTTTAGCTACAATTGGTATTTTATCTGGAGTCCTCATAGGGATATTTATGATCAATTGGGCTATAAGAAAACAGAAAACAGAAGTTTTAAACGACACAGATGATACTTCAGCTAACAAGAAATCAGGCATCATTGAATTTGAAAACCGTGAGCCAGCGGCGAGTATGACCGTTCGACCTGAATCGATTGAGCCATTATCATTACACTTAGCAGTAATTGCTGTTGCCATCATGGTAGGATATTTAGTATTGCAATTACTTGTCTATCTTGAATCAATTATTATTGGTACAGAGCTCATGACGTATGTCCCGTTATTCCCCCTTGCTATGATTGGTGGTATTATTGTACAACTTTTCTTTACCAAAATCGGTTATTCAGATATTTTAGATAGACGTATGGTGATGAGGATTCAGGGGTTATCATTAGATATATTAATTTTATCTGCAATTGCAACAGTATCGCTAAATGTTATTGGTGAGTATTTAGTGCCGTTTTTAATCCTTGCTGCAGCAGGTATATTGTGGAATGTCATTGGGTTCTTTGTGCTGGCACCAAAAATGATTACATCCTATTGGGTTGAACGTGCTATCGGTGATTTTGGTCAGTCAATGGGTATTACAGCGACGGGATTATTATTAATGCGTGTGGCAGATCCAAAAGCTGAATCTCCTTCATTTGAAGGTTTTGGTTATAAACAATTAGTCTTTGAACCATTTTTAGGTGGTGGATTAGTAACAGCCTTATCTATACCGTTAATTTTCCAATTTGGTCCGATTCCGTTTTTGATTTTATCAGTCCTTATGTTGTTGTTAGGTCTTGGTTTTGGAATTTTATATTTCGGAAAAAAGAAATCATGAAATTAAATGCCGGTGGAGTGCACTACCATCGGCATTTTTTTATTGATTACTAATAATCAATCAAACGTTTGATTGATTATTTACACTCATATTTCATCGTTAAAAACAAAGACTATTGATAATTGGAATTTATGGGAGGAATAATAATGGATGAACATAAAGACAGAATCACAGTCCAAAATGACACAGGAGAAGAACGAGACTTAATCGTCGAAGCATTATTTGATATAGAAAAAGATTCTTATGCTTTATTGAAAGATGAAAATGAAACGTTTTTAATGCGTGTAGAACAAAATGGTGACGAACAAGCATTGGTTCCAATTGAAGACCCAGTTGTAAGAGATTCTATTTTAGATGCATATGAAATTGCTTTAGAAGCAACACCAGGAGATAATGAAGATTTTTAATTGAGGTGTTACATGTCAATACTAATTTTCCTATTTAGTTTAATGCTAAACCCTATAAATATGGATGGTGAGCAGGAGTTAAAAGTTGAAGTTTTTGATATTCAAAACGAAGAAGTTGTTAAAACAGTCCCGCACTCTAGCGATATTCAACAAGAAGCTGAAATTATTTTAAATAACATCGACGATCTTTATAAAGGGATTAGCCCAATTCCTGAGAATGGATTTATGGTCAAAATACCATTAAGACCAAACATTGAACTAAATAACGATTGGCTAAATACCACTGTCGATACCATAATTGTTATATTTCCAGAGAATGAAAAACCGTACGTCTTAACTTTCGATGAACAAGACAAACCCTATGTTTTCTGGTTTCAGGCTGATACGGAACCTTTATTACAATATATCGAATATGAACAGCAACAGAACTGAAGGTATAACCTTAAGCCTTTCACCTCATAATAAGGTTGAAAGGAGGAATTTATTTGAATCACTTCAAACTCATGATGATTAAACTGATTTCTTGTTTTGTCCTTCTATATTTGATTCTTGGTCTTGGATATGACGTGGCTTTTGGTAATGTTTTATTAATCAGCTTAGTCTTAACGTTAATTTCCTATATAGGAGATGCCTTTATATTACCAAGAACCAATAATACCATTGCAACAGCATCGGATTTTGTCTTAGCATATGTCGTTATTTATTTCATGCTCGATATGTTAACTTACGGTGGCGATTTATTTATGGCAAGTCTGATCTCTGCTGCTGGTGTTACTATATTTGAGTATTTTTACCACAAATATGTGCAGTCAGAGTATGATGAACATGTTGAGCATGAACATCATGGCACTGATCAATACCAACTTCAAACTGAGTTTTCTGAAGAACTCGAGCCAGATGAAATTGAATATGACCCAAAAATTGAAGACGATGATATTTAAAAATGAACCAGAACGTTGAATCAACAGCGTTCTGGTTATTAATTTGATGAACTCTTTAAGAAGTCCACTAACTTTACTCCAACACCGACAAAAGTCTCCAATATAGCTTGTGCACCAGCTATTGAGAATATAAATATGATTGGTAGTGCAATTTGAGGTATGTATAAGTACCCTAACGCCATAAAAATCGCGCTCCAAACGCCTGCACACCAGTAACAATTAAGCAAATATCCAAATTTAGACGTCGGGATTTCCTTATGCTTTAAATGACCATCATCATCTTGATAAGTTTTATCTTTTAGAAAAGGTTTGCGAATGAATTCAGTAATCTTATCGAACACAATCAAATGCGTAAATCTGTAACTGGCTAATATAATCATAATGTACGTTAGCCAATGGATCTCTTCAATCATACCTGCACCCTTTCAACATCATGATAATCATAATTTGTCAAAGTTGATTCATTTCATACATTTACTAAAATAAAAAGGTGCCCATTATGATGAGCACCTTACCTAAAGAAGTGTCTTCTTCGACGTCTTTTACGAATCCATTTGTAAATAAAGAATTTAAATACCAGTATAGCTAGTGCCAATAATCCCCATGCCACAACGCTATTAGATTTCGTTTCATGGTCAACGTATTCATCACGTTCCTTGTCTTCATCTACTTCAATATTGGTTAAAGAATGTTTGACAATCGTTTGATCATTTTCATTTTTAATGAGTAAATTACCTTGATTGTCAAAGTCTTTTTCCCAATTCAGGGCTTTTTCAGCTGTAAATTGAAAATCGGATTCTAATATATACTCCGAATTCGCTTCATCGTATATGACATCTGAAGCTGCTACAGTATAGGTCTGATAATTTTCAAATCCATAATCCAATAAATTTTCAGTTTCCTCATAAGCCAATTCAGCTGATGGCGATTTCATCGTAACAGCTATTAAATCAATATGTTCGCGCGAAGCTGTTGTGACTAAGGTGAAACCCGCTTGACTAACAAAACCATTCTTAACACCCGTAACATCATCCCGTTGTCTCACTAATTGATGATGATTATAAAGGGTTGTCTCCCACTTTTCGCCATCCCAAGGCATAGATTTAATACCAGCAATCTCTCTAAAAGTCTCGTTATTCATCGCATATTGTGTAATAAGCGCCATATCTGTTGCCGTTGTTGTATGATTTGAGTCATATAAACCATGAGGATTCTCAAAATGACTGTTTTTCACACCAATTTCCTCTTTAACAAAACGATTCATTCGATTTGTGAATGCATCAACGCTACCATCCATGTGTTCAGCAATAGCAACTCCGGCATCGTTCCCGGAATTAATTAGTAAGCCTTTAACTAGTTTGTCCAGCTTCACTTTTTCTCCTTCTTCTAAGAAAACCCGAGTCCCAGGTGTGTTGCGTGCATCCTCGCTAACGGTGACAGTATCCTCTAAGTTCCCCTCTTCAATCGCAACGATAGCGGTGATGATTTTAGTAATACTAGCAGGATACATGGTTTGCTCACTATTTTTGTCATATAAAACTTCGCCTGTTTGTGCATCTATTAAAATCGCAGAATCACTATTAACGATATTAATGTTTTCTGCTGATATATGGTTAGGTATTAGTAATATTAACGTAAAGATGATTGTGAATAGCAGTTTCATGGTCATGTTCCCTTCTACGTTATTAAGCTGAACCTAAGTATAAAATATATATTTTAAAAATCGCAATAGAATACGTTAATATGTAATTAAATCTTAAAAAAAGAGCCAATAATAAACATTGGCTCTTTTTGAGGATTTATTCAGTTGCTCGAGTGACAGATTCAAATTCCTCTCTTTTATGAGATCCATCACAGAATGGTTTGTTTTGAGAATGCCCACAACGACACAAAGAGAAAGCAGGTTTTGTTTCGTACTGATTCCCTTCCGCATCTAATAGTTCAATATCACCTTTTACTAAAATAGATCCATTGTCTCGTACTTGAATAATCGGTTTTTCACTCACCAAAAACTCTCCCCTCTTTTATTTTTTATGTTCATATTACCATGACATCATATATTATGCTATAAACATCAAAAAATCCAATGCACAAAACATTGGATTAATTAAATAGCGTCGTCATAATTTGGATTAATACAGGACCCATTAAGACGATGAATAATAACGGAAATATACAAAATACCATTGGAATTAACATCTTAACCGGCGCTTTCATTGATTTTTCTCTAGCGCTTTGAAGCTGCGTTTCACGTATTCTTTCCGTCTGAACACGAATCACTTTAGACATCCCAACGCCCAGGCGATCTGCTTGAATTAATGCTCGAATAACAGATTGAAAATGATCTGACGGTATCCGATCTCTTAGGTCGGCAAATGATTCTAAACGTGATTTCCCTAAATTCATATCTTCAATCGTTGCCAAAAATTCTTCAGATAATGGACCTGAAAGCTTATGACTTACCTCCATGACTGATGAGTCTAGCCCCATTCCCGCTTCTACTGATAAATTTAACATATCGAAATAATCTGGCATCATCTTTTCAATCTCTTTAATTCGTTTTTTAATTCGAGTATTAAGGTTGGCCATTGGGTACACTGCACCTATTAATCCTGCAGCAAGACAAAATAAAAACACTTGAGCTTTGTTTTCTGTTATCGGGAAAAACAAAACGAATAAGAGCACAAATAATCCTACACCCAATGCCAATTGTAATAACCTAAAGTCAACAGCATTTAATTGATAAGGACGTCCCGCTTCTTGCAACTTTTTATCTAATGACTTAATGCTATGTAAAGACATCCGATCTGTAATCATAGACCTTAGACGGTCGATAGCTTTAGTTAACCACTGACTTCTTTTTTTATTCTGTTCTTTCCCTCGATTATCTTTAGGTGAAAACGAATTATCGAAATGCTCATAGATTCTTCTTTCAATATTAAGATCTTTTTTTAATGTGACATGAAATATTCCCGCTATAACTAATGTTACAAATAAAAATGTAGACAACATAAATATTATAGTACCCATTATTACACCTCAATTTGCACGATTCTGCGAATAATGATCCAACCTAGTACAAAGAAAATGGCACCAAAAAAGAGCATAATCCAACCGACGAAATGTGTGAATAATGGATCAAAGAATGTCGGGTGAATAATATTAATGATTAAGGCTAATCCGATGGGTAAGAGTGATATAATCCAAGTGGAAATTCTTCCTTGAGCCGTTAATGTTTTGACCTCTTCTTTAACTCTCAATCTTCCATTGATAGTATCCCTTAACGTTTCTAACAATACAGCTAGGTTACCGCCAGAAGTACGTTGGATGAGTATAGAAGAAATCACCATTTCTAAATCTTTATTTGGTAGCCTTTCTAATAATCGGTCAAAAGCTACTTCGTATGACACGCCTAAATTAATTTCTTTAATCGTTGCTTCAAATTCTGGCCCAATTGGATCAGGCATTTCTCGCGCCACCATTTGCATTGCCTGCATAAAACTAAATCCAGCTCGCATCGCATTGGCCATCGTACCTAAAGAAGCAGCAAGTTGCGTGACACTTCGATCCAAACGACGTTTTGTTTTAATTTTTATATACACATGAGTTAACCAAAACCAAACGATTAGGATAGAAGCTATCGCGATCCAAATGTTATAACTCAACATCAATAGCGTAAATATGATAATCGTAACCAACCCACGTATCGCCATAAATTCATTAACTTTAAGCTTAATTCCAGCTAAGATCAGTTTTTTCTCCCATTTACGGTTGAACAGTTGCCAAGGAAGGTATTCTCCAAGTTTTTTTACGAATTCATTTAACATAGCTTTTTGTTCCTGCTCAGGTTTTTGCTTTAAATTTGGAAAATAATCTTCTAAGCGATTGTGGATTCTTTTCTTTTTCCCAAACATCATAAATCCAATAACAATAAACAAAGTGAAGAATAACAGAAATAAGATACCTATAATTAATAGATTTACCATATCCACATTACCACGCTCCACGGAACAGACTTGGTGGCAATTTGTAACCGTACACTTCTAATTGGTCGGCACAACGTGGACGTATACCAGTGGATTCAAAGACACCTTGTATTTTTCCAGATTGACTAACACCTGTTTGTTTGAAAACGAAAATATCTTGCAACACAATCGTTCCTTCTTCCATCCCTAATACTTCCGTAATATGAGTTACCCGACGAGTACCGTCTTTCATCCTTGATTGATGGATAATAAGGTCTAATGCTCCTGCGATTTGTTCTCGAACAGCTTTAATAGGCAAATCCATTCCTGCCATAAGAACCATTGTCTCCAAACGGGATAACATATCACGAGGCGTGTTCGCGTGAATGGTCGTTAAGGAACCATCGTGACCAGTATTTAGAGCCTGCAACATATCTAAAGCTTCAGCACTACGAACTTCACCAATTACTAAACGATCTGGTCTCATACGTAATGAGTTTCGAACAAGGTCTCGGATTTTAATCTCACCTTTACCTTCCACATTAGGTGGTCTTGATTCAAGAGAAATGATATGGTCCTGGTGTAGTTTTAATTCTGCTGCGTCTTCAATGGTAATAATACGGTCATTATTTTGAATGAAGGATGATAAGACATTCAACGTAGTCGTTTTACCTGAACCTGTTCCTCCACTAACTAAAATATTCATATATGACCTCACGCAGGCTTTAATAAACTCAGACATATCCTCATTTAATGTTCCGAATTGAATTAAATCTTCAATTTTAAATGGGTCCTTCGAGAATTTACGAATGGTAAGCGTCGGGCCATTTAATGCAAGTGGCGGAATAATTGCATTCACACGAGAACCATCAGATAATCTCGCATCTACCATTGGATTACTTTCATCAATTCGACGTCCTATAGGTGTTACAATGCGCTCAATAACATTAATGATGTGTTGATTATCCTTAAAATGAGCATTCGTTCTAAAAATCTTGCCGTTCTTCTCGATATATACCTGATTCGGACCGTTTACCATGACCTCATTGATGTCTGGATTATTAATGAAAGGTGTAATTGGACCGAGCCCCACTAAGTCATTCGTAACGGAGCGAATTAACTCTTTTTTAGATTCAAATGTTAATCTTGTACCCTCTTTTTCAATAAATGGTTCTGATAGTTCTTTAATTTTGGCTTCCATTTCTTCTTGATTGAGGTTAGGGTAATTCTTAAGTTCCTCGATTACATAATCACGAAGTGCTCGTTCTACTTTTAATTCGTTTTGTGAGCGTGTTTCTTCTTTTAATAACGTATGGGTTCGCTCTTTAACTTCAGTCTGGTATGGCTGTGTCGCTTCATTTTGCATACGTTTCATTAGAGACATAAGCATTCCCTCTCCCTAAACTTTACTTAACTTTCGTTTTTTCTTTTCCTTTGGTAACTGAACTAGTTTGCTAGCTAAGGAATAAATAGATTTTGAAACTTGAGCTCTAGGGGTTGATATAACGACTGGATTTCCTTCATTAACAGCCGTTATGACGTTCTTTTCATCGTTTGGAATTTGCTCAAATGACTCCTGTTCTAAAATTTGCTGCACGATATCTGGATTAATTCCTTTTATTTTAGACTTCTTATTGATGACCACTTTGACGGGTTTCTTAAGATGGATGGATTCTAATGTTTCTAAATATAGCTTGCTATTTTTTAAGGTAGGTAGATCCATAGAGGTGACTAATATAATTTCATCAGAATGTTCTAAGGCAACGATATCCGTCTCTACTAAAGAAGGTGGTGTATCAATGACGACCCAATCATATTCTTTTTTTAACCGTTCAATGACCGATTCAATATGACCGCCATGGATGGCTTCGCTAAATTCAGGTCTAATGGGTGAGCACATGATATCGACACCAGATGAATGGGATGTCATATAACTTTTTATTGGTGATGAAGGGCTCGCTTCTTTCGTCCATTCGTACAATGTTTTACGAGGTTTGAGGTCGAAAAATAAACCGACGTCGCCAAACTGTAAATCTAAATCTAGAATCGCAACTTTAAGGTCTTTTTTAGCCATTGCAACAGCTAAGTTACTCGTAATGGTTGTTTTACCAACCCCGCCCTTGGTGCTACAAATGGTTACGACCTTACCATCTTTTTCGACCTGTTCTGCTTGGCCTCGCTTAGACTGTTGAGCTTCAATCATCTCACTAACAGTGTTGATGACATCTGGGTATGCAGTAGGTAGCTCTATGACATCAACAGCACCACTACGCATAACTTTTTTTAGATTGATTTTCTCACGCGGTAAGCACAGTATGGGAAGTATTAACGGATGATTGACCAATAACTCCTTGCACATATGGTACACATCATGATTTTCACTGTGTGTTAAAAATACGATGGCTTGGTCTTCTTCTTTTAATCGATCAGACAAATCTGTTAAATGATCAAACCATTCCAGTTCCTGTCCTTTTTCAATTGCAACTTTTTCAAAGATTAATAGATCATAATCTTGCGAACCCATTCCAAACATATGCATTATCTAAACACTCCTTCGTGAAGCTCATCTTCATGAACATGAGTACGATCTTCGTAAACCTCATTATCATCTTCGCCTCTAAGCATTAAGTACAGATTCCACTTAGTTGCAAAACCTAAGTGCAACCCTTCATTTGGATCAACTTCTAATGTAACCATTCGGTAGTTTCTAGCCTCTTCTTTTGAATGAATAGCATGTCCGATCGCCAGCACCCGAACATTTTGAAGAAGTAATGTCGCCGCATTATGCTGATTAGGATCAATATCTTCTTCTGCAGCCTCTTCATCACTCGGGGCATTCATAATTGTTACCAAATCAACAAAATCCCCCGGCTCAATAAAACCCGACACACCCTCAACTTCACTCACTTCAATAGAAATCGCTCGTTTCCCATCTTCAATTTCTAGCATTTCATTCTTTTCAGTTGTCTCAGATTTTACCTCTTCATCACTTTCTTCTTCTGAATCATTCGTTTGTTCATCATCATCATCTGCTTCCTCTTCTTGATTGATCTGATTTGTATCCTGCGTCTGGGGTTGCTCAGCCTCATCCTGAGTAAAAAGTAAAAAATATAATGATAGCGAAGCCATGAGGCCGAAAACCACAGCCCAGATCCATATTTTTTTAGATTTCATTTAAACATCTCCCAAACTTACTTTATCTATTCATTTATTTTTTATCTGGATCGACAAGTCTAACCACTCTTACCCCAGTATCTTCAGCGCAAGTTTCTAAATCACCGTAACAAGTACCGTCCTCTGTAATGATCGTCCCTGATTCACCAACTGTTAACGTATCTAAAAACTTACCTACAACTTCTTTCTCATTACCATCTTTTTCAATTCGATCCAACCAAAAAGCTGCTATACCTGTGATTGTTACTAAATCTTTACCATTTGCGTCTTCAAAAGTTTCTACTATTGGCACAAATATGACACGATTACAATCGTAATGTGCTGTTTCATAGTCATTGCATTCATCATCGCCCTCATCCATTTCAATTAAATCTTGAACAGCATCACGTAGTGGTCCCCAACTCAAGCCTGTATTTGTATATTCTTTATCTTCACCAACTGATACTTCTCCGCCCTCGATTATGGCATCATATCTTGGGTTAACACCTACATCAATATAACCAAAATTCCCGCTCTCATTACCTGGGCTAATTATCAATGAGTATTCCTCTTCCCTTTCAAAATCATCATCGACTATAGATATTGGTGATATTTGCTTGCTTCCAGTAATAAATGCAAATTCAACCATTGCAGAAGCATAAACATCTGCTTCATCAAAATTTATTACTTTCGCAAAAGTTAAATCTTTGTTTCTAGTAACCTCACCTAATAGATGTTGTTCAGTCAATGTCAAAGTAATTACATAATCAGTTCCATCTACATTGGATTCGAAAATCCTTTCTCCCTCTTCGCCTGTTCTACTAGTAAATGAAAGCTCTCCGCCATCTTCAGGAACTCCATTTTCTTTCAACATTCGTTTGAACTCTGATAAAACAGCATCATCATCTTCGTCATAGTGATATGCACTGGATAGTACAGAAGCATCTACGGCTTTTTGTAAATTACTCTTTTCTGCATATAAGCGACCACCATCAATGACTAGTGCAGTAAAACCTAATAATACAACTAAAGAAATGACAACAAATATTAAGGTTCCGCCTCTTTCATCACTCGATAAAATGCGTTTCAAATTACTAATAATCATTTTATTCCACCCTCATTTGTGTAGAAGAATTTAAAGATAGTGTATCTTCATCCAAAGCACTACCGATTAAGGCCAATAATGGAGTAAAATATTTATAATCATAATCAATGATGACTTCTACATATTTAACAGTGTCTTCGGTTTCATCATAAACGTCGCCATCACTGTTCACATATTGAATCGTTACATATTCATCTATATTTGAACCTTCGGGAAGCAACCCAACTAATGAGTCTTCAACGACACTTTTGATGTCCGCATCATCACTCCCAAGGCTTCCTGCTCTGGCTCCCTCTCTGCTGGAGTGCTCCATTGTTAATTTCGAATAAAAAGCATACCCAAAATCAACTATTCCAAAAACTAATATAACTAATACTGTAAATGTAATAGCCAGTTCTACAGTACCTTGACCTTTTTCAGATTTAAGCATCATTAGAATCCTCCCCAGATCATCATAGAAAATGTCCCTATGACAATCGGAACACCATATGGTATTGTGAACCTCTCTTTCGGTTCAGAACTTGTAATATCAGTTTTTTCGCGGTAAAGCACAGTAAATAGAATACTTTTAAAAAAGAAGCCTAAACGACCATTTTTCATAATAATAATAAACGAAATAAGTCCACCTATAACTGCTGAGATGAGAAATGCATATATAGTGAATTTTGCACCCATTACAGCGCCAATTGCTCCTAGTAACTTGACATCACCAGCACCAACTCCACCGAGAAAAAATGGTATAAACAAAAGTAAGATTCCAATAATAATTCCAGTTGTACTGAACAATAAACCTTCTAGCCCATTAGCAACCGAGTGATAAGTAATTCCTGAAACAATTACTACAAATGTTATGTAATTTGGAATCTTTCTAAATTTTATGTCCAAATAAAAGCTAGCTAGTAATCCTGAAATTAATATTATATTTATAATCATTTGAATAAGCTCCTTATTTCAGAAAATGATCCCGCAGTTTAACGGAATCATTTTCTGAAAAACATTATGAGTTAATATTTACAAGTTCATCCTTTACAGTTGTAAACATTGTCTTTAATTCGCCCCCCATTGTTGCTAAGACCGTAATTACTACTACTGAAATCAAACCAATAATCAACCCATACTCCACCATACCTTGACCTTCTTCCTCAACAACTAAGGCTTTAAAACGTTCTAACATTTCTCAATCTCCTCCTAATTTTTATTGGATCGACGGGTTTTCTGAAGTTAGTTTATAACTTATGTAGTGTCGATCGCATTATTAAATAGTATTAACTAGTATTAAAATTAAGTAGTAGATTTTATGATTATAATAAAACAGTTATTTAATACTAGTCTTTAATTCCTAACACGTGCACGTGTCGTTCGATATATCGAATTACAATTATAGTATATTTGTTTTTGTTCTATATATAAAACATTTAATTAGTTTAAATATTCTTAATAAAGAACAAAAAGTGCTGGTTTTCCACCCTAAGCTTTTTTTCTCTTACTTTTTTAAAGTTTTCCATTAATTCTCTCTAATTTTCTAAATATTTAGTCACTTTTTCTATTTAATTCGTCAGGGATTCAACCTTTTATACTATAATCTTTAATAGTTTTACCATTTGTTCTTTATTTAGAATTATAGTTTTATGAAGTTACATTGAGATTGTCGAATAGTACCAATTTTCATAAGAAAACCTCGTATGTTTTACGTCATACGAGGTTTTTTCGACTTGGTCGAGATTATAATTCCTATTAATATGAGTGTTGATCCTATAAATATACTCCAGGTGATCGTTTCCTCTATTAAAATCCATCCTAGTAGTAAGCCAAACACTGGGACTAATAGAGTTGAGATAGTCGCTGTGACCATATCGATTAAGTTGAGTATGTAAAACCATACAGTAAAGCAAAATGCTGATGCTAATACGCCTGTAAATATTACTAGATAAATGCTATAAGGTGTGAATTCAATCGGTTGGCCACCTTCCATTATAAAGGTAACTAACATAATCCCTAATGTTCCAAAGCCCATTTGATAAGCGCTAGTTTGCATCTGATTTAATTGTGATAGGTGTTTACGATAATAGACGTTCGATGCTCCCCAGCCGATTGCTGAAATTATAATTAATGCTTCACCTAAGATCACGCCTGGGTTTTGATTGAACCATATATCCCAACCTAAAATCGTTAGTAACCCCATTAGACCTAAGGCTAGTCCGATCACTTTTGGTTTTGTTACCTTTTCATTTAGAAATAATACAGCTAAGATCGTGCTCCAAATCGGCATCGAGTATAACAAGACTGATGATTTTCCTGCTTCTACAAACTTCAGACCATACATAACTAATAGGAACATAAGTGCCGTTTGTAGTGAACCGACAACAAGCAAATGCTTATATGCCCATTTAGGTGGACGCGAGATTTTCAAAAACCATAAGATAATAAACATCGTGATGGTTCCAATTGAGAAGCGGAAGGCTGAAAATGTAAAGGGTCCCATATATTGAAGCCCTTCTTTCATTAAAACCCACGCATAACCCCATATTAAAGTTACTAATAAGATGATGACTGGAATGCTCCATTTATGTTGCTTAAAAAAGTTCATTGAGATCTCCCTTTAGTTGACTATGCATTTCTTTACTATAATTGTATAATAAATTCATGAAATTTTATAAGAGGATGATGCTATGTTTTTCCAATTGTTACGTCGAAAAATACATAAAGTAGATAACAAAATTCTTTATACCGTATTATTAATCATCTTTATATTCCTTTCGTCATGGATCATTCACGCAATTGAACCCGAAACGTTTGATTCTTACTTCACAGCTTTATGGTGGATGATGACTACTGTTACAACGGTTGGATATGGTGATATTTCACCAACGTCATTAGCTGGCCAACTTTATGCGATGACGGCGGTTTACATCGTTGGAATTGGCCTAATGGGTGTTGTTATTGGTTATATCTTCGATGCGATTCAAGAATACCGTAAAAATAAGGAGGAAGGTAAATTGGCATATAAAGATTCTAAGCACTACATTATCATTAATTATACAAAGCGTTCAAAAGAAACTATTTGGGAGTTATTAAATTTACAGGAAGATCAAGATATTGTCTTAATCGATGAGTCACTCGATCAAACACCAATTCGTCATGATCGTGTCCATTTCGTATCAGGGAATCCAGCAAATGCAAATACCTTACATCAAGCGAATATTAAAGAATCTCAAGCAGTTTTAATTTTTGCATCAGATGATGTGAAAAACTATTCATTAGCAGATGGCCAAACACTCTTAATTACAACAACCATTGAAGGACTTGGGAATGATGAAGGCTTTGAAGTCTATACGATCGCAGAAATTTTATATGATCAACATATTTCAGCCTTTAAGCATTCTGATGTTGATGAATTTATCACCCCGAATCAAACAAGTGCTCATTTGATTGCTAAAAGCGCGACTTATAAAGGTACTAGTGAAATGTTTAGACAGCTGACCTCCACTAATTATGGTCATGATATTTATTCCATTAAAAAACACCCTTCATGGGAGACGTATCGAGACGCACATATTGGATTATTAGAATACGGAGCAACATTGTTAGCTGAAGGTGAACAGTTAGGGCTAGCTAAAAAAGCAGATAAAACCATTCCTGAGGGTGCCAACCTTTTGGTGATTTGTGATGAAGACACTTACGAAAAAATCTCTAATTTATAATTTTTTTCAAAAATTTCCTTGTATAGTCATGCCGTTTTTAAAGACCCTAATGATGTAGGAAAACTTAGGAAATGGAGTGACAATCATGGAAGAAAATATGGAACATCACGATAATTTCTTTGATCAATCGATTTTAGATTACAAAGAAGGATTAAACCATTTAAAAGAAAAATTACCGAAAGTAACTGAAGGATATTTTGATTTTACAGAGTCTTGTTTTGAAGAAGGGGCATTGGATCAAAAAACAAAACAACTTCTAGCCCTAGCCATCAGCATTTATGCTCAAGATGAATATTGTATCATCTATCATTCAAAAGGAGCTGCTGAGCATCAGGCAACTGAAGATGAAATTATGGAAACTGTTGCAGTTACAGCGGCTCTTGGTGGCGGAGCTGCAATGGCTCAAGGCGTTTCGTTGACCATGGATTCCTATCATCACTATGCAAATCAACAGCATTAGTTATCCCAATTTCCTGTGGCATTCATACAATACTATGACGAATGCTACAGGAGGTTTTTTTATGTCCAAAGTTTCCTTAGAACAATTTCTATTCGAAATGGAAAAATGGGTCTCTCATTTAAAAGATGAATGGAAAAAGACGCAACCTAATCAAATTAAGTCTGAATTGAGTCAAAGTTTTGGCCAAGGTTTAGACAAATTAATGAAAGATGTTCAGTATTTTAAAGATCATCAAGAAAAATTTACAGCCGATCAAGCTGAATTGTTAAAAAGTAATGCTCATCTTTTAGTCCAAGAATGGCAGCAACTATTCAAAAAACGTGAACAATCTAATAACGGCATTGGTATTGGTCAACACACACTCCCTCCTCTTCCCTACGATTATGATGCGTTAGAACCTTATATTAGTGAACGGATCATGACGTTACACCATGACAAACACCACCAAAGTTATGTTGATGGTTTAAATAAAGCTGAAAAGGAAATGGAAAAATCCCGCAAAAATAATGATTATAAATTAATTAAACATTGGGAGCGTGAAGCGGCATTTAATGGAGCTGGTCATTACTTACACACAATTTTTTGGAATATTATGAGCCCTAACGGTGGTGGTAAACCTAGTGGTGATTTAATAAGAGCAATAGAACAACGCTTTGGTAACTTTAATGCGTTTAAAAAGCATTTCTCAGAAGCGGCAAAAAATGTAGAAGGATCAGGTTGGGCGATCTTAGTCTATTCCCCAAGATCACATCATCTAGAAATATTACAAGCTGAAAAACACCAAAACTTAACTCAATGGGATGTGATTCCTTTACTTGTATTAGATGTATGGGAACACGCTTATTATCTACAGTACGAAAATAATCGGGCAAAATACGTTGAGGAATGGTGGAATGTGGTTAACTGGGATGAGGTATCAAATCGTTATCAAAAAGCTAAACAACTAAAATGGGAAGCGTATTAATATATTTCTACTAGCTATAAAGCTAGTAGTTTACATAATGTAAATATCGTTAATCTACTAATCTTTTAACCTTTATTTCCCCATCATTTGATATAATGAATGGGATGTAACTTATTTGGGGGAATCATGTTGAGTCAAAAAAATAAATCTAATCGAGAAAAATTAATTCATCGTTCATCTATCACTTTAGGTATACTGGGCGCGATTTATGTTGTATTAAATTTAATACCAATTCATTCAGTTGATGTAAAACCATTTTACCAAAACTTAGACCGTCCTTTGGTCATTGCTCACCAAGGCGGTGAACATCTTGCACCATCTAGCACCATGCCCGCTTTTCAAAATGCCGTTAATCTTGGTGTGGATGTTCTAGAAACAGATATACATATTTCAAAAGATGGCCATCTTGTTGCCATCCATGACGATACGGTTAATCGTACGACAGATGGAACCGGGGCTGTCAATGACTTAACGTTAGATGAACTTAAAGAACTTGATGCGGGCTACTATTTTGAAAAGGATGGTGAGCATCCTTATCGTGGTCAAGGTATAGAGCTAGTCACCGTAGAGGAATTATTTGAGAAGTTTCCGGATCAACGCTTTTTAATTGAAATTAAAGATACCAACCCTTATGAACGAATGGACGAGATTTCAAAACGGTTGAATGAGTTAATTGAAACCCATCAGCTAGTTGATCAAGTTACCATTGCATCATTTGACCACAACATTATAGAAACCTTTAAAAAGCATGCTAATCCTGATATTGCTGTTTCTGGCGGCGAACAGGAAGTCCGAAAATTTGTAATCACTCATAAATTTCATTTAAAAAATTTATATAAACCGTCTGTCGATTCCATGCAACTGCCTCTAGAGGCCAGCGGTTATGACCTTACAACTTATGATTTACTCGATAGCGCAGAGCGGATGGGATTACAAATCCACTATTGGACGATTAATGACCAGGACGACATGGAAACACTCATTAATCGTGGTGCTCATGGTATTGTGACTGATCGACCTGATTTGATGTTAGAGCTTCTTGATGAAGAGGAATAAGCATGCTTATTCCTCTTGTTTAATTAACTGATTTAATAAATAAGTTTTCATATCGACTAAGCGGTTATGTTCTGGTTGTAGATCTGTCCCTGTAATAATGCACGGTATTAGCGATTCTTGTTCATGCAAAGAGCCATGACAAGCACCTCCAATATGAATAGGCGTCTTCTGTGCCAAAAACTCACAACCCGGTTTGGCATTTACAATTAGAAACCTTCCTTTATGTGAATGCAAAGCACCATGTAACCTTGCAAGTGCATCTGGGAAACTGTTATAAGAAATGGCTTGATTTTCAACTTTTAAATTTAAAAGATCCAACTCACCTTCTATATCCCAGCTTTGATTATATTGATCTTGATACTGTTTACCTGGAGAAAATGATAACTTTCCGTTATTCAACCCAGATATAATGTGATTTCTTCCTTTCTCTTTCCACGCAATGACATCGATACGCGAATCTGATTGCAGTTTTTTAGCCACATCAATTAGTGGAATGTTGTCATCTAATACGTATACATAAGCCATTCGTTGATTGACTGATAATAATAGTTCATCACTCGCCTTAATGTTCTTTTTAATATTATATATTTGATATCCCTTGAGAACTTTTCTTAAATTAATTTCAACATCGTTAAAGTTCCAACCAGTTGCCGATTGTCCATTGTCTCCAATCACGATCCATGTACATTGATTTATTGCTTCTTCATAGCTGCCAAACATCTTCAATGTTTTATCAAGTTCTTGATCAATTCGTTGAATTCCCTTCAAATCAAATGGACCTAAATTGTGAACCCTTATATCCATATCTTGAAATATACAAAAAGTAAAAGCAGGAATCTGATGGTGCTTTATTAATGCACGCAATTCACGTCCAGCAAGCTTTCTATTTCCACCAATCATAAAAGGAGCGATACTTTGTTTTCGTATGCTTGAAAATGCCCCTAATGAAAAATATGTTGGTGTTTTAAATAGAAAGGTTTGGTCTAATTTCGTCATCATCTTTAAAACTCTAGGTAGTTCCAAACGTTGTTCTTTATTGCCACGATAGACAAAAGAGTTAATAACACCACTATCTAAACCATGAAGAGCTAAGTCTTCAAAAATAGTTGACACATTAGGGCTTAAATCATCAATATTTAACCTCTCAAACATTTGACGTACAGATTTAGAAAAGCCTACTGTCATTGTTTCTCGTAGTCCTGTTCCATAGTTGACCATCATCTGGTTTTCAACATCAAACCAATTGAGGGCTGGAACTCGGTGTTGATCGGTATAAGTGCCGGTAAGTAGTGTACTATCAATTGTGACAGACATCGTAGGAAATGAACTGACCATGTTTTCTATAAAGTGACCTTGTTCCATTAAAAATTTTAAAGCTGGTGCTCTGCCAGTTTGAACAGCCATTTTTAATGGTTCTGTCATTAAACTATCTATATTAATTAACATGATGGGCTTCGTCATAAAATCCCTCTCTCACACTACAGTCATTTTTAATGTTTCCCATGGAATACTAACTATGCTAAGCCATAAAAAAAGCGCTATTCTTGTTGAATAGCGCTTAGTTAACATAATATTATTATGGATTACCTGTTTTCGTATATTTCTTTGGCTAAATCCACTACATGTGAGCTTCCACCCTGTTCTTCGACCCCTTCAATCAATATACCGAGAACTCGGTTAGGATTTTGTTGATCATATGAGACAAATAATCCATTCTCAACTGCGTTTTCATCATCTTGACTTGACTTCAGCTCTGCTGTTCCCGTTTTGCCTGATATTTCTTTTCCCTGTAGATCTATACTTTGAGCTGTACCATTTGATACAACACTTCTTAGCATATCTTGAATTAAGCTAGCATTATCTTCTGAAACCATGTCATTGATCCAAGCTTCAGATTCTTCTTCAGTCAATAGTAATGGTTTCATAACCGTCCCATCGTTAGTAATACCACCGTAAATGGACGTGAGATGTAATAAACTCATTAATACTTGGCCTTGACCATAAGAACTATCGGCCAATAAAACTTCTCGATCAATTTTTCCTGTATTTGAAACTTGAGAGTTTGGAATCGGGTATTCAAATGGTAAATCTTCTCCAAATCCTAAATTTTTAAATCCTTCTGAGAAGTTTTCTGCTCCAATATCTAAACCGAGCATTGCGAAATAGATATTATCAGAATTCTTAAAGGCGCTTTCTAAATCTACTTCAGTATCGTTCTCATAGACCCGTGTGACATGGTAATTACCCCAAGACTCGTTATTTTGCCATTCCTTGCCTTCTATTGTTCTGGTTTCATTGGGATCTAATATACCTTCATTAAGGCCAACAATTGTTGTTAACGGTTTAATCGTTGAGCCAGGTGAATATCTCGTGGCAAAACGGTTAAGTGTTGGATTTTCTTCGTTTTCATTTAAATTTTCTAAACTAGATTTTGTAAAGCCTAAAATGTAATCATTTGGATCAAACGCTGGGAAACTGACAAGACTCGTAACTTCTCCTGTCGTTGGATTCACGGTAACAGCTGTACCTGCTTCTTCTTTTAGAACCTCATACAGCTGAACTTGTTCATTTATATCAATAGAAAGTTCAATTGTATCACCATCTTGAGGGTCTTTTTGAACAACAGTACGTTGGGACTGGTCTTGTTTCTCGATGTAAATTTCCCTGCCGTCTTCTCCGCGAAGACGATCTTCATATAATTGTTCTAACCCTCTTTTTCCAATTCGGTCTTGAGCGGTGTAGCATTGCTCCTCATAATCTTCTAGTTCTTCTGCAGTAATATTTCCGATATATCCTGTTAAATGAGCAGCAGCTTCACCGTATGGATAGACTCTATCGATTTCAATATTAGATTGAACACCTGCAATTGAAGTAGCTCTTGCCATGATATCATCATCATTTAAACTTACCTTTTTAATTGGAACGAAATGGTGCGGCTGAACCCAGTTTTGTTCAAGTGCACTATTAATGGTTTCTTCTGAAATATCCAATATTCCAGCTAATTTATTTATTTCCTCTTCGCTAAAACTTTCAGGTATGATGCCTATTTGATAAACCTCGCCATTAGTAGCAAGTAACTCTCCGTTACGATCTACAATTTCTCCCCTAGATGCAGGTACACTCGATAATTTAACTTCATCTCCGTCTTCAAGGCCAGGCATAATAAATGAAGGATCCCACCCAACGTACCACGGACTTTCTGGATTTACATCACGATCACTTTCACCAACATACTCTTCATCCATAGCTTTTTCTAATGGTAATGTTTTCTCATATTCTACGGTTCCAGCGATCGTTTCAAATGATATAGTTATTGGAATTTCGTATTCTACTAATTCTTCAAATTCTTCTTCTGTGAACTCTACTTTTTCTTCTGACAGTTCGATGGATAAATTATTAACACCTAATACATCATAAAGATTCTCATATCGTTCGATGTAATCATCTTCACCATACTTCGCTGTCGTTCGTTCTAATAAAAGCTCTTGATAAATTTCATTGAAATTATGTTCTTGCCATAACTCAACATATTCATTAGCGGTATCATATGGGTTTGTATATTCCGGTTTTTCTTCTTCGCTACAAGCAACCAATAATAACAGAACAATAATTAGGAACCAAAGTTTTTTCAAAAAATCACCTTCCTAACCCTGGTAATTCGATAGTACCTTTTGTAGTTTCATTGCTTTTGTTAAATCACCTTCTGCTTTAATTTTTCCCATCATAAAAGCAGTTGTGGCATTTAATTGTCCGTCTAATAACTTCTCAAAATGTGATGCATCCATCTTTAACGTACAAGTTGCACCATCTAACAGTCCATCTTGAAGCTCAACTTCATTTGAATTGAATTTAACACTCCATTGTTGATCAGTATCTTTAATATCAAATGAAAAATTTGCATCCATCTCTTCAATATGCTCTGGATTTTCTTTCATCTTTTTATGTAACTGTTGCAGTTTACTTTCTAAATTATCCATCAGACCCCTCCTCCTAATTTGTACATCTATATTATACCAAATAATTCAAAATTCGTTTACGAAAAGTTATTACGGGAATAACGATAATAAAAGATAAAGGAGTGAATAATATGCTTTGGACGATTATTGTGATTATACTTACCATTTGGTTAATTGGGTTATTATTAGACATAGCAGGAGGCTTAATTCATTTATTATTAGTAATTGCCGGTATTGTATTTATTTATCAACTCATAACTGGTAAACGTAAACTGTAAACGTCCCCCTGGCTTTTACCATGGGTGTTTTTAATATGGTTTTTTATTTCATTTATAAACATAGATTGATATAATATCGTGTACGAGGTGATGACGTTGACACAACAATTAGAAAAAGCAACTTTTGCAGGTGGATGTTTTTGGTGTATGGTAAAACCGTTTGACCAATGGGACGGTGTTCATGCCGTTGTTTCTGGATATACAGGCGGTTCTGTAGTAAACCCAACCTATGAAGATGTAAAAACTGGCCAGACCGGACATTATGAAGCCGTTCAAATTACATATGATCCGAATATTATATCTTATCAGACAATATTAGATTTATATTGGATACAAATTGACCCAACAGACCCTTATGGACAATTCCATGATCGTGGACCTCAATATCGTACAGCTATTTTTTACCATAATGATGAACAAAGAACGGTAGCTGAACAGTCGAAGCAGAATATCGAGGAAAATGGTAATTTCTATAAACCTATTGTAACTGAAGTTTTAGAGGCTACAGCTTTTTATCCTGCAGAAGAATATCATCAAGAATTTTATAAAAAGAATCCCAATGAGTACCAAGAAGATCGTGAAAAATCTGGGCGAGATAAATTTATAGAAGAAAATTGGGTATAATGAAAGGCCATGTTCAACTTTGAGCATGGCCTTTTCATTTCCTATTTTAGATAATCTTCAAACCATCCAAGGATGTGGTTCAGTCTTTCAATTCTTAGGTTTGGTTTTCCAGTTCTAGATAGATTGTGATCAGCTTCAGGGAATCTAACAAACTCAGTTTCAGTTCCGTTATATTTTAAAGCAATAAATAATTGTTCGGCCTGTTCCATTGGGCAACGGAAGTCACGCTCATTGTGAATGATCTTAAGTGGTGTTTCAATTTGACTCGCATATGCAATCGGCGAATGCTTCCAAAGCATTTCTGGTTCGTCTAATTCGGCTTGGATTTGCCAATCATTGAAATAATACCCGATATCACTTACACCTCTAAAGCTAATCCAGTTCGAAATGCTTCGTTGCGTGACAGCTGCTTTAAATCGATTCGTATGTCCTACAATCCAGTTCGTCATGAAGCCACCATAGCTTCCGCCAGTCACCCCTAAACGCGTTTCATCAATCCAATCGTTCTGATCAAGAATATATTCTAATCCATTGATAATATCTTGATAATCGCCATTACCATAATCCCCACGTACAGCATCGACAAATTCTTGGCCATAACTGTGGCTTCCACGTGGGTTAACATAAAGAACGGCATAACCATTAGCTGCGAAATACTGCATCTCATGGAAGAAAGTATTCGCATAAAAAGCGTGTGGACCGCCATGAATATTAACAATTAAAGGATATGATTGACCTTCTTGATAATTAGCCGGTTTCATAAACCAACCGTGAACTGTCCAGTCATCTTTACTCTTATAAGAAATCGATGCGGGTTCAACGATCGTAACTTCATCTAAGAATGATTGATTAAAATGAGTGAGCTGCTCCGTCTCTCCAGATGTTACATCAAGATTATATAATTCTCCAGGGCTAGTAGGTGTACTAATAGCAACTAAAGCTTGGTTCTCTGAAATTAAATCCAAACCATAAATATGGGCCTTTTGATTGTATGCCGGATATAGTTCACCCTTAAGGTTGCCGTAATATAATTGCACACTACCTTGATCTGATACTGGGAAGTAAAAATCTTCATTATTAGCCCAAATCACAGTTTGTAAATCGGCCTGTTGCTGGGTATCTGCTACCACAAAATCTCCGACAGGCGCATCCAACTCAGTCGTTAATGGCATTGCGACATTAGTTGTTAAATCAAAATGGATGACCTCTGTATGCGTAGCGTTTTTGTAAGTTTGCCCCATATGTACAAATAAAACGTGTTTACCATTAGGTGATACCACGAAATTAGATGCATATCCTTGGTCAGTTGGGATTTCTGTTGTAGTTTTATTTTCAATATTATAGATATAGACATTATGATTGAAGTTAAAGTCTTGGTTTGCATGTTCATCAGTTGAATAAATTAAAGTCTTTTCATCAATCCATGACTGGAATATAAAGTTTTGATTCCCTTCTTTGAGTACTTCAACTTCTTCATTCTCTAAATCTAGTAATTTAATTTGTTGATATTTTTCTTTTAGTACACCTGCGCCATCTGCTTTATATTTCATTCTGTTAATAACAGTTGGTTTAGGCTTCTCATCCTTTTCATCTTCATCATTATCTTTGTCTTCATCTTGTTCTAATGGTTTGGCTACTTGGTAGATCACTTTTTGGCCGTCAGATGAAAATGAAGCACTTGAGACACTCTCATCTTCGTCAGTTACTTTTTTAGCTTCTCCACCTTTTGTGGAGATAACAAACACTTGGTTTTTCTCATTACGATTAGATAAAAATAACAACTGATCGCCATTAGGTGACCATCTTGGCTGTGATAAACGCTCGGACTGATGTGTCCACTGGTTTACCTCTTTTGTTTCTAAGTCTAAGTGAAATAAATTAGAAACATATTTATTTTCTTTTTCATCTAAGTGTGTTTTTACAAAAACCGCTTCCTTTTGATTTGGTGCTACTCTTGGGTCTGTCACAGAATCTATTTGAAATATATCCTCTGCTTTCAGTAATCTTTTCGCTGACATATTATCCTCCTTCATTTAATGCAATTATCTACTTATTATACCTGTTTTGACAGTGTTTGTCGAATATTCTAACAATTGAATTTTAATGAAAAAGGGCAATGGTAAAATTGCCCTAGTTTCATTCGCTTATTTCTGATTGAATCGATTGAAGTTGATTAAATACTTCATCGTTCTGATAGATTAATTCTTTATGGTGGATTAATTGCTCGTTCTCGTCAATATAACCTTTAATGTCCTCTCGCTTCATATTCTCAAATACATTTAAATAATGTGATTGAAGAGATGCTTCCATTAAATCAATTTGTTGCGATATGCTTGAATTTGAAAGCTCCTTAAATCTTTCGAACAGATCTTGAACCTTTTGTTCTTCATAAAAGTCTTTTTGGTTTTTATAAAAACTAGCTAATTCTTCTAGTTCTACTTTACTTAATTGTATATTTAAGTCAAACTCTGGCAATGTCTGCTGATTATCGTTTTCGTGATACATTTTCGTTAAGCCTGAGTCTTTTATAACAGAATGATTAATTTCTTTAATCCAATCGTTCAATGTTTTCTCAACCGAACGATCAAGAACAATACTTATTGTTCGAACTTCGTTTAAAACTTTTTGATTAATATTAAAGATTAATTGTTTTAAAGCAGTCGATAATTGTTCCTTCCCTTTTTTCCCGTTCAAATTCACACTAGCTGGATTGATTGAGTCTTTCATTTGTTCTGATAATTGAATCGTCACACGGTTTGTCATATGATGCATGAGTTCTTCTATTTCTTGTGAGATTCGATTTTTGTATGTTTCATCATTATGTTGATGAAGCTCTTCTTTAACGCGTCCAATTGAATCACTTAAACTTGCAATAAGGTTAAGTTGTTCATTTTTAGACTGATTAGCTTCTTGGATTGTTTCATTGATGAATGCTTCTAAACGTTTTTGTTCATCCATCACTTTATTAGCCATAATAGCTTTTGAATCATTTTTGATAAACGCTTTGAAGCGGTCAAAAAATACATTTGATTCGCTTGATGGTTCTCCACTTAATAGTTGTTTACTTGAAAGTGGATAAACTGTTGGATGTGTAATGCCATACTGATTCAGCTGGTCAATTAAATAATCCTCTACTAATGATAATTCTTGTTCTGACTGAGCTAGATCAGATGCATTTAGTATAAAAAACATTTTATCTAACGAAAAGGCATCCTTCACTCTACCTAATTGTAGTAAAAACTCTCGGTCTGCTCTTGAAAATGCATGGTTGTAATACGTGACATAAATAATAGCGTCAGATGAATTAACATAATGTAACGATGTATTTGTGTGACGAGCATGTATGGAATCTGCTCCTGGTGTATCCACTAACGTAATTCCCATTTTCGTTAATTCGCAGTCATAAAACACGTTCATTTCTTCAATAAAACAAGAAATAGACTCAACTGTTACATATTTTGAGAAATCTTCCCATTCAATCTGTTCTTCTTTCCCTAGCGAAGGTTTAACATCTTGAATGCCTTTTAAATACGCTTCAATAAAGGATGACTCTGTCTTTGATAAATGTGGCAAAATCCGCTTTTGATGTTGTTTTAAATAACGCGTCAAATCATCTAGTTCGTCAAATGTTTCAGACAAATAAAGTGCCGTCATCGACATAAGTTGTTTAAATAATTGTTCAGTTGTCTTATATTGAACTAATACTTCTTTGTGTTCATGTTGATCGTCGACGGGACGTATTTTATTAATAGCCGCCGTTGTTGGATTAGGAGACGATGGTAATATGTGATCACCAATCCAAGCGTTTGCAAATGATGATTTTCCAGCACTAAACGCACCAAAAAGGGCCACTGTCATACTTGAATCATTCAACCTATTAAATTGCTTTAAGATAGATTGATAGAAGGGCTTTAATGGCTCTATATGTTTAATCTGGCTCAACACATTTTCTGTTTTTTGAATAATGTGGTCAACATTCAACGTCGTCGCAGATTGCTTTGTGTAGTGTTCTGTATTGTCTTGTTCAACAACTGGTTTTAACAAATCTTTTAATTCAACATACTCAACCTTCTCCTCTTTAACAGCCTGACCAATGAGATTATTCCCGCTCTCTTCATTAAATGTTTCGTGAATGAGATCCTCTTTTGCTAAATTTCTCTGAACTTCTAAATCTTCAAAATCAGAATGTTGATTAGCTTGTGCTTCATAATTAGCTAAATTCTGCTCAATTTGTTCTGTTCGTTCATATAATTGTTTACTTACGTGAGTATTTAAGTCACTTAAGAGTGGTGTTAATTCTTTTTTACATAATAAATTCAGATCTTTTTGTAAACGATCTGTATAAATCAATAACGAATCAGCATTCACTTCTGCTGAAGGATTAACAGCTTGATCAATATGCTCTTTTGTTACTTCTATATTGAAGCTTTGAACGTTGCTTACGATATTATTTTGGTCAATCTGATGATGTTGCATCTGCTCTAAAAGATAATTTCGTATATGCCAGGTCATTTCAGTTTTAACTCGATCATTTATAGTTTTTAAAAATTGATCTAGGCGTTGCTGTTTTTCTTCCTCTGTCTTTCTTTTAGAAAATAATTTGCCCACCTTGAAGTTCGGCTGAAGAGATTCCAAATAAGCACGAGCTTGCTCCCTTGTTTCAAAGGTCATAATATAAGCGTTATTTAATATATCTTGAATATCTTGATTGAGTTTTTGTAAATAGTTATTTTGCTCAGTATGAAGATGGTTAAGGTCTTCATTTAATCGATTAATGGTTTGTCTTATTTGGTTTAATTTTTGATACGATTGCCCGGTTAGTTCAAATTCTTCTTCAGACCATTCAGTAATGATTTTGTTTAATTCCACGGTTAACTTCTTGGCAATATATTCGTCTTTATCATCAATCAATTCATTTAAGGATTGCTTTAGGTTTGTTAACTGGTTTAAAGGATGCTGATCGTCCATTAAGGACGTATAAAAAATGCTTACGGGTTCTAGATTCCATTCTATACAACTATTCCTTAATGATTGTTTGAACGAATCAAACACAAGTTCCTGTTCATTATGTTTATCAATTTGGTTAACAACAATTATAAATGGGATGTCATGGTCTTGTAACTCTCTTAAAAATTTGAAGTTGACCTCTGATTGAACATGATTATAATCCATGACATAAACAAAGAAATCTATTAAATGTACGTTTGCTAATGTACGATCAAATTCAGCGTCATTAGAAGAATCGATTCCAGGTGTATCCATTAACGTAACACCGTTTTCTAAAAATGATTGTTTTCTTTGAATCGTTATGGATTTGACATCCTCACCATTTCTAGCTAACTCATTTACATGATCTAAATGAATTTGATTCTCCATTGTTTGTCTTCCATCATTTAGATCATAAATCGTTTTGTCTTCACCATATTGCAATTCAACAATATTAGCACTAGTTGGAATTGGACTAGATGGAAGAATGTGTTCTTCAATAATCGCATTAATTAGTGAAGATTTACCCGCAGAAAAATGTCCCGTAAAGCCGATTGTAAACGTTTGGTTTTCCCATTTATCGTACAGTTCTTTAAGTTTTTGTTCTGATTGATGAAAAGTTCCTTTTGATACTTTGCGCCATAAAGCATCAAAATTAATTGTGTTAACTTGTGGTGCCTTTGTAATCATGTCAATTCCCCTATATGTTCAGATGATTCTTGAAACATTATTCTATCTTTCCCATTAGATTTAGCAAGATATAGATAATCATCAGCACGTCTAATTAAATCTTCTTTTTCATCACCGCTATAAGAGTATGCGACGCCATAACTAATCGTCACTTCCTGATTTTTTAATTCTGGTATAAGGTTAACGCCATGTTGAAACAGTTTATTACATTGTTTGATTCGCTGTTCAATTGACCGTTTTTGTCGATCAAATAGAATAATCGCAAATTCCTCTCCTCCATACCTGAATGCAAAGCTATTCGGCTTGTCCAGTTCGTGTGTAAGAGTGTTACCGAATGCTGAGATGACTTGGTCACCAATGGTGTGGCCACATTCGTCATTAATCTGTTTGAAATTATCGATATCCGCCATAATCAATGTGAATTCTTGTTCTGCTTGTACGAGTTTCGAGAGTGTGTTTTGAAAAGAACGATGATTATATAATCCAGATACATGATCTTTAATTGAAAGGTCATGAAATGTAACTTTTTCTTTCAAGTGTTTACGCTCTCTTAGGGCTAATATGCCAGCAAATAAACCAATGACGATAAAGAATAATAAATTAAACCCAAACTCCCAAATCAAATCTGTTGGTATTGTTCCTGTTGGGTAAAGAGCAATTGCACTATAAGATAATACTGAAATTGAGGTTGCTAATAGCAAACCTCTTGTTCGCCAATAAATCGTAGCATGCATAATAAATAAATACACGATTGGGACAAATAAACTTTCAATACCACCTGATAATGCAATTAACCAGAAAATAACGACAAAATCAAAAATAATTCCTGAATGAATGATGACTTTTTGTAGCTTTTCTCTATTAGAAGATATAAAAAGAGCAATCTGTGTAATGAACATGTAAGCTAGTGCAGTTATAAATAAGTAATCAAATGTTTCTAAATTCAGATTTAATTGATTACGAAAGGGTTCATAATAAAACAGACCTCCACATACGATTAGAAAAAACCATCTTATCGTCGAAAAGAGTTGTTCTGTTTGTAAATCCGTTAAATATAACCTTTTCATGACTGATTGCTCCTTACTGTCGTTAATTTCATAAAAAAAAGGCTGAATGAATGTATCCAGCCTTTACATTGTAAACCATTTATTCTTGGAAGAACCTACGATTAAGCTCGATATATTCACGTTCTTCTTCTGGAAGCTCATCTTCATGATAAATCGCTTCTACAGGGCATACGGCTTCACATGCTCCACAATCAATACAAATATCTGGATCTATATAGAACATGTCTTTACCTTCTTCAATACAGTCAACCGGACATACTTCTACGCATTCCGCTGCTTTTTCATCTTTACATGGTGATGTAATAATAAATGCCAAAAAGATCACTCCTTTATTTTTCTCTAAAACTATCTTATCACATTTTATATAAGATACCATGTGTGTGCAATATTCTAATTACGATTATAAGCACTTTTTTTTGATAGTGCAAATATACTTTTACTAGCGGTTACAAAATCCATAAAGGGGGACTTCATATGGACTTAGTCATTCAGCCAGGAATGACTTATTATCAAATAGCGAGATTATTTAACATCCCACTTCAACAACTTATTGAAGCGAATCCATACACTGACCCTAACGCTTTGAGGGTTGGTCAAGTAATTAAAGTGCCCAATTACATTAAAGAAGAATATTGGATTCAACCGGGTGATACACTGTGGAAAATTAGTCAAGAATACTCACTTCCTTTAGAAAGAATTCTGGCCACAAATCCAGTAAATTCTTATCAATTAAGAATTGGTGATTTATTGAATATCCCTAAGCGTATTTATGACAATATTTTAACATTTAATGAACCATATACTTCAGATCGATTAGAAGAAGATTTATTTAAACTCGTCAATTTATTTCCTTTTTTAACCTTAAGAGAAATCGGGCAATCAGTTATGAATAAACCCATATATGAAGTTACGATTGGTGAAGGCGATCGTCATATTCATATAAATGGTTCTTTTCATGCAAATGAATCCATTACGACATCTGTTATCATGCGTTTTCTCCATGATTACTTATTATCCCTTTCTTCGAATGAACCTATTCGTGGAATAGATATGCAAAACTTCTACAACTCCATCACACTGTCTCTTGTTCCAATGGTAAACCCAGATGGTGTCGACTTATTAAATAAAGGTCTACCTGAAGATGCAGAGTTTCAAGATTTAGTATTAGAAATTAATCAAGGTAGCACTAACTTCAATAATTGGAAAGCTAATATTAGAGGTGTTGATTTAAATAATCAATATCCTGCCAATTGGGAAATTGAGTCCAACCGGAAACGTCAACAACCAGCCCCAAGAGATTACCCAGGTCCATCACCTTTATCAGAACCGGAAGCTATAACTATGGCTGAATTAGTTAAAAACAATGATTTTGAACGTGTATTAGCTTTACACACTCAAGGTAAAGTGATCTATTGGGGATATGAAGGCTTAGAGCCACCAGAATCACAAACAATTGTTAGTGAGTACAGTCGTATGAGTGGATATACACCAATACGTTATGTTGACAGTCACAATGGATATAAAGATTGGTTTATTCAAGAATATCGAAGACCAGGATTCACAGTAGAATTAGGCCGAGGCACGAACCCCTTACCATTTGAACAATTCGATGAAATATATGAGGAAACTTTAGGGGTATTTCTAGTCAATTTAAATGTATAATTTAAAAGTGCCTAATGAGACTACGCTCAATAGGCACTTTTCGTTTTATAATTTCTGATACCACGCTTTTGCTGCTTCCACTTCTTCTCTCGTCAATTGATGCCCCATATTTGTCCAGAATAATTCAACGTCAACATTCGCACTTTCTAAAAGACTCTTCAGGTCCTGAGCTTCCTGGGCTGGACAAATCGGATCGTTTTCACCCGCACCTATAAATACATTTACACCTTGTTGGTCTGGCAATTGAATTCCTCTTCTAGGAACCATTGGATGAAATAACATGGCAGCCTTTAGTGAATCGTTATAATGAAAAAGCATGCTGCCTGCAATATTTGCGCCATTAGAATAACCGACAGCATATATTTCATTACGATCAAATCCATATTCATTACTTTTGTCATCTAAAAATTGATTTAATTCTTTGGTTCGCTCAATTAAATCTTCTTCATCAAACACACCTTCAGCATGTCGTTTAAAAAAACGATTCATACCATTTTCGTTTACACTTCCTCTTACACTTAAAATATTAGCGTCTTGATCGATCATATCCGCTAATGGTAACAAGTCCTCTTCATTACCACCTGTACCATGTAATAGAAGTAATGTCCGATTACTTTGACCTTCTTTAAAAACATGCTTCATATTCGGCCTCCTATTTTATCTTGAATTTAAAATAATTATACGTTACGTTTAGCTTCACCGTCAAAAAAAGCAGCTTTCACCCAATATGAAAGCTGCTCCTACGATTATTCAAAATAATCCTTTAAAAATCCGCCCATTTTGCCTGTGTCATCAACTACAAAATAAAACTCTTCTGATTCATTTTTGACATCGTACGTTTTTCCTGGTGTTAAGACGTTTTCAACTGTAAACTTTTTTGCATTTGTATTCGTACATTTAATTTGTTTAATTGTTTCATGATTATACCACGTTTTATGAATCATAATTTATACACCTCTAAATTCAATCAAACGTTTGATTGATTATTTTTCTTCAAATAATACTTTATATTTGCCATACCCTTTTTCTTCAAGCTCATCAACAGGTATAAATTTTAATGCTGCAGAATTAATACAGTATCGTAATCCGCCTTCTTCCATAGGCCCATCCTCAAAAACATGTCCAAGATGTGAGTTTGCGTATTCACTTCTGACCTCAATTCTACGCATACCATGTGACGTATCCATACGTTCTTCTATTTTAGAAATAGGTTTTGTAAAGCTCGGCCAACCGCACCCAGCGTCATATTTATCTTTAGATGAAAATAATGGTTCGCCGCTTACAATATCGACATAAATACCTTCTTCTTCGTGATCCCAATATTCATTTTGATAAGGCGTTTCTGTTGCATCTTCTTGGGTTACTTTATATTGGATATCAGTTAGCTGCGCTTTAAGCTTTTCTTTATCTTGATCATGCCAATGCTCTTTAATAAAAGCCTCTCGGCCGGACCCTTTTTTATAAAGCTTATAATGAAATGCATTTTTCCTATAATAATCTTGATGATAGTCTTCTGCTTGGTAAAAGGTATCAGCTTTTTTAATCTCGACTACAACTGGCTTATTAAATTTCCCACTTTCCTCTAATGCCTGTTTAGATGATTCAGCTAGCTGTTTTTGTTTATCGTTATGATAAAAAATCACAGGGTGGTAAGAGCCACCTCTGTCATTAAATTGACCTTCAGAATCCGTGGGATCAATTTGTTGCCAATAAATTTCAAGAAGGTCTTCGTATGGGAAAATGTTTGGATTAAATGTTATTTGCACGGCTTCTACGTGACCCGTTGTTTCAGAACATACCTCTTCATAGGTTGGGTTTTCAGTATGTCCACCTGTATAGCCTGATACGATTTTTTCGATACCAGGCCTACGATCAAATGGTTCTACCATACACCAAAAACAGCCACCTGCAAATGTTGCTTTTTCTAATTGTGACATCTTATCACCTCTATTATTAAATATACAATTTAGGTCTAGGGAATTCATCTGTTGACTTCTTTTTTGATGGAGTTGGTTTTCGCTCCTTAACATGTTGAGTATCTCGAGAAATTGAATGCCGTCGCTCACGCTCTAACCGTTTCTCTTCTTTTGTTGGGCTTGAACGGCGTGGTTGTTTCTCTTCATTTGTCTCATACCTCTCCATTTGTTCATCATCGCTGTGATGTTCATCTTCGTGTGTGTCACTGTCCACTTCATCATCATTTTCCATCATAATTTTCACCATGTCTACGACCATAGGTAAATTTTTAACAAACGGTCCATATTGTTTAATATAAGGTGAGACTTGTTGAATAATCCCTAATCCCTTTTGTACATGATTTAATGTCTCGTGTAAAGTCGCATACTTTGACGCCATTCCTCCAGTTGCCGGTCCATACCCAAAAAATTGTTGTGGGTATGGATTATACGGTTGTTTACCCAAAAACTTAGATATTATATTAAGTCCTCCACGCTGTGGCGCGTGAAATTGAAAAGGTTGTTGATAATAATGATTTTGGTTCCAAAAATCATTTGGTGGTCGATATCCAAACGGGTCCATCGCCTATTCCTCCTTTATTTCATAATATATAGTACGAAATAGACGTGTAACTCGTTTAGGCAAATGTCATGTTTATGATCAACACCATTGAATTTCATTTATATGATGTCTTTTTAAAAACTGATTAGCCTTGGTAAAAGGCTTGCTTCCAAAAAAACCACGATAAGCAGATAATGGACTAGGATGAGGTGATTCAATGATTAAATGTTTTTGTTGATTTAAATATTTAAAATTCTTCTGAGCATGTTTTCCCCAGAGTACAAAAACCAAATGTTCTTTACGTTCATTTAAAACTTCGATTACTCGATTCGTAAATGTTTGCCAGCCTAAATGAGCATGTGAGTGTGCCTCACCTTGATTCACAGTTAAAACTGTATTTAACATTAAAACACCTTGATTAGCCCAATGAGTTAAATCGCCATGAGTTGGGAAGTGACATCCTAGATCATTTACTAACTCTTTATAAATGTTCTTTAGTGAAGGTGGTAAAGATTGTTCTTTATTAACTGAAAAACTAAGGCCATTAGCTTGGTCAGCCCCATGATAAGGATCTTGCCCTAAAATGACTACTTTTGTTTCTGAAAATGGTGTTTCATTCAATGCTCTAAATATTTGATTTTTTGGTGGATAACAAGTCTGTGATTGATACATTAATTCAACATTATGTAATAAATTAATAAAATATGGTTTATTTAGTTCATCTTCAAGGATATACTTCCAATCTGAATGGATGTCCAAAACTTCGAACCTCCTCTACTCTTCATTTCCCGGGCAAGCGCAATAAATATAGTAATTCGACATTAACCACTTATTAATTGACGGATTTTAGCGAAATTAATTGGTAACGGCATTTAGTTTGTTGATTTTCGAACGTTAATTTGACAACTTTCGCGATTCCTATATGATTGGTTTGTGGGTGCCTTAAGACCTCAACTGTTTCATCAATGGGAAATAATTTATAACCATCAAGAGTGACTTCAAAAACATCACTTGCTTCATCGAGTCTTAGTTCCTCTCCGTAAGTTATAATTTTCCACTCCATTGATAATGGTGTTGGCACGGCTTTTCACCTCACATTCATTTATCTATATTATAACATGTATATTGCGTTTGACGTGTGCTTTAGTATTAGAAAAGTACTGAGGTTTGCCCATACACTACACCTTACATTCGCATATCTTATCAGTGAAATGTAAAGGAGGAATGAGAAATGGGCCAAAACTATGGAGGCGGCTTCACTTTAATCGTTGTATTGTTTATTCTATTAATAATTGTTGGTAGCGCATATTGCTAAACAAAAATTAACCAGGTGAATTTGATCACCTGGTTAACTGTTTTGTATATATTCAGTCCAAGCTTCATCAAACGTTGATAAAGCGTTATTAAATGGTGAGTGAAACTCCAGATAATCACTGATTTCTTCATAGTTAGTAGAGTGCTTTGGGAAATCATGATCTTTAAACATCCAATCTGCTAATTGCTTCTTGGGATCTAATACATCTTGAACACCTCTATAGGCCATCATGTAGTGGTAAAAAGATCTCAAACGAACACCTTCCCCCTTAAGAGTCATTTAATTTCTCTAATTGTCTCATTTTTCGTTTATGAACAATCGACGACATCGTAATTGCGATTTCGTATAAAATGATCAATGGTGCTGCTACTAGTAACTGTAAAATAAAATCGGGCGGAGACAGCATAGTTCCTAGTATTACTAAGATTAAATAAGCATACTTTCTTGTTTTTTTCATAAACATTGGATCTATAATGCCTAAGCTAGTTAAGAACATAGCAATCAATGGTACTTCGAAGAATATCGCAAATGGAATCGTTACTTGTAAAATGAACTTAAAATAGTTACGTGCAGTAAACATCTCATTAACAAGTCCATCCCCAAGATTCAATAGAAATCCTAAAATTAAATCTTTAATGAAAACATAACCAAAGACGAGCCCTAGTAAAAATAAAATAAATAGTGCTGGAATGTACATTAAGCTAACTTTACGTTCATGCTTGGTTAAACCTGGTCGAATAAACAACCAAAGTTGAAAAGCAAGAAATGGTATTGTAACAATGATACCAGTAATCGAGGCTATAATAATATACACCCAAATGATCTCAAACGGCCCTAAAACATTTAGTGTGAACTCAACATCTCTTTCAAGAAAACGATAAATATCTTCAACAAAATAAAAGCCTACACCAAATGACACAACAAAAATGAGTAATGTCCAAAGTAGACGATTACGTAGTTCACCTAAATGCTCTGTCCAATCCATTGTTTCTTGTTCTTGTCCAATTGCTTTTTGTTCTTCCATGTTATTCATCCTTCATAAAATAAGATGTAAGGATTCCCCTTACACCTTAGTCATTCTTATTAGAATCATTTGTATCTGAGATTTTTTGGTTAGAACTGTTATTCGAATCATCTGACATTAAGTCGTTTGTAGCTTTCTTAAACTCTTTTAATGATGATCCAAAAGCCTTTCCAATCTCAGGCAATTTTGACGGTCCAAAGATAATTAATAGAACAATTAATATTAAAATTAGACCTGGTATACCGATACCGCCTAATGACATACAATCACCTCATTGATTTTAGACTTACTGATGATCGACGGACTTTTTAGATTCATCATCGTCATTTAAGTCTTTTGTAGAATTTTTAAATTCTTTAAGCGACTGACCTAAAGCACTCCCTAGTGCAGGAAGTTTAGTTGGCCCAAATATGATTAATAGGATTAACACAATTAAAATTAACCCTGGTAAACCTATACTCATTAAAACACCTTCCGTCATATTATTAACAATTCTATTGTCGCTGATTTAGGTTCCATTTGCAAACAATTTATAATACTGTTAAAAAACGTTCAATAATTACTTACGTTCATATATTAAATAAGTATGTTCATGCACATTTTTCTCATCAATTTCCCCTGATTGTTCGTCTATTAATTTCCACTGGTTCAAGTCAATTTTAGGAAAGAAAGTATCACCGTCAAATTCATCGTGTATTCGTGTTATATACAACCGGTCTGCACGATCTAACGCCAAATTAAAAAGCTCAGAACCACCAATTAAAAATACTTCATCATCTTTTAAATATGGTCCAAGTTCGTCAACTGAATGAACAACAGTACAACCTTCTGCCTCAAAACTTTTATTTCGGGTTAATACAATATTTTTTCGATTGGGTAGCGGACGACCAATAGATTCAAACGTTTTTCTTCCCATAATGATGGTATGACCAGTCGTAATTTTTTTAAAGAACTTTAAATCATTTGGAAGATGCCAAGGCAAGTCATTATTTTTTCCAATTACATTATTTTCATCCATTGCCACAATAAACGATAACAAGACCAATCACTCCTACACTGCAATAGGTGCTTTGATTGCTGGATGAGGGTCATAATTTTTTAAACTTATATCACTTACATCCACATCAAAAATAGTATTAACATCATCACTAATCATAAGCTCAGCTTGTTTTCTAGGATCACGTGATAACTGCTCTTTCACCTGATTAAAATGATTGTGATAAATATGAGCATCACCAATCGTATGAACAAACTCTCCTACTTCTAAATTACACTCTCTTGCTATTAAATGCGTTAATAACGAGTAGCTTGCAATATTGAACGGAATCCCCAGGAAAACGTCTCCACTTCTTTGATAAAGTTGACAAGAAAGTTTTCCATCTTGTACATAAAATTGAAATAATGTGTGACACGGTGGTAAAGCCATAGTCGGAACATCTTCAGGGTTCCAAGCAGAGACAATCAAACGTCTAGATTCAGGTTTTGTTCTTATATCGTGAATAACTTGTTTAATTTGATCGATCGTTTCATTTGTCGTTGTTTTCCAGTGTCTCCATTGTTTACCGTAAACATCACCTAGATGTCCAAATTTCTCTGCAAATTCATCATCATTTAAAATTAGTTGTTTAAAGCGTGACATCTGTTCTTGGTATTGTTGGTTAAAGCTCTCATCTTCTTGCGCGCGAAGGCCGAAATCGGACATGTCAGGCCCATCATAATCAGGGCTTTCTATCCAATTTTTGAATGCCCATTCGTTCCAAATATTATTGTTATGTAATAGTAAGTAACGGATATTGGTATCTCCTTTTAAAAACCACAACAGCTCACTCTTAATTAATTTAAAAGGAACATTTTTAGTTGTCAATAAAGGAAAACCTTCTTGTAAATTAAATCGCATTTGATAACCAAATATCGAGCGTGTGCCTGTCCCTGTTCGATCACCACGATCTGATCCATGATTTAATATATCTTGACAAAGATTTAAGTACTCTTTTTCGTTCAAATTACCCATGGTCATCCTCCCTATATAATTTTACTTTATTGTAACAAATAAATGTCGGTTGTCATAGATTCCTATGCCCTACATATAATTTCAACATCATCACATAGAAAAGGTGTTGGTTAGATGGTATGTAAGAAGAAAAAGCGTCAGTTTATGTTAACGACTATGGCAGGCAGTATAGCTATTAGCTCCCCTCTTGCCTTCACTTTACCTGTAGAAGCGATCTCTCAAGAAGAATTTGAAGAATTAAATCGCTTAACTTACGGTAAGCATCATGAAGCAGTGGTTCAACTTCAGAAAAAACTAAGAACCCTTAAGTACTACCAAGGCGAGTACAAAGAAGAGTATGATGTATTGACCGAACACGCTATAAAATCCTTTCAGGAAGAGCATGATTTAGATGCGACGGGTGAAACAGATGAGGCCACCTATCTAAAAATCGAAGAAGAGTTACATCAATATTATAAAGCCATTATTGAGAATAAAGCTGATCAACTACAATATGGTGAAAAATCTAGTCGAGTGATGGAAATTCAAAAGGGCCTCCAATTTTTTGGTTTTTACCATAGTTCAATGGATGCCACAGCTGGACCCAAAACCAAAAAGGCCTTAGAACAATACAATAAAGCTTATAATTTAGACATCGATTTATCCAGTTACCAACAAATTAGACACGTAAGCAATCAGTCCTCTTCTTCTAGTCAAACAGTTGAACATACAGTTAAAAAACAATCGAAAGCACCAGTTGAGCAAGCGGCTGCATCACCTTCCATTATAAAAACCGCACGCTCATACATAGGTTCGCCATATGTATGGGGTGGAGAAAAACCGTCTGGATTTGATTGTAGCGGTTATTTGCAATTTGTATTCAAACAACACGGCATCTCAATCCCAAGAACTGTGAGTGAAATTTATTATTCTGGTTCTGCCGTAAACCAACCTAGCGTCGGTGATCTTGTGTTCTTTGAAACGTATAAGCCTGGTCCATCACATGCTGGGATTTATTTAGGCGACGGCAATTTCATTCATGCTGGCGCAAGCAATGGGGTTACTATTAGTAATATTAATGAAAATTATTGGCAAGCGAGATACTTAGGTGCCAAACGAATTTCAAATTAAAAGAGATTAATTTGACTCGGGTTCAAATCTTCATACTCAATTCCTAGTAACGATTGTAACTGTTTAGCGTTATCGTAAGCATCACCACCAGAATTATTATTAAAGAGGACGGTAATCTGTTTACTGTCCTTTTTTAATTTAACAATGCGATCTTTCCATTCTGTTAATTCTTCTGAGTTGTACCTATAAAGAAAACGAACTTTTCGCCAATTCTCATTTCCATTCTGATTCCATCCCATGACATTACGCCCATGAAACCGTATTAAAGTATTGTCAGGGTGTGTTGCTTCATCAACAATCGGAACTGAACCAACTCCAGCTTGTGGTTCATCACAAATTGAATGAATCCACTTCTCTTCTTCCATAAACTTTAGTGTCGACTCTTTAACTGACTCCTCAAACCAAGTACGATTTCTGAACTCTAAAGCTAATGAGTATTCATCAAACTGTTGGCGTATAAATCTTAATTTTCTTATATTATCTTTATTTAAATCAAACCATGGAGGAAATTGAAATAAAATACAATTTAGCTTCTGAGCATCCAATATAGGCTGTATACCTTCTTTATAACTTTGAAACATATCTTTAATTTCTTTTCTTGTATAAGATTGCCGATCGTGTCCAGTGAATGCAGAAAAAGCTTTAATAATAAATGAAAAATTTTTTGGTGTTTGTTTCTCCCACTTTCGATACTGTTCATGACTCATTAGACTATAAAATGCAGCATCGAGCTCAACGACTGGAAAATGAGATGCATATGCCGCTAATTTGTGTTGATACATATGATCTTGCTCGTGTATAGCAGGATGGTCTCCCCACCCTGTTAAACCAATGTTAATCATTACCATTCCCTCACGTATATGAATTTAATATATAGTATATCCAACAAAACTTGACGTTGTCCATACCATTAGGTTATACTTATAAGTGCAATAAAGATGTGAGGTATCATGAATTGGGTAACTTCTATAGAAGTGAAAGATTGATTTGTGATCCTTCATTTCTATAGGGGTTGCCCAATTTTTATCTCTTACAGATTTGTTGTGAAATTAAGCACCATATAGGTGAAAGTTTTAGGAGGATTTTGAATCATGCAAAACGGTGTAGTAAAATGGTTTAACGCGGAGAAAGGTTATGGTTTCATCCAAGTTGAAGGTGGCGACGACGTATTCGTTCACTATTCAGCAATTCAAGAAGAAGGTTTCAAAACATTAGACGAAGGTCAAAATGTTGAATTTGAAATCGTTGAAGGCGATCGTGGACCACAAGCTTCTAACGTAGTTAAAAAATAAACGATAAATCTAAGCCGGCACTGCTAACGCAGTTGCCGGCTTTTTTTTATGTATATGGATAAAGGTTAGAAGCGTTACTATGATAAAAATTATATTGATTATCTATTCTTTTTATCATATCATTGAACTATTCGTGCAAAACGCAGTTCGAAAAATCCTGCGATACCAAAACTAAGGAGATGATATGATGTTTAATGAATTACTTTGGATTGTTTTTGCACTTGTAAACTTTCTTTTATTAATTTTAGTTTACCGTATTTTCGGTAAAAATGGTCTGCTCGTTTGGATTGGAATGTCTACTGTTGTTGCCAACCTTCAAGTATTGAAGATGGTTGAATTATTTGGGGTATACGCAACGTTAGGCAATATCATGTATGGATCTATATTCCTTGCTACTGACATTCTAAACGAGAAGTATGGTAAGGACGAAGCTAAAAAAGCTGTCTGGTTAGGTTTCTTTACGTTAATTACAATGACAGTTGTCATGCAGTTTGCGTTACTATTTGAACCAGCACCAATCGATGAAGTCAACGGTGCGTTAGAGACATTATTCGGATTAGTTCCGCAAGTTGCTGCTGGAAGCCTTTTAGCTTATATTATCAGTCAAAATGCAGATGTTTATATTTTCTCTAAAATTAAGAGTAAATTTAAATCAGACCGATTCCTTTGGCTGCGTAACAATATCAGTTCGATGACCAGTCAGTTATTAGATACATTTATATTTACCATTATTGCTTTTTGGCAATTATTTGTATCTGACTTTGGAAATTGGATTCAGCTATTCTTAACAACTTATTTCATTAAATTTTTAGTAGCTGCCATTGACACACCATTTATGTATATGGCTAAAAAGTTTCATAAATAAGCAAAACACCAGAACGATTTTTATTTTCGTTCTGGTGTTTTATTTTAACTTGTCTCAATTTCATTCTCTGGATTGCTAATCCAATCACTAAAGCTACCTACATAAAGGCGGACATTAGAAAATCCAGCTTCCCACAACGCTACGACATTCGGTGCAGCTGTAACACCAGAGCCACAATAGACAATTATTTCTTTTTTATTTAGATATGGACTAAAGTAAGCTTGTAATTCTTCTTTAGTCTTGAAGCGTTTATTTTCATCAAGAATATTTGTCCACTCTGAATTTTTTGCGCCAGGTATATGTCCTGCTTTATGGTCAATTGGTTCATGTGCCCCAATATATCTTTCATAACTCCTTGAATCAATTAACGTTACATCAGATTGGTCTTTATGCTTTTTAACATAGGCTTGATCTGCTAATAATGACTCGTGAACGTTATATGAACCATAATCATTCTTTTGAGTTACTGTATTATTTTGAGTGGTAGGGTATCCATGGTCCAGCCATTCCTCTAAGCCACCATTCATTAGATACACTTTCGGATGACCAATTAGATTGAGTAGCCAATACATACGTGAAGCGAAAGCGCGATTCTGATCGTATATAATAACCGGAGTTTGTTGGTTTATTCCTCTATTAGTTAGCCGTTTAATGAAAGCATCAAGTGGTGGCAAAGGATGACGTCCTCCTATTTCTTCTACTTTACCGCTTAGGTCTTCTTCTAAATCAAAATAGACAGCTTTAGATATATGTTGCTTATCGTAAGCTGACTTCCCCCACGACGGATCTTGCAGACTAAATCGACAATCAGCAAATACGATTGAAGGATCTTGTTCGTATAATTCGAATGCCTCTTTAACCGATACAATCATCTTATATCTCTCCCTTTATTTGGTGATAATTTTTGTAAGGCCTGATTCTCAAGCGGAATACGTTTTGTCATCAGCCAAAGATGTAGGCTTAAAAATACCGTTGCTGTAACATATGAATAAAATAAAATCGGAATTAGAATAAACTCTAAACCAACAATGACATAATTTGGATGTTTCATCCATTTATATGGTCCTTTGACGACTAAATTCGCGCTCGGTAATACAATCACCTTCGTATTCCAAAATCGTCCTAATGACGCCAACGTCCAAAACCTTAATACTTGAACCATTACTAGTAAAGTAAATACGACGATTGAGATGTCTCTTTGCCACTCATGAACAATATAACTTTCTGTTAGTAAAACAATAAAAAATAAACTGTGTGTCATTACAATAGCTTTGTAATAAGGGTCGTTAACCTCAATCGCCCCACGCTGCTTTTGAAATTTTTCATTCGATTTAGCAACCATAACCTCCACAAGGCGTAGAAGTATAAAATATAAAGACAACACGATATAGATCATGACTTCCACTCCGCGATAATAATTTCAGATGTGAATCCAGGTCCCAATGCCGTAATTAAATGATATGGAGAATGAAGTTTAGCGTTCTCTAACGCATCCTTAATAACAAATAAAACCGTCGGTGAAGACATATTACCGTACTGCCTTAAGATATTCTTTGAGGTTTGAATAGAATGTTGATTGGATAAAATTTTTTCAATTTCCTCAATAACTTTTCGACCACCTGGATGAGCTAGAATGTGTTCAAAATCTGATAAGTTGAGCTCATTCTGTTCTAGACACTCATCTAAATGATTTTTCCAAAAAGTAGGGATAAGCTTAGGTATAACCGTATCAAAAATGACATAAAACCCATCATCTCTGATATTCCACCCCATCACATCCATACTATCTCCTAAGACTTTTGAGCTCGTGTTTTTAATATGTAGATAAAAATCAGATTGATCACTTAGCAAACGATGTTCTTCACCAAGTAAAACAGCACTAGCAGATCCATCAGAAAATAAAGCGGCTCCAACGATATTTTGTTGGTCTAATGCATCATGGTGAAAAGCGACACTTGCTAATTCTACCGAAACGACCATAACGGCATGAGTTGGGTTGGCTTTCAAATATTCATGAGCACGTGATAGGGCCACCCCACCACCAGCACAACCTAGTCCAAAAAAAGGGTATCTTTTGATTGAATCATTAAAGGGAAGCCTATTTAGTAAATGAACTTCAAGAGGTGGAGTTAAAATACCTGTACTCGTTACTGTGATAATAGCATCAATGTCTTCCAATTTTAGATTTGTATTTTTCAATGAATCTAAGACAGCCTCTTCTGCCAGGTCAGTTCCATGATTTAAGAACAGTTGATGACGCTCTTCTAGTCCATGTCTCTTCTGAAACCACTTAGGTTCTGCTGCGAAATAACGCTGGTCGATGTTTGCTGAATCAAAAACAGCCAGATATTTAGATAGTCTACGGTTAGGTAGTAATTCTTGAACTAATTCTTTCGCTTGATCTTGTTTTAACTCGTGTTCAGGTACTGCTGTTCCAATACTATAGATAACGGACATTCTGTAGGTCACCTTCTGATCATTTAGAGTTATAAATTTCCTATTATTACCGTTTCCTTTAGCCATAATTTTATACGATTAGAAACCATAGATCGTCATTCCACCATCCACCATTAATGTTTGACCGGTCATATAATTACTTGCATCCGACGCCAAGAAAACAGCTGGTCCTGCAATTTCTTCAAGTTTTCCGATACGTTTAAGTGGGGTACGGGCAACAATATCTTGTACGTATTGTTTATCTTGAAGCAATTTTTCAGTCAGTGATGTTGGAAAATACCAAGGACCAATAGCATTGACATTAATGCCGTGTTTACCCCACTCCATTGATAATGTTTTCGTCATTTGAATAAGCCCCGCTTTTGTCATGGCGTATACAACGCCCGTTCTTAACGCAGTTTGTCCAGCGACGGATGAGATGTTTATGATTTTACCTTTCTTCTTGTGGTCTAACATATTTTGAGCTGCAAATTTTGATAAGAACAATGCGCTTTTCATATTCGTATCTATGATTTGTTGATATTCATCTTCTTTTACATCTAGTGCTTCACTACGAATATTCATACCAGCATTGTTGACTAAGATATCAATTCCCTGGCCTTCTGTTATCTCGGACAGGTGATTTATTATATAATCTAAATTCATAACAGATGATGCAATTGTATAAGTTTTAACACCGAAGTTTTCTTCGATTGTTTGGGATGTCACAATTAGGTCCTCTTCATTACGGGCTATTAATATGACGTCTGATCCAGATTCCGCGTAAGCAAACGCAATAGCTCGACCTATCCCTTTTGTTGCACCAGTAATAACCGATAATTTTCCCTCTAAATTAAAATTAGGAAGATACGATTCCATTATTAAACACTCTCCTTTGCATGTGAAATAAGGCTATTCATAGAACGAATAGCCTCAAGTTTTTACCATTTATAAATTTTTCCGTATTTCTCGTCTAGATAGTTGACAAGATGATCAGGATTTAAGCCTTCACCAGTAACTTCTTTTAATAAGTCTAGTGGTTCTAACATACTTCCTTTTTGGTGGATATTTTCATTCAACCAATCTTTAATTGGTGCTAAATCATTATTTTTAATGCAGTCATCGATACTGACTGAATGATTTAAGGCTGTCCGGATTTGAGCACCATACATGTACCCTAGCGCATACGACGGGAAGTAACCGAAATCTCCGCCTGACCAGTGAACATCTTGTAAAACACCGTCAGCATCTTGTTCAGGTCTAATGCCTAAATACTCTTCCATTTTATCATTCCATAATTTCGGTAAATCTTTAACCTCAATTTCCTCATTAATTAATCCTTTTTCAAGTTCATATCGAATCATTATGTGAAGCGGATAAGTCATTTCATCTGCTTCAATACGTATAAATGTTGGTTTAACTTCATTTACAGCTCGGTAGAATTCATCTTTTGGAAGTCCTTTAAATGAGTCTGGTGCGTATGCTAAGAAAAGATCATAAAACTCTTCCCAAAATGTTTCATTACGTCCGACAAAGTTCTCCCAGAATAACGATTGAGATTCGTGTATTCCCATTGATACAGAGTTACCAACTGGTGTGTCGTACATGTCTCTATTAAGGCCTTGTTCGTATAATGCATGTCCACCTTCATGAATCGTACCAAAAACAGCCATACGAAAATCTTGTTCGTCATAACGCGTCGTTACTCTTACATCATCATGATTTATGTTAATCGCAAACGGGTGAACCGTCTCATCTAGACGACCAGCCTCGAAATCATAACCCATTTTCTCAAGAACCTTAAGAGCGAATTGTTCTTGTTTTTCTTTTGGAAAGTGCTTAAGGATTTGTTCAGTGTTAGGCTGATTCGTTGATTGATTAACTTTATGAATTAAATCACCAAGGTCTTTTCTTAACTTCGGAAAGACTTGGTCTAGTGTTTGTACTGTAACACCTGGTTCAAACCCATCTAATAATGCATCATAGCGATTGTCTTTATAACCCCAGTACTCAGCGAATTTTATATTAAAATCAACAATCTTCTCTAAATATGGGCGAAACAGCTCAAAATCAGACTTCTCTCTAGCTTCTGACCAAACGGATTCTGCTTGTGACGTTAATTCAACAAATTCTTTAAATTCATCAACAGGAATCTTTTTTGTTTTATTATAATCCTTTTCAACTAATTCAATGGAACGTTTAACTACTGGATCTTCTGTATCTCTAAGCTGGTCTATGTAAGACTTTATTTGATCAGATGTTTTGAGTTCGTGTACTTTTTGAGATAAGAACGATAATGTCTCAGAACGACGTTGCACCCCTTTTTTAGGTGCTTTTGTTCTAAGATCCCATGCCATTAGCTTAATAGCTTCTTCATAAGATTCGATTTGTTTGTAATATTCAAAAAAATCTTCTTGTAAAGATGTTTTAGCTACTGTACTCATTTAATCTCTCCCTTTTATTTTTATTTGCCAAAGTACTGATAGTAATCAGTACGAATGAAGCCGTTAAATAATTTGCGTTTTTTCGTTGCTTTTTGGCCGTAATGCTCTTCAAAATCTTCATAAGACGTCATCACATATACGCTCCATTTAGGATATGAAGCCATAATACGACCTAAGCTTTGATAGATGTCCTCAACAACTTCCTGTTCACCCATTCTCTCGCCATACGGAGGATTACCTATTAAATATCCTTTTTCTTCTTTCGGGTTAAGGTCTTGAACTCTCATCTGTTTCCATTTAACTAAGTCAGCCAATCCGGCTTCCATGGCATTTTGTTTCGCAATGTCTACAAGCTCATGGCTAATATCAGACCCTATTATATCAAGTGGTTGATCGTAATTAGCTAAGTCTTCTGCTTCTTCCAATGCTTGTTCCCATATAGTATTCGGTACTGAACCCCACTCTTCAGCTGAAAATTCACGATTAAATCCAGGCGCTATATTTTGTCCGATTAATGCTGCTTCGATCGGAATTGTACCCGAACCAGCGAAAGGATCAATTAATGGATATTCTGGCGACCAGTTAGTTAATTTGACTAAGGCGGCAGCAAGTGTTTCTTTTAGCGGAGCATCTCCTTGTCCAACTCGGTAACCTCGTTTATGTAATCCAGAACCAGATGTGTCCATTGATAATGTGACACGGTCTTTTAAAATGGCAACTTCTACTTTATATCTAGCACCAGATTCTTCTAGCCGTGAATTAATATGATAGGCTTCTTGTAAACGTGAAACAATTGCTTTTTTCACTATGGATTGGCAATCTGGAACAGAATATAGTTTCGATTTATGTGATTTGCCAACAACGTGTATAAAGCCATCCTTAGAGATCCATTCCTCCCAAGGTAAAGCTTTAGTTTGTTCAAATAATTGATCAAATGTATAAGCATCAAATTCACCCATTAATAACTTTACACGATCTGCTGTACGAAGCCATAAATTACTTCTCGCAATGCCTGATAAATCACTTTCGAATAGAACGCGTCCGTTTTCTGTTTTGACTTGATCATATCCTAGTTCTTGTACTTCATTTTTGACGATTCCTTCTAAACCCATTGCTGCTGTTGCAATTAGTGTAATTGGTTGTGACAACGTTTCCATCCCTTTCAAAAAAACATCCCATAATATGTAAGGCATAAACAAGATGAGACCCGCAAGAGCTTTGTAAGCCATGTTCTGTACCTTTGTACTACAAACGGTGGTCAACCTCGTACTCCAGCCATAACCATCTATCTGCAAGTCAAATGACTTACCTTTTTGCTAGGTTGAATTCCCTGCAAAAAGTGCCCCTACCATCGTTTGGGTTGCTCACTCGTGGGGTTTACCGCGTTCCACTTTGATTGTTTCCAATCAAAATACGTCACTGTGGCACTTTAAAGGTAATTCAATCTTATCCAAAAGGACTTAGATTGTTTCCCTGCCGTAAATTAGCAGATGCTAACTCCCTTGACTTATGGTTTCGTCAAGCACGAACACTACAAGCATCTCAGCCTGTGTGAGCATGGACTTTCCTCTCTGTATAACAGAGCGGTTATGCAAGCTCTTACTTTCATCTTATTTATGCCTGAATTATAGATTTTAACATAAGTTCATCATGCTCGCATTAGCAAAGATTGGCATTAGGATTCATTATACTTACTTCCAAACACCGCTTTCTCTAAGTTAGACAAACGTTGAAGAACGTCATAGTTGACTTGTCCTGTCGTTTGAGTACGCTGAGAGGTTGAAGCATTGTTAGTTTGTGAGTTTGATTTAAGTCGTTTATTCTCTTCCTTTAAAGCATTAATTTCCTTTTGAAATGTCTCATAATCCTGAATAACTAAATCTAAAAATTCATCAACCTCATCTTGATTATAACCTCTAATAGTAGTTTTAAACTCTTTGTCCAAAATTTCTTGACTCGTAAAATTGATTTTCATGAGAACCCTCCTATTACCCTTAAAAATCACTTTGATTTAATTCCTGAATTTCCCGAGCTAGATCATCTAAATCAAATGAATTAATAACGGTTAACTCGTATGGAAACTTTTCTTGATACTTTAATGCTAAATCATAGAAGTATTGTGGTGAACCACCAAACTCTTCTTCATAAAGTAAAATACATCCATCTGTTTTTTCAATAATCCATTTGTTCTTTACAAAAAATTGCTTAGGGCCTTCATAAGTTTTATTAGATAATGGTTGATAAAAATCTGCTTGTTGTATCATTTGTTGGTAAGCCTGTTGCTTGTCTTCTTTCCAAACCTTTTCTTGGTCAACAAATGGCGGAATAATTGCAACTTTTACATTATATTCTTCTTTTAAGGATTGTAATACCTCAAATGACCAAGTTTCTACGCCTTGTTGACCTGATAGGACTACCCACTCTAATCCTTCTTCAAGAAAAGGTATTAGTTTCCTTCTAATAGCCTCTTTAATGATCAGAGTCTTTTCATCTTTTTCACTAAAAATGTTTAATTCATATGGCTTATAACCTGTAATGGTAATTGATTTAATTTCCATATGTATAGTATATCAAAAAAAGAGCTAGTTTGTACTAGCTCTTTCATGTTTTTGCATTAATTTTCCTGTCCATCAGTTAAATCATCTTGATTAAATGAAAAAGGAAGTAATTCTTTAACCGTCACTTCTTTCATTTCACCATCACGATTTCCAATCAAAACAGTCATATCTTGATTAAAAAATTCACTCATGACTTGTCTACATGAACCACATGGTGGTACTGGTCTATCTGTGTTAGCGATTACTGCCATTGAATTAAAATTACGTTCCCCTTCAGAGATTGCTTTAAAGATCGCAACTCTTTCTGCACAACAACTAACAGGGAAAGCTGCATTCTCAATATTACACCCTTTATAAACTTTACCATCATCAGTTAGTAAAGCTGCACCTACAGGAAATCTGGAATAAGGTACATATGCCTGTTGTAGCATGGATTTTGCTTGTTCCATTAATTTATCTTCGTTCATTCTGCACTCCCCTATTCTGTCTTAAATTCGTCCATTATAATATCTAAATTATATTTTACTGATTGGTATAGCTCAACAAAGCGCTTTTTTCTTACATCATTAAAATAACTGTGTAAAACCATAATCTCTAAGTTATCTTTAGTGTTTTTAATTTGGTTAGGAAACAATGGAAGTTTATGGACTAACTCATTTGCGTCCGTTTCCCATCTTTCAATTTTATCAAACACAGGATTAGCTTCTTCCTTCATCTGATTAAAATCATCATAAATTTTACGGTCGAATTTTCTCTCATAAAAATACCGATGGTGGATTCGTTCCAAATCATGATTGAGAATTTCATCAGTTAATTGTAAAAACGCATCCATATAAATCACCTACTTTTCACGACCTACTTTATCATGAATTTCGGTGATATGCTATGATTTCTTTTTTAAGTCAGGATTAACAAGCTGCATCCGTTTTCGAAGGTGTTCTAATTCAACTTCTAATCGCTCTAATGCCTCTAATAAATAAACCTTATTATTTGAATTATTCATAGCCCACCCCTCCTTTGCTCATACAATTAGGGATTTAATATCTAAATCCTTCACATATGACAAACAAAGAAGGGATACAACAAAGGTTCTAACGAATTAACTTTTTTCGACAGATTCTCGTTTGATTGTTGATTTCATATGGCCTAACTGATTTAACCACTCCCGTTTTTTATAAAATTGATCGTTAATTGGTCGTATGTCACCTAATTTTTCATCCTTATACCATTTCTTTTTAATTTTAGTATAGGAAGACCAATCCATGCGGTAATCCGTTATCCGGTGATTGGTATCACGATACAGTTCAGTTAATGGCTGTGAATGGATTTTCTCTTGGTTTAAAAACTGTTCATATTCTTCTCGACTACCTGTGACATCAACATTTTTGGCAAATGAGTGGAACAATGGGTATAAATAAGGATAAAATAATATGTTTGAGATTTTCTTTCCAATGGAAATTCGTTTACTAATACTCATAAAATGGGAAACAAATTGTCCGTACAACTTCCCCTCCTCTGTTGGAAGAAGTACAGCATTATAATGAATCATGTTTTGACCTTTAAAGGGTAATGATTTAAATACTTTGCTTTGGTAAGGTTGATGTTCCATAATAGGAAGTTCGATTATGTTTTGTTCATTTATAATTTGTGCATAAAGAAGTCTTTTTTGATCATCTTCTCGATAAAAACGGTACCATTCACTTTCGATAAATGGTGATACATAAAAGTGTTTTAATAAGAAAAACAAAGGAGTATTTCTCTCTTTTGATAATTGGTAGATCAACAGTTGAGGGTATGCATCCTGAAATATATACCAATTAATACTTTCATAAGTAAGATAAAGTGATTTCCTTTTATCTTCACTTAACATTTGGACATAAGGGTCTGTTTGCAAATCTGTCATATTCCAGCCAGCATTTCGGGATACATAGCTCGCTAAAAATGACCATTTAATCTCAGGAAAACGCTCATAAAAATCAAGATAAGCTTTTGTTCGGGTAACATTATTCTGGTTATGTATTTTTGTTTGCTCTTTTATATAATTAACGATTAATGGGATCATGTTGTCAGCCTTTCTTAATCATTTTGTAATAGTATATCCAAATCTATAATTGTTAAAATTTGATATAATATATAGATAAGGGGAGGAATAATATTGAATTATCCTAAAGGGAGCAGGAAAACATCTAACAAACAACAACCTACTAATAAACAACCAACTCAATTCGGAAATCGAGGAATGACCCTCGAAAAGGAATTAAATGAAACGAATAAGTTTTATTTAGAAACAAACCGTGCAGTCATTCATAAAAAGCCTATTCCAATACAAGTCGTCCAAGTTGACTACCCTAAAAGAAGTGCAGCGGTCATAAAAGAAGCTTATTATCAACAACCTTCTACGACTGATTATAACGGGCTTTATCGCGGATATTATATAGATTTTGAAGCAAAGCAAACGAATAATAAAACGTCCCTACCTTTTGCTAATATTCACGAACACCAAGTCAAACATATGAAGCAAATTGACGAACACGGTGGGATTAGTTTCTTTATCATTCGTTTTAAACAACATAATGAAACTTTTTTACTTCCCATTCGTCCATTTATTCAGGTTTGGGAAAAGCAGTTTGAGGGTAAAAGAAAATCGATACCTTATGAATACATCACCAAACATGGTTATAAAATTCCTTTTACACTTCAAGCTAAGGTCAATTATCTAGATATTATTGACCTTGTCTACTTCAATGGAGGAGATAATAATGAGTCAAAACGTAAATAGTCGTAAGGCTAAAAAGCAAGCAAAAAAGAAAAATAAAAAAATAAACTGGAAAAAGATTTTTATAGTTTTAGGTATTATTGGTTTAATAGGTATGTTTATGATCGGTGGAGTTGTTTTCTCAATGGTTAAAGACGCCCCGCCGTTAGATGCAGAAGAACTTCAAGTACCACTTTCTACAACGATTCTAGATCGTGACGGAGAAGTTGTTACAGAACTTGGGGCTCAAAAGCGTGAATTAATTGAGTATGATGAAGTGCCACAAGTTTTAGAAGATGCCATTTTAGCTACTGAAGATGCTAGGTTCTATGAACATAGCGGCATTGATTTAAGACGTATCGGTGGTGCTGTACTTGCTAACATCAAAGATGGATTCGGTGCACAAGGCGCAAGTACTATAACACAACAAGTTGTTAAAAATGCTTTCTTAACAAGTGAAAAAAGTATTGAGCGAAAAGTTCAGGAACAGTATTTAGCTTTTCAGCTCGAGCAAGAATATGAAAAAGAAGAAATATTAGCTATGTATTTAAATATTATTGCATTCGGTAAAGACATATACGGTGTTCAAAAGGCATCAGAGGCGTTCTATGGTAAAGAAAATTTAGATGACTTAACGCTACCTGAAGCCGCTTTATTAGCTGGCATTCCACAAAGACCGAATGCTTATAATCCTTATATCGACCCGGAATTAGCTGAACAAAGACGGAATATTGTATTAAACGCTATGGTTAACCAAGGGAAAATTACGGATGAAGAAGCAAATCAAGCTAAAGAAGTTAAAGTTACGGAAATGATTCAGGACAGTTATGAGTCCACTCTTCCTTACGAAGCCTTTATTGAACAGGTGCTTAAGGAAACTGAAGAACATTTAGATGATGAAGTTGATGTCCTATCAGCTGGTTTAACTATTCATACAACATTAGATCGAGATGCTCAGGAACACTTAGAATATTTATTAAGTGATGAAAGTCCTATTAGTTTTACTGATGAAGAGCTCCAAACTGGCGTTAGTGTTCTTGACACCCAAACTGGGGCAGTTTTAGCTCTAGGTGATTCAAGAAATAGAGAAGGTTTATGGAGTGGATATAACTATGCAATTCTTAAAAATGGACGTCAGCCTGGCTCAACGATTAAACCAATATTTGACTATGGTCCTGCGATCGAATACGAACAATGGTCCACGTATCATCAATTAGAAGATGAAGAAATCACTTATGGTAATGATAACACTAAATTAACTAACTTTGATGATCAGTATCGTGGTTGGATGTCTATGCGTGAGGCGTTATACCAATCGATTAACGTACCTGCATTCAAAACAATGGATGAGGTTAGAAGTAATAACTCTGAAGATGCAATTAAAGATTTTGTTAAAGGTTTAGGGTTAGATATAGAAACATTATATGATTCCGATGCAATTGGCGGTCACAATCAATATAATACGTTAGAGATGGCTGGTGCTTATGCCGCCTTTGGTAACGGTGGTATTTATAACGAACCACATGCCGTCACAAAGATTGAATACCCAGAAAAACAAGAAGTCATTGAAATTGAACCAGAATCAAACATTGCAATGGAAGATTATACAGCTTATATGATTACCGATGTCTTAAAAGATGTGATAAGACAACCGGATGGATCAGCATCAAACATGAATGTTGGTAACCTTCCTGTTGCAGGTAAAACAGGTACGACTGATGATGTAAAAGATTCTTGGTTTGTAGGTTACACAACCAATTATACAATTTCTACCTGGACTGGTTATCCAAGCCCTGCTGAACTAAGTTGGGAAAATAGACAAATTCCAAAGCAAGTTTTTAGTAACATGATCCTTAAAATGTCCGAAGGCGTAGAAACATCAGACTTCGAAATGCCTAGTTCAGTCGTTGAAGAAGAAATAGAAGAAGGAACTTGGCCAGCTAAGCTACCAAGCGATTACACACCAGAGAATGAAATTATCACTGAATTGTTTGTAGATGGCACTCAACCTTCTGAAGTATCAGAAGAATATGATCAGTTGGATCCTGTTACAAACTTATCAGCTGAATACGATGAAGATAATAATGTCATTGATGTATCTTGGAGTCACCCAAATCAAGATGAGGGTATCGCTTATCAAATTCGTGTCTCAGTTGATGGTAGTGATATGCAGCCAGTTGGAACGGTTGAAGAAACTCAAATAACCTTTGACCAAATCACACCAGGTTCAGAATATACTTTTGAAGTCACAGCTGTTGACCCAGATGATTCAGATAATCAATCTGAACCAGCAGAAACATCCGTTGAAACCCCTGATGAAGATTCTGATTTCTGGGATGAGTTCTTCGGTGATGACGAAGAGGAACAAAATGAAGAAGATGAAAATGAAGATGGTTCTGGCGGTGATGACGAAGGAAATCCTGATGAAGGTGGAAATGATGAAGGTTCAAATGGTGACAACGAAGATGAGGACGAAGAAGAATCTGGCGATGAAGAAGAAGATGACAATACCGGTGACGAAGAAGTTGTAGATCCAGATCCAATCGAAGAAGATGAATAACTAATAAAAAACGAGGCTGATGGTTCAGCCTCGTTTTTTCATGCGTTTTTGTCCTTCTCTACAAATTTCTAATAATGGGCATTCAGGACAGTTTGGTGTTTTCGCTTTACAATGATATCTTCCAAAGAAAATCATTCGGTGATGAGTATCACTCCACTCTTCTTCCGGAATTTTTCTCATTAATGTTTTTTCGACTTCTAAAACTGAATCCTTCCATCGACAAATTCCTAATCGTTTAGAAACACGTTCAACGTGCGTATCCACGGCAATGGCTGGTTCATCAAATGCTACAGACATCACAACATTAGCCGTTTTACGACCGACTCCCGCTAAGTTAATCAGCTCGTCATAACTTGATGGTACTTTGCCATCGTATTTTTCGACTAGGTCAGCTGACATTTTTCTAATATTTTTAGCTTTATTACGATAAAGTCCAATTCTACGAATATCTTGTTGTAACTCCTCAAGTGATACTGCTAAATAATCTTCAGGTGTGTGATATTTTTCGAATAGGTCGGGTGTTACTTTATTAACTAAAGCGTCTGTTGCTTGAGCAGATAAAATAACAGCAACTAATAGTTCAAATTCATTAGAATGAGTTAATTCACATTTGGCGTCTGGAAACATTTCTTCTAACGTATCCAATACTTGTCTAACACCTTTTTTATTTAACATATGCTATTCCCCCACTTCATTCCTCCAACCAATTGTAATAAACAGAAGTATCTCTATTTTCTTTAGGTGCTGATTTCTGTTGTGATTGAGTTTGATGTTGACTTTGAGCCTTAGCTTCTTTAACACTTTTAATACCACGTTTTTTCCATTCATTTAATATTCGATCAATATATCTAAAATTTAATTTACCCATTAAAACGGCTTCTCGTAAAGCAGCTTTAATAAGCGCTGGTTTGAATTGGTCTTCATCTAACCAATAGCTGATGGTTTCAATTTCAATTGGAGAAAGCGCTCTAGCGAATTCTTGCTCAAACAAACGAAATAGTTTCCCCTCTTCATCTTTTAATTGCTCCTCTTGTTCATCTACATCATATAATTTTTCGATTAATGGCGTGATCGAGTACCATTCCTGTACAACAGACTGTGAATCCTCGAATTGATCAATTTTGAGCAATCCTTGATTCCTAAGCTTTTTTAAGACATTTGAAACATCATTAGAATTTATAGACATATATTTTGCAATTTCATCAAATGAAGGCAAAAGTTCTCCTGTTGATTGTAATCTAACTAATTGTAAAACAACCATTAAATCAACTTCTGAAAGATTTAGATTTTGATAATCTTTAATCAATAAAGAAGGAATATTCATTTGTTCCATTAATAATCTTTGGTACGAAAATGGTAAGTTCAATGTTTACCCACCTTTATCTTCTAATAGAAAGGATGACTCGACTTGAGTCATCCTCTAATCTCCTTATGGATATAAACGGTTTAATAGTCTTGGGAATGGTATTGTTTCACGAATATGCTCAATACCCGCAATCCATGCAACTGTACGCTCGAGCCCTAAACCAAAGCCAGAATGTGGTACACTACCGTATTTTCTTAATTGTAAGTACCATTCATAAGCAGGTCCATCTAATTCATGCTCTTGATAACGTTGTTTCATTAATTCGAAATCATCAATACGCTCAGAACCACCAATGATTTCTCCGTAGCCTTCAGGTGCAATTAAATCAGCACATAAAGCCACATTTGGATTATCAGGATCTGGTTTCATATAGAACGCTTTAATCTCAACAGGGAAATGCGTAATAAAGACTGGCTTATCATAAGCTTCCGCAATAGCAGTTTCATGTGGAGCACCGAAATCGTCTCCCCAATCAATATCATCAAAACCTTGGTCTTTAAGGAATTGAATCGCATCATCATATGTGATTCTTGGGAACGGTGCCTTAATATTTTCTAGTTTAGACGTATCGCGTTCTAACGTTTCTAGCTCAAGTTTACAGTTTTGTAAAACAGATTGAACGACATGAGAGACATACTCTTCTTGCATTTGTAAACTATCATCATGGTCCATAAAAGCCATCTCAGGTTCAATCATCCAGAACTCAATTAAATGACGGCGTGTTTTGGATTTTTCTGCTCTAAACGTAGGGCCAAATGAGAAGACTCGTCCAAGTGCCATTGCGGCAGCTTCCATATATAACTGACCGCTCTGAGATAAATAAGCATCTTCATCGAAGTATTTTGTATGAAATAACTCTGTTGTTCCTTCTGCTGAAGCTCCTGTTAAAATTGGTGGGTCTACTTTTACGAACCCTTCTTGATTAAAGAATTCATATGTAGAGCGAATAATTTCATTACGTACCTTCATAATAGCATGTTGCTTTTTAGAACGTAACCATAAGTGGCGATGGTCCATTAAAAACTCTGTTCCGTGTTCTTTTGGTGTAATAGGATAATCTTCAGCTTCTTGAATTACCTCGACATCTGTCACCTGTAATTCATACCCTAATGGACTTCTACTATCTTCTACTACTTTTCCTGTTACATATAAAGATGTTTCTTGAGTTAGTGTTTTAGATAATTCAAAAACCTCTTCAGATACAGCTGATTTAGGTACGACACCTTGAATAAATCCTGTTCCATCTCTTAGTTGTAAAAATGCAATTTTACCACTTGAGCGTTTATTGTGTAACCATGATCCAATTGTCACGGTTTCATCTAGATGGTTCTTAACTTGATCGATCGTGGTTTTCAACTTTGTCTCCTCCTTCAATTATTTCGTATGCGTTTCAACAAATTTTTTAATCCGCTTAGCCGCTTCCTCTAATTGATCTAGTGAATTCGCATATGACAATCTAATATTATCTTCTGCTCCAAAACCAGAACCAGGTACAAGTGCTACTTTCTCTTCTTCAAGTAGCTTAGCTACCCATTCATCAGTCGTTTTAAATGGAGAGTTCTCCACGACTTGTTTCACATTCGGAAATAAATAGAAAGCGCCATCTGGTTTAACGCATGTAACGTTTGGAATTTCTACAATCCAATTATATAGTTTATGAAGCCGTTCTTCAAAAGCTTTATTCATTCGCTCAATTTCTTCTTCACCATGAGTATAAGCGGCTATTGCAGCATGCTGTGCAATAGATGTTGGATTAGAAGTGGCATGAGACACTAAATTAGACATCGCTTTAATAACCTCTGAGTTCCCAGCGGCATAGCCGATTCGCCAACCTGTCATAGAATGAGATTTACTAACCCCATTTATAATAATCGTCTTATCTTTAATTTCTTTTGTTGACGCTGCAATGGACTGGTGTTGCTTCCCACCATAAATTAACTTTTCATAGATTTCATCTGATACAATCCATATATTATGTTTTACTGCCACTTCTCCTAATGCTCTTAACTCTTCCTCACTATATAAAACACCTGTTGGATTACTTGGTGAATTAATGACAAATGCTTTCGTTCGATCAGTAATAGAGGCCTCTAGTTGTTCAGGTGTAATCTTAAATTGATTGCTTTCCTGAGCTTTAATATAGACTGGCACACCTTCTGATAACTTAACTTGTTCAGGATAACTAACCCAATATGGGATCGGGATAATCACTTCATCATCTTTATTTAAAAGGACTTGAAATAGCGTATATAACGCATGTTTAGCACCTGTAGTGACAATGACTTCATCACGGTTGAAATCTAAATTTTGATCATGTTTGAATTTTTCAATAATCGCATCTTTTAACTCAACTAAACCTCCAGCAGGTGTATACTTAGTTTTCCCTTCATCCATCGCTGTTTTGGCAGCTTCTAAGATATACTTTGGTGTATTAAAATCAGGTTCACCTGCACCTAATCCGATCACATCATGCCCGTCAGCTTTTAATGCTTTGGCTTTAGAGGTTATAGCTAATGTACTGGATGGTGTTAATGATTGTACTCGTTTGGCTAAACTCATATGTAACCTTACTCCTCCTTCAATTAATCCTTATTAAAAGAAATCGAATCGTAAATTTCACCGTTAATAAATCGATATGTTTGAAAATAAATACGGTTATTTTCTTCGTAAATGATTTCCCAGACATAACGGCTATTCATAATTCCAGGCGTAATACTCATCAAATCACATTGACTACAATTATTACGCCACTCGGTTAACATCTCTTCTTCCGTTAAGCCTTCTTCTGCTTCTACCCACTCAACTTCTAATTCTTCGTCATTAGAATCTGGTATAAACGCATGTAATAGCTTTTCGTTTTCATTTTGTCCTGTCACAACGATATAAGAAGATTGGCCATTAAATTGTCTAACGCCTTCAACCGTTTCAATCGGTGAGTTAGATTTTGCCTGATTAATTGACCTTTCTTCCATCTCGGACATATCATTTTGAATTCCATTATAAATAATTAAAAATGTGAATAATCCTATAATAGCTATTGCTATTAGTATAGTTAGGCAAATTAGTAATACTTTTCTCATAGTTCCGCCAAGTAATTGCAACGTATTCATCCTCTATGTCATCGTAATCCACCTTATTATTATAACAAGGAATGGCATGCAATTGTTAGTATTAGAATGAATAATCGTTAATCTTTTTTTAAATAAAAATCATAATCATTCTGAACAATGGATATATGAGCAGATGCTCCACGTTTTAACGTATAAATATCAACCCATTGCTTTTGAAATAATTCGATTAAAGATTTAATATTCTGCCTTTGATTAATAATAGCAACTTCTGGGTCTAATTTAATTAACTCCTGTTCCGTCAAATGAGCATAAGATGGTTGGTCTGGTAAATATAAAATTTGGACTTTATGGTCCCAATTTTGTATTTCGATATGGTTTTCATACCAAAAACAACTAAATTCTCCGTTAGATATGGCAAAATTTCCTGTTTCGCTGTCTTCACCGAAAATGAACTCAATATAGTATTTAGAACTAATAGCCATACGATCATTCTTTGTCAGCTGGTAAGTATACTTCTTCATTGACTGTGGTATTTCACACGTTGAGTTATCATGTTTTGCCATATAAATATTATCGATTTTATATCGATTAACAATTTCGGAAAGATTACCACAGTTATTAGCGGTCTGTTGTGTAATTAAGATACCTTTAATATGTTTGTCTTCGACTTTATTTAAATAACGTAAGACTTCACCCTGACTATTAGGGCTTCCTGTGTTAATTAAAAAAACCTCTTCATCATTTAAATGCAAAATGGCAAAGTTCCCAGAAGAAACCGGTTCAAATACGAGTTCTTCTGCTGAGGCTTGAAACGATGCCATAAGGACTAAAACCAATGCTGAAATCCAATATTTCAATTCCTTCACCTACTTCTAAGTAACTAATCAATAGGTTTTGTAATTTCAGTCCTTATATGACAACCAGTTTTTTGCATCCTCAATTAGTTGGTCGCGATGATTTTGTATAATTGGTACTTCAGGTATAGAATTTAAAAATTGTTTCCCATAACTTTTATTTAAAATTCTTTGATCTAGGACAAAGAATAATCCTTGGTCGGTTTCTGAACGAATCAATCTGCCAAATGCTTGCCTGAATTTTAGAATAGCTTGTGGTAACATCCAATGATAAAAAGGATTTTTGTTTTCATGCTCTAAATACTTGGACTTAGCTTGAAATAATGGATGGTTCGGCGCATCAAATGGTAATCGTACCATAATAATGATTTTAACGGATTGACTTTGAATATCTATACCTTCCCAAAAAGAATTTGTACCTAGTAGTATTGCTTGATCTGATTTTTCATATAGTTTCTTAAGTTTTTCACGACTACCTGATTGAACACCTTGGGCTAATACGACATGTTGTTGCTTTTCGTCCATCAATCTCATCATTTGATAAACAGATCTTAACATTTCATAAGACGTAAATAGAACCATCGCTTTATCATTCAATTGACGATTAAGTTTTAATAAATACTCAGCCACTTGGTATGCATAATCAGATGGTTCACTTGTTCGGACATCTGGAAAATCATTTGGGACATAAAGCCTTGCCTGATGTTGGTACGAATACGGTGTAGGAATATACACGCAATCTGTATCCTCAGGTAAACCTAAGTCATCCATAAATGATTGAAATGAATGATTCGTTCTCAATGTTGCACTCGTTAGGATTGTTGGCATTTCATCTTTAAGAATCTTTTCTTTAATAAAATACTGAACTTGTACTGGCTCTAAATTTAGCTGAACAGCATTCTTTGCTCCGTCTTGATCAATATTAATCCAACGCGCTTCATCGCGTATCGAATCAAAAAAGTCACGAATGGTTTCCAACATCATCTCTATTTCGAATAACAGATTCTGCTTCAATAATTGTTTCCATATACTTTCAAATTTAGATGAAGTTAATTTTGTAACTACTTGTTCCAAGGATAGTATTAGCTCATTTAATTCTTGTTTAATGTGGCCTGCTTTCATAACATCTAACTGAAACTGGTCAATCGATAGTTGTATTTTACCCGTATCAGAAAGCGCATCCTGTTCAGAATGCAAAAATAAGACCGCTTGATAAATTGACCTAAAGAATAAATCTGCTTTTGATTTTACGTTGTCAATCTCTTCATAATTGATGAGCTGAGATAAGTTATTTAACGCATGGGCAATTGAAACATAATCAATTTGTTGACCAAGTTGATGTCTGACAACTTCATCAAATCGGTGAGCTTCATCGATAATGAGCTGTTGGTAATTTGGCATGCGTTTATGATTTAGCAAATGTTCCGTAACTAAAAAGGCATGATTGACAATGACGACTGATGCTTGTTCTGCCCTTTTTAAAGCTAATTGAAAATACGAGGCTCTTTGATCATCCTCTTTAAGCTCATCACCTGAAATAAACGGCCAAATATCTTCACCTTTTGTCGGCAGTTGTAATTCATCTTTATCTCCTGTTGTCGTTTCAGTCAACCACACTAATATCATGGCTAAGCTAAGTGCTAAGTCATAGTTTAAATCTTCCGCATGTTCTAAAAACTGTCTTAATTTGACTAAATGTATATAATGAGTTGGACTCTTTAAAATAGATACGTGTGTATTTAAATTAGAATTTTGGTTAATTAGTGCAATATCTCGAGTTAGTATTTGATGTTGTAATTGAATCGTACTTGTACTGACAGTTGTTTTCTCACCCGTACATACAGCATGGTATATTGCAGGTAATAGATAACTAATGGTTTTACCAATTCCAGTTTCAGCTTCGATTACTGTATTTTGCCCTTTTTGAAAGGCATTATATATAGTTTCTGACATATTAAGCTGTTCATTTCTTAATTTTATTGTTGAATGTTTAAAGACTTGGTCTAGAAATTCTTCAAATGAATGATAATCACCATTTGAAGGCTCAACTAATGAACTTAATTGGCGGACAGCAAAACCATGTTGCATTATAGTTTGTTCTTTACCATACGTATACTCCTTTTCTTGGATCGCATCTTCAATAAATTGTTCTATGTCACTTTTTAAAAATCTTGTTAAAGGTTGTATTTGCGTTAACAACTCATAGGGCATCGATTCTAAACGTTGAATCATTTCAATAAGCAATAGCCCTGTTACGTATGCATCTGACAATGCTCGGTGCGGAGCATAATGCTCAATCCCTAAATATTGTGTTATATCTTCTAATTTGAAGCTGTCTGCTCTTGGATATAATACTCTTGCCAGTTCAACTGTATCTAGAAGAGGGCATTGTAGTTGCTCATAACCATAAACCTTTAACATATGGTTTAAAAATTGATAATCAAATTGCACTTGATGCGCAACAAAATAACCCTCATCAAAATAAGTCATTAATTTAGGTATGACATCGTAAAAGCTTGGTGAATGTTGAACATCTTTCTCTTCAATTCCGGTTAAATGTGATATAAAAGATGGAATGGAATGATTAGGTTTTATCTTAGTTGAAAATTCATCTACGATTTCACGATTTTCAATGACGACTAATCCGATTTCTATAATCTCATCACCTTTTTTAGGTGAGTGACCAGTTGTTTCAAGATCAACGACTACATAACGATTCAATGCTGCCACCTCTTTTCTGCCCTAGCAAAAATAAAACCCCCATCACACTGGGAGTTACATCATGGTCATAGGTGCTTCTTCTGTGATGAGTTGTTCAATTTGGTTTTTTTTGTCTAATACGGCAATTTTGGGCTGATGGTTTAATGCCTCTTCTTTAGTTAACATTGCATAAGACATAATGATGACAACATCACCTTTTTGTACACGACGTGCCGCTGCACCATTTAAACAAATAACACCACTATGACGTTCTCCAGCGATTACATAAGTTTCAAAACGCTCGCCATTATTGTTATTAACAATTTGAACTTTCTCATGAGGTAAAATATCTACCTCATCTAATAATTGTTGATCAATCGTTACACTACCAACGTAATTAAGGTTTGCTTCTGTAACGGTTGCCCTGTGTAATTTAGCATTCATTAATGTTCTAAACATCTGACTCACTCCCATACTTAATCTTCCCATTACAGTCGAGAATAATATTATCAATTAGTCGAGCTCTCTTATAATAAACGGCAACCGCAATAATCACATCATCATCTTTTGAAATATCAGCGGTTAATTCAGGAAAAGACAAACAATCAACATAATCTATTTCTCCAGAAATTCGTTTAACTAAATAATTTCTGACATAATCGATGACTTCCTGCCTTGTCCAAGTAGATGATGATTCAATAAATATTTGAACACTTTTTAAAGATTGATAGATTTCGCTAGCTTCTTGCCTTTCATGGTCTTCAAGGTTGACATTTCTTGAACTCATCGCTAGACCATCTTTTTCGCGTTTCGTTGGCACAGGCTTTAATTGAATATCGAAATTCAAATCCTGAATTAGTGCATCCACAACTGCTACTTGCTGTGCATCCTTAATTCCAAAATAAACTTGATTAGGCTTAACTATATTAAACAATTTACTTAGCACCATCACAACACCTTCAAAATGACCCGGTCTTGACTGACCACATAAAACATCCGTTCTTTTAACAATGCTCATATTGATCGTTAATGGATTGGGGTACATTTTATTACCCTCAGGATAAAACACGTAATCTACACCATCACGCTCTAATATTTGACGGTCACGTTCAAAATCTCGAGGATAGTTCTCTAAATCACTCGATTGATTGAATTGTAGAGGATTTACAAAAACACTAACGACGACGATATTATTTTCTTCTTTTGCGTGTTTAATTAACACTCGATGACCATCATGTAAATAACCCATAGTCGGTACAAACCCAACTGTTTGGGCTTTTAAGTTCCGTACCTCTTGATGCATATCACTCACATTAGTGATGACTTTCATGACTCTATTCCTCCATATAATCCATCTAAAATAGACTCATCAACAGTATAAGTATGACCCTTTTCTGGGAAAGACTGTTCTTTTACTTCTTTAACATAATGCTTTAGAGCTTGACTGGCTTCCTGATTAAGATTACCAAAGGGCTTAACAAACTTCGCTATACGATCAACGCCATATTGATTTAAGTCATGATAGACTAACACTTGCCCATCACAAATTTTACCGGCCCCTATTCCAATGGTTGGTATGTTTAATTCTTGTGTAATGATCCCTGCTAATTTTTCAGGAACACATTCTAAAACTAATGCAATTGCTCCTGCTTCTTCTACAGCTTTGGCTTCTTCAATTAAACGTTTAGCATCCTCATTCGTTTTACCTTGGACACGATATCCCCCCATAACATTTACTTGTTGAGGAGTTAGACCAATATGAGCCACAACAGGTATACCTGCTTGGGTTAAATCCTTTATAGTGTCAGTGACTTCATGACCACCTTCTAATTTTAAAGCTTGGCAACCAGTCTCTTGAAAGATTTTTTTAGCATTTAGTAGGGTGTCTTCTTTTGAAATATGAAAAGACATAAAGGGCATGTCGACAACCGTGTATGTATTAGGGGCCCCTCTTTTGACTGCTTTTCCGTGATGGATCATATCGTCTACTGTCACAGGGATTGTCGAGTCATAACCTAACACAACCATGCCTAAGCTATCTCCGACAAGTATGACATCAACGTCTGATTGTTCACTCGTCTTAGCTGATGGATAATCATACGCAGTTACCATAGCAATTTTTTCTTTTTCTTGTTTCATTTTAAGTAACGATCGATGTGTCTTCATTTCCAACACTCCTCACCATAATATTTCTGCCGAATATAGCTCGTGTTGTTGACCGTCTGTATCCCTAACTTTTAATGCTCCATCTTCATGAATTCCAATTAATTGAGCCTGCCATTCTTTGTGTGTCTTTACGATAATCCATTCTCCCATTTTATAGGCAAGTTGTTCCCATTCATGTTTAATCTCATGAAACCCTTCTTCTATAAAAAGTTCATATTTTCTTTCTATGTTCATTAGTAGACCGTTTAGCACTTCATTTAAGTTAAAGGATTCACCAGTTTCTATAAGTAGCGACGTTGCTTTTTCCTTAACTGTTTCATGCAAATCGTCTTGTGTATGATTGATATTCATACCAATTCCTAAAACGATATATTGAATCGCATCTTGTTCTGCCTGCATTTCGGTTAATATGCCTGCTAATTTTTTACCATTTAAAAATAAATCGTTTGGCCACTTAATTTTAACATCGACCGGGAATTTCTCTAAATATTGAGCAATTGCAACAGCAGCAACTAACGTCAATTGAGAAGCATCTTTCGGTTCAATATTGTCTGGTCTTAAAATGCTACTGAACCACAATCCTAAACCCGCTTTCGAATCCCAATGCCTTCTCATTCGACCACGACCAGAAGTCTGTTCGCCAGCTACAATGACGCTCCCTTGTTTTGCATCTTTACGAGCTAAATCATGTGCCACTAATTGTGTGGATCTAACCGACTCTTTATAAATTAACGATTGCCCTAACCACTTCGTTTGTAAATTCCATTGCAATGAGCTTTCATTCATTTGGTTGGGGATTTCTATTATTCGATATCCTTTATTTGTAATGCCTTCTATCTGGTAGCCTTCTTTCTTCAAATGGTTCATATGTTTCCACACAGCAGACCTAGATATGTTCAATTGCTCTGATAGCTCTTGACCGGATACATAGCCTTGATGGTTTGAAAGGAAATCTATTAATTGTTTTCTGGTGCTTTCCATTGCTTCACCAACCTCTCAATTTCGTTTCGGTCGTTCTCTAGTTCTTCTTTAACAATTCTATATTCAATCTGTTCAAGAAAATCACCAATCCACTTACCACGTTTGACGTTTGAAAACCAATTCATAAGGTCTTGGCCATTGATAGCCATTTCATGACGATTCTTTATTCGTAGGTGTTCATATCGTTCATAAACAGATTGTATATCTACTACCGGTTCATCTAATAAATGAATAAGCTTCATAACGTCTTTTAAAGCGCAGTCTGCTTTATATAGCACATAATTAGTTAGACCTTCTGATTCATAACGTTCATATACTTCAACTAAGTGGTTTGCTTTATTTCTTATATCATTCGAAAGTTTGTAAGCTTTAATCCATTGTTGTATGGAAATTCGCCGATCCAATAGATGTAAAAAAGCCACTAATAAGCCCGTATGTTCAAAAGGACTATCAAAGTCATAAGATAATAATTTCATAAAAACATGTTCTTGATCATTTAGTATCGGTAAAGATTTATATATACCTGTCTCATTCATCATATCTAAAGCAAATTGAATATGTTGTTTTGAAAAAAGCTTTGATATTTCGTCTGCTATTCGTTCAACTGATATTTTCTCTAACAATTGTCGTTGATTTTGAATCGCTTGAATCGCTTCATGACTCATACTAAAGTTTAGCTGACTTACAAAACGTATGCCACGTAACATTCTTAATGGATCTTCATTAAAACGGTCTTCCGCCTTACCTACTGTTCTTATTATACGATTCTGAAGGTCTTCCTGTCCGCCAAATGGATCAATTATTCTACCCATTAAGTCCATAGCGATTGCATTAATCGTAAAATCTCTTCTACTTAGGTCTTCTTGAATGTTCTTAACGAACTCTACATAACTAGGGTGTCTGTAATCCTTATATTCACCTTCAGTTCGATAGGTAGTCACTTCAAATGATACACCATCTTCAATGACTAACACGGTACCATGTTCAAAACCAACTGGAACAGTCTTTTGAAATATTCGTTGAATCTCCTCAGGCGTTGCATTTGTTGCAATATCAATATCCCCAATGGACTGATTTAATAAATAATCTCTTACAGCACCACCAACAAAGTAGCACTCAAATCCATTGCTATATAAATTCTCAAATATTGGCTTCGCCTGTGTGAATGGTTTATTCACCATAATGGTCACCTTAATTCTTCAAGACATTTTGATAAATGTTTTCGTATTGTTTTACAATTTGTTCTGCACTGAAATGTTTAATTGCGTATTTTTTCGCTTTAATAGAAAATTCATTCCATTTTTCATCATCTGTTAAAAGTGTTATAGATTTTTGGGCGATATCATCGATGTCACTTACTTGACTGATGAAACCAGTCTCATTATCAATTATAACCTCTGGAATTCCACCTATATCAGTTCCAATACAAGGTACGCCACTCACCATAGCCTCTAAAAGGACAAGTCCAAAACTTTCTTTCTCAGATAATAACAGCTTCAAATCACTGATCGTTAATAAATCATGAACATTATCCTGACGTCCGAGGAAAATAACACTTTCGCTAAGTCCCAGCTCATCAACTAAATTACGGATTTTAAGATGTTCAGGACCATCTCCTACTAAAAGTAGCTTACTATCCATTTGATCATGAACTGTTTTAAATACCTTTACAACATCATCAACACGTTTGACTTGTCTAAAGTTTGAAATATGTATTAACACTTTTTCATGCTCTTGAATACCCAATTGAGACCTTAAATTGCCTTGTGTATAACGTGGTTCAGGATCAATGAAATTATAAATAACTTCTATAGGCTTAGTTATATTAAATGCATTTTCTGTTTGTTTTCTCAAGCTGTTGGATACGGCCGTTACTTGATCTGATTGATCAATTGCATAACTAATCATGTGGTTGAAATTATCATCAATACCTAAAATCGTAATATCTGTTCCATGCAACGTCGTAACGATTTTGACATCACGATTAGCCATTTGTTTAGCAAAAATAGAACAAATCGCATGTGGTACTGCATAATGAGCATGTATGATATCTAATTCCTCACGGTCAATAACTTCTGCAATTTTGCTAGCTAAAGACAAATCATAAGGTGGATGCTTAAATACTGGATAATTCGAGACTTCAACTTCGTGAAAATAAATGTTTGGATACAGTTTCTTTAATCTAAATGGCATCGTAGTTGAAATAAAATGTACTTCGTGATTTTGTTCTGCTAATTGAATACCTAACTCAGTGGCTACAACACCAGAGCCACCAACTGTTGGGTAGCAGACGATCCCTATTTTTCTAGTCATCATAACGCACTCGCTTATCTTTGATGGCACGCCAATCAAGCCAACCACTGCTTAAACCTCTCACCAAAATCTCAGCAGATGCTTCATTAGTTGCAAGTGGTACTTTGTAAACATCACAAAGTCGTAGTAAAGCTGAAACGTCAGGTTCATGCGGTTGAGCTGTTAAAGGGTCTCTAAAAAAGATAATCATATCCATAGCATCTTCTGCAATTTTACTTCCAATTTGTTGGTCTCCACCTAATGGACCACTCTGGAATCGATTAATACTTAAACCTGTTTCTTTCGATAGAAGTTTTCCCGTCGTTCCAGTAGCATATAATTCATGTTCATTAAAAATTTCCTTATAGGCCGTTACGAAATCTATTAAATTTTGTTTTTTTTGATCGTGTGCAATTAGTGCAATATTCAAAGTGACAACACCTACTATTCCATTAAATTTTCTAATCCATAGACAAAATGATCAATGGTCATAACTTGTTCAACAGCAAATTTCACACCACTCATGAAGGATTTTCGGTCAGTTGAATTGTGGTTAATTGTTAACGTTTGTCCACTTTGACCAAAAATGACTTCCTGTTGCGCAATATATCCTGGTAGACGAACACTATGTATGTGCATCCCGTCAACATTAGCTCCACGCGCGCCTGGTAAGCTTTCCTGTTCATCTGGATGTCCTTGCTGATGAGAATCTCGTACTTCTTTAATTAATTGAGCTGTTTTAACAGCCGTACCAGAAGGTGCATCTAATTTTTCGTCATGATGTTTCTCAATAATCTCAACGCTATCAAAATACTTAGCTGCCATTTGAGAAAAACGCATCATTAACACAGCGCCTATTGCAAAATTAGGTGCAATAACAATGCCAGTTTGCTTGTCTGAACTTAACTGTTTCAATTCATCTAGTTGATCTTCTGAAAACCCTGACGTTCCAATTACAGGTCTAATATGGTGGTTAAGAGCTAGTTTTGTATGTACATAACCGGACTCAGGATTCGTCAAATCGATAAATACATCAGCGTTCAGCCTGTCAAATGCTTCTTGTGCATCACTGTAAATTGGAGCATCTATATCAGGTAATCCATCAATTTCTTTAATGGTTTTTCCTTGGTGTTTTCGGTCTACACAGCCAACAAGCTGGAAATGGTCAGTACCTTCAATCATATTTAAAGCCTCTGACCCCATTTTGCCTCTTGGTCCAGCTAACATAATGTTAATAGTCTCGGTCATGATTCATTCTCCTTATCCTTTGGTGTCCAACGATTTTGATCACGTGTTTCAATTTTTGACATACTTCTATCGAAGGCCTCTGATAAATCTATATCTAAGGAATTCGCAAAAGTCATCATTACGAAGAGGAAATCACCTAACTCTTCTTCAACTAGTTTTTCCTTTTCTGAGTCCTTTTTAGGTTTTTCACCGTAATAATGGTTCACCTCTCTAGATAATTCACCAAGTTCTTCAGTTAGTCTAGCGATCATAGCTAATGGTGAAAAATAACCTTCTTCAAACTGACTTATAAAATTATCAACTCGTTTTTGCATTAATTTTAAGTCTTGTTTTGAGTTTTCCATTATAATCACCTTTCTTATTACCTATCCTAATGGTAGCTAAATCCAAGTATTTTGACAAATCTTTTATTTAATCATTGAACCAATATTAACCATTGTCTATAATATTTAAAGGTGTGTTTATAAGGAGGGGTTCGATTGTTTCAACATATTAAAGTGAAAAATACATTATTTATATTAATCGGCTCGGCTATATTTTCCTTTGGGATTGTTAATTTTAATATGGAAAATAACTTAGCTGAAGGTGGGTTTACAGGAATTACACTTTTGCTTTATTTCATGTTTTCGTTAGATCCAGGCATTATGAACCTAGTTCTAAATATACCAGTCTTTTTTATCGGCTGGCGAATGTTAGGAACAACAACACTTATTTATACGGTAATTGGAACATTTGCGGTATCCATATTTTTATGGGTGTTTCAATTCTTTCCACTCGAATTTTCACTTAGAAATGATATGACGTTAGCAGCTTTGTTCGCAGGTACCTTTATAGGTGTAGGGTTAGGTATAATATTCCGCTATGGTGGTACTACTGGTGGAGTCGATATTATCGCCCGTTTAGTTCATAAGTATGTTGGTTGGAGTATGGGCCGGACAATGTTTTTGTTCGATGCTGTTGTCATTTTTTCATCCATTATACTATATCTTCGTCCAATTCAAGGGATGTATACGTTAGTCGCCGTATTCATTGGAGCTAGGGTTATTGATTTTATTCAAGAAGGTGCGTATTCTGCTCGTGGCGCTATGGTGATCTCCAATCATAGTGCATCAATAGCAGAACAAATCAATAAACAAATGGACCGAGGCGTTACAGTATTACACGGTAGTGGAAGTTTTACTGGTGAAGAACGTAAAGTGTTATACTGCGTTGTTGGTCGAAATGAAATTGTAAAACTAAAAGAGATTATTAATGAAACTGATTCTCATGCGTTCGTCTCGGTTATGTCGGTTCACGATGTACTTGGTGAAGGATTTACTCTAGATGAGAATAAAAAGCCGATCACATAAATTAACCCAACTAGCTGTATTTGCTAGTTGGGTATTTGTTTAGATATAAAAAAACCTTATTCGTTCATATGCAAGAACATTAAGACAAATCGAGCTAATTCCATTAGCGCTACTACTGCTGCAGCAACATATGTCAATGCTGCGGCATTCAGGACTTTCTTCGTTTCACCATGTTCATTATTTGCAATGACACCCGTTGATACGAGTTGGTCCATTGCACGATTTGATGCATTGAATTCAACTGGTAATGTGACTAACTGAAACAATACAGCAAATGCCATGAAAACAATACCTACACCTAATAATCCAGGTATCGTTAAAAGAATACCTGCAATAATTAAGAAGAATGAAAAGTTAGACCCTAAATTCGCTAGTGGTACTAATGAATGTCTAAAACGTAAAAACGCATAATCTTCTGCATCTTGAATAGCGTGTCCAACTTCGTGAGCAGCAATAGCAGCTGCTGCTTTAGATGGTTCATGATAGTTATGAGAAGACAATCTAACGACTTTCTTTCTTGGGTCATAATGATCACTGAGGAACCCCTTAGTTTCTTCAACTCGCACGTCATAAATACCATTTTCTTGTAGAATTCTACGTGCAACGTCAGCACCGGGCATTCCTGATGAGCTAGGAACTTTCATATATTTTTTATAAGTGTTTTTAACTTTACTTTGAGCCCAAAGCGGTAATATTAATAAGACAGCAAAATAAATTAGTAATGTACCTAACCCCACGACGCATTCCTCCATTATTCTATCTATACTTTTATTTTATTTGTGTTCGTTTTCCTGGTCAATATTTTTGCCTGTTTCATCGTTGTCATGATACTTCTTCCAGCCTACATAGCTTAACGTTAAGACCACAGCGCCAAAAATAATGAAAATAGTAACAAAAAAAGCACTTATCGATGCGTGAGTGGCTAATGTTAGTAAGCCGCTGATTAGTTCCATTCAGTCAGCCCCCACAACCTTTTTTATATTATATGGTTAGTGAGGTCGATTTAGTACGTTGTCCCATCCCGTACTTATAGACTATCCAAATTGAAATTAAACTTAACCAAAATGTGAAATAACCTATATGTTCCATATATTGATCAAGAGATCCGTAAATTGGCATCATACCATAAACATAGTCAATAATATCATTATGTAATGTCCAAATAGCTGCAATAACGACATGTACTGGTTTTATATCATAAAATGAGGCGTACAATAAACCTTGTACAGCCATAGCACCATGCGACACAATTAACAATAAACCAGAAAAAGTGATGATCCCTGTCTCATTAAACGTTAAAATGTTCATTACGACTGCCCAAACACCATACTTAAATAACGTTAACATAGCTAGTGCTTCAAACAACCTGTAGTGTTTTCCGGCAAGAAACCCGATTAATACTATAACAAAAAACAATGACGCAGTTGGACTATCTGGGACAAATGGAATGAAATGTAGCGGTGTACGTACTAGTTGATATTCATACCAAATATACCCGTAAATTGTCCCCAAAAAGTTAATAATTAATAAAAGAATGATAAATGTACGATCCATTAATATAAATTTGTATTTAGATAACATAAAATCACCATTTTTCTACAGATCTTAAATTTTTAAATCGTTTCAATCGCGTGCTGCATTATATAAAAAGCTGACTTGCCTTAAAAACAAGTCAGCTTAACTTAAAACAGAACCTATTATTCAGATTCTTCTTCAGATTCGCCTTCTTCACCTTCACCATTAGCCTGTTCATTTACAGATATAATGAATTCCGCTAATTGGTCTAATTCTTCATCAGTACCTTCGAACATGTTCGCTGGCATTTCTCCAACACCATTTACCGCTATGTCTTTAAGTGCCTCTTTTCCATGTGGAATACCAACTAGTGAAGGGCCACCTGACGCAGGATTACCTTCTAATTGTCCACCATGACAACTCATACAATTGTTTTGGTAAACTTCATATCCTGGGTCTTCTTCATCAATCTCTACATCAGGGACTGCTTCTACTGAGTAATTGGCTCTATCTTCCCAATTAACAGCTTCTACAGATTCATATGTTAACCAAATCGTAGCAATGACACCAAGCAACATTAACCCTGTAGCAATTGGTCGTTTTGAAGGTCTACGCTCTGGTCCTCGATCTAAGAACGGAGCTATTAATAGAGCACCAAACGCAAGGCCTGGGATGACAACTGTACCAATCACAACATAGTCACCTGCTGCAAATTCATACTTCAATAATTCATATAAGAATAAGAAATACCAGTCCGGTAACGGGATATAAGAAGCGTTGTTTGGGTCAGCCTGTTGTTCTAATGGTGATGGGTGTGCCGCAACTAGGCATAGAAAACCAATTAGAAATACAGCGCCGACTAACCATTCCTTCAATAAGAAGTTCGGCCAAAACGCTTCCGTTCTACCTGGGTATTCTGAATAATCTTTTGGTATTTTATTACGACTTTCTTTATCGAGGACACGTGAATCCTCAACAAATTTCATTCCTTTACCTCTTTGCACGGTGTTCCCTCCTTTTCATGACTTAGTAAAACTTATAGTGGACCTGAAATACCTTGACGTCTAATCATAATAAAGTGAGCACCCATTAATGCAAACAGTGCTGCTGGTAAGAAGAAAACATGTATCGCAAAGAAACGCGCTAATGTTTTCGCACCCACAATTTCAGGATCACCCGCTAGTAAAGTTTTCAGATCTCCACCGATATACGGAACACTTTCTGCGATTTCAAGACCAACTTGAGTCGCGAAGAATGCTTTATTATCCCAAGGTAATAGATATCCTGTGAAACCTAAACCTAACATCACAAAGAATAATAATACACCTACGACCCAGTTAAGCTCACGAGGTTTTTTATACGCACCTTGGAAAAAGACACGTAATGTATGTAGGAAAATCATTACGATAACAACACTTGCTCCCCAGTGGTGCATACCTCTTACTATTTGGCCGTGGGCAACTTGAGTTTGTAAATATTTAACTGATTCCCAAGCATTTACAATGTCAGGAACATAGTACATGGTTAAAAACATGCCGGATAAAATCTGAATAACTGTTACGAAAAATGTTAAACCACCAAAACAGTAAACAAATGCTGAAAAGTGGTGTGCTGGATTAACATGTTCAGGAACTTCGTGGTCAGCGATATCTCGCCAAATAGGCGTAATATCTAATCGCTCATCGATCCAATCATACAACTTATGCAGCATCTATTACGCCTCCTTTCTTGATTTCGCTTTTCCTAGATATAATTTTCCGTCTTCAACTTTGTACTCATAAGCATGTAAAGGCTCTGTAGGTGGTGTGTCTGCAATATTAACACCGTTCTTATCATAACGACCGTCGTGACAAGGACAGAAAAATTCATTAGAGAATTCTTCTCTTGAATTCCAGTCTACCGTACAACCTAAATGAGTACATACTGGTGATAGTGCAAGAATCTCTCCATTTTCATCTCTAAAGACCCATGCTGTTCGATCAACTTGTGACTCATACCAGCCATCTACTTGATCGACTTTAAAGGTTTTACGTTGTGGTTCGTTTGTGATTTCATTTTCATCCATTACGTAAACAAAATCAGTGTCTTTCTCACCTTTTAATAAAGGGTCCACAGCAAAACCTACCATTGGCGCAACTAATGCCGCACCCATAAAACCACCTACACCAGTAAGCGTATAATTCAAAAATTGTCGTCTTGATACTTGGTTCTTCTTATCAGTCATGTCTTTCCCCCCTCTATTCATCAATTACAACGAACAGGGTATTGATGATACACATATTTATTAGGACAATACAATAATAGCGTAAAGATATAAACCGGTCAATAAAAACCACATTTTAGATGAAAAAATGTCATAAATTATTCTGACCAACTATCTTTGATTAATGATTGAATTTCTTCGATTTGTGATTGCACCAACTGTTGTGTTTCCGATTGATTCAAATCTCCACCTTTCATTGCAGGAATCCATATTAATTCAGCATCCATATCTTTTGTAACTTTTCTCCATTTATTATCAAATGTTAATAAAAAGATATACTTAAACGGTTGACTCTTCATATGATTAATCAAATGTTCTAATCTAAAAGATTCAGTTTCCGTTATTTTATCAGTTTTTAAATAGTAATATTCAGGAGTTAGAAATACTCGCCCTTTCAACTCTTTTTCAATTTGATTAGCAAAAAGGTATATGTACTCTCCTTGTAAAGCTAGATCCTCCAATTCCTGATCATTTGAAAAAGAATAAGGAATTAATGGAATCAGTGCTGTATCAATGTATTCTTTGGCCTTTACATACTGATTAATGTCTATATTCTTATATTTCATGATTCAGTCTCCTAATTTTTAATGATTACTTTTCATTAAATCATTTAATTCTTGACTCCATTTATGGAAACCTTCAACATCACCAATGTCAAGTGCTTGGTCTATCTTTAACTTTAAAATATTAATTTTTGAGTAATAGGTGGCATTTGATAAAAACTTCTCGAGAAGTACATAGTCTTCATTTTCTAAATAATAATCTTCAGGCAAATATGGGTTGTCCTCTAGAACTTCTGCATATTCTAATGAAGAACGATTATAATCAAAAATTAATTCAATATAAAGTGTTTCATCGGGATTCAAACGAATGTCATGAAAAGCTTTATCGACATCAGTTGTCACAACATGGTCTTTATAATATCTAAAAGGACGTTTTGCATTTTCGTCTGATGTCATAACGATGCTACGAGGGCATAAATGAGCTTCATAAACAAAATGAATATTCTGTAATAAATTGTCTCGCTTCATAACATATTCTAATAACCATACCATTTCACGTTTTTCGGTATGAAAAGTTTCTAAGTACCATTTAATAAATAAACGTTTTTGATTGGTTGAAACGCCCATATTAGCACCCTCTTTTTTTATTCGCCTTTCATTCGATTAATAAACTCAGCGGTCTCTCTGTCTTCAGGATTTTGCGCTAAGTACTTTTCTAACAATGATATAGCTTGCTCAATCTGGCCTTCTTCAACTAAGAAATAACCATATTCACGTAAAAAGTCTGCTTCCTGATGAAAAGTGGTATGTGCTTTTGTATATGCTTCCTTCGCTAAATCATATTCTTCTAGTTCATTATAAACTTGTCCTGCTTTCCAATCTAAAATTTCTGGATATGGTTCGAACTTTTTCAATTCTTCGATTAGTTTTCTAGCATCTTCCCAATCGCCATGAGTTTCGTAAATATTATAAAGTTCCACGATTGCCTTTTCATGACCTGGGTCTAGAGCGATAGCCTCTTTTAAATATCGTTTTGCTTCTTCAATATGATCTTGTTTTAACTCGTTTTTAGCAATCGTTATATATAGTTCTATGTTGTGCTCGTCTTTCTTAAGACCTTTCTTTAATACATCGCTAGCTGCATCCATAATGCCTTCTTCTTCATAGGCTTTTGCTAAATATGGGTATACGCTTGTATAGTCAGGATCTAAATCAAGTAAATCGTTCCACACTTTAATTGCAATATCATAACGTTTTAATTGATAAGCCGTATAACCATATTTAAATAGTGGATCTGGCTCTTTTAATTCAAGCTCTTCATAATATGATAAAGCCTCTTCCCATTTTCCAATTGAGGAATATGATTCAGCTAACCGTTCGTGAATGTTTACAAAAGGAAATTCTCCTGAATGAGATTCAATCTTTTCATAATGTTCAACAGCTTTTTGGAACTCACCATTGTGAAAAGCTAACTCTGCAATGCCAAAATCAATTAAATAGTTGTCAGGTTGTAGTTCTTTTGCTTGCATTAATTTTTGTTCAGCCACTTCATTTAATCCTTGAGATTGATAAATATCCGCTAAAATCATTAGGGCATTTATATATTCCGGATCATCTGGTTCGATACTTTCTACTAACTCTAAGGCAACTTCGTCCATTTCTAAATCAATATAAATATCAGCTAACTGAAACTTAATTTGATGATCACCTGGATAAGTTCTGTGTAACTCTTCAAATAGTCTCCTTGCTTCATCCAAGAAACCCCATTGCTGTAGTAGCTCTGCTACTGAAAACTGGTCTTGTTCACTGATCTCATTGGCATGTTCCATAATATGGTTTACCGCCTCATTGACATTACCAGCTTCATATAAATCTAATGCTTCTGCTATTGGATCCATGTTACCCCTCCATACGTGCCGTTTAAAATACTAATAATGATCATTCTTAATTCGAATATCGATACAATTCCTTATAAAAACTTGGGTAAGATATATTAACACAATCACCATCACTTAACGTCACGGCACCGTCAGTGATTAATGATGCAATAGAAGCAACCATTGCAACTCGATGATCGTGATACGTGTTAATATAATTTCCTTGCAACCGACTTTTACCCTCTATAAATATTCCATCTTCCACCTCTTCAACGTTAGCGTTTAAGGCCTTTAACATATCGACGATAGCCTTAACTCGATTGGACTCTTTATACTTCAGCTCTTCAATGTGATTAATGTACATATTCCCCTCTGATTGTGTAGCTATTAAAGCTAATAGTGGCACTTCATCAATTAAAGAGGCCACTTCCTCTTGATAGAGTTCAGTTCGATAAAGCTTTGAGTACTGAACATAAATATCTCCTACAGGTTCTTCACCCTCATACCTTGTAATTTCTGTACGAATATTTGCGCCCATCCGTTTCAAAACACTAATTAAGCCTGTACGTGTTGGATTAAGTCCAACATTTCGTAAGACAATATGGCTATTGGGTGTAATGACCGCTCCGGTTATCCAAAACGAAGCTGAAGATATATCTCCAGGAATATTGATCGTCGTACCCACAAGTTTCTGTGGACCATCAATAGAAATATGATTACTGTCTTTATCTATGTTTCCATTAAATAGTGGAAGCATACGTTCAGTATGATCCCTCGTTGGATGGCGTTCAATAACTGTTGTTTTTCCCGTTGTCATAAGCCCTGCTAATAAGATGGCTGATTTTACTTGGGCGCTATCAACTGGTAGGTGATATTCAATGGGTGTCAAACCTCCTCCTCGAATCGTTATGGGTAACATATCATCGTTTGATTCAATCGTAGAACCCATTTCTTTTAGTGGACGAATGACCCGCTTCATCGGTCTTTTACTCAAAGATTCATCACCTGTGAGTTTCGTTTCAAACGGTAACCCAGATAAAATACCACTAATTAACCTTAAAGTAGTACCAGAATTCCCCATATACAAATGATTTTGAGGTGCTTTAAATCTCTGCCACCCAGCACTTTGTACAAGGACTGATGTGTGATCCATTTCAATTTTTACACCTAACGCTTTAAAAGCTTCTACCGTTCTCATGCTATCTTCCGAATTTAAAAAATTATTAATTCGTGTCTGTCCATTAGCAAGTGAAGCTAACATAATCGACCGATGTGAAATGGACTTATCTCCAGGTACTCTAATATCTCCTTTTAACCCTTTTTGATTAGCCGTTATTGTTTTCAATATAACCACCCTTTAACAGATCTAACGTTAAAAACGTATGTAAATAATGTTTTATTTCAACAGGTGTATAAGATTTAGTATACGGCTTTCCAGTCTCCTCAATTAATATAAAATTAATACGTCCATTTGAATTTTTCTTATCATATTTTATCGTTTGTATTACTTTATCCACATTTAAAGACGATGAAAGATTGATAGGAAAACCTAAACGGTTAAACCATTCAACCAGATCTGAAGTTAGTAATGTATGATAATTTAACTCCAAATCTGACAAATATAGAGCGAAAAGCATACCGTACGCCACACACTCACCGTGAGTATAACCTAGTTGTTGTGCTTCAACAGCATGACCTAACGTATGACCAAAATTCAAAACTTTTCTATGACCTTTTTCTAGTTCATCACTTTCAACAACTTGCTGTTTAATTCTAATAGACTCAAGTAATAAATGGTTAAATGATGCATGATTTGGATCGATTTGCTTTGGAAAAGTTTTTATTAACCCTTCTAATAAAGTGCGATCAGCTATAAACCCATGTTTGATCATCTCGGCAAATCCAGACTTTAATTCATTCTTACTCAATGTTAATAACGTTTCTGTATCATAAATAACCATTTTGGGTGGATAAAATTGGCCTACAATATTTTTAGTTCCATTAAGGTTAATGGCCACCTTTCCCCCTACACTACTGTCATGAGCCTGCAAAGTAGTAGGAGCTTGAATGAATGCAATACCTCTCATATAGGTTGAGGCTACAAAACCTGCTAAATCTCCTGCGACACCTCCGCCCAATGCAATTACTGCTGAGTTACGGTCAAAATTTTGGTTTAACATATAATTTAAAATTAATTCATATTGCTTCATTGATTTTGAATTCTCACCAGCTGGTAAGACATATGAAAAAACGTTGAATTTATCTTTTAATGCGACTTCAACATCTTTTAAATAAAGACCTGAGACGTTACTGTCTGTAATAATTAAAACTTGACTGAATTCATACTCAGTTAGTAGTTCTTTCATCTCATGTCGCAGTCCGTGTTTAATGAATACCGGATAATCTCCTTGGTTAGCATGAATGGTTATTTTATGCATTAGAATGATTGAATCCTTTCTCTGTACCGTTTAACCTCTGATTTTAGTTGATCAATCGTATCTGATGTGAACTGTTCTAAAAGTGCATTGGCGACCTCCCAAGCCACCACATGTTCCATCACAACTGATGCTGCTGGAACAGCGCATGAATCAGACCGTTCAATACTAGCTTGAAAAGGTTCCTTTGTATCTATATCGACACTATTTAAAGGTTTATACAAAGTTGGAATAGGCTTCATAACACCTTTAACTATTATTGGCATACCCGTCGTCATACCACCTTCAAATCCACCTAATCGATTAGAAGTTCGGTAAAAACCTTGATCTTGGTGATGGACTATTTCATCATGGACGTCACTACCACGTCGTTTAGCGGCATCAAATCCAACTCCGAATTCTACACCCTTAAAAGCATTAATACTAACAACACTTCCTGCTATTCGACTATCAAGTTTACGATCATAATGAACATGAGATCCTAACCCTGCAGGTACACCTTCAACATGAACTTCTGCTATACCCCCAATTGAATCTCCATCTCTTTTGGCTTGATCAATCGCATCCATCATCTCTTGTTCTTTTGAGGAATCTAGTGTTCTTACCGGACTTTGATTTGAACGTTCTATTTTTTCTTCAACAGATAAATGATGATGGTCTTCTGCTTCTACTTGGTAGATTCGTTTCACGTAACCAATTACCTTTATACCAAGTTCATTTAGAATTTTTTTTGCTACCGCTCCTGCAGCTACTCTCGCTGTCGTTTCTCTTGCTGATGATCGTTCTAATACATTTCTCATGTCCCGATGATCATATTTAAGTGCTCCATTTAAATCCGCATGACCTGGCCGTGGTTTGGTTATTTTCCTTCTAATGTTTGCGTCTTCATCAATAGGGTCTTCTCCCATGACATCGACCCAATGTTTAAAATCATCATTCGTAATAACCAAACTGATAGGTGAACCTAATGTGTATCCATGGCGAACACCGCTAGTAATTTCAACCAAGTCTTTTTCAATCTTCATCCTTCTGCCTCTTCCGTATCCACCTTGGCGGCGTAATAGAGAATGATTGATGTCATCTTTTACTAGCTCCATTTTTGCAGGAACACCCTCTATGATTGTTGAAACTTGTTTACCGTGCGACTCACCAGCCGTTAAATACCTCAACCATAACACCTCTAATCTAAACCTAGTAATTACGTAGTTACTACACAATTTTTCTGTAAAAGAACGTACTGACAACTTCTAAACCATATTCCTTAGGATTAAAAAGTTGTTCTGTACTCCCTACAAACAAAATACCATTCGGTTTCAAAGCATCAGCAAATTTTTGATAAACTCTGTGCTTCGCTTCTTCTGTAAAATAGATTAAAACATTTCTGCAAACGATTAAATCATATGTACCTTTCTTGTAATGACCAGAAAGTAAATTATGCTTTTGAAATGTTACACTTTCTTTTATTGTAGGGTCAACCGAATACATCTCACCATCAAAATTCATATAAGCTTGTTTTTTATCTTCTGGCATTTCTTTTAACGCTCTATCAGGATATACTCCTAATTTAGCTCGTTGTAAAACTTGCTCATCTAAATCAGTAGCTAAAATATTAATTTTATTGAGCTGAAAAAAATCACTCAATAACATAGCTAATGTATAAGGTTCTTCACCTGTCGAACATGCCGCACTCCATACATTAACGCTCGAACCCGTGTTAAAGTCGGGTAAAATATTGTTCCTTAAAATCTCCCAACGTTTGTAATTACGATAAAATTCGGATACGTTGATGGTCATTCGATCTAACATTTCATGAAGCAATATTTGGTCCGATTTTAATGCACTAAAATATGTCTTAAACGACTGAAAACCTCGTTTATCTCTAAGTGACGTTAATCGTCGCTTCATTTGTTTCTCTTTATATTGACTGAGATCAATTCCCGTCAATTCATACAAATCTTGAATGAATGCCGTATAATCATCTTTCATATGTTTGTCTGTTCTCCCTTTATGTAACCTTATAACCCTATTATAAAAAATACTGAATAAAAGTGCTAACATTTAGGTAGAGAAATTACAATTCCATAAGAAAAAGGCCTTGTATTAAACAAAGGCCTTTTTGATTATTAATAAATCCATTGATCTTGGTCTTTATTATAAGTTAATAAGTCTTCTTCGTTGAAGAATAGTCCAATTTCGCGTTCAGCTGATTCAGGTGAGTCAGAACCGTGAATGACGTTTTTACCAACTGTTAAACCATAGTCACCGCGAATTGTACCAATGTCTGATTCAGCAGGGTTAGTAGCACCCATCATCTTACGAGCAGTAGCGATGACGTTTTCGCCTTCCCAAACCATTGCAAAAACTGGACCAGAAGTAATAAAACCAGTTAACTCTCCGAAAAAAGGCTTGTCTTTATGTTCACCATAATGTTCTTCAGCTAGTTCAGGTGAAATTTGCATCAATTTTGCTGCAGATAATTTAAATCCTTTGTTTTCAAAACGAGAAACGATTTCACCCACTAGATTACGTTGTACACCGTCTGGTTTAACCATAATAAATGTTTTTTCCATGATAATTCACCTCTATATTAAATTTGTAAGCCGTCAAAAATTTTAACAAAGTTTGCCTTAAAAAACAATTGTTTTATGAATCGTTTAAAATTTCCTTTGACCTAAATACTCGGCAATATCTTCTAATAAATTTTTAGCCTCTATATCTGGTAATTCTTTTAAAGTGTTAAAAGCTTTTTGTAAATACCGTTGACTAATATTATACGATTGTTCAATAGCATTCGATTGTTTAATGGTTTGAATAACTTCTTCTATGGATAATTCATGAACATCTTCGTTAAAATAAGCTTTTACAGCTTCAAAAATTGTAGGATCTTCCATCGCAAACAATGTCGGTAATGTAATATGCCCGTTTAACAAATCACTTCCTACTGGTTTACCTAAATCTTTTTCCGTTGAAGTAAAATCCAAAATGTCATCCATGATTTGATAAGACATTCCAATGTGATATCCATACTGTTTTAATAGACGTTCTGTCGATGGTTCAACACCTGATGCAATCGCACCCATTTGAGTACTAGAGGCGATTAACAAAGCCGTTTTTCGTTTAATCCGCTTAAAATAAGTAAACTCATTTTGTTGAATGTTAAATTTATCTCTTATTTGTTCGATCTCACCAATACATAAATCGTGAATCGTGTTAGACAAAACTGTATGTAAGCGATTATTTTTAAATGGTTTGAGTAGTTCTAGAGTTCTTGCAAAGATATAATCTCCTGTATAAATAGCTGTACCATTATTCCATTTTTTGTTGACGGTCGGTTTGCCTCGCCTAACCATAGAGCGATCAATGACATCGTCATGAACTAAAGAGGCCATATGAATTAGTTCTAATGCAACAGCAACATCAATCATTTGATTTTTTTGACCATGACCAAATTTTGCAGCAAGCAATACAAATATAGGTCTAATACGCTTTCCACCAGCAGATAACAAATGGTTGGAAGCGGATTGGATCATAGAACTTTCTGTATTGGTGACTTGTTTAATCTGTTTTTCAACTTGCTGCATATCTTTATTCATGTATTTAAACGCTGTAGCTAACTTCATGACCTTTTTCACCTTTAGATATGGTTTATTTTTTAGATAAATGCATGGCTGCAGCACCTAATGCATAGCTTTTTACTTCCACGGATTGAAACCCTGCTTGTTTAAACATTTCAGCTAATTTCTCTTTATTCGGGAAGTTTTTTGTGGATTCGTATAACCAGACATATTCATCGTAACTTTTGGCAAAAACTTTCCCAAACAGAGGCATAATATGCTCGAAATAAAAGAAATATAGTTGTTTATAAATTGGTAACGTCGGTTGAGATGTATCTAAGCAAACAACCTGACCACCAGGTTTTACAACACGATGCATTTCTTTTAACACTTGAGTGTAATCAGGTGTATTGCGAAGCCCGAACCCTATCGTGACATAATCAAATTGATCTGTCTTGAATGGTAAATTCATCGCGTCACCGTGGATAAATGATACATTATTAATCTGTTGATCTTTAATCTTCTTTTCACCAACAGATAACATGTTTTGACTGAAATCCAGTCCCGTAACTTGGCCGTCTTCACCTACTGCTTCAGATAAAGCAATCGTCCAATCACCTGTTCCACAACAGACGTCTAAACAATCAGAACCTTTATCAACCTTCATTCGTTTCATTACATCTTTTCGCCATGACTTATGTCGTTGAAAAGAAATGATAGAATTCATGCGATCGTAACGTTTATAAATTTTTTCAAAGACAGAATGAACTTTTTCAGATTTAGTTTGTTGATCCATGTATTTTTCTCCTAGTTGATAAAATGATATAGTTCCCAATAGTTTATCCGGGCATCAAACACTCGTTTAAACTCTTGAGAAAATTGCTCTTTTAAAATGCTTAGCCAAAAATTATCTTTACTATAGACTAGCTGTTTAATTAATCTTGGTTTTAATTGTTCTTCATAATGGTCAACTTTACAAATATCATTGGTTGCATCAAAAAGTCCTGTATGAATATATTCAACTTGTTTGATTAACTCTTCTAGTGATAAAGCTTTGTCGTTATGTAATACTGACATTTTGCACTCATTAATCTTCTTAATGGCTTGTATAAAATGATACAGCTCATCTAGTAAGTTATGTTGTGATAAAAGATTATAGAAATATGAACTATGGTAATCTCCTACAAGAACTTGTAATTGATTTGAAAAGTTACGTCCCTTTGAATCTTCTTTAAATGTTAGATCAACTTGATCATGTATATCTAGAGAAGCTTGCATATGTAACAAAGACTCAAATAAAACATCGTGTGTCTTTGAATTAAATTTACTGAATAACTTCTTAAAGAAATCTATTTGACTATATGTTAGAACTTGCTCATACAATTGTTCCGGCACGTAAGAGTGCTTGTATTGTTTCATAAACTGATCTCTTATAAGTTCCACTTGTTTATTTAGCACAATTATCACCTAATTTATCCATTGAGTGCCTTATTGAGGACATTTCTATTGTAGCATGATATTGTTGTATAATCTAACATCAACTTTTATAAAACTAGTATTAAAACATAAAAAAAGGAGAGGAAAACCTCTCCTTTTATGCCCTATGTATTGCATTATTTTACAGCATCTTTAAGGGCTTTACCTGGTTTAAATGCAGGTACTTTGCTAGCTGGAATGTTAATCTCTTTGCCAGTTTGAGGGTTACGGCCTTTACGAGCAGAACGCTCACGTACTTCAAAGTTACCGAAACCGATAAGTTGTACCTTCTCAGATTTCTTTAAAGAGCCTGTAATAGATTCTAAAACAGCATCAACAGCTTTTGCTGCATCCTTTTTAGATAAGTCCGCTTGATCAGCTACTGAGTTTACTAAGTCTGTCTTGTTCATTGATTTCACCTCCTCTCAAATTGCTAATTATCAGATAATACCATTGTTACCACAATTTAAACAAAAATACGTGAACAATGCAACATATTATCGCAATTAACTACAAATTTTTACATAACCATTAGTGTTTAGCATAATTTTCTAGCTCGTTTAAGTGCATATTATCATAGGTTCAGAGGTTTAATCAAGGAAAAGTAGCGTCAAAATAGCATTTTATAAGCTTTTCGACTAGTTTTTTTGTATTTCGAGCACTATTTTAACCTAATATATACCATTTAGTTACATTTAATGTAAAACGTTGTTTTGTTGCGGTATTGATCATTTAAGGTATACCAAAACTATAACTTTTTAAAAATAAAATGAATTATCACTAATTAAGACAAAATAAAAAAGCGACTAAATCGTCGCTTTTATAATATAATCGCTATTAAACCACCGTTGCCTTCATTAATTATTCTCTCTAATGTATCTTTCAGTTTATAACGTGCATGTTCAGGCATAAGCGTTAGTTTTGCGTGGATTCCCTCTCTAACAATTGAGCTTAATGAACGTCCGAATATATCAGACTTCCAAATTGATAACGGATCCTCTTCAAAGTCTTGCATAAGGTATCTCACTAATTCCTCACTTTGTTTTTCTGTACCGATAATCGGTGCAAATTCAGATTCTACATCTACCTGGATCATATGAATGGATGGTGCAACAGCTTTTAATCTTACTCCGAATCTAGATCCTTGACGAATAATTTCTGGTTCCTCTAATCGCATATCTTCTAATGCTGGTGTTGCAATACCATAACCGGTTTGCTTAACCATTTGTAATGCGTCTGAGACTTGATCGTATTCACGCTTAGCGTCAGCATAATCTTGAAGCAACTCAAGTAGATGATCTTTCCCTCTAATTTCAACACCTACAATTTCCTTAAGCACTTGATCATACAATTCATCGGAAGCATGAAGATCAATCTCGGCTACCCCTTCACCCATTTCCATTCCAGATAAGTGAGCATCGGTAATAAATTCATAGTCATAGAAATCGCCAACTACACGATCTACATCCCGTAAACGTTTAATGTTTTGCACGGTTTCTTGAATAGCACCTTGGAATTGTTTACGCAACCAGTGATCTTCTTTTAGCGCCATAACCCAGCTTGGTAAGTTAACATTAACTTCTAGAACTGGGAACTCATATAATGCTTCTCTTAACACGTTGTAAATATCATCATCTGTTAAATTTTCTACCGATACTGGTAGCACTGGAATATCGTATTCTTCAGCTAGCTCGTTTCTTAATTCCATTGTCTCAAGCTCATGTGGTCTACTTGAGTTTAAAATCATAATAAACGGCTTTCCTACCTCTTTTAACTCTTCAACCACTTTACGTTCAGGCTCAACATAATCATCACGCGGAATATCACCGAATGAACCATCCGTTGTAACAACAATTCCAACTGTTGAGTGTTCCTGAATGACTTTTCGCGTTCCAATCTCAGCCGCATCATGGAACGGAATAGCCTCTTCATACCATGGTGTGTGAATCATTCTTGGCCCGTTTTCATCTTCGAACCCTTTAGCTCCTTCAACTGTGTAACCTACGCAGTCAACCATCCTAACTTTAACATCTAGCCCTTCATCAACTGAGATCTCAACAGCTTGATTGGGGATAAACTTTGGTTCAGTTGTCATAATGGTTCGACCAGCGGCACTTTGAGGAAGTTCATCTTTAGCTCTTTCTCTGTCGTCTTCACTTGTGATGTTTGGAATAACAACTAAATCCATGAACTTCTTAATAAATGTTGACTTACCTGTTCGGACTGCACCTACAACTCCTAAGTAGATATCACCGTTCGTCCGTTTCGATATGTCATGAAACACGTTGAATTTTTCCATTATATCCCTCCGACCCTGTACAATATCGTACACCTATTATTCGATGCAATATTAATTTATGATGTTGTCCTATTCAAATATGACTTAATTACAAAAAAAATAGAGATTCTTATTTAATTTAAATAGAATCTCCATACAATAGCTTATTCATTTGTTTCCTTTTCATATTCCTTAAATTGAATTTCTCCGTCTTCTAAAACCATTGGAGGTGAATAAGTTGGAACTATAGGATGTTGCTCCACTAATAATTCTCTTAGATCCCCTTCATACTGCGAAATATCCTCTTCTTCTAACATTTGATATACATCCGGTCTGTAATCAACTAGTGGTTGCCCTTCGTGGTCGATAATTACTTCAAGTTCACGATTACTATACGGACTTACGACTGTAAAAGGTTCATCTATATTCATTTTATCAAGATTAATTTCAAAATAATCTTGATTAATTTTCTTTCCATAAGGGGGGACAATCGCCTTATTGCGGTAAAGGTTGATTTCGTAATTAATAGACCTTAAATCTTGGTTAACTCTAACATCTGAAACTTTAACTTCTGTGTCATCTTCAGGGTCAATGATGACGTAGGAATATTGTCCACCATTTTCATAAGAATTACTAGGTGGTTGTCCTAATATATTTTCATCCTGAAGTGTTTTAAAATCAATTGCATATTTAATATAGAACGGTGTGTTTTCATCACTGTTTTTAATCGGTAATAAACCGGTATGACGTTCTCTATATTCTAAAACCGCTTGTTGTACCTCTTCTAGCTGTTCATCGTTCGTTGGCGTGTTTTCCATTTTGCGTTCTTCTGGATATAAACAAGCGGATAATATTAAAGTAATAAAAATAATAAAGACTAATTTTAACTTCATAAAACATACCACCTATTCTGGAGTTGGTCCGCTAAAGACAATGAAAAAGATAATGAAACCACCTATAATTAATAGTGCATAAGCAATAATACTTACCAAGATTCTAAAAAAACCATTTAATTTATGTCTTGCTAGCATAATTAAAACTGCTGAGATGACTAATGCACCCATTCCAGCAAAAGATATGTACATTCTAAGTAACGGTTCTGACATTTAATCAAACCCTTTCTGTATTTGCTATCCGGTGGTATTATAGCATATCTGAATAGTATTCAATGACTGAAATGATGGAGAAAATGTTAAAAATTATTCAATGGTTAGATTAATGTTGGTTAAATGGGATTCGTATAATAATGAACATTAATCTTAAGAATGCTTTAATAGAAAAAAGAGGTGCTGGGGCAAACACCTCTTTTTGACTAAATCCTCATTTAAAGTAGCTCATTTTTGACTGTTGCAATTTATAGTATGATGTGACACGAGCTGTGAAACTTCGCTTGCCTAGAACATACTAGTTCGTTTACTTTTTAAAGATCTGTTGCAATGTTTGCTGATCGATTTGGTGACCTTTTTCTGTAATCATCTTTACAATCCGATCTTCTTTTTGCTGACTAAGTGGCTTATTGGCCATAGCCGCTAATTGTTTGACTAACTTTCTAACGGTTCTTTCATCTGAAAAATTGGCATTTTGCATCGATTTTGCAACATTTAGTACTTCATTTGGAGAAATGTCAGCTTTCTTTTTCAGATGTTCAAAAATAGACTGTTGGAAATCTTGACTCATTTCATGCTCCTCCCTAAGATTGCATTCGTAATACTATATGCAATCCTAGGAAAGCTGTTGTGTGTGTTTATCGTCTATTTTTATAAAAATGATGATAAATCTTCTAACTCTTGAGTTTTTCCTCTTCTCATGAGTTCGTCCACTACTTTCTTCGGTTCTTTTTCATGAAAGAGCAGTTCATATAAACCTTCTGTAATCGGCATGGCTATGTCCATTTTTTGAGATAATTGATAAGCTGCCTTAGTCGTTCGGACACCTTCAACAACCATCCCCATCTGATCTAAAACATCATCCAATACATAACCTTTTCCTAACATATGACCAGCACGGTAGTTTCTTGAGTGTTGGCTTGTACATGTCACAATTAAATCGCCGACTCCCGTTAAACCTGCAAATGTTAATGGATTGGCGTTTAAGCTAGTTCCTAATCTCGCGATTTCAGCTAAACCACGTGTGATTAGAGCGGCTTTAGCATTATCCCCGTAACCTAAACCGTCAGAGATACCTGCACCTAAAGCAATAATGTTTTTAAGTGCACCTCCGATTTCCACTCCTACGACGTCATTATTCGTATATACTCTGAAATTTTCGTTCATAAATAAATCTTGAGTGAACTCTGCGCTTGACATATGATGAGCGGATACCGTAACAGTGGTCGGTTGTCTTAAGGCGACTTCTTCAGCGTGGCTTGGTCCAGATAAGACGACGACTTGATTCTGTGCCTGGTGTCCTACTTCATCAATGATCATCTCAGAGATACGTTTATGTGTTTCGGGTTCAATCCCTTTTGAAGCATGGATAATTATTTGATTTGAATTTAAAAATGGCCTTATTTGTCGACAGACTTCTCGAATTGCCTTCGTTGGTACAACTAACAAAATAGCTTCTGCATTTTGCACAGCACTTTGTAAATCTGCATAAGCAGTTAATTGATTTGGTAAGTTGATCTCCGGTAAATACTTTTTATTCATACGTTCTTGATTAATTTCATCCACTTGGTCCTGTCTGTGAGACCACAGACGAACTTCGTGCTGATTATCAGCAAGAACCATTGCCAAAGCTGTTCCCCAGCTTCCTGCGCCTATAACTGCTACTTGGTTCATAATCGTCACCCCTTATTTGCGCACTCGAGCATAAATTTTGATTGGAGTTCCAACAAACCCAAAGGCATCCCGAATTCGATTTTCTAAGAAGCGTTCATAAGTAAAATGCATTAATTCAGGATCATTAACAAATACAACAAACGTCGGTGGTTTTGCTGCAACCTGCGTCGTATATAGTATCTTTAACTTTTGACCTTTAATAGAAGGTGTTGGATTCATGGCTAGCGCATCTTCAATCACTTCATTTAAAAGGTTTGTTCTTACTCTTTTGGCGTGATTTTCACTAACTTCAACGATCATTGGTAACAATGTGTGCATTCGTTTTTTGGTTTTAGCTGATAAAAATATAATTGGAGCGTATGATAGAAATTGGAATTGTTGACGAACATCATCTTCAAACTCTTTCATCGTATCTTGATCCTTATCAACGGCATCCCATTTATTTACCACAATTACAATAGCTTTACCAGCTTCATGTGCATAACCTGCAATTTTCTTATCTTGCTCAATAATACCTGTATCAGCGTCTATGATAACTAAAACGACATCAGAACGTTCTATCGCTTTTAAAGCTCTTAGAACACTATATTTCTCAGTTGTTTCATATACTTTTCCGCGTTTTCTCATTCCAGCTGTATCAATAATCGTGAAATCTCGGTCTTCCTTCTTAAATTCAGTATCTACTGCATCTTTTGTCGTGCCGGCAATATCACTTACTATAACACGTTCTTCACCTAACAAAGCGTTTACTAACGAAGACTTTCCAACGTTCGGTCTACCTATTAATGAAAAGCGTATACGATCGTCATCATCATAAACATCCGACTGATCTGGAAAGTGTTTAATTACTTCGTCCAATAAATCACCTAAGCCTAAACCATGTGAACCAGAAATAGTATACGGCTGACCAAAGCCTAATGCATAAAATTCATATAATAAATCTTGCATTTCAAAGTTATCGATTTTATTAACGCCTAAGACAACAGGCTTATTTGATTTATATAATATTTTAGCAACTTCTTCATCAGCTGCGGTGATTCCTTCACGTCCATTGACTAAGAAAACAATAACATCTGCTTCATCAATGGCAATTTGCGCTTGTTCTCTTACTTGGACGATTAAAGGTTCATCACTTATGTCGATGCCACCTGTATCTATTAGATTAAAAGTTGTGTGTAACCATTCTGCCTCAGAATAGATACGGTCTCTTGTAACACCTGGTGTATCTTCAACAATTGAAATACGCTCTCCAACTAGTCGATTGAAAATAGTTGATTTGCCTACATTTGGTCTACCCACTATCGCAACTACTGACTTCTTCATTTTCATTCATCCTTTATGCTACGATCATAAAAATCTTTAATAAAACATGATTAGACAAAGAAAAAAGTGGCATGGTGCCACTTTTTTACGGACTACAGCGGCTAATCATGATGGTTTACTTTGGATTAAAAGTTAAGGAAAATAATCAAAAGCAACTAGCTGATCCGTTTAATTACTGCTTTTTATTTGTTAAGATCTTTTAAACGATCACCAATAATGTCTCCTAATTGGAAACCATTGTCATCATCTTCTTTTTTATATTTTTGTAATTCAACATTATCTTGTTCTTCTTGCGCTTCCTTTATGCTTAATGAAATGCGTTTTTCACTTTCATTAAGGTCTAACACTTTAACGTTTACTTTTTGTCCAATTTCGAGTACTTCTTGTGGGTTTCCAATATGTTCTTTAGAAATTTGAGAAATATGAACAAGACCTTCGACACCTGGTTTAACTTCTACAAATGCACCAAAGTTAACTAGACGCTTAACTTCTCCTTCTACAACGTCACCTGCACTTAGTTCTTGACTAATACCATCCCAAGGCCCTGGTGTTGTATCTTTCAAGGATAAGGCAATACGTTCTGTATCACGGTCAATCGAAAGTACTTTCACTTTGATTTCATCACCTTCACTCACAACATCTGATGCTTGTTCTACATGGTCATGTGATAATTGTGAAATATGGATTAAACCATCTACTCCACCTAAATCTACAAATGCACCAAAGTTAGTGATTCGTTGAACTTTACCTTCAACAACTTCGCCTGCATTTATGGACTGTAGTGTTTGTTTGCGTTTTTCATTTTGTTCGTCTTCAACTACAGCACGGTGAGACACAATGACTCGATTCTTATCTTGATCCATTTCAATTACTTTAATTTTTAATGTTTGCCCTTTATAAGATTCAAAATCCTCTACGTAAAAAGCTTCAACATGTGACGCTGGCATAAAGGCTCTTAATCCTGCGTCTAATACTAAACCACCGTTCACAACTTCTACAACTGTAGCTTCAAAGATTTCAGATTGATTAAACTTTTGTTCGAGATTCTTCCATGCTTCTTTTAAAGCTACTTGTTTTTTAGAAAGTACAATTGCTTCATCTTCTACTTTTGTTACAACAAGGGGTAATTCTTCACCTTCATCCAATACTTCCTTAGGATGTTCAATGTGTAAATGAGATAGTTCAGAAATTGGAATAATACCATCATATTTATGTCCTACATCTACGACAACTTGTTTATCTTCTAATTTAAGTACTTTTCCTGTCACTTCTTGTCCAACATCAAGTTGGATATCCATTTGTTCATCATGACGTTCACTCATAATATTTCCTCCTTAAGCTTTCAAACTGCTTTAAAACATAAAACTTATATGATTACTAATAATTTCATATTAACATGATTATCGATGTTCATCTAACAAACTTTTAATATTACCCATAATTTCATCCGTCACTTCTTGTGCACCAGGCTTTTCTTTCTCAAGTGTTTTAAATTCAATTGGTCGTCCATAAACAACCTGTAATTTTGAAAATTTTTCGTATGACCCTATTATAGCACACGGAATAACAGTTGCGTTTGAACGCATTGCGAAAAAACCTGCACCAGCCAGTCCCTTTTTTACTTCTCCATTTTTACTTCTAGTTCCTTCAGGAAAAAGTCCTAAAGTGTGACCTTTTTCTAAACGTTCTATTCCAGTTCTTAGAGCGTTACGGTCTCTCATTCCACGCTTAACCGGAAAAGCATTTAAATTGCTCAATAATACATTTAGCCACTTCTTTTCGAATAACTCTTCTTTTGCCATAAAATCAATAGATCTTGGACTTGTTATTCCTACAACAGGTGGGTCATAGTTCGAAATGTGATTAGAACAAATAATGACTGGACCTTTCTTCGGAATATTCTCAGTCCCAATTACTTCTATGCGGAACATGATTTTAAAGATCACTTTAACGATGAATCTTGCAAATCTATAAAACATATGGTTTCTCCTTTAACGTTTTGAATGAATAAGGGTTAATATTTGTTCAGCCACTTCATCAATGCTTTTACTTGTTGTATCAATTTCAACAGCATCTTCTGCTTTAATTAATGGAGCGACCTCTCGTTCTGAATCAATTTGATCTCGCCTTCTAATTTCATCTTTTAGGTTTTCTAAATCAGACTCAAAACCTTTTTCAATATTTTCTTTATGCCGTCTTTCTGCACGTTCTTCAACTGAAGCAATTAAAAATATTTTCAATTCTGCACCTGGTAAAACAAAAGTACCGATGTCTCGTCCGTCCATGACAACATTTCCTTCTTCGGCTAAAGATTGTTGCATTTCTACTAATTTTTCGCGAACTCGTTTATGTTTCGCAACATAAGAAACATGATTCGTTACATCATGGTTCCGTATTTCATCAGTGACATTTTGTTTATCTATGAATACTTTCTGTATTTCTCCTACATTTTTAAATGATATTTTTATCTGATCAGCTAAATTAGCAAGTGAATTTTCGTCCTCAAGATCCGTAGAGGTTTGTAGTGCTTTTAATGTTAAAGCTCTATACATGGCTCCTGTGTCTATGTACACATAACCTAATTTTTTTGCAATGATTTTTGCTACTGTACTTTTTCCTGCTGCTGCTGGTCCGTCTATTGCTATCTTCATCAGAGCTACCCCCTAGTTGTTATCGATTAATTGTTTTTCTGCGGTTTTCTAGCTGTTTTTCAAAACAGTACTTAATAATCTTTTCTCTATTTTGATCCGTAATATTAACAAATTTATATGTAATCTTAGAAGGTTCATTTCCAGAACCCATAATACATCTTACAACCTCTACATCTGTAAGTAAATAATTATAATGCGTTGAACTGAAAGGAAGAACAAGCGTTATTTTCATCTGATCTCCTGGCTGATAATTCAACTGACCGCCATCCCCAACGACAGCCACGCCTCCGCCACTTATATCAATAGTTCTAGTCATAAGCGGGTTTAATTCTTCAGTATATGGATGGATAGCAACATCCAGTGATACATCTACACGAACATATTCGCGGCGCTGAATTTTGCGAATGTCTTTTGGATTAGGTTTATGAATGGCTAGTACCGGTATTTTAATCTTTTTACGTTCCATAACCTCTGAAGAAAAAGTGTAGACATTACCATCTTCATGAACATAAGATACTTTAAACTCCGATCCATCCAAAAATAAAGAAGATCGTCCTGTTCTTTCATTGACAGGATAGTCTATATAGATTGTCTTTTGACTAACTTCAACAATTCGACATTGAAATTGTTCATCTACTTCACCATCTTTAAATGTTTCGATTGATAAACGTTGACCGATTTTGAACATAGTATCTCCCCCGATTAGAGTTACTATTATTATGTCAAAAAAAATGAAAAAGGGGAAGACAAAAATTGCCTTCCCATTTAATCCATGCCATATATTTCTTCTGATTGTTGAAGTCGCTCTACTTTTTCTTCAAAACCATCACTAGTGTTAATATAAACTCGATAAGTTTGGTCATTTAAGGTTCCAATCAATTCATAACACAATACTTCATCGCCTAAATCATTTTCAATGACGGCTTTTCTTGTTTCCATTATTTCGATATTAGGGTTAACATACTCTTCTGCTTCTTCTTCAGATATGTTTTCTGTGAAATCAACATCTTCACGTGCAGTTGTGTTTATAATATAATCTCTAGCAGTTAAGCCTACAATATCCCCTTCATCCAGTGCTACTTTTACTTGAAGGCTGTCAGGATAATATAAAACGCCATCTTCTTCTCTTACAAAACGAAACACCCCGACTTTTTCGTATTGCGAGCTTTCAACCATCTGAATCTCTTCATAACCTAAGCCACTTAATAAATCTTGAGCCTGATTCATAGCTTCATTAAGCCCAATCTCAGCTTCACCCATATCTCTTGTCAACATATACGAGATCATATTTCCACCTTGTTGCGTTACCTCTGCATATCCATGGAGATCTCCAGTATCAAAGGAAACGTTATACATCGGAATATCTGAGCCTTCACCTGTTTCAGTTACATTTAGTTCAATATCGTTTTCTAATTCAAATTGTTCTCTTACTAGATCTTTTATTTCACTTTCGTCATAAGTTCGACCGTCGAATTTGATCTCTTCCTTGTTTGTCTTATTATCTAAGGTAAATACACCCTCATTGTCATTACTATTAAATTGCTCTGTATTTTTTTCAATTGTTTGTAGACCATCAACAATCGTGTTATCTCCTGGTTCATTAGTAGCTAATGCAACTTCAACATCCATCCATCGTAGTCCTTGATCTAACACCTCATGTTGAACCGTCCTTAACTCACGCTTAATTTCATTAGAGCTATCGTGAAGCTCACTAAGCAATTGTTTTTCATCATCATTTAACGGATTTTCATCCAATCCCCTAATCGCTACACGATAGGAGAATTCACCAATATTGCTCAGAAATTCTTCCGTTTTATTAAATGGTAGTAAGGTTAGTGGTAATTGGCCGACATCCGCTTGAGCTTCTGATGATATTTTCCAGATTTCAGTTAATTGAGGTGATAAATTTTCAGGCGTATTCATTGCCATTACCGTACCAATTTTCTCATTTAACAAATCTATACGGTATGTTAAGTCATGAAAAGCCCGCTGATAGTTATTCTCCGCTTGTATTAATACAGCATTTTTCTCCTGGTGCTCCTGATAACCGTATATAATAGCACCTATAAACCCAATGAGTAAGACTATATAAAGTATCCAACGTATCACGTATAGACCTCCAATCTACTTACAAAATATATGCTTTCCGATTTTTTTAATTTGTGGCCTAGACCATATCCAATCCGACGTTGCTGTATCTGGATTAAAATAGTATGTTGCACCACCTGATGGGTCCCATCCATTAATGGCATCAAGTACAGCCTCTTTCGACTGTTCATCTGGGTCCATATAAAACTGCCCGTCTGCAACAGCCGTAAATGCTAAAGGTTCAAATACGATACCTGAAATAGAATCAGGAAACGTTGAATCTTCTAATCGATTTAAGATAACTGCTGCAACAGCAACTTGACCTGAATATGGTTCACCTCTAGATTCTGAATAAACAGCTTGTGTCATTAATTGAATATCATTTTGAGAGAACCCTTTAGGAACATTCGTAGCCGTTGGTTCTTGCGGTTGTCCTTCTCCTTCAGCAGTTTGGCCTTGTTCACCTTGTGGTTGTTCTCCTCCACCTTGACCTTGATTTTGAGATTGTTGTTGAGCTTCAGACCATGGACGTTTTTGACCACCATAATGGGAAAACTCATTTCCCTGTCTTATTTGCTCCTGTACCCAATCTTGGTCATACTCAGAAGCTTTAATTAGCTTATCTTTCGTCTCTTGCCCAACTAAACCATCAATTTCTAACCCAAATTCTTCTTGAAAATTTCTAACTGCCCAGTAAGTCCCCCAACCAAATACGCCATCTATTTTTCCGTTATAAAAACCAATGTACTGAAGCCGAGATTGAAGTTCAATGACATCTTCACCTACTGTCCCTTGTTGAATAACTTGATCTGTAAATGCTTCAGAAGATTGATTAGCCGTTAAAATACCAAAACATAACGTAATACTGACTATAGTTACTTTGAGAAACGAAAGCCTATTCAATGTTGTTCTTCCTCCTCATTACAAACTAATACGCTCTATTATCTTTTGTTTTTTCCGCGTTTATATTCTATAAAATATAAAAAAGCCGACAAAGAATATGTCGGCTTTTCTTAAAATTTAAATCCCGTTTCTAAAGAAGCAAGCTGAACTGCCAGTTTAACTTTCGCCTTTTTACTATCTAAATCGCTCCCTAAAATGACACCTTGATTTATAAGGTCATAAGCACTACCTTCATAATCATATGTAGGGTAAACAGCACCTTCTTCAGATGCTGTAGAAATAACGATTACTACATTTTCATTTAAGCTTTGTTTGATTGCTGGCATCATCAGTGGAGGTACTTGACCACGGCCAACCCCTTCTATAATAATACCTTTCGTACCGGATTCTCTTAAAGCATTTATGACTGTTCCGTCTGCATCCGTATAGCATTTCACAATATCTACTCTTGGTAATGGGTGTTGAAGTTGGTACGTTTCTCGTTTAATTGGTTTTTGAAAAACTTTAACCTCATCATTATCGATAATACCTAAATAGCCAAAACCAAAAGCATTAAACCCTTGAATATTACTCGCATGTTCCTTCTTAACGTGCTTAGCTGCAAAAATTCGTTCATTAAATACGACAACTGTTCCACAATGTTGAAGGTCCTCACTACATGCAGAATAGATTGCATGTCGTAAATTAATATATACATCACTTCCTAAATCTGAAATAGAACGTTGAGAACCTGTTACAACAACAGGACGATGGTCGTTAATCGTTAGATCAAGGAAGTATGCCGTTTCTTCCAAAGTATCTGTTCCATGTGTAATAACAGCCCCGTCTATATTAGGGTCTTCAAAATAATAGTCCACTTTCTCTTTTAATAACAACCAGTCTTCTGATGTTAAATGGGCGCTAGGTTTTTGAAAAGCTGAATCAATTTCAATTTGAATTTCGTTAGGAAGATCACATAAAGAAGCTAACTCTTCACCTGTCATTGCTCCTGAAGTTAATTTCCCACTGTTTTCGTTTGGTTTACTAGCAATAGTACCACCAGTTGTAATTAAAATGACTTTTTTCATCGACTTCACCTATTTTTCTTTTTTAACGTAATATGCTCTGCAATTAATTCACCATGGTGCCTGCCGTTCTCAATGAAGATTTCGTTATTATTGTATCCTGCTGCAATGACACCGGCAATATAAACATTTGGTACATTAGTTTCCATTGTATGACGATCAAACATGGGGCGGCCCGTTTCATAATCAATGTCAATTCCAATATTTTTAAGGAAGTTTTGATTAGGGTGATAACCAATCATAGCAAATACGTAATCCGATTCAATAACTTGTTCTTTACCATCAATGACAGCCAATACGTCTTTTGGTCTAATTTCTATAACATTTGCATTAAAGTACATATTAATTTTTTTATGTCTAACTAATGATTCAAATAATGGCAATATCCATGGTTTCACACTTGGGGAATAATCTAAACCACGATATAGGACGGTCACATCAGCCCCTGCCTTCTCTAATTCTAGTGTTGCGTCTACGGCCGAGTTCTTACCTCCAATTACAGTTACTTTCTTATTAAAAAATGGATGAGCCTCTTTAAAATAATGGCTTACATGAGGTAATTCCTCACCCTTTATTCCAAGTTTATTAGGATGGTCGTAATAGCCTGTAGCAATAATTATATGATCAGCGACGTAATAACTCGTTTCTCCAATTGACGTTTCTGAATGAATATGAAACTGATCGCCTTCTGGCTCTATTTTTGTCACTCTTTCATAATTATTGATTCGAAGCTCATTACGCTTAGCTACAGTTCGATAGTAAGTTAAAGCCTCGTTTCGAACTGGTTTTTGACGTTCTGAAATAAATGGTATATCTCCGATTTCTAGTTTTTCACTAGAGCTAAAAAACATCTGATGTGTTGGGTAATGGTAAATCGCATTCGCCACATTTCCTTTTTCAATTAGTAACGGATCGATGCCTTTTTCTCTCAATTTTAAAGCAGCCGATAGACCACACGGGCCTGCACCTATTATGATGACTTCTTCTTTCTGCATCTTACTCTCCACTCCTAAACGTACGAAAATCTCCTACCAAAACTATGATAGGAGATTGTTCTACAAATATCAAATATCCACACTTTAAATCCAACCGCGGAAACGAGCCGCTTCAGTTAGTTTTCTTACACCAACCATATATGCAGCTAACCTCATATCGATTTGACGATTTTGCGCTGTGGTATATACGTTGTTAAACGACTTCACTAATACTTCGCGAAGTTTCTCTTGCACTTCTTCTTCTTTCCAATAATAACCTTGGTTATTTTGTACCCACTCAAAGTAGGATACCGTCACACCCCCAGATGATGCTAAAACGTCTGGGACGATTAATATGTCTCGTTCTGTTAAGATCTTCGTTGCTTCAAGTGTTGTTGGACCATTAGCAGCTTCAACAACGATGCTTGCCTTAATGTTATGTGCATTATCCTTAGTAATTTGATTTTCAATTGCAGCTGGGACTAAAATATCCGTATCCAATTCCAACATCTCTTCATTTGAGATCGTATCTTCGAATAAGTTAGTAACCGTTCCAAAGCTGTCACGGCGATCTAATAAGTAATCAATATCCAAGCCATCTGGATCATGTAATGCACCTTCAGCATCTGATATGGCAATAATTTTTGCTCCCATATCATACATGAATTTAGCTAAAAAGCTTCCAGCATTACCGAAACCTTGTACAACTACACGTGCACCTTTTATCTCTATCCCGAGTTTTTTACACGCTTCTTCAATACAAATTGTGACACCTTTTGCTGTAGCAGATTCTCTTCCGTGTGAACCACCTAAAACAATAGGTTTACCCGTAATAAATCCTGGATTATTAAATTCGTCAATACGACTGTATTCATCCATCATCCAAGCCATAATTTGTGAGTTCGTGAACACATCAGGAGCTGGGATATCTTTTGTTGGTCCAACAATCTGAGAGATGGCACGAACATATCCACGGCTTAATGCCTCTAATTCTCTAAAAGACATCTTACGTGGATCACAAATGATACCACCTTTACCTCCACCATATGGTAAATCAACAATTCCAGCTTTCAGGCTCATCCAAATTGATAATGCTCTGACTTCATTTTCTGTAACATTCGGGTGAAAACGAACTCCACCTTTTGTAGGGCCAACTGCATCATTATGTTGAGCTCTATATCCAGTAAAAATTTTAATCTTACCATCGTCCATTCTAACCGGAATTCTAACCGTCATCATTCGGACAGGTTCTTTCATTAACTCGTACGCTTCTTCAGGATAACCCAGTTTATTCAAGGCAGTTTTAATCACTTCTTGAGTTGACAATAAAATATCATCTGACTTATTAGAATCTGCTTGCTTATCGGCTACCATGTGTTTACCTCCTATATTCAAAACAAGAAATAATAATAAAAATAGTTCTTTCAATGACTAGTATACATCCTCGTAATGATTATGCAACATAATTCAACCACATTTTTCCCTGCTTATATTCTTCTTTATGAGTTCAAAACTATTCATATATTTGAACTAAAACGAACTACTTATACTATTCCTCTAAAGTCAACTTGATAAACTTCTCAAGCATCTCTTCATAAGTCATCTGAACAGCTTTAGCAGCATCAGGATATAAACTTGTTGGTGTCATGCCTGGTAATGTATTGACTTCAAGAATAATCGGTTCATTTTGGTCATTTAAAATAAAATCCACTCTTGAATAGGTTTCGCAACCAAGCGAACGGTGAGCCTTAACAGCATACTCTTGAATTTGTTTTGTTAGCTCCTCTGAAATATTTGCAGGGCAAATATGCTCACTACCACCTTGAGAATATTTAGATTCATAATCATAAAATTCACTTTTAGGTATGATTTCAATAACAGGAAGCGAATATTCTCCTCCTTGTTTCCCTATAACAGCACAGGTCAGTTCGCGTCCTTTGACATATTCTTCAACTAATATTTCAAAATCATGTTTAAAAGCAGTTTGAACAGCGCGCTCGATTTCCTCCTGATCATTAACAATAGAAAGACCTAAAGTAGATCCTTCTTGATTTGGCTTTATCACAAATGGGAGTTCAAACTCATTTTTTATATCATCTATAATGTATTTTTGTAGCTCATGATTTCCATATGTTTTACCTTTAGCCACAGGAATTCCTTGCATATAAAAAATTTGCTTTGCTTTTGATTTATCCATCGCTAATGAAGAGGCTAAAACGCCTGAACCAATATAAGGAATACCCATTAGCTCTAACAGTCCTTGTACGGTCCCGTCTTCCCCTTGCTTTCCATGTAGCCCTATAAACACTAGATCCACATCTTGTATATGTTCCATCGTATGATTGAGATCCCTGGGGTTAAAATCAATCCCAATAACATCGTGATTTAATTTTTTTAAAGCTTGAATAATTCCTTTTCCGGTAGACAATGACACTTCTCTTTCTTTTGATGTACCGCCATACAATACTGCTATTTTCAATTTATTCACCTCAATTAGAAATACCTTACAACGGTTTGTAGAGCATTATTATTTATAATTAAATTCCCGTGTTCTCTAAGGATAAATGAAGTCATTGTACTAGGAGATGCATATTCGGATAATACAGAGATGAGGTCTAATCTTATTTTTTCGGTTAATGTAGGTTCACTAATATGAAGATAATAAACATCATCATGTACATATAAACTGGCATTCAAATCATACTGATATTGAATCCCTTTTGCAGCCTGAATCACATCTTCAATATCCTGGAATACAAAAATCATCTCTTTACTCTCATCCATGGTTACTTTCAACTCAATATACTCGTCATTTTCGTTTTGCTCCTGATCATTTTGAGTAACAATAATAATCATCCCTTGAGCTTGCAACATATGCACTTTGACCATTAACATACCATCTAAATCCATATTTAATTCTTCACAAGCTTCATATAACATATCCTGAAACAACTGATTTGCTTTCGGCAAATTATTCCAAAGGTCTTCTTTTGAATAACCGCGTTCATTTAAGTCGTCATAAGTCAAAAATATCTTAAATTGGTTAACGCTCAAACGTTCTAATCGCACGTAACCACCTCCACCATCTCACTATTATCTTATGTTCCTACCTAAGTTAAAATTGCCTGTATCATTTAAAGTTATTGAATATATTTTTATACGTATGGATAAATTAACGATTTCGATTATTAATAACAAAATCCTGCCAAAATGCATTAGTTTCCATAAAACATTTTAAAATATATAAGTAATATTTATAAAGTGTCATCTTATTGTAACCAGTAATGATATGCTACTGGTACTGCAATGATGATTAAGATAAATAAAACTACAATAACATTCAAAATAGCTTTATTGACTATTAATGAGTTTTGTTGATCTTGTTTTTTTGTCTTCTTATCATTTTTACTTCTACTGCTACTGCTACTCTTTTGATGTTTTTGGCTTCTTGGGGGTAGCTCTAATACATCAACTTCTTCTTGTATATCATGATGTAGTTGTTTTTTCTGTTCCATTGATGTCACTCCTGCGTAAACGATAATAAATTCCTAATAGAAAATCAATAGTAAAATGAGCTGTAATGGTTACGAGTAAATTCTCGGTTAATACATACATATAACCTATCAAAAATGAAAGAAGTAAAACAGAGACTAGAAGTACTATTTTTTTTAAATACCTAAAGTGTATTAATGCAAAAATTAAACTAGCAAATATATACCCAAAGTTTGTTTGAATAACACCTCTAAATAGGAGCTCCTCAGAAACACTAACGACTAAAGCGATTAAGAATATTCCAGTGATTGAGGCATTCTCAAAGACTTTCTGATTGATCCCACCGTCATCATAAGCTTTTTCTGGCAACCAGCGGATTAATAGAATATCAATGAGAACGACTAATAATCCTGGTACTAACCCAAATAATAAAATCTCTCTAGGGTTCCATTTAAATAGCTGAAACAAATCAGATATATCTTGAAACATAAAAATAGCAAACACTATTGCCAAACCTAGGAAAAGTAATTGAGAGAAATATACATTTAACATTAATTCTCTATGTGATAATTGCTTCACAATCTCTGCTTGAGTTTTTCTCATGACAAACTCCTCATCATAACCTACGTATTATTTCGTTGTGTTTATTCAAAATGAAACCCCATTAAACAAGTCGTTTAAAACACCTTCCCAGTTAGTTCTATTAACGACATAGCTTTTTTGATTGAGGTCTATATTATAAAATTCAAAACCACAATAATCACAGCAATCATAATCAGCCGCTCTAACATTTGGTTGATATAGTTTAAATAAACCTTCTCTTCTACAAGAATCTGATTTAATCCAACCCAGCAGATCCATTAAACTCTTGATTTTTACTTTCTTTCGTTGATCGCGAACCTGTTTAATTGTATCGATAAGATTAAACTCTGTTTCTGATGCATGATTAAGTTGATAGTCTAAAAACCTCAATTTAATCTCACTATATTCTTCATCTTCCAACTTACCATGGTCTATGTATTGCTTAATTTCAATGTCATTTGGAAGTTCTGAATCAATCATTTGAAATGGAATATTTTCATCTCCGTGAGTATAAAGCAAAACACTCACACTGTGGTTTCCGTCTCGACCTGCTCTTCCAGATTCTTGTATAAATGATTCTAGATTAGATGGAAGGTGATAATGAATGACTAAGCGAACATCGTCTTTATTAACTCCCATCCCAAACGCGCTTGTACAACAAATGATATCTAATTGCCCGTGCATAAACTGCTGTTGTATTAGTAATCGGTCTTGTTGTTCCATGCCTCCGTGATAAAAGGCAATTTGACGGTTCGGGAACTTTTTCTTTAATAGAGATGATACTTCTTCAGTTAATAAACGGCTCGAAAAATAAACCATTGTCGGTGCATGAACTTGATTTATTATATTTACTAATTGTTCTTGTTTTTCACTATGATTCTCTGAATACTGAACTTGATAAGTTATATTCGTTCGATCCATGGGATATATGATTTTGTTTAAAGAAATAGATAAATCATGTATGATATCTTGTTGGATTTTTGGTGTTGCGGTTGCACTTAGTGCTAAAACTGTTGGCTCCTCAAGTGATTTAATGACGTCCTTTAAACGCAAATAATCTGTACGGAATTCATGACCCCATTGTGATATACAGTGAGCTTCATCAATCACAAACAATGATATTTTAATTTGTTTTAAGCGGTTAATCACAACAGGCTGTTGTAGCATCTCTGGCGAACAATATATTAAATCATAGTGTTCGAGTTTACTCAATGTTTTATTTTTTTGTTCCTTATCTAATAAACTGTTTAAAGCTGCTACACGTTTAAAACCTTGTGACTTAAGTATTTTTACTTGGTCAATCATTAGAGAGATAAGTGGTGATACAACAACTGTCACGCCGTCTAAGAGTATTGAAGGTAATTGATAACAGATTGACTTACCACTTCCCGTTGGTAATGTGGCTAATGTATGGTTTCCGTTCATCACTGATTCAATAATTTCTTTTTGACCTTCCCTAAACGCCGGGAAGCCAAACTTTTCTTGTAACTGTTTTTCTAACTCAAATACCGTTTCATTCATATTGAAACACTCTCTTTAATTTGATTAAATTTAGCCAACACTAAACGAATCTGAAAATACGTCACTGCTTCATCTAATTGCAATTTTATATCTTTTAAACGTCTAGATTCTGATTTGTTAATAACCTGACCAACTTGATCAATCGTTTTTTGATCAACATAAGCTCCGATATCAAAATGGTCTACACGTGTAGCAATCTCAACGACATGATCATGAATCGTGCTAGTTTTTAGTTGCCGCAAACTCTCAATCTCAGGCAAGGTATAGCCTTTTTCTATTAGCTGAAACGTTCTAAAAGCTGATTCTGTCATTCCATATTGTTGATTTTGAACAGGTATAATCGAATTTAAGATTGGAAAACGTTGCTGGTCACTTTCTATAATCTTCAGCATTTGATGAATGATTTGGATATGTGTTATATGGATGTCGTCAACTAACAGATCGTATTCTTCGGCTAATTGGACTTTACTTAACCCAATTCGGTTATAGCCAGTTAATTGTTTTGATATGAAAGCAGCTTGCTCATCACTTAGCGCATGCAAGACTTGATATAATTCGCTAGTAAATTTTTGAGTTAACAACTTTTTATCTTGTTGATATTTCTTGATCAGTTGTTTAACACGAAATTGTATATGTAAATCATCTGTTACTGGAATAAAATATTTATCTCCATAAGACAAATTTGATAAAGTCTGAACTAACAGTTTAACCGATTCATCCCACTTTCGATCAATTCGATGATATTTAAAGCCGTTTAAACCACTAATCGTAAAATCATGCCAATCATTTAGAACGTCATATCCTTGGTCAGTTAAAGTATAAGTGTCTTCATCAATCGTTAACCATGAAGAGTCTTTAAAATACTGAATCCATTTATGATAAATATTAGGGTCTAGGTTTTGATATACACCGAAAACATGTTGCATTTGAAATAGATGAATATCTTGAATGGTTTGAGCAGACTTTTTACCACGCAAAATATGGAATGCAGATGAAATCGTGCGTTGTTTGTCTAAACGTGATAACATATATAATAACAATTTATTGAATTGAATCATCAGATTTCACCTCTATCATTCAAGACTCAAGGAGGGTCATAATGCCTTTATACACAATTGTGAATCAAGATACGTGTATTGCTTGCGGTGCATGTGGGGCTACAGCTCCAGATATCTTTGATTATGACGATATGGGTGTTGCCTTCAACTTAATCGATCAAAATAATGGGAATATAAAGATATCAGATAATTTAATAGATGACTTAGAAGACGCCTTCGAAGGATGTCCAACAGAATCTATTAAAATCTCTAAAGAACCGTTTACAGCTAATATACAGGCGAGATAAAGATGACTACCTAGTCATCTTTTTTTATGATCTGCTGAAAATGCCTAAGAACACTTGTCTTATAAAAGCTACTAAATATACGATTACCAAACTGATCAATTACACGATAATATTTCGTGATGGTGTTTTTTTGTAATATATAGCCATTTTGTTCGTCAATTTTTGCCCAACGACTCTTAGTTTGATGACCTGTATTAGCCACCACATTCTTCCTTGCCAATATTTGAATATAATGCACGACATCGTCTTCGCCTAACTTACGTTGAATATAAACACTATCACGAAACAGGCTTGTCAAGACAACAATCGTTGGCCAAGTTGCAGTCTTTCTCCCTTTTTCATATTGCACAAGCGTTTTTTTAGAAATCCCTAATAGTTCGGCCATTTGGTTTTGATTATAGTTGAATTCAGTACGTACGGTTTTAATCAAAGGTGTGAGAGTATGTTTCAACTCTTCAACATCCATAAAAAATCCCCTCGCACAATTTGTCATTTTATATCATTTTACCATGAATCTTGCTTTTATTACTATATAAAGATTGGTATAATAAGTAATTGAAAATACATAAAGGAGGAAATACTCATGGCAGACAATAAAATTGTTGAAGTGTTTGTAGAAATTCCAACAGGTAGTCAAAACAAATATGAATATGATAAAGAACAAGGTGTTTTTAAACTTGATCGCGTATTATTTTCACCACAGTTCTATCCAGCTGAATATGGATACCTAGATGAAACTTTAGCTTTAGACGATGATCCTTTAGACGCTTTAGTTCTTGTCACTAATCCAACATTCCCTGGATGTGTCATTGAATCAAGAGTTATCGGATTCCTTAATATGATCGATGATGGTGAAGAAGATCAGAAACTAATTGCGGTTCCAATCGAGGACCCTCGTTTCAAAGATGTATACACACTTGACGATATTCCTCAGCATAAGCTTGATGAAATCTCACACTTCTTCCAAACCTATAAAGATCTACAAGGTAAGAAAACGGAAATCGGTGAATGGGAAGGCTCTGAAGCAGCATCTAAACTTATTGAAGAATGTGTTCAGCGTTACCACAATCAATAAAATAGTAAAAAGCCAAGAAACATTTTCATGTTTCTTGGCTTATATTTTGTTTAATCACTAATAGGATTCACATAGACTGGCACTTTGACTGGTGAGTCTAAATTATATTTTCCTATTTGGTCACGGCCTAATTGCTCGAATTTAACCTCTGTAAAACCATAAGATTTAGCCGTTAGCAAAATCGATTCTACTAAATACAATAATTCTTGTTCTGTATTTACATTAGGTATTGATTCAAACGTCATTGTTAGCTCATTTTGATCTTCACTTAGTGTAAAGTTTAACTCCTCAGGAAGAGGAGCCATTACTCCTGATTCTTCATCTGACACTTTTAAATTATCTATGGCAGCTGCTATTGACGAATTTGACGTCATATTGGACTCTAACCATAATAACTGATTAGCGTTTGTATACAATTTATAAGTCTTCTTAGACTGCTGTAATTGAATTTCATTAGTCGTTCCCATCTGTGGGAACTCCACATCAGTTCCTTCTGAATTTTGTACGATGACTCGATTATAACCTAGTGGTTCAAAAAAATTTAAGGCATTAATAACAGCCGTCTCCATTGCTGAACCTTGAATTGATGATTGATCAACCTCAATTATTGGCAACCCTTCATCATTTAAACCTAAATATACTAAATGATTAAATATACTTGTATCAACCCCTAGTCTATCTTCATTTAGATGTTCGTTAATTAGATTAAACATTTCTTCAGGTTGTTCAGTTCTACTTGGTATTGATAGAGGTATATAACCCGTCAAATCGTTATTAGGAACGACATAAGTCATTTGCTCTTGTTGATTTGAACCCTCAAGTTCTTGTTCTGTGACCGTCATTGATTGACTCAGTAAGATATCCATTTCCTCAGCTTCTTCGTCTTGAGTCGATATTTGACCGGATTCATCAGCTGATTCATTTTCTTCCATACTTCCTTCTTCCGCCGATGATTCTGAGTCATCTTGTGCCATGTTCATATCCGTCGTTTCATTTGAGTTCATAAACTGTAAACCAATGATTATTAATAAACATGCAGCTGCAGCAGTCACGAATGCTGGCAACATCCACCGCTTATTTGTTTGATTATGAGTCTGTTTTTCATCATTTAATTGCGTTGATATACGCTGATAATATTCATCAAAAGAACGTTCATCATTTATATCGGGCATCTCAGATAATAAATTTTCTATGTCTTGATCTTTTTTACTCACTCTGTATGCCCTCCTTTTACCTTTTGCATTTGGTCCTTTAGATCTTGAATCGCTCGATGCTGAGTTGTCTTCACTTTACTTTCTGTCCAATTCAAAATATCAGCTGTTTCTTTGATTGACATTTGTTGAATAAACCTTAAGATCACAACCATTCTTTGGTCTTTAGTACAACCATCCAAACATTTATATAGCATTTGAATATCTTCACTCTTCTCAGCAATTTCATCTGGTGTTGGCTGTTCATCTTTAATTAAATTTCCGTGTTCTTCAAAATCAAATCGATTAGCAGATTGTTTCTGACGTCTTCCTTGTTTACGAAAATAATCAATCGTAACATGACGTGCTATTGAGAACAGCCATGTTTTTTGACTACTTCGACCTTCAAATGTGTCATAAGCTTTGAGAACTCTAATATATACTTCTTGAACTAAGTCTTCTGTCGTGTATTTGTCTTTAACCATGTAGAAAATAAATTGGTATAAGTCCTGGTGGAATCGATCATACAGCTCTTGAAAGGTCTCTTTCATCATCGAGCCTCCGTTCTCAATAAATTAGTCGAATAATATTCTATAATGTTACAACTTAATTTATTCTATCATATCAATAGTAATCTAAAATGAAAAAAACAGCATTATAGATTCTCTACAATGCTGTTCAAGTTGTTTATTCTTTCGGTAGAGTAAACGTAAATGTAGTGCCTTCGTTAACTTGGCTTTTAGCATAAATCGTTCCGCCGTGCGATTCAACTATATGTTTCGCAATGGATAAACCTAAGCCAGTACCTTTTTTCTTACCATTTCTCGTTCTTGCTTTATCACTTTTATAGAACCGTTCGAATATAAACGGTAAGTCCTCTTCTGGTATACCTGAGCCATTATCTGATATATGAACAGCAATCTCTTGATTAGCTTCTTCTATCTTAATGTGTATCTCACCATTTTCGGTCGTATGACGTAACGCGTTATCAATTAAATTAGTTAACACTTGTTCAATACGATCAGGATCCAGATCATATTCGATATTAGGAGGTACATCAGAAGAAATAGTTATTTGTTGCTTTTCAGCAATGGAATTAAATTTATTTAAAATACGATCAACAAAAGGTCCAATGGTAACCTTCTCTTTATGAATTTGTATATGACCAGCTTCCATTCTTGCTAAATCTAAAAGTTCATTAACAAGTCGTCCCATTCTTAATGATTCATCGTAAATAATTTGGGCTAGTTCCTGCTTTTCTTCTTTAGATTCTGCAATATCATCTACAATCGCTTCTGAATAACCTTGCATCATAGAGATTGGAGTTCTTAACTCGTGTGAGACATTAGCTAAGAAGTCTTTTCTCAGTTTATCTAATTGACGTTCTTCCGTCATATCTCTAATCAGTGCTACTGCACCTCGTATTTCATTCTCAATATATAATGGTGTCATCACAAGGACAAAGTTTCGACCTTGTGCAACAAATTCTCTTGAATATTCCTGTTTATGTTCAATAACCTGCTGAAAAACATCTCTTAATTCTTGTGGCAAAGTGTAATTCTGATCTTCTTGAGCAAAATCTAACTGAAATAAAAACTTCTCTGCAGGCGGATTCATTAACATAACACCCAATTGCTTGTTTACTGTTATGACGCCATCAGCTATAGATTTTAATATGCTAGATAACTGTGATTTCTCTTGATTAAGTGCTGTCATATGGTATCTTAGTTGTCGTCTCATTCGGTTAAATGAGATCGCTAATTCACCAATTTCATCGTGAGTTAACACAGGTACCTTTGTATTAAATTCTCCTCGAGATAACTCACCAGCAACCTTACGCATTTTTATTAACGGTGCAGTTATTCGACTTGATAAGAAAAAAGCAAATACCGTTGTTAAAATAATAGCAATTGTTGCAGCTAATAATATAAGCTTTGTTGCTCTACTCGTTGTTTCTTCTACAACTTCTAATGATTGATAAGCATAAATGCCCCCGTTAAAATCTTCAGTCGGAATTCCAACAATAATAATTTCAGCATCACTATTTGGAATATCTGTAATCTTCCGCACAGACTCATTCTCGTTTAAAACGCTATTCACGACGTTATTGGTAATAAACCAACTAGGTTCTATATCCGGTAGATAAGACTCATCAAATTCATTTTGCCAATAATTATGTTCATCAAAAAATACGGTCACTCTCGTTTGGGGTGCCAATAATTGATCAATTGTATTCATGGGTAATTCTGTTTGCTCATGCTGGTCAATGACGACCGCTACATTCTCAGCCTGGTTCATTAGATTTTCTTCGGCATCTTCAATATAATAGCTTTCAAAAAATTCAAGTAAGAAAATTGTTAATATGAGTAACACAAAGGCTACTAATAATATAATAGTAAACCATAGTTTAAAAACAACACTTCTCCAAAGCATTATGCGTCAATAACCTCGAATTTATAACCAATTCCCCAAACAGTTACGATCATTCGAGCTGCATCTTCTGAAACTTTACTAAGCTTTTCTCTTAAGCGTTTTACGTGCGTATCAACGGTTCTTAAATCACCAAAGAATTCATATTCCCAAACTTCTTTTAATAATTCTTCACGATCGAAGACCTTATCTGGCGTTTTGGCTAAATAATACAATAATTCATATTCTTTTGGTGTCAAATTAACCTCAACCCCATCTGCGATCACACGATGAGCATCTTTATCAATCGTTAAATGAGGATAAACAATAACATCGTGACTGTCAGTATCTGTTTTTAAATACTTAGTCGTCGATGAGCGTCTTAATAACGCTTTTACTCTCAATACGACTTCTCTTGGACTGAATGGTTTAACGATGTAATCGTCAGCGCCAACTTCAAAACCTTGAACTCGATTAGATTCTTCACCTTTAGCCGTTAGCATAATGACTGGTGTTGCCTTACGCTCTCTAAGCTGCGTACAAACATCAATTCCGTCTGTTCCAGGAAGCATTAAATCTAATAAAATTAAATCAAAATCCGTATCCAAAGCTTTAAGTAAGGCTTCGTCACCGTCTTCAGCCTCTTCTATTTCGAATTCCTCACGTTCTAAATATAACCTTAATAAACGCCTGATTCTTTCTTCATCATCTACTACTAAAATTTTGACCTGCTCAGACATGTAAGACAACTCCTTTTCCCATTAATTACGCATAAGAATGAATACCAGCAATCACTAAATTAACGACAATTAAATTCATCATAATTATAGCAAAGCCTATAACGGCTAGCCACGCAGACTTTTCACCATGCCAACCAGCACCTAATCTAAGATGTAGGAACACAGCATAGAACAACCAAGTCACTAAAGCCCAAACTTCTTTAGGGTCCCAGCCCCAGAAACGACCCCATGCTTCTTGTGCCCAAATGGCCGCAAAGATTAGAGCTCCTAGTGTAAAGATTGGAAAACCAATTGCGACAGCACGATACATAATTTCATCTACTTTTTCTAGGTTAACATTATCTAATTTTGGCTGAATAGCCGCAGCTACACGTTTTCTAACAATTAATCGAATAATACCATATAAACCTAGCCCAACCAATAATGACCACACTAAGGTATTCAGTTTTTTACCAGCATCTTCTCCTTGCATCCATTTTGGAGCTTCAAAACCAGTTGTGAAAACACCATCAGTAACTAATTCAGCGTCATTTGGCTCGATTAATATCGGCATATGATACGTAATTTCTGTTTCTTGCTCAGCTACTTCTTTTGTAAAAGTAGATTCATACCCTGTTGTGTTAAATGTAATCGTCACGATGATAAATGCAAGGGTTGTTATTAGTAGAAATAAAACAATTTCTAACCATGTTGTATGCTTAGATGTTGAGGTTTGATCAATCTTTTTAATTAAATATACCAAACCAGCAACAAAACTGATGGCTAATATTGCTTCACCTAAAGCAGCCGTTGTGACATGAATATAGAGCCAATTGGACTGCAATGACGGTACAAGTGGTGAAATTTCTGTTGGGAACATACTTCCATAACCAATGATTAACACAGCGATCGGAAGTGCAAATAGCCCGACCGTTGTTTCACGATATATAAAGTAGATGACGATGAAGCCAAATACCATCATCATGCCAAAAAATGATATAAACTCAAACATATTACCAATAGGTGCGTGTCCTGAGGCAATCCACCTTACAATAAACGCGACTAAATGAGATATAAAACCAAGAATCGTAACACTAATTCCAATGGCTGCCGCCTTTGATTTTACATTCTCAGTTCGTTTATTTCCCATTGTTGCACCAAAGAATATAGTGGCAATTAAATATAAAACAAATGCAGCATATAAAAAGTTGCTGCTAATTGCATGATAATCCATCATAATGCCTCCTTTTTAAAGCTTTTCCTGTTGGTCCTTAACCAAATTTAAAGACGTATCTGACATGGCTTGTCTAATATCTTCTTTAAGCCCATACCAGTTTTTATTCGTATGCCCTGCAATTAATAAGCTGCCATCTTCTTTTGGATGAATCCAGACTCGTCTGTGATGCCAATATAAACCTTGTGCGACACCAACCATAAAGATCATCGCACCAATCAAGAAATAAATTAAAGAGTGGTCCTTTTGCACAAGTAGTCCGGTAGCCGTAATTAACTCAGTATCTTCAACGTCGACGTTATATACTGAATCATCTGATAGCGGAATAATTTGTTCACCTAAGTAAAAATATCTTCCTTCAACGTCACCATTAGGATTATGGACCTCAAATACAAAACCTGGATTTCTAGGGTGTTTAGAAGATGACGATGGCCCTTCTTCTGTAAATTCTAACTCTGGATAATAACTATCAATATAGGCAATATAACCATCATTTAATTCATATTCTCTTTTATTATTATTTGGTAGAAAACCAAATGAACCTAATGAACTACCATCTTCATTATTTACAGATAATGTGATCCTTCCATATTCACTTCTTAACTGTGTACCTGACTGATAGATCTTATAAGAATCAACATTTAATGGTTCATTTAAACGAATTTCATGACGTTTGACTTCTTCCATCTCTGGTAATTGACCAGTAACTACTTCTTCTTTAGCTTTATAAACAACAGCATTCGTTTGAAAGTTACTTGGGACATCAAATTCTTCATTTTTTAAGGCTTCCTGGAATCGATCATCATGTCGGTCCCAAGTTTCATATACAAATTTCTCGTTTTCAATGTAGTATTCTCCATTAGTTGTTGGGACTTCGCGTGTCTCACCTTCGCGGACCCAAACATAGCCCTCATCATACATAAAAGGAAACATTCTTAAGATGGCCGCTAATAAAATTATAATAAGTCCAATATGATTAACGTATGGCCCCCAGCGTGAAAATCTATTTTTTTCCGCCATTATATGACCATCTTGTTCGGTAATTTTATAACGCCTTTTCTTTAAATTTTCAATTAGCGTTTTTCGCTCACTTTGGTTAACATTTTCTGTTTCAGCAAAGAAACGCTGTCTTTTGACGAAAATTTCATGTCGTTTCGGTTTTTGGTTTTTTAGTGCTCTATGTAATGGTACAACGCGATCAATCGAACAGATGACTAGTGAAATACCTATTAAAGCAATTAGTATAATAAACCACCATGAACTATATAGTTCATGAAAACCTAACTGATAAAATATTTGTCCCGTTATACCATATTCTTGTTCATAATATTGATTAGCAGGAATTGGTGTGTTGGCATTCATATATTGCGGATAGATTGTACCAATTGCCGATGCAATTAAAGCGAGTGCAATAAGCCAAACCCCAACTTTAACTGATGAGAAAAAGGCCCAAGTCTTATCTATAAATGTACGCTTATACGTTTGTGAACGCCTTGCAGAACCATCATAACGCATGTTTAATAATTTATTTTGATCATTACCATCGATATGTTGGTTACCTTCGATCGGTTTACCACACGCTTCACATAGTACAGTTCCTTCATGGTTAATATGACCACATTCACATTTTACTTTCTTCATCATTCATCCCTCGCGGTTAGTCTTCCGGTAATATTTCTTTAAAATAACCTTCTAATTTCTCTAGCGTTAGAGGACCTTTAACCACACGTTCAATCGTGCCATCTGGATTGATAAAATAAGACGTTGGTAAAGGAACGACTTGATATCGGTCCATAACAGTACCGTTTTTATCATGAACTAATGGAAAACTTAGATTTAGCCTATTATAGAAATCCTCTATAACCATGCTATTTTTATCTACACTTACTGCGACTATTTCAATACCCTTCTCTTCATATTCTGCATATAATTCTTCCATATGAGGCATTTCTTTTTTACAAGGTTCACAATAAGTAGCCCAGAAGTTAATCATAACGCCCTTTCCTTTAAGCTCTTCAAGTTCTATTGTTTCATCACTCAACATACGCTCTAGAACAAAGTTAGGTGCTTGATCTCCTTGAGCTAATAATGGGTCGTCGCTTTTGGCATTTATATATAAAACAAAGATCGTTGTTGCAACTAGCACTGTCAAAACAACAGTACGGAATATTAGTCGTCTTTTCTTCTTCTTTGTCAACGGGCATCCTCCTTTAATCCCATTATAACACCTTGCCTATATGAACCGTTTTTCATGTTTGAACATTATTTAACATTTTTTTCTGCAAGATTTAAGAGTTGTTTAACTTCTTTTGGTGTTAATTCACGGTAATCTCCAGGGTTTAAATTACCTAACGTCAATGGTCCAAAATTTTCGCGCTTTAATTTTTCCACTTCATACCCTAAAGACTCAAACATACGTTTAACTTGTCTATTCTTGCCTTCTTGTAGCGTTAATTCAATAATGCTTTTTCCTTTTTTCTTATCTACTTTTAGTATTCTGCTATGAACACATTTTAAATACTCACCATTATGTTCTATACCCTTTTTAAAAGATGATATTTCAGGTTTAGTTGGAACTCCCTTGACTTTTGCCACGTAGACTTTATTTATTTTGTACTTAGGATGAATTAATTTTTGTGTGAATTCCCCGTCATTCGTTAACAAAATAAGACCAGACGTGTCATAGTCCAATCGTCCAACTGGGTATAGGCGAGTCTCAATCTCTTCGCTTAATAAATCTCCTAAGACCTTTCTTCCTTTATCATCACTTACACTTGAGATCACGCCTCTAGGTTTATAAAGCATGATATATAGTGGTTCTTCCTTTTCGATTGGAATTCCGTCAACTTCTATATCGTCATTAGGACCAACTTTGGTTCCTAATTCTGTTACCTTCTTATTATTAACTTTTACTCTACCTTCTGTTATTAAGTTTTCAGCCTTTCGTCTTGAAGTATAACCACTCTTAGCAATCACTTTTTGTAAACGTTCTTTTGAACTCATTAAACCACCTTTTCTCTCCATAATAAAGACAAAAGCGTTAACTTAAAGTTAACGCTCCCCCTTTTCTTTCTAACCGAATAGCAAATAACATATGATTAACGATGCTATTATACCAATAAAGTCAGCTAACAGTCCAACTTTAAGCGCATCACCCATTTTTTTAATACCAACTGCTCCAAAATAAACGGTTAGAATATATAATGTTGTATCAGTACTACCTTGCATCGTCGAAGCTAGTTTACCTAAATAAGAATCTGGTCCCTCAGTTTTTATAATATCTGTTGCAACACCTAATGATGCTGTTCCTGATATAGGCCTCGTTAAGGCAAGTGGCACAATATCCGGTGGGACATGCAAAAATGTCAATAAAGGAGATATTAATAATACAAATGCATCCATTGCACCAGAAGCCCTAAAAATACTAATAGATACAATCATTCCTAATAAAAAAGGAAGCAAGGAAATAGCGAGTGATACTCCTTCCTTACCCCCTTCTACGAATTTTTCATATGTAGGAACTTTCTTATATGTTCCGTACAATAAGACAAATAAAATGATAAATGGGATGATGTAATTACTTAACTGTAAGATCATAGTCTATTCTCCCTTGTCTACGATAATAAAAATAACGATCAACTAAAATAGCACCAATTGTCGATATCAATGTCGCAAAAATAGATGAAATAACTATTTCTGTCGGTGCTGTTGATTCGTACTGCATCCTGATAGCAATCATCGTAGTTGGAATAAGGGTTACACTCGATGTATTTAAAGCTAAAAAAGTAATCATAGATCTCGATGCTTCATCTTTGTCATCATTTAGACTTTTCATTTCTTTCATAGCTTTAATACCTAATGGTGTTGCAGCATTACCTAACCCAAATATATTAGCTGAAAAATTGGATAATATATATCCCATTGCTGGGTGGTTATGAGGTATATCAGGGAACAACCTTGTAAACAATGGTTTAAAAAATTTAGCCAGCTTAACTAATAAACCTGCTTCTTCAGCAACTCTCATTAAACCTAACCAAAATACTAATATACTAACTAAACTAATTGTTAAATAGACGGCTTCATTAGCACTTTCGAAAATGACTTCATTTACTTCTTCAATTGTACCGTTAAAAACAGCATATATAATGCCAATCGCCGCCATACTCACCCAAATTATATGGACCATTGTCTGACACCATGCATTCTATGGATCACATCAAAGTACGATTCTATAAATTGAGGGAAATCAAGAATTTCTTCATCAATGGGGTCTGATTGATCCTCTAAGGCTTTAAAACCATAATCATACAACGTTCGATGGTCTTGCCAATCACTTGAAGCATTTAAAGTAACCACCACTATTTGTTCACCATTACGTTCAGCTGTTGTTACTAGTGTTCTGCCGGCGGATTTCGTAAAACCTGTTTTTCCACCCGTACAATAATCATTCGTCATAAGCATTTTGTTTTTATTAAACCAATAATAATTAATATTTTCTGGTAGATGTTTTTTTGTTCCAAAGATCTTTCTAAAATCACTATTAGTGCTCATTGCATATGACGTCAAAAGAGCCATATCATATGCTGTTGAGTAATGGTTCTCTTCATCAAGTCCATGCGGATTTTGAAATGAGCTGTTATTCATTCCAATCCAAGTTGCTTTTTGATTCATAAGAAAAGCAAAGCCTTTTACGCTTCCCCCAACATGTTCTGCAATAGCAGTTGCCGCATCATTACCTGACCTTAACATTAATCCATATATTAAATCTTCCAAAGTATAAATATCACCAGGTTTTGTATAAATAGAAGAACCCTCTTTCATAGCTGCATTTCGGCTAATGAGGACACGATCTTTTATTTCTTCCTGTTCAAGTGCAACAATGGCAGTCATGATTTTAGTTATACTAGCAATATTTTTTTGTTGGTTTGCATTTTTTTCAAAAATAATTTCATTCGTATCCATATCCAATACAACAGCATTTTCAGCTGAAATTGAAGGTGTAACTTCTGTTTCGGATGGAACAGTCGTCAAAAATAATAAAGTAAATACCAGGATTATCATCAATGCATTTTTCATGTGCGAACTCCTCACTTGGTGGACTTGTCTACCTAGTATTCAATATATGAACTTGTCTTTTGTGTATGAATAAAAAATAAAGCTGAGGAAGAATCCTCAGCTTTATAAATCTAAATAATCTAATTGTTCTCTCAGTTCATGAAATGAAGGTTCTACTTTTTTCATTGTCTGTTCAATAATCTCCCCGGGATCATCTCGAAAATCAATTGAGCACTTATTTCGATAAGAAGCTCGACTATCCTCCGTCCAAATCTCATCTTTTGGCGAAAAATACTCAATCACACATTTATAGTAAATACCTTTATAAACTCGATCAACATAATTTTGTTCGAGTTGATCGGTCTGTATTAGTTTAGTGATGGCCCTTTTACCTTCACCACAATAGACAGCTAAATACCTAAATTCACGAAATATGTTTTGTATATAATCAATTGGAACTTGATGATTAGAATCCAATACTTTATCTATACTTGTAAAATCTAAAAAATCATTTAATTCATCTTCAATTATTTCTAAATGGTCATTGATTAACTCTGCTTGTGAGCGAAGCTGCGTATCCATTCGAGTAATATATCCTCCTTAGAATGTTAAACCTACTCATTTTCTGGCAAATCGCTAAAAAATAAATCAGCCTCTTGTACTGCCTCATTGAAGCCTTCTTCAGGTAATGGTGGTAATTCGTCTAACGACGTTAAGCCAAAGAATGTCAAAAACTCTTTTGTTGTTTGGTAAAGAATTGGTCGTCCGCTTGTTTCCTTTCTCCCACATTCTTCTATTAAGAATCGAGATACTAATGTTTGGACTGGCCCATCACTTTTAACTCCTCGGATATCTTCTACTTCAACCTTTGTAATGGGTTGACGATAAGCAATAATCGCGAGTGTTTCTAATGCCGCTTGCGATAAACGAGAAGACACCGTCGTTTCTATCATTTTTTCATAATAAAGAGCATGTTCCGGCTTAGTTGTTAGATAAAAAACCCCCTTTAATTCTAATATAGATAACCCTCGTTGATTATGTTCATAATCAAACCTTAATTCATCTAATAGAACATGAACGGTATCCTCATCTATTGAAAGAACGTCTTTTATTTGTTTAACGGATAACCCTTCATCTCCAGACACAAATAATAGTCCTTCTAGAACCCCTTTTAATTGTTTCAGTTCCATCTTAAACCTCCATAAGTTCAACCATTATATCTTCGAAGTTATGTGTTTGATAACAACTAATCTTTACTGCTTTCATTAACTCCAAAATAGCTAGAAACGTTGCTACTATTTCAAATTTTTCTTGGTATGGAAACAATGATTCGAAGTTTTTTCGGCCTTCTGACACTTTTAATTCACCGATGACTTCATCCATTCTTTTTTCTATCGAAATCTCTTGCCTTTGTACTGTTGTCTCCATCGGTTTAAGTAACTGTTTACGTCTAAGAACTTTTTGGAACGCTTGTGCTAAATCTACAATTGACACACTGTCACTTTTAGTCACTTTAACTGTACTTTCATAGTCAGATAAATCTGATGGAGGTTTTGTAAATATTTGATTACCTTCTTGTTCCCTTTCTTTTAATTCTTTGGATGCCTCTTTATATTTACGATATTCAATAATTCGTTGTATAAGTTCATCTCTTGGGTCTTCTTCGTATTCATCTTCTACCTCTAACTCTTGTTTAGGTAAAAGCATATGACTTTTTATAGCCAATAACGTTGCTGCCATAACTAGATATTCACTGGCAACATCTAACTGCATTTCTTGCATGGTGTGTATGTAATCTAAATACTGGTCCGTGATTTCTTTTAATGGTACATCGTATATATCAATTTCATATTGATTAACTAAATGTAATAGTAAATCAAGTGGGCCTTCGAAAGTATCAAGTTTAACTTGATAGATGGATTGTCCCAATTTATCTCACTCATTTCAACGTCATTTCATTATTCTCATTCAAATCTTAACAAATAATGAATGAGATTGAAATACTATATAAACCCCTAAACCTAATATGGTGCGTGTTTTTAAGAAATTACAACTGAAAGAAGTCCTACCAGTTAACATACTAGTAGGACTTCGAATCACTCTTCACAATGACTGACGAAGTTCTCCGTCTTTTCATTAGCACAGATTAAATATTCTTGACCAAACTGATCTTTTAGTGCTTGCACCATCTTTTTACCGATACCTTGGTTTCGGTGCGATGGGGTGACACTTATGTGTTGGACAATCATTTTTTGGTCATCTTCAATACGTACTCCAACGGCACCTAGGACGTCTTCTTCTTTCCAAAGAAATAAACGCCATTGGTCATTAGTTTCGTACTCTTTAATCGTAGATTGTAACTTTTTGACTTCTTTTTCATCAGGCATGAAAGAAAGTAAGCCCATGGCAATCTTCTCAAAACTCTTTTTATATTTAATAAGCATAAAAACCCCTCTTAGTTCATACTCTATCTACTTACTAAAGATTTATAGTTTTCTCAATATATACTTTAATCATTATAACTAATTTGTCAAACGACAAAAAGAATATTTTAAATAGAGTATGTCAAATCACTACTTGTCGATTGTGACTTTATCCATAACATCACCGGGTCTAACACGATCAACGACTTCAAAACCTTCAGTTACGTTTCCAAACACTGTGTGTACACCGTCCAAATGAGGTTGTGGTGAATGGCAGATAAAAAACTGACTACCACCAGTATCTTTACCCGCATGTGCCATAGACAGTGTTCCGCGCTCGTGTTTACGTGGATTATCTTCTGTTTCACATTTAATAGTGTAACCTGGACCGCCTGTTCCATCTCCATTTGGGCAGCCCCCCTGAATAACAAAGTTTGGAATAACTCTATGGAATGTTAAGCCGTCATAAAACCCTTTCTCAGCAAGCTCCACAAAATTTTCGACTGTTTTCGGGGCTTCTTCATCAAATAATTGAATTTGAATCGCTTCACCGTTTTCAAAATGAATCGTTGCTTTTGTCATAATTCATTTCTCCCTCTTCATCATTCATAATGTTTATTCATATGATAAATCACTTTGTGTTAAATCTCTATACGTTTCTCGTTTTACAACTAAATGATCTTGGCCGTCCTCAATAAATACAACAGCAGGTTTTGCGAAACGATTATAGTGATTAGCCATCGAATAGCCATATGCGCCTGTCGATTTTACAGCTAATAAATCACCACTCTCAACTTTAGGAACCTCTAAATCCCAAATTAACATATCACCTGACTCACAACATTTGCCTGCAACGGACACGATCTCTTCTTTTGGTTGGTCCATTTTATTAGCTACAACAGCATCATATTTAGCTTGATATAAAGCTGGACGAATATTGTCGGTCATTCCACCATCGACCGATACATATTTTCGAATACCTTCTAGTTCTTTTATAGATCCTATGGTATATATTGTTGAGCCAGCCTCTCCAACAATTGACCGACCGGGTTCAATCCAAATCTCTGGCGTACTTAATCCATGTTGACTAGCTTCTTCTCTTACAGTCTCAACTAATGATATGACGTATTGATTTAACGGTAGTGGTTCATCTTCTTGTGTATATTGTATACCAAAACCACCGCCTAAGTTTACGACTTTTGCTTCGAACTGGAATTTTTCCTTCCATGATTTTAACATTTGATAAATCTTTCTTGTAGCTAAAACAAAGCCTTGAGTTTCAAAGATTTGTGAACCTATATGACAGTGTACACCTTGTACATGGATTCGGTCACTTTGAATTAATTGGCTAAGAGCATCATCAGCCTGTTCGCTTGAAAGGTCAAAGCCGAATTTAGAATCTTCTTGCCCAGTTAAGATATAGTCATGCGTATGCGCCTCAATTCCAGGTGTTACACGCAAAAGGACTTCCATCTCAGTATTATGTTGATCTAATAGTTTCTTCAATAGGTCAATTTCATAAAAATTATCAACGACGATACATCCGATATTATGTTCTATAGCCATTTCGAGTTCTTCTATGTTTTTATTATTACCGTGAAGATGTATTTTTTCTACTGGAAACCCCGCTTCTATCGCTGTATATAATTCACCTTGTGAAACGACATCAAGGCTCAACCCTTCTTGCTTAGCAACCTGAAGCATAGCAATCGAAGAAAATGCTTTACTAGCATACGCGACTTGATAATCAACATTTAATGATTCAAATGTATGAACAAAAGCTCTAGCATTTTCCCTAATTTGATTCACATCATAAACAAAAAGTGGTGTGCTATATTTATTAACTAAATACTCAGCACTGACTCCATTGATATGTAACATATTCTCCCGCACCACTTCATCACCTTCCTGAATCAGTTCATAAATATATGTATAAACAAAAGAATTAAGAGTTTTTGTAAATAGAAAACGATACTTGTTGTTAGCCTTTGCAAACAAACAAGTATCGATTACTATATCAATAATCTCTAAAACTATACCATAAAGTTTTAAATATTATCAATAATTAACGACGCTTTTCATCTTGTGGGTGTACTATACTCGGTCTAACTTTATGAAGTGGAACTGGTACTCTGAACAAAATATGATAAAGAGCCTTAGCATTAAACGGAATCACTGGCCAAAAGTAAGGTGTGTTTAAAGAAAGTGTCCTTGTTAATAGTAGAATGTATAATGTAAAGCCAACTACGAGCCCTATAACGCCTAACCAGGCAGTAATTACAACTAAAAGTAACCTTGCAATTTTATTAGCTACGCTTAGTTCATAACTCGGTGTCGCATAAGCTCCCATTGCACTAATTGCTACATATAAAATGATCTCTGGCGTGAATAAACCAACTTGTATAGCAATTTCACCAATCAAAATCGCGGCAATCAACCCCATTGCTGTAGAAACAGCTGTTGGCGTATGAATAGCTGCAATTCTGAGGAACTCTACACCAACATCCGCCAACAAGACCTGTACTAATAAAGGAATATTTCCTTCTTCATTTGGCCCAATATAGGCTAAGTTTGGTGGTAGCAACTCAGGGTTCATAACAAATAATAACCACAATGGTAATAAAAATATAGAAAAGAAAATAGCAAAAAATCTAACCCAACGTACGAACGTCCCAACCACAGGAGATTGTCTGAATTCTTCTGCATGTTGAACATGATGAAAAAAGGTTGTCGGAGTGATAATGACACTAGGTGAAGTATCCACCATAATTAACACATGACCTTCAAACAAATGTGCTGATGCAACGTCTGGCCTTTCAGTAAATCTGACAAGCGGAAACGGGTTTCCTTTTTGATTGACTACGAACTCTTCTAAGCTCTTTTCAGCCATGGATAAACCATCAACATCTAGCTTTTTTAAACTCGAGCGAATCTCATCGACTAACCCTGGGTCTGCAACGTCATCTATATATGCAATAGCTACGTCTGTTCTAGATCTAGCCCCTATTCTTAACATCTCAAAACGCAAGTTATCGTCTCTAACTCTTCTTCTCGTCAACCCAGTATTTACGATAATATTTTCTGTATAGCCATCTCTTGACCCTCTTACGACCTTTTCAGTATCAGGTTCTGATGGTGGTCTCCCAGGATAACTACGTGTATCAACAGCAAAAGCTTCGGCATATCCATCTACAATAACGACAATTAGTCCGGAAAGGATTTCAGTCACCGCATCATAAGTGACATCCACTTTTTCGACTTGATTATTCACTAGTCGATTTTCAATGAGTTCATGAATGTTTTTAGGCTTAGATTCGACATCATTTAATTCTAATAGTTCCTTCATTACGATGTTGATGTGATCTTTATCATTCAATCCATTAACAAAATAGATGTCAATTTCAGTTCCTAAAATGTTTAATGTTCGAAACTCTGCATCAAACGACACATCGATTCCAAGCAACTCTTTTAAAAACTTTCGATTATCCTTAAGTGACTTACTTAATTTTCTCTCTTTATCCGGTTTCATTAGGCTCATCCTTTAGGTTTGAAGATTAATGCGACAATAAATCCAAATAGAATAGCTGAAGCAATACCGGCTGATGTCAACTGAAATATCCCAACTGATACACCGATAAACCCATGCTCTTCTGCTTGTGTCATAGCTCCATGAAGTAATGAATGACCAAAACTTGTAATTGGCACAGTTGCACCGGCTCCGGCGAATTCAATTAATTTATCATATAGATTAAAACCATCTAAAACTGCTCCTGCCACGACGAACGAAGACATCACATGAGCTGGGGTTAATTTAAAAACATCTAATACAATTTGACCGACAACACATATAGATCCGCCAACTACAAAAGCCCAGAAAAAATCCATAAACATTTTATACATCAACCCTTTGTAACACCACGCCGTGTGCAATACATGGAATGGTCTCTTTTTGCTGAACAATGGTTGGACTAAGTAGTGCACCAGTCGCAACAACAAGCACTTTTTTAAGCTTATTTTGTTTTAATTGTTGAATAATATAACCATAAGTAACGACAGCTGAGCATGCACAACCGCTACCACCTGAGAAAACTTGTTGGTTCGCTTGGTAAACCATTAAACCACAATCTCGATGAATACCTTCCATATCATAACCTGATTGCTCGGTCATTTTTTTTACAATTGGTGAACCAACACTAGATAGGTCACCCGTTAAAATAAGATCATAATCTGAAGGGTCTCGGCCAAAGTCTTTAAGATGCTGAACAATCGTATCAGCTGCAGCAGGTGCCATAGCTGAGCCCATATCTAGTGGATCATTCATACCATAATCAATAACTCGCCCAATCGTTGCACCTTCGATTTGAATATCTGAAGGTTCATTATTAATCAACAGTGTCCCAGCGCCAGTAACAGTTGTTGTTGCTGTATCAGGCTTTTGTCCACCGTATTCTGTTGGATATCGAAATTGACGTTCTGCTGTTGAATAATGACTACTTGTGCTAGCCAGTACATTTTTACAATTTCCACTATCGACTAATGAAGATCCGATTGCTAAAGCTTCCATGGATGTTGAACAAGCTCCAAATACACATAAAAATGGTGACTCAATATTTCGTGCTACATAATTTGATGTCACATTTTGATTGAGTAAGTCACCACTTATAAATAAATCAATCGCATCTTCACGCATATTAGTCTTACCCATACAAATATCAATTGATTTCGTTAACAGTGCTTGTTCTGCACCTTCCCAAGTTGATGCTTCACAATGAAGATCTTCAAAAGAATAATCAAAGGTTTCACCTAATGGACCTTGCTTTTCTTTTGGACCAGTAACGGTTGCTGATGATTGAATATAAACACCTTGATTAAATTGCCAAGAATTTTTTCCTATTTTCATGATGTTATTCACCCTTAGTTATAAAAACTGTTCTACTAAATAACGAATTAAGCCAACAACATATGCAGATACGGCACCAAAAACGATCACTGATCCTGCTAATTTAAACATATTAGTCGCAATCCCTAATACGATGCCTTCACTTTTGTGTTCCAGAGCAGCGCTGGCTATGGAATTGGCAAAACCAGTCACCGGAACAGCTGAACCTGCACCTGCAAATTGTCCAATTTTATCGTAAACGCCAAAACCAGTAAGGATAGCTGCTATAAGTATTAAAGTAGTAACAGTTGGATTTCCTGCCGTTTTTTCAGTAAAACCAAAAACTTCAATATAAAAAAATGTGAGCCCTTGGCCAATAGCACATATTAATCCACCAACTAAAAACGCTTTAATACAATTACGTAATAGTTTGGGTTTTGGTTGATATTTTTTGACTTCACTGGCGTAATTATCTTTTGTAATCATTCGTTTTCCCTACCTCACATATATAATCCATTGAAATAAAGAGCCAATTATCTTACCAAACACGATGGCTAGCACTAACAATTCAATTTTTTCATTTAACTTCATTCGTTTTGCCATTATGGGAAATACGTTTAATACTTCAGTTAAAGCTGCTGCAAGCATTCCGATAAATATTCCATGTAACAAACCCCAAATCATTTCAAATACTATTGGGAGGTTGAAAGTCAAATGAGAAAAAGACAGAAAAATACCAAATAATGCACCTAATATGACTGCCCACTCATAAAACTGTAAAAAAGGTTTTGATTTACTTAATTGAACCAGCCTTGGAATAATCCCTAAAACGGTAATGAAAGCTACAAAACCCGACCCTACAGCCAATCCTCCGGCTAAGCCGACAAACATCTCAACAACATGACTAACGGTCATCTTCTTTATTCAGCTCATTCTCATTAAAAGATACATAGTGGTGTAGGTCCTGATCGTAGTTAAACATCTCAACTTCTAACGGACTTGGTTCTTCATTGAATCGTTTTTTGAAAAAATGATTAAAAAATAAAATCATGCCAAGCCCCAAGCCTATCGAATAAGGAATTTGTAGCCACAATACGCTGCGGTTTTTATGATCTGCAGACGACATCATGTTGTGTAATGATGACTGTACTTCTTCCATACTTACGTCAAAGTGAAAGTTCATAATCGCCATAGCTGCACCTACAAAAAGTAATAGCCAAATGAAAAGTACATATAAGGGGTAAACTTTTGGTTTAGGTTGATAGATCACTAAAATTGCTTGTGAAGCCCCGACTGACTCTATTTCGATTTCAGGGTATAAAGTGTGGATTCGCTCAATTATGTTAAACAAATCGAAAACTTTATAAGTTTGATCATCTTTTGTGACTGTGTGTAGATAAAGGGTTGAAAGTTTCTTTTTCACATCTACATTATTCGTGCTAATCCAGGCAATATCATTGAGGTGAATTTGTTGACCCATTTGTACGACTTGCTTTGGTTTTAATCTGATATAAATCACTCGTGTCATCTCATCCACCCCGTTACAATATTTCCTTTCCATACATATATAGCCATCGCTCTATCATGTATTATGTACATTACATTCTTTAAAATGTATGTTGAAAATAAAAAAAGAGCTTGAAACTACAGAAAATAACCATAATAAAAAACCGTACAATGAACCAATCGTTTTAATCATTGTACGGTCATGATTATTCTTGCTTTTTACTCGTAAATACATCTTTAAACCATTACTATTTATTCAGTAAATGCCCCATATCTTTTAGTATATTTTTCTCAAGCCGTGAGACTTGAACTTGTGATATGTTTAATCGCTTGGCCACTTCCGCTTGTGTTTGATCCTTGAAATATCTTAAGTAAATAATTAGTCGTTCCCTTGGACTCAACTGACGGATTGCTTCTTTTAACGCAATATGTTCAAACCAGCTAGAGTCTTTTTCTGCTATTTGATCCATAAGCGTAATTGGATCACCTTCGTTTTCAAATACGGTTTCATGAATTGAATGTGGATTTTGGTTAGCTTCAAGTGCCATAATGATATCTTCCTTAGGAATATCTAAGGCTTCACTAACTTCTGATATGGAAGGAGAACGTCCATTCTGCTTAGAGTACTCCTCCATATGCGCTTTAATTTTATTATTTAATTCTTTTAAAGAACGACTTATTTTAATTGAGCCGTCATCCCGAATAAAACGTTGAATCTCCCCTATAATCATAGGCACTGCATATGTTGAGAACTTCACATCGTACGATAGGTCAAACTTATCAATCGATTTAATCAAACCAATACATCCAATTTGAAATAAATCGTCCGCTTCATACCCTCTATTTAAAAACCGTTGGACAACAGACCACACCAGGCGTTGATTACGTTTAACTAGTTCATCTCGAGCTGCTTCATCGCCAGATTGACTTCGTTCAATCAATTCCCTAACTTGTTCAGGTGATAATGCTTGCTCCTCTTTTACTTTACCGTTTTTGCTCATAGCATCACCTATGGGAGGCGGTTTCGTTTTGATTGAACTTCTTTTTTAGCCTTACGGTGGTTCCATAGCCAACTTGAGAGTCTATCGTCAGATCATCCATAAAGTTCTCCATAATTGTAAAGCCCATACCTGATCGTTCTAATTCAGGTTTTGAAGTATACATTGGTTGAACGGCTTCATCTACATCTTCAATTCCCCGTCCATGGTCCATAATTTTAAGTTCGACCTCACTATTTACGATTGAACATTCTAGAGTTACGAGGCCTTCTTCAGATTCTTCATATCCATGGATGATTGCATTTGTAACTGCTTCTGACACCACCGTTTTAATTTCCGTTAATTCATCAACTGTCGGGTCTAATTGAGCAATAAAAGAAGCAACCGTCACCCTAGCAAAAGATTCATTTTCACTTTTTGCGGAAAAATCAACTTTCATGTAATTATTCATGAAGCCACCCCCAAACGCTCAAGAGCCGCTTCTTCATCGTTAGCTGTTCGAACAAGCTTGAATAAGCCTGACAGCTCAAATAATCGTTTAATAGCCTGGTTATATGAACATACAACCATTTCACCGTTTTGTTGTTTTACTTCTTTGTAACGGCCTAAAAATACGCCTAATCCAGACGAATCCATAAAGGATAACTTCTCTAGATTAACGACAACATGCTTAATGTTTGAATCGTTTAATTGCCCTTTCCATTCATCTTTCAACCGTTCCGCCTCATGGTGATCTAACTCACCCACAAGCCTTACTAACAATACATCTTCTCTCTTTTCAAAATGTGAAATAAGACTCAACGCTTTTTCCTCCTTACAAATTGAAATTAAGCTATTGAGTCTTTCTTTCTTTTCCTTGTATATTCCTGCTAATAGACAAAACTAGTTATGTTTCGACTATTTATTTACCTTGGTGGATTGATCTTAGAGTCTTTTTCCACAAATTCCAAAGGTTAGCGTCTTTGACATCTTGATTAATAACCAAAGGATACTCAGATACTGTGTTTTCATCTTTCATAATTTTAATCTTACCAACCACATCCCCTTTTTGAACCGGCCACTGATTTACATTTTCTTTCACGATTTCGGTTTGATAATCCTCAATGGATTCTCCCTTTTTTAGTAATAGTGATATGTTGTGTTTAGGAGAAGCTGTAATCTTTTGTCTTGATTTGAGCGGTTCCCATTCAAAAATGGCTTCATTCTTGCTGTAAAGCCTCTCAATATCGTAATGACCAAAAGCATAATCCAATAAATTAGAGATTTCCTTATTCCGATCTTTTGAAGTTTCAGCTCCCATAACAACTGCAATGACTCTCATATCATCCCGTTTAGCCGTTGCCGTTAAACAATATTTAGCTTTAGAAGTATATCCTGTCTTTAATCCATCTACTCCATCATAAAAGCGCACTAATTTGTTTGTATTTACTAACCAAAACTCATCTTCACTACCTTTTCGTAAGTAATCTTCGTAGATTTTAGTGTATTCCGTTATCTCTTCATACCCTAACAATGCCTTAGCCATAACCGCCATATCCTTTGCTGTTGTATAGTGATTATCAGCTGGTAGACCTGTAGCATTTACGAAGTTTGTATCCTTTAGCCCAAGTGCTTTTGCTTTTTCATTCATTTGTTCTACAAAAGCTTCTTCGGTAACAGAAATACGTTCAGCAAGAGCCACTGACGCATCATTTGCTGAAGCAACGGCTACACTTTTTAACAGATCTTGTACACTCATCTCTTCAAAGGGTTCTAAATATATTTGCGTACCTCCCATTGACGCAGCGTGTTCACTAATCCTTACGTTTTCATCAAGTTTTAACGTTCCTTCATCTAAAGCTTCCATGATTAATAACATCGTCATAACTTTTGTCATACTAGCCGGCGGAAGCTTTTTCGTTTCGTTTTCCTTATATAATATTTCACCTGTGTCCGCTTCCATTAATAATGCAGATTGAGCAGAAGTTGTCAGTTTCGCCGTTTCTTGTTCCTCAGCAAACAAACTGTAACTAGGGAACAATAGAGTAAAAATTAGTAAACATGATATAACTTTCTTCATCTTCAATTCCCTCCATTTCATGTTTCATATTTTTTCCAAGGTCTTAATTTTTATTACAAATATTTAATGACATTATTTGTTTGGAATATAAAAAAAGACTGTTCTTAACGTCACTTATTGTGATGACGTCAAGAACAGTCTCATAATGGTTACTTATTATTCACTAATGATTTGATAAACAAGTTGAGGTTTGTCTATGTTGCCAGATTTAATCGTTATATTGTTATACAATTTTTCTTTAACTAATTCAACTTCTGATGTATTAGCATGGATTGTTAAAATAGACTCGCCTTTTTCAACATAATCGCCTACTTTTTTATTTAATACAAGCCCTACAGACAAATCAATTTCAGATTCTTTGGTCTCTCGTCCTGCCCCTAGCATCATAGCTGCATGACCAATTTCATCTGCTACGATCTCATGAATATAACCTGCTTCTTTGGCTTCTAAATCAAATGTTTGTGATGCTACAGGTAGGCGTTCGGGATGGTCGACAACGCTTGCATCTCCACCTTGAGCAGATAAGAAATCTTTTAGCTTTTGAATAGCTTTCCCATTTTTCATATTGTCTTCAAGCATTGATCTCGCTTCTTCTAGCGTATTTGCTTTACCACCTAATACAACCATTTGACTTCCAAGTGTTAAGGATAACTCTGTTAGATCTTCTGGACCTTGACCTTTTAACGTATCAATAGCCTCTTGAACTTCTAATCCATTACCAATTGCTAAGCCTAGTGGTTGACTCATATCACTAATGACGGCCATTGTTTGACGCCCAACATTGTTTCCGATTGACACCATAGCTTTAGCAAGTTCTTCGGCTTCTTCTTTTGATTTCATAAACGCACCTGCACCCGTTTTAACATCTAAAACAATTGCGTCTGCTCCTGAAGCGATTTTCTTACTCATAATGGAGCTTGCGATTAACGGAATCGAATTGACAGTGGCTGTTACGTCTCTAAGACCGTATAGTTTCTTATCAGCAGGCGTTAGATTGCCTGTCTGACCAATAACCGCAATTTGATTTTGGTTCACTAAGTTTACAAATTCTTCACTTGAGATCTCAACATGGAATCCAGGAACAGATTCTAGTTTGTCTATCGTACCACCCGTATGTCCTAAGCCACGACCACTCATTTTAGCTACTGGCACACCAACTGAAGCAACTAACGGAGCTAATACTAGTGTCGTTGTATCGCCTACTCCACCAGTTGAATGTTTATCTACTTTGATACCATTAATGTCGGATAAATCAATGGTATCACCAGAATGAACCATTGCCATAGTTATTGCTGCTCGTTCTTCTTCATTCATGTCTTGGAAGAATACTGCCATTGCAAGTGCACTGACTTGATAATCTGGTATACTCCCATTTGTATAACCTTCAATAAAGAAATCAATTTCTTCCTGAGTAAGTGGTTGACCGTCTCTTTTCTTGGCAATAATATCGTACATTCTCATACTTTAACACTCCATTTAATTCATCTTTTCAACTACATGTCTAACAAGCTTAATGAAATCTTCACGAACTTTTTCAGTCGTCTCAATGACTTCATCGTGTGATAACGGTTGGTCTAAAATTCCTGCAGCCATGTTTGAAATACACGAAATACCTAATACGTCTATTCCGGCATGGTTCGCGACAATAACCTCTGGAACTGTCGACATGCCTACCGCATCACCGCCAAGTGTACGAAGCATTTTAACTTCACTACCTGTTTCATAAGTTGGACCTGTATTTCCAACATAAACCCCTTCACGTAATTCTAAGTTTAAATCTTCGCCACATTGCTTTGCTAATTGAATTAATTCACGATTATAAGCTTGTGACATATCTGGGAATCGTGGACCTAAATCATCATCATTTGGGCCGATTAAAGGATTATCACCCATCATATTGATATGATCATTAATGATCATTAAGTCACCTGGATTAAATGATTCATTAATTCCGCCAGCAGCATTAGTTACAACCAGTTTTTCAACACCTAGCGCTTTCATGACACGCACTGGAAATGTCACTTGATTCATTTCGTAGCCTTCATAGTAATGAAAGCGCCCTTGCATAGCGATGACGTTTTTGCCTTGTAAGTTTCCAATCACTAATTGACCTTTGTGGCCAGATACCGTTGAAGTTGGAAAGTGCGGAATTTCTTTATAAGCAATCGTTGTTGGGTTTTCAATTTCATCTGCTAAAATCCCTAGACCTGAGCCTAAGATAAGTCCAATATCAGGTTTGAAATCGTTAAGTTGTTGTTCAATATAAGACTTAGTTTCGTTAATTTGTTCAATCACTATAATAACTCCCTTTACTTAATATCATCTAAGAAACTTTGACCGTGTTTTGGTGCTTTAACATCAAAGTTGTCCGCAATCGTCGCACCGATATCTGAGAAAGTTTGACGAAGTGGTAGTTCTTTACCTTCTTTAATACCATTGTGATACACCAATAATGGTACATATTCACGTGTGTGATCCGTACCGTGGTGTATAGGGTCGTTCCCATGATCAGCAGTAATTATTAGTAGATCTTCATCCCCAATTTTGTCCAACACTTCTGGTAATTGACGATCAAATTCTTCTAATGCTTCACCATAGCCTTGCGGATCACGACGATGTCCATATTTTGCATCAAAATCTACAAGGTTTAAGAAGCTAAGGCCATGGAAGGATTGATCTAAACTGTTTAACAATTTATCCATACCATCATTGTTATCTTTTGTACGAATAGCTTCTGTAATACCTTCTCCGTCATAAATGTCACTAATTTTACCTAAGGCAATGACATCGTAATTTTCATCTTTCATTTCACTCATAACGGTTCTACCAAAAGGTTTTAACGCATAATCATGACGATTGGATGTACGATTAAAGTCTCCAGGTTCCCCGACGAATGGTCTTGCGATAATTCGACCAATCATGTACGGTTCATCCTTCGTCATCTCACGAACAGTCTCACAAATTTCATATAATTCTTCTAGAGGAACTACTTCCTCATGTGCTGCAATTTGAAGAACAGGGTCTGCTGATGTATAAACAATTAAGGCACCTGTATCCATATGTTCTTTACCAAGCTCTTCAATAATCTTTGTTCCAGAAGCTGGTTTATTTCCAATTACTTTACGACCTGTTTTTTCTTCTATTTGTTGAACTAGATCATCCGGAAAACCTTCTGGAAATGTACGGAACGGTTGGTTCATACGCAAGCCCATGATCTCCCAGTGACCAGTCATCGTATCCTTACCAACGGATGCTTCTTGCATTTTAGTATAATGAGCTTTTGGTTGCTCAGCTGGGCTAATTCCTTTTATTTCTCTAATATTACTCAGACCTAATGATGCCATATTGGGCATCGTCAGACCTTGCATATGCTCAGCGATATGGCCTAATGTGTCCGCCCCTTCATCATTAAAGTCTTTCGCATCTGGCGCTTCGCCAATTCCAACTGAATCCATAACTACTAAAAATACGCGTTTAAATGATTCGTTCATGATGATTCTACCTCCGTTAAATACAAAATTCTAAATTACAAGTACCCACAATTAAAAAACTATAACATATCATGCCCTTGGATGGTAATTTTGATAAATATCTTTCATCCGAGTTTTTGAAACATGGGTATAAATTTGAGTCGTTGAAATGTCGGCATGGCCTAACATTTCTTGAACTGCACGTAAATCTGCACCATTTTCTAACAAATGTGTGGCAAAGGAATGTCTTAATGTATGCGGTGTCAAAGGCGTTTTAATTCCTTTTTCCACTGCGATTTTTTTCAAGACTTTCCAAAACCCTTGCCTGGACATTGGAGAGCCTCTATGGTTAACGAATAAAGCATCTACATTTTCCTTTTTTATAAAGGTCGGTCGTGCAAATTCAACATACTCCTCTAATGCTTTCTGGGCATGCTTCCCGAGAGGTACAATGCGCTCTTTACCTCCCTTACCTACAACCCTTACAAATCCCATTAACAAATGCAAATCATTAAACTTAAGCGATAATAATTCTGAAATTCTTAAACCGGTTGCATATAACATCTCTAGCATGGCTCGATTACGTATCGTAAGTGGATCATCACCAGGTAAATCTAACAACTTATCGACATCTCGATTAGATAGTACTTGAGGTAATTTACGCTCTTTTTTCGGTGTATGAATATGTAGAGTTGCATCGTGTCTTAAGTCATACTCTTGAATTAAGAAGCGATGAAAAGATCTTAGGGTTGATATCATACGTGCTAAACTAGATGAAGATTTCCCCGCTTCATCTAAGTATTTTAAAAAAGCGCGTATATGAGCTCTTTCAATAAGAACTGGATCAGTAATCTCCTCAACTTCTTTCATATATTGATTGTATTGATTTAAATCCCGTCGATAAGAAGCAATGGAATTAGTCGCTAATCCCTTTTCGATTTGTAAAAAGTGAAGAAAATCATTTACGGCATCATCCATCATTCATCCTCCTGAACTAGGTGATTGGTATATTTAACATAAACCGTTTGGTTCCCGTGAACAATGTTTAAACAAAAAAACCTTTTTTCCTGATGAAAAAAGGTCGCTCTATGTAGGTCTATTCGTTCCCATTATTTTGACATTGTTTGCAAATGCCATGAAATGTTAAACGGTGGTCTTTTACTTGAAATTCCCATTGCGATTCAATTGTTTCTTCGACATCACCTAATAAATCTTCTTCTATTTCTTGTACAGAACCACATTCCACACAAACAAGATGGTGGTGAAAATGTTCGGCCCCTTCTTTTCTTAAATCATACCGTGAAACGCCATCACCGAAATTAATTTTATCAACCACTTTAAGCTCTGATAGTAATTCTAATGTACGATAAACCGTTGCAAGACCAATTTCAGGTGACTTTTCTTTTACGAGGAGGTAAACATCTTCCGCACTCAAATGATCTTCTTCGTGTTCTAATAACACACGTACAGTGGCTTCTCGTTGTGGTGTTAATTTATAGCTTTGAGAATGCAATTGTTTTTTTATTTTTTCAATGCGGTTTTCCACTAGTATCCCCCCCTCTGAACTACTCATTATCATTATAAGTAACAGGGGGAATAGTGTCAAATTAAAATGATTATAATTAACACTTTATAATTATTATTATTTAATAATTTATTTTATAATCCAATACATGATTTGAGACGAGATAAACGCTTCAACAATTGATCCACCAAGAACGATCAATAAAGCTATTAAATAACTTCTAAAATATAGTGAAACAGCCTGGCCAATCGTATAATAACTTTTTCCCTTAGCAAATAGCATTTTCATAACATGTATACAGAAAATCATACTACTTGCAACAATTAATAAATAAGCCGGTACAATGAGTAAATTTTGTGGTGCAACGGATGTGATGGAAATAAAAAATCCCTGCCACGATAATTGATTAACTAAAAAGCCTACCGTAAAACCAATGACAATGCCTTTTAAAAATAATAAAAACCATACAACGGGCAGGCCAATAAAGGATAAACCAAACAAAAAGAGAAACGTGACATACTTGCCATGTGTCCAAAAAGTGCTAAATAGTTCTTGTAAACTATATTGTCGATCTGATTCGGTAAATGAGTGAAAAAACTGTTCAACAAAAAATAGCAAATCTTGCTTCTGTAAAAAACTCAAGCTTCCAACCAACCCTGCTCCAAACATTACACCAATGACAAATAAAACAAATAAAAATACGTATAGACTGATATATGGCTCCAATGTGTAGGACGACCCTTTTAACCAACGTTTCATCCCGGTTCCTCCATTCATTTCTAACTCTAGTAAAATCCTATGTCGATAGAAATGAAAGTAGAACCAATAGAATCAACCAAATTTAATTTTCACGATCAGGAAGTTTTACACTTCCATATGTGCCTCCTCCACCAGGGTTAATTTCAAGTTCACCATGTCTAAGCTGTAAAATTCGGTCAGCTAATACCCTAGGACTAATCGCTAGTAACTGCTCTTCACTTGCCTTATGAATAATATACATATCATGATGTAATTCTTTCCTCATTTTCTCTAGCGTTTTTGGACCTAACCCTGGAATATACTCTAAAGGCACTTGATGAATGTACGGTGGCCTTGGCCTTTGTGAAAGTTGGTGATCTTGACTAACTTCCTGGATTCTCTCACTTACACCTTTTATAATTTTCTTCGACTGACAATGCGGGCAAGTTGGTGCATATTGAATGCGACTACCACATCCTCTACAAATCGTCGTATAATACTTCCCTAACAATGGGTTCATCCCATAATTGGCAACGACGGTTCGCTCACCTGATTCGGAAAGCACGCTTCTAAATTCCTCAAATGAAGGTTCTTTCATTTTGATTTCTTGATATTCCCTACCTATTTTCTCAAGAGAATGAGCATCTGAGTTCGTTAAAAAGACATAGCTTTCCAATTCAGAGATCGTATCTGCCATTGATGTGTCTGAGCTTAGTCCTAGTTCCACACCATCTATTAAATTTGGGTCAAAAACCTCAGTTAGACTGTACTGAACCCCTTTTCCATATAAACTCTTAAAGGGTGTAAAAACGTGTGCTGGAATAAATAAGCCGTCCATACTCTTAACTTTTTTCTGTAGTACAGGGGCTTCAATATACATTCGTTGAGAACTTAGTGTTTCGTTTTTAACATATTGCTGATACCAAAGAGAGAATTCCTTCATCCTCTTTAATGTAGGTAAAAAACACAACACATGAATAGGACCTGAACAATTTTCATCATAAAGCTCGATCTCTGAACCTAACAACATCGTGACAGAACCATTAGAGATCCCCCCACCATTCAGTTCGACACATGCTTGTTGGTTGATTAATAAGTCGATTTCTTCTAATACTTCAGGGACATGGGCGTCTATGACTCCAACTAGGTCCAGCCCTTTCTTCTCACTGACATAATGAAAAATATTAAAGATCGTTAAATGATTGGACGCAGAAATTTTCACCGGATTGTTGCGAATAGTTCTTCCGATATGAACATGTAGGTCCGCAAAATAGCTGTTTAACGTCACAAGCCTCATCCTTCTTTTTGCATTAAGTAATAAATGGCATGAATCGTTTTTGCATCGTGAATTCGTTGTGATCGAATTAATTCTAATGCTTCTTCTATACTCACTTCAATTAACTCGACAAATTCATCGTCATCACCATCTAATTTGTTCTCAACTTCATTAAGCCCTCTTGCTTCGAAAACGTAAATAATCTCATTAGCAAATCCAGGCGATGTATAATATGAAACAACGAAATCAAGGGATTCCGCTTGATAACCTGTCTCTTCCTCTAGTTCTCTTCTAGCCGTAACCTCAGGCTGTTCACCTGATTCTAGTTTACCTGCAGGAATCTCAATAATACTTTTTTCTAATGCTTTTCGGTATTGCTCTACCATGACGATTTTATCGGCTTCGGTAACAGCAATAATTGCAACAGCTCCTGGATGCTCGACTAACTCTCGTTTGGACGTTTGGCCATTTGGTAATTCAACATCATCGATTTTGACATCTATCACTTTGCCTTCATAAATAGTTTCAGTATTAATGGTTTTCTCTTCAAATTTCTTCGACATACAGATCCCCTTTCTAACCCCCATTGTAGCATATACAGACTTATCGTTTGTCTTCCCTAATTGTTATACTAAAATAGATTAAAGAAGGAGGCATGATGATGATCCAAAAAAGAACATTAGGACATTCTAATTTAAAAGTGTCCGAAATTAGTCTTGGCTGTATGAATTTAGGTACCAATGTGAAACAGGCTGAAAACATTATTCAAACAGCACTTGATCAAGGGATTAATTATTTAGATACTGCTGATTTATATGATTTTGGTGAAAACGAAAAAATAGTCGGTCAAGCGATTAAAGGTAAGCGTGATCAAGTCATGATAGCAACTAAAGGTGGAAACCATTTTGAACCTGGACAAGAAGGTTGGTATTGGGATCCATCTAAGTCTTATCTAAAAGAAGCGTTCAAAAACAGTCTTCAACGCCTTGGTCTCGATTATATTGATCTATACCAGTTGCACGGCGGAACAATTGATGACCCAACTGATGAAGTGATTGAAGCGTTTGAGGAGCTACAACAAGATGGGTTAATTCGTTATTATGGAATCTCTTCTATTAGACCTAATGTCATCAAGAAATTCGTTGAAAAATCTAACATTACCAGTGTTATGATGCAATACAGTTTATTAGACCGTCGACCTGAGGAAGAAATATTGGAATTATTAAAAGAACATCAAATTGGTGTTGTTGCAAGAGGCGCCTTAGGAAAAGGCATGTTAACTCACCATGGTCAAACACAATGGCAAAAGAAAGGTCAAGACGGCTTTTTAGATTATAACGGAAATGAACTTAAATCTGCGATTACCTCTTTACAAGACTTAGCTCATGAGTCAGGCATATCTCCTCAAGCATTAGCTATTGGGTATGCTTTGAAACATCCAACCTTATCAAGTTTAGTGTTAGGTGCAAGCGACTCGCAACAAGTCATCGATAATGTACGTGCTTATCAAGAAGCTCAAATTTCTAATGAAACTTATGAACGTTTAAAACAAATTACAAAAGCAAATATATATCAAAATCATCGCATATAACTTAACTCGCTACTCGATTTTCGGGTAGCGAGTTTTTGTTGTCATAAATTTCTATTGATAAAAGAACAAACGTTCGTATATAATAATATCACGAACATAAGTTCTGTTGGAGAGGATTATATGGACAACAAATTAATTTTTTTAGTTGATATGCAATCATTTTACGCTTCCGTTGAAAAATCGGCGAATCCAAAGCTGCAAGACCACCCAGTTGTTGTAGCTGGAGACCCAGAGCGAAGAAGCGGGATTATATTAGCGGCATGCCCGATTGCCAAACAGTATGATGTGGAGACAGCTGAAGCTCTCTGGCAGGCACAGCAAAAATGCCCTGACCTCATCATCGTTCGGCCTAGAATGAAATTATATATTGAGTTATCTTACCAAATCACTCAAATCCTTGAACGGTTTACAGATCAAGTCGAAGTCTTTTCAGTTGATGAACAATTTCTAGATTTAACAGGAACGGAGCGATTGTTTGGGGATCGTTATACAGTTGCTCATAACATTCAGGACGAAATTCAAGAGGAACTCGGTGTTTATGCACGTGTTGGAATAGGACCCAACAAAGTTTTAGCGAAGATTGCCTGTGATGCTTTTGCTAAGAAAAATGAACAAGGAATCTTTGAGCTTACGCATCACCATATGAAAGATACGATGTGGAAACTTCCGGTCGGAAAAATGTTTGGTGTCGGAAGTCGTATGGAAAAGCATTTTAGTCGTATGGGGATTCAAACGATCGGTGACCTTGCCAACTACCCTGTCCAATATTTAAAGAAACGTTGGGGAATTAACGGTGAAGTGCTTTCGAATATTGCTAACGGTATCGATTACTCACCTGTCAGCACACAAACTCATAACGGCCAAAAAGCCGTCGGGCATCACATGACATTGCCAAGAGATTATGAAACGTTAGAAGATATTAAAATCGTCTTATTAGAATTAAGTGAGGAAGTTGCTAAGCGTGCGAGGGCTAAAAATTACCGCGGACACACTTTGTCCCTTGGGTTACGTGGGGCTAATGTTAATGACCCGACAGGATTTCACCGACAAATCAAACTGACATCCCCGACTAACTACGGAATGGATTTGTTTCATGCTGCCCTGCAGCTATTAAATAAACATTGGGATGGACTCCCGGTCCGAAGCGTTGGTGTAACTTTATCGCAGTTACAATCAGCAGATGTTTATCAACTCAGCCTGTTTAACCCTTCCGTTGAAAAAGATCAACTAAGCAAGGCTATGGATGATATTCGAAAGAAGTTTGGGCAAACAGCCATTGTACGCGCCTCTTCTTTACAAGAAGCAGGGCAAGTGTTTGACCGTGCTCAAAAAATCGGTGGTCACTATAAATAAGGAGGGACATCATGCAACCTAATAAATTAACACGCGGCCATAACTTACTATGGGAATCTAGTCGAATGATGCTACCAGAGCATAAAGAATTAATTGAACACCATCAACAACGAATAAGACAACAAACGAAACCACAACTAGATGAACAGGAAATCGAGTGGCTAGAACAACGTATTCAAAAAGCTTTATACGACCAATCACTTGTTCAATTAACCCTGTTTGACCCTTACCAAAGCCAAATCATTTCTGGGGTCATCGTGCAGGTTGACTCATTAACACAACGGCTATTACTCCAAACCCCACAACATCAGCAGTGGATCTTATTTCATGATCTGATAGATGTAAAATGAACTGGGACAATAGAATTTAAATTGATAGAAACTCCGTACTTTGATTAAGTGCTTTGAAGCAAAGTACGGAGTTTCCTATTACGCTCCGTCAAAATGCTCCACTTTCCGCAGGCACGGCTTCAACTTCCCAAAACTCACTTCCGTTCGTTTTGCGTGATTTTCAGCTCGTGCTATTCCTGCAGGAGTCTACGCATTTTGACTACGCTTAATTAATATTTCAACTAATCCAACTTACAGTTTGTCTTTGGCACCCTTTGACTCATCCTCATTCTTTGGTTATAACGTACTTAGGTGCGAAATAGCTGGTGCCTGAATCTTGTTGCTCAACTATTTCACCCACATCCATTAAATAGTCTAATTGGCCGACCGTCTCAGACATGGTGAGACCGAATTGACGCTCATAATGTTTCGGGAATAAAAATTGACAAACTTCAAAAGGTGTTGCCGGCTTTTCTTTTAGAAAATCAAGAACTTTATAAGCACGTTTTTCCTGTTTAGCTAACCGGTCTAAAATTAATGAATGATGGCCGGAAAAAATCTCCCCGTGCCCTGGGTAAATACTGGAAAAATTATAGTCCAAAACCTTTTTCATCGAATCGCGATAATGAAGTAATGGCTTAGGGCGCTCCTTTCCCTTTGTTCTAGGTGGCTCTAACAAAGGGTTAGATGAAATATGCTTAATTAAAAAGTCGCCGCCTAAGAAATCACCTGTTTTAGAATTATAAAATGAAAGGTGGCTTTCAGCATGACCGGGTGTTTCTAACGTTATAAAGTCAGATAACCCTGGAATAGCATCACCTTCTGTTAACACATCCGTTAACGCCCCTTCAGTTGAAAATTTCAAAGTCTGAGATAATGATTTATGAATAATACGAAATGGCTCAGGTACTCCCCATTTTTCATACATTTGATTAAAGAAATCCAAATAATGATCAAAATAAGCTTGATCACGGGTTAACCAAGTATGAACTAATTCATCTCCATAAATTCGATCAACGTGGTCTAATCGCCCAACTAATCCTATATGATCAGGATGATGATGTGTCAGCACAACTTGATCAATATCATGAATTGTTAAATTAAGCTTTTTAAGCTCTCCTTTAAAGACTTCCCATGCTTCATCGGTATGAACGCCTGCATCAATTAAGGTAACCGCTTCATCTATGACAACATAAAGATGGACATCCCCGACAGCGTAAGGGGTAGGTAATGTTATTTGATGTATTGTTTGTTCAGTCATTTTGTAGCCTCCACTGAATAGGTATTCATTTTTATTATACTACAAAAACACTTTACATTCATGTTATGAAATTAGATTTATTCAAGTTAAGTTTAACAAGCTTCTCCACCCACTTTTTCCTTGAATTCAATTGACTTTTTATGCGTAATAAACCACAATCATAAAAGAAATGACAGGATTTATATATTTTTTATCGTAATTATTAATATGACCATATAGAAAGAGGTGGCCATTATCTCTACAAAAGTGTTCGCACATCGAGGTGCCAGCCAATATGCACCTGAGAATACATTGCCAGCTTTTGAGCTAGCTGAGCAATTAGGGGCTGACGGGATTGAATTAGACGTCCAACTAACTAAAGATTTAATTCCCGTAATTATTCATGATGAAAACATTAGACGAACAACTAATGGAACCGGATTCGTCCAAAATTACACATTAGACGAATTACAAGAATTTGATGCTGGTTACTGGTTTTCTAAACACTATATACATACCCCTATTATGTCACTAAAAGAATTTTTACAATGGATTCAAAATAGGGACTTACTCATTAATGTTGAACTTAAGACAAATGTCATTGAATACCCAACGATTGAAAAACGCGTGATGGATCTAATAAACGAGTATAATGTTATCGATCGGACTATTATTTCTAGTTATAATCCAAATACGATTAAACGTTTGCGAGACATTAATGACGATATAGAACTCGCTCTATTAACCAATATACAGTTAGGAAAAGTGGATGAAGTATTAGACGATATAGGTGCAAATGCATTACACTTCAAGTCACGTTTACTATCATCTAAAATGGTCAAACTTTTATTCGACAAAAACATTCCTTACCGTGTCTTCACAGTTAATCGCGTGAGTACAATGAAAAAATGTGTCACAATGGAAGCAGATGGCATATTTAGCGATGTTCCTGATATTATGAAGAAACATAAACCCTAAATTAAAAACAAAATTAATATAGATTAGATGGGAGGCTATTTAACCGTGGAGATCACGTTTATCGGTACAGGTTCTGGGGTACCGTCAAAAAAGAGGAATGTCTCATCACTTGCTTTATCCATGCTTCAACAACGTGACGAAGTATGGTTATTTGATTGTGGTGAAGCCACACAACATCAAATCTTACATTCTAAAATCAAACCTAGAAAAATCTCTAAAATATTTATTACGCATATGCATGGTGATCATATTTTTGGTCTTCCAGGTCTCCTCAGTAGCAGATCCTTCCAAGAAGGGACAACACCATTAGAGATATACGGGCCACCCCGTTTAAAAGAATTTATTGAACTGAGCCTTAAAGTAAGTGAGACTCATTTAAAATATCCGATTGTTTTCAAATCGATTGATTCAAATATACTCTTTGAAGATGAGCACGTTATCGTAAAGTCATTACGATTAAAACATGGTGTGCCTTCTTATGGTTTTATTATTGAAGAAAAGGATTCAGTTGGTCATCTATTACCAAATAAATTAAAAGAATTAGGAATTAAGCCTGGACCGATCTATCAAGACATTAAAAACCATGAGAAAATAACGCTGCCAGATGGACAAACCATTTATAGAGAAGATGTGACAGGCCCAATAATTAAAGGAAAGAAAGTGTCTATATTAGGTGACACACTTCCAACCGAAGAAATTATAGAATCTATTTATGATTCGGACCTACTAATTCATGAAGCGACTTTTACGGATGAAGACCGAGCTTTAGCAAAAGACTATAACCACTCAACGAGTATTCAAGCAGCCGAACTTGCAAAGAAAGCCAATGTAAAACAATTAATATTAAATCACGTCTCATCTCGTTATCAAGATCATGACTTAGAAAAAGAATTAGACAAAGTTAATGACGTGCTTCCAAATACAATCTATGCAAAAGACTTATATACTTACACGGTTCAAAAGGAGGGGTGATGAGTATGACCGATATTCAAACGCTAGTTCAAAATCAAAAGACGATGTTTCGAGCTGGGAAAACAATGACCTATACGTATCGAATTCACCAACTTCAAAAATTACAAGAAATGCTTAACCGTTATGAACCTAGAATATATGAATCGTTGCACAAAGACTTAAATAAGTCGAGTTATGAAGTTTTAACAACTGAGTTTGGATTCTTGCAACAAGAAATAAATTATACGATTAAACATTTACGTGAATGGATGCAACCTAAAAAGGTTAAAACTCCAACGACCCATAAAGGAGCTAAAAGTTTAATCTATAAACAGCCATATGGTGTAACATTAATTATTAGTCCTTGGAATTATCCATTACACCTGGCAATAGCTCCACTAATTGGTGCCATTGCCGCTGGTAATACAGCCATTATAAAACCATCTGAACTAACACCTTATACGAGCGAATTAATTAAAGAAATGATTACAGAAACATTCGAAGAAAAATATATAACTGTCGTTCAAGGAGATAAGGAAGTAAGTCAAGAGCTTCTTGAGCAACCTTTAGACTTTATCTTCTTTACTGGTAGTGTAAATGTTGGGAAAATTATTATGGAAAAAGCGAGTCAACAACTCATCCCAGTCACACTAGAATTAGGCGGTAAAAGTCCTTGTATCGTGGACAAAGATGCCAAATTAGAATATGCAGCAAGGCGGATTACTTGGGGTAAGTTTGTCAATGCGGGTCAAACTTGTGTTGCACCCGATTATTTATTAGTACATCGAGATATCAAACAACCTTTAATTGACCACTTGAAAAAAGAAATTGAAAAAATGTATTCAGAAGACCCTATGCAAAGCGGAGATTTCTCTAAGATTGTAAATGATGCTCATTTTGATCGCTTAGTGAGCTATTTGGATCAGGGTAAAATCGTTTACGGTGGAAAGTCGGACAGAACGAATAGGCAAATTAATCCTACTTTAGTTGATAACGTTGATTGGACTTCAAAGATGATGCACGATGAAATTTTTGGACCTATTCTTCCAATTCTAACGTATGAAAATCTAGAAGAAATTCATGATCATATCGAACATTCTCGTAACCCATTAGCCTTATACTTCTTCTCAGAAAATGAAAAAAAACAAGAATGGGCTATAAAGAACATCTCGTTTGGCGGTGGGTGTATAAACGACACAATTATGCACCTCGGTAATAACCAACTTCCATTTGGAGGAATTGGTACGAGTGGGATTGGTAAATATCATGGTAAATATAGTTTTGATGCGTTTACACACGAAAAAAGCGTCCTGAAACAAACAACTTCGTTTGACTTAGCGTTTAGATACCCTAATTCAAAAGTGGGACGAAAAATACTAAAGAAATTATTTAAATAACTCAAAAATAACTCCAAGTGATTACGATCATTTGGAGTTATTTTGGTTATTTTTATATTCATTTAAAAAATCTTTTTGAAAGCTCGTACTCATTTTTGCCTGCCTCTGGCTTTTTAATTTTACGAAAGTATTGTCTCCATACTTTTCCTTTAACTGATCCACAGTAAGGTATAGTTCTTCCTTCTCTGCCTCTTTCTCATAATTAAACAAATCAAGTTGTTTAAACATTTCATCTTTTGCGGTTAATTGCTGGGCTGTGACTCCTAAAAGTCTGACAGGGTCCTCATTCCAATGTTGCTGAAATAGTTGCTTAGCAAGTTGACTAATCTCTTGTTTTGTCTCAACAAATTCACGTAATTGCCTGCTACGAGTAATTGTTTTTCGGTCATGATAACGAATCATAATTTGAATATTTTCTGAGACGACTTCTTTTCTCTCCATTCGATCAGCAACTTTTTCAGATAATTGATCAAAAATCCGATTAATCTCCTGTTGGTCTGTCATGTCATATGGGAGTGTTGTAGAATTTCCGATACTTTTAAAATCATTAACGGCATCTGGGTCCACAGGGCGATCGTCTATACCATTTGCTCTTTGATGTAGCCTCTCACCGTTTATCCCTAATAAATTTTTTAGTGTCATCACATCTTTTAATGCAAGGTCACCAATCGTTTCAATATCAAGCTTCTTTAATTTATCAGCCGTTTTTTGGCCAACACCATACATTTCACCAATAGATAACTTCCATAATTTTTCCTTAATTTCTCGTTTTCTAAGAACGGTAATCCCTAAAGGTTTTTTCATATCAGATGCCATTTTGGCCAAAAACTTATTAGGCGCGATTCCAATGCTAGATGGGAGATCTAGTTCATTTAAAACTCGCTTTTGCAATTCCTCTGCAAGTTTTATTGGATTTTGACTACCGACATAATCTGTCACATCCATATACCCTTCATCTATGGATACTGGTTGAACAATCGGTGTGACTTCTGAAAGAATAGAAAACATATGACGTGACGCTTCTCTATATCGATCAAAATTTGGTTTTAAGACGATTAACTCAGGGCAATGCTGGAAAGCTTGCCACAAAGGCATCGTCGTTTTGACACCTTTTGCTCTTGCCTCGTAACTGCTCGTGACGACAATCCCCCTTCTTTCTTCTGGATTTCCTGCAATTGCTACAGGCTTTCCTTTCAATTTGGGATTATAAGCCATTTCAACCGAGGCATAGAAGCTATTCATATCAACATGATATATAATTCGACCTTTTTTCATCTTAAAACCACCAACAAAATATTAATATGAAAAGTGCTTGATGACGAACACCAAGCACTTTAGATTACTGTTCTTTGGCTTCGATTATAATCGAAGTAACGAATTCAGAGATCTTAACTAATTCATCAACTGGCATACGTTCATTTGTCGTGTGGATGTTCTCATAACCAACACACAAATTAACCGTAGGAATACCTAATCCGGCAAAAATATTAGCGTCACTTCCACCGCCGCTCTTCTTAAGTTCACTTTCTCTACCAATTTTTGAAGCTGCCTTTCGAGCGACTTCGACTACCTGGTCTCCTGCTTTATGCTTATAGCCTGGATACATCGTTTCGGTTTTTACTTCGATTGAACCACCTAGTTCATTTTCCGCTACTTGGCACGCTTTTTTCATTTCCTCTAATTGCCTATCAAGTTTCTCAGGATCAAGCGAACGGGCTTCGGCTAAAATATTCGCTTCATCACTTACTATATTGGTCGCTTTACCACCTTCAAAACGGCCAATATTAGCTGTTGTTTCATCGTCAATTCGACCTAGTGGCATTTTAGCAATGGCTTTAGCAGCTAATGTAATAGCCGATATTCCTTCTTCTGGTGCCACACCAGCATGAGCAGTTTTACCGTGGGACGTCATATAGAGCTTAGCCTGAGTAGGTGCTGCTACAATAATGCCCCCAACTTGCCCATTACTGTCGATGGCATAACCGTATTTCGCATTTAATAAGCTTGAGTCAAACGCTTTGGCCCCTACAAGACCTGATTCTTCCCCCACCGTGATAACGAATTGTAGATCACCGTGTTCAACATCTTGTTCTTTAAGGCTCTTAATTGCTTCAAGCATTGCTGCAATGCCAGCTTTATCGTCAGCGCCTAAAATCGTCGTTCCATCCGATACGATAAAATCGCCTTCAATAGACGGTGTAATTCCGGCACCTGGAACTACTGTATCCATATGGGAAGTAAAAAAAATTGGGTCAGCATCCTCTGTTCCTTTTAACGTAAACACTAAATTGTTAGAACCATGACCCGTTTTTTCTTTGGCATTATCTTCTTTAACTGTTAGACCTAGGGCGGTGAATTTTTCTTTAAGAACCTCTGAGATTTTCTCTTCATGCTTCGTTTCTGAATCCACTTGTACTAATTCCATAAATTCATCAATTAATCGTTGTTTATTTACTTCAATCAAGATGTAGCACCTCCACTAATTATAGAGGAATATTACCGTGTTTCTTATTTGGTCTATCCTCTTGCTTGTTCTTTAACATTTCTAAGCTCTGGGTCAATTTAATTCGAGTTTCTCTAGGGTCAATGACATCATCGACCATGCCTAAACCTGCTGCGACGTATGGATTTGCGAATTTTTCGCGGTATTCGTTAATTTTATGTTGACGTGTTTCTTCAGGGTGATCACTTTCTTTAATTTCTTTAGCAAAAATAATATTAGCAGCTCCGTCAGGTCCCATAACAGCAATTTCAGCATTCGGCCAGGCGAATACTAAATCGGCACCTATAGATTTACTATTTAAAGCGACGTATGCTCCGCCATAAGCTTTTCGCGTAATCACTGTAATTTTAGGAACGGTTGCTTCTGAATAAGCATAGAGAATTTTTGCTCCATGTCTAATAATACCACCATGTTCTTGCTTAACTCCAGGGAAGAATCCTGTTACATCCTCAAATGTAATAATAGGGATATTAAATGAGTCACAGAATCGAATGAATCGAGACGCTTTATCACTAGAATCAATATCTAATCCACCCGCTAAATATTTAGGTTGGTTACAAACTAAACCGACACTCTCACCATTAATTCTGGCAAAACCGACCACAACATTCTTAGCGAAGTCTGGATGTATTTCGAAGAACGAGTCGTCATCCACCACTTCATTAATAATCGTACGGACATCATAAGGTCTTACCGCATCAAATGGAATTAAATCTGTTATATCTTCTCTAAATGCTTCTTTTTCACCTGAGTCAAGTTTTGGCGTTTTTTCATTTTGATTTTGCGGGAGATACTCAATTAGTTGTTTTACTTGATCGAGTGCTTCCTCTTCATTTTTTGCTTTTAAGTGGGCATTCCCACTCTTACTATTATGTACGCCAGCCCCTCCTAGGTCTTCAGAAGAAATGGACTCACCTGTTACCGTTTCGATCACTTTAGGGCCTGTAATAAACATTTGAGATGTTTCCTCTACCATGACGACAAAATCGGTAATCGCTGGCGAATAGACAGCTCCACCAGCACATGGCCCCATAATAACAGAAATTTGTGGTATGACACCAGAATAAATAGAATTACGATAGAACACGTGACCATAACCATCTAGTGATGCAACACCTTCTTGAATTCTAGCACCACCAGAGTCATTTAGCCCGATAAACGGTGTTCCATTCTTCGCAGCTAAATCCATAACAGCAGCAATTTTTCTGCCGTGCATTTCACCTAACGCACCACCATAAACCGTGAAATCTTGAGCGAATAAATAAATCGGACGACCGTTAACCGTACCATAGCCGGTTACGACACCTTCACCAGGTACGTCCTTACCATTCATCCCAAAGTCCGTCACACGGTGTTCGATGAATGGATTTAATTCTACAAATGACCTTTCATCAAGCAAATAATCAATTCGTTCGCGTGCGGTCATTTTACCTTTATCACGTTGTTTTTGGATTTTTTCATCTCCGCCACCTAGTTCTACTTTACGTCGTTTATCGTACAATTCATTAATTTTATCATAGATATCCATAACTATTCCTCCTGCTTCTGTTCACAAAGTTCGAATAATACGCCGTTTGCAGCTTTGGGGTGTAAAAATGCCACTTGACTCTCATGTGCACCCATTTTAGGTTCTTCATGAATCAGTGGAATCCCGTTTTCTTTTAGATGATCAAGACGCTTTTGAATATTGTCGACATCTAAGGCAACATGGTGAATTCCTTCGCCTTTCTTTTCTATATACTTAGCAATTGGTGATGTCTCATTTAAAGGCTCTAATAATTCTATGGCACTTTCGCCAATTTTAAAGAATCCAACTCGCACGCCTTCAGATTCAACCTCTTCAGTACCTTGAAAGGATAGCCCTAATTGATCACGGTAAAAAGGAATCATGGCATCTAAATCCGATACAGCAATACCAATATGAGCTATTTTTTTCATACCTTTTCACCTCGGATTAACTCATCGATAAATTTCGCAATTTCTGTCGTCGGAGTTCCTGATGTAAAGATCTTCTTTACACCCTTTTCCTCTAAAAAGTCGACATCCTCATCTGGAATGACGCCACCTCCGATGACGGGAATATCCTCAGCATCACGTTTTGATAACTCTTCTACCACTTTTGGAAATAAAGCTTTATGACCACCGGATAAAGATGATAACCCAACAACATCTACGTCTTCTTGAATAGCAGCTTGTGCAATTTGAGCTGCTGATTGACGTAAGCCTGTATAAATAACTTCCATTCCATAATCTCTTAACGCTTGAGCAATGACTAAAGCACCGCGGTCATGACCATCTAACCCTGGTTTTGCTATTAAAACTCTAATTTTCTGTTCCATTGATTACCCTCCTTCATTAAGCTCCCGTGTACTCTCCAAATACATCACGTAATGTGTGACAAATTTCACCGACTGTTGCATAGGCTTTAACCGCATCTAAAATGTATGGCATTAAATTTTCCGATTCGTCTCGTGAAGCTTGCTTCAAATCATTTAATACGCGATCTACTTCACCTTGGTTACGGTTTTTACGTATATTTTGAACTTGGTTAACCTGGTTCTGTTCTAATGCTTCATCTACTTTTAATAGATCTGCTTGAACATCTTCATCAATCTGAAATTCATTCATACCGACTATAATTTCTTCATTAGATTCAATTTTCTTCTGAGCTTCGTATGCAGCCTGGTGAATCTCTCGCTGCATATACCCTTCTTCAACAGCTTGTACCGCTCCACCTATTTCTTCAATTTTGTCTATATAAGACATAATATCTTCTTCTAATTGATCCGTCATAGATTCAACATAATACGAACCTGCTAGTGGGTCGACTGTATCTGCAACACCACTTTCATGAGCGATCACTTGCTGTGTTCTTAATGCAATACGGGCTGATTCCTCAGTTGGTAACGCTAACGCCTCATCACGAGAGTTCGTATGCAGACTTTGTGTTCCCCCCATGACAGCAGAAAGCGCTTGGAGTGCAACACGAACGATGTTGTTATCAGGTTGTTGAGCCGTTAAAGTAGAACCTCCTGTTTGAGTATGAAAACGTAGTCGTAGACTTTTTTCACTCTTTGCACCAAACTTCTCCTTCATGATGCTCGCCCATATTCTTCTAGCTGCCCTAAATTTAGCAACTTCTTCAAAGAAATGATTATGAGCGTTAAAGAAAAAAGCTAATCTTGGAGCGAATTCATCCACATCTAAACCGCTTTCAATTGCTGCTTTAACGTAAGCCATGCCGTTAGCTAGTGTGAACGCGACTTCCTGTACGGCAGTCGAACCAGCTTCGCGAATGTGATAGCCTGATATACTAATGGTGTTAAATTTAGGTACTTCTTTAGCACAGTAATCAAAAATATTTGTGATCAGTCGCATTGATGGCTTTGGTGGATATATGTAAGTTCCTCTTGCAATATATTCTTTTAATATATCATTTTGAATCGTACCGGTAATCTTTTCTTTAGGAACATCTTGCTTTTCTGCTACAGCAATATACATACATAATAAAACAGATGCCGGTGCGTTAATCGTCATAGACGTACTAACTTGATCTAATGGAATATCCTTCAGTAAAATCTCCATATCTTCCAACGAATCAATGGCTACGCCTACTTTTCCAACTTCGCCTTCAGCCATTGGATCATCTGAGTCATAGCCAATTTGTGTTGGAAGATCAAAAGCAACAGACAAGCCTGTTTGGCCTTGTTCTAGTAAATATTTAAAGCGTTCATTTGTCTCTTTAGCCGATCCAAAACCTGCGTATTGTCGCATCGTCCAAAAACGACTACGATACATCCCAGGCTGAATGCCACGTGTATATGGGTATTGACCCGGAAACCCTAATTTCTCCATATATTCATCATATACAGCTTCATTTTCGGGATAATACAACGGATCAACTTCAATATCCGATTTATTCACAAATGGATCTTTCCTTTCAGGAAAACGTTTCTGAGCTTTTTGTAAGCTTTCTTGCCAATTTTGTTTCGATTGATTAAAATCGTTTCCCATTTTTATGAGCTCCTTTCCCTTCTAATCTATTACTTCTCATTTTAATTCAAAAAAATTTAAGAAAATTCTATCCTATTTCTATTTTAAAGGAAAGATTCATCTTGTCCAATCTTACTTTTTCTTTTACAATAAAATTAGTGTTAACGTTTTAAGGGAGGAATCTAGCGTGACTAAAAAGCAACAAAAAAAGAAGCCTCAGGCTCCTTTTTCATCAGGTAGAAGAAAACGCAAAAAATGGACAACGGTTGTAATTTGGTTAATGATTATCGCAATGCTATTATCCACATTCACATTCGCAGCCGCTATGTTTATATAAACTCGAGATCTAATTATATTAAAATCCCTCAGACTTATGTCTGGGGGATTTTAAATTATATGTCACTTTTTTTATAAGAACGTTTCAATATTAAGTATTGTTCAATTTCATTTAATAGTAAATATAAATTAGCTCTTTCCTCAAATGCTTGCCTGTCTTGAGGTAACTCTTCTTGATTAAACTGCTTTCGAATATTCCGGAGTTGCTCTAAGTACTTAACTGCGGTGTTTTTAGGTTGCACGTGATAAGCTAACTCTTCAAATAACTCCCCTATATATTCATACTCATCATCATTTGCTTTAATTCTGCTAATTAATGGCAGCATCCGCTCTAAAATTTCAAATTGTTTCTGTCTCATTTGAAAGTAGTGATAATGCGGATGATGACTTCTTAACAGGTGATTTTCAACATCTCTTGAAGCTAAATGATTAGCTTGCTCTAACAAATGCGATACTTCAGTAAGCTCTGAGCCATTCCAAGTATGATCGCCTGTCTTTAGAAAATGTGCAATTTCTTTAAGAATCACCCCGAAGTTGTACTCAATTTCTTTTTGTACGTTTTCAAGATCACTCTCTAAACTTGGCATATAAAGATTTAAAATTAGCGCCACACCAATACCTACCGAAAGCAAAATCACTTCATTAAGTACGAGGTCAAATGTAAATTGACCTGCACCATAAACGTGTAGAATAATGACTGCGCTCGTGATTACTCCCTCAGTAATCTTTAAGGCTACAGTAATAGGTATAAATATAATAAGAACTAATCCTACAGATAAAGGGTGATAACCGATGAGCTCAAATACAAGACCTGAGACAGCAATTCCTACTAAACAGGCATAAAACCTGTACCAGGCACTTAAAATCGAACTTCGTCTAGTCGCTTTGATACATAGAATGGTTAAGATTGCGGCTGAGATGAAGTTATCTAGACCTATTATTTGAGCTATGAAAATGGATACAGGAGCACCAATGGCTGTTTTAATGGTACGTGAACCAATTTTAAACATGCAGTCTTGCCTCTTTCTTTATCATTGTTCTTTGTCATAACTATATCTTATTAATTTATGAAACAAAAGAAAAAGGTGGTCCAAAACCACCTTTCATCTTTAGTATTCTTCACAGTATTCATCAAATAAAGCTTGAAGCTGTTGAACAACTTCCATTGGTGTTGAGCTTTCAATCTCATGGCGCTCCACCATCTTTTGGATTTTACCGTCTTTTAATAAAGCAAATGAAGGTGATGACGGTGGATAACCTTCAAAGTATTCACGTGCTCTTTCAGTTGCTTCTCGGTCTTGACCAGCAAAAACCGTTACTAAGTAATCTGGACGATGATCATGATGTATTGCATTAGCTGCAGCTGGACGTGCAACACCACCAGCACATCCACAAGTTGAGTTAACCATCGCTAAAGTTGTACCTTTTCTAGCAAAAGCTTCGTCAACTTCTTCAGGTGTAGTCAGATTTTCGAAACCGGCTTCGTTAATTTCCGTTCTAGCCTGGTTCACAAAATCTTGCATATAAATGTTAAAATCCATGAGTTAAATGGCTCCTTTTTTCTAAAAATTTAAGTTTCAATAACATATTAACAATTTTAGGTGTACGTTTCAATTATATTAAACCACACCACGATATAACCTATTTTTTTATTTTCTAGCTAACAATTTCTCTGTAAAAGCGTTGATCTTCACCTTTTTGTTTAAACCCTCTTGATTTGTAAAATGGTATACCTAGCTTATTCCCTTCTTGTACGGAAGCATATTGTTCTGTTGCACCCTTTTTGATATGTTCCTTGGTAAATGCCTCTAGAAGTTTAGTTCCTATACCACTATATCTATAAGCGTCATCTACGTAAAATACATAGATTTCACTTGTACCTAACTTACTCACTATTCCACCTATGGTTCCGGCAACTTGTTCATCTACGATGGCTACGTGAGTATAAATACCGTTAACAATATCTTCATGAACGCGTTTATGATTATACCAATGCTCGACGTTTTTTATTTGGTACTCTTCACTATAGATTCTTTGAACCGTTTGTCTCCAACCTAGTGAACAAATTCTGCTAATGTCTTCTGTATGTTCAGGAGCTGCTTTAACAATTGAAACGTTCATCATTATCTCTCCCCGAAATATTATTGATACATATAAACCCCAGCAAGAACTTTATTAAAGTTCAATTACTGGGGTTTGGACTATCATTTAGTAGACTGATGTATTGTCCTTAGACATATTTTCAAGAATTTCTTTAACTCTGGATAAGAAATTACCGCATACTAATCCATCTAATATACGGTGGTCTAATGATAAGCATAAGTTCACCATGTCACGCGCAGCAAACATACCGTTCATATATACTGGTCGTTTAACAATGGATTCCACCTGTAAAATGGCAGCCTGAGGGTGATTGATCACACCCATTGACTGAACAGAACCAAATGATCCTGTATTATTTACCGTGAATGTTCCGCCTTGCATATCGTCATTGGTTAACTTGCCATTACGGGCTTTCGTAGCTAAGTCAACGATATCTTTCGCTATACCTTTGACGCTTTTCTCATCAGCATTTTTGATAACTGGTACAAAAAGTTGGTTATCATTCGCAACAGCAATCGATAAGTTGATATCTTGTTTTTGTATGATTTTATCTCCAGCCCATGTACTATTTAGCTCTGGGAATTCTTTTAGGGCTTGAGCGACAGCTTTTACAAAGAAAGCAAAATAAGTTAATGAAAAGCCTTCTTTACGCTTGAATTCATCTTTTAATTCATCTCGCATATTCACTAATTCAGTCACATCAACCTCTACCATCATCCAAGCATGTGGAATTTCAGTCGTTGATTTAACCATATTTTGTGCAATAGCTTTTCGAACGCCAGATACCGGAACTTCTACATCTCCTGCTTGAGTAGTTGGCATATCAGCAGGTTTGGATACGTCTTGCTGTGGCGTTGCGAATGATTCAGTTTGTGATTTTTCTTGCTTGCTAGCTGATTTTGACGGTACATGATCAGACTGAATTAATTTTTCTAAATCTTTTCGTGTAATACGTCCACCACGACCAGAACCATCGACTTGATTTAAATCAATGTCATGTTCTTGTGCCATTTTTAACACGGCAGGTGAATAGCGCTTCTTCATCGATTGATCTTTTGATTCTTCGTTTGTTTCTTCTTTAGGCTGTTCATCAGAATTAGATGAACCAGCATCACTTGACGTATCAGAACTTCCTTCTACCTCGATGTAGCATATCAATTCGCCTACTTCAATGGTGTCTCCTTCATTAGCTACAAGCTCTGTAATTTTACCTGTAAAGGAAGACGGCACTTCAGCATTGACTTTATCTGTCATGACTTCGGCGATTGGATCGTATTTATTTACTTGATCTCCGACGCCTACTAACCAAGAACTAATAGTACCTTCCGTCACACTTTCTCCTAATTGAGGCATCGTGATTTTCTCGACACTCATCTATTGAAACCTCCTTTATACAACCAATTAAAATTCTGCTAAATCGCGCATCGCTGCTTCTACTTTATCAGGACTAACCATGAAGAATTTCTCCATTGTATGGGCATAAGGCATTGCTGGTACATCTGGTCCTGCTAAGCGCTGTACAGGTGAATCAAGATCAAATAAGCAGTTTTCTGAGATAATTGCAGAAACTTCACTCATCACACTGCCTTCTTTGTTATCTTCTGTAACTAATAACACTTTACCCGTTTTCTTAGCTGCTTCAATTATCGCTTCTTGATCAAGAGGGTATACTGTTCTTAAATCTAAAATATGAGTAGAAATACCTTCTTCTTCTAATTTTTCAGCAGCTTGAAGGGCAAAGTTGACACATAACCCGTAAGTAATAACCGTAATATCATCACCTTCACGCTTAACATCGGCTTTTCCGATTGGTATTACGTAATCGTCCTCTGGTACTTCTTCTTTTAAAAGACGGTACGCACGTTTATGTTCAAAGAATAATACAGGGTCTTCATCACGGATCGCCGCTTTTAATAGACCCTTAGCATCATATGGATTTGAAGGCATGACAATCTTTAGCCCTGGTTGATTGGCAAAGACCGCTTCAACTGATTGTGAATGATAAAGGGCACCGTGCACACCACCGCCATATGGAGCTCTGATCGTAATGGGACAACTCCAATCGTTATTTGAACGATAACGAATGCGAGACGCTTCAGAAATGATTTGATTAACAGCAGGCATAATAAAATCAGCAAATTGCATCTCAGCAATTGGACGCATGCCATACATAGCGGCACCAATTCCGACACCGGCAATTGCCGATTCAGCTAAAGGCGTATCAATGACTCGCTGCTCTCCGAATTCATCGTACAAGCCATCAGTAGCTTTAAAGACACCGCCTTTCTTACCAACGTCTTCACCTAATACAAATACTTTCTCATCACGTTGCATCTCTTCACGCATCGCTTGTGTCACAGCTTGAATATAGGACATGACTGGCATGATTATTCCCCTCCCTCTTCAGCATATACGTATTTTAGTGCATCTGTCGGTTCTGGGTATGGTGCATTCTCTGCATACTCCGTTGCATCATTAATTTCGTCATCAATTTCCTTCATCATCGCTGTCTCAGCATCATCTGTTAGTACACCTTGCTCTTTAAGGTATTCAGAGAATAACATGATACAATCATTTTTCTTCATTTCTTCTATTTCTTCTTTATCACGATAAGCCGTGTGGTCATCATCACTTGAATGTGCAGTCAGGCGATTTGTAATGGCCTCAACTAACGTAGGTCCTTCACCATTTACTGCACGTTCTCTTGCTTCTTTAATAACAGCAAAAACGTCTAACGGATCATTACCATTTACTTGATAACCTGGCATTCCATAACTTTTCCCACGATCTGCAACCGTCTCAGAAGCTACCTGACGATCAAGTGGAACCGAAATAGCGTATTTATTATTTTCCACCATCGTAATGACAGGTAATTTATGAACCCCAGCAAAGTTTAACCCTTCATGAAAATCACCTTGGTTAGATGAACCTTCGCCTAGAGTTACGAATGAAACAAAATCTTTCTTTTCCATTTTCCCTGCTAAAGCCACTCCAACTGCATGTGGTAGTTGTGTTGTAACAGGTGAAGATCCTGTTAAGATTCGATTTTTCTTTTGACCAAAGTGACCTGGCATCTGCCTTCCGCCTGAATTCGGGTCTTCAGCCTTGGCGAAGCCAGATAGGAATAAATCCCTCGTTGTCATTCCAAAGGCTAATACGACGCCCATATCACGATAATATGGTGCAGCATAATCCTCTTCTAAGTTAAGAGCATATGCAGCTCCTACTTGTGCTGCTTCTTGACCTTGACAAGAAATCACAAAAGGTATCTTACCTGCGCGGTTTAATAACCACATTCTTTCGTCAATTTTACGTGCTCTTAGCATTGTGCGGTACATGTCCAATACTTTTTCATCAGTTAGTCCTAATTCCTGATGACGACTTTTTGCCATATTAAAACCTCCCCTTTTTATCCATGAATTTGTTTTCCTTCAACAGCTAACGCCGCCTCACCAATAACTTCTGATAATGTTGGGTGAGGGTGGATTGAGTGAGCAATTTCCCATGGTGTTGCATCAAGTACTTGTGCAAGTCCTGCTTCTGAAATCATGTCTGTTACGTGTGGGCCAATCATATGCATCCCTAATAAATCTTCTGTTTCTTCATCAGCTATGACTTTTACAAAACCATCCGACTCACCATGAACTAACGCTTTCCCAACTGCTTGGAATGGGAACTTCCCAACTTTTACGTTGTATCCTTGATCTTTTGCATGTTGTTCTGTTAATCCGACGCTTGCCATTTCTGGATTTGAATAAATACAACTTGATACATGGTCATAATTTATAGGTAATGGTTCTTCATTTGCAATATGCTCAATAGCCACAATTCCTTCGTGTGAAGCGACATGGGCTAATTGCATGCCACCTATCACATCACCAATGGCGTAAATATGAGACTCTTTTGTTTGATAGAACTGATTCGTTTTAATAGCGCCATTTTCAACTTCAATATCGGTGTTTTCTAACCCAATCTGTTCTACGTTTGGTGTACGTCCGACAGATACTAACATTCTGTCAGCCGAGAACGTTTTATTCTCACCATTTAATTCTGCTTGGATTTCAATATTTCCTTCTTTTTGTAAACTATCAGGCATCACTTTAGCACCTGTTACAAAGTGAATTCCTTTCTTCTTGAGAAGTTTTTGGGCCTCTTTTGCCACATCCTCATCTTCAGTCGGTAAAATCCGATCCATATACTCAACTACCGTTACATCTACACCAAAGTCGGCTAACATTGACGCCCACTCAATACCGATGACGCCGCCACCAACGATCAAGATAGATTCCGGTAATTCTTCCATATGAAGGGCATGATCTGAAGACATCACATACTGACCGTCTAATTCTAAACCTGGTAAGGACTTTGGTTTAGATCCCGTTGCAATAATGACATTTTTAGGGATTATAATCGTGTTTTCTTCACCATCATTACGTTCAACTGAGATCGTACCTGCCGTTGGTGAGAAGATACTTGGACCTAAGATTCTTCCAAACCCTTCAAATACGTCGATTTTCCCTTTTTTCATTAATCCCTGAACGCCTTTATGTAGTTGATTTATAATGCCTTCTTTACGCTCTTGAACTTTCACAAAATTTAATGATGTATTCTCTGTTAAAATACCAAACTGTTCTGCTTCTTTTGTTTGTTTAAAGACTTCCGCACTTCTAAGTAATGCTTTAGAAGGAATACAGCCATTGTGTAAGCATGTGCCCCCTAACTTCCCCTGTTCCACTATTGCCACTTTCAACCCAAGTTGACTGGCACGAATGGCTGTTACATAACCACCCGTACCGCCGCCTAATACGACAACATCATATTCTAAGGCCACATTATAACCCCTTTCTAAACACTTCGTACTCTTTTGGTTTCTCTACTTGCTTCAAAACGCGAAGTGCCCCTTCAGCAAGGGCCTCCATTTCATTTTCACCTGGAAACACTAATACATCCGCAATCCACTCAACACGTTTTGTGATTTTACTAATGAAATCCTTGCCATATGCTAAACCGCCAGTTAAGACAATAGCATCTACTTGACCATTTATGACAACGCTTTGCGATCCAATCTCTTTAGCAATTTGATAAGCCATTGCATCATATATCTTAGCGGCCTGGCTATTATCATTCTCCATCATTTGCTCAACGTCTATGGCGTCATTTGTTCCTAAATAGTCAACTAATCCACCCTTGCCTACTACTTTTTTCTTTAAGTCATCCTTCGTATACTGACCGGAAAAACAAAGGTCTATTAATTGTCCAACAGGTAAGGTACCGGCTCTTTCAGGTGAAAATGGACCATCACCATCAAGTCCATTATTGACATCGATTACTTTCCCAAAACTGTGAACGCCAACCGTTATTCCGCCTCCCATATGGCAGACGATTAAGCGACTATCTTCATAATGTTTGTTAAGTTGTTCACTCGCTTTTCTAGCTACGGCTTTTTGATTTAGTGCATGAAATATACTTTTTCTTGGCAGCTCTTCTAATCCACTTATTCTAGCTATATCTTGCATCTCATCAACAACTACAGGGTCTACAATATAAGCCGAAATATTTAAATCCTGTGCAATTTCATATGCTATTAATCCACCTAAATTTGAGGCGTGTTCACCATTATATCCTTGCTTCAAGTCCTCAATCATAGCCTGATTAATCGTATAGGTTCCACCTTCAATCGGCCTTAATAAGCCGCCTCTTGCACATATGGAGTCGAATTTTGATAAGTTAATACCTTCTTCATCTAAAACACCTAAAATGATGTCTTTTCGATATGGAAATTGATTGATTAACTTAGGAAATTCATCTAACTCGTGAACATCATGACGAATGGTTCGTTCGAATATACTTTTATCATCTTCGAATACTGCAATTTTCGTCGATGTTGATCCTGGGTTTATGATTAGCATTCGAAATAATATAGACAAAAAGACTCCTCCACATTTATGAATTTCTTCTTGAGATGATATTGTGTTCATTTCTTAAAAATGTGTTTCTTGAACGGTTTACACTCTCGATTCTTTCTTCAGCCATACGATCAGCCGCTTCATGAGTTGAAATGTCATCACGTTTAGATATTTCAAAGATTTTTTCTAAACTATCATAAATCTTTTCAATTTGCTTAAACGCTCGGTCTTTGTTATAACCATTTAATTCATCGGCAACGTTTATAACGCCCCCAGAGTTAATGACGTAATCTGGTGCATAAGCAATACCTAAGTCATGTAACTTTTGTCCATGTTTCTCTTCTGCTAACTGATTATTAGCAGAACCAGCAATGGCTTTAGCTTTAAGTCTAGGGATGGTATCATCATTAATCGTTGCACCTAAAGCACATGGGGCATAAATATCACAATCCACATCATAAATCTCATTAGGGTCAACAGCCTGTGCACCGAAGTCTTCCATCGCACGTTTAACTGATTCCTCATTGATGTCAGTTACAATTAATTTTGCACCTTCTTCATGCAAGTGTTTACACATGTTATACGCAACATTTCCAACACCTTGTACTGCAACAACTTTACCTTCAAGTGAATCTGTTCCAAATGCTTCTTTCGCTGTTGCTTTCATCCCTAAATAAACACCATAAGCTGTTGCTGGTGAAGGGTTACCTGAAGAGCCAAACTCTGGTGAAATACCTGTTACAAAATCAGTTTCCATATAGATAGTATCCATATCTTGGACAGTTGTGCCCACATCTTCTGCTGTGATATAACGGCCATTTAATCCTTGAATGTAACGGCCAAACGCACGGAACATCTCAGGGTTTTTATCTGTCTTAGGGTCACCAATAATAACTGTTTTACCTCCACCAAGATTTAAACCAGCTGCCGCATTTTTGTATGTCATTCCTTTAGCGAGTCTTAAGGCATCGACAACAGCTTCTTCTTCAGAATCATAAGTCCACATTCTTGTACCACCTAATGCAGGTCCTAATGTTGTGTCATGAATCGCAATAATCGCTTTCAATCCTGAATTTTTATCTTGGCAAAAAACAACCTGTTCATAATCTTGATCCTCTAAATACTTGAATAATTCCATTTCGTATTCCTCCCTTAAAAATTAAGATGATAATAATGCAAACGCTAATGAATATATTTTACTCTCTGCCGTATCGGCTCGAGAAGTTAACACAATAGGTGCTTTAGCTCCACTTATAATTCCAGCTACTTTTGCTTCTGCAAAATACGTAAACGATTTATATAATGTATTGCCAACTTCAATGTATGGACAAACTAATATATCTGCATGACCTGCTACGTCAGATTGAATACCTTTTTGTTGTTTCGATTCTAATGAAATCGCATTGTCAAAGGCAAGTGGCCCATCTACGATACAGTCGGTAATTTGTCCACGTTTTTGCATTTGTGATAATACAGCTGCATCGACTGATGCTTGCATGGCTGGATTAACAACTTCAACAGCTGCTAGTGGTGCTACATAAGGGTTGTGCATTCCAATTCGATTAACAACGTCAACAGCATTTTGAATAATTTGGACTTTTTCTTCTAAATTTGGTGAGATATTCATTCCTGCATCTGTTAAAAACAATAATTTATCTCGACCTTTCATTTCAAACATAGCTACATGAGATAAAATTCTCCCATTTCGTAATCCCGATTCTTTACGCAACACAGCTTTTAACAATATTTTGGTGGCTACATTTCCTTTCATCAAAATATCTGATCGTTCTTCTGATACAGATGTAACAGCTTTATCTACGGCATTTTCGACTGATGTTGCATGGTGTAAGGTTATTTTGTCTGTATTGAGGCTTAAGTTAATCTTATTGGCTGCTTCTGTAATGTCTTCTATGTTTCCAAATAGAGTGAATGCTGCTAAATCTTGATCCACTCCATCTTTTACAGCTTTTAATGTTTCGATATTGGTCGCTTCAGCAACAGCTACCACTTTCTTTTCTTTCTTATTACATAATTGACTCACTAAACCATCTAATGTCATTTCTTTTGTAATCATGATGTTAATCTATGAATCCTTTCCAATGTTGTATTTTTTCATTTTATAGTATAAATTCCGAATCGAGATGTTTAATTGCTTTGCAGTTTTAGATTTTATAAAATTATTTTTCTCAAGCGTTTCTAAAATCAGCGTTTTCTCAAATTCATCAATAGCTTCTTGTAATGGAATAACTTCTTCTTCCTGAGAGCCATACATAATATCTAAGTCTTCTAACGACGTTTTTCTAAGAGGTGGTAAATGATGTTCTTGAATAACTTCCTCAAACACCCCCATATTAATCATGGCTCGCCCGATAATATTTTCTAATTCACGAACATTACCAGGATAATTATATTTTTTCAGTTTATCTAAAGCATGTTCTGAAATACTTGTTACATTTCGCCCATAGTTTTCATTTAATTGGCTTAAAAAATGTAAAGTTAATGATTTTAACTCATCTACTCGATCACGTAGCGGCGGAATATTTATAGGAAACTTGCTTAGTCGATAATATAAATCTTCAAGAAATTCTTCTATCATAATCGCTTTTTCAAGATTAACGTTCGTTGATGCAATCAATCGAACGTCAGTATAGATCGGCTTATTTCCATTCACACGTATTATCGTGTGTTCTTCTAATACCCTCAGGATTTTTTGTTGTAAGTGAATAGATAAATCGCCAATTTCGTCAATGAATATGGTTCCTAAATGGGCCTCTTCAAAATAACCCCGTTGTTGTTCAGGTGAACCTTTCTCATCCCCGAATAACATTCGCTCTAGGACATCTTCATCAAAAGCAGCACAATTAACACGAATAAATTTCATGTGTTTTCGGTCACTTTCATTATGGATGGCATGTGCTACTAACTCTTTTCCAGTCCCCGACTCACCACGTAAAAGTACCGTAGTGTTAGTCTTGGCACCGACTTTTGCTTGTTCTAAAGCGAGTTTCATATCTTCTGACTGAGCTATAATATCATCAAATGTATACTTAGCTTCTAAATTACGAATGATTTGTCTAGCTCGTTTCAATTCAGAAGTTAATGATTCAATTTCGGAAAGGTCATGAATCACTCCTACGCTTCCTTTAAGTTTACCATCCACTATAATTGGCGCTACGTTAACGAGTACATCCCGCCTATTCGGGCCAACTTTCATTCTAGCCCCTCTAACTGGCCTTCTCGTTTGAAGAACTTTCATGTGCATACTTTCGCCTTCAGATATATCTGCTGTTGCTGGTTTACCAATGACTTCATTTTCGGATAAACCTGTTAACTGAGTATAAGCAGGATTAATCATAATCCCTTCTCCACGCTCATCAACAACAGAGATGGCTTCTTCACTTGAATGAATAATCGACTCTAACATGACATGCATCTCTTTAAGGTTTGTAATTTCCTCAGCTAGACTGACGACTTCTGTTATGTCTTTAAAGACCGCAAAGGCCCCAAGTAATTCTCCGGAATCACTAATTAGCGGAATTCGAGTCGTAATGACTTTCTTCCCGTTTTCTAGCGTCAAGCGTTGATTGATTTCCTGTTTACGACTATGTAAGATCTCAGGTAGTTTAGAATCAGGTATAATATCCGTCACTTTTTGCTTAATCATATGACGTTTATGAACACCTAGCACTTCACTTGCTGATTCATTAACAAATGTGATGTTTTCATTTGTATCAATAACAATCATACCATCATGAATAGAATTTAAAACGAGCTCTCTAATTTTCGTGTTCTTTTGATTTTGTTGTACAAGTGTTTCTTTTTCATCTAATAACTGAAAAATGATATGTGCAATTGTCCCTGGAATTAATACACAATGATCTGGTTTTAATTCCATTAACTGCTGAAACACTTTTTCTTTACCTGTGGCATCTACAATAATATCAACTGAGGACGAAATTATTTTTTTATATTCTGTATGAGTCTTGATATTTAATTGTTTGGCTACATGTATTCCAGGTGCTTGTGAATCGATATCAGCTACGGCTTCTATATTCAACATTTCAACTTCATTAAAAAGCTCTAATATCGCTGTACCACCTTGACCTGCTCCAACTATGATAACATTTTGCATGTTTTTCACCTACACCCTGCAAAAAATTGCACACTTCTATCATAATGAAAGCGCTTTAATAATGCAAGTTATTTTCACGATTTATATTTTACATATGTTATACTATTTAAGTACTATTTCAACGAAGGTCGTGTAAAAATGGTTCGATTAATTGCTTTTATTATTCTTTTAATACCAGGGATCGTTGCCGTATATGGCATTAAGCTTATAAGAGACTCATTTTTTGGGATCTTAGATTCCATTTATCCGAATGTTTTTCTTCAATTATTTTTTGGTTTTGTATTTGTCGTATTAGGTATTGGCTTTATTGGTGGATATCTATTACATAGAGACCGTAAGAAAAACAAAACAAAAGGCCGATTTGAGGCAAATAAATAACCTGACATCCAAAAGGTGTCAGGTTATTTATTATCGAACTGGCATGGCTGATTCAAAGAAATCGTAATATAAGGATTGTACTGTTTTATTTATATCCTCTTCTTTTATTCCAAACATCATCGAAACATCTGATGACCCTTGGTTGATCATTTCGATGTTCACACCAGCTTTTGCGATTGCCGTCGTGGCGATTGCTGCAACATTTACACGTTGACTTAACCCTTCACCAACAATCACAACCATCCCAATGCCATGTTCAATGGAAACTGTATCAAGATCTAATTCTTGTTTTAACCTTCTCAACAACCGCTCTTCCTTCTTTTCGTTCAATTGCTCAGAGCGAACAATAACAGACATACTATCAATTCCAGATGGTGCGTGCTCAAATGAAACGCCTTCTTCAACCAAAATATTTAATAAATTACGTCCAAAACCCAGCTCACGGTTCATTAAATACTTTCCAACATAAATACTTGAGAATCCTTTGTCACTTGCAATACCAACAATCGGTCCATTATATTCATTTTTTTCTGATTCAATCATTGTACCAGGTGCTTGTGGGTCATTTGTATTTTTAATGCAAACAGGGATTTTTTGATTAAACGCAGGTATTAAGGCTTCATCATGAAATACTGAAAACCCTGAATAAGAAAGCTCTCGCATTTCTTTATACGTTAACCCTTTGATTTCCTTAGGCTGTTCAACAATAGATGGGTTTACACAATATACAGAACTAACATCTGTAAAGTTCTCATACAACTCGGCTTTTACACCTGCAGCAATAATGGAGCCTGTAATATCAGAACCACCTCTTGGGAACGTTGTTAATATTCCTTTTTCTGTGTAACCAAAGAAACCAGGGATCACCACAATGCCTTCGCGATTTCTTAAATTGTATATTAACTCATAACTTTTATCCAACACCTGCGCATCACCTGGGTCATCACTCACATATATACCAGCATCCTTTGGATTTACATATGTAGCGTTTAGTCCCATTTGATTTAAATAAGCACTTAATACTCTTGCTAATGAGTCTTCACCCATTGCTTTTAACGCATCTTTAAGATGGTTAGTATTATTCGTTTCATTCAAAACATGTTCCGTTTCCTTTTTTATTCGGTTAACAATCTTGTCTGAAAGATTTAATTCTTGTGTTATCGATAAAAACCGATCCATGATTTGACTTAATGTTTGTTCAATATCTTGACCACTTACGTGTTGCTCTCCAAGTTTAATGAATAAATCTGTTACCTTAATATCATCATCAAAGCGTTTTCCAGGAGCTGATACGACGATAAATTTTCGCTCTTGATCTTCCTGGATAATGTTTGCAACTTTTCTTAGCATGTCCGCGCTTGCTACGGAACTTCCGCCAAACTTAGCGACTTTCATGTTTTTAAACTCCCTCCAAAGTTGTAATACATTTTTTAATTTTATCACTTCCCTTAATATTAATGAAACCGTATATTCGCAAGGACTATTAAGGATGATGACATAATTTAAAGCATATTAAATTTGCGGAAACAATTAACAAAAAAAATAACACCTCATAGTATGAGGTGCTAAATAATCAAAAAATTTGGTTTTAACCTACTTTATGTTCCAAACGTAATTTGTCTGCAATCATTGCGATGAATTCAGAATTAGTCGGTTTCGCTTTAGAAACACTAACCGTATAACCAAAAATGGATGATAGCGAGTCAATATTACCACGATTCCACGCCACTTCAATTGCGTGTCTAATTGCACGTTCCACACGTGAAGCCGTCGTGTTATACTTCTTAGCAATATCAGGATATAACACTTTCGTAATGGACCCCAACAGCTCAATATCGTGATAAACCATTGAAATGGCTTCACGTAAATATAAATATCCCTTAATATGCGCCGGTACACCTACTTCGTGAATAATGGATGTAATGTTTGCATCTAAATCAATCTTTTTGGTTGGTCTAGAAGGTGGTTGTTCAGCTGTTTTAAATGGTGTTTGATAACTTGCACCCGCAGCCTGAAGGACTTGATCTCTTAACATATCTAAGTCAAAAGGCTTCAACATGTAATATGTAGCACCTAATTCGACTGCTTTCTTTGTTACTGACTCATGACCAAATGCTGTTAGCATGATGACATTCGGTAATTCATCTAAATTCAAACTGTGCATCTTCTCTAGTACAGCTAAACCGTCAACATGTGGCATAATAATGTCTAAGATGAGTACGTCTGGATTAATGTCTTCGATCATTGTTAAGCATTCTCTACCATTAAATGCCGTACCGACAACGTCAACCAATTCCTCCTCGCCAAAGTAATTTTCCAACATTGTGACTAACTCTCTGTTGTCATCTGCGATCCCTAAACGTACTTTTTCCATTAATGTTACCTCCCAGAAATTTCTGCTATCTTCATTAACTAACTTCCATGTAACTCTAAAAAATCCTTCTTTTATCTTAAAAAAAATTAAAATTATTATAATTTTTCACCTTTTCTTATATTTTCTTCAAATTACGACATTTTTCTTTTTTATTTAATAAAAAATGTCGATTAATTAAAAAAGAAACGAGTTATTAACTCGCTTCTTTAAAGGTTTCTTTATCTTCTATCTGTAATCCTGCTTCATTTAACATCCATTCCACATGCACTCCATAGCCACTTGTTGGATCATTCAAAAATACGTGCGTTACAGCACCAACAATTTTACCGTCTTGTATAATAGGGCTGCCACTCATTCCTTGTACAATACCACCAGTTTTATCTAATAACTCTTGATCAGTTACTTTAATAACCATACCTTTTGTCTCAGGGTTTTTACTTGGAACACTGCTTATAATTTCTACATCAAACTTTTTAACTTGTTCTTCCTCTACTACAGTTAAAATTTCAGCCTTACCCTCTTTAACTTCATTAGCTTTAGCGACAGGTAAAGGCTTTTGATTATGATCTATAAATGACTCGTCATTTATTTTACCAAAAATGCCATAATCACTGTTTCGTTGTATGGTCCCTAAGCTATCATCATCCATTGAGAAACGGGCCTTTTTCTCACCTGGACTTCCATTTTTTCCTTTGTTAATGGAAGTGATATCAGAGGTTACAATTTTTCCATTATAAATATCGATTGGCTTTTTGGTTTGTTGGTCCATTATAACATGGCCTAATGCGCCGTATTTTTTAGATTTCGGGTCGAAAAACGTAAGTGTGCCAATACCAGCCGTTGCATCTCGAATAAAAAGACCTAATCGGTAAGCTTCATCCTCTTCATCTAAAGTAGGTTGAATCGATAGCGGGAAAATGTGCTGTTCTCGTTTGATGAGTAATTGAATAGGGTCTTTCTTTTTCTCTAATGTTTTCATCTCTTGGACAAAATCATTCATATTGTTAACTTTATCACCATTTAACTGAAGAATTATATCTCCAACTTTAACACCAGCTTCTTCTGCTGACGATACTTTTCCTTGATCAGTCTCAACAGGACTGAATCCGACGACAATGACGCCAGATGTGTGTAATTTAACACCTATCGATTGACCACCAGGAATCACTTCACTAACTGTTGAATCAGTTTGGGCTAGAACTGTATCTGCATGTGTCATTGGAATCAAAAACGAAACAAGGAGAATAAGATGTAAAATTGGGCGAGACTTTTTCATGTTCACACTCCTCATTTCTTGATTGAGCTGTAAGCTTAATTTGAGCATTTCACGGTGTTTTTAAACGATTAAAACACATGCAATACAGTTTAACTTTTCCTACGTTACGTTTTATTTAACAGTATAAAAAAATCGCCTAATTAAACGTTCATTAGGCGAAGATCTTATCAATAAAATACATGCATTATTTAACACTTTTGGCTTGCTCAATTAATTCCTCTGCATGTTGTTTGGTGGTTTCTGTTATTTCAGTTCCAGAGATCATCCGGCTTAATTCTATAACCGATTCATCTTGGTCTAACTTACGGACGAATGTTTTAGTTTGATGATCATCTTGGCTCTTTTCAATAAGTAAGTGATGGTCCGCAATAGCTGCTACTTGAGGTAAATGGGTTATACACAACACTTGGGAATGTCTAGATATACGGTGTATTTTCTGTGCAATCGCTTGAGCGACACGACCACTGACACCTGTATCCACTTCATCAAAAATAACGGATGTCATATGTTGATGTTCAGAAAAAATACTCTTCAAAGCCAACATAATTCTTGAAATTTCTCCACCAGATGCAACTTTTTGTAGAGGTTTTTCAGGTTCACCAGGATTTGTACTAATCATGAATTGAATATGATCCATACCGTTTTTATTCAAAGCAATGTGATTATTGTGATACTTAATATCCCCAGATAATGTTTTAAAAGCCACATTAAACTTAGACTTTTCTAAATATAGATCCTTTAATTCTTCATGAATGGAATGTGATAAATCTTCACTTATTTGTTTGCGGAGTTCATGTATTTGTTCAGCTTCCATTAGAACATCTTTTTCAACATCTGCAATTTGATTTTCTAAGGCTTGTAGGTGTGTATCTTTATTCTCGAGCTGCTCTAATTCCTCTTCCATACTTGCCATTAAATGAAGCATGTCATTAACGTCTTTACCATATTTTCTCTTTAAACGGTTAATTTCATGCAATCTTTTTTCAATTTCATTGAGACGCTCTGGTTGAAATTCCAATTCATCCAGATCATTACGAAGTTGAAATGATATCTCTTCTATTGCATAGTAATGATTTTTTAGCTGTTCAGAAAGCTGTGAGTATGTATCATTTACATCTTCTAATTGCTCTAATGATGTCATGGCATGGCTAAGAAAATCCAAGCCTTTATGTTCACCATATAAAGAATAATAAGCGGTTTGTAAGTTTTCATATACTTTTTCGAAATTTGATAATTGGTGACGTTCCTCTTCAAGCTGTTCATCTTCATTTGATTGTAATTGCGCTTCTTTAAGTTCATTGTATTGAAATCTTAATAAATCCATACGCTGTGCAATTTCTTGTTCATTCTCAGACAAATCCTTAAAACGTCTTTTAAGCCTTAAATAATCTTCGTATATGTGAAGATAAGATTCTTTTGCTTCAGCAAGAGCTTGTTGATCAAATTCGTCTAAGAGTTCAATATGTTGATCAGATTGCATTAAACTTTGAGTTTCATGCTGACTATGTATATCTATAATTGTTTGTCCAATTTCTTTTAAAATAGCTAACGTGATTAGCTTTCCGTTAACACGGCAAATACTTTTACCTTTTGAGGTAATTTGACGTTGCAACACGATACTTCCTTCATCATCGTAAGGTAAATCAAAGTGATTTAACACGTTATAAACATCATGATCAGCGTCATCTATAAAAAAGATACCTTCTATATTTGCTTTCTCAGACTCATGACGCACAAATTCAACTGATGCTCTTGCACCAGCTAATAATTGAATAGCATCGATTATGATGGATTTACCTGCACCTGTCTCACCTGTTAAAACAGTTAAACCATCGTTAAAACTAAGGCTTACTTCATCGATTATTGCAAAGTCTTTAATCGTAATTTCAGCTAACACGTTAGACACCCTCTTTATTCATTTAACATATCATGAAAACTGTTAAATACGTCTTCACAATTTTGTGGTGAACGACAAATAATTAAACATGTATCATCACCACAAATGGTTCCCATTATTCCATCCCAATCTAATTGATCTAATAGAGCTCCTACAGCTTGAGCATTGCCCGGAATTGTTTTTAACACAATGAAATGATCTGCTTTGTCAATTGACACAAAGCTATCCGTTAACATACGTCTTATTTTCTGAACCGGATCATATCGTTGATCTTGTGGCAAACTATATTTATAAGAACCATCATGTGTTGGAACTTTTACTAATTGTAATTCCTTAATATCTCTAGATATAGTCGCCTGTGTCACTGGATAACCCAATTCATGAAATCGACTCACCATTTCATCTTGTGTTTCGATAATTTCATTTGTTATCAGTTCTCTAATTTTCATTAATCGCTGAGCTTTTTTCACGTATGATTCACCAACTTTATGTCAATAACCTTACTTATTTTCATGAAACCTTTGATGTGCAGTTTCAACTATATGATGAACTAATGATTCCGTTAAGTGGTATTCAGGTGCATCATCAGTCCATTTCACATGTACTAAAAATTCAATATTTCCATCTCCACCTGTAATCGGTGAATGATCTAAATTAATAACACTATACCCTTCTTCATGCAACATTTGAACAATGTCATTAATAACCTGCATGTGCACTTTCGGATCTCGGACAATTCCTTTTTTTCCAACTTGTTCTCTACCTGCTTCAAACTGAGGTTTGATTAATGCGATCGCATCAGAACCGGGCATTAACAACTGTTTTAAAACAGGAAAAATTAATTTTAATGATATAAATGAGACATCGGTCATGGCAAAATTAGGTGCACCATGTTTTAAATCGTCCGGTGTGACATAACGAAAATTAGTTCGTTCCATGACATGCACACGAGAATCATTCCGCAGACTCCAATCTAATTGATTATACCCAACATCTATTGCATAAACAGCTTTCGCTCCATTTTGAAGAGCGCAATCAGTAAATCCACCTGTAGATGAGCCAATATCTATAACCGTTTTACCAGAAATATTGACTTCAAACGTGTTTAATGCCTTTTCTAACTTTAAACCTCCACGGCCAACATACGGAATCGCTTTTCCTTTTACATGGAGTTCAACGGTTGGGTCAATTTTTAAACCAGGTTTATCTAAACGTTCATGTTTATGATAAATCAGTCCAGCCATAATAGACCTCTTGGCTTTTTCCCTTGTGTCAAAGTGTCCTTGTTCAACTAATAATGTATCTAGTCTTACTTTCTTCATAAAATTAAGCTCTTTTCTCTTTAGTTGGTACCATGTCCTTTATTTTATTAGCAATACCATCTGTTGTTAGTCCAATTTCATTTAATAAATCTCCAACGCTTCCATGTTCAATAAATCGATCTGGGATTCCCATTCGTTGAATATAAGGGAATGGTTTGTTTTCTTCTTCAAAAAATTCAAGTACAGAGCTACCAAAACCACCTTTTAATGCATGTTCTTCAACAGTTAGCATAGGCATATTCTGATTAGAAAGTTCTCTTAATAAATCCTCATCCAGCGGTTTGATAAAGCGAGCGTTAACGACTTTTACAGATACATCTTGCTTCTCTAATACTTCTGCAGCTTCAAGAGATAGATCAATCATCGTACCAAACGTTAAAATAACAGCGTCTGAGCCTTCTTTTAAAACTTCCCATTTTCCAATAGGTAGAGTTTTTAACTCGCGTTCCTCTGGAGCTTCACTTGCATTTCCTCTAGGGAATCTTACTGCTATAGGGCCATTTTGATGTTCTAAAGCTGTATAGACCATATCTTGGCACTCGTTCGCATCTTTAGGCATCATAATAGTCATATTTGGTAAATCGCGTAAGAATGATATATCGAAAACACCTTGATGTGTTTCACCATCTGCTCCAACTAATCCAGCACGATCAATTCCAAATGCGACGTTTAAATTTTGACGGCTTACATCATGAACAACTTGGTCAAAGCCCCTTTGTAAAAACGTTGAATAAATGGACAAGAATGGCTTCAAGCCTTGTGTTGCAACACCGCCAGCGAGAGTTGTCGCATGTTGCTCTGCAATTCCAACATCAAAAAGGCGATCAGGGAACTTCTTCTTAAAATCTTCAAGTTTTGAACCTACTGTCATAGCAGGTGTTATAGCTACGACATCTTGATCTTTTTCTGCCACTTTAATTAATGTATCACTTACAACTTTACTCCAACCTGGACCATTGGAAGCTTTCTTAAGGCTTTCACCTGATTCAATTTTATACGGTCCAACGCCATGCCAAGTACCTACTTTATCGGATTCAGCTGGATGATAACCTTTTCCTTTTTTAGTAATGACGTGCACTAATATTGGACCTTCTGTTTTTTTAGCATAATTAATCGAATTAAATAAATCTTCATAGTCGTGACCATCTACAGGACCATAATAAGTAAACCCTAATTCTTCAAAAAACATACCTGGTACGACTAAGTATTTCATGCTGTCTTTTACGCGTTCTGCTACAGTTGCTAAACGTCCGCCAACAGCTGGTATCTTTTTAAGAACCCATTCAAGTTCATCTTTAACCCAGTTATACTTCTGACCACTTCTTAACCGACCTAATATATTGTGAAGAGCTCCAACGTTAGGAGCGATTGACATTTCATTATCATTTAAAATGACAATAACATTCTTCTTTTCACTACCGATATGATTTAAAGCTTCCAGTGCCATTCCGCCAGTTAATGCTCCATCACCAATAATCGGGACGACCGAATGATCTTCATTTCTAACATCACGTGCAATCGCCATTCCCATAGCAGCAGAAAGAGATGTAGAGCTATGACCAGTTTCCCAAATATCGTGTTCACTTTCATTCATTTTAGGAAAACCACATAAGCCCTTATATTGTCTTAAAGTTGAAAATTGCTCTGTTCGACCAGTGAGCATTTTATGAACATAAGATTGATGACCCACATCCCAAATTAATTTATCCTTAGGACTATCAAAAATCTGGTGCAAGGCTAATGTTAGCTCTACAACCCCTAAATTAGGTCCTAAATGGCCACCTGTAATGGATAATTGTTCAATGAGAAAATTTCTAATTTCCTCACTTAATTGTTTTAATTCATCAATTGATAAATTTTTAATATCAGATGGTTGTTTAATCTCATTTAGATCCACAACGGATCACTCACCTTTATTCTTAATATTTAACTCTTTTTTCTCTTTTTTATATTAGGTAAAATCTTGATATGTAGTTTACGTTCGACAAAGTAAATGATTTTCCCTGCTATTAAGATGATATCAGTGGATTTCGTTATTGCTAGCGTCTTTCCCATCGCTTTACCTCCAACGGTAAGCGCTGCAACAACACTCGTTAAGACAGTATTTAATGTCAGTTGTTCTAAATTGATGACATAATTCAACTCAATAACAACCAAGGTTGCTGCAACCCCACTAATTACTCCGGCAATATCCCCTATTACATCGTTACAGAATGATGCAAATCGATCTGCATTCCGTACGATGACGATGGATTCTTTGGCACCTTTAACTTTTTCAGAAGCCATGGAGTGAAATGGAGTTTCGGACGCTGCTGTTGCAGCTATCCCCATCATATCAAAAAAAACACCAATAAATACAATTATAAAAACAATGATTAATCCAATTGACCAAGCTGTCCCATCTAATGCTGCGTTTGAAGCGATTGAAAAAATTGCCGCTAACACGAACGTGATAACGGCGATACTTATGCTAAATCGGATTGATTTTTTTATCATATTTTTATTCATAATTTACCTCGTTACAGCTCAAAATATGTGTAATAAACAATTTCAATATGTAGGTAGGGATGGTCACTTAAAAGGTAAATATTGCGGCTTAGGTCCAGTAGGTTTTCCCAATTCGGTACCGTGTGTTGCCACACCGGCGGTTCCCCCTTTAAACCGAACTTAGCTGCGTCACCACAGCTAGACTGGATTACCACTCAGTCCACACTACAATCCCTTTTAAGCGTCTACAGAACAGTCTAGGAGTTTTCCTCGACAGTCTTTGACCACTTCCTAGCCTCTTTTGCAGTGTTTATTTCATACAATGTCAACAGCACGTCCTCGGTGGCCATCCGAATCTGCACTTTTAATTGTAATCCCCTAAACACCACTCAAGGCAGGCTACGCTGCACCATAAGGGGGTTACCCTTATAATACAGGTTCATACCCCATTTCGTATCCCATTAAGCGCGATTAATGGGACACAATAATGGGCCTCCGCGGAAGCAGGGTCAACGCCCACATGCCATTGTGGATCGCCCTGCAACCTTAACTCCCAGCATTGACCCAAGGCTGGGCGCCTCAAGCCAACACCAGGAACTTCATCGATATGCCCTTTGGCGGATTTTTAGGCCCGCCTTCAGAAGTGGAGGACCGACTAGAATACTGCACCATCCCTAATCCATTAACTATTTTATCATATGCTAGAGAATAAAAACAATTGAAGATGACTAAGCATTACGATTTCCAAAAATGTTTAATAGGCCCAGTAAAATAGGCTCGTCAATATTTGCTTCATCATATTTTTCTTTTGCATATTCCATATATTCTTCCTTTATAGAAATAGCTTGATCGAGTCCTAATAATTCAGGGTATGTGCTTTTATTATTTTCTTCATCACTTCCAACTGGTTTTCCAATTAACTCCATTTCACCACTGACATCTAAGATATCATCTTGAATCTGGAATACTAATCCTAAATATTTACCAAATTCATCTAAGGCTTCTATTTGTGGTGGTGCGGCTCCACCCAAGTAAGCTCCAATCTTGATAGATGCCCTGATGAGTTCTCCTGTTTTTAGTAAGTGAATATGATGAAGCTCTTGTTCATTCATTTCTTTGTTTTCAGCTTGTAAGTCAAGGAATTGACCTGAGATCATACCTTTAAAGCCACTGGATTGACTTAATTGTTGAATAGTATAAATCTTCTCTTCAGCTTCTAAAGCGTTTGAATTCACAACGAATTGAAAGGAATAGGTTAAAAGACCATCTCCCACTAAAATTGCTGTTGCTTCATCAAACTTCTTGTGAATCGTCTCTTGACCTCTTCTAAAATCATCATCATCCATCGCAGGTAGATCATCGTGTATTAAAGAATATGTATGAATCATTTCTAATGCCAAAGCCGGATGAATGACTTTATTTAAGTCTTTAGAAAAAGCTTCGAATGAAGCCATCATTAATATAGGGCGAAGACGTTTGCCCCCAGCTTGGATTGAATATACTAAAGCTTCGTGTAAATGACTTGGTAGATCTAAGTTTGAGAATTCTTTTTCAAATTGATCATTTATTTGATTTTGTTTCTTTTGAATGTATTGTTCAATCACCGGTTACTCTTCCTCCACATGATAGGGTTCTGTTTCACCATGGTCTTTCATAATTTCGGTCATTTCATTTTCCACCGATTGAAGTTTACCGTGACAAACCTTCGAAAGTTTCATACCTTCTTTGTAGTACTCAATCGCTTTTTCTAAAGGAACATCGCCTTCTTCTAACTTCTCAACAATACCTTCTAGCTGATTCATAGCCTGCTCAAAAGTCATCTCTTTTTCTTCTTGATTAGACATCTACAATTCCTCCTCCTTTTCTTCAATTCCCCAAACTTGACAATCTAATTGTCCATCACTTAATGATAAGTGAATAGCATCCCCAGGCTCGACATGTTTGACTGATTTTACGATTCGTTTGTCTTTATAAGGGATTGAGTAACCTCTTCTCATCGTTTCTAATGGATTTAAAATGGTAAGCTTGTTTAATTGGTTTTGAAAATTATGGCCTTTTTGTTCTTTGATGTTTGTCATCTGCTGATTTAATCGTGACATTTTATATTCAAGTTCTTTAGTTTGTTCAAGGATCACTTGTCTTGGTTGATAAGTTTTGATTTGCTCACCCAACCTTGAATATCTCGTTTTCTGATCTTGAACAAACCGCTTAGCAGATTTGTTTAATTGATTTACAACTCGGTCTAAATCTTGTTCTTTTTGCCTTGTCATTTGAATTGGGTACTTAAAAGCATAAGATTGATCTATTGACTTTATTTTTTCTCTTATATGTTCAATTTTATATTTCATGGATTGATTTAATCTTTGATTTAGGTTTTGTACTTGTTGAGTTAAGTCAATCAGTGACGGAACTGCTAATTCTGCTGCAGCTGTTGGGGTTGGCGCTCTTAAATCAGCAACAAAATCACTGATTGTAAAATCTGTTTCATGACCAACTGCTGAAATCACAGGTGTTTTAGACTGAGTAATCGCACGAGCAACTTCTTCTTCATTAAAGGCCCACAATTCTTCAATCGAACCTCCACCTCGACCAACAATAATCGTGTCAAAATCATTCAATTGATTCGCATATTCAATGCCTTTTACGATGGAAGGCGCCGCATGTTCACCTTGAACCGATACAGGAATAATGGTCCGTCGCGCCATTGGATATCGACGTTTTAAAGTGGTTATAATATCACGTACAGCTGCTCCTGTTGGTGATGTAATAATGGCAATTCTTTTTGGAAATTGAGGGATGGGCCGCTTGCGCTCTGGATGAAATAACCCTTGTTGGTCAAGCTTCTTTTTTAGTTCTTCATATGCTAAATACAATGAGCCAATTCCATCTGGTTGCATATTTTGAACATAAATTTGGTACTGGCCTTGTGGTTCATATACCGATATATCGCCTAGAACTAATACTTTCATTCCATCTTCAGGACGGAATTTTAAGTGTCTGTTAGATGAAGCAAACATGACTGCCGAAATTCTCGCTTTTTCATCCTTAAGCGTAAAATACATATGACCTCGAGAATGATGCTTAAAATTAGATATTTCGGCTTGAAGCCACACATCTTTTAAATGCTGATCTGATTCAAACTTACGCCTTATGTATTTAGTTAAAGCGGTTACGGTTAAGTACTGCTTCTCCAAGTTTAGAACTCCCTTTTCTACATAGAATATTTGGCAGCTTTAATCGTGTTGTTTAATAGCATGGTAATGGTCATCGGTCCAACCCCTTTAGGGACTGGTGTAATTTGACTAGCAATATCTTTAACTTGATCAAATGCCACATCTCCAACAACTTTTCCAGTCTCTAAAAACGTGTTGCCAACATCTACTACAACGGCTCCTTCTTTCACATATTCCTCATTAATTAACTCAGCACGCCCTACTGCAACTATTAGAATGTCAGCTGTTTTTGTTATTTCTTTTAAATTTTGAGTTTTCGAATGACAATACGTCACTGTTGCTTGGCGATTTAACAATAATTGACCCACTGGTTTCCCAACAATGTTGCTTCTTCCAATGACGACTGCATGTTTTCCCTCTATTGACACATTATAGTAATCTAATAAAGCCACAATACCTAAAGGTGTACACGGAACTAATGCATCTTGGTCAATAGATAAACGCCCTACATTTATAGGGTGAAATCCATCAACGTCTTTATTTGGGTCAATATATTCTAATACTCTTTTCTCATTTACATGCTCAGGTAAAGGTAGCTGCACTAAAATCCCATGAACTGAGCGGTCATTATTCAATAGTTCAATTTGTTTTAATAATTCATCTTCAGAAACATCTGATTGAAGTTTAATGACATCGGATTCAATTCCTACTTTTTCACAAGCTTTCTGCTTCATCCGAACGTAAGTTTTTGATGCCGGATTATCACCTATGATCAAAACACTTAACTTTGGCTTAATCTGATGTTGAACTAACTCTTGAACGTCTGTTTTTATCTCTTCTCTTATCTTATCTGCTAATACTTTTCCATACATAATAGAGGCCGACATCAAATCACCTTCACTCTTGCATAAATTTCGATAATACACCGTTTATAAACTTACCGGATTTATCTTCGTTAAAGCGTTTTGCGATTTCAACCGCTTCATTTATAGCTACCTTGCTTGGCACATCTTCTATATAAATAATTTCAAATAAAGCTATACGCAACACCGTTTTTTCAACTGTACCAATCCGGTTTAACGACCAATTTTCAAGTTTCTCATCTAGTTGTTTATCAATAATTCCTCTCTTTTCAACAACACCTTGAATTAAAGATTTAGCATATTGACTAATATCTTCATCCACCGCTTCATACATACTTTCTAATGATGCGTCTTGATTAATATCTAATTGGTATAAAACTTGAAATGCCTTCTCTCTTGCATGTCTACGTTCTTCCATTCGGTTCGTTCTCCTTTAAATATCAAAATCTCTTCTATATCCTATCACGTCCAACTATAGTTTACCACGATTTTTAACCTAAGAAAAAAGAAGGCATTAACTCCGGACGGCTAAGCTGATTTTCTGAATAAAAAGACTTGCTAGTATGAACTAGCAAGCCCCAAAATAATTAAGAATTTTGTTGTTCTTGTTCTTCTGTTTTTTCTTCCATTTGAACGCCTACAACATGAACATTTATCTCTAAAATCTCTAAAGCTGTCATGTTCTTTAATGTAGAACGAATACTGTCCTGAATTTTTTGGGCAACAGTTGGAATGGAAACACCATAATCTAATACTGTAAAAACATCAATGACTATTCCTTGGTCAGAAAGGTCGACTCTTACGCCTTTTCCATGTTTCTTTTTTCCGAAGCGCTCTGTGACATTTGAAGCGAGATTGCCTCGCATATTAGCGACGCCACTTACTTCGTTCGCTGCAATACCTGCTATTACCTCAATGACTTCCGGAGCAATTTCAACTTTACCTAAAGACTGGTCATCACTTACATTTAATAATTGTTTTTCCTCCATTTAGTTCACCTCTTCAACAGAATCATCCGTTAATACATCGTACTCTTCTAAAAATTTCGTGTTAAATTCGCCTTGGATAAATACTGGATGATTCATCATACGTTTATGGAATGGGATGGTCGAGAAAATCCCTTCAATAACAAATTCATCTAATGCACGGTTCATCCGTTTAATGGCCTCTTCTCTAGTTTGATCATAGGTAATCAGTTTTGCAATCATTGAGTCATAATAAGGCGGTATGTTCCATCCAGTATAAGCAGCGGAGTCAACTCTCACACCTAAACCACCCGGCGGAAGGTACATCTCGACTTTACCAGCGGAAGGCATAAAGTTACGGAATGGGTCTTCTGCATTAATACGGCATTCAATCGCCCATCCTTCAAACTTGATATCTTCTTGTTTGAAGGATAATGGCTCACCATTGGCTACTTTTATTTGTTGTTTGATTAAGTCAACGCCAGTTACCATTTCTGTCACAGGATGCTCCACTTGAATTCTTGTATTCATTTCCATGAAGTAGAAATTACTTTGTTTACGATCATAGATAAATTCGATCGTTCCAGCACCTACATAATCGACAGCTTCAGCAGCTTGAACCGCTGCTTGCCCCATCTTTGCTCTCGTCTCTTCATCAATGGCTGGAGATGGCGTTTCCTCAATTAACTTTTGAAGACGACGTTGAATGGTGCAATCTCGTTCACCTAAATGAACAGTGTTACCATGTTTATCAGCTAAAACTTGGATTTCAACGTGGCGGAAGTCTTCAATAAACTTCTCTAAGTAAACACCAGGGTTACCAAATGCAGTTTCGGCTTCATTTTGAGTTAATCGAATACCTTTAACGAGTTCTTCTTCGTCTCTAGCTACTCGAATCCCTTTTCCGCCACCACCGGCTGTCGCTTTAATGATCACAGGATAGCCGATTTCCTCAGCAATTTTTTTACCCTCATCAACATCTTTAATAATTCCTTCTGACCCGGGAACGATTGGTACATTTGCTTTACGCATCGTCTCACGCGCGACATCTTTTGTACCCATTTTTGAGATCGAATCAGCAGATGGGCCAATGAATGTTACGTTGACCGCTTCACACATTTCTGCAAAATCTGCATTCTCAGATAGAAAACCGTACCCAGGGTGAATAGCGTCTGAGTTAGTTAATTTAGCCAGACTCATAATATTAGTTTTATTTAAATAACTTTCTTTACTAAGCGTAGGTCCTACACAATAAGCTTCATCTGCTAACTGTACATGCAATGAATCCTTATCTGCCTCAGAATAAATTGCAACAGTTTCAATGTCTAATTCTTTACAAGCACGAATCACTCTTACCGCAATTTCTCCTCGGTTTGCAACTAAAACTTTTTGAATCACGGACAATCCCTCCTTTATTTATTTTTCACTCTGAATAGTGGTTGTCCGTATTCAACTAATTCACCGTCGTCTACTAATATTTCTACAATTTCACCTTTAACTTCAGCTTCAATCTCGTTAAATAGCTTCATTGCCTCAACAATGCAAACAACTGAATTAGCATCTACTGTATCGCCAACTTTAACATATGAATCGTCGTCTGGAGATGGTGACGCATAAAACGTTCCAACCATTGGGGATACGATTTCATGGTCAAAATCAGTTGAAGTAGTTGCTGGCTCTTCAGCAGGTACTTCTTTAGGTTCTTCTTTAGGTTCTTCTTTTTCAACTTTAGGTTTAGCTGAAGGTTGAGGTGCTTCTTGTTGAACAGGTTGTTCTTGCACTGATTTGCTAACCGTAACAACCTCTCCTTGTTCTTTTTTTAGCGTTACTTTAGTTCCATTTGTTTCATAAGTAAAATCAGAAATTGATGATTCATCAATAAGTTTAATCAGTTCACGAACTTCTTGTACTTTTAACATACCTTGCAACTCCTTTTACTTTTATTAACAGGTACTAATAATTCCTACTAATTATTGTACGATAAACAACTCACAGACTTCAACTTATCTTCAAGAATAATTTTAAAACCTTTTAAAAATTAAGTTTTAAACACAATAAATCCCATATCCTTTTAGATATGGGACTAGTTTAACAGTTTATTCTTGATTATCGTCTTCTTTGTTATCTTCTTCTTGATTATCGTCTTTTTGGTTACCTACAATGACATTCATCATGCCAAATTCATCTCTTGCCATTTGCATAAGTTCGTTTGCTTCTGTTTTCGATAATTCATCTGTAATCACAGTAATTCTTACATCATCTTCATCCTTTTGAACTAACACATCGCGATAATCCTTATCATATCGGATTGTATTTTCAAGTACTGCTTCCTTTTGACTAACGGTTAGAATCTCATTAATTTGCTCTTTAGCTTCGTTCTTTTCTTCAGAAGAGGCATTGGCTGATGCGATTACATCTTCCCACTGCTCAATTTGCTGACTTCTAGTTTCATCTTGCTCTAAACGAGTTGTTGTGAATAACTCATCGACTGTCATACCAGAAACATCTACATTTGTACCTTCGGATTCTGTACCACCTTCACCATTTTCTTCACCGTTGTTTTCATCCTGTTGTTCATCATCTTGGTCTACCACCGCCATATCATCTGGAGCAGTCATGTAATACACACTTAAAACAATTAACAAGCTTAACATTGTAATTAACCATACAGTTTGTTTTTTCAATACCATTATGATTCCTCCCTATCTTTTTGCATTACAGCAATTCGATGTGTTGAAACATCTAATAATCTTGACACTGCTTCAACCACATTTTGTTTACTCTGAACATTATCAACCCCTTCCGCGATGACCAGGACACCTCGAACAGGTGGGTTTTTCTGCTGGATCAATAATGGCTCTTCCGAGTTGTTTTTACGAAGAATGACCGTTTGATGTTCGATCGTTTCATCTTCTACGTTTCGTGTCCCACCATTTTGATCTGTTTCACTTGTTCTTTGGCGTCCGGTAATTGTATTTTTTTCATATACTTTAGAGGAAGTAGCTTCTAATTGAAGCATGACTTGTACATTTGAGATACCTTCTAGCGTTTCCAAAGCTTGAGCCAATTCTTTTTGCATTTGATTTCTAAGTTCACTTGCAACATCACCCTTTGAAGAGCTGCTGGATTGTTCTTCTTCCTTTCCTAGAAACACCTCTTCTTCCTCTATGACTGTAGGCTTCGGCTCATTTGTGTTATTTGAAAACATACTAGAAGCTATTAGAAATAAAAGACCAATCAAGCCAACTAAAATAATGTAAGAACGTTTGGTTGGCTGATTATCTTCATTCTTGAACTTAAATAGTTTCTTTAAGCTTTGAATCATTATGAATCTCCTTCCCAAATGATCTTAATTTGATCAGATGATAAATTTAATTTAGAAGAGATTTGCTGTTTGATTTCTTGATCTTGTTGTGAATTTTTTTCAGTTTCGTTTTTATTTGGTATGGTAATTGATTCTATTTCTTCGACATGGTTGTCCGATTTTTCATTGAACTGAAATGCAATAGAGTCAATATATTGTGTGGGGTCCTGGACATCGTTTAAATTGATTCCTTCTTCTAGATTGATAGATAGATTTTGTATTGCATATCCGAACTCTTCTTCAAGGTCAGGTTCTACTAAAGTTATTACTTCTTGTTCTAACTGTTCTAATATATATGCATGTTGTGAGGCTTGTATTTCATTTTTTTTAGAATTTATTTCATCTTCTAAATCTTCCCCTACGATATTTTCAACAGACGCTTCCCATTCATTCACGAACTCATTTGGATTAACGTTAAAAAGTTCAGTCAATGGGTATAAAAACAACAGGAAAATGACTAATCCAAAGACAAGTTTAATAGCCTTGTCATGTGCTGTTGAAGGAATAAGTAGTGAGATGATCGTAGCTAAGAATATGAAAAATACAACTTGTGATACCCAATCTGTAATAAAATTCAAATGCCTCACTCCTTACCTGACCATCAGCGTTAAATTTCCTACGATAATTAACATCACTAATGCAAAAAAGAACATAATCGCAACAGCTAATAAAGCTGCTAGTATATAGAAAATGTGTTTTCCCATCGTATCGATTGCTTCAACAATGGGTCCTTCTGCTACAGGCTGTAATAATGCTGCTGATAATTTAAAGATTAATCCTAAAACGAGTACTTTTAATACTGGGAATAAAACAATAATCATGATTAGGACAACACCAGCAATGCCGATTGAGTTTTTGAGCAATACAGATGCTGATAAAACGGTATCTGTTGCGTCTGTGAACATCCTTCCAATAACAGGAATAAAGTTACTCGTCATGAATTTTGCTGCTCTTATGGCAACACCATCCGCAACTGCTGCGTTCACCCCTTGTAATGACATGATTGATACAAATAATGTTAGAAAAACACCTAAGATAATAAATGCAGCTTGTTTCATCAAATTAGCTAAACGATCCACGTTGTATTCGTTGTTAATCGTACTTGCAATACTTAAAATGGCTGATAAGAAAAAAAGTGGTAAAACAACTTTACTAATTAAGACACCACTAATTTGCACAAAAATTAAAATAATGGGATTAAAAAAAGCAACGGACGCTATATTGCCAAAGGCTGCCATAAGACTTAACATTAACGGCAAAAGGGCAATCATAAAATTTCCCATAGCATCTATGGTTGCAGTTGTATATGACACAGCGTTCTGAAAGCTTGTGATGGCCAGCGTTAGTAGTACGCCAAATATGACCAGATAACTCACTTTTGAAACAGACTGATTTTCAAATGACCCAATCAAGACTTTTAAAAATACACTAAGTAACGTCAGGAAAATGAGCATTCCTAATAATTTGCCATTTGCAATCCATTCATGAATAAAAAACATCAAAAATCCATTCAACCAGTCTTGAATTGAAAATACAGAGCCGTCTTTTACAGCATCAAGCCAGTGATCACGAGTGGAAAATGGTAAATATTCTTGATAGTTTGCTAGTATTTCTTGCCACTGAGCTTGCATTTCTTCGCTTTCTGACCACTCTTCTGGTACTTCAAATAATTGATCACGTTCAGTTGCATAAATAGGCTCCACAATCGAAAAAACGGCGATAAATATTAATAAGGAAACCAAGAATTTCTTCATGAATAAATCCCTTCTTCACTAATGCGGTATAAAATTCATTAATGTCTCAAGCACAGCTATAAATATAGGTAAGGCAAAAAGCAGAATGAATATTTTTCCGACAAGTTCAACTTTTATAGCAATCGCTTCTAAATCTGCATCTTTTAATAATTGAGCCGTAAATTCTGTGATGTAAGCTATTCCTATAACTTTGAAAATCGTATCTAGATGAAGAAGTGACACGTTAAATCTAGCAACAATCTGTTGAATGACAACAAAAAGTTGTTCGATTTTATCAAGTATAAAAATAAAGACGATAACACCTGTGAAAACAATTAATAAAAAGCCAATGGATTCATGTTTTTCGCGCACTAAAATGATTAATAAAGCAGCAACAATTACGACCGTTAATATTTGTAAGATTTGCATTACATAAATAAACCTCTGACGATAATTTGTAAGAGAAATACAGATTTGATTTGTTGGAATAGTCTAGACAGATGATCGACTACGATCACTAAAACAATAATAAAACCGATTAATGTCGCCCATTGTGCCATGTCTTCCTTCCCCATTTGCTTCAGAATGGTATGAATCATGGCGACGATAATGCCAATGCCTGCTATTTGAAATAATAAATATACATCCCCCATCTATCTAAACCTCCTAGATCATTCTTATAAGAATATTAAAGTCAGTAATAAACCAAATAACACTCCTAGTGCGCGAAACATATTAGAAAACCTTTTTTCCTCTTCTGATGCCTCATTTAGCTCATGTTGAAGGTGTACCTTGGCCAGATGAATTTGTTTCTGTTGTTGTTCTAGATTGTGAATACCTAATGTTTGTCCAAACTGAATCATAATTTCTTTCTCACGGTTTTTCATAGCTGTATGATGCCATTTCTTCTCGAACATTCGATTCCAAATGGTATGTAGAGGTTCATGGGTATTTTTTAACTCAACAGAGATGTCATAAAACATATAACTTAAAGGGGGGTGAAGCTGTTTGGATATTTTATTTAACACCTGGTGTATCGGTTCTTGTCCATAAACCATTTCTGCTTCCATAATCTGAAGAGCATGTAACATATCACGAATTTGTTTGGGACGCTTGGCGTAATTTCTAGCGATATCGAGTCCGACCCACGTGCACGTGAACAGTATCAGAATGGCCCCGATCCATTTCATGTCGATTTCCCCTTACTTTTTTTGTTAATAATTTAAAGTTCTCATCATACACGCTTTCTACTACTCCAGGAGAGTTTTCATAATTGAGCACGATATACCGCTCGAATACTTGTCCATCGAATAATGGTTTCAACGAAGGACGTTTTAAAACTTCATCTAATGTGTAACCATGAACACTACAGATGACTTGTACACCGGCATGTATAGCTTCATTAATGCTATTAACATCCTCTTCATCACCAATTTCATCAACGACTATGACTTCTGGTGACATAGAGCGGATCATCATCATCATGCCTTCTGCTTTGGGACAATCGGCCATAACGTCCGTTTTTCTACCTACATCATGCTGTGGGATACCTTCATATGAAGCTGCTATTTCTGACCGTTCATCAATTAATGAAATCCGTCTTGGCTGAAAACCATTAACGCCATTACTAATCGTACGAACAAGATCTCTTAATATCGTTGTTTTACCAGATTTAGGAGCACCTATTATCATCGTATTGTGTATCTGTTTATTTTTATGATTGTAAATATGATTCATCACTTTAGATGCAGAACCAATATGTTCTTTAGCAACCCGAATGTTAAAAGAAGAGATTTGCGTAATAGCTTGAACTTGTCCATCTGATAACGTTACTTTCCCTGCAATGCCGATGCGGTGACCTCCCTTGATCGTTATAAAACCATTTCTAAGTTCTTCTTCCATTCGATAAACGGAATGTTGACTAATTTTGCCTAAAAACTCTTTTGCATCTTGTTCACTGAACGTTAAATGCTCTAAAAATTCACTATGATGGTGAAAAACATATTCGATAGGTTTATTAATACGAAGGCGAATCTCTTCTAAATTTTGTAGTCGATCGTTTAATTGTATGGTCGAATGCTCGATATGTTGGGGAAGCATGTCTAATATTTCTTTCATCTGTCACCCTCCTATAGATACAACTATTCTATGAAAGCTATGATGTGAATATGAAAAACGTTAAGGAATTCTATTAAAAAAGATAAATCGAAGGAGAAAGATTTAAACAAAAAAAGAAGTGCCTTAAAAGACACTTCTTTAAAACATGTTATTAACTTATAAATGACTAGGCACGTGATACATATTTTCCATCTGATGTACTAACAACTAGAACATCACCTTTATTTACGAAAAATGGTACCTGTACCGTATATCCTGTTTCTAATGTAGCCGGTTTTGTTCCGCCACTTGCTGTATCACCCTTAACTCCAGGTTCAGTTTCTACAACTTCTAACTCAACGTTATTCGGAAGCTCTATTCCTAATGTATCACCTTCGTACATTAGAACTGTTACTTCCATATTTTCTTTCATGAAGTTTAAATCATTTTCAATAGTTTTATTTGGAATCTCAATTTGTTCAAATGTTTCTGTATCCATAAATGCGTGATTGTTTCCATCTGCATAAAGGTATTGCATTTTTCTTCTTTCTAAGTGTGCTTTATTAACTTTCTCACCAGCTCTAAATGTTTTTTCTTGAATACTCCCAGTTTCTAAATTACGAAGTTTAGATCTAACAAAGGCTGCACCTTTACCTGGCTTAACGTGTTGGAATTCAATGACTTGCCATATAGAACCATCTAGTTCAATGGTTAGTCCTGTTTTAAAATCGTTTACTGATATCATGTTACTTCCTCCTTCAAGTCCATTATAACGTAATAAGTTCTTTTGTTGAGAATGTTAGTGTTTCATTACCGTTTTCAGTAATGACTGTATCGTCTTCAATTCGGCAGCCTCCGACGTCTGGTACGTAAATACCAGGTTCAATTGTAACAACCATGCCTGGTTCTAATTTCTTTTCTGATCTAAAGGATAGCGCAGGTCCTTCATGTACGTCCATGCCTAAACCGTGACCTGTTGAATGTCCGAAATACTCACCATAACCTTGTTCTTTAATGTAATCACGAGTGAGTGCATCCGCTTCAACCCCGGTCATTCCTGCCTTGGTTCCCTTCATTCCACGTAGTTGTGCTTCTAATACGACATCATAAATTTCTTTTAATTGATCGTTAATCTCACCAACGGCTAAGGTTCTTGTAATATCAGAGCAATAACCATTATATAACGCACCAAAATCAAGTGTCACTAGTTCTCCTGATTGAATTTCTTTCTCTGATGCTACGCCGTGAGGTAATGCTCCACGGTAACCTGATGCGACAATGATATCAAATGACGAAGATACAGCCCCTTGTTTACGCATAAAGAATTCTAATTCATTGGACACATCAATTTCTTTAACACCAGGCTTAATAAACGATTGAATGTGTTCATAGGCTGCATCTGCTATTTGAGCAGCATCCTTAAGGACTTTAATCTCATCCTCTGTTTTAATTAGTCTTAATTCCTCAACCATTCCTGATAAAGGGATAAATTCACTGGATAATTCATCACGATATGTTTCAAACGTCGAGTAAGTTACATGTTCTTTTTCAAACCCTAAGCGTTTAATTCCTAGTTTTTTAACTTGGTCTGCCACTTCTTTATGAATAGGGCCTTTGTGTTCAACGAGTTCAAAACCTTTTACTTGTTCACGGGCTTGAACCGTATACCTGAAATCAGTTATAAATAGGGCTTGCTCCCCTGTTACTAATACAACTCCAGCTGTTCCTGTGAAACCCGTTAAATATCTTCTGTTCTGCCCATTCGTTACTAAAAATCCGTCAACGTCTTGTTTTTGTAGCTGTTCACGTAAACGTGTTAGTTTCTTCATTTTAAGACTCTCCCTTTTCTAGTATTTTTACCATTGCAAGTGCTGCTGCTAAATAGCCATTTGAACCCAACCCAGTAATTTGACCATCAGCAACTGGCGCGATATAAGAATTAGATCGGAATGATTCGCGATTATGTATGTTTGAGAGATGCACTTCAATGACAGGAATGTCAATAGCATCAACGGCATCTCTAATGGCAACACTGGTATGAGTGTATCCTGCTGGGTTAAAAATTACACCAGAAGAAGATTTACTTGCTTTTTGCAAAGCATCTACCAGTTCCCCTTCGTGATTTGATTGAAAGGTTTCTACTTCCAAATCATAACGTTTTAAAAATCGAATTACTTCCTGCTCAATGTCTTGTAACGTTTTCGCACCATAAACCGATTGATCTCTTTGCCCTAAAAGGTTAAGATTAGGTCCATTCAGCAATAAAATTTGACGCATGATTATCCCCTTAAAAATTTTTCTGATAATAGTTTACCATACTTATGCTTCATTTTGTGTACGTTCTGGCACAACCCTTCGATCATGATGTTCATATGAAATCGTATAACCAACAAAAACACCGTATAAAATAAATTGACACAACGTTGTTACAATTGTATCAGATTTCATCTCTGTAATTGAAGGCACGTAAGAGAACATAGGGTTCATAATAATTAAAATAAGGACCCAAATACCAATTCCAAACATAACCCCTGGCATAATTCCATGTAACTTCTTAAATAAAAAATAATATATAAGCGCTGGAATAATACCGAGAATGATTAAGATTAATAAACTGATGACTTCACCAAGTATTCCTTCAGTCCAACTACCACTGAAAAATGAACGTAATATAAATGAAGCATGTGAAACTTCAGAGAATGAAAAGAAATAAGCAATTGAGCTTACAATCCCCCAAATCAACCCACCAGCGGCTCCACAAAACAAACTTTTTAAAAATACGGAATGCTGACTTTCCTCTTGATTATTATGTTTCGACATCTCCTATCACTCCTTCGATTCATATTTTATACGTTTAAATTGATTTCATACTCGAGGTCTTCATGTACGAATATCTTATTTTTTAGTAAAATATAAATAGGATATTGTATAGATTTCTACATACATGGAAATATAATAATAAGTTAAAAGATTCATTGAAAGGAGCTTGACATGGGTAATAATTTTAAATATTTCGTATATGGAATTATTGGTCTAGCCGCTATTGGACTTTTATATAATCTTTTTTTTAATACCGTTAGCTTCTTTAAAAGTATCTTAATGATGGTTGGATTTGCTGTCATCTTAGGATTTGTGATTTACTATTTTCTAATTGGTAGACATAAAAGTTCCGTTAGTTCGGGATATCGAAAAGCAGTTAAACAGTCTCGTAAAAAATATGGCAAAGCTAATTCAACTTACTCCTCAAATACATCAAAGCCTGGTAAAATACAACGGCATAGCAAAAAGGCTTCTCATTTAACCGTTATAAAAGGCAATAAAAAATAGCTGTGATCTAGTGTCTAGATTCAGCTATTTTTTATGGCTTCCATGTTTTAAAAAAGGTCTCTGCTCTAAGCTTTCCTAATTCATACAAATACTCTTCCTCTTCTCAGTCAAAATCAGTAGCATTTATGCTTTCTTTTATCGGAATAAAAATTATATCCTTGGCTTTATCTTTGGAGATATATCGCGAATCGTGAGCATGAATCATCGTTGAAATAATAGGTGGCAACATATCTATAGCATTTTTAATCTCTTGTTTTGGAACTATTGAATCCTGTGAACTTAGTTTAATACCTAGAGTCGGACGATCCGCTCGTTTCTTTTCATCTCTATTTAGACATAACATTTTATGACGGAGAAAGGTGGGATAGAACAAAAAAAGAGCCTAGCAAAAGCTACTAGACTCTAGTAAATTATATTCCGCATTTAAGTTGTGCACCACAGTTGGTACATGTGTTACATCCGCCAACGTCTTCAATACTTCCTTGACGGCAAACAGGACATGTGTCGCCAACTTCAGATCCAATGGATACGTCTGTTTTATCTAATTCTTGGACGGTATCCATTAACACAACCTTCTTTTCTTCTTCTTCAAATAACTCTTGTTGCTCTGATTGATCATTCTCTTCAGCTTTTAAGGTTAACACTTGTGTATCTCGGCTACCGTCAACGTATACGGTGCCACCCTTAGCGCCTCCTTTGTAAAGACGACGATAGACTTTCTCGACTTGATCGACTCGATAACCTTTTGGAGCGTTAACAGTTTTTGAAATTGAACTATCGACCCAACGCTGAATAACACATTGTGTATCCGCATGCGCTTCAGGTGATAAACTCATAGCTGTTATAAACCAATTAGGCAGTTCGTCTTTCGGTGCTTCTGGATTTAAGTCGTAATACTCTTCTGCAATATCTGCCTTTACTTCAATAAATTTACCTAAACGGCCACTACGATAATACGTGAATGAGAAGTAAGGTTCTAACCCAGTAGATACACCTACCATAGTTCCAGTTGACCCAGTAGGAGCCACCGTCAACAAGTGGGAATTACGAATGCCGTGCTCAAGGATACCCTCTTTAATGTCATCAGGCATCTTTTGCATGTACCCCGTATTGACGAAGCGTTCACGCAGTGTTTGTGTTTCCTCTTCTGTCTCACCAATTAAAAACGGAAAACTTCCTTTTTCCTTCGCTAATTCAATAGATGCTCGATAAGCTGTCGTTGCGATCGTTTCAAAGATTTGATCTACTAAGTGATTACCTGCTTCAGACCCATATTCAGTCTCACAATAAATTAGCAAATCATGTAAGCCCATAACACCTAAGCCAACACGACGCTCACCTAATGCTTGTTTACGGTTTTCATCTAGGAAATACGGTGTTGCATCAATGACGTTATCTTGCATTCTAACGCCAACTTCAACTGTCTCTTTTAGTTTCTCAAAATCGGGTTTTCTGCGATTTTTATCTGCTATATTTGCTAGATTAACAGCAGCTAAATTACAAACTGAGTACGGTGCTAGTGGTTGTTCCCCACAAGGGTTTGTGGCAACAACTTTTTGACCATACGCTTGTGCGTTCGTTTCTTTATTTGCATTATCAATAAAGAAGATACCTGGTTCAGCAGAATAAGTGGCACAAATGTTTATTAAGTTCCACAACTCACGAGCTTTTATGGTTTTATATGTTTTTGTTGCAAATCCTAATCTTTCCCATTCGCGAACATCACCATACTCATGCCAATGTTCATTATAGTAAGCCATCGATTCTTCATCATAACGTTCAACGTCAGGAAAACGAAGGTCATATGACGTATCATGATCAACAGCTTCCATGAATTCATCCGTAATACAGACCGAAATATTCGCACCTGTTAAGAATTCAGGATTATGAACACTATATGTTCCGCCATCACGTAATTTATTTTCAGCTTCACGAATATTCTCTTCTGAAAATCCACCTTGCCCAGGTATGTGTTTGTAGTTAACAATACCTTGATACATTTGTTCCTCAGCAATTGATAACGGCGTAAATTTAAGTTTATCTTTTGCCATTTGTTGAATCGTTTCATCATCGATGTTTTCAATTAAATATCTTAAAATTCTAGGGTTTTGCATTTTAGAGATAATAAACTCAATAATATCTGGATGCCAGTCATTGAGCATGATCATTTGTGCCCCACGTCTAGAGCCACCTTGCTCAACTAAATGGGTTAACTTAGCGATATCATCAAGCCAAGATACAGACCCTGATGACTTACCATTAACACCCCTAGCTAATGCGTTACGAGGTCTTAATGTAGAACCGTTCGTACCAACTCCGCCACCGCGTGACATAATTTCCATCACTTGCTTACGGTGATCACTAATTCCTTCTCTAGAATCTTTTATAAAAGGCATAACGTAACAATTGAAATATGTAACGTCAGTATTAGACCCAGCTCCATATAAGACTCGTCCAGCTGGAACAAAGTTTAGATTAGATAATTCTTTGTTAAACTTTTCGAACCACTCTTGTCGTTTATCTTCTGTTCGTTCCACTTCAGCAAGACCCGTAGAGTTTCTTAGTGCAATCTGTTCATAATAAACTTCTAATGGCTTGTCGATAACACTGATCGATCTTTCAATAATACCTGTTTCTTGTTCATGTTCATCTTCAAGTACATGAGTAAAATCATTATCTACTTTAATTTCAGCCTTTTGCATTTCATGATTAATTGATACAATATATCCGGTACCTCTAGCAGGAAATTTTGGGTCGTCTTTAACTGTTAAGACAACAAAATCTCCTTCTTTTAATGTTTTCTTTTCTGTGTCCTTAAATGCATAACGATCAAGCATTACTAATCGGGATACACCTTTATGTGTTGTGTTCATCTCTGAAGTGATCGGGTGTACATGCGGAAATTGTTTAATATCTTCATTTAAACGTTCCACATCAATTTCCATTTCCCGTGCTTTAACACCTAGCATTTGCGTCACTCCTTTTTCGACAATATATGCAATGTCTTCAAAATTGCTTGTTGAATTAAAGATAACAGAACGTAACATATAATTCAATATGTAGTATTAATTTTTTAATTTTAATACTATATATCGGACATTAAGCATAGGAACCTTTTAAAGTCAAGTTAAATTTAATGTCGAACTTTATAATTTTATGTAAGTTAGAACTTGATTATTTCCTTTTTAACAAATTTTATCTTTGAATAATGGGCCATTGCCTAATATAATATTAATAGAAAGACTAGAGAGGGGATAGGGATTAACATGCTTGATATTTTAGTCACTATATTAATAGTTATTGCTATTTTTATCCTAATTGGTGTCATGCGCTATGTTAGAACACAGCGGTATTTAAAAACTTTAACAGAACCACAATTTATTGAAGGTTACCGTAAAGCTCAACTAATTGATGTGCGTGAGCCTAATGAATTTGAACGCGGACACATTCTAGGTGCTAGAAATATTCCAATGTCACAGCTAAAAACACGTCTTCTAGAAGTTAGAAAAGATCAACCGGTATACCTTTATTGCCAAAGTGGACAACGTTCATTACGTGCAGCAACTATTTTAAAGAAAAATGGTTACCAAGACTTAAATCACTTAAAAGGTGGCTTCCGTAAGTGGACAGGGAAAGTTAAAGTTAAAAAGAAAGCTTACTAAAATTTAAGTCTATATAAAAAAAAGCTCGACCTATCAAAATGATAAGGTCGAGCTTTTTCTTTATTCTTCAGTTCGATAATATCGAAGAACTGGTTTTCTTGCAGCTTGTGTTTCATCTAAACGACTAATAACGGTTGTATATGGTGCCTCTTGAACTAATTCAGGATCTTCTTTTGCTTCATTGGAAATTTGAATCATAGCATCTATGAATTCATCCAACGTTTCTTTCGATTCTGTCTCAGTCGGCTCAACCATTAATGCCTCTTCCACGTTTAACGGGAAGTAAATCGTAGGTGGATGATAGCCAAAATCAAGAAGTCTTTTCGCGATGTCTAATGTTCTAACGCCAAGTTTTTTCTGATTTTTACCAGATAGCACGAACTCATGTTTACAATGTTGCGTAAACGGTAGTTCATACTCTTCTTGAAGTCTACGCATCATATAGTTAGCATTTAAGACCGCATTCTCGCTTACTTGTTTTAACCCATCTGGTCCCATCGAACGGATATAGGTATAAGCTCTGACATTGATACCAAAGTTACCGTAATACGGTTTAACTCGACCAATTGAATCCGGTCGGTCATGGTCAAAGTAATATGATTCACCATTAGTCGTTAACACAGGTTTTGGTAAAAACTTAGCTAACTCTTCGGATACACCGACTGGACCAGAACCCGGTCCACCACCACCGTGTGGGCCAGTGAATGTCTTGTGTAAATTTAAGTGAACCACATCAAATCCCATATCACCTGGTCTAGCATATCCCATGATCGCATTTAAGTTTGCGCCATCATAATACAAGCGTCCGCCTGCATCATGAATGATATTGGCCATTTCAACGATATGCTCTTCAAACAGACCTAGCGTATTTGGATTCGTTAACATTAACGCAGCTGTATCATCGCCAACTACACGTTTTAGATCTTCGAGATCCACTAAACCTCTTTCATCTGATTTAACTGTTACAGCTTCAAAACCGGCTACTGTAGCTGATGCTGGGTTAGTTCCGTGTGCTGAATCAGGAACAATGACTTTCGTACGATTATAGTCACCATTCGCTTCGTGGAAAGCACGAATCATCATGAGTCCCGTCCACTCACCTTGCGCACCTGCTGCAGGTTGCAAGGTTACATCATACATTCCTGTAATTTCAGATAAGGAACTTTGAAGATCATACATTAACCCTAATGCACCTTGTACTGTGCTTTCATCTTGATACGGATGAATTTGACTAAACCCTGGGAAACGAGCCACGTCTTCATTAATTTTTGGATTATACTTCATCGTACAAGACCCAAGTGGGTAAAACCCTGAATCTACTCCATGGTTTCGTTTAGATAATGCTGTATAATGACGCATAATCTGTAGTTCACTTACTTCAGGTAAATCTGGATTCGTCTGACGAATGTAATCTGAACTGAATTCAGAGTCTAAATCAACATCTGGTACATCCAATTCTGGCAAACTATAACCTTTGCGATTTTCCTGACTTAATTCAAAAATGACTGGGAAATCTGCTTGCTTAGTCATTCAAATCACCTACTTCCTTAACGAACTGATCGATTTCTTCTTTCGTTCTAATCTCAGTCACAGCGATTAACATATGGTTCTTCCATTCACCGCTTAACGAACCTAAGTTAAAGCCTCCAATAAAACCATTTTCTCTAAGTTTTTCATTTAATTGACTTACATCTTGATTCACATTTACGACAAATTCGTTAAAAAACGATCCTTCATAAACAATATCTATTCCATGTTGTTCAAACTGAGTTTTAGCGTAACGGGCTTTTTTCATATTAAGTTCAGCCATTTCTTTAACACCTTGCTTACCTAATGCGCTCATTGCCACTGATGATGCAAGGGCATTTAACGCTTGGTTGGAACATATATTAGAGGTTGCCTTATCACGTCTAATATGCTGTTCACGTGCCTGAAGGGTTAATACAAAGCCTCTATATCCTTCTTCATCTACAGTCTGACCGACTAAACGCCCAGGTACTTTACGCATTAACTTTTTAGTAGTAGCGAAATAACCACAATGTGGTCCACCAAACTGTCCAGGGATCCCAAACACTTGAGTATCACCTACGACAATATCTGCGCCAAATTCGCCCGGCGGTGTTAAGTATCCTAACGCTAGTGGATTACTCGAGACCACCATCATCGATTTCTTTCGATCAGCTAATAATTCGTTAACTTCTTTTAAAGGTTCAATTTGACCTAAGAAGTTTGGATATTGAAGAACAACACTAGCTGTATCATCATCTAATTCACTTTTAAGCTGTTCTAAGTCTGTTAGGCCATTTTTTACATCAATCTCTACAACCTCTAACCCTGGACCTTTCGCATACGTATGAATAACCTCTAACGATTCAGGATGGACAGCTTTTGAGACAAGTACTTTCTTCTTGCGAGTTTGACCCGCGCTTAGGTTAACCGCTTCAGCAAGCGCTGTTCCACCGTCATACATGGAGGAGTTAGAAACTTCCATTCCAGTTAACTCACTAATCATCGTTTGAAATTCAAAAATCGCTTGTAGTTCACCTTGTGAAATTTCAGGTTGATAAGGTGTGTAAGCCGTATAAAACTCAGATCTTGAAATCACATGGTCTACAATCGATGGGATATAGTGCTGATAAACACCAGCCCCTAAAAATGACGTATGTGTTTCTAAATTAACATTTTGATTCGCTAATTGACTTAATTCTTTCTTTAATTCGAATTCATTTTTTGCTGGTTTAATATTAAGATCGCCTTTGAACCGGACATCATCAGGGATATCAGCAAATAATTCTTCAGTTGAATCAACGCCTACTGTTTTAAGCATTGACTTTTTGTCTTCTTCTGTCATCGGAATATAACGATGTTGCATAGAAATCACCCCTCTTACTTTCTTTTATAAAATGGTGTTGGAACCACTTTTGCTTGTAAAACTCGTTTCCTTACTTGAATATCCAGTAACTGATTTTCTTCAGCATATTCTGACTGGACTAATGCTAACCCTAAGTTTTTACCTAAAGTTGGCGATTGGGTTCCAGATGTAATAAAACCTATAACTTCTCCATCTTTAAGTACATCGTAGCCATGACGCGGGATTCCTTTATCAATCATTTCAATCCCAACTAGTTTACGTTTAGGGCCGTTTTGTTTCTGTTCAGCTAAAACGGTTTTCCCAATAAAATCTGCATCCTTCTTAACTTTAACGGCAAAATTCAGTCCCGCTTCAATTGGTGTAATATCTTTTGATAACTCCTGACCATACAGTGCAAGATTTGCCTCGAAACGTAACGTATCGCGAGCCCCTAATCCAATTGGTGATACTCCATAAGCTTCTCCTGCTTTCAGTATTGCCTTCCAAAGATCGATACCACTTTCATGATGGATATAAATTTCAAATCCATCTTCTCCTGTATACCCCGTTCTTGAAATTAAAGCTCCGTTCTCAATACCTTTTAAGTTAACATCTTGTTTGAAACGAAAGAATTTAATCTCACTTAGATCTTCATCAGTTAATGTTTGCAATATTGCTTCTGCTTTAGGGCCCTGAATCGCTAGCTGAACATATTGTGACGAAACATTCTGAACTTTCACGTCACCTTCAACATGTTTCATGAGCCATTCATAATCTTTTTCAACATTAGCCGCATTTAGGACTAGCAAATATTTCTTTTCATCTAATTTGTATACAATTAAGTCGTCAACCGTTCCACCATCTTCATAGCACATGATTGTATACTGAGCCTGATTTACGCTTACTTTCGATAAATCGTTCGTAAGCATTTTTTGTAAGTATGCTTCACTATCTGGTCCTTCAACTAAAACTTCCCCCATATGAGAGACATCAAATAATCCTGCTTTTTCACGTGTCGTATGGTGCTCATCTTTAATACCTACAAATTGAACAGGCATTTCCCAGCCACCAAAATCTACTGTCTTAGCATCGTAAACAGGATAAATTGGCGTGCGCTTTAAATCTCCCATTCTCATCCCTCCAATTAAGTTGTCGTTTAAAACATAAAAAAAGAGAATACCAAATGAAACATTCGGAATTCTCTGTCCTGACACCTGAAAGTTTGATAACACTAGGAGTGTTACTTGCATCTTTGGTGGCTCTAGATCGAGCTCTCTCCAGAGTGGCGTCCTACAAGAGTCTTTTTGCCTGAGAGATTCATACGCACATACGTACTTGCTCCGTCGGCGCCACAAAAGTGATCTCTCCCCTTGTAATCATTCGCCTCATGATATTTTCTTTTTATGTACATAATAATACTATACTTGTGTCACATTATAGCATATGTGTGTACATTGTGTAAGCGTCATCATCGATTTATATTTTAGAGAGGAGTTAGGTCGATGAGTTTAATTATTGATGCTCAAGAATTAAATGAAGAATCACTCAATCACGACCAGCTTTCAGACTGGGATACTTTTAAACAAGCCTATCAATTAAGCCAAATAAAAACAAACCATAAAAATGACATCTCCTGCATGCAATATTTGCCTAATTTAACATTAATGCCCCACCAACTGGATGCTGTAAAAAAAGTCTTACATCAAATGCATGGTCGAGCTATACTCGCAGATGAGGTTGGGTTAGGTAAAACCATAGAAGCAGGGGTAATATTAAAAGAATTAATGGTCAAAAACTTAGTGAAAAAAGTTTTGATCTTAGTTCCTTCATCTTTAATTAGACAATGGGAAACCGAATTACAGCAAACCTTCTACATCCCAGCTCGCGCTAAACATCGTTCTTACCCTTGGCAGGCTTATGATATCGTTGTCTCATCTATTGACTTAGCCAAAAAAGAACCGCATTCCAGTGAAATTTTGAACGAAGAATATGACATGCTAATTATTGATGAAGCTCATCGTCTTAAAAACCCTAAAACTAGAAACTATCAATTTGTTAGTCAGATTAAATCAACTTACTGCTTGTTACTGACCGCAACGCCCATACAAAATAAAATAGATGAGATATATTATTTAATGTCCATCGTACGACCAGGGTTACTTGGCGATAAAACATCATTTAAAAAGACCGTTAGACAAGAAAGACAAAACTCTGATAGTCAAGCGATACAAACACTTGTAAAACAATCCATGATACGTAATAGACGATCGGAAACAACGAGTGAATGGACAGGTCGTGAAATTGAAACGATTCATGTAGATTTTACAGAAGAAGAATTTGAGTTTTACCAAGAATTAGAAGCCATAAATACACCTCATTCGTTTACAACCCTAACGTTACAGCGAGAGATTTGCTCAAGCCGAGAGGCTTGTTATCAATCCATTAAACAATCCAAATGGAATGACGAGGTTAAGAAGGAATGGATGAGTAAAATTGAACGACTACCACATCATGCAAAAGCATTAAAAACAGTTGAATTTGTTAAGTCATTGAATGAAAAATGCATTATTTTTACCGAATACAAATCAACTCAAATATATTTACAATGGCTATTACACCAAAACGGAATCTTCTCGGTGACGTACAACGGGGACTTTCGTAAAAGCAAGAAAGAATGGATGGTACAACTATTTAAAAACAAAGCTCAAGTATTAATCGCAACTGATGCTGGTGGTGAAGGGTTAAACCTACAATTCTGTCATCATATGATTCACTATGATTTGCCTTGGAATCCGATGAAATTGGAGCAACGTATTGGACGAATACATCGATTTGGACAAGAAAAAGACGTTAATATTTATTACACTGTGCTCAATAATACGATTGATCAACGTATTTTAAACTTACTATATAATAAATTAGATTTATTCAAAGACGTCATCGGTGAACTTGATCAAATATTAAGTTCGTTAGGTATCCAAAGTTTAGAGAATGAAATTGAAGAGATTATGTATGAATCACAATCTGAGAAAGAAGTTTCTATTAAAGTCGACCATCTTCTTTCAGTTATAAGTGATAGTCATGTAGAAAGGGACATAGCCAATGAATCAAGCTGAGATTCACGAGTTTCTCATTGATTTCTTTTATAAACGAAAAGCCACAATTGAATATAACGAACAAGGTATACTTAAGGTTAAACTAACTGAAGAGCTTGATAAAAGACTGATGAATCGTCCATTTTATTGGCAGTATGTTAAAAAGTTAGGGTATCAAGGAGACCCTATGACCGTAACATTTATTTCTGATGAAAATAAGAAAGAGGAAAAAGGTGAATGGATTCACTACGGTTCTCCGAGACTTGAACAACTATTTCAGGTTATTCGTGAAGAAGGTCAATATACTGAGTTATATCAAAGTGCCAACTCTAACAAAAGACAAGCGCTCCACCCATGGTTAATTTGTAATTTAATCGTACGTTACCAAGGTGCTTATACACACGAAGAACCAGTTAGTATTGGTGTTTATTTAATTAATGGTACAATGCGATTTAAAATGATGGATGAAATTATGAATAAAGACTTTTTAACGACGATACCTGATTTTTGTTATAAGATTCCACCTATTATCTCAAAAAATCGTGCGATTAAAATGATTAACCAAGAACTATCAGACCGTATCAAGACTAAGTCCAAAACATTTGAACAAGAATCTATAGAATTATATGAAAAGGAAATAAACATGACCAATCAATTATTTCAAGGGCGAGATGAAGAAGACGGTACTTTAAAACAAAATATTGAACAACAAATTCAGGATCGACTCTACCCAAAAGTACATCTAAATTTAGTTAATTATGGTGTGTTTTATATGACTGAACAACACTCAAAGGAATTAATGTCGATTTCTTAAAAAAATATAATTTACTTGTTTTTCAGTTTTCTTATTGTTTTTGAACACTTTTGTTAAAAAAGCGATGAGAAAACTGAATTTTTATATAGAGAAAATTAAATTTTCGTATATTTGACGACTCATAAATTCGTTTATATATTAAATATACTTAAGTATTTGGTTGCTAACTTCTTCTCTAGTAAGAGCATCTGTTTGTATCGTTAATGAAGAAGATTCTTCATAATATGCTTGTCTACGATTAAATAAGGTTAAACGCTCATGGTCTGTTTGCTTCCATAATGGCCTCGAATCATCATTAACTAGCCTCTTCAGAATGGTATCATAATCAACTTTTAAATATACGGTATTGTTATGTTCCTTTAATAAGGCTCTGTTTTCTTCCTTTTCAACGATTCCCCCACCAGTTCCAATCACATAATTGTCTAAAGGGATTTCCTTCAAAACCTGAGTTTCTAGTTCTCTGAAATAATTTTCACCATATGATTCAAAAATCTCCGGAATCGATAGTCCAACCTGCTTTTCAATTTCATGATCTGTGTCTAAAAAAGAATAGCCTAGTTGATCAGAAAGCTGATAGCCAACAGTTGTCTTACCTGCTCCCATAAAACCTAATAAAATAATTGATGTCAAAATAATCACCTAACCTTAAGGAGGGTTGTCGTATGGATCCAGAAATACAATCCAGTAAATTACTTACAGAAGCCATTAAGAATAGTGCTACGGATATCCACTTTACACCTAATGATTATGGTATATCTATACACTTTCGTATTAACGGTTATCGTTGGTATTACGGAGAAATCTCTTATAAATCGTATCACACTTTATTGAGTTATTATAAATTTTCATCTGGAATGGATATCGCCGAACACCGAATTCCACAAAACGGGACGATTCAATTCCAAGGAAAAGATTATTTATATGATCTCAGACTATCAACATTACCGACTAGGGACATAGAGAGTTTGGCAATAAGATTACTGCCAACCAATTACTTTCCTGACATTGAACATCTTTTCGTCTTCCCCTCACAAGCTAGTCAATTAGTCAGTTGGATTAATAAGAGAGCCGGAATGATTTTGTTTACTGGACCGACCGGATCTGGTAAAACGACAACGATGTACGCTCTACTTAAAAAGTCAATAGAATTATACGGGTTCCAAGCGATCACATTAGAAGATCCCGTAGAGCAACCCATACAAAACTTACTTCAAGTTCAAGTGAACGAAAAAGCTGGGTTTGATTATGATGTTGGTCTAAAGGCGGCCTTGCGACATGATCCTGATGTCATCATGGTAGGAGAAATCCGTGATGAAAAAACAGCGAAATTTGCATTTAAAACTGCACTGACAGGTCACTTGGTTCTATCGACCGTTCATGCTAAAGATGCTTATGGAACTATTGCACGGTTAAAGGAGATGGGAATGAAGCAAAGTGATTTGTCAGAATCCATTATTGGAATTGCCTCACAGCAGTTAGTTAAGATGGACCGAACTAATAAATCCGAACAAACAAGAGCTGCATTAGCAGAACTATTAACTGGACAAAATTTAAAGCAAGCTTTAATGGGAAAACCGCCTACACCTGATTACCAATCCTTTCAAGATTTAAGGAGGAAAGCACATGCTCATGGCTATATTAGTCAATCGTCGTAAACTATCTATGTCCCTACAGCTAGCCTTTTTAAGCAGACTTACTAAACTTTTAAATCAAAACTACACCATTCGACAATCTTTAGAATTCATGAGGTTTGATCCCCAGTTAAAATCAACTGCTAGTCAATTAACGGTTTATCTACAGAAAGGCCATACGATACACCGCTGTTTTAACTATCTAGCCTTTCACCCAATTGTTATCACATTTATGAACTTCTCAAAAGAATCTGGACAGCTGTCTCAGCACTTATCATATTGCCAACGTTTATTAATAATGAAATTAAATCTCCAAAAAAAGCTTATGAACGTTTTGAAATACCCTATGCTTTTAATTTTCGTGTGCATCGTGATTTTCTCTGTTATAAATATGTATCTATTTCCTTCACTATCGAGAACCTTCGAAAGCCTCAATCAACATAACTCATTATGGTTCTTTAAGATTATGATTCGTTTTATCAATATATCTTTTATGATGTTCGGCCTGCTTTTGATGACATCATTAGTGATATACATCATAACGAAACGAACAACTATCCATAAACGACTTACCATCATGAAGCAAATACCCATCGTAAATAAAGTTTTTCGACGTCTCTTAAGTCTTCAATTTGCCTATCAACTATACGCATTATTAATAAGCGGGAAAAACCTACAGGAATCACTTAAATTAATAAAAACTCAACACTATATGCCATACCAACAATATTTAGCCAATTTAATTCTAAAACAGCTAGCAATTGGTAAATCTTTTTACGAATCAGTAATGAATATTGAATACATTCAAGATGAACTAAAGTGGCTCATTAAACGTGGTGAGGAAACATGTACGCTAACAGATGATTTACAACATTATACAGAATTGATGTTAGATCATTTAGAAGAGAAAATGAAAACTTTTATATTACGCATTCAACCTATTTTTTATATTATTATTGGTCTATTAATTTTGACCATTTATATGCTGACGTTGTTTCCCATTTATCAACTAATGAAACAAATTTAATTATGGAGTGATCTTTATGTTAAAAGAAAATGGTTTTACATTAATTGAGATGTTAGTTGTTTTGCTCGTTATATCTTTTCTGCTTATTATTACAATACCAAACTTCGTTAATTACAATAATTTAGTCGAGGATAAAGGGTGCGAAGCGTTTGAAGATTTATTACAATCTGAAGTTCAATTATATAAACTAGAGCATCAATCATACCCTACTTCGATTGATGAACTGAACATTGAAGATAATACTTGTACAGAACTAAATAATTATACAATCATAGATGGTGAAGTGAAAATTGGTTCATAATCAAAAAGGATATACGCTTATTGAAATGGTGGTTGTGTTAAGTTTAGTATTTACAATATTAACGGTTACGTTAAGTAAAATTCATACACCTAAGCCTCCAGATTCGTTAAATCAATTTATTTCAACTTTGGAACAGGATATATTCAGCATGCAGCAACACGCCATAACTTATCAAAGTGTCATGTCCCTCGTTTTTAACTTAGATGAACATTATTATTATATCTATGGTTCATCGCACGTCCCAACTAAAATAAAGCGTAGCTATGACCCTAACATCTCCATTGAATTTTCATCAATCACTCAACCTATTCAATATAATGCACTGGGCACCCTTAAAAATCCAGGTACTTTAAAGGTTAATTATAATAATCAATCAGTTAAGCTTATATTTCCATTTGGAACAGGAAGATTTTATGTATCTGAAGAATGAACGTGGTTCGATCGTTATTGACGTCCTATTAACTATATCCTGTTTGATAGTGATGCTAAGTATATTATTACCTTTTATAACGAGTGTAATGCAATTAAACAGTGAGAGAGAATACTACTTATATGCTGATGAATTTTTAAATCAAGAACTAAAGGATCCAAACTTTTTAGAGCCCTCAAACCCTCACTCAATAAGCTATAAAAATAAACCATATACGTTACACATTCAACTAGCTGACCAAAAATATTTAGTTTGTTTAAGTTGGAGTATTGTAAATGATGATGAAAAAGAACTCTGTCGTTATGTTCCGAAGTATTAATACTTTAAATACTAAAGGAATGTCACTTTTATCCGTACTATTTGCCATAAGTACGTTAATAATCCTGACCCCTATATTAGTAAGATTTATAAGCCTAATGGATTCAATTCAACCTACTGAAGGAATTCAAGACCTTGAATTCCACCAACTACATTTCACGATCGATAGAGAATTAATACAAACCGATGAAATAGCAATCTACTCAGATGCCATTCATTTATATAAGCAAGATGGTAAACATGTCATCTATGAACTGTATGGTGACATCATTAGAAGAAGAGTTGATTATTCTGGTAATGAGTATATTCTTTTGGATGTTAATACTTTTAATGTGAATTATATACAAGATGGTATTTTTACAATTACTTGTGAAAGAAGTGATGGAACGATCTATGAAAAAACTTATTACGAGGATACGTCTAAAATTATCAATATTACATCATAACCAAAAAGGGATCATATTTCCTTACGTACTTTCAGTCATGCTGTTGGCCTCTTCATTTTTACTAATGACTTTTGAACAAGAATTGTACCAAAAAGAACAACTTAAATTAATTGAAACTCAGCAACAGATACAAAATCTAATCCAAGCTTCCACTTTTGACTTTAACCAAAATCTAGATCATCTCGACTTATCTCATCCTAATTCAATCGAATTTAATTATGTGACTGGACATGTTAATATTGAGTATGAATTAATAAGTGATCATATCGTTCAATTAAAATTTATGATAGAAGTTGACGGTCTCAACAAACCATTCGTCACCCATACCAAAATCCATGTATAAGTGTTATTATAAATTCACATACTATACGTTGTAAAATGGGCCATAGCCAAGCGGTAAGGCAACGGTTTTTGGTACCGTCATGCGCTGGTTCGAATCCAGCTGGCCCAGCCTCATGATAGGCTGAGGAAAATCTTACTAATGTACAAAATTTGTTCATTTACATTTGTATGGGATTCATATATAATGTTTTTGACAACATTCCTGCACAAAGGAGGAAAAAGATATGCCACGAATGTTTCGAGGAATAGCATTTTGGACAGGTATTTTTACAGCTATGTTTTATGCTGGCGGCATGACTCAACTGTCACTTCTATTCTTAGCACAAACAATTTTCTTTTTAGGCATTGGATACTTAAACCTTTCTGAACGTCTTTATATGTATATTTTCGGCGCTTATTTAACAGTTTTCATGGTAGGTTTCACTTACTATGTAACCTTCCTCTTAGAACCAGGTTTTGCGCACTAAGAAAGGTAATTGGACACAAAAATAAACAAAACATAACTAAAAAGGATGGTTTTTCACCATCCTTTTTTAATTTAATTTAAAACATCTCATTGTAAGAAAGGATTTATTTGCTTTTCTTGTCCTACTGTTGTAGACGGTCCATGACCTGGATAAACTACGGCATTCTGTGGTAAGGTTAAAATTTTCTCTTTAATCATACTAATTAATTTCTCGTGATTGCCAAATGGCAAATCAGTTCGACCTATTGATCCATTAAACAAGGTGTCTCCTGCAATTAGTATTAAATCTTCTTCAAACCACAGTGAAACACTACCTGGTGAATGTCCGGGTGTGTGTAACACGTTAAATTTAAAATCTTCTACCTCTAACATCCCTTCCTCTAAGAAGTGATTCGGTGGCATAGATGATGCAATTTGTCCAACTCCGAATAATTCTGAACCATTTAATGAAGCATCCGTTAACCATTCCTTCTCTACTTCATGCATATAAACAGGAATCTGGTACTCTTTTCGCAAAGGTTCAACTGCTCCGATATGATCAAAATGAGCGTGGGTTAAAATAATGGCTCTAGGTGTGATGTTGTGCTCTTGTAAGACTGAGTTTAACTTTTCATAATCACCACCTGGGTCAATAACGATAGCGTCTTGATGACGTGTTATTATGTAACAATTGGTCCCTAACATGCCTAGTTCTAAATGAATAACTGATAAGTTCACAAAAATGTCCCTCTTTTCTTATTTAGATTTTATGAATATCACTCGACAGTATTATTTTTTTTGTTTAAAATATACTAGAGTATGATACGTCAATAAATAACATAGTTGTATAACAGATTTTGAGGAGGCAACAAACATATGGTATTAGGAATTATCTTATTGTTCGTAGCGATCTTAAGCTTCATTGCTGTTTTTAGAGAATTTAAAAACCGAAATGTCTTAGCGCTATTATTTGCTGGTGCTTCTGCATTAGTTTTTGGCTGGTTCTCAGTCATGACGATTTATTCAGAGATCTTAAATTTAGTTACAAATAACTCATAAAAGATTAAACGGTTGACGGTGCTGTCAGCCGTTTATTTTTGTAATTGCTCCAAATCAACCAATTGCATATTTTGATTAAAGAAAAAACGATACATGACTAATGATACAATAATCGCACTTATTGAAACTGATGAAAAAATACTAATTGAAATGACTAATTGATACTTAATAGCTACTATAGGTTCGATCCCACCTAAGATTAAACCCGTCATCATACCTGGAAGTTGAACTAATCCAATTGTTTTTAGTTGATCAATATTAGGGATCAAGGCCGCGTTTAATGTCCTTTTTACTGTGATGTGAGAAGCTTGTCTTGGTGTTGCACCTAAAGATAGTGCGGCTAGTATCTTCCCTTGATTAGTTCCAAATTCAGACTTCATCCTCTCAAGCGATAACCCCATCGCAACCATACTGTTCCCAATAACCATTCCACTCATAGGAATGACTTCTTCCGGTGTAAAAGATACCATGTCAAAACCTAACCACAGGGCTAATACAAATATTTCAATAACGATAAGGCCTGTTAAAATCGTAATAAATACATTCGGTAATTCTTTTCCTTTGTTTCTGGCATGAAAAGTCGCAATTGTAATCATCACACTTAACATAATTGGGATCCCGACAATCGGACGCAAATTAAATAAATACGTTAAAATTAATCCAATCAAAAATAATTGTAAGGCCCCACGAATGGACGACCACATTATGTCTTTTTTTAATCCTAATTGATAAAAATAAGATATCGTAAATGGGACCATCACAAAAACAATTAAAACTAATAGTGAAAAGTTTGATACATCACGTTCCATATGGCCCTCCTAATAGTTTGTAGTAAATCTTTTTAAAGCCTCAGTTTTCGGGTGGTCAATCATATCAGGTAGAGATCCTTGTTCAACAATTCTTCCACCTTCTAAATAAACCCCTTTATTTCCTAACCTCTTAGCTTGTTCTAAGTTATGAGTTACCATTACTACTGTTAATTGTTTTGATTGAATTAAATTCAATAAATCTTGTTCTATAGATTCAATATTCTGGTCATCTAATGCGCTAGTCGGCTCATCAAGCAATAATATTTCAGGTTTATTTGCTAAAGTTCTAGCTAAAGAAACACGTTGCTTCTCTCCACCAGATAAATCATCTACATCTTTATCAAGGTAATCAATAGGTAGGTTCACATAATTCAGAAGGGTTTGTACTTCTTCTTCCTTCCAATCTTCAAATAAATTTGGCCCATACTTTAGGTTATCCAAAACTGTATCCGGGAATAAATAAGGCTGCTGAAGTACTAAACCAATATTTTTCCTTAACTCCGGAATACGATACGTTTCAATTGGTTCGCCTCGAAACATAATTTCACCTTGTTCAGGGTCTTCCAAACGATTAAATAAATGTAATAACGTTGATTTTCCAGATCCAGAAGGTCCAAAGATCATCACACGTTCGTTATGATTGATTTTTAGTGATATATCTTGTAATACTATTTTATAGACTGATTTTAGCTCAAATATGGTTTGTGACATGTTTTCATCTCCAATAAAGACAAAATTAACCTATAGTTAAACATACTAAAAAAGGTGAAGCGGCTCAAGTTATAGCCACTCCACCTTTTATTACTCTTATTCTTGATCAGCTATTTCTCCACTTTCAAAGTCGTAAAAGCGAAGTAAATCACCGTAAATAATTTCATCTGAATAATTTAATTCTTGTTCAGCTTTCTCCCTTATTGGAGCGCAATGCTGATCATCTACAATGTCTCCTGAACTATGTTCAAAACAAGCGCCACCGGCAGAGACGTAGTCAGTTCCAACAACCCTACCATCTCTAAACGCTATAAAGTCTTTACGTTCTTTTGGTGCGTCAAACATATTACTTCCAAAACGAATATCCCGTTCAAGTTCTATACCAAGCATATTTAATACAGTAGGTTTATAATCCACTTGACCAGTCAGAGTTGAAATTGTCTGATGATCATCATGACCTGGTATGTGAATAATCATTGGGACTTGTTGTAGTAATGCATCTTCATAAGCTGTCATGTCCTTATTTAAAAATTCACCTAAAGCATCGTTATGGTAAGATGGAACTCCATAATGGTCTCCACCAATAATAAAGATTGTATCTTCGTATAACCCTTCTTGCTTCATTTTATTCATAAATTGTTCAATCGCTTCATCTGTATAACGCACGGTCTGGAAATACTGACTTAGCGTTTCTGATTCTGACTCATATGGTTCTAATGACCTTTCGTCTTCCGGAATATCAAATGGAAAATGATTAGTTAGTGTAATGAGTTTTGCGTAATAAGGATCTTCTTGCTCTTTTAATAAATCCACTGTTTGGTCAAAGAACATTTTGTCATTCATACCCCAACCTATTACATCATCTTTTGTAAAATCGTATGATTGCACATCATAGTACTCTTCATACCCTAACGTTTCATACATGACGTTTCGATTCCAGAAACTTGCGTTATTAGCATGAAAGGCATATGATTGATAGCCCTTTTCTTCCTTTATAATTTCAGGTAATGCGAAGTATTCGTTTTGTGCATGAGTGAAAAATGCTGCGCTATTAGGCAATGGGTATAAACTAGTGTCTAATAAGAGCTCATGATCTGATGTTTTCCCTAAAGCTGTTTGATGATAAAAATTATCAAAATAATAACTTTCGTCAATCAAGTCATTTAGGTATGGGGTGATTTCATCCCCATTTACTTCTTGATCAATTACAAAATCTTGTAAAGACTCTACCGCAATATAGACAATATTTTTATCTTCAGCCATGCCGGTGAGATCTATATCTTTGTTAACATCTTTTTCCTTGTCAACTCGTTCACTGACGTATTCTTCTATTTCATTAAACTCGGATCCATCGGCAAAAATGCGCTTAGATTGGGTCGACGCTGTTACAAACGCATCATAACCGTGGAACGTAAAGATACCAACGTTTTTCACAAGATACTCACGGTCAAAACCACGTTTGAATAACATTGGTCTCTCTATTTCTGCTAATGTTAAGTTTAAAACCAAGAAAGCAAGTGCCACAGTAATCGTTCGGCGTTTAAATAACTTACTAAATTGTGTAATTGGAAAAATCTTTTTTCTCGCAAAAACAAAGATTAAAATAAAATCTAATAATAAGAAAATATCTAAGAAATAAACTAACGAAGTAACACTTGTTCCTAAGTCCCCAGCATTATTAACTTGCATCAATGTAGGCAAGGTAATAAAGTCAGTAAAATTACGATAATACATTAAATTTGCGATCAAAATAAATGTCATTAATGTAGACATTATTAGGATGTACTTCCTTTGACGTTTTGGGTTCATCCAAACGCCAATCGAGAAGATAAAGAAACTGAACGCAAATGCATTAATAAATAAGATGATCTCCTGAAATGTAGATTCAATAGATAAATTAAAATAAAAACGATATATAACATATGTTTTTAACCCCACTAATATAGCCGCAACAATAAATAGTGGTATTCTCTTTATACGTTCCATGTCATGGTCCTCCATTTTTCTTTCTCCCATATATTAGACGATGTAAAGAAAGAAAAGTTTCAAAAAAGTTATTATTATATGCTATACCCCGAATTTTATACGTTATAACACCATCTCTTAAAATTTTTCTAGGTCTTTTTTCTCTTTTTTAATAATTAACAAAGCTTTCGCATATTCTTGGTTTGATATTAATTGATTCTCAAATAATGATTGTAACTCATCTTCCATTAAAAGTAAATCCGCTTTTTGTTCCCCTATATATACAAATATGCCAAATCTCTTCAATAAGTTTCTTACATCAATCATACTATCCATATGGTGTCACCTACGATTTATGCATTATTTAAACCATATAAAAACATCATACTCATCACAATTAAAAAAGTAAATAGTGCAACAGTCTGTAGTACTCTTGCTTTTTTATTCGGCAAATGAACAATCTGGGATGCCATTAAACCACCAATTAGTCCTCCAATGTGTGCGCCATTATCAATTTGCGGTACTGTTAAACCAAATACGATATTAATACCGATTACGATAATTAAATTTAAACCCATCGTTTTAAAAAATATATCTTTATAATGAATTCCGAAAAATAATAGTGCACCAAACAAACCAAAAATCGCACCTGATGCCCCTGCTGATACAGAATCATTTGTAGCAAAACTTGCAACACTACCAAAGATCCCAGCCAAAAAGTAAATCATAAAAAATCTTTTGGTACCATATATCTTTTCCGTTAAATCGCCTAAATAGTATAAAGCAATCATATTCATAAAAAGATGGAATGGACCAATATGTAGAAACATTGAACTTATAATACGCCACCATTCACCTTCTACAATCTTAGGATTGAACTTAGCGCCCCAATCAATCAAATTTCTTACATTAGTACTTCCACCATTTAACTCTAATAAAGAGAAAATAACTAAATTGATAAAAATTAACAAGAACGTCAGCCGAGTTTTACCATATGAGAAAATTTGTTGAATTTCTTTTTGTTTTTGAAAAAGTTTAGCACTCATTTTTTGTTCCAAATACATGGTTTGTTTTTCTTGCTCTTCAACACTTGGAATGTCAGTAAGCAAATAATCATGACCATCTTCCATATTAGAAATAAAACGTTGCCACTCGTCTTGTCGATTTTTTTGATCTAAGTAATACATATTCACAAATGTTGGCTTTGATTGTTTAACTTTTATCGTATTTTTTAGTGAATCAAAGTCATCTACAGGTGCAAGGTCGGAAACATATACAAAATGCATTTGAATGGACTTGCCTTTTTTTATTAAAGATTTCTGGCGTAAAATAGCAGAAATACGTTGTTCTATATCTTGCTTTAAATGATTGGACCAGTCAAACGTCTGTCGTTTTAACCTTATTATTTGACTCACTTTTCGATCATGTTTATGTAAAATATATTCATCACGATTTTTAGATACATATACAATTTGATACGAAAGTTTTTCTACGAAATGATTAATGGTTCTTAATAGTAAATATTGTTCGGTGATGTACAAACTAACAACTCCTATCCAACCAACACCTTACACATATATGTATTATGCAAACTTAAATTAATTCGTTATAATTTGTGCAATTTCTTCATATGTTGCATCGTTACTAATACGATACTCACCTAATTGTATCAATCTGCTGTAACCATTGTCTTCTAAAAAGTTATTGAATTGGTCAGCATCATCTACTATGTTAGCAGTTTCTAAATTTTGAGCAATATCAATTGATGTCATTCCGCTTTCAATAGATAAAAGATATTCTGATTCACTACTTGGTTGATTGTTTGATTCAGATTCTTCAGCCTCATTAGAACTTGATTCCTCTTCTATTTCATTAAGTTCTTCTTTCAATTTAGATTGTTCTTCTTTAAAATCAGATACTTCTTTTTCTAATTGTTGTTTTTCTCTAATTAAGTCATCGTATTCGGAATCTTCTATTACAGAAAAACCTTCATCAACTAAAAACTTTTTAGCATCTTCAACGATAAGTGTTTCTTCTTCTTGCGCTACGTCTTGTACATTTTGACTAGGATTGGATAACATATAAACAGCCAAAATGATTAATGAAGATACAAGAACCCCTGTCGCAAATGCTTGCACTATCGGTTTCATCATTTATTCCCCTTCTATTATTTAAATGATTCGTTTTTATTTTTCTGATTGACGATCACTTTAATATCTTCTTTGCGTAAACCTGTTTTCTCTTCCATTTCTGTATAAGTGTATCCTTGTTCATATAATGCTTTAATATTTTGGATTATAGCTGGTTCTTGCTGCCCTTTGATTGGTTTCTCAGTTGTATTAGAACTCATTTTCATGTCCATTGAATCTGTCAGTAATTCTTCTTCCAATACTTTAATTTTATTTTTTAATACATAACTATCCTGTAAGGCTGAAATGGAGATTTGTTCAATCTGACTTTCTAACTCATCAAATCGATTGCTCATAAAAAAAGAAATTCCCCATAATACAACAGCAATGACCATTAACGTTATTATAGCTGTTAACACTAGTCTCACCTCTCTATAATTTCTAATATTTAGTTTAACATTATATAAATTGAAATAGAATGTCTTTCTCTATTAATTGGTTCTTGAATATTTAATGGACATTTGGTATGATGATGTAGTCAAAAATTGATTGTAAATGCAGAAATGGAGGGATTATCATGCGTGTACAAGTTACTTTAGCATGTACTGAATGTGGTGATCGTAATTATTATACGACTAAAAATAAACGTACGAACACTGAACGTATTGAAATGAAAAAATATTGCCCGAGAGAAAAACAACATACGCTTCATCGTGAGACAAAATAACAGTAGGATTTATCCTGCTGTTTTTTTATTACTCTAAAGTATGTTTTAATATATTTAGAATTTAACCAAAGGGGTTCATCAAATGTATAAAGACACCTTTCGCACGTTAGTCAAACGATTACTTAAACATATTTCACCTAAAGAAAAGGAACAGTTTTTAGTAGACATAACCAAACATTTGTATGAAACAGAATGGTGGGAACAAGCAGATACAATTGGTATAACCATATCAAGAAATATAGAATTAGATACTGACCCCATCATCCAACAAGCTTGGAAACAAAATAAAGCGGTTGTCATCCCTAAGTGCTATCCTGAAGACGATCATCGCATGGAGTTTTACCAATATACGAATAAACATGAGTTAGAAAATGTGTTTTTAGATTTGTATGAACCCAAAAAAGACTTAAATAAATTAGTCCAACCTCAAGAAATTGATTTGCTCATCGTGCCTGGACTATTATTCGACTATGATGGTTTTCGTATCGGTTATGGTGGCGGATATTATGACCGCTTCTTAGAAAACTTCCTGAATCACAAAATTTCACTTGCAATGGAACAGCAGTTAGTCAAACATATCCCACGAGACCAATATGATTTACCAGTAGATGCTATTATAACTGAGAAGAGTATATACACGATCTAACAATTGCTAGATATAAAAAGCCCAGTTAAAAGACCTTACCTTAATGCCTTTTAACTGGGCTTTAATTATTCTCCAGATTCTTCTTCTGACTCTTCATTCTCTTCATCTTCAGTTGAGGATTCTTCGCTTGATTGACGTTCTTCTTTAATTTCGAAATATTTATCTAACATACGTCTTCCAATTTCATTATTTATATGCGAATCACTTTCATCAAGGTGAGGAGCAACAATTGCAAAGGCTACTTCAGGATCATCGTGTGGCGCATATCCGACTAATAGTAAATTTAAAGTATCAATTCTAATGTTATCCCCTGGATATATGGCGCTTTCAGCAGTACCCGTTTTACCAGCAGGACTATACTCGGCATCACTAAAACGATATGAAGCTGTACCACCTGGTTCTTGAAACACTTGCCTAAACCCTTCTTGAACTCTTTCAATATATTCGTCTGGAACATTTACTTTGTTTAGCACATTAGGTTCATTAGCCTCATACACTGAATTTGAACCATCATTAGTAGGATTATTAATTTGTTTAACAATGTGAGGCTCCATACGATAACCACCATTTGCTATAGTTGAAACATATTGTACTAATTGCATAGCAGTGTAGTTTTCGTGCTGGCCAATCGCCATCTCCAACACATCGTTAGCCTTTACATCACTTCCTAAGAATCCATTTTCTTCTCTAGGATAATCGACACCCGTGTAACTTCCTAATCCAAACTGTCTATAGTAACTAGATAATAGATCAAAACCTTCACCGTTATACCTTAACGATTCGTTAGGTGTATAATCCCAATGTCCTCCAAGCCTCATAGCTGTTCTATACATATAGATGTTAGAAGAACGTTTTATTGCATCAATATCATCTACAACACCTATCCCAGGCGTCCAAGAAACTTTGTCTTGTGAGCCTCGAAAACGTAAAGGCTGGTCACGAAAAGTCTCACCAGGTTCAATCACACCAGAATCAAGCCCAGCAATGACTGTGGCACCCTTGACGGTTGATCCTGGTAAATGTGTATCCATTAATACTCTATAAGCTTCATTATTAAAGTAAGGTTCTGTGTCTTCGTCGCCTTCATAATATTTCTGACCTGACATCGCTAATACTTCACCAGTATTTGGGTCCATCATGACAGCTAATGTCTTATCAAAATGTTCATTTTTGTTTGGATTTTCGTTAATAACCTTTAACATTTCTTCTTGCACAATTTCGTCTAAAGCCTGCTGCATTTCCATATCAATGGAGAGTACTATATCTTTACCGCGTTCGCCTTGACGAATAACTTCACTTTTGATGACATTACCGCTTTTATCTGTGATGTGTTCTCTGATCTCTTTATTACCTTGTAAATATAATTCATATTCTTCTTCAATGCCTCGATCACCGACACGGTCATTTAATTTATAGTTAAGGTTTTGATAAAAATTAACCTTATCTCTAGGTAAACCTCTATTTCGATTTCTAACTGTTCCTATTAAAGATGTAAATTCTTGGTATGGCACCATTCGATCCCAATCAGTAGATACATTAATCCCTGGCATTTCATGAGAATTTTCAGCAATTACAGCATATTCTTCTTTCGTTATGCCTTCACTTTTAATGACATGCGGTGTTAATTGCGTTGCTCGATCTAATTCACGTTTAATCGCAGCAACTTTCATATCATCTTCTGTTAATGTAGATAATTCATCTTCCGTAATACGTTCTAAAACGAGTTGATACTGGTCACTGTCTGACAACTGTTTTTCTTCTTCATCTAATTTTGCAAAACCTTTATCCCAATTTTTTAGAAGCCAATAGTCCTTCTGGTCTCGCTCTGTGACTTCACCTGTTTCCATGTCCATGTATTGTGATAATTGCTCTGCAATTCTTAAATTATCTTCAGGCTGCACATTACGGCGTGGTGTATATGTAATGGCATACTTCTGCTCATTATCAACTACAATCTCTCCATTGCGATCAAAGATTTTACCACGTGGCACAGGCGTCTCTGATACGACTTTATCAGTACGATTAACCTCTTGCTGAGCCTCTTCCCCATTTAAAATTTGGACCACCCCTAATTGCAGAATTAAGAGTGAAAACAATATAAATATAATAAAAAACAGTATATTTAAACGAAGAGGTAAATGTGATTTTTGTTTTTTCTGATTAGTCAAAGTCGGTCTCCTCCCCTACTTCTTCTAATCAATATTATATCATTTGGAGTTAAACTACTAAAGCTGTTTCACGATTTATTCATGTTTTAGATGATGGATTTTATAGATCACAAGTGCTGATATAAAATATCCTACACCAAATATCATCACAGAAATCTTCAACCATTGATCTGTAGTAAATATAGATAAGCCTAACAAAAATAACATTAATGATAATGTTCGACCACTATTTAAAATAATATCCCTAAATATAATATACTCTACTCGATACTCCCTGGCTTTTCTCGCTTGTCCAATGATATCGTAAGAGATTGACATATATGGAGCAAAAAACAGCGGTAAAAAAATCCCTAACGTTGCAGCATAAACGTAAAAGTCGACAGCTTCATTGGCGTATAATAACCAAATGATAGATAAATACAGCACGATCGCACCGATTAATATTAATTGTTTTCGATTATCAGGTTTTACAATACGAGCTACAATCTGATACATGACAAATGAAGCAACCGCATAAATCATATTATATACACCAACAATTAATTCGCTTTGAGTCCCCAAATAAACCCATAATCCAATCAAAAATAAAAAAACACCTTCACGCATTCCTTGAAACAAGTGTGCAACTAAAATCCAAAACCACTGAGGGTTGTTCTTCCTTTCTCGAATCACTTCTTTAATATTATAGTCACCCTCAACTTCTCTTCTTTCTAAAAAGACACTGCAAATAATCGCTAAAATAAACAAAACAAACGAAATAAAAAAGATTGTAAAATAACCTTTATAACCAGTAAGTGTTGTTATAATCCACCCTGCTGACACGGGACCCACTATGCCACTTAAAGATTGAAGCGCACCGAACATCCCATTAAAATAATCTCTTGTATAGGGTTCTGTTACCTCAAACGTTAAAATATTATAGGCTAGCCAAAACAGAGCATAACCTGCTCCAATTAACCCACCTAATATTAAATATACATCAGAAGCTCTACTACTAAGTAGTAAAACAGAAATAAAAAAGACTGAAATAACAAAGATACCAGCCCTTAAAATAATCACACGATCTATTCGTTTGACCCACTTTCCAATCAGTATAAAAATAATGGTTTGAACAAAGTAAATGGACAAATTGTATAACGCTAAAATATACAAATCACCTGTTTGTTTCCAAAGAAATATATTAATGAAAATACTCGACAAATAGATACCCAGCGTATATAACCAACCTATAACTAACAGTAATACTAAGTTCTTTTTCTCATTATGACTAACATCAACCAGTTGGTTAAAAAACATGTTATCCCTCATTTCTCTTCCATATTTTTTGCAAATTGAGGGAGTCTATACGCTGGCAGTTTGGATCCATAAAAAAAGTCAGCTCTATTTTAGAGCTGACTTTAACATTTTATTTTGCTTCTTCGTAACGCTTAGCAACTTCATCCCAATTAACTACATTCCAGAATGCATCAATGTAATCAGGACGACGGTTTTGATATTTCAAGTAATAAGCGTGTTCCCAAACGTCTAAACCTAAAATAGGTGTTACACCTTCCATAAGTGGTGTGTCTTGGTTCGGAGTAGATGTAATCTCAAGATCTCCATTTTTCACAACTAACCAAGCCCAACCTGATCCGAAACGGCCTGTCGAAGCAGCTTTGAATTGATCTTTAAAGTCATCAATGCTACCGAATGCTTGATTAATTTTATCAGCTAATTCACCTGTTGGAGCGCCTCCTCCGTTTGGAGAAAGTATTGTCCAGAATAAACTGTGGTTAGCATGACCTCCACCGTTGTTACGAACAGCAGTTTGAATGTCACTTGGTAATGAGTTTAAGTCACCTAATAATTGTTCTAATGACTTATCTTGAAGATCTGCATGGCCTTCTAATGCTGCGTTAAGTTTTGTCACATATGTGTTGTGGTGTTTCGTGTGGTGAATATTCATTGTTTCCTTGTCAATGTGTGGTTCTAATGCATCGTATGCATATGGTAATTCTGGTAGTTCAAATTTAGCCATAATGAGATTCCTCCTTTATCATTATCAGGGATTCTGAATCCCTACTCACTTAAAAGATTACCAATGCTAGCTAAACCATGCAACTTTTTTGCATGAAATAACAAATAAATCTTTTATATTAATACAATTACCGAACCAAAAAGGAATTAAACATATCTTTTGAAGCGAGATTCAATAACATCAATGATAATAAAAAAACAAGCTTATTTCAGCTTGTTAATATGTAATGGCGGAGGAGGAGGGATTCGAACCCCCGCGAGCCGTGAAGCTCCTGGCGGTTTTCAAGACCGCTCCCTTCAGCCGGACTTGGGTACTCCTCCGTATAAAATGGTGGACCCTGCAGGACTCGAACCTGCGACCGATCGGTTATGAGCCGATAGCTCTGACCAGCTGAGCTAAGGGTCCAAATTATAAGGTTTTAGTGTAAGTATTAATAAAAATATGTAATGGTAGCGGCGGAGGGGATCGAACCCCCGACCTCACGGGTATGAACCGTACGCTCTCGCCAGCTGAGCTACGCCGCCATGGCTCCAGCGGCAGGATTCGAACCTGCGACCAATCGGTTAACAGCCGATTGCTCTACCACTGAGCTACGCTGGAATAAATAATAAACTTTTCAGGACCGTCATAATGATGACGACGAGATATAATTTATCATGATACGAACAAGTTGTCAATATAATTTAATGGATTAAATTTAATGAAATTGTAACCCGTACTACCTAGTCTAAGTACGGGTTACATCATTTTATTCTTCTTCTTTTTTACCGACCACTTCTTGAGCGATATTTAACGCGTGATCGCCAATACGTTCTAGGTTACTAATGATATCCACAAACACAATACCAGCAGAACCTGTGCATAGGCCTTCATTTAAGCGTAATATATGCTGCTTTCTATACTTACGCTCCATCGAATCAATTTCTTGTTCTTTTTGTATAACTTCATTTGCTTTATCTTCATCCATATTTTTATATGCGTCAATAGCTTCTTTAACTGTATCTACTGTTAGATCATACATCGTATTTAGATCTTCATATGCCTGTTCAGTCATATGCACCTTGTTCGAAATACGATATTCAATTAACTCAATAATATTTTCAAAATGATCTCCGATTCTTTCTATATCTCTTACAATATCAACTACTGATGAGTGTGCAGAAGTATCCGCCTCTGAAATTGAACTTGAAGCATCAACTAAATAATTTGTAATTTTTTTATCCAAGTTATTAATAGCATCTTCTAAAGAATAAGCTATTTCAGCATGCTTTGATTGATTGGTATTTAAAAATGTCTTAGTTTCTTCTAAACCTTTAACCGCAATCTCACCCATATGAATCGTTTCTTCTTTTGCTTGAGCGATTGCAACGGATGGTGATTGCTGAATAAAAATTGGATCTAAATGTTTAGGTTTATAATCAATAATGCTATCTTTGCCAGGTATAATTTTTGTCACAATAACCGCTAATAATGCTATGAACGGAAATTGAATGATTAAGTTCGATAGGTTAAAAATACCATGCGCGAATGCGATTTGCATTTTAGGCTCTAATAGTAAAGCGTTTGAGATCCATTCTACAAGAGCTGTGAAAGGTGGAAGCAATAATAAGAAAACCGTTGCACCAATCACATTAAAAATGACATGTACGGCAGCCGCTCTTTTAGCTGCTACACTAGCCCCTATAGCAGCTATAGCTGCTGTTACAGTTGTACCAATATTATCACCAAATAAAATAGGTAATGCCATGTCTAGATTTGCTATTGCTCCTTCAGCATATAATTGTTGAAGAATACCAATTGTTGCAGAAGAGCTTTGTACTATGAAAGTAAATAAAGTTCCAACGGCAACACCTAATAAAGGAACATCACTCATACTAACCGTTAGCTCATGAAATGCTTCAACTGAACGCAATGGTTTTAATCCTGAACCCATTAAATCTAAACCGTAGAATAAAGCTCCAAGGCCAAATACTGTCTGACCAATATAATTTACCCTCTTTGTTTTAAAGAAGAATATTAGAAAGGTACCTAATGCTAATATAGGTAAAGCATACTCTTTAATATCAATACCGATAATAAATGCGGTAACCGTTGTACCTAAGTTAGCACCCATTATGACACCTATAGCTTGTCTTAATGTCATAAATCCGGCATTTACTAAACCAATCACTAACACAGTTGTACTTGAACTCGATTGAATTAAAATAGTCACAACCATACCTGCTAGTACACCCATAAACGGATTAGTCGTGAACCGATCTAATATTTCGCGAAGTTTATCGCCTGCAGAATTTTTTAGTCCATCTCCCATATACTTAATTCCAAAAAGGAAGATACCTAAGCCACCAATAAAAGTAAAGATTATTTCTTGTAAGTTCATTTTGTCACCTCTGCACTCTGAATAAGTCTAATTTAAAAGCCGAGTTTTATTTTATGATTCAATGATTATAATGTAAATATAATCTTCGTATTCTTTACAAAAACTTTACATTAAATTAATAAGAAAAGGACATACTATAATTCCTTACAAATTAATTTCCTCTTTAGTATTAGATTAAATTACCCGATTATTCTTCTTCCTCGACTTCAATTTTGGTTCCATCAACAGCTACAACTTTAATTCTTTTCCCTTTTTCTATCCATTTTGATATTGAAACTGCACTATATTCTTGACCATCAATCTTTACCGTGCCTGAAGGCCTTAAAATTGTTACAGTTTCCCCCTCTTGATTTAGTAAATTTTTATAATATGTATTCAATGAATTATACCCCTTGTCACTCGTTAATTGGTCCATAAGTGTAATTTTTGACCACATATCACGCCTAGGTAGTACTTTTATTAAAAAGAAACTGGAAAATGTACCTAATATGACACCACTCATACTATACATTGCATGTGTCCAAGTCGATGCAGCGAATGCCACGGAGATCAAAACAACAAGAAATCCAATGATTCCAAAAACACCATCATTAAGAAGTTTTCCATCCAAAATAATTAACCCTAACCCAACAAAGAAAGCAAACCCCATCATTATGACATTCATAGATGTAGCATGATCTATAAAATAAAAGGTGATAAAACCAATTCCAATAATGATGCCAAGTCCTTTTAATTTAACAATTAATTCACCGATCATAAAAAACATGGCAAGAAATGTCACAACAAATACGCCAATTAAACTGTTTAAAATCATCCTTCTCCCCCTAAAAATTTTTACATTTTCGTTTTGAATTTTTCACTTCATAGTTTATTATAACAGTTAAGCTAATAGCATAATGCCTTAAAATTATGTTATAGTTTATCATAGTAAGTATTTTTTATAGACAAAAAGGGGAGTTGAACATGTCTTCCATTATTCATCGTAAAGATACAAGACCGGTTAAAGTCGGCGATTTAATTATAGGTGGCAAAGACGAAGTTGTTATTCAGTCCATGACCACGACGAAAACACATGATGTTGAAGCGACAGTTAATGAAATACATCGTTTAGAAGAAGCTGGTTGTCAAGTCGTTCGTGTTGCTTGTCCAGATGACAGAGCAGCAGACGCTATACCTGAGATCAAAAAACGTATAAATATACCGCTTGTTGTGGATATTCACTTCAACTATCGATATGCACTTAAAGCAATCGAGGGTGGTGCTGATAAGATTCGAATTAACCCTGGTAATATCGGTAAACGTGAACGCGTTGTAGAAGTGGTGAAAGCAGCTAAAAGTAGAGGTGTTCCGATTCGAATCGGTGTTAACGCAGGTTCATTAGAACGCCATTTACTTGAGAAATATGGTTATCCTACTGCTGATGCAATGGTTGAAAGTGCATTAGGGCATATTAGGATTTTAGAGGAATTAGATTTCCACAATATTGTCGTGTCTCTAAAAGCTTCTGATGTTAAATTAGCTATTGAAGCGTACGAAAAAGCAGCTGAGGTTATTCCATACCCTCTACACTTGGGCATCACTGAGTCTGGTACTCTATTTGCAGGTACCGTCAAGAGTGCTGCGGGACTTGGTGCAATTTTAAGTAAAGGGATCGGTAGTACACTCCGTATTTCTTTAAGTGCAGACCCAGTAGAAGAAGTGAAAGTTGCGAAAGAATTGCTTAAATCCTTTGGCTTAGCTTCAAACGCTGCCACATTAATTTCTTGTCCAACATGTGGTCGTATTGAAATCGACTTAATTAGCATTGCTAATGAAGTTGAAGAATATATACAAAATATTAAAGCACCAATCAAAGTTGCTGTATTAGGTTGTGCCGTTAATGGCCCAGGTGAGGCACGTGAAGCTGACATTGGTATTGCGGGTGCAAGAGGTGAAGGTCTTCTATTCAGACACGGAGAAATTATTCGTAAAGTACCTGAAGAAACAATGGTTGAAGAGCTCAAAAAAGAAGTCGACAAATTAGCCGAAGAACATTATAAAAAGCGTGAAGAAGAAAAACAAAATGCCTAAATAGATAAGCTGCTCAATTAAATTGAGCAGCTTTTTTAATTCTTTAATTTATTAAGCTACATAATCGGGAATACAAACAATCGTACAGCTACCGCCAATAATGCAAGACCAATGGCAATATTACCTAACGTATCTGCACCACGTCGCTTCGCATAAATCCCCATGATTGCCCCTACTACTGCAAACAATAAGGTCCATACAAAAAATGATAATAGGGAAACAACGAGGGCGATCCAACCCCAACCAGCATCCACATGCTCTTCATAGCGCGATTCCTTCTCTTCTTTTTTAATCTTATCTTTATCTAATTCATTGGGGTTGAACGTAGCAGTTTCGCTTGAAAATTCCGTGTCATACCCTTCATCTCTTGCGCTATAGTCATCGTAATTATGATATATTTTTTGTTCTTTCCCTTTATTAGGGAAATAATCTTGATCATCATTATAACTGGTCGGATACTTATCATCGTGATCTGCCATCATCAATTACCTCACTTTCTTAGTGGTATTTATAGTGTGTGAGGAAATTTTATTTTTACCTAAGTAATTTATGGAAATACAACAACTTTATATAAAGTCTGCATATATATAAGCTGAGTTTAGTTAGAGAGGAGTTTAATATGCTTAAACAATTAATTAGATCTAGAATTTACTCATCTACGCCTCAGGAAATTGTAAAATACGGTAAACAATACGGCATCACAATAAACCAAAACCAAGCGAGTCAATTATTAAGCTATATAAAAAAAGAATCGATCGATCCCTTTTCAGAAAGAGACCGATCGAAAACTTATCGTTACGTTGAGAAGAATATCGGCCCAAAAGAAGCACGTCAAGCTGATCAGTTATTGCAGCAATTAGCTAAACAGTACAACTTAGACCATTTATTGTAATTATTGATTCATGATTTTTTCTTTTAAATCAGGATCAAATTCGCCATTTTTTAGCATATCAATTTCAAATTTATAAGGTGGCTTTTTGTTTTTCTTATCTTCTCCAACATAAGGTGTTTCTAAAATTTTCGGTAAGTGCATTAAATCTGGATGATGAACAACTTGATGAATGGCATCAAAACCAATATGCCCAAATCCAATGTTCTCGTGGCGGTCTTTATGAGCGCCACGTTCATTTTTACTATCGTTAATATGAATGACTTTCATACGGTCTAAACCGATTGTATCATCAAATTCTTTTAATACACCGTCTAAGTCATTCACGATATCATAACCTGCATCATGTACGTGGCACGTATCAAAGCAAACGGATAAATGCTCATTATACTTAACTCCATCGATAATTTGAGCAATCTCATCAAAGGTTCTTCCACATTCTGAACCTTTACCTGCCATTGTTTCTAAAGCGATTTGAACATGTTGATCTTTCGTTAGAATTTCGTTTAATCCTTCAATGATTTTCGGAATTCCTAAATCAGCACCTTGTCCAACGTGCGAGCCTGGATGTAGAACAATTTGCTTAGCACCTAAAGCTTCCGTACGTTCAATTTCTGATTGTAAAAAATCTACACCAAGCTTAAAAGTAGCTGGATTCGTTGTGTTCCCAATGTTAATAATATATGGTGCATGAACGACCATTTCTTCAATTCCATGCTCTTTCATATGTTCTTGACCCGCTTCAATATTTAGCTCTTCTATATCTTTGCGTCGCGTATTTTGAGGTGCTCCAGTATATATCATAAAGGTATTCGCACCATAAGAAACAGCCTCTTCACTTGATGCTAAAAGCATTTTCTTCCCGCTCATTGATACGTGTGATCCGATTCTTAATGTCATTATGATCTCCTTCCCTTTTTCTTATATTGTTCTTTCTTTAATTGCTTTTTAAATTGCTCTTTTTCTTGTCTCATTTTTTTCTTATAACCGGGTTTGACTTTCTTACGTTTTTTCACGCGTTTCCAGGCTTCTTTTTCTAATTGGTTCTCTTCTTGCTTACGTTTTTGACGTTGATTCCAATCTTTAACTTCAACCCATTCACCTTTTTTAATATCATAATTATGAAATTCAATGCCCTGTTCTTCTAGTTTTTCAATGATCGGCATATTCTCATCATCATAAAACGTGACAGCCGTTCCTTTATTACCTGCTCTTGCGGTACGACCGACTCGGTGAGTATAAGTTTCGACATACATTGGAAATTCAGCATTAAAAACATGGCTAACGCCGGGTATATCAATACCACGTGCAGCTAAGTCTGTTGCGACAATATATTGATACCTTAAGTCTCTAAGGTCATTCAATACACGCTTTCGTTCTCTTGGTTTTAATCCACCGTGTATAACACCTGCTTCAAGCCCTTGGTCTAATAGTTGTTCCCTTAACTCATCTGCGTGTTCCTTCTTATTCACAAAAATTAACGCAATATACGGATGAATCAGCTTAGATGATTCAACGATTAATTGAGCAGCACTTCTGTGACGTCTTGGAATGAGTCGGTGTTCTAATGCTCTATTCCCCGAATCTTCAACCGTTATATAAGTTGGATTAATTAAGTATTTGCTTAATAGTTGTTGAAGCCTTTTAGGAATTGTAGCTGAAAATACCAAAGTTTGAATATCAGCATGCATACGATTTAAGGTTTGATCTACTTCTTCGATTAAACCTAAGTCAATTAATAAGTCCGCTTCATCGATTACAACACTTTCCACATAAGATGGATTAATCGCTCTTTCTTGAATAAAGTCCAATATCCTTCCGGGAGTTCCCACTACAACGTGTGGTTGCGTGTTGAATTTTTGAAGCTCTCGTTCCTTATCAGTTCCACCGATGACCAGTCTTGATCGGAATTTAAATTCATCAGAAGAGAATTCATTTATTTTCTTCACTTCTTCATGAATTTGCATCGCTAATTCCCTTGTCGGTGCAATGATCATTTTTTGCACAACTTCCTCTTCGACCTTTAATTGATCGATTAAAGGGATTAAATAAGCATGTGTTTTCCCACTCCCTGTTTGGGATTGACCTATAATGTTCCCCGTTTTCAAGGCTGCAGGAATCACTCGATGTTGGATTTCAGTTGGATGTTTAAAATTTAATTGATGAATGACGTTCAACATATTTGAACTCAAATCATATGATTGAAAATAATGTTTCATTTTGACTCATTCTCCTTTTATGACTACCAGTTTCATTATAAAGGAGTCATACTTTAAATGCTACTCGAATAAACATTTTGTCAATTAGTACTCTAGCCTTTATAATAGAGCTAGAGAGTACACATGGGGAGGCCATTTTCTATGGAAGTAATAAAAATTGCACCAAGAGGCTACTGCTACGGCGTAGTCGACGCCATGGTGATCGCAAGTAATGCAGCTAAAGATCCAAATTTACCAAGACCCATATATATATTAGGTATGATTGTTCACAATAGTCACGTAACGAATGCATTCGAAGAAGAAGGCATTAAAACCCTTGATCAAAAAGGAAAAAGCCGACTAGAACTATTAGAAGGAATCAACGAAGGAACAGTCATTTTTACCGCTCATGGTGTCTCACCTGAGGTTAAAGAAATTGCTGAAAATAAAGGTTTAACGGTATTGGATGCCACTTGCCCTGACGTTACACGTACGCACGATTTAATCCGTGAAAAGGTTTCTGAAGGCTATGAAGTGGTGTATATCGGTAAAAAAGGACACCCTGAGCCAGAAGGTGCGGTCGGTGTCGCTCCAGACCACGTTCACCTAATTACCACTGAAGAAGAAGCCGCTGAATTAAACTTCAGTGAAGACACAAAAATCATCGTTACAAACCAAACGACGATGAGTCAGTGGGATGTTTATGATGTCATGCAGCAAGTTAAAGAAATCTATCCGCAAACGGAAATGGTTCAAGAAATTTGCATGGCCACTCAAGTCAGACAAGAAGCTGTCGCTGAACAGGCTAAAGATGCCGATTTAACATTAGTAGTTGGAGATCCAAAGAGTAATAACTCAAACAGACTCGCTCAAGTTTCCAAACAGATTGCCGGCACTGAAGCTTACCGTATTGCCAGTGTTTCAGATATTGACTTAAATTGGTTAGAAGGTTGCGAAAAGGTTGCTGTTACAGCAGGTGCATCCACACCTACACCAATTACGAAGGAAGTCATTCGTTTCATTGAGAATTATGACCTGAATGATCCATCGACTTGGGGTAAAGAAACGAGAGTTACAAACAACAAGATTTTACCGAAAGTTAAACCGAAAAAGCGAGCATAAATAAGCCCCGGGCAATTAGCCCGGGGTATTATTATTCCCACTCAATCGTAGATGGCGGTTTACTCGTAATGTCATAGACAACACGGTTACAATGCGTGACTTCATTGACAATGCGAGTTGATATTTTTTCTAATACGTCAAATGGTATTCTCGCCCAATCAGAAGTCATCCCGTCAACAGACGTCACAGCCCTGATTGCAATGGTATGATCGTACGTTCTTTGATCACCCATAACACCGACACTTTGAATTCCGGGTAAAACCGTGAAATACTGCCAAACATCTTGTTCTAATCCCGCTTCTTTTATTTCTTCTCTTAAGATTGCATCAGATTGTCTCACTAAACTAAGTTTTTCTTCTGTTACTTCACCTAGTGTTCGAATGGCTAAACCTGGTCCTGGGAATGGCTGGCGCCAAACCATATGTTGTGGAATGCCTAATTCCTCACCAAGATGACGAACTTCATCTTTAAATAACGTATTTAAAGGTTCAATTAAGTCGAAGTTCATTTTATCAGGTAGGCCTCCGACATTGTGGTGAGATTTTATTGTTTGGGCTGTTTCAGTTCCGCTTTCAATAATATCCGTATAAAGTGTGCCTTGCGCTAAATAGTCAACATCTTCTAATTTTGAAGCTTCCTCGTCAAACACGTAAATGAACTCATTACCAATGATTTTACGCTTCTGTTCTGGATCTGATACGCCTTTTAGGAGATTGAGAAAACGTTGCTCGGCATCAACACGAATAACGTTAATATCAAATCCTTCACTAAACATCTTCATGACGTCATCAGCTTCATTTTGACGCAACAAACCGTGGTCGACAAAAATACACGTCAATTGATCACCAATCGCTCGATGTAGGAGAACAGCAGTGACTGAAGAATCGACACCACCGCTTAAAGCACATAACACTTTGCGATCCTTTACTTCATCTCTTATCTTTTGCACTTCTAATTCTATAAAATTCTCCATCGTCCAATTGCCGAAACAACCACATATATTGATTACGAAATTCTTTAGGATGTCACGGCCGTATTCCGTGTGATTTACTTCTGGATGAAACTGAACACCGTAAATTGGTCTGCTCTGGTGACTCATCACGGATACAGGACATGAAGGATTTGTTGCGTCAACATTGAATTCATCTGGAGCCGTTGTGATATGGTCACTATGACTCATCCAAACCGTTTGTTCATCAGGTAACGTCGCTAGTAACTCTGAGTCATTTTGTCTTAAAATTTGAGCCTTACCATATTCTCTTTTATGAGCTTTTTTGACTTCACCATTAAAATGATGTGCCATTAACTGCATACCATAACAAATCCCTAAAATGGGGACATCAAGGTTATATATTTCAGGATCAATGGTAAAAGCTCCCTCTTCATAAACACTATTTGGTCCGCCTGACAAAATAATGCCAGAAGGTTTTAAGTCTTTAATTTGTTTAGCCGTTAATCGATGAGAATGTAGTTCACTATAAACACCGATTTCGCGAATACGTCTTGTGATTAATTGATTATATTGACTCCCGTAATCAAGCACGATGATTTTTTCGTTTAATTCTTCCATCAATGTCACTCCTTTTAATTCGAACCCTAATAAAATAGTCTAGAATCCTGCATAGACTATAAAGGCAGAATTCTAGACATATCATTCTAACCTTCATAGTCAGGTTGTTAATGGCAACCTGGTAGAAACTCTCGCACCGTATTAGCGAGTATATATGAAGTATCCGTTCAATGTTATTAAAAGGGTTCGGTATTTAATTGTTTTTAAAATGAATAATTAGGAGCTTCTTTTGTAACTTGTACGTCATGTGGATGACTTTCTTTTAATCCGGCATTGGTGATTTTAATGAAAGTTGCTTCTTCTCTTAACGCCTGTAGATCCTTCGTTCCACAGTAACCCATCCCAGACTTTAGTCCGCCAATGAGTTGATAAAAGGTATCAGCAAGCGGTCCTTTATAAGGAACTCGGCCTTCAATGCCTTCTGGAACAAACTTCTTATTTTCCTCTTGGAAGTAACGATCTTTACTACCACGTTCCATAGCACTTACAGATCCCATTCCTCGATAGACCTTATAACGTCTACCTTGATAGATTTCCGTTTGCCCAGGACTCTCTGATGTGCCAGCAAACATACTACCAATCATTACTGTATGAGCACCTGAAGCTAATGCTTTCGCAACTTCTCCAGAGAATTTGATGCCCCCATCCGCAATAATAGAAACACCATGATTTCTAGCCTCTGTTGCGCAGTCATAAATGGCTGTAATCTGAGGCACGCCAACGCCTGCGACGACACGTGTTGTACAAATGGATCCAGGTCCAATACCAACTTTAATAATATCTGCGCCTGCTTCAATTAATTCTCTGGTTGCTTCTTTAGTAGCAACATTACCAGCGATGATATTTACATCAGGATAAGTTTGACGAAGTCCTCTTACAGCTTGAATGACGCCATTCGAATGACCATGAGCTGTATCAACCACTAACGCATCTACACCTGCTTCAACAAGTTTCTCTGATCGAAGCATGTAATCACCTGATACGCCTATGGCAGCCGCTACAACTAAACGGCCTTGATCGTCAACAGCTGAGTGAGGAAACTCGATGACTTTTTCAATATCCTTAATCGTAATTAAACCTTTTAGACGATTGTCGTCATCTACAAGAGGTAGTTTCTCAATTTTGTGTTTTTGCAAGATTTGTTCAGCTTCTTCTAATGAAGTATCAACTGGCGCTGTAATTAGTTCATCTTTAGTCATGACATCTTCAATCGTTGAAGAATAATCCTGAATGAAACGTAAGTCTCTGTTCGTTATAATTCCAACTAGCTGACAGTCGTCCTCATCATTTACAATAGGCACACCTGAAATGCGAAATTTACCCATAAGATGCTCAGCATCATACACTTGATGGTCCGGCGTTAGATAGAAAGGATTTGATATAACACCTCGAATAGAGCGTTTCACCTGATCGACTTGATCGGCCTGTTCCTCAATCGACATGTTCTTGTGAATTACACCAAGTCCACCTTCCCTGGCCATTGCTATCGCCATATCGCCTTCTGTTACAGTATCCATGCCTGCACTAATAATCGGTGCGTTAAGTCGTAACGTTTTCGTCAACTGAACGCTTACATCAACTTGACGTGGTAACACATCAGATTTTGCCGGCTGAAGTAACACATCATCAAACGTTAAGCCTTCCTTATTAAATTTTTGCTCCCAAACCATTAATTAAATTCCTCCCCCTTTTATATTTTAAATAAGGTTATCAACGACCCAATCGTATGTCAACAAGCCTTAAATAAATAAAAACATTCAGAATATACAGAAAACACGATTAAGCAGCATCATTGCTGCCTAATCGTGTTTATACAAAGCGAAATGGTTCTGTTACAACATTTGATGTCGTAAATTCAACATCTATATTTTGTGCTTTGTTTGATAGTAATTTTACTAGGTCTTTTTTCATCACTTGCTCAATGTGGTGACCTGGGTCAATCATGGATAAGCCCATTCCTAAAGCATCATGTGCTGTATGGTAGTAAACATCACCGGTAATTAGAACATCAGCACCCTTACGTTTAGCTTCATGTATGAATTTATTGCCATCTCCACCAATCACAGCAACGTTTTTCACACTTTTCGTTGAATCGCCAATTAAACGAACAGCTGGAACATCAAATGCTTCTTTAACTAATTGTGCGAATTCTTGAAGCGTCATGTCTTCTTCTAATTGACCGATTCTCCCAAGTCCGAATTTTGAACCCGTGATGGCTTCAGGGTAAACGTCATACGCCATTTCTTCATAAGGGTGTGCCTCAGTAGCAGCCTCTATTGCCTTAGACAAAATAGACTTTGGAACAATAGTTTCCATTCGGACTTCTGAGACCTTCTCAAGATCGCCTTGTGTGCCAATATAAGGATTAGTGCCTTCTTGCGGCTTAAACGTGCCTGTTCCAGGCGTATTGAATGTACAATGACTATAGTTACCAATATGGCCTGCTCCAGCGTTAGACAACGCATCTCTTAACTCGTTTTCATGCGTTTCAGGCACAAAAACAACAAGTTTGAATAACTCGTCTTCACCTGTCTCAACTAAAATTTGATGGTTCTCGATTCCTAATTGGTTCATTAGCATATCATTAACGCCGCCAGATGTGATATCAAGGTTTGTATGAGCAACATAAACCGAGATCTTATGTTGTAGTAACTTTTGTATAATACGGCCTTTCTCACTATTAGTATTAATAGATGTTAAAGGCTTAAAGATTAAAGGATGATGGGCAACAATTAAATCAACATCACTATCAATCGCTTCATCTACAACGTTTTCTAAGACATCTAAGGCTACCATAACTTTATTCACCTTATGATTAAGACTCCCTACGTGTAGCCCTATCTTATCCCCTTCAAACGCTAATTGCGGTGGAGCAATGTCATCAACTAAGGTCACGATATCCTTTACTGTCGTTGTCATTGTCTATCTCCTCCTTAATCCATTGAACTTGTTGCTTGAACAACTGGATTTTATTTTGATCCACTTGTTTTGCTTGAGCCATTTGGTCAATGATTCGTTGCTTTTTTTGTAAAACTTGTTTCCACTTCGTATAAAAAGCATCGTTTTTATCATTTATAATTAATGGTCCTAAATATTTTTCTTTGTCGGTATAAGAAACGTTGGTATCTACAGGTTCTAAAACAAGAATTTCATAAATATAACCATCATCATCTAATATATTTTCATGACATATTTGAAATGAAAAATCCTCTGCAAATTCTCGAATAGATTGTGCATCGATATTAGGTTGTAAGATTAAACGTTGAACACCTTTTAACTTTGAAACGTCATTTGTTAATATATCCGTAATGAGCGTACCACCCATACCGGCAATCGCAATACAATCAACTTCATGTTGTTTAATGACTTCCAAACCATTGCCTAAGCGTACATCTATTCGTTCACTTAAATGATATTGGTCTACTTGTTGTTTAGCTGACAACCAAGGCCCTCGGTTTACTTCACCAGCTATAGCTTGTATAGATGAATTATTTAGACAAACATAACAAGGTAAATATGCATGGTCAGAACCAATATCTGCGAAAGATTGAATATTGTCTGGTATGTAGTCTGCTACTAATTTTAATCTTTTAGAAAGTAAAATTGGATTCATTAGAAACAATCACCTTAAAATTTATCTTAATGTTGAGCTTTGAACAAAATCGTAAAAAAGTCCAGAAACATGAGGTTGCTTCTGGACTTTTCTAGATTTTATTCTTGTTCATTCATGAGCCATTCTGCAATAGCCTGTGCTTCTTCACCATTAGCATAATCACCTGTCATTTGACTACTACCTTCAACACCGTTATTAATAATGTCCGCAAGTTCATCGACCGATGAATATCTCTCACTTACATCATTTAAAGAAGGACCTGAAGCACCTTGTAGGTCTTCCCCATGGCATGAGATACATGCATTTTGTTCTACTAACTCTGCAGGGTCAAGTGTCCCCTCGTTTCCGCCTTCACCTTCAGCTTGATCTTGTTGGGAAAGGCCGACACCACCCATAACAATCATTGCTACAATTCCTAACGTTGCAATAAGAGCGAATGGTATTACTGGATTCTTTTTCATGTTTTATAACCTCCTCCGTTGCACACTATGTAAATACGAATAATTCCAAACTATATTTATTTTACTCGAAAATAGTTTAAACTAAAAGGGAGAAATTGTGAAGATTTATATAACAATTAAATAACCCACTAATAAGATGATCCCTATAGCTCCCGATACTGTTAAATACACATATTTTTTCCAATACCCAAACAAAATCCATGTTAGACAATTTAAAAGAATTAATCCAGATATCATAACAGTATTTAAATATGGTTCAAAAATAACGATCGATCCGAGAAATAATATAATAAAAAATAAAATAACAGGTAAATGAATCCAGATGAGCTGTTTTTTTCTAAAAAAAATATAATGCATAACTGTAATGAACAATATTACGGCGACGCTTGTAACATGAAATACTATTGATGCGTCCATTGATAAAGTTAAAAATAAGGAAACAGGAATAAAAAGCAACAAGAAGATCAAGTCGATATACAACCCAATACTTCTCCCTTGTTGCTTTTGTACAGCGTCTTGTTCCTCAACACCTTCACCTTCAGTGTAAAGCATGATTAGAAAATCACAATAATGTTCAGGTAACAATTTAGTCTGTTTCCAATATTTAATTTCATCAACAATCAAGTCTTTTCGCTCAATATCCATTTTTCCCCCAAATGGTTTTATTTACTCAAGAAAATCTTTGAGTCGCTTACTTCGACTCGGGTGTCTTAATTTACGTAATGCTTTGGCTTCAATTTGACGAATACGCTCTCTTGTTACACCGAACACTTTCCCTACTTCTTCAAGTGTACGTGTTCTACCATCGTCTAATCCAAAACGTAAACGTAATACATTCTCTTCACGATCTGTTAACGTATCTAACACATCTTCTAATTGTTCTTTTAGTAACTCATAAGCTGCATGGTCTGAAGGTGATTGAGCTTCTTGGTCCTCTATGAAATCACCTAAATGGGAATCGTCTTCTTCTCCGATTGGTGTTTCTAAGGATACAGGTTCTTGAGCAATTTTTAGAATTTCTCTTACTTTATCTGGTGTTAAATCCATATCTTCTGCGATTTCTTCAGGAGTTGGTTCGCGGCCTAAGTCTTGGAGTAACTGACGTTGAACTCTAATAAGTTTATTAATGGTTTCAACCATATGAACCGGAATACGAATTGTTCTAGCTTGATCGGCAATCGCACGTGTTATGGCTTGGCGAATCCACCAAGTTGCATACGTACTAAACTTAAACCCTTTTCGGTAATCAAATTTTTCAACGGCTTTAATTAGCCCCATATTACCTTCTTGGATAAGATCTAAGAAAAGCATGCCTCTTCCGACATAACGTTTTGCTATACTGACAACTAAACGAAGGTTTGCTTCAGCAAGTTTTTGCTTAGCGATTTCGTCACCTTGTTCAATGCGATGAGCTAAATCAATCTCATCATTAGCACTTAGTAAATCAACACGCCCTATTTCTTTTAAATACATTCTAACGGGGTCGTTAATTTTCACCCCTGGTGGTACACTTAAGTCGTTTAAGTCAAACTCTTCTTCTTTTTCGATTTTCTGCATATTAGGGTCTTCGTCATTTTCGCCAATCACATCAATCCCTTCATTTGCTAGGGATTCATAGAATTCATCCATTTGTTCCGAATCAAGTTCAAAATGTCCTAATTTATCTGCGATTTCTTCATAAACGAGCACACCTCGTTTTTTACCCATTTCTAGCAGTTGTTCTTTTGATTGTTCAAGTGTAAGCTCTTGTTCTTCTAATCCTTCTTTTGGATCGACTGGCTTATTAGCCATCTATACCCCTCCTTCCAAACTGGTGGTTGTCAATTCATGTCGTGTGTTTCTTTTTTAGTTCAATAATTTTCATGCCAATTCTTGCTGCAGATTGTGGATCGTTTTCCTTTTCTGCTTGTTTTAACATTTGCTTTAATGTTCGAAGTTCTTTACTCCACTCATTTTCTCTATTTATAGCATTGAAGTAATCATCAAGCTCTTCTTCGCCAAGTGTATCGTTTATCGGTAAAAGAGCTAACTCCGTTACAAGCTGTTTTGTCGAGTTATCCGGTAAGCGCTCAACGAATTGGCTAACGTCTGGTTCGTTCCCTTCCTCATAATATGCGTATAAATAAGTGACTAATACTTGATGGTCTTCAATATTAAATGAAGATCCTAGCCTATCTTGAACCCGGTCTGCAATATATGGGTCTTGAAGCATATGAGCGATTAAGTGTCGTTCGGCATTTTGATATGCACTGTATAACTTTTGGTTTTTGTTCCAATTATTATGTTCAATGCTGGATTTTTTAACATAATTATCTTGAGCTTTTGTTTGTTGCTTTATTCTTCTACGTTGTTCAATTTCTTGAGTTAACGTTTGTTTATCCAGATTAAACGTTTCTTCAAGTTCATTTAGATAAAAACCTCGTTCAACAGCTTGGTCAACTTCAGCCACAATATCTAAAGCTTTTTCTACATATTTTACTCGGTCGTGATCGATATTCAGGTTGTAGTTCTTTTTTATATACTCTAATGCAAACGAAACGTAATTCTCAGCCGAATCAATCAAGTTCTGGAATGCTTCTGATCCGTGTTCCTGATAATAATCATCAGGATCCATCTCATTAGGTAAATTCGCTACTCGAGCGTACATTCCTGCTTTTTTTATAATATTGGCGGCTTTATAACTTGCATCCCGCCCCGGTTGATCTCCGTCAAAACAAATAATGACTTCATCGACATAATGACTTAGGATCTTAGTATGTGTCTCAGATAGGCTTGTCCCCATCGTAGCCACACCATTTTTAACACCTGCTTGATGAGCTTTTATAACATCTGCGTAACCTTCAAATAAGACAACTCGATTTAACTTTTGAAAATGTTTTCTAGCCTTATGGAAATTATATAGAATTTTATTTTTTTGGAATAAGCTTGATTCTGGGCTGTTTAAATACTTTGGTTCTATTTCATCTTGAATAGATCTACCGCCATAAGCCACGATTTTTCCTTGGTGATTATGAATAGGAAAAATAACTCGCCCTTGAAATCTGTCAAAAAAGCTATTCCCATCTCGGCTACTTAATAAACCGAATTCAACCAAATTCTCTACTTTAAAGCCTTTTCCTTGTAAAAATGCACCTAAAAATTGATCTTTCAGTGGAGAATAACCTATTTGAAATTCTTCTATAGCTTCCTCAGAAAATCCTCTATTTATAAGGTAATCATGAGCATTTTTTCCGTCTTTCGTATGCTTAAGTACATGATGGAATAATTTATTAGACCATTCGTAAGCTTGAAGAACGTCTTGCTGCTCATCTGTATAAGAGGGTCCACGTTGTTGTCTCGCAAGGTACTCTTCAGGTAGTGCATCGCCACTTTTATTAGCCAAGGCTTCTACAGCCTCTATAAATGAAATCTCTTCAATTTCCATTAAAAACGTAGCAGCACTACCGCCTTTTCCACAACCAAAGCAGTGAAAGATCTGTTTTTCAGGTGATACTGAAAAAGAAGGAGTATCCTCACCATGAAAAGGACATAATCCAAAATAATTACGTCCTTTTTTCGTTAGTTTCATGTATTCACTTATGACATCAACAATATCATTGTTGCGCATAATGGTATCTATTGTTTCTTGTGGGATTTTATTCACCATTCAGAATCACCATGTCATATAATTCGATAAGATTTAAGAAATACCTTCAAAAATCGACAAAAATTTATAAAGTTTATAAAGTTGTCATATTTCTGCTCTCACTATTATATTTACCCCTAGTATGTATTAGTCAAACTGTATTCTATTAAACTACTTAATTCCACAAATATTGATTATAACCTATTATTTTTTAAGATGCGAATACTTTGATTTAAGTTTTAATATTAAAAATTGAATGACATTAACAGACTAAAAACTCAAAAGGGCAGCCCCAATCCACTGGGACAGCCCTTTTATAAACATAACTTCTAGGTAATGAATTTATCTTTTTATTTTTCTTAAAATCACATTAGCTGTCTCTTCGACAGCTTTGTTCGATACATCAATGGTATCACAGCCTATTTTTTCAACGACTTTGTTAAAATATTCGATTTCTTTCTTTATACGATCTTCTTTTGCATAATTAGCAGAACCGTCTAGACCTAATGCTTTAAGCCTTTCTGTTCGAATATGGTTTAATTTCTCATGATTAATATTTAACCCAATGCATTTCTCAGGTGAAACTTGAAATAACTCTTCTGGTGGTTCAACTTCCGGCACGATTGGAACATTAGCAACCTTTAATTTTTTATGAGCTAAAAATTGCGATAAAGGTGTTTTAGAAGTTCGCGACACACCAATTAAGATCAAATCAGCCTTCAGTATACCTTTCGCATCTCGTCCGTCATCATATTTAACCGCGAATTCAATGGCTTCAACTCGCTTGTAATAATCTTCATCGAGTTTATGTACTAAGCCAGGTTGAAGTGTTGGTTGTTCATCTAAATGATTTTCTAATTGCTCCAATAAGGGTCCCATTAAATCGATTGCAACAATACCAAACTCCTGTTCTAACTCTCTCATTTTAACTCGAAACTCAGGCTTCACTAATGTATAAGCCATCATGCCATTGTTCTCATGAGCTAAATGGAAGGCATCCACCATTGTCGCTTCATCATCTACATAAGGAATACGTTGAATTTTCATATTTTGATCTTTAAACTGACTTAAAGCAGCTTTTGCCAATAACTCTGCTGTTTCGCCTACTGAGTCAGATAATACGTAAAAAACAGAACTGCTCATTTTCAAACCCCCTAGACTTACTCATCTTTCACCAAATCTACAAATGCTTTTGTAATATTTGTTTTTGTTAAGCGCCCTATAACTTCTTGACCATCTTGACGATCGATAACAACTGGGAGTGCATCAATTTGATTTTCAATCAGTTTTGTCGCCGCATCTACAAGTAAATCATCTTTATAACAAACCGTAATCTTAGGAATGCGTGTCATTATAATATGAACCGGAACTTCAGATAGTTCTTGATTACCCATTGTTGCGCGAAGAAGATCTTTTCTTGACAATACGCCAACAAGCATGGATTGTTGGTTAACGACAAATAATGTCCCTATATCTTCTAAAAACATCGTTGTAATAGCATCATACACCGAAACTTGATCATTCACAACGACCGGAACAGAATGTTGGTCTCTAACTTTTAACTTTTTTAGCTGATCTGACATGAGCTCTGTCCCAGTTTTTCCAGTGTAAAAATAACCTACACGTGGTCTTGCATCAAGGAACCCTGCCATTGTCAAAATAGCTAAATCTGGCCTTAAGGTTGCCCGTGTTAAACTTAATTGATCAGCAATGTTTTCTCCAGTAATAGGTCCGTTTTCTTTCACGATCTCTATAATTTGTTCTTGTCGGTGTGTTAATTCCATCTACGATTTCCACCTCTGTCCAATCTGACATACTATATTTAATTATTATATATTATTATGTGGATTAATTAAATAAAGGATGACAAAATGTCAGTATTCTGTCACCCTTAGACTATTCTAACAAATGCATTTGATCTAGGAATCGTTTAGATTTAATTGGCATTCCACCGTATCGTTCATAATAATGCTCAAGCATTTCGCGTATCAATTTTAAAGTATCCGACTTGATCGATATGTCCCGTATTCGTTTAATGCTCGTTTGACTCATTAATTTTAACACTTTATAGGCATTAGGCGTCAATTTAAAATAATCCTCACTACGATGGATACATTGATCACATATGACGCCACCATCAGAAATTGAAAAGGCTGCGATGGGTCTGTCTCTATGTCCGAAAACACAGTGATTAACGATTGGTGCAAATCCACCTATGTAATACATTTTAAGCTCAAACATGAGTGTAATAGCTAATGGGTCATCTCCATTTTCAATACGCTCAAGACTCGTATAAAGTTCATCAAAAACAGAAGAGTTCGGCTCACGCTCATTAACAACTTTGGTTAATAACTCAGTTATGTATGAAACATACGCTGTCTTTATAATATCCTCTCTTATGCCTCTCATACTATGCAATAAGTCACCTTGCTGTAATGTACCTAGCCCCTTATTCATTTGAACCAAAAAGGAACCATATATAAATGGCTGCGTAATCGCAGCCATTCGACTTTTTGACTTTTTCGCACCTCTAGCAACGGCACTAATCAGACCATATTCTTTTGTATATAACGTTATTATTTTATTGGATTCTCCGTAATCACGGGATCGAACAACAATCCCCTGTACTTTCTCGAACATATGTCTCCCTTACTTTCATAACTCTTATTGACCATTATTAACGAGTTTAGAATTTGTATCTTGTATATTACTCTTTTGATGCGTGCTTTGATAAGCTTCCTCCATTTGTTTCATCAATAAATACGTTTCAACACTGCCAGTCTTACTGAACACTTTCCAAGGTAAATCAATCACAGAAATCTCCACCTTTCAGATTTATTGATCACAAACAAATGTCCACGCTGCTTGACACACTTGCAAAAGATGAATGCGAGTGTTTTCAACAGGATGAAAACATTTCTATAGTCATATCATTTGTCGTTATGAACTTTTCATTAGTTAAAAATATTACCAGTTGACATTAATAATCTTCTTCGTTATAGCCAAAATCACGTAATTGATTCATTCGATTACGCCAGTCTTGTTCAACCTTAACCCAAAGCTCTAGATAAACTTTTGAACCTAATAAGCTTTCAATATCTTTACGCGCTTCACTTCCGACTTGCTTAAGCATTTGTCCTTGTTTGCCAATGATAATGCCTTTTTGTGATTTGCGTTCAACAATAATTGCTGCTTGAACATCTATTATGTCGCTATCTTCATCAGCTTGTATACCTTCGATCACAACCGCGATTGAATGTGGAATCTCTTCTCTTGTATGGTGCAGTACTTTTTCGCGTACAAGTTCACTAATGATAAACCTCTCTGGGTGGTCTGTAATATGATCTTCAGGGTAAAATTGCGGCCCTTCAGGCAAATAGCTCTCCATAACATTTAATAAATTATTGACGTTGTTACCGTTTAGAGCAGAAATTGGTATGATCTCTGCAAATTCCAGTTTATCTTTGTACAAATCAATTAAAGGTAAGAGCTCGTCCGGATGTACTTCATCAATTTTATTAATCACCAAGAAGATGGGTTGGTCAACTTGTTTGAGCTTGTCTATTATAAATTGATCACCTTTTCCGAAACCTTCTTTGGCATTTACCATAAACATAACCATATCTACTTCGTTCAGTGAGTTGATTGACGACTGAACCATAAAATCTCCAAGCTTATGTTTAGGCTTATGAATGCCTGGTGTATCAATAAAAATGAATTGAGCTTGTTCAGTCGTGTATACACCTTGAATTTTGTTACGTGTCGTTTGTGGCTTATCACTCATAATAGCAATTTTTTGTCCAAGCACATGATTCATAAATGTTGATTTACCTACATTTGGTCGTCCAATAATTGAAATAAATCCTGATCTAAAGTTGTCCTTCATGTTTATTCTCCTATATCTCTTAGTGTTAAATATTTTACTATAAACTCGTTGAAATTTCATTTGTTCGACAAAACCTATCGATAAAAGACAAAAGAGCACCCGTTTTGCACGAATACTCTTTACTAATCTTTCGTTATAATAAACTGATTATACGAGGCACGAAAATGATAATCCCTATGATCAAAGCAAAAATCGAAGCTATTAATACAGCACCAGCACTGATGTCTTTTATTTGTTTTGCTACGTCATGGCGTTCTGTAAAAATTTGATCCGTAATAATTTCAATTGACGTATTTAGTAATTCTGCTACTAAGACCATGGCTATAGCAATTAATAAAAATAGCCACTCTATTACCGTGACATTTAACCATAAGCCCGTAAATAATACTAATAACATAGCCACAAAATGAATCTTCATATTACGCTCTAATTTAACAGCCGTAAAAATTCCTCTTATGGCATGTCTAAACCCAATCTTATCCATTTTGATCCCTTTTCAAATCAAATTCTTCTAAAATATGCTCCTGGCGTTCAAACATTTCCTTTTCTTCTTCAACCGTTTGATGATCATACCCTAATAAATGAAGAAATCCATGAACTGTAAGGAAACCTAATTCTCTTTGAAAAGAATGTTGATACTCTTCAGCTTGTTGTTCGGCTCTTTCAACTGAGATTATGATATCACCTAAATGATCGGGCAAATCCACACCTGAGATTTGTAATTCTTCTCCTCCTTGCTCTTGCATGGCAAAAGAAATGACGTCTGTCGGTTGATCTTTACCACGGTAGTCCCGGTTAATCTCCTGTATATCTGCATTGTTTACAAACGAAACTGATAGCTCAGCATCTTCCTTGATCTCTTCCATTTCAGCAGCATAATTTAATAATTGCTCTAATAACCCTAATTGTTCTTCACTAAGTAAATTCTGTTCATCAATAAAATCTATATCCATTTAGTGCCCTCCTTGAGTTGGTTGCAGCATACTGTCTTTAGGGTACTCGATTCTAGCATGGAAAATACCGTTAAGCATATCACAGATATCTTTTTCAACTTTTAGGATCTCGTGAATAGTTAATTGACTATCATTAAATTGACCATCCATTAAACGGTCATAAATAATGGCTCTAACTAATTCGTTAATTTCATCATTTGTCGGTTTATCCTTTGAGCGAACTGCCGCTTCAACAGAGTCACAAATATTAATAATTGCCGCTTCTTTCGATTGTGGGATTGGACCATCATATCGAAAATATCTTTCCATTACGTTTGATTTACGGTCTTTCGCTTTATAGTAAAAGTATTTTAACAACGTTGTTCCATGATGCTGTTCAGCTATATCAATAACTTCTTTAGGTAAACCGTGTTCTTTTAATAAGCGAGCACTGTCTTTCGGATGCTCTAGAATAATTCTGGCACTTTCTTCTGGAGGTAACGAATCATGTGGGTTTTTGCCTTTGTTTTGATTTTCTATAAACATATGAGGTTTGATTGCTTTTCCGACATCATGATAATAAGATGCCACACGAGCTAATAACCCGTTAGCCCCAATAGCCTCACAAGCAGATTCACTTAAATTGGCAACCATAACACTATGATGATATGTACCAGGTGCTTCAACCAATACTTTTCTTAATAAAGGGTGGTTTGGATTTGATAACGCTAATAATTTCGTGTCAGTTAACATATTAAAACCAGCTTCGAACAAAGGTAATATACCTAATGTTAGAATAACCGCAAATAATACAGATAATGATACAAATAATAGTGACATTAAAAAGTCCGTTGATGTAATAGACATCCAACTCGTCATCTCAAACATGACGACTAATAAAATATGAACGGACAACAATGACATGGATGTCTTTAATAATGATTTACGGTCTTTAATCGATTCAAAAAAGAAAATCGCAAACCATTGAGACAGTAATAAAAATAAAAATACATAATAGCCATTAGCCCCATTTAGGCTAAAAATAAAACTTCCGAAAATCGCCATTAAAACAGAAGAAATAATAGCAAATCGCTCTTCATTAAAGTATTTAATCAAAATAGAATAAGCCGCGATTGGTGTTATATAGTAAATGTAATTCATTTCAGTACCAATGGCTTGAAAAGCATACATTAAAATTAATAAACCAGACCCTATAAATGTAAAGGTAACTGTTTTTTGACGACTCCAATTCTGATCTTTCGTTATTTCCATAGAGAGAATAAACAGAGTTAACAGCACCATACTAAGGCTAATTAGAAACTGATTTAGGGATACATGTTCTTGAATGTATTGAACTAGCATAAATGTCAAAAATATCGCAGGTGTCAAAAATGATGCAAGAACAGAATGAATGTTAAATTTTTTAATGTTCATCATAACCATTGGAATTTTTCGTTTAGCCACTTTCATACGATAACACCAGCTTTTTAAATATCTTTATTTTTCATACGCTTCAATGACTTTTTGAACAAGTGGGTGACGAACAACATCCGTTCCCTTTAAGAAGTTAAATTCAACGCCATCAATTTTACCTAAACGATCTTCTGCAACTTTCAAACCAGATACGACCCCTTTAGGTAAATCAATTTGTGTAATATCTCCTGTAATAACCATTTTAGAGCCGAACCCTAAACGTGTAATAAACATCTTCATCTGTTCTGGTGTCGTATTTTGTGCTTCATCTAATATAACAAAAGCATCATCAAGCGTACGGCCTCTCATATAAGCTAATGGGGCAATTTCAATAGTGCCTCTCTCCATTAAACGCATCGTATGCTCTGTTCCAATTACATCATGCAGAGCATCATATAAAGGGCGTAAATAAGGATCTACTTTTTCTTTTAAATCACCAGGTAAAAAACCTAAACTCTCCCCTGCTTCAACGGCGGGTCTCGTTAAGATAATTCGTTTTACTTCACCATTTCTAAGTGCTTTGGCAGCCATAACAACCGCTAAGTACGTTTTACCTGTACCGGCAGGACCAATACCAAATACTAAATCGTGTTTCTTCATTGACGCGACATAATCACGTTGACCTAGCGTTTTAACGCGGATTGGCTTTCCTTGCTGATTTTTAGTGATTTCATCTTCAAATAGAGCTTCAAATTGTTCAATCTTGCCTAATTTGGCAAGCTCTAATCCGTAGATTACATCACGTTCAGTGACGTTAATCCCTTTCTTTATGACCTTTAAAACGGATTCCAATAAAACGTAAACCGTATTAACATCTTTTTCTTCACCAGTAACTTTAATTTGACCGCCACGTGTTAAAATTTTGACAGGAATAAAATACTCGATTTGCTTAATATGTCGATCGTTTGTTCCAAATAATTTTAATGTATCTGAATGATCTTCTGAATGTAAGTCGATCGTTTTATTCGTCTCTGTCATACATCAATCTCCTTGATCTATAATTTCTTCTTTGGTGATATCTTCCATGACTTTCACAAACATTTCTATTTTAACTTTATCACTGTCTTTATCAAGGTGCAAAACATTTTGTGAGATCACCTCTACCGACTGACCTAACTTTCTTTTGAGTTGTTCTTCTATAACTTGATCAATGATTTCTTCATCTATTGTTTCAGTTATTTCCCCTTCTTCATAGTAGTACTTTTTCTGTATATTCAAAGGCGTCTTCCAGAACAGAAAATATATTGGCTTTTCCTCTTCTAATAGTAACCGTAATTCATCAGGTTCATTTATACTAATGTCACGATTACCTATCCCTAAACTATAATGGTGTTGAACATCATCAATTAAATCTCGCTTCTCCTGTGATAGGTCAATTGTTCCTGTAATATTATACCAAACCTCAGCTAAAACTTCCCCCTCAGAATACGTATAAACATCATTCTCATCATCCAGTCTTCCTGTTACAAGAACATCGCCTTTACGCACGACATCATTTACTTGAACCAATGGTCGACCGTTTGTAATATATACTTTTTGAACGGTTCCTGAGTTTGTAGCGACTAAATTACTTGGAAGTCTGTCTTCATTAATATTATTATGGTCATTTTCTTCAATCATAATATAAAAAGAAGTGCCTGTCCGTTTAATCCCCACATATGATACTTCTTCTACTTTGTTCATAATTTCCCTTTCAATCGAGCTAATACTTTCCATTGATTGCATAAACGAACCTCTATTCATACCGAGATCGCCTATTAACTCGTCAACCTCATAACGTACTTCAGGCGAACCTCCGCTTATTTCAATTTTCCAGACCATATTTGATAGTATAAAGATTAAACCAATGGTGAATAAAAGACTTAATAAAAACGGCATCCACTTTCGTCTTTTTTGATAGTAATAAGGCATACCACCACGTTTATCAAATGAAAAATTAAACTTAAATTGTTTTCGAATAGATCTTAAATGAAAAGCATCCGTATACCGCATTCTTAATTTAATTTCTGTACTATTTATTTTCCTAAGATTATAAAATGGAATATCTCTTTGACTTAAGTAATTAAGAAGCTTGTCCAATTGTTTTCCAGTCAATTTGACATCGACATAGCCATTTTTAATAAATTGTTTCTTAATGGTTCTCCCCTCCTGTCTTATTAGAGTATTTTTGATAAATAGCATGAATATTGCCTTCAATGACAATTTCTTTTTTTAATAGATTTTTGATGACCATCTTTTCACCTTCAATACGTAGTACACCCAGATGTTGTCTAACTTCAATCAGATTGGATTCAAATGTTAATAAACCTTCATGATTCTCTATGTATAAATGAATATCACCAATTAATGTAATACGTGGGTAGTCATATATAATATCAGCTGGCAGCTGAAGTTGGCCGGTTAACCATTGATTGATCCGCTTTCGAACTGGCTTCATAAAAATCCCCCTATCATCACCAATTTATGATAGAAATCCGAAATGTATCACTATATCCTATGTTTGACATAAAAAATACCGAGACCGTACCAAGTCAAAGAATGACTATAGGAACGGTCTCGGTTTGGACCTTTATCTTCTAGATTGTTTTGATTTTGGTTGACCTAACACTTCACTCATCACTAGGCTTTCAACTAACCTTTTTCGGTCTTTTACCGTATTTTTAATTGAAATACGTTCGATCGCGGGTTGATCTTTTTTATATAATGAGTTTCGCTTAATTTTATCAAGGTCTTTTTCTGTTTCACTTTCCTCAAGCCGTTGTTGGGATTCTTGGAGTTGCTCATACCACTTATTAGACGTGTCAATTTGCACTTCATCGTCCCCTGAATCTTTCGATAATGTATCGATTGTTACTTCAGGGCGTTTTTCTTCTTGAGGTTCTACTTTTGATGGCTGTGGTCTTCTTTGAGGGCGTTGGTGTTCCTCTTGCTCATCTGCTTCTCCTCGTTTAAATAAACTCATCAGCCCTGCAATAATAGCAATCAAGACAAAAATGTTACCCGCTATTGCATCAAAAAATCCCATCATTATCACCTAACCATTCGGGATTATTTTTGTTCATCGTGATGGTCGTCTGATTCATCTTTATTAAGCTTACTAATCATATCACGCATATCGGTATCAGCTAGGACGTTTTTGTAATTCACATAATCCATGACACCCATATTGCCACTGCGTAAAGCTTCTGCTAGTGCTAATGGCACTTCTGCTTCAGCTTCTACAACGCGTGCTTGCATTTCTTGCACTTTCGCAATATTCTCTTGCTCTTGGGCAACCGCCATTGCACGACGTTCTTCGGCTTTAGCTTGCGCAATGTTTTTATCAGCTTCAGCTTGATCCATCTGTAACATAGCACCGATGTTTTTACCGATATCCACATCAGCAATATCAATGGATAAAATCTCAAATGCTGTTCCCGCATCTAAACCTTTAGATAATACGTTTTGAGAGATCTTATCTGGGTTTTCTAAGACTTCTCCATGACTTTTAGAAGAACCAATTGTACTTACTACACCTTCACCAACACGTGCGATGACAGTGTCTTCACCAGCACCACCGACTAAGCGGTCAATGTTTGCACGTACGGTAATTCTTGCTTTCGCTTTCACTTCAATACCGTCCATCGCAACACCTGCAATAAATGGTGTTTCAATAACTTTCGGGTTAACACTCATTTGAACCGCTTCTAATACGTCACGACCCGCTAAGTCAATCGCTGCACAACGCTCGAAGCTTAGTTCAATATTAGCACGGTGAGCTGCAATTAATGCGTTCACAACGCGGTCAACATTACCACCTGCTAAATAGTGACTCTCAAGTTGGTTCGTTTTAACGTCAAGACCAGCTTTGTGAGCCTTAATCAATGGGTTAATAACCATTCTTGGTACAACTCGACGTAGTCTCATACCAATAAGAGTGAAAATACTAATTCGAACACCTGCGGCTAGGGCACTAATCCATAGCATGACAGGTACAAAGGTAAATAAAATTGCAATGGCAATAATTAAAACAGCCACAATAATAAGTGGGAATAATTCTTCAGTACCCATTTAAAATCTCCTCCTATATATTAATTTATTTTTGAATTTCTCGAACAACTATCCGAGAACCTTCAACTTTAACAATTTCGACCTCAGCATCTCGATTAATAAACGAACCTTCTGTTACAACATCGAGACGTTCACCATTAAAAACAGCAGTGCCTGAAGGCCTTAAAAAGGTTAATGCTCTACCTTTTAAACCGATTAAATCCATTCGATTTTCATTTGAAACATAACCGTATTCGGATTTTGTTGCATCCGACAACACAATGTGTCTTAATATACCTTTATTAAAATCTAATTTCCTAAATAAAACAATCGATAAAATAATTGAAACTAATAAGGCGATTCCAACACTAAATGCCATATGCCCCATATCTGCTCCAGATACGAGTAATGCTCCTAGTATAGCACCTGCCCCTATAATCCCTAATATACCACTAGGTACAAATATTTCGAGTATAATACATATGAGACCGACCAGTAACAGAATCACTGATTCATATCCAGCTAACCCCGCGACTAAATGTCCGTAGAAAAACAAGATTAATGAAACTAACCCTAATATACCAGGAATACCAAAGCCTGGCGAGTATAATTCGACAATTAATCCAATACTAGCAATTGATAATAAAATTGGAATAACAACTGGGTTTGTAATAAAACGAGCAATTTGCTCAGATATTGTTAATTCCATTTCTGTTACTTGCGGATTGCTGATTTCTAATTGTTCAAATAACTGCCTACGATCTTCAGCAATTCCTTCTGCATACCCCACTTCAACAGCTTCTTGGGGGCTTAACGTTAAAAATTCGCCTTCTGGTGCACCAAGATCTGGAAGGTCAATGTCACTGTTCGCCATTGCCTCTGCATATAAAGGATCTCGGTCATTAGCCTCAGCACTTGCCCGCATTGCTTTAATCCAATCTGATTGAGCTTTAGAGTCTGCAGCTGTGCCATCAGAGTTAATGACGCCCGCTGCTCCCATTCGGCCATTAGGCTGAAAATAAATCTCATCTGCATTAAGCGCTATGTATGAACCTGCTGATGCTGCTTGGTTTATAATGTAGGCAACAGTCGGTATATCTGCACTTGTAATTAAATTAGCGATATCATTAGCTGAATCTACACGTCCACCAGGTGAATCAATTTCAAACACAATTAAATCAGCAAAACTTTCTTCAGCTTCATTAATACTACGTTCTAAGAATGAAGCTAACCCTTGTTCGACATCATCCTCAACTGGAACAACATAGATGGATGACGAGGTATCATGTTGATCTGCTTGAATTGATGCCTGATTAAGCCATACGAATGATAATAAAAATATGATGACCAGATACCACTTTTTCCTCATGAGCTACCCCCTCTCTTTTATTATCCTAAACATCCATACGGTTTAGCAACTACTTTTGTTTCAAATTTGAAAATAATTTGTAAAAAATAAATACCTAAGCAGGAACAATTCATAAAATTAAATTGAACTTTGCTTAGGTATTTATTAAACATTATTGTAAATGGTTCATGACCATTTTATTTACTTTAGAGCCATCTGCCTGACCTTTTACTTTAGGCATTACTGCACTCATCACTTTCCCCATATCACTTTTAGATGTAGCGCCTACCTCATTAATGGTATCCACAATGATTTGCTCTAATTCTTCATCAGATAGTTGCTCTGGTAAATAGTCTTGAATAATTCTTAATTCTTGTTCAGTTTTTTCTGCTAGATCTTCTCGATTGGCATCTTTAAACTCCTGGAGGGAATCATTTCTTTGCTTTACTTCACGCGTTAGGACTTGTAACTCATCCTCTTCAGATAGCTCTTCGCCCTTCTTGATCGCTTCATTTTGTAATGAGGCTTTCACCATACGAATTACGGCAAGTCGTTCTTTTTCCTTGTTCTTTAATGCCTGTTTCATATCTTGATTCAAACGTTCAAGCAAAGTCATTCCATGTTACACCCTCTTCGTTATTTTTTGCGTTTTCTAGCAGCTTCTGACTTTTTCTTTCTACGTACGCTAGGCTTCTCGTAAAATTCACGCTTACGATACTCAGATAAAGTGCCGTTCTTGTTAACACTTTTTCTGAAGCGTCGAAGAGCATCTTCAATAGACTCATTCTTTTTAACGCGAGTTGTATTTGACATGCTCAACCCTCCCTCCAAATAAAACACAAAATAAAACATGTACGAATGTCGCACATCTCTAGTTATTATATTAAACAATTCAATAAAAATCAATAACCATCAATCTTTTATTCATGCTCATCATCTCTAAACCATAAGATTAAATGAGGTGTTAAGCATGTACAGTATCTTAATTCAAATCATCTTACTAATTGGAATATTTTTATTTGGTATTACATTAATGCGAATTGGCATAAAAGGGTTAACATTCCAAAAGCTAGAATCCATTACACCTAAATTATCACCAGTTAATGGTCTGTGGTTGGGTTTGGGTTTGACGATGATACTTCAAAGTAGTTCGGCATCTATTGCACTACTCATCACGTTTCTTGCCACATTAAAGGTTTCATTTCCTTTTGCTATTTTTTATTTAATTGGGGCTAATATTGGAACAACCTTTACAGCACAATTATTTGTTTGGAATGAAACGCATTTAATGTTTTTATGTTTAATTATAGGGTTAATTTGTTTGTTCATTCCCAAGCCTAAATTTATGTTAACTGGGGCAATTGCATTTGGACTAGGTGTCATCTTCAGTGCTTTAAATGGATTTGAGAATTTAGTTTATCTCATTCCACCAGATCGATTGGATATGGCTATTAATGCAGAATATAACTCCCCATTATCGCTATCTATTTTCGGTATGTTTTTTACTATGATTATCCAATCATCGACTGTTGCAACAGGAGTACTGATGAGCTTTTCGCATGATGGATCAATTCCGCTTATACAAATCTATTATGTTTTAATTGGGGCTAATATTGGAACATGTTTCACTGTTTATTTAGTATCCATTAGTCAGCCTTTAAAGGCACGTATAACGGCTTATGCCCACATTTGGATGAATGTCATAGGTGCTTTAATTGCCTTTCCACTTTTTGTTGGACAACCAATCGTGGAAATGGCTAAATGGTTATCAAATATACCGGAACAACAAGTCGTCTGGATTGCTGTTCTCTATAATATCTTTACCGGAATCATCTTTATCGTTTTTATGAAACCTTTTATTCAGTTCCTAAAATATGTACACCGATATAAAGAAAATGAGGCTGGAACAAAAGATTATAAATAGATTAAAGACCGTACAATGACTAAATCGTTTCAATCATTGTACGGTCTTTATTATACGCTCCGTCAAAAAGCTCCGCTTATTATACATTTTAAATTAATGTTCATTACTTACCTTTTGTTCAAAATAAGTTTGAATTTTTAATAATCACTGTCAGATTCATTTCCTTTAACGATATCAACACCAGCTGAAGCGCCAATACGAGTCGCACCAGCATCAATCATCGCGTTAGCATCTTCAAGGTTTCTGACGCCTCCAGAAGCTTTTACGCCCATTTCTGGTCCTACCGTTAAACGCATAAGGCGAATATCTTCAACTGTTGCTCCTCCACCAGAGAATCCAGTTGATGTTTTAACAAAGTCAGCGTCTGCTTTTTTAGCTAACTCGCAAGCTTTAACTTTCTCTTCTTTCGTTAAAAGAGAAGTTTCAATAATGACTTTTACTAAAGCTTTATCCTTTGCAGCTTCTACCACAGCACTGATATCATGTTCAACCTCTTCATAACGTCCATCTTTCATTGAACCGATATTAATAACCATATCTACCTCAGTAGCACCGTTTTGGATTGCTTGAGTTGTTTCATAGGCTTTTGTCTCAGACGTTGTTGCCCCAAGTGGAAATCCAATTACTGTACAAACTCTAACCTCAGTATCTTTAAGCATTTCATAGCAATGTGTTACCCAAGTAGGATTTACACATACTGACGCAAATCCGTATTCTTCAGCTTCTTTACAAATTTGATTAATTTTTTCAGCTTGAGTATCAGGCTTAAGCTGAGTATGATCGATCATGGTTGCTAGTTCTGTGTTCATTGACATGCACTCTCCTTATTGATTCGCGGCTTCTTTAACAAAGTCATCATCCATTACTCTGACAAATTCTGCCTGGTTATATGGATAGCCGGCTTCCGTAATTTTAACCCTAACAATCTTCCCTACCATATCTTCAGTGGCTGGGAATACAACTTTTAAGTAGTTATCCGTATAACCTTCATAAAGACCACTCTCTGGATCTTTTTTATATCGTTCTTCTGGAATTACTTCTAAAACTTCATCTTCATACTGTGAAGCGTATTCCTTCGCCTGTTGGTTAGAAAGTTCAATTAAACGACGTACACGGTCGTGCTTAATATCATCCTCTACTTGATCTTTCATTCGAGCAGCAGGCGTACCCGTGCGTTGTGAGTATGGGAATACGTGAAGTTCAGAGAAACCAATCTCTTGAATAGAACGATAAGTTTCCATAAATTCTTCGTCGGTCTCACCAGGGAATCCGACAATGACATCAGATGTAATCGCAAGACCTGGTAACGCTTCTTTAACCTTTTTAACTCTAGACATATAAAAATCCATTGTATACTTCCGACGCATACGTTTTAATACTGTATCAGAACCAGATTGTAAAGGGATGTGCAAGTGACGAACAATCTTTTCTGATTGGTCTAGTACTTCAATCACTTCATCAGTAATTTGGCTTGCCTCAATTGAAGAAATACGGATTCGTTTAAGACCTTTTACATTCGCTTCTAACTCACGAAGTAATTGAGCTAAATTATAATCTTTTAAGTCTTCACCGTATCCGCCAGTATGAATCCCTGTTAGCACAATCTCTTTATAACCTGCATCGACGAGTTGTTGAGCTTGATTAATAACGTCCTCTGGTGGACGTGAGCGCATTAGACCTCTTGCCCATGGAATAATACAGAAGGTACAGAAGTTATTACAACCCTCTTGGATTTTTAGTGAAGCACGCGTACGGTCAGTGAAATGCGGAACATCCATTTCTTCGAACACGCGTGTTTTCATAATGTTTTTAACACCGTTAATCGGTTCGCGGTCTTTTTTATATTGCTCTATGTATTCGAGCATTTTTCGACGATCTTGTGTTCCAACGACAATATCTACACCTGGAATTTCCATAATTTCATCAGGTGAAGTTTGGGCATAACAACCAGTCACACATATAACCGCCTCTGGATTTTTACGAACGGCACGTCGTATGACTTGCCTACTCTTACGGTCGCCTGTGTTTGTGACCGTACATGTATTAATGACATAAACATCTGAATGTTGGTTGAACCCAACACGCTCATAATCATGTTCTTTAAAAAACTGCCAAATGGCTTCTGTTTCATAATGGTTAACTTTACAGCCTAAAGTGTGAAAAGCTACAGTGGTCACACTTAACACCTCCATTCTTCGAAATAAAATGACAATGCTGATAATGCGTATAATGGCGCCGTTTCAGTTCTTAAAATTCTAGAACCTAACCTAATAGAGCGAGCATCGTTTTGTTCTAAAAATTGTATTTCAGATTCTGTAAATCCACCTTCAGGACCAACAATCAATAAGATGTGATCACCGTCATGAACTTGGTTAATAGCTTCTTTAAAACTTTGTTGTTGGTCTTGACCTTTTGCGAGGAACTCACTTGCTACTAAAACATGATCAAAAGTTCTTTGTTTAAATAAACTTTCAACGGGTTGAATCGGTTTAATATCAGGAATAAGAGAACGATGTGACTGTTCGCTAGCCTCTTTAGCAATTTTATAGAGTCGATCTAGCTTTTTTTGTTCCTTTTTATGGTCCCATTTTACAATAGTTCGTTCCATTTGTAACGGGATAAAAGTACTTATACCTAATTCTGTCGACTTTTGAACGACATAATCTAGTTTATCACCTTTTGGAATCCCTTGAGCTAACGTGATATGAATAGGAAGTTCATTATTTTCATTAAGTTCTTTTACGATTTTACAGTCCACTTGTCCTTTTGTTATTTGATCGATTGTTAATAAATAAGCCTGTCCATTAGGTTTACAACCTATAATGGAAGTCTCCTCTTTCATTCTCATAACGTTTGCAATATGATGATAGTCGTCATCTCGAATGACGACTTGTTCGTCCAACCATTGATCACCAGGGATAAAATACCTCTGCATGTGTCATACCTCTTTTACTCAGGTTTTTGAGCTACAATTGAAATCCAGTCTTCCATTTGATTGACTTCTAATATTTTGAACCCTGCTTGTGTTAACTTTTCTTTAACAAGGTCTTTCTTGCCTTGTATAATCCCAGAAGTAATAAAGTAGCCCCCTGCATTAACTTTCTCGTAAGCTTCATCTACAAACTGAACGATAATCTCAGCCAAGATATTTGAAACAATAAGGTCAGCTCCAAGTTCTACATTTTCTAGTAAATTATTATGTTGAGCTTCAACCTGGTCCTGAACACGGTTTAACTTAACGTTAATTGTCGTACTTTTTACAGCAATTTCGTCTAAATCAAAGGCTTTAATCCTTTTGGCGCCTAATAAAGCAGCTGCAATTGATAGCACCCCTGAACCAGAACCAACATCATAAATGACGTCACCTTCTTTTACGTATTGTTCCAATGCTTGAATACTTAATACAGTTGTCGGATGAGTTCCGGTTCCAAAGGCCATACCAGGATCTAGTTCTATAATAATCTCATCGCTGCTAACCGGAGTGTACTCTTCCCATGTCGGGATAATTGTGATTTTCTCTGAAATCTTAACAGGTTTATAATATTTCTTCCAAGCCGTTGCCCATTCCTCTTCATTAACTTCAGAGATGGTTACATTATTCTTACCAATATCAATATCATATTTATCTAGATTGGAGATGGCCTGTTTAATTTCATCGACAGTTTCGCCCAAAAAACTATTAACAGGTAAGTAAGCTTTGACGTAAACTCCTTCATCCGGATAATCACTCGGATCCAACTCATATATGGTACCAAACAATGTGACATCATCTAACTTATGTAAATCTTGTGGGTCTTCAATAACAACACCGCTTGCTCCTGATTCATGCAGAATGTTAGATATAGGTTCTATGGCTTCATTTGTCGTATGAACCTTTAGTTCTGACCATTTCATGAACATCACTCACTTCACATATAATCTTGGCATTATAAAATTAAACAAAAGCAGTAGTGCTCCAATGTTTATCAAGTATAAACAAAAGGAGCACTGCCTTCATTTTTAACCTTTAAAAGCGCGTTTCATACGTTTAAATAAATTATCTTGTTGCTCATCTAACGTTTCATCGCCACTTAACTCATGGAATTGTCTTAGCAATTCTTTTTGTTGGTCGTTTAAATTCTTAGGTACCATGACTTTAACTAAAATATGCTGGTCACCTTGACCATATCCATGAACATTTGGTGCGCCTTTCCCTTTTAGTCTAAAGTGCGTACCCGTTTGCGTGCCTGCAGGAACTTTTAACTTAACTCTACCATGTACGGTTGGTACTTCAATTTCGTCACCTAAGGCAGCCTGGGTGAACGTAATCGGCATTTCACATAGAATATCATCACCATCACGCTCAAAGAATTCGTGTCGTTTGACGCGTATGACAACGTATAAGTCACCAGCAGGACCTCCGTTGACTCCAGGACCACCATGGCCAGTTACACGGATCTGTTGGCCATCGTCTACACCTGCAGGGATATTAATGTCGATCTTTTTGCGTGTTTTAACTTGGCCGTCACCACCACACGTTTGACACTTCTCTTCAACTTGTTTACCAGTTCCATCACAATAGTGACAAACACGGCGATTAACAACACGGCCAAATGGTGTGTTTTGTTCCATATTAAGTTGCCCAGAGCCATTACAATGGCTACAAGTATGCACTGATGTTCCTGGTTTAGCTCCAGAGCCGTCACATGTGTCACACTTTTCTTCTTTCGGTATTTCGATGGTCGTTTCTTTGCCAAAGATTGCTTCTTCGAATTCAACTTCCATCGTATATTGTAAATCTTGACCTTGGCGTGGTGCATTTGGGTCACGACGTCTTCTGCCGCCACCAAAGAACATATCAAAAATGTCACCAAAATCTCCAAAGTCTTCGAAACCGAAACCTTGACCTCCAGCACCTTGTTGTGCGCCTGCATGGCCAAATTGGTCATATTGTTGGCGCTTTTGTTGGTCACTTAATACTTCATAAGCTTCTTTGACTTCTTTAAATTTTTCTGCCGCATCCTCTTCCTGACTAACATCAGGGTGGTATTTGCGGGCTAATTTGCGATAAGATTTTTTAATTTCATCTTTTGATGCATCTTTTGATACACCTAAGACGTCATAATAGTCTCGTTTACTCAAGCTAAGATCACTCTCCCGTACCTTCTCACATAAGTTTAATCATAACATTACATTCTTAGTTACTGCAATAACTCACACGATTATGCGAAGTATTCAGTCATAACCCTGAAAAAAAGTCAAAGTCAAGAATGTCCTGACTTTGACTTTTAACAATGCGACCTACTTATTTTTTCTCGTCGTCATTAACCTCTTCATAATCAGCATCGACTACATCATCTTCGTTGCCTTCAGAACCTTGTTCTTGAGCTTGTTGTTGTTGCGCTTGCTCATATAACTTCACTGATAAGTTTTGAACTTCTTGTTCTAGAGTTTCTTTCTTAGCTTTGATATCTTCAAAATCTTCGCCTTCTAATGCTTTTTTAAGTTCTTCTTTTGCATCTTCGGCTTTTTGTTTCTCTTCGTCAGAAACATTATCTCCAAGATCACTAATTGTTTTATCTGTTTGGAATACTAGCTGATCTGCTTCATTACGAAGTTCAACTTGCTCACGACGTTTCTTGTCTTCTTCAGCATTTTCTTCCGCTTCTTTAACCATTTGTTCCACTTCGTCTTCTGATAGACCTGAAGAAGATTTAATTGTAATGGATTGTTCTTTGTTTGTGCCAAGGTCTTTCGCACTTACGTTCACAATACCGTTAGCATCAATATCAAATTTAACTTCGATTTGAGGTACTCCACGTGGTGCTGGTGGAATATCAGATAATTGGAAACGACCTAGTGTCTTGTTATCTTGTGCCATTTCACGTTCACCTTGTAGGACGTGAATGTCAACAGCCGTTTGGTTATCTGCTGCTGTTGAGAATACTTGTGAATGACTAGTTGGAATCGTTGTATTACGTTCAATTAGTTTTGTTGTTACGCCACCCATTGTTTCAATTCCTAACGATAGTGGTGTAACATCTAATAATACAACGTCTTTTACATCACCTTGTAAAACCCCACCTTGAATCGCAGCACCTAATGCTACTACTTCGTCAGGGTTAACGCCTTTAGAAGGTTCCTTTCCAGTTTCGTTCTCAATCGCTTTTTGTACAGCTGGAATACGTGTTGAACCACCAACAAGAATAACTTTATCGATTTCTGAAGCTGACATATCAGCATCTTTAAGTGCTTGACGTGTTGGTTTCATAGATCTTTCAACTAAGTTAGAAGAAAGCTCTTCAAATTTAGCACGAGTTAAGTTCATCTCTAAGTGCATTGGACCAGCTTCACCAGCTGTGATAAATGGTAGTGAAATTTGTGTTTGCGCAACACCAGAAAGGTCTTTCTTAGCCTTTTCAGCAGCATCTTTTAGACGTTGTAATGCCATATTGTCTTGAGAAAGATCAATTCCGTTCTCTTTTTTAAATTCAGAAACCATGTGGTCGATGATCACTTGGTCAAAATCGTCACCACCAAGTTTATTATCACCAGCAGTAGCGACAACTTCAAAAGTGCCATCGCCAATGTCTAAGATTGATACGTCAAATGTACCGCCACCTAAGTCATAAACAAGAACTGTTTGATCTTGGTCTTGGTCAATTCCGTATGCTAACGCTGCAGCTGTTGGCTCGTTAATAATACGCTCAACTTCTAAGCCTGCAATTTTTCCAGCGTCTTTTGTCGCTTGACGTTCTGCATCATTGAAATATGCTGGAACTGTGATAACAGCTTTTGAAACTTCTTCACCTAAGTAATCCTCAGCATACTGTTTAATGTGTTGTAAGATAATAGCTGAAACTTCTTGTGGAGTATACTCTTTACCTTCAATTTCAACTTTATGGTCAGTACCCATATAACGTTTAATGGATTGAATTGTATTTGGGTTTGTAATTGCCTGACGCTTCGCTACTTCACCCACCTGGCGTTCTTCGTTTTTAAACGAAACGACTGATGGTGTTGTACGGTTACCTTCAGGGTTTGGAATTACTTTTGATTCGCCACCTTCCATTACGGCAACACATGAATTTGTAGTACCTAGGTCAATACCAATGATCTTACTCATTTTAAAAATCCTCCCTTATTCTTAACAGTTGTTTTATAATGTTTTTATTCATTAACTTTGACCATAGCTGGTCTAATAACACGATCTTTTAGTGTATAACCTTTTTGAAGGACTTCTACAACTTGATTAGATTCATATCCCTCTTCTTGAACCTGCATAACAGCCTGATGCATATTCGGGTCAAACTGTTCATCTTCTGCAGCAATTTCTTCAACACCAGCTTTTTCTAAAGCTTGATGCAATTGGTTATAAACCATTTTTACGCCATCGACAAATGAATGAGCCGAATCCTCTTCCACATTTGCCTGTAGGGCTCTCTCGAAATTATCTAATACAGGTAAAATCTCTGTTACTAGTTCTTGAGATTTATATTTTGAATCAGTTTCTTTTTCTATCTGTGTACGACGGCGAAAATTATCAAAATCAGCCTGTGTACGTAACAGTTTGTTTTGCAACTCTTCTTTTTCTTGTTCAAGTTGCTGTATTTTAGACTGCTCTTCATTCTCTGAATTTGCAGCTTCTTCAGTTGCTTCGACTTTTTCATCGGTTTTTTCAGAATCGTTGATGTCTTCTTGTATTTCATGATCCTGATTCATTGTTTTTTCATCCATTTCGTCACCTCCACATTTCACCTACAATTTCCAATTTCTTAATATATCATGTATAAAGAAAAATACAAATAAAAAACTCAAGAAAAACTTGGCGAAGGAGTGCCAAGTTTAACTAAGATTTATAACAATATAAGCATTACCGCTTTTATTGTTCGTTAAACCACTTTTTAAGCGTGTTCGTCATTTGTCCACTCCACATATCTAGAATTGAAACAGCTTTTGCATAATCCATTCTTGTAGGACCTAATAACGCTATTGTACCTACTTGGTTTTCACCTAAAGAATAGGTAGCCGTAATTAACGTACAATCGTTCATAGCTTCGATTTTATTTTCATGTCCAATGTAGATATGCATTCCTTCATCTTCACTCTTTAAAATAGGAGCCATTTTCTCTTCACTTTCCATAATATTAAAGAGTGATCTAATTTTATCAACATCTGCAAATTCCGGCTGTGATAAAATATTTGTCTTGCCACTCACATACAGATTAGTTGGCTGCTCTGTAAAAAGTGCTTGATTTAATAGCTGATATGACTTCTCAAAATCATTTGTGTACTTTTGAAGTAAGTATTTAACTTCAGATTTTATTAAATGATCAAGATAGATAATCGGAACACCTGAAAGCCTCTCATTTAAGATGTTAACGGTCTTCTCTAGGTCCGATTGTTCTAAATCAGCGGGAATTGCAAATGATCGATGTTCCACGTGCCCTGTATCTGTAATCAAAATGGCAATAGCTGACTGTTGATTAATCGGGACAATTTGCAACTGTTTCAACTTAGTTTCATAGACTTGGGGTCCTAATACAAGTGTTGTATATTTCGTCAATTCAGATAAGATATGGGCAGAGTTTTGCATAACACGTTCTAATTCCATCATGCGTTCACTGAACGAATGTTGAATTTGATTGACCTCGCGCGAAGATAACTTCAACGGTGACATAATATTGTCTACGTAATAACGGTACCCTTTTTCAGATGGAACACGACCCGATGAAGAGTGAGTCTTTGATAAATAACCTAATTCCTCTAAATCAGCCATGTCATTTCTAATCGTTGCAGGGCTGAATGTGATCTCTTCCTTTTTGGCAATATTACGTGAGCCAACTGGTTGAGCCGTCTCCACGAAATCATCAACAATGACTTTAAGTACTTGTAATTGACGATCAGTCAACATGTGTTATCACCCCTGTTAGCACTCAATATCTTCGAGTGCTAATTCTAACTATAAATTATCAAAATCCATTTAAGCTGTCAATTATGAAAATACTTGTTTATATAATTGCTCATCTAGCAAAAATGATGCAAATACTTCATTACCAAACATTAAGCCTTCATTTGTTAAATAAATTTGGTTACCTGAATCAACGATCCACCCTTTTTGTGTTAACCGTTTAATCTCCTTTTTATATAAGTCGTAAAACGACAAACCATATTTAGCTTTAAAGATTCCGTCCATGACACCTTCTTTTCGCCTAAGTCCTAGGAACATTTCTTCTTCAATTTTTTCCTTTAACGAAACTTTATCACGATGTAGAACTGGTTTTTCTCCTTGTTCTAGTGCTTGATTATAATGATTGACAGGCCTTAAATTAACATAGCGTGAGGCATCTAAATAACCGTGTGCGCCTGCTCCAAAGGCATAATATTCTTCATTACTCCAATACGTTAAATTGTGCTGACTCTCAAATCCTTTTTCGGCATAGTTACTAATTTCATAATGATGCTTACCGTTTTTCTCCATCATATCCATTAGCATCCATAGCATCTCCGCTTCATCCTCTTCTTTTGGTTTATGAAGCTTCCCTTGCTGATGACGCATGTGGAATACCGTTCTTGGTTCGATTTGTAACGCATAAGCAGAATAATGTGGAAGATCAAAATCTAAAGCTAAATTCAATGTTCGTTTAAAATGTTCAATGGATTGATCTGGTAATGCATAAATAAAATCCATACTAATATTTGTTAAATCATGTTGCTGTAATAAATTAACGGTTTGATAGACATCATTTACTCCATGAATTCGATTTAACATTTTTAGGAATTCGTCGTCTAACACTTGAACACCTAACGATACGCGATTAACACCATATTCGCGCATCAATTTCACGTGACCCTCTTCGAATTCTCCAGGGTTTGCTTCTATCGTAAACTCCCGGGTTTGATCAACATGAATGTATTGATGAATTGTTTCAAATAAACTTTCTAATTGCTGTTCATTTAAACTAGTAGGTGTTCCTCCACCAATATAGATGGTTTGCGGACTAATTTTTTGTTCACCTATATATAACTTCATTTCTTTATTTAAATTATCAAGATACTGATCTGCCAACTCACGATTATAATACATTTTAGCAAAATCACAATAATGACAGATCTCATGACAAAACGGAATATGGATGTACACTGAACGATCCATTCCATCACCCCCACACAACATAAAAGGGCGCCTTTAAGGCCGCCCCTTATTAATCATCATTCATTTCTAATACTGACATAAACGCTTCTTGTGGTATTTCAACTTTCCCTACCATCTTCATGCGTTTTTTACCTTCTTTTTGCTTTTCCAATAATTTACGTTTACGAGAGATATCCCCGCCATAACATTTAGACAACACGTTTTTACGCATAGCTTTAATCGTTGACCGTGCAATGACTTTATTCCCAATCGTTGCTTGCACCGGCACTTCAAATTGTTGACGCGGAATTAAGTCTTTTAATTTCTCAGCAATTTGCTTCCCGCGGTGGAAGGCAAAATCACGGTGTACAATAAACGATAATGCATCAATCGTCTCACCGTTTAATAGTATATCCATTTTAACAAGGTTCGAAGCTCGGTATCCGCTTAATTCGTAATCGAATGACGCATAACCCTTAGTTTGTGATTTTAATTGATCAAAGAAATCATAAACAATTTCAGATAAAGGAATATCGTAAACAATATTAACTCGATGTTCATCTAAATATTGCATATCAACATAGTTCCCACGTTTTTTCTCGCAAATTTCCATAACCGGTCCGATGAAATCTGACGGCACCATAATGGTTGCTTGAACAAATGGTTCACGAACCTCTTTGACATTTTTACCTTCTGGCATAAGGGATGGATTTTCAATATTAATGACTTCATCAGTCGTTAGTTCAACTTCATAAATAACACTAGGTGCAGTCGTGATTAATTCAATATTGAACTCACGCTCGATTCGTTCTTGTATAATTTCCATATGAAGCAAACCTAAGAAACCACAACGAAATCCGAATCCAAGGGCTTGAGATGTTTCAGCTTCATATTGTAATGATGAATCGTTTAACTCTAATCTCTCTAATGCTTCACGTAAATCATTATAGTTATCCGATTCAACAGGGAATAAACCACAGTAAACCATTGGATTTAACCGTTTATAACCTGGTAACGGTTCTTCTGCTGGTTGTTTAGCCAAGGTGATCGTATCACCGACTCGTGAATCCCCAACGTTTTTAATCGATGCTGTTAAAAATCCAACATCCCCAACTGTTAATTCTTCCTTACTCACCGGATTTGGTGTAAAGACGCCGAGGTCTGAAACTTGGAAAGTCTTATCAGTTTGCATCATTTTAATTTCATCGCCGACTTTAAGTGAACCTTCTTTTACACAAATATACGCAATAACCCCACGATACGAATCATATAACGAATCAAAAATAAGCGCCTTCGTTGGGTTCTCTGATTTACCAGATGGAGCTGGAATATCTGTTACGATTCGTTCAAGAATTTCATCTATCCCTACACCATCTTTCGCAGAGGCTAAAATAGCATCGTCTGCATCAATCCCAATAACATCTTCAATTTCCTGTTTTACTCGTTCTACATCGGCACCTGGTAAGTCAATTTTATTAATTACTGGGATAATCTCTAAATCATTATCAAGTGCTAAATAAACATTTGCTAACGTTTGAGCTTCAATTCCTTGAGCAGCGTCAACAACTAGTAACGCACCTTCACACGCCGCTAGACTTCTGGAAACCTCATATGTAAAATCGACGTGTCCAGGCGTATCAATTAAATGGAATAGATAATCGTCACCATTATTTGCTCCGTACTTTAATTGAACAGCGTTTAACTTAATCGTAATGCCACGTTCACGCTCTAAGTCCATCGCATCGAGAAACTGCTCTTTCATTTCACGGTCTGTTAAAGCCTTCGTTTTCTCTAAAATACGATCGGCTAGTGTAGATTTACCATGGTCTATATGAGCTATAATCGAAAAATTTCGTACGTTTTCCTTCTTTATTGCCATCTTTAATATCACTCCTGTTTCTACGTGCCATACGCTAGCTCGATTATAGCAATTGAACTATGATTATTCAATCAAATATCCTATCTCACGATCACAAAAACATAGCACTGAACCGATAGAGAAACTGAAACAACATGGAGAAGAACGTTTTTACGACATTCTCAAATACGACTGCTACTTGATAAAAAGAGCTTTTCGTCTCCTCGGTTTCTTGATCCAAAACATCATCGTGTTTTTCCTGAAAGTTTTCCTCGTAACTTATACTGGACTGTTTTAAATCGTCCTCATTTTGAATAACCGCTGTGTTTACACTTTCATCTTGAACTGTAGCCGTCTGTAACCCTAAATAAAAAACAAAGAAGCAAACAACGATCCAAAATACAATTCTCATATTCATTCTCCTTTTAAGGTGAAGGTTATTCCCCTTCTTGTTCAAAATAATAATCACTAAACACATCAGATAAAGCTTCTAATGACAAATTAAGTTCCGAATAGTTGTTATAAACCCCACCAACTTCAACTAATATGGCATGGTCTGATAAGTCTTGGTTAAATGTAGAGCTCTCTTTCACTTCTACACCCCGACTTAAACCAGGATAATTCTCTTCTAGAAGCTGATGTAGTTCCGTTGCAAATGCTAAGTTCTCTTTGTAATGTTCATTTTGTCCGCCAACAATAAACCACAACCTTGCCATTGTTTGTCCATTAACTTCTGTTGTCGTTAAATTATGAGATTGTGCATCGCGGTGAATATCGATTAAATAATTGACCTGTTCATTGTCTCCCATAGCTTGATTAACAATATCCCTAGAAATATCGTAAGAAAGACTATATTGGTTCTCTGGTAACATACGCCAAATATCAGATTGATCAGCATATGCCTTTATGCCCTCTTGTTCTAGAAGCTCTTGTAGTTTTCCACTTAATTTCATAACGTTTTCTTCTTCATGAAATGATTCATTAAAACCAGTGCCAGCAGGCAAATGTGGAAGGAAAGACTCACGATTGTGCGTCGTATAAATAAATACTGATTCATCCGCCACATCGATTTCTGGTTCCTCAACTGGCTCTTCATCTTCTTGTTCTTCAAACAAATAATCTGGAGGTGCTGTTTCAATCGCGGTTGTAAACATGTCCGTACCTTCTCCAGCTATTACGATAGTACTGTCCGTATTAGGAAAACGTGGTAACTCATGACCAAACAACAATCGAATGTCTTGATATGGTAGACTCGTTAAGATTGGTAATGCGACACTACCAAGCGTAAGTTCCTCATCTGTTTGATTATTCAGCCCGTCCATAACCGGTTGATCAATCGTCATAAAAAAAGAATAAGAAGCACCGTCGATCTGCTTGACCCAATCTTCAAGAACATTCGTCGATGCTTCACTAAAAGGCTTTATGGAAAATAGGGGGATGAACAAGATTAAAGATATAAATAAAATTTGAAATAATAGAAAAGGATGCTGCTTGACTTTTCGTATTTGCTTCCAGTTAATGTTCGGTAATTTCTTCATCGACCTTTTCAACCTTTCTACTAAAGTTCTATTAAAACTCTATTCAAAAGGTTAAAAAGGTAGAACCATTTATTTTAAATAATGTTCCGCATTTTCAGGTGTGACCGATTCATGTAAAGCTTGGTTAATACCAGAGGCGACAATTTTACTCATATATTCAACTAATTCATCAACTTCTTTTGGTGTAACAATGAGGTTATGTCCAGTTGGTCTTAGAACCTCTCTAATCAATTGCCGTTTTTCATCTTCTTTTAAGGCACCAACGATACCTAAATATGTCTGTCTCGCTTCTTCATCAGGCAAATCCTCATCCGTTAAGTTTCTGCGCTCACCAAAATCCATCCCTGCAGGTTTTAACGCATTTCCGGGTTTATCTTTTTCCTCCATTTCACGTCCAAAATGTTTTAATATATAATCGATCGTGTCATTCGTAATCGTGACTGCATCTACGACTGTCGGAATTCCAATCGAAAAGACCGGGATGTTCAACGTATCTTTACTTACTTCCTTTCGATCATTCCCGACACCTGAACCTGGGTTAATCCCTGTATCTGAAAGCTGAATCGTCGTATTCACACGGTCTATCGAACGAGCAGCGAGAGAATCAATCACAATCATAAAGTCAGGATTTGTCTTCCGAACGACACCAAAAATAACATCAGACGTTTCCATACCAGTGAGGCCCATGACACCTGGAGTGAACGCTGAAACTGATCTATCTTCTTCTGTCACTAATTCTGGGTGTAATTTAAAAAGGTGTGTTGTGACATATAGTTTGTTTACAGTAAATGGACCCAACGCATCTGGTGTTACGTAGCTATTTCCTAACCCTACAATTAAACATCTGGCATCTTGTTTAATGCCATGCTCATTCATTAAGCGTTTAATTTCTTGTGATAGAATCGCTGCTGATTGTCTACCAAATGGATTATCCATCTCTCTTAATTTCTGAGCCTCAACCGTAACGTAATTTCCCGGTTTCTTACCTACTCGGTCGGCTCCGTTTTCATCAATGACGACACGCGTCAATTTGAATTCATCTTCTTTATATTCATTAATCACAATTCCGTCTAATTCATGTTGTTTATCAGGGTTTTGCTCTACAAACATTTCACGAGCTTCAACCGCTAAATCAGTTCTTGGCATAAAATCTTTTCTATTCATTAGACCCCTCCTAAATCAAGACACATATTCATTATCAATAGTGTTTCCGTTGGCTTAGAAATTAAACAAAAGGAGATAGTAAATAACGCCAAGTAAAATAACTTAACAGCAAACTATTGAAAACTTTGGACCGCTTTGGTAAAATGACTTTTGTCCATATTTTGATAAGTATACGGGGACATTTCATCAGGAGGTGAAAAAAGTGGCTAATACACCACAAGCTACTAAACGAATTCGTGTTAATCATGACGCTCGTTTACGTAACCAATCAGTAAAATCTGACATGCGTTCAGCTATTAAAGATGTTGAATCAGCAGTTTTCGCAAAAGACGCTGAAGCAGCAAAAGAAGCTCTTACAGATGCTGTAAGTAAAATTGATAAAGCTGTTCAAAGAGGTGTCATTCATAAAAATAATGGTGACCGTAAGAAGAGCTCACTTATGACAAAAGTTAATCAATTAGCTAACTAAAGCCATTAAAAAATCCATTTCGCCTTCGAAATGGATTTTTTAATTTAAATTTTTAACTAGCTTGTTTGATCCGTTGAATCACGCGGTGTAAAAATAATTCTAATGCTAACCATTGTTCCTGCTTACCTGTCTTCATCTTTTCATCGGTCAATGCCGCTTCTTTAATCATATCTTTTAATGCTTGCTCTGAAAACCTTTTTTCCCGCTTCATTGCCATCTTAACCGCATAAGGATGAGATTGTAATTGCTTTGCCATCTGTTGCTGTTGAAACCCTTTACTTTTTAGCAGCTTTACTTGAAGAATTAACCTTAATTGAGAACTAATTAAAGCAAGTAATCCGATCGGCTCTTCATTTTGTTTTTTCAATTCTTTCATTAGCTTAATGGATTCACCAATCTTTTGTTCAACAATATAATCGACAATGTGAAATGTATTTGATTCTGCATGAATACTCACAATCTGCTTAGCTTCTTCTACAGTTATTGGTTGATCTTTAAAATATAGACTTAATTTTTCTAGCTCCTGCATAGTAGCCTCTATATGTTCACCAACACGTTCTGTCAGTAATTCAACAACATCATCATTTAGTTGAAGCCCTTTCTCTATTGACATGTTTTGAATGACTTGTCCCATTTCATAAGCTTTAGGTGAGCTGCAGTCAATGAATTCCGCAGATTGTTTTAATGTTTTTACGATTTTCTTCCGCTGATCTAATTTCTCGTAAGGAGCAATGATAATCAAAGTTGAAAAATCTACAGGTTGGTTAACATACTCTTCAAGTGACTCTAAATCATGTTCGATGTCCGTTTTTAACTTTTGTCCAGTCAAAAAGTAAGCTCTATGGACTTCGACTAATTTATGCTCACTAAAAAACGGGAAGGTCTCGGCATCATGAAGTGCTTCTTGTATAGGCATGGTTTCCATATCATATGTATTCCGGTCAAAGTCAGAATCTTTATGTTCAATCATGGATTCAATTTGCTTTTTTACTTCTTGTATAAAATAGGATTCTTCACCATATAATACATAAATAGGAACCATTGAATGGGATCGTTTTTTTAGAAACTCCTGTGCGTGCATCGATTTCAACACCTTTCTATGCATTTTAATCGTATTACGAACCCCTAAAAATGACAAGACCTAAAGTATAAAGAGGGGAACAGCAAGCCATTCCCCCCAATATCTATATAAACGCCAAAAATAAAATCCCGGGAAATTTTATTTTTAGCGGCGTTTGGTGTATAGTTATTTTGTGCTGAACTAAGTTATAATATTGCTGTTAACTCTTAACAGTTCAATCTTTACATTTTTTTGAACGGTATAAAAAATGTAGATTTTTTCGGAAAGATGAATTATACTTGAATTAGCGTAGGAGGGATAATCGTGAACGAATTTGAAAAAGATGTACAATCTAAAAACAATGATGTTGTCGATTCCATTAAAGGTTTCAGTTTTTCATTCATCTTCTTCTTCGTCATTTTCTTTATCGGTACCATCTTTACTGTGATCGGTGACTAATAAAGATTTAAGAGTGACAACGTTACAAAGAGACTGTATCCCGTTGATACAGTCTCTTTTTTACTTACTATAAGTTATGGCTTATATCGGAAAATTGTGTCTTGTCCCTTTCGATATTTTATCGTTATTGAACCCATTTTGTCCGTTCGGAATATGTCTATATTCCGATTTTTTAATTTTGTAATCACATCGGGGTGTGGATGTCCGTAAATGTTATTGGTACCCACAGATATTAACGCCTTCTTGGGTTGAGTTACTTCTAGCCACTCATCACTAGTGGATGTCTGACTACCATGATGGGCAATTTTTAATACATCTATGTCCTCTCCTAATCCTTCAGATAAGATTAATGATTCAACCTCTTCTGATATATCACCTGTAAATAAGACATTATAATCTTCGTAAGAAAATAAAAACACTAAAGACTGGTCATTCTCAGAATCGAATGAATCGTTGCTTCGTGGTGACCAAACCGAAAAAACTCCCCCGTTGTATTTGATTGTCATACCTTGATTGACCTCTTCATGGTTAATTCCTCGGAGTTTAATGGTTTCATCCATAGGATACGTAAAAAGTTGAGTCGGTTTAAATTGTTTTATAACTGATTCCATTGAGCCACTGTGATCAACATCTAAATGCGTTATCCATAAAGCGTCAATTTTAGATATACCTTTCGACCATAAAAATGGCTTAATTTTATACTGAAAGTTTTCCTGATTACTTTCGTGCATCATTTCTTCTCCAGAATCAATCATAAAAATACCTCTTCTAAAGGGAAGTTCAATTACAATACTTTCAGCTTGTCCTACATCTAATACAGTTATCGTTAGATTTGGATTCAATTGATAAATTATCAATTGTATAAAACATACACTCACTAACAAAATAGCTGAAATTGCAGCTTTCTTTAGCAAACCTCGATCCCAAAAATACATTAATATAAGAAATACAATAAAATAACTAACAATTACTAAAAGATGTGGCTCTCCAACAACCCATTGAAAAAGAGATGGCTTTCCTAAATACAGCATAAATTGAATCATCCATTCATGAATGACTTGAAATACATGCTGTAATAAATTAGATATAATATTCGGAAGCATTAAGCTGACAATAATGAAAATTAATAACGGTATGACGATTAATGTAAAGTAGGGTACAAATATTAAATTTAAAAATACAGAGAAAACATTTGTGTAGTAGAAATAATGTAATTGAAGGGGGAGGATTGCTAGTTGGCTAATCAAGCTTACTTTCATTGAAAGCCAGAACCAATTAGAGTTCATTAATAATCTTCGAGATAAGATTAAAGCTACGGTAACAATAAACGAAAATTGAAAAGATAGCTGATAAATTAAATAAGGATTAAATAATAAGATTATAATCATGATCATCAAGACAATATCAATAACGTCGGGCTTCTTGACTTTTAAAAAACTCCAGATAATAATCCCCATGGCCATTAATCCCGCTCTTACTATAGGAGGATTTGCACCTGCAAGAATAATATAAATTGGTAGGAGTATTAATAATAAAATTTTAGTTTGTTCGAGCGTTAAGTTAAATATTTTAAGGAACACAAAGTACGTAATGATCAGTAAAATACCTATATGTAATCCGGAAATGGCTAATAAATGTGATAATCCCCAAAATTGAAATGCCTCAATTATTTCCTCATCAATACCCGATTGATCCCCTAATAGTAAGGCTTGAATCCAAACATAAGATTCTGCTTCTAATTTCTCTTCTAAGAGTTGTTGTAAAGACAAACGCCAATCGGCAATGTAAGACATCCATGAACGATCATGACAGCTATGTATTTCTGTATCATAACCGATGTAAGAGATGTTCTGCTTGGCTAAAAAATCTCGATAACTAAATTCACCTTGATTCGTTGAATGGTTTGGCGCGTTTAATTGGCTTGTAACTAAACATGAGGCACCATGATAAAGGCCTTTATCAGAATGTCCGCTATAGAAAATAGCTCGAGTATCATTTTCTAATGAACCTACAAATTGAATGTTGTCTCCATATTCTGGATGTGACCGTACTTCAATCCACCCTTCATATTGATGTGAGTCTATTGGATCTTGTGGAATTTCTGGCGATAAGTAAAGAGAGAGAAGAAAGAATGTTAAGGAGAAGGCGAATAGCGGCCGGTTAAGGATTAGCATTTTGCGAAAGATGATACACATGATGCAAAATGCTAATAAACCGATCTTGAGAGGTAGATATCCAAGTAAAAAAGCAATAGCCAAAATATACGTTTTACCACTCATTTATTCAACGTCTGAAAATAGCTGATTAGCCTCTTGTTTTAAATTTTTTAACTCTTCTCCATCCATTCCGTTATCTTCAAGCTTTTGAAGTAAATTTGAGATAAAATACATTTTATCTTTCGTATTCGTATCAATATGTAAATAATCAAGCTCTACTTGTTCATACTCTACGCCCGCTTCTTCTAACAACTCAATTGCATACGGATGATTTTTATAGTCGTGTGCGTAAAAAATTTTCCTAATTCCACTTTGAATAATTGTCTTTGTGCAATTTAAACACGGGAAGTGAGTTACATACATCTCAGCACCTTCAGTCGGCACACCGAATTTTGCGCATTGTAAGATCGCATTAACTTCGGCATGAATCGTCCTGACACAGTGCCCGTCAATAACTTTACAACCTTCATCTGCACAATGGACACTTCCTGACACGCTCCCATTATACCCACCGGCTATGACACGTTTTTCTCGCACAATAGTGGCTCCAACAGCTAAACGTTCACAAGTGCTTCTTAATGCTAATAAATGACTTTGTGACATAAAATATTGATCCCAGGATATCCGTTCCATATCAAGTCCTCCTAAAAAAATATATATGAATTCATTATAAAGGATTGAGCTTAAGGTACAACAATAAATTCGACAATCTTCTCTAATGTTTTCTCTCCGATTCCACTAATGTTTAACAAGTCCTCAGATTGTTTAAAAGGGCCATGTTCTTCACGATATTGAATAATTGACAAAGCCTTCGTCTCACCAATACCCGGAATAGTTTCCAATTCCTCTTTTGTAGCAGAATTAATTCTAATTTTCCCTTCACTATTTGTAATGGGTGAAGAGGTATGCTCAGTTGTTTCTGAATTAATTGATGGCACAAATATCACCATCTCATCTTGAAGAATCATGGCTAGATTAACTTGATACTGATCAGCATCTTCAGTAAAACCTCCTGCAAGATCGATTACATCTTTGACACGTTTCCCTTCAGGCATTTCATAAACACCGGGTAGGTTAACCTCACCTTTTACATCCACAAAAATGGTTTGCAACTCTTCTTGATCGTGAATACTTTCTTCTTGATCTAGATTGTCATCACTAGTAGGAATCACCACTTCATAATCACTTTTTGGCCAGATGAGATAAATAATTAGTATGATAAATATCATTACAATCAACCAAAGCCATTTGTGAATAAAAGGCATGATTTACTCCTTCTTTCATATACATAATGGTGAGCTATGAGTTCTGTTATTGAAAAGGGGGTTTAGTCATGAAATGGGGAATAATCGGAACAGGTAATATGGGGACAGTTTTGCTTCATGCTCTGACCTCCAGCGGTGCCGTTTCAGAAAAAAATGTATACTTGTATAATCGAACGTTTATGAAAGCTTACAAACTTAAAGATCATTATCCGGATGTTCATGTTTTACAAATGCGGGATTCCATCGTGGACGAATGTGATATTATCTTTTTGTGTGCTAAACCGAAACAAATTGTTTCTATAGCACACGAAATCAAAGATCAGGTATCTCCTAATCAAATCATCATTTCCATCACCAGTTCTGTATCGGTCGAACTATTAGATGAAATACTTCCTTGCTCTGTTGTTAGAATGATTCCAAGTATAACAAACAGGGCATTAAAAGGTGTTTCATTACTAACATTTTCTGACACAATTGATGCAAATCAGAAATTACTCATTCAACAAACGTGTAAACATTTCTCAAAACCTATTGAGATTGAAGAGGAGCACGTCAGAATTGCATCAGATATCGTATCATGTGGTCCGGCTTTTTTGAGTTTCATTTTGGAAGATATGATCGATGCGGCTCATAAGAAAACTGGAATTCCAGTTGATCAAGCTACTTCATTAGTAGAAGAAATGATTATTGGGTATGGAAAGCTGTTTGAAGAAAGAATTTATGATTTTTCCTCATTGAAGGATAAAGTTATGGTTAAAGGTGGTATTACAGGGGAAGGCATGGTGGCGCTAGAAGATTCATATCATCAAGTATTTAGTCATGTATTCGATGCCACACATGAAAAGTTTTATAATGAAAAAGATCACATTGACCATCTCGTCAACCAAGAAGATCTTAAGTAAGCTAACCTTTATTATTAATTGTAATCAAAATTCGATAAATTGCAACAAAAAGCTGGTGCAATTATTTTTGCACCAGCTTTTTATTTTTCACAAACAAAAAATAATCTGTTAGCCTGCTCTTCATCTACTAATTGGTCTAATGTGAAATCTTGATAAACGTTAACGTGACGAAAACCAGCATTCTGTAATAAATCTTGATATGTTTTTACAGAATGTGTTTGTTGGACATGCTCTTCATCTAAACGTTTGTAAAGCCCATCGGACTGTTTAACAAAAAACGTTAAATCGTGACGAATGCCGCCCTCATGCTCTAAGGGTTCGCACATCCACACATAACTTATATCATCACGAATTTCTGAGAAGATTTCTTCATCTATCAACCAATTTACATATGACTGGCTATGAACATCGAATACGAATAATCCTCCAGGTCTCAGGTGTTGGTACGCATTTTTTAAAACAAGCTCTACATCATTTACATCCGTAATATAATTTAGAACATCACAATAGCTGATGAGGGTGTCAAACGTTTGTTCATACGAAAAATAACGGGCATCTCGGACATCGAACTGACAACTTTCCTCTTGATTATTTAATTTTTGTTCAGCTACCTCGATCATGTCTTTTGATTGATCAAATGCCGTAACCTGATAACCCTTCTCCGCTAGCTGTATCGCAATTTCTCCCGTACCACATCCAATTTCTAATATGGAACGGACTTCCTTACCTTCTATAACTTCTTCTGTAAACTTACACCATTCATCATACGGTGCATCCTGCATTAATTCATCATAAATATTGGCCATTTGTTTATACATAATTAATACCCTTTACACATCAAGTTGAACACGGTCCGCATCTCCCCATAGTTTCTCCAGATTGTAATAATCTCTTTCTTCTTTATGGAAGATGTGTACAACGACATGCTCTAAGTCAACTAAAACCCAACGAGCTTGATCTCGTCCTTCTATTTTTCTTACTGTGAACCCTTCTTCTTCCACAGCATCCTGAATACCTTTACTTATTGCATCTACTTGACGTTCATTTGAACCGTGACAAATTAAAAAGTAATCTGCTATGAGTGATACATCTCTCATATCTAATGCCACAATATTCTCTGCCCGCTTATCATCGCAAGCTTGTGCGGCTATTTGTAATAATTGTTGACTATCCATAAATGATTCCTCCAATGTCATCTATGACAATTGCTTTGTCAGATGGTTATATGCAAAAAACGTATCTGGGTAAACTGGCTGTTCCTTACTCATTAGAAAGTGTATTGAGTTTTCTAATGCATAATGACAAGCACGATCTAAACTATGTTTTGCAATTTCTCTCGCTTCGTATACAGCTGGAAAATCCCTGCCAGGTTCTATATAATCTGCTAAAAATACAATTTTTTCAGTCTTGGTCATATGGATTCGACCAGTTGTATGATAACGCACTGCATTTATAATATCATGATTCTGAATCATAAATAATGACTGAATCATCTTAGAGCCAACTGGTCCGTGCCAAAGTTCATGATGATAGTCTAATAAATCTTTCGGTAAATCATGATGATCTAAGATCCATTGTTTAAGCAATAATATCTCCATATCCTTTGCATAATCGTGTAAAGCTGCGGCAAGACCAACTTCGTATTCATTCCCTTGATATTTTTTCACTAGATCAAGAGCCGTTTCAGTCACTCGTTCTACGTGTGCGTACCTCTTAGGTGTTAAAACTTTTTCTGATTCGTTTAACGCATCTTCAATCTTCATAAAGACGATGCTCCTTTATATACTGCAACACTTTCTCGGTTAAACCATCTGGATGCTCACCTCGACGAATTTGCTCTCTAATAAGTGTTGATGATACTGGAATTTCATCCATTGATACCATTATGACATCACCATCTTCCACTTGTTCATATTCTTTTCGAGTGACACCCACAAACTGGATCAATTTTTTTAACTCATTAATTTTATACCATTTTGGTAAATAATCAACCATATCGCCACCAATAATAAAGTAAAATTCTATTTCTGGATATTTTTCTTTTAGATGGCTTACGGTATTAAATGTATAAGATTTACCTTTTAATTGATACTCAATGTCTAATAGTTGTAGTTTTGATTGGTCATTCAATAACAGGTTAAGCATATCCAGCCTTTCTTGAGGCGACGCAATCGCATTCCTTTTATGAGGTGGCTCATAAGTTGGAATATACCAAACCTCATCTAAAGAAAGCGATTGTTTTACGGTTTCGGCTAATTTTATATGTCCGATATGTGGCGGGTCAAATGTTCCCCCAAATAAACCGATTTTCTTCATATGGTCACCCTTTATGGTAACGTTAATGTCTTGTTGTCTTCAGATTCTTTATACAAGACAACAACATTACCAATCACTTGTACTAATTCTGCACCCGTTCCATCAGTTAATTGTTCTGCGACATCTTGTTTGCTTTCAAAATTATTTTGCAAAATGCTAACTTTAATTAACTCACGTTTTTCTAGAGCTTCGCTAATCTGTTGTAGCATATTATCATTAACACCTTCTTTACCGACTTGAAAAATCGGATTCAGATGATGTGCTTCTTTTCTAAGATAACGTTTTTGTTTGCCTGTAAGCAATCTTCTCAATCTCCTTCCTTAATAGGAACTAAATGGGTCACCTTGTAACCCGTCCATATTTCAAACGCTTTAGCTGCTTGATACCATAACATGGATTCACCAAAGAGAATTCTTGCCCCTCGGTTTTCAGCTTCTTTTAAAAAATTAGTGTATTTAGGCTTATAAATGATGTCACTTACTATTGTATTTTCCTTCAATTGGTTCAATTTTATAATTTTATGTGAAGTATTAGGCTCCATGCCAACAGAAGTTGTTTGAATGATTAAGTCATAATCATTCAGTTTAGCCTCTGCGTCTAATAACGATAAAGCATGGCTGTTCGTATAATCACATGTTAGATGTTCAGCTCGATTCACTGACCGGTTTGCTATATCAAGTTTATAAGGGCGCTCGTTTTGAAGTGTGTAATATATTCCTTTAGCAGCGCCACCCGCACCCAATATTAGAATAGATTGTTGGTTTAATGATTGATAAAAGTCTGGATAACCTTGTCTTAATGATTCAACATAACCGACTCCATCCGTATTATAACCAACTAATTTCGTACCTTCTATTTTGACAGTGTTAACTGATTTTAATGACTTCGTGGTTTGATCTAAATCGTCTATTAAAGGAATAATTTTTTCTTTATACGGGATCGTGACATTGAACCCAGTTAGTTGGTGGTCAATGAGTTGGTTTAATTGGCTTTCTAAATCAACTTCTTCGACTTCATATAGATTATATTGACCTTCTAATTGAAGGGAAGACAGAAAATGTTGATGTATTTGTGGAGACTTTGATTGATTGACAGGAAAACCAATTAATCCTAATGAATACAACTTAAATCCCCCTAAATAATAGCCTCTCGTAAAATAACACGAACCCCTTTTGGTACGTGTGCTGTAATCGTAACACCAGCATTTGGAACTGTAATCCATCCTAACCCCGAAAACAATACATCTGTTTTATCTTCTGAGATCTTCAATGTCCTCTCTTCCATTTCAGGCCAGTTATCTAAAGCCTCCTCAGATGGAGGTGACAACATCTCTCCTAAATGTTGATCATATAATAGATCTGCTTTTTCTAATTTCGTACGATGAATGTTTATTTCGTTTGAGAAATAACACACATATCCTAATCGTTCTTGAGCAGATTCAATATCAAACCTAGCTAATCCACCAATAAATAAAGTTTGATCTTCATCTAGCTGAAACACTTTTGGTTTGACCTCTTTTTTAGGTGTAATGGTTTTAAGGTCTTTATCATTCAAGTAATGAGCCATTTGGTGGTGATTCATTATACCAGGTGTATCAATCATAGATGAACGTTCATCTAAAGGGATATCGATAAACCCAAGGGTTGTCCCAGGAAAATATGATGTCGTAATGACATCTTTTTCATCGTTAGAGTTCTGAATAAAATAATTAATAATTGTGGATTTACCTACATTTGTACTACCTACTACAAAAACATCTTTTCCATCTCTTAATCGTTCTAATTCAAAAGCCGCTTCTTGCATACCGATTCCCTTTGTGGCACTGACAAAGAAAATATCATTCACTTTTAATCCGAACTCCTTCGCTACACGGTACATCCATTTTTTGACCTTATTCAAATTAATGGATTTTGGCAATAGATCAACTTTATTCGCTACTAGAACAACTGGATTCTTTCCAACGAATCGATTTAAACCGTGAATAAAACTTCCGTGAACGTCAAATAAATCGACTACTTTTACGATAAGAGCATCGTGCTTTTCAATCTCTTGAAGCATATTTAAAAAATCATCTGCTGTCATATCAACATCTTGCACTTCATTGTAATGCTTTAACCGAAAGCACCTTTTACATATAACTTCGTCTCGTTGAAGAGCTGATTTAGGAGCAAATCCTGCTTTTGTCTCATCTTCTGTTTGAATTGCTGCCCCACAACCTTGGCAATATAATTCTTCCATTCTAATCCTCCCAGTTCAATTTTCCTGTTTTTTTAAAGTGATGTAGTATTCTTCGCTCTATTTTTCGGTTAAAACGTGTAAAAAAGCCATCAGTTCGTACAATAGGGACGACTAAAATCGTATGTAAATTAGCACGGTTCCCTCCGAAAACATCCGTTAGTAATTGATCACCAACCACTACTAATTCATCTCCAGATAATTTCATTTCTTTCTTTGCTCTCTTAAAAGCCGTTTGCATCGGTTTTCTTGCCTTTGATATAAACGGAATGCCTAATGGTTTAGAAAAAAATGAAACTCGATCCTCTGTATTATTAGAAATAATGGTTACTTCAATTCCAGCCTCACGTAATACCCTAAACCATTCTATCACTTCAGGAGTAGCTGCAGGCTGATTCCATGCGACTAACGTATTATCTAAATCGGTTATGACACCTTTAATTCCTTTATTTTTAAGATAATCAGGTGTTACTTCTAAAACGGTATCGACTTGATCATTTGGTAGAAATCGATTTAACAATTCGTTCACCTCAACAATATCATTACTATTGTACATCATATACAATTCAACCTTATGTTTCAAAGAAAAGTTTATTTTATTAAATATTTATCGGAATATTCTAAGAATCGTTCGACAAATAACTTCATTTTTCAACTTGTGGATAAATCTATCAACATTATACACATTGATATAACAATATTTTTGTATTGAATAACTATTTTTATAAACAACTTATTCACAAGTTATTAACAGCTTATAAAAGTTGTCCAACCCCGAAAATAATGGTAGGATAATAACTGTTACAAGGTGGACGACTTTCAAGGAGGTGCAATCCGGCGATCTTTACCGGGACGATTATGGAACAATTATCGGACGAATTGTTAGTAGAATCGTATTCAAAAGCACAACAATTAGAATTAAATCATGATTTTATTAAATTGATCGAGGAGGAGCTCATTAGAAGAGGACTATATAACCACCTAAAAGAATCATCCTAAATAAATGATGTTATAAAAATCAAAGATATAAAGATAGCGTAAAACTGACACGGACGTGTCAGTTTTTTTATGGTTAATTGCGTTATGTTATATTGCCACTTAATGTTCATAAATTATTAATGGTTTTTCTTTTCATTAAATTTGAAATACCGTTATAATGTTACTGTAGTAAACAGATTGATTGCAGTTACATAATGAAAGGATGGAAAACTTACATATGGTATATGCCGTATTTGCACCACTTATTTTTGCAATTTTAATCCCTTTCCTTAGTCGAATAAAACAACGAATCCATACCGGTTGGTTAATCCTTCCTGTTCCATTACTTATTTTTATTTATTTTCTACAATTCGTCGGAGCTAATTTTGAAACCAAAATGCAGTCCACCACATGGATTCCGACTTTAAACATCTCATTAGACTTTTACTTAGATGGTTTAAGTTTATTATTCGCACTTTTAATTAGTGGAATTGGTACACTTGTCGTGCTTTATTCCATCTACTATCTCAATAAAGAAGAACAACTAGGGCATTTCTATACATATCTTTATATTTTTATGGCCTCAATGTTAGGCGTGGTCCTTTCTGATAACGTTTTTGTTCTATATACGTTTTGGGAGTTCACTTCATTATCATCATTCCTATTAATCGGTTACTGGCATCATCGTGAAAAATCTCGTTACGGTGCTTTAAAATCAATGCTCATTACTGTCTTAGGCGGTTTTAGTTTGCTCGGTGGTCTAATTTTATTAACCATTGAAACAGGTACGACAAGCATTCGTGAAATGGTTGCCATGACAGACGTGATCATTAACAGTGAATATTTTATTGCTATTTTAATTTTCTTATTATTAGGTGCTTTTACAAAGTCTGCTCAGTTCCCATTCCATATCTGGCTACCAGATGCCATGGAAGCGCCTACGCCTGTAAGTGCTTATTTACACTCAGCTACTATGGTTAAGGCCGGCATTTATTTAATGGCACGTTTCTCACCGATTTTCAATGAGGTGCCGCTATTCTTCATTTTATTAAGTATATTTGGACTGGTTACATTAGCATGGGCTTCGTACATGGCAGTAAGACAGACTGATTTGAAGGGTATTTTAGCTTTTTCTACGATCAGTCAGCTAGGAATGATCATGGCCATGCTAGGTTTCGGCACGACATATGGCGTTTTTGCAGCCGTGTTTCATATTTTAAACCATGCAACTTTTAAAGGTAGTTTATTTATGGTTGCTGGAATCGTCGACCACGAAACTGGTACAAGAGATATCCGTCGTTTAGGTGGATTGATGACCTTTATGCCAATCTCTGCAACACTTGCCGTGTTTGGTACATTCTCTATGGCCGGGGTTCCATTACCATTCTTAAATGGTTTCTATAGTAAGGAAATGTTCTTTCAATCCTCACTCGGATTAGAAGGTTCAGGTACCTTTGTTGAAGGCTTGATAACAGCCATTCCTATCATTGCTGTTGTTGGAAGTATTTTTACGTTTATTTATTCCATGTATTTATTCTTCGGAACATTCCGAGGTGGATATAAAGAAGATCAATTACCTACCAAGCCTCATGAAGCTCCAATCATGATGTTGGTGCCACCAGCTATATTAGTTCTTGGTGTTATTGTAATTGGGCTATTTCCAAACATTTTCAACAATGCTTTAATTACGCATTCTGCTGATGCTATTTATGGAGATACCGTGACGAAGGATATTAAGTATTGGCACGGACTTGATAGTAGGGCTTTTCAAATGTCATTAGCGGTCGTCGTTTTAGGTGTTGTCTTATATCTAACGAAGGATAAATGGAGCAAGATTTACTCCGTTTTACCTGGTTCGTTAAGTTTAAATCGTGTTTATGACTGGATCGTCGAAAAAATTGAGTCCGTTTCAAACAAAATTACGACATCTTATATGACAGGTTCATTACGTTTATATATGATGTTAATCTTAACAGCAATCATTTTGATGACAGCCGGAACACTCCTGTATTCAGGGGGCATGAACTTTAACACAGTCGATTTAGCACCAATTACGGCACAAGAAGTAATTGTTGCTATTGTAATGGCTATTGCGGCTATTGGAACAACCGTAGCAAGGAACCGCATTGCGGCTATTTTAATATTGGGTGTTGTTGGTTACGGGTTAGCCATTCTTTTTGTCATGTATAGTGCACCGGACTTAGCGTTAACTCAATTAATCGTCGAAACTGTAACGGTTGTATTGTTCTTGTTATGCTTCTATCATTTACCAAACTTATCATCAGAAGGTCAGTCTGTTGCCAAAACAGGTTCTAATATCCTCGTGTCGATTGGGTACGGTTTACTAATGTTTGTTATAGGTATTAGCGCATATAACAGTCGTTTCGCTGAAACAATCTCTTCTTACTTCATGGAAAACACTTACGAAGAAGGCGGCGGACACAACGCTGTTAACGTGATATTAGTTGACTTCCGTGGAATTGATACTCTATTCGAAGTAGCTGTTCTATTCGGTGCAGCTTTAGGTATTTATGCTATGATTAAACTTCGCTCGAATAAGGGGGCGAAATAATATGGAAATTATTATGATCGTATTAGCTGCCATTTTGTTTGCAACAGGCGTCTACAACATTCTACAAAAACAGTTATTAAGAATTGTCATTGGCACAGTTTTAATTTCTCATGGCGCCCACTTATTCATCTTGACGATGGGTAAATTAAAGCGTGGTGCTCCACCTGTTGAGGTTTATGGGGTAACAGAATATGCTGACCCTCTCCCTCAAGCCTTAATACTAACTTCTATTGTTATAAGCTTTGGGGTAACAAGTTTCTTACTTGTTTTAGCATACCGAGCGTATAAATTAAATCAAACGGATAACATGGAGAAAATGCGAGGTTCTGAACATGAATAACTTAGCAATACTTCCAATCATACTACCAATACTAGCAAGTGTAATCGTAGCGTTTTTCCCCGGAAAACTAAATATTGTTCGACCATTATCTAAAATTTTCATGGTCGTATTTTTAGGCGTTATGCTCTTCATTACGTTTAAGGTTTATAGTGATGGCATGATCGTTCTTCAAGGCGGAGGATGGGATGCTCCTTTTGGAATCTCTCTCGTTCTTGATTACTTGTCCATAATTTTAGTATTAACCACATATGTTATTGCAACTGCAGCTGTATTTTATGCACCGCATTCATTATCTGATCAACAAGAAAAATTTTATTTTTATACGTTCTTTTTCCTGTTAATCTCAGGTGTTTCAGGTGCATTCATTACCGGTGACTTATTCAACTTGTTCGTATTTTTTGAAGTCTTATTAATGGCTTCATATGGCTTAATCGTCTTAGGGAATGGCAAAGCCCAATTAAGAGAATCACTTAAATATGTATTGATTAATCTATTTTCATCCATGTTATTTGTTACAACTGTTGCGTTTATTTATTCGTTAGTTGGAACAGTTAACATGGCGCACATAGCTGAAAGAGTCGATTCAATTCCAGCTGAAGACCAAGGTATTGTCACGGTCATTGGAATTCTCTTATTCTTTGTATTTGCTGTAAAAGCAGCCATTTTCCCATTATATTACTGGTTACCAAATTCCTATGTCGTACCTAATCCAGTTGTCTCAGCTTTGTTTGGTGCTTTATTAACAAAAGTAGGTATTTACTCGATTTTCAGAGTGTTTACTTTGATTTTTGTTCACGATACCGGAGTTACACATCAATTATTTATTTGGCTCGCCATGCTGACCATGATTTTTGGTGTTATAGGTGCATTATCAACGAATAATGTAAAATTAATCATTACGTACAATATCATTCCAGCCATTGGGTTTATCTTGATGGGAATTGGTTTATTTAATGAAGATGGTTTATCAGGATCCATTTATTATTTAATGCATGACATGGTGATTAAAGCAGCTTTATTTTTATTAATTGGGGCATTAATTGTCGCAGCTGGAACTAAAGACTTGTCCCAAATGAGTGGTGTCATACAAAGGTTTCCATTACTAGGATGGTTATTCTTTATCGGTTCATTAGTATTAGCAGGAATCCCACCATTTAGCGGCTTTATAGGAAAGCTATTATTATTGAGAGGTGCCCTTGATCAAGGAGAAATTTTATTAACCGTCGTGGCATTACTATCTAGTTTATTAATTCTCCTTTCTATGATTCGTATATTTATTAGAGGCTTCTGGGGAGAGAAAATGGAAGGTATGACCACAAATCCTTCAAAAGTGCACGCTCTAACCATACCAGCTACATTCTTAATTAGTATATCTATTTATTTAGGAGTAGGAGCAGAAACTGTTCTACCTTATATTGATCAGATTTCAAGTTATTTGTTGGAGCGTACTGAATATATTTCTTCAGTGTTAAAGGGGTAATGATTAAATGACATTACAAATTATTCTAAACATACTTATCGCCATGCTATGGATGTTTTTGAGCGAGTCATACGACTTTCTTACGTTCTTTACTGGGTATTTAATTGGTATGGCACTACTCTTCTTCCTAAGAAGATTCGTACCAGATGCTTATTATTTGTTGAGGGTTTGGAAAGTCATTAGCCTAATCCTTTTATTTATAAAAGAATTAATTTTATCAACCTGGAATATTGTAAAACTTGCATATGTTCCAAAATTAAAGGTCCAACCAGGTATTTTCGCTCTACCGACTGACCTTAAAAGCAATTGGGAAATAACCCTTTTAGCCAATTTAATCTCTCTTACACCTGGAACGTTATCCGTTTCAGTATCAGATGATTATACAACTATTTATATACATGCCATGGATATGCCAGATGTAGAAGAAGAGATTAACGACATTAAAAACACATTTGAAAAAGCGATCATGGAGGTGACACGATAATGCTTGAAGAGTTTGGAGATCAGTTGTTAGATATTGTACTAATCATATGTTTCATAGCTATGACGATATCTATATTTCTACTTGTCATTAGAGCATTTAGAGGTCCCTCTAACGCCGATCGTGCAGTTGCTATTGATACCATGGGTATTAATATGATGGCTATTACAGGTTTAGCGTCAATTCAACTTGTAACCGACAAATTAAATGATGTCGTTTTATTAATTGGGATCTTACTATTTATAGGAACAATCGCTATTGCGAAATTCATTGAAAAGGGTGTTATTATTGATCAAAATCATCATTAGTCTATTATTATTAAGTGGCACCTTTTTTGTCTTATCCGGTTCCTTAGGCATATTACGATTCCCCGATATTTATACGAGACTTCACGCGGCAACAAAAGCTGCAACGCTTGGTGTCGCTGGCGTTTTATTAGGTGCATTTCTTTTCTTATACGTAGAAAATGGAATAATTAGTGGTAAGTTAATCTTAGGGATTATTTTCATTCTAATAACCGCTCCAGTTAGCGGACACATGATCTCAAGAGCAGCGCACTCAAAGGGTGTCGAACTTTGGGAACACAGTATTCGAGATGATTTAAAACGAGATCAAAAACAGAAGGATGGCTCATAAATAACGTCGGCTCAAAACTTTTTGAGCCGACTTTTTATATGTGTACAGGCACTAAATTCATATTGCATCATACACTCTAATTATAGGTGTTCGCCTATAAATTTATAACGTGGGGTTGATGCGATGTACACAATGTTGAAGCTTTTGACGATCATCTTTGAGAATTTATACTTCTTCGCTTCGTATGTTAAAGGTAACGCATTCCCACAACCTCTTAGCCGAGATGAAGAAGAAGAGTATTTAAAACGGTTCGAACAAGGCGATCTTGAAGCAAGAAATAAGCTTATAGAACATAATTTGCGTCTTGTTGCTCACATTGCTAAAAAATATGAAAACAATAAAGAGGACCAAGAAGATTTAATTTCAATCGGTACAATCGGTCTGATTAAGGGGGTTGAAAGCTTCTCAAGCAGTAGGGGTACCAAATTAGCGACGTATGTAGCAAGATGTATTGATAATGAAATTTTAATGTACTTAAGAACGTCTAAGAAAAGTAATAAAGATATGTCATTACAAGACCCTATAGGTCAAGATAAAGAGGGTAATGAGATTAGTTTAATTGATATCTTAAAATCGGATCAGCCTGATTTAGTTGAAAAAATACAAACCTCTATGGAAATCGCAAAAGTCTTTAAATATATTGATCTTTTAGATCAACGTGAAAAGGAAGTCATTGTTAAAAGATACGGCCTTAATGAACGAGAAGAACTAACGCAACGTGAAATTGCAAAAGAATTAAAAATATCACGAAGCTACGTATCAAGAATCGAAAAGCGTGCGCTTATGAAAATGTTTCATGCCTTTTATAGAGATGAACAACAGCACGAGAAAAATAAAGATTTATAGAAGTTAGGCAAATATCTATCCAAAAACCGTTACAAACGCATATATTGAAGCAAATAAGTCCTGTGAAATGGAGATGATCTGAATGTATGGAATGTATCCTCCATATTACAACCCGTATGATGTCCCATATCCGAACTACTATCAACCAAACACATTTGCCTATAGTCTTCTGATTGTGACATTACTTTTATTATTGATTCTCGGTGGATATTATGTTTACTACTACAAATAAACCAAAACCCCAGAAAGTGAAATATAACACTTTAACTGGGGTTTATGCATTACGGTGTACTTTTTAACACTTCTACAATTAGATTAGCACTATATTTCGCAGCCTTCTCTAAATACTGATCAAACGAAACGTCCGATTCTTTACCTGCGATATCTGATAGTGATCGGATAACTAAGCATGGTGTATTATATTGGTGACAAACTTGTGCGATTGATACTGCTTCCATTTCCAATGCTCTTACCTCAGGAAGTTGATTTAATACAGCGCTAACCCGAGTTTCTTCAGACATAAAGGAGTCTCCTGTCCCTATTACTCCTTCTACGATTTGGATTTTTGTATCGACTCGATTCATAGCAAGCTTTGCCTTTTCCATCAATGCAGAATCAGACTGATAAAACTTTGGCATTTGAGGAATTTGCCCATAAGCATATCCAAATGCTCTAGCGTCTGCATCGTGATGAATAACTTTCTCACCAATAACTACATCACCGACATTTAAGTTAGGGTCTGTGCCGCCGGCTGAACCTGTATTAATCACATAATCTGGCTTGAAACGTTCATGCAAAATGGTTGTAGAAAGTGCAGCATTTACTTTCCCAATCCCAGATTGTAATAGGACGACTTGTTGACCCGCTATCTCACCTTCATAAAACTTACAATTAGCTACGGTTAATTCTTCTTCAACCGTCATCTTCGTTAATAACCACTCTAATTCTTGTTCCATTGCTCCTATGATGCCGTATTTCATTTAATAAATCCTTTCTTATTCATCGTTGTTTTCATAAGTTCCTTCTAGTTTTTGTTCCCCTATATTCTCGTATAATTCTTCTACGCGTTGAGGTTGCCAACCTTCTGATTCAATCCACTCAAGATAGACACGATAATATTCATTCGTACCGCGTTGCTCTACGTATCCGTTAACTTTGTCAGGTGCTCCTCCATTCTCAACATACCAATATATTAAGTCTTCACTGGAGACATCTAATGATGACGCGATCGCCATCTTCATTTCGTAAAAGTCTTGTGACTCCGTATCCCAATTAATTGTATGGGGTTCCTCTTGTTCAGTAGGATAAGGGTCCCATGAACCACTAATCACTTCTTTTACTTCAGCGCTATTTTCAGCTGGCTCATTTTGTTCTGTTTCATCATCAGTTGTTTCATTTTCGTCTTCATTATTAGAAGATTGTTCCTCTTCATCTTCATCTGTATTGTCTGTTTCAGTTTGGTCAGTATTATCTTCATCTTCATTATCATTAGTTCCTTGTTCTGATTGATCTTCTGAATCATTAGATTCATCAGTTTGGCTTTCTTGTGCTTGGTCCTGGTTGTCCTCATCTTCATCATCACCAAATACAAGCATTCCGATTAGAAAAGCAGTTAATAAAATAGCGATGATAATTAATAGGTTCATTAGTTTCGTATTTTTACGCCGACTTTCATAACGATCCGACCTTGTAGTACCAATAGAATCATAAGCCATGTTTCTCCACTCTCCTTTTAAATGATGCTTACACCACTCAATAGTCTACTCCATAGATTATTGATATTCAGAAAGAGACCATAATATTATGTCCTACACGTCTATTTGTGTAGGACATAAGGTTGATTTAATTATGAAACTTCTACAATTTTAACGTCAATTTCGCCACCAGGTGTTTGTACAGTGACTTGTTCCCCAACTTTTTTACCTAATAAGCTTTGAGCCATTGGAGAGTCATTAGAGATACGACCTTCAAACGGATCTGACTCTGCACTACCAACAATTTGATATTCTTCTTCATCGCCATCCGGTAGCTCTACAAACTTAACAGTCTTGCCTAATTGAACTGTGTCATTAGATTCTTCATCATTTTCAATAATAACAGCATTTCGAATCATATTTTCAACTTGAGCGACTCGTGACTCAACGAAGGCTTGTTCATCTTTGGCTGCATCATATTCAGAGTTCTCAGATAAATCACCGAAACTTCTAGCAACTTTAATACGCTCAACCACTTCGGGACGGCGTACTGTTTTAAGTTCATTTAATTCTTGTTCTAGTTTTTCTAGCCCTTCCTCTGTCATATAATAGCTTTTTTCTTCAGCCATAGTTCATACACTCCTTTGATTATTTACGAATACTACTTCATTAATTGATTCATTTTGAATCATATTTATGATTATGTTTTATTAATAATACTTTCAATTTTTGTCGTAAGCAAATCTACAGCCACATGGTTTTGTCCGCCTTCTGGAATAATTACATCTGCATAACGCTTAGCTGGTTCTACAAACTGCAAATGCATTGGGCGTACAACGTTTATATATTGATTAATTACGGATTCTAACGTTCGACCTCGCTCATTAATATCTCTCAATAAACGGCGAATAATACGAATGTCAGCATCCGTATCTACGAACACTTTTATATCCATCATATTACGTAATCTTTCGTCTTCTAATACTAAAATTCCTTCCAAAATGATAACTTCTTTTGGTTCGACAAAAACTGTTTCTTCTGAACGCGTATGCATTTCATAATTATAAACCGGTTTTTCGATGGTCTGCCAGTTTTTCAATTGATTTAAATGCTCCATTAACAAATCGTTATCAAAAGCCAATGGATGGTCATAGTTTGTATTTAATCTTTCTTCAAAAGGCATATGCGATTGGTCTTTATAGTAGAAATCTTGTTCCATCATTAGAACAGAAGTATCTTTGAAATGGTCACAGATCGCACGAGTTACGGTTGTTTTTCCCGAACCTGTACCACCTGCTACACCTATTATGATTGGTTTGTCATGGTACACGCTGTTTTTCACCTCTTTAATGCTATTGCGACGCCATCCCCTGTTTCCACAATAGTGGTTTCAAAATGAGGATGTTCAATTAACCATTGATTAAATTGATTAATTTTTTCGCCTAATTGATCAAATCTTTTATGTCCTTGGACTTCTTTAGAAACATAACCTTTAAATAAAACATTGTCAATAATAATCAGAGAACCACTTTCCAGAATTGGGTGGAGTTTTTCTATATAATTCTTATATTGTCCTTTTGCTGCATCAACAAACACTAAATCATAAGCATGCTGATGTTGCTCTAAGTATTCATTGGCATCACTTAGAACCACATCAATTTGATGATCTAGCCCCGCCTTTTGAATATTTTTTTCGGCAATAGCTTTATGTGATTCATCAATTTCAATTGAAGTAATATGAGCCTTTTCGTTAGCAATTGCCATTTGAATGGCAGAATAACCAATTGCTGTACCAATTTCTAAAATAGTTTTCGGCTGATGCAAACGAACAAGTTGTTTTAGAAGTTCGATTCCATCTCGTTCCATGATTGGTACTTGATGTTCTAAAGCATAAGCCTCCATTTCTTCGAGATAATCTTGTTGAGGCTTATGGTCATTATACAGCTTTTGTATATATGTCTTTGACATCTTCTTACACTCCATTCCAATATACAAAAAAACAGGAGAATGTGCTTTAAACACATTCCCTGTATATTGAGTTAATCTTGTGGTGGACGGTGTTCTTGTATATTTTGATTATGCTCTTCGTTTGTCTCAGCATAGTATACTTCACCATCATACCCAGCAACGAAGTAAAGATAATCATGTTCTTCGGGATACAGCGCTGCTTGTAAGGCATTCTCTCTAAAGTTAGATATTGGACCAATTGGTAGCCCGCTGTTTACATAAGTGTTATAAGGGGATTCAACTTCTAAATCTTCGTATAATACTTGTTCTTTATGCTCGCCTAACGCATATAACACAGTTGGATCTGTTTGTAATGGCATCTCTGGTTCTCGATTCATACGATTATAAAATACACCAGAAATCATTTTTCTGTCTTCTTCACCAACCGCTTCTTCTTCTATTAGTGAAGCCATCGTGATCACCTCATGATAGGTCAATCCCATATTCTCAATGTCAACTGTATATGCCATGACACGATCTTGCGTTTCTTGTAACATCTTTTCGACAACTTGTTCTATCGTCGGGTCTTCCTCAAAGAAAGGATAAGTTGCAGCATACAAATACCCTTCTAGTGGGTAACGAATGTCTTCTTGAAGTATATCTTCCTCATTAAGAATACCAGGATAAAGTTCTACTAGCGATTGAATATAACTTTCATCAGTCATCATTTCTAAAAATTCTTCGCCATCAATGGATGTATTTTCATCATATATTTCAGCAATTTCTTCAATGGTTGTCCCTTCAGGAATCGTAACTGTAAATAAAGGTTCTACCAAGATCTTCCCAGTTTTTAACGATTCAATGATATTATCCATTTTCATACTGCTTGATAGCTTATACTCCCCAGCCTGAAATCCAGTTTCATTTTTAAATTTAACGTAATACTTAAAAATGGTACTATTATCTATAATGTCTTTCTCTTCTAGAATCTCACCTATTTGATCAACACTAGATCCAAGGGGGATTTCAATTTCTTTAATTGTGTGATCATTGGGGTCAACTGGACTTAGCCCTTCAGATAAATAGTTATATGTGAAATAACCGACTGCACTGATCACGATTAATAATACGGCAATAATCGTTATAATAATAATTCTAGAAATTTTAGCTTCTTTGACTCGTTGATTTCTTAAATCAGAATATCCGTTGTTAGAAGACATATTTCTTCCCCCTTCACCCGTAATATTATAAATTATTTTAAGGAATTTTTCTATCTTTTTTGTACATTGATAAAAAAAGTTCACTCAAATAGGTTCTATTATGAGATTAGACTAAAATAAAAACACTCGATCGCTCGAGTGTTTAAGTTCATTGTTCAATTATGTCTTTTTATTTACTCTTCATCCGATTCAGTAAACGTAGCAAGCATTTCTTCAATCATTTCCCATTCTTGATCCGTTTCAATTTGATAAAGGGTTAGGTCATCTTCGTTTTCATCATTTTCTTCAAATCGGAATGCGAAAACTTCTTGTTCCTCATCTTCATTCTGTTCTGCCGGTACTGCGACTAAATAAGACTTTTCTGTTTCATCAACGTCAAATGTAAACAGAATATCAAATAAATGTTCCTCACCGTTCTCATCAGGAATTATAATACGTTCATTCTCATCCATTTTAAAAAACCTCCTATTTATTAATGACCGGCATCCAAATAACTTTGTAAAATCATGACAGCCGCCATTTTATCAATAACTTTCTTTCGCTTTTTTCGACTCATATCAGCCTCTAATAATACACGTTCTGCGGCCATAGTCGTTAAACGTTCATCCCATAAAACAACAGGAATGTTCCACTCTTGTTCAATATATGCCGCAAATGACTCAGAAGATTCCGCACGCTCACCTATTGTATTATTCATATTCTTCGGATGTCCAATTACAATTTTAGTCACTTCATATTGGTCAATCAGTTCCTTTAACCTCGGAAGTGCTGTATTATAATCCGATTCATCCCACTTAATGGTTTCAATTCCTTGTGCTGTAAAATGTAAAGCATCGGAGACCGCAACACCAATCGTTTTTTCTCCGACATCTAACCCTAATATTTTCATTCCTATGCCTCTTTATTCGATTTCAAATAATATTTTACAACCTCTTCTATAATTTCATCTCGTTCAACTTTCCGAATTAAATGTCTCGCATCCTTATGACGAGGGATGTAAGCTGGATCACCTGATAGCAGATAACCTACAATTTGGTTGATTGGGTTATAACCTTTCTCTTCTAAAGAACCGTAAACGGAATGTAAGATTTCGTTTACTTTTTGTTCTTGTGAATCATCGTTAAATTGGAATTTCATTGTGTGATCGTTTGACATCTTATTAATACCCCCTCGTATCACTTCTATCCTCATTATAAACTTAATTAGCTAGAAGTTAAAACACTTTGTACATATTCTTTTGCACCAATTAATGCTTCATCGATTTTCTCAGGTTGTTTACCACCAGCTTGCGCCATATCTGGACGGCCACCACCGCCGCCTCCGCAACGTGTAGCTGCTTCCTTAATTAAATGACCTGCATGATATCCTTGATCAACTAGATCCTTAGTAACACCTGATGCTAATTGTACTTTTCCTTCATTCTCCATAGCAAGTAAAACAACGACAGAGCCTACTTTATTTTTTAAATCGTCAACCATATTGCGCAAGGCATTCATGTCACTTACATTAACTTTTGCAGCCAATACAGGTACACCATTAATGTCTTCGATTTGTTCTTCTATATTCGCTGATTCAAAGTTAGCTAGTTTGGCTGTTAGTGATTCTTTCTCACGCTCTAATTGTTTCATATCTTCAAATAATGTTTCGATTCGTGATGGTATTTGTTCAGTTGTCGTTTTTAATAAATGAGCGGCCTCATCTAATAATTTCTCACGTTGTTCATAAAATTGATAAGCACCATACCCTGTTCTTGCTTCAATACGACGCGTACCTGCACCAATTCCACTTTCAGTCGTTATTTTGAATAATCCAATCTCAGCTGTGTTGCTAACATGGCAGCCGCCACAGAGTTCAATACTATACTCACCAATCGATACAACGCGAACAACATCACTATATTTCTCACCAAATAATGCCATAGCTCCCATTTGCTTAGCTTCATCAAGCGAATGGTTAGATATTGTAACGTCAATCGAATCCCAAATTTTTTGGTTCACGATCTCTTCGATTTGTTTGATTTCATCTGGGCTAACTGAACTGAAGTGTGAAAAATCAAATCTTAATCTGTCTGGTGCAACTAACGAACCTGCTTGATTGACATGATCACCTAAGACATCTTTTAATGCCTGATGCAATAAGTGAGTTGCCGTGTGATTTTTAATAATTTGTTTTCTAAACTGACGATATACGGATGCTTTTACGGATTGTTCCGCATAAACTGAACCATCCTCAACTTCAATTTGATGTAAGTTTTGGCCGTTCGGTGCTTTTTGTACGTCTAAGACTTGAGCGCGACCAGTGTCAGTTTCAATTAAGCCTTTATCGGCAATTTGCCCACCGCTCTCAGCATAAAAAGGTGTTTCTTTTAAAATTAGATAACCAGTATCACCAACGTTCAATTCCTGAACTTTTTCTTGGTTAGCCACTAACACTTCAATTGTTGATTGAACATTTAATTGATCGTAACCGACAAACTCACTTTCGTTATGAATTTGTTGGAATACTTCGCTTTGTACTTGCATGGAATCCACTTTTTGTCGAGCTTCACGTGCGCGTTCACGTTGTTTTTTCATTTCAGCTTCAAAGCCTTCTTCATCGATTGTGAATCCTTCTGCCTGCACATACTCTTCAGTTAATTCTTTTGGAAATCCGTACGTATCATATAGTGTAAAGACTTCATGTCCAGGAAACACTTGGCTCCCTTTTTGTTTTTCTTGATTCATCACTTTTTCTAAAATAGCAAGACCATCTTGTAAAGTTTCATGGAAACGTTCTTCTTCTGTTTTAATAACGTTTTGAATGAAATCTTGCTTATCATGAACTTCATGGTAAAAGTCTTTCATAATTTCAGCTACTTGGCCGACTAAACGATACATAAACGGTTCGTGAATACCTAGTTCTTTGGCAAATCGAACCGCACGTCGTAACAAGCGGCGCATAACATAACCGCGTCCTTCATTAGATGGCAATGCTCCATCGCCAATGGCAAAGGCAACTGTACGTACATGGTCTGCGATTACTTTAAAAGCCGTATCCTTATTTACCGACTCACCATACTTTTCTCCTGAAATCTCCTCTGTCTGTTGAATAATCGGCTTGAATAGGTCAGTTTCAAAGTTTGTTGGCGTATCTTGGATAACAGATAAAATACGCTCAAGCCCCATACCAGTATCAATATTTTTCTTAGGGAGTGGTGTATAAGTATCATCAGGATTATGGTTAAACTGCGAAAATACTAAGTTCCATATTTCTAAGTAGCGTTCGTTTTCACCACCTGGGTATAACTCAGGGTCTTGAGGGTCATTTCCGTATTTTTCACCACGGTCATAGAAAATTTCCGTATTTGGGCCACTTGGACCTTCACCAATATCCCAAAAATTCTCTTCGATACGTATGATTCTCTCTTCAGGAACACCTACTTGATCACGCCAAATCTCATAAGCTTCCTCATCTTCTGGGTGAACAGTTACCGATAATTTTTCTGAATCAAAGCCAACCCAATTTGGACTCGTTAAAAATTCCCAAGCCCAAATAATCGCTTTTTCTTTAAAATAATCACCGATTGAAAAGTTCCCAAGCATTTCAAAAAATGTATGGTGACGAGCTGTAAAGCCAACATTTTCAATATCGTTTGTTCTGATTGATTTCTGTGCATTAACGATTCTCGGATTATCTGGGATGACACGACCATCAAAGTATTTTTTTAATGTTGCCACACCACTGTTGATCCATAGTAATGTTGGATCTTCATGTGGAATTAAAGAACGACTAGGCTCAACTGAGTGTTCTTTTTCCTTGAAAAAATCTAAAAACATTTGTCTTACTTCAGTAGACGTTAAATGTTTCATGTGTAAGTCCTCCTTTTACATTAATATTTACATACGAGTGCTCAAAAGACGGTGATTAATGATTTCTACAAAGCCCACAAAATAAAAAACGCCCCTACAGTTACTGTAGGGACGATGGATTCGCGGTACCACCCTATTTATAAGCTTAACGCTTATCAACTCAAACACCGTAACGTGGTGTGAATCGGTGGGGATTAGCCACACTCCGGAATAGCTTCAATGACCCTTAACTTAGCATGGTTTCAGCAAATTCCAATGCCTCTCTGTCAAGCAGGTATCATTTACTCAGTTCCTTCACCGTTTTCAAATCATTATATGCCGTTATTATATGTAACAACCTTATATATGTCAACTAAATATGTAAACGCTAATTCCCTAGAAAAGGGAATTAGCGTACAGCTTCATTTACAGATATTGCTTTCTTAATCGTTTCCCCGTTTTACGCATCCGCTTCATAAAACGGTTCTTTCGAAATGTTTTATGACGCATCATATAGCCCATAGCAGCACCCATACCTATTTTAGCGCTGTTCGAAATCATTCGGTTCAACGCCAATCACCAACCTTGTATTATCCGTTTTCATCTAAAAACAGATCATCTAAAGAAGAGAGGGACCCATCTTCTTCTATTTCACGCACATGCATTTGGCCATCTAAAAACGACATTTCAATAAAACAATTCCAACAGTAATACTGCTGCTCACCAATTCTCCCAATATCGGAAGACTGACAATTTGGACACTTCATCAGACAATCTCCTTTAGCTGAATATCTCTATGTGAAAATGAGTTTGTCCTCAGCTTTTCCAAATTTCTTAATCCTATACGCTACCGTATAAGATAGTCTTAGTTTGGGTTAATTACATGAAATCATAAGGTGTAATTTCTTCCTCTTCTTCACTTTCATCTTCCACTTGATCAATTGAAAACATGCTCCCTAATCGTTTGACTAATGTGGTCCGACGTTTATAGGCATTGTCTTTTTGTAAACCGTCTAAAAATGCATCATAATCACCGCAAATAATTAATGATGTTTTGCTCCTTGTAATAGCCGTATACAACAGTTTTTTGACTAACATGCGCTTGAATGCCCGGACAACCGGCATGACAACGATTGGAAATTCACTACCTTGTGATTTATGGATGGAGATTGCATATGCCAACATAATTTGGTTGAAATCTTGCTTCGTATAAGACACTTGCAAACCTTCAAAATCAATGACAATCTCGTCTTTTTTCTGTTCTGATTCATTCGGTTTTTTAATTGCAATGATCTCACCAATGTCTCCATTGTAAACTTTTTTTTCAGGTTGATTAACTAATTGAATAACTTTATCGCCAGTACGCAAAATAGTATCAAAATGTTGGATTTGACGTTTTTGTTCGCTATACGGATTAAAAATCGTCTGTAACGATTGGTTTAGCTCATGAATTCCTACTTCCGTTTTATACATCGGGGCTAGAACTTGGATGTCTTTCATTGTATACCCTTTATTAAGCGCACGCTCAACAATTTGTTCCACTACATTTAATGTGTGATCTTGGTTACTCGGAATTAAGTTAAAGTCTCCGGATTTTTCTAATGGCAATTCAGCTACATCATTATTTTTAATCTTATGGGCTAACTGTATGATAAAAGAATCTTCTTTTTGACGATAAATCTCAGACAAATGGCTCACTGGAATACACTTTGATTCTAATAAATCTGCTAATACTTGACCAGGGCCTACTGAAGGAAGCTGATCCTCATCACCGACTAATACGACTTTCATATTAGATGGAATAGCTTTTAGTAATGAATTGGCCAGCCATACATCCACCATTGAAAATTCATCGACTATGATCAGTTCACCTTCTAATTGATTGCCAGCGTCGAACTCAAAAGAGTCATCCCCAGACCAGCCTAACAGACTGTGAATCGTTTTAGCCTTAAGACCAGTAGCTTCTGATAAACGCTTGGATGCTCGACCTGTTGGCGCTGCTAAAATATAATCAGATTCATGTTTGCCCTTTTTAGTCGTGCGGAATAATTCGTCATAGCAATGTATAATTCCTTTAACAACTGTTGTTTTACCCGTTCCAGGACCGCCAGTTAAAAGCATGACTTTTTCATTCATCGCTTTTTTGATTGCTTCATATTGTTCTTCGCCATACGAAAAGCCTTCACGTTCTTCAATATCACCGATCGTTTTGAGCAATAAACTCTCATCCACGGGGTCATCCGTTTCTAAATCCATAATGCGCTTGATTTGAGAAGCGATTCCCTCTTCGGAATAATAAAGATGAGGTAAATATACTTTAGTATCTTCAGCCACAATTAGATCTTCTTCCTCTAGGGACTTAAGATAAGGTTCAATCACTTCTTCTGTCAGAAGATGTTGCCTCTGATACAAAAGCTTATTTGCTTGTTCGATAAGGTTATCTTTCTCCATAAATACGTGTCCACTCATCGATTCTTGTTCTAATGCATGTAGAATGCCTGCTTCGATTCGAGTTGGATGGTCTTTTTCAATACCCATCTCTTTAGCCATTTCATCTGCTCTTTGAAAACCGAAACCCTCTACATAGAACACAAAACTATATGGATTTTCATTTAATTGCTGTATCGTTTGTTCCTGAAATACTTCATAAATTTTTTGGGCTAATTGTAAACCAATTCCGTATTTCGCTAGCTCAACAGCTACTTGATCAAAACCTTGATTCAATCTTAAATCGGCGATTAAACGTTTTTTAGTTTCTGAGTTCAATCCTGGTACTTTATTTAGGACTGATTCGTCTTTTAAAATTTGGTCAACCGCGTTAACGCCTAGTGAATAAACAATTTTCTGAGCTGTTCTAAGACCTATTCCATAAAACAAATCACTAGCAAAATATTTAATCAGGCTTTCTTCAGTTTTAGGCATTTCCTTTTCATATGTAAAAACCTGATACTGATCACCAAATTTAGGGTGCGTTTGAATCGTTCCGTAAAAAACATAGTCGTTTCCGTATGTAAGTGGTGGGAAATGTCCCTTCACCACTAATTCTTCTTCATCTAACTCTTCGTTAGAATCAATGACAGAGACCGAAGCAATTGAAAATTGTTCTTCAGGTTTATGGAAGATCATATGATTTAATTTTGCTTTCACAAAGCCTTTTTCTTGATCCGCCAAAATGCTCGGCCTCCTTTATGATGGGTTATCTAATAATTCTTCTACTTTCTGCTTCCCATTTCCTGCTAATACATGATCGGGTTGAATCTCTAACGCTTGATTAAAGTGTTCTAAAGCCTTCTCTGGTTCTTCTTTATAAAGGTAAGTTACTCCTATATTATAATGAGCATCACTATGGTGATCATCTAAACGAATGACATATTGAAACTGATCATATGCCTCATCAATCAAATTAGCGTACGCTAGTGATAATCCGTATTGGAACTGAATGTCTATATCTTCTTTATTCATTTCGCTTGCCCTTTGTAAATAAGGTAGGGCTAACCTTGGTTGTTCTTGATTCATTAAAGACATACCGAGCATCAAGTAAACATCCGCTTCATCTAGACCTTGCTTAACAGCTTCCTGAAACTGTTGAGTGGCTTCTGCATACTCACCTTGTTCAAAATAAAGGTTACCTAAACCGTAATAAGCAGTTGGTAATTGTTCACCTAAAGATAAGGCTTTATCAAAAAAGCGTTTGGCACGTTCGTATTCTTTTATGTGAACGAGTAAATTTCCAAAGTTAATATAACCGATTGGATCTTCTGGATGTTCCTCAATGTGTTGATTAAACTTCTCAACCGCTTGGTCAATTTCGTTTTCTTTCATGTGGGTTAAGCCTTCTTGTATTAAATCCACTTTTTCTCGCTCCTTTCTATAACTTAGCAGGAAAAAAGCCACCACATATTCATGTGCTGACTTTTTAACCGTCTAGGCTAAGTGTTTAACTGTTTGTTCATTTTTAAAAACTCGATCAATTGTGCCGCCACCTAAGCAGACATCTTCATCATAAAAGACTACAGCTTGCCCAGGTGTTATCGCACGCTGCTCTTCATCAAAATGAACCATAACCGTACCATCATTTTTCGGTTCAACGGTAACAGGTGTTACCTCTTGACGGTAACGGAATTTAGCTGTGCATCTAAACGACTCCGTGAAATCACCTTCAACTAGCCAATTGAGCTCACTAGCTTCTAAGCCATCTGCATAAAGAGCATCTTGGTTATAACCTTGACCAACATACAATACATTATCTTCAAGATTTTTTCCAACAACAAACCATGGCTCTCCTGAACCACCAATGCCAAGACCTTGTCGTTGACCAATCGTATAATACATTAATCCATCGTGCTTACCTTTTACTTCACCTTGTAGTGAGCGCATTTCACCAGGCTGAGCTGGTAAGTATTCACTTAAGAATTCCTTGAAATTACGCTCCCCGATAAAACAAATTCCAGTACTGTCTTTTTTAGTAGCAGTCGCTAAATCATGTTCTTTAGCGATTTCTCTTACTTCTTTTTTATCCATGCCACCTAATGGGAACATAATTCTAGGTAAAATGTCTTTTGGAATTTGATTCAAGAAATAAGTTTGGTCTTTATTCTCATCAATTCCTTTTAACATGACATGCTGGCCGTCACGTTCTTCTACTTGTGCGTAATGTCCAGTTGCTAAATAATCTGCACCTAATGACATAGCATGATCTAAAAATGCTTTAAATTTAATCTCTTTATTACACATGACATCAGGATTTGGCGTACGGCCTGCTTTATACTCATCTAAGAAATACGTAAACACTTTATCCCAATATTGTTTTTCGAAATTAACCGCATAGTATGGAATGTCTAACTGATTACATACACGAACCACATCTTCATAATCTTTAGTTGCTGTGCACACGCCAAACTCATCTGTGTCATCCCAGTTTTTCATAAAAATACCAACGACATCATAGCCTTGTTGTTTTAATAATAAAGCCGTAACAGATGAGTCAACACCACCTGACATCCCAACTACAACTCTTATATTTGAACGATCACTCATAATTTCACCACCTTAATTATTCATTGCTAATCGGTTCATAATATTTTCAATCCGATCAGCCACTTGCTCCATTTCTTCTTCTGTATTATCCATGCCAAAACTAAAACGAACAGAATTCCGTAGTCTTGGGCTATCTTCTCCATACATTGCTTTTAAAACATGAGAAGGATCAATCGAACCCGCCGTACAAGCAGAACCAGATGATACTGCAACACCTGATAAATCAAGGTTCGTTAGAAAAATTTCAACATCCATTCCTTCAAAACTCAAATTCAAAATATTGGGGACATGGCATTCTTTTGATAAGTCACCATTTATAGCATAGTCAATTTGACGATTATTTAATGCTTGAATGAGTTGTTCTGATAGACGTTCATAATGTTGAATTCGTTCATCACGTTCTTGCTGTAATACTTCGACAGCTTTTTTAAATCCTTGAATGGCAAGCGTGTTTTCAGTTCCGGAACGGAAGGTTCTCTCTTGCTCTCCACCATATTGACGTTGGATGAGATTTAATCCATCTCGTTTGTATAAAAAGCCAATTCCTTTTGGACCATAAATTTTATGAGATGAAGCTGTTAGTAAATCAATTTTTAATTCTTCAACATCAATCTCTTCAACACCATAAGCTTGAACAGCATCTGTATGAAAAGGAATTCCTTTACTTCTTAATAGATTTCCAATCATTTGAATAGGCTGTTTCATGCCTATCTCATTATTAACGAACATGATGGTAACTAAGATTGTATCTTTTCTTAATGCATGTTTAACATCCATAATATCGACTAAACCATTTTCATCAACTGGAAGATAAGTTACGTCGAATCCTTCTTTTTCTAATTGTTCACAAGGATGAAGTACGGCGTGGTGCTCAATTTGTGTTGTAATAATATGATTACCTTGATCTTGATTGGCATAAGCAGTACCGAAAATGGCTAAATTATTTGCCTCAGTGCCACCACTTGTAAATATGATGGATTCATAATGGCCGTTTATACTATTTGCCATTGTCATTCTTGCTTCATCTAGACGCTTACGGCTTTCTCGTCCAAAATGGTGAATACTAGAAGGATTTCCAAAACTCTCATCCATGACTTGATGCATGGCTTCTTTCACGTCCGGATGTATAGGTGTTGTCGCTGCATGGTCCAAGTAGATGCGTTTCATCTCATCACCTTCCCATTAAATATAAAACATATTCTCTTCCTGATAGTTTTGATCATTATGTTCAATTAAATCTTGTAAAGTCGTTTGTTCTAATACATCTTTTACGGCATCCCTAATTCGTTTCCATAATTCCCTTTTAGAAGGTTCATCATCATCCATTTCTTCTACTGGACGAATCGGTCCCTCAAGGGTCCGGATAATATCTGCAGACGTAATTAATTTAGGCTCTCTCGTTAAGAGGTAACCGCCTTTTGCACCTCGAACACTTTTAACTAACCCAGAGTTACGTAAAGGCGCGATTAATTGTTCTAAATAATGTTCTGATAAGTTATATTCATTAGCTATGGATTTTAATGGTATAGGTTGATTTCCGTAATTTTTGGCTAGGGCAATCATAATCGTTAGCCCATAACGCCCTTTCGTTGAGATCTTCAATCAATGGACCTCCTTATATTACATCTATTTAAATTTTAACATGACTGTATGATGACTTTAATTAACTTAGACAAAAACTATTTGTCATTATAGCATGAAGAAGTCTTGTATGCACAACTTTGAACTATGATTGTGATTAGTCCTTCTGCTTTAATTGTGATAATTTATCATAAACCTGTTTATAGCGTTTTTCCTCGCCCAATTCATTAGGTTGAAAATACGACATATTTTTAATAGATTCAGGTAGATACTGTTGTTTAACCCAACTATTTGGATAGTTATGAGGATACTTATACTCTGCACCATGACCTAACTGCTCGGCGCCTTGATAATGAGTATCTTTAAGATGATCCGGGATTTCTTCAGTAGCTCCTTTTTGGATATGCATAATGGCTTTATCTAATGCTTTATAAGCTGTATTAGATTTCGGTGACAAACTAAGCTCAACCGTTATGACCGATAGCGGTATTCGAGCTTCAGGCAGTCCTAACCGTTCCACCGATTGAATCGCCGGTAACACTCTTGCACATAACTGTGGATTTGCTAAACCTACATCTTCATAGGCAATAACTAAAAGACGACGCGTAATCGCTTCAAGATCTCCGCCTTCTAATAGTCTGGCTAAATAATAAAGCGAGGCATCTGCGTCACTACCACGGATGCTCTTTTGGAAACCTGAGAGCAAATTGTAATAAATATCACCCTTTTTATCGTGTGAAAACCCCTTGTTTTTAATACAGTCTCGAACCGTCTCTTCTGTTACTTTAATTCCATCGTCTGTTTCATCAGAAGCAAATACAATATCCTCCATTAGTGATAGAGCCGTACGACCATCCCCTGTTGTTTCAGCTATTTGCTCAATATATTCATGTTCAATCTGAATATTTAGATGGCCTAAACCTTTATCTTCATCTTCTAATGCTCGGTTAATTAATCGAATAATGGCTTCCTTAGTTAATGGTTTTAACTGTTTAATCTGACCACATCGTGAGCGAATGGCATTATTCACACTATGAAACGGATTTTCGGTTGTTGCACCAATGAGTGTGATGATGCCTTCTTCTAAAGCTTTTAATAATGAATCTTGCTGACTTTTATTAAAACGGTGAATTTCATCGATGAATAATATGGCATTATTCGTCATCCGAGCTTCTTTAATAATATTTTCAACATCTTTTTTTCCTGCATTTGTAGCATTTATAGCAAAAAATTCTTTGTTAGTTGAACCTGAAATAGCAAATGCTAAAGATGTCTTACCCGTACCTGGCCCACCGTAAAGCAATAAAGATGGGACATGACCTTTTTGGATCATTTTATATAATGGAGTATTAGGTCCGACAATATCATCTTGTCCGACGACTTCTTCAATTTTTTCTGGTCTCATTCGATAAGCTAATGGTTCTTGAAATAACATAATCTGACTCCTTTAGCATACAACTCCTATAGTTTTCTATTTTACTATAATTGAAGGATTATTGGCGAATAATAGTATTAAAACCTAATATTTGAGCTTTATATAAATCATTTCTTGTAAAATTTAGTTAAAACATATGTATATATTGAATTCAGATTGCGCATGATAGAAATAGAGCACTAACACTAGTAAAAGGAGATGAAAATTGTGGTCAAAGTAAGACAGGACGCATGGTCTCATGAAGATGATTTACTACTCGCTGAAACCGTATTACGTCATATAAGAGAAGGTAGTACTCAATTAAATGCGTTTGAAGAAGTTGGAGATAAACTAAATCGAACGGCTGCGGCATGTGGTTTTCGTTGGAACGCAGAAGTGCGCCAAAACTATGAAAAAGCAATAGATTTAGCGAAAAGACAACGAAAACAACGCAAGCAATCTGAAAAACAAAAACAAGCCGTGACTCGAAAAATGAAAACGGTAGCTTCAAAGGCTAGTTATTCAAATGCGGACTCACCTTCAATAGATTCGATTATTGCTCAGTTACAAGAATTAAAGTCTAACGAAGTTAAAGTCAATGCAGCGGAAGTTGAGCAATTAAAAGAAGAAAACGATCGTCTGAAGGAAGACAACATGTCATTAGAACGTGATCTCGAAAAATTAAAGAATGAATATGAAACGTTACAAGAAGATTATCAAACCTTCATATCCATTATGGAACGGGCTCGAAAAATGGTTGTGTTAGATGATGATTCTTCCCTATCTTCACCAGCTTTTAAAATGGAGAAGAATGGCAACTTACAACAAATCGCAAAATAAGAACTAACAAAAAGTTAAGGCTATTTGCAAGAAGCAAATAGCCTTTTTAATTTAACGTTCATTATGTAAAACAATCCCAATTGTGCCGTCAATCTGGTTATAGTTTTGAACCCGCTCTAAGCAGGTGGGTGTCCTGTTCCATGTTTTGTAAGTCCTACATGAGGCATTTACGCCGCATGGAAACAACAGACTCCCTTTTCTATAAGTGTTCGGTCAAAACGTGTAAAGATCAACGCACACATTAGGATTGTTTTTGTGTTCATTTGTTTGTGTAATTGAATAATAGCATAATACAAAAATCAATTCAACAACAGACAAGTAGTAAATTAGATGTATTTTTTTCCTATTCTGCTGACTTCTTATTAAGCTTTAAGTTCAGTTCATCTAATTGATTAGAACTCACCTGTGATGGCGCGTCTGTTAATAAATCTGATGCTGAAGCTGTCTTAGGGAATAATATAGTATCCCTTAAGTTAGTCTTTCCAGCTAAAATCATAACCGTTCGGTCTAACCCTAAAGCAATACCGCCATGAGGAGGCGCGCCAAACTCTAATGCTTCAAGTAAGAAACCAAACTGTTCATTTGCTTCTTCTTCAGTAAAGCCTAAAGCTTTAAGCATTTTTGCTTGTAGGTCCTTTTCGTAAATACGTAATGAACCTCCACCAAGTTCATAACCATTTAGAACCACATCATAAGCTTGTGCCTTAACATTAGCTGGGTCATCTTCAATTCTGTCTATATCGGTTAATTGTGGCATCGTGAAAGGGTGGTGCGCTGCATGATATCGATTTTCATCTTCATCGTATTCAAACAACGGCCAATCCGTTACCCATAAGAAATTAAGCTTTGATTCATCAATTATGTCTAATTCTTTTCCTAGCTTTAACCTTAAAGCACCTAGACTGTCTGCAACAACATTCGTTTTATCAGCTACAAATAGTAATAAATCTTGATCTTCTGTATCTAGCTTATTAGATAGGGCTTCAACTTCGTCTTGTTCAAAGAATTTAGCAATTGGACCTGTAAATGAACCTTGATCAACTTTAATCCAAGCCAGACCTTTTGCGCCATAGACTTTTACAGCCTCTGTCAGTTTATCAATGTCTTTTCTTGAAAACTGATCAGCAGCACCTTTAACATTGATTGCACTTACTTTACCGCCCGATTCAACTGCGCTCTTGAATACATTAAAACCGCTATTTTTCACAACATCATTTACATTAACTAATTCCAAACCAAAGCGTGTATCTGGTTTATCGGAGCCGTAGCGCTCCATCGCTTCGTCGTAAGTCATACGTGGAAATGGTGTCGGGATTTCAACATCTTTCACATCTTTTACAACTTGTTGTAACATCTCTTCTGTTAGGTCCATAATTTCTTCTTGGTCCATAAAAGATGTTTCAATATCAAGTTGTGTAAATTCTGGCTGGCGGTCTGCTCTTAAATCTTCGTCTCTAAAACAACGAGTGATCTGAAAATAACGCTCATAACCAGAGACCATTAACAATTGTTTAAATAATTGTGGTGATTGTGGTAGAGCGTAAAACTCACCAGGGTGTACACGACTTGGAACTAAATAGTCACGAGCTCCTTCTGGCGTACTTTTTGTTAACATAGGTGTTTCCATTTCATAAAACCCATGATGACCTAAATATCGTCGGAATGATTGGGAAATCTCGTGACGTAATTTCATTGTTTCTTGCATTTCTTGACGTCTTAGGTCCAAGTAACGGTACTTAAGTCGAACTTCTTCTGTTGCATCAGTGTCATCCTCAATCTGAATTGGAAGAGCTTTAGAACGGTTTAAGATCGTTACATCATGTGCGACAACTTCAATCTCACCTGTTTTCATTTTGGGATTCACGGTTGCTTCATCACGTTTTTTGACAGTACCTTTAACTTCAATGACGAATTCACTTCGTAATTTTTCAGCTACTTCTAAAGCTTCTTTATTGTTATCTGGATTAAAAACAACTTGAACAATACCTGAACGATCCCTAAGATCAACGAAAATTAAACCGCCCAAGTCTCTTCTTTTTTGAACCCACCCTTTCAATAATACGTCTTCTTCAACATACTCTGATGTCAAATGTCCACTATGTGTTCGTTTACCCATGATGTTACCTCCTTAAAAACCTGCTTTAATTTCATCAGTCATTTGGTCAAATTCAATCGTTTTTTGATCACCTGTTTTTAAATTCTTAACATTAGCTACACCTTGTTCAAGTTCTTCTTCACCTAAAATAATAGCGTATGTAGCACTTAGGCGATCAGCTGCTTTGAATTGACCTTTAACCTTTTTATCTAAATAATCCTGATCAACTTTAATCCCATTTTTTCTAAGTTTATAAACAATATCAGACGCTTTATATTTAGATTCTTGTCCAATGGCTATAACATATGCATCTACTGATTCATCTTGTTCAAGCTCAATTTCTTCTGCATCCAATGCCATAATTAGTCGTTCTATACTTAAGGCAAACCCAATACCTGAAATACTTGGCCCGCCTAATTCTTCAATTAATCCACTATAACGACCACCGCCAGAAAGTGTTGTAATTGAGCCAAAACCTTCTGCTTCGCTCATAATTTCAAACGCTGTGTGCGTATAGTAATCTAAACCACGAACTAATGTATCATCCACAACGTATGGAATTTCCATTTCATCAAGATGTCTTTTAACCTCTTCGAAATAAGTGGATGATTCTTCGTTTAGATGATCTAAAATCGATGGAGCTGTTTTCATCGCGTCGTGATCTTGATCAACTTTACAATCTAATAGACGAAGTGGATTCTTCTCTAAACGACTTTGACAATCTTGGCATAGTTCATCTTTAACGGGTTTAAAATGTTCTATCAAAGCATTTCGGTGTGCTTGACGACTTTCCTGATCACCTAGACTGTTTAGGACTAGTTTTAGTGACTTTAATCCTAATGCTTGATAGCAATCCATTGCAAAAGCCATAACTTCAGCATCAATAGCTGGGCTGGCGCTTCCAATAGCTTCAATGCCGAACTGAGTAAACTGTCTAGTTCGACCTTGCTGTGGACGTTCGTAACGGAACATCGGTCCCATGTAATATAGCTTCGTCGGTTGATCAGGTGACCCATGGATTTTATGTTGTACATACGCTCTTGCAACCGAAGCTGTGCCTTCTGGTCTTAGAGTTAGACTTCTTCCACCACGATCTTCAAATGTATACATCTCTTTTTGAACAATATCGGTTGTGTCTCCTACGCCGCGTTGGAATAGCTCTGTTCGTTCAAAAATGGGCGTTCTAATTTCTTTATAATTATAAAGTTGCGCAAGATGGTTTAAGCGCTCCTCAATGACTTGCCATTTTCTAGTTGCTTCCGGTAATAAATCTTCTGTACCTCGTGGAACATGAATATTCATCGCTTGCCCTCCTAATTAAAATTTTTTTATAAACCTAAATGTTGCATTTAACACTGGTTATATTCAGAACCTTCTAAAATAAAAAAGTCCCTATCAATGTCTAAAGACATTGATAGGGACGAGTATATACCCGTGTTGCCACCCTGGTTAGAATGTGTATACATTCTCACTTGTTTAAGTTAACGCTTTTCGCGGCTGACACCTACTACCATTAGCGGCTTCGATGTAGCACCTCCAGAATGTCATTCGTAAAAGCTAACGTTTTAGGTTTATTTTCAGCCTCGATAAACCCTCTCTGTAAAGTTAAACTTTACTACTCTTTCCTTCATTGGTTTTACGTATTTAAATGTTTTTCTTATCATAAGACGCTTTTAAATTCTTGTCAAGCATTTCTACTGATCCGTATCTAAGATTAACGTCACAGGCCCATCATTTAATAAGGAAACCTTCATATACTCCTGGAATACACCAGTTTCAACAGGTACACCTTGCTCTTTAACAGTCTCGTTAAACTTCTCGTACATATTATTAGCAAAATCAGGCTTTGCTGCTTGCATGAAGTTAGGTCTTCTTCCTTTTCTACAATCACCATACAGCGTAAATTGAGAAATAGATAAGACTTTGCCTCCAATTTCTTTGACAGACAGATTCATTTTTCCATCATCGTCTTCAAAAATTCTTAAATTGGAAACTTTATCAGCGAGAAACTTTACGTCTTTATCTGTATCTTCATGTGTGACACCTAAGAAAACGAGTAAGCCGTCTTGAATATCACCTGTTGTCTCTTCATTTACATCCACACTCGCTTGTGTGACTCGTTGAACAACTGCTCTCATTTCATATCTAACTCCTTAGTGAATCGTTCGTTGCACTGTGAAGACATCTCTAATTTGCTTAATTCGATCAACAATTTTCTTTAAATGTTCAACATTATGAATTAAAATTGTTAAATTAATCGTCGCCATTTTATTACGATCTGATTTTCCGTTGACGGCTGTAATGCTCGTATTCGTTTCGTTAACGACTTGTAAGATTTCATTTAATAATCCGCTTCTGTCAAACCCATTAATCTCTAAGTCAACACTATAACTTTTTTGATTTTGACGTTTGTCCCATTCTACTTTAATCAATCTCGTTTCATCTTCATTCGAAATATTCGGGCAATCACTCCGATGAACGGATACGCCTCGACCTCTAGTGATGAAACCAACAATTTGATCTCCCGGAACAGGGTTACAACAACGAGATAAACGGATTAGAAGATTGTCTACACCTTCAACGACAACGCCTGAACCTGATGAATTATTTTTGCGGTTTTCAACTTCCTGCTGCATCTCTTTAATCGAATTCTCTAAGTCAGTGGCTTTTTCTTGCTCTCTTAGTTTTTCTGTAACTCGGTTAGCCACTTGTTGAGCCGTGACACCTTGGTATCCTACTGCAGCGTATAAGTCCTCTGTATTATTGAAATGGAACCGATCAAGTGCCAATTGAATATTTTCGTCCGTTAACACTTCTTTCGGCTCAAATCCAAGATTTTTAATTTCAGATTCGACGGCTTCTTGACCTTTTTGAACATTTTCTTCTCGACGTTGCTTCTTAAAGAATTGTTTAATTTTATTTTTGGCTTGGGACGTTTGTGTGATCTTAAGCCAATCTTCTGATGGGCCATAGGAATGCTTAGACGTTAGCATCTCTACAATGTCACCCGTCTTAAGCTTATAATCAAGCGGCTCCATTTTGCCATTGACTTTAGCACCTATCGTTTTATTACCCACTTCAGTATGAATTCGATAAGCAAAGTCTAATGGAACTGAGCCTCTCGGAAGTTCAATAACATCACCATTAGGCGTAAAAACATAAACCATATCAGAAAAGAAATCGACCTTTAATGATTCCATAAACTCTTCAGCATCGTTGGTTTCGTTTTGCCATTCTAAGATTTCTCGGAACCAAGCCAACTGACGTGACATATCTTCTTGTTTTTCAGCACCGGTTTTACCTTCTTTATAAGCCCAATGTGCCGCAATACCGTATTCAGCAATTTCATGCATGTCATGTGTTCTAATTTGAACTTCTAATGGTTCACCTTTAGGTCCAATGACTGTCGTGTGTAAAGACTGATACAAATTAGGCTTTGGCATGGCAATATAATCTTTAAAGCGACCTGGCATCGGTTTCCAACAAGTATGGATAATACCGAGAACCGCATAACAGTCTTTAATGCTTTTCACGATTACACGAACGGCTAATAAGTCGTAAATTTCGTTAAAATCCTTCTTATCGTAAACCATTTTTCGATAAATGCTATAAATGTGTTTAGGGCGTCCTGAAATTTCAGCCGTAATATTTACATCTGCTAACTGTGAGTTAATTTCATTGATGACTTGTTCGATATACTCTTCTCGTTCTTCTCTTTTTTGTCGCATTAAGTGAACAATTCGATAGTATTGTTGTGGGTTCATATAACGTAAAGCAGTATCTTCAAGTTCCCATTTTATTGTGGAAATACCTAAGCGATGGGCTAAAGGTGCAAAGATTTCGAGTGTTTCATTAGAAATTCGCCTTTGCTTACTTTCTGGTAAATGCGATAACGTTCTCATATTATGTAGTCGGTCGGCAAGTTTTATTAAAATAACACGAATATCCTTAGCCATAGCGACAAACATTTTCCGGTGGTTCTCAGCTTGTTGTGCTTCTTTAGATTTATATTTAATTTTCCCTAATTTCGTTACACCGTCTACTAATAATGCAACTTCTTCACTAAAATCTTCTTTTAAGTCGTCAAACGAAATTTCTGTATCTTCTAATACATCGTGTAAAAATCCACTAGCAATTGTTGCCGGATCCATCTCTAGTTCAACTAGAATTCCCGCAACTTGTACTGGATGTATAATGTAAGCCTCTCCCGATTTACGAACTTGACCTTCATGAGCTTTTTCAGCGTACTCAAAGGCAAGACGAAGCATAGACGTATGCTCTTCGTTTAAATATCGGCTAGCATCATTTAATACATCTTCAATTGTCTTTGTTTGATGTTTTGCCATACAATCACCTAGTCATCCATATTCATAAGTCGTCTGCTAATTTGTTCTTTGTTTTATTATTAATAATATATCGAAAATTGTAAAGTCAATTTGCCCTTTTTATTTTCTAGTTTACAATACCGGCTGACTCAATCGGAGCCAGCCGGTATATAATTTAATATTGCATTAATGTTAAAATATCGTACCCTTCAAGCTTTTCACGACCATTTAAGTATGTTAATTCAATTAAAAAGGCGCAGCCTGCAACTTCGCCGCCTAACTGTTCCACTAGATCAATCGATGCTTCTACAGTTCCACCCGTTGCTAGTAAATCATCGATGATTAACACACGTTGACCTGGTTTGATCGCATCTTTATGAAGTGTTAGAACGTTTTCTCCGTATTCTAGCCCATAATCAACTTTGATCACATCACGTGGCAGCTTGCCTTCTTTTCGCACAGGCGCAAACCCGATCTCTAGAGCATATGCAACTGGGCAGCCTACAATAAACCCTCGTGCTTCAGGTCCTACTACAATATCTACATCCTGCTTTTTAGCATATTCTACAATCTCATCGACAGCAGATTTAAACGCTGTTCCATTATCCATTAGCGTCGTTATATCTTTAAATTTAATTCCTTCTTTTGGCCAATCCTCTACAATCGTAATGTACTCTTTATAATCCATGTACAACTTCTCCTTCCTTGAATTGAGGCATCATCGCTTCAAGCATCCATTGCTTCAATTCGTCTGTCTTGGAATAATATAAGACTTTTTCAATTTCAAGTTTTTCCATTTGTTGTCTATATGTGTTTGAATTCGTTAATGGTTGTTGTTGAGTATTCTTCTGTAGAACTATCTCACCATTGTTCATTGTAACAAAGTTCAATTCAAAAAACACTTCCAGCATAAAATCCAATTGCTTTAGACTCCAGCCCTTAGCTTGTGCCAACTGTGCTTTTTGTTTTTCATTGATCTTTTCATGTTTAGCTAACACCGTATACAATACCTTGAACTGTTCACGGTTAGTGTTTGATGAGAAAAACTGTCCATGATCATTTTGAAAGCAAGCATAAATGGCTTGATATTGATTTTGAGAAAGTATATGTCTTATATCGTCTAGTTGTTGTGGTAGATCAAGAAAAATAAGACATTCTGTCGTTTTTAAACGCTCATTAACTATTTGGATATCTGTATGATAATCCAAAACAGTGTGGTCTGATAACGTTGATTGGCCATTAAATGAAATCATCGTCGTTCCATCTTCTACTGGAATTTTTGATGAAAAATCTTTCCCACGATAATCGAAGACTTGTGTCTCCAAACACCTAATATCTTTTAATTTAATTTGTAATTTACGGTGACCATTCCATTCGTTAACTTCTATCTCACCCACTACATCAATCTTACTACCTGGTGTTAGTTGATCAGCGACGTCCCCAAGTTGAAAACCTACCATCTCAATTTGATTAGAATCACTTTGAGCATTGAGTTTAATATGGTTCTTTTTAGCACCTATTTTACGTATATCCATTAATGTTAAATGATTGATTTGAAAATATGGTTTAGTATTCCCCATACCATACGGTGCTAAATATTGTAATTGTCTAGGAAAATCTAAATCAACTTCTTCCCAATCTACTTCACCTTCAACCTCTAGTGATGGACGGAAATCTTCGTCTGATAATATGGAATCAGCCTGCTTATTTAGTGCTTGTCTAAGCGTATCTATCTGATCAACTGAAACAGTCATACCGGCTGCTTGAGCATGTCCACCAAACTGTAAAAATAAATGTCTTAGTTCCATCCCATTTTTGAAGATGTCATAGTTAGGAATACTTCTGGCACTTCCTTTAGCTTCATTTGTCTCAGGATCAATGCCTAAAACGATTGTAGGTTTGTAATATTTATTAACGATCCGAGAAGCAACGATCCCTAATACGCCTGGATTCCAACCTTCCTTAGCTAGAACAAGAACTTTATCATCTCGATAATGCGATTCGATTTCTTCAAACGCTTCTTCAGCTAATTCTGATACAATCTTTTGACGTTCCTTATTTAATTCGTCAATTTCACTAGCCATGTCTTGAGCAACCATTTCATCTTCTTCTAATAATAAATCTACGGCCAAAGAAGCATCTTGTAACCGTCCAACCGCATTTAATCTAGGCCCAAGAATAAATCCAATAGAATCCTCTGTCACATGGTCTTCTATTTTACCAACATCCATCAGCGCTCTAAGTCCTGGAATATTAGTATGTTTGAGTTCTTTTAATCCATTTTTAACAAGGACTCTATTTTCACCTTTTAACGGGACTAAATCAGCTACAGTACCGATTGCGACTAATGCAAGTAATTCTTTTGGGATTTCACCTAATAAAGCATGTGCTAGTTTAAACGCGACTCCTACACCTGCCAAATAATCAAATGGATAGTTATTTGCTAATCTTGGATGTAGGATGGCAAAAGCCTCAGGCATTTCATCCTGCTCTTCATGGTGATCCGTTATGATTAGATCCATTCCTAATTCTTTCGCCACTTTAGCTTCATTCGGCGCTGCAATACCCGTATCTACTGTAATGATTAAATTAATTCCAGCTGCACTCGCCTCTTTAAAAGCCGCTTCATTTGGTCCATAACCTTCAGTAAAGCGATTAGGTATATAATAATTAACTTGTGCTCCTAGTTGACGAAGTGTGCGTACTAAGACGGACGTTGCCGTAACGCCGTCAGCATCATAATCTCCAAATATTAAAATTTGCTCTTCATTAACAATCGCTTGATTAACTCGATCTACGACTTTATTCATATCTTCAAATTGAAAAGGATCATGTAAGTCATTTACATCCGCATGCAAAAATTGATTGGCTTCATCTGTTGATTGAATACCTCTTCTTGCTAACATGCGTTTTATGACGTTTGAAACAGGTAAATCTATATCTGGTGTATATTCTGCTTTATGTACGACCCAATTCATTTTACTTTCTAGCATAAGTTCACCCCTGACGAAATTATTATACTAGAGCTCATCAGGGGTATCAATGAGATATTAATATTAAACTTCTTCTTTACCATTTTCGTCATTTGTTGAATCGTCAATAGACTCACCTGTTTCTTCTTGTTGATGCTTTATCAATCTTTGATTTTCTGCTTTTAACTCCTTAATTTCACGTTGTAACTTATAAATTCTTGAAAAACTAAACCCTACTATTAGTAAAGTACCCATCAGTACGGACAGTAATATAACTAAAATTAATGGCGCATCTGTCGTCATAAACAGAAAGTCAACTTCTACCGTATCGACATTAATAATAGCAAAGACCGCAATAATAAGTGCAAAAACAAGCGATAAAATAATCCACGATTGCTGTTTCATTTAAACAACTCCTTTGTCCTTTATTCAAATTATACCTTAAACCTTGTTCATAATAAAAACAGACTGACCTTTAAGTGAGATCAGTCTGTTTTGTTATTAAACTTGTGGTCCATCATTTTTTTGTTTCTTTCGGAAGTCAACAGGTTTCTTATTGAGCATCTTACCTCTCCACACTAACCATAGCTGTGATGCTAGGAATAAGGAAGAATAAGTACCTGCGAGTAACCCTACAATTAATGCAAACGCGAAATACGTAATGGCTTGGGCACCAAATATGAATAACATTAAGGCTGCAAATACAACCGTAATCACCGTGTTAAAACTACGTGCTAATGTTTGCATTAAACTCTTATTGACAACACTTGCAAGATGACTAAATGACTTGACTCGTTTTTCAAGTCGCAAGTTTTCCCGTATGCGGTCAAACGTCACAATCGTATCGTTAATAGAATAACCTACAATCGTCAGTATCGCCGCAATAATGACAATACTAAACTCGAATTGGAAGATACTGAACAATGCTAGGATAAAGAATGCATCGTGTAATAAAGCGATAATTGATGTGATCGCAAAGAACATTTCGAATCTAAAGGCGACATAAATGATAATGCCAATAGATGCATAAAGGACTGCTTGAATAGCGTTCATAGCTAATTCCTTACCAACTTTAGGTGTAACAGTGCTCACATTCGGTTCATTACCATATAAATCAGCAAAATGTGAATTGACCTCTGCTATCTCTTCTTTATTTAATACCGTATCAAACCTAACTTGTCCAATTTCTTCGTTGTCTCCTGCTAATACAACCTGTTTTGGTTCATAGCCTAAATCGTTAAACTCTTCTTCTACTTGCTCTGTTGTCAGCGGCTGATCGGCTAATACTTCAACTCGAGTACCACTCACAAAGTCAATTCCAAGGTTCAAGCCTCTGAATATTAAGAATCCAGCACCAATCACAATAAGTGCAATGGAGATGATAAAGAATTTCTTTCGATGTTTAACAAAATCAAACGATTTACCTAAGAAATGAGCTTCAACTTCTTCACCTTTAGCAATATCTTTAATTTCATCAGGCTTAACGCCAAACCATTTTGGCCTCTTATTTAAGAATTTACTCTTAACCCATAATCCTAATAAAATTCTAGTTAAGAACACAGCTGTTATAAAGCTCAATAACAGACTGATGATTAACATCGTCGCAAAACCTTTTACGGCACTCGTACCAAAGATAAATAGGACAATGGCAGCTAGCATCGTAGTGATATTCGCATCCAATATCGTACCTAAGGAACGTTTATTACCTGCGCTAAATGCGGCTCGAATCGATTTTCCTGATTTCAGTTCCTCTTTTAACCTCTCATAGGTAATAATATTAGCATCAACCGCCATACCAACACCGAGTACAAGTGCTGCAATTCCTGGAAGTGTCAACACACCATTGATTAAGTTAAAAACTAATAAAATTAAGAAAATATATACAGTTAGCGTAATAGAAGCCACAGCACCAGCAAATCGATAATAAGCAATCATGTATAAGAAGATTAATAATACACCAATTAAACTAGCCATAACTGTTTTATTTAAAGCTTGCTCACCGAATTGCGCACCGACAGAAACAGAATAGATTTCATTTAAATCAGCCGGTAATGAGCCTGCGTTAAGTAAGTCTGCTAATTGTTTGGCTTCATCGACTGTAAAGTCTCCTTCAATCATCACATCAGTACCTGGTATAGGATCACTAATTCCCGGGGCTGATATTATTTTACTGTCTTCTTCAGATTTTTTAATTTCTTCTTCAAATGTATTTCCTTCTTCGTAATCAAGCCATATAGCCATACGATTATCAGGCTTTTGCATGACTTCACGAGATACCGCTTCAAAGTTTTCGTATTCACTGTTTTCAAAAGAACGTTTTACCTGTAGGGTAACAATCGGTCGATTAGTTTCTTGATGGTAATCTTGTTGTGCGCTACCTCCTACAATCTCAGAGCCATCAAAATATAGCTGGTCATTAACCCCTCTAAATGAAAGTTCCGCAGTTGTTGATAGAATTTCTCTAGCTTCATTCTGGTTATCGACACCTGCTAATTGTACCCGTATCCGGTCATCACCCTCTATGTTAATTCTAGGTTCATTAACACCTAAAATATCAACACGTTGATAAAGTGATTCAACAACAGCATCGAGCATATCGTCAGTAACTTCTTGATCGTCTTGTTGAGATTTAACTTCATATAATAGTTCGAAACCACCTTGTAAATCTAAGCCTAAGGGAATCCCTTTGGCAATATTCGAAGTGGTTGAACCTACTAACCCACCTAATATGATCACAATTAGAAAAAAGGCGGCTATTCTGCCTTTTCTACCCATATGTATGTCCTCCTAACCTTCCTGGTTCATGTCAATTATTTTTCTGCTTTATTTAATGCTTCGATCTGGGCCATTAAATCAGAATGTTGCTGACTTTGTACCGTTAAATAACTCATGTACACATTATCACTTAAATGCAGAATATCTTGGATGACTTGATAAAGTGGGAGCTCTTTATTCTTTTTCCACACTTTTTGCTTTAGGCAATCCCAAACCTCCATCTGATTCACACCATCATAACCTAATAATTCAAGCTCATTAACTTTACTCTCAATGACGTCTTTTATATAAGGCCTCCACACATCTACATGTTGCACCATTGGTTCCAATTTAGGAATCCCCCTTTAATTAATAGGAGCATAAGCTTCTCTATTCAAAAGTCAATGTCATGACTTGTACATCCATCAGCATATATATTATTGTACCGAAATTTCATCTTTTTGAGAAGGTAGGCTCATAAAAATGTCAAAACAAACATTCATAAAAGGAGCTCTAATCTTAATCATTGCAGGTATGATTAGTCGTTTACTTGGATTTATTAATCGAATTGTCCTAGCACGTTTGCTTGGTGATGAAGGTGTTGGAGTCTACATGCTCGCCTTACCTGCGTTATTTTTAATGATTACACTATCTCAAATTGGCATCCCCGTTGCCGTTTCTAAATTAATTGCTGAAGCTAATATCCAAAAAGACCAAAAACGTATTAAAAGAATTTTATATTTATCATTTTCTATAACAACGAGTTTAAGTGTTATATTAACTGTTCTATTTATTCTATTAGCACCTATTGTGTCAAAACATCTTTTATTGGACGAGCGTACGTATATTCCGATGCTCATGATTAGTCCAATCATACCTATTATAGCGGTATCCTCTGTTTTAAGAGGCTATTTTCAAGGTATGCAAAACATGAAACCGCAAGCAACAGCACAAGTAATAGAGCAAGTTATTCGAATCGCCCTAGTGTTTTTATTCATTAAAATGATGCTCCCATATGGGATCGCCTACGCTGCTGGTGGAGCCATGTTTGCAGTTGTAATTGGCGAACTAGCATCGCTTGCTTATATTTATTACTGCTTTAAAGTCGATCGCAATCGACCTGTTTCAATATTTATGAAAGAAAAGTTTAGCCAACTAAGGCAAGTTTTAAATGATATTATGCACATCGCTATCCCTACGGCCGGGACAAGGATGATCGGTTCAGTGACTTATTTTCTTGAGCCTATCTTAGTATCCCAAAGTTTATTTATCGCGGGATACACAATTTCTCAAAGTACTGCTGCTTATGGACAATTAACGGGATATGTTCTACCTTTATTATTACTACCAACATTCATTACGCACTCATTATCTGTGGCATTAATCCCTTCAGTCAGTGAATTTAATGCCCTAAATCATAAAGGATCTGTTCACTATCGTATTAGACAAGCTCTGAGACTTTCTTACGCATCAGGTGGATTAGTCACCATTGTGTTCATGCTTTTTGCTCAACCAATCTTAAATTATATTTATGGAAATGTAAATGGGACTCAATTTTTAAGTTTTATGGCACCATTTTTCTTATTACTTTATTTTCAGGCACCATTACAAGCCGCCCTTCAAGCCTTAGATTATGCAAAACAAGCAATGGTTAATAGCTTAATTGGATCAGTCGTCAAACTGTCGACTTTATGGTTATTAGCAACTAAACCATCGTTTGGAATAGAAGGTGTTGTGGTTGCCATTATCGTTGGTATCATTGTTGTAACAGGTTTACATTTTGTTACATTATATAAAACCATTGATTTTAAACTTCCATTAGCATTGTCATTAAAGATGGTTGGACTGTTAATATTGGTATATTTCATAGGTTCGAAAATGCGAAATATCTGGTCGACTGATACCAATATAATAGGACTTGCTGGGATGATTGGTGTTTTAATAATGGTTTACTTTATTGGCCTTATTCTTCTTCGCATTGTATCAAAAGAAGAATGGCAGCAAATACGAAAGAGTAGTCGTATTTAATCTTTAAAATCAATAAATAATTTTTGATCATCGTTCATCTGAGCTAATGAAATATGCTGCGTGTCATGAATTCCTTTTTGACTCAGCATATTCATTAGCTCTTCTTTTGTCATATTAAGTTCTTCTAGTGAATTTTCTTGGATTTTTCCATCAACTATAATTGGATCAATAATCGATGGTGGACGGTCTTTTTTTTCAAACACAGAAAGCTTGCCACTCGTCTCTAGAATGGCAAGCTCTACATCTCTCAAATCAATAATCCCATTTTCCCTCAACTGAACTAATAAATCATCCATATTATAGCGCTGGCGTTTCATTTCTTTCTCATCTATGTTGCCGTTCTTAATAATAATCGATGGGTTCCCGTCAAGAAACGTACGAACTTTATTACTTTTTAATGAAAGATAGGCTGTTATAATCTGTACAGTCAATAGGACAGCCATTGGTGTTAATAACAAAATAAACGATTGGTCTGTGTTTTCTACTGAAAATATAGCAATCTCAGCCAATAAGATAAACACAACTAAATCCATGACACTTAATTCACCAATCTCTCTTTTTCCCATCAAGCGAAAAACGATAAAGATGGCAATATACACCCCGAATGTTCGGGCAGTTAAAATCCAAATTTCTTCCATGGCTAGCCTTCCTTTGTTGTATCTTGGTTTTAAACTAACCAAAATCCCTTTATGCTATGCAACTAGAAGGCTTTAACCTTACAGAAAGTAACGACCCACTACATATACAGATGAAATAGCTAAGGAAATCAATACGATAATTAAACCATAGAACATGAATTTGATAAAAGGAATCTTTTCCCCTTGAGTACTAGCAATCCCTGCAACAACCACATTAGCAGACGCTCCCAATAACGAACCGTTCCCACCTAAACACGCACCAAGCGCTAGTGACCACCATAAAGGGTCAATCGGGTTAACGCCAAATGATTGGAATTCCTCAATAACCGGAATCATGGACGCAACATAAGGAATATTATCAACAAACCCTGACAGAATCCCTGCAGACCATAAAATAACTAACGAAGACGTTAAGGAATCACCTTCAGTCCAATCGATAAACGTATAGGCAATATGATCAATAATACCAGCTTTCTCTAACCCTCCAACTAATACAAATAATCCCACAAAGAAAAATAACGTGGTCCATTCAACTTTTTGAAACACAACCTCACTTGATTCATCATTTTCAGAGATTAATAACATTAATAAGGCTGACATAATCGCAATCGTCGTTAATTCTATATGCAAAAACCCATGTAATGTAAAAGCCACAATTGTTAGAGTTAATATGGTAATAGATTGGTATAGTAATGGAGTCTTTTTTAATGAATCAGCTGGATTTAATGACTCGATTAATTGCTGATCCATTCGGTTGTCTTTAGATAAAGAGCGCTTAAAAATCATATATAACAACATCATCGTCACAGCATGAATGACGATAACAATTGGAGCAAGATGCACAATAAAATCTAAGAAATCTAAATAAGGAACGGCTTGTCCAATCATGATGTTCGGCGGATCGCCTATCATCGTGGCAGTCCCACCAATATTAGAACTTATAATGACATTGACTAAATAAGGAAAAGCTTTTAAATTTAATTGCCTAATCATATGTAATAAGACTGGAACTAATAATAAAACCGTTGTGACATTATCTAGCAAAGCAGACCCAATTGCTGTTAATATTCCAATCCAAAAAAATAGCGAAACAGGTCGTCCACTCACTTTTTTAATCATCCATAACGCAATAAATTCAAAAATGCCAGTTCGTTGCGTAATCGTGATCATCACCATCATAGAAAATAATAGCGCAATCGTACTCCAATCAACGTAAGATGATAAGGCCTCATCCCATGAAAAAATTCCAAATAGAACCATCAATGCAGCTCCAGTTGCTGCGATTAATGCACGGTTGATCTTGTCCATCAATAAAAAGACATAACTAATGACAAATATAGTGATAACAATTGTGGCTTCCATTTGTTCAATCTCCTTTTCTAGTCCCTTATCAAATAATTACGTCTTTTCTTGTACAAACATGCATATTTTATACTAAGAAAGCTCGATTAGGGCGTACAAATGAAAGGAAAAGGAGGATAAGATACATGAACGAAAGAATGAAAGCCAGTTTCATAGGTGTTGTTACCGTGATTGCTTTAATGTTAGTCAGTAGTTTAATCATTGCACTACTTGTTAATTTTACAGATATGTCAAGTTCCGCTTTTAGCTGGACAAGTTTCATTACGAGTGTGCTAGTCTTAATCGTCGGTGGTTTCTATGGCGGACGAAAATCAGAAGAAAAAGGTTGGTTAACCGGCATCATCGTTGGGGTAATTTATATCATTGGAATTATGATTTATCAATTTTTAGCACAAGACGCTTGGATGTACGAAAGCCAGGCCTTATACTTCCTGATCTTTATCGTCGCAGCCATAGTGGGTGGAATGCTCGGGGTCAATACGAGAAAAAATTAGTCCAGTTAAAAGAGCGCATAAACCTATTTAAAAAGGCGCATAAAATGAAGATTGGGTGCCGTTCGACAAAATTCACGGCGCATAAGTTTAAAAAATGGGCGCATAAATGGAAAATAGTAACGCATAAAATAAGCTTTGACGTAAAAAAGCCGACTCAACCATATTGAGCCGGCTTTTTGATTAACTAGATTGAACAACTTCACGTACCGCTGATCGGTCATATGTAAGTTTCGTTCCATCTTCAACTTCAAGGACTAATGAACCTTCATCTAAAGCATGTACAGTTCCATGAAGGCCGCCGATCGTAATAATACGATCTCCCTTTTGTAAGTTAGTTTGCATTTCTTTTACTTGTTTTTGACGCTTTTGTTGTGGTCGAATTAAGATCAACCAGAATAATAAAATGAATAGAATAATAGGTACTAAACTACTTAGTATTTCCAATTGTGCCCCTCCTTTCTAGAAATTCTTGGCATTAGGTTTATTAAAACCATACTGATCAAAAAATTGATCACGAAAATCGCCTAAACGATCTTCTTTTATGGCTTCCCTCACATTCTCCATCAATTTTACCAGAAAATATAGATTGTGATAAGTTGTAAGCCTTATTCCTAGTGTTTCGTTTGTTTTAATTAAATGACGAATATAAGCTTTTGTATAATTTCTACACGTATAACAATCGCAATTCTCATCAAGTGGCGTAAAGTCTCTTGCGAATTTAGCGTTTCGAACGACAACTCGTCCATTTGAAGTCATACAAGTCCCATTTCGAGCAATTCGGGTAGGTAAGACACAGTCAAACATATCAACGCCACGAATTGCGCCATCTACTAATGAGTCAGGAGATCCTACCCCCATTAAGTAACGTGGTTTATTTTGCGGTAACAGCGGACTGGTAAACTCTAGCACCCGGTTCATCACATCTTTCGGCTCACCGACTGATAAACCACCAATCGCATAGCCTGGAAAGTCCATTGATACTAAATCGCGTGCACTTTGCTTACGTAGATCCTCATATTCGCCACCTTGAATAATTCCGAATAACCCCTGTTGATCGGGCTTTTGATGAGCTTCTAAACATCTTTCTGCCCAACGGCTTGTCCGCTCAACAGATGATTTCATATATTCATGACTCGCAGGATATGGTGGGCATTCATCAAACGCCATCATAATATCAGACCCAAGCGAATTTTGAATCTGCATAGCGCCTTCAGGTGATAAAAATAACTTCTCACCGTTAATATGATTACGAAAATGAACGCCTTCTTCTTTAATTTCTCGCATATCGCTTAGACTAAAGACTTGAAAACCTCCTGAGTCTGTTAAAATCGACCCATCCCAATTCATAAATTGATGAAGGCCACCCGCTTCTTCTACGATATCTTCTCCTGGGCGGAGCCATAAATGATAAGTGTTGGATAATATAATATTCGCTCCGATGTCCTTTAATTCCTCCGGAGCCATTGTTTTAACGGTTGCTAATGTTCCAACCGGCATAAATACGGGAGTTTCAAAAGACCCATGAGGTGTCGTGACTCGCCCTAGCCTTGCACCCGTTTGTTTACATGTTTTTATTAATTCATAACTCACTGCTGTCATAATAAGTCACCTTCATTATAAAATAATCATCGCATCGCCAAAGCTAAAGAAACGATACCGTTCTTGAACAGCCTTATGATAAGCATTCAAAATAAAGTCCTTATTCGCAAATGCACTCACTAACATAATAAGTGTTGATTTTGGCAAATGGAAATTAGTAATCATCCCATCTATGGCTTTGAAATCGTATGGCGGATAAATAAAAATATCTGTCCACCCACTCGTTTCTTTAAATTGACCATTCTCATCACGAGCAATCGTCTCTAACGTTCGAACAGAAGTCGTACCAACGGCCACGATTTTATTAGGACCCTGTTTAGCTTCGTTTAATAAATCAGCCGTCTCTTGTGTCATTTGGTAGAATTCCGCATGCATATCATGTTCTTCAATATTGTCTACTTGAACCGGTCTAAACGTGCCTAGTCCAACATGGAGCGTGATATAAGCAATATGCACACCTTTAGCTTTAATTTGCTCAAGCAATTCTTGTGTAAAATGCAAACCCGCTGTTGGTGCCGCGGCTGAACCGACTTCTTCTGCATAAACCGTTTGGTAACGATCTCGGTCATCTAGTTGTTCTTTAATATACGGTGGCAATGGCATTTCTCCAAGTTTGTCCAATACTTCTAAAAAGATGCCCTCGTATTCAAAACGAATAACACGGCCGCCATGATCTTTAATACCGACACATTCGGCTTTTAAAAGTCCATCTCCAAATGTTAAACGTGTTCCGACCTTAACCTTTTTAGCCGGTTTAATTAAAACTTCCCATTCGTCACCTTCTAGTTGATTTAAAAGTAATGTCTCAACTTTTCCACCTGTATCTTCTTTTTGCCCAAAAAGTCTTGCCGGTAACACTTTTGTATTATTTAACACTAAGCAATCACCAGGGTTAAGGTAATCGATGATTTGATAAAAATAACGATGGTCAATTTGTTCATGTTCTCTATTTAAAACCATTAAGCGTGATTCCGCACGATTCATTAAAGGTGTTTGGGCTATTAATTCTTCTGGTAGTTCAAAATCAAAATCCTCAATATTCATGATGAATCACTTCCCTTATCTAAACCTACCTATAATAAAAAATATTAAGCTTAAAATAATACTAATCACAATAGAAGTTACAATCGGAAAATAAACTGTCGTATTCCCTTTTTTAAACGTAATATCACCAGGTAATTTTCCTATAAAACTCCATGATAAGCCAATAATGACTAACACAATTCCCATTATTACCAGGATTCGACCAAAATCCATTTATGATTGGACCTCCCTATCAAAGTGCTCATAAGCTTTCAACGTGGCTACTCGACCACGTGGTGTTCTTTGAATAAAGCCCTGTTGTAATAAAAATGGTTCATACACGTCTTCAATCGTCTGAGATTCTTCACCAATGGTCGCTGATATGGTATCCAATCCAACTGGACCACCTTGGAATTTATCAATAATACCTAATAAAAATTTATGATCAATATGATCTAATCCCGCTATATCGACTTGTAGCATACCTAGTGCTTCTTGTGTTGTTTTGAACGAGATGGTTGGTTCTTGTTTAACTTGAGCAATATCTCTTACGCGTTTTAACAAACGGTTAGCAATTCTAGGCGTACCACGAGAGCGTGACGCTATTTCATCTGCTGCTTCTGAATCAATATCGACTTCAAAAATATCTGCCGTCCTCTTTATAATCATGCTCAATTCTTCTACTTTATAAAACTCTAACCGACTTAAAACGCCAAAACGATCTCTTAAAGGTGCCGATAATAAACCTGCTCTTGTTGTTGCCCCCACTAATGTAAACGGTGGAAGCTCCAAACGTACTGAACGAGCTTCTGACCCCTGGCCAATCACAATGTCTAAAACAAAGTCTTCCATTGCAGGATACAAAATCTCCTCAACCGATCTAGGCAGTCGATGAATCTCGTCAATGAATAATACATCTCCCGCTTCAAGTGAGGATAAAATGGCTGCTAAATCACCTGCACGTTCAATAGCAGGACCAGACGTTGTTCTAAATTGAACTCCCATTTCATTAGCGATAATCGACGCAAGTGTCGTCTTACCTAAACCAGGTGGTCCATATAATAAAACATGGTCCAAAGATTCTTCGCGCATTCTAGCAGCTTCTATAAAAATACTTAAATTCTCTTTTGACTTCGATTGTCCAATATATTGAGCTAACGTAGAAGGTCTTAAACTTTGCTCTACGTCTTGGTCATCTCGTTGTAATTCACCTGATACCATACGATCATCCATTAGACTCACCTACTTTTTAACGCATTAATAATTGCAATCCCTTTTTGACAACATCATCTGTGGACTGTCCTTCATATGTTTTTAACTGATTAGAAATACCCTGTATTTCTCTTGCAGAATACCCCAACGCCTTAAGAGCTTCAACAGCCTCATCATAGTAGCCACTATCAGCAGGAGAGGCTTGATTCACCATCGAATCATCTGGTTGAGATACATGGCTCATCCATTCACTGACTTTTCCTTTTAAATCTAAAATCATTTGACGGGCAGTTTTCTTTCCAACACCAGGAAACTTCGTCAGAAATTGATCATCTTCTTGTTCAATGGCTTTAGCAAAGTCATATACCGATGATTGTCCTACAATGCTTAAGGCATTTTTTGGTCCAATCCCCGATACATTTAAAAGTTTTCTGAATAAGTCCTTTTCTTCTTCTTCTATAAAACCATATAACATTTGCATGTCTTCTCGAACATAGAAATATGTAAAAACCTGGGCCATTTGACCGACTTGTTGTTGAAAACGATAAGGATTCGGGCAATAGATCTCATAACCAATACCTGAAACCTCTAAAATGATAAAATCATCTTTAATCTCTGTCACTTCACCTTTTATGTAAGCGTACATGAAGCTCCTCCTAATCCCTTATATCCTAAAACAACTACTAATAGTGTAACACGAGATGATTTAAATGAGTGATATAAAAATGTGAAAACCTCTCCGCCATAGGGAGAGGCTCAACAGTTTATTCCATATTGTGATAAACTTCTTGCACATCATCTGAATCTTCTAGCATGTCGATTAGTTTACTCATATGATCTTGTTGTTCTTCAGAAACCGATGTATAAGTATCTGGAAACATCGTTAACTCTGCCGCTTCAATTGGGTATGATTGTTGAAGTTCATTTCTAACGTTTTCAAAATCTTCTACTGTCGTAAAGATTTCATAAACTTCATCATTAGCTTCAACCTCTTCGCATCCAGCTTCAATTGCTACTAGCATAAACGTTTCTTCATCTTCATCTACATGCTCTTTCTTAATGACAATATAACCTTTACGTTGGAACATAAAGGATACACAGCCATTCTCACCTAAGTTACCATTATTTTTTGAAAAGGCATGACGAACTTCAGATGCTGTTCTGTTCTTATTATCTGTTAACGTTTTAACCATAACGGCAACGCCTTCTGGACCATAACCTTCATAAATAATTTCTTCATAGTTTTCCCCATCAAGGTTACCAGAAGCTTTATTTATAGCTCTTTCAATATTATCATTTGGCATATTGTTTGATTTTGCTTTATCAACAGCCAATCGCAATGCTGAATTCGTTTCAATATCAGTTCCGCCTTCTTTGGCGGCTACATAAATTTCTTTTGCTAATTTCATGAACAGTTTTCCGCGTTGAGCATCCTTGGCACCTTTTTTATGTTTAATATTATGCCATTTTGAATGTCCTGCCATGATTTCTCCTCCCTTATCTTACTTCACTAAATCATAGACTTTATACACTTTTCCATTTTTAACCGCCTCTTTGTCCTGTATTAAACCTGTTAGGATATCGGCGACTTCTTTAGGGCTTCTTAATTGCCCTTCTTCTTTATATTGTTTGAACTGTTCGACGTTCTTGAAATCTTCCTCATCCGTACTTCGGATTTCCTTTTGCATGTCTGTATCCATAATTCCAGGACTGAAGGCGATATGTAGATCTTTCGAATTTGTCTCTTCCGCTTCTAAGGCAGCGGTTTGAGTATATAAATTCACTGCTGATTTTGTCGAACAATAAGCATTCCAACCATATACAGCTCTTTCACCAGCACCTGATGACACATTTACTACAAATAATCGATTTGCGTTTACATGTTTTTTTATCGTATTCACGATAATCATAAGCGATGTTAAGTTAACCGAAACATGTCGAGCAATATCATGACTCTCTAGTGAACCGACGGGACCGATAGGCGCTACCATGCCTGCGTTATTAACAATTAATAACTCTTCAACTGTCTGACCTTGAAGTTTTGTAATGATTTCATAAAGTGTATCATTGAGTTTTTCAAGATCACTTAGATCACATGAATGATGGTAATAAGACTTACGATTTTCATTAGCTAAATTTTTAAGCTCATTAGTTTTACGTTTTCTAGAGATAGTAAACAAGTGATAGCCCTGTTGAATGACATTTTTTGCGACTTCCTCACCTAACCCTCTAGAAGCTCCTGTGACAATTGCAAACTTCATTGTTTGACCTCCATTCGTATGTAAACGAAAAGGAGTAACCTCCTTTTCGTTTTAATCTTTCTTTCTGTTTTCGATTCGATTGTGAAACTCTTCGTTGATATTAACGATAATATCTGTTCGGTCAGTTATATTTTCCACTACTTCTTTAACTTTTTCAACCGTCTCTTCTTCATTCGAACGACTTTCTAATATAATATAAACATAAATTTGGTTATCCTGAACAGATACACCTGCATCTCTAACCTCGTCTAATTCGCGTAAATCGTAATAAATTTGACGATTTTGTTCGTTTCGTTCTCTAAATTCTTCATCGCGAATTCGATCGTTATTATCGGTATTACCTAGTGAATTATCTGTTTCTCGATCATAATAGTACTCATAGGGATTTTCGTACGTGTTATAACGTATTTTCTCCTCAGTACTTGGCTTTTGGTCGAGTTGAATATCTGTTGTTTGTTCACCGTCAGACCAACTTTCTTCCTGGTCTGGATTTACAAACGTACACGCACTAAGCAAACCTATACTGATCAATAACATAAGTTTCTTAAACATGAAAACACCTCCGTATTCATTAGTTTGAAATAAGAGGTGTTTATCATTCGTTTATTCTAATGTGAAATGATGGAAATCAGGTGGAGAAGCTGGTAATGCACGTTTATGCGCCGTTCGCTCATGCATGTTAATAATTTTCTTTTCAGCTTCATCATCAACTTTTTCACCTTCTAAGAAGGCATCGATCGTATCATACGAAATTCCCATCTCTTCCTCATCTGTTTGACCTTCCCATAATCCGGCACTAGGCGCTTTATTGATTACCTCATCAGGTACACCTAATTTATTAGCCAATTCACGTACTTCTGTTTTTGTATAATGTAAAAGTGGAACTAAATCCACGCCTCCATCTCCATATTTAGTGAAATACCCAGTATACCACTCTGCGGCATTATCCGTTCCTACCACTAAATAGTTATAATTTGTTGCGATGGTATAAAGCGTACTCATTCTTAACCTTGCGCGTAAATTTGCATCAGCTAAACGTTCTTTATCTGAATTCCAATCTTCTTTAGCTTCTAATCCTTGTTTAATACCATTAAATAACAAATCATGTTGATCCGTTAAATCAATGGTAACAGAATCAATTTCAGAAGTATTCACAACTAATTGAGCATCTTCTTCGTCTTTACCATGACTTTTACAAGGCATAATGACACCTAATGAGTTGTTAGGAAATGCTCTTTTAATTAAATGTGCAACAACTGAAGAATCAATTCCACCACTTAAACCAACTAACAATCCGTTGACATTAGCATCTTTTACTTGCATTTGTAGCCACTTCGTTAATTGCTCGATATGTTTTTCCATTTTTCATTCCCCTTCGTCTGCCAATACTAGTGCTTATTTTACCACATTGTAAATGACTAACTCAAAAGTTAATAGCTATAACCACCACAACCACAAGGATTATAAGGACGGTAATAGTTTTGATAATAAGGTTCCATATATGGATTGCCTGGGTAATAGTTGTATTGATTGTAATAAGGTGCATATCGATAATCAGTTGGGACTGGATTAGCTTGAACTGGGTATTCATATGTGCTCATGTATTGTGGGTACATATTAGGGTCCCACTGCACGTACTGTTCAGGTAAAAACTGTTGAATAAATTCATTATCTTGATCGTCGTCTATTGAAGAAATAAGTTTATCACTAAACACATATTCATCTTCTGCAATTCTTGGAAGGGCTTTAGGTTTATCTGGATTGTGTGGCGGAGCTAATCGTTTGTCGTTTACATTAATATCACTTGATCGATCGGCAAAAACAGGTTCTTTTAATGGTACTTTTACTTTCATTTTCGGCATCAGATCTTGATTAAAGTCTATGTGACGGTTCATCTCCTTTAATTCTTCAATTGAAAGGTCATATTCATTTGCAATATCACGGATCGTTTCACCTTTTTGGACAACATGAATTTTCATGGTGTCATCTCCTTTCACATAATGTTCCACTATCACATTATGCAAATACGAAAAAAAGTTGAGCGTTTGCCTAATTTAAATATGATATATAAAAGAAAAATCCCGCCTGATACACACCATATTATGTGTAGAGGCGGGGTAAACATTTTACTCAATAAATTCAAATTCAAAATCCAATAACCGAATAATGTCGCCATCGGTAGCGCCTCGTTTTCTTAATGCATCATCTACTCCTAGATGTCGCATTTGTCTTGCAAAACGGCGAACCGATTCATCACGATTGAAGTCCGTCATCTTAAAGATTCGTTCAATCGTTTTTCCAGAAATCACAAACGCTCCATCCGGATCACGCATAATCTCAATCGAATCGTCATCTTTTTCAAATTTATATAGCACGCGTTCTTCGGTTTGGGTTTCGTCTTCTTCTGTTTCAAACTGATGCTTTGGAATCTGCTCTAATGTATCTGCAACTGCATAAAGCAGTTCATTCACACCATCTTTTGTAATAGTAGAAATAGGGAAAATCGGATACTCATCATCAATTTTAGCTTTAAATGCCTTAAAATTCTCCTGGGCATTCGGCATATCCATTTTATTTGCCACAACTAATTGCGGACGTTGTAGCATCTTTTCATCATACTGTCTTAATTCTTCATTTATCGTTACGAAATCTTCATATGGATCTCGTCCTTCCAAACCTGACATATCAATTACGTGAACGATAACCCTTGTACGTTCGATATGCCTCAAAAATTGATGACCCAAACCAACACCCGAATGCGCTCCTTCAATTAACCCAGGCAAATCCGCCATGACAAAGCTACGATCATCTTCTGTTCTAACCATCCCTAAATTAGGATGAATCGTCGTAAAATGATACTCTGCAACTTTAGGCTTCGCTGCACTAACAACGGACAATAACGTGGATTTTCCTACGCTTGGAAATCCGACTAATCCAACATCAGCTAACACTTTAAGTTCAAGTGTTACATCTAACTCATCACCTGGTGCTCCGTTCTCAGCTAGTTCTGGTGCGCGATTACGTGCATTCGCAAATCTAATATTACCACGGCCACCGCGGCCACCTTTGGCTATGATTGCACGTTGTTTATGTTCCGTTAAATCAGCGATTAAATCACCAGTCTCAGCATCTCTCACAGTCGTCCCAGGTGGTACAGGTACAACTAAAGGTTCGGAATTCTTTCCGTGCATTCCTTTACTCATACCGTTTTCTCCTCGAGATGCTTTAAAATGTTTTTGATACCTAAAATCCATTAAAGTATTTAAACCTTCATCCACCTCAAAGATCACGTCACCGCCGTTACCACCATCACCACCGGCTGGTCCACCTTTGGGTTCATACTTTTCACGTCTGAAAGCAACTAATCCATTACCACCGTCACCGGCTTTTATATATACTTTCACCTGATCGACAAACATGCTTCTCACCTACCTATAAGAAAATTCAAACGATGTTACTTCTTTGTTATGTTTTACCTCGAGATTAGTTTTTGATAACTTGTCTATATTATTTAATAAGTCTATTCTAGATACATCATATTGGATATACCAACTCTGATTATATTGCACTCGCAATGTAATATGTAATTCTGCTAAAGAACCTAAATTATTTCTCAGGTGATCCATTAACATTTTCCCATCCAAGACGAGTTCTTCATCATAATTCCCAATTGAATGATCATGGCTTTCAATCTCAAATTCAAATCTCGTTTCTCGCTCATTTAATTTCAACTGAATGAGCCAATAAACGAATTGCGGTGCATGAAGGGTTTGAAGCGTCCGTTCTTCCCTTAACTTACTAATCAACCCATCTAATTTCTCTTTTGATAAATCATGCTTATTCATACTTGCATATCCTTGAACTAATTGCAAATCATTCATTAAATCATGTCGATACAATCTTAGTAACGCTAATAATTCCTCAACCTCGACTTTCATCCAAATCCCCCAAGTATCTTTTTTTATATCATACCATAATTTACACTGTGAGAATTCGGCTTAATAATCGATGTTTTAGACAAAATAAAAAGCTGACCCATGAAGGAGTCAGCTTTTTGAAATCTTATTGAGCGACAGGATAAACGCTAACTTTTTTACGGTCACGACCTTGACGTTCGAAACGAACAACACCATCTACTTTTGCAAATAGTGTATCGTCGCCACCACGGCCAACGTTTTCACCTGGATAGATTTTCGTACCGCGTTGACGGTATAGAATAGAGCCACCAGTAACAGTCTGGCCGTCAGCACGTTTAGCTCCTAAACGTTTAGACTCTGAGTCACGTCCGTTTTTAGAGCTTCCCTGACCTTTTTTCTGTGAGAAAAATTGTAAATCTAGACGTAGCATTGACATGCACCTCCTTAATTTTCAGAGATGGATAAATATTGCTTATTATCTCTTTCAATCGTTTGGAATGTAACTAACATTCCTTCTAATAAAGTCTGAGCTTTATCAAAAGCTTCATCAGACATCCCATGAGGTAAGAGCATTTTTAAATAACCACCATCTGACCCTTGCTCAATCTCGGGATCGATCTGACAAAGTTTTATAATTGAATTGACAGTTCCGAATGAAACGGCTGAAACCGCAGCACACACTAAATCATGTCCATGAGGACCACTATTAGCATGTCCCGAAAGTTCAAAACCGACAATCATTTGGTTATGGTTTTTAAATAAATTCAATTCAACCATGTTCAAATACCTTTATGCATTGACTTTTTCAATCGTTACTTTAGTGTATGGCTGACGATGGCCTTGTTTACGCTTGTAGTTTTTCTTTGGCTTATACTTGAAAACGTCAATTTTACGGCCTTTACCTTGTTTTTCAACTTTACCTGTAACAGTTGCGCCATCTACTAATGGAGCGCCAACTTTTACAGAATCGCCACCAACAAAAAGTACTTTGTCAAACGTAACTTCTTCACCCGCTTCAGCATCTAGCTTCTCGATGAATACTGATTGACCTTCTTCTACTTTAATTTGTTTACCACCAGTTTCAATAATTGCGTACATCTTCTGCACCTCCTCAAAGACTAAGACTCGCCATCCGAGGTACTTACCGAGTAAGTTTAAAAAACCTCTTCTGAGCGGTTGTAGCAACGGTGCTACAATTAAGCATAACAAAATAAATCATAGCACGATGTCTAAACGTTTGTCAACCACTTCACGGCTGTTCTTGGTTGTTACCAAAACCTATTTTAAACACCATGAGTTCTTTTTGTAAAGGTTAAATTGTAAGCCATTCATTCACTTAAGATAAGTATAAGTTTCTATTTACCTAACTTTTTATAAACAACCCTAAAATCGTGCTCCCAGTGTATTCCATCATTTGATGTCTCCCATGAGCTTTGTATCACATCACCTGACTCATTAAATTCTCCAAAAAATCGTTGGCAAAAATCTAATTGTGAAAAATCTGATGTATCTCTCCATACTTTCCAGAGATTTTTTTCTAAGCTCATATGATATAAACGAGTTATGCCTCGGGAATCAAAATAATGTTGTATATAGATACCGGCATTAGGATCATAGTCGTAAACAATCGTACTACTCGGGAACTCTGGTTGATTGATATTAGTTCTCTGAACCACAAACTTCTCTTTCTCCATCCAGTCAAATACAGCTTGTCCATTGATCGAATTTGTTTTGAAATGCGGGTGAATCACCTCTAATTCCCATTCTCCTATAAAAAACTCTAATTTCTCTAATTTTTCATCACGAACTGAGTTACCCATGAATAAACACTCCTTTGCTAATAGGGAGACTAATATCCATAAGAACCTCCCTTGTTCAAATTTAAAGTATGATTATTAACCTCTACTGTACTGTCATCTTTCCATTCAACTTCAACTAAATGAGCGGAGTCCTCGTAATAAATACGCTTTTTAAACCACAGTGGTCCATCTAATTCTCCCCTCACACCAAATGAACCTGCTGCACCCGCGTTATAACGGTAAAAATCAATAGTATAATGACCATCAGGTGAATTTACGGTTTTTACATGTTCATTTACACCCGAAAAAATAGCTGTAAATGTTAGCACCACAAATAGTCCGATAGATGTCAATGTTGACAAAGTGATTGTTAACCAGCTTCTCGTTTTTGTAAGCCTATTTCTTTTATCTTCAAGACCAAGAATCCCTAAAGTAAGCGCTAACAAACTAATGATAAATAATATATAATTTGGAGGTGCAATCAGCCAAGTATGATAAATATTTGAATACAATGAGTAGGCTGCTAAACCTATGCAAATAAGTATTAAATAAAAAGACCATGAATTAAATCTGTTTTCCATAAGTATCCCCTATCTAATAATGACTGAGTGAGCTTTAAGTTCTTTTTTGAATTCAACTAAATCTTCGTGTGATATCCAGTCTTTCTTAAGTTTGTATTTACGTTCATCTTCTAGTTGAAGAATGACTGCTTTCTCCAAAAATTCAGCCTCTTCTATTTCATGGTTATTTATCTTCTTTTTGCTCAAAAACCCTCTTAGGTGTATAGTTAGCGAATTATTTCCTAAAGTTAAATAAGTCAAATTCTTCCTCATTAAAAATCCTAATCCTAATAAAATAAAACTGATACCCGAAAGAAAATACGCTGAGGAATAGTAACTGTGTGCACCCCAAAATTGAATGACGGCAAACACAAACGACAATGCTGCAACCCCCTTCCAAAGCGGCCTATCAACAATTTTGATTTCCAATTACTATCCCTCCCACTATTCAGTAACTTAACTATCAGTTAAATGTTCTTTCTAAGTTGTTTTTGATACTCTTCTTTTCTTCGTCCTTATCCAAGTATTCAAAAAATCCAAGGTGGTTACCCCAAGGATCTTTGAAAGTTCCCCATTTAACTGGAACTTCTGGCCTTGAATTTATCTCAAATTTATCAATCTTAAGTTCCTTTATAAGTCTCTCTCTTTCGGATTCAATATTAGAAACACCCAAACGTAATGGACCGTTTCCTTCAGTGGGTTTTCCTTCTGCTATTTGAAGCCAACAACCTGGTATAAGTTCAAATTCTACAAAACCCTCGTGTGGAATAAAATCAGGCTTCTTGTTCAATAAAGTTTCATACCATTTACGCCCTTCATCAAAGTTTGATACACGCACCTGAGTGGTCATTTCAAAAATCATTCAAGGCCTCCTATATTCTATTCAATAAATCTCTTAATTTAGGATTTATAATCTATGGAGATTTTTTTATTCACTAACAAGAAAAGGTTCACCTTTATATTGTAAATGTTCTGCTGATATCGCGATGCTCTTAATAACTTCCCCATTCTCCTTCATTATCGTAATGCCATTAGATAATACTGGATCCACATCTTTATGACCCCTTGATTGCTGATAAAAACCTTCATTAAAAATGATCAATACTGGAATTTCTTGATCATCATAAACGATTTGATTTGTTTCTTCATCATGGGTTGCTTTTCTGTACACTCCACTGCCAATAAGATATGCTTTAGAATCATCGAACTTATTAAAAATACCTGGTGTTGCCTCTTTCGCAAGTTTTGAACTCGGATCAATAAATACTCCTGTACGTTCAAATTCCTCATCAGAATAACCCTCGATCCCTAAGGTGAAATGAGATGTCGCATTATTTTCATGACCACAAGCCATTAATAATAAAAGAAATAAAAGGAATATAGGTTTTAACTTCACATTTTCACCCCTTTTACTAAACTGTCTTGACAATTAATGGATCAAGAAATAATACTCCATAATTTTTGTTTATTTCCTCTATAATCACTTCTAGAATTTCTTCAATTCTTTTTATATTTTCATCTTCATTAGCCCCTGATAAAGCAATAGCATTATCTGAATAGAACATTTCACTCAAATATTTTTGTTGTTCGTTAATTACTTTAGCTAAATTATGTATTCTTTTTTCATCTTTCACTTCATCTCTTGAGACATCACCAATGAACTCTTCAATGATCCAAATGTGTTCTTCGTATTTTAAGTATTCATCCTGACCTCTCCTAATAAATATACGATTTAGATTCTTCCCTATTTCATTTAAACGGTTTGCTTCTTTACCCAAAGAATAAAGATAAAGTTCCTTTTCATCTTCATTCATAGAGGCATCATATTGCGCTAGTTCTTGCGATACATAATGAAGGCTACCAATTAAATCAGTAAATTCATGCCAAACTGTACTGTTGGTTATTTGATTTGATTGTTCAAGCTGTTTATTTAATTCAAAACTCCTATACGCAAAGAAAATATTAGATAGAATTAATACAAATATCATGCCAATTAAAATTTTATTATTTTTCATAATCTCCCCCCCAATTATTTAATTCTTTATTTAGAGAGTTAATTGCTTTTATTACTTCATTAACATTTTCATGGTTGTTCATTTCGTTTCGAGCATAAAGTAAAACAGGTCTAACAGATTCAACAGAACGACCAAAATCATACATCCATTCATATCTTGGCACCATCCAAGTATGAAAATGGTGAGTTGTATCTTCATTATAAAAATAATAAACATACTCAATTCCTAGAACTTCTCTTTGAGCTTGTCTTAATTTTGTTAAAACTTTTATGTAATCTAATTTTTCCTCATCCGTCAACTCATCAAAACATTTGATGTGACGTTTAGAAGCTAATATGATCAGTCCTCTTATTGGATATGCAACATCTTGATGAGCGTGAAAGTGTTCAGTTTCAATTATTACTCCCCCATCTGGTTCAATAAGTCCACTTGTCAGAGCACAACTTAAACACTCTACTTCAATTGTTTTACCATTCGATAGATTTATCTCCCTCATATTTAGCCCCCAACACTTCTTAAAATTATTTCCCCATTAATACAAGAGCAACTGCTCTAATTGAACTATTGCACTGTTAAAGCAAAAGCTTACTTATGTTCAAATGAACCACTGGAACTATTGATTTCACCTAATTCAATTCTGTTTCCATCAGGATCAGTAAATACGGCAATAGTCCCCCAGTCAAACTCAATCTTTTTATTTATAAAAGAAATACCACGTTCTTCTAACCTTTCTACTTCAGTCTTTAATGTGTCTACATCAAAACGAATGACCGTGGGGTTTTGTTCTCTTTGTTTTTCTTGATTTGAAGCAATTCCACCTTGCTCTACCATTAAATAACCATTTGGTAAATCAAATGTAACTAAAGTATCTTTAATATTTCTTATCGGTAATTGCAACACATCTCTATAAAAATCAATACATTTTTCGTACTCTTCAACAAATAGGATTAATCCAAATTCACTAAACTTCATGCAATCCCTCCAGGTTTGTTTAAGTTTCTTTATTTATACTAATTAAACAAACTTTTTAAAATAACCTACATTAAGTCAAGATCTTTCACCTAATGTTAACATAATATTCCAAAAATTTGGTGTTTACAAAAAAAGACGACCATTTAGTGATCGCCCTTTTACTATTTACTCAAGATAGCTTATGTAGGAATTAATATACAGCATTTCGTCTAACTTATGTAGTTCTTCTAAGAACTACCCATGCCTGAAACGACTAGGACAGTTAAGTATAATACGGAAGTAATTACGGAAAAAATAACCGAAATAAAAGATAGAAACTTTTTATCATACGACCGAAAAATACCTAAAAGACCGAATACAAAACTAATTAATAATAAGGATGGTGTCAAAATATTTAAGATAACTCCCCGAACATCCCAACCAGTATAAAACAGCACTGCTGGTAACCAAGCCAGTGTGACACACAATAAACTAATATAGCTAAATGTTTCTCCAGATTTTTGCAAATTAAAACCTCCTAATGATGGATTTTAGAATATATCATAATAACTATTTAAAAAATTATAAACTTTCTTGATATAAAAAGATATCCCAATTAAAGAGACGATACTGCCGCCAATAAATGTTAATAGAGGTATAATACTACTATCTTCTTGATGCACATAGAAGTCTGGCAAACCTATCATAAGAATTTTCCCAATACCAGATAAAGCCATAATAATAAAGCCTGTACAAGTAAATTTAGTAGCAATGTATTTATCCACTTGTGTCCCCACCTTGTTTATTAATTGATTAATAAGACAACTTTCATATCTATTTCTTTAATATTGCTGCCAGTCAGCACTCCAGTTAGTGAATATACAATTAAATTTTCTATTTATTGTACTTCTACAACAAATGTATAAGAAGCTTCCCCTTTTGCCCATTCAGCTTGAAGATGTGAATGCAGCCATGTGGTTGGAGATCGGATCCTTCTGATGTTCAAAGAAAATAGGTAGATCAAGTTCATGGATTTCTCTAAGTGTAACTTTTTTCATAAGGCCACTCCTTATTAAACTATAGCTTCTAAGCTACTTTCATTTTGATACCACTTCTATTATTTCTGCGCCACGTTGAGGAGGGTCTGAATGCAACTCAGGGTATTCCCAATAAACTATAATTTGTGATCCAACGTTTAATTCATTGAACTTTTCTTCTGAAACGTGATAATAAGCACCTTCTTTTTCTTGAGCCATTACTTCCAATTCTATTTTTGTTTTGTCTTTCATGTCGTCTTGGTCGATATTTGGAATTACTAATAATTGTCGTTCTTCATCAATTTGCCTAAATTTTTTCATTACAATAATGCCTTCTTGTTTGAACATATTTTCTTTAATTGATGTAGAAGGACCAAAAATAAACCATAAAGGAAGGGTGATCATGAGCAAAAGTGGAATAAAGATCATAAAAAAACGAACTTCTTGCTTTACATTATTGTTCATTATAATCTCCTCCCCCTAACCCTGATGGGTACTCCACTAACACTCTCAAAAGTTCAAAATAAAATTCTTTAGGTTCATTCATACGTTTCACTACTTCTATTTTCAAAAGGGCTTGTTGGTAAGTTATTAATAACAAAAATAAACAGCGATATTTCAACTATTAATATTGTTGTAGTTGTGATTACTCCCGACCAACCAAAGAAGTTCGATATGTCCATTAATATTAATAAAGGTACAAGGAGAATATATAGTAGCCCTATTACAATAACTACTTTCTTAAAAAGGTTTGAATGATTAACTTGTTCAATCTGAACCATCTGTAAATAAACAATTAATGCAAGCACGGACATTATAATATAATTCATTAACCTCTCCCCTTAATCTTTAGAGGCTCATCAACTAAAGCCCGGATTTTGTGAAAAATAAACTAATTTTAATTAAACTTTATCATTTCATAAAGATCAGGTAATTGTTCAATAAATTTTAACATAATATTCCAACAATTCATTTTAAAAAATATTAGGCAATCAACTTTATGGTTGCCTAGTTCAATTTATGCCTTCCATTAGAATATAAGGATAATCCTAATAATTGACTAAATTCATAAAACCATATTTACAATTTTATTAACCCACTCTGAATCCTCTTTAATGTCCAGTTCATCACATAAGGAACGGTGAACTTTTTTAAATTCAAGAACAATGCTTTTCATAACATTTATAATTTCTTCAGTATCTCTTCCACATTCCCAGGCTTCAAGTAGAGATTTCTGCCAATCCTCTAACTCACTTCTTTTACCTTCGTATTTAGCCCAGTCACCAAACGTATTTGGTTGAATGCCTGCATCCATATACCAGGCAGTTGATATTGATAGTCTTAATTTATCAATGCAGTTCAAAGCATAATAATACTCTTTTCTAATAGCTCTTCTATAGGCTTCATCCCTATAACTTAATATATCAATTACAATTCTATAAGAATTTGTCAATTTCCTCTTAAACAAAAGGCCCCGTTAATTGAATAAGAGAAAGTTAACATTGATTCATTGCTTTCATTTCAATAAAGTTTTCTTCGTTTATCTCCTGCTTCTCACTACTTAAAAGCGATTGGAATGCTTTAAATAGTTCATATATTTCTTCTTCTTCATTAATTAAGTTAATACTTTTTTGGTACTCTTCTTCATCCTTATATTTTGTAATCTCCATCCATTTCGTATTATCCTCCTTGCTTTGAAGATAAGTGGTTTTAAAGTCCAAATATTTTCCATAGATTTCTGACGCTTTTTCTTGAATGCTTATGTATTCGTTCACTTTATCATTTTGGATATGGTATTTATAAACTTTTACAAACATACTTACACCTCCAATTTTCTAGCAAGGGACCTGAAATATTGCATCTAATAATTTAAGAGTAAATAATACTAAAGTTATTTATTAATCAACTAAACTTTTTCCCATACTTAGAACAGCATTTAATAAATTTTGTGGTTGATCATACATAACTGCATGGCTGCTATTCTCTACATTAATTAATTCACTGTCTTTTGAAAGACTTGTTAATTTTTCCTGACTTTCCTTCCATTTTTGATTAATTTTTTCTGATTGCTCCTCCGAAAAACCAAAAGCTTCTGCGCCAGCATCAATATTTTTAGGTGTGATAATCATTAATGGTTTATCTTCAAGTGATTCTAAATTATTTAGCTTCTTAACACTCCTAGGAATTTGTTCAATTTCTTCATCTAACACTTTAAAAAATGGTGCATCATACTGAACCTGTACGTATTTTTCTTTAGAAATAAAATCTGGCATTCCTTTCAATGTATTATCAGCAACTAATCTAATAATTCCTAAATGAGATAGAATTATATTAGTCGATTGGTCTTCCGCGTCAAGAAACTTCTCATTAAATTTAGGAGCAGCTTCTCTAAAGAATTCATTTCGTGAATCAACAAGAATTAGCCCAGAAACTTTTTCAGGATATTTATCAGTAAAATGACGGGCATACACACCCCCATTAGAATGTCCAACAAGAATAATAGGTGTTTCAATTTCAGCATAATTTAGAATTTGGTTAAGGTCTGAAGTTGTAGAATCAAGACTAAATCCATTGCTCGGTGGGTCGCTCCACCCATAACCAGCACGATCATAAGTAATGACCTGAGTGTGCTTTGACAGTTTATCTTGAAATTGAGACCAATCATACGACCAATTACCTGTTCCAGCTTCAATTACTACAGGTGGTAAATTAGACTTTTCTCCTTTAACATTTATATGAAGTTCTCTTTCTTCAAACTTAACCATTACTCCATCTGGTGGATAATTTTCCTCTACATTTTTGTAGCTTAATAACTCATAAACAACCCCACTTAAAAGCAATACAATTACAGTAAGTATTACGATTAAACTCACAATTTTCAATTTTCTCTTCACTCAATTATCTCCTCATCTAAACCGAGTATTTTAAACCTGACATAATGATATTAACATAATATTCCTAAAATTCAATTTAAAGAAATGAAGACGATCAATTAAAAGGACAACACTTTTAAACTAGGGTTGCCCTTTTAATTCATCAATAGATCTTCTTGTCCCAACAGAAAACTATTCTAGATTTATTTTTTCATTGTTTCCAACGTCTTAATTAAGCCTTCCCGATATGGCGTTTTGGGCACTGGACCAATTTCTTTTTCATATTTTTCACCAGATAATACTACCGGCTCTTCGTTTAAATACATCATCTCAACAAATTCCCTCATCATCTTATCAAACAAGCCGTAGACTCGAACCATTCTTTTTGTTATCGTAAAAACTCTTTTGTTATATCCTGTTTCCTCTTTCAAAATTTTTAATATTTCATTACCTGTAATAACACCATACCCTGGGATATTCCAACTTTGTCCAAAGGCATTTTCTTTATTAGCTAATTCTACAATTGCCTTAGCACCATCTGGTGTATATATAAATTCCTTCTTTAAGTATTTCCGACCTATAAAAATACCAGATTTGTTATTGGAAACTCCTTGTAAGGTCTGACCTAGAACGGTGTTTTCAGCATTAGGACCATAAAAATCTGGAAAATGAACAATTAACCAAGGTGTAGCAGAAGACTTTACGATAGTCTCCAGTTTGAGTCGAATAGCACCTTTTTTCGTATGTGGATTTTTAGGTGAATCCTCAGTAATCTTTTCTCCGTTACTTATCCCATAGGCATAAATATTATCAACAACTACAAGTTTACTACCAACTTGTTCAGATGCCTTGACGATATTTGTCATGAGAAATTCTTGTTTGGATGCCCACTCATAATATGGAATATTAACAGAATGAAAAATAACATCCACTCCTTGTGCTGCTTTAACTAATTCCTCATATTGAAATACATCGCCTGGAAAAATTGTAATCCCAGAACGTTTGGCAAATAGTTTCTGTAGCTTTTCTTCAGTTCTTGCAAACGCTACTACTTCCACCCCCTTGCTTTGTAATTCATTAACGATAGAATATCCCATCCCACCTGAAGCACCTAACACTAAAGCTTTTTTCATAAATATCCCCCTTTAATTAACCAGTGGTCAGTTAAGTTTAAAAATTTTATAACTCTAATGATTTTATTAAAAAATCAGCATGAGAATTCACTAGTCCTTCTATTTCATCAAATGATTGTCCGCTTTTAATATAATGAGTAACAAAACCATGAAGAGATAAAAAGATTGACCAAATTCTTTGCAGATTCACCTTTTGAGGATCACATAGTTGATAGACAGCTTTGGCAAAATTTTCATAACTCTGATTTGGCTCTTGATGAATTAAAGTATTTAGCTCATCATCTTTAATTAAGAACATAATCTCATAATAATTTGAGTAGTTTATGCCAAACTTCATGTAGGCTATAAAAACTTCTCTTAATTTCGTTTCATTATTTAACTCCATAGCCATTGTATTTTCTAGTTCTTTATCTAAAGATAGAAAACCTTCTGTAACTATGGCATAAAAAAGACTAGCTTTATTCTTGAAATGATAATAAATAGCTCCGTGACTCACTTTTAATGACGAAGCAATTAAACGCATAGAAACTCCACGATAGCCTTCACTTACGAATAATTCTCTTGCAGTGTCTAAGATATCTTTACGTTCTAGTTGTTGATCAACAGGTTTTCTGGGTGAAATTTTAAGCACCTCCGAAATTAATTAACCACCGTTCAATAAAATATATATTAATATGTTCGAGTTGTCAAATTCATTAAAATATGACTTGTGTGAATTAAATAAATCATCACCTTATTCTTGTAATACTTCCAACTTATTGGATATAATTTAACTTTCTTCTTTAACTCTAGCTCCAGTCAGGTGTTAAACACCATAGTTGGTCATGTATTACCTTAGTTGTTTTCTGTAAAATAAATCTTTAAAAGGAACTAATCCAAAGGTACTTAGAGATACGCCCATTAATTCCTTATCATATAAAGCTTTTTGGTATGTCCAATACAATGGAATAGTAATACAACTTTTACATAATAACGTGTCGATGTTATTTAATACATCTATTCTATTATGCATATTTTCTTGTTCAAAAACTTTATTTAGAGTTCCTTCTATAATTGCCTTATTTTCAAAATCAATGAGATTATTTATAACTCCTGTTTGAGATTCAAACAAATTATAAAGCGAAACTTCTTCCGATTCTTCTGTTACATACTCTGAAAGAATTAAGTCAGCATTTTCTACATTATCTATAAAAGTCGAGAATGGAAGATATTTAGTTTGAATCGTTATCCCATGTTTCTTGCACTCCTGCTGTATCCATTTAGCATCATCACTATGTGGCAGAAGATCATAAGTCATTAAGGTCAATGTTTCTTTTAATGTACCATCAGATGATTCCTGATGATTTTTGCCCGATTGAGGAAATGAACGTTGTTTCATAAATGAACTTGCAGGTTCACTCCTTGGATAACCTAATTCATTTACCATTTTTTCTTTATCAAGTATATCTGACAACTTTCTTCTTAATTCCTCATTCGTTCGTATTTTTTCTTTATTCATATTCCACATAAGATACTTAACGGATAACCTTTTCCTCTCGATATATTGAAATTGTTTATCATGATCTTTCATAGTTGTAAAAGGAATATAAAAGATAGGATCCAAATCAACATATTCTACATTAAGATACTTTTCAATTGAGGGCAGCACAAAAATGGCAATCTCATCAATATGAGCACGTTCCTGAAAATAGTCGTTATGAACTTTAAGTTCAAGAAAATTGGTTTCATTTACTTTGATTTTATATGGACCTGTCCCAATGGGGAGCTTGGAAAACTCTTTTGTTGACTTATTAGCATAATCATTAGGAAGAATTGAGCATTTCGGTGAAGTAAGAAGAAGAAGCCAATGAAAAGAAGGTTTATTAAAAGTAAATTGTACTATGTACTTCCCCATACATTTAATAGCTTTCAAATCTTGAACAATCCATTTTGATGGTGTTACCTTTAACCTTTCAAACGTGAATTTGACATCCTCTGCACAAAGATGTTTTGAATTATGAAACAAAATCCCTTTTCTAAGGTAAAAAGTGAATGTCTTTCCGTCTTGACTTATCTCCCAATAATGAGAAAGACACGGTTCCACCTCTTTTCGCTCTTCGTTATACCGTACTAATGTATTAAATATTTGTTTTACTATATGTCTTTCCGTTTGTCTTTCTGCTTGTGAAGGATCTATGGAGTAGAGAGACCGGAAATAAGGTATTTTTAAATGCTCATATTCATCTGGGACATCTTGAGAAAAATTAATTTTAGTACCAAAAAGCTTATTAATAAACGTATTAATTAGTTGATGACTTTCATTTAATTGGAGATTATTCTCAAACATCGATATGAGACGTTCAATATCTTCCGTTTTTAGTGAATATCTTTCGTAAATCTCAAACATATCTTCGAGTGTTTTTAAAAAAGTAATATTTGTGGTATTTCCTCTTCCTTTTCCTCTAATAATCTTAATCCACTGTTTTTCCTCCATTTTATTCAATATATGAATAACATTACGTTCTGAACATTTCAATTCTATGCTGATTGAATGTCTTGATACACTCGTTGGATAATCAATCTTAATTTCTTCAAAGGTAATAAATAGCTTAATGTAGTATTCAACTAACCTCAATGACGAACCTCCTATTTAAAAAGGTGAAATCTCTATCATTAATTTACACTTTTTATTCTCCTTTTATCAAATATAATTAAAGTAATAAAATGTGACAGTAAATATGATTGGATGGTGAACATAATGAATGATTTACAAAAAGGGCATATATTTAATGTACTCTCAGTACTCATGTTAGCTGTCGGTCCATTATTATCGAAATTTGGACTAATGCAAATTTCCCCTGCTAAAGCAGCACTTATAAATGTGCTAACAATTATAACCGCCTGTTTTTTATTAGGTTTTTTCACTAAAAATTATGTAAAATTTTATTTTGAAAAAGATATTATACTGTTAGCTGTTTTTAATTCTTTAGGCATCATCTTTCTTTTTTTGAGCATTGATTTACTCTCACCAGTGGAGATTGGTTTCCTGGGAAGGTTCTATACGGTGTTTGCTGTAATTTTATCTGTGATTTTCCTCAATGAAAAACTATCTAGAAAAGAATCATTTTTTATCATTTTTGCTATTCTTGGCGCATTTCTTTTTGTTGAAGTAGGTGGTGATTACACCAATAATTTAATAGGTAGCTTTTTCGCTCTTGCATATACATTCTTCTTTGCATTAACAAATATATTTATCAAAAAATCGATATCTAAACAAAAGAGTTCTAATTCTATCATGTTTACTAATAACTGTGTTTCGTTATTCTTTGTATTGATCTATGCACTAATTTTTGGGGAACTTTTTGATGGAAATTATTCATATGAAGGGATCGGATATTTAATTATATCGACACTCTTCGGAGGATTCCTTGGAACATTATTACTATATGAAGCGCTAAAGTATTTACGATTTTCTATCGCGAATGTTACCAGAGCTTTTAGCCCAATATTGCTTGCAGTTATTTCTTATCCCTTTTTCCCAATTGAAATAACAATCAAAAATACCATAGGTGCCTTAATATTGATTATCTCGATTCTCTTGCTAACCGTGGGAGATAAGAAGAAAAACGAAAAATAAAAAATCACTGCAAGACCTATTTAATGTTAAACTAATCTGCTTAGATAGTTGATCAATAAGTATAATTCTTATTGAACTAAATCCTACTATTAATTAGGATATTTTCTTTTTTATCATGTTATTTTATCGGTATTAAACTCTTGAATATACTGTCCATCTTCAAAACGATTTGTGAAATTTTCTTTAGTAATTTCTTTTATCAATCCATGCCAAAAAGCATAAGCAGGTCGGTTACTTTCTATCTGAGTGATTTTCCAATCACCAGGAAACATTTCAAACAATTCTTTAGCAATTTTCTTGCCGTAGCCATTGCCACTATGTTTTGCCATAATAAAAAACTCTTCTATTGAATTGGGTTTTGATACTGTTGCACTTTCCACAAGTCCAAATCCAATTAACTCGTTGTCTACCTTTATAAAATAAGCATGAAAATTATCACTATCCCAATATTTTTCTAATATAAATGGCTTGTACACACCATCTTGTTCCAATCGAATGTCAGGAATGTATTTGCTAAATTCATATATGTAAAATTGCATAATATTATGTAACACATCTTCTTCCTCTGCCTTTACCTTTTGTAAATATAACATTCTATCTTTCCCTTCATATTTATGCGCTATTTACCTCCCCAGATTATTAAAGAAGAGTTTTTTGGTTTTCATTAAGATTCAATGGAATAAATTGCTTGCTCGGCTCCAAATCTCATAATTGTTCGTTCTGGTTTCATACCTACTCTCTCTAATAGCTTACAAGAAGGTTTATTTGCGGTTTGTGTTTCAGCAACTACTTTTGAAAGGTTTAATTCATTTAAAGCAAAACTAATGATCATCTGAACTACTTCAGTGGCATAACCATTTCCCCACCAATACGGTAAAAATTGATATGAAATTTCGAGGTGAATATCGTCGTGATAAGGGTCAAGAGAAACTAACCCAATAAAATTTTCTTCTTGTTTTTCTCTAACAACCCAGTAAAAAGAGTCAACACTTGAATTATGCATTTCGTCTAATTCTACTTTAATCGAATTTTCCTGACGTATGCCCCCAAGAAATTTTCTTACTTCCTGGTTCACAAATAATTTTTTCACATCATCATAATCCGATTTTTGAAAGGTATTAACAAAACATCTTTCTGTTTCAAACAAGTAATATCCTCTCCTAAAAATGATTAACAATAATTATTGATTACGATTCTTAATTTGGTGTATAAATAAAAGGACAATTTATTGGAGTAAGAATTTTAACACGAATTTATTTCTTTCATTTCTACAAAGTCTTCTTCGCTTATCTCCCGTTTCTCACTACTTAAAAGCGTTTGGAATGCTTTAAATAGGTCTTGTATATCATCCTCTTCGTTAATTAAATTAATACTTTTATGGTATTCTTCTTCATTCTTATATTTTGTAATCTCCATCCATTTCGTACTATCCTCTTTACTTTGAAGATAGATAGTATTAAAGTCCAAATATTTTCCATAGATCTCCGCAGCTCTTTCTTGTATGCTTATGTATTCATTCACTTTATCATTTTGGATATGATATTTATAAACTTTTACAAACATTCATTTCACCTCCATTTTTAAAATTAGCTCTTGCCACATTTTTTAAGCAAAGTGTAAACTTCCTTGTTTAACTATTGCCACCTTTAGATGAATAAACTCAACACTTCATTATATATTTATTTATTATCACTAATTTCCATTACTTTGAAGTATTCATCCCCATACTCTTGCTCAATTTGCTTTAACCCAAGCTTTAACGATTTTATTAATACTATTGATTTTTCTTTATCAACTTCACTACCAAAATTGTTCATTTCTATTTCGATAGAAGGTAATCCATTTATAGGTTCATGGTTAAAACTTAATTCATTATCTGTAAGTTCATTTAGTGAATTTACTGTGTTTATAGTCAAAACTGATATCGCAGATGCTAAGATGTCGGTACCGTATTCAGAATAATTAGTTTCACCATTCACAATGACTCTATATATAAAATCATTACTATTCTTTATAAACAATGCCGTAACACCATCGTTTGAATTATAATCCTCTATATTTATAGTTGTATCTCCCTTTTCAATTTGACCATTAAAATTTTCATTATTACAACCACTCATAAACATTATTGTTGTAATTATATAAATTAACCCAAGTTGATATTTTTTATTTTTCATAATATTATTAACTCCCCCGTTAACAAATTTCAATTAATTTGAGATCTTAATCAAATATAAGTCATTAAGCACTTTATTTTCTTTTTCACCTTTAGCCACTGTTACATTAATAGTCACCTTCATGATAAAGGTCAAAAACCTTCTTTACTGAATATCCAACCGAACCATAACTCCCTATACCAAAATCTTCATGTATAGCTGGAACGTGATCTAATCGTTCACCTTCTTCATCTACATAACCTTTAATTTTTATGTCCCAGAATCCAAAATCGATATTTTTTTCTTCCTCTAAAACAGACTGTATATCTACTGTTTGGAAGTAGCCTTTCAACCAACCTTGGTTATTAACTATCTGCGGTGGTATTAGAAGTTTATTAGGATTTAGTTCCTCTGGAATATCAACTTCTTTTGAGTGTTGGTTATAGATGTAAATTAGGTTCATTCCTTCCACCATAAGATTTTTACTTGGAAGTTTTGTTCTAATTACTTTCCCATAGTCAAAAGTATTTTCAAAAGGCTGTATTACAAAAACTTCACCTTCTTTTCTTCGCTTTCTTGAAGGCTGCATTTTAACTAATAAATCAAATCCCATCGCTACCAACCCTTTAATAAAGTTAAATTATCATAACGGAATAGCTCTGTTTCTTATTGAACTATACTGCCCTGTTAATTTAAGTACACCTTTTCACAATCTTATAAAAATAATATTTTAATTATTCTAACACAAATTTCTATTCCATATATTTGAAATTAACAAAATAAAACAAGTGAATTCTTAGTCGAACTCACTTGTTCTAAAGATATTATTTTGTTTTGGTAAGTTAAGCACCTTTTGAAGATAGTTTTGAGATGGTGAGGTGAGGTTGTTGGTATGTAAATAAGGCGCGCAAGCAATCCTCTTCAGATATCGGTGTTCTTTTGTCATTTACATAAATGTAATGATAATGATCTTTTTTAAAATGTTTAACTATGTCGTTGATCCGGGCTTTGGGTTGTGCTTTTAATAACTCAATTTCGCTCATGTGTTCTTGTCGAACGAGGTAGCGTGCTAATAAATGCTTAAGCAATATGATATGTTTGTTTTTCCATAACAGCCAATTATCGAACACTAAAAACACCGACAAAAATAATAAATGAATACTTGTCCAATTAATGCTCAGTAAGCCGATATTTATGAGGACAATTATTACCATTGAGAAAAGTGACATACAAATTAATGATTGGTGAAAAGAGACCATCTTATTTAATCCGATGAAAACTAATTTTCCACCATCTAACGGCATAATGGGAATTAAATTAAACAATAAAATGATGGTATTAATCCAAAATAATCGATCAAGTAAAACATGCTCAAATCCGTTCATACTTATAATCCATAAAACGATGTAAATCCATATATGTTGGATTGGCCCTGCAATTGTAACCATAAATTCTTCCCTATTAGGTCGAGTATAGAAATCTTCCGTTTCCATTACGCCGCCAAATGGCCATATCATAAGTCTGGTAATATTCCACTTATAGTACCTAGCAGCGGCATAATGACCGAGTTCATGAATGGAAATAATAATAAAAAAAGAAATTAATTCAATAAACATCCCTAAAAAATAACTTGCTACTAATAATAGTAGCAATAAGGGATGAACCTGAATGATTTTATTCTGAAACATTGGTATCGCCTAAAATATATTGTAAGGGATCCACATAATGGCTACCTTCTTGAACTGCAAAATACATATTCGTGTAACCCATTAAGTCATCTGGTTCAACCTGTGCAATGGCTTGTCCAGGCGAAACAAATTGATAGTGAAAAACATCAATTGTATCTAGATTACCATAGACCGATTTGGTTCCATCATCGTGTTGTAAAATAATCGTGTTGCCTGTTTCAGATTTTTGGCCGGCAAATAATACAGTTCCACGATCCAAAGGATAAACTGTCTTACTTTCACTTACTTCAATATAGACACCATCTTCATAGTTTCTAACATGGTCCATTTGAAGTCCACTTACGGGGACCGATTCCTGACTTTGACTAACCATTCGCTCTTCATCTCTGCCAAATGATAAAAGTGGTGTCGCAAAATGTTCGTCATACCAGGCTTGTACTGTCGCAAAGGGTAAATCTTCTGTCATGGCGTCATGAACGTAAGGCTTTATTTGATTTAATAATGGTAATTGTGTTTGATATATAAATAGTGTTAAAAACACAATGATGGCGGAAGCTAAAAACCGAGATAGTAACTTCACTGTTCTAGGAGGTCGAATTTCACTTGAATCTACTTTTGGCATCGATGTATATCCATGGCGTTCTTCATCATCTAACAATGAGCTATGTGAATAATTTGAAGGTCTATTAGGCATTTTACGTTTCATTTTTCGTTTAGCTATATTACTTCTTATTTCTTCTAATTTTCGATTCATGTCTCACCATTCCCTTTCTATTTTGTACTAGCTTATTCAGGGAATGTGAAAGATATGATAGGACGCCATAAATTAATAGACCATAAAAAAAGCAACACTTATGTAAGTGTTGCTCGAAAATCATTTCATCCCTAATAATTTTTTAACTTTCGTTACAAATCCTTTGTCGTCTTCTAATGACATTAATGGAACTGATTCTCCTAGTATGCGTCGGGCGATGTTTCGATAACTAATCGATGCTTTTGTGTTGGGTTGGAATGCGACTGGCTCACCATGGTGCGAGGCTCGAATCACGTCCTCATCATCTAAAATGATGCCCAGTAGCTCAATGGATAATGTCGAAACAATTTCATCTACATTTAACATATCACCACTATCTACCATATGTTTACGAATTCGATTAACAATTAAAAACGGCGGATCACTTAAACCTTCCTGTTCCAACAATCCGATGATACGATCGGCATCACGAATACTTGATTTTTCTGGAGTTGAAACTACAATTGCTTTGTCTGCACCAGCGACTGCATTTTTATAGCCCTGCTCTATACCTGCTGGTGAATCTATTAAAATATAGTCATAATCTGGCTTTAATTGCTCAATTAAATCTGAGAGTGCTTCAGGCGTTACTTCATTCTTATCACTTGTTTGTGCAGCAGGCAGTAAATGCAAGCAATCAAATCGTTTATCTTTTACTAATGCCGATTGAAGTTTACAACGCCCTTCAATTACATCTATTAAATTAAAGATGATTCGGTTTTCTAAGCCTAAAACAACATCCAAATTTCTTAGACCAATATCTGTATCTATTAAACAAACTTTTTGATCCATTAACGCTAGAGCTGTTCCGATATTAGCTGTTGTCGTCGTCTTTCCAACGCCACCTTTTCCAGATGTGATTACGATTGATTCACCCATATTTACAATCCCCTTTCAAATACATCCAATAAGTTTGGACGAATTTTTTGTAAGTGCTGCATTTGATTCAATTCAATTTGTTCGGTTGTTGGATTCACATATGCAAATTCACGCGGAGATCCCTCCACATCATAATCTGGAGCTCGACTAATCTTATTCGCAATTCTAATTTGATTTGGATGCATAAAGGAGGCAGCGACAATACATTGAACATCTCCTTCTATCCCTGCATGTGCTATGCCTCTTAATTTTCCTAATACAAAGATATTCCCGGTTGCTTCAACTGTCCCACCAGGATTTACATCGCCAATGATTAAGGCATCCCCTTTGACAGAATGTATCTGTCCTGAACGGATGGTCTTCATAACTGTTTTGACTGTCGATTTTTCAAAAAGGTCATGTGCTTCCTCTCTAGTCATTACATATGAATCTATACTTTTAATAGATAAATGGTTATAGTGTTTGATTATTTCCTCTATTTCTTGACGTTGTGTCTCAGTTAAATATCGATACTGACTATGTATGGATATTTCGGTATTCCCTGATGATGTATTTGAGGTTAATTTTTCTTCTAGTTCTTGTAACACTTGTTCAAAAGAGCATTGATCGTCTAAGTATACAACGATTCCATGATTGGTACCCTTCATCGTTACAAAGTGATTCCATTCTGACATATAGGTACACCCCAATTTTCTTCCGTACATTAATAATTACTTCATCTGTTCGTCGACTTCCTGCCATTTTATTAAACGTTTTGTAAAAACCGGATAGATTATTAACAAGAACAATAAGTTAATTAGCGTTGTTGGAATTAGTCTTATTTGAACGAAGTCACTTATTACCATGTCAACTTGCCCAACAATTGTATAAACGGCAAATAACACAAACTCTGCTATAACTAGGCCTACAATAGATAACACGATGGCTACGAATAGGTTTTGCTGTAGAAGCTTATTTAGTAAATGGATCACGTACAATGAGCTTCCATAAGCGAGTAAATACACCCCGAGTAAATCCGTGTAAACTAATTCTGTTAGAAAGCCGAAAATAATCCCATTCATTAACCCATGATACGTTTTACCTTGGTCATAAAACAGTAAGATCAAAATGGAAAAAATTAATATCCAATGCGGGATATATAGCAATTCGGATTGCATTACGCTATTAGGCAGAAACTGAATCGCAACACTCTCTAATACTAAAAAGATGATTAACCATAAAGGCAGATAGAGGAATCTCATACTATTCCTCCTCCCCTTCAAACACAGCTGACTGGATATCCCGATCAATTACCATGACATTATCAATATCCAGTAGTTCAGCCGCTGGTTCAACGTGAGCAACTTGAGTCAGCCCATATTGATCTAATTCAACAGACGTTACTTCGCCTATTAGGAGACCTCTTGGAAATACGCCTCCCATACCTGAGCTGATAATAGTTTGTCCTACCTCAAGCTCTCCACTGTCCGTCATTTCTCTAAAGACTAACTGATCAGTCTCTTGGTCATAACCTTCAATTAAACCAAAAATATCCTCATTCCCATCAACTACAACAGAAATTTGATAATCCACATCAAAACCACTTAATAATTGGACAGTAGATGTAAGTTGAGAGGAGCCAACAACTTTACCAATCATGCCTTCAGGTGTTGCAACGGCCATATTTGGTTCTACACCGTGCATTCTGCCTTTGTTGATTTTAACTTGTTCAAACCACTGTTCCGGGCTCCTTGAAATGACTGTCCCTTTAATTGGTGAATAATCTCGTATTGACTCTTCCATTTCTAACATAGATTTTAACTCATTATTTTCTTTTTCTAATTCATTAACACGTGATGCAATACTTTTATAATCCTGCAATTCTTGTTTTAGTACTTGATTTTGATTGTGGACATCACGTATTTCACCAATTTCATCAAAAAAATCAATCACATAATTAACGGGTTGATAAACAATGTTTTGAAAAAAACCAACAGTATCTGAAATAAATTGAACACCTATATTCGATTGTTCATCCGTTCTCAATGAATATCCGATAATAGCGACAATAAGAATAATGCTTGTAAATAAGACAATTAGTTTTCTTTTTCTAAAAAACGAAGGCATATATGTAGCACCTACTCTTAGTTAAGTATGTTTCTTCGTGCGATGTTAGGAGAATTTTTAAAGTGATCGAGTTGATCTAACGATTTCCCTGTACCAATAGCAACACAATCTAATGGATTGTCAGCCACAAAAACAGGTATTTTAGTTTTCTCTCTTATAACATCATCTAAATGCGTTAATAACGCTCCTCCTCCAGTTAAGACTATTCCACGTTCCATGATATCTGCCGATAGCTCTGGAGGTGCTGATTCTAATGTTTCTGTAATGACTTCAATTATATCATTTATTGTATCTGAAATGGCATCAACCACTTCATGATTAGAAATGTTTTCACTTTTAGGCATACCAAATATAGCATCTCTTCCGTGAATTTCTAGCTCTAAAGTTGATTCCGACTTTTTAGCTGCACCAATTTCTTTCTTGATCTTTTCCGCAGTAGAATCACCAATGATTAAATCTTTTTCTTTTCTTACATAATACATGATTTGTTCATCAATCTCATCCCCTGCAGTACGAATGGATTGACTCGTGACGATTCCACCTAAGGATATAATCGCGACTTCTGTGGTACCTCCACCAATATCAACGACCATATTTCCAGTAGGTTCCCAAACGCTTAATCCTGCTCCGATAGATGCTGCAAAAGGCTCTGATATTAAATAAACGTTTTTAGCACCAGCTTGTTTCGTTGCATCTGTAACCGCTCGTTCTTCAACCATCGTAATACCAGATGGTACACATACCATAACGTTGGGTTTTCCAAACCAAGAATGGTTTTTTAATTTTCCGATATAATATTTCATCATAGAAGATGTTGTATCATAATCTGCAATGACTCCGTCTTTCATAGGTCGGATAACTGATATTGACTTCGGTGTCTTTCCGATCATTCGCTTAGCTTCATTTCCGACTGCTGTAATTTCCCCCGTATGATTATTCATGGAAACAACTGATGGTTCTCTAAGAACAATTCCTTTTCCTTTAACAAACACCAGGGTATTGGCTGTCCCTAAATCAATTCCAATATCTTTCGTGAAAATAGATGAGCCCATTACAATCTTCCTCTCCGCTGTCTGCTATTCTTATATTTAAAAATATGTAATGGCTTCTTAAAACATGAATAAGCGCCACGATAATGTCTTAGACAACTTTGGCGCTTAAGTCAGTTCTATTTAATATTATACGAAAAATGATAGAAAATAGATAGAGCTAAAGAAGGCAAAAATTGTGGGATAATGTAACTAATTTTATAAATAACCCTTTTCTTTTAATGAAATATAACGTTGATCACCAATGACAAGATGATCTAGTAGCTCAATTCCTAATACTTTACCAGATTCAAAGAGACGTTTAGTAACTTGAATATCTTCATTAGAAGGCGCGGGGTCGCCAGACGGATGGTTATGTGCGCAGATCACAGATGCCGCAGAGCGTTTGATTGCTTCTTTAAATACTTCTCGAGGGTGTACGATAGAAGAGTTTAAGCTTCCGATAAAAACAGTTTGACGATGAATAACTTGATTCTTTGTATCTAAATAAATCGCAACAAAATGTTCTTGCTTCAAATCCCTCATTTCTTCCATCAAGAAATTCGCCCCATCTTCGGGACTGCGAATCGTATATCGATCGCCAATTTTAAAGTTATGTAACCTCCTACCAAGTTCAATGGCCGCGATTAATTGAACAGCCTTTGCCTCGCCAATTCCTTTTATATTGGTTAATTCATTAATATTTGCATCTTTTAAAAGTGATAAACCTTCACAATGAACTAACACCCTAGTTGCCAGTGACAAAGCAGACGTCCCCTTCGTACCACTACCAATTAATATAGCGATTAACTCTTGATTAGATAATGCATGTGGCCCTACTTGTATGAGGCGTTCCCTAGGTCGATCATCTTTTGGCACATCTTTAATAAAAATCATATCTTCCATTCAAATCTCTCCTTTGATTGGTGCAATTAAAATTAGTTTACCTATTTAAATTGTTTGTCACAAAGCATAGAAAAACACGATTTCCTATAAAGAAAATCGTGTTTTTTACCCCAAAATTGCAATAAAATGATTATTTTTTAAGAGAAAATTAAATTAGGCTAAAGAATCATAAAATATATGCATATTTAACAGAATCGTATGTTGATAAATAGTTCTCAATGTTTGATTCGTATTTTCTGCTTCAGTCGTTAATTGTTTTATCTGCTCCAATGATTCAGAGTTTTGGTATGCTTTAGGTTGCTGATCTAACCAAGCATTAACCTCATCAACCCATGATTTATCAATACCAGATTGAACAGATTCAATTAAACTTTTCCCTTCGTTTAACCAGGTGAACTCATTTTCACTCACATCTAACTGAACCGCATCAAAATTCCAAGTTTTATAGAAAAAGTCATCCATATAAACTAAATCATTTGATTCAAACCAATTCGTAATATCGTCTTTATTTTGTTCAGATAAAACTAAATGACTAATGACCAAAAATTGACCATTTTCCTCTTGTACAACAGCCGGAACCGAGAGTGGATTTAATGAATCGCTAACTAATTCATCGGCATTTGCTCGATTTGAAAAGACTCCAAATTGAATGACATCATAAGCTTCAGCTGCCTTTTCAAAAGTCGTAGATGAAGAATCCTCATTTCCCTCTTCATTTGAATCATTTTCCTCGTCATCATCACCAACTGTGCTTACAGGAACATCATCTTCAGCTCCTGGTGTCATATCAGAGAAAAAGTAAATGATTCCTGCCCCAAAAATAACACCTAACAATAAAGCAAGCATGATCGGTTTAAGAATTTTAGGGAGCATTATACGGCCAGAATTTCCAAATTTCTTTGAGTTACCTTTAGGCGTTAAAAAATATTCCAAGTCATGTTTTTGATCGGATTCATTATTTTGATTCATCGTGACTCTTACTTTTTTACGCTCGTCCATTTTCTAACCACCTTACCTCATGATGCATTGAGGTTATCATAATTCAAGCGCAAAATAAGTTAAAACTTGTCATATACGTTCGACAAATTTATTAATGTTTAACAAACTAAAAACCTCCTAAACCACTTAGTGATTTAGGAGATTTATCAAACTTATACAGATAGTGATGCAACTTTATTCTTACCGTCGCGTTTAGCTCCAACATACATGGATCGGTCAGCGTTACGGATAAGTTCTTGTGGTGTTTCGCATTGATCCGGATATGTTGCGACACCAAAACTTGCTGTAACATGAATCTCTTGTACTTCATAGTTTCCATTAATAGGTTTGTACAATACAAACGGCTTACTCGCAATAGCGTGACGGATGTCTTCAGCTAATTGAACGACCTCATGATGAGGTATGTTTTTAACCAGAATTGTAAATTCCTCACCGCCATATCTAGCAATCACACCATAATGACCGAACATATCTACTAACCGTTTAGCTAATTCAGCTAAAACTTCGTTACCAGATTCATGGCCATATTTGTCATTAATCGCCTTAAATGAATCAAGGTCTAAAATAATAACAGAAATGGTTTCATCTAGTCCCTTAGCTGTTAAGTCATTGACGTAACTGTCGAGATATTCGATGAAATACCTATAATTATATAAGCTAGTCAATTGATCTCGTTGACTTTTTGTTTTAGCTGATTCATAATGTCGAGCATTTTCAATAGCTACGGACAAGAAGTTTGCCAAAATTTCTAATAGCATTAAATGATATTTTTCATACGCATTAATTTCATCGGATGCAACCGTTAAAACACCGACGATCTTATTATTCCTTAAAATCGGCACTCCTAGAGCACTATTAATATGAGCTGGTAACTCATTATGATTTAAGTTAAATAAATCTTTCTTTCGTGTAATCATTATACTTCGATTGTCTTCATAAACTTTTCCGGCAAATCCTTCACCTTTATACATCTTATAATCTTTTTTCAAGTTATACCCATTTTCATCCATATAACGTATTAAGTTCATACTCTCAGTGTCACTTGTAATATCAAACACGTAGATATTAGTTGCTGGAATTAAATGCTTTACTTCATTGATAAAAGTATCTAAGACACCTTTTACATTTAGGCTCTTCGATAACTCATGACCAACTTGACTTGTTAAATGCAAATATTTATTGACTCGTTGACTGTTGTGATAATAGGAGAATACGAGTGAAATTAGGACAAAAGGAATCCCTACAAAAAAGACGGCTATGGCCTCAATTTCTACATACATTAAATATAGTAAAAGTCCTAATGGGAACCCTAATAAAGTTGTGCCCGAATCTATTAACAGACTCTTAGGGAATATAGAAAATTTTTCACGGTTAACATATGACTGAATGATCGTTAAACCAAATTGGTTTACTAAAATAGATGTAAGAATATAGCCGATGACGGGAATAACCTGTTCTACTGTATCAAAAGTCAGAATTCCTGTAGTTCCTCCTAATAAATAATATACACCGGCTGCACTGATTGATGTTAATAAGAGGTTGGTGGAATTAGTCGGAATTCGATGGGCTTCATCTTTTTTTAGTTTAATTTTCACAAATAAGGCGAGTAATGAAATCTGTGTTAACATTAATTCAACAAATAATCCGTAATATAAAAAGGCTGCCAAACTAATTCCGTTAACGAAGAAAACAGTTATTTTCCCTACTCTAATAGGAAAAATGGCCACAGCGCTAACGACGATTGCAAAAGCTAATAAATCAAACCAATTCCCATTAATAACTGGTTTGAATTCTATGTACGAATAGATCGTAATCGTCGGAAATGCTATAAGCCAGACCGTCCATATTGTGATGAGTTTAGATTTCGCCATATATACCCCTACATTTCCCTCTAAATTAATCAATCATAACGTATTAAATACTCACGAACCTCAGATACAAAGTACAAGGAACCAGTCACTACAAGAACTTTAGATAAATCTCTCTCTCTAATAAAATCGTCCAAAATGCTTTTCCAATTTTCTGACACTATTATATCATAAATATCAAACTTTTGTAATAGTTCTTTTTTACTATAACTCTTAAAAAAGTCAAAAGTGGTAAGTGTTATATCGTCATAATATTGATTTAACGTTTTTACCATTAATTTGATCGATTTATTTTTTACAACAGACATTAATATTTTTACATCCTGATCATCATATCGTTTTCTTAGTGAATCAATAAGTTCACGTAAAGCCTCGGGATTATGAGCACCATCCATTATAATAGTCGGTTCCCTCTGAACCATTTCAAAGCGTCCAACCCATTTTGAATTTTCTATACCTTTACTTATTTTCTCGATTGATATAGAAAATCCTTCAATTTCAGACAACTTTTTAAAAGACTTAATAGATAATGTCGCATTTTCGACTTGGTGCTTTCCGACCATGTTTAATTTAATAGAAGATATTTCCAAAGATTCATCTTGATATGAAAAAATCTCTCCTCTTTCAAAAGAACTTCTCCACTCATATTCATAATCCTCATGCAAATGATCTATGGAACAGTTTTCTGAAATAGCTTTTTGACATATGACTTCATAGGCTTCCTTTTTTATCTCATTCGTAATTACTGGGGTATTTGCTTTTATAATCCCGGCTTTTTCATAAGCAATTTTTCCTAATGTATCACCTAATATATCCATATGGTCATAACCGATCATTGTAATGATAGATAATAATGGATTAATGATATTAGTCGAATCTAAGCGACCACCTAATCCAACTTCCATAATCGTATAGTCTACGTTTTCATCTTGAAAATACTTCAGCGCTATTACGGTAATAATTTCAAATTCCGTCGCTCTTCCTAAGTGAGTTGTATCGGCTAATTCTTCACATAAAGGCTTAATGACAGAGACATAGTGAACAAGCTTGTCACTGTCAATTGGAGCGCCATTAATACTGATTCTTTCATTAAAAACTTCTATATAGGGTGAGGTAAACGTACCAACTGTAAAGTGATGCTCTTGCATAATATTTCTTAAAAATGTAACGGTAGATCCTTTTCCATTTGTCCCTGCGACATGGATGAGCTTTAATTCCTTTTGTGGATTATTTAGGCGGTCTAATAACCACTCCACCCTTTCTAATCCAGGTTTAATGCCAAATTTAATTTGATCGTGGATCCATTGAATGGCTTCTTGTTCGTTCATTGAAATCCCCTCATATGAATAAATTGCCTGCACGAGGCAGGCAATTTTTATTATTACACATTCTTTAGTTCGTTTAATCGTTGCTGGACTAACTTTTGTTTTTCAAGGTAATCTTGTTCTTTATCTCGTTCTTCTTGAACGATATGCTCTGGTGCTTTACTAACAAAGCTTTCGTTCGCTAATTTCTTTTGAAGGCGATCGACTTCTTTATTCCACTTCTCTAATTCTTGTTCTAAGCGTTCAACTTCTGCATCAATGTCAATTAATCCTTCAAGTGGGAAAAAGATTTCCGCACCCGTTACAACATCGCTTTTAGCTTGTTCTGGAACATCTGGGTTAGTCGAAATCGTAAGTTCTTCCGGATTACAGAATCGATCTAGATAAACTCTATTTTGATTTAACTCTTCAACAACTGTTTCATCATTGGCTTTGATGATGATTTTAATTTCCTTAGACATTGGTGTATCCACTTCAGAGCGTACATTTCTTACTGAACGGATGATCGATACGAGTCTTTGCATTTCTTTAGACGATTGTTCGTTACTATATTCTGTCTTAACTTCTGGCCAAGGTGCTTCAACTATTGAATCGCCTTGATGAGGAATGTGCTGCCAGATTTCCTCAGTGATAAATGGCATGAACGGATGAAGCATTTTTAAGATATGGTCAAGCGTCACAATTAATACAGAGCGTGTTGTTTGTTTAGCTTGCTCATCGTCACCATATAAAGGCAATTTAGCCATTTCAATATACCAGTCGCAGAACTCATCCCAAATAAAGTTATAAAGATAACGTCCCGCTTCACCGAAGTCATAACGGTCAATATTTCGTGTGACATTCTCAATCGTTTCGTTTAAACGAGTTAAAATCCATTCATCAGCTAACGATTTATCCTTTGATAAATCAATATCTTCATATTTAAAGTCCTCAAGATTCATAATCACAAATCGTGAAGCGTTCCAAATTTTGTTGGCAAAATTCCATGTTGCTTCAACTTTCTCCCAATGGAAACGTAAGTCCTGACCAGGTGACGATCCAGTAGCTAAGAAGTAACGTAATGAATCCGCACCATATTGATCGATGACATCCATCGGGTCAACGCCATTCCCTAATGATTTACTCATCTTACGGCCTTCAGCATCTCTTACTAATCCGTGAATTAATACGTCTTTAAATGGGCGACGATTCGTAAATTCTTTTGATTGGAAGATCATTCTGGAAACCCAGAAGAAAATAATGTCATACCCTGTAACTAACGCGTTTGTTGGGAAATAGCGTTGAAAATCAGCACTGTTTTCATCTGGCCAGCCCATTGTAGAAAATGGCCATAACGCAGATGAGAACCACGTATCTAATACATCATCATCTTGTTTCCAATTCTCGATATCTTTTGGTGCCTCACGTCCAACATGAACCTCGCCCGTTTCCTTATGATACCAAGCTGGAATTCTGTGCCCCCACCATAATTGACGAGAAATACACCAATCGCGAATGTTTTCCATCCAGTTTAAATAAGTGTTTTCAAAACGTTCTGGGATGAAGTTAACTTTATCCTCTGACTTTTGTAATTGAATGGCTTCTTCAGCTAATGGTCCCATTTTAACGAACCATTGCGTTGAAAGATAAGGTTCAACAACAGCTCCGCTACGCTCTGAGTGTCCTACCGAATGTTCATGTTCTTCGATTTTGAATAAAACACCATCGTCTTGAAGGTTTTTCACTAACTGTTTACGACACTCAAAACGATCCATTCCTTGATATTTACCAGCGTTTTCATTCATCGAGCCATCTTCATTCATAACAAGTACACGTTCTAGATTGTGACGATTACCAATCTCAAAGTCATTTGGATCGTGAGCAGGTGTAATTTTAACCGCACCAGAACCGAATTCCATGTCGACATAATCGTCAGCTACAATTTCAATTTCACGACCAACGATTGGCAAGATTGCTTTTTTACCAATTAGATGTTTATAGCGTTCATCCTCTGGGTGTACAGCAATTGCCGTATCCCCTAACATTGTCTCAGGACGTGTCGTCGCAATTTCAATCTCACCTAAGCCGTCTTTAAGAGGATATTTCATGTGATAAAAAGCACCTTTTACCTCTTTATAAATAACCTCAATATCAGATAGAGCTGTTTGCGTGCTAGGGTCCCAATTAATAATATACTCGCCGCGATAAATGAGCCCTTTTTCGTAAAGAGTGACAAAAACTTCTCTTACAGCATTTGAAAGCCCTTCGTCTAAGGTAAAACGTTCACGAGAATAATCCAGTCCTAATCCGAGTTTTTCCCATTGTTGACGAATAAATGATGCATATTCTTCTTTCCAATCCCAAGAACGTTCTAAGAACTTCTCACGCCCTAAATCATAACGTGAAATACCTTCTTCTTTAAGTTTGCCTTCAACTTTTGCCTGTGTCGCAATTCCCGCATGGTCCATCCCAGGAAGCCAAAGAACATCATAGCCTCTCATACGCTTGTAACGTGTAATGATGTCTTGTAGCGTTGTATCCCAAGCATGCCCTAAGTGCAATCGACCTGTTACATTTGGTGGCGGAATGACAACCGTAAACGGTTCTTTACTTTCATCATCTTTCGCTTCAAAAACCTTTCCATCCACCCAAAACTTATATCGGTCTTTTTCAACCTCTTGCGGATGATACTTTGGTGCCATTGATGTTTGTTGATCAGTCATCCATTACCCTCCTAAACATTTATACTTAAAAATTTTAGTAACAAAATAAAAAAATCTTTTCATCCAACATAAAGGACGAAAAGATTATTCGCGGTACCACCTTTGTTCACAGACTACGAACTAGACTGTGCGGCTTAAATACATAACGGAGTTCCCGGGTTCATATACTTAATTTCCATGAACCTGCATATTCAGAGCGACCTTCCAAGCTTTCATACCGAGGAAACTCTCAGCAACTGTTTCCCTTTCTGTCGGAATCCAACCTGTACTCCTCTCTTACAAGCATTTAGACTATTAATTTATTGTGCTTATATTTTATACACAAACCGCCTATTAGTCAATCATTTCCTAGAATGTTTTACATCATACATTAATCTGTGTTTTTAGCTTTGAGTTCGTGAAGAATTTCTTTTAAAACACTATATACATTTTGCAATGTAATAATCACAAACCCTAGCATGATAAATGTTACGATCTCACCTGTTATTACAGATATGAATGCTAATATTATGGCATATAAAACGTATAGCCAACTAAGGTTCATTACCGTCACTCCCACTTCATTATAAGCTGTCTATAATCTATCAGTTCAACAAAAAAAGCATAAACCCTTTTTTGAGTTAATGCTTTTTTTAACACACTTTATCTCCTTCCATCATATCGTGATAATAGAGAGGAGGAGACAAATGGCTAGATATTATCGCTACCGCCTACCGCCTTGGGCAAGGCATTTTATTTTTGTTATTGAAAAATGTACTCTCCCAATCATGATCTTCCAACTCATCAGAACGTTACTCTTCCCAACTACGCTAGATGTATTCTTAGCAGGTGTCCTGGTGGGATTGTATATAGCATTTTACTTAGAATGGATTTAATTATTTTTTATACGGAACATATAATACATCGCCGGTTTTTAAATCGGCGCGATCTTCTAAGCCATTAAGATGTTCTAATTGAGATACCGACACTTGATAAGCATCCGCAATTGAGTCGAGAGTTTCATTTTCCTGGACAAATCTCATACGCACACTTACTTTCTCAGGTTCCTCATCATCTCTAAAGAAATTTGATAAATATTTTAGTCCAAATGGCTTTTTCTTTTGTTCTCCACTTTGATCATCATCTTTGTCATCTTTCATATCATAATCGTCTTCATCCTGTTCTTGAGTTGGTTTTTCTTTTTTCTGATCTTTCACTTCTTGAACAGATTTTTCTTTTTCTTCTGGTTGATCTTCTACCTCTTGAACTGGTGATTCTTTCTCTTTTTCTTTTTTTACTTCCTGTACAGGTTCTTCATACTCCATATTTTCATTTTCTTCATCCATCATTTCTTGATTTTCTTCTGCTTCTTGTTTGGCCTTTTCTTCTTTTTTATTGAAAAACTCACTGAAAGATTGAGACTCTTTCTTCTGCCAGAATTCACGTCCTTTTTCTGGCGGTTCATGAGCTGGTGCTTCATCTACTTCATCATCTTCATAACTTGGAATTTCTTCAAGTTCAAAATCAGAATTCATTTGTTCCTCTTCTTCTACGTCTTCTCTATTCATGGATTCTTCCTGCATTTCGACTTGCGACAAACGAATTTTTGCATACACGTGAAGACTTTTCGGTTCTGGCAATTCATAATCAAAATACTCAATCTCAACATCCGGTTCACCCGTTTGGGTCACACGATTACTAGGAATGGTAATATCTACCGGGATTGGGTATTGAAATGTAGTAAATCCATTGTCCAAAGCCTTGACTTGCTGAACGTAATTTTCCGATTCTTCCTGATCATCGACATAATACATTGGCTCTTCACGAGGCAAAGATTGATAATCCCCAGATACCATCAAAACCCCACGCAACTGGATGTAATTCGATTCTTTTATAATATTAACATCCGGTTGAATGGAGATGCCGTATAAATCGTCAATCTCTTCCCCTTGGCGAAACGTGATGTGTTCATGTAAATCGAATAAAAAAGGTTCATTTCCGTTATGACTCACGACTCATCCTCCTCACAAATATCCTTTACCACTACATATATGACAACTTGTTTCTAAAAAGAACTTTTTGGAAGGAGAATTCGAGAATGAGACTTAGAGATTTTTTGACTTCTTCAACTAATTACCTTGCGTGGTTCCAAGTGCTTGAGAGTAATCAACACCAACTTAACGAAGTCACGGTTAATGATATGATATTAAAAGGGAATTTAATTCCAATTGTCGAAACATAAACTAAAGATTGTCTAAGTTTACTGTTAAATTTCTTTATTCAACTAACAGTACATGTTTGTTCAATTAGAAATCACAAAAAGAAAAGCAGTATTATTCCAAGGTATAAATAAAACATATGGAGGAATAGTTATGTGGGTAATATTAGGTGTTATTGCTATAATAGTAACTTTTTTAAATCTTTATATGTATTCAGCAGGAAAGGATTATAAGCTTGCTATGGCGATGGGATTATCATTTACAGCATTAACACTTTGTGCAGAATACAGTCTTGTATCGGAGTGGGTAGAAGCGGAAGATTGGGCAGCTTTAGAGGATGTAGTACCTGGTATGGAAAGGGCATTATGGTTTTTGACAATTGTTTCTATCTTACTAAATATAGCACCTATACTATTAGAACGAAAAGGTAAGAAATAATGACTTATTTTCACATCATTTATATTTTTTCTATAAATATCAACATTTATCTTTAACATAGCCTTTACCATAAAAACTCCTACCGTTATTAAACGATAGGAGCCTGAATTACTTAGAATAAGATTCAAATGCTTTTTTGACTGCTTCGATTGTTTTTTCGATGTCCTCATCAGTATGAGCAGTTGATAAAAATACGCCTTCAAACTGTGATGGTGGTAGGAAGATTCCTTGTTCAGCCATGGAACGGTAGTACTTCGCAAACCATTCTAAATCAGATGACTGAGCCGTTTCAAAATTAATTACCTCTTGATCAGTAAAGAAAAAGCCTAACATGGAGCCTGCACGGTTAACTTGAAGAGGAACGCCGTGCTCCACCGCTGCTTGATTATATCCTTCAATTAATCGGTCGGCTTTACGGTTAATGTCTTCATAAGACTCTTCTGTTAACTGACTTAACGTCTCATATCCTGCCGCCATAGCGAGTGGGTTCCCGGATAGTGTGCCGGCTTGATAAATGTCACCGACTGGAGCAATTTTCTCCATAATGTCGCGTCTTCCACCATAAGCCCCAACTGGAAGGCCGCCACCGATGACTTTTCCTAAGCACGTTAAGTCTGGCGTGACATCAAAGTGGCCTTGAGCACAGTTATAGCCTACTCGGAAACCTGTCATGACCTCATCAAAAATAAGCAATGACCCGTGTTCGTTCGTCACATCTCTTAAAAAGCTTAAGAAGTCATTCACAGGCGGGACAACACCCATATTTCCTGATACTGGTTCCACGATTACTGCTGCAATATCATCCCCATACTGTTCAAAAGCATACTTGACGCTTTCCTGATCATTATAAGGGACTGTAATCGTATTCTTCGCAATAGATGCTGGAACACCAGGGCTATCAGGAAGGCCAAGTGTGGCAACCCCTGAACCTGCTTTTATTAGTAAAGAGTCTCCGTGACCATGATAGTTTCCTTCGAACTTGAGAATCTTATCACGGCCTGTAAAGCCACGTGCTAACCGTAGTGCACTCATAGTCGCTTCTGTACCAGAGTTAACCATTCTAACCATTTCAATTGATGGCACACGGTCAATTAGCAACTGCGCGAGTTTGTTTTCATACTCCACATTGGCACCAAAGCTCGTCCCTTTTGCCATCACTTTTTGTAACGTGTTTACGACTTGTTCGTGTGCATGACCTAAAATTAACGGTCCCCAACTTAGAACGTAATCAATGTACTCATTGCCATCAACATCATAAATCTTAGACCCTTTACCTTCTTCCATGTAAATCGGGTCCATATTTACTGAGTTGAACGCTCTTACAGGTGAATTCACACCACCTGGCATTAATTCAACAGCTTCTTGAAATAATTCTTTAGATCTTTCTTGATTCATAAAATGAACCTCCTTTATCTTTGAATCCATTTAGCTGCATCTTTTGCAAAATACGTAATAATTAAATCTGCTCCTGCCCGCTTCATTGATAAAAGTTTTTCTAAAACGATTTGCTCTTCATCAATCCAACCGTTTAAAGCGGCGGCTTTAACCATTGAAAATTCACCGCTCACATTATACGCAACAACTGGAACGTTAAAACGGTCACGTACTTCACGCATGATATCCAAATATGTCATCGCTGGCTTGACGATTAAAAAGTCTGCACCTTCCACGATGTCTGACTCCGCCTCACGCTGAGCCTCTAAGCGATTCGCTGGGTCCATTTGATAAGTTTTTCGGTCGCCAAACTGTGGCGTACTTCCAGCAGCATCTCTAAAAGGTCCGTAAAAAGCCGACGCATATTTGATCGCGTATGACATGATCGGTATATTTTCGAATCCTGCTTCATCCAATCCTTGGCGAATTTCTGTTACGAAACCGTCCATCATATTAGATGGAGCAATGATATCCGCTCCTGCCTTCGCTTGGGAAACCGCCGTTTGCACTAATAAAGGCAAGGACTTGTCATTATCAACGAACTGGTGTTCAATCACACCACAGTGGCCGTGATCCGTATACTCGCACAAGCAAGTATCCGCAACGACTAATACGTCAGGGTAGTTTTCTTTAATAAAGCGAGTTGCTTGTTGAATAATGCCATCATCATTATAAGCCTCTGATCCAACTGCATCTTTATGGTCTGGAATTCCAAATAATAGAACGCCTCGAATACCTAATTCAACGACTTCGTCCATCTCTTCACCTAAACGGTCAATAGATATCTGATGAATCCCTGGCATTGATGGTACTTCTACTTTCTTCCCTTTTTCTTCTAACACAAAAATAGGATAAATTAGGTCCTCAGTATGTAAATGTGTCTCGCGTACTATATCGCGCATGCTTTTAGACGATCTTAATCTTCTGTGACGATCAAATGGTAAATTACTCATCAAATGACTCCTTTCGTTGATAGAAATCAATAACAGACTCTGCTAAATCTTCTAACGTATAAACTTGTGGCATAATGGTTTGACGAAAACCTTTATTTATAGCGTGTTCTTTAGTTGTTTGCCCAATACAAAAGCAAGGCAAATCCAAAATATAAGGCTTTTGAACTTTTAGTAGTTCAAATAATGCATCAATAGATGAGGGGGAAGTGAAAGCCCAGGCGTCCACGTCATGTTGATTATAAGTATCTTCGATGTATGGCTTGGCTTTTTCATTCACAATGGTTTGATATACGTAAAGATTTTGAAACGGAACCTCATGATCGTTTAGACTTTCATCTATTATTTGTCGAGATAAATTACCTTTCACTAATAACACGTGTTGAGGTTTCTTTTCATCTAAAAATTGTTGGCTGAAATGTTCAGCATCAAACACCTCTGGGACAAAATCCGCTTCAAATCCATACCGATTAAGCTCAGCTTCAGTTTTCGTACCTACTACTGCGAATTTAAAATGTCTTAATTGTTCCGTCGACAAACCATATTGCTTTAAAGCATAGAAAAAATAATATACACCATTGGCACTCGTCGTCACAATCCAGTCAAACCTAGATATTTGGCTTAGTACGTTCAGGCTTTTCTCTGGTATCCAAGGTTCGAAGGTGATTAACGATTTTCCCAAAACATCAATCCCAACGTGCTCAAGGGGCTTTATAAACCCCTCAGCCTGTTGTCGATCTCTTGAGATAAACACTCGCTTCCCCACATGTAAAGACATTAGCTCTCATCCAATTCTCTTTTAGCTTCTTCGACTAAATCTTTAGCCCCTTGTGAAATTAATTCATTGGCTGCTGCTTCACCAGCTTTGATCGGGTCTTGATCACGTTTTTGCGTTTTTAAGATTATTTTACCATCTGAAGATGATACTAAGGCTGTCAACACGATATCATCACCTTCACGCACTGCATAACCTGCAATCGGGACCTGACAGCTTCCTTCTAGCATACTTAAAAACTTGCGTTCAGCTGAAACCGTTGTTGCCGTATATTCATTGTTAATTTTATTTAATAACTCTATTAGCTCATCATCGCTTTCACGACATTCGATGGCTAACGCACCTTGTCCTACTGCCGGAAGACAAACTTCAGGTTCTAAAAATTGTGTGACTAATTCAGTCGACCAGCCCATACGTTTTAACCCCGCTGCAGCTAAAATAATCGCATCAAAATTTTCTTCTTTTAGTTTTCTTAAACGTGTTTCAATATTACCGCGAATCCAATGGATATTAAGATCAGGACGATAAGCTTGAACTTGTGCCCCTCGTCGCAGACTGCTTGTTCCAACAACGGCACCTTCTTTTAAATCATCTAATGAAACGTGATCATTAGAAATAAACGCATCACGGTGGTCTTCACGTTCCGGTACGCAAGCAATTTTTAAACCGTCTGGAAGTTGTGACGGCATATCTTTCATACTATGTACTGCCATATCAACTTCATGGTCGAACATAGCCTCTTCGATTTCTTTTACAAATAGACCTTTACCGCCAACTTTAGAAAGAGTGACATTTTGAATTTTATCGCCTTTTGTGACAATTTTTTTGATTTCAAATTCATATTGGTCTGTTTCTTTTTTGAGTTGATCAATCACCCATTCCGTCTGAGTCATGGCGAGATTACTTCTTCTTGAACCAATCACAATTTTTCTCATCGTGTGCCTCCTAATTAAAATGGAAATTTGAAAGTAGTGTAAATAGGAAATAGTTTAAAAATAAAATCGAAAAAGCCATTGAATTCAATATAGCTAAATCTTTTCCCACTGTACGTTTAGTCGCTCTTCTATAAATAATGACACTGTATATAATCAAAACAATGAATGACCCAATTGTTTTCGGATCAATCCAGTAAAATAATTCTTGTGCTGTATATGCCCATATTACCCCTAAAACTAACGAAATAAACAGTAACGGAGCTGAGAGAATCATTAATAAAAAAGATAAATCTTCTAATTGACCTAACTGGCCTAAACGTTTAATGGTTCGTCCCCATTTCTTTTCCTTCAACATCTTAAATTGTAATAAATATAAGATTGAAAAAGCAAAAGATATAGTAAAAAGTGTATACGACAAAAAGGCTAATACGATATGAGCTAACAACATTTCACTCATAAACTGTGTTCCAAATGTTGTATCCGCTTGATTTAAATGTGACACTAGGAAAATTAACATAATAATAAACCCAATGACATTCATGACAAATACTAAGAAGTCTACTCTGTAAAAGTAATTAACGACGACAGATACAAGTAAAATCAGCCAAGCATAAAAATATAAGCCTTCCGTTATACTTAAAATCGGTAATGTTCCTGATACGTAAATCTCTCTAAATAAAAAAATGGTCTGTAAAAACCAAACCAATAAAAGTAACCAGAAGGCCATTTGATTGGCCTTCCGGTCTTGTTTGACAAAATCATAGAAGTACATCATTAAACTGAGACCATACAGAATAACGATTAACTCATATATATGAAAATCTTCAAAGGCACTCATAGGAGTTTCCCCTTATTTATTAACGGTGTTGAATTGCCTGAATTAAACCTGCTACAGGATGAGAATAGCTGACTTTCTCTTGACTTTGATGTTTTTGACTTTGTTGTTCTAATTCTTCTTTCACTTCATCATCTATGCCAAAGACGCGAATAAATAGTTTAAGCATATCATCTGCATGCTCTTCTCCAGCCATTTCTTTTGCCTGTAAAATTGGCTCTTTCAACATTTGATTAATAATACTTTTTGTGTGCTTATTTAACACTTTTCGTTCACGTGCCGTTAAATCAGGCATTTTTCTTTCAATAGATGCCATGGTTTCCTCTTGAATGGATAGAGCCTTTTTACGTAACGCTGAGATGATTGGAACGACGCCTAATGTGGTTAACCATTCTTCAAATTCGTCCATTTCCGCTTCAATCATCGTTTCAATCTGAGCAGCTGCCTTTTGACGCTCCGATAAATTTTGATCAACAATACCTTGTAAATCATCAATATCATATAAGAAGACATTCTCAAGTTGATCAATTGCCGGATCTAGATTTCGTGGTACGGCAATATCTACTAGGAAAAGCGGCTTTCCGTTACGTTTTTTTAATAATGAAGCCATTTGGTCTTTAGATAAAACATAGTCATCTGTCCCAGCTGATGTAATCAGAATATCAGCTTCTTGTAATACCTCTTCGAACTTTTCTAATGACTTAGCTTGACCATTAAATCTAGAAGCTAATTCTTCTGCCTTAGATAGCGTTCTGTTGACCACAGTAATTTGGCTCACACCACTTCCATGTAAGTTTTCAACTGCTAGTTCACCCATTTTACCAGCACCTAGAATTAGAACGTGCTGATTTTGAAGTTGTCCAAAAATGGTTTTCGATAATTCAACAGCTGCATAACTAATAGAAACCGCGTGTTCACCAATATCTGTATCCTTATGACCACGTTTAGCACTTGTAATTGCTTGCTTAAACAACTGATTAAAGATTAGACCTGATGCATCTTGTTCTTGCGCGACTTCGAAAGCATTTTTAACTTGGCCAAGAATTTGGGTTTCACCTAAAACCATGGAATCTAGTCCTGCCGATACACGGAAAAGGTGCTGAATGGCATCTTTATCTTCGTAAATTTCCACATGGTCCGTAACGTGATCCACCTCGACAGAGAACCAGTTAGCCATAAATCGTTTAACATAATAACGCCCAGTATGTAACTGGTCCGCCACTACGTATATTTCCGTGCGATTACAAGTTGAAACTATTACATTTTCAAGAATACTTTTTTCATGGTTCAAAGCGACCATGGCTTCACCAACATGGTCTTCTTTGAAAGCTAAGTTTTCCCTAATGTCTACTGGGGCTGTCCGATAGTTTAAACTGACGACTAAGACATGCATACCCCTTCACCCCTTATCTATGCGTACAATACTTTATAATGTTATTATACCAATTAAATGGATTTTATTACGTCAACAATCATGAACATAATATGAAAATTTGTGATAATATTAAATTAGAATTATTATTAATAACCATTATTAGATTAACACATGGTTAAGGAACCTTCAAGAATACTGTTTTGGGAGCGGAGTACATGAAGCAACAAAAATCTTTTCTAGGAATTATTCTAATTGGTATTGGAATTTATTTTTTATTACAACAATATTCGATTCCATTCTTATCTCGTTTCGACACATGGCCAACCATACTTATCATATTAGGAATTGCCTTTTTATTCAACGGATATGGTAATAAGCAGCATGAAAGTATCTTCCCTGGGGTCATTTTACTTGGGTTAGGCATTCATTTTCATGCACTCGAACATTCTGCACAGTGGATTGATCATTGGGGAATGTATACGTTAATCATTGGGTTTGCATTTTTATTAAAATCGCAGAAAACAAACCAAGGGATGATGGTTGGAATTATCTTTTTAATTATTTCATTTTTAGCGATTACAACGATTGCCATGCCAAGTTGGTTTTATTGGTTTGATTACGCCTTTTATCATCTTGAGAGGTTTTGGCCTGCTATATTAATCTTAATTGGTGGGTTTTTAATCTTTAAAAAGTAAAAAAGGTCTGAAAAAATATTTTTTAATACACTTTCGACAATATTCACGACCATAAGATCAGAAAAAAGGTCTGAACGTATAAAATTTGGGTCTAAAACACAAAAATATTGGTCTAAAAATTAAAGCTGGGACTAAAATCAATTAGGTCCCAGCTTTAATTTATATATATTGTCTTAAATGTTTCCAAGCTTGATCTTTACCTTCACCTGTCTCAGCGGAGAATGGAATAAGATGATCCTCTTCTTCTAATTCCAACTCCTCTTTAATAATTTTAATATGCTGATCGCGTTTACCCTTTTTGACTTTATCTAGTTTGGTTGCAATCACTAAAACAGGTGAATCAAAATGTTTTAAGAAATCATACATAATAATATCATCTTCAGTTGGTGGGTGACGCATATCAATTAACAGGACGGTCGCTTTTAATGTATCTCGCTCCTGGAAATACTCCTCCATCATACGTCCCCATTTTTCACGCTCTGTTTTAGACACTTTGGCATAACCATAACCCGGCACATCGACAAAATAAAAGGACTCATTAATTTTATAAAAGTTTAATGTCTGGGTTTTCCCTGGTTTAGAAGACGTTCTAGCTAAATTTTTACGCTGAATCATCCGGTTAATAAAAGACGATTTTCCAACGTTCGATCGCCCTGCCAATGCAATCTCGGGAAAGCCTTCATTGGGGTACTGCTGTTTGCTTACGGCACTTATTACAATCTCCGCTTGATTTACCTTCATAACTCATTCTCCTCTATATTATTCATCTTCATTAGGAGGTAGTAAAGCTTGATCCAACACTTCATCTAGGTGTTTAACTTTGACAAAATTCAAGTCTTCTTTAATACTATCTGGAATCTCTTCTAGATCCTTTTCATTCTCAGCTGGCATTAAAATAGTTGTCAGTCCAGCTCGGTGGGCACTTAATGACTTTTCTTTTAAGCCACCAATCGGAAGCACACGTCCACGTAAGGTAATTTCACCCGTCATACCTACTTCCTTTCGAACAGGTCGATTCGTTAAAGCAGATACTAAGGCCGTTGCCATTGTTATACCCGCAGATGGACCGTCTTTTGGTGTTGCACCTTCAGGAACATGAATATGGACATCATATTTTTCATGAAAATCAGGTTCAATTTTTAGCTCATCCGTTCTTGAGCGAATGTAGCTAAACGCTGCTTTTGCTGATTCTTTCATGACGTCTCCTAATTTTCCGGTTAACGTTAACTTACCTGTCCCTTTAGATAATGACACTTCAATCGATAACGTGTCTCCACCAGCTTGTGTATATGCTAATCCTGTCGCTGCTCCGATTTGATGATCGGTTTCAGCTTGACCATAACGAAAACGAGGTTTTCCTAACAGTTCTTCTAACCGTTTTTCGGTAATTACGACCCGTTTTTGTTCACTTGAGACAATGATTTTAGCGGCTTTACGACAAATGGAAGCAAATTGACGTTCCAAGTTACGTACGCCTGCCTCACGCGTATACATACGAATGAGTTTCAAAATTGCATCATCTCTAATTTGCAGCTGACCTTTTGACAAACCATTTTCTTTTAATTGCCTTGGAATAAGGTGCTGTTTAGAGATGTGAAGTTTTTCAAGCTCAGTATAACCAGCTATTGTGATGACTTCCATTCGATCTAATAAAGGTCCAGGAATGGTTGATAAATTGTTAGCCGTTGCAATAAACATGACCTTCGATAAATCATAAGGTTCTTCAATAAAGTGATCACTGTAAGAATGGTTTTGCTCAGGATCTAAAACTTCAAGCATGGCTGATGATGGGTCACCTCTGAAATCACTAGCCATTTTATCAATTTCATCTAATAAAAATACAGGGTTAATCGTTTCAGCTTTTTTCATTCCTTGAATGACACGGCCTGGCATCGCACCAACGTAAGTACGGCGGTGACCTCTAATCTCCGCTTCATCACGAACACCACCTAATGATGCTCTAACGAAATTACGACCTATCGCGCGCGCTACTGATTTTGCAAGAGATGTTTTACCAACACCTGGAGGTCCTACTAAACATAAAATAGGCCCTTTTAAAGAGTCCGTTAATTTTTGAACAGACAAATACTCTAACACGCGCTCTTTCACCTGATCTAAACCATAATGATCTTCATTTAAAATACGCTCTGCACGATTAATCTCTAAATTATCCGTCGTCTCATCAGTCCAAGGTAATGATACGAGCCATTCAATATAATTTCTGATCACAGAGCTTTCAGCTGACGATTGAGGAACTTTTTCATAGCGGTCTAATTCTTTGTAAGCGACATTTTCAATACGCTCTGGCATATCAGCCTGTTCAATCTTTTCTTTTAGTTCCGCAACTTCACCTGTTTTGCCGTCTTTTTCACCGAGCTCCTTTTGAATCGCCTTTAATTGCTCACGTAAGTAATATTCTCTTTGAGTACGTTCCATCGAGTGTTTGACGCGTTGGCCGATCTTTTTCTCCATGGATAAGACTTCTTTTTCATTGGTGATGAGTTGCATAATATAATCAATACGTTCTGGAACGTGGACAATTTCTAATACACGTTGTTTATGTTGAATTTTTAATGATAAGTGCGAGCTAATAATATCAGCTAAATGACCAGGGTCTTCTATGTCTTTAACCGAATCGAACGTTTCTTGATTCAGCTTCTTTGATACTTTTGTAAACTCTTGAAAATCTTCCATTAGCATTCTCATCATGGCTTGTTCTTCAACAGTTTCTCCGTGCTCTTCTTCAAGATTCTCATATGAGACCACAAAAAACTCATCTTCATTTGTAAAACCTTGTACTTCAGCTCGATTTAACCCTTCTACAAGAATACGTCTTGTCCCGTTCGGAAGGTTAACCATTTGTTTAATATGAGCGACGGTACCTGTTTTATATACATCATCTTTAGAAGGCGTATCTAAAGATGTTTCACGTTGAGTTGCTAATAAAATATGATGATCTCTCATCATGGCTTCTTCTAGTGCCTTTACTGATTGATCTCGTCCCACATCTAAATGCATAACCTGTGATGGATATACAACTACGCCACGTAATGGCAGGAGGGGGATGTCTGTTTGTTTATCGTTACCCAATGATGAACACCTCCAACTTTTTCCGTACTCTTATCATATAGAATTACAATTCGCTTGTAAATTAATCAGTGCCTACCTTAGTATGTACGTTCAATATTAATGATATAAATTAAATAAACTCGCCAAGAAGGCGAGTTTATTTCTCAGGCAACTATTTAACGTTTAAGCACTTTCTTTTGGTTCTTCTTCGTTTTGGTCGACGACCGAACCATCTTTCATAACGAGTTTCGGCTTACCATTTTCAAGTTTCACCGTGTCTTCAGTAATGATACATTTCTCAATATCATCTCGAGAAGGTAAGTCGAACATTACATCTAACATAATGCCTTCAATAATCGAGCGTAAACCACGAGCACCTGTCTTACGTTCAATTGCTTTGTTAGAAATGGCTCTTAATGCGTCTTCTTCAAATTCTAACTCCACATCGTCTATATCAAATAATTTCTGATATTGTTTGACTAATGCGTTCTTTGGTTGCGTTAAAATTTCGACTAATGCATCTTCGTCTAATTGCTCTAAGCTTCCAATGACCGGTAAACGACCAATAAACTCTGGAATTAATCCGTAACGAAGTAAATCTTCAGGTAACACCTTCGTTAGAAGATCTTCTTCTTGAACTTCAGCATTTTTAGCTTCTGCACCAAACCCGATTACTTTTTCACCTAAACGACGCTTAACGATTGTATCAATACCATCGAAAGCACCGCCAACGATGAACAGAACATTCGTTGTATCGATTTGGATAAATTCTTGATGAGGATGCTTACGTCCACCTTGTGGCGGTACGCTTGCTTGAGCACCTTCTAAGATTTTAAGTAAGGCCTGCTGAACACCTTCACCTGATACATCACGTGTAATCGATGGGTTCTCAGATTTACGTGCCACTTTATCGATCTCATCAATATAAATAATACCTTTTTCTGCTTTTTCAACATCATAATCAGCTGCTTGAATTAGTTTTAATAAGATATTCTCAACATCTTCACCCACATAACCAGCTTCAGTTAATGATGTTGCATCTGCAATCGCGAATGGTACGTTTAAAATACGAGCTAATGTTTGAGCTAATAAGGTTTTACCACTACCTGTTGGCCCAAGAAGTAGGATGTTACTTTTAGATACTTCTACTTCATCGTTTTTATTTGTATTTGCCATTGAGTTTACACGTTTATAGTGGTTGTAAACAGCGACAGATAGAGACTTCTTCGCCAGTTCTTGACCAATGACATAATCATCTAAAATATCGCAAATCTCTTTTGGTTTTGGAACTTCTTTAAATTCCTCTGTTTCCGTTGAACCTAATTCTTCTTCAACGATTTCTGTGCAAAGATCTATACATTCATCACATATATAAACGCCTGGTCCAGCTACTAATTTTCGAACTTGGTCTTGCGTTTTTCCACAAAATGAGCACTTAAGCTGCCCTTTTTCTTCGTTAAACTTAAACATGCTTTCACCCCATAAAAAAGTTTATCTGTATCTAATCACGGTGTCGTATTATTGTTTGTTTAAATCAATTCCGTAATTCTCATTATGTACTTCAAAATTAAATTAGTCAAAAGAAAAACTTATAACCATCTTATGCATTAAATTATAAATGTTACACATCTTATGTACAAATTAAGATTATAAATTCTAGAAAATAAGAACGTAATTGTAAAACAAGGCACGTTAGAAACGCGCCTTGTTTTGTTCAGAAATTATACAGTTTTGCTTTCTTCTACTAGGAAGTCTATTGCTTTCTTCATCTTAAGGTCATCCTTAAGCATATCTGTTTGGCCGCCTAGCATTTGTTTTAGATTATCTACATCTGTATTGTACTGAGTTGCAAGCTGTTCTAATTCTTTTTCAATATCTTCTTCAGTTATTTCTAAGTTTTCAACTTCAGAAATAGCTTCAAGTGTTAAGTTTGTGCGAACGCGTTTTTCAGCATCATCTTTCATTTGCTCTTTTAAGGCGTTTTCGTCTTGGCCAGTGAATTGAGCGTACATATCTAATGTTAAGCCTTGCATTTGTAGGCGTTGCTCAAATTCTTGAACCATACGATCTAATTCGCTATCAACCATCGCTTGTGGAATATCAACTTCCGCGTTATCAGAAGCTTGGTTAACTAGTGAATCACGTTTTTCAACGTCAGCATCATTAGCTTTTTCTTCTTCTAGGCGCTCGCGAGTTTTCTGTCTTAATTCATCAAGCGTTTCAACTTCTTCGTCAACATCTTTAGCAAATTCATCATCTAACTCAGGTAGTTCTTTTGTTTTAATATCGTGAATTTTAACTTTAAACGTTGCTTCTTGGCCAGCAAGATCTTCAGCTTGATAATCTTCAGGGAATGTCACAACAACTTCTGTTTCTTCGCCAGCTTTCTTGCCAACAAGTTGTTCTTCAAATCCTGGAATAAACTGACCTGAACCAATTTCTAATGAATGGTTCTCAGCTGAACCACCTTCGAATGGTTCTCCGTCTTTAAATCCTTCGAAGTCCATAACGACTGTGTCGCCATTTTCAATTCCGCCATCTTCTTTAACAACTAACTCAGCTTGTTTTTCTTGTTGGTTTTTAAGCTCTTCTTCCACTTCTTCGTCTGTAACTGATGTGTCTTTTTCTTCAACTTCAAGACCTCTATATTCGCCTAATTCTACCTCAGGCTTAACCGCTACAGTTGCTGTGAAGATTAGTGGTTTACCTTGTTCAATTTGCTCGATATCTACATCTGGTTGAGCAACAGGAGTAATACCCGATTCTTCAACTGCTTTCATATAAGCATCAGGTAGTACGATATCAACAGCATCTTGGTATAACGCTTCTACTCCAAAACGCTTTTCAAAAATATTACGAGGTACCTTCCCTTTACGGAAACCAGGGATTTGTACATCTTTTACAACTTTTTTGAAGGCTTGATCTAATGCTTGATCAAATTCATCAGTGTCTACTTCAAATGTTAAGACACCTTCATTGCCCTCTTTCTTTTCCCATTTCGCTGACATAAAAAACTTCCCTCCAAAAACTATTTATTCTATTGAATGATAAGTAGCGAACACAGTTAATCAGTATTCATGCATAATGCAACCACTATATTATAACATAGAAACTGCACCGTTCAATAATCTAATACTAGGAAATTGTTAATCTTCAACCTGTGAAAAATAGATTTTTTCTAAGTGTTCAATCTCGTTCATCCATTTTTGAGAATCTTTCGTTATGTATTCATTTTGACTATCCAAGTTCAAATAACGCTTCGCCAAATTAAGTACTGCCTGAGCAATCGCTTCAGATTGTTCAATTTCAGGTGTGAACGGAAAATTGATATAAAGATAACGGAACAAAATTTGTTTTGTAAACTGATAAAGCGTCGGGTCAGATTGTTCCACTTCTTCTAATTCCCGTAATCCTTTAATCGCAAAATCCGTCTCAAGCACATCTCTTAATGAATTGGGGCTTACCCAATCCGTTTGACCAAATTTCTCGACTTCTACTTTTCGGTCAACACCATCTTCCATGCACCATTGAATAATTCCAGTTTTAATCACAGGATTTAACTGAGAATCACTCAAATATGGTATCAGTTGATCCAAATAAGGTTTAATCGAATGGTTACGGTGGAAGGATAGTAACTTCCATTGTTCTTGAAAATTCCCATTCTCAAGTGAGTCAAGAAAATGATTCATATGATCTTCTGACTCTTGTTCTGTCGCTTGACTTTGAAATTGCTTGCTCATGTCGTACAATTGTTTAAAAGCATCTTCATATTCCCATGGGATTGTAGAGGATTCTTTAATCTCATCTAATAAATCAACTAATTCAGAGTATTGGCTTGTTTGGAATAAAATAGTTAAATAAATATGTAAGTATTTGTAGTAATGCTCATCGTCTTCTTTCATTAACTTACGGCATAAGCTAATGGCTTGTTCATAACGATTTAATTCAATTAAGCAAATCACTTTTGCTGTTAAAATATCATTAGACGCTTCACGAAAAGACTCTAACTGTTCAATATGTAATAAAGCTTCTTCATAATTTTTATGTTTAACCGCTTCAAAACTCTTACTCTCTAACTCTTTCCTCCAGCCCGGGAACATGACGACATCATGATGTTCAAATTCCATAATAAATCCATCCCGTCATTTTAAAATTACTCGTTTCATTAACATACCCATAAACGTTGATTTAAAAACATAAAAACATCATCACATCCTTTGGCAAAATATTCATTTAGTAACCTACCTCTTATCATACACGATTTTGTTTAATTTTACATCGTAGAATAAATTTAAAATAACAACTCCATTTTTTAAAACACTTGTAAACTAACTTCAAATCATATATAATAACAGTTTTGAGAAGAATGAAATATAAAGGAGGGAAGCAGCTATGGGACTTGTCGTTGTCGAGATTTGTGATGGAAATTTAATAGCTCAAGTTAATCTAGAGGAAATTCTTGAAGAAGAATACCCAGAAGTGGCAGTCATCGAAAATAGCTGTCTTTCCTTCTGCGGTCTTTGTGCGGTTCGCCCGTACGCTCTAGTTAATGGTAAACGTGTTTTCGGCAAATCGACCGAAGACGCTATTGAAAAAATCAAAAAAGCGATCGAAGAAGAATTAGCCGTATTCTTTTAATCGGAGGAACCAAAAGTGAATATAATAAACATTTTAAAGAATAGCTTTCAATTACCTCATAAACAAGCCCTCTTCCGATTAAATCGAATGAATATGAGAGATACGCTTGTTTATATCAATTTATTATTCTTCATCTTATTTTTACCTGATGCTGTTAATTTCGTATTAAACATTATAGACGCTAACGGTAGCATCCCTGATGTCGTCTATATACAAGTCATATTCCTATATCCTGCTTTGACGATTTTTATTACAACGATTAGTGTGACAGGATTATCAGGTATTGCTTATTTAATGAGAACTTGGTTAAGTCGCAAGCTAGCCTTCCATCAGTTATGGAAAATGACAGCATTTGCTCTAACGGTTCCTATCATCGTTTATTTAATGTTCAAATTAATTAATCAAGATAGCTTAATTCTAGTTTCACTCGCCATTTGGCTATGGTTCATTTATAAAATGATTACGGTATATCCAAAAAAAGCTCAACCCCAATAAGGTTGAGCTTTTTTAACGTCCCAGGAGAGATTCGAACTCCCGACCTACGGCTTAGGAGGCTGTAACCGCTGATTTTTCATTTTTTCTTCAAATGCTTGTATCTTTGATTATATCTTACTCATAAAACCTTTTTAATCCACAATATAACTTTACAGTTATATACCAATTGTGTTATATTCAAATCACATTACTAAGTCAACTATTAGAAAGGGGATGCGATGACAAAAATAGAATTTTATTGAATGAGGTGAGCGACATGTCAGGTGAAATTCCAGGCATGGATGTGTCTATGCTGGGTGCATTGGCTGAACCAAATAGGATGGCAATCGTAGAAATGCTACGCCATGAGCCTTTAACTGTGGGGGAAATTGCTAGTCGATTGGAAGTTAGTCAGCCTCATGCATCAAAGCATTTAAAAGTGTTAAGTAACAATGGAATTGTAGAATCGAAGCCAGAAGCTAATCGTCGATATTACAAGTTGCGACTCGAACCCTTCCATGCTTTAAATTATTGGGTAACTTCCCTTCAAAAAGACATGGAAAGGAGATTCGATAGCTTGGACGATTATGTACAAGAATTACAAAAGAACAAAAACGAATGAAAATAGGAGGAAAATCATGCCAAATAACAATATGGTTTCAAGAGTAGAGAATGAAAGGTTTCTTGTTTTAGAGCGTGTTTATGATATGCCACGTGATCAACTATTTCAATTATTTAAGGAACCTGAGCACTTAAAACGCTGGTGGAGTACAGATGGTTGGGAACTACCGGTTTGCAACTTGGACTTTCGTCCAGGAGGCGTATGGCATTACTGCATGAAATGTGTAGATAAAAATCAAGAAGAATATGGAATGGAGTCATGGAACAAGACCATTTATAAAGAAATTATTGAGCCAGAGATAATTGTCTATAACGATTATTTCTCAGATAAGGAAGGCAATATAAATGATTCCATGCCTTCTCCGGAGGTCACAATGGAATTCATCGATTTGGGAAGTCAAACTAAATTAATAAGCCGTTCTGAATTCGATTCTGCAGAATCTCTTCAAGCAGTATTGGATATGGGACTGCTTGAAGGTATCACGCAAACGTGGGATAGTTTAGATGCACTAGTTAAAAGCTTTAAGTAAAATAGGGAAAAAGCTTTAACTTATACACGAATGAAACACTTTTATGATAATTAACCATATAATACATTTTAACAAAGAGGATTGTAGTGGCACAACAACATAAACGTGAAAAAGCTTTTTTTCATGAAGCCTTAAAACCTTACTCTTTTACAAAAGGTAAATATGGTTATTTTACAGTTATAAAAGTTAAGGAGCCTGTTATCATAAGGCTCCTTTTGCATCAACAGATACATACATAGTTACTTCATCAGGTTTTCCATATGTTTCTTCTACGTATGGAAATGATATAAATGTAAATATAATAGAAATATCAACACCTTGTATCTTGATGGTATCTCTATTAACATTTACTAATTCACTTAATTTCGCCATGAGTATCCTCCTTACGATACAGTTATGGTTGCCGTATCGGATTTACTTGAACACGTTGCTGTATTTGTTACTTTATCATCTGTTGATGCTAATTCATCTACTGTACCAATCCACTAGAATCAACCGTAGCAATCGATTCATCGGATGATTACCAAGTTACACGAATTATTTAATAAAACTTTAAAATTAAATATGGTCCCCACACAAAAATTTTATATCCTTAAACCAAATTAAAACCCCTGCAAACATTGAATTTACAAGGGTTTCGCTAACGTCCCAGGAGAGATTCGAACTCCCGACCTACGGCTTAGGAGGCCGTTGCTCTATCCTACTGAGCTACTGGGACCAACACTATATTATTAAACCAATTTTTTATGAAACTATCAACCCTATTCACCAACATAATATTTAAGCACTCGATCAACGGAACCACTATAAGCCTCACCAAATATATTCAAATGAACTAAAAGATAATAAAGTTGATATAGAGCCTTTACATCATCATAGTAATGGTCTATTGGATATTCTTGTTCATAGGCCTTATAAAAATCCTCAGAAAATCCTCCAAAAAGCTCTGTGAACGCCAAGTCTAAATGACGGTCTCCAAATAAAAAGGATGGATCAATCACATAAGGAGTACCATTAGCATCACAAATCCAATTACCAGCCCATAAGTCACCGTGCAAATAAGAAGGTTTTATATCTTGGGGGATCCATTTTTCTAAATCAGTTATGACCCTCTCCAGGCGTTCACGTCTTTTACCAGTGATATGCTGCTCATCAACACCTATTTGAAGTTGTCGTTTCAATCTACATTCTCGGTAATAATCAACCCAATCACGATACATTTGATTAGATTGTATAATAATCCCTATATAAGTTGGTTCATGGTACCCATGTCCTTCACCCATGGCTTGATGCATTTTGGCAATATTACGACCTAACTCTAGCTGCGTACTCGATTGTGGTGAGCCATCGATCCATTCTAATGCCAAATAAGCTTTACCAATTTCATCTGAATAACTATAAACTTCTGGGACTTGAATTGATTTAGTACTTTTAATGTATTCAAGGCCCTCTTTTTCTAGTTTAAAAAAATTCTCAGGCGGATTTGTATGACTCTTGATAAAGTATTCATGTTGTTCTGTTTGTACATAAAAACTATCATTGATTGAGCCACCACTCACACGTTTCATTTCCTTTATTTCAGATGCATCTTTTGAACTACGTAATGCTAATTCGATTACATCCTGCATATAATCACCTCATCAATAGCATAACATTATAAAAATTGTAGCAAAACTCTTCACATGAGCCTTTAAATTTAGTACAATAGTCGTAACTAAATAGGTCGGTTTATGTCCGATAATGGCAAACTTACTGAAAAGTAAGGACGCAAAGCTACGGGTCTAAGGTATTAATTACTATGATCGCCGGGCCGCCGAAGACTAGAGTCAATAAGGTCAGTCTCGATTTTCGGCGGGACTGACCTTTTTTGGTTAAATAAATAAAAATTCGGGTATCATGACAACAAAGAGGTTGAGGTCTATGTATAACATACTAATTGCAGATGATTCATTGTTCATGAGGCAATGGATTCGAAAAATGGTTGAAGAGCACGGGCACCAGGTTGTTGCTGAAGCGAAGAACGGAAAAGAAGCGATCAACCTTTACCAACAATATAAACCGAATATAGTACTTTTAGACATTACAATGGACGAGATGGACGGTATAACCGCATTAAAGACTATAATCAAGCGAGATTCGAATGCAAAAGTTATTATGTGTTCGTCACTCGGATCACAACAAATTGTGATGGACTGCATTCATAGTGGAGCCAAGGATTTTGTTGTCAAACCATATTTTTACAAACTTTCTGAAACCATACAAAAAGCGATTAACGCTTAAATTTATTCATAGGGAGCTGATTCATATGCATCATTTGGACAATAATCAATTAATTGATGCTTACATCAAAGCCCTGAACTTAAAGTTAGAACAAAAATTTATTTGGTTATTAGCTTCTGAACTACGTCTCAGAGGCATTGATCCAAAATCACTTCAATATATGACTGGGTAAGATAGAGGTAGTATGAGCAAATGTAGCTAGACTCAGTCGTTAAAGTACGATTCTCGCCCGCTGAAGAACAAAAACTCACCTAATACAGATCGAAACTCACCCACGAGAGACAGAACTTACCCGCAGGAACTTAAAACTCACTGGATAGAATACCAATTTTTGCACAAAAATCGAAAATAATGTCACAATTTCGATATTTTTGTTGACTTCAATAGCATTTTCTTTAATGATGAATATAGCTGACTTTCATATCCCCTATGGACGAGTTATAAGGACTTAAGAAAATATAGTATAAGATAGTGTTTAAATAGCCTTATTAATAAAAAGAGAAATTGGGATATGGAAGTCAGGTTTTTTTGTATTTAAAATCGGACTTAAATATAAAAAAGCCCATTTCCTTATGGATAAAGGAAATGGACATATAGATTAATATGGTGTCCCGAGCAGGATTCGAACCTGCGACCCACAGCTTAGAAGGCTGTTGCTCTATCCTACTGAGCTACCGGGACTTAATCAAAAAAATGGAGCGGGTGATGGGAATCGAACCCACGACATCAGCTTGGAAGGCTGAGGTTTTACCACTAAACTACACCCGCAAATCAATATTAACTTATTTAACATTATTATGTATGAAGATTCATCTGTTGCGGACAAGAATTATTATATAAAAGGATGCCCTTATGTGTCAACACATGTTTTGAATTTAATTGGGTATAATCAGAGGATTACTCTGATTATACCTTACAATAAAGGTCTGATTTGTTTAAGCATTTCATCTAGTGCACGTTTTCGATGACTAATTTGGTTTTTTACTTCAGAACCTAGCTCTGCCATCGTTTGGATATATCCAACAGGCACAAATACAGGGTCATATCCGAACCCTTCTGTTCCTTTACGTTTTTCAGTAATTTCTCCTTCACAACGTCCTTCGGCTACGATTGTATCTTTTCCAGGTCTAGCGTATGCAATGACTGATACAAATGCCGCGTTACGTTGACTTTGACCTTCTAAATTATTCAATAATTTAATGATGTTTTGATCATCATTTTTAGCTTCTCCAGCATAACGAGCTGAATATACGCCTGGTTCACCATTTAGTGCATCAACAACTAGCCCTGAGTCATCTGCCATGACAGGGACCTGATATGTTTTACAGTAAGTCTCAGCCTTTAATTTGGCGTTCTCCTCAAAAGTTGTCCCTGTCTCTTCTACATCTTCAACGTCATCAAAAGCTTCCATGAGACTAACCATTTCAATATCTAAGGATGAAAACATATTTTTAAATTCATCGACTTTACCTTTATTCGTCGTTGCCACATAGATTTGTTTCATGATTATTCCCCTTTGGCTTCACTAATTAATGAGGCTGTATCTCCAATTGCTTGGCGTTGATAGTCAAAAAGCTCTTGAATCCCTTTTTGAGATAGTTGAATCATGTCGTTTAACTGCGAAGGCGAGAACGTTGCCTCTTCACCTGTTCCTTGAAGCTCAACAAATTCATTTTCATCTGTCATCACTATATTCATATCAACCTCTGCCGTAGAATCTTCTTCATAACAGAGATCTAAAATAGTTTCTCCATCTTTTGAAACGCCAACAGATGTTGCCGCAATAAAATGTTTGATCGGCAGTTTTGTGATTTTCTCCTCATCTAGAAGCTTACGGCATGCCAAAGCAACAGCCACAAAAGCACCTGTAATAGAAGCCGTTCTCGTACCGCCATCGGCTTGAATGACATCACAATCAACCCAAATGGTTCTCTCACCAATCTCATCAAGGTCAATGACCGCTCTTAAGGCCCTTCCGATTAACCGTTGAATTTCCATTGTTCTACCGGATGCCTTGCCTTTCGAAGACTCCCGGATATTGCGCTGTTCTGTCGCACGCGGAAGCATTGCATATTCAGCTGTAATCCAGCCTTTGTTTTGTCCTCTCATAAATGGTGGAACACGTTCTTCCACACTCGCATTACATATAACTTTCGTTTCCCCAACTGTAATTAATACAGATCCTTCAGGGTGTTTTGTAAATTGTGTTTTAATTTCTACGTCCCTTAATTGTTCGGCTGAACGGCCGTCAATACGCATATAATGCCCTCCTGAATAAAAGTAAAAATAAAATAATTGCACATTTAGTCTATACGTTTACCTATTTTATAAACACAAACCAAAGTATAACACAAAAAAACTTATACCTCATAGTTTGTCGGGCATAAGTCCAAGTTCAAATTAATGAAATTTGTTTTAAAGATGCGCTTTTAAGTTGAAATATTTCTTCTTTAATCCGTTCAAAGACATGGAGACTACCAGTTGTTAATATGACTGGTTCTAAACTAGTTTCGTCTACTGTCTGAGATTGATGAAGATTATAGAAAGTTAAAACTGTGCTGACTTCTGATCCTGTCTCTATTGCTGATGATAGCACGGTCATTTGATCCCCAACGACTTGCTCAATTAACGGTTGGATGATTGGATAATGCGTGCAACCTAAAATTAACGTATCAATATCGTACACTTCTTTAATGGACGCCAAACTTCTTTCCACCACATCAATTGCATCTGATTCAACAAATCGTCCACTTTCAATTAACGGTACAAACTCAGGGCAAGAAACACTTGTCGTATTAATGTTAGGTTTTATATTCCTTAAAGCAAGATCATACGCCTGGCTGTTAACCGTATTTTCAGTTCCGATTATAGCAACATGGTTCGTCTCAGTTGATTTAATAGCCGCTCTTGCGCCTGGTTCTATAACACCAATGACAGGAATCGATAAATTTTCTTTTAATTGATCTAACACCAATGCTGTTGCCGTGTTACACGCTACAACAAGTACCTTAATATCAAATTGTATTAAGTAATGTACCATTTCCCAAGTATATTGCTGAACTTCTTGATCACTTTTTGAGCCATAAGGGCACCTTAGCGTGTCTCCTAAATATATAAAACGTTCTTTCGGTAGTTGACGTTTTAATTCATGTAATACCGTTAAACCACCGACACCCGAGTCGATGACACCTATAGGTCTATCCAAGTTAATTCTCCTTTGATTCTTGATGATTAGCATTATCCTCATGTAGTTTCATTTCATCAAAAAGCTTATACATGAGCACATGAAGCGATTCTACTTCTTCCGCTGAAAAAGATTGTAAGACCTCTTTTAAATATAATTGGCGTTTATCCACGACTTCGTGAATAATCTCTTTTCCCTTATCTAATAAATGTATTCGTACAACGCGCCGATCTTTTGGGTCTCTGATACGTTCAATTAAATTGCTTTTTTCCATACGGTCGACTAAGTCCGTTGTCGTACTAAAAGCTAAATACATTTTCTTAGATAATTCTCCAATTGTTAAATCACCCGAGTCCTTCAACCATTGTAAGGCGACAAATTGCGGTGGAGTTATTGGATAATGGTCAAGAATCTCACGGCCGCGCTGCTTGATAATGTGCGATATGTAACGAATGCTTTTTTCAAGTTCAGCAATAGTTTTAGCATCAATCGTTGATTGCACAGGATTTCCTCCTCAAAATTGTTTATGGTACTATTTTCACGCTTTTCTAGGAAAAATTCAAGTAAATCTATTAAAAAGCTTAAAAGAACCGGCTATTTTTAAAACAGCCGGTTCAAGTCAAAGCTGAATTTCTCCAAGTCTAATTAACTCGACTACAGCTTGAGAACGCCCCTTCACTTGTAATTTTTGAATGGTGTTTGAGATATGATTACGCACAGTCTTTTCTGAGATGAATAGTAGTTCTGCTATTTCCTTCGTCGTTTTATCTTGCACAAGTAATTCAAAAACTTCTCTTTCTCGTTTTGTCAATATATTGGTAGGACGATATTTTTTGCTATCCAAACGGTAACCCCTCCTCTGTTAAAGAGTGAGCTACTTGTTCCACATGAGGAATTACTTAGTCATGATAGTTTATGTAATCACGCCCTAATTGGTTCGCAACATTAGACTACTTATTTAAAGTTTTATAGCCATTTTCTAGTTTTTTTAACTGATCAGATTCGAACGGTGTTGATTTTCCGGTTTGTGGATTAATTTGAACCACTTTACCTCTTCCTGTAATGCATAGTTCGTCACGTTGATTTAAACCCATATAGTGAATATCTACTGAACTGTTTCCAACCTCAGCCACTTTCACATGAAGTTTTAGCTCGTCACCGAAATACACTTGTTTAAAAAAATCGCACTGCAGGTCGCCAACAACTGGAACTTTATCATTTGATTCATTTAGTGTACCGAACAGCTGAATTGCATTAAAAAACTTAATTCGCGCTTCTTCAAAATAAATAAAAGGTGATACATTATTCATATGACCAAACATATCTGTTTCAGAAAAACGAATTTCAATCGGTGTGTAAAAATAAAAATCAGATTTCCAAGTATCTACGTCTTGAATATATTGTGGTAATCGCATGATTAACCTCCTCTTAAGTTGAATGAATAGTCATTCATTAAATTTTAAAATAAAGGGCTGACAAGTATGCCAGCCCTTATTTTTGGTAAGAATAATTTTGGATTAATAGTTGTAGTCACTGCCGAAGAAGCTCTTGAATGAATTAACAGTAGCTTCTCGGTTAAGTGCTGCAATCGATGTTGTTAGCGGGATACCCTTAGGACAAACTTGGACACAGTTTTGTGAGTTACCGCAATTCTGTAATCCTCCATCTCCTGTTACAGCGTCCATGCGTTCACTCTTGTGCATTTCACCGTTTGGAGTTGAGTTGTGTAAACGAACCTGTGATAAAGCAGCAGGTCCAATGAAGTTTGACTTACTGTTAACGTTAGGGCAAGCTTCTAGACAAACACCACATGTCATACATTTAGACAGTTCATAAGACCATTGACGTTTGGACTCAGGCATTCTTTCCCCGGGTCCTAAATCATGTGTACCATCAATTGGTGTCCATGCTTTAACTTTCTTAAGTGAGTCAAACATGCGGCTACGATCAACTGCTAAGTCACGAATAACTGGGAATGTGTCCATTGGTGTTAAGCGAATTGGTTGTTCTAATTGATCGACTAATGCTGTACAAGATTGTCTTGGAACACCATTGATATTCATAGAGCAAGCTCCACAAACTTCTTCTAAACAACCCATTTCCCAATGTACAGGTGTTGTTTCTTCACCTTTTGCATTAACTGGGTTACGTCTAATCTCCATTAAAGCTGAAATAACGTTCATATTACGTCTATGTGGAAGCTCGAATTCTTCCTCATACGTTTGTGAATCCGGGCTGTCCTGACGCTGTATAATCATTTTGATCGTTTTATTCTCTTCCGCCACGATTGTCTACCCCCTTTTATTTTGATTTAGAATAGTCACGCTTACGAGGTTCGATTAATGATGTATCAACATCTTCGTAAGTGATATCTGGACCATTTTTCTCTGCACTAAATGTTGCTTTAGTTGTCTTTAACCATTCTTCGTCATTACGTTCAGGAAACTCTGGTTTGTAGTGAGCTCCACGACTTTCATTACGGTTATAAGCACCAAGTGTAACAACGCGTGCAAGTTGTAACATATCCTGTAGCTGACGTGTAAACATAACACTTTGGTTACTCCATCTAGATGTATCAGCTAAGTTGATGTCTTTCCAACGATTCATTAATTCAACAATTTTCTCGTCTGTTTTCTGTAATTTTTCATTATCACGAACAACCGTAACATTATCCGTCATCCACTCACCAAGTTCACGGTGAAGTTGGTATGGGTTTTCACTACCGGAGTTCATGTTCATTAACTCTTCAAACTTATTCTCTTCTTCTTTTAATTTTTCATCAAATAAAGAAGATGTTTGATCTTCCGCTAGTTCGTCTAAGCCCTCAATATAATTAACCGCATTCGGTCCTGCAACCATACCACCATAAATACAGGATAATAGAGAGTTAGCACCTAAGCGGTTTGCACCGTGAATTGTGTAATCTACTTCACCTGCTGCAAAAACACCAGGAATACTTGTCATTTGTTCATAGTCAACCCATAGTCCACCCATAGAATAGTGAACGGCAGGGAAGATCTTCATTGGTACCTTACGAGGATCTTCACCAACGAATTTTTCATAGATCTCAATAATACCGCCAAGCTTAACGTCCAGCTCTTTAGGATCTTTGTGTGATAAATCGAGGTAAACCATGTTTTCCCCGTTAATACCTAACTTTTGGTTTACACATACATCGAAAATTTCACGTGTTGCGATGTCACGTGGCACTAAGTTACCGTAAGCCGGATATTTTTCTTCTAAGAAGTACCATGGCTTACCGTCTTTGTAAGTCCATACACGACCACCTTCACCACGAGCTGATTCACTCATTAAGCGAAGCTTGTCATCCCCTGGAATGGCTGTTGGGTGAATTTGAATGAACTCTCCATTAGCATACGCTGCACCTTGTTGATATAGTCTTGATGCTGCAGAACCTGTGTTAATAACAGAGTTCGTTGATTTACCAAAGATAATTCCAGGTCCACCAGTTGCAACAATCACTGCATCAGCTTTAAAAGATCTCATTTCATGAGTGGTTAAATCTTGTGCAATGATTCCTCGCGAACGTCCATCATCATCTAGAACAGATGAGATGAATTCCCAACCTTCATATTTTGTTACTAAACCATTCGCTTCTTGGCGACGTACTTGTTCATCTAGCGCGTAAAGTAATTGCTGTCCAGTTGTTGCACCAGCATATGCTGTACGGTGATGTTGGGTACCACCAAAGCGACGGAAATCTAATAGACCTTCAGGTGTACGGTTAAACATAACTCCCATACGCTCTAACATGTGAATAATGCCTGGAGCTTTGTCACACATATCTTTGACTGGAGGTTGGTTCGCTAAGAAGTCTCCTCCATATACCGTATCGTCAAAGTGTAACCATGGTGAGTCTCCCTCACCTTTTGTATTAACAGCACCGTTAATACCACCTTGAGCACAAACGGAGTGAGAGCGTTTAACCGGAACTAGTGAGATCAAGTCGACGTGCACACCAGCTTGAGCAACTTCAATAGTAGCCATTAAGCCAGCTAAACCACCGCCAACGATTACGACATTTTTGTTACTACTCATTGTGTTGTTTCACTCCCTTATAATTCCGATTCAATTAAAATGCAAACGCGATTAGTGATGATATTCCCATGTAAGTGAAAATGGCAAATACACCAATTGTAATGTACGTTAAGATCACTTGTGATCTTGGTGTTACCGTAATACCCCAAGTTACGAAGAATGACCATAAGCCATTCGCGAAGTGGAATACTGTTGAAATAACACCAATAACATAAAACCAAAACATAAATGGTGATGATAGAATAGTTGCCATTAAGTCAAAGTTAATCTCAGTTCCATAAATCGCATTAGCTAAGCGTGTTTCCCATACGTGCCATACAACAAATATTAATGTGATAATCCCCGTAATACGTTGGAATACAAACATCCAGTTACGGAAATATCCAAACTTAAAACTGTTTGGAGACGACGTAAAAGCGATATACACACCATAAATTGCGTGAAATAATAAAGGTAAAAAGATGATGAAGATCTCTAAACCTATACGCAATGGTAGGCTTTCCATGAAATGCGCAACAGCATTGAATGTATCTGGACCATATGTAGAAAAGTAGTTAACAACCAAGTGCTGCATTAGGAATATCCCAACCGGTATGACACCTAATAGAGAATGTAGCCTACGATAAAAGAACTCACGGTTTTCCGCCATGTGTTACCCCCCTCATTTTGTGTAAAATATTCTTTCAATTAGACAATCATAAAAGTAAACATGACATGTTTTATTGTACTTCTAACCAATTAAAGCGTCAAGAAATCCTTACCAACCACAACGACACTTTTCTACACTTTTCTACAATCAATGGTTAGTTTTCGTCAGCCTGTTCATTTTCATTCAAGAAATACGACTGTATATTCTCTGCAATATGCGATGGAATACCTAATTTAGTCATATCTTCAATATCTGCGTTTTTAATTTCGTCGATTGAACCAAAATGTTGAATTAATAAACGTTTACGCTTCGGTCCAATGCCCTCTATTTCATCCAAACTTGATTGGAAAGCACTTTTTCCTCGTAACTGCCTATGGAATGTAATAGCAAAGCGGTGAACCTCATCTTGAATGCGTTGAATTAAATAAAACGATTGTTCATTACGCTTAAGTGGTACTGTCTCAGGTGGATCACCATATAACAATTCGCTTGTTTTATGTTTATCATCCTTTGCGAGACCGCACAATGGAATATCTAACCCTAATTCATTTTCTAAAACATCGAGTGCAGCAGACATCTGACCTTTTGCGCCATCTACCATGATTAAATCCGGTAATGGCCTTTCTTCTTTCAATACGCGTTTATACCGTCTGCGAATCACTTCTCGCATCGTTTCGTAGTCATCAGGCGAATCAACCGTCTTAATTTTATATTTACGGTACTCATTCTTCTTCGGTTTCCCATCGATAAATGTAACCATTGCAGATACAGGGTCAGTCCCTTGAATATTCGAGTTATCAAAAGCTTCTATTCGGTGAGGCGTTTCAATATTTAAAATCTCACCTAACCTCTCGACGGCATTAATCGTTCGTTCTTCATCTTGCTCGATAAGTGAAAATTTTTCATTTAAAGCAATTTGAGCATTTTCTAAAGCCAGTTCAACTAGATCTTTTTTCTTACCACGGAGAGGGGTTTTAACTTTTACATCTAACACATTAGCTAATAGTTCCTTATCACTGCCGATCGGAACAAAAATCTCTTTCGGTTTTATGTGGTTTGAATGCTGGTAAAATTGAGCAACATAACTAATAAATGACTCATTGGGATCATTATAAAAAGGAAAAAGCGATATATCGCGTTCGATTAATTTCCCTTGTCTAATAAAGAAGACTTGAATACACATCCAGCCTTTATCGTAGGCAAATCCGAAGACATCACGGTCAGTCATGTCATGCAGATCCATTTTTTGTTTCTCCATCACACTTTCGATATGCTCAATTAAGTCGCGATACTCTTTGGCCTTTTCAAAATCTAGGTTTTCTGAGAACCGATGCATTTTTTCTGTTAGTTCTTGTTTGATTTCTTTATGTCCACCACTTAAAAATGACGTAATCTTTTGGACGAGATCCTCATTTGTTTCCTGACTAACAGGATACTCACATGGTCCTAGGCACTGGTTAATATGATAATATAAACAGACCCTTTTAGGCATGACATTACATTTTCTTAGCGGATAGAGTCGGTCTAATAATTTTTTAGTTTCTCTAGCAGAATAAACATTGGTATAAGGGCCAAAGTATTTCGCTTTGTCTTTTTTGACTTGTCGCGTTACTAACAAACGTGGATGTTCCTCGTTCGTGATTTTTAGAAATGGGTAACTCTTATCATCTTTAAGCATGACGTTATATTTAGGGTCATACTTTTTGATTAAATTCATTTCTAAAATTAACGCCTCCATTTCAGAAGACGTGACAATATATTCGAAGTCCGCAATTTCATTAACTAATCGTTGTGTTTTTAAGTCATTGGCGCTCGTGAAATAAGATCGCACCCGATTTTTAAGGATTTTTGACTTACCAACGTAGATGACTTCTCCCTTTTTACTTTTCATTAAGTAACATCCAGGTTTATCTGGTAAAATTGCTAATTTTTCTTTAATTTGATCTGACATGACCAACACCTCAACTCTCATTTTACCATGAGGAGCATTGAATATAAAAAGAAGAGCTAACCATGATAGTTAGCTCTTCAATGCATTATGCATGTTTTTGTACAAATTGTTGTAACGCCTCTTTAGGCTGGAAGCCCATCGCTTGATCGACTTTTTCACCGTCTTTGAAAAGAATTAGCGTTGGAATACTCATAACACCATATTTTTGTGCTGTTTCCTGGTTTTCATCAACGTCTAATTTAACGATTTTAACTTGATCTTCCATTTCAGAGTCAAGTTCTTCTAATACAGGTGCAATCATTTTACAAGGGCCACACCAAGCTGCCCAAAAATCTACAAGAACTAATCCATCTGAAATTTCTTCATTAAAAGTTTGATCAGTTGCTTTTGAAATAGCCATAGTACAATATCCTCCTCAATTTCAAGTGTAACGTAAGTATAGCACGTTAAATATTATCTTTTCCAATACTTTGTTTGTCATTTAAATTTGGGTTAAAAAGTATTGTTTTGAGCACTCAATAATTTTGTCTTAAAATAAATGAGCTCTTTACCATTTATATTAGGTAAAGAACTCATTGTCAAAAATTAGGCTTGTGCTTTAATTTCTTCAGTTAACTTAGGTACGACGTCGAATAAATCGCCTACGATGCCGTAGTCTGCAACGTTGAAGATATTTGCTTCTGGGTCTTTGTTAATCGCGACGATGACTTTTGAGTTCGACATACCAGCTAAGTGCTGAATCGCACCTGATATCCCGCAAGCAATATATAAATCAGGTGTTACAACTTTACCTGTCTGTCCGATTTGTAGGGAATAATCACAATATCCTGCATCACACGCACCACGAGAGGCACCAACTGCTGCACCTAATTCGTCAGCTAATTCATGAAGCGGCTCAAAGCCCTCTTCACTTTTCACTCCGCGGCCGCCAGCTACAATAATATTCGCTTCTGATAAGTCAACACCATCTGATGCTTTACGTACAACGTCTTTAATGATCGTACGTAGATCCTTAATCTCAACATCTACTGATGACACATCGCCTGAACGGCTTTCGTCTTTATCTAATGGTGCAATGTTATTTGGACGAATCGTCACAAATGTTTTACCGCCTTTAATCGACTTTTTCTCAAATGCTTTTCCTGAATAAATAGGTCTTACAAACTGGTCACCTTCAACACCTGTAATATCAGAAATAAGCCCACTGTCTAGTTTACTTGCTAAACGAGGGGATAAATCTTTACCCGATGACGTATGGCCCATGACCATGCCGTCTGGGTCCTCTTGTTCAATGACTGCCATAGCAGCTTGAGTATAAGCATCTGATGTGTAATTAGCTAATTTTTCATCAGTTACTGTAACAGCTCGGTCTGCTCCAAACTGAATCATTTGATTCGCTGCATCTTCAACGTTTTCGCTTCCAAGTACAATTCCAACTACTTCTGCACTTTCATCTATTTGGCGAGCAGCTGAAACGGTTTCAAACGAAACGTTACGAGCCTCACCATCTTTTAATTCTGCAAATGCTAATAATTTTGTCATGGTTACATTCTCCTTTCTACACCTGTCAAATTAAAGTACTTTCGCTTCTGTTTTTAGTAGTGATACCAATTCTTTCACTTGGTCTTCTGTTTCGCCTTCTAATACTCTACCAGCCTCTTTTTCAGGTGGAAGGAAAACTTCTACTGTTTCGGTTTTCGCTTCAACATCATCTTCATCTAGATCTAAATCATCTAATTCTAGTTCTTCAAGCGGTTTCTTCTTCGCTTTCATAATACCTGGTAAAGAAGGATAACGAGGCTCGTTTAACCCTTGCTGACATGTCACCAATAGTGGTAATGACGTTTCAACTGTCTCTTCGTCACCTTCAACATCGCGAACAATCTTAACGTCTTCGCCACCAATTTCTAAATTCGTAATCGTCGTGACATAAGGAATATCTAATTTATCAGCAAGTCTTGGACCTACTTGACCACTTGCCTCATCAATCGCCACGTTACCGGCTAAGATGATATCTACATCTTTATCTTCAAAATATGCTTCTAGAATTCGAACAGTAGAATACTGATCGCCATCTTCTAGGTCATCTTCAGTGTTTACTAGAACTGCTTTATCTGCTCCCATAGCTAGAGCCGTACGAAGCTGTTGTTCTGATTCTTCATCACCAACTGTGACAACTGTTACTTCGCCACCGTGATCATCACGGATTTTGATAGCTTCTTCAATTGCATATTCATCATATGGGTTAATGATGAATTCTGCACCTTCTTCCTCAATAACTCCCCCATCAATCTGAATCTTCTCTTCTGTATCAAATGTCTTTTTCATTAGAACATAAATGTTCATAGGATTACCTCCTTTAAATCTATTGATCTTTGAAATTAGGTTGACGCTTTTCTATGAATGCTGAAATACCTTCTTTCGCATCATCATTACCAAAAACTTTTCCAAATTCCTCAGCTTCTAAGTTAACGCCATTTTGGAATTGAGACGTTTGAGCGTAAGGTAATAACTTCATTACTGCTTGAATAGATGGACCACTCTTACTAGCAAACTTGTTTGCTAGATTCATAGAAAATGAATCTAATTCTTCCTCATCAACTGCATGATTAGCTAATCCATATTGTGCAGCTTCCTCACCTGATATTGGTTCACCTGATAAAATCATTTCGTATGCCTTTGGTAAACCGACATATCGAGGTAGACGTTGAGAACCTGCAAACCCTGGAATTATACCTAGACTCAACTCAGGCAGGCCTAATTTAGCTTGTTTCGTCACGATTCTCACATGACAAGCCATAGCTAATTCAAGTCCTCCGCCCAATGCTGCACCATGAATAGATGCAATGACTGGAATGTGATAGTTTTCTAAGCGGTTAAAAAGGTCTTGTCCTTTCTTAGCTAAACCTGCATAATCGCTTTCATTTTGGAATGTTGTAAACTCTTTAATATCTGCCCCAGCAGAGAAGAACTTTCCTTCTCCTTTTAACAAAATTGCCTTAATTGACGGGTCTTGATCGATATCATCCAAAACCGATGAAAGATCTTTCAAAATTCCTGAAGATAAGGCATTGGCTGGTGGGCTATTGATGATTACTTGAGCAACCTGTCCTTCTTTAGTCCAAGATAAATGCTCCATCAAGACAACTCCCTTATGATTGATGTATTTTTAATCCATTTGAGATAACGAAATGGACTTCTTTAGCTTGGTCTACTAAATCATATCTTTGTTCTTTCATAACCCAGTTCGTCACAATTTCATCTAACATACCAAAGATGATTTGGCGAACCAGTTTAATATTAAGGTGGGAATGGAAGACTCCCTCTTCCATCCCTTCCTTTAAAATATCATCAACCAAAGCTAAATAACGTTTAAGTACTTCATTAATTTTTAATCTTAATTCTTTCTTAGATTGCCTTAACTCTAACTGTGTAACGATGGCCAAATGTGGATCTTCAGCTAACTGTCTAAAATGCATTTCAATTAGAGAATACAATTTTTTGTCAGCTGTTTCGTGATCATTAATTTGATTTTCAATTCTTTCAATAAATTGGCCCATCTTTTCTTGGAACACAGATACTAAAATATCTTCTTTGTTCTTAAAGTATAAATAAATTGTTCCATCCGCAACACCAGCTCGTTTAGCAATCTTGGATACTTGCGATGAATGATAACCATTTTCAGCAATAACTTCAACTGCTGCATCGATAATTTTTTTATATTTAGGTTTGGTGTTCTTCATACATAATACTCCTTAACTGAATGAATGGTCATTCAGTTATTATAATATAGCCTAAAGTGAAAACTGTCAACTTATTAAGAAGATGAATTCGCTTTTTCCTGTTCCATTTTTTCTTTTTCTTCATCGACTAATTTTCTCCTTAAGATTTTTCCTACTGCCGTTTTTGGTAATTCCTCTCTAAATTCATACAACTTAGGTACTTTAAATGCTGCTAAGTTTTCTCGGCAATATTGGTCTAACTCTTCTTCTGTTAGTTGTGCGCCATCTTTCAGCACAATATACGCTTTAACTGTCTCACCTCTATAAGGATCTGGTATTCCAGCTACAACCGTTTCTGCTATTGCTTCGTGTTCATATAATACTTCTTCGACTTCTCTAGGGTAAATATTAAATCCACCAGCAATAATCATATCTTTTTTACGGTCCACAATATAGAAGTAACCATCTTCATTCATATATCCCATATCACCTGTTAAAAGCCACCCGTCTTTTAAGGTGTTTTCTGTTTCTTCAGGACGATTCCAATAACCTTTCATAATTTGAGGGCCTTTAACAGCCACTTCGCCAACTTCACCGACAGGCATTTCTTCTAGTGTATCCGGTTTAAAAATCTTTGAGTCGGTATCTGGCCAAGGTATTCCAATCGTGCCAGCTCGGCGATCGTCATAAATTAAATTTGAATGCGTAACAGGAGATGATTCCGTTAAACCATATCCTTCAACTAACTTTCCACCTGTTACTTTTTCAAAGTTTTGTTGAACTTCAACAGGTAATGGTGCTGATCCACTCAAGCATGCTTCAATAGAAGATAAGTCATACTTTTGAATCTTTGGATGGTTAAGTAATCCAATATAAATGGTTGGTGCACCTGGGAATAACGTAGGTTTTTCCTTTTCGATTAACTTCAAGACCGTATCGACATCAAACTTAGGCACTAACACCATTTTTTGTGCCATCATGATGGATAAATTCATCACGGCTGTCATACCGTAAACATGGAAGAATGGTAAAATTCCTAAAACAGTCTCTTTACCATACTCAGCTTTATAAATCCAAGCTTTAGACATTTGTGTGTTGGAAACTAAATTGTGATGCGTTAACATGACACCTTTTGGATAACCTGTTGTACCGCCAGTGTATTGTAGTAGAGCAAGATCTTCTTCAGGGTCAAACTCATGCATCGTCACATTTCCGCTTGCTTCTTCTAGCATTTTCGTCCAAACGTGAGTGTCACCTGCATGCTCAGGCTTAACGACCATGTTATACTCACGCTTTTGTATAAAAGGATAGACTAAATTCTTAGGAAACGGTAAGTAGTCTTTGATACCGGTTACAATTAAGTGCTCTAAATTAGTTTCACCTTTCACATTATTTGCTCGAGGTAATAAAATATCTAGACAAACTAAAAACTTAGCACCTGAATCTTTCATTTGGTACTCTAATTCTCTTTCGGTGTACAGCGGGTTTGTTTGTACAACAATTCCACCTGCAAGCAATGCCCCGTAATAAGAGATCACCGATTGAGGTGAGTTTGGAAGCATGATTGCTACCCGATCACCTTTTTCAAGACCAAGGCCTTGCAAATAGCTTGCAAATTTCTTTGCTGAATCATATACCTCCTGGTACGTTAATTCTTTCCCCATAAAATGAATAGCGACTTTATCTGGGTAATTCTCTGCTGCGTCCATAAGCAATCCATGTAAAGGCCTGTTGTCATACTCCATCGTCTTCGGCACTTCCTCTGGGTAGTGCTTAAACCAAGGTTTTGTTAAATCTACCCCCATTAATTAATAGCCTCCTTTAATTTATATTACTTAATATTATAAACAACATTAGTTGAAAATTAAAATAATTATTTTAATTATCAGACAAAAACACCTCAAAAAAAGTAGCTCTCTAACATTATATGTCGTAAAGACAATGCTATATGAGCTACGTCATCATTAACTATAAATTAAAAAGAAAATCCCTACCACAACAAACAAAATAGCAACAACTATTAAAACTTTAGCTAGTGTCTCCATATCCCTATGTCCTCTCTACATAATATGCGCGTAAAACCGATATTAGACTACTTTAGCTCTAATATCGTCACACCATTTCCGCCTTCATTAGCATGGCCAAATCGTTTACCTTTAATAGATGGATGCTCATCTGCAAATTTTTGGACACCTTTCATGAGAACTCCAGTTCCTTTACCGTGAATAATGGAAACCTGATGGAAATTTGCTAATAAAGCTTCATCAACGTATTTCTCCAATCGCTGAATCGCATCTTCGTAACGTTCTCCACGTAGATCTAATTCGGGTTTTACATGATGGTGTTGCCCTTTTACTTTCGTCATCGGTTTTGTATTTAAAGGATCCTCACGTTTAACGAATTCTATTTGATCTGCTGGAACTTTCATTTTTAGAATTCCTAGCTGAACTTCGTATTCTTTATTACTCACTTGTTCAACGATATGTCCATTTTGATTAAAGGATAACACATGAACTTCATCGCCAGGTAACAGTTTCTGCGTTTGTTTAGCCTTTTTCTTAGGCTGATTATCTTTTGTATCTGCTTCTAATTGTTCTTTCTGATCGGTTAATTTCTTCTTCGCATCAATAAAGCGATGCTCTTTAATATGAGCTTCATCTTTCATTTCACGAATTTCTTTTAAGATGCTCTCTGCATCTTGCTCAGCTTTTTCAACAATTTTAGAAGCTTTTTCTTTAGCTTTTTCCCTGTACTGCTGCTTCTGATTTAAATATTGTTCATATTCACGATTTAACGAATCATGAAGATTGCTCGCATCCTCAAGTAATTGATCCGCTTCTTCAAAACGACTCTCAGCTTTTCGTCTAGAGTCTTCTAAAGATGAAATCATGTTTTCAACAGAACGTGAATCATCACTAACCATGGATTTGGCCTGTTCGATTACCGAATCATTTAAACCAAGTCGTTTTGAAATATCAAAGGCATTACTACGACCTGGTACACCTAATAAGAGACGATAAGTCGGCTGTAGTGTCGTCACGTCAAATTCGACTGAGGCGTTGATGACTTCATCACGGTTAAAACCGTAAGCTTTAAGCTCAGGATAGTGCGTTGTCGCAATAATGCGAGCGTTTCTACCAACGACATAGTCCAAGATTGCCATAGCTAACCCCGCACCTTCCTGCGGGTCCGTTCCAGCACCTAGTTCATCGAATAAAACTAATGAATTGGAATTGACTTCGTCTAAAATATTAACAATATTACTCATGTGAGATGAGAACGTACTTAGACTTTGCTCAATTGATTGCTCATCACCAATATCTGCAAAAACATGGTCAAATACCGCTAATTCACAACCGTCTTGAGCCGGTACTTGCAAACCTGATTGAGCCATTAATGTACATAAGCCAACCATTTTGAGCGTGACGGTTTTACCACCTGTGTTCGGACCTGTGATAACAATGGCCGTATAGTCCTGACCAATTTCAACATCATTACTTACGACTTCATCATCTTCAATTAGTGGATGACGAGCCTGTCTCATAAGAATATAACCGTTTTGATTCATCGTCGGTTTGGCAGCTTTTAGCTGACGCGAAAGTTTCCCCTTAGCGACAATGAAATCAACTTGCTGAAGAAGATTAACATTTTGTCTTAACAGGGTTGCATCTGCTTCTACAAGACCTGATAATTCCTTCAAAATACGCTCAATTTCATGTCCTTCTTCCACTTTCGCTTCTTGAAGTTTATTATTAAGTTCGACGACGGATTGAGGCTCAATAAATAGCGTCTGACCTGATGATGATTGATCGTGAACAATCCCGCCAAACGTCGAACGATATTCTTGCTTCACCGGTAGCACATAGCGTTCATTACGTATCGTAACTATGGCATCCGATAACATCTGGCTTTTCGATTTTGTGTATTGTTCTAGCTGATCTCTAATGCGGCTTTCATAAGAACGAATTTGATTACGAACGGTTCTAAGTCGACTTGATGCACCGTCCATCACATTGCCGTAATCATCAATACAGCTTTTGATTGATCGTTCTAATTGATTAAGCGGAACAATCTGATCAGCATATTGACGCAAATGAGGGATTTCAACATCTTCTAATTGCTCAATAAAATGTTTGAATTGTTTTCCGCCGTATAATGTATTTGAAATCTCTAGAAGTTCGCTAGCATATAAAATACCACCAATACTCGCTCTTTTGATATTAGGTCGAATATCTGTAATCCCACCTAAAGGCACATTTCCCTTTAGTCTTAATACGGTTACGGCCTCATCAGTTTCTTCCTGCCAATGGACAACTTCGTCTAAATCCATTGATGGTGATAATTTATTGGCTAATTCCTTCCCTAAACTATTAGAAGCATGACTTTGAAGCCAATCTTTAATTTTAGGAAATTCTAACTGATTTAGAATTTTATTATTCATATTAATCACCTTTTTTCTGCTTTAAAAACCTAAGCAATTCATCGATGCTCCAGGTGTTTACAACACTTTCTTTGCGGATGAACCCTTTCTTAGCTGCCTGTACACCGACTTTCATATCGTCCAGCATAGTAAAGTTATGCGCATCCGTATTAATCGCAATTTTAGCACCACGACTTTGTGCTTCTTTCAGCCAATGCCATGATAAATCCAGTCGATTAGGGTTCGCATTTAGCTCAATAATTGTGTTGGTTTTGACAGCCAGATCGATGAACTCCTCATAGTTTATCGGATATCCCTCACGTTTTCCAATCAATCGACCTGTCGGGTGAGCGATCATATCAACGTATGGGCACTCAAGTGCATTTTTTAATCGACTCATAATTTGTTCTTCCGATTGACTAAAACTTGAATGAATCGAGGCAATGACAAAATCCATATCTTTCAAAAAGTCATCTTCGAAATCCAATTGACCATTTGGTAAGATATCCATTTCAATACCTGATAGCACCGTTATGTCAGGATATTTTTCATTCCACTTTTTAATATGCTCTCGTTGTTCAAGAAGACGTTTTTCATTTAAACCATTAGCCACTCTTAAAAACTTCGAATGGTCGGTAATGGCGATGAATTGATAGCCTTTATCCTGTGCTTTTTCAATCATTTCATCAATCGATTGCGCGCCATCACTCCAGGTCGTATGCATGTGCAAGTCGCCTTTAATATGGCTTAAGTCTACTAGTTCCGGCAGTTTTTCGATGGATACTTCTTCACCAGACTCTCTAACCTCAGGTGGTAGATAAGGTAAGTCTAAGAAATTAAAAAATTCTTCCTCTGTTTTAAACGTATAAACGTTTTCCGAATCATTATCATGAATGCCGTACTCACTAATTTTGTAGCCTTTTTCTTTAGCTAAACGTCTCATTTCTACATTATGGTCTTTCGAACCAGTGAAATGATGTAACGTCGTGACAAAATGTTCAGGCTCAATCAAGCGAAAGTCAACGGATAGATCCCAATCACCGGAGACAACAACTGTCACTTTAGTTGTCCCTTTTGAGACAACTTCCTTAACAGACTCTAACGATACTAACTGTTCTGCTACTTCTTCTGGTTGTGTCGTCGCTATGATAAAATCTAAGTCCTTAACCGTTTCACTTAAACGACGAAGGCTTCCTGCTACCGAGAAATCCAGAATTTCTGGAATGGTTCTAAGACGAGCTTCAATGTCATTTTTTATTGGAATGACATAAGAAAGCGGCAGTCTTTCTGGTCTTGTATAAGCATCATCTAACGCTTTTAAGATCTTTTCGACTGACTTTTTACCAAAACCACTTAAGGCTGCCACTTCTCCATTTTCACAAGCCTTACGCAACGTTGCCTCGTCAATCACACCTAATTCCTGATAAAGTCTAGATAACTTCTTACCACCTAATCCTTGAATTTTAAGTAATGGAATAAGGCCTTTAGGAACTTCTTCGGCTAAAGTGTTTAAAACCTCTGTCTCACCGTGTTCTATAAATTCTTCAATCACAGCCTTCGTACCTTTGCCAATTCCACTTAAGGCACCAACGTCATCTATTTCGTTTAATGAACGGTCATCTCGCTCAAGTGCTTGAGCCGCCTTTCGATAAGCTGAGGTTTTAAAGGCATTCTCACCTTTTAGTTCTAGATATGTGGCAATGGTTTCTAAATGTTTAATCACTTGTTTTTTATCCATAATTTAAACCACCTTTTTGATTACTAAACGCTAAAGTATTAATCAAAAGAAAGAGGTTGACTCCTACGAGTTAACCCCTTCGTCGATTAATTTAAATTTGTAAACCATTTTTCTTTCAATTGTTCAGAGAAAACAGGTGTTTTTTCGATGATAAAGCCTGCTAATGAGGATTGATCCAATAACCCCTGTACTAACTCAACTGGAATTAAAGAAGCAAAGAATAAAATAACGAATAAAATAACATACATTTCAATAAAACCTAATATACCACCTAAAAGGTTATTGACACTATGTAAGATTGGTAAATGCGCTACAAAATCTAGTAGATTCGCAACTATTTGCATAATAATTTTAACGACGAAAAATATTGCAAAGAACGCGATCCCATGATAAAAAGCGCCTTCTAAATTAACCGAATCCCAAAAATGTTGATCCGTCATATCCGGAAACGGAATCCACAGCTCTAGATTAGCTGCTAGATCATTGAAATAAACTAAAGCTATAATAAATGCGATTAAAAAGCCAGTAATATGTAATACTTGTAATATGAATCCTCTTTTTAATCCAATCAAAAATCCTAATATGAGTAGTACGAAAAGTATTAAGGTAACCATTTTATCTTCTGTTTTTCTTCCTTTCTTTCTGTTCTTTCTGCAGTAGAGCGTTGTGTTCTTCTTTTAATTTCAAGTAATCGCTCATCGTATTTAAGGCTGTTAGAACAGCGGTTTGTGATGTATCTAAAGAAGGCTTAGCATAGCGGATTTCATCCATTTTTTGATCCACTAAACTAGCGACCATTTTAATATGTTCAGCAGATTCTTCACCAACGACGGTGAACTTCCGATTATTAATTTCGACTGTGATTCTATTTTTATCTGACTCTGACATCACGAGTCCTCCTCAAATACATTTCTATTCCATATAGTAACACGATTTTACATCAATAGGGAAGTAGAATAAGACGGATTCATAGTTTTCATAACCATGATATAATAAGTTTATCATAATAAAAGGAGTTCGTTATGGGACAAAGTGTTATCAAATTAGACCCACTCGCATTAAAAAAACTTGTAAATTATTATACGCCTAATCGGCTTTCTAAAAAACCCCCTTATGCAGTAATCGCTGCTAAAGCAAACGGTTGTACCATCACCGCTTACGAATCTGGAAAAGTCATGTTCCAAGGTGACAACCATGAAGAGGAATCTTCTAAATGGGGCTCGCAATTTGAAACAAAAACAAACAAAACTAAAACAAAAAGTGCCATACCGAAATGGATTAACCAAGATCATATCGGAACAGACGAAGCAGGTACGGGCGATTATTTTGGACCAATAACCGTTGCTGCCGTCTATGCGACTGAGAAGCAACAAGCTTTATTACGTGAATTAGGAGTCAAAGACTCGAAAACCATGAAAGACCCAACTATCCAAAAGATCGTGAAAGACATTTTAAAAACCGATATCGTATACAGCTCATTAACGCTTAAAAACGAAAAGTATAATCAATTACAAAAGCGCGGTTGGTCACAAGGCCGCATAAAAGCCTGGATGCACCATCACGCGATTAAAAATGTTTTGGGTAAATTAGATGATTCGGTAGACCCGAGCGGAATTTTAATCGACCAATTTTGTGAACCCGATGTGTTCCACCGCCATGTAAAAGCAACTGGGGCCGAATCACATGATGGACTAACGTTTATGACTAAAGCCGAAAGCTACTCAACTCCCGTTGCAGCTGCTTCTATGATTGCACGTTACAGATACGTATACGAAATGAATCAAATGTCTAAGGAAGTTGGTTTTGACTTACAAAAAGGCGCATCCAAAATCGTCGATCAACAAGCTAAACGAATTATCAAATCTCATGGGGAAGACTACCTTAACCAAATCGCAAAAGTGCATTTTGCGAATACGAAAAAGGCTAAGCAATGATGGGGGGAGATTATGAAAAACAGACTATTATTCTTCGTTATAATAATTCTGTTAGTTGGTTGTAACGATCAATCAAATAATCAACCTGATTTAGAAATAAGTAAGAATCTTGATGCAGAAGATATATTAGAAAATAACCCAGATGCGGATATTCTGATGGTTGATGATATCATCTACAAAAATGCCAAGAATATAAATTGGGTCCAAGAAAAGAACTATACTTTAGGAGAGAAAATAGGAGTAGTTGAAAAAGTAACAGACAGTCATAGCCAATTCGATAACTTCTCAGCAACTAAACTCCCAAAAGGTGCTGAAATTTATGAACCAAAAGAAAAAGGCGATATCTATATCGTAGTAGTTGATGAAAAAGAAATAAGGTATTTAGGGCTCCGTGAAGGCTAAATCACGGAGCTTTTTATAATTTTTCTAGTATTTTATATAAATCTCTAGTAACGGATTAGATTTTCTAGTAACAACATAAAATTTATAAAAAAATATATGCGCTCCAGTTTTCTTGACTGGAGCTCATTTGACTTTATCCGCGTAATACGGCTTGATATTCTGTTTCAAGATGTTGAACAATCGCTTGTCTGGTTTCTTCGATTTCTTCGTCTTTAAGTGTACGTTCATCGTTTTGGAAAATAAGGTTAAAAGCGATCGATTTCTTGCCTTCTTCCATATGCTCACCTTGGTAAACGTCAAATACTTTCACTGACTCTAAATGAGGTTGACCTTGCTCATAAATCGCTTGCTCGAGTTGTTTAGCTGGTAGCTCACGATCCACAACGAAGGCTAAGTCTTGAGCAATCGTTGGATACTTCGTGATTGCACGGTAATCTTCGCCGTCATCTGTCTCATCTAATACACGGTCTAAGTCAACATCAAATACAAACGTCTCTTGAAGATCAAACTCGCGTTGGACGATTGGGTGAATCTGACCTACATAACCCATTGTTTCACCATTAAGCTTCATGACCGCTGTCTGACCAGGGTGCATGTCTTCAAGTTCCGCTTTTTCAAATTCGACTTGACCGTCTAAGAAGTGGTTGAACAGTCCTTCTAGAACACCTTTAACCACAAAGAAATCAGCGGGAACTTTAATACCTTGCCATGGGTGGTTTTCCCAATGACCCGTTACAGCAGCCGTTAAGCGTACGTTTTCTTCAGGTTGTTTTCTTGGCTCATGTTGTAAGAAAACTGACCCGATTTCATATAATGCCACGTCGTACTGATTACGTGCGACATTATATTGTAAACTTGATAACAATTCTGGAACAGCACTTAAACGTAGGTGACTGTGTAAGTCTGTCATCGGAAGCGACAAACCAATTGGTGATAAGTTTTGGTTTTGTATTTCTGGACTTACGAATCGAGTTGACCATTCCGCTTTTGTTAAAGAATAAGTAAGTGATTCATTTAACCCAGCGCTTTGAAGATAGTCATTAACTTCTCTGATGAGTTTTTGACGTTTCGTTAATCCGCCTTTATCTCTAACACCAACTGGTAGTGTGTATGGAATGCGGTCATAACCGTATAACCTTGCGATTTCTTCAACCATATCCTCTTTAATCACAATGTCTTGTCGACGTGCAGGTGATTCAACCGTAAACGTCTGACCGTCTAATTCATAATTAAAACGCAGTCGCTTAATAATTTGCTTCATATCGTCAATTGAAATATCAGCGCCGATTCGCGCATTTATTTCATCTTGTGTAAACGAGACGTTTATAGGATCTTTTTCAGTTGAGCCTTCCTCAACAAGATTTCCTAATACTTCGCCGTCAGCCACTTCTGATAACAACTGAGCAGCGCGAGTCGCCGCTTCTTTTACTCGTGTAATATCGATTCCTTTTTCAAATCTCGCACTCGCTTCACTTCTTAGACCATGGTCTTTAGAACCTTGTCTAACCACGCCTGGGCTAAAGTAAGCCGCTTCAAGAAGAATCGTCGTCGTATCCTCTTGAACTTCGGATTCTTCGCCACCCATCACACCTGCAATGGCATGAGGTTCTTCACCATTTGTGATCACTAAATGGTGTGACGACAAAGTACGTTCTTCTCCATCTAATGTTTTGATGGTCTCACCCTCGTTTGCTAAACGTGTAACGACTTCTTTTGAGCCAAAACGATCATAGTCAAACGCGTGTAATGGCTGACCGTATTCCATTAAAATATAGTTCGTGACATCGACAACGTTATTGATTGGACGAATACCCGCACTAATCAGGCGATTTTGCAGCCATAATGGAGACTGACGAATAGTTAAGTCTTTTAAGATCCAAGCGCCGTAATAAGGATTCGCTTCTTCATCATCAATTTTGACCGATATATAGTCACTAGATGAACCTGAAGAAATATCGACTTCTGGTTGAGGCAGATGAATGTCTTTGTCGTACATCGCCGCAACATCATATGCAACCCCAATTAAACTTAAACAATCGGAACGGTTAGCTGTTAGTTCAATCTCAATCACTTCATCATCTAAATTAAGAAGGGGACAAGCCGCTTCACCGACAGTTACGTCTTCATCAAATACATAAATGCCGTCTTTAAATTGCTCTGGAACATATTTTTCATCATAGCCAAGCTCTTGAAGTGAACAGATCATGCCGTTCGACGTCTCACCACGAAGCTTCGCTTTCTTAATTCTGAATCCGCCTGGTAATACAGCCCCTGGTTTCGCGACCACAACGTACTGACCTTGTGCCACATTAGGCGCTCCGCAAACAATTTGTAAAAGCTCGTCTTCTCCGACATTCACTTGACATAGGTTTAATTTATCAGCATTTGGATGCTGTTCACACTGTTCAACATAGCCAACAACAACATTTTCATCATCTAAAGCAGGCCCAGTAACCTCTTCTACTTCTAAGCCGCTTTTCGTCATTTTTTCAGCTAAATCATCTGTACTTATATTTGATAAGTCAACATACTGTTCTAACCATTTTCGTGATACTAACATAACGATCCTCCTCCTTAAACACCGTGGAATTGCTTTAAGAATCTGACATCATTGGTATAGAAATGACGTATATCTTCAATACCGTATTTCAGCATAGCTATACGCTCAGGTCCCATTCCAAAAGCAAATCCAGAGTATTTATTTGAATCAAATCCAGCCATCTCTAGCACATTAGGGTGAACCATACCAGACCCTAAAATTTCGATCCAACCAGAACCTTTACAAACCGAGCATCCTTCACCTTGACAAATTTTACAGGAAATATCCATCTCAGCTGATGGTTCTGTAAAAGGGAAGAAACTTGGTCGAAGACGAATGTTACGCTCTTCACCAAACATATGCTTCGCAAATGTATTTAACGTCCCTTTCAGGTCACTCATGCGAATTTTTTCATCCACATAAAGTCCCTCAATTTGTGTGAACTGGTGTGAATGTGTCGCATCATCTGTATCACGGCGATAAACTTTACCAGGGCAAATAATTTTAACTGGTCCTCGGCCTTCATGTTGACGAAGTGTGCGAGCCTGCACTGGAGAAGTTTGTGTTCTCATAAGTAAATCTTCAGAGATAAAAAATGAATCTTGCATATCTCGTGCCGGATGATTTTTCGGTAAATTCAACGATTCAAAGTTATAGAAGTCTGTTTCAACTTCTGGGCCTTCTGCTACTTCGTATCCCATCGTTGTAAATAAATCTTCTATGTCACGGATGACTTTTCTTAGTAAATGTGGTCCACCTTTTTGAACTGGGCGTCCAGGCAGTGTCACATCGACCGACTCTGCTTTTAGCTGCTTTTCAAGTGCGGCTTGTTCAAGCTTCGACTTTTTGCTTTCTAACGCTTCTGTAATTTCATCGCGAACTTCATTGGCTAACTGTCCAATGACTGGGCGCTCTTCTTTAGAGAGCTTGCCCATTCCTTTTAGTACTTCTGTTATTTGACCTTTTTTACCTAAAAAGTAAACTTTAACATCTTGAAGCTTTTTCTCATCAACGGCTGCTTCAATTTGTTCTAACGCTTCCTGCTTAATTTCCTTCAGGCGCTCCTTCACGATCAATTCCTCCTTATACAATTAACCTTAATATACATAAAAAACTCGTCCCTTTAAACAAAGGGACGAGTTGTATTCCGTGTTACCACCCTAATTGGCAGTCTGAATTAGACTACCCACTTCATTTCGATAACGGACGACATCCGGGTCACCTTTACAACTTGGTCCAGGTGCCAGCTCCTGAGTGAAATTCGGCTTTTCATACGAATAGAATACTTTCAGTCTAAGATATTCTTCCCTGACAATCGCAACTAGAAAAGCTTACTTGGCTCATTCATAGCTTTTAACGTTTTATTGTTCTGTCATGTATTATAGAAAACTTTTATCAATTTATCAAGTTAAATCCTGTAAATGATATAAGGCAATACTTGTTGCCACACCGACATTTAACGATTCACTCTTAGAATGAATGGGAATATAAAGCTTTTCGTCAACAACTGATAAAATATCCTCACTCACACCTTGACCTTCATTCCCGACCACAAGTGCATATTCAGATGATTGAACTTCACGCAGAGGCATTGCATTTCGGTCTAACGCCGTACCATATACCGGGATGGATTGTTGTTTCAAATCGTCAATCCAATCGGTTAATACGCCCCTTACAACTGGCAGGTGAAAAAGTGCCCCTTGTGTTGACCGAATGACTTTATCATTAAACAGATCAACACTTCCAGAGCCAATTACGACCAAATCCACATGAAATGCAAGCGCACTCCGAATCATCGTGCCCACATTACCCGGGTCTTGAACAGCATCGATTAACAATACCTTTTTTAAATGACTCAGTTCAAAATCGTTCTTCTGTTTGACGACTGCCATCACACCTTGTGGCGATTCAGTTTGAGATAAGTCTTTAAACACCTGTTCAGACACACGCTCAACAGGGTAAGATTCCAGATTTTCAGGGAGTGTTTCGTTTTCATTTAAAATCAATGTATCAATGATCCACTCACTTTTACTAACTTCATGAATCAAATGCCAACCTTCGATTAAAAATAAACCTGATTGATCTCGATATTTTTTACGATGGAGTTTTTTCCATTCTTTAACCTGCTTATTTTGTTTGGATTCGATCATGCTCATACTCCTCGTGTTCAATTTGATACTATCATACATAGTTTGGCATCAATTGGTCAAACTACAAAAAAATCAACTATTAATGAGGTGACTAGTTCATGGACCTAAATTTACGCAAAGCCATAAGAAGCAATATCGCAGGCAATAATGAAGAAGAACTGGAAGCAACGATTTTAGATGCAATTGAAAGTGGAGAAGAAAAAATGCTCCCTGGTCTTGGCGTCTTGTTTGAAATGATTTGGCAAAGTGCAGAAGACACTGAGAAGGAACAAATGCTTAATATTCTTGAGCAAGAAGCACAAAAGTTGTAGAAATATAAATCAAAAAACTCCGAGGCGGCTCGCTCAATCTAAACGAGTACCTTCGGAGTTTTTACTATTAAGCACTAAATTGGATGTATTAAGCAGTAATTAAAATAAGGCTAGAACAGAACTGTTCTAGCCTTAAAAAACTTTTAGCTATATGTTAATTTCTTTACTGTTTCACTGTCTAGTTTCTTGATGACTTTTACTAATAAATCAACTGTGTTTTCAAAGTCATCGCGGTGTAGCATTGCCGCGTGAGAGTGAATGTAGCGTGTTGGAACTGTGATTGATAAGGATGGAACACCGTCTCCTGTTAAATGAATTTTACCAGAATCAGTTCCGCCACCTGCCATCGTCGCATATTGGAATGGAATATCATTTTCCTCAGCTGTACTAACGACTAAGTCGCGTACGCCTTTGTGCGAAACCATTGACGCATCATAAAGGACGATTTGAGGACCTTCACCAATTTTACTGTCAGCATCTTTATCATCCACACCAGGCATGTCACCAGCGATTCCAACGTCAACGCCAAAACCAATATCAGGTTGTACTGCATGCGCTGATGTTCCCGCACCACGAAGTCCGATTTCCTCTTGTACAGTTCCTACGCCATAAACAGTGTTAGGATGCTTTTCATTCTTTAGGCGTTTTAATACTTCGATCGCAATTGCACAACCGATACGGTTATCCCATGCTTTGGCTAATAAAACTTTTTCGTTCTTCATTTGAGTAAATTCAAAATAAGGAACAATGGAGTCGCCTGGGCGAACGCCAAATTCTTCAGCTTCTTCCTTACTTGAAGCACCAATGTCAACGAACATATCTTTAATTTCAACCGGTTTCTTACGTGCTTCTGCTGATAAAATATGAGGTGGTTTTGAGCCAATAACACCAGTAAGATCACCTTCACGCGTCATAATCGTTACGCGCTGAGCTAACATGACTTGGTTCCACCAGCCACCAACAGGCTGGAAGAAAATAAACCCTTTATCATCAATACGAGTGACCATAAAGCCAACTTCATCTAAGTGGCCTGCAACCATTACTTTAGGGCCGTTCTCTTCCCCAGATTTCTTAGCAATTAAACTTCCTAAGTGATCTGTAGTGACTTCATCTGAATGTGAAGCTATGTACTTTTCCATCACTTCACGTGGTTCTTTTTCATGACCTGGAATACCTTTGGCATCGGTAAGGTCTTTTAACATGGTAAGTGTTTCATCTAGCTTAGCCATATAGATCCTCCTAAAACTATAATTAAATTTTCCTTCTTCATTATAAAGGTTTTTCAAACATTTCACAAAATTATTTAATAACCCGTTTGTTGTCGCTCATGATTCACTTTATTTTTATCCAAATAAGCCTTAAATATATCTTTCTCTTTAAAATTCAATAATTGTCCCAACTTCATATAAGATTTAAACAACTGTTGATAGTGAATATTAGTTGGATTTTGCTTAAAGCGATTAATCCGATCATAGACTTGATGGAACTGGTCAGTTTGATTTAAACCAGAATTCTCATCGGTTTCTCCATTAAATCGATAGCCATAATCAAGCCCTAGCGATAATAAAAAATGAATACCATCGACAAACTCTTCTAAGATGACCGAAGACTCACTAGGCCCTTTATGACTCCAATATTTAAAGCATCTCGTTTCATTCGCAAGCTCACCGATCTCAACGAGTAATGCTAAAATTTTGTCATCTAAAACACTTTCTCTTGTTAACGAATGCGTTTCTAAAATGCCTTCATCTAACTGACGTTGCAACCCATATAACTCGTCCCAATTTTCCATAGTAAGCTCCCTTACAATTAAAATTTTATATTAGTTTAACATATCTTTTATTGATTATTTAAGCCTCTATTATGCAGTTGTTTCCTCTTCCTTATTTATATCGTCTGGCTTGATGTCACTTAATTTCCCGCTAATGTTTCTAAACTTTAGAAGTAAGATCCCAGGAATTAAGAGCACCAATGCGCCAATAAATAGAGCTAATTGAGATGAAAAGAACTCAGGTATGGTACCGGCAAGGAACGTCCCTAATGTCGAACAAACGGCTCCCACCACATAAATTGCACTCCGGATTCTTGATAGTAATTCATCTGGAGTAACTCCTTGGTGCACTGCACCTTGTACAATAAAAGCCATTGACAATGCGCCATCAAAAATCATCATGCCTAAACATAAGAGTATAAAATTCCCTGAGAATGTGAGTATTAAAACACCGACAGAAGATATCAATAAAAGTATACTTAAGAAATATAGCCAATTGATTTCTTTGAACCACTTCATGATTAATATACCAATAATATTTCCAACGCCTGCAAAAGATAACAATATACCAATTAATTCTTCAGAAAGACCTAAATGGATCTCAGCATGAAATATTACGGATAGCACTATGTAAACAGTTGAGAAAGCTAAACAACTCATCACGATAATATTTACGATTTGTTTTAGATTGGATACCAGATAGATGAGTCCTTCTTTTGTTTGTTCAATGAACACTTTACCATTGGCATTTGTTGATGGGTTATCGCCACCTTGCTTTTCTTCACGATGTGCGACAGAAGCAATAAATATCATTGAACCTATGGCCAAAAATCCGCAAACTAGTAATGTGAAGCTTGACCCTGTTTGAGCTAAGATAAAACCACCTAATGCTGGCCCAATTAAGGTGCTAATAGCATCAGCAGCTTCAAGACTAGTATGAGCCTCTAAAAGTCGATCGCGCCCAGCTATATTAGGGATCATAGCTGAGAAAGCTGTACGGCTAATGAGTGCTACAATTCCCATAATAAATAACAGCAATGCAATATAGATTGAACTATATTGACCTTGAAATATTAGAAACGAGAGAATGAATATACAAATAGCATAAATAAAATGACAAACTGTAGCTATTCTTACTTTGTTTCGCTGTTCGACCCATGTTCCAATTGGGATTGAAAATAAGATCGTACCTAATTGTTGGCTCAACAAAACCAAACTCGTTATGATGGGAGATTGCGTTAGACCCAATACTATTAGTGGAATAACTAATTCTTTAAAACGCCCGTTTAGAATCGAGGTAAAATTAGAAAACCACATAAAAGTAAAGTTCTTGTTTAGAAATATTTGCTTCATCTTTAATACTTCCTTAATAGCTAATAGTATGATTTTTACGAAAATTAAAGTTGTTTATTAATTCAAATGCTATAGTAATGAATTGTTTTTTTCAATATTAAAAGTGAATCACTTCTGAAGGCCTGGTGTAAAAAAATCTTCCCATTTCATAACGATTTCTTTTTTTCTTAACATATAAAATATAACTAAGATAGAGGTTAGCAATACGAGCACATGGTGTATGTGAAGCGCTTGAAACCACTGACCGAACGATGTATATAAAACCGCCAAGGGTACATTAGACAAAATGGATAACTTCGCATACTCCTTGAAATTACGTGTCATCTCGATTAGGCAGATCGAAACTAAATGAAAGTGAATAAATGGTGTGACACGCAGTAATAACACTTGCGGGAACGATAATTGTTGGTGTCTACCAAACATCTTCTCACGTAACCGGTGGAATCGTTCAAATAAGGCTGGTGTTAAGCGAATTAAGAAATAAAAGATAAGGCTTGATAATGTTACACCAATTAAGGAATAAATTGCTCCGTAGGTTAGGCCAAATATTAATCCGCCGGTAATACATATAAAGGCAACAGGTACGAATAAGAAAGGACGAATTAAGTGAAAAAATATAAACAACATAGGTGCAGCATAGTGATAAGACGACAATGTATCTTGAACCCATGTCATTACATTCTCCATAGCAATCTCCCTTTTTAACCTTTTTACATATAACTATATGACATAAGACGAGCCATTATGACACGTATATAAACCCTAGCACGACTAACAGTGTCAAAATAGGTAGTCCAAAACGAAAGGATGTATGCTTTGTTTTATGTCTAAATAAGCTCATCCCAAGCCACATTCCTGGTGCACCACCAAGGATTGCAACCGTCCACAAAGAGGCTTCAGAGATTCTCCATCTTCCCATTTTCGCCCTACGTTTATCAACGCCCATCATGATTAAACCGATAACGCTCATGATTAAAATCCCATAAAACAATGGCGACATAGTTGTTCCTCCTCCATATAAAACAAACCCTGAAAGTCTAAACTTTCAGGGTTTATAATCCGACCTTATTTTAAAGCTGATTTTGCTTGATCTGCTAACTCAGCAAAAGCTTTTTCATCACTTACAGCTAAATCAGCTAGCATTTTACGGTTAATGTCAACGCCTGCAAGCTTTAGGCCATGCATTAAACGGCTGTATGAAATGTCGTTCATACGAGCTGCTGCGTTAATACGTGCGATCCATAGCTTACGGAAGTTACGTTTTTTCTGACGACGGTCACGGTAAGCATACTGACCCGACTTCATCACTTGTTGTTTAGCTGTTTTAAATAACGTTCTTTTCGAACCATAATATCCTTTTGCTAGTTTTAAAACGCGTTTACGTCTTTTACGCGTAACTGTTCCACCTTTTACACGTGGCATTGTAATCCCTCCTAGATCTTTCTGTTATATGACTTATTTATAAGGCATTAATTGATTTAGACGTTCTTCGTCTGATTTATGAACCATTGCACTCTTTCTTAGTTTACGTTTTTGCTTTGTTGATTTGTTAGCAAATAAGTGACTAGTGAATGCGTGTGAACGCTTAAAACGTCCAGTTCCTGTTTTCTTAAAACGTTTTTGAGCGCCTTTATGAGTCTTCATTTTTGGCATAATTAAGTCCTCCTTCTAAAGTTTGAACCCCTTACTTCTCAGCTTTAGGAGCAAGCATCATGAACATGTTACGGCCTTCCATTTTTGGTTTCGTCTCAATCGTCGCGTGCTCTTGGCACTGATCAGCGAAACGCTCTAAAACTTCCTGGCCTAGTTCCTTGTGTGTAATTGCACGACCTCGGAAACGAACACTAACTTTAACTTTATCGCCCTTTTTCAAGAATTTATGAGCGTTACGTAATTTTGTGTTAAAGTCATGTTCTTCGATGGTTGGTGTTAGACGAACCTCTTTGATGTTAATTATTTTCTGATTTTTACGTTGCTCTTTTTCTTTTTTCTGTTGTTCGAAGCGATATTTACCGTAGTCCATAATACGACAAACGGGCGGTTTAGCGTTCGGAGCAACCAACACTAAATCAAGATTTACACGGTCTGCAATATCTAGTGCTTCTTGACGAGATTTAATTCCTAATTGTTCGCCATTCGCGTCAATGAGTCGTACCTCTTTAGCACGAATCCCCTCATTAACATTCATATCTTTGCTAATAGTGAGCCACCTCCACATAATTGTGAGGAAAACATTTGTGTTTTCCACTGTCTTTAACTCTAATAACAAAGTTAAATACATGAATAAGGCATTCTCGACAAGTTTATAACCATAAAAAAAGTGTCGGTACAAGATTGCACCCACACGATTATTTCTCAACGAAACATACTAATTCCGTATGCTAGCTTGAAATATGATGACCTGCCAACTACTCAAAGCGTCGATCAGGTGAGAAGCGGGTGCTTCTACTTGTCTATAAATGACCTTATTTAATTCACTCTCACTAGTATATAGCCCTCGCTTAAGATTGTCAAGAGGACTATAAAGTGAAAAAGCAGTTACGCTTTAAAACGCAACTGCTTTGTATTATAACTTATGCTGACTGATTTCTTCAACCATCGATTGAACAAATTCTTCTATATTAATTGTCTCACTATCTTGTTGACCATACTTACGAGCGTTAACGGCATCGTTATTCATTTCCTGATCCCCTAAAACTAAGGAATAAGGAACTTTTTGAGTTTGAGATTCACGAATTTTATAACCTAATTTCTCATCACGCGTATCTAATTCGACACGAATACCTTCACGGCGTAAGCGATCCTCGACTTGTTTTGCATAATCTAAATGCGCATCTAGTGAAACCGGAATGATTTTTGCTTGAACAGGTGCTAACCATGTCGGGAAGGCACCTTTGTATTCTTCAATTAAGAAAGCTACAAAACGTTCCATCGTTGATACGACTCCACGGTGAATAACGACTGGACGATGTTCTTTACCATCTTCACCAATGTAAGTTAAATCAAAACGTTCAGGTAAGTGGAAGTCCAATTGAACTGTCGAAAGTGTTTCGTCTTTACCTAAAGCTGTTTTGACCTGAACGTCTAATTTCGGACCATAGAATGCCGCTTCTCCGATCGCTTCGACAAACTCAACGTCCATCTCTTCCATCGTTTCTTTTAACAGAGCTTCTGCATTATTCCACATCTCATCATTATCAACATATTTCTCTTTATCTTCTGGGTCACGATAAGATAAGCGGAAGTAGTAATCGTTAATGTCAAAGTCTTTGTAGACGTTTTGAATTAATTCAACAACGCGGATAAACTCATCTTTTAACTGATCAGGACGTGCGAAAATGTGAGCATCATTCAGTGTCATTCCACGAACACGCTGTAAGCCTGCTAAAGCACCTGACATTTCATAACGGTGCATTTGACCAAGCTCAGCAATACGAACCGGTAAATTACGATAACTGTGAAGTTCATTTTTATAAACCATCATGTGGTGCGGACAGTTCATCGGACGAAGAACTAAATTCTCATTATCCATTTCCATTTTAGGGAACATATCATCTTGGTAATGATCCCAGTGACCGCTTGTTTTATATAGCTCTTCACTACCTAAAACTGGAGTATATACGTGGTCATAACCTAGCCTAGTTTCTAAGTCTACAATGTATCTTTCAATAGTACGACGGATTGTTGCACCTTTTGGTAGCCATAATGGTAACCCTTGACCCACTTTTTGAGAAACCGTAAAAATATCAAGTTCTTTCCCTAATTTACGATGGTCTCGCTCTTTGGCCTCTTCAAGTAAGTGTAAATATTCTTCTAACTGGCTTTTCTTCTCAAATGCTGTTCCATAAATGCGCTGAAGCATTTTGTTATCACTGTCACCACGCCAATAAGCACCTGAAATATTTAATAACTTAAAGATTTTAATCTTACCAGTATGTGGCACGTGAACGCCTCGGCATAAATCAAAGAATTCGCCTTGTTCATAAATGCTAATCGGTGCACCTTCTGGAATATCGTCAATTAACTCAAGCTTTAAGTCATCACCAATTTCACGATAACGCTCTTTAGCTTCGTCACGTGATACGTCAACGCGACGAATCTCTAACGCTTCATCTACAATCTTCTTCATTTCTTTCTCAATCTTAGGTAGATCTTCTGGAGTAATCGTCTCTTCCATATCTAAATCGTAATAAAAGCCATTTTCAATGACTGGGCCAACACCTAATTTTACATTTCGGTATAATCGCTTAATCGCCTGAGCCATTAAGTGAGCCGTCGAGTGTCTTAAAACCTCAAGCCCCTCTTCATCACGGTACGTAATAATCTGAACCTCGCCATCTTCAGTTAGAGGCGCGCGCAGATCAACCATTTCTCCATTAAATTTACCTGCAAGCGCCTGTTTTTTCAGACCTGAGCTAATGGATGAGGCAATATCTTCAGTTGTCGTTCCTTTAGGAAACTCCTTCGTATTCCCGTCTGGAAACGTAATTTGAATCATGTCAGACATCGTTAACACTCCTTCTATTGAACTTTATTTTTAAGGGTAGGGGATAGCGTTATATTGTATTGTGACGAGCTGAAGGTGACGACGCCTGTGGGAACAGCACGAACCGAAAATCACGCAAAGCGAAACGGCAGTGAGCTTTGGGAAGTTGAGGTCGTGCCCACGGCAAGCGTTCACCGCAAGCGAAGTCACAAAAGACAATTAACGGAAATAAAAAACACCCGTCCCTAATAAAAGGGACGAGTGTTATACCCGTGGTTCCACCCTGATTCTGCTTAAAAGCAGCACTTCAGACATCGTTAACGCCGATGATACGTTAATCGCTAACTTATAAAGCTTCACGATTAATGCTCTGAGGTGGTAAACAAATAGCCTAACCCGAAAGCTCTCAGCCACGGCTTTCCTCTCTGTAAAGCAGAACCCATTTGTTCGCGTCCTCTTCCTAGCACGTCTAAATATGATTATGTAGGTATTATAACGATGTCTGACATTGAAATCAAGTTTTATTCAACCAATTTAAACGGAAATTGCTCCACAGGAAATAATTTAACTCTTTCTTGGAAAATATTCATCATCCAATATAGCGTATGCATATGATCATTCGACGCATAAACGTCAATTTGCTGAGGTGCAATCGAAATTAACGTTGATATTAATTTAGACTGATCATAGTCTTCTAATGTTGTCGTACCAGAAACTTTTCGAAAATGCTTTAAGACTTCCTCTCGAATAGGCTGACCATGCGAGTCATAAAACCTGATGGCTTCCTTAATATTAATGACAACCTTGGGGAGTTTAGGCTTTTTTTTAGATACATACTCACGAATATCATTCATCTTTTCCTGAAAATTTAATTCAAACTGCCACTCTTCAATCCCGTACCCAACAATCTCAATCCAGTTTTCCTCATTTTGAAACAACGTTAAATATAAATGCTTCATATCAATCAGGCCACGCGTTTGATGTGTATACAAATAATAAATCAATCGTTCATATAAAGAAAAAGATAAATCCGTGTGTAACTCTTTCGAAATTGAACTAACAGATAATACAAACGGAATGATTTGTTCAATTTCATCGTCATGATAGTAATACGTGTTCTTAAGTAAGTAACTCGAGATTCTCGGGACGTAATAATTCACGATAAAAGGAAAAATAAAATCGGCTAACCAGGATTGCTTGTCCATATTAGCATGTGATAATCGTACTTCACTCCCCTTAATGTCGCATGTGCCATCAAAGACCTCAGACATGGATGAATAAAATAAATTAGCGTCTTTCTCATCTTGAAACAGAAATAACGTCTCTTTCATGTTTCATCCCTCTTTCCACTTCATTCACAGTAGTACAGTTTATGAGAGAGGAATGTAAAACATGAGAATTTAGGACAAACTTTATTTAAACTTACTTAAAGATCAAGGACTGAAAGGATTCTTAAGCAATAAAGAAGAGGGTGTGTCCTAACGGGTTCTGTTGTGAGGTACAAAATGTTAAAACGCAGTTAATATCACATTGCAATTCATATCAAAAAAGGACCTGTAATTTTTTCTAACTCCCCGCTGCTCCGAAATGAGTTTCTTCACCATTATTAAAAAGTTTAATATAATCATATTTTTTATCTAAGTTCACTTTATAATATAATTCACGTCTTTTAGATTCATCTGAATAATCCAATGTTTTATCACTTTCATAAAATATTTTTAATGTGTCATCGTCTGCTTGAACATCAAAATCAGTAAAGTAAACAGCTTTTTCACCTTGAATAACGTTTCTTTCATTTAAATATAGAAATATAGTATTTTTATCATTATCTTCGAATGAATGTACGCCATTTTCATATTTTAAATTGTGAAAAAATGATTGAACATCCTTATTCAGTTCACCGTCACTCTTCTCTGCGAAAGACAAAGGCTTGGACGAATTCATATTACACCCATATAATAGAACGATGCATAAAAAAGTGATAAAAAATAATTTTTTCATCTTACCCCTCTCCTTCTTATTAAACTCTACCCCCAGCTAATTTAAGATAACTCTTCTGGTTTATTTGGATTATTCTTTTTACGTTCAAAATGATTCCAACTATAATAGATAACCCAAAAGACAATTATTAATAAAAATGAAAAGTACCTGTAATTATTAGGGAGAAAGGTAAATAGTAATAGTGCAATAATTAAAAATGGTAGCATAAGGATCCAATAACGCTTGTTTTTAAAATCTTTAAACACAATAACTCCCCCATATATTGAAGATTATTCTCCTAAATAGGAGCAAATCCTTACTTCAATAACGATTTTTTCTACGAAAAACTTACTGACCTTCAACTAAAACGTTATTGTCAGAAAACAAGCTATCTTTGACCATATTTACTTGTTCTATCATATGGCCAATGTTTCCTTCACCAGCATATAGAGACATATCAAAAAAGTCTTTATTCAAATCGGACCAATACAGATCATTTTCATCTCCAGAAACATTGACATCTCGCTTTAATCTTCCAACGTAAACTTCTACATAACAATCTTGCAGATAATATGTAAAATCCATTAAGTGATGGAGCATAACATCCTCTTCAGAGATACTTGTTTCCTCATTAAGTTCTCTGTAAGCAGATTCTATACCAGATTCCCCAACCTCGATTTTCCCTCCTACTAGATTGCTTAATCCTTTATACGGGTTCTTTAAACGTTTGCACATTAGCAATTGATTCATATCTTTGCTATAAATCATCAAAACATTATATCCTTGCACAAAAAATCCTCCTTAAATTACTACTCCGTTAAATAAATGGTTAATTAAGCTTGCCCAGTTTGATTTATGGTAAGTGTTTGAATTTGAAAATTTGAGATTAATTTGATACTTATTAGTAAAATCTTCTTCACTTAGAACTGACAACTCTTGGCTATTATATTTATAGTTAATGTGTAATATATCGAATCCTTTATTGTAAAATAAGGCTGTTGTAAAGTGTAATAATGGTGCCTGTGTCGTGTAGCCAGCCCCAGGTAAGACAATAGCTAAATTATTCGTTTTTTCTTTTTGCTCTATCATTCTAAATGGGATACTTTTAGAGTTAACAACTTTATAGTTTTCTGCCAAACTTCTCACCCCCTTAGTTTGTATGTTAGTATTCCTTCTTCAACTCTCCCGCCCCGTCAGTTGATCAACGAGCAAAATTTCTACTTCAACTAAAGCTCCTTTAACTGAAGAAGATGATTTTATGTGCTATGCAATTTGTTCTACTCTACACTTTTGGCAAAGTGGATACTCAGATAAAAAAGAAGTCATCCTTTGCTTCATTTCTCCAAATGAAATACCGTAAAAATATAAAGCTGTATTTTCTGGACCTTCCCAATAGCTATAAAAGCGTCCAGAACCATCGAGCACTTCCTCAATTTTTTCAATCACATAATTTATATCACAGTTTTGATACACTTCTTCTGACAATTCTGTACCATTTAAATAAAGTGCTAGACCTTCAAGCGTTCCAACAGATTGTTCGAAACCATCAGCTCTCAGAAAGGAACCCTTAGGCACGCCAATTCTATCAATAATTTGTAGTAGTTTATCAACATTTTCCATACTGTTATCTTTAAGAAGTATTTCTATATCGCAAAACTCTATTTCGCCTGTTGCCTGTTGCATGGTTCCACCGCCGTCTGTGGTTCCGCATTTACAAGACTCTAAAGCTTCGTTAATAGGCTCCTCGAAAAATTCTCCACGGTCAATAGGTAGTAACCGTGCATTAAGTTGCAATGTTAAATGATATGTATTATTTTCCTTTTTTTTGAAAATATCAAACAGTCCCATTATTACCTCCAGATATTTTTTATTAAATTGTATCATTTCTTATTAAACTATCCTGCCCCCATAACTGATCAACACGTAATTTGTTTATTAAACTATTGACCCCAATATTTTAAGAACTTCTTTATTAAATTAATCCTCTTTAAATGTAGAATAAATTAATTTTCCAGATTCAGAAAATCCTCTAATGTTTACAGGCGATACTACTTTTTCTTCTGATTTTACAAAGAAAAAACGAGCTTCTTCTAAATTAAATAATAATGCATCTTCAAAAGTGTTTACCTGTGTTTCCACTTTTATGTCCTTTATATTAGGGTTGATAATTTGCCCAAAGTAATATACTGGTTCTCCCTCTTCTGTACCTGCCGCAACCCAAGTAAATTCACCATCATGTGCAGGTGGATAATAAGTTGAGACTAATGAACTTTCTGCCCCAACATCATCTTTGAATTCCCAAAATCCCATCCAATTTTGCTCTAATCGGGCAACCAAAATTGACTGAGCACTTCTAAAAATAGTTAACCACTCCCCGTCTATTTTTCTCACCATATAGACTTGCTCTGTAGCTGGAGACCAATTTTCTGTAATTTTAAATACATCCTCATTATTAGGGTGTTGATTGTGATTATATATTAGAAACACAGTTAAAATTAATGTAATTATAGCTATACCAGTTAATAATCTTCTCATAATCCTTACCTCTCTGTATTTCAACTAATCTGGCCATCAGTTTATGTAAAATAACTTATCAATCTATCAAAAGAATTAATCTCGTCGTATGGTTTTATATCAGTAGTATTATTGGTGTTATATGGGTTAAACCATATGCCATTTATATTTGCATTTTGACATCCACCAATATCCTTTTCCATGTCATCGCCAACGAATAATGCTTCTTCAGGTTTTACATTAAGCTTGTCTAATGCTAAATCAAATATGTGTTTATCAGGTTTAATTAACCCCACTTCTTCAGAAATAATTATTGTCTCAAAATAGCGATCTAAATTAGTTTTAATTATTTTCGCTCTTTGTCTCTGAGTTGAGCCGTTTGTAATTATTGCAACTTTAACATGCTTCTTTATCGTATTTAGGGTGTTTATAGTCTTTTGATTTATAGAGAAACAATTAGGAAAGTTATTATTCCAAAAATCTTGAATGTCATGGCTTGATAACCTGTATTCTGTTGGAAATTCATCAAAAAATGCTTCAAAAACTTTTGCTTTATCACCATCACCATAAGCTTTCTTATCATATTCTTTGAACTTTTGTAGCATTTCGATTTTTGCAGAACGCTTAATATCCTCGTAACATTTTTCAATAAGTATAAAAAACATATTTTCTACTGCCTGATCCCTATTAAGTAAGGTGTCATCTAAATCAAATAACATAGCTTTATAAATCAAATCATTCCACATCCTTTCTAACTTATAAAAATCTGATTTGTTAGTAGTTCAAAAGCGATTGTTCATTCAATTCACTATTACCCCGCTATATGAAACATCTTTAAACTAAGTGGTTCGAATTATAAACACCTACATCTTTATATTTTTTATATCTGTGCTCAACAATCTTGTTCAACTATTACCCCAGTTACTTAATGAAGGATTAGTCTCTGTTTAACGCTCTTACTAAAAGAGTACCTGATAATATAGTTATAACAACGTTTATTTCTGGTAAACCTAACATTTCAGTATAAAATGGAGTCCCTACACCAAACCACTCAACCCATCTTATAATGGGGATGAATCCAATAATTATTAATAAAACAGCTGGTGCTATCAACCAATTAACACGTATATTACCTATTAAAATATTTCTTAAGTCTTTCCATTCCATTAAAACTCCGAACAAAAATCCCCACAGACTCATTTTGAATCCAACTAGATATGGATTATCTTGCATTTCATTCCCTCTTCCTCTTAATTCCCAAAAAGCACCATTCATAAGATAAAGCAATCCAACCATACCTACAAAAATAAAAGTGTAGTAAATAAACTTTTTATACAACGTATCACCCCTTTACCTAAACTCTTCTTTTCTTTTGTGGTTCAAGGAGCAAAGTCCTTTTTCAACTAACCCCCGGTTACTTGAACAAAGTTATTTAACTGTAAGATATTCATCTTCATAAAAAACATCTGTAAAACGTCGTAATTTTACTTCGTCAACTTCATACTTAGTATCATTGATAATTGCTATGTTTTCTCCCACAAATTCAACTGTTAGGAATTTTTCGTTATTCTCATCAAATAATTCAAATGTTTCACTACTATTTAATTAAGTATAAATAAACACATCAATATGATTGATCGCCTGTTCAACTCATGACTCCAGTTAGTTCAAGAAGATTATTATTGAAGTCCATGTCTTATAATCTGATATCTAATTACCTCGTTTCCGAATGTGAACCATAGTAGTAACAACAGTACAATAATTCCCATCACAAGGCTAAACCACGCAAAGTACCGATTTTCTTTATTAATTATTGGATATAAAGCAATTAACAATGTTCCAAATGCAAGAGTCACAACGATAGAAAGTTGTCCTGTAAGTGTTTCAAACATCTTAATCCCTCCTTAATATAAATCATTTCTTATTAAACTCTTCTTTCTTGTTGCTTAAGTACATTTCTTCACAAACTTTTAATATTCATACCACGATTTTAACATATTTTTCAATTTAATCTGAATTTTGGGATAAAAACATATAAAAATTATAAGGTTCACACTTACCACAATTTTTATTTCAGACCATGTGAATAGCTAACAACAAAATAAAACACGTGAATTCAAATGTGAATTCACGTGTTTTATTTTATATGCCTATGTCTGTGTGCATCTCTGAACGGTAGTCCACTTCTTTTATTAATCCCTATAATTCTGACCAACGACTTCATACGTTTCACTGACTTGTTTAATCCGTTCCATAATACGAGCTGCTTTTAGCTGTTCATGGTCGCCTTTTCCAGACTTCGATAAGATCGATTCGAGTTCATCTGGCGCGTAGTTCGACGTAAAGAATACAGGTAATCGTTCCATCATTCGGTATTGTAAAATCGCACCTAACACTTCGTCTCTAAACCACGCTGAAGAGAACTCGGCGCCAATATCGTCTAAAATCAGGACAGAAGCATTTTTAAACCGGTCAATTTTACCATTAATTGATGAATCATTGATTGAAGCCTTCATTTCACGAACTAATTCAGGCATGTAAATGAAATACGTATCGATTCTTTGGTCGGCTAACGCGTTTGCGAGCGCGGCTAATATATAGGTTTTTCCAACGCCGAATTTTCCATATAAATAGAGTCCTTTTTTCGGAAGTTCTTCATCACTTTGATCAAAAAATTTCTTAACTTGTGAGAAAACATTAATTCGCGCTTCTTCATCCAAATAAATTTTGTCAAATGACGCTTCATGAATTTCTTTTGGCATATGAAGGCTTTGGATGAATTTCTGCTTTTCGACTTCCTCTAAATGCTTCTCTTTTCGCGGACATTCATGATAACTTAATTTAATTAAGCCATTTTCATAGCGTATTTCTGGTGCATAACCTGACACAACGTTACAGCACTTCTCTAAAGATGGGCACTTCTCACATGCTTTTGATTGCACATCGTATTCATATAACTTAATTAATTGTTTTCGAATTTGATCCTCGGTGATCTCAGGATGTTGTTTAAGGAAAGCCTGAACGTCTTTTGAAGAGAGTACATCTTCTTCCATGTTGTTCAATGATTTCTGGAAGCTTTCTTTCCCTTTCATCCATTTGCTTAATGCTGATTGAATCGATTCCATTCATTTTCACCCTTATGACTTCGTTTTTGAATAACTTTTGATGAAGGCTTCTAATTCTTCACGCTTTTTCTGAACGTCTTCATTAGACGTTTGTTTCGGTTGAGCAGCTGAGGCTTTTTTATTTTGTCGCTCTTCTTCAAACCATTTCGGCAATACTTCCTTAGAGCCCTGCTTTTTCTTTTGATTTTGAGATTTTTTCTTCTTCCACGTTTCATACATATGATGCTCACGCTTAGCGATTTGCATCGCTTCTTTCGCATTTGTAATTCCTTCGCGGCTCCAGTGGGCAGCAATGGTTTCTAAATAGTTTTTGGAAAGCTTATTTCCATTACGTTTTAAGACATAATCGACTAACACATTCATAACTGATTGTGTTAAACCATGCTCTTCCATCATGGTTGTAATCATATCAACTTCTTTAACCGACGCTTTACCTGAAGCTGATAGGTCTTCTAATAATTCGCGGTGTGTAATGGTATTAAAATGTTGAATTAACTGCTCTTCTTTAGTTTTGGGTTCAGCTTCTTCTGAAGACTCATTTTTTGTTTGTTCTTCTGAAGGTGCTTGTGCCTGGGTCTGATTATTAGAATAAAGTCTAGGTGGTACACTACCGTGTTTTTTATAAAAAATATCTTTACACATATCCTGAAATTCTTTTCGATCAAAGACTTGGTCTTCATTAACAGCCCATATTATAGCTTTTTCAAGCTCTAAGTCATCGACATCGTAAATTTTAATTAGCTTCTCGATATATTCTATATTGGAATGAGTTAGAACTTGCTTAGGGTTTATACTTTGCTGTTTCAACATTTTATGAAGCCAGTCTAAAGGTAATTTAGTTTTTATGGCTAAAGGTTCTTCCTTAGTCTTCGTTTCTTGTTCTGGATTTGGATTATTTTCTGGATAAATCGTTGTAAAAACATCATCAAATGAGTGCGTCACACTTTGAACATTATTAGGAAGTTGTGCAGGTGTCAGTAACCTTTTTTTCAAACGATAAAACGAATCTCGTCCAATATGATGTTCTAGCAGTACAGATAACATCGGATCTTCAAAAAAACCTTTTGCTGAGAAAGGTTTTTGAAGCATGTAATATAACGTGCGGTAAGTTCCTTCTTCTTTAAAGGAGTGAAGTAATCCGATAGCTTCTAGTTTCTTTCTAGCTTCATAAAACTCATCTAACGTTATATTTAACGTATTCATCATTTGGTGATGGGAGATTGAGGTTTGAGGTTGTTGAAACCTAGATTCCTTCCATAAAGCTTGAAAGACAGCGACACCTTTCATAGATATAAGCGGTTGATACAATAAGGTTAATACAGTCTCAGTATCCTCATAAAAAGGCTCTTGTTGAAATATTTTCATCCGATCATTCGGTAATAGATGACGAATCCGTTCGTTCATGTTTCCACCTCGTTATCCCCATTACTTTTTATTTTTATTAATCATCTCATTTAATTCTTTCATAAAGACATTAATATCTTTAAACTGTCGATAGACCGAAGCGAATCTAACATACGCTACCTCATCTACTTCAGCAAGCCTGTCCATAATTAATTCCCCAATATCTTCACTCACAATCTCGGAATTGCCTTGATTGCGCAAATCACGTTCGACATCAAATGCAATCCGTTCGATTTCTTCAATGGAGACAGGGCGTTTTTCACAGGCTTTAATTAAGCCTCGTTTAAGTTTTTCTCGGTTAAATTCTTCGCGAGTTCCTTCTTTTTTAACGACAATAAGCGGAATCTCTTCTACTCTTTCAAAAGTTGTAAAACGGTATTCGCAAGACTCACATTCACGACGACGCCTAATCGAGCGACCCTCGTCAATAGGCCTTGAATCTAAAACTCTTGTATTTTTTGCATCACAGTTTGGGCAGCGCATATATTTCACTCCATTATGACATCATAAATCATCTTTTTAATAGTATAACAAAAACCGACGATAAATGAGAATAGTAAAAGAATGGTCTTAGAATGAACGAAGTAATATAGAGTTGGACAAAAGGAAGGTGACAAGTGCAAATACCCAAACTAGATTTGAAAAAATAACTCAGCGAAGTCAAAATACGGAGACTCCAGAAGGAACAGCACGAGCTGAAAATCACGCAAAACTCACGGTAGTGAGTTTTGGGAAGTTGAAGCCGTGCCTTCGGAAAGCGGAGTATTTTGACGGAGCGTATAAGAAACTCCGTACTATGATATAAACACTTTACCATAGTACGGAGTTGTATAGTGATTTTGTGTCAGTTTATAACGACTGACCAACGTATTTTGCTAGGTCAACAATACGACAAGAATAACCCCATTCATTGTCATACCATGCTAAAACTTTAACCTTACGATCACCCATTACCATCGTTGATAAACCGTCAATAATTGATGAATATGGTGATGTCGTGTAATCGATCGATACTAATGGCTCTTCATTGATAGAAATAATTCCCTTCATGTCACCTTCCATTGCATTATAAAAAGCTTGATTAACGCTTTCTACGGTTACATCTTCGTTTAGATCAACGACTAAATCAACCAAAGAAACATTCGGTGTCGGCACGCGAAGCGCCATTCCGTGCAGGCGTCCTTTTAACTCCGGTAAGACTTCGTTAATCGCTTTAGCTGCACCTGTAGATGTTGGAATAATAGATTGTGTTAACCCTCTCGCGCGTCGTAAATCTTTATGAGGGTTATCTAAATTTTTCTGGTCATTTGTAAACGCATGAACCGTTGTCATAAGACCTTCTTGAATTCCAAAACGGTCATTTAATACTTTTACGACCGGTGCTAAGCAATTCGTCGTGCAAGATGCATTAGAGATGACTTCATCATTTTGGGCATCATAGTCTTCTTCATTAACACCCATCACAATCGTACGATCAACTTCTTTACCAGGTGCTGAAATAACGACACGTTTAGCACCAGCTTTAATGTGTTCACCTGCTGTATCTTTTGTTTTGAACTTCCCTGTTGCCTCAATCACGATATCAACGTTTAAATCAGCCCAAGGAAGCTCCGCTGGGTTACGGTTTGATACCTTTTGAACAGTATGACCATCTATCATAATCTCGTCATCATTAAAGGTAACTTCTCCATCATATATTCCATGAATAGAATCATACTTAATTAAATGCGCTAATGTTTCGGTAGGGTAACTTGCATTAATAGCAACAACCTCTAATTGATCATCTTTCATCGCTCTTCTAAAGACCATTCTTCCGATTCGTCCAAAGCCGTTAATGGCAATACGTGTTGTCATAAAAATACCTCCCAGACTATATATGTTACACTTAAAATCGTTTTCACAGAAAAAGTATAACACATTTAATATATAATAGGGGAGGACTTTTTAAAAATGTTACTATTTTTATAGATTTTTATGTTCGATGCCCCATTTTTTTAGGATATGTTCAAGCTGTTCCTGACTATTAGCAATCGTTCCTGTATTATCTACAATGGCATCCGAACGCTCTTTCTTCTCAGTTATAGGAATCTGTGCATCAATCCTGCTTTTGGCATCCTCACGGCTCGACTGATCACGTTCCATTAAACGTTCCATCTGCGTTTCTGGGTCAACATAGACCACTAACACCTTATCAACATAATCAAATAGTTCACTCTCAAATAATAAAGGGATGTCCAACACGACAGCCTGCTCACCTAATTGTATGTAATAATCTCGCTGTCTTAACATCTCTTTACGGATTTCAGGATGAATAAATCCATTAAGTTTTTTTCGTTCCTCTTCGTTTTGAAACACAATTTCTCCAAGTTTCTTCCTATTAATCGTGCGGTCCTCAAATAAGACTTGTTCACCGAAATAATCAACTATTTTCTCATATGCGGGCCACCCAGGCTTGACCACGTCTCGTGCGATTTGATCTGCATCGACAACCGGAATATCCCACTCCTTAAACATCTTGGAAACCGTTGACTTACCAGTTGCAATACTGCCTGTTAAACCAATAATAATCGACATTATCATCACCTACTTTGTTATATTCCATATCCCTAACATGATAAAAATTAATCCAGGTAGAAAAGATAGCTGCTGCATCCATCTAAAACGTTGCATAAACTGCCCTGTTAATCCGCCTAAAGCTAGAAATAACATCGAGCTCATACCTACCATGAGAGCTGTTAATAAAAATGGCAAGACCGTAAAGGCTGATCCAACCCCGCTTCCAAACGAATCAAACGATAGCGCTAATGCTACAATTAAAGCTTCTTTCCCTGAGATTGTGCCAGAGTGGTCAACATCTGCCATTTGGGGATTTTTTAAGATATACCAGATCGTCCTTATATTCCAGCGAAAAGACTGATTAGGATAATACTGATGGAACTTTTCACGCTGTTCAGTAATCCACTGCCAAATGACGTAACAGCCAACAAATACAAAAATGAAACCACCTAAATACTCCGTAATCCTTGGAATGACTAACGATAAAAAGCCTCCAAGTAAATAACCTGTCAAAAAACTCATCGACGTGACGAGACCAACTGTTAAAAATGTTGTTTTCTTTACTTTAATCGATTTTAAGCTGTACGTAAAACCAAAAAAGTAACTATCAAAGCTAACAGCAAAACTCAATAGCAAAACTAAGACTAGGTGGTCCAAAATAAAAGCTCCTTCCATAAGGATTCAACCTATCTTATGAAAGAAGCTGATTTGATGTGTTACGTTATAGTGGCTGACAAGTAGGGCAGAAATGCGTTCCTCGACCACCAACTTTAATTTTTTCTATAGGTGTGGTGCAGCTCTTACAGGGCTCTCCTTCTTTGCCATATACCGATATTTGCAACTGGAACATGCCAACTTCACCAAGACTATTTAAGTAAGAGCGAATCGAAGAGCCTCCATGTTCAACAGCATCTTGCAAAACTTTTATCGTATAGAAGTGCAAGGTTTCCGCTTCTTTAGGCGTAACCGTATTCGCAATACGCTCCGGATGAATCTGACTCCAAAATAATACCTCATCTACATAAATATTACCTAAGCCCGTGACAATGGCTTGATCTAACAATGCAGGTTTAATCTTACGGCTTGTACGACTTAATTTCTCAAACAAATAACCTGATTGAAAATCTTCACTAAATGGTTCAACACCCAGTTTATTTAGTGGTGCTGTCGTAAACAGATTTTCCGGTTCTTTTAAGTGCATCGTGCCGAACTTGCGAACATCACGGTATCTCAGTTCTTTTCCATTGTCTAATTCGAAAACGATATGGGTATGTGGATCTTGAGGTTCTCCTTTTTCATATACTCCGTATTTGCCCTCCATGCGTAAATGTGACACTAACACATGGTCATCTAAATAAAATAATAGAAACTTTCCTATCCGACCTATTTTTTGAATTGTTTGGCCGGTTATTTGATGCTTAAAAGCTTCGGAGTCGCTTGGTTCCTTTACTATCCCAGCATATTGGATATTGACTTGTGTAATTTGATTACCTGTAATAATCGGTTCTAATGTACGTCTGACGGTTTCGACTTCGGGTAGTTCTGGCATTTGACTTCATCCTTTACTTCGCATCGTACCAAGTATCGCCGTATTCAGCTTCAACTAATAATGGAACATTTAATTCAACGGTATTCTCCATTGCTTCTTTAACGAGTTTATTCAATGAATCGATATCATCTTTGGCTACTTCAAAAATTAATTCGTCATGGACTTGTAAAAGCATCGTAGCATTAATATTAGATTGGTTAAGTTGGTCCATAACATCAATCATTGCTTTTTTAATGACATCCGCGGCACTTCCCTGAATTGGTGTATTCATTGCCGTTCGTTCTGCAAAACTGCGTTTGTTAAAATTACGACTTGTTATATCAGGTAAATACCTTCTGCGTTTCATAATCGTCTCAACATAACCATCACGTTTTGCCTGTTGAACAATGTCGTCCATATACTGTTTAACACCTGGGTAGCTTTCAAAATACTTTTCAATAAATTGACCCGCTTCTTTTCTCGCGATTCCAAGACTTTGACTCAAACCATAATCACTAATTCCATAAACAATCCCGAAGTTAACTGCTTTTGCGTGACGTCGTTTTAAGTCATCAACTTCATCTTCTGATACGTTAAAAACGTCCATTGCCGTTTGCGTATGAATGTCTTTACCTTCATTAAATGCGGAGATTAGCTTTTCATCATTGGCAATATGAGCTAACACACGTAATTCAATTTGAGAGTAGTCAGCAGCCATAATGACATAATCGTCTTTAGACGGAATAAAGGCTTGTCTAATTTTCCGTCCTTCTTCAAGTCTAATCGGGATGTTTTGTAAGTTCGGATCTGTTGAGCTTAAACGTCCTGTTTGTGTTAAGACTTGATTAAACCTCGTATGAATTTTATTCGTATCTTCATGAACAACTTTTAATAAGCCTTCAATATACGTTGACTGAAGCTTTCCTAACTGTCGATACAATAATATTTGATCAACGATTTTATGTTCGTGCTGAAGTTTTTCTAAGACGTCTGCTGAAGTAGAATAACCGGTTTTAGTTTTCTTAATAACCGGAAGTTCTAGATCTTCAAATAATACTTTCCCTAATTGCTTTGGAGAATTAATATTAAATGACTGTCCGGCTAATTCATAAATGTCTTCTTCGATTTTTTCAAGACGCTCACCTAAGTCTTGTTGCATTTCTTTAATTCGCTCGACATCAACGGAAACGCCTACATACTCCATTTCAGCTAAAATATGGGATAACGGCATTTCAAGATTATAATAAAGGTCATCTTGTTCATTCTGAGACAATTCATCTTTTAGCGTAGAATAAAGCTTTTTCGCTGCCACACCTTTTCTAACAATATGTTCTGCTAAATCGTTTTGCTCTGGAACCTTTTGTTTAGCTCCTTTACCATAAACCTCTTCATCATAAGATACCTCTACCAAACCGTAACCATTGGCAATTGACGCTATATCATGATTACTGTTAGAAGGATTTACGATATAAGAAGCAAGAATGAGATCAAACGTTACGCCTTTTAGCGAAAGGCCTCTCCAGTTTAACGCTACTTTTACTCTTTTTAGATCTGCTACTACCTTAGGGCTTTCTTCATCCTCTAGCCATTTTTGGAAAGCTTCAGATTCTAAAGCAACATCTGTAGGAATGAAGTAATAACCATTGTCGTTAACTAAAGAGAAACCGAGAATATCACCATGATGATAATTATCTTCCAACATTTCCATCATAAGAAAATTCTCTTCAGAGCTAACCATGTCTTGAGAGAAATGGTCAACTTGATCGAATGTAATCTCTTCTCGCTCGACCTCTTCTTCAGCCCCTTCAATTCTTCCCATAAGTGATTTAAATCCGTAAGTTTTAAATAACTCAATAACATCGCGAGATTGATAACCTTCGTAGTTTAAATCATCAATTGCTATTTCAATAGGAGACTCACGATTAATCGTTACTAAGTCCTTACTCATAAAGGCGTCATCTTTATGATTCGTTAAATTTTCTTTAAGTTTTTTACCACTGACGTCATCTACATGTTCATATAAGTTTTCTAGCGTTTCATATTGATTTAATAGTTTAACTGCCGTTTTCTCACCGACGCCAGGTACTCCTGGAATGTTGTCCGATTTATCACCCATTAATGCTTTTAGGTCGATAATTTGATTGAGCGTAACCCCCATCTTTTCTTTAATCCCATCCGGGGTATACTCATCGATATCCGTAATACCTTTACGTGTCACGCCGACTGTCACATGATCTGAGGCTAATTGAAGCAAGTCTTTATCACCTGAATAGATAAACGTTTGAATACCCTTTTGATCAGCCTGCTTTGAAATCGTTCCGATAATATCATCTGCTTCATATTGTGGCAGTTCATAATGTTTAATGCCTAATGCATCTAACATTTCTCGCATAACTGGAAACTGCTCAGATAACTCTGGTGGTGTCTTTTGGCGCCCACCTTTATATTCTTTATAGGTTTCGTGGCGAAAAGTCGTTTTCCCAGCGTCGAAAGCTACTAGAATATGGCCTGGGTCTTTTTCTTCTAGAATTTTTAACAACATATTCGTAAATCCGAACACAGCATTTGTATGTACGCCACTTTCGTTACTCAAAAGAGGCAAAGCAAAGAATGCGCGATAAAGTACACTATTACCATCTATTAAAATAATCTCTTGATTAGACAAAGGAAACACCTCTTTAACATTAAATATAACTTCATTATAACAAACTATAGTAATTGCGGGATGGAAACCGTAATTGACGTTCCTTCTCCTTCTTTACTTTGGAGGTCAATGGTCCCTCCATGAGCTTCTACAATATGTTTGACGATTGATAAGCCTAATCCTGTCCCACCGGTTTGTCTACTTCTGTCACGGTCAACTCGATAGAAACGCTCAAAAATTCGATCCTGGGCTTGTTCTGGAATACCAATGCCAGTATCTTGAATATTAAAATGAACAAATCCATCTTCTTGAACCACGTTCCATTCTATTTTTCCACCTAACTGAGTATATTGAATGGCATTCGAATATAAGTTAAGAACGACTTGATATAGTCGATTGTAGTCCGCGTAAATCTCTAAATCCTCAGGAACGTCTAAATTTGATTCTAATTGATGTTCTTCTAACTGTCTCTCCATTACAAGATTTACTTCACTCATTAAGTCCTGTATAGAGAAATAAGATTTGGTCAATGTAAAATCATCTTTTTCAATACTAGATAAATCTAATAAATCTTTAATTAGGGTATTAAGACGTCTTGTTTCTTTATCAATGATTTTTAAGAACTTATTAATAATCTCTTCATCATGCTGATTACCATCTAATAACGTTTCAACAAACCCTTGAATGGACGTAATGGGTGTTCTTAATTCATGTGACACATTGGCCACGAAGTCTTTTCGAACATTTTCAAGTTGCTTAATCTTTGTAATGTCGTGGCAGACAACGACAACCCCTTTCCATGTTTCTTGATCATTCCAAATAGGGGCTAAATAAACTTCAAAATAATGGCCTCGATCTGTTTCAATGGTCACTTGTTTTTTTCGTTCCATAAAAATAACTTCTTGCAAAGCTTCATTTAATGCCTGATTTTCAATCACATCATAATAGACTTCACCGACAATATCATCTTGGTTTGAAAAGTAATTAACAAACGCCTGATTCGCCAAACGAGTTAGACCTTTTTCATTAATTAGCAAAAGTCCACTCTCAACATTATTAACAACTGTTTTAAGTCGATCGTTTTGATTTTCATATTTCGCTGTAATATATTCTAAGTTTCTAGCTAGTTTATTAATGGATTGACCTAGTTCAGAAACGATTCCATATGGTGCATCATGGATTCTAGCCTTATAATTCCCTTCAGATAATTCTGAAGCTGTCTTTGACGCTTCTCGAATCGGCGTCACATAATTCTCATAAAGCCGATTACCTAAACTCCAAATAAAAATACCAACTAGTAATGCTAAGACTATAATGACAGACCAAAGAGTGGTATTTAAATAATAAATTGGCAGTTGTTCGGATACTAACGTGATGACGGTATTATCATTTAACCGAACCGATTGTAGTAAATGAGAGTCAATTACTTTCGTATTATTAGATAATTCTTCACCTAATACCTCATTTAAAAATTTTGATTCAGTAGATGTAAACGTATGTAAATATTCACGATTTGCCTCATCATATAAAATTAGATCAACAGGGAGTGCTTCACTATAATAATCCAATTGGCTCTGTAGATCCGTTTGGTTTAAATCAATGTCCTGACTGACAAACTGGGAATCATAATTTAATTGCTCTTCATAAGCCTGAATAACATAATGCTTAGCAACTTGAACAAACAAAACCCCTAATACCATGATGAACATAATACTTAAAACCGTGTAAACAAATAATGTTTTCCGATCTCGAATTCGATTCATTTTAAGATCCCTCAAGTTTATAACCGATTCCACGAACCGTTTTGATCATAGTAGGTTTTTTCGGTTGGTCTTCTAGTTTCTCTCTTAAGTGACTAATGTGCACATCAACAATTCTCGTATCACCAATAAAATCAAAATCCCATACATCCTGTAATAGCACTTCACGTTTAACCGGCTTATTCATTCTGTTCGCTAAATAGAGTAGTAGTTCAAATTCCTTTTTAGTAAATTCAATGAGCTGTTCACCCTTAAAAACTTCATAAGTCTCAACATTAATTTTTATATCGTTAAAACGAATCACTTCTTGCTCTTCTTCAGATGGAACAGAACGCCTTAAAACAGCACGAATCCTTGCTAAAAGCTCTTTTGGACTAAATGGTTTTGTAATATAATCATCCGCACCAACGTCTAGGCCAGTAATTTTATCTTCTTCTTCCCCTTTTGCCGTCAACATAATAATCGGAACTTGATGACCATGACTTCTTAATGTTTGACAGACTTCAATCCCATCCATACTTGGAAGCATCAAATCGAGTAAGATTAAATCAAAGCTTTCTTTCTCAGCTAACGTTAAGGCGGTTTCACCATCGTGAACGACTGCTGTATGATACCCTTCTTGCATCAAATTATAATCAATCAACGTCGTAATCGATTCTTCATCATCTACAATTAATATTCGTTGATCCAATTTCCCCAACTCCTATTTATATACTTGAGTTCATCATAACCATTCGGATGAATTTTGAAAAGACATACTATGCATCATGACTTAGCTTTTCAACCACTTGATCAATATCTGTTGTTGGCCTCTGACATGCAAAGTTTTCACAAATATAAACGGTCGTTTGATTATCGATCCCACTATAGTCTTTAGTAAAAGGCGCTACTTTTGATAACTCATCTTCTTTATATAACCAAATAAGATGAGGTAAGAAATGAGTTTGTTTAAACTGTTTTAGCTTATCCCATTGATCATCTTCTTGATCTACGACAACGACTTCCTTAGATGGGTACTCTGTCAGCATTAAACTGATTAAGAAGTAAGTGCTTCCTTGTGGTATGCGAGATAATGCTGGATAGAAGACTCGGTATTGATCTTCAGCCCAATCCGCATAATGGGTTTCACCAGTCAACAAAGCAAGTTTTGTTAATACGACGGTTGCTACACTATTTCCAGACGGTGCCGCACCATCATGTATGTCTTTATCGTTTGAAATGAGCTGTTCACTGTCTAAACCATTAAATAAAAATCCACCATGCTCTTGGTCCCAAAATAATTCATACATCTGACTCGCTAATTCCTTAGCCCGTTTTAGGTCCTCCACCTCATATTCGGCATCATAAAGTTCTAAATTCGCCCAAATTAGATAAGCATAGTCATCTAAATAACCTTTAAACTTCACTTCACCGTCGCGATATCTAGCCATCAAGCGCTCATTTTCTACTAGATTTTCTTCTATGAAACGAGTCGCCTTTCGCGCCATTTCAACGTATTCATCCTGCTGAAAAACTTGGCCCGCTTTGGCTAACGCTGCAGCCATCATTGCATTCCAAGACGTTAGAACTTTATCATCCAAGTGCGGGTACACCCGTTGTTCACGAGCCTTAAGCAACTTCACTCTCGCCTCTTCAAGTTTTTGATGTAATTCTTCTTGAGTTAAATTGAATTGTTCCGCTATGGATTTTAAATCAGTTCCAATTAGATTCGGAATGTTTTTGCCATGAAAGTTCCCTTCTGTTGTGATGTTGTAAACCGTTGTAAAAATGCCAGCCAGTTCATCACCTAGTACTTGAAATACTTCTTTTCTTCCCCAAATATAATATTGCCCTTCTTTTCCTTCAGAATCAGCATCAATAGCTGAATAAAAGGCACCTTCTGAACTAGTCATCTCTCTTTTGACGAATTCAATAACTTGCTTGCTGATCTGTTTATAATGTTCTTTCCCTGTGAGCTGATAAGCTTCTGTATAGGCAATCAAAAGCAGTGCTTGGTCATATAACATTTTCTCAAAATGAGGCACCAACCACTCTTCATCTGTTGAATAACGAGTAAAACCAAAGCCTATATGGTCATATAAACCTCCTTCAGCCATGGAATTTAATGTTTTCTCAACCATTTGACGCGCTAGCGTTTTGCCGGTCTGTTGATAATAACGCATGAGAAACATTAAATGATGTGGCGATGGAAATTTAGGTGCACCTTCAAAACCACCGTATAAGGTATCAAACGTTTTTCCGAGTTCATGAAAGGCTTGATCAGCCGCTTCTTTCGTCACACGTGCATCTCCTTTTGAGAAGATCACTTGGTTTAATGACTTTTTGACACTATCTACGACGTCTTTAATTTGCTGAGGGTCTTGATGGAAAGTTTCCGATAAATAACCAACAACCTGCTTAATGCCTGGCAAACCATATTTACTCTCTTTAGGAAAATACGTCCCGGCATAAAACGGTACTTGTTCTGGTGTCATAAAAATACTTAACGGCCAACCACCTTGACCATTCATCCGCTGACACACTTTCATATAAACCGCATCAATATCAGGGCGTTCTTCACGGTCCACTTTAATCGGTACAAATTTCTCGTTAATTTCCTTCGCTACCTCTTCATCCTCGAAGGATTCATGGGCCATGACATGGCACCAGTGGCAAGTAGAGTAACCAATACTTAGAAAAATAGGCTTATTTTCCTTTCTCGCCACCTCAAATGCTTCATCGCTCCATGGATACCAATCAACAGGGTTATAGGCATGTTGCAGTAAGTATGGTGATTTTTCATGAATGAGTCGGTTTGGGGCATGTTCTGTCAAAAGCTCACCTTCTTTACGCATATTTCTTCTAATTCCATTCTACCCTATTTATTAAATAGCACACTACTAATTTGCAGTGAAGTGAATATGTTACAACAGAAATTTAGTGAAAGGTAGCAAGAGAATTATGAAAGATGAAATTTAATCAGCGGAGTTAAAAAGCGTAGACTCCTTTGGGAACAGCGCGAGCCGAGGGGCCACAGGATGTGGGTCAGTTCGGCGTTGCAACAGGACGTTGCGAACTTAGCCGAACATCCTCCGTTTAACTCACGGTAGTGAGTTTTGGGAAGTTGAGGCCGTGCCCAAGGAAAGCGGAGCTTTTTAACGGAGCGTATAAGAAACTCCGTACTATGATTCAAAACACTTAATCATAGTACGGAGTATTATCAATTAAAATCTTTTGTCCCAGACTCGAGAAGATTTATATTAAAAACTTTGTAGACTATCTAAATTATTCGTTGGATCTCCATCTGCATTACCTCTGATGACAGGTCTACCATTCCTAGCTTCTCCGATATTTACTCCAGCAATAGTTCCACCCTGCACTTCTTCTAATGCCTGTTCATAATCAAGTTCTCGCCCACTTGACGTTTTAAAATGCGTGATATCCCCATCTTCATTTTTTCTTACTGCGACAAACGTTTCTTGATCCATGATATCACCCTCCTTACTCATAAAATGTGTAAATTCTAAAAACTTATGCATCACCTAATCCTCAACCAGTGAGTAGTATAATATAACACACTAAAGGAGCGATTTTATGATCATCATTAACGGAAGCGAATTTCAAAACACCAATATCGTTCCTTCTCAAAGTTCGGAACAAATCATTTTAGAAAAATTAATGGAGGACCGTCTAATCTATAGATACCGTTCATTAAACGAGTTAAACTTTGAGATGACACTTCGTAAAAATATTATTAGAAGTTCAAGACTCATGTATGAGAGTCAGGTTAAATTTGAGATTTTTGAACATTCGCGTTGTAACCCAGATTACTGGATTCGAACAAAACCTGGAGGCTTTCAATTAATAAATGATGTGTTGCCTTCAACTGCCATTAACGACATTTACAATAATAGTCACCTATATGGATTTGAATGTGCCACAGCCATGCTCATTGTCTATTACCATGCTGTATTAAATACCATTGGTGAGGACTTATTCAACCGATTATTTGGGGATTTATACTTGTATAGCTGGCACGCTGATCCAGATCTCCGAATACAAAACGTCAGCACAAGGCATTTAATTCCTGGTGATATCGTTTATTTCAAAAACCCTGATGTATCACCTGAAACACCTTGGTGGCAAGGGGAGAATGCAGTCGTATTAGATGACGGCCTTTACTTCGGTCATGGTATTGGGATCACGACAGCGGAGAGAATCATTGAATCTTTAAACCAGAATAGACGCACTGGTAGTGAGCGGTCTGCCTATTTATTAACAACTGTTACAAGACCAAACTTCACTTACTTAGCAAGAGTCACTTCAAATAGGCAAACAGAACCAAAAACTCAGCCCCTCATCATTCATCACAACGAACCGTCTATAGCGAGAAGCCAATATGAATATTACTTAACGGTTTTTTATCTTAAGTAATTGATAAAGCATACCGTCCATTTTGGAGCTGGTATGCTTTTACTTAAGTAAAATATTCAAATTTGGCCTCAGGAAAATACTCATTCAAATACTGACTTAAGGTTTGTTTCATGTCATCTTGTTCTTCATCTGTATAAACATATTTCCAAATCCCGTATTTACCCCACCTTGGCTTTCGTTTAGCTTCATCTAGTTCTAATTTTGTCATAGGATAGTTTTGTTCAATTGTGCGTTTAGCTGGCTTCGTAAATCGGTGTTGAATAAATTCAAACGTAAGATCTTTCCGAGCATGCTTAGGAAGAGATGCTTCTAGCTTCTCAAACATGACTCTATAGCCTTCTTTCCATCCCTCATGGAGATAAATCGGTGCCACAATAAAACCGAGAGGATATTCAGCATCTGCTACCTTCTTCGCCGCCTCAATCCGGTCGTCTAGTTTTGATGTACCAGGTTCAAAATACTTAATAACATAATCAGCATTAACGCTAAATCTAAATCGCGTTTTACCATTATGATTAGCATCTAAAAGATGATCGACATGAGCAAATTTCGTTACAAACCTTAACTGCCCTAAATCTGATTGACCAAAATACTCGATAGCATGTTTTAAAGTGTGGGTTAAATGATCAATGCCAACAATATCTGATGTACATGAGGCTTCAAACCGAGTAATATTTGGTGCTCGTTCTTCCATATACTTCTCAGCCTGATCCAATACTTCTTCAACATTGACATAAGTTCGAATATAAGGCTTGCTCCCCATCGTTGTTTGTAAATAACAATAATGACAATGCCCCATACACCCCGTTGCCAACGGAATGGCATATTCGGCAGAAGGCTTGGATGTATCGAATTTTAACGTTTTTCTAAGGCCTACTACGAGGGTCGATTTTGCCATTCGATATCTTTGAAAATGATTATCTCCAGGCAAATTACGGATATGGTTATGAGACGTTGTTTCACGAATATCGATTCCCTTACCTTCTAATCTGTTGATTAATTGTTTACCCAACGGATACTCTAACGCCCTTGGTTCAACATAAACTAACTCAGGCATAAAAGGTTTAACCATAGTAATTCGCTCCATCCGCATCACCGAAGTAAAACTGATACGCTTCATTTGCTTCTTCTTCCGTTTTATAAACCGCTATTTGTTCATTCAAAGGGTAGTACGTATCATAGAAAAATAAAGCCAACTCTCCAGGCTCTTCTGGATGTTGAACAACCGCCGCTTCTTGTATTTGCGCAACACTCTGCGCATGTGGATTTCGATACATCACGTATACGATATCACCTTTTTCATAATCTTCTTGTAAATTCACAAACACACCTCCATAAAAAAATGGTACAAACTAGTCATAGCCTGTACCACTGAAGGAAATTTATCCTTTAGCTGAAATGTTATTTATTAGGTGACAATACTAGCTTTCGCATAATCGACGTCATAAGAAAATCTTGTTCTAATACCTCTAAATTAGCCTGATAAATGTTAGAAACCGTTTTTCGATTAATATTAGCACCGATTAGGTTAACACTTACAGGATTAAAAAAGTCTAACACCTTGCCCATTAACTCACTTTCACTTCTCATATGCTCTAGCATGACAATTCGCCCATCTGGTTTAACGACTCTCCTTAATTCTTTTAACCCTTTAACAGGGTCAGGAACTGAGCAAAAAACACATGTTGAAACGATATAATCAAAGCTATTGTCTTCAAATTTTAAATCCTCTACATTCATCTCATGTAGCTCAATATGAGCGTTACTCGATTCAGCTTTTTGTTGAGCAATCTCTAACATACTAGAGCTAAAATCAATACCAATGACATGTGCATCTTCGGAGTAATATTTAAAATTAGCCCCCGTGCCGACGCCAACCTCTAGTATATCTCCTTTTAATTCTTCAATTAACTCGCTCCGCCAGTCATCCTTAATCATTTTATCCATCTTATCAAAGTGCTTCGAGATCCGATTATATTTATGTTTAATCCTGTCTGCCTGCTCGGACATGATCTTTCACCTCTTTATCTCATTAGAATTTACTTATATTAATCCTCTATAACACATTCGATTAAACTCAATTCAGTATGTCGGTTATACTCTTTCTTTAACACATTGTTCAATCGACACCCAACCCCTGACACTATTAATAAACCATAGTTTATCCACTTGATCGAGTTTTGATTTATGCAAAGATCTAATATTAATAATCCCTTGTTCAAGGAGCCGTTCTCGGTAGGTTCCTGCAAGTAGTCCATCAGTTTTGGGTGGTGTAAAATACTGACCTTCTAACTCATAAACCAGATTTCCATTAATAAACTCTGTGACATAACCAGCTTCATTCCATAATAATGTCTCATCATAAGTCTCATTTTTAAGGCCATGATAATGATCTCTAAACGTTGTTTTATGATAATAAAATATGTCCTGTCGATTAATTGGCCGACTTGCGAGTGTGGCGTTATATGATTGAGTCAAGTGATCAATAGGCGTAACCTCTGTTTGTATTTGTCCATCCTCCGATAATAACAACCTAATTTTATATACACCATCGTTATACTGTTCTCTTATTTGATTAAGCTTTTGATTAATCAATTTAAGATCATAATTAAAATTAAAAAAGGTCGCTGATTTGAGTAAACGGTTCATGTGTTCTTGCCATAAATCAAATTGTCCTTGTTCAAGCGTCATCGTCTCAAGCAGTTGAAAAGTAGCTGGTGATGGTTTTAAAACCTTCGCTTTAGCTAACGCTTCATCGTATTCACCTTCTGCAGTTGAATCCCATGTGATTCCGCCACCAACACCATAGATTGCTTGATTTCGTCTGTGATCAACCCAAACGGTCCGGATAGGTACATTAAATATAGCCTGACCCTCAGGTGTAATGATTCCAACTGCACCACAATAAACTTCTCTCGGTGTTGACTCTAAATGTTTAATAAGTTCCATCGTGCTAATTTTTGGTGCACCTGTAATCGAACCACATGGAAATAATGATTCAAAAATAGACACTAAATTGACCTCAGGTTTCGTTTTAGCCCTCACAGTAGACGTCATCTGAAAAACAGTGGGGTACTCTTCTATATCAAACAATTTTGGTACATGTACTGAGCCTTTTTGCGCGATTTTCGAAAGATCATTTCTAATTAAGTCAACAATCATGACGTTTTCAGCACGGTCTTTAGTGGACTGGCGTAAATAATTCTTGTTTAAATTGTCCTCTGTGTCCGTACTTCCACGCTTGATGGTTCCCTTCATTGGTTTTGTTTCGATCTGTTCACCATCCCATGCAAAAAATAGCTCTGGTGATACAGAAATGATTTCAAAATCATTAAACGATAAATGCGCTGTATAATGCGCTTGTTGGGATTGGCGCAATTGTTCATATAGCTTTCTCGTATTTAGTTGTTGAAATTCAGCAATTAACCTAATTGTAAAGTTAACTTGATAGCTTAGGCCTTTTTTAATAGCGAGATGAATATTTGAAATGGATTGATGATAACCTGAGCGGCTCGTGTCACTTTTCCAATTTAAGTTTTCTAAGGGCGTATTGTCTATTTCATAGATGTGATGATAATCTTCATAAATACCGAAATACACATAAGGCAAACGAACACTCTCATATGTTACCATACGTTCATTGAAGGCTTTCGACGCCTCATAACTGACATAGCCAACAGCATAGTAACCATTTTTGGTATACTGTTCAACTCTTCGAATAGCCGTTTTTACTTCACTAAGGTCATTGGCTACCACAAAGTCATAAGGTTTCTCAAACACAAAAGAATCATCATCCAACCAAGGATGTTTAAAATGTACAACTTGTTTCGTCATCTTTGTCACTCCACTTATAGTAATCCAAGAAATTTCGCAAGATGTGTTTTCCTTGTGTGGTTAAGATAGCTTCAGGATGATATTGTACTCCTTCTATAGGGAGTGTTTGATGCCGGCATGACATAATCTCACCACTTTTTGACCTAGCTGTAATCTCAAGCTCATTAGGAAAATGTTCACGATCTGCAACTAATGAGTGATAGCGTGTCACTTGTAACGGTTGATCTAAATTAGTGTAAATGGTTTTACTGTCATGTGTCACCAGTTCAATATGCCCATGAATTGGCCTATTAGCTTCAACAATCTGACCACCTAGAGCTTGTACAATGATTTGAAAGCCTAAGCAAACTCCAAAGATTGGAACTGTACCTTTGATTTGGTTAACGATTTTTATAGAATTTTTCTTATCGATTGGATGACCTGGGCCTGGTGATAATAAAACGAGGCGAGGGTTTAAATCCAAGATGGTGTTCTCGTGAATATCCTCATAATGGACCACCTTTACCTCATCTATTTCTTCAAGATCATGAACTAAATTATATGTAAACGAATCTTCGTGATCAATAACCAATATCAACTTCATACACCCTGTCTTATAAAATTAGAGAATAAATTGATCATTTTAGACAATAAAGCCTGTCAAATAGAGAATAACGAAATGCTAATAGAGAATAAAAACTGTAATTAGAGAATAAAAGCAAAAATTAGAGAATAAATTGTCTTAAAAAAGCTCGAGGAAAAGATATTCCTCGAGCTTTATAATAACACTTATTCGTTATCAGCTAACACTTTCATGACATCTTTAACAGAATCAGCTGATTTGTCTAATTGAGCTTGCTCTTCTTCGTTCAGATCTAGCTCAATGATTTCTTCAAGGCCGTTTCCACCTAAAATAGTAGGAACGCCTAAATACATATCTTGATAACCATATTCGCCTTCTAAATAAGCGATGGCTGGGAGGATTCGACGTTGATCCTTAAGAATGGCTTCTACCATTTCCGTGATGGAAGCTGCAGGCGCATAGTAAGCCGAACCATTTCCGAGTAATCCAACGATCTCACCGCCACCTTTACGTGTCCGTTCAACGATCGCGTCTAATCGTTCTTTGGAAATGAGTTTTTCTAGCGGAATACCTCCTGCGAATGAATAGCGCAACATTGGTACCATGTCATCTCCATGACCGCCAAGAACAAATCCAGTAACATCTTTCACTGAAATATTAAGTTCTTGAGCAACAAATGTGCGGAAGCGTGCTGTATCTAATACACCTGATTGACCGATGACGCGATTTTTCGGTAAGCCTGATTCCTTAAAAACGGAATAGGTCATTGCGTCCACTGGGTTTGTTAACACCAAAATGTAACAGTCAGGTGAATACTTCACAATTTCTTGTGTCACTTGCTTCATAATCTTTGCATTCGTTGCGACCAAGTCATCTCGGCTCATGCCAGGTTTTCTTGCAATACCAGCTGTAATCACCACAACGTCAGAACCTTCAGTGTCTTTATAATCAGCTGTACCGACGATATTAGTATCAAACCCTTGAACAGGACTTGCTTCTAACATATCTAGCGCTTTCCCTTTTGTTGGGTCTTCCATATCCGGAATATCCACTAAAACGACATCTGCTAGTTCCTTTTGTGCAACCATTAATGCTGTTGTGGCACCAGTAAAACCAGCACCTATAACCGAAACCTTCCTACGCTTAATTGTCATTATTGGTATCCTCCCAAATCGTTATTAGTCCATGTTCTTAATTAGCTCGTCAGCAAACTCAGAACACTTAACTTCTGTAGCTCCGTCCATTAGACGAGCAAAGTCATAAGTAACGACCTTACTAGCAATAGTTTTATCCATTGCTTTATGGATTAATTCACTAGCTTCTCTCCAGCCTAAATGATCTAACATTAATGTACCAGAAAGAACAACTGAAGATGGGTTAACTTTGTCTTGACCTGCATATTTAGGAGCTGTACCGTGAGTCGCTTCAAAAATAGCGTGGCCTGACTCATAGTTAATGTTCGCACCTGGTGCAATACCAATACCGCCAACTTGTGCAGCTAGTGCATCAGAAATATAGTCACCGTTTAAGTTCATTGTTGCAACAACATCGAACTCTTTCGGGCGAGTTAAAATTTGTTGTAAGAAAATGTCCGCAATGGCATCTTTCACGATGATACGACCAGCATCTTCTGCTTCTTTTTGTGCTTGGTCAGCAGCTTCGCGACCTTTTTCTTCAACGATTTGGTCATATTCTTTCCATGTGAATACTTTGTCGCCATATTCACGTTCAGCAAGGTCATAACCCCAAGCTTTAAATGAACCTTCTGTAAATTTCATGATGTTACCTTTGTGTACTAGTGTAACGCTCTTCTTACCTTCGTTTAGCGCATACTCAATGGCAGAGCGAACTAAACGTTCAGTACCTTCTTTTGAAACAGGCTTGATTCCGATACCTGATGTTTCAGGGAAACGGATTTTATTAACGCCCATTTCGTTTTGAATGAAGTCAACGACTTTCTTAACTTCTTCAGTTCCTTCTTCCCACTCAATACCAGCATAAATGTCTTCAGTGTTTTCACGGAAGATTTGCATATCAACATCTTCAGGCTTCTTAACTGGAGAAGGAACACCTGAGAAGTGTTTAACCGGACGTAGGCAAGTGAAAAGATCTAACTCTTGACGTAGCGCTACGTTTAACGAACGGATTCCTCCGCCAACTGGCGTTGTAAGAGGTCCTTTAATCGCGATTTTGTAATCACGAATTGTTTCTAATGTTTCTTCTGGTAACCATTCGCCTGTATTGTCTTTAGCTTTTTGACCTGCTAAAACTTCTTTCCAAACGATACCTTTTTCACCGTTATATGCTTTCTCAACAGCTGCTTCTAATACTCGAGAAGCTGCCGCCCAAATATCTGGTCCTGTTCCATCCCCTTCGATGAATGGGATAATCGCTTGATTAGGTACATTCATTTTTCCATTTTCAACTGTAATTTTTTCACCTTGTGTCAAAGTCATTACCTCCTAGTATATTTCATAATAAATTAGTAAACATCACAAAAGCCGGTTTGCCCGGCTTTTGGTATTATCGTTGATCAATTGGGGTATAAGCTTGTTTGCTTGGACCCACATATTCAGCGCGTGGGCGAATTAAACGGTTGTTAGCGTATTGTTCTAAGATGTGTGCTAACCAACCAGATACACGGCTGACTGCGAAAATTGGAGTAAATAGATCGTGGTCAATACCTAAGCTATGATATACAGATGCTGAATAAAAGTCTACGTTAGCTGGTAGGCCTTTATTTTCTTTGATGTAGTCTTCGATTTTAACAGACATATTGTACCACTTAGATTCGCCTGAAATGCTAGTTAATTGTCTGGACATTTCTTTTAAGTGTTTGGCGCGTGGGTCACCATTTTCATAAACACGGTGTCCCATACCCATAATTTTTTCTTTATTAGCTAGCTTTTTTTCAATGTAACTGATGGCGTTGTCTTCTTCACCGATCTCAGTTAACATTTTCATTACGCGTTCGTTAGCTCCACCGTGAAGTGGACCTTTCAACGCACCAATAGCTGCTGTAACACCAGAATAAACATCTGACTCAGTAGCGACACAGACACGAGCTGTAAACGTTGAAGCATTTAATTCATGGTCAGCATGTAGTATAAGTGCTTTGTTAAACGCTTCTACTTCAATGTCTTCTGGTTCTTTACCACTTAACATGTATAAGAAGTTAGCGGCAAAACCGTAGTCATTTCTTGGAGATACTGGTTCTTTACCATTTCGAATGCGTCCAAAAGCTGTTACAACCGCAGAAATCTTAGCTTGCAGACGAAGAGCTTTACGACGGTTAGCCTCTTCTTCCATAACATCTGCTTCTTCATCGTATAAACCTAGCATTGAAACAGCTGTACGAACTGCAGCCATAGGATGAACTGTGCTTAAATCATAAGATGTTAAGTGATCGATAATTTCTTGAGGTAAGCTCATGTTATCTGCTAGTTCTTGTTTAAAAGAATCTAGTTCAGATTTTGTAGGTAACTTTTGGTTCCATAATAAGTAAATAATTTCTTCAAAACTTGAATTCTCAGCCAAATCATCAATGTCGTAACCAACATATGTCAGTTTGTCATCAATGATTGAACTAATTGAGGATTCAGTTGCGACAATTCCTTCAAGACCCTTAGGATTTGACATAGTATCTCTCTCCTTTTTCACAATATAATCATAGAACAATGAAGTGTATGTAATCACACTTAATCTATTTGCCCTCTAGCATTCCGTCCCACAGACCATTATAAACAAAATTATAACGAATGTGAAATTTTTCTGCCTAAAATAATAATATCTTTTAGTTTAGCATAGCTATTAGAATATATTCCCTTATATTGAAAGTATAAAACTTACGTAAATATTTTCATGACGTTATCAACGATTTGCATCAATAGATAAGCAATACCAGCGCCAATCAAAGGCCCTACCGCAATACCTTGGAAGAAGATTACAGCTAAAATAGTTCCAATGACTAATACAGCTGTTAGGTGGGGTTCGTTCGCCAACAATTGCAAGCCATCTTTAGCTACGTAGGCAACAAACATACCAGATATTAACGCAATCCATGCGTAATATGATTTAACACTTGCCAGTAAATCTTTAAAGCCTATATCGCCTGTAGCTATGGGAACTAATACAGCAACTGTAATAATAACAACACCAATAAACAGGCCCTTTTGCTCTATATATGGCAAAACCTTATCTTCTAGTTTTAATAATTTAATCCCTAACAATATATAAACCGCTATTAAAATCGCCTGATTTTTAGCTATAAACCCAATGGCTAGAAGTACGAGTAAAAATAACGTCGATGATGATAACAATTCAATCACAACTTTCTTTTATAACAATGAGAGGATTAGCACTATGGCTATAAAATATCAAAATTTGTTTAAATTGATTGGTTGGATTTGCTTTGGAATCCTGATTGGTTTCCTAATTTATAAGCACTTATTACCGTTTGCGATTAGTTTAATGATAGCTATTGCCATTAATCCTCTTGTACAAGTTTTAGAGGACAAGCTTAATTTAAACCGTCGCTTAGCAGTCATAAGTGTATTATTACTCATGTTGTTGAGCTTTATCACGGTTATTACCTTTAGTTTAGTTGAACTCATTCATTTACTTCAATACTTAACGAATATTATGCCCGCATCTATTGATGATTTGTTTAAAGAGATTGAACGAATAAGTCAAACAGTTATTGACCGAGCTTATTCGATGTTAACGTCATTCATGGACTCAATCCAACCTCAATCACAAGTTATATTAAAGGAAATGATTGCTGAAACCGTTAATACATTAAAAGAATACAGTCAGCACCTTTTAATTAATGCTTTACAACAAACCATAAACACCATCACAAATATTCTTAAGGCAAGCTATTATTTACTATTCATCTTAATCAGTACATTTTTTATAAGTGCTGATGGTCCTAAATGGTTAAAGTATTTAGATCAACAAGCTCCGAATACGTTTCGCCATTATTACATAACCATTAAAACAAGTTTTATTTCCCTCATAAAAAAATACGCTCTTGCGCAATCCATGATTGTTATGATTACGGGAGCGTTAGTCTTTATGGGGTTAACATTTTTCAATATAAACCATGCCTTAGCATTAGCTTCAATCGCTATGTTCTTAGACCTAATTCCATTCATCGGGATTAGTGCGTTATTTTTACCATGGATTATATATTTATTTTTTACCGATCAATATTCCTTAACCATTCAAATTAGCATTCTTTATCTCTTACTCATCATCATTCGTAATCTAATTGAACCGAAATTAATCGGATCATCTATTGGGGTACACCCATTATTCTTAATTATCATCTTATTTCTATTTATCAATTGGTTCGGAATATTTGGGGTTTTGCTTGGCCCAATAGCTGCTGTTAGTTTTAAAGCATTAGGCCAAGCTGGTGCTTTTACAGCCATAAAAAATTATATTATAAAACCCTCTTAATAGTTTCGAAAGACTTTAATCGAACCTTTTCGAAACATTTCATTTAGCACTTTTTTAATATATTGTTTAATAGGCTTGCGCGTTTGAGGGATGAGTAGTATAAAACCGATTGCATCCGAAACGAAGCCCGGGGTGAAAAGTAGCACGGCTCCTACTAAAATGGCTAAACCATCTAAAATCTCTTCTGTAGGTGGTCTTCCACTTGCCATCTCGTACCTTGCTCGGTTTAATGTATGAAAGCCTTGATGCTTTGCCAGTGCAGCCCCAAGCAAACCGGTAAGAATAATACCGAATAAAACGAACCATACATTAAAGACATTACCTAACCATACGAAAATCGCTATTTCCACAGCCGATAAAACAATGATTAAGAAAAATAGAATTCTAAACATGGTCTACTCTCCCTTATATAACGCTTGTACGACCTTGATATACACTACCATTCGTAGGATCTATAGTAATCTCTTCTCCATCTTTAATTTTCTTCATAGCATCTTCCACACCTACAATAACCGGAATCCCAACATTCAGTGAAACGACTGCCGCATGGCTCGTTAAGCCACCTTCTTCTGTAATTATACCTGCTGCTTTTTGAATATAAGGCATTAATTCACGGTCTGTACTTGTTGTAACAAGAATATCGCCTTCGTTAAATTCTTTTTCTAGTCGGTCTTGATCATTCGTCACAACAGCTTTACCGGCAGCACCTGACTCTCCGATGCCTTGACCTTTAGCGACAACATCACCGACAACATGAACTTTAATTAGGTTAGTTGTCCCGCTTTCGCCAACAGGCACACCTGCTGTAATAACGACGCGATCGCCATGGTGGAATAATTTTGTAGATAACCCTTTATCTATTGCAAGTGCAAGCATTTCATCAGTAGACTCCACTGTACTACCTTCAACAGCATGCACGCCCCAGACAAGGCTCAATTGTCTGCTTACATAAGATTTTGATGTAACCGCGACAATCGGTGTTTGCGGTCTATATTTAGATACCATTCTTGCAGTATTTCCGCTTTCAGTCGGTGTAATGATCGCTTTAACTGAAAGATCTTTAGCTAAGTTTGCCGCTGAATGACTAATGGCGTCCGTAATTGATAAATCTGGAGCTAATTCTAAGTCTGATTGATTTCCATTTTTCTCTAATGTTTTTTCTGTATAAACCGCAATGTTATACATCGTTGTGACAGCTTCTACTGGATAATCCCCAGCTGCTGTTTCACCAGAAAGCATAATTGCATCCGTACCATCATAAATAGCATTGGCCACATCACTTGCCTCAGCTCTTGTCGGACGTGGATTACGCTGCATTGAATCTAACATTTGAGTGGCTGTAATCACAGGCTTTCCAGCGCTATTACATTTTTGAATCATTGTCTTCTGAATGAACGGTACTTCTTCAGCTGGAATTTCAACACCTAAGTCCCCACGTGCGACCATAATTCCGTCACTGACTTTAATAATATGATCTAAATTTTCGACACCTTCCCGGTTTTCGATTTTAGGAATAATTCTGATATGATCCGCTTTATGGTTTTCAAGTAACTCTCTAATTTCTAAGACATCTGAAGGCCTTCTGACAAATGATGCCGCAATAAAATCGACATTTTGTTCAATACCAAACACAATATCACTAGCATCTTTATCCGTTATACCAGGTAAGTTCACTTTAACATTTGGTACGTTAACACCTTTTTTGTTTTTAATCGTGCCTGAATTCAATACTTTTGTTTCAATTTCGTTTTGATCACGTCTAACGTCTGTAACTTCTAAGCCAATTAGCCCATCATCTAATAATATTTGACGACCTTCTTCAATATCATCAATTAAACCTTTATAAGTAATGGTAAAGCGTTCTTGAGTCCCTTCTATTTCATCCATTGTTAGGACGACAGTTGAGCCTTTTGTTAATTCTGCTTCACCATCTTTAAAGTTACCAGTTCTAATTTCAGGGCCTTTCGTATCTAGGAGAATGGCTACTGATTTACCCGTTTCTTCTGCAGCTTGTCTAATGTTAGCAATACGCTGCTTTTGCTCTTCGTGATCGCCATGTGAAAAATTTAAACGTGCCACATTCATCCCTGAATGAATTAATTCTTTTAATGTATCGACTGACTCAGACGCAGGACCAATCGTACATACTATTTTGGTTTTGTTCATCTTTAGTGACCTCCTTAATCATAAAGTTAAATCGATAGCTGATTTGATAATTCGTATAAGTCTTTAGATATTTTCCTCTTTTGGTCTAAGGCTTCAATAATATCATGATGGACAAGTTGATTATGTTCAATTCCAACCATTCGACCTTGCTCGCCTTTTAATAGTAAATCAACACTAAACGCACCTAAACGCCCAGCAAGTACTCGGTCATATGCAGTAGGAGAACCTCCTCGTTGTGTGTGCCCTAGAACCGTAACACGCGTTTCAACATGAAGTTCGTTCTTTATTTGATCCGCATAGTCAACAGCACTTCCGACACCTTCAGCAACCAAGATAATGCTGTGGCGCTTTCCACGTTCGTGACCGCGTTTGATTTTATCAACAACTTCTGCCATATTAGGTGGCACTTCTGGAATTAAAATACTCTCAGCACCAGCAGCTACTCCTGACCATAGGGCTAAGTCCCCTGCATCACGACCCATGACTTCGATGACGTAAATTCGCTCATGAGATGTCGCGGTGTCTCTGATTTTATCGACTGCCTCGATCACGGTGTTTAATGCCGTATCAAAACCAATCGTATAATCAGTTCCAGGAATATCATTATCAATTGTACCTGGAATACCGACGCAAGGAATTCCACGTTCAGTTAATTTTTTAGCACCCTTAAAAGATCCATCTCCACCAATTACAATTATTCCATCTATGCCATAATGATTTAATTGAGCAATGGCTTTGTCTCGACCTTCTTCTGTTTTAAATTCTTCGGAACGAGATGAATAGAGGACTGTGCCCCCTTTTTGAATAATATCACCAACAGAACCAATATGTAATTGCTCAATATGACCTTCAATTAAGCCTTGATAACCATAATAAATGCCAAATACTTCAATATTATTATAAATGCAACTTCTAACAACAGACCGAATCGCAGCATTCATTCCTGGTGCATCGCCACCACTTGTTAAAATGCCAATTCGTTTCATACTATCACCCCGTTCAATTCTGTTATGTGCTCTATTTTAAATCATATAGTTAAGAAATACCATGAATAAGACAAACATTAAAAAAGTCTAAAATTTAAGAGTTTTAAATGAAAAACGGAGCTGACTTAAGTTCAGCTCCGAACAACGGATGTAACGGCTCCGATTTTTTGATACTTTTCCCATCTTTGTTCTAATAAATCATCTTCTGAGATCTGTTCCAGTTCGTTTAAAGCTTTACGTAAGGTTTGACGGATCGCATCTGATTGATCTGTGATATCACGATGAGCTCCGCCTTGGATTTCTTGAATAACATCATCAATAATACCTAATTCTTTTAAGTCGTAAGACGTAATCTTCATGGATTCCGCTGCGTTTTGAGCTAGGTTTGAGTCCTTCCAAAGCAAAGCAGCTGCACCTTCTGGCGAGATGACAGAATACGTCGAGTTCTCTAGCATGTATAATCGGTCGCCAATACTAATGCCGAGTGCACCACCTGAGCCACCTTCGCCAATTACAATACAAATAATAGGAACTGTCAATCCGGCCATCTCTCTTAGATTACGAGCGATTGCTTCACTTTGACCACGTTCTTCTGCCGAACGGCCAGGGTAAGCCCCTTTTGTATCAATAAACGTAACAATTGGACGGCTAAACTTCTCAGCCTGATACATTAACCTTAAAGCTTTTCGATAACCTTCAGGGTGTGGCATACCGAAATTACGTCTTAAGTTCTCTTTTGTATCTTTTCCACGCTGGTGGCCAATAACTGTAATCGGAGTTCCTTCAAACTTTGCAATACCTCCAACTATCGCTTCATCATCACCATAATAACGGTCACCATGCATTTCTAAAAAGTCCGTAAATAAATTTTCGATAAAATCTAATGAGGTCGGTCGCTCAGGGTGTCTAGCCATTTGCACACGGTCCCAAGGTGACATATTACCGTAAACTTCTTTTTCAAGTTTTTCTAAACGACTCTCAAGTGTTTCAATTTCATCCGTTAAATCTATATCACTTTCACTAGTAAACTTTTTTAATTCAGCAATTTTTTCTCTTAATTCTACAACTGGCTTTTCAAATGGTAATACATGTTTCATGTTTGCTCACCTCCAGATTGGTGAATGTCTAAAATCGTCGTTAGTGTCTCTTTCATATCTTGTCTGCTAACGACTTGGTCTAATTGGCCGTGTTTGTATAAAAATTCTGCCGTCTGAAAGTCATCTGGAAGTTTTTCACGAATTGTTTGTTCAATGATCCGTCTTCCTGCAAATCCGATTAAAGCTCCTGGTTCTGCAAAGTTATAATCCCCTAATGAAGCAAAACTTGCAGAAACTCCGCCAGTCGTTGGGTTTGTCATATATGAAATAAACAACCCGCCTGCGCGAGAAAAACGCTCTAGTGCCACGGATGTTTTAGACATTTGCATTAAGCTTAATACACCTTCTTGCATACGGGCTCCACCAGAAGCTGTAAAAATAATGATTGGTAGACGTTCATCTTTCGCCTTTTCTATAGCACGGGCAATTTTTTCACCAACAACAGATCCCATACTACCCATACGGAAGCGAGCATCCATAACGGCAATAGCTGTTGGGTAACCATTAATCATACCTTTTCCAGTAACGACCGCTTCATTAATACCCGTTTTCTCACGGTCTTTATCTAATTTCTCTAGATAACCTGGGAAATCTAGTGGGTTCTGAGACATCATATCCTCATCCCACTCTTCAAACGTCTCACCCATTAAATGCTCAATTCGTTCACGAGATGACATTTGATGGTGGTGTTCACAATGTGGGCAAATCATTAAATTCTTCTCTAGTTCTTTTCGATAAAATATTTGTCTACAAGAAGGACATTTCACCATTAAACCTTCAGGTACGTCATCACGTTCTTCTTGCTTAGTTACAGTAGCGTATTTTTTCTTTTTATTAAAAATATCTTTTAACAAGCGGATTCCTCCCTATTGAACAAGCTCCACTCAACTATATAAAAAATAGCTCAAAAAGTTTGTCAAAATTCATCGTTTAATTTAAGACAACTGAAAATCATTTAGTACTTTTCATAGATTTTTTTGATTTGACCTGATGCTTGTTTAATATTGTGTTCGCTTAATGCTTCTATAAATTCTAAATAAAAGTCTTGATTAAGATGACTTGAAAAAGTAGTTTGAGAAAAATTATTTATTAAGTGCCAAATCTTCGTTAATAATTCATTACCTACATGTTGAAATAAATAATTAAATACGTGTGTATGAATGTATGGGATCTCTAATTCAAGAATCTGGGATTTTAAGTTTTGTATATCTGATTTTGTTAGTGTTGTATGAACCCGACTCACACATTCATGTTCTATCATTTGTCTGACATCAAGAAGTTCTTCTTTTGTTGTTGGTTGTCTTAGTACAAACGTCGCTAATAATTCCACCGTGTGGTAAGGGCGGTACGTTTTTAAAAACGTCCCTTCACCATGTCTCGTCTCAATTAAACCTAATAGTTCAATTGCACGTAATGCTTCCCTAACGGATGAACGCCCCGCATTCAGCTGTTCTGAGAGTTCACGTTCAGATGGAAGCCGGTCCCCTTCTGATAGTTGGTTCTCCTCAATAAAAAGTCTAATCTGGTCTAAAACTTCCTGATAGACTTTTATTTTTGCCGAATTAGTCATCGTAGCACCTCAAGAAATTATTCTCTATCAATGGATGTCAATTCTTGTGTGCGCTTCCTTACATTCTCGGGATCAATTTGAATTCGAGCCACGCCGGACTCCATAGCGGCTCTTGCTACCGCGCTAGCCACTTCCGGTGCAACTCTAGAATCAAATGGATTTGGAATGACGTAATCCTCTGATAGCTGATCACCAACTAAATTAGCAATAGCTTCAGCTGCCGCTACTTTCATTCTTTCATTAATGCGCGTAGCTCGTACATCTAAAGCACCTCTGAAAATACCAGGGAATGCTAACACATTGTTTACTTGGTTTGGAAAATCAGATCGACCCGTACCAATCACTTTCGCACCAGCGGCTTTTGCATCGTTTGGCATAATCTCTGGGTCAGGGTTTGCCATTGCAAAAATAACAGGTTCTTCATTCATGCTCTCAACCATTTCTTTAGATAAAGCTCCACCTACAGATACGCCGATAAAGACATCTGTTTCTTTAACAACTTCTTCTAGTGAACCTTCAACTTTATCTTTGTTCGTCATTCTTGCAACTTCTTCTTTAACAGAATTCATGCCGTAAGGGCGACCTTCAAAAATCGCACCTTTGGAATCACACATAATCATGTCACGAACGCCGAAATTGTATAAAAGGTTAATGATGGCTATTCCCGCAGCTCCAGCACCATTAATGACAACTTTTATTTCAGAGAAAGATTTTCCATTTAAGCGAAGCGCATTGATTAAACCAGCAGCTGTAACAATCGCTGTACCATGCTGGTCATCATGGAAAATCGGAATATTAGTTTCTTTTTTTAACCGGTCTTCAATGATAAAGCAGTTTGGTGCTGCGATATCTTCAAGGTTCACTCCACCAAATGTCGGCTCCATTAGTTTTACGGTATTAACAATTTGGTCCACATCATTCGTATTTAAGGCAATCGGAAATGAATCAACACCAGCAAAACCTTTAAATAATGCCGCTTTACCTTCCATTACAGGTAGTGCTGCTTCTGGACCAATGTTCCCTAGACCTAACACCGCTGACCCATCTGTCACAACTGCTACCATATTTCCTTTCATCGTAAAGTCATAAACGGAATCTTTATCGTCATATATCGCTTTACAAGGCTCCGCAACACCTGGCGAATAAGCAAGGCTTAAATCTTGCTCGTTACGAATTGGGATCTTAGAATGAGTTGCCAACTTCCCTTGATTGACTTTGTGTAAATGAAGTGCTTCTTCTTTTAAGCTCGTCACGAGAACCTCTCCTTTAATTTCAGTCTGAAATCAGTGGTCAGACCACTACTATGTAACTTTATTTATTATAACAAAACACTCTCATGTGTAAAGCATTTCAAGTGTGCATTAATTTCTCTTAACTTTCACATGTTCATGGCCAAATGCTTCCTCTAATTGCTTTAATGCTTCCGATGTTTCAGCCAAATCATACGCCTCAGACAACTGATATGTTTTGTTCCGATATGGCGCATAAATAACTACCGGTGTATTGCCTCCATATTGCTCACTAATTTGTTTCAATTGTTTGAGCTGTTGTTTTTCATCACTTCCATGAAATTTGATGAAAATTTGAGCGTCATTTGCTTTCGGAACTGAATCAATATCAAATGGCTTAACTGAATTAAGGATTAACTGCAATTCGCCTTGGCGTTCATCCAACTTACCATTTAATTCAATGAATTGATCTTCCTCTAACCAACGATAAACCTCACGATGTAATTTAGGAAATAATACCGCTTCAAGCTCTTCAGTTTCATCTTGTACCGTAAGAAACGCCATTTTTTCACCACGTTTCGTCCTAATTTCATGAATACGCTCCACATTAACCACTAAATTAACTCGAGTCATTTTACGCTGTATGGATTCTGTAATGGAATAAAATTGTTTTTTCTTAAGTGTCCTGCGTATATGGCGGATTGGATGTTCACTAATAACAAATCCTAAAACATCCTTCTCCATACTTAATTGCTTCATTACCGGAAAAGGCTCAACATTCGGATATTCCACATCCATATGAAATAGCTCATCAGACCAATTAAGCTGTTCATTCATATCAGAGAAAAGCTCACCTTGCTCCATAGCCGGCATCACAGTGGCCAAGAGCTGAGCGCGGTGTTTTTTCATTTCATCAAGAGCGCCCGCCATAATGAGTGTTTCGATAACAGATTGGTTGATCGTTTTCAGATCAACCTTTTTACAAAAATCAAATATATTTTTATAGTTTCCATTTTTTCTGCCTTTTAAAATTTCATCAAACGCTTGCTTACCGACATTTTTAATGGCCAGTAAACCAAAGCGAATTTTCTTTGCAGATTCTACCGTAAATTTACCAAAACTATGATTAATAGATGGTGGTAAGATCTCAACTCCTTGATGGCGTGCTTCTTTAATGTATTTAGCTACTTTTTCATCATCATGCATAACGGATGAAATGAGTTCAGCATAAAAATAGGCTGGATAATTCGCCTTAAAGTATGCCGTCTGATAGGAAATAATGGAATAGGCAACGGCATGACTTTTATTAAATCCATAGTCAGCAAATCGCTCAATCCAATCAAAAAGCTTTATTGCAGTCGAATCGTCATAGCCATGTTCCTTACTTCCTTGTAAAAATTGCTGCTTCATCTGATGAATGGCTTCTCGATCTTTTTTACTAATGGCTCGACGTAATAAGTCAGCTTGTCCTAAAGTGAACCCAGCAAATTGATTAACCGCCATCATAATTTGTTCTTGATAAACCAATACACCGTAAGTTTCTTCTAATAGAGGTTTTAAGTCTTCGTGAATATATTGAACACGTTCTTCCCCATGCTTACGCTTAGCGAAAGTCTCTATAAACTGCATAGGACCTGGTCTAAATAAGGCGTTGACAACGACAATATCTTCAAGTCTATTAGGTTTAATCGCTCGTAATGCCTGCTTCATACCACTAGACTCAAACTGGAAAACCCCTGTGGTCATCGCTTTTCTTAATATCTGATAAGTCCGTTGATCTTCTAATCCTAGTTTTTGTAGTGAGACCGTTCTTCCCTCATGTTCTTCAATCTGCTTTATAATACGTTCTAGTAACGTTAAATTTCTTAACCCTAACAAATCCATCTTTAATAGACCGACAGACTCTAGCTGGTCCATCGGATATTGTGTTAACATCACGGATTCTTGACCTTCGATAACAGGAATGGAATTCGTTAATGGCTGATCTGCTATAACGATTCCAGCTGCATGCGTTGAATAATGACGTGGTAATCCTTCAATTACCAATGCTGCTTTAAACAGTTGTCTTAACACATCCGATTGTTTGATAAACGCTAGTAATTCACTGTTATCTTTAACTAATTCTTTTAATGTTGTGCTTGATGACAGTTGTTTTAAAAGGTACGTTAACTGATCCTTTTCAATTTCAAACACCTTGCTTAACTCTCTAATTATGGACCTCGCTTGGAACGTCCCAAACGTCATAATTTGTGCCACACGTTCACGTCCATATTTACGTGACACATATTGAATCACTTCATCTCTTCGATAATCTGAAAAGTCAATATCGATATCGGGCATTTGTCTACGTTCTGGGTTTAAGAAACGCTCAAATAATAAACCATATTTAAGAGGATCCACTTCGATAATACCGAGTAAATAAGCCACAATCGACCCTGCAGCGGAACCGCGTCCAGGGCCAACTAAGATCCCTTCTTTTTTCGCATAATCAATCATGTCTTTGACAATTAGGAAATAATCAGAGAAGTGCATCGACTGAATGACGCTTAGTTCATGATTTAGACGATTCACAGCTTCTTGATGATTAGTCGAATAAACCTTATCTAATTGTTTCTCACATAATTGCCTTAAGTATTCGTCCGAACTAATTCCACCCGTTTCTTCGTACGACGGTAGACCAAACCATTGATCAGGAAGCTCTATGTGAATTTGATTAGCTATTTTGACTGTATTTTCTTTCGTAGACAGCCACTTCTCTTCAATCAATTCATCAATTTCTTCTTCTGACATAAAGTATGTACCCGGCACCCCTTGACGACGCACTTGTTGCAATGTCGTAGAATGCCTCATAGCTAAAAGAGACTCATAACCGATTCGGTCCGAGTCAACTAAATAACGAACATCACACATTAAAACAGATTTCTCAAACAGAAACGAATCATTCTCAATCCAGTTAGTTACTAACTGCTTTTCCGTACCTATAGGCTGGACGTGTATATACCAATCGTCAGACTTTTCATCAATAGTGTTTACTAATTCACGAATTCGCTGATGGTCCTCAAGGTACATGATTTCTTCGACATACGTTGCATAAAATGAAACGACCGTCGTAAGCCCCTTACATTGAGCAATATGGTCTAGTGTTACCTTTTCTTTATGATATTGTTTTAAATTCGATAAATGTACAAGTGATTGATACCCCTCAATATTCTTAGCATATAAATAAAACGTCACCGGTCGTTGTTCATCACCAATGACTGCTTGTATGGACATGCCGATAATCGGTTTAATGTCTTCCTTTTGACACGCTTGATAAAAAGCATAAGCACCATGAAGCACCTCATGATCGGTAAGTGCACAGGCGTCATAGCCTAATTGTTTGGCTCTTTTTACATAAGAATCTATTTTAATCGTACTGTTTAAAAACGAATAACTGCTTTTCACTTGTAAATGAACAAAACTCACGTTCATCACACCTTCTTATTTTGACCTAGTTTTATTATATCGAACCTATGTCAAAGTTGAAATGTTCAACATATAATATTTAGAAATCTCATATTGTTTATTAAAGACAAGCAATATGAGAAGGTTGATGATCATGGAAGAACGGTTTTTTGCAGCACTAATCACTTGTTTTTTTATATCATTTGGTGTTTTGCTCGGTGGCTCATTGTTTGGTAGCTTAAGTGCGTATATTACGGGAGAACCACCAGTATCTGAAATGATGGTATCTGCTCAAAGGCTTCGAATTTGGGCCATTGTTGCAGCTATTGGTGGTACTTTTGATGCGATATCGACCTTTGAAAGAGGCATATACGACGGATCTACCATGGACTTATTTAAACAGATTATGTTGATTATCTCGGCTATGGGTGGGGTGAAGGCCGGGGTATTAATTATTTCTTGGATCACACAAGGTGACGTGACATGATGCATATACCACCCTATTATAAAAAACCGAAGTGGCAAGCATTTTTTCTTGGCGTTTTAGCTGGCGGAATTATCGGTTATATCGTGTTCCTTTATATGTTTGGCGAACATACAGAACGGTGGATTGAGGAAAATTTAACCCTCAGACAGGATCTTAGACAACTTGAAAATGATTATGAATTAATCAAGGAAGAAACAGATGACCTAAACAAACAAAATGAACAGCGCCTTAATATTAGGGACGTTGAAATTGAATTCGTTAATATCGAACAGATGCGGTTAGACCGTTTCACATCCCTTCGTTTAACAGCTCTGGTGGAGGATGAAATCAGTACGGTCATCGGACGAAATATTGAGTCTGTTGGTGAACAACACGAATTATTAATCCGTACCATTGAAAATAAAAATTTTAGAGTTAATGACATAAATTATCAAGTTAAAGTGACCCTTCTTGTAATTGGACCCACTTTAGACATTTCATTGGAAATTAAAGTTCAAACTAGCTAAAAAAATTGACTTTTTTTTGAAAGTTATGTCATATAAACCAATAAAATCATACTTTTCGGGTACAATAGAAGTGTAAACAGATTTAAAGAGGTGAGTAAGATGTTTGTATTTGATAAACGGCAAATGGCAGATGATAAATTAAATGAACTGCTAAGTGGTAATACCGTTTATGCAGAAACTGAAGAACTCATCCGACTAATGAATCGACGCATTGAATCACATGATTTAGACATAACAGTTGATAGCACTGACTTAGGTTGTTGGTTTATACCGAATAACTAAACTTAAACCCCTGAGTTGTTGTATTGTGATGAGCGAAGGTGGCGACTCCTAGCGGATTAAGCGCGATTCGAAAATCACGCAAAGCGAACGGGAGTGAGCTTTGGGAAGTTGAGAACGCGCCCCCTGGAAAGCGTCCACCGTAAGCGTTCACAATACAACAACGTATTATAACTGGGGCTAGACTTTTAAAAAGGCTGACCTTCATCATAAATGATGAGGTCAGCCTTTTTTTATACATGTTGAGATTTATATTCCTTGCAAACTTTCTCTAAGTCATCAATTAGACGATCGGCTTCCTCCCATGTATTAACCTTAGCACCAGACGCCATAGGATGACCTCCACCATTATATTTAAACGCGACATCATTAACCACTGGCCCTTTCGACCGTAACCGAACACGAATAACATCCTCGTCTTCAACAAAGAACACCCAAGACAATATGTCTTCAATATCACCAGCAATTCCAACAAACGCATGAGTTTCCTCAGATGTTAACTCATATTGGTCTAACAATTTACGATCAATCTTAAAGACAGCAACACCACTTTCGCGAGGTTCCAGCTCTGATAATAACTGTCCTTTAAATTTAGCCACCTTCAAAGGTACCTGATACATATTTTCATACAATTCTGAACGGTCAAAATCATATTTCGTAAGGTCACTTGCTACTTCAAACGTTCTACCGGTCGCACTCGGAAATAAAAACCTTCCTGTATCCCCTACAATGCCAGCATATAATAACCTTGCGCTTTGATCATTTAACACTAACTCATCACTAGCAGCATATAACTCATATACCATCTCACTCGTTGATGAAGCTTCAGTATCAACCCACATAAGGTCACCATATGGTTCACGGTTTGGATGATGGTCAATCTTAATCACTTTATCACCTAGTTCAAACCGCTGATCACAAATTCGCTCTTGATTAGCGGTGTCACACACTATGATTAAAGCACCTTTAAACTGTTCATCATTGATTTCATCTAACCGGGCTAAGTAATGAAGGGAAGGGTCTTCTTCGCCAGCTAACTTCACAGTTTTTTCTGGATAAGTTGCTTTTATGATTTCAGCCAGGCCTACCTGAGAACCGTAAGCATCAGGATCTGGCCTCACGTGTCGGTGCAAAATAATATGATTGTATTCCTTAATCAGTTTCAAAATATCTTTTTTCATCATTTCGTCAACCTTTCTTAAGTTATAGTACTAGAATTTTTTTACCACACCCGATACAATGAATGAAGATTGAATGAAGGAGGGTTTCAATGCCAATATTTATATCTGTTATTATCATTTCGTTTATTTTATACATTTTCTTCAAAGTACAAATTCTTAAATCTAAAGACCCTTTATATATGCATTTTACCAATGCAAAAGGACGTATAGCTTTAGGTTTTTTTGTCTCAACGTTTGGCATGAACCAGTATTATGCTTATCAAACACAACTCGCATTATTTATAAGCATCGCATTTTTAATTCTAGGAATTGCACAAATCGTTCATGGGTTTAAATTGTACAAACATTATCGTCAGGAATTAATGAATGCTAACGGTTAATAAACTGCGTCATGACCATGGCTTTACCAGCCAGTTCATCGTTCGACAGGATTTGAACATCGACTTTGGCGTATTTCCGGCCGAGTTCAAGAATTTGTGGCACGATCGTTAGATGACTTCCAATCTGTACAGGCTTCATGTAGTAGATCGATAAATTCTCGATCACCATGTCGCCTGTTTTTTGTTGTTTTAAAACTTGATTACATACCTCTGTAACAAAAGAAGCAAACACCCCATAAGATAGCGAACCTAACTGATTCGTTAGTTGGGGTGACACTTCAGTTGTAAAAAAGGCAGATTCAGCGTCATAATGCAGTTGTTTTTGAACAATATCATCGATTGTCTCACCAATTTGAGGCTGTCGTTGATTACTTTGAAGCCCCTTAATCACATCCTGCCTTGTAATAACACCTTTAAACTTATTATGTTCATCAACGACTGGTAGCAACTCAATCCCTTGCCACACCATTGTATGAGCCGCACTCGCTAATGAAGTGGTCAATTGCACGCTAATAGGTTGCTTCGTCATTACCTTTTCAATCTTGATATCGTCAGGTTTACCAATAATATCCTTAGAAGTCACCATGCCTACAATATGATGCTCATCATCAACGACAGGATAACGGCTATGTTTTGTTTCGTTATTTAATTCGTACCATTTTTGAATGGTATCACTTTCTTGCAAAACAAAAGTATCTTCAAAAGGGGTGTAGATATCATCAACAATAATAATCTCTTTTTTGATCAATTGGTCATAGATGGCACGGTTAATCATAGCGGCAACGGTAAATGTGTCATACGTACACGAAATAACAGGGAGTTCATATTGATCTGCTAATTGCTTCACATGATCGGTTGTATCAAACCCACCTGTAATTAAAATGGCAGCTCCAGCATTTAACGCCTTCTCCTGCGCTTTTACACGGTTACCAACGATTAATAATGAACCTTTATCTGTATAACGCATCATGGCTTCTAACTTCATCGCGCCAATGACAAATTTGTTTAACGTTTTATGTAACCCGCTTCGTCCACCTAAGACTTGTCCATCGACAATATTGACGACTTCAGCAAACGTTAGCTTTTCGATATTTTCTTTCTTTTTCTTTTCAATACGAATCGTACCCACACGCTCAATCGTACTTACAAAACCGATATTCTCCGCCTCTTTAATCGCACGGTACGCTGTTCCCTCACTAACATTCATGTCTTTGGCAATTAAGCGTACAGATATCTTCTGTCCAATGGGTAATTGTTCTATATAATTTAATATTTGCTCATGTTTAGTCGCCATGACGATCACCATTTTCTATATATAAATTTTTATGTAAACAATTAGTCAAACTATTAATTTAATTATACCGATTTCCTTCTCATAATTAAAGTGCCAGACAAAAGGTGAGAAAGACGAAGGATGGGATGGAAATTAATCAGCGTAATCAAAATACGTAGACTCCTTTGGGAACAGCACGAGCCGATAATCACGCAAAACGAACGGGAGTGAGTTTTGGGAAGTTGAGGCCGTGCCCAAGGAAAGCGAAGTATTTTGATGGAGCGTATAAGAAACTCCGTACTATGATTCAAACTCAACCAAAGTACGGAGTTTAAAAATTACTATTTTGTTACAGGCGTTTTTAGAAAATCCTTATAATTCAATTACACCGCCTGGTTCCATGTAATGACCAACACCCGGTTTTAAGCTATTACAAAACGCTTCAGGGTCCTGCTCGATAACAGGGAACGTGTTATAGTGTACGGGCACGACTTTATCCGCCTTAATCCACTCTGATGCCAGCTTCGCATCCTCAGGTCCCATCGTGAAATTATCACCAATTGGAACAAATGCTAAATCAATATCATTTAAATCACCGATTAGTTTCAAATCAGAGAAAAGTCCAGTGTCCCCAACATGATAAATCGTTTTTCCTTCAATCGTTAGCAAGATCCCGCCTGGCATACCTGTGTAAATAATCGTTCCGTCATCTTCTGTAAAACTTGAACCATGAAAAGCTTGAGTGTATTTAACTTTTCCAAAATCAAATTGGTATGAACCACCAATGTGCATGTTATGAGTCTTCAAACCTTTACCAGCTAAGTAATCTGCTAATTCGTTCGGTGCAACAACAAGCGAATCATTGCGCTTCGCAATATCCACTGTATCACCCACGTGATCGTTATGTCCGTGCGTTAACAAAATCACATCTGCTTCTACTTCATCTGCATTTAAATCACATAATCCATTACCTGTAATAAAAGGATCAATTATTATCTTCGTGCCTTCATGCTGAACTTGTACAACAGAATGTCCATGATAAGATACCTTCATAACATAAACCTCCTAAAGAATTGTTTTCTTAAAATTAAGTTCTACATGTTCATTTATTTCCCTTGTTTCGTTATGATAACACATAGAAGTTAAAATTTTTTAGAGGTGATCCGGATGGATAGTAGATTAAATTATTTAATTCAAGCTTTAAAAGAAAACGATATGGACAGTGTTTTTATTACTTCTAAGGAGAACGTATTTTATTTCACAAACCTTTATGCTGAGGCTCACGAACGATTAATTGGAGCCTATATCGATCAAAAAGGAAACCAAGCCTTAATTGTACCTGCATTAGAAAAGGAAGATGTTAAAAATGCTGGTTGGGAAGCTCATACGATTACATATTTTGATCATGAGAACCCTTGGGAGAAACTATCTTCATATATTCAAGATATTGGACAACCTCATTCATTGGCCATTGAAAAAGAAGATTTAAACGTTTTACGTTTTGAAACGCTAAATCATTATTTATCGAACACCGAGCTAGTAGATGGTCAGTGTATGTTAAATGAATTAAGACTAATTAAAGATGACAATGAAATGAAGATTCTTAAAGAAGCAGCACAATACGCTGACTTTGGTATTGAAACGGCGTTAAAACATATTAAAGAAGGTCAAACTGAGCTAGGGATCATTGCAGAAATTGAGTACGCCATGAAAAAGGAAGGTATTCGTAATATGTCATTTGATACAACCGTTTTATCTGGAGCAAAGTCAGCTGCCCCACACGGAACACCAGATTTAACAACACTTAAGCAAGGCGACTTTGTCTTAATGGATATGGGCGTTGTTCACAAAGGTTATTGTTCAGATATTACGAGAACGGTTGTGTTAGGGAATGCTACTAAAGAACAACGTGACATTTATGAGACTGTTCTACAAGCTGAAAATAAAGCGATTAACTCTTGTCATGTTGGTATGCGACTTGGCGATTTAGACAAGATCGCAAGACAAGTCATTAAAGATGCTGGCTATGGTGAGTATTTCCCTCATCGAATCGGTCATGGTCTAGGAATTAACGTTCACGAATTCCCTTCATTAGCTTCTAACAACAATGACCACCTAAAAGAAGGTATGTGTTTTACCATTGAACCAGGAATTTACGTCCCGGATATTGGTGGTGTGAGAATAGAAGACGATGTGTTTATGAACCGAGATGGTGCTACGACACTCACTGAATTTATGAAAGAGCTTATTGAATTATAAGAGTACCTTGACATTCCAAGATCGAAGCTTTAAGATTTTCATCAAGCCAATTTAATAATTTCTTATCCAGAGAGGTGGAGGGACTGGCCCTACGAAACCTCAGCAACAGGTTCTTGTAACACTGTGCTAATTCCAGAAGCCTATAGGCTGAAAGATAAGAAGAGATATGTCGTTCAAGCCTCTTCTTATGGAAGAGGCTTTTTTGTTGGCTTAAATTTAGAAAGTGAGGGATTTAAAAAATGACAATCAATACAAAAACCATTCCATTTCGTGCAGACCACGTTGGAAGCTTGCTACGCCCAGATCGATTACATGAAGCACGGAAAAATTACAAAGAAGGAAGTATTAGTGCACAGCAACTAAGACAAGTTGAAAACGAAGAAATTGAACGTATAGTGGATAAACAAATTGACATCGGGCTTGAAGTTGTAACAGACGGTGAATTCAGAAGGACTTGGTTTCATTTAGATTTTATGAAGCATTTCAATGGAATGGAAGGTTATGTTCCTGAAACAGGGTTCCAGTTTGCTGACCTTGAAACAGAACGCTATGACGTTTGCAATATTGGTAAAGTTACTTTTAATCCCAATCATCCATTTATTCAAGACTTCAAAGAGTTTAATGAAATTGTTAATGGAAGAGCAATACCTAAATTAACAGTCCCGAGTCCAAATCAATTTTTTAATGCTGGCATCAGAAATAACGAACTTTATCCTGATATTGAACAATTCGCACAGGATATTATTCAGGCATACCAAGATGCAATTCAAGCTTTTTATGATGCAGGCGTCCGTTACCTTCAGCTGGACGATGTCTATATTGCAGGACTTTGTGCACCTGAAATCCCATTCAATGACGGCAAATATTCACGCGACTATTTAATTGATTTAGCTTTAAGAATCGTAAACGGAAGTTTAGAAAATAAACCTGATGACTTGTATGTCACGACTCATTTATGCCGTGGCAACTACCGATCAACTTGGGCATTTTCAGGCGGTTATGACGTTATCGCACCTACCTTATTAGCGAATGAAAATGTCGATGGATTCTTTTTAGAATATGATGATGAACGCTCGGGAAGCTTTGAACCGTTAAAACATATTCCAAATGACGGACCACGTGTGGTATTAGGGTTATTAACATCAAAATCTGGTGAACTTGAGGACCGCGAGACAGTTTTAAGAAGAATAGATGAAGCCTCTAAGTACTTACCGATCGAACAATTGTGTTTGAGTCCACAGTGTGGTTTCGCGTCAACTCATCACGGAAATGAACTAACAGAAGACGAACAATGGCAAAAACTTAAGTATATCGTTGACTTATCAAAAGAGATTTGGTCTGATTAACACCCTCGATCATTTATGCGCTACATTTTTGCATTTATGCGCTGGTTTTTCTGATTTATGCGTATCAAAATTTGTCGAACATGCAAAATCGACAAATTTCTGCGCCCTTTTTAACCCGTTTATGCGCTCTTTCCATTAAAAAAAGTTGCCCTTCAACTCAAGGGCAACTTTTCATTATATAGCTTTCTTTTTCTTATTGCGTCCGAATTTATTTTTCATTTTTTGTATAAACGGAAAAATAATCGGACCATATTTTATTAATCTAACTAGCCATTTTTTCATCAATAAGATCTCCTTCAATCATTGCTTTAAATTAGTTTCTCACGATTGAAGGAAAATATAATTTACAATAATTCACTTAGCTCTGTATAACCTAAATTATGTGCATCAGCTACGGCTTTATAAGTTACTTGACCTTTAAGTGTATTAACACCTTTTGCTAAGTATTTGTTATCTTTCACAGCTTTAGTATAACCTTTATTCGCCAATTGAAGGGCGTAAGGTACCGTAACGTTTGTTAGGCCAATTGTTGAGGTTCTTGGAACAGCACCAGGCATATTGGCAACCGCATAATGTAAGACACCGTGTTTCTCATACGTTGGATTATCATGCGTTGTTATATGATCGACCGTTTCAACAATTCCACCTTGGTCAACGGCAACATCAACAATAACAGAGCCTGGTGACATCTCTTTAACCATTTCCTCTGTTACTAATTTCGGCGCTTTAGCACCAGGGATTAACACAGCACCAACGACTAAGTCGGACTTCGCTACCGCTTCTGCAATATTTAACTCATTAGACATCACTGTATTGATTTGATTACCGAAAATATCATCGAGTTGACGTAAACGTTCAGGATTCAAGTCAACAATCGTCACATCTGCACCTAAACCGACAGCAATTTTAGCAGCATTTGTACCTACAACACCACCGCCGATGACTGTCACATTACCTCTATGAACACCAGGGATTCCGCTTAACAAGATTCCTTTACCACCACGAGATTTTTCTAAAAACTGAGCACCAATTTGACTCGCCATACGACCAGCAACTTCGCTCATCGGCGTAAGTAAAGGCAATGAACCATTATCCAGTTGAACCGTTTCGTAAGCAATACCTACAACTTTGTTGTCAACTAAGGCTTTCGTTAATTCTGGTTCAGCTGCTAAATGTAAATAAGTAAATAAAATAAGTCCTTCATAGAAATAATCATACTCTTCAGGAAGAGGTTCTTTAACTTTCATGACCATTCCTTGTTTCCATGCTTCAGCCGCTGTTGAAACAATTGTTGCTCCCGCTTCTTCATACTGCTTGTCCGTAAAATTAGAACCTTCACCAGCATCTGTTTCGATAAACACTTGATGACCCGCATTCGTAAGGTCGTTAACGCCAGCTGGAGTTAGAGCAACACGATTTTCATTGTTTTTAATTTCCTTAGGTACTCCGATATTCAAAGTATGACCTCCCTTAATCAACTATTTAATTTTGCCGCTATAACTATAACACTTCTTACACAAAAAATGTATAGTTTGCGGCATTGATTTTTATTAAATTATAAATAACGATGGATGACATCTTTACCACCGTTAACATCTACAACAGTTCCTGTGATCATATCCGAATTATCATCACATAAAAAGCCAACTGTTCTCGCGATATCCTCACCGGTACCTTCTCGTCCAACAGGTGTATCAGCTTGTTGCAACTGTCTGCTTTCTTCAATCGTCTTTTCTTTCATGTCATCAGTAATCTTTCCAGGAGCAACCATATTAGCCGTTATTTTATGTTCAGCTTCTTCTAGAGAAATCGTCTTCATCAACGAGGCCACTCCCACTTTGGCAGCAGCAAAAGCTGAACGATAAATCCAACCTGAACTATGGTCAACACCTTGAAACCCTAGGAAAACAATTCGACCAAACTGTTGTTTACGCATAATCGGCAAACAACCTTTTACTAAATGAAAAGAAGCATCTAAATTCCCGCGAATCATTTGGTTCCATTCACTTTCATCGTAATCAAACAATTTCTTTCGCTCAAAAACGAATGGCCCAGCATTAGCAATCAAACAGTCGATTCTACCATATTTCTCATATGCTTCTTCAATCACTCTTTCTATATCTTTTGGTTTCGTAACATCTAACTGTGTTATATGTAACGGAGCTTCCGTGTACTGTTCTCTAAGAGTCTCAGCCCTTTTAGAATCTGAATGGTAAGTTGTTGTGACGCTGCACCCTTGTTCTAGAAAATAATCGGTTATTTTTCTTCCTAGCCCTTTTGTACCTGCTGTAATTAAGACGTGGCGCATACTGGATCTCCTTTTCTATTTCACCTGTTTATACTATATTTTACCACTAATTTAATAAAAATAAAAAATCGCTTCCATTCATGGTTATTAATATAATAGTAAAAATGATATACTACTAAAAAGGAGGGTCTGATTTGGCATTTGAATATCACAATATTGTCATTGCTGTTGATGGTTCTAAGGCTTCTGATTATGCATTCCAAAAAGCAGTTGATATTGCAAAACGAAATCACGCTAAACTAATTATCTCACATGTGGTTGATACTCGAGTATACTCTACGATTGAAGCTTACGACAGACATGTATCAGACCGTGTTCAAAATGATGCACTAGAACTTTTGAAAAGTTATGAAGAACGAGCTGAACGTGCAGGGGTCGAAAATGTCGTTATAGACATTGAACATGGTTCCCCTAAAGTGAAAATCGCAAAAGAAGTCGCCCCAAGACATGGAGCTGACCTCATCATTTGCGGAGCTACAGGTATGAATGCTGTTGAGCGCTTCTTCATCGGAAGTGTTTCTGAACACATTACACGCTACGCAAAAGTCGATGTGTTAGTCATCCGTCCAGAAGACGACGAAAAACAGAAAAAATAAGCCTACTCGAGGAGATCTCATTCTCCTCTTTTATTTGTGTTCATTTAGGTGTCTGTACTGATAAAAATGTTTCGCAAAATCTGTTACATCTTTAGCTAATTTATAGTTTGAGAACGCTCCAATACCAACACTTATTAATGGAATACCTTGGAATAATTTTTTGCGAAACATCACAATTGCTAACGTTTTAAACACTTGATTAATCGGTTGTTCGAACCATGTATGATCCGTTAATAAAGCCTCATACTTCATAATCGTTTCAAGTTCGCTACTCTCACGTTTTAACTCTTCCCAAGCTTCATACTTCAACCTTCTAGGCAAGATGCCTCCGTGTAAAACTTTTAACGCTAAAACCATTTCAATTGGATTGTTCATATCATAGCCAAAACTACTTCCAATCAATTGAACACTTCGCAAGTTAAGCGTCACCATAAGTGGAAAGTCAACACCTAATAAGAACCATCCGCCAGTACCGGTTATACCGCCTTGTGTAAATGAATAAACACGACTTTTAGCTAATTGTTGATCAGCCAAATAAGTGAGCTGTTCTACTCTCAACTTTTTTAAATCAGAAATATTCTGAATATCATCATGGAAGGTACGAGCTGTTTGCAGAATTCGTTCTTGTGCGTTGATTTGATAACTTGTTCCTTGCAAAAACGCATAAGTGTATAAAAACCATTGATCTGTCAGTTCAAAAAACTTTTGCTGGTAATGATCAGGTATTTTATGAAACATACTTTGCGTCCACAATTCATACATTCGTTCAAAATCATTCGTGTTGTATTGTTTAATCTCGCCTTCCCACTGATGCAAGGATTTTAGAATACGTTCCTCTCCCATAAAAAATCCTCCTCAACATATGGATAAAACCAGCCCTAAATAGGACTGGTAATCATTTTATCGCTCATTCTCGAACCATTGATTAATTTGCATTAGAATACTGTCCATTGCCTGAACATCTTTAAACGACGGTAAATCAGCTAATAGTACCTTTCTAGGATCGCGTGTATTTTCCCCTTTTTTCTGTAAAACAAAAATGCTTTTTCGCATTTGTTCATGTTTAAACATGGTCTCAGGCAACTGTAATAAACCAACGATATGAGCGTGTTGTTTTAGAAACTGTTGCAATTGATCTTTCTGTTCACTTTCAAACAAGGAGCTTGGTACAACGAAGAATAGGTACCCGCCTTCTTTTGTATACTTTAAGCTCTGTTCGATGAATAGATGATGAGCAAAGGAATGTCCTTCTTCTGCTTTAAGGTCATAAGCAGAGGCCGTATCATCATCTGGATAAAAACCTACAGGTAAATCTGATACGACTGTATCTACTGGCTCAAGCAATATTGGTTTCAAGCTATCTTGATGAAAGTATTCAATTTCCCTTTCTTGTAGATTAGTATTACTATATGCCAAACGAATTAAAGTTGGATCCACTTCACTTCCATAGGCTTTAATTTGCTTGTTTTCTAATTGATTAATGACAGAAATCAATAAATTAGCCGAACCGCACGCAGGATCAAAAACAGAGAATTTATTCGTATCCCCCATAAAACGTTGAAGTAAATACCCCATAAACATTCCAATTGTGTCAGGAGTAATGTAGTGATGCTGTTGAGTCGAACCTTTCATTCCTTTTAGAATAGCTAATTGCATGGCTTTACGACGCGCTTCTAAAGGATACTCATTTAATTGAGCTTGGTTTAGCTGTTCTGTTAAACGCTTTTCGTAGTCTTCGTCTAAATCCTCAGGTAGATCTCTATAAAAAAGCAACTCACTCGCTGCGATTAATGCTTCCAAATAAGGAACATCTTCTTTTTCGACAATCATATTCGTTGTTGTATCTAACCAGGTAAATAATTGCTCGGTTTGTTGTTCCAATCAAAGTCCCTCCGCTTCTTAAGGCGTACATAATGCTACAACTTATATTTTAGCAAAAAAACGAAGACTTTGATAGAAATTTAAAACTACTCAGGCGTACTCGTTGATTGGTTCGATTCTTTCGATTGTTGGTCTTGTTGTTGGCCTTGTTTCTTATTGCCTTTATTTTGTTGTTGGAAATATTGCTGAACTTTCTCTACTGCTTGAGGTGCCAGTTCAATAAGCTTTTCAACAATGTGGGTGCCTTCATCTAAATGAACCATTTTGACTTCATTCGTTCTAACGATTAAAAATCCAATTGGGTTAATGGATACTCCGCCCCCAGCACCACCACCAAAAGGATAAGAAGAACCGCCTGATTGTGATTGATCATCACTTTGACTAGACTGTCCACCTTGAAACTCACTACCACCTGCGGCAAAACCGAAACCTACTTTGGATACTGGCAAGATAATTGTTGATTTATCAGGGGTTTCAATTGGCTCACCTATAATCGTATTCACATCAATCATATCTTTTAAATTTTCCATGGCCGTAACCATCATCTCATGTATTGGATGTTCACTCATGTTTAAGACCCACCTTTTCTTAAGTATCGTAAAATCCCCAATAGTTCACGCATAATTTGACCGAACTTAAATGATAATATACATTCAAGCTCAGTTTGATACGTAGCCTGTTGGTAGTTCGGCTGAATGCTGTAAACAGGAATCGTTTGATTATTCATAACCTGAGTAACAGAGGTACTAATTAAACTCTTAACACTATATAACCAACCCGTAACAACAGCTGTTTGGTCAGCTGATGTTAATCCAATCATCGAGTGCCAATTCAGTTTATCAACGTGGATGGATTGAAGGAGAGCTTTTATGTAAGGGACCAGATCTTTTAACGTATCTAATGATTTCATCTGCTTAAAATCGATTGATTTAGATTCAGTAGTCGTCTTCTGTTCCTCAAATGATTGAAGTATGGCCTCTTCTTCAAGTGTAAAGTTTTTCTTAAACGTCATAAGTCGCAAAAATTTAACTTTAACAAATAAATTTTTGTAATTATTTGTATAGTTCAAATTAATTTCAATCCGAATTTGTGAAAGAAGAAGACTTAAAACGAACAATAGAATTAAACCTAATAAACAAGCAACGATGATCAAAACCATCCTACAGCACCCCTTAAACTTAGAATGGCTCATCATTGGAAAATTATTCATACCTAAATGACATTGAAAAAAAAGCTGAGTGATTGAGACAACGGTAAAAATATTCGTCAGCGCAGTCAAAATGCGACGACTCCAGCAGGAACAGCACGAGGTGAAAATCACGCAAAACTCACGGTAGTGAGTTTTGGGAAGTTGAAGCCGTGCCTGCGGAAAGCGGAGCTTTTTGACGGAGCGTATAAGAAAACTCCGTACTATGATTAAACTTTAAACATGGTACGGAGTTTATATTAATATATTTAAGATTGGTAGACCACTTGTTCATTAACAATAGTTGTTCGAACACCAATGTCTTGAAGCTTTTCTTTCTCAACTTTAAATGGATCTTGATCTAACACTACAAAATCCGCAAAAGCTCCTGGTTTAATTTGGCCTTGAACATCTTCTTTATTAATCACGCGTGCGGGATTTACCGTATATAACTTAATCGCATCATAGACGGATATACATTGTGACTCATTATAAGCTTCTCCATCATATGTTGAGCGTCGGTTAACAGCTGCACTAATACTTATCATGGGGTGCACCATCTCAATTGGCGCATCTGAACCGCCAGCACATAACAAACCTTGTTCCATAAAAGATCTCCAAGGATAAGATTGCATCGCTCGCTCATATCCAACACGATCAATCACCCATGGAAAATCTGATGAGACAAATAACGGTTGAATATCAATTATGAGAGGAAGTCCTTTCATACGCTCAGTTAATTCTGGTCGCATAATTTGTGCATGTATGATCCGATCTTTTAACTCTCCAGTTGGAGGATACATCTCAACTAACTCAACTATTTTCTCAACCGCTTGATCACCAATCGTATGCGCGGCAATTGGCATATGATAATGCCGAGCTTTTTTGATCAGGGCTTCTAACTCTTGATCAGTGTGAATAGATACACCTTTAGTCGTTGGATCATCTTCATATGGTTCGGATAAAAGAGCTGTACGGCCACCTAATGCTCCATCGACGAATAATTTCATAGCGCCGAACTCTAACCAGTCGTCTTTTTGTTGGGACTGATAGCCTTCTTCATGCAAATCATCGACAACAGCATGATGCACTAATAAATGCGCACGAAACAGTTTTTCATTAGGAATGACTTTTTTAAAAGCGTCGTATGCTTGATTAAAACCGCCATAGTAACTTAAATCTTCACTATGCCCTGATACAATGCCTTTTGATAATAAGTCCTCAACAGACGTTTTAATGGCTTTAGTTAAAAATTGATGGTCAGGTGTTGGCATTACAGCTTTAATTAATTCTTGCGCTTGATCATGAAAGGCGCCTGTTAAATGGCCAAACGGATCGTGTTCGATCACTCCACCTGCAACTTCTTCAGTAAACTCATCAACACCAGCAATCTCCATAGCTTTTGAGTTAGCGACTAAAGCGTGACGGCAAACTCTTGTTAAAACTACCGGATGTCCATCAGAGACATCATCTAGCTCTTTACGATGAATCATGATTGGCTCATCCCAGTTATTTTCATTAAACCCTTCACCGATTAACCATTCTCCATCACTTAATGTCTTAATCGAATCTCCAACTTTCTGAATCACTTCTTTTCTTGAATTGACCTCAGATAAGTCTAAGCGTATAAGCTTTTCCCCGTGTCCTACAATATGTAAATGACTATCGATAAAACCTGGTAAAACCGTGCCACCCAATTCAACTTCTTCAACGATTTCATCGCCATATTTCGTTTTAAGATCATGTTTTAAACCTGTATCTATAATTCGGCCTTCTTTTGTATATATGGCCTCAACTTCTTCACCAAAACCTGTCATGGTATAAATCGCTTCACCATACCACAGTTTTCCCATCATAATCCCCTCGCATTCTAATCCTGTTTGACTGACCTTATACTACTACCAAACAACTATTGAATTCAACTCTAAAGTACCTTTTATCATTTAAAAAAGGGCAGCTTTTTTTACACTGCCCTTTAACATATATTCAATTTTAGTTTAATTATTGGCCATTCATTTGTTGCTGAGCTTGTTGTACTAGACGTTTTGTAATTTCCCCACCTACTGAACCGTTCGAACGGGACGTAGAATCTGGGCCAAGTTGTACACCAAACTCTTGTGCAATTTCAGTTTTCATCTGGTTTAAAGCTGCATCAATACCAGGAACTAATAATTGGTTTGAGTTATTGTTTTGGTTTGCCATCGGCTTCTTCACCTCCTCGTTAACTATTGTTAGCAACGAGAAGTTTTAAATACAATGCAAAAGTTGGAAGTCAACTAGTTTTATAATAAGTCCTCAAACTCATCTTCAACTTGCGATTCATTCGCTGAAAGCGTAACAGTTTCCATATTCTCAATAGCCTTTTCTATATCTTTTGAGAAGTCAATTGGATTTTCAAATTCATTAACTTTTTCGCGAGTTGGTCTAGTTTTTGGTTGCTTAGGAACAAAAATCGTACAACAATCTTCATAAGGAAGAATTGAAATGTCATAAGCACCGATTTCTTTAGAGACTTTAATAATATCTAATTTGTCCATGGCAACTAGGGGACGAATCACTGGATAATTTGTGACTTCATTAATGGCATGCATACTTTCCATTGTTTGACTGGCGACTTGACCTAAACTCTCACCGGTTGTAATGGATAAAATATCACGCTCTTTTGCGACCCGTTCACTGATTCTCATCATTAGACGACGCATAATCGTCATACCATAATTTTCAGGTGCTTCTTGAAAGATTTTTTGCTGAATTTCAGTAAATGGTATGACATGCAATTTAACATCGCCACCATAATTCGTTAGAACACGGCCAAGATCCTCCACTTTTTGCTTTGCACGCTCACTTGTAAAAGGTGGTGAGTGGAAGTGGATGGCTTCAATTTCAACTCCACGATTCATCGTTAAATAACCTGCGACCGGACTGTCAATGCCACCTGATAGCATAAGTAACGTTTTTCCAGTCGTTCCAACCGGAAGTCCACCTTTTCCAGGAATTTTCTTTGCGGTAATATAAGTTGCGTCATGTCTAATTTCGACACGCAACTCAACATCAGGATTGTGAACATCTACTGTCCAACCTTCTGTGTTCGTTAATAAATGACCGCCAAGAATCTGATTCATATCTTGAGAAGAGATCGGAAAATCTTTGTTTGGACGTTTACAAGTTACTTTAAACGTACGACCATTTTCGAGTTTTAAAGCTTCTAATGCCCCAGCTTTAATTTGATCTTCGTCATTCTCAATCTTCATGGCTAAACTAAATGATTGAATACCAAAAATATCTTCACATGTTTTTAAAATCGGTTCATGATCTTCTCCGTTTAATAAAATATACATGTGATCGCGTTTGGCTTTCACTTTTATATTAGGAAAATCTGATAGCTTTTTCTCAACATTCCGCTTTAGAATTTGCATAAACGTTTTCCGGTTTTTACCTTTTAGTGCTAATTCGCCGTAACGAACTAATATGTGATCATATGTCATGTTAACTACCCCATTATATTTTCATATTGCTGAATTGTTTTAAACAATTCCTTTATAAATAAATCAATATCTTCTTCAGCTTGGTCCATACTCATACTGACCCTTAATGCTGATTCGGCTGCTGTTTCTTTTCCGCACGCTAAAACAACATGACTCGGTTCATTCTCTTTTGAAGAACAAGCTGAACGTGTCGAAATGAAAATGTCCTTTTCAGCCAAAGCATGTATGAGTACTTCTGGTTTAAAACCAAGCACTGAAAAATTAAAAATGTGTGCTGCGCCATGTTTTGGTGAATTAATCTCAATCGCAGAATGGTTGCTTAATTGCTCGTATAGTTTTTGTTGTAACGTTTTAATTCTTTGATACTCTCTTTGATGATTAAGCGCTAAACGCATGGCTTTTGCGAAAGACACAACACCAGCTAAATTTTCGGTACCAGGGCGAATTGATTGCTCTTGAGAACCACCTTGAAATAAAGGTTGTAAGCTTATGTGACGCTTTTTAATTAAACACCCAGTGCCTTTTAAACCATGTATTTTATGTCCAGAGATTGTAACTATATCTAGACCTTCCATCTCATAAGGTAAGGGTAATTTACCAAAACCTTGAACATGATCCGTGTGAAAAGCAATCTTCGGATAATGACGCAGTAAATTCGCAATATCTTCAATCGGCTGAATGCTTCCAATTTCATTATTGACATGCATAATGGTTACCAAAATCGTATCTTCTCTAATGGCCGACCTTAAGTCTTCGATTGAGATAAAACCGTTTTGATCGACTGGTAAATACGTCACTTCATACCCTTCACGTTCTAATTGCTCACAAACTTGCAAAACGGCAGGATGCTCAATCCGGGTTGTAATAATATGTTTCCCTCTATTTTCATGAGCATAAGCGATACCTTTAATCGCTAAATTGTTACTCTCCGTACCACCAGAGGTAAACACAATTTCTTCTGGTAAAACTTTCAATAACTCAGAGACCTGTTTTCGAGCTGATTTGAATAATTTTTCCGATTCACTGCCAGCTGAATGTATAGAAGATGGATTAGCAAAATAATCCATAGATACTTTTTGAAATGTCTTAAGCACTTCTGGTGCGGGTTTCGTTGTCGCACTATGATCCAAATAAATCATTCTTCAAACCCCTCATCATCGACTTTTGCATCGAATAATATTAACACAATTTAAATACATACTGCAACTACTCAAAATTCATCCAAATAAAAAGCCACTCCCATTATGAATTTGGAGCAGCTTCTTCGTCTATTTCTAAAATCTCTAAAAGTGTATCAATTGAGACACCTTCACCGTCGTTATATTCAATTGCTTTTTCAATTTGTTGATTCGTGTTATTAGTTAATTTATCATCATTGACAAGAACATAGAAAGTTGAAGCGTTTTTATCTTCTAGAGCGATTTCCGTGGAAATACTATTTGTTTTTGCTTTCAAAACAGGTTCCTCAGGTTGCAAAATTAGTATTAGTAAGAATGTCCATGTTATGACGAATAAACCACTCGTCAAACCAATAACTAAACGATTCATCCTTCATCTCTCCCAACAACGAAGAACTATGATACCGTGCTTTCCGAAATCACTTCTTCTAACCTTTTAATTGCTCCTGGCTCAACTTCTTCTAAAGCTTTAGATGCTTTTTCAAGAGCAACTTCATAATTATACTCGTGGAACGCAATCTCAGATTCTGAGATCTGTGCAGCTAAGATTGGATAACTTGTTCGATAACGGTTCGCATACTGTATGACTTTCTCAGCTAAGTAAGCCTGATCAATTAACAACTGAGTTTGCTCAACCGTTCGATTCACAGATTTCTCAGCTTGCTCTATCGCATGATTAATACGGTCCATATTCAAAGGCTGGTCTTCTAAGGCTTCCATGGCTTTAGAAACAGAATCCCGACCTTCTTCAACTAATTCAATAATGTAATTCGGTATTCCAGGTAAATTACTCTTTTGTAAATTTTGTCTTACCTGAATAATGCTTTGTTGTAATTCATTAATCTGGCCTCTTGCATCCAATTCATCTTTTCTTAAATTATGCAAATAAGAATCAAAATCATTTTGTGGCTGTTCCCATTCCTCAAACTCTTCAAGCCACTTCTCTAAATCCACACGTATTGTAGAGAATAAATTCTCTTCACGTTCGACCATGTCTTTAATTCGCTCTGCCTCTTTCTCTAAACGATCAATCATTTTCTCAAGCTGATATTGTTCCTCATATTTATCATCGTTCAAATGATAATTTTCTTTAACGGATAAAATGTTTTCTTTTGTTTTTGCAAAACGTTCCTTAGCTTCAGTTATTTTTTTATCTAATAACTCGATTCGTTGCATGACAAAGTTTTTATCTAGTGCTTCTTTTTCTAGTTGGTCATAAACTTCAAGAATTCTGGAACGGATTTGTTCTATATGTTCCTCAACACCTTCGTCTGACCCTTTGTTCAACTGTTCAATAAGTGTTAAGAGTGTTTCATGATGTGTATGTATTTCCTTATCAAATCCTAATAAATGAATACGATAATCCTCGTCCCTCATTTCCCTAATGCCATTGTGTAAATGATCGAGATCTTCAGGAATCACTTGTTTACATAAACGATATAGTTCAGGGAAAGTTTGGACTTTGCGTTCAAGTTCATTTAACTTATCACTAGATTTTTTCACTAGTTCGTGAGCATCCGTATAATTTCCTGAAGCTGTAAGGTTTTCATACTCAGCAATTTCCTTCTCAATGTCATCTAATTCAACTTCAAACACGACTTCAGCTTTACCTAATTGGTAACCATTCTGAAGTACCTTTTTACGAACCTCCCCAACTTGGGGTTTAATTTTCTCAACCTCTTCTCGACTATCTTTTTCCGAGTGGAGAAGGCGATCGACTTCTTCAAAAATATCGTCAATGGTCTTTTCTACTTGCCCTAATTCACGACTTACATGATTTAAAATTCTAAACGCTTTAGTAAAGCGATACTTTTCAGCTGCTTCCTCAGCATCAAGCAAATATTCCTCTACATTAGAGAAAACATTATCGTTAATGTCATCCCACTCATCACGCCAAGTCTCAAACAGTTCTTCTGTCTCACCTGTCAAATTTAAGCCGCGTACTTTTCCCAGTTCTTCAGCTACTTGACGGTTCATTAATAGGACTTTTTTCTCTTCTAAAGCGTCAACACGCTGATAAACCTTTTTACGCATGATCACACCGACAATAATGAATAGGATAATTGCTACTATAAGAATGGCTATAACGAGTTCCATAAAAAGCCCCCTAATCTCACACAACTATTGACTCAAATAACTTTATTCTATGATAGCATATTTTTGACAATAATTTGCTAAAAAATTGCGATTTTATCGGAAAAACTTACATGTTTAGACATAAAATTTAAGAAAACCACTTTTTAAGTAATTGTACATATTGACTAATAAACGTATCCTCACTTCGGTCCCAATGATATTGATCCTGCCAATCATTGGCATATGTAAATGGGCCATTTATTAAGCTTTTTAATTGTAAATAAAACACTTCCCGTTCTGTACCATTTAAATTCCATTCCCTAGAAAATGAATTTGTAATCTTTTTTAACAAATATTTCTCTTTTGCAACGTATGTCGAAAACAATTCTCTTATAAACATATTATCTAATGATAATTCACGTTGAATAAAACAACTGAATTGAAAACGTTCGTACTTATAATGTATAATTTCATCAATAACATGAAAGAAATGCTCTTGATCAGTCAATTCTTCTTCGTTAGTTATTTCTTCTAGCATATCTATATACTTTTCAAAATAATCAACGGTCATATGCTCAAGTAAACCTTGTTTATTGTTAAAATAATATTTTATCATAGACACGTTAACGTTAGCATGATCGGTGATTGAACGAATGGAAGTCCCATCAAAACCATTATAATAAAACAATCTGGCTGCTTCTTCCATGATTTTTTCTTTTGTGCTTTTTTCTGACATCAAACATCACCTCTTTCATGTATTTATTCGATTTTTTTCGCGAAAAACCTTTTAGATTTTAAGTAGATTTTGTGACAATTATTATGATAAAGGAGTGAATGACATGTTTGAAGCAATAACTTATAATGGCTCACGAGAGGCTGATTATGAACTTGTCATTAAACAACTGGATAGTTTATTAGAAGATGAATCTGATCTAACGGCGAATTTAGCCAATGCAAGTGCATTACTAAACCAATTTCTAGAACAAGTTAATTGGATAGGTTTTTACATCATGAAAGAAGGCGAACTTGTTTTAGGGCCATTCCAAGGCCTTCCCGCCTGCGTTAGAATCCAAGATGGAAATGGTGTGTGCGGAACTGCTACATCAAAAAAAGAAACAATCCTTGTTGATGACGTTGAACAATTCCCAGGCCACATAGCTTGTGATGCACAAAGCCAATCTGAGGTCGTCGTTCCAATTATAATTGACGGTCAAGTTTTTGGTGTTTTAGATATCGATAGCCCAGTTAAAAACCGATTTGATTCAACAGATCAAAAGTATCTGGAGGCCTTTGTCGAAACACTTAAAAAGCATATTCACTTATAAGTTTTATGGCACCAATTAACACAAAAATTGGTGCTTTTTTTATGTCAAAACTTGTCCATATCATGGTATAATAAAACATAAAATAATTATATGAGGTGATTTGATTAAATGAGCGAAACAAAACTAGATTTGATCTTATCAGAACTTCAAAGCATCAACAATAGAGTAACTTCACTAGAAAACGAATTTCACAAGTTTGCAACTAAAGATGACCTAGAAAACTTTGCGACTAAAGAAGATCTGAAAAACTTTGCTACGAAAGATGACCTGAAAAATTTTGCTACAAAAGAAGACTTGAAAAGTTTTGCTACGAAAGATGATTTTAACGAGTTTAAAAACGACTTAGATCGCTTTGCTACGAAAGATGACCTTAACGAGTTTAAAAACGACTTAGATCGCTTTGCTACGAAAGATGATTTACAACCTGTTAAAGATGACCTTCAAGTCTTAAAACAGAACCATGAGGAACTTAAAGACGAGCAACAACTTATTAAGCAAGCGGTATTAGAAACGAAAGATGACGTAAAAGAGCTAAAACAAAACCAATCTTCTATTTATCAAGTTATAGGAGAGCACGAAGTATCTCTTCGCAATATAAAAAACTTCATTTTATAAACCTACCAAAAACACTTGACTCTTCTCTTTATTTTTCTTATAATATCCTTTGTGTAAAATAAAAGGCAGCTTAGGTGGTCTTACTATGTGATCATTTTGTACCTCAAGTTGAGGTGTATCGCGTAACTCTCTGCTGCTGGAGCGAAGATACATGAATGCAAAATGAGCATAGCGCAGGAACACACCCTTTTTATTTTATGCAAATTTAAAATAAAGGAGGAGAAGCTCGTGGCACGTTTCACAGGTTCTCTATGGAAAAAATCACGTCGTTACGGCATTTCTCTTAGCGGTACAGGAAAAGAGCTAGAGAAGCGCCCTTACGCTCCAGGTCAACATGGCCCACACCAGCGTAAAAAGCAATCAGAATATGGACTTCAGTTACAAGAGAAGCAAAAGCTTCGTTTCATGTATGGTTTAACTGAACGTCAATTCCTTCGTATTTTTGACGACGCAGCTAAATTAAATGGTGTTCATGGTGAGAACTTCATGATCTTACTTGAATCTCGTCTTGATAACCTAGTATACCGTGCAGGTCTAGCACGTACTCGTCGTCAAGCACGTCAGTTAGTAGGTCATGGTCACATCACAGTAGATGGTAGTATTGTAGATATCCCTTCATACCGTCTGAAACCAGGCCGTGTTATTGGTTTACGTGAAAAATCACAAAACCTTGACATCGTAAACGAAGCGATTGAAGTAAGCAACTTCGTACCAGAATTCGTAACGTTCGATGCAGACAAAAAAGAGGCGACATATAACCGCTACCCTGAACGCTCTGAGCTACCATCAGAGATCAACGAAGCGCTTATCGTTGAATTCTACTCAAGATAATAAATTTATCTTTATTAAAATCCCTGAAACTTTTCGTTTCAGGGATTTTTTTATTACTTCTTCTCTATCAATTCCAAATGAAACTGTCCAACATTTCCTTTCTTATATAAATTAGTTACTGACGTCCAATATTTATAAATCGTCGCTTGTAAACTAACATTCTCACTAGGTATCTCAACTTTAAAATTATTCTGATACAGTAATGTCGTAACGTCATGATAGTCTTCATGACTGACTTTAAACTCTAATTGAATATGTGTTCTTCCATTTGTTTCATAAACCTTATAATCATCAACTTCAACAGCATAATCATTTAGGACTACCTTTTTCATTGTTATTCCACCTTTACATTGGATAATTTGTTTTACATCTATTAGACTTATAATGGGTTGAAACTTAATCCATACGTCATTCGTATAACAAAATACATAATAAAAATTTGGGGAGGTCAACATGAGTGGTCAAGACTTTTTTGAACAATTGAATCAGAAACAGACAGAAAATTTAAAGAAACTCATGAAGCGTTTAAAATTTATCTTTTTTATTTTATTACCTATAGTCATTTTAGGAATCATCGGGTTTCAAATTGCCACTAACTACATATGGTTAGAAACATTAGATTTTGAAAGTGTTTATATGACCATTTTGACAAGTCGTGTCGCGCTTGGCGTCATCGGATTTATACTGTTTTTAGTAGTCGGTTATATCACGTTAAGCTGGATTCGAAAATCTTACTTAACTTATTTAAATCCTAATGTTATTCCAAATATGATTTCAAGTAAGAAGGCTTCACGTCAGGTGATCTTACTAACATCCATTGTTTTTGGTGTACTTGGTACTGTTTTAATACAAGGCTTAGGATGGGAACCTGCGTTAAAATTATTAAATCACGAACCATTTGGCACAACAGATCCACATTTTAACTTAGATATTTCATTTTATCTTTTTGTGTTGCCATTCTTAGAATTTATTTTAGGCACGCTATTGAGCTTAAGTATCATTGTGCTACTAGCTGAGATTGGTGCATATTCAGTGTTTGAAATGTACCGAAAAAGCCGAAATGCTCAACTTCATTTAGGATTTACCTTAGGAGTCATTGGGTTAATTTTAGCGGCCCAACATTTCTTAGAACCTTATGGCACATTATTAACCAATCAAGTTAACGCATTTCAGGAAAGCGCCGTTTATGGCTTAAGCTATACGGACGATGTCGTAAATATTCCTAAATCGTATATTTTAGCAGTTGCAGCTATTTTACTAACCGTTTGGATGATTGTCGCTCTAATTAAAGGTAGCTTAAAAGGAATGGTCATTCCGATTGCGGCTTATTTTGTCATTGTCATCTTAGGACAACTAGCTTCCGTAGCAGTTCAACAATTCGTTGTGTCACCAAATGAATTCCATCAAGAAACTCCTTACTTAGATGAAAATTTAGAATTTACTCGAGACGCATATGGGTTGAGTGATATTAATGAAATCGATCATCCAGGCAACAATACTTTAGATGAAGATATGGTTGAAAATAATGCACCAACAATCGATAACGTTCGAATTAATGATTCCCGTCCATTATTAGACGTTTATAACCAAAAACAAACCATCCGTAATTATTACAAATTTAATGACATAGATATTGATCGTTATATGATTGACGGTGAATACAAGCAAGTCTTTATAGGGGCACGTGAATTAGATATCTCGAATTTGCCTGAGGAGGCCAAGCAATCTTGGGTTAACAATAAGCTCCGTTATACGCATGGTTATGGTATTACGATGAGCCACGTTAATGAAATTGATAGCCAAGGCCAGCCAGAATATATTATGCAGGACTTTCCGGCGGAGGGTGTTTTTGACTTAGAACGACCTCAAATTTATTTTGGTGAGGAAAGTGCAGATAGCGTCATCGTTAATACGAATGTAGAAGAATTTGATTACCCTAACAATGATAACCGTTATGAAGCCAATACTGGGGTTCCGTTACAAGGAATTAATAAATTATTATTCTCGATCAAAGAAGGTTCTTTCAGAATGTTCGTATCTGATCAGTTAACAGATGAAAGTCAGCTACTAGAAACACGTAACATTAAAGAGCGTGTTAATCGTATTGCACCATTCTTTGAATACGATCAAGACCCATATTTAGTCGTAAGGGATAATGGGACACTAACTTGGATGCTTGACGGTTATCTGACAGCAGAAGGTTACCCATACGCAGAACCATATGAAGATAACAGAAATTATATTCGCAACTCAGTTAAAGTAGGCGTAGACGCATATACGGGTGAAGTTGATTTTTATGCTGCTGACCCAGAAGATCCGTTGTATCAAACTTATGCGAATATATTCCCTGACTTATTTACAGAAGATGTACCTGAAGACATTCAGGCACACTTCCGTTATCCTGAAAAGTTATTTAAAGTTCAGGCTGAAAAATGGGGCACGTATCACATGTCAGATTTAGAAACCTTCTATAATCGTGAAGATGCTTGGCAATTCCCAACTGAGAAATACTATGCGAATGATACAGTAATGGAACCGTACTACATCAGCATGAAAATGCCAGATGAAGAAGCAGAAGAATTCGTTTTAAACATTCCATTCACACCTAAAAACAGACAAAACATGATTGCTTGGATGGGTGTTCGAAATGATGGCGACCATTACGGAGAATTATTTGTTTATAATTTCCCTAAACAAAAGAACATCTATGGTCCGCAACAAATTGAGAATAGAATCAATCAGGACAGCTATATTTCGCAACAACTAAACCTATGGGCTCAAGGTGGCTCAAATGTTATAAGAGGTAACTTATTAACTTATCCAATTGAGGATACGGTGCTTTATGTTGAGCCGATTTATATCGAATCATCTAATGCTACGTCGTTACCAGAGGTTAAGCAGGTTGTAGTCGCTTATGAAGACTACATTGTTATGGAGCCGACATTTGAAGAAGCATTAGACGAAATTGTTAGAATGGTTGAAGAAGGGGCTCCTGGTAATGCACCAGAGATTGACCCAGACGCAGACCCGGATACTGATCCAGGTAATGTAGAAGAAGGTGAAGACACACAAGATCAGCCAATTTTAGATGCTGAACAAACACTTCGTGATGTTTCACAACTATTCGATGATTACCAAAATGCACTAACCAACGGAGAATGGGAACGTGCAGGTGAAATTATGTCCGATATTGAAGAAATGTTAAACCAAAATTAATCCATTATTTAAGGGCATCAGATTACATAGAATCTGATGCCCTTTTATTAATGTTTCTTATTGGTGACGAATTAAGAAATACTTCTTCTTACCTCTTCTAATGACGGTAAAAGCCCCATCTATTTTATCTTGATCATCTAATACATATTTTAAGTCCTGTTGTCTGTCACCGTTGATATAAATCGCTCCATTTCCAATATCTTCTCTAGCTTGTCGCTTAGAAGATGAAATATTGGCAGCAACGAGTAGATCTATTAAACCTATTTCAGATGATTCTAACTCATACGACGGAACATCTTTAAAACCTGACTCAACGTCAGATTTATTTAAACTTTTTATATCACCTTTAAATAATGCATTAGAAATACGAATGGCTTGATTTAGTGCCTCTTCACCATGAACCAATTTCGTCATTTCTTCTGCCAAACGGCGTTGAGCTGCTCGTTCTTCAGGACGTTCTTGAACTTCTTTTTCTAATTTGTCAATTTCATCTAATGTTAAAAATGTAAAGTACTTTAATAACTTAATGACGTCTCGATCATCAGCATTAACCCAGAATTGGTAAAACTCATATGGTGATGTTTTTTCCGGGTCTAACCAAACAGCACCACCAGCAGTTTTTCCGAATTTAGATCCGTCTGCTTTCGTAATGAGTGGGAATGTTAAGCCAAATGCTTTAGCTTCCTCCCCTTCTTCACTTGTTCTACGAATAAACTCTAAACCTGCAGTAATATTTCCCCACTGGTCACTACCACCAATTTGTAGAGTACAATTTTGTTCTTCGTTTAACTTTTTGAAATCTAGTGACTGAAGTAGCATGTAAGAAAACTCAGTGAAAGATATACCATTTTCAATTCTCGACTCAACTGAATCCTTTGCCAGCATGTAGTTAACACTAAAATGTTTCCCCACATCTCTCAACAATTCGATTACAGACATTTCACTTAACCAATCAAGGTTATTGACAGCAACTGCTCCCTTTTCTTGATCTTCAAAGTCCAACAATTTTGCAAGCTGCTCTTTAATACGATTGCTATAGTGCCGAACAACCTCTGAATCATTTAACTGGCGTTCTTCATTACGACCACTAGGGTCACCAATCATACCTGTTCCACCACCGACAAGTGCAATTGGTTGGTGACCTGCTTTTTGAAAACGTTTGAGCATGATGACAGGTAGTAAATGGCCTATATGCAAACTATCCGCTGTAGGATCAAACCCACAGTATAGCGAAACTCTTTGCTCATTTAAATGTTTTTCTAAACCTTCTTCATCTGTGATCTGATTAACAAGCCCTCTAGCTTTTAATTCTTCCAATAACTTCATTTGCTCCACCTCCATAGTTTTATAAGCATAAAAAAATCCCTCGTCCCAATTTAGGGACGAAGGAATCGCGTTACCACCCTAGTTGCAGTTCTAATAACTGCCACTTCATTGACATATCGGCCAAATTAACCGCTCTATAGTAGAGATGCTCCAAGCCGTAATTCGTCCTATACCTTGCACTGATTCGCAGCTACCACCAGCTCTCTTTAGCATTGGGTATATTTCTACTTCAACTTTTCGACGCATTTATATATATATTTGTTCTATAGAAATATTTTTACCACACCCATTTTAAAAATGCAATAAAAATTAATAAATGATCGTTTAATCATTAATTTTCGGATAGGATGAATCACTAGATTATGCTATAATAGATTTGACATTTTAGGGGGTTCAATCATGAAGCGTAATGAACGAAAAAATAGATGGTTAGCTGTTTTTCAAGAGGGTAAATTTATATCATCAACTAGAATTACATTAGATGTCTTATGGCACGTGGCTCTATTCTTTATTGTCATTGGACTTATCGCGATGTTTTTCATGGCTGGTACTGGGTTTGGTTATTTTGCTTCTCTTGTACAAGATATACCAACTGAAAAAAAGGAAGACATGCGTGACCAAGTTTATAATTATGAAGAAACTTCTCACATTTACTTTGCGAACAATGTACATATGGGAGAACTGAGAAGTGACCTTCACCGTGAAGAAATAGCCTTAGATGAGGTATCAAAAGAATTAAAAATGGCTATAAAAGCGACCGAAGATGAATATTTCGAAACTCATAACGGAATCGTACCTAAAGCCATTATGCGAGCACTTTATCAAGAATTTGCTGGTACTGACATGCAATCGGGCGGTAGTACCTTAACTCAACAATTGATCAAATCTCAAATTTTAACGAATGAAGTTTCGTTTGAGCGTAAAGCCAAAGAAATATTAATTGCGCTTAGATTAGAAAACTTCTTTAATAAAGATGAAATATTTGAGGCTTACTTGAATATCGTTCCATTTGGTCGTGATTCTTCTGGACGTAACATCGCTGGGGTTCAAGCAGCTGCTCAAGGTCTATTTGATGTCGATGCAAGTGAACTTAATTTAGCTCAAGCTGCATTTATCGCAGGACTACCGCAGTCACCATCAATTTATACACCATTTGATGGTAATGGAAATGTTAAACCTGAAGAATCACTGGAAGATGGGTTAGAACGACAAATCATCGTATTGAACAGAATGCGTGATGAAGGAATAATCGATGAAGAAACTTATAATGAAGCAAGAGAATACGATACTATTGGAAACCTTACTGATAAAAATGAAAGTACAATCTCTGAATATCCTTTCTTAACATTAGAAATCGAAAGCCGCGCGAAAGACATCATGGTTGAACACCTTGCAGAACAAGACGGCTACACCAAAGAAGACCTAAATAATGACGATTCAATTTACGAACAATATGAAATTATTGCTGAACGCAACTTGCGTCAAAACGGTTATGACATTCACACTACCATAAATAAAGAGATTTTTGATCGTTTCCAAGACGTAACTGATGAGTATAGTTACTTTAGACCAACTCATACAGTTACAAGAACAGATCCAGATACAGGTGAGAGCTATCAGGAAGAAGTTCCCGTTGAAGCTGGTGCTATGTTACGAGATAACAAGACTGGAGCAATCATCGCCTATGTCGGTGGTCGAGATTATGAAAGAAGCCAAATGGATCACGTCTTCTATTACCATCGACCAAACGGTAGTACCATGAAGCCACTAGCTAGTTATGCACCTGCTATGGATATGGGCTATTTACATCCAGGTTCACCTCTAGCGGATGTGAAATTCGGTGATTCCCTAATCAATGAACACGGTGGTTGGGGGCCAACGAACTTCTGCTCATCCTGTGAACGTGGAATCGAGAGTGCTAGAACCGCCTTAGTAAATTCTCATAACCTCCCTGCCACTCGTCTTTCTTATGATTTGGCTAATAAACGAGGCATGAGAGAGGATATTTCTAATTACTTAATTAATCAAGGATTTAGTGAAGAAACCTTTGCACCAAATCGTATCGCAACACCGACACCGCTCGGTGGAGATTCTGTATATTTAAAAAATACTACGGATGCTTATTCAGTCTTTGCCAATCAAGGTAAATTTATTGAATCTTATATGATTGATAAAATCGTAGATGATGATGGTAATAGCATTTACGAACATGAAGTTGAAGAAACAGAAGTCTTCTCACCTCAAACGGCTTATTTAACACTCGATATTTTGAGAGATGTACTGACAGAAGGTACAGCGACTTATTTAAGAAGTCAATTAACTAATCAGGGGGTAGATTGGGCAGGAAAAACAGGTACTTCAGATCATACTCAAGATCTACTGTTTATTGGAACTAATCCTAATGTAACTTTAGGTACTTGGATTGGTTATGATACGTATGACTATAACGGAGATGGAACAGTATCAGATTATGAAAAACAAGACATTATGAATCTTGATAATTGTAGTAATTGTAGCTTACCTCCAAGTTATCGTAACCAAGGATACTGGGCAGAACTCGCCAATGCAGCAACTGAAGTTGATCCTGATTTAATGGCGCCTAGTGAAAACCATCAAAATCCAGGTGGAATTGTATCTCGAAGCTACTGTCAGCTCTCAGGCGACCTTCCAAGCGAAGCTTGCGAGGAACTTGGGTTAGTTAGCACCGATTTATTTAACATTGAACACGTACCTGATGAAAGTGATGACAGTGTCATTGAAGGTCGCTATGTACAAATCGGTGATGAATATTATGAGGCAATTGATGAGACACCAGAAGACTTTACTGAAGAAGGTTTCTTCTTACGGCCTGGTTTCATAGAAGAACAAGGCTGGGGAGATATTGATGATCTCAGCAAACTTTTACCTGATAACGAAGTTTGGGAGAACTTAATCGTCCCTGAAGATGAGACATTAGACGATAATGGTGCTCCATCTTCCCCTAGTGGTTTAGGTATTGATGGTAATACGCTAAGTTGGAGCGACTCAGAACAAGATGTCATTGGCTATCACGTTTATATGGCACCAACAGAAGAGGACGAATTTGAATTAGTCGGCTCTACAAAAGATACTAGTTTTGAATTACCAAGAAACAATAGCGTGTATGTTGTCATGGCAGTTGATTATCACGGTCACGAATCTGATTTCTCAAACGAGATCGTCTATGGCTCTATTGAACCGCCAGAAGAGGAAGAAGAGGAAGAAGATGACGAGGATAATGAAGACAGCGATGAAGAAGGTAACAGTGATGAACAAAACGATGGCGACGTGGATGACGACAACAGTAATGACAATGATAATAACAACGACGGTAATTCTAACAATAATGATGACTCTGGTAGTAACGAAAATAACGATTCAACCCAAGACAATTCAATTGAATCTTAACATTCAAAGCCAGGAACCCTATATGGGGCTTCCTGGCTTTTTCAATGTCCATAAATATTCGAATTTGTAATTTTAGCGCATTTAAAACATGTTATACTATATTTAGATATTTATAAAAGTTACCAGGTGGTGTCGTTTTGGAACATCCTAAAACTTATCATCAACAAAAAATACAAAAAAATGGGAAGTCCATCATGGTCGAAGGGCCTTTATCAACCAAAGAGTTAGAACGTTATTACTTCGATAACGGATTAAAAGCTTTTCGACCACCAAAGAAACAATACGAAGCGATTAAATCGATTGCGGATTTTCCGGAAGGACGTATTATTGTTGCTCGCGATGAAGATAAGATCGTTGGATACGCAACTTACCTACACCCTGATCCATTAGAAAGATGGTCCAAAATCAAAATGGATGATTTACTGGAATTAGGTGCCATTGAAGTCTCTAATGACTACCGAGGTTTAGGCATCGGTTCGACTATCTTAAAAGTATCCATGATGGATGAACACATGGAGAAATATATTATCATTACGACAGAGTACTATTGGCACTGGGATATGGAATCAACTAGATTAAATGTTTGGCAATACCGCAAACTCATGGAAACCATGATGGGATATGGCGGTTTAAAACCAATGTCTACCGATGATCCGGAAATCATGTCACATCCAGCAAACTGCCTTCTTGTCCGAATTGGAAAAGACGTTCTTGAGGAATCCATTGAAACGTTTAATTCTCTACGTTTCATGGGTCGAGATGACTTAATACTATAAGCGAGGTGAGAGCATGCTAGTAGAAGAAATTATGAAAAAAGATGTTATGACGTTACAAGCTCATAATACGATTAATGAAGCCTTGAATCTATTAAATGAACATCATATTCGACACATTCCGATTGTAAACGAACACGATAGTGTCATTGGCATCATATCAGACCGTGATATTAGAGATGCTGCACCATCCACCTTAGAAGAAACACAAAATCAAGAAACCTTAAACCATGAAGTTAAAACCATCATGACAAGCCCAGTCATCACTGTCCACCCTTTAGATTTCATTGAGGAGATGGCGTCTATTTTTTATGAACACGAAATTGCTTGTGTTCCAGTCACTAAGGAAAACCGGATCGTCGGTATTGTGACAGAGAAAGATCTACTATACACACTCATTCAGTTAACAGGCATCCATGAACAAAGCTCGCAAATTGAAGTCAAAGTCCCAAATAAAGCTGGCATGCTTCCAGAAGTCACACAAATCATCGGCAATCGCAAAATCAATATTTCTTCAGTTTTTATTTATCCATATAAAGGTGATCAAAAACAAAAAATCATCGTCTTACGCATCCAAACGATGAATCCAATGCCATTAATCGATGAACTCAAAAACAAAGGCTACGAAGTGCTGTGGCCAAATATTCCGGGGTTATCACAATGACAAATCAAGCGACGTTCATCTACTCACAAGATTTTCAAAAATATAAGTTTAGAGAAAACCACCCATTTAACCAAAAACGCGTCGAATTAACATATGATTTATTAAAAAGTTCTGGTTTATTAAATGATGAGGACATCATAAAACCCAGAATGGCAACAGACGATGAAATTTTAAGTGTTCATCATCCTAGTTATGTTGACGCTATTAAGCGAGCTAGTTACAACGGACTATCAGATGCTGAAGCGAGTGAGTATGGCATAGGGACTGAGGATACGCCCATATTCGCTAATATGCATGAAGCATCAGCATGGCTTGTTGGTGGCACACTCACTGCCGTTGAGGAAGTCATTAATGGCCAAAATCAACATGCTGTCAACTTAGGCGGTGGCCTGCACCACGGCTTTACTAGAAAAGCTTCAGGCTTTTGTATTTATAACGATGCAGCTATAGCTATTAAACATATTAGAGAACATACGGATTATAAAGTTCTATATGTCGATACGGATGCCCATCACGGTGATGGTGTACAGTGGATTTTTTATGATGATCCAAATGTGTGCACCCTTTCCATTCATGAAACAGGCCGTTATTTGTTCCCAGGGACAGGGAACGTCAATGAACGAGGCCGAATGGAAGGCTATGGCTATTCATTTAATGTACCCGTAGATGCTTTTTCAGAGGACGAGTCATTCTTAGAAGTTTATCAAGACGTACTAAAAGATGTAGCTGAATATTTTAAACCTGATATTATTGTGACCCAAAACGGAGCTGATGCACACGTTTACGATCCATTAACCCATTTATGCAGCACAATGAAGACATTCGAAGAAATACCGAAACTCGCCCATGAAATTGCCCATCAATACTGTGAGGGTCGTTGGATTGCTTTAGGCGGAGGCGGCTATGACATTTGGAGAGTCGTCCCAAGAGCTTGGGCACAAATCTGGAATGTAGCCTCCGATCAAGGGATTAAAGAAGGTGCACTACCTGAAGAATGGTTACAAACATGGCAAAACGAAAGTCCAGTAACCCTACCAACAACATGGCAAGACCCACCAGGAATATATAAAAACATCCCACGAAAACAAGAAATCACAGAAAAGAACCGACTGTCATTACAAAAATCCGTTCAATTTATCACAAATCAACAGAAATATATGTAGTCAAAAGCTAGAGGGAAACTTCTCTAGCTTTTTTTATATTATATAAAACTATTAGTATACCTGATGCCGCTGGTATGTTTCATTTTCCAACGGGGGGTTCATCCTTCTATCGATTATGGTACATTTTCCACCGGGTATGTTCCGCCTTCCACCGGGTATGTTCCGCCTTCCATCGGGTACGTTCCGCCTTCCACCGGGTATGTTCCGCCTTCCATCGGGCCTGTTTCGTCAACCACATAAAAAAGGACTGTCTCAAAGTCATAGACTTTGGACAATCCTTTACTCATCTTCCATAATAATAATTTCAACTCTTCTATTTTTCTGTCTGTCTTCCTCATTTTCATTCGAAGCAATAGGCCTTGTATCGGCGTAACCAGCAATTTGGAATCTAATAGGATCTAAACCTGTCTCCTCTGATAAATACCTAACAACGCTACTCGCTCTTGAACCGCTAAGCTCCCAGTTAGATGGGTAACGATATGAACTCATCGGAACGGAATCCGTATGTCCTTCGACTTTGACAAAGTTCGGTATATTAGCGAGTAATGTTCCGACTTTATCTAGAAAAGGCATAGCTCCTTCTAATATCTCAGCTTGTCCAGACTCAAATAGTAAACTCTCTTGTAGAACTAAGACGATTCCTCGGTCGGTTCGATTAGCCGTAATGACTTCAGATAATCCTTCTCTTTCAAGGTAGTTTTCAATTTCATTTAATAGACGGTCTAATTGATCCGGCTCTTGATCAATAGTTGGATCTTGTTCCAATTGATCTAAGATGTCATTCATATCCTGCTCTTCATCCTCATTTCCGTCTTCTTCACCTAATGGGTTTTTCGATTCATCTTCGTTATTTTCCACATTAGATGCTTGATCTAACGGAATAGCTGCTGGATAATAATCAAAAATAACGCGTTGCTGATAAGATTCCGTTACTGTTTTCAATTTCTCTGCGTCAATTTGTGACATTGAAAATAACAAAATGAAGAATACTAAAATTAATGTCACCATATCTGAATATGTAACCATCCATAATGGGGCTTGTTTTTTAGGTCGTTTCTTTCTTTTATTATTAAGATTCATTGGCAGTCTCTCCAACGATCTCTTCTTCTTCATCTTCATTTTGTTCTTTGAGTTCTTCATTGGATAAGAACGCACTTAATTTTTCTTCTAAGATCTTAGGATTTTGACCAGATTGAACGCCAATAACCCCTTCAATTATAATTTGTTTAATAAAAATCTCTTCTTCAGTCATATTAAAAAGTTTACCTGACATTGGAATGAAGACTAAATTAGCAAGCACCATGCCGTAAAAGGTCGTCAATAAGGCAACAGCCATGCTTGGTCCAATCGTCTCAGGAGAGGTTAAGTTATTTAACATGAGGACAAGACCGATTAACGTCCCGATCATCCCCCATGACGGAGCGAACTCACCCGCTTTTTCAACTATCGCTCGTCCTTTTCCATGACGTTCTTCCATCGCTGTAATTTCAGCGTTCATGATGTCATTAATGACTTCTGGTTCAATACCATCAATGGCTAAATAAACACCTTTTTTTATAAATTCATCATCTAACTCTTCAATCTCTGATTCTAAAGCTAATAACCCTTCTCTTCTAGCTTTTTCAGAAAGGCTAATAAACAATTGAATGAGTTCTTTTAAATTGTGATCTGATTTACTGAATGCTTCTTTAAAGACACGCCAAGTCAACTTCATTTCTTTCAAGTTAAAATTAATCAATAACGCACCGGTTAAACCACCGATGACAATCATAAATGAAGACATCTGTAGAAATGTCGAAAAACCGCTCGTTCCACTGTTAAAATATATCCCCAACAAAATCATCGTCGAACCGAGTGCAATCCCAACAGGCGTTAAAATATCTCTTCTCTTCATTAACCTCTCACCCTAAATATGCAAATTGTCTATATCTATTGTATCGACAAAATTATTCTTTTGTTGAGCTTCTTTTTATAATTCGGTGAGGTAAAATGACTTGATCTTCCTCAACGTCTTCATTTTTTAGAAGCTTCGTCAATAATCGCATTGAAACAGCGCCAATATCATACATTGGCTGAACAACCGTTGTTAATTCAGGACGTACCATAACTGATAAACGCGTATTATCAAATCCTATAACCGCTAATTCATCCGGGATTTTTACACCTAAATCCTGAGCTCCATGAATAACACCTAGAGCCATTTCATCAGATGATGTTAAGATGGCAGTTGGTTTTTCATCTAAATCCATAAAATAATGGGCGGCTTTAATTCCGGATTGATAAGTGTCATCGCCTTTATAGATTAAATTAGAATCAACCGATAATTTATGTTCTTTAAATGTGTCTTGATAACCATTAACTTTGGATGTTTCAATACTTGAATCAATAGAGTTAGAAACATATCCAACTTTTTGGTGCCCCTTCTCAATTAACTCATGAACAGCATCCGTAATCGCTGAATAATAATCAATATTTACCGATGGCACTTGGTTGGACTCATCAACAGTAGCAGCAAGTACAACTGGAACATTTGATTGATTAAACGCTTTAACGTGTTCTTCTGAAATGGAACCACCCATAAATATGACACCATCCACTTGCTTCTCAAGCATATTATCGAATAAGTCTAGCTCTCGATTTAAGTTTTGATCCGAACTACTTAAGATGATGTGGTAGTTATACATCGTGGCAATATCTTCTATTCCTCGCGCTAATTCTGCGAAGAACATATTCGAAATATCGGGGATAATAACACCTACTGAAGTGGTTTTTCGGCTGGCCAGGCCACGTGCAACAGCATTTGGTCTAAACTCAAGTTCTTCAATCGCTGCCATAACCTTTTTCCTTGTGGTTGGTTTGACATTCGTGTTTCCATTAATAACTCTTGAAACAGTCGCCATGGATACATTTGCTTTTTTAGCTACATCGTAAATTGTAACGCTCATTATAACCCCTCATTTCATACCGTATTCTATTTAATATTGTTAGCATACGACATTCTAAACATTCTATCAACAGTGATGAAAAGGAAAAACAGAAATACGAAGTATGTATTTCTGTTATCTTAATTCATTTATAAACGATTCAAATGTCGGAATGTCCATTTGTTGTTGCGAATCTGATAAAGCAGTGGCTGGATCTGGGTGAACTTCAGCCATGATTCCATCCGCTCCTATTGCCAGTGCTGCTTTAGCTGCCGGCAATAATAAATCACGCCTGCCAGTCGAATGTGTTACATCAACAAAAACCGGTAAGTGCGTTTCTTTTTTCAAAATTGGAACTGACGTAATATCTAGCGTGTTTCTCGTCGCCGTTTCATAAGTACGTATGCCACGTTCACATAACACAATCTGGCCGTTACCTTGAGAAATAATGTACTCAGCTGCATTTATAAACTCATTAATCGTCGCAGCTAATCCGCGTTTTAAGAAAATCGGCTTCGAAGCTCGTCCCGCTTCTTTTAATAATTCAAAATTGTGCATATTACGAGCACCAATTTGAATGACATCAACGTACTCATGCGCGGTTTCAATATCATTCGGATTGACAATCTCACTAACGACTTTAAGGCCGTGCTCATCGCCAACTTGTTTTAAAATTTTAAGCCCTTCAATACCTAACCCTTGGAAATCGTAAGGCGACGTACGAGGTTTAAAGGCTCCGCCTCTAAGCAGGCTCAATCCCTGTGCTTTAATCGATTTGGCTACTTCATTTACTTGTTCATAAGATTCCACCGAACATGGACCAAAAATATGTTCTTGATGACCATTACCGATTTCAATATCACCTATATGAACGATGGTATCGTTCGGCTTCTTCTGCCTAGATACGAGTAACGCATTTAGCTGATCTTCCTCTATTAACTCTTTAGCCGCTTTGAAAATTTCCTTGAATAAATGTTCAATCGTTGAATACTCAAAAGGCCCTTCATGATTTCGTAAAATTAAATCCAGCATTTCACGTTCACGAATAGGATCAAAAACTTTCATACCTTGATCCGTCTTGATATCCCCTATTTGTTTAATGAGGTCACCTCTACGATTAATTAAATCTAATATGCGTAGATTGACTTGGTCAACTTCTTTCCTCAGTTCATCTAATCGATTAGGGTCCATGTGCGTCTCCTCCGTTCCCTAGTTTATTACAATCAATATTTATGGTACATTATGCTTAACTATATTCTTCTAGTAATTATAAATGACGATTGACCACTTGTCATTCAATCCATACAAAAGGGGTCATAATATGAGTGAGAAACTGTTTGCCTTAGATATTGGAACGCGAAGTGTCGTAGGATTAATTTTAGAAAAGGAAAACGAGCGATTCAAGGTTCTCGATATGATCAGTCAAGAACATAAAGAGCGCTCCATGCTTGATGGACAAATACATAATATTTTAGATGTTGCGAACGTCATTCGTGATGTAAAAGTACAACTAGAGCAAAATCACGGCCCACTTACAAAAGTCTGTGTGGCAGCTGCAGGTCGCGCCCTTAAAACAAAGCGTAGTTCTTATTCGACTAAAATTTATGAACAGCCATTAATGACCGAAGAAGATATTTTGCATTTAGAATTAGCTGCCGTCCAGCAAGCTCAGTATACATTAGCGGAAGATGAAAAACTTGACCAAAGTAACAATTACTATTGTGTCGGCTACTCTGTTTTGCATTATTATTTAGATAATCAAGAAATTGGCTCCTTACTCGACCAACAAGGCGAAGAAGCGAAAGTCGATATTATCGCGACATTTTTACCGAAAGTCGTTGTGGATTCTTTAATATCTGCTTTAAAACGTGCTGACTTAGACATGGAAGCTTTAACGCTAGAACCAATTGCAGCCATACAAGTACTCATCCCTGAATCTATGAGACGCCTTAACGTAGCTCTCATTGATGTTGGTGCAGGGACGAGTGATATTGCCATTACAAGTGAAGGAACGGTCACAGCTTATGGGATGGTGCCTAAAGCTGGAGATGAAATCTCTGAAGCGATTAGCGAGCAGTTTTTATTAGATTTTCATCAAGCTGAACAGGTTAAGAAAGATCTCATACAACATAACCTTGTGGAATTTGAAGACATTTTAGGTTTTAAACATGAGATGGAAAAGGATGAAATCGTAAAACAAATCTCTGGTTCTCTTAATCAACTTGCCGAATCCATCTGTCATGAAATTTTAGCGCTAAATGGACAAGCACCAAAAGCTGTTATGCTAGTTGGTGGTGGAAGTTTAACCCCTGCTTTACCGGAGAAAATCGCAGAACATCTAAATTTACCAACGAATCGCGTTGCCATAAGAGGCATTGACGCTATTCAAGTTTTAGATGAAAAAGAGCAACTACCAGACAGCCCAGAATTCGTTACCCCAATCGGAATCGCGATTGCTGCTAAACAAAACCCAGTTCAGTACATCAGTGTCGAAGTGAATAATCGGACGATTAGGCTGTTTGATTTGAAACAACTAACGCTTGGTGACTGCTTGTTAGCTTCAGGAATTGAATTAAATAAGTTATACGGGAAACCTGGCATGGCTATTATGGTGCATTTAAACGGGCGTAAGGTCACGTTACCTGGCAAATTAGGCGAAGCACCAACGATTAAAATTAACGGAGAATCAGCTTCTGTCAGTAATACTATAAAGCACGGTGATGTCATTGACGTTGCAAAAGGAGAAGATGGAAGTACACCAACATACACTGTAGGAGATGTCGTAGGTGATGTTTCAGGCGCAAGGGTTCAAATCAATCAACATAATTATGACTTACCTTCATTGGTCAATGTGAATCAACAACAAGCTGAGTTAACTCAAGCACTTTCTGATGGAGATCAAATTCAATGGGAAAGCCAGTATACTCTAAAACAGGCCCTGCAAGCTTGCGGAATGGAACATCTCATCCATAAATTCAAACCATTTAATATTAGGTATAATCATAAAGAACAAGTTGTATTAAAACAAATGGTACAAGTTTCACGCGGTCACAAAACTTTAGATTTAACAGACAGTATAGAAGCCAATGACCAACTAAACGTTCAAGTAACCGATACGTTAAGCCTAGATGACTTTTGCGAAAGGATGAACATCAAGCGCAAGCAAAGCGTAAAAATTTTCTATAATCAAAAGCCCATTGAACTCACAAAAGACCTATATAAGTTTTACCGTAACGGTCAAAAGATGGATCAGGACTCTATCATATATCCAGAAGACCACATCATAACTGAAGCATTAGACGACGAACCATTTATCTTTCAAGATATTTTTAGACATATCGAACTGGATCTATCACAAACGCGTAACCAGACTTTTAAATTGATAAAAAACGACCAAGAAGTAGGATTTGTCGAGGAAATAAACGACGGCGATCAACTAGCCATAGAATGGGATACCATAAATACTTACTAGAGCATCAACTTTGATGCTCTTTTTGTTTGACTGTACGCAATCCGGGCTTAGTGCTCAAAACATCTGTCTGAGTGCTCAAATCATCAAGTTTAATGCTCGAAATGACAATCTGAATGCTCAAGACAGCCCATTTAGTGCTCAAAAAGCCACCCAATAAAAAAAGTCCAATTCTCAAATTGGACTTTTTTAACTAAGTTATGTCGTAACTTTTTCCAGTTTTTTCGCTGTAACATCCCAATGTGATGCATGGTGCTTCACTTCACCATTTTCAATATAAAAAACTTGTGGTGATTCATGTTTAATATCAAAATACTCAGCAACATAGTTTGAAAGTTCGCGGTTGTCCTGAATGTGAATAATATAAGTCGGATACGCTTGAGATGCCTCAAACTTCTCCATTTGACCTTTGGCATCTGCACTAATCGGGCACGTTAAGCTATGCTTAAGAAGCACTAAATTCTCATTGTCCTTTAACACTTGTTCAAATTGCTCTTTTGAAGTTAATATTTCCATTTCCATTCTCCTTTTCCTACAGGTATTTATGTAAGCTTGTATTGAATTAATCATAAAAAAAGTTGTTGGGAGACAACCCAACAACTTCATTTTAGTTTTTATTGACGGATTCTTCAAATGTTTTGTCTGCTTCTAAGCGGTCTAATTCTTCAGCCGCTTCTTCAATCGCTTCAGCAACTTCTAATGCTTCCTTGTTTTCTTTTGAAAACTTCTCGTCTTTAAATTCGTTAACGCGGTCTTGTAATTCTTCTGTTTTATCTTTTACACGTTCTGATAATTCTTTACTTCTCTCTTGAAGCTGTGAAGACCATTCCGTTCCTTTTTCATAAGCAACGTCTTTCCACTCACTAGCTCTTTCTCTTACTTGCTGAGCGCCACTGTTTAAATCATCTCTCATTTCACGTCCTGATTTTGGAGCAAATAATAGCGCTACCGATGCACCAACAATTCCACCGATTAAACTACCGATCAAAAAGTCCTTACTATTGATATTTTCTTGATTCTCTTTCTCGTTTGCCATAAAAAACATTCCTCCTCAAATTTATTCCTTTTTATATTTTTTCCATAAATGAATCGCTGCCTCGCCCCATTTTATAGTCTGCGAGGTCTTTTCAGCATGTTCATTCGCTTGCTCACGTAGCTCTTCAGATAATTTCTGCAAGGACTCATTAAAATCCTGCACAGTATGGCCAATTCCTTTTACACCATCAAATAAAACGTTCACTTTATCCGTTTTAGTTGAGATATCTTCTGCAAGGTGATTTGTTTTCTTAAGGAGCTCAGTTGTTTCATGCGTAATGCCCTGCATTTGTTTCTCAATGCCTTCAACCGTGTTTGCCACATGATGAAAGGTTTTTCTTACCGAGATTAACGTGTACGAAATATAAATGACCAAAATTAGAAATGCGATTGCTGCGATCAATGCTGAGATATGTAACAGATTCAAATTTAACACAACCTTTCTAATCTCCTTTTATATTTAATCTATACCCCAATAAAGCCAATGTCAAACAAGTTCTAAGTTCAATTTTATTTAAACTTGTTAAAATTATGATAAAATTATAATGATAAATACTTACATAAAGGCGGGTATAAAATGAGAGATCCACGAATTAATAAACTAGCTGAATTACTAGTCAACTATTCTGTAAGATTACAACAAGGTGAAAAATTGCTTATTGAAAACACAAATCTCCAACGTGAATTAGTATCTGCAATTATTGAAAAAGCATACGAAGCAGGTGGACATCCATTTGTCGAACTTAAAGATCAAAAAATTATGCGCTCATTACTTAAAGGGGCAAATGAAGAACAATTAAAAGCATGGGAAAAATACGAAGCGACTGTTATGGAAGATATGGATGCCTATATCGCCATTCGTTCAGGTGATAACATTAATGAATTATCTGATGTACCTGGTGAAAACAACAAGTTGTTTGGTCAAACCGTTGGCCGTGTCCATCGCCAAATTCGTGTACCAAAAACGAAATGGTGTGTCTTACGTTATCCAAACGAATCGATGGCTCAACTCGCAAATATGAGCACAGAAGCATTTGAAGACTTTTACTTTGACGTATGTACATTAGATTACGCAAAAATGGACAATGCCATGGACGCCTTAGTTAAAAAGATGGAACAAACCGATGAAGTTCACATTAAAGGCCAAGGCACTGACTTGAAGTTCTCAATCAAAGACATTCCAAAAGTTAAATGTGCAGGCCGAATGAATATTCCAGACGGTGAAGTTTACACAGCGCCGGTTCGTGATTCCATTAACGGAACCCTAACATACAACACGCCTTCACCTTACCAAGGCTTTACGTTTGAAAACGTACAACTAACATTCGAAAACGGTAAGATTGTTGATGCTAAAGCGAACGATACGGAACGCATTAATGAGGTATTAAATTCCGATGAAGGCGCTCGATACATTGGTGAATTTGCCATCGGATTTAACCCGTACATCTTACATCCTATGAAAGACATTTTATTTGATGAAAAAATTGATGGAAGCTTCCACTTTACACCAGGTCAAGCTTATGACGATGCCTACAATGGTAACGATTCCTCCATCCATTGGGACATGGTTGTGATCCAACGTGAAGATTACGGTGGTGGTGAAATCTATTTCGATGGCGAGCTCATCCGAAAAGACGGCCGTTTTGTCGTTTCAGAATTAGAAGGATTAAATCCCGAAAACTTAAAATCATAAACAAAATAGAGTATCAAGTTGCACAGCAATTTGATGCTCTATTTTTATATATGTAACTTATTCACTTTTATGTGCTAGTGATCTAACTAATAAAACACCTGATAAAACTCCTAGTAACATTAATGTATTTATACTCTGCAATGGTGTAATGAAAACACCAATAGGAAAAAATGTCGGTATGAAGTAAATCCAAAATACATGAGTGTATAGGCAATAGGCGTAAAACTCAAAAGCAATAATAATATAGACGGAATAAACAGCCTATTAGCTTTTATATGACCTTTCAAAATGGTTAAAACTCTCTTCCATTCGATTAATAAACCAAATAAAACACTTAGTAAAGTTATATAGAAATATTCCCAACTAATACCATCAATCCTATTAACTACACCCGTGTTAAGACTTCTATCAATTTCCACAATCGTGTTCAAAATAATCAAACCTATTATAACGAGTAATGAGTATTGAACTGCTTTTTTAATAGTAAATTTACCTCCAATCCCTTTTTGCTTTACAATTATGTTAACATAATTTTCTATTAATAATAAAAAACCTAAGGCTTCGACATCAAAGCCTTAGGTCTTCCATTACGCTAGCTGTTTAAATTCTTCTTCGTATTTCTGAATATCTCCAGCACCCATAAACAGGATCACACTATTTTGATGATTATTGAGTACTTCAGTCTCTCCCTCATTGAGCAAGGTCGCGCCATCAACCTTCTCTAACAAATCATTAATAGAAAGTTTATCTGATTTTTCACGCGCTGAGGCAAAAATATCACACAAGTAGATATAGTCTGCCTGAGATAAACTATCGGCAAACTCATCTATGAATTGCTTCGTTCTTGTAAAAGTATGAGGCTGAAAAACAGCGACAATATCTTTATTCGGATACTTCTTACGTGCTGAATCAATCGTCGCTTCTATCTCTTTTGGATGGTGAGCATAGTCATCAATTAAAATCTGCCCGTTCTTCCATTCAGTTTCAGTAAAACGACGCTTCACTCCAGGGAATGATTTTAAATGACTAATCTCCTGTGCTGTGAAACTCTCATACTGCATTAAAGCCACCACGCTTAGTGCATTCAGCACGCTGTGATTGCCATATGTCGGGATCGTAAACGTATCATAATAAGTACTTCTAACATAAACTTCAAACGTCGTACCTTCACTAGACTCTTGAATGTTCTTCGCTTGAAAGTCATTGCCTTCTGTAAAGCCGTAATAAACAACAGGAACTTTAGCTTGAATCTGTTGTAAATATTCATCATCACCACAAGCAATGATTCCTTTTCTCACTTTCATCGCCATTGATTGAAAGGCGTCGAATACATCTTCAATACTCTTAAAATAGTCCGGATGGTCAAAATCTATATTCGTCATAATGGCATAATCTGGTTCGTAAGCTAAGAAATGTCTTCTATATTCACAAGCTTCAAACACAAAATATTGACTATTTGTCGTGCCGTACCCCGTGCCATCACCAATTAAATATGATGTCGGGATATTTTGTTTTAACGTATGCGCTAATAAGCCCGTCGTGGACGTTTTACCGTGTGCACCTGTAACCGCAACACTTGTATAGCGATTTAGAAATTCTCCTAGAAACTCATGATAGCGATAAAATTCTAATCCCATCTCTTTTGCTTTAACGATTTCTTCATGGTCATCACTAAAGGCATTACCCGCAATGATCGTTAAGCCTTCTTTAATATTTGCTAGATCAAATGGCATGATTTTGATGTTTTTTTCTTTTAAAGCTTCCTCTGTAAAGAAATGCTTTTCTATATCTGAACCCTGCACGTTCTCCCCAGAATCGTGTAAGATTTGCGCTAATGCACTCATCCCAGTGCCTTTTATTCCTATAAAATGGTAAGTCGGCATTAATCGAACCTCCGATTTAATCATCCTGTATATAATATATGCTTAATCTTTTCATTTTGCTTTTATACATTATAGCAAAATTAGAACATAAATACATTAATACTTATGTATGAAATATGAAAAGATTGATTGCATAAGCAATCAATCTTCATCATTAACTGGATAATCGACTTTTTCTAATCTTGGATTATAGTTAAACTTGCGACCAGCTTTTGCCTCTTCGTCATCATTAAGAAGCACGTTATCACCTGTAAATCCAATCTTAACCTTTAACAGATTGCTTCCCACACCGTACATATCGACTGGGACGCCAAGAGATTCAAAACGCTTGATTTTTTCCTCATCAAAACCGCCACTGGCCATAATCTTCACGTGGTTGAAGCCTTCTTGATCAAGAGCATCTCGAAGCGCAAAGATTAATTGCGGATTAACACCTCTAGGGTCGAATGAACCCATGACCTGAGGGTTACGGAAGAAGTACTGATCGACCATGTTTTTAGATGTATCAATACGTACACCTTTTAATTCCTCGCCAAAATGCCTAGCAACCTTTAAGGAATCTGTAATGACATCGTTATTATAATCCACTAATGCGACTAAATCATCATCTGGGAACGTATCCTTATAAGCTTCAGCAGATTTAACAATGTCACCTTTAAACATTTGAATGAGAGCATGAGGCATCGTGCCCATTCCTTGTTTACCCCACCATTCATTCATCGCATGAGTTGCTTGAGCGGTAGAGCCACCAATATAAGCCGCATAACCATCGCCAGCTTGTTGTGTATAGTGATCATCACGGTCACCCATGAAGATGACGGGCTTCTTAGACCCTGTTGATTTCGCAGCCGTTACAACTTTATAGACATTTGTTGCAACTGAAGTTCTTCTTGATAAAATGCCGTCAATAATCCCTTCTAGATAGCCAAAACTTTCATAAGGGCCTCTAACGGTCAAAACAGATTCATAAGGACTAATACGGTCGCCATCCTGTAATGAATGTATTTCTAATTCCTCGGGATTATCAGCAAACGTATGTAATAAGGCGATTGCCTCATCCGTCCCACATAGCACCGCATCTTGTTTTTGGAAAAATTGCATCGTGACGACATTATCTTTTAAATGTTTTTTAACAATGTCCTTCGTTTTTAAGAAATAAACAGCTGAGAACCAGCCTTCCCCTACACGATCATCAAATTTAAACGTTTTATTCGTTAACCGCTTAATATTACCTTGTTGTTTTAATGTAAATTCTTTCATCGTATACCCCTCAAATCTATTTGAGATTCTCCTCCTCAACTATTTTCCATTATAACAGAAAACATTATTAGGCTTTAAAATCGAACTGTTCACCAACGCGATAAGAATCATCGAGCACTAATATGCCTTTCTTCTCACTAGCATTAGGTAAGTTAAGTTCTTTAGCTGAACAGATCATGCCGGTCGACTCCACACCTCTTAGACTAGATGGTTTAATATGCATTCCATCTGGCATCATAGCGCCTACTTTTGCGACCACTACTTTCTGCCCTTCATCCACATTCGGTGCACCACAAACGATTTGCAAGCTTTCATCACCCACATCAACTTGGCAAACATTTAATTTAGTCGCATCTTCGTGAGGTGCTTTTTCCTTAACATATCCAACGACGAATTTAGGTGTTAAATCAATAGTCAACTCATCATGGACTCCGTTTTGTTTAAAAGCTTTCTGAACCTGATTGACTAAACCTTCATCAACACTCAAAGGTCCATTAGTATCTATAGAAACGTAATTAGATGCATGAAACAAGTTATAACCGACAACTTGCCCATCTTCGTCGGTAAGACGCGTCACATCACCAATTGTTTCGTGGTCCACTTTAGTTTCTTTTTGATCTAACGTGATAATTAATACATCGCCAATTCCTTTTGGGTTATAAACAAATTGCATAACGATTACTCCTTATCATCTTTTGGTTTATTTTGAGCTAAAATAAAAATCGGCTCGAGGTTTCGATCTTCATATATAAACGGCAGTGATGTAATTGGAATCTGCCCTTCAGCGAAAAATTGCATCATCATTTGCGCTAGAATATCGTAGCCTGTTTTATTTTTAACATCAACAAAAATTAAAACATCCTGATGAGGGACACCAACCGCTAATTCACCTTCAACAACACTTGCCATTTCTTCTAATAACGCTTCATTTAAGATGCGACTTGCATCATAACCATCCTGAGTCGATAGGAAGTAGAACGTATTACCGGCTACTTCTTCCTGTTTCATTTCCGTTGATAACCGGCGCACGTTAAACATCGCAACTTCTCTTACTCGCTCTTCTTCCCAACCCTCTTGTTTAAGCATTCGCTCATCAATTAAGCGATAAGATTTACCTAAATCCAATGCATAATAAATACGGGTTTCAGCCGTATGTTCTGTATATAATAATGGATCGCCATTTTTAGACTCTAATGGGAATGAACCTGAACGAATAACTGGGAAAACATTAGCCTCTTTCCCTTCTAATGTCTGTTCGTCATTCATAATTCGTAACGCTTCTCGGATATGGTTTTCAATCTCGTCTAAAGCATCTTCCTGACGATCTTCCCATTTAGAGATCACACCAGGCAGTGAAATGGTCACCCCTTGCTTACTATCTTTCCATTCAATTCGGAATGTATCTTCATCACGATCAAAATGCGTATGCCAATCATCATTTTGAAATCGTTGTTCGAGTTTTCGCTTCATTTGAACACTTGTCATTTTCATTTTATTCGCCTCCTTTTCGAAGCCACACTAATAAATATTTTACCATTTTCCCGCAAAAGAAAAAAGCGTGACCGACTATCGTCAGTCACGCTTGTGATTAAGCATCTAGCTTCATATCTCCGAACTTAATTAATCCTTTTCGACGAAGGAGTTCTGAGACCATTAGACTAATAATGGCTGGCGCTAAAACATGTAATGATAAAATAATCATAAAGATTTCAGTAGTAAAGCCCATAGTTTTCAATGTCATAATCGGACCAACTAAGCCACTCGTTCCCATACCAGCCCCATATGCATTATTTTCTAATTGCAGCCAAACCGTAGCAATCGGAGCTAACAATGCCCCTGCAACGGTTGGTGGTATGAGGATTGCAGGGTTTTTCATAATATTACCGACTTGCAGCATCGATGTGCCAAGTCCTTGAGAAATTAAACCACTAAACTTATTTTCTCGATAACTACTAACCGCAAAACCGATCATTTGCGCTGCACATCCAACAGTAGCAGCCCCAGCTGCTAGCCCTTGTAAATCTAGCATAATTGCAATTGCAACACTCGATATAGGTGCTGTTAAAGCGAGTCCCATTAAGACGGCTACAATGATCCCCATAATTAACGGCCTTAAGTCGATGGCCCATTCAATAACATCACCAAATGCGACTAGAAAACTAGCAATCGGTTCACCTACTAAACTAGCAACCAAATAACCAATCATAATCGTAACGAAAGGTGTCACGATAATATCAATCTTAGTTTCCTTACTAACTAATTTCCCAACTTCAACGGCAAGTAAAGCAGCTATAAATGCACCAGCTGGACCTGAGTTAATAAAATCAGGACTTGCCGCGAATGAACCAGCAAACAAAGCACTGAACATAACTAAAGGTGGAGCGTTTAACCCATAGGCGACAGCCACTGCTATAGCTCCACCATAAACTCCACCTTGAATGGCATACCCACCAGCTTCAACAAAAAAGTCTGGCGCATATGGTACTTCTTGACCAATCGTTTGAATAATGACACCGATAATGAGTGAAGCGAATACACCTAGTGCCATATAACTTAATGCTGTAATTGCATAAGCATGAAAACTAATTTCTACCCCTTTTCGCTCTAAAAAAGCTTTCACGTTAGTACAACTCCCTTTAAATGATTATTTCTCTTCTACTGATTTAACAATCTTAATCATTTCTTCTACATCGTGTTGCAGTTGATCTAGAGTTGTAATCGTCGCTATTTTTATTCCGCCAATTCCTAGCTGGACCTCATAATGGTCCTCTTCATCTTCTCGTTCAACGACGTTAAAATAAGCGAACTCTTCTTCACTTTCAAATGTTTTTAAATGAACATGGTTATCCTCATTCTGTGCGCTTTCTAACTCATTGTAATACCACTTGCTGTTAGGCTCTTCAAATTCATTAATGAATAATAGAAACGGCTGCTCGTCTTCATAGAATATAATGTTGTTATCTCTTTCCTCTGAGAACTCAAACGAATCAGGTTTATAAATATGCATATTAGTCAACTCAAAATTCGTCTCGATCGTCTCACTCGAGAGGAAAATCTCTTTCAACTGACGGTCGGCCTCATCCAAAATTTCTGATTCAGATTTTGAGCACCCGGCTAAGAATGCAATCAAAACTAAACCGACAACACTTAACGCTAACTTTTTATTAATCACTTCTCTCTCCCCTATATTAATAATTTGACAAACCAATACTTTCATTAGAACATAATAAACAAATCACTCTATTGGAGGTCGTATATTCTATGAAACTATCAATCTACTTAGCTGGCCAAATTCATGATGATTGGCGTGAACAATTAAAACAAAAGGCTTCTGAACACCAATTAGATATCGAATTCACAGGACCACAGGAAAACCATGACCTATCAGATGATATTGGTGAAAATATTCTAGGTAAGCAACCTAATCAACTTTACAGAGATGATCAAGGTGCGAGCATTAATAACTTCAGAACATCGATTATGATGAATCAGGCAGATGCTGTGATTGCTTTATTCGGTGAAACTTACAAGCAATGGAATACTGCAATGGATGCCGGTATTGCACTCGGACTTAACAAACCACTCATCTTAGTTCGACCTGAATCACTCATTCATCCACTAAAAGAACTATCAAACAACGCCACTGTAACCGTCGAAAACATCGATCAAGCCATTGAAGTCTTAACATATATCTATAAGTAATGTTTTGAATTAACTGCCTTAAAACATTCAATGTTTTAAGGCAGTTTTTTTATTTGTTTAACCATTTTTACGAATAGAATCAACCGTTGATTGATCGACTGATTTCACCAGATTAACGAGTAATTCCTTAGCTGCTGCATAATCATCAACATGGACAATCGATGAGCTTGTATGAATATAACGCGAGCATACTCCTACAACTGCTGACGGCACACCATCATTCGAAATATGCACTCGTCCAGCATCCGTTCCACCTTGTGAAATAAAATACTGGTAAGGAATGTCCTTAGATTCCGCTGTATCTAACACAAAATCTCGCATACCTCGATGCGTCACCATTGATCGGTCAAAAATGCGGACTAAAGCACCTTTTCCTAAATGACCAAACTCAGAATCTTTTCCTTCCATATCATTGGCAGGTGATGCATCTAATGCAAAGAAAATATCCGGATTGATCATGTTCGCGGCAGCTTGAGCACCTCTTAGTCCAACCTCTTCTTGAACAGTTGTACCTGAATAAAGTTCATGGTTCAACGTCTCACCTTGTAACTCTTTTAATAGCTCAATCGATAAGCCACAACCATAACGGTTATCCCATGCTTTTGCCATGATCTTTTTATCGTTCGCCATCGGTGTAAATGGACAAACAGGTAAAATTGGCTGACCTGGTTTGATGCCAATTTTCTTAGCATCCTCTTCATCGTCTGCACCAATATCGATTAACATGTTCTTCATGTCCATCGGTTTCTTACGTTGTTCAGGTGTTAAGTTATGTGGTGGGATCGAACCAATAACACCATCCACTGGTCCTTGGTCAGTGATGACTTGTACACGTTGAGCCAATAACACCTGACTCCACCAGCCACCTAACGTTTGAAAACGGATCATTCCGTTTTTCGTAATCTGCGTGACCATGAAGCCAACTTCATCCATGTGTCCAGCGACCATGACTCTCGGTCCCTCACCTTTTCGAACACCAAAAACACCGCCTAAACGATCTTGGATGATTTCATCTGAATACTTCTCTAGTTCACCCTTCATGTAATCTCTTACTTGATGTTCATGTCCTGGTGCCCCTGGTAATTCAGTTAATGTCTTAAACATATCTAGTGTTTGTTGCTTCATTTATGTTCACTCCGATCCATTATATGTTCCACTGTATATTCTATCGAAAATTTAGTAAATATTCCATTCCTCTATGAAATATATTTTAATATAATCTAAAAAAGCTTATAATGAATCATAAGTTCATAGATGGAGTGATTATATGAAATGGTATAAATTAATAGCTCCAGCTGCGATTGGAGTCACGGTTGGCACCTTAGTCGGAAAAAAAGTACGAGACAAATACTTATTTCCTGAAAAAGTTTTAAAGCAAGTAAAAAATTCTCTCAAACAAGATGGACCTATTAGTGGCTCTTGGATTTTAATGGAGGTAAAAGATTATACCGTAGATGGTCAAACGATTAAAGCTTATCAAGGTGGCGTAACAAGACTAGAAAACGGTGAAAACACGCAATATCTATTTCATGTCAATGCCGAGAATGGTGACATTATAGATCTTGAAAAACTTTAAACTTAATTACTTTTAAGAACTAATCAAGTTTTACACTTGGTTAGTTCTTTTTTTATTACATAAATTAACCATTTTCGGTAAAAATAAATTCACGTTACCAAAAGGAGGTATAGATTATGGCAGATGAAGAAAAACACAAAACTGATGAATCCCGGCGACAATTTCTGAAAAACAGCGGTTACTTCGCCGGAGGTTTAGTTGGGGGTGGGATCTTAGGTTCTGTAATTGGTTGGCAGGTTGATGAAGATACGCAAAATCAAACCCAAGGTGAACAAACGGATCAGGGTAATCAGGGCGGCCCGAATTTCAATCGAGCTTTAAAATTCTTTAAAAACCAGGAAGAATTTCAACGTTTAAGTGCAGCCACTGAACGCATTTTTCCTGAAGATGACAATGGTCCGGGTGCTATTAAACTTGGAGTTCCATACTTTATTGACCACGAATTAGCAGGTGAATATGGAAATAATGATCGTTTATACATGAATGGACCTTTTCACGAAGGAACTCCGTATCAAGGATTTCAAAGCCGTCTAAAACGAAAACAGATTTTTAAAGAAGGGTTAAGAGTCATGGAACAAGAAGCTCAAAATTCCCATGACGATTCTTTTGTAAATCTCGATCAAGAACAACAAGATGAAATTTTAACTAAATTCCAAAACGATGAGGTGAAACTTCGTGGAGTTAAAGCTTCTGATTTTTTTGGGATGCTAAGAGAATCAACGCTCGCAGGTGCTTTTGCAGACCCATTATATGGTGGAAACACGAATATGGAAGGTTGGAGAATGAAAGAATTCCCTGGCTCTCAAATGAGTTATATGGATGAAATTGGCTCTGAGGAGTTCGTCGAAATGGAACCACGAGCACTTTACGATCACCTACATTAAGGAGGATGCAATATGGCTACACGTCTAGAGAAAACCGATGTTGTCACGGTCGGAGTCGGATGGACAGGCGGTATTATCGCAGCTGAACTAACTAAAGCCGGCTATAATGTTGTTGGACTTGAACGCGGTGAAGACCGTTCAACCAAAGATTTTCAAATGATTCATGACGAGTATCGTTATGATATTCACCACGATTTAATGCAAGATGTTTCAAAAGAAACAATCACATTTAGAAACAATCGGGACGAACGCGCATTACCTATGCGACGTTTAGGTTCTTTCTTACCAGGTTCAGGTGTTGGTGGGGCCGGCGTTCACTGGAACGGTCAAACTTGGCGCTTTTTGCCTTATGACCTTCAAATTAAATCCATGACTGATGAGAAGTACGGTTCAGGTAAATTAGGCGATGAGTATACTTATCAAGACTGGGGAATTAGTTATGAAGAGTTAGAACCCTACTTTTATCAATTCGAATTAGTCGCAGGGATTAGTGGTGAAGACAATCCTAAAGGAGCACCAAGAAGTAATGAGTACCCCACACCACCAATGAAAAGTACACCAATCTTAGATAAATTTAAGAATGCGACAAGCAATATGGGACTTAACCCTATTCAAATGCCTTCAGCGAACCTTTCGGAAAACTACGAAAATCCAGATGGTCAAACGATTGCGCAATGTCAATATTGTGGGTTCTGCGAGCGATTTGGATGTGAATATGGCGCTAAGTCTTCACCAAATGTTACAGTTATTCCAACCGCTCAACAAACAGGAAAATTCGATATGAAAACACATTCAGAAGTCGTTGAAGTCATTCAAGAAGGCGGTAAAGCAACTGGCGTTCGTTTTGTTGATACAGTTTCAGGTGAAGAGTTTATCCAACCGGCTGATGTGGTCGTCTTAACAAGTTATGTCCTAAATAACACGCGTCTTCTATTACAATCCAACATTGGTCAACCTTACAACCCAGAAAATGGACAAGGGGTCGTTGGTAAAAACTATTGCTATCAAATTTTACCTGGTGCGGCAGGATTTTTTGAAGACCAAAAGTTTAACACCTACATGGGAGCAGGTTCATTAGGGGCAACAGTAGATGATTATAACGGAGATAATTTTGACCACAGTGACCTTGATTTCATTCATGGTGGATCCATCTCTATTACGCAAACCGGCAGAAGACCAATCGGTTCAAACTTAACACCTAGTGGCACACCATCATGGGGGCCTGAATTCAAAAAACAATCGTTAAATTATCACAATCGAACGTTAAGCGTTGTCGCACAAGGGGCATCCATTCCACATCGTGAAAATTTCATGGATTTAGACCCAACATATAAAGATTTTTACGGAAACTCATTATTACGTTTAACGTATGATTTTACTGAACAAGACCGTAAACTTCATCAACATATCACAGAAGTTTGCGGAGAGATTATGAAGGAAATGGGCGCCGATATCATCGAGAAAAATCAAATGGATGACCACTACGACATTGTTCCTTATCAGACAACTCACAACACAGGTGGCGTCATTATGGGAGCTGACGCTGAGACGTCTGCTGTAAACAATTACTTGCAAATGTGGGACTCTGAAAGTCTATTTGTTGTCGGCGCATCAGCCTTTGTTCATAACGGCGGCTACAACCCAACCGGTACCGTAGGCGCATTAGCTTACCGCGCAGCAGAAGGTATTCAACAATATCTAGAACAAGGCGGCGGACAACTCGTTAAAAGCAAAAGTAAAAGTAAGCTAACCTAACTTGAAAGGAGGAGCCTCAATGGGAATCTCCACAATCGGCATCCCAGGGTTAATCTTAATCCTCATGATCACACTGATCGTATTCGGACCGAAAAAACTACCCGAGATCGGGTCAGCCATCGGCCAAACTCTATCCGAATTTAAGAAATCGGCAAACAATCTAATTGAAGAACCGAAGCAAGAAGAGAATTCTAAAGAGTAATGAAAAGAAGTTTTTTCTAATAGATTCCGTTGTAATGTACAAAACATTATATTGCACTTAACATCACAAAAAAGGACTTAGGTTTTTCTAAGTCCTTTTTTCATTGAACTTCCTTACAAATTACAGCTATACAACATCTCGTACTATGAATGATACTTTTGAGACAGTTCACCAGCAAGTTTCTTTAAATCAGTCAATTCAATGGAACTATGTTTGGTATCGAACATTGCTATAAGGTTTAAATCTGATATTTCGGTAATAGCCTCTCCTCTGGCTAAGCTATCGTACACATAAACACTATGCAAATGTAGATGGAATTGTTTTTTAAAAATTTGAAAAACTTTCTCTGAATGCTATACTAATAAAAGCAAAGGAGGAGAGCTATATGATTCATTATCAAATGTGAAGAGGTTAATTGAATGTGTTTTATAAGATGCATTAAATTATTTTTGTAATAACACATTCAGGGGGAAATAAAAGTGGATAAGCTAATGAGTTGGAACAGTCTGTTCAAAAAACAAAAAGAACTTCAATTTTCTGGGAGTATACACGTACGTAAGAGTGGAAATACAATGTTTTCTGAGGGCTATGGCTATGCAATCCATTCGGAAAAAATCGAAAATCAACCACACACTCGCTTTTCAATTGCATCTGGTAGCAAGATTTTTACATCTGTTGCAATTTGTAAGTTGGTGGAAGAAGGAAAAATCAAATTTGACACGAAAATCATCAACTGCTTAGATTATGATTTTCCGTATTTTGATGAGGAAATTACTATTCATCATTTACTAACGCACACATCTGGCGTTCCAGATTATTTTGATGAAGATGAAATGGATGATTATGAAGAGCTTTGGGAAACCTTGCCAATGTATCGAGTTCGTTCTGTAAAGGACTTTTTGCCGATGTTTCAGTATGAACAAATGCAAGACAAAGTAGGTAGTCCTTTTAACTACAATAATACTGGTTATATTATCTTAGGACTTGTTATTGAACAGATTAGTGGGATGAAATTCGATGAATATATCGAAAAAATTATATTTAAAAGAGCTGGCATGAATGACTCAGGATATTTTTCAATGGATGAATTACCTGAAAATGCTTCGATTGGGTATATAGAAAAACCAAATGGTACGTGGAAAACAAATATTTTTTCATTGCCAGCAAAAGGTATGCCTGATGGCGGTGCGTATGTTACTGCAACTAATATGGGGAAATTCTGGGAAATGTTAATGAATGGCAAACTATTGTCAGATGAAATGACTAGTATCTTATTAACTCCACAAGTAAATGTTGTAGAAGATATCTTTTACGGTTATGGTGGGTATATGCAATCAAATGAACAGGGTGTTGTGAAATGCATTCAGATGGGATATGATCCAGGAGTGAATTATCGTTCTGTACATTATCCAAGTGAAGATCTTACTATCATTGTTTGCTCAAATAAATCTGAAGGTGCATATGATATGCTTAAGGAAATAGAAAATATAATAGAAAATAAGTAAAGTGTGAATAAGGGCTAATCTTGCTATTAGCCCTTATTTTTTAGAATTTTTTTAGTAACCCTCTGCAATCCTCTTTAATTCTCTTGCACGAGAGATGATAAAATTAGTCATGTACTTTTCCAAAAACAATTTGTCAGCCATCACTCCAACCAGACCAAAAGGTGATTTATACTCAAATCTATCAATCATGAGAGTGCCGCCACTAACTTCTTGGAAATGGTGGGTGTGGGTAAAGGAATGAAAAGCTCCTTTTACCATACAATCTACAAACATGGTCGGCCTTTCCATATGAGTAATTTTAGCAGTTAATCTTTGTCTAACTCCAAGGTGAGTTGCTTCCCAAGTCACCATATCACCCTGTTCTAACAACCCTTCCGTTACGCCCCCGACAGCCTTTTCGTTTGTCTTAGGAGTCGTTTGAGTATGTATGTCTACGTTTCTTGCAAGATCAAAACACACTTCAACAGGCGCTTCTAGGAATTGCTCATGCTTAATAATCGGCATTTCCTTACTCCTTTAAATTCTAAGTTTCTATTAAAAAGTCCGATTGAATCTAACCAATCGGACTTTCTTTTGAGCACTAATTAACCTGTTTTGAGCACTCTCACGGTCGTTTTGAGCACTAAATTCGTACTTTTGAGCACTCAGGGCGAGGTTTTGAGCACTCAAACCGCGCTTTTGAGCACTCATCAATATTCATAACGCTCGCGCTCAATAGATTTTTCAATTTCTTTATCATCATTAAATTGAACTGCTCTATAATAAGCGTCATGATAAAACACAAACCAACTATTTTTAGCATAAGCTTCATCCTGCAACGCTTTTTTCTCTTGCACGCTTGTCACTGGATAGTCATCATACGCTAAGACCCATAGTGGATTCTGGTGGGCATGTGTTGGCATCAAGTCTGCCATATGGATAAAGGATTCATCTCCATCCACAAATTTAATGACTGAATGGCCGTCACTATGGCCGCTCGTATGATGCATCGTTAAACCAGGTACGATTTCTATCGACTCGTCAAAGGTCTTTACCTGATGCTGAACAGGTTCCCAGTTTTCTTTCCAGTACGTATTTTTAGAACGAATGTTAGGTTCTCTCATTTCATCCCACTCGACCTGAGACGTAAAAATCGTCGCATTTGGAAAGGCACTGACTAGATCGTCTCCTTCAGGTTTTGTCAGTCCATTGGCGTGGTCGAAATGTAAGTGCGTCATTAACATCGCATCGATGTCATCCGCCGATAGTCCAAGCGTCTCCAACGATTCATCGACCTTCGATTCTTCAAAAACACCAAAATTCCGCTTACTTTTATCATTCAACTTACCCTTACCAATTCCAGAATCAATCAAAAAGTTCTTCCCATCGATCTGTACTAAAATCGAATCACAGCGTAATTCGATTTGATTACGATCATTATGCGGGTATTTTTTACTCCAAAGCGGCTTCGGGACTACGCCGAACATCGCGCCACCATCCATGTGAGTGACCCCGCCATTTAACCATGTTAATTTAGCTCGTCCAATCGATAGTGTTTTCATTGTTCATCCCCCTTTTGATGATTAGAAAGTTGCGATACAACGATAAATAGGTTGACCTTTACTAGAAAACTTCTCCTCATATTCGGTCATGATATTGGACTCATCACCTGAAGCATGCAGGTCCAATGTCACATCCTCAAGCGTCATCCCATACTGAGAAAAACTAACTAACGAATACTCAAAAAATGATCGATTATCCGTTTTTAAAATGAGCTTTCCATCTTCTTTCAAAATGTCCTGATACTGTTCCAAAAACTTATGATACGTCAGCCGACGCTTTTCGTGCCTCACTTTTGGCCACGGATCGGAGAAATTTAAATAAATCGTATCCACTTCATTCTTACCAAACATATCTCGTAAGTCTTCAGCATTCTCATGCACCAAAAGCGCATTGCTGACTCCTTGATCCATCACTTTTTGCATGGCTGTCACAATAATACTTTCCGCTTTTTCAATTCCTATAAAATTCATATCGGGATTATGACTTGCCATATATGCGATAAACTGTCCCTTGCCTGTCCCAATCTCAAGGCCCAAAGGCTGTTCTTTAGGAAAAAGCTGCTGCCACTTCCCTTTTTGTTCAAATGGATCCGGGATCACCAAGTCTTGATGTTCTTTAATAAAATCCGCTGCCCACGGTTTATGTCTTAGACGCATGATGTCGTCACTCCTAGTCTGATTTAATCTCATTAAATGCTATTATACTAAAAAAAATCTATATCCAAAAGCGACCTTCTGGATATAGATTGATATGAATTATGAATAAATAGCCATTTTGTGTTCCATTAAACGTTCTTTCCATTTCATCGCGTACTCATCGTGGTCCTGCTCTAAATACCAAATATAATAAGATAATGATAAAGCAATCATATACCATTGAATCCGCATATGAAGATTATGTGTCAGCGTGACTCCATACTGTTCGAGCCATTCATCCCACTGCTCACGCGGAACGTACTGATAGAGTAATAAACTTAAATCTAACGCTGGGTCGGCAATGACTGCCTGATCCCAATCGATTAAATATAAGTGATCATCTTCACCTTGCAACCAGTTTTCATGGTTAAGGTCTGAGTGACAAACGACTCTCTCAGGTGTTTTCACTTGCTCTAAATGCTTGTGTAAAAACTCTAACGCATGCGCAATCAATGCTTGGTCAACGCGCTGATTGCCTCTATATTGATTAATTAAACGCACAAGTAAATTGGCTGGTTCTAAAGGTTTTTTACCCATTCGCATGAATAAATGTAAAATCTCAGATGAGTGATGGATTTTACTTAATAGTTTAGCAACCTTTTGTTCTTTCATTTCGTTTTTCGAAAGGACTCGACCTTCTAGCCATTTCTGTGCGGTAATGACGTCACCATTTTCTAATCGCTTTGTCCAAACCAGCTTCGGAACAATTCCTTCTGCTGATAAAACGGCTAAAAACGGTGAAGAATTACGTTTTAAAAATAGTTTTTCATTCTGTTTTTCAGCTAAAAAGGCCTCTCCTGTTGTACCACCTGCAGGAGATATGGACCATTCGGAACCAAGTACATGTTCCAATTCACTCACCTACTTTTTGTCCATGATGCAAAACGCATGATTAAAACAAGACTCAACTAGATTAACCTATATCCCCAAAGCGTTTCAAGGGGACAAACGTAATTTCTACAATTTTCTCTTCACTAATCTAGCATTTGGATCTTTACGAACGAGGCACCGATAGCAGGAGTCTGTGAAGCCATCGGCATGATAAGTCAGCTTTTGATCTGACGTCAATTCTAAGTCAGTTACTTGGAAGGTCTCAACTTCTTTTAACTGTAGATGTTTGCCGAAAAATACAGTTAAAAATAAGCACAAAAGCTTCCATTTGGAAATTTGATGAACAATCGTTATGTAAAAAGTTTGTTTGTTTATTGTAGCATTAGGTGCTATTTTCATGCCACCACCAAAATAAGGATGATTGCTCACCGTTAGCATCCAAATCCCCGTCAGATCACGCTCTTTGCCATCATAAATTAATTTTAATTTTTTTGGTTTAAACTTAAACGTCATCAAAATTAATCCATAAATGTAAACGAGATATTTTAACCGAGCTTTGTTTAACCACTTTTTCGCTCTTGATTCATTGGCCAGAGATGCAACTTCAGCATCAAAGCCAAACCCCAAACTAGAAGCAAATAACTTCTCATGTCGGTCATGTTTAAAATCCGTTTTATATTTGCCAGCCCAGTAAGGATGTAATGAAACATCATGTAACGTCTCGTGCAAATTGATGGTGGGCTTAAGCGGCATCGCACACCCTCTTGCAAAATCATTTCCAGAACCAACCGGTATAAAGGCTAAAGGAATACCACTGAAATCTTTAAGGCCATTCAACACCTCATACATGGTCCCATCGCCACCCACAACAATTAGTAGCTTAATAGATTCTGAATATAACGTGGCTACCTGCCTTGCCAATTCTTTCGCATGACCCGGGTACTCCGTCACATACGTTTTAAAGGATCCTTTTAATTCAGGATGCTCAACAAGATAGTTTTGAACCACCTGCTCACCTTTACCACTGCCAGCTACTGGATTAATGATGAACACATTCATGCTCCACAATTCCCCTTATACTACGTCATGTCCTGATCTTCGTCCATCCAGATCGGGCGTTTAACAAACGTTTTTTGTGTATGTTCTAATAAGGCTTCTGAGACTTTCAACTGTTGATATTTGATTGGGTAACTTGTCTCACGCTGACGTTCAAACCATTCAGCGTAGTTCGTCTCATCGACGTACTCCGTTTGGTACGGAGCTTGTTGATGTCGAATTTGATTATGTTGGGTTAAAACAACCTTCTTTATCGGAAACTCAAGCTCATTGTAATCTAAAATACTCTTAATGGTTTTCTCTGTCCGTTTAAGCGACACAAGCGGGCTTACAATTTGCTTTTCCACTCCGTCTTGTACTTTCATCCACTTCCGATCATCAACCGGCTGGTATGTAATGTTTTCACCCTCCTGATCTAAAACCACAATACACTGAATCTCAGTTGGAGTAATTAACATCACGTCCGCCTCGACAACAGCTTTTTTTAGTTTAAAAATAGGGTTATAGAATAATAGATATGTATCCGGAAAACGCTGTAAAAAGTACTTCAACAATAGATCATGTTCATAATATCGGTCAAAATAAGACACTTCTTGAAGGGTACTAGAAGCCCATTTCAACTGAAAAGAGAAAACACGATCTAAGAAAAAATATTTCAGTTCACTCTCTTGCTCTGGCAGAGGAATCGCTTCTTCCTCATCATCTTCCCAGACATCAAATTGGTCTTTTCTCTTAAACCATTTCTTAAAAAACGATTTCTTCTCTTCTATTTCTTCAGGTTCTGCGATTTGAGGTGTGGCCTGTTCATCTTCCCACTGCTGCCTCAAACGTGCGTAATTATCCTTTTTCATTCTGATAAATTGGCTCGGATAACGAAACATATCAATTTCGTATCGAGAAATATAATCCTGTAGTTTCACTAATTGCGCCATATAAGCCACCTTACTCTAATGAAAACGTATCAATTACTTCATATTTCTTAACACGGTCAGGGTGTACTTGAAATAGTTGAATAGACGAAATATGAAAATCAAATTCATGATGTTGTTCTAGTATTTTTCGCTCCAACACATCTTTCGGGATTTGAAGCTTACCCTTTCGCCACTTCTTCGCTAATGTGATATGCGGGCGATACGGCCTTTTTTCAGGTTCAATCCCTAAATCTAATAACAAATCATCTACGGATTGTTTTAAATCAAAGATCGCCTCATTCCGCTCAACTTCTGCATACATCACACGGGGTTGATCTTCTTTACCAAAAAAATCAATCCCCTTAACTTCGACTTGAAATGGCTTGCCAACTAAATTCGTTAACTTGTTCTTTAGCTGCGCTAACTCTTGATTCGCTAACCCGCCTAAAAAACGGAACGTTACATGAAAGTCGTCCATATTGACCCATTTTCTGTAGTCCACAAAAGGCTCCAAAGACTCTTGCCATTTTGATAAGAACTCTTTGTACTCATCCGGAACGTCAATTCCAATAAAATAATGAGCATCGTCAGGCATTTACACGTCACTTCTCTTTCTTTTATAAATATTTTGATTTTTTAATTAACTTTATTGTACAATATTTTTATAGAAATGCACGAATTGTCATTTAATGTCGAGTTAATATTTACCACTTTGATTTATAATAGCATACTTTTAATATCTTTTTTCAGAGGTGATCTTGTTGAGTAACCCGTCCCAAGCTATGATAAACCGTATTAAGGACATTTATCTTTACTTAAACGACCAAGGTTCTGCCACAACGAAAGAGTTATCCGAACAGTTCGGCCTTTCCGATCGGACAATTCAACGGGACATAAACGTTTTACAGTATAATGGACTCGTTGAAAGCTGCCGAAAAGGTGAATGGACGACGACGGATAAAAAAGTAAAACTACCAAAAGTAGACTAGTGTGCTTGTAAAGCTTTAATCTCATCTTCTGTTAACTCGCGATATTCTCCAAGCTCTAGCGCTTCATCCAGGACAAGACTGCCCATTTTTAAACGTTTTAACTCTTCTACACGATGCCCGCGAGCGGCAAACATTCGTCTGATTTGATGAAATTTACCTTCAGAGATTTTAATTCGAACAATTGAGTCATCTCCCGATTCTAAAATCGTTAATTCAGCTGGTTTGGTCACATATTCATCATCTATTTGAACACCTTCACAAAAGGCTTTCACATCATCTTCTGTAACACGCCCACTAATTTCTGCTTCATATAATTTCTCCACATGATGACGAGGCGACAGTAATCGATGAGACAAGTCACCATCATTCGTTAGCAATACTAATCCAACGGTATCCTTATCCAAACGACCCGCTGGAAATAACGAAAATGGCTCATACTTTTCATCTAATAAATCCGTTACCGTCTTCTCATGATCGTCACGTGTGGCTGAAATTACACCTTTAGGCTTATTCATCATGATGTATATATAATCACGATATTCTAAAGTTTGCCCATTAATCACAATTTCGGATTCTTTAGGGTTGACTTGGAAAGATGAATCGCGGATCACTTTGCCGTCGATGGTCACCTTTCCTTTTTTAATTAACTTCTTCACATCTTTTCTAGAACCATAACCTTGATTGGCAAGCGTTTTATCTAATCTCATTCAAACACCTCATCTACTTAAGGGAATAGCTTCGCAAAGCGTTTCACACGATCACCGAATAATCTATCTAATAACGTGGTTTTGTAAGCTAACCAGAAATATACGTAACCCCCAATAGGAACCGCTACAGCTAACTGAACAATGAATTTAATTTTAGATGCTTCTTCACCAAACGGCAATCCTGCAAGCCATTTAAAGAAGATCACGACAACCGACATAACCGCCGTTAAAATAATGATTAATAACGAACGACGATATAATGAGCGGATTTTAAAACGAGTCACTTTATAAATAACTAACAAATTAATCGATGATGCTGTTAAAACAGCTAAGCCAGTTGCAAACACAGCCCCTTTTGCCTCAAATACATAAATGAGTGGGAAGTTTAATGCTATTTTAATCAATAAGCCAAAACCTAAACTCACTAAAGCAAAATTTTGACGATTGATCCCTTGTAGCATGGATGAACTCACCATAAAGAGGGCCAGAAACAATGCAATAGGCGCATAATAAGTGAGTAACTCACCGGCAAAATTCACTGAGGAGTCCACATTATATAAAGCCCCGTAAACTTCTTCTGCCACAATGGATAATCCAATTGACGCTGGAAAAACTAATAACACAATAATTAACAACGCCTGGCTAATATAGTTTTTATACTCAGCAGGTTTTTGCTCAGTAAAAGATTTTGTAATAGCTGGTAACACTGCCATTGCCAAGCCAATAGCTAAAGTGACCGGTATAATAACAAGTTTATGCCCGTACAAAATAATGACTGAAAGCAATTGTTCTGATTGCTCAGCTAAACCAATCTGTGACATCGCTCGGTTAAACGTAAACTGATCGACCATTTGATATAACGGTGTGGCAATACCAACTAACACAAACGGGCCAGCATAAGCGAGTAACTCTTGATACATATCTTTATAAGGAATAGTCCGGTTTGCTTCCTCAGAATCTAGTTCTTTTTCAAAATAAGGTCTACGTTTTTGATAAATACGGACTAACACTAAGCTAGAGGCAATCGCACCAATGAATGCAGCAAATGCTGCGACACCGACAGCAAGTCTTACAGTGCCATTTAACACGTTAATCACAATAAAGGCACCCGCTAATAGGAAAACGATTCGAACGATTTGCTCTACTACAATAGATATGGCGCTTGGCCCCATAGACTGATGGCCTTGGAAATAACCTCTAAGTAAACTCATTGGGGAAACAACCAGTAATGCAAAGCTGACCATTTGGATGACAAACGTGACATCACTAACACTGTTTGTTAAATCATCGTTCGTAATAAATATTTGAGCTAACCATTCAGCACTAAAGAACATAATTAAAAAGCCAATTAAGCCCATGAGAACCATGACCATCATGCCTGACCTGAACATCGCTTGTTTCGTTGCATGATCCTCTAACGTATCATATTTTGCGACGAACTTGGCCATAGCCATCGGAATCCCTAAAGATGATACCGTTAAAAATATTTGATATGGATTATAAGCATAAGCATATAAGGCTCCGCCAGATTCACCTACTAACATATTAAAAGGAATGACATATAGCATTCCTAGAATTTTAGACGTATAATTAGCACCAGTTAAAAGCATGGTGCCTCTAAGTACGGAATTCGACATTATTTCACCTTCATTTTTATGTTCAATCTAACTCTTTTATTTTATCATATATTATAGACAGAAAAACGAATAGAAAGGCATGAAATAAAATTGAAATATGATGTTGTCGTAATCGGGGGAGGCCCATCCGGACTCATGGCTGCAATCACAGCCGGACGAAATGGCGCCAAAACCCTACTCATAGAAAAAGGAAATAAACTCGGACGGAAATTGGCGATTAGTGGTGGTGGACGTTGTAATGTGACGAATGTACTGCCAGATGAAGAACTGATTGCACACATTCCAGGAAATGGAAAATTTCTATACAGTGCGTTTTCCATTTTTAATAACTCGTCTATTGTCGAATACTTTGAATCACTCGGTGTGAAGCTGAAAGAAGAAGATAAAGGGCGTATGTTCCCCGTTAGTGACAGTGCAAAAACCGTGGTGAGCACACTACTTAAACAACTTGATGTACACGGGGTAGACCAGCGTCTAAACACAAAAGTCGAAGCTGTTCACTACGGCGATGAGACGCACGAAATCATTTTAGAAGACGAAAAAATTCCAACCTCATGTGTTGTGATCGCCGTTGGAGGTAAATCCGTTCCAAACACAGGAAGCGAAGGACAAGGCTACACCTGGGCGAAAAACGCCGGACATACGATCACGGAGTTGTACCCAACCGAGGTACCACTAACATCCGATGAACCGTTTATTAAAGATAAAACGCTGCAAGGCTTATCGTTATACGACGTCGAAGTCACTGCCCTAAAGCCAAACGGCAAACCCATTCAGTCACATCGATGGGATATTTTATTCACACACCAAGGCATCTCAGGCCCTGCTGCGTTAAGGCTAAGCCAATTTGTCGTGAAAGCGTTGAAAAAATTCAAGGTCGATACAATTGATATATCCGTGGACTGCTTCCCAGATGAAGGGGAGCAAAACCTAGTAGACAAGCTCATGAAAGAAGCCAAGGACAACCCTAATAAATCAGTCAAAAACGCTTGGAAGAACTTTTTGACCGAACGTTATTTGCTGTTTTTAATGGATCAAGTCGGACTAGACCCAAGCACGACTTATCACCATTTGAAGAAAAAGGACGTAATGGACCTAGCCCACGCCATGAAACAATTCAAGGTCAAAGTCAATGGTACTCTGTCAATCGAGAAAGCATTTATTACAGGAGGCGGCGTTTCGTTAAAAGAAATCGTCCCAAACGAAATGGCCTCCAAAATTATGGACCGCCTGTACTTTTGTGGCGAGATCCTCGACATTCACGGCTACACCGGCGGCTTTAACATCACCGCCGCCTTCTCAACCGGCTTCGTCGCCGGCCTACACGCCGCACAACGAGCCAATGCTTAAGAATGAGGCTTTTGCGCCTGCGCGCAAAAGCCTCTTTTTTGTCTTATTAACGTTAAACTTTCGCCAATTTAAGTTTAGGCCCTCTCAATTAACGTTTAAGCTTCTCCTATTAACAAAAACACGTTTCTAATTAACGTTTACCCGCTTCCTTTTTACAAAAAGAGGCTTCCTTTTGATGGTTACATCAATTTAACTAAAAAAAGAGCAAGATCATTTTAAAAGAACTGCCCTTATTATAAATTTAGCTATAGAATATCAATATGAGGCTTTTGCGCCTACGGGCAAAAGCTTCTTTTTGTGTCTTATTAACACCCTTTAAAGTTTACGCTCTCGCTCACCTCTTTAATCCAAAAGAGCAAACTCCAATGTCGGAATTTGCTCTTATTCTATTATTAATATTTATATTAACTCAAAAATAGTCACACACACTAAAATAATTGTTACAGAGAAAGGTAAGCATCCCCAAAAAGAGCACCCTGCACATCCTTCGAGCATTTCTTTTTGAGTTAATGATTCTTTCTTTTTATTTTTATTTTCCAAAAATACTCAAACCTTTGCTTCATATAAATAAAGATTCCTAGATTAATGAAAAAGTCCATTCACTTTTTAACCCATATGGCTTTTGTATAAGCGATCTTCATCCCCGCTCTTTCCATATTGTTTTGACTAACTGAACCAAAATTTGCTTGTCCTACAATCAAATCACATTTTCGTAATTTAGCTTGATAGATACGATGCTTAATTAAGGCACTATGGATGCCTTTATTTCTAAAGTTTGGTACAGTCGTTGCTGCAGCTAATGAAGCTACACCGTTGTTTGTGAATAAAGTCCCCACACCAACCGGTTCACTTTCATAGCTAGCTAAATAAAATGTCCAATCAGTATTGTTATAAAGGATTTCATTATTCTGTTCTACCCCATTTTTCAAGAACGACGGCATTTGGAAACCTTTCGTATAGATTTCTGCAAAAGTATCAAATTCATCTCTTTTTAGTTCGCAGATAGTGATTTTTGGTTCTTTTATTTCAAAACTTGTTTCTAATTGATTGGATAGTGACGCGTAAAGAGTTGTATGAAAGTCATTTTGATAATATCCAGCTTCACTTAGATAGGTTAGTAATTCTGGAGAAGATGAGGCTGGTGCTAATTCAAATCGAACCGGTATCTCTTTCTGTCTATAGAATTCTATTATCTGATCTATTTGTTCTACATCTCTTTCTGTTAGCCCTTTTACCGTATTGAAGGATGGGCCAGGAATATTTTTCACCGAAAAAGCTGTTGCATTCCCGAATTTATGCATTTCTACGTTCATTGGATTTCCTTGTCTTTTTTGAATCTCTTTTAATCGAGAACTTAACGCCTCAATTTCCGAATCTTCCAACCGTAAAGCCAAATCTTTACTCACTACCAAACTCATATTATATCGCTCCAAACATTAATTATATCGCACTCATCATACTGATCTTTATTTCTCTACAATAAATTCGACAAAAAAGGACGTTAACCCTTCTTGGCTTAACGTCTTTAGATAGTATGAATCCTTTGTATTTTTATTAAGTTTGGGCCCTTCCTATTAAAGTTTAAGCAGTCCCTTTTTACGTTTAACCGTTTTCTATTAACGTTAGAGCTTCTCCTATTAACAAAAACACGTTTCTAATTAACGTTTACCCGCTTCCTAATTACATTAAGAAACTTTATATTAATGTTTACATCCAATTTAATTAAAAAAAGAGCAGGTTCTTTTTATAAAAAACTGCCCTTAATACAGATTCGCTATAATAACTTAGACATATAATATTCATCTAGGTACTTGCCATCTATAAATAATGACTTTCTTTTTATTCCCTCGATTTCAAAACCCATTTTTTTATACAGATGTACGCCCGCTTCATTATAAGTAACAACAGTTAATTCTAACCGTTGTAGTTGTTGTTTAATTGCCCACTCTTCCATTTTCATAAATAGTAAAGTTCCAACGCCTTTTCCCCTACTATCGGTATGTATCCCTGTAACAATATAACCTGAATGTTTATTTCTCCTTGCATTACCACCTATAACTAATAAATAACCAACTAATTTATGATCTTCTTCAGCTACTAGTAAAGTAGAGTTTTCACTATCTCTAATACTCTCAATCATTTTTACTTGATTTTCAGTTGAGATATTTCTCTCACCAGATTCCCAGAGCATGTATTGTGAAGTTTGATCTACAGACTGTATAAGATTTGCTAGTTGCTCTGCATCAATTATATCTGCTTCTCTTGCAATCATAATAATTTCCCCTCTACTTTAAGCCTGAATACTCTTATTTGCGTTATGAACACCTAAAACTCCTAATATTACATTAAATACTATGGCAGTCCCGTTCGTGAATCCTACAATATATAATGGTAGCAATAACATTAAGCATACAATCAGAAATAATATATACGAAAATTTCAAGGTACTAAAATTTAAAGCTCGACCCTTTATTATAAAAAAACTAATGAGGAAAGCTGCACTAAACAATAACAGAAATACAGAAACAGCAAACGCAAGATCTATAATAAATTCAGCCACCATTAGTTCATAAGATTCAAAAGGTATAATCGAGATTAAATAAACTCCAACAACACCTATAAATAATATTAGTATTTGACCCTTTCTTTTCTCATTAAAGATCCAAGCATAAGGGAATTTCTTGCGAATGACATCTACACCTTTACTAGAATAACGATCAATTATGTATAATGTAATTTGAAACCCCAACAATGAAAATAATAGCAACAACGCACCCATTAAAGGGAATCTTTGATATAAATCTAACATTCTAGTTTTTTACCTCCTAAATAACTAAAAGTTTACTGAAACCAGCAACATATAAAATTTATAAAATCCCACTTAAACTAGAAAAGATTAAAATATTCTCGTCTTTACCCGCAGGTTTGTCCTATTTACCAGAAAGTTTTTCAAATTTACCTGCAGGTTTTTAAACTTTATACGCAGGTTTTCCAAATTTATCAGCAGGTTTGGGCAAATTACCTTACTTCCTAATAATAAAAACCCCACCACAATGTGAAATTGGGTAAAAATCACACGCGCAATGATCTCCTAGAGAAGAATCCAACTCGTCGTAAACCAAATAAAACTCATCGAGATCCCAATGATTAAGATTATCTTGTCGACACTGTTCTAGCTTCTCTCTAGATTCAAAAGAAATATCACCAATGCATATTTTCCCTTCACTATTTAAAAGGGGCAGTAAGTGAGAAATAAATCGAATTTTTTCATCATCTGTTAAGTGGTGCAAAGTATATGTACTAATGATAAAGTCGTACTTTTCTTTATTAATTCCAGGCGGCAAACCATTCGTAATATCCCATTCTAATAAGTTTGCAGCTGGCATTTTTGACTGAGCAATAGAAATCATTTTTGAAGAAAAATCCACGCCATCAATGTGATGACCATTTTCATACAATTTACTAGTTAATGTTCCGGTTCCAAAGCCTATGTCTAAAACGTTAGAATTTGGTTTGGCCATCACTTCATTAAAAATAGAATTCAATATTTCTTTATACCCTGCAAAAGGATACCGACCATTTTCCTCACTGACTTGAACCGTCTGATCATAATGGTCAGCCCATAAATTAAAACCTTTATTGTTCAGCATAATACTCCTCCAATTCAATCTTGTAGCAACACTCTATTAATAAACGCCTTTTTGGCTTCTGTATAACCCTCACGATTATTATTAAATTCCAGTGCTAACTGTTGTTTAATAATAGAATATTCTTCAACAAGGTGCGGGTTAGCTCTTAATTTATCTCGAAATAAAAGTTGTTTTTCCCAACGGTCTTCTCCTGTTTGCATTAAATGCAGGTGTGATACCCGTTTATTGTTTTTCACTTTCACAAAAAACCTTCGCCAAGGTCGCTTATCTAATTCGGGAGGTACATAGTGCCAGTCATCTATGGCCAACGTCTCCACTATTTTGTCTATAGGTTCTAAAGATGGCAGAGAAGCCATTAAATCAATAATTGGCTTTGCAGGCAAATTAGGAATGGCCGTACTTCCAATATGTTCTACTTTTTTAACATCAAATTCCAAAAGAGAATGGTAGACTTCATCCCCTTCTTGGATTCCTTTCTCAATCCACATAGGATCTGGCTTCACAATCTTTACTGCCTCATAAGCCCATACTGGTACCTTATTATTTTCTTCTTTCATATTTACTCCGCCCTCCATCATAGAAACCTCATCAAAGAATTTAACTTTGAATTTTTTCTACACCTTTGGCCTGAAATTGACTAGGTGTAAATCTAGTCCTACGTTTAAAGGCATTATAAAAGCTCGATATACTTTTATAACCTACTTGATAACCAACTTCTGTACTATTTAAGGTAGTAGAGGTTAGAAGCTCTTTCGCCTTCTCGATTCTAACGTTTTCTAGATACATACGCGGGGTCAATTCCGTCCTGTTCTTAAACAGACGATTTAAATAGAAAGGACTGACTCCTACACCTGATGCTATATCATTTAAATGAATGTCTTTCCAATAATTAAGTTCTATCATTTTCTGAGTATCGACTATAATAGATTCAAGTGGGTCATATGTTGTTCTCTTTAGATCAGGGCGACATCTCTTACAAGGGCGATAACCATCTTTTTGTGCATTGGCAGCATTTAAAAAGAATGATACATTTTTGTACTTTGGCGTTTTTGACCTACAAGATGGTCGACAAAAAATCCCTGTTGTCTTAATAGCATAAAAGAACATTCCATCATACTCAGGGTTACACGAAACGGTTGCTTCCCACATGATTTCCTTAGAAAAACTATTTTGGTTCAACATGAGAACTTAACACTCCCTTTTGGGCGAAAAGTCTTTTAATAACCTTCATATAAACCACATATATAGTAACGACTATTAATGGAACAAAGATATATAGTTGAAAAAATGGTACCACTAGTAAACATAAAATGAAAGATACTAACGACGCCCACCATTCTATCTTGTACTTCTTCAGCAACTTTAACCCAGCTGCCATTGAAAATATGTAAACTAAAATTCCAAGAGAAGTGGGGATAAACAAAATATCGTTAAATGTCATTGATAAGAACTCTGTTATTAATACACCTGCGATCGCAAAGGAGATCACAAGTAAAACCACACGTCTGGGAATTTGAGTTGATGTATCTAGTCTTGAAAAGTATTTTGGAAATGCACCATCCCGACTTAACGAATAACCTAATTGAGCAAGACTAGCTACAAATGCATTTACTGTACCTGTGCAAATAATTAAAGCTAGTATAGCCGTTACAATTTTAGCGCCTATTCCAACTGTTTCTTCCATCATAACACCAATAGGTGATAGGTTACTTTCTATACTTCCATAGGTTGCTGTACCAATAGTGACCAAACTTAACGCCAAGAACAATACACCAATGATGATGGCACTAATAACTGTACTTTTCGCAATATCTTTTTCAGGCCTTTTAAAATTATTCGCCAGACTACAAATGGCCTCCCAACCAAAAAATGACCAAAAAATAATAGTTATCGCACTTCCAACAGAAAACCACCCGCTCGGAAGGAAAGGGCTAAAGTTGTCCCAATCTATATGTGGTAATGACACCAAGACAGTTAATAATAAAAGAACCAATAAACATGCACTTAGAATTAACGCGACTTTACCACTAACCGTTAAACCATAATAATTTGAAACTCCAGCAATTACCAAAATGAAGATGGCAATGAGAGTTGTTTCAAAATGCGAAAACCCAAATGCTTGACTAACATAAAAAGCACCAGTTAAGGATACAATTGTTTGTCCGACTACTGCTGTTACAAAGTAAAACCATCCTACAATATTGCCAAGATGATATCCAAAAGAGATTCTTACAAAAGTTGCAGTTCCACCAGCATCAGGATATTTTCGAGCCAAGCTAGCAAACGTATAAGCCAGCGGAAAACTAATTAAAATCACAACTAGCCACGAAATTATGGAAGCAGGTCCAGCCATTGAAGCCGTTACCCCAGACACAAAAAGAACGCCTGATCCCAAAACAGCTGCAATATATAAAGCAATTCCTTGATATAATCCAATAGGTTTATCTTGCATAACTCCTCACCCCTTATTATTTTAAGCGTACCAAGTATGAGGTGAGATTTCTTCCGAGTTCTTGCGGTTTAATTTTTTAAGCATACATGAGTGAATTAATCTTTTGAATTCATCTACTTCTTTAGAAGTTTAGGTGGACGATTAAGCATTACATATCATAATAATATTCTGATCTGGGTCACTAACGTTAAAATAAGCCAAATCATCAAATTCAATAATGTCGGTTTCGATTTGATAACCTTGCTTTTGCAGATCCTCATAAGATTTCTGAATATCATCGGTATGAAAATTAAACAACGGATATTGAGAAGCCTTAATGTCTTTTGTTTCACCATTCGGCCCTGAATCTAACGTTAAACCAGTATGGTGGTTCAGTTGGAAATTATAAACTGGATCGGAAACCTTACTTAAGTCAACGTCATGACCGAGCAATTGACTATACCAATTAACCGACTCTCTCAAATCACTTACATGAATAAATACTGTATTGATCTGACTTTTTATCACACTTTTCATCACTGACTCCCCCTTTTATTCATGACACCTAAATATATAAAAATACTTACCACAATTATACAGAAACTCACATTTTGAGCAATGCCAATAACATTTCCCCAGCTACTCGCACCATTGACATTAAGCTGCAAAATTAACCCAACCACTAGAAGCAATAAAGCATAAGGCGACCACTTAATCAAATGACCTAACCCACCGCCTAAACTACCGCCGACAATAGATGCCCCGTACCATATCGCATAAGTTTTAATTTGACCAACCCAAGATACTGATACTGGCGGAACTTCTTGAACAATAACATGGTTATAATAAGCTCCAATGACAAAGTAAAACGTTATTGCTACTACTGTATATAAACCACCTAATAATAGAGCCTCTTTTAGTTCTCGCCCAAACCAATATCCCACGAACATAGCCATCATAAACCAAAAGGGTAAGGAGTTAATCATAACGGCTAAGTAGAAAATGATCATCTCAAATTTCGTTACATCCTGAACCATATAAGGAATATGATCCGATATAACTGAAAATAGTCCGACCACAAATCCCACTGCCATAGAAAATAAAATAAATGGCTTCTTCAAGACATTTCCCTCCATTAAAATAAAAGTTGACCAGCCTATAATGGTCAACTTTATCCCTAACGCTATCTAAACTCCATCCTGTTTAACTCTAAATTTTCTAGTTGTTCTTCGTTATCAATTGTAATTTCACCTTCATACAATGTTTCTTTATTTTCAAGATCAATGACACGAAGTTCTAAATGATTCAAAACATACAAATTACCGTCTTTAATTTTATAATTAAACATAAATTGATCATCTTCATTAGCTTTCTCAAAAACAAAATCTTCTTTAAAATCCCCGCCTTCTATATTAAAAGGGGTGATTTTAATTTCCTCTGGTGTTTGCTCTTCGAAATAAACTGTATTACCATCAAAACCTGAAACAAAACCATTCTCGTTAATCGGTAACTCCAGCTCGGATAGTTCCATTTCGTTCACATCATATTGATAAAATTTAGTTCCAGCGACTTCTACTCGACCTTCATTACTCAGCTGTTCCTCAGTCGACCTAAAAATCAAGTGATCCATAGGCTGATAAGTCACTGAATCGTTGACCTTACTGAATGACATGTGATTGCTATTCTGACTTTTATTTTCTAATAGTTCATTCTGGGTCATTCGGTCTTCTTCTAAATCATAGACCATTTCAATCAGGCCATTACCATTATTGAAATATCCTTCTGCAAAAACCATAATTTTATTTTCATGATATTGCACTTCTAAAATATGAGCATAATCCATGCTCCCTAAATGAAGGGTTTCGTGAACTTCTTCGCCAGACTCTTTCTTAAGATAAGACAGTTCTATATTCGCTGTTTGAAAACTAAAATCCCAACTAGTCTCTGCAACAGCTAACACTTCATCATCTTCGTAAAAATTGTCGTGCAGGTAAGAAACACCTCGCATAAAGCCTTTATGTTCGTCAATCAAACGCTCCTGCACGGGTCCACGCTTACCAACCATTTGCTCAATAAACGATCTTTCAGACATATACTCTGTTCCTTTATAATCCAATGTTAACCACTCAGGCGCTGACTTTCCATCAGCATACTTACCTGATAGAACCACTGACTCCGCTAACGATTCATCCCCACTCACATGTTCTATTTGAAGCTCTGGTAATGAGTTAGCAACCAACGATGTTTGAACCAAATATGAACCAATCCCTACAACTAAAACCGTTAATACAACAATCGTTTTCCAATACTTTTTCATACGATCCCTCCTTACACTCGAATCTTATCGTTTAATAATTTTCGGCTAATAACAATCGATACCATTAGAACGAGTAATGCCATAACAGCAAAAGTGAATAAAATTTCGCCAGGATACATGTAACCATTAAGTAATAATTCATTCACTGCAAATGGTGATGCTAATAGCGCACTGACGACTATTGCGTATAAAATGGCGGCTGCAATTCCCTTAATTCGGTAACTTCTTTCAAGCAAAATCGCTGTAAATAAAACGCCAACAATAACAGCCCCGAAACCGTAAACCAATAAGATTCCATCCAAACTATGCGGAAAGATCATTGATATCAATGGATCTTGAGAGATTAAGTTCACAACATTCATTTCACTCAAGAACGGATCAGAAACTAACGCATTAAAAATCGAATTCTCTATTAACAACGCTAAAAACTGAAACCCGACTAACGTTAATGTCGCCACCACAATCGTTACTAATTTTGAAAAGAATATATTTATACGCTCTGTCGGTAACATTAACAGTCGATAAATAAACGTATTTTTGCCAAACCATTCGCGATACCAAATTAAAAAGATGTAAAACAACATCGCCCCGACACTAATAAAAATCGGACCTAAGAAAAACATGCTATACATTACCATGGCGAATGAAAGCTCCCCTACTTGGTTAAGCGCCTGTGCCTCTGTCATTTGATTTTCAGTCATAAGCGAATCAATTCGATTATTGTACATCCAGACTTCAAAAAACACGCCAATCAGCTGAATCAGTAGCACAAAGCCCATCAATGAAAACAACAACTTACTTATACGATTAAATTCAAAGTTCGTTAATTTTAAGAAATTCCTCATCCGCGATACACCTCCCGCATCACATCAACCACAGATTTGCCTTCTTCCTCACGAATCTCCTCTGTGTTAAATTCTTTATAAATCTCACCTTCATCAAGTAATACAGCTTTATCAATCAAATGTTCGATATCATTGATTTCATGCGTCGTAATAATGACGCCACGGTCTTCAATGAGATGCGTTGTGAATACTTCCGCAATCTGCTCGCGGCTGAACATATCAATCCCTGAAAACGGCTCATCCATTAAAACGTAGTCGACGTCTAACGATAAACCTAACAACAAGTTCGTTTTCGCCGTATTCCCTTTTGATAAAGTCGAAATTTTATCTTCTGGATTTAATCTAAAAAACTTCAAAAATTCATTTGCTCGTTCTTGGTTCCAAACTTCATAATAGTCGTTCATAAAATCCATCGCTTCGTTGATCGTAAAGCCCGGAAGCATAATCGTGGAATCGGGAATAAACGTTATTTTTTCAAACGTCGATTTCGTCACTTTCTTACCATCGACTAAAATTTCTCCCGAATTAATCGGCGTCAGTTTCATAATCGCATTTAAAATTGTCGTTTTCCCGACACCGTTGATACCGATCAAACACGTGATCTCACCTTTATTCGCCGTAAACGAAATTCCTTTTAACACTTCTTTACGCCCGAACTTTTTAACCACATCGTTTACTTCAATCATCTGAATCCCCCTTTTCGTACTTTTGTTTGACTAGATTAAGCGCCTCGTCTAAGGAAACATTGATCGATTTAACCGAACTAACAAATTCACTGACAGCTTGCACAATCAATTCATCCCTTAAGTCTTGTAAAACATTCTCATCAGAGGTCACACGACTCGGTTGATTCTTTTCTGTTTTAATCAAACCTTCTTCCTCCATTTCCTTATAAGCCCGCTGTGCCGTATTAGGATTGATCTTGAGCTGATTGGCCAACTCCCGCCGTGACGGAATCGCCTGACCAGGCTCTAAAAACCCCTTCGCAATCTGGTTCTTAAAATACCGAACCACTTGCACATAGACGGGATCACGGTTATTGAATTGTATATTCATCTAGACACTCCCGTTTTATTAAGTAAGCTTACTCGAGTTCATGTATTAACACCTTAATACACCTTGCGCAAAAAAATATGTATTAATCGCTTAATACACCGATAACTGTATTATATGGTTAATACACTTTGAAAGTCAATCACTTTTTTAAAAAACTTTTTCTTATGGTAAAATGATGGTCGGAAAAAGAGAGGAGCAACACACTATGAAACTCGTATCTTGGAACGTTAATGGCCTACGTGCAGCTGTACGTAAAGGTTTTCTAGATTACTTTCATGAAGTTGATGCGGACATTTTTGCCGTACAGGAAATTAAATTACAAGAAGGCCAGATTGATTTAGAATTAGACGGTTATGAGCAGTACTGGAATTATGCCGAGAGGAAAGGTTATGCCGGGACGGCCGTTTTCACGAAGAAAACACCGGTCAGTGTCACATACGGCATGAACGGCGATTCGCACCCAGAAGGGCGTATTCTAACAATCGAATTTGAGGACTATTATTTTGTCACTCTCTACGTCCCAAACTCCCAGCGCTCACTTGCAAGACTACCGCACCGACTGGATTGGGAAGACGAATTCTATGACTATATTCAGAAGCTCGATCAGGACAAGCCCGTCATTCTATGCGGCGATATGAACGTCGCCCATCAGCCAATCGACGTTCGGAATGACAAGTCCAACCACGGAAACTCAGGATTCACCACAGAAGAACGGGGCAAGATGACGCGTTTGTTAGATAATGGTTTTATTGATACGCTAAGACACTTTCATCCCAATCGCGACGACATCTTCACCTGGTGGTCCTACATGAAAACCGTCCGCGAACGAAATATTGGCTGGAGAATTGATTATTTTATCGTTTCAGAAAGACTAGAGGACAAACTACTAGATTCAGACGCACATACAGAAGTCCACGGCAGCGACCACTGCCCGATTGTGATGGAGATTAACTTATAATGAAACCCCGCAGGCGACCTGCGGGGTTTGTCTATTCCCGAAACATGATGCTCTATTCTCGATTGTCCACCTTCTATTCTCGAATACCTGTGTTCTATTCCCGAAAACAACTTTTTACTCTCGAAAACTACCGTCCAATTCCCGAAAAGAACCATTCTATTCCCGATTCAGAAGCTCCTATTCCCGAAACTCACTTTACTCAATAGCCTCAAGTTCTTCCTCAATCACCCATTTATGATTCGTCACTTGAACGCCGTTTGGCAATTCAAAATCTACCATATAGACAGTTGTCGGTATTGCGTAATCTATCGTATGTACAGCATTACGCATCCCTTTCATATGTTCGGCAGTCGTTTGGACTTCCATCCCGTCTTCAAGATCACCTTTTTCTACGATTTCCTCACGCACGATCCACTTATGATTTTCAACCAACATCCCAGAATTCGTTGATGTGTAGGTCGTCGCATACGCCACCGTATCAAACGCACCCACAATCGTCACCTCAATACCATCCATCATGCCAACCATGTGATCAGCACGACTTACCACCCGCTCACCAACCTCAAACGACGGATCAGTCGCCACCTCAAGATCACTCGGAACTTCAGGTGAACCTCGATACACCATATCCATATGGTGCATCGCCGCCGCATCACCGTAATGAGGGTTAGTCGTCATATAAAAAACAAAAAATACAATAAATAACAACGTAATGATTAAAACATCTTGCTTTTTCATGCTTGTTCAGCCTGTTGCCCTAACTTTTTTAACCAAAGACCAATTAAAATTAACACTACACCTGATGCAAGAAATGCTAGATCATAAAGCAAAGGATTTTCCGCCATCGGATTAACCCTATGCACTTGAAGAATATGGTGGTCTATAATTCCTTCAACTAAGTTGAACACGCCACCACCAATTAAAATACCACTTAAAAAGATATCCCCGTTGTGACCTAGTTCACCTTTTTTGGCGTCACGAAAAATTTTAATCGCACCCCAAACCATCAATGCCGAAAACGCAGCCGTAAATAAACCATCCGTATAAATCTCTAAATGAATATTAGGACTCATAATCATATGGTGCCATTGCAGTAATTGATGAAACACGACACCATCAATTGCACCCAATATCCCTAAACCTAATATAAACCCAGCCGTAAATAAATTCTTATTTTCCTTAGTCACCGTAACCATCCTTTAGTTCATACTCATCACAAGGATAGCCAATACTTAACAATAAAATACAAAAGACACTTAGTTTTCGCACTAAGTGCCTTTTGTTAAATAATTAACCAACTTAAGTTGATACCACTACAATACGTTAAGTTTTTTAAATTTATCGTCAAGTATTAAGTAATTTAAAGTTTTAGAAGAATGTAAAAGATCGTGGAACCAATTCCACGATCTTTAACTTAAACCGCACAACGATTCGGCCCGACTTCCATCTCACGCCGTTCATCCGAATCTGGATTTTTCTGGCCCATATTCGTTTTGCGGATCTCCTCGTGACTATTTGGTTGTGGTGGCAAATTCTTCGTTACGAGTTTATTAAACTCTTCTTCATCCTCAACTTGAAGACGTTCGTTCTTCTGATATAGGGAGGATAACCGATCCTGAATCGTCCCATCATCATTAATCTCTTTCATTTGACCAAAGTGAGCAGGTAGTACAACGAGATCATCCGGCAGATTCTCATAGCGATCATACAACGTCTGACGTAAATCATCTACCCAATCATCAGCCTTACCAGCTAAATCCGGACGGCCAATCGATTCAATAAACAAAATATCTCCCGTCATCAAAAACTTTTCATCTACAATAAAGCTAGTACTGCCAATTGTGTGACCTGGTGAGTAAAAGACCGAAATCTCAACCGAATCTCCCACTCGTAATACCGTACCGTCTTCTAACTCTTGATAACCAAACGTTAACCCTTCATCATCTTTAGGCGGAAAATAATAATCTGCTCCTGTCTCATCCGCTAACGAACGACCACCTGAGATGTGGTCTGCATGCAAGTGCGAATCAAATACATAGCGAATTGAAGCATTCTTCTCATCCGCTAACGACTTAAACGTATCCGTCATTCGCACCGGATCAATGACTGCTGCTTCACCGTTAGCTAATACCATATACGATAGGCAACCCTTACCAATACGGATAAACTGATACAACTCACCGCCATTGGATAAATTACCAATCTTCATAGGTTCAAGATGCTCACTCCAAGCCGTCATGCCACCTTCTAAATACGTGACATTCTCAACACCCTGATCCTGAATCAACTGAGTCGCCTTCTGTGACGAAATCCCTCTAGCACATACAACATATATCTCCTGATCGTTTGGAAGCTTCTCTTTCACATCATCCACGTTATTTTCTAATTGTTTATAAGGAATGTTTAAACTCTCAACATTGCGGCCTTCAATCGACCAATCATTGTGGTCCTCTTCCTTACGAATATCGAGTAAAAACACACGTTCATGATTTAAAATCTTTTGGGCTAATTCTTTGACTGTAATAGCCACTCAAATCCCTCCTATAAACTGATCGCTTTATTTTTATCATACCCTGTTAGGTATATGATTAAACAAGGATTTGCACTAGCCCAATGGTTTTGGATTCTCAAACGCGCTCCATGTAGAGAAGAACGAACATTACTCCACTGGATTTGTGGCTTCATAGATTAATTCTTCCAACTCTTTTTGATACGTATTAGTCTGTTCTTTAGTCCAGTTAAATTCATTTCTCATAAATGCTATAACAGACTCTTTATGGTCAAGCACCCAATCGATTTCGAAAAATAAGGCACCGGTCCGTCTTACAAAAAAGTCGACTGGTTTATACGCCTGCTCTTGGTCAATGGCATACCTTAAACACGCGTAAACAACAGGGTCTAAGTCCGAGTTTGCATTTTTCATATTGTTAAAAACTTCATCGACATTCGTTCCATAACGATAGACAAGCTTTCTAGCCACCGACTCTTTCAAACCATGTTCAACTCCGTAACTTATTCGGTCTTGTAAAAATGACTCAAACCCTTTTGAACCATTAGCATCCCCTCCGGATATTGGCATGTGTTTCGTTTGTGAGTTTGGAAAGCTTAAATCCTCCTCTTCAGAAAGTTGTTTCGTAACTAAATTCACAATATTCTCCGCCATTTTACGGTAACCTGTTAATTTGCCGCCAGCAATGGAAATAAATCCTGAATCCGACTGAAAAATTTCATCTTTCCGAGATATTTCAGAAGGCGACTTTCCTTCCTCATGAATTAATGGTCTAATACCAGCCCAACTTGATTCAACATCATCAGTTGAAATGTTCACCTCAGGAAACATATGATTAATGGCTTCTATAATATAGTCACGGTCATCAACTGTCATTTTAGGTTGAGCTATATCACCTTGATAGGTTGTATCGGTCGTTCCCACATAAGCTTTTCCATCTCTCGGAATAGCGAATATCATCCGGCCATCTGGTGAATCAAAATAAACAGCCTGTTTTAGCGGAAAACGCTGAGCGTCAAACACTAAATGAATACCTTTCGTTAATTGCAAAGTTTTGCCTTTCTTCGATCCATCCACTTCTCTTAGCTCATCAACCCAAGGACCTGCTGCATTCACAATTTTCTTCGCCTTAATTTCTTGTACAGAACCATCCGTCATATCTTCACAGATAACCCCACTGACACTCTTATTTTCATAGAGTAGGTCTGTCACTTTCATATAATTTAGTGCTAAAGCACCTTGTTCAACTGCCTTTTTCATAACTTCTAACGTTAAACGAGCGTCGTCTGTTTTATATTCAACATAATAACCTCCGCCCTTCAGTCCCTCAGACTTTATAAGTGGTTCCAAATTACTGACTTCATGAGGTTTTAACATTTTACGTCTCTCGCCTTTCTTAACACCGGCTAAGAAATCATAGACCTTTAACCCAACACTCGTCGTAAAAGCTCCAAAATTACCACCTTTATAAAACGGAAGTAACATCCACTCTGGTGTTGTCACATGTGGGCCATTCTCATAAACTATTTCACGCTCTTTCCCAACTTCAGCTACAACTCCGATCTCAAATTGCTTTAAATAACGTAAACCACCATGAACAAGCTTAGTCGATCTACTCGAAGTTCCGGCCGCAAAGTCTTGCATTTCGACAACACCTACTTTTAATCCTCTAGTAGCTGCATCTAATGCAATACCAGCACCTGTAATGCCACCACCAATGACAAGTAAGTCTAATGATTCGCTTTGAAAAGTCTCTTTAATAGCTGTTCTGTTTAAGTTTGTAAACTGCATACAATCGTTCCTTTCTTGTTCAAATACTCTTATAAAAACAAAAAAAGAGACCACAAAGTCAATCTATCCTACCAAAGAATAGATTACTGTGGTCTCTCGAAATCTCTGTCCAAAATATTAACTTATCATTAGTATACCACAATGTGGAAAACGTTTAAAGTTACTAGACATTACTTAAATTCTCGCGTTGCATTAACAGCTTTACGCCAACCGTTATACAACTTTTCACGTTGTTCTTCAGCTAACTTTTCTCTAAACGTCCGCTTAACTTTCCATTGTTTAGCAATTTCTTCTTTTTCACGCCAGTACCCGACCGCTAGCCCTGCTAAAAACGCAGCCCCTAAAGCAGTCGTTTCATTAACAACTGGTCGATCAACTGGAACACCTAAGATATCACTCTGAAATTGCATGAGGAAATCGTTCTTAACAGCACCGCCATCAACACGAAGCGTTTCCAAGTCAATACCAGAGTCAGATACCATTGCATCTAACACATCTCTGGTTTGATATGCCAAAGATTCAAGTGTAGCACGAATAAAATGTTCTTTTGTTGTACCTCGCGTTAATCCGAACACAGCACCTCTAGCATCACTATCCCAATATGGTGTTCCTAACCCTACAAAAGCCGGAACAAAATAAACGCCTTCTGTCGATTCAATTCTAGTCGCATAATCCTCACTATCAGAAGTCTGATTAATCATTCGCATTCCGTCACGCAACCATTGAATAGCTGAACCTGCTACAAAAATACTTCCTTCAAGTGCATATTCAACTTTACCATCTATTCCCCAGGCTAATGTTGTTAGTAAACCATGTTTAGACTGAACGCCTTCGTCTCCTGTGTTCATCAACATGAAACAACCTGTACCATATGTGTTCTTGGCCATTCCTTTTTCAAAACAAGCCTGACCAAATAACGCCGCTTGTTGGTCTCCAGCTATTCCAGCAATAGGAACATGATATCCAAAGAAATGGTAATCAACCGTATACCCATAGACTTCAGAAGACTGTCGCACTTCAGGTAACATCTTTCTTGGGACAGATAATATATCTAATAACTCATCATCCCAATCCAAATCATAAATGTTATACATTAACGTTCGGGAAGCATTAGAGTAATCTGTCACATGTTGTTTTCCACCTGTTAATTTATAAACCAACCAAGAATCGATTGTACCAAATTTCAAATCACCGTTTTCAGCTTTTTCTCGAGCACCATCAACATGATCCAAAATCCACTTAACCTTTGTACCTGAAAAATATGGATCTAGTAATAACCCAGTCTTTCTATTAAAAAGGTCTTGATAACCTTGTTCCCTAAGGTCATGACAAATACCTTCCGTTTGTCTTGATTGCCAAACGATCGCTCTATAAATCGGATTACCCGTACGTCTGTCCCAAACTACGGTTGTCTCCCTCTGATTGGTAATGCCAATACTCGCAATTTGAGAAGGTGTAATTTCTGCCTTACGTATTACTTCCGCCATACAATTTAAAATTGAATTCCAGATTTCATTCGCATCATGCTCAACCCAGCCTGGCTTAGGGAAGAACTGCTCGAATTCTTGTTGTGCCATGTCGACAATCTCACCGTTTTTGTTAAATAAGATGGCTCTTGAGCTAGTGGTACCTTGGTCGAGTGCTAGAATATATTGTTCCAATCGAGATTCCTCCCTTTTTCCTCTACTGTCTAATCTGTTGTAAGCAGTCCTTTTCTCACCAGACTAATTAATTATAAAATCGTATACAATGCAGTATTTGCAACCGTAATCATTGTCATTAACACTGTGTTTAAGAACGCACCAACATAAACATTACCTGTTTTTCTGAATAGATAACGGTTAAAAATTGCTGCGATTAATAATACTGGTACAAGACCAATCACTAGAATAGAAGATAGTGATTCACCTGGGTAGCCTGCCGTACCATTCATAAATAATAATCCATAATGATAGACAAGATATAACACTAAACCACCAATAAAGTGTAAAATCGCAATGATATAGCCTTTAATGCCATCATACTTTTCACTGGCCGTATTAACATTGACTGAAATACCGACAATGAAGAAGTAAATAAAGAATAATGGAGCATATTTCAATAAAGCTAATACATGTTGACCCTCAAACGTTTTAACCGCAAATGTCCATAAGCGGAAATCAACTTTGAATAGAGCATCAACTAAATACAGAACTGCATAACCAATCACGACGGTAACAACAGCTGTAACTAGTGAAGCAATGATCGTCTTCACATTCGCTTTAACCCCATAGTTCTCAATCGTCGCACCTTCAGGCTTCTTCGATACAAAGTGATGAGCGACCATAACCATTAAAATAACTAGCGCCACGTTAATCGCCCAATAGACAATTGGATTGACGGTTGGTCCTCCAAAGAATTCAGAGACCTCAATAAAATCACTCTGACTTCTTAAGAACATGTACTGAACTATACCCAAAACTAACATGACGGAAGAACCAGTTTTAATACGTTTATCAACATTTTTCACTAGCGAATAAATCAATGCTAGACCAGAGAAAGAAATCGTGATCATACTGATTTGTCTTAATAAACGCATTCCATAGAAATCTTGCCCATATAAAGCCGAGAAGAACAGCGCTGGGAAAAGGGCACCCAGAATGATAATAATATAGGTAGCAAGTTTCCCTCCATCCGTCTTTGGCTCTGGTAATGAAGCTGGTTTCGTTGTATAGATATTTTTGAAGAACGGTAGCTTAGTTAATAATAGGATGATTGGAATAAACAACATAAAGAAGCCAATTAAAGCAATGAATGATGCATATTCCTTAAACATCCACGTCTGACCGTCTTCGCCAATTTGAACTCGATCGCTGAAGTCAGCAAACGTCATATCATAAAAGTCGATCGCATAACCCGTCGATTCTTTTGAAAAATGATTCCAAGGGTGCGTTTCATTTGGTTGATAGATCACTCGTTGTCCTTCACCCACATCATATACTTTACCTGCCTCTGGATTTTCCGGATTACCTAAAAACCCTTGACCTTCCTCAGTATTGACATAATCCTTTTTCACTACGGATTCTCCACTAGCTGCCGCTTCAGCATCAAAGAAGAACTCATCATATTCAGCTGCAATTTTTCCTGATGCACGTGGGCCGTATAAACCATTAATATCTTCATCTGAGTATTCCATAGATTTCAACCATTGATAATCAGACCCCATCGTTAGAGATGCATAGACCTTTCTAATGCCTGTTTCTTCATAAGACATTTCGTCTAACATCACGGCATGTGTTGAAGAAAAACCACCCATCGAGTGACCAGAAACAGCAATAATACCATTGCCTTCTTCATCTTTTAACACATAATCTTGCTCGTACATATACTGAACCGCATCATGAATAGCATGTGGCCAGAACGAGAAGAATGGCACTGGTTTTTCCATCGTCCCGGTTGAGTGCCCATGATCATATTGATCCAAGGCTAAAACAACATAACCTCTTTTAGACATTTCAACTGCCTGTGCATCCTGCATCTCTGCAGAATTTAAATATCCATGCGTTGTAATTAAAGTAGGCTTAGCCTCTTGATCTGCATCATCTGGTTTATACAACAGACCAGATAGTTCGCCTCTTTCCGTTTCAAAATAAACTCTTGAAACATCTGTTTCTCCACTCGAACTATTAAACTGATAAGCAATAACACTTCCAACTAAAACAATAAGTAACGAAATCACTAATAATACAACAGGATTCCTTAATTTAGCCATATTTTATTCCCCCTATATTCTATTAATCTTAAAAAATTAAAATTGCCCTACTTTGTGTAATTCACCCCTTTCATGCATTAAAGTTTAAAAGAGACTCAAAAAAAGACACACTAAAGCCCTTGGTATAACCAAAGAAATTAATGTGTCTCCGATCTCTTCACAAAATATTAACTTTGCTGATAGTATATATTCTTTTGAAAGCGTTGTCAATTTTATGAATACTTTTTATTATTCCTATGTATTTTAAATCTAAAATATTACCAAAGCTCTCTATTAGAAGTGGTTACCGCATAAGCACCATTTTCAACTGCATTTTTCACATCATCATCTGTTCGAATCAGACCACCAGCGACCACTTTTATCCCTGTTTTTTCATTGATCTCCTTCAACACGCCCGGAACAATACCAGGCAACACTTCTATGTAATCCGGTTGTATCTTCTGACATACATTCAGGTTATGATCTAGCGCATGACTGTCTAGCGCAAATAACCGCTGGATCCCGATAATATTACGTTTTTTAGCAAATGATACAGCATTTGCTTTAGTTGATATAATTCCATCTACCTTCACATTATGTACTAAATACTCAAGACCGTATTCATCACCCTTTAAGCCTTGAATTAAATCCGCATGCATAATGACTTTTTTCTTATACTTCTTCGCATACTTAACAATATTTTCGACCTGGGATAATCGTGTCTCAAGAAAGATAATTAACTCATGATCAGTCTTAAGAACTTTCTCAAAATCTTTCATATTGCGTAGAGCCGGAATAACACAAGAATTCATTCAATCACTCCAAAACAAAGATTTACTAAGACTATTATACTAACACATATATATTAGTGCAGAAAGAATAATTATCTACAAACCTATCAGACAAAATCAAACGATAATTCACTCTCTAAAGCCCTAATAATTGTCCCTTTCTCTTCACCTTTGATAAACTTTTATAAAATACCTTCAAAAATAGGAGGAATGTTGTTGAGTAAAAAAATTGGATTTGTAGGATTAGGAGCGATGGGCTTTCCGATGGCAGTTAATTTAACGAAAGCTGGTTTTGAAGTCATCGGTTATGATGCGTTCAAAGGTGTATATGAGAAGGCAAGCAATGCTGGAATAACGATGGTCGAAACCTTAAAAGAAGTTGCAGAACAAGCTGACGAAGCAATCATATCAATGGTTCGTGATTACGACCAAAATATTGATATTATTTTTGGAGAAAGCGGCCTATTATCTGCCCAACCAAAAGATAAAACCGTTATTGTCATGAGTACACTTGACCCAGATACTATGAATGAATTAGGTAAAAAAGTCGAAGAAGAAAGTGATTTGGATTTAATTTCCGCTTCAGTAAGCGGCGGGGTTTTAGGTGCTCAAGACGCTACATTATCAATCATGACATCTGGTCCAGAGAAAATCGTAGAATCCCTCAAGGATTACTTTGATGCAATCGGATCCACTACACTCTACTACGGTAACGAACCAGGTAACAGCGAAGCAGCAAAATTAATTAACAACATGATTCTAGGCATTAACATAAACGCCGTCGCTGAAGGACTAAAATTAGCGAAGCAATATGACCTGCCTGAAGAAGAGATCTTAAACCTCCTTAAAGTCAGTACAGGCGACAGTTGGGTAGCCCGAAATTGGAGTGATATTTCTGAGTGGACGGCAGACAAAACCTTATCCGTTCTACTTACAGACTTAAAAGCATCATACCATGAAGGTCTCAAGCACCAAGTCCCTTTACCTTTTAATGCCTTATCTTCATCACAATTGTTGGATTCTATGGGAGAAAACAAGCCAAAAGATCAATAATGATAGACAGGAAAGTTCTGTTTGGAACAGATAACTTTCCTGTTTTTTGTATCAACTAATTCTATTACTCTCAAAAAATTGTGTTAATATTTAAATATAAGATGGGAGGATCCAAAATTGGATAGAAAAGTAATCATTACAGTTGGCAAAACTCATAGCGGAAAAACAACTTTCGCAAAAGCTTTAGAACAAGAATTAGATCATTCCTTAATCATTGACCAAGACAACCACGCGGAATTTATCAATACATATTATGAAAAACTACTACCAGAACAAGGCCCAAATACATTTAAGTACACGATCACACAAACCATTTTAGAATACGCCGTTAAACAAACGGATTATCACCTCATCATATGTAACTCCAACTTGAACAAAAATGGACGATTAAACTTAATCAATTACCTCAAAGAACAAGGTTTTACTAGTATTCTCGTATACTTCGACATCCCAGAACAAACCCTGCGTGATAGAATTTCCAACAGCAACCGCAGTAAAGCCATATTTAGAACCGCTTCTAATTTTGACGAAGTTTTAGATAGACAGTTAGATGAATCTGATGGTACAGGGCCTAATGATAATGAAGCTGATTTTCTATTTAAAATAAAGCAAAGTGAAGATCTAAGTAATGTGATTCAATCAATAATAAAATAAAATAAAGAATCCAACTACTATAGTATTGGCAAGCATGTTAACTAACCACTAACACCTTGCGTATACCGACACTTCGGAAAATTACTACACCCATAAAACTGACCTCTCTTGCTGTTTCGTAACACTAACTCTGAACCACAACGCTTACATTTTTCTTTTAGGTCTTCTTGTTGAGTTTGGTTAACTAACTGATCAGGCTGTTCTTCGTTTAATCGTAAAATCATCTCCATTAGTTCTTTTCTTTCAATTAACCTAACGTTATTGGTTTTGGCGAGGTTTATCGCTGCATCCGTAAACTCATTGTTCGTAACGACCCAACCTTCTGTACCATTGTAGTAAGGAATCGCCGAAACCGTTTCTTGTACAGCCTTGATACCTACTCTACTTTTATAACGCTTTGCCTGAACGATAATTTTTTGTTGTTCTTTAGTTAAAATTAAATCTGCACCGTAATCCCCTGTTGTGTTCGTTTCAGAGACTTTGTATCCCTGATGTTTAAATAATAATTTAAGAAAATATTCAAACTGTACTCCAGACATCTTATCTATGTCAGATATTTTGGAGGATTTGATTTTTTTATTATAGTTTATTTTTCTGAACTCCAAAAACCCCATAGTTGCTACTAAGCCTATAAGCCCAAATATGAACGCTAATAGAAAATCACTTGTCATGAAAAAAACAATAGCAAATAAACCAACACTCAATAACATTTTTAATGCACTTTTGAACTCCTGCTCTCTTTTAGCAGCACTCTTTCTACTAGCCATTTATAAACCACCTTCGTACTTTAGTAAAATATCTCCCCTTCCGCATTATTCGACAAATTTATGTAAAATTCCTCCACAAATATCCAAACAATTTCCTTCTAATCCATTTGTTATTAGCACGATCGTTTATAACATGCTTACTAATTCTTTAAATGGTGTAATGGTATTATATGTTAAAATGAGTAGACAGAAAAAAGCGAAGAGTCTATGTAATAGCTAGCTTATGGGGAGAGTAAGAAATGTTATTCTTTATCATAGTGTTATCAATACCAGTTTATATTTTTTGCATTTGGAGTCTCTATGAACCAGAAGAAAGTTTTTTCTTTTTAAGCCGATGGAGGTTTAAAGAAATCCCTGAGCTGTCGGACATACAGATTAAGCTGATAAAAATCAGTAGTGTCATTACTATGATTCTATGGACAATAATAGTTATTATTGTAGCAATTGACGCCTTCACACCTGATCCACCTTTACCACCATCAATGTCTTGAGTCAATTCAATAATTGTGTAATAAAGAGGAGAAATAATATGGATATTCGAGAACTGAAAAGAGATGAAAAATACCCAATAGATTTATTGCTATTAGCTGACCCCTCTCAAACAATCATTGAAGATTATTTAAAGAGAGGAAAATGTTTTATTGCTATTAGCAGTGAAATAGTCGTTGGGGTCTATGTACTGCTTCCTACAAGACCTGAAACAATTGAGTTAGTCAACATTGCAGTTGCAGAAGAACAGCATGGAAGAGGCATAGGCAAACGATTAGTATTGCATGCTATTCAAACAGCTAAAACTGATGGGTACAAAACAATAGAAGTTGGTACAGGAAATTCAAGCATAAATCAGCTTACCCTATATCAAAAATGTGGATTTAGAATAACTAGTATTGATTTAGACTTTTTTACCAAGCACTATTCAGAGGAAATAGTTGAAAATGGAATACAATGTAGGGATATGGTTCGCTTATCACAAGATTTATAAACCTATAAATTTATTAAAGTAGTATCGCTTTTTAACTTACAACTTCCATAAATCTATCAATATACTTACGATCCAACTCATTTAACCCCACTGGCAGGTTGTCAATTGCAAAATACCGCATATCCTCTGATTCACGATAATCAACATCTAACGTCCCACGTACATCCGTCGTATAATAAACCGCCGTCGCAGAATACAACTCATCACCATTCGGCACTTTAAGATAACTATCAGAACCAGAAAAAACATCAACTAATCTCAGATTTTCAATATGTAACCCTGTTTCCTCCAGCACTTCTCTTTTCGCAACCTCTTCAAAACTCTCACCCAAATCCATTAAGCCCCCTGGCAATCCCCATGTTCCGTCACGCCTTTTCTGTAACAACATCTTATTATATTCATCCAAAATAATCACAACAGATCCAGGCAAGATAATGGGCTTATGACCTACATATTGTCTTAAGTACTTAAAATATTCCATAGTGCACCTCGCATTCACAAGACTCTATCAAAATAATTCGACAAAAATTTCCATTCCCCTTTAATAAAAAAAGAAGCAGACATTCCAAGATATCTGCTTCTTATAAGAAACTGTCTAATTTTCCTCTGCTCTAGCTTTCATGATAAATACAACCATAAAAGATATGATCAGTGAAATAATAGGTAGAATAACATTCCAAGATGTAAATATAGTATCCGACTCAGGATAATAGTAACTAGAATACCATAATTCATATAATAGATTAAGCACCAATGTTATTAGAGGTCCCAACCAAAACTTTTTAGTTAAAGCTGCACCCAGCACGCCAAGACCTATTACGATAATCGGTAGTATAACTAATTGCATTAAAAATGGATCGATTGAATCTATTAAGTTCATATTATTCTCCTTATATAATAAGCTATTATTTGTTATTTATAATAATACATGTTAACTCTTCAGTTCTTACTGGCTCTACCCCAATGAATTTGGTTAATTTATAGAACACTTTTTTCAGAAACAATTACCGACATTGATCTTTATCAAAACAATTTAAAATCAATTGTACTCTTTATCTTCATCTTTGAGATGAGCTAATCATAAATTTCTAGTTTTTATCTTTTATAATTTATAATATAATAGTTTACTAATATTATATAGGAGTGATTCAAATGGAAAATGACTTCGACCGTATTAAATGCCCAGATTGCAAGAGGTTTTTCAAGAATAAAGACCGGGTTTTCATTGATGAAATTAATACGATAATTCATCAAAAATGTTATGCTCCCGGAAAAATTCTTGAAGTTAAAGATAATGGAACTTATAAAGATATTCTAACTAAATTACATGAATAACTCTGCAAACCTTTGATAAAGCTAGCTTTGGAGTAATTATTGATAACATATAATATTTAGAAATAACAAGTTTCTCTCCTTTGACAGGGTGGAGGTCGGTGGTTCGAGCCCACTCGGAGTCATAGGGTGCCAAACCTAACTAGACCTCCCTCGCACACTGGCCCGGGAGGTCTTTTCATGTTTTGAAATAATCACACTGCTTCCAGTGTTAAGTTGTGGATGTTCACATTTTGTTACCATAAACTTTTTTAAGTTGTATCAAATACACATAATGATAATTATGTACATATAAGATTAGAGTTAGTACAAAGAATTGATATTTTTTTGTATTAATGAGTCAATGTTTCCCATTAATACTTTGGTTTCTTTTATAATTTCAACGATTTGCTTAAAGTGTTCTAAATCATCATTCGTAAGTTCTTTACCTTTTCGATAGTTAAGCCACTTTTTACATAGAGAGTAACCACCAACTTCAAACTCCCAAACCCATCTATCAATCCCCGTAAAATAACTTGTGTTATTAATCCAAACCTCTAATTCTTTTTGTTTATAAGATACTTTATCAATTACTTTGTTATAGTTAGGATTTACGAAATTAATATTAGTCTCCAGGTTAATTTCCATTAAATGTAGTTTAACTAACTTACTACCATACTTTACGAGGCTACGAAATAACTCTAAATTTCTAGTGATCTTAACCCTTGGGAAATCACTCTTCAAGAATTCGCTATATGTTTCTCGATAACCGTTTGAATAAAAGATTGCATATATATAATAAAATATATCTTCAGGCCCAATTGTTTCTGTTAAATTGCCATTGCCGGTTTTTATAAAAGTTAATCCAAGTTTATCTGTAAGCTCTTTTATGAAATCCTTTGAAATATTCGGTTGCTTGACGTAATTTTTTAAACTTAATTCAGATTTTATATATAATGGAAAATTAGCTGATTGTGTGGTCGATTCAGCAGCCTTAGCTTCAGATATATACCTTGTACAGAAAAAATGATCAGGTTTAGGTGATTTGTTAGATCTAGCCGTTAGCAATGCTAAGTTGTCATCAATATCAATCAGATGGGTCATCACTTCTGGCCTTGGCCTACACATGAACCCTTTTGATCTACCGGTATAATATGTATAACGAATATCAAAGGGCCTATATAAAAACGGAACAACTTTATTTTTTTTAATATTAGATTTTTTCAAATCATCCTGTGCTAACTTAACCTTCCATTCCACAACATCTTTCCTTAATTGATACTTTTCTCTAGCAATTTCAGTTGGTTGTGTTATAAAATCATTTATTGTTTTCCAAGTATCTTCAATGGACCATTGGAGCACAAAATGGTCCCTAGCTGTCACTACACCCACTGAGTTCACAGGAAAAATATCAGTTATTTTCCAACTATCCTTAATGTAATCTGAATATAAATTATCATTTCTTGGTATAAATAAATAATCGGGCAACGATGGTTTCAATTCTATCCAATCTATACTGTCAACAGTATTGTTTTTAAGCCATTTATATTTATATGTTTTATCTCCCCACAAATCCAGGTGAAACACCTTAGAATTAATATTTTTCTTATCACTCCTCTTAACTAAAATAGCAATCGCTACTCCTTGTTGAATATTAAAAACATTTTCATCGATAGAGCCATCAGGCGCTACCTCTCTATATTTCGAATTTCCATGGAGATCTATAATATAAATATAATCAAATGATTTGAAAAGTTTTTCTCTCATCCCTCTAAATGTTGGATTTGACAAGTAACCATGATTTGTAATGAAAGCTAATATTCCACCATCAGTTCTACTTATTAAGTGATGTCCTAATCTTAGAAATTTAACATAGTCGTCATTAAGCCATCTAGGATTTCTTTCACCTAGAGGTTTCCCGTTAATCTCAAAATAACTTTCGGTGGAAGATCCGTCTAAGTCAACACCTCTTAATAAATTTCTTATAAACTCATTTTCATTAGAAGAATCTGCTAGATAAGGTGGATTACCTATTACAATATTTACACTTTGATTATTTTTTACTTCATTAGCTAGATTTGATTCTTCACTTAAAGCATTAAAATTAAATATAGTTCTTTTTTCAAACTCCGGTGCTTCAAGTGCATTTGTTAATAAAATATTTAAGCGCTCATCATTATTAAAGTCATAACCTGTTTCTTTTAATAACAAACCAATTTTCATATGTGCAATAGCATAAGGAGCCATCATGATTTCGAATCCAAAGATTCTAGGTAAAAGACTTTTTGATACATACTTATTCCATTCATTTTTTGAGTCTTCATTAGATTCTGTAATGAAATCCTTATCAAATTGGTTTTTTATTAATTGGATAACTTGCTTTAGAAAAGTTCCCGTCCCAGTCGCTGGGTCTAATATCTGTATTGAGGGTACATCTTTTGTGTCTTCTACAATACCGTATAATCCATTTTTATTTTTTCTTTTACTTTCACGCTTAATTTTAACTTTTCTTGTACTTGAATCGGCCAATCCTTTTTCAAATGAAAAATCATTTTTAAGAATTAAATCTACTGATTTAACTATAAACTCTACAACAGGATCAGGTGTATAAAAAACACCTCTCTCTTTTCTTTGTTCTTTTTGGTATTCATTAAGAAACCCTTCATAAAAATGAATAACGGGGTCTTCTGTTCCTCCCCCAGTTCTTCTACCGAAATCATCTAAAATTTTATCAGTATTTGTTGCAGATAATAGGTAAACAATTTCACCAATTTCAAGCTCATCAAAATCCAACTTTGAATCCTTACCATAACCATGCTCAAAACACTTTTTTAATAACTCTTTTAAAAATGGGTTAGTATTTGGAATTAACTCAACTACTTCAGATATTTCAAAATCATTACTTTTATTCATGATCCTTGCATAAAACAAACCATATGCAACTGTTTGAGCATACATATCTGCAAATTCACTTACTGATAAATCATGGATTAACTCTTCTTTAAAGCTCTCATAAAGGTTATGCAAAGGACCATTTTTACTCTCAACATTATAAACCTCTTGTATTAAGTCTTTTGTCTTTTTTGCTAAAGATGCAAGTTTTGTGGATAAATCTATTGATGTTTTAACTCTTTCTCTATAACCTGAACTAAATGCCGAAGACCAATTGGTAATCCAACCTATACTGTCTTCCTCATTTTCAGGCCATTTTAGCTTTGACAAACCTTCATTTATAGAATGGAAATTTGTTTCTAAACTCGGTTGCCAATAGAATGATTTTAAACTAGGAAGTACTTTACTACTTTCATCGAAATGAATAAATGCAATGGTCCTATTGTCTTTTTCTCCAAAGAAACAAATGAAAATTAGATTTTCTTTATTCCATTTAGGAGATTCAGAATCATTGTTTCTTTTGGAAGGGACTAGACCAAATAGAATTTTGCGCAATGCAGATATAGGTAAATTCTTATGTTCAAATTCAACAATAAAAATTCCCCAAGGCTGATCTTGAACTAGTGGACGAAGTTGGTTTATCTCCGCGCCAAATTCAGATGATAAATTGAAGTCCACAGGGTCGTAATTAAACGAATACTCTTCAGGTTCTATTTCATCTAATAAGATTGGCCACTCTAATTCATCTACTAGATATTCGAGCAATGAGTCTAAATCTTTAATCTTTGAGATATTTGATTCTACCAAATTTACACCCTCTTTTCTCATACTATTTCTAACCATGTCAACAATTTTTGTTTATATTGTAGTGGAACTTGTCCAGGCTTCAAATAATATTTTTGTATATATTTATTAATTCTTTCTTTTATGTTATTGAATTCTTCTTCAGTAATAGTTAATACTCGCTTGTCTTCTTTATCAGATTTAATATTAGACCATATTTCATAAGGGTCCTCAATTACTTCACTTGTATGGAAATCGAATAAATACCATTTAGTTATGCCTTCTTGAACCCAATTACCATTTGAGTCACGGGTAGGGAGGCGATAACAAAAGAAAACACCTTTAGCAAAAGTGGTACTTTTTCCACTGAACATGCGTTTTGGTAGATTACTAATCACTTGATCTATGTTATTATATTCTTTTAGTAGTTTTTCATACTCCAGTCGAAGCTGTTCCTCTCTTGATTCTTGACCTTCATATTGCTGGTTAAATTCTTTCAATGCTTCATAATCGTCATTTGGAGTTAACAACTTTTTCCCTTCAATTCCGAAAGCTTTAGAAATCCTTAATGTTTTTTTTGTAACATTTTTATACAATGTCAATAATTCATTAAGTTCCTTAGGAGGTAGAAAATTCCAATAGTAAATACTTTTACGATCATCTTTTAATGAAGGATAAGTATCTATCAATTCTTTTTCAATTTCAGGATCCATTCTTCTATCAATTCGTCCAATTCTTTGCATTAGTCTAACAGGATTCCAGTGCAAGTCATAGTTTATTAGCCTTGAAGCATCTTGTAGGTTAAGTCCTTCAGCTAAAACGTCAGTAGAAATTAATACTTGAATTTCTTTATTTTGCTCTTGAGGTGTTGAATCATTATAAAAAGGAGCAAAAGATGTTATTACTTCTTCACGGTCTACCTTTGAATTACCATCTAACTGGACTATATTATTTATCCCTATTTTATTTAATTCTTCATATAAATACTTTGCTGTAGATCTAAATTCAGTAAAAATAAGAACTTTTTTATTATCTAATAGCTTATCTGTAGTTAATATTTTTTTTAAAGTAGTTAATTTATCATCTTGGTTAGCAGTAAATTTCATTAATTCCTCTAAAAACGATGCTAATAATTCTAAATCAGAGAGAGAATCATCAACCATAATGTCAAAATCAAATTCGTTGAGACTCATATTTTCCTCAGTATCCCATAGATAGTCAGGGAACTCATCATCTTCAAACTCAATTTCAGTTTCAAATTCTTCTTCCTTACTATTTAAAATGTAGGATAATACATTGTTTCGTCTTTGTTCAAATTTCTTGACTGTGCGTTTTTTTGTTTCACTACTATATTCTAATACAAACTTATATAGCCTTCTAAATAATCTTATACATGTTTCCTCAAAAGCAGCCGGTGAACTTTCAAACCTTTTTAAAAGGAGCATTCTAATTAACTGAACTATTTGAGCCTGTCTTCCCTTTTTCATAGGTTCTATTTCATTTGGATCTCCTAAATAGTATGGAGGATCGTATGGAGAGTATATAGGTAAAGCGAATATTGGTTCATGTTTATTTGTCTTTTCATTATATCTATCAAATGAATTTATAAAAAGGTCTATTAATTTCCCATATGATTTTTGTAGAGAATAATTTGCTACGATAGGTGGCATGCGTTCTGGAAATAATACTTCCGTGCCCCCGTATTGTTTGGAACTTTTCTTTGCATATGCTCTTGACCTTTGAACAACTAATTCATTAACTAACTTATCGTGTTTAAATATATCATCTTTTTCTTCATTAAAATCATTTATATCATTATATGTGTTAGTGTTTTCATGCCTTTTTAATATTAATTGATTTAAAGAATTTTCCATTTTACGAAAGTGTCCCATTAAACTATGGATACCAAGTGGTGCGTCTTTAAAAAAGTTATCTTTTCTTTGAGTAAAAAGTTCAATCATATGTTGTAAATCTAAAAAACTATTATTTATTGGGGTAGCGGTCAGCATAAACAATTTCTTGTTTTGACCCATTCCAACCAAATCAAATAGTTTGCGGTACCGTTTGGAATGCCTATTTCTAAAGTGATGTGCTTCATCAATTATAATACAATCTGCTTGTTTAGCCATTTGCTGTAACATTTCTTGATTTCTTGGTAAAGATAAGTCTGAATGATTTATAATTCTAAATGGTATAAAACCATCAAGAATATGAGGTAAAAATTGCTTTATCTTTGCTTCCCATACTGGTTTTCTTGCAGAAGCTGGTACTAAGAGTAGTACTCTTTTATTTTCCTTCATTAATAATCTTTCTAATAACATTAAACCTACAAATGTTTTACCAAGACCCACTCCATCACACAGAAAAGCTCCGCCATATTTGTTGGTTATTTCCATTAAAGAATTATATCCATCCTTCTGATATTGTTCTAATTTCCCATAAATATTAGATCCAGTTTTTTCCCATTCAGTTATAGTTTTAGACCTATTATTAAAGTACTCATACATAGACTTAATGTAAACTTCATGGGGGGAGTATTCTTTAACATGTCTTTCTATAACTTCAAGAACATCATCATTTATTTCTTCAGCTTGATCCCAGTGGTAATCAAACCAGTCTTGTAATTCGGTTAAGTTATTGTTTACTTGTACATTTAACTCTACATTTTGATTTAAACCTGCATAAGTAAAGTTGCTTGATCCTACTAGCGCCATTCCTTTTGGAACGTTGGCTACTGAAGGTATATTATGATATATATCATCTCGAAAATAGGTTATATATGCTTTTGCATGAAACTTTGTCTTTTTATAAAACCTAAACTCTATTTTTTTTTCTTTTATTGCTTGTACAATAGCTGGGACTCCTTGTAGAAATTCGTTTTTATCTTTTTCATCTTCAACACTAATATCTATTCTTTTTGCTATCTCTTGTAACCCTTCTGAGAACGACTTTTTAGTTCTTCTAGATACCTCTCCCCCAAATAATATCCTAATATTTTCAAGTTTTCTCCATTTTTCCTCTAAATCTAGTAATGCTCCTATTTCAAAATATCCCGTAGCAATATCCATATTAGATGAAACATCACACCATTCTTTAATATAGCGACTGACAGACCATTCAGATTTGGTATTATCAACAATAAATAAATCTTTTGTTGAGTTTTTATCTGTCTCCATTTTATCCATAGCTAACACTCCAATATTTTATAATATGAACAATTCATTTATTTAACTTAATATTTAGTTAGATTTATTAAAGTTTTATTTTTAAGAAATGTTTAATTTCATTTATTCTCTTTTCAATTTTATGTAGATCTTAAAGTTATAATCGTTTCCAATCCATAAGGAATTTGATAATCCAATAATATTACTTTGCACTTTTTTAAAGTCATATAGCTTTGGTACAATTCTAAAGAATCTGTAGCTGATCCCTCATCAAAATAAATTACCTTCTCCATATCTACACTACACTTCCTTAGTAAAAATGCACAGTTTCAAGGTTAACTATAATTACTTTGCATTTTCATTTTTTAAGTTTTCTCATACATTATAAGAAATGAATTATTTTGGGTTTTTAACAAGGGGTAAATCTTTAATCTAGATTGATCCCCTTAAATTTCCACAATATTATTTCAACTCTACTGACTATTTGCTGTAGGTTCAAACCTTATAATTATTTTAGTATAAGTATTGATTTTGAAGAATGTTTCTTATTCCGTATATTGCACCTAAAAATAAACACTTATCATTTCAATGAGAATGCGCCCTTTTATTGAATGTTGGGAAATTTCGAATTGTAAATATAATTAGTCTTGCTAACAGCTTGTTTGTTTTTATTCAATGGCACTACTTCTTTCGATTAATTTAACAATTATTTTTTCTTGTAATTCAACTTTTTTTGTTTCATCGTTTATACCATTGGCTAATTCGATTGCAACCATAATATCTTGCATTCTTTCTAATTTGCCATAGAAATAATTCAATTGTTCTAAGCTTTTATTATAAAGGTGGAAATACATCCCTCCAATTATTTCAAGCAGTACTCCAGATGCAAAGGATATGACAGAAGTGGTAATGTTTTCTTTAAAATAGATAAGCCAAATACCAACCAAAATTGTTATTAATCCTGCAACAATTGCTGTTACACTTGCAGTGAAACTTTTTCTCGCTTGACTTTTATTTATAGTATAATATTCGGTGGTTTGATTAAGGTTTAACTGTATAGTATTAAACACATTATTATTAAATGTAGAATCATTATTTTTAGTCTTTTTCTTCTTCAGTTCTTCTCTTTCCTTAGATAAATTCTTTAATTCAACATCAAATGGATTTTTAACACTCACATATTCATTAGAAAACCCTAATATTGCAGATATTAATAACAGAATTGAAACACAAATAACAATAAAACTAATTGGGATGAAATAATCGCTTAAATCACCATCGTAAAAAAATATTATCATTGCACCAGATAAAAGAAATATTATTGAGATAAATAAAATACTAATTCTAAGTTTATTTTTCTCTCTTAAGTAATTTGCAAGTAATTCTATTAATCCAAGTATAGCTTCTGGAAATACGTTCAAATTTAACCCTCCCATATAACATATTATGTTTAATCAAAAAATCTCTCCTTAGCTTAGGGCATTTCTCAACATACCATATATACTCTAACATAAATATCCAATATCAAATTCCACTGTACTCAAAGTGCATTATTTCATAAAGATTGTTATTTTATTGCGTAGTATTTAGTCTACTATGAAATAGTAGTGTTCATAAAAGAAACGGAAGGGAATTTTTACCCTCCGCAGAACCTTCGTATAACGATAATTATGAGAGCCTCTTAAACAACATTTAATCAGTTTCTCTTATTAATGTTATAGGTATTAATAGTCTATTATTCAGTTATTATAACGTCATCAAACTCCTGTACGATCATAGAGTAGTCATAAATAGGCTTTTGAGTTTCGTCCAAACACCAATCAACTCCTTTCTCCAAAACAACGAAAATCCTTAGATTAACTAAAGTTATGTCCTTTTTCATTCCTATTTTTACTGACAAAAAATTATAAAAACTAAACCAATTTTAGTAGGTCTTTAACTTATAACTACACTATCAGAGATTTTCAAATCTATTCTTTCTTCTTGATCGGCAAATTTTTTGTAATCATACACACACAGCATTTTTCTATAATCTGTAGATTTTTTGTCTGGATAATCTCTTAAATATTCTTCTAAAATATTTAATTGTATTCTATCATTAAATACCCCTATAACTATTGCAAATGTCTTGTTAGATTGAGAAATCCTACTATCATTTATAATTCCTTCAATTGTTGAGTGTTCTTGTGCAATATCAGCTTTTCCATTAAATATATTACTTATCTTACTCTTTTGGATTTCCTTTAATGCTCTGATAGATTCTAATTCCGGTTGAATTTTGCTAAATCCGAATATTGGAAAATATTGAGTCCTTTGTATCCTATGCTTGTCTATTAACTTTAATAATTGGTGATTAGATTCATCAACTATCTTAAAATAATTTTCCATTAATTCAGAAGTTGTTTGAAAGTCATACTTAATAGTTTTTAAAGATCCAATTGCCAATACCTTTTCACTATTAGCTAAAGCATCTACATCTTCTGTAATACTAACTTCTAAATTGCCTCCGGTATAAATTTCTTTAACTACATTTTGAACTTTTCTAATATCCATAGCAGAGATTGGCAAACTTAAACCTGCTAAGTTTTCGTATATTTCTAAAAAGTTATCTGTTTTAATTTTATTAATACGGATAGTAGAAAACCCACTCATATCTATATCATGATCAGTTACTTCGGTATTTTGTGAACCTTCCTCATACTCTACAAGTAAAAAGTTTTTTCTGATCTTTTCTGCTTGGGCTGTATTAGGATCAACATATGTAAATATTGTTTTAAGAATTCCCTTAATATTATCATCGCCTATGTTATACCCTAAAAATATTATTGGGTTATGAATAAACAAAGAAAGTAACTGTGCTCTAATAAGTTCATATCTTTCATCAAAAACATTATAATCGTCCTCTGTAATAATCACTTTTCCTGGATCTTTAACACAACCATGAATTTTATAGACAGATCCATAAGGATTACTTAATAAAATTTCATTTCCAATCAAAGGGTTGAATTCAAAAACATCTTCAATAAAGCTATCATAGTTTGTAGTTATTACTGAACCAATGTTTTTCCTCACCTTCTTCAACTCAGCAACTTCTTGAGTTTTATTCTCTTTTAAAAGGTAATCAGATAACAATCTAGAAATATATAATTTAAAACGGCTAATGTTTTTTCCATTCTCCATATTTTCATAAAATTTATCATTAATATCTTTGAACTTACCATTACGATCATTTATTAAAGTCTCATTAAATTCATTTTCTAAATCAAGTGCAATTTTAGTAAAATCATAGCTTCCCTCTTTCTGATGCTTTGATTTTAAATCAAAATAAAATTCATTAGTTCCTTTTAGTTCTTTTGAGATATAAGAAAGCAATCCATCCCATGTAAATGAATTCTCCAGATATCTAAGGCTAATGCCTGTACCTATAAAAAGAACTGGATGGTTGGTAAAATTTTTGACGAATTCACTTATATGCATCTAATCCCTCTTTCATATTATTAAAATTAATTCAAAATAAATGTTACATTAAACTCATTTAATATAGTTTCTATATAAATCAGTTCCCATAATCGATATTGTAAGTACTATTTAAAATTCATTATCTTATGTGTATAAAATTCGACATCATTTGTAAAATTCCTCCATCTAACCTTATACTAATATTGTGTTGGAATATATTTTCATTGAGACAAAAGTACAAAAAATAAAGCGATTAATTAGCACTCCGCTTATTACTAAATCCTTAAATTTAATTCACTATTTATTTTAACAACTTTTACTAGCTTATCCTGATTAGTAAAATTCAGATCACCCAAACATAGAATTCCTTGAATTGGAATGTAGTTATCTGTTAAATACTCTCCCTTACTATTTTTCACTAAATGAATATAATCTATTAGTTCTTCTAACCCTGTAATCGCATAATCAATACTAGAAGTATTTTTAACTTCACCAATGACTACTTTAACCAGTTGATCTGTTTTTTTCTCATATACCTCAACTAGGAAGTCTGGCCTCCCTTGCCATATATAATTAGATTTAGTACGTCCAAAAACAGATTGCACTAGCTCCTTAGAAGTAGTAAATGAGTTATGTTTTTGTTTAAGATATGGATGATTACTTTCAGCGATTTCGTTTGATGTTACATTGAAAAATAACTCTGCTGATCCAGTAGAATCATGATAGATTTTATAATAATTGGTGTTAGTCTCCCATGAAGCTACCAAGTTTTGTGAACCATCCATTAAGTGTAATTGACTGTTCTCAGTATTTTGCTTAATAATTTGAACGATCCAATATAATTCAAATAGTACATCGACTTTTTTTGGCGAAATAAAAGTCTCTCGCAATAGTAATTCAAGGTCCTCTTTACTATACTGTCCATTTGTATAATTGCGATATAATATAAGCAATTTTGCAGCATCACGATATAATCTATTTCGATGATTTAGTGTTTTCTGTACTATACGATCAGATACGTTTACTTTATCCACTCGTTGCAAATAAATATTCTTTTTAATGGCTTGGCTTACGTTTCCTTTATACGTTTGCCATTCTGAAAACCAGCTTGAATGCTCAAATCCTTTTGTATAGGAATCTTTATATAGAATTGAATATAAGATTTTAAGTAACTGTTTGAGCACTAAATTCTCAGGGGTATTATAGGAACGAACACTTTCAGTAGTAGAGAATGTTGTCCTATCACGATAATTTGTAGTAACCCTTTCTTTAGTAGTCTGTTCCCAATTTATTTGTCCTCTCACTTCACCAATATGCGTCTCGTTATTCATAACTGTTGTAGTCTTAAAGCGTTTTAATAAATAAGGTAGATCTTTTACAAATTCAATAGTTTCATCTTTCAATAAAAAACGAATCACTAATAACTGTTCAATGTTAGAAATATTGAGGTTCATCTTGGATAGAAATGAATTAACTTTTATTTTTCCATCTTTCAAATAACCATGTAAGAAACCCGATATTTCTTCAATTAACTCTTCTTCGGTTACACTCATTAAAATTCACCTAATTCAAAGAAATCATCTAAAAATTCATGTAGTATATTTTGATCAATTACTAAGTCAGTTTCTTTTACTAGTTGCTCGACAAATTCTTTCATTCTGTTAACTGGAATTCCTTCAAACTGTGGTAGCACATATAGAATAATAGCCGATGTAAAATCATCATTATTCTGAGTATATTTAGCAATATCTTCTTGCTGGTCCTATTTTTCTATATTTATTTATTATTTTCCATATTGCAGCTAATGCTTCAACATGCGGATAAGTACTCATCTCCCAAACATCTAGATACTTTTGAATTAATTCACTATTAATATCTTTTGGTATACCTACAGGAATAAATGCAAAACGCCTCATGAAAGCATAACTCATCTCGTATAAAGAGGCCTTATCTATTGTATTCATAGTAGCTATAATACGCCAATCATTAGGAATGACATATGTAAAATCATTCGGTTCTACCGAAGTAGACTCCCCTTGTGGTTGCAAGACAATTGAATTTTCACTTTTCGTTTCAAATGGTAATGTTACTTCGTCTCCTGTAAGTACAGAAAACAATGACCCAAATGCTTTATCAATATCTGCACGATTAATCTCATCAATTATTAACCAAGTATTTGTAGGAGCATGAGTTTCATTGTCCCTCACACATTTTAAGAAAGTACCTTCGCTAAAATACAAGTTTCCATTTCGATCAGGTCGATAACCTCCAATTGTTTCATAAGTTGACCAGTTTGAAGTTGCAGTTACCATCTCCGCCTGTACAGAATACATTTCACATATTTTACTAGCTAACTTAGATTTACCTGTTCCTGGAGGACCGGTTAAAATGATATGTTTACCATTACTTATAGCTGTTTTCACTTGATTCATAAGTACATCTAAGTTTTCAAATACTAATCCATTGGTATTCGATTCTACGTTAAAGTCTATAGTAGGTATTGTTAAACCATCATCACTTTCTTCGACAGGTGTTTGCTTCTTCTTTTTTGGTTTAGTACTACTCCACTTTTCATCAAATGGCTCTTTATAGAAATCAACTTTCTTACTAGGATACTGCTCTTCTAGTTTCTCACGAATTATATAAAGCTTGTCATCTAAATCATTGGTTGTTGCATTATCATTAAGAAGGTCAGCATATGCTTTTACGATCTGTTGTTTATTTCCCCAACTAACAATTCTTTCAAAATAATTAGGCAGTAATAAATGTAGGAGTGCATGTATTATCTGTACTCTTTTTCCAATTTGATTTTGTCGTGTTTCTTCAGCTAACTTCTTTAACTCTGTTGGTTTTGATAAAATTGATTCGCTCGTTTTTAGTGGAAGGTTCTTAATATTTTCCGATACAATGAACAAATAACTCATTTCAAAGTATTTTTGAACATTAAAATACATCCCAGTATTACCTAATCCTTTTTTTAAACTATTAAAAATGGACCAAGACCTATCTATTTCGATACCTTTCCATGAGGCAACTGTTTCTATCTTTTCCATTTTGGTATCATAACTAATTGAAGATGGGAACAAATAATATATGAATAACAGTTCAATAACGAATTTATAAACTTCCTCTGTCTCACCATTCAATTGTTTTTTTAATTTTTCATCAAACGAATTACCTGATTCATCTGGCCTTTCTATAAATATTCTTCTGAACCTTTGCATGTTTTCGCTTGTCCAAATAGCTTCCCCGTCCCAGATTAACGACTTGCTGTTAAGTAAACACTCATTTTTCCACTTTTCTGCTGCATCATAAATTGGCTTTCTATCATTATCTCTTTCACTATAAATGGCCATTTTTTTCACCTTTCTAGAGTTTTTTATAATTTTTTTTACTTAAAACTTTCTCTTTAGTATAGACGTTAGAATTAACTGTCTAATCATACATTCGTTTAATTAGTTATACTAGAGACAAATAGATTTCTCACACTTTTTTAGAGCATTTGGATCTCCAATAATACATTCACTGAAAATTTGATTGTTTTTAAAAGATGATTAAAAAACATTCGTAACAGTATCTAAATTCTAATAGAACAAAAACATCTTTTAGCTAACTTACATGTATAGAAAATTTTACTAAAAAAGTATATAATAAATATTTAATGCAGAATTTAAATTATATGAGGTGTGAATATTGAAGTTATTATACTTTTGGTTTGATAAATATAAAGATATGAATAATTTCGAGGCTAATCTTGGGAGTGAATTCTCTTTTCATTTTAATGGTAAAGAATTAATTTGTGAAGATAATAAGATCTACCTTAATAATTTCTTTGAATTACCTGTAAAAAAATCCAATACAAATAATACTACTAATCTAAACATTTCTGCAATAGTAGGTGAAAATGGTTCAGGTAAGTCAACGCTTCTTGATTTTTTATCTGATATAATGAGTAAAAAACATATAGAATCAAAACATATATTAATCTATTCAATAAATAATAAGATACATATTTTACATTCACCTCAAGTTAAATTCTCAATTAAAAATAATTCTTCTGATTCTATAACCTTTTGTATTTCTCCTTTAATTTTAAATTCTCATCTAACGTTATTATTTTCGAATGTCTTTGATGTTCGTTCCATCGGTATGTTAAAGGAAGAGGGTGAAATCTACTATAGTAACATTTCCACCAATTATTTAATTGGTAAACATGCAAATATTTCAGGATTTTTAAGAAGTGAATTTGAAAAACAAATATTTTTTGTAAATGATTTTAGTGAAGAGTTGAATATTCAAAACATAATGAAGATTCCTAGGGAAATTTATATTGAAGTTTCCATTGACTTAGAAAATGTAACTTTTACCGATGATTTAGAGGATGTAATAAGGTTTTTAGAAGATGGACCATCGATTACTGACTTCTTTACATTTTTGGATTCTGAACAATTTTATATTGAATTCTACAGTGGTTGTTTAAAAGCTTTCTTTATACATATAGATTTATTATTAAGTGAAAACAATTTAACAGAGGCATTTGAATATGATTTCAGAGATTACCTTTATAGATATAGTTCTGATGATAAGAGTATTTTTGATTCTCTTTATAAACAATTTGAGTTCGATATTCCTAATTTGAAAAACAATGTTGATAAAGAATTTTTAAAACAACTCTTTACACTAAAAGAAAATTTCAATACTTTTTTTGAGTGTGTAGAAAATATAAATTTATATTGTAATAATAAAGGTACGTATATTTTAACTGAATCACCACAAACTAAAGAGTTTATATCACTTTATAGAAAGGCCTTAACTAAAACAGGGTTTCTAAAGTTTACTTGGTCCGATATGAGTAGTGGCGAATATGGACTTTTGAATCTTTTTAGCCGCTTTTATGATATATTAGATAATTTAAAAAAAGATGAATTATTACTTTCTGAAAGTGATGATTTTGATACGGAAGTAGAGATAATCTATAAAGAAAATCAACTACAATTCGAAGAAAAAGATTATTCCTTCCCTAAATCTTTTATTTTACTAATTGATGAAGGTGATTTATATTTTCACCCCCAATGGCAAAAAGATTGGCTATATTATTTTATTAAACTAACAAATCTGCTTTTTAACGGCGATGTACAAATTATATTAACAACTCATTCACCTTTCGTGTTATCAGATTTTCCAAATTCAAATGTAATCTTCTTAGAAAATAAAAATAATATTAATGAATCTTATTCCTTTTTAGATAATGGTCCAAAAACTTTTGCATCGAATATCATCGAACTTTTTTCAAATTCATTCTTCATAAAAGATGGGTTAATAGGGAGTTTTGCAAAAGAAAAAATTAATCTTTTCATACGTCAACTATTACAATTATCACCTCAAGAAGTTTACCATGAAAAAGATACAATTAAGAAATTTATAGATACAATTGGTGAACCTTTATTAAAAAATAAGATTCTAGAGATATATAATAATAAACTTGAACTTCACGATAATCATGAGCTAGATAATAGAATTACTACTTTAGAAAATGAATTGTCAAAACTAAAAAAGCAAAGGAAGATGTGATATGATCGATTTAACTATCAATCAATCTATTCTTAAAAAGCATAAAGAATTTATTTTAGGTGAAAATAAAGAAAATAATAATAGATTATACAAAAAGCTAGAAAAATCTTTGACTGAAGAAAAGAACGAAAGTATAAAACAAATTTTGTTATTTTTGATTAATAATATTGAGAATACTATTGTAGGGAATATTTACGAATTAGAACGAATAAGAAGTGAGTTTTGTGAATTAAGAGACAGTCTTCATATAATTGGTAAAGATAGAGTTAATCTGTATAAGAAACTGAAAATTTTTATAAAAGAATATGAATACTTCTACAATTCACCTAATTGGAATGCTTATGCATTTCAACAAGAGCTAGATATTACTGTTTGCCCATATTGTAATACACAATATATATTTAATTTAGAGTATAATACTGGAAGAACAAGAGCTACATTTGATCATTTTTTTGATAAAACCAGGTATCCTTTCTTAGCAATTTCTATTTATAATTTGGTACCATGCTGCAAAGTATGTAATTCTGATTTTAAAGGAAGGAAAGAAACTTCTCTTACTACTCATTACAGTCCTTACGAAACAAATATTAGTAGACATATTACATTTTCAAAAGAAATTTATACTCATCAAGATAGAGAAATTAGTCCTTTAGAATCTAAAGGAAGGAATGAGAATATTGATTATGTATCAGTAATTTTAGGTAATAACAATGAGTTTAATATTAAGATAAACCATATAAACGCAAATGATAATATGAAGAAAAAAATAAAAGGTAATAAGGAGCTATTTTTCTTAGAAGAAATATATAATACATATCATAAACCATACGTACAAGATATAATTATCAAGGCTTATATTTATAATTACACCTACAGGCAGCAATTAACTAATACATATTCTATATTTAATAATCCTGAAGAATTAAAAAGTTCCTTAATACCATCTTTTGATAAAGATCATAAGACACTGTTAGGTAAACTTACTCGAGAAATAATTGAAAAAGAGACTAAACATTTTATGATATAAAATAAAGAACACTTAAATTTGTTCGTCTTTTGATGAGCTTTGCTGCTTCTAGGGTAAGCACTTTTCATGCTCCGTTTTGGATTAATTTTTTTCATTTTTAAATAATTTATTTAGCATTACTTTTACAAATCCATCACTCTTTGCATCGAGTGTATCTAGTTTTCTCCAGATTTCTTCTAATTCTTCACACCATCTGTCAATTCTTCGCTGTTCAAAATTTTCCTTAGCCTCTTCTTTATCAATGAGTTTTAATAATGACTCAGCACGTTTATTTAATTGTGATCTTTTATCATTTCTAACCTGATTCTGGGTTTCTAAATCGTAAGTTAGTCTTTGCCTAGTGTATTCAACAATAACAGGAATAAAAGGCATTATTGCCTTTCCTGTCCCTTTTACTATTGTTTCCCCAACTGAACCCGTTTTCTTAGCATCTATTACTTCCATGTCTTTCACATCAACATTAATAATCTCTTTAGATGAGTTTTCACTCATTCATTCCACCCACCTTACATTAAGAATTAAATTTGAAAACAAAACCACGATAACCCTATTATACATTAATAAATACCCAAAACTATTTCCTTATAAAAGATATCGTTCCATGACCTTCAATTCCTCATATAAATACACTTTTTGTTATAAGTCGTTGCACTACTTAGCAAATACTCACTTAAACATATGCATTCTTCAACTCGTCCCCAATTAGTGCAAGAAAATTAAGAAAAAAGATTTTTAAATCCATTGGCTTGGTCTTTCTAAATATTATGGTATGTACATCTCCTCCTTTGGTTATTCCTAATCTTATTATATTTGTTGAGCAGTACACTTTCATTACTCTCCTAAACCACTCTCTTAATCAAAAATATTAATCGGTAGTCTAGGAACATTAAAACATATTATATCTTAATCTTATTTTCACAAAAAGGATAATTCTCACATCCATAAAACTCACCATATCTCCCTTTTCTTTTTATCATGTATCCTTTACAAGAAGGGCATTTAATTTCATTATGAAGTAAGTTTGGATCTTTAAAAGAGTAGTCACAGTATGGATAATTCGAACATCCTAAAAATTGATTTCTATTAAACGAATTCTCTCTTAATATCAAAGTTCCTTTACACCTCGGACATTTAGGGTTTGATCCATTATACGTTTCACCTGTCACAAGATTAAAGACTAGTCCATGACTTTTTATGAGCTCATTAACAAATATAGACATATCTTTTTCTGGTGTTATTAAATACACATCATTTAATGTTCTTGTTAGGGCTACATAAAATAGCCTTCTTTCTTCTCCAAATTCGAAGTCCTCTTTATTCGACAACACAAATGACAAGATCGGATCATCTGATATCTTATTAGGGAAACCTAACTTATCATTACGTAAATTTATGATAATTACATTACTCGCTTGTAAACCTTTAGACCGGTGTACGGTTAAATATTGAATTCTTAAGTTAGGAAACTTTTTATGCTCTAGCATGTCGTTTCTATCTCGATCTCGGTAAAGTCTTAGTTCTCCATCACTTAGCTGAATGATTCGGTCTTTATCGAAGTTATTACGTCCTAAAACAAAAATATCTGTTTCTTCACCTTTATCTTCAACAATACTTTCAATAGCTTTAGAAAATGCCTTGTAATAATCTTGGTTATAACCATAAATGTACACGGGGTGGTCATTTGATTTATTTGAGACTAAATTTTTCGTGATTTGACTAGGATTCTTCATAATAAATTGACCAGCAATATCAATCAAATCCTGTGAATTTCTATACGTTTTTTCAATTTTTAATTGTTCAGTAGCCTCTTCTGTATATTGATTGTAATTCGAAAAAAGATCTAAATCACTTCCTGCGAACCTGTAAATCGATTGCCAGTCATCACCAACAGATAGAACTTTACTATTTGATTGTTCTTTAATCGCATTGACTAAATTAAAACGACTGACCGAAATATCTTGAAACTCATCTATTATGATATAGTCAAAATTCAAGAAACTATCTTCATCAAGACTATGAGAATCCTCAACAAAAACAGTTGCATGATTAATCATGTCATTAAAATCTATTTCATTATTATCATTTAGTCTTGTTTGATAGTAGCTATAAGCATTCTTAGTCATGCTCAAGAAAAGTAATGATCTCCTTTGTAAGAAAGGGTTTTCTATTTGCTTCAATTCTTCTTCTAGTCGATTAAATTCATCTAAATCAAACCCTTGTGATTTATACAAATTTATAAATGTCGCCATTAACTTCTTAGTTTCTTTAAAGTAGTTTTCTTCTCGTTCTGATAAAAAGATGTTGGTATATACTTCTTTAAGATCAGGTTTATGAAATTCTACTCCAGCTTTTGTTAACTTTTCTTCTATTTTACTAAGTAGTTGATTATCTTGATTATAGTAAGAGTAGGTTTCTAAGAGATTAGTTCCCTTTTCTTTATGTACACTTCTTTTCCAATGAATGCCTTCAAGATACTTTTCCTCCTCAATTTCATTAAGCCATGGGGTTCTAAAATCTTTATTTATTCCGAAATGTTCAATATATAAATCATATTCAGGTAAATAAAAATCAGGTCTGTACTTTTTTCGGTATCGGTCATTTACATCATACGGGTAAATTCTTTCATACTCATACTTTATTCCATTTAAATACAAGAAGTTGGCAATTAGAACCTCTTCAAAACTCTTAACCGTTTCGCGTTGAAGCGTTTTTTTAAGCTCTTTTGTTTCCTCAATTTTTCTATCGATGGTTGATTTTAATGTTTCAAGATTCATATGCTTATAAGATTTATACAGTTCATCTAGATTCTCAATTTCATCATATGAGCTTGGAACTGACTGATAAAAACCAAAATAGTAGATGACATCTTCGACTAATTTAGGATTTTGCTTGACTTTAGATACGAAGAAATCAGTAAGGATCTGATTTAAATTCTCAGTTACCTCTGGTCTATATCCTCTTTGATATGAGATGATATCTAAACCTAACCTATGAAAGGTAGTTGTTTTAACCCCTATTCCTAAGTCTTCAACTATTCTTTCTCTCATTTCCTCAGTCGCTTTTTTAGTAAAAGTGATTAACAAAATATTGTCAGGGTCAATTTTCTTTCTTTGAACCAAATATTTTACTTTTCCTGCAACCGTTAATGTTTTACCGCTACCAGCACCAGCAATAACTAGATTATTATCCTCATCCGTAACAATCGCTTCTCTTTGTTGATCATCTAGGGATTTATCATCGACATTATTTAATAGTTCTTCAGTTTCTTTTATTTCATATTCTACATACGCCATATTCCATTCTCGTACCAGTTTTGAAAGATTCCTATAAGTCTCATAAAAGCTCTTCATCTCTTTAGTCATATTTCTGAACAAGGTTTTATTCTTCAAAAACCTTTTATATATCTTTGAATACCTTTCTTTCAATTCTTCTGTATCAGATGAAGCAATATACTTTGTTTTTAGTTCACCAAAATCTATTAAAAACTGTTCGGATTTATCTTGAACCATCGTGTAAAAGTCACTTTTCATTAGCTTTCTCTTCGTAAAACTTCTATAGAACAAAAATATTAAACTAGCTAATATAATTAGAATGATTATTTCGACCATACAATACCCTACCTTACTTAAAATAAATAAAACTCCCTATAACTGTACCATAATTGTTACTTATTAACAGTGAGTAAAAAAGAGACCTATTGTCATTTACATGATACAGCTTTAAAGAAATAACCATGTATCAATCAACTTAATCACCTCGCAAGGAAAATAACCATACAATAATATGTTCTTATCTTTAAATAAATACACTTTAGTTAGAGGTGATTTAAGTTGGCTAGAGTAGCCTATAATCAGAATGATATTAGTTTGATCGCACGAATGATGAGGGCGGAAGCTGTTGGTGAGGGTAAGTTAGGGATGCTGATGGTTGGAAATGTGATTGTGAATCGACTGAAGGCGGGTTGTTTAGATTTTGAGGAATTAACGTCTATAGAGGATGTTATTTATCAAGTGCAGGGGGGAAATTACTCGTTTGAGGCCGTTCAAGAAGGGGATATGTTTTATAATCGAGCGAGGGGGACAGAGAAAAGGTTAGCGGAACAAGTATTGAAATATTGGAGGCAGCACCCTGCGCAATATGCGCTTTGGTATTTTAATCCGTATGGGGACTGTCCAGATACATGGTTCGGGGAACCGTTTACGGGTCAATACAAAGAACATTGTTACTATGAACCGCAGCCTGGTACATGTGAAAGCGTTTATGGTTGGTAGTATAAATATTTTTTTGCATCCTCTTAAAAAGAGACTAACCAAAGCGGCTAGTCTCTTTTTATTAGCTTAATGATGGTGGTCTGAATGATCATCTTCATCCTGACACATGACTGAATCGTCATGTGGGTGGTCTTCGCATTCTAATTTGTTCATATTTTAAAATGGTATCTACTGTCAAATGACTTTCCCTGAATCACTTGAACCAAGCCTGCTAACAGTACTACGATAACTTCGATTAGAGTTAGATTTCTACCCACCCCCTTGACATATATTCTAAAAACGTTAACATAAAATATATAAAGAACGTTTAAAAATATTTTAACGAAATGAATTCCGTTACATATTGGGGTTATTAAAAAATGACCTTACATGTCTAGCTTATCTCTATTAAAATAAGGGATGAGTTTTTATTCGGCATTTTTGTTAAAATATTTTTAAATGAATTTAATGTATCAAATTTTTTAAACTAAATTTTAAAAGGAGAGTATTTTTCAACTATGAATTACTTGAAGAAAGTATTAGGTCTTAGTTTAGTGTTACTAGTAATGGTTGCACTTGCTGCTTGTGGAGGCAGTGATGACGAATCAGACAGTGCGCAAGGTGACAAAGAACAAGAATCCGAAACTGAAGTGAACACAGATGAATTAGAAATTGGTAAGATTAATTGGGCTGAGAATATTGCAGTTACAAATATGTGGAAAGCTATTTTAGAAGATAAAGGTTATAACGTGACGTTAACTCAGTTGGACATGGGTTTCACGATGAAAGCACTAGAAAATGGTGACTTAGATGCCAGTTTAGAAGTTTGGTTACCTGTTCAAGATGCTAACTACCTAGAAGAATACCAAGATACTGTTAACTTCTCAGATGCTACTTGGTTTGATAACGCTAAAGTTGGACTTATTGTTCCAAGTTATGTAGAAGAAGTAGATAGCATTGAAGATTTAAATGAGCATAAAGATATGTTTGATGGTGAGATTGTTGGTTTTGATCCAGGTGCGGGTACGATGGAAGTTACGAAGCAATTAATTGAAGATTATGACCTAGATTTTGAACTACTACCAAGTACAGAACCTACTATGTTAACTGAAATTGGAGAATCCATTAAAAGTGAAGAACCAATTGTGGCACCACTATGGACACCTCACTGGATTTTCTCAGAATATGACCTTAAGTTCTTAGAAGATCCACAAAATGTCTATGGTGGCGTTGAGAAGATTCACCATGCAACTAGAACAGACTTCGCAGACGATTATCCAAAAGTCAGTGAATATTTCAAGAACTGGAAGATGGATGACGAACAAATTGGTGACTTAATCAACTATGTTGAAAATGCAGAAGAGCCCCTTGAAGGTGCTAAAGATTGGGTTAACGACAACCAAGATGTGGTTGATGAGTGGTTACAAATAGAAGAATAATATAACAAAAGCTGGCCTCCTTGTTTGGAGGCCAGCTTTTTTAACATGTATTGTTTCATAACATTGCTTCTTATAATTTATTTTTCTCTAAATGATATCCTTTGTTAGAGTTTTTAATCACAACATCAAAGTTTTGGTGGTAAGGGTGCATGAAGATTTCATATTGAATTCGACGCTGCCGATGTGATTGCTTTAAATACTGAAGATCCGTTCCTCTTTCAGATACGTCTCGAATCCCTCTTCTTAATAGTTCTGTTTCTCCATCAGTGTATAAGTAGATGTTTAAATCTATTATATTTGGATCTATGAATGCCACACTCATGCCTTCTACAATATTGACTTTGTTTTGTGATGACATTAATGTGCTCTCTACATAAGATGTTTCAATTGAGTAAAAGTCCAAGCCTTCCCTCATCATGTTTATGTCTCGTTCTAAAGCATCTATTTGATGAGCAGCTGGGTGACAAGCTGTCATTTTAAATTGATGGTTCTCATTTTGATACTCATAGTCAATCGTGGTGTATTTCCTGATTTTTGAACCCATGATATACGGATCTGTATTTAAATAATTCACATCTGATTCGTCTAAATGCTCTATTAGTTTGTTCGCAAAAGTCGTCTTTCCTGAAGCACCGTGACCTGAAATGCCAATGATTATTTTTTTATATTGAGTGTTTATGGCCTTGGCAATCTCTTGTATAACTTTTTCCATTGTCTCTCTCCTAAAAAAAGAACGTTATTAATTACTTAACCATGCTGTAACTGTACCAAAGTGCGTTTCTTCACCGTTATTAAACACACTTATTGTTTCGTAATTTTGATCTAAGTTTACTTTTAAATACACTTCGTTCTTAATAGAATTATCTGAATAATCTAGCGTTTGATCACTTTCATATAAAATCTTTAATGTATCCCCATCTGCTTCTAAATCAAAGTCTGTGAAATAAACGGCTTCTTCACCCTGATTAACATTTCTTTCATTAAAATAGAAGTACATCGTATTTTTGTCATCACGATTAGAGTGAAGATGAACTCCATTTTGGTCTTTAACCCCATCAAAAAAGGACTGAATATCTTTGCTTAGATCTTCTTTGTCCACTTCTTTGAAAGACAAAGATTCATCTGAGCTTAGATTACACCCAGCTAATAGTATGATACTCATGGACAACAAGACTAATAGATTCTTCAATATACATTCCACCCTTAAACTTCAGATTGTTTATTTACATAGACTCAATTTTAGCATAAATTTCTAATTTTTTTGATAAAAAAAGCACCAAATTGCTTTCAAACAATCTGGTGCTCTCGATCTATATGTTTTATAAGGGGGTAAAACAATTAATCGTAAGTTCTTGGGTTAATTAGTTACTAGTGACAACGCCTGCATCAGCAGAGTCAACACCATGACGGTAATAATCTTTATATTCAGGTTTTAGTGGTTCTTTGCCTAAGATTAAGTCTGCTGCTCTTTCAGCTAGCATTAAAACGGGGGCGTGGATGTTGCCGTTTGTGACATATGGCATAGCTGATGCATCGACGACACGTACGTTGTCGAGTCCGTGGATTTTCATCGTGTTCGGGTCGACAACCGCCATTGGGTCTGATTCTGGTCCCATTTTGGCTGTACAAGATGGGTGGAGCGCTGTTTCGGCGTCATTTTTTACCCATTCTAGGATTTCTTCATCTGTTTGAACAGATGGTCCAGGTGAGATTTCGCCTGAGTTATATGGTTTGATTGCGGGCTGCTCCATAATTTCTCTTGTTCTTCTAACCGCTTCGATCCACTCTTGTCGATCGCGTTCAGTTGATAGATAGTTGTAAATCATACTTGGATGTTCGCGTGGATCTTTTGAACGAATTTTTAGTGATCCTCGGGCATCCGAGTACATTGGGCCAACGTGGACTTGGAAACCGTGTTTCGTGTCTGCTTTTTTCCCGTCGTAACGAACGGCCACTGGCAAGAAGTGGTACATTAAGTTAGGGTAATCCACTTCATCGTTTGAACGGATGAATCCGCCGCCTTCGAAATGGTTCGTTGCCGCTGGACCTTTTCGGCCGAGTAACCACTGCAAACCAATCCACGGCATGCGTAGTTTATTTAAACTTGGTTGCATGGAAACCGGCTCTGGACAAGTGTACTGGATGTAAGCTTCTAGGTGATCTTGAAGGTTTTCACCGACACCTGGTAGATTCACGATCGGTTTGATTCCAAGTGACTCTAAGTGTTCAGCATCGCCAACTCCAGATAACTGTAGGAGCTGTGGCGTGTTAATCGCACCACCAGCTAAAACAACTTCCCGAGCTTTAACTTGATGTGTTTTGCCGTTACGACGGTACGTTACGCCACTAGCGCGTGTTCCGTCAAAATCGATACTTTCCACAAACGCACGTGTACGGATCGTTAAGTTTTGACGGTTTTTCACCGGGTCTAAATAAGCTCGTGATGCTGAAAAACGTCGACCTTTATAAACGTGTTTATCAAACGGGCCGAATCCTTCTTGGCGGTAGCCGTTCACATCAGGCGTACGGTTGTATCCTGCTTCAACCGCTGCTTCAAAAAAAGCTTGGAATAATGGATTTTTCGCTGGACCGCGCTCTAATTTTACCGGACCATTCGTGCCACGGTATTCATCATCAGCGTCGGCTGCAAGCGCGTTTTCTAAACGTTTAAAATATGGAAGCACGTGGGCAAAGTTCCACGTTTCCATACCCTCGTCAGCTCCCCAACGTTCATAGTCCATTGGGTTACCACGTTGATAAATCATACCGTTAATAGAGCTTGAGCCGCCAAGCACTTTACCACGAGCGTGCTTGATGCGACGTCCGTTCATGTAAGGCTCAGGGTCTGATTCGTATTTCCAGTCGTATAGACTTTTACCAGCTGGGAACGGTAGGGCTGCTGGCATTTGGATTAACAGATCCCATGGATAATCACTGCGCCCTGCTTCTAAAATTAATACACTGCGCTTTCCGTCTGCGCTTAGACGGTTACCCATGACAGATCCTGCACTTCCTCCGCCGATTACTACATAATCAAATGTTTCACTCATGTTATGAACCTCCTTGCAGTCATTCAAATTCGTCGTTAGTATTATTTAAACCAATTGAGCGGTTCTGGCTTCAGATTACGATAAACATGTTTCGTTTCTGTATATTCTTCTAATCCAGGTTTACCTAGCTCACGTCCAATGCCTGATTGTTTATAGCCGCCCCATGGTGCTTGTGCGAAATATGGGTGGAAGTCGTTGATCCAAACGGTACCCATGCGTAGTTGAGCTGATACGCGTTCAGCTTTATCTACGTCCGTTGTCCATACAGCTCCTGCTAGGCCATAAATCGTGTCATTCGCTAGACGAACAGCTTCGTCTTCAGATTTAAAACGTTCAACTGTTAGAACTGGGCCGAAAACTTCTTCCTGTACAATGCGCATATCTGAACGGCACTCTGTCATAATCGTTGGTAGGTAGAAAAAGCCGTCTTGTAGCTCAGAGTCTTCTGGTCGAGCACCGCCAATTAACACTTTGGCACCTTCTTTTTTACCGATCTCAACATACTCTTCCACTTTGGCACGGTGTTCTGCTGAGATGAGTGGTCCTGATTGTGTATCTTCATCAAAACCGTTACCTAGTTTGATGCGCTTCGTTCGTTCAACCAGTGCTTCGACGAATTCATCATGAATCGAATCTTCAACTATTAGACGAGCACCAGCTGAGCACACTTGACCGGCATGGAAGAACACAGCGTTTAACGCTTGGTCTACAGCTGTTTCAAAATCTGCGTCCGCGAATACGACGTTTGGATTTTTCCCACCAAGCTCAAGGGCGATTTTTTTCACATTACCGCTTGCCGCTTGCATGATTTTCTTACCAGTGTCGATTCCGCCTGTAAACGAAATTAAGTCAACGTCATGGCTGACCGCTAATTCGTTACCGACAGTTGCGCCTGCGCCAAGTACAAGGTTCACAACACCTTTAGGAAATCCGACTTCTTCCATTAATTCTGTTACTTTGACAGTTGTTAAAGGTGTGATTTCACTCGGCTTCATCACGATGGTGTTACCTGCTGCTAATGCTGGCGCGATTTTCCACGCAGCTTGAAGAAGTGGATAGTTCCAAGGCGTGATTTGACCACAAACTCCTACTGGTTCACGAACGACTTTACTTTGACTGTTTGGAATCGGTGACTCAATGATTTCGCCGCCGTCTTTGTCAGCTAAACCGCCAAAGTAGCGAAAGACCTCAGCGATATCGTCCATGTCCGCTAGACTTTCTTCTAACGTTTTACCAGTATCAAGCGTTTCAAGCTCCGCTAACTCTTCACGATCTCGCGCGATTAAATTACCGATTTGGTAAACTTTTTTGCCACGTTCACTTGCTGGTGTGTGAGCCCACTCACCATTGTCAAAAGCTTTACGAGCCGCTGAGATTGCTGAATTCGCATCTTCTACGTCCCCTTCAGCAGCAGTTGCGATATTTTCTTGGTTATACGGGTTTATAATGTCTCTTGTATTTCCGGATTGGGATTCCGTCCATTCCCCGTTAATGTACATTTGTTTCATGAGGCTTCCTCCCTATGTTTATTTTATTAAATTATTTTTTAACGTATTTAACATTTTAAATATATCACAGTGGATATTTTTTGTAAACCAGTAGAAATTAAACTTTGATTTTGTACCAAATTAAGGTATAGTTAGAGTTAAGGTAGTTAAATTTATATTTAACCGTTTTAATTTAATAAATAGGAAATTTAGTGAAGAAAGAAGGGTTTTCATTGGCGGAAGATCAAAAGCAACAAAAAGCCGAGGAAATGCTTGAAGATGCTGAACGCACCGTCATCAACGCAATTGCCGAAACGATGGATTTGTATGGGGTGACACCTTCTATTGGAAGGTTGTACGCGACCATGTATTTCAAACATGCTCCATTGACTTTGGATGACATGAAAGATGATCTTGGCATGAGTAAGCCAAGTATGAGTACAGCTGTACGAAAGTTACAAGATATCAACATTGTTAAGAAAGTATGGAGAAAAGGCTCTCGTAAGGACTTATTCATGGCAGAAAAGGATTTCTTCCAATACTTCGCCCATTTCTTTGGTGATAAATGGGAGCGCGAAGCTAAGTTGAATTTGACCGCGATCCAATATGCCATTGACGAACTGCAACAAATTGTAGATGATGATGAGATTGATGAAGAAATGAAGGATCACGCTAGACGAGACATCCAGCAACTAGAGGATTACAAACGCTACTGCCACTGGCTCGAACGACTAGCCGAGTCGATTGAATCCGGTGAGATTTTTGAGTTTTTGCCGATTGAGGAATCGGAAAAAGAGAAAAAGTAAGAATAGGGTTAAGAACGCAGCCTCTCTGAGTAAGGGGGCTTTTTTTTTGTGTTGGAAAATATATAATAAAGTTAGCTAAGTTAGCTAACTTTATTTAAATGGGGGTGTTATGTATGAGAATCAACTCCACTGAACTGCAAAATAATTTCGGTAAGTATTTATTGTTAGCGGCAAATGAAGATATTGTGATTACACGAAACGGGACTGAGATTGCAAGGCTAACAACAAGTGTGAAACATAGTGATGTACCACAGCGGGTTAATGAAAATTTACCTGTATTCGGTTATGGCGAAAAAGCAACTTATCATGAATTTTTACAGTTAAGAAAGGAATCAGATGAGAGGGTTGAGTATATCGATGGCGAGATCTACTTGCTCGCTTCACCAAAAGTATCTCATCAGTATGCGGTTGGTCAATTGCATGCTACCTTCTCTAACTTTTTTGCAGAAAACGAGTGTACGCCATTTGTTGCGCCTTTTGATATTGAATTGAAAAGACCTTCAACCGAAGAAATGAACATGGTTCAACCTGATTTAATGGTCATTTGCGATTTAGAGAAACATTTAGGTGAAGACGATTACTATAAGGGTGTCCCGTCATTGGTTGTTGAAGTTCTGTCGGAAAGCACACGAAAGAAAGATTTGATTCTTAAACTCGACCTCTATATGTCATGCGGTGTCGAGGAATACTGGGTTGTGAATCCTGATAATAAGGAGGTGACGGTTTATCATTTTGAGGGTCAGGATATTGAGGCGTTTAAGACTTATAAAAATGATGAAAATGCTTGTTCTTATATTTTTAACAGATTAAAAGCAGACTTGTCATACGTGTTCAGAAGTTAATTAACCCTCGCGTATATACAAGTATCAGTCAGTGTACTACCATCAGCAGACAAATCTTCATTTTTCAATATGCCCTCTAATTCAAAACCTAGTTTCTCAGGGATGGCACGACTTTTATAATTTGTGAACTCACACTTAATTTCAATCCTATTAAATTTGATTTGTTGAAATCCGAAGTCAATTAATTCTTCCACTGCTTCTAAGATGTACCCATTTCCACTGAATTCAGTATTAATCCAGTAGCCAATTTCGCATTTGGGGATATTCCAATCTACATATTCAAAACTTGTCGTTCCAATAAATTCGTTTGTGTCTTTGTGGAATATAAGAAAACGAAAGCTTGTTCTTTTCAAGAAATTTATATGCGCATTTCTTAAGTTAGCTTCTGTTTCTTCAATAGTAGGTAACTTTTGAGCAAAGGGCAGCCAAGGTTTTAGTTCATTAATCGAGGCCTTTATGGCTTTGTTTACAATTTCACCGTCCCCAGATGGTTTAGGTGCACGTAGTATTAACCTATCAGATTCTAATTTTTTTGGAATATCAAGTAATATTGGATTCATTATTTATTACCTATTTTTTCAAATAATTATTCCTTCAATAATACAACTTCGTCTGCTGCAAATTCTCCTGTTTTCACAAATCCTGTATTTTCATATAGTTTAATAGCTGTTAGATTATTTGGTTCTGTTGCTATTCGTAACTCAACGTTTCCATATTTACTTCTAAAATAGTTTATAAACCTCTCTAAGGTAGATTTTCCATACCCTTTATTCTGATACTTTTGATCAATCATCAATCGTTCAATCCACCATGAATCTAGTGGATAATCATCATCTGCTGGATAAAACACATACATAATAAACCCTATCATTACCTCATCTTTATAGATTGCCATCGGATGCCTCTCTTCACTTTCATAACTAACTTCTAAAAGAGAGTACCAATTTGGCGCTATAAAATCCTTTTGCTCATCATATACCTCTAATTCTACACACTCTATGTAATTGGATTTATTAATATCTTTAAATTGAATCTGCATTAAATTATTCTCCTCTATTTTAAAATTAAATTCATCTTAACATAAATATCCATTTAATATTGATAAAAAAAGAGAATAAGACAAATTCGTCTCATTCTCTGCTTTTAAAATGCTATTCTTCTTCGTTTAATATAATTTCGCTAACTAATTCCACATGCACCGTATGCGGAAACAAATCAACTGGTTGCACAGATTTAAGTTCGTAATTAAATGGTGCTAGTTCAGCTACATCTTCTGCAAATGAGCTTGGGTTACACGATACATAGACGATTCGTTTTGGTTTCGAACGGCCGATTCGACGCATAACTTTGCCACCAGCACCTGAACGTGGTGGGTCTAATAATAAAATGTCTGGTTGTCCGAAGTCTTCTAAAACTTGATCGATTCCACGGCGGGCGTCTTTTGCTAAGAAGTGGGTGTTGTCTATGCCGTTTTCGATCGCATTTCGTTTTGCCGATTCAATGGAACTTTCGACAATTTCAACACCTGCTAATTGATTCACTCGTTTGGCGAATGGTAATGAGAAAGTTCCTACACCACAGAATAGATCAATCATTTTTTCGTGTGGTTGCGGATTTCCGAGTTCTATGGCTAAGTCTATTAGCTTTTCTGCTTGTGTCGGGTTCGTTTGGAAAAAGGTGTCAAACCACAAGCGATATTGGTATCCGTATATCTCATCATAAATGAAGTCACGACCATCTAATACATATACATCTTCTGCTTGTAATTGATCCGCCCAAAGTGTGTTTTCCAACCATAGTAAACTTTTGACTTTATCGTATGGCTGAATCCGTTGAATGAGATCATCGACAACTGGTTTCAGCTCACCTTTTGGTGGTTCAGTTGCGACAACCGCTAGCATGATCTCACCGGTTGTAAACGACTGACGAACCATTAGATGACGAAGTAAACCAACATGTTCTTCCTTTTCATACCCCTTTAGTCCGTGATCCTTTGCCCATTTTGACACTTCTAATGAAGCATTAACCATATCGTCCTTAGCAATTAAACACGTCTCAAGGTCAAAGACATTTTTGAAATTGCCTTGTTCGTGCATCCCCATATGACCTTCTGGAGAAAACGTAAACTCCATTTTATTTCTGTAGTCCCACGGGCGATCCATGCCAATTGTAGGTTTGACTATTTCTGGGTCAAAACCTTGGCTTTCTAATGCTTTCCTTACATACTCGGTTTTATAGTTTAATTGGCCTGAGTAATCCCAATGCTTCCAAACGCATCCTCCACAAATATCAAAATGAGGGCAAGGTGCAATTGTCCGCTCAGGACTTGCATCAATCACTTCTTTTAAGTTTGTTTTACTCCACTTTTTTGTTGGATATAAAGCATCTACTTTTACTTTTTCTCCAGGGATCGTTTGTGGTACGACTAATTTTAATTTCTTTGGATTTCCTAATTCATTCTCACGCCAAACCACTGCTTGTCCTGACCCTTTACGATCTAGACTTTCAATGTTTGCGATGTATTCTACGGGTTCTATATGCTCATCACGGCTCATATGTACAGCCTCCTTGTTTCTCTAACCATATCTTTTCCTAACTCACTAATAGAAAATACCACAAAAGTATGTTTAATGATATAAAAAGACATTAAGTCCTTTAAAAATCTAATGTATTTTATATTGTTAATTTTTCAGACCTTTTTGCAGTTACTTTAGACCATTGGACAAAAAGATAAGAGCTACTAGATTAAATCTAGTAGCTCTTATCTGATGCCCGGCGGCGTCCTACTCTCACAGGGGAAACACCCCAATTACCATCGGCGCTAGAGAGCTTAACTGCTGTGTTCGGCATGGGAACAGGTGTGACCTCTCTGCCATCGCCACCGGACTCTTATGTTATTGGTGCTAAGCACCTTCAAAACTAAATACGAACTGCCAAAGACGAATACGTCTTTTCTTGCGAAGTTAAGTCCTCGATCGATTAGTATCCGTCAGCTCCACGTGT